>NZ_POWF01000009.1 GCF_002895005.1 Hanstruepera neustonica | reverse complement strand
CCATCATTCATTGGACCTTCAGTTGAAGCTTCCAATTCAATCTCGTCGCCAGCACAGTTGTCATCTGCTTTAAACAACGGTGGTACAATCTCTGGGTTACAACCCAAGTCACCACTTTGCCCATTGGTAGTGATAACCGGTGCTTCCATATCCACTGTCCATGTGTATGTAATACTCACTGCTTCAGCTTGATTGCCACAGTTGTCAGTTACATTCGCTGTCCAAGTCTGGCTATAAGCACAACCATCATTTGTTGGACCTTCAGTAGTTACAATTGGCTCGCCTACACCACAGTTGTCTGTAGCTCCGAACATCGGTGCCATAACTTCTGGATTACAGCCCAAGTCACCACTTTCATTATCTGTTGTGATCACTGGAATGATACTATCTTGAGTCCAAGTATAAGTCACACTTACTGGTTCTGCCTCGTTTCCACAATTATCTACTACATTCGCTGTCCAGGTTTGAGAATAAGAACATCCATTGCTACTTTCTGGTCCATTTGTAGTCACAATTGGCTCACCAACACCACAATTGTCAGTTGCTGTAAAAACTGGCGCTGGTGGTTTCACATTGCATCCGAATTGATCACCTTCAACATCAGCAGAAATGACCGGTGCTTCAGTGTCAACAATCCATGTATAAGTTACAGATACTGGCTCTGCTTGGTTACCACATGGATCGGTATATGTTGCTGTCCATGTCTGGCTATATGAACATCCATCATTCATTGGTCCTTCAGTAGAAGCTTCTAATTCTACTTCGCCAGCACAGTTATCATCTGCTTTAAACAACGGCGGTACAATCTCTGGGTTACAACCCAAGTCACCACTTTGTCCATTGGTAGTGATAACTGGTGCTTCCATATCCACTGTCCAAGTATAAGTAATACTTACTGCTTCAGCTTGATTGCCACAGTTGTCAGTTACATTCGCTGTCCAAGTCTGGCTGTATGCACAGCCGTCATTGGTTGGACCTTCGGTAGTTACGATTGGCTCACCTACACCACAGTTGTCTGTAGCTCCGAACATCGGTGCCATAACTTCTGGGTTACAGCCCAAGTCGCCACTCTCATTATCTGTTGTGATTACTGGTGCTTCCATATCTACTGTCCAAGTGTAAGTCACACTTAATGGCTCCGCTTGGTTACCACATGGATCGGTATATGTTGCTGTCCACGTCTGGCTATATGCACATCCATCATTTGTTGGTCCTTCGGTTGAAGCCTCTAACTCTATTTCACCTGCACAGTTATCATCTGCTTTAAACAATGGCGGTACAATTTCAGGATTACATCCTAAATCATCGCTGGTACTGTTTGACGTGATCACTGGTGCTTCTTCATCTACTGTCCAAGTATAAGTCACACTTACCGACTCGGCTTGGTTACCACAAGCATCTGCATAGTTGGCTATCCATGTTTGAGTATATAAACATCCTTCATTAGTTGGTCCTTCTGTTTCTCCTTCAATGACCATACCTGTTAATGAAGCTTGTTGCATGCAGTTATCTGTTACCTTAAATGTTGGTGGTACAATCACCGGATTACATCCTAAATCACCACTCTCTGATTCAGGCGTGATTACTGGTGCTTCTGTATCCTCTGTCCAAGTATAGGTAATACTCACAGACTGTGCTTGATTACCACAGTTGTCAGTTACATTCGCTGTCCATGTCTGGCTGTATGCACAGCCATCATTAGTTGGACCTTCGGTAGTTACAATCGGCTCACCTACACCACAATTGTCTGTCGCTCCGAACATTGGTGCCATAACTTCTGGGTTACAGCCCAAATCACCACTCTCGTTATCTGTTGTGATTACTGGTGCTTCCAAATCTACTGTCCATGTATAAGTCACAGAGACTGGCTCTGCTTGGTTACCACAGTTGTCAGTTACATTCGCTGTCCAAGTCTGACTGTATGCACAGCCATCATTGGTTGGGCCTTCTGTAGTTACGATTGGCTCACCTACACCACAGTTGTCGGTTGCTTCGAAAGTTGGAGGTACAACCTCTGGATTACAACCTAAATCTGTATCTCTTAATTCAACAATTGAAATATTATCAACTTTAAGGTTAGTACCAGGATTAGTTCTAATATAAGTTCTTGTTAATCCTGCTAGATAAGTAACTTCTTGGCTATATGAACCATTTGAATTAGCTGTAGATGAAAAATTATTACCTACACTCACTCTAACACCACCAGAAACATATTCGGAAACTTCAAATTCAATCAAATATGTTTTGCCATTTTCAATTCCTAATGAGTTTTGATAGCTATTTACACCACCATTGCCATTGTTTATAGCGTGAAATTTGCCATTTTCAATTTCTGAATCGTCATTTATAATCCAATTTTGATTGGTTGAAAAATCACCATTAATAACTAATTCTCCAATGGATATAACTGGTGCTTCGGTATCTACAATCCATGTATAGGTCACAGATACTGGCTCTGCTTGGTTACCACAATTATCAGTTACATTCGCTGTCCAAGTCTGACTGTATGAACAACCGTCATTAGTTGGACCTTCGGTAGTTACGATTGGTTCGCCTACACCACAGTTGTCTGTCGCTTCGAACATAGGCGCCATAACTGCAGGGTTACAGCCCAAGTCACCACTTTCATTATTAGTCATGATAACTGGTGCTTCCATATCTACTGTCCATGTATATGTAATACTTACGGCTTCAGCTTGGTTACCACAGTTGTCAGTTACATTCGCTGTCCAAGTCTGGCTGTATTCACAGCCGTCATTAGTTGGACCTTCGGTAGTTACGATTGGCTCACCTACACCACAATTGTCCGTTGCTTCGAACATTGGTGCAATAACTTCTGGATTACAGCCTAAATCATCACTCTCACTATTAGACGTGATTACTGGTGCTTCCAAATCTACAATCCAAGTATAAGTAATACTCAAAGGCTCTGCCTCATTACCACAAGGGTCTGTATAAGTTGCTGTCCAAGTTTGAGTATAATTACAGCCATCATTCATAGGTCCTTCAGTTGAAGCCTCTAACTCTACTTCACCTGCACAGTTATCATCTGCTTTAAACAATGGCGGTACAATTTCAGGATTACATCCTAAATCATCGCTCTCACTATTAGACGTGATTACTGGTGCTTCTTCATCGGCTTCTACACTAAACGTTGCACTGCCCATAATTGGCTCTGCACAATCACTTGTTGCTGTCCATGTTACGGTAGTCTCTCCGCCACAAGCATTTGGTGCGCCTGGGTTATCGATTTGAATATCTAGTCCACAACCACCTGTTATGGTTCCTGTTGCTACCCATGCATCAAACGCGGCATTTACTTCATCTTGCGATAAGCATGAGCCTACACCTGAATCCTGTGGTACATTTGCCACAATCTCTGGAGCTGGGTCTACTGTAAACGTTGCACTGCCCATAATTGGCTCTGCACAATCACTTGTTGCTGTCCATGTTACGGTAGTCTCTCCACCACAAGCATTTGGTGCGCCTGGGTTATCGATTTGTATATCTAGTCCACAACCTCCTGTTATCGTGCCGGTTGCTACCCATGCATCAAACGCGGCATTTACTTCATCTTGCGATAAGCATGAGCCTACACCTGAATCCTGTGGTACATTCGCCACAATCTCTGGAGCTGGGTCTACTGTAAACGTTGCACTGCCCATAATTGGCTCTGCACAATCACTTGTTGCTGTCCATGTTACGGTAGTCTCTCCGCCACAAGCATTTGGTGCGCCTGGGTTATCGATTTGAATATCTAGTCCACAACCACCTGTTATCGTGCCGGTTGCTACCCATGCATCAAACGCGGCATTTACTTCATCTTGCGATAAGCATGAGCCTACACCTGAATCCTGTGGTACATTAGCTATAATAGCTTCTGATTGTATCCAAGTATAAGTAATACTTAATGGCTCCGCTGCATTGCCACATGGATCTGTATAAGTTGCTGTCCATGTTTGCGTGTAATTACAGCCATCATTCATTGGGCCTTCAGTTGAAGCTTCTAATTCTACTTCGCCTGCACAGTTATCATCTGCCTTAAATAATGGTGGTACGATCTCTGGATTACATCCTAAATCATCGCTCACACTGTTTGATGTGATCACTGGTGCTTCTTCATCTGCTTCTACACTGAAGGTTGCTGAACAACTCTCTTCCAATCCACAATCATCTGTTACGGTATACGTAACCATGACGGATCCACCACAAGCATCTGGTGCACTATATTGACCTAGGTCTGAAGCCACGGCGTTTGTGCCTCCTTCATAGCTAAATTGTGCGATCCAAGCATCAAAGGCAGCATTTACTGCATCTTGTGATTGACACGATGCCTCATTAGCATCGCCTGGACAATTGATTATGATTGGATTATCTATAACGGTAATCTGTGCTGCCGCATTGGATGTGGTAACACAGCCATCTTCTGTCATTAATTCTACAAAGTACACATATTCACCTCCTATGGTTGGTGTATCTGGGCACCCATCGTTATCCTCATCTACGATTGGTTGTAATGGACCTCCATTAAAGGTATAGCCTACCCATACTATTTCACCTACAGGGGCACTGGCATAGTTACAAATATTGGCCGTTTCATCGCCTAAACAGAATTCTGCTGAAGAGGTATTGGGCTCTTCATTGGTGCCTCCAAAGGTGTAGGCAACCATATCAGATCCTACACATCCATTACTATCTATATAGGTATAAGTAAATGGCGAACACAATGGACTTGCGGCTGTTGGATCAAATGCTCCACATGCTGTTGTCCAAACACCACCTTCTTGACCTTCTGGCTCTAATTCAGTTAAATCTACTGATGTCACATCTGGACATACTTCTTGATCGTCTATTTCTATTACTGGTAGTGGCCATTCTTCTACAATTAAAGTAAAGGTGTATGGACATCCTTCATCATTCTCCATTGGAAATTCATACGTACCTGCCGCATATTCCTGACCTTCATATGAATAAGTCTCTCCTAAACAAACATAAACTGTATCTCGAACGTCTTCAGCATCTACTGTCCAAGTATAAGTAACACTACAAGTCCCATAATCACCTGTAGGTGTATTACCACAGGGATCTGTAGCTTTAAAGATATAAGTTACACTTCTCTCACAACCTTCGTCATCTAAAATGGTTTGGTCAACAAAAATCACTGAATTATCAGCTGCTCCAAAACAATTATCATCAACATCAAAAAAGTCTATTAAACTTTCACCACTAGGAATTGATTCTGGATTTAAGCCTAAATCGCCACCAGAAATTCCATTACATATTAATTTTGGAGGTAGCGTATCTTCAGTCCAAGTGTAGGTAACACTAACCGGTTCTGCAACATAACCACATTTTTTTGAAAGATATGCGGTCCATGTTTGCGAAAAACTACAATCAAAACCACCGGCGTTTTCAGGACCGTTGGTACTGACAATAATATCGCATTTAACATCAGTATTGAATTGAGGAGGAACCACAACAGGGTTACATCCTAAATTCGAATCAACTGCATTAGTAGTAATCACCGCTTCTTGCGGCCCATCACCAATTAAAGAAATTTGACTAAACCCTTGAATGGAAATAAATAAAAAAGCCATTGACATCAACAGTACTTTAATACCGTTTGTAGCAATGGTCTTTTCATTCCCAAAGGGAGATAATCTTTTTAGCGAGCTCCAACAATTCACAGCTCTTGATTTTGAGGAAAAAGTGTACATTAACATAACATTTTAGTTTGATTAATAATGCGT
This sequence comes from Hanstruepera neustonica, assembly GCF_002895005.1. Classification (GTDB taxonomy): domain Bacteria; phylum Bacteroidota; class Bacteroidia; order Flavobacteriales; family Flavobacteriaceae; genus Hanstruepera; species Hanstruepera neustonica. The sequence goes on along the minus strand of NZ_POWF01000009.1, from coordinate 119,212 downwards.
TAACATAACACAGTAGTCCAAAATAGAATATCATTTCCAGGATACGCTCATCCTAAAAATAACAAGTTATTTTATGAAGTAAATTGAGGCACTTAAATGCTATTAACCAATTTAAATGCTATTATTGTAGGTAGAATTTTAATTCTTTAACGAATATAATTAATTCGAAAGTGTGTTTCAAAGTAAATTAGATTATCGACAATTTTTTCAGTTAATGTGTAATAAATTTAGTACAATTCATTAACATCAATATTTAAATTTTGGAGAAACTTAAGAGATTTATCGATATCCAAATAAAGCTCCCTATCGTTTGAAACAAATTCAACCTCTTCTCTAAACACCTCTAAAAATGATTCGACGAAGTCTGATGATTTTAAGGGCTTTCTAAAAGACATGGCTTGAGCGGCATTAAATAGTTCTATGGACAAAATACATTCTACATTGTTTATTAAATGGTACGCTTGCGTTGCTGCATTTGCTCCCATACTCACATGGTCTTCTTGTCCATTACTGGAAACAATGCTATCAACACTAGCTGGAGAGGCTAGTTGTTTATTTTTACTAACAATACTCGCTGCCGTATATTGTGGAATCATAAACCCCGAATTCAACCCAGGATTATCAACCAAAAATGTTGGTAATCCCCTTAAACCTGAAACCAATTGAAAAATCCTTCGTTCAGAAATATTACCTATTTCTGCCATAGCAATTTTGAGGTAGTCCAATGCCAAGGCCAAAGGTTGCCCATGAAAATTACCTCCTGAAATAATTTCATCTTCTACGCTAAAAATATTCGGATTATCTGTTACGGCGTTTATTTCAATTGTGAATGTTCTTTTTACAAATTCTAATGTGTCTTTTGAAGCGCCATGAACTTGAGGGATACACCTAAATGAATATGGGTCCTGAACATGTGCTTTTTCTTGGGAAATGAGTTCACTGTCGTCTAAAAACTCACGGATACGTTCTGCTGTTTTTATTTGACCATTATGCGGACGAACTAGATGAACCAGTTCATTGAAAGGTTCAATTCTACCATCAAAAGCTTCAAGAGAAATACTTCCGATTAAATCGGCCAAATAAGACAATTTAAAAGATTTAATTAATAAAAATACTCCATATGCACTCATAAATTGGGTGCCATTCAAAAGCGCCAGTCCCTCTTTAGACTGCAATTGAATAGGCTGCCAATCAAATTGGTTTAAAACTGAAGAAGCAGTGCAAACCTCGCCTTCAAAATAAACTTCACCCCTTCCTATTAATGGAAGTGACAAATGCGCCAATGGGGCTAAATCACCTGATGCACCTAAAGACCCTTGAGTATAAACTATTGGTAACACATCATTGTTATAAAAATCTATAAGCCTTTGAACAGTTTCTAACTGAACCCCACTATGCCCATAGCTTAAAGACTGGATTTTTAAAAGTAGCATGATTTTCACAATCTCTTGTGGAACGGTTTCTCCAGTACCGCATGCATGTGACATGACTAAATTCTCTTGCAGTTTAGTAAGATTTTCAGATGATATTTTTATGTTATACAAAGAGCCAAAACCAGTATTGATACCATAAATAGGTTTGTCTTGACTTTTTAACTTATCATCCAAATAGCTTCTACAGGCTTCTATTTTTTGGATAGCTTCGTCCGATAGTTTGAGTTTTTTGTTTTCGGAAATTACTTCTGTTATTGTCTCAATGCTTAACGAATCAGAAGATATATAATGAAATGTTTCCATGTTTTTGTTTTAAGGGTTTCCAAAATTCCGCATTCATTGGGTATTATGCAAACAAATGTTAATAATTAATAGGTATTCCATTTAAAATTCTATTTTTGAATGATTAAACAAACAAACCCATGAAAAAAATTTTAACATTACTGTGTGCATTGGCTGTTTTTGCATGCGAAAAGAAAGAAGAGGCTCCTAAAGATTATGTGACTTTTTCAGGAACAATTACCAATCCAAACAGCGACTCTATTGTTATACGAACGAGAGATTATTCTAAAACCCTAAAGGTTAACGAAGATGGTACTTTTAGCGATACGCTTAAGGTAAAACCTGGTATTTACAATTTTTATGACGGATCCGAATCCACTTCCATATTTCTTAAAAACGGATATGACATCAATATGACATTGGACACCAAAATGTTTGATGAAACTGCTAAATATTCTGGTGAAGGTTCTGAACATAGTAACTTTTTAGCAGCCAAAGCTTTAAAAGAAGAAAAACTCCTTGATTTTGATGAATTAAGTGCCATTGAAGATATGGAAACACTTGATAAAAGATTAAGTGACATTAAAATTGAATTGACTGAATTTTATGCTTCTAATGCAGAAATAGATACTTTAATTACTAATAGCGCAACCAAAAGTTTAGAACCAATGGTGGAATCTTATAAAAGATACATCGGTGATGCCATTACATTAAAGAATGAATTACCAAAAGGTGCAGATTCTCCGACGTTTGAAGATTATGAAAACTTTGATGGCTCTACAACATCACTTGCTGATTTGAAAGGAAAATATGTTTACATTGATGTTTGGGCAACTTGGTGCGGACCTTGTAAAGCTGAAATTCCTGCACTTAAAGAAATTGAAAAAGAATATCATGACAAGAATATTCAGTTTGTAAGTATGTCTATTGATGATGACCGAACTCATGGCGGATCTTGGGATAAAGCTCGTGAGGATTGGAAAGCTATGGTTAAAGATAAAGAATTAGGCGGTGTTCAAATTTTTGCACCTAATGGTTGGCAATCTGAATTTGTTCAAAATTATAAGATCAATGGAATCCCACGTTTTATTCTTATTGATCCAGATGGTAAGGTAGTGACTCCAGATGCACCAAGACCATCAAGTCCGAAATTAAAAGAATTATTTACTGAATTAAGTATCTAATTTCTCGAAATCACAAATAAAAAAAGCCACTCAAACAGTGGCTTTTTTATTTATTGTTTTTCATCATCTTCGTCCCTTTCATCTTCTTCTTCAAGTTGTTCAGGAAGTTTAAATAGATCAATATAAGCTTGTCCAAGAGCCTCTATCACATGAGACGCTATCAAGCTTTGATAGCCGAAATCTTCAACAGCGATATCAGCTGCTTTACCATGAAGATATACTCCAAATACAGAAGCTGCCAATGGATCATAACCTTGAGCTATAAGTCCCGTAATGACGCCTGTTAACACATCACCTGTTCCAGCCGTTGCCAATCCTGGGTTACCAGTTGTATTCACATATAATTTATCACCCATTACTGTTATAGTATTGGCTCCTTTTAAAACCACAATAATTTTATGTTTAGCCGAAAATGCTTTTACTTTTGATAACTTGTCAAAATCATCATCCCAATTGCCAATCAATCTCTCTAACTCTTTTGGATGTGGTGTTAAAACCGTATTTTCTGGTAACAATGAGATTAAATCCTTGTTTTTTGAAATACAATTCAAACCATCAGCATCTACCACTAGCGGTAATTTATTTTGTTTTAAAAAGGCTTCTAGTGCGGACACCGTTTTTTTATGCGTTCCCATACCAACTCCAATTCCAATTGCAGAGGCTTCAAAACCAATATTCATATTAGAAATAAAAGTTTCTTCATCATCAGTCAATACCATAGCTTCAGGAAAATTACTTTGTAAAGGAATATAACCACATTTAGGAGTATACGTCGTAATCAAACCTGCTCCTGAAGACAGAGCACCTCTACTTGCCAAGTTTACAGCACCGATTTTTCCATAACTCCCTCCTATGATTACAGCATGACCAAAATTCCCCTTATGAGAAAATTTGTCTCTTGGCTTGTAAATAGGCAAAACTTCTTGTTTACCTATCAAATCTGCTTCGGTAGGCGTTGTCATGAGATATTCTCTATCGATTCCAATATCCAATACTTCCCATTGAACCGTGTATTTACCAGTGTCTGGTAAAAAGAAAACCAATTTCGGCGACTGAAAACTTAAGGTATAGCCCGCCCAAACAACCTGATTTTCATCTTCGGGAACTTGATCTGTTTTTAATCCCGATGGAATGTCTATTGATAATGTAAACGCTTTAGATTGTTTGAAATACTGAAACAACTTAACTACCCAATCTGCTGGCGGACGATTAAGTCCAATACCAAATACCGCATCAATTATGATATCTTGAACTTCTATTTTAGGCATTTCATCTTTGGGACCTAACAATGTCGGCCACTTTTTAGAAGTCTCCTTGATGCGTTCGTAATTGATTAAAAAATCCTTTGAGCGTTTATCGCTATAGTTTACCACATAAGTATGCACATTATAGCCATGAGTAATGAGATGACGTGCCACAACCAAGCCATCTCCACCATTGTTACCAATTCCACAAAATACGTGTATAGGCACTTGTGCGCCTTGCATGTGCATGTGCAACCAATTGAATATTTGGGTACCAGCGCGTTCCATCAACTCTGTAGATGAAATCTTCTGACGTTCTGCAGTCAATCTGTCTCCTTCGTATATTTGTTCTTTTGAAAATATTTTCATGTATATCGTTTACTTATTCAACAACTTATCGAATAAAAAAGCCCTTCAATCAAAAAAAAAGGGATTTATTTTTTTATTACAGTAAAAATAATACTTTTGAAAGGTATAGACATAAAAAATGCAACTATCCTCTAACATATTAGTTAATTTTTCAACCTTTATTTCTTGTAAAGGTATGATTACTAATGTTGCTTTTATGACGACCCTTTGGGGTTAGTACTATTCCACCTCCGCAATTAATATAATCCATTTTCCCTTATTTAGTTATTCAATTTTTCAACCGATTAATTATGAATGTATTAAAATTTGGCGGCACTTCAGTAGGCTCCTCAGAAAACATCAATCAAGTTATCAACATTTTAGAAAATTACGCTAAAACAGAACCTCTTATTTGTGTGGTTTCTGCGGTTGGAGGTATTACCAACAAACTTTTGAAATCTGGTGAATTGGCTCAAAATAAAGATGAACGCTATATAACTGTATTTAAAGAAATTAGAGAAGCACATTTAAACATATTATCTGAATTAATTTCTGATCAAAATTCTACAGCTAAAGAGTATCTAGAAACTAAATTACAAGCGCTAAAGAGCTTATTGGACGGTATCTATTTAATTAATGAATTATCACCGAAAACAACCGACAAACTGGTGAGCTTTGGTGAACTTTTATCGTCGTATATCATAACTGAAGTATTAAAAGAACGTGGTAATAATGTCATTAGAAAAAATAGTCAAGAACTCATAATTACCGATTCCAATTTTACAAAAGCTGAAGTTAATTTTGATATCACAAACGCAAACATCCAATCCTATTTTTCAGATAAAAATCAATCTATTACGATTCTGCCTGGTTTTATATCTAAATCTGAAAATGGCGAACAAACCACGCTAGGTCGTGGCGGATCTGATTTTACTGCAGCTATAGTTGCGGCAGCATTAAAAGCTACTCGTTTGGAAATCTGGACAGATGTTAGTGGTATGTACACTGCTAATCCTAAATTGGTCAAGCAGGCCTACCCGATTAAAAACCTGTCGTATCAGGAAGCTATGGAATTGTCTCATTTTGGCGCCAAAGTGCTTTATCCACCAACTGTTCAACCTGTTTTGGATTACAACATTCCGATTCATATAAAAAATACTTTGGAGCCAGAAGCGTCTGGAACGGTCATCTCCAATGAATATACTAATGCTAAAACAACCGTAGCAAGAGGAATCAGCCATATTGATAATATTTCGCTATTAACCCTTCAAGGTAACGGTATGGTTGGAATTCCAGGGTTTTCAAAGCGACTGTTTGAAACACTGGCTATAGAAAAGGTGAATGTCATATTAATCACCCAAGCATCTTCAGAGCATTCCATTTGTTTTGGGATTTCAGAAGATGATATCGTGAAAGCCGAAAAAGCAATCAATTTGGCATTTGCCAATGAAATAGCCTTACATAAAATTGATCCCATTCTTGTGGAAAAGAATTTAGCCATTGTTGCACTTGTAGGCGATAACATGAAAAATCATCAAGGTGTTAGTGGCAAATTGTTTAGTGCTTTAGGAAAAAACAACATCAATATACGGGCCATTGCCCAAGGCGCTTCGGAAAAGAACATATCAACTGTAATCTCCCAAAATGACGTTAAGAAAGCCCTCAATACCATTCATGAACGCTTTTTTGAAGACCAAAACAAACAACTCAATGTCTTTATAACAGGTGTTGGTAATGTTGGAGAACGTTTGGTTGAACAAATAAAACAACAAAGAAAATTTTTAAAAGAACAGCTCAAGATAAATCTTCGGGTGATTGGTCTATCCGATTCCCGCAAAATGATATTTGATGATTCCGGTTTATCCCTTAAAAATTGGAAGGAAAGATTAGAAAACGGCGAACAAGCAACGTTGCAAGACTTTTTAGAACGTGTTAAAACTTTTAACCTACGTAATAGCATATTTGTTGATGTGACAGCCAATGAATCAGTCGCCAACATGTATGAAGCTTATTTGAGGGAAAGTATTGCCGTTGTAGCTTGTAATAAAATTGCTTGTTCCAGTAATTTAGAGAATTATCAAAATTTAAAATATTTATCACGAAAATATAACGCACCCTTTCTCTATGAAACCAACGTGGGCGCCGGATTACCGGTCATAGACACCTTGAACAATTTAATAGCGTCAGGCGATAGAGTAACCTCTATTCAAGCTGTACTATCTGGAAGTTTGAATTTTGTATTCAATAATTTCAATGATCAAACCAAATTTCATGATGTAGTCAAACAAGCGCAGGCAGAAGGCTACACTGAACCTGATCCAAGAATTGATTTAAGTGGTGTTGATGTCGCTCGAAAAATTCTTATTTTGGCAAGAGAAAGCGGCACGGATATGAATTTAGAGGATATTCAAAATAATTCTTTTTTAACTAAAGCGAATTTAGATAGTGATTCAGTTCATAATTTTTATCAGACCTTGATTGATGATGAAGACCATTTTCAAAAACTTTATGCTTCTGCTAAATCTAAAAATTGTCAGTTTAAGTATGTTGCCGAATTCAATAATGGTCAGGCGCAAGTTGGTTTGAAAGAAATCCCTGTAGGTCATCCTTTCTATAATTTAGAGGGAAAAGATAACATCGTCATGTTTTACACACAGCGCTACCCAGAACAACCCATGATTATTAAAGGTGCTGGTGCTGGAGCCGATGTAACTGCTTCAGGTTTGTTTTCGGATATTATAAGAATTGGCAATAACTAATTATGGATCAAATTACTATATTTTCACCTGCAACAGTTGCGAATGTATCCTGTGGTTTTGATTCATTGGGTCTTGCTTTGAATGGAAAAGGTGACAAAATGATCTTCTCCAAACGTGAAGACAAACAATTAATTATTACTAAAATTGAAGGAGCCAATCTCCCTTACAACATTGATGATAATTTAGTAGGAACCGTTATAAAAGCCATGCTCCAAAAACTGGATTTGCAATTAGGTTTAGATATTGAAATCTATAAAGGATTTAAGCCAGGAAGTGGTTTGGGTTCCAGTGCGGCCAGTGCGGCTGGAACTGCTTATGCTATCAACGAATTATTGGGAAAACCTTTTTCAAAAATTGAATTGATTCAGTTCGCCATGCTGGGCGAAGAAGCTGCATGTGGCTCACAAATTGCCGATAATGTTTCAGCAGCCTTGTTTGGCGGTTTTGTGTTGATAAGAAGTTATGATCCTTTGGAAATCGTCAGTTTACCTGTTCCGGATGATTTATACATTACCGCATTACATCCACAAATAGAAATTAAAACGGAAGATGCGCGAAATGTTTTACCTAAAGACATTCCATTAAAAAGTGCCATTACACAATGGTCCAATGTTGGTGGACTTATTAGTGGACTCTACTCGAATGATTACGACCTCATAAGTCGGTCTTTGCAAGACGTTATTGTAGAACCTGTGAGAAAAAAACTGATTCCTCATTTTGATTTAGTTAAAAATGCTGCACTACAATCGGGTGCTTTAGGTGCTGGTATTTCAGGTGCAGGTCCAACTATATTTGCCTTATCAAAAGGTAAAAAAACAGCCAAAACCGTTGAGGAATCTATGCAAGAAGCATATTCTAATACTGAAATTGAATTTTATACTTTTACATCTGAAATCAGTGTTGATGGCGTTAAAACAATTACTTAAATGAACTACTATTCCCTGAATCGTAAAGCTAACAAAGCTTCTTTCAAAGAAGCCGTAATAAAAGGCATTGCACCCGATAAAGGCTTGTATTTCCCGGAAAGCATCACACCTTTACCAGAATCATTTTTTGAAACTATTGATACGCTTTCTCATACTGAAATAGCTTTTGAGGCCATCAAACAATTTGTTGAGCCTGATATTCCAGAAATGGTATTAAAAGAAATTATAAAAGAAACACTGTCCTTTGATTTCCCAATAGTCAATATCAGCGAACATATTTCAACTTTAGAGCTATTTCATGGACCAACCATGGCGTTCAAAGATGTCGGTGCGCGTTTTATGGCACGATGTCTGGGTTATTTCAACAAAGATAATATGAATGAAGTGACCGTTCTGGTTGCCACTTCTGGTGATACTGGTGGTGCTGTGGCTAATGGATTTTTAGGTGTGAAAGGCGTTAAAGTGGTTATCCTCTATCCCAGTGGAAAGGTTAGTGGTATTCAAGAAAAACAATTAACTACTCTGGGGCAAAACATTACGGCTTTAGAAGTCGATGGTGTTTTTGACGATTGTCAGGATATGGTAAAGCAAGCCTTTTTAGATACTGACATTACGGATCATATACAATTGACCTCTGCCAATTCCATTAACGTGGCCAGATGGTTACCACAGCTGTTCTATTTTATGTTTGCCTACAAAGCTTTGCATATTGAGTATCAAGATATCGTTTTTTCGGTGCCAAGTGGGAATTTTGGTAATATTTGTGCTGGTATGATGGCACAGCAATTGGGTTTGCCTATTAACCATTTTATTGCCTCTAACAATGAAAACAACATCGTGACCAATTATTTAAATTCTCAAAGCTACAACCCCAAACCTTCCGTGCAAACCATTAGTAATGCCATGGATGTTGGCAATCCCAGCAATTTTGTGCGCATCCAAGAGATTTACAAAAACAATTTTCACGAGTTAAAAAAGAATCTTTCTGGTTTCAGTTTTACGGACGCTCAAACACGTGCAGCCATGAAAGAACTGTACACAAAATACAATTATATAGCCGACCCTCACGGAGCAGTGGGCTATTTAGGTTGCAAAGCCTTTTTAGAAAACAATCACCAAAGTCATTGTGTATTTTTGGAAACCGCACATCCAACCAAATTTTTGGATGTGGTTGAAGAAACCGTAGACACCCAAGTTCCTTTACCAAAACAGATTCAAGATGTTATGGACAAAGACAAACACAGTATTAAAATTGCCTCTTATGAAGACTTAAAAAACTACCTGCTTATGAGTTAAAATAAATGAAACTTAAGTAAACGCTATTATCTTATGACAACCATATTAACCGCTACTGGCATTGATGCCAGAATGCTCTCCGAATTGGGCAAGCAGACTTTTTTGGAATCGCACGGACACAGTGCTTCCAAAAAGGACATTACCAATTATGTAAAAGCCAAATTTGCTATTGCTGAATTTGAACGTGAGCTCAAGCAAACCAAAAACCATTACCACATTCTATATCACAACGAAATGCCTATTGGCTATTCCAAATTGGTTTTAAATGTTTCTGGTAAAAACATTCCTAATAAAACCACTACCAAACTAGAACGATTTTATGTTTTGCAAGAATATCATCATCTTAAATTAGGATTAGAGCTTTTTAATTATTGTGTTACTTTTTCTAAAAACCACCAGCAGTCAGGTATGTGGCTGTATACTTGGTTAGAAAACCAAAAGGCCATTTCTTTTTACAATAAAGCTGGTTTTAAAATTGTGGGCAGTTACGATTTCAAAATTTCTGATACTCATTATAATCCCAATCATCAAATGTTGCTAACCTATTAATGGCTTTTTTTTGTATCTTCACTAATAAAAACCTCCATTATGAAAAAAAACATGGGAACAGCAGACAAAACCATAAGATTATTGGTTGCTGCAGTCATTGCCGTCCTGTATTTTACAGGAAATATTTCAGGAACATTAGGAATTGTATTACTAGTTGTGGCAATAGTTTTTGCTCTTACAAGTTTTATGAGCTTTTGCCCGTTGTACAAGCCACTAGGGATTAATACTTGTTCGAAGAAGTAGAAAATTAGTAGTCTTTACACAAAAACTTTGATTATTTTATAGAGTATTTTCTAGAAACTCAATAATGACGAACCTAACTAGAAGAAAATTTCTTAAAAAAAGTATTTTAGCTTCAATTGGAATTTTGCTTCTAGATTCCCTTTGGTTTGAAAAATATGTTATTGATTGGAATTATTTTGATATCTCTAAATCGGAACATGACAAAATAAAAATCATTCAAATTTCGGATTTACATTTTGACCAGTTAAGATATTTCCACATGTCTATTGCTAAAAAAATAAACTCAATAAAACCTGATTTATTATTTATTACGGGAGACTCTGTTGATAAAACAGAAAAAATAAAATCTTTAAATGAATTTCTTGAATTAATTGACATTTCAATTAAAAAGTATGCGATAACAGGAAACTGGGAATATTGGGGCAATGTAAATCTGACTGAACTTAATAGTGTTTATTCTAAAAATAATTGTGAATTATTAATAAACGAGAATAGAACGATTTCAATTAAAAATCGAGAAATATCGATAATCGGAATCGACGATTTTGTTGGTGGAAACGCTGATTTTGCAAAAGCAGTTGAAAACCTAAAAGAAACCAAAACCAATATTGTTTTATCACATTGTCCTGAACATAGAGATGTTATTACGAAAGAAAAGGGAAATTTAAATATTGATTTAGTCCTTTCTGGTCATACTCATGGAGGACAAATTACTTTTCTAGGAATTGTTCCTTTTAAACCTCAAGGAAGTGGGAAATATTTAAAAGGTTGGTATAAAGAAACCGAGCCTAAAATGTATATATCAAAAGGAATTGGCACAAGTATTTTACCAATCCGCTTTGGAGCAAGAGCGGAAATGGTGGAAATGGAAATTTAAATTATAACAAAAAAACCCAAACAACTCTCACAAGCTATTTGGGTTTTTATAAATAGTATATAGTTTGTCTCTAATCCAAGGTTGGCAATACAAAATCATCCAAAGCACTTTTTTCTTTCATCAAGGCTTCAATCTCATCAGATTTACGAGGTGCTTCACCAGATAAATTCACAGGACCATTATCGGTAATTAAAATATCGTCTTCAATACGTACGGCGATTCCCCACCATTTTTTATCACAAGGACTACCATCAGGAATATAAATACCAGGTTCAACCGTAATGACCATATTGGCTTGTAAAGCACCATAATCACCTGGATCGTGTACATCCAATCCTAAATAATGTGATGTTCCATGTGGGAAATATTGACGTGCTTGATCTTCGCTTTCAACAATACCCAATTTTACCAATCCGGCATTAATTACTTCACGAGAGGCGGCATCAACCGAACCAAATTTAGCCCCTACAACTGTAGCTGCAATACCTGCTTCCTGTGCCTCATAAACCAAATCGTAAACGGCTTTTTGCTCCGGTGTAAATTTTCCATTTGCAGGAATGGTTCTGGTAACATCCGCAGAATACCCATGATATTCTGCCCCTAAATCCATCAATACTAAATCGTTTTCCACTTTCATTTTAGAATTTTCAATATAATGTAAGACGCAACCATTATTTCCAGCACCTACAATACTTGGGTAACCTTCATACTCACTACCATATTTCTTATAAACATACTCATGTATGCCTTGAATTTCCAATTCAGACATACCAGGATGCATGGCTTTCATAATTTCACGCTGTCCCATTGCTGAAATACGCACGGCCTTGGTGAGCAACACCATTTCTTCTTCCGTTTTAATTTGGCGTAAACTAGCCATAATGGTCGACAGAGATTGAGTATCCAAATTACTTTTTGGGGTTTCCGATTCTATTTTAATAACCTGTTGTTGTAACTCAATACGGGTTTGATCATCAGTAGCATTCACATAACCAGTGATAACCTCATCCTCCTTTAGTTCTGGATAGTATTCCAGTGCTCTACTAATATTTTGAGCCACATTGGCACTGTTTTCAACATCGGTTGCCTTAATCATATCATAAACCCTATTTTTAATTGGGTTGTCCAGATCTGCCTCATTATAATTAGCTTGTGTTTTAAACGCCTCAATCAAACTATATAAATCAGCTTTATCACGTTTGGAATCACGATAGTCATTATTAAAGTTGTTGAACATCACTTTATCAAAACCACTAAAATTAATTCCAGAATTGGCAAACTCGGCACCGTTATAAGCCACATCAAAACCTAATTCATTTTTGGCGCCTTCAATACCCAAGCGTCTTCCAGTCCACTGCTCTGCTTGTGGATTGCGCTCCTGAACATATAATACTTCATTGAAGGTATTGCCATTAGTATCTGTTTGGTCATCCTTAAAAACAACCAAAACAGCATGCGGCTCTTTATAACCCGTTAAGTAATAAAAATTCGGATCTTGGTGATAGACATAATCAACATCATTGGCGCGATTTCTCACTGGATTGGCAAAAAATACGGCTACACTATTGTCAGCCATTTTAGAACGTAATGATTCACGTCTTTCTTTATGGAAATCTGAACTCAAATAATCGGTTGGCACACCATCTTGAGCCATGATAACCACAGAAAAAAGAAATAAACAAAGGGTAAATAATTTTAGTCTCATTATGAAATTGGTTTTTAAGAACCCTAAAATTAATTTTAAAAACCGAAACACATCGCATAATTAATAAAATTAACAAACTTTTAATTACAGATTAACTATTGCTAGCTTTAGCAAAACAGATAATTTTCAATACTTTTGCGAGAAATACAATATTTAACTTAACAATTCTCGTTACTAGGAAAACAATATGAAAAATACTGCTTTAACCGATACTCATATAGCACTTGGTGCCAAAATGGTTCCTTTTGCTGGATACAACATGCCTGTTCAATATGAAGGCGTTAACATTGAACATGAAACCGTTAGAAATGCCGTTGGCGTATTTGATGTCTCGCACATGGGTGAGTTTTTAATTGAAGGGCCTCATGCTTTAGAGTTGATTCAAAAAGTAACCAGTAATGATGCTTCAAAATTAACAGTTGGTAAAGCGCAATACAGTTGTTTACCGAATGATACAGGCGGTATTATAGACGACCTTATTGTGTATCGTGTGAAAGACGAAACTTATCTGTTGGTTGTCAATGCCAGTAACATTGAAAAAGATTGGAATTGGATTAGTTCTAAAAATGATGTGGGTGCCGTTATGCGTGATTTAAGTGACGATTATTCTCTTTTAGCTATTCAAGGCCCTAAAGCTGTTGATGCTATGCAAAGCTTATCAAGTCATGACCTATCAGCAATTAATTTCTACAATTTTGTGGTAGGTGATTTTGCGGGCATTGAGCATGTGATTATTTCTGCAACTGGTTACACAGGCAGTGGTGGTTTTGAAATTTACTGTAAAAACAGTGAAGTAAAACAAATATGGGATAAGGTTTTCGAAGCCGGAGCTGATTATGGTATAAAACCTATTGGACTTGCTGCACGTGATACGCTGCGTTTGGAAATGGGTTATTGTTTATACGGCAATGATATTGATGATACTACATCGCCTTTTGAAGCTGGGTTGGGTTGGATCACCAAGTTTACTAAAGAATTTACAAATTCTGATAACCTTTCCGAAGAGAAAAAGCGCGTGTTGAAACGTAAATTAATTGCTTTTGAATTGGATGAAAAGGGCATTCCTAGAAGTGGTTATGACATTGTTGATAATAATGGTCAGCTTATAGGCAAAGTAACTTCGGGAACTATGTCGCCTTCGTTAAAAAAGGGCATTGGTCTAGGCTATGTGGCGCCTATTTTTAGTGAATTTGGTTCTAAAATTAATATTCAAATTCGCAAGAATGCTGTGCCTGCAACAGTGGTTAAATTACCATTTTACAAAAAATAAGCTGTCCTTGAATTGACGTTGGATTTCATGAAGAAGATAAATAGCAAACATCGTATTTTGATATTTGGTGCTAGTGGCTTTATTGGCAATGCTATTTATAAAGAACTTTGTGGCTACTATAAAACATTCGGGACTTACCGAACTCCCAACCGGGAATTCGAAAAAAATCAGCAATTTATTCATTACGATGTTGAAAGCGATGATGCTTTTGAAATATTGCAAATCGTCAAACCAACCATCATCATTTCAGCTTTGCGTGGAGACTTCTCTGCTCAAGTAATGGCTCATACACATATGCTTGAGTATATGAAATTGTACAAAACCCGTATGCTGTTTCTTTCGTCGGCTAATGTATTTGATGCCTATAGCAAGTATCCCAGTTACGAAACTGATAAAACTTTAAGCAATAGTGTTTATGGGCATTTTAAAATTAAAATCGAGAACATGCTCATGCGGCTTCCCAAAAAACAGGTCGCTATTTTGAGACTACCTATGGTTTTTGGGAAACATTCGCCACGTATTGAAGAAATCAAAACACATTTAAAAGAAAAGGAGCCTATTGAAGTGTTTCCCAATCTGATTATGAATGTCACATCTGATTATAAAGTGACGCAACAAGTTCATTATATAATCAATCGTGAGAAATACGGCGTTTACCATCTAGGTAGTCAGGATTTAGTACATCACGAAACTTTTATTGAGGAAATCATTGAATCATTAGGTGTCAAAAATGCAATCCTAAAACGTGTTTATACAACCAATGACGACAGGTATTTAGCCGTTTTACCAAAGGAACACCTACTTCCAAAGCATTTGCAGCTTCAAAGTAAAGAAACCTTAAAAGAATTGGAATTTTAGATTATATTCTTTCGGGGATTTCGTAATTTAATGGAATAAAAACTTCAATATGGAAAAATTGACCCCTCAAGACATTGAAAAAAAACTACTGCGTTTTCCCGATTGGGAATATTATGATGATGCACTTCACGCCGAATTTGAATTTGACAATTTTAAAGATTGCTTTAGTGCTATGAGTCGTATTGCTTTTGAATGTGAAGCCCAAAACCACCATCCAGAATGGACCAATGTTTATAATATGTTGTCCATTTCATTGTCAACGCACGAAGCAAATGGTGTAACCGACAAAGATTTTAAACTGGCAGAAGCTATTGAAATGATTGTTGAAGTTCAGGAGTAAAAACTGCATTTTTTTTATTACATTCACTTGCTAATTAACCTTCCTTTTCAATGATTCATCATTTAAGATGCTTGATCTTATTATTTTTTACAATCACTATTTGGGGGCAAGAAAGTAATGTTTTTTGTAAGCGATTAAGTGCTGTCCTTGAAACTGTAAACCAACATCATTATAAACCAAAACCAGTTGATGATAATTTTTCAATAGCGGTTTATCATTTGTTTTTAGATAGTATTGATGATAGACAGCAATTCTTCACTCAAGAAGATATCAATCTTTTTAGTCAAGACTCATTACAGTTAGATGATTTTGTAAAAAATAACAATTGCCATTTCATTTCAAAATATACTACAACTTTAGAAACTAGAATCAATCAGTCTAAATCTATACTAGAGAGTCTCAAAACTGTTGAATTAGATTATTCTGGTAAAGATACATTGTATTTTGACGCCGATAGACCTAGCGAATATTTCAAAGATGAAACACACCAAAACAGCTATTGGAATAAAAGAGTTAGATACAAAATTTTATCTAGTATTATTGACGAAGATTCTATTTTATCAAGTGCGAAGACTAATTTTAAAGCTTTAGAAAAGGACATTAAGCCTAAAATTATTCAACAACAAATCTGTGTATTAGAAGAACTATTAAATCAAAGTGGCGGAATTGACCGATACGTCAAAGAAGCCTTTTTAAATGCTTTTTTAAATTATCAAGACCCTAATTCTTCCTTTTTTAATACTTCTCAAAAAACACAATTTGAAACTTCCGTTTCAAATGACCAATTATCATTTGGGCTATTTACTGCAAAAAACAACAATGGTGAAATAGAGATAGTGCATATTCAACCTGGTAGTTCTGCTTTTAAAAATGGAGATTTGGAAGTTAACGACATCATTAAATCCATTCATTCAAATGGAGAAACACTAGAGACCTATTGTATCTCGAACAATGATGTTGTTTCCTTTTTGAACGATTCGCATCACAATACAATTAATCTTAGCGTAAAAAAGCAAAATGGCGTTACTAAAAAAGTAAAGCTATCCAAAATAAAGTCTGAAGTTGAAACAAATAATATTGTTGGGTATGTTATAAAAAAATCAGATAACAATATTGGTTATATAAGAATTCCGAGTTTTTATACTGATTTAGAAACACCAAATGGATTGGGAGTTGCCAATGATGTTGCTAAAGAACTTTACAAGTTGCAAAAAGAATCAATTAGCGGTCTGATACTTGATTTAAGATTTAATTCTGGAGGCTCCATGAAAGAGGCAGCCGATTTATCAGGTATGTTTATTAATAGAGGTCCTCTGGCTATCAGCAAATATAGCAATGGAGAGAGTTTTACGATTAAAGACTCTCAACGAGGGTCACTTTTCAACAAACCTCTTTTAATTCTAATAAATGGTTACAGTGCCTCTGCATCAGAATTTTTTACTGCAGCTATGCAAGATTATAAGCGAGGTGTTATCGTTGGCTCCTCTAGTTATGGGAAAGCTACAGCACAAATTATACTTCCTATAGATGAAGATCCAGATTATGGATTTGTTAAAATTACAGTAGAAAAGTTTTACAGATCAACAGGGAAAAGTCATCAACAATTTGGAATTAAACCAGACATCATATTGCCTTCAGTTTATGATAATTTAGACTTTGGTGAAAAAAACAAGAAATATGCTTTGAAAAATGATTCCATAAAGCCTACGATGAGTTTTATGGCTTTAAAGCAAACTTCATTAAATGATATTGCTAAAAAAAGTTATATCAGACAAAAAAATGATGACAATTTCAATAGAATAAAAACTCTTAATACTGATTTGCTTAAAAATTTGGTCCATAAAAAAAAGCAATACCCTTTGACCCTTGAGAACGTTTATCAAGACTTCAATGAGTTTAAAACCATTTGGGACAACTTCAGCAATCTCAAATTAAAACAAAGTTCCTTATTGATTTCCAACACATCATCTACCAATGAAATAGTTAGTTACAACGATGACGAAAAGAAACTGAATGAAGAACATTTATCAACACTCGCTTCAGATATTTATATTAATGAAGCACAGCAAATCATGAATGATATTATTAACCTTACCAATAACCAATAACATGACAAAAAAAATTAAACTATTATTCGCCATTTGCATATTTGTTTGCACCAGCAAATCCTTTTCGCAAAGTTTTTCAAATGCTTCGGAATATCTTGATTTTGTAGCTGCCGAACAAGAAGAAATTCAGAAGAGAATGTGGAATTACACCAAGGCATTAGCACATAGTAAAAGTGATAGGAATATCAACAACAAAAGAAAGTCTTTGATTAAAACTACTGAAGAAGCCATTGCAAAAATTGAAAAAGCGGACGGATACGATGGTGATGATTATAAAAACAAAGTGTTGAAACACATGCGCCTAAATGAGAGTTTATTGAAAAATGACTATGCTGAAATCGTTGATATGAAAGAAGTTGCTGAACAATCATATGACTTGATGGAGGCTTACATTTTGGCTCAAGAATTGGCTGATGAGAAAATGAAAGAATCCCAACTGGAATACGAAACAAACTTTTATGCATTTGCTGCTAAAAACAATATTAATATTATTGAAAGTGAGAGTGATTTAGGAAAGAAAATGGAAATTTCAAATGAGGTGTTTCAACATTACAACAAAATGTACCTCATTTATTTTAAAGTTTATATTAATGAGGTTTATCTCATGGACGCCTTGAACAATCAAGATGTAAGCGCCATACAGCAAAATGCCAATGCATTAAGCCAAAGTGCTAAAGAAGGTTTGGAAATTTTAAAAACGGTTGAGACATACAAAAATGATAATTCTATTGTGGAGTCAACAAAATCTGCTTTTGAATTTTTTATTGACGAAGCTGATAACCAAGTCCCAAAATTGGTGGATTTTCTAATTTTAAATGGAGATTTTGAAACCATTAAAACAACTCTGGAAAAAACTCCAGAGCGTAAAAGAACAAAAGAGCAAGTAGACACTTACAACAAAAAAGTAAAGGAACTCAACAAAGGCGTAAAAACTTACAACAACACTAACCAAGAACTTAATAAAAACAGACAAATTGCCATAAACAATCTAAATACCACCAATGAAAATTTTTTAGCAAGACATATTCCTAAAGATTAGGTTTTTGTTAAATTTGTCACGTATAAATTATTAAAAAATAACTGAATATGGGTAGAGCTTTTGAATTCCGAAAAGCACGAAAAATGAAACGTTGGTCTGCCATGAGCAAGGCTTTCACTAGAATTGGTAAGGATATTGTTATGGCTGTAAAAGAAGGTGGCCCAGACCCTGATAGCAATTCCAGATTACGTGCCGTAATTCAAAATGCAAAAGCCGTAAACATGCCTAAAGATAATATTGAGCGTGCTATAAAACGTGCGAGCGATAAAAATCAAGGCGATTATAAGGAAGTGCTTTTTGAAGGCTATGCGCCTCACGGTATTGCTGTTTTAGTTGAAACAGCTACAGACAATAATACGAGAACTGTAGCGAATGTGAGAAGCTATTTTAATAAGTGTGATGGTAGTTTGGGTACTTCTGGCTCTGTTGTCTTTATGTTTGACCATACTTGTAATTTTAGAATCAATGGCGAAGGTCTTGATCCTGAAGAAATTGAATTGGAATTCATTGACTATGGTGCCGAGGAAGTGTTTGTTGATGATGATGGTATTTTGATTTATGCACCTTTTGAAAGTTTTGGAGCCATTCAAGCAGAATTGGAAAATCGTGGTATTGAAATTTTATCCTCTGGATTTGAACGCATCCCACAAGTTACTAAGCCTCTTACTGCTGAAGAAGCCTCAGACGTTGAGAAGCTCCTTGAAAAATTAGAAGAGGATGATGATGTACAGAATGTGTATCATACCATGGAAGAACAAGCTGATTAAAATTTAATGATAAATAAATATTAAAATCCTAAACGAGATGTTTAGGATTTTTTATTTTTAGACGTAACAAAACCGAAAACAAATCGTTTATTAATAAAAACTTATATGTTCCATAAGCGCATTACCTCTACTCTTTTTACTTATTGTTATTTATTTTTTTCTGTTTCTTTATTTGCACAAAGTATTAATGGTAAAATAACAAACGAAAAAGATGAACCCATTCCATTTGCCACTATTCAAATTGGGGATGATTACGGCGTGATTTCTAATGACGAAGGTAATTTTTCAATTGCTACTTCAGGATTCAAACCAACAGACTCGGTAACTATTTCTTGTCTTGGTTACGAAAAATTGGGTATGCAATTACAGGAATTTTCTTCCAAAGACTATATCATGACTGAAATGGTCAATGAACTTTCGGAGGTTTACATTACGGATCGCGAGCTGGGTATTGATTCCATCATGTATTACGTGAATGCCAACCTTAAAAAAAATTATAAAATAGACTCCCAGGCGTTTAAGTTTTTTGGTAGACGCACTGAATACATCCTTGGAAAAACAGCAGATTTTGAAATTGAAAAATCATCCAACTTTAAAAAAAAGCAGCTGGAAGATTTCAATAAGGACTTTGACGCTTTGGAAACATCTCTAATCAACAATAAATCCAAACAGTATTCCGATGTAGTGTCGACACTTTATGTCTTAAATGATGAAAAAGCAAAACTTAATATCGAAAAAGCAGTCAGGCTTTTAGATGAGAAAAATGATCAATCATTAGAAAAAATTGCTGAAAAAGGCAACGACATAGTTTTAAAGCATTTAGATAGAAATAAAGTATATACCGTTAAATCTGGTTTGTTTAAGATTTCAGATTCGGTCTCTTTAGATAATCGAGAAGATAAAATGGGTGATAGTATCAACACCGTAAAAAATGTCAGGAACGCTACGTTCGGGATTTTGAAAAATAACAGTTTTGCATCTGAAGAACCTGCTTTGGATTTTGTAACCGAAACCCGTAAATACAAATATGATTTAGACGATCTCACATTACTGAATGATGAAATTGTTTATATCGTCCATTTCAAACCCAAGCGCAGTTCTGCTAAATACACAGGTACTATGTATATTTCTAATGAAACCTTTGCCGTTGTCAGGGCTGATTATAAATTCTATGAAGACCGAATAGGCGACAAATTCAATTTAAGATTACTCTTGGGTATTAAATATGTTGAACGAAATCGGGTTGGTTCAGTAGCCTATAAAAAAGGAAACAACGATTTCTATTACCCATATTATATCAGCGAGCAAGTCGATCGTTATTTTTATGTGAATAGACCTATTAAATTCATTGACAATGCCGACAGTGGGAATAAAGTGGCTTTTAATTTTAAAATTGAAGGTACCTTTAAAGAACGTTCCGAAATACTCATGCTCGAAGTTAATGACATTACATCAGCCAATTACAATGCTGCAGTAGAATCTAAAAAAATTGATTATCTAATACTCAAAGAATATGATCCAACTGTTTGGTCAGATTATAATATATTAGAACCTCTGCAGGAAATGAAAGAATTCAAAGTTTCTGAATAAAAACAAAAAGCTACTTAAAATAAGTAGCTTTTTTATTCATGATAAATGTTTCTTTTTAGGGACTAATGTTTACTGTATGTTTCATTCATCATTTGTATCATATAATTCAAAATCTATGCCAATATATTAGGAGTATTCTGGAATTTTCCCTTTTACATCCTTAAAAAATTGCTTCATAAAATCAAAATCAGCTTCCATATCATTAGTCGGATAAAATGGTTCTGATATTCTGTTTTGTTTATTCTCAAAATCCAGAGTAAACATAATAATAGGCACTTTGGCTGCTTTGGCGATATAGTAAAACCCTGTTCGCCATTTGTCTACTTTTTTACGCGTACCTTCAGGTGCCAAAGCCAGTCTAAACTCATCATGCTCATCAAAAAGCTTGGCAATGGCCTCTACTTTGTTGTGATTGGAACTTCTATCGATTGGTGCACCACCAATAGCTTTCAAATACCAACCAAAAGGCCCTACAAACAATTCTTTTTTGCCAATAAAATTAGATTTTACACCAATAACCTGACGCAGTAATAAGCCGATGTAAAAGTCATGCCAACTAGTATGGGGAACAGCAATTAAAACAGCTTTTTTTACTGTTTCTTTTGACAAATTGACATTCCCTACTACTTTCCAACCCAGAATTTTAAAATAGATGAATTTGGCCAGCCAGCGCATATTACATATTTTGATAAAGCTCTTTTAACTTTTCTGGAGTAATGACTTTTTTCCAGTTCTTACCTATGGCATTTTCCCAAAGAGGTTCCAAATTTAGTGCGACCTGTATCATGGTATCAAACTCTTCATCAGATAAGTCAGCACATAAATTCTGCGGTAATTCAATGTTATGTTTCGATTTCATTTGCTTAAAAAGTTTTACCCCTTCCGGATAAAACTCTTCTAAATGATCAAATACAATACAATTTCCAATGCCATGCTTGGTACCTAAAACATAGCTTAACCCGTAGCTCATAGCATGGGCTACTCCCACTTGAGAATAAGCAATACTCATACCACCGTGCCAAGAAGCCATCATAAGTTTATCTTGTGCTTCTTCAGCAGTTAAATTATTGTCTAAAAACAATTCTTTACAAAGTTGAAAGGCTTTCTCGCCATAACTTTGACTAAAAGCATTTAAAAACGTACCATTTAGTGATTCTATACAATGAATATAGCAGTCCATACCTGTATAAAACCATTGTGCTTTTGGAACATCTTTAGTCAGTTCAGGATCTAAAATTACCTGATCAAACGGTGTGTGATCAGAATTTATTCCCAATTTTTTATCAGGCCCCGTTAAAACGGTCGTTCTAGAAACTTCAGCACCAGTACCAGAAATAGTCGGAATACCCACATGATAAATAGCTGGGTTTTTAACCAAATCCCATCCCTGATAATCTTTGGATTCACCATCATTGGTGAGCATGATAGACACGGCCTTTGCCAAATCCATAATCGTTCCACCTCCAATACCAATAATACCTGAAGGGCGCTCTTTGGTAGTTAGAATAATTTCTTCCACGAGCGCATCAACTTGAGACGTTTTTGGTTCTTCATTGGCGGAAATATAGAGTACTTTATCTCCGTAAGCCAATGGAATCCTTGATGTCAACCATGAGTTACCTTTAAAAACGTCATCCACCAAAAAAATAAAAGGTGCATTTACATTTAACCTTTTAGGTGAAATAATTTCGTCTAATTGATTAAAACTGCCGCGTCCAAATACGACTCTGGACACCATTGGATAATTTTTATAACTCATGTAATTGGTTCTGTAACAAAAATATTATTTTTTTAATTTAATAGTGGTAATATATCTAATAAACTACCCACGGTTTTATATTCCACACCATTTGTTTCATCTTCATGCACTTCCTCATGCAACCAAGTGGTATGAAAAGGCACATGTATAGCATGGGCTTTAATATTAATTAATGGCAAAACATCTGACTTTAGGGAATTGCCAACCATTAAAAATTCTGATGGCTTAATATCCAAATGATTCAATAATTTAGAATAGTTTTCTTCCTTTTTATCACTTAAAACTTCAATGTGATGAAAATAGTCCAACAAACCCGATTTTTCCAATTTGCGTTCTTGATCCAATAAATCACCTTTAGTAGCCAGAATCAATCGGTAATTTTGAGATAATTTTTTCAAAACCTCTTCAACACCTTCCAACAATTCTACAGGCTTATTAATCATGTCCTTCCCTATTGCCAAAATATCATTAATAACTTGGTTTGATACTTTATTGTTTGACAATTCCAAAGCCATTTCAATCATGGATAAAACAAAGCCTTTAACTCCATAGCCATATAATGGTAAATTTTTTATTTCCATTTTGAATAGCTCCTGATCTATTTTATTAAGGGTTTCATATTTAGATAGCAACTTTCCGAATGCCACTTCAGCATCCCTAAAATAGGTTTCATTGACCCATAGCGTGTCATCAGCATCAAACCCAATGACCTTAATATGACTATAGTCTATTTCCATAACTTTTTGGCACGTTCCAAATCTTCAGGAGTATCAATTTCAACACCTTGAACATGGGTTTCTACCATTTTAATCTTTTTACTGTATTCCAAATACCGAATACATTCTATCTTTTCCGAAGCCTCCAACTCTAACATCGGCAACCTGTAAAAGTCCAGTAAGGCCTCCCTTCTAAAAGCGTAAACCCCTTTATGTTTAAAATATTTTATGGCAACAGATTTATCCCTTGGAAATGGAATTGGACTTCTTGAAAAATACAGTGCAAAATTGTTTCTATCAGTAATGACCTTTACAGTATTAGGATTGCTAATTTCATCCCAATCCGAAATATGAACCATTAATGACGCTAAATCTATGTCTTTATTTGGGTCGTTTCTAAAAACCTCAATTAGTTTTTGTAATGAAGCTACTTCAGTAAAAGGCTCGTCACCTTGAACATTTACCACAATATCCACATCATCCATGAATTCAACAGCTTCAGCTATTCGATCACTACCACATTCATGCTCTTTAAGGCTCATAATGGCCTTGCCTCCATTATTTACAATTTCGTTGAAAATTATATCACTGTCGGTAACTACAAAAACATCTTCAAATAAGCCTGTATTTACAGTAGCTTCGTAAGTTCTTAAAATAACCGTTTTACCTGCTAAATCTTGCATTAATTTTGCTGGGAATCGTGAGGCACTATAACGTGCTGGAATCATTGAAATAATTTTCATAAAATTTATTATTTTTCTAATTCAACCAAGCCATTTAATAAGGTTTCAATTTTTGCATCATAACTTTCCATGAGATTTTTTGCTGAATACAATATCATTTGAACTGTTCCATTTTCGTTTGAATAATAATAACCTTTATAACCAAAATTTATTCCTGATATAGTTCCACTCATTTCTAGCATAAGTACTTCTATGCCATTAACTTTTCGGTATTCTTGATTTTCTATATTTGTATCTGGAGCAACATCTCTAGCATTTGACAACGCTATTTCCCTAAGGCTTTTTAGTGGTATTTCAATTTTTTCTGTAATTATAGTTCCGTAAAGATCTTCGTTTTTAAGTACTAGTTCGTATTCGCCATCTTCATTATTCATTACCTTATTAAATTTCCATTCTTTAGCGTTTAACCATACTCCTATGTTTACAATATTACTTTTTAGCAAAAATTTTGCCGTGTCACTTTTGGTAAACTCATTAGGATTTGTTTTAATTTCTTCATCTAATGTCACATCTTGATTGATATAAACCCAAGTTCCATCATCATATAGAACTACTTGGTCACCAAATTCTGTTACACCATTGATTTGAGAAAAAATACAAAAAGGAATTACTGCAAAAATGAAAATAAAAAACTGTTTACTCATAACTAACTTGTGCTTTTATATAAAAATCAAAAATATAATAATAAAACCTAAACTACTGAATGTTGAGTTTAAACTTTCTATGAAATTTTATTTATTGTAAACTAAAATAGTCGTCTTTAAACCCTATGAGATACAACTTTTCTTTAGCTCTAGTAACAGCTGTATACAACCAACGTAAGTAGTCTCTATTTATACCATCTGGTAAATAAGGTTGCTCAACAAAGACCGTATGCCACTGCCCTCCTTGGGATTTATGACAGGTAATCGCGTACGAGAATTTAACCTGCAAGGCATTAAAATACTTATTGTTCTTTACTCCAAGAAACTTTTTGTAATTGCTACTTTCATGCTCATAGTCTTTCATAACTTCCTGATACAGCCTATTGGATTCATCATAAGAAAGCGATGGTGTTTCGGCAGAAATAGTATCCAATAATAAAACGGTTTCGAAAGGGCGCATTTTTGGGTAATCGACCATTCTGACTTTAACTTCTGCAAATCGAAAACCATATAATTCCAGAATATTGAATATTTCCAAAACCTCAATAATATCACCATTGGCAATAAACCCAGCTTCGGTTGTTGGTTTTATCCAAAAATAATTGTTCTTGACAACCATAAGATAATCTCCAGTAGACAACTCGTTTTCATTAAACAAAATGCGACTTCTTATCTGCTGGTTGTATAAATTGGCACGCTTGTTACTTCTAACAATTATAGCGGTTTCCTCATTACCCAAATCGCTGTAAGCACCATTAATGGCATCCATGATTTCATGACCATCAATCAACCTGACTATATCCTTGTAACCATCCAATTGAAACTGGAAATTATCAAATACGCTTCCTGATAAAACCTCTCGGATATTAGTAGCGTTTAACAATATACCTGAATCCTGTTCTTGCCTGACTACTTCATCCAATTCCATTTTGGTAACATCTTTGTTATAATGCATTGACAACGTATTATCATCCAAAGCTGGACTCAAATCCAATTTGACAGGCGGTAATTGGGCAGTATCACCAATCAGTAATAACTTGCAATTATGACCTGAATATACATAC
Organism: Hanstruepera neustonica; assembly: GCF_002895005.1. GTDB lineage: Bacteria > Bacteroidota > Bacteroidia > Flavobacteriales > Flavobacteriaceae > Hanstruepera > Hanstruepera neustonica. Next base: position 93,468 of record NZ_POWF01000009.1, on the reverse strand, counting down.
TGCATTAAATCATCCAACAATGAGCCGTTTTCAAATAATTTCGACTCCCCAGGTGTATCAGGAATCATGGAAGATTCATCAACTATAAACAATGTGTTTTTATGCTTATTGGGTTGCAGGACAAACTTCACACCACCACTTTTCTCTTTCTTTGGGAAATAAATTTTTTTGTGAATGGTAAACGCTTCCTTACCTGAATAATTTGAAATTACTTTTGCCGCTCTTCCTGTGGGCGCCATTAATACAGCGCTTTTTTTGGCTTTCCATAAGTTGGTCACTATTGTACCAATGATAGTCGTTTTTCCAGTTCCTGCATAACCTTTTAAAAGATACAGTTCCCGGTTGTTTTTATTAAAAATAAATTCTGATAATTGCTGTAAAACGATGTCTTGCTTTAATGTGGGATTGAATGGAAATTGCTGTTTGACAAGTGAATAAAATTCTTTGGAATTCATTAAAGCAGATTCAATTTTTTAATTTCATCAAAGATAAGAATGATTTTTAGTCGCATTGGCTTTTACGATTAAAAAAAAATTGTAGATTTGCGTATATCCTTAATTAAATTAATTAAACACTATGTTCAAAATAATCCTTATAGTTGTAGCTGTTATACTTCTTACAATTGGTTTGGTATGGTTAGTGGATAAATTTATCCCATCAAAATTCAAGCCTATTTTAACAATTTTACTTTGGGTACTCATTTTCTTTTTAGGCTACCAAACGTTCATGTCTATTTACAAGCCTATCCAATTTAACAAAGTAAAAAATGCTCGTTACGCTAAAGTTATTGAGAATTTAATCGATATTAGAGATTCACAATTGGCTCATAGAGAAGTAACTGGAACGTTTGCTTCCAACTTTGATAATTTAGTGAGGTTTATTGACACTGCTCAATATACCATTACGCAACGTAGAGATACAACGGTAGTTGACAAAGAATTGACGAAACGCTATGGTGGTGTTGAAACGCTTAAGGATAGTATTATCATAGATACATTACGATTTGAATCTGTTAAAGATTCGTTATTTAAAACGTCAACCAGATATAAAACTATGATGAATGTACCAACTGCCAAGGAAGGTACGAAGTTTACAATGAAAGCAGGCTTTTTGGAAGAAGATGAAGTTAAAATTCCAGTTTTTGAAGCTTTTGTCAAAAAAGCAGATGTTTTATTTGACCAAGATAGAGATCTTATTTTGCAGGAAAATGAAGTGATTTCTGTTGATGCCGTAAATGGTGATGCGCTGCGTGTTGGATCGATGAATGAAGTTAGCACCTCTGGTAACTGGCCAAAAACTTATGGCGATAGCGAATAATACATTAGAAAATAACGATAAATTAGAGTTGTCCATTCAAATCAGTTTGAATGGACTTTCTTTTTGTGTTTTAAACAAACCCACAAATACCATTACTTTTTTAAAACGAGTTCCAACGACCAAAAAAACAACCCCTTTCAAAATATTGGATTTATTGGTCAAAGAGTTTGAGTCTGAAGAGCAATTAAATCAACCATTTGAAAATATTCAAGTGGTTCATGATAATGATCTATCTACTATTGTCCCTAAAGAATTATTTGATGAAGCTCAACTAGCTGATTATTTAAAATTTAATTCCAAAATATTAAAGTCTGATTTTATCGCTTTTGATGAAATTCAAGTAAACAACAGTGTCAATGTTTATGTGCCTTATGTAAACATTAATAACTTTATCTATGAAAAATTTGGCACTTTTTCTTATAAACATATTTCCACCATACTTCTTGAAAAAATATTAGAAGCCGAACAATATGCCCACAACAGTAAAATGTATATTCATGTTGAACAATCGCATTTTAATGTTGTTATTGTGTCTAAAGGAAAATTAGTATTATATAATACATTTGAATATAATTCTAAAGAGGATTTTATTTATTATGTGCTATTTACATTGGAACAATTAGACTTAAGTCCAGAAACGATTGATATTATTCTTTTAGGCAATATTACCATGAATGATGACATTTATAATATTATTTACAAGTATGTTAGACATGTGAGTTTCGGAACCCGTTTTGATGATTACAAATTCAAAACTCCTACTTTAACCAATCACTCTAACTTCCCCATTATTCATAGTTTTTAATGCGAATTATTTCAGGAACATTTAAAGGCAGACGCATCAATGCGCCAAAAAAGTTACCCGTTCGTCCCACGACCGATATGGCTAAGGAAGCCTTGTTCAACATTTTAAACAATAGCTTTTACTTTGATGAACTTTCGGTGTTAGACCTTTTTGCTGGAACTGGAAATATCAGTTATGAATTTGCTTCAAGAGGCACTCAAAATATTATTTGTGTTGATGAGAACTATGGTTGTATTAAGTTTATAAATGAAACTGCTGAAGCCTTTAAAATGCCTATAAGTACTATAAAAAGTGACGTTTTTAAATTCCTAGAGTCTTCAACTAGTAATTATGATATCATTTTTGCTGATCCACCATATGATTTTTATATGGAGGACTTCTCAAAAATACCCGAACTGGTCTTTAAGAATGAATTATTAGACCTGAATGGCTTGTTAATTGTAGAACATTCAAAACATACCGATTTAAGCCAATTAGCAAACTTTAGCTATTCAAAAAGCTATGGCGGCAATATGTTCAGTTTCTTCGAAAATAATTAATTTTAGAAACATATTTTCTCTAATTCGTTTTTTTTCAGTACTTTAGATTTCTCCTTTGAAAAAGAAAAATTATAGCACTTTTTAATTTTTCCCCTTTTCCACAGAACATACTTGTTTTGGTTATGGTAGTTTATGACTATTAATCAACATTTTTTACTAACCAAAACCAATTATTATGAAAAATTTTAAAAGAGGGGTTTTTGCCCAACTAATTGTATTGTTTGTAGTATTTAATCTATCTGCTCAAGACAATCAACCGACCATGTTTACTGTTCACACCGACAACGTTAAGTTTGACAAAATGATGCAGTATGAAGAAGCTGCCAAGGAACTAAAAAGTGCGTTTGAAAAGCACAATATCCCAGATGTTAGTTGGACAGCTCTAAGCATTGAAGATGGTCGTTATGTTTATGTGTCTGCTATAGAAAATATGGCCGATTTAGATAAAAACATCATGGCTGGGCTTTATGAAAAAATGGGAGAAGAAGCTGCCGATGCCATGTTTAGTAAAATGGATGAATGCTATGATTCTCATGGCAACACCGTTGTTCATTATTTACCAAAAATGTCTTACCATCCAGATTCTGAAGGATCTATGGCAGGAAAAAACCATCGTGAATATCATTTTTTATATTATGCTCCTAAAAATGCTGAAGCCATGAAGGAAGGGATGACTGAAATTCATGATATGTTCAAAAAGCGTAACATCGCTAATGGTTATAGTGTATATCATAGTGGCTTTGGAAGTCCAGAAAGCTATTATATGGTGTCTATTTCTGCAAAAGACGGTTTAGAGATTGCACAAAACGGGAAGTTAAACGATGAAGCCTTTACAGATGAAGATCAAGCTACTTTTTTCAAGGTTATTCAATTAACAACGCGATATGATAAAGTTGAAGGGCGCTTAAGACCAGATTTAAGTTATCAACCTAAAAACTAATTTCTATGAAAAATTTATTAATAACATCCTTGTGTATACTATTATTTTCATCTTGTCAAAATAATAACCGTTACACGCAGCAGTCACCAGAAATTGATATAGTAAAAGAGCTTATCAAGAATTATAACAATAAGACATATGACATAACATTATATGCTGATACTTCAAAAACATTCTACAATTCCAAAGGTGATGGTTTATCCCCAAAAGATGTCATCGCCTATCATGAAGCCAATGATGCTAATTACTCCCAAAGAGGATTCATGGACAAGGACCAAGAGTATGGAATGGTCAAAACAGATGATGGAGAGGTATGGGTTAATTGTTGGTTAGATTGGAAAGGGACCTTAAAAGTTAACAATAAGGAAGTCATAATACCTATTCACCTCACTTATCGTTTTTTAAATGGCAAAATTGTTAGAGAGGTTGGCATGTGGGATCCTTCAGAAATTGTTTTAGCACTTCAAGGTGCTAGCAGTGAGCATACTGACAAAATAAACAAAGTCGTAGAAGGTTGGAATGCTCATGACATTAGTAATCTTAAATCTTTATCGGTTGAGAATTTAAAACGCTCATCAAATGGTACTGTTGAAGTTAACAACATTAATGAATATGAAGGCTTCATGAAAACTTTTGTGACTGCTTTTCCTGATTTTACGGTGCAAGTTGATGATTCCGCCGTAAGTGGAAATAAAATCTTCATCAATTGGACGGTAACCGGCACTCATAAAGGTGAATTTATGGGTAATGCTCCCACTGGTAAAAAAATGAAATCCCATGGATTTAGTGTTTGGACACTAAACAATGATGGGCAGTTTCTTAGTGAAGAAGCTTATTATGACAACTTAACATTATATAATCAATTAGGTATTGCACCTCCAAAATAATAATAACACTAACCAACCAGTTATTATTAGTTAAAAACCCTCTTGAAATAAGAGGGTTTTTTATGCTTAAGCAAATCTATAAGCCGAATTCTGTACTTTTCTTTTTTGAAAAGAATTCTAAAAAATTAGAACAATTAAAAAAAGAAAATCCTTATCATTTATCTGGATGCATTGTTACCAATACACTCTAGCTGCCTACCCTCCAACAATCGCGCGTGCCGCACTCAAACGTTGGTATACATGACATTGCACCTCATAGAGTTTACCTGATTTCACTACAGCTTAACCTGTACTTGCTTTCTGTTGCACTTTTCCTAACCTCACGGCTGGTGGTCGTTAACCACTATGACTGCACTACGGTGTTCGGACTTTCCTCCATTACGCCAAAACGTAACAGCGATAAGGCGATTTACTTACAACAAAAGTAATTCAATAATTGTTAATAACTACTTTCAAATTCAGACTTCTGAATTCTTAATTCTGATTGTATTTTATATTTTTGTTATTCTAACAGATTTTAATGGAGCATTTTGTAGTATCAGCAAGAAAATACAGACCACAAACATTCACGGATGTTGTTGGTCAGCAGGCTATTACGAATACCCTATTAAATGCCATTGAAAACAATCATTTAGCCCAAGCATTGTTATTTACAGGACCACGTGGTGTGGGTAAAACAACCTGTGCACGAATTTTGGCAAAAATGATTAATAGTGAAGGTAATGAAACTGGTGATGAAGATTTTGCTTTTAATATTTTTGAATTAGATGCAGCCTCCAATAATTCTGTTGATGATATCAGGAATTTAACCGATCAGGTTAGAATTCCACCTCAAATAGGAAAATACAAAGTCTACATTATAGATGAGGTCCATATGCTGTCTCAAGCTGCATTTAATGCCTTTTTAAAAACCTTGGAGGAGCCTCCAAAACATTGTATTTTTATTTTGGCGACTACTGAAAAGCATAAAATAATACCAACAATTTTATCACGTTGCCAAATATTCGATTTTAAACGAATTACGGTTAAAGATGCCAAAGAATATTTAAAATATATAGCTGAAGAACAAGGTATTCAAGCTGAAGACGATGCGCTACACATTATAGCTCAAAAAGCTGATGGTGCCATGCGTGACGCACTTTCCATTTTTGATAGGGTTGTTAGTTTTTCAGGTAAAAACTTAACGCGTCAGGCTGTTACTGAAAATTTGAATGTACTGGATTATGAAACCTATTTCAAGAGTACCGATTTAATTCTTGAAAACAAGATTCCGGAGTTATTGATTCAATTTAACAGCATTCTTGCAAAAGGCTTCGATGGTCATCATTACATTGCTGGCTTGGCATCGCATTTTAGAGATTTGTTGGTCTGCCAAAATAATGAAACGATTGAATTATTGGAAGTTGGTGATGAAACAAAAGAAAAATATTTGGTGCAAAGTAAATTGGCATCTCAAGCGTTCCTGTTAAAAGGCATTGAACTGGCTAATGACTGCGATTTAAAATACAAAAATAGTAAAAATCAAAGATTACTAGTTGAACTTTGCTTGATGCAGTTAGCCTCTATCAATTTTGATGGAGAAAAAAAAAATAGCAAAAACTTCATAATTCCAGCTAGCTATTTCAAAAAGATAGGTGTTAAACCTATAACAGTTTCTAATCCAGAAGAAAAAATTGAACTTCACAACTCCCCAGAAAAAGAGGCGTCTTCTGATGATAATACTTACGAAAATGAAGAGGAAAAATTGGAAATCGCTTCCAACAATGAAACGGCAGTTTTAGAGAAACGCCCAAAAATTTCTTTGGATGTTAAAAAGAAAACAACTTCCGGGTTATCTTTAAGTAGCATCAAAGCAAAAAAAGAGCATCAAATAAAACAAATGGAGGTCGTTTTGGATGAAGAAGAACTTCCAAAAGATCCTTTTACTGAAGAAGAACTTATCAAAGTTTGGAAACAATACGTTTCTATTCTTGAAAATAAAGGTCAGTTTAATTTGGCTTCGATACTATCAATTGACACACCAAAAGTGATTGACACCGTCATAAATTTAGAATTCCCTAACGCTACCAACAAAGTTGAGGTTGAAAGACAACAATATGATATCTTAGCGTTTATCAGAAAAGAGCTCAATAACTTTGATATCAGTTTTTCCATTACCGTCAACGAGGTTATGGAAAAGCAGTATGCATACACAGCTAAAGAGAAATTTGAAAAGTTAAAAGAAAAAAATCCTGCCATAGCGGTTTTGAAAAAAACATTTGGACTAGATATTTAATTTCATGAAAAACCTGTTTTACATTATTGCTTTTGTGTTCTCAATGGTATTTTGGGCTTGTACCGACGGCCAAGAACGTATGCATCAATCACCGCAGGAAATTTTACAGGAAAACAAATTATTGGATTCCTTTTCCGAAAAAGTAATACGGTTTATTCCTGAAACTTATGCAGAAAAAACCACAGATACCATTTTTGATAATGGTTATATAGTGAAAGTTAAAATGTACACGGATATGGATAACCACATTACGGTTAAATTAGATGATGAAACTGTGAATTACAGAGATTATAATCTTGATATTGAAGTTATAAAAGATGATGAATCTATTCTATACTTAACTATAAATAAAAGCCATCAAATCCATGAACAACTGCGTGCTGGAGTAGATTTAGATGAATATTATTTAAGGGACTTTTGGATAGCAAAGGATAATAAATACCATAAAAATATTCCTGGAATTTATTTTGAATACTATTCACCAACATCAAAAGATTCTATTATACAAGAAATATTACCATATCAGGAATATGATGTTAAATATATGACTTCAGTGATAACCAATTAAATTTATGTTAGGTTTAAAACTTCCCACTGACCCACGTTGGGTCAATATTGTAGAAAAAAATATTGAAGAGATCCTTACCGATCATGCTTATTGTGAGCAAAAAGCAACCAGTACAGCTATTTCATTAATTGTTTCGTTTCCAGAATACACCGATTTGGTGAAAGAAATGACTGCTTTGGTAAAAGAGGAAATCAGTCATTTTAAAATGGTACACGACAAAATCCTTGAACGTGGTTGGGTACTGGGTCGCGATAGAAAAGATGATTATGTTATTGCACTCCTCAAATTTTTCCCAAAAGGTGGTAGCAGAACGACCCAATTGGTTCATAGGCTTTTGTATGCTGCATTAATTGAAGCCAGAAGCTGTGAACGTTTTAGATTACTTTCAGAAGAATTGGAAGATCAGGAATTGGCTGAATTTTATCGCAAATTAATGGTTAGTGAAGCTAATCACTATACCATGTTTTTAGGCTTTGCTAGACAATATGGCAATCGAAAGGAAGTTGATCAAAAATGGCAGGAACTTCTAGAATACGAAGCCGAAATCATGAAAGATTTGAGTAAAAAAGAGACCATTCATGGTTAATTTGTATATTAACAATTGATTTCCAATTTAATATTCATGAAAACCTCATTATTTTTTTTTATTTTTTTAAGTCTTCAGGTATCAGCCCAAGATATTCTTGGTGAATGGCAATTGATTTATATTGAAGTAGACGGGGTAAGACAATATAGTACGATTCCGAATTCTATTAATTATATCAATTTTGAAGATGAAACAAATGTAGAAGGAGGTGTTTGTAATAATGGATATGGTGGTCAGTACTCAATAATCTCTGAAGATACTTTTACCATAGAGTTTAATGCGCTAGCAGGATATTGTAATTACGAAGTTGAAACTGATGTATTTTTACATCCCTATCTTTGGGATGTTTTAGGCAATGTGGATGCTAGCGACTTTTTAAATTATGAAATTACTGGAACAGGAGATAACCAAACATTGCAGATTACAAATTCTTTAGGAAATTTAGCTTTTTACAATAGAGAAGGGCTGCCTGAAAACCGTTTACCTGATATATGGTATCTTCATGAAATAAGTGTAGATAATGTTATAACTGAAAATACGTTTAATTCACAATCATATATTGAATTTACCACAAATAATGGTTTTTTATTTGGAATTGAATATCAAGGTAACGCAATCTGTAATGATTTTTTTGGACACTATAATTTAAGTCAACCAACCACACTAATAATAGAAGATTTTACTACTACATTGGCAATATGCAATGATAGTGAAGCGCGTGATTTTGAGAGCGACTATTTTGATATTTTTAGAAACACAGACCCTTTAACTATTACATATGACATAACTGGGACAGGGAATGATGAAGTTTTAGTGTTGACAAATCCAGATGGTGATTATGCTTTATATGGTAGACAAGAACGTCTGTCCACAAGTGAATTTGAAATGGAGTTAAATAACTTAAGTTTAACCAATAATCCCGTTCAAGAAACACTAACATTCAATAACATAGGTAATATTGAAGCAAATTATGCTATTTACTCCATAAATGGTAAACAACTTACTAAAACTAAATTATTGGATAGCAAGTATATAGATGTTAGTAGTTTAGATGTAGGATTATACTTTTTAAGAATTTCTTCTAAGTCAAATAACAAAACCATCAAATTTATTAAGAGTTAAGACTAATAAAAAAACTCCCAAAATCAATAAAGACTATGGGAGCTTTTATACAATAGTTAATTAGTTAGATTTTTACACCAATTCCTATCTGCAGGTTAGTGTTTTTAGCTTCCAATCCTACTGGATTATCGTCTAATATATTTGTCACACCATAGTGGTATCTAGCATCAATAAAGATTTCATCGGTAATCATAAATTCTAGAGCGCCAACTCCTGAAAAACCAAAGTTTCTATAGCCATCTTCAAATTCATGAACCTTAACACCAACCAAAGGTCCTGCGCCAATAGCTATTTTGCTTCCAATTCTAAACTTCAATAAGATTGGTGCTTGAATATAATCTACTCGTAGTGCTCTATCTTTAGCCCCTTCAGCAGAGAATTGTAATTCAGGTGCTAATGCAATAGAAGCAGATAAGTCGTACTCACCAAATACACCAATTGCAAAACCATTACGATGTTGGTTGTCCATAAGTGGAGCTGGTTCAAAATCTAAATTTGAAATATTATAGCCTGCACGAATACCATACTTTGCATTTTGAGCAAAAGAGATAGTAGCTATCATTGTTAAGGCCAATAAAAGTATTGTTTTTCTCATAATTACATATTTATTAGGTTCGTTTATATCGATTTAAGTCACGGCTAATATAAATGAATTTGTGAAATATTATATATTAAAAAGACAAACTGTTAAATTTTCACTGTGTATTACTAGAAACCGTATCATAATAGATACTTTTAATAATACCATCGGCAAGTCCAATTTTGGGAACATAAATATCTTTGGCACCACTCCATTTCATCGCAGATAGGTAAATTCTTGTTGCTGGAATAATAACATCAGCTCTATCTTGATTTAAATCCAATTCCGTGATACGTTCTTCATAAGAATAGGATTGCAGCATATTGTAATAGGATGTCAAATAGAAATACGTCAATGGTTTGCCTAATGCTTTACCAGAAATTTTAAATATTTTATTGATGTTACCACCAGACCCAATGACATCTATTTTATCATATTGAGAGGTGTTTTCCTTTATCCATTCTTCCAATTCGTTCCAAGTTTCCTTTTTAACAATATCATTCAGCAAACGAACAGTACCTATTTTAAACGATCGAGATACAACTGATTTGGCATTGTGAATAACCGTAAACTCGGTGCTACCACCACCAACATCTACATAAAGATAGGTTTTGTTTTCATCTATATATGAATGAAGGTCAGTTGCTGCAATGATTGCGGCTTCCTCTTCTCCACCAATAATGTCTATCCTGATGTTGGTCTTAATGAGAACTTCTTCCGCAAATTTTTCTCCATTGGACGCTTCACGCATAGCAGAAGTAGCACAAGCTTTATATTTTTCAACTTTATGGGATTTCATCAATAGTTTAAATGCTTCCATAGAATCTAACATGCGTTCTTTGTTAGCAGACGATATTTTCCCCTTCAAAAAGACATCAGCTCCCAAACGAATAGGAACTCGAACCAAAGAACTTTTCTTAAATTTTACCGGTTTTCCTTTTTCTTCAATAATATTAGCAATCAATAATCTAATGGCATTGGAACCAATATCTATTGCTGCATATTTCTTGATTACGAGCATTTATTCCTTTAATTTTTTTAAATAATATTCATAAGTGGCAAACTGTGCACGAACAATTGGCTTTCTTCGTTTTTTGTACTCATTATTTTGCGTATCGTTTAATATACGTGCTTTAACATTAGCACTCCAACAAATATTAAAATTATCTATTAATTCTTGTTTAATTTCCTCGTCATAAATTGGACAACTGACCTCTACTCTGTTTTCGATATTTCGAGTCATCCAATCTGCTGATGATATATAAACTTTGGCGTCACTGTCCTCTCCAAAAATATACAGGCGTGAATGTTCTAAAAACTTGTCCACAATACTAATAGCTTCAATATTTTCGCTCATTCCTGGTACGCCAGGAATTAAACAACATATACCTCGAACAACCATTTTAATTTTTACTCCAGCCCTACTGGCTTCATATAGCTTATCAACCATTTTGTAACTTGAAAGGCTATTCATTTTAAGTCGAATACCTGCTGGTTTTCCCAGCTTCACCTTAATAATTTCAGCATCTATTAATTTAAATAATGCTTTTTCGGTATAATGAGGCGACGTAATTATGTGTTTATACCTAAAAATTCGATAATTGGTTTCAAAAAAGTTGAATACTTTATTGATATCCTTGAGTATTTTTTGATCGGCTGTAAATAGCGTATAGTCTGTATAAACTTTGGCAGTCGATTCATTAAAGTTACCAGTGCTTATAAATCCGTAGCGTCTGATTTTTTCATCTTCCTCTCTTTCGATCACACACATTTTACTGTGAACTTTTAGGCCTTGCACACCAAAAAACAACTTCACACCTTCTTGCTGCATTTGTTCGGCATAATCAATATTAGCTTGTTCATCGAATCGCGCCTGAATTTCAATAGAAACCGTAACCTTTTTACCGTTTTTGGCAGCATTAATAAGGGAACTAGCCACATGTGATATTTGAGCCAAACGATAAATGGTTATTTTAATTGATATAACTTTAGGATCTAAAGCGGCTTCCCGTAAAAACTTAACAACATAAGAAAACGTGTGATAGGGTGTGTGAATCATATAATCTTTTTTACCTATGGTAGAAAAGATGCTCTTTTCAAGACTTAATCCCTTTACAGGCAACGGATCAATTTTATCATACAACAAATCCGTCCTTCCCAAACTCGGAAAATCCATATAATCTCTACGATTATGATAACGACCGCCTGGAATAATGCTATCTGTAGACTCGATACCCATTTTACCCATCAAAAATGAAAGGGTTTCTTTATCTATGGTTTTATCATAAACAAAACGCACAGGTTCACCAATTTGTCTATGCTTGACACTATCCGATATTTTTTCAATAAAACTTTTACTCAAGTCACTTTCCAAATCCAATTCTCCATCTCGAGTAATCTTGATCATATGAGCAGTGATGCTGGTAAAATCAAAAATGTTAAAGATATCGTGAAGACAGTAACGCAATAAATCATCAAGCATCATGATATAACTCTTGCCATCAGATTCAGGCAAAACCACAAATCGATCCATGGTTTTGGAAATCTCAATTAAGGCATATTGCTTTTCATTATTCTTTAGCTCCAATTTAACCGCTAAATAAGCCGCGCTATCCTTAAGGTTAGGCAAATCGACCGTTTCACTTAATACAATTGTTACTAAAGCAGGACTTACTTTTTGGATAAAGTAGTTTTTTATAAAATCGTGCTGTTCGGGCTGAACTTGATTTTCATCAATAATATAGATTTGTTCGCGTTCGAGCTTTTTGTGGATTTTACTCAATATCTCCAAGCTATCACTTTGTTGTTTGATAACAATTTGTGTAATGATATCCAATAATTCATCAGATTTTATACCACCTAGCTCACTTTTACCACCTTTGCCAGCTTCAACAATACGCTTTACAGTGGCATAGCGCACCTTAAAAAATTCATCTAAATTGTTAGAAAAAATACCAAGAAACCGTAATCTTTCAATAAGTGGTACTGTTTCATCATCTGCCTCTTGCAAAACTCTGGCATTAAACTGTAGCCAACTGACCTCTCTATTTATATATGTGTTTTGATAATGGTCTTTAGTCATGAAATGATTTGTTTGCCATACAAATATATTTCATTTTTAACAGTAATTCAGGCGTTTGGCAATATTTCTAAAAAAGAACAAAAAAGTAAGAATTTTACTATAAAAAGTGTATTTTGTCGTAAAAATTGTACACTTTATTGTGTAAAAAATTGAAAAATCAGTTGTTTTTTTTAATAATTTGTATAGATTTGCCACATAGGAACAACTAAAATAATGTTAATATGAAAACTAAACTACTGGTTTTTTGTGCTATTTTTTTTCTGACTACTAGCACTATTTTTTCCCAAAACAAAGATGCTTCCCAAGGTATCATTAGCCAAGGTGTGTCAATTAAAAAATATCATGATCGCGATGAGCTGGACCAAATGAACAAAGGTCAACTGTTAGACCTATATATTGAGAGAATTGAAGTTATCGTTAAAATTCTACCCAATATAGCATTTACAAATAAACCTGGAGTTACCATTACAGATCTTGGAATCCCAGATACAAAGGATCACAGAAAGGCACTTGAAGAGAACAAAAAAGCAGCCAGTGACTACTTCGAGAATACAATCGAATTTCAAACAAAAATTTTACCTTACTCTGATAAATCAAATTTAATTGCTGCCATATTGTACTACGAGCAAACTTTAAAATCGTTGCATACTTACAATGAGTTCAACCAATATTAAAATTATCTAAAACTAATTAGTTTAGTTAATACATAAAAAAATCCCTGAACCAAATTCGGGGATTTTTTTATGCTTCTAACTAGTCATTATTGATACACTTTAAACGTTTCTTAAAACGAAACATTCAATCATGAAATTGGTTCAGAATACTATTTAAATTAGTACAACAATCTCTTATCCTCTAAATAATTTGGTTTTTTGAAGTATTATTCTTACATTTTTTAATCAAAAAATGCATTTTATCGATATTTTTTGTCTTTCAAGGAGTTTTTTGTTATGTTTGGCACTATTAAATGATTAACCCAACAATTGAACAAAACCTACTTATTATGAAAAACTATACACTATTATTATGCTTGTTTGTGCTGACATGCAATACTGTGTTTGGTCAGCAAGAAAAAGGAATCATTGGTTACAACAACTGGTTAAATTCATGGACTGAATTCCAACCCAATAAAGTTGATTATGGAGAACCAACACAAATATTAAGTGGAAATATTTCCGAAGACACTAAACTACTTAAGAAAAATACATACTTACTGTTAGGTAATGTTTTTGTTACTGATAGTACCACATTAACCATTGAACCAGGTACTGTAATCATTGGTGACTTTAAAACCAATGGCACTTTAACTATTAGCAATGGTTCAAAAATTATTGCTGAAGGATTGGAAACAGATCCTATCATCTTTACTTCCAACCGAGGTGTCAAAAAGCAAGGGGATTGGGGTGGTATCTTTATTTTAGGCGATGCACCAACCAACAAGTTTGGTAATGAAGCTGCTTTGGACTATGGTTTACGTCCATCGTCATACAAAAACATCAGTTACGGTGGTGATTGCCCAGAAAGCAATTCAGGAATTTTGAAATATGTTCGCATAGAATATGCTGGAAAAAGAACTAAAGAATATGGTTACTTCAATGGATTGACTTTGGCTGGAGTTGGGCACAAAACCGTTATCGAAAATGTCATGGTGAGTTACTGCCAAGGCAACTCATTCAATGTGATTGGTGGTGATTTGAAAATGGACAAAATGGTATCCTATAGATCAAACAGAAATGATTACGAATTTAATCATGGTGCTCAATGTAAAATAACGAATTCTTTAGCCATTCGTTCACCATATATATCGAGTTCTGATGGGTCAAAATGTATGTACATTGCTTCTTATGAGAACAAAGATGAAACAGATTTGACTCAAAAAGGGACTTTTGTTGATGCTGAAAATATGACACTTGTTAACGTAAGTGAGGACCTAAAATATGACATGAGCATCGGATTGGTTAAAGAAGCTATCTATATTGCACCAGAAACCTATGTTACATTAAACAAAACGGTTATTTCTGGATTTAACCCTGCCGTGATATTAGACGACAAAATTTATATCAACAGTAAAAATTTAGAACGATTAAACTTTCGTGAAATGTATTTCAACAATTGTAACGGTAATATTTTCACTAAAGGACAGTCTAACAACGATGACTTAGAGAACTGGTACGGCAATAGCATCTTTAGAAATGTATATTCTAAAGGTGATGACGATGAAACATTCATCGATTTAAAGAATCCGAAAAAACCAGACTTCAGGCTACGAATAAACAAAATCATTGCTTCAAATGATTAGGTAATAAAAGTTAAGCGGGAGTATATTGGACATATACTCCTCTTGAGCTTTAAAGAATTAATAAAAAATCAAACAGTTATATTGATGCTTAAAACTACTCTTAACACAAATCGTATCCTATCTTTTTGTTTGTTTATCTTTTTTATTTCAACCAAGATAAATGGACAAATTGTTATTGGTACGCCAAATTTAGGTTTTAGTCAAGCTTGTGCGAGCGCATCATTTAACAATTATAACGCAACTTTTGTGTTTTCCCCAGAATCAAATTTAGAGGCATCCAATCAATTCATTATTGAAATGTCTGATGAATTAGGAGATTTTACAAACCCTACCATTGTATTTACTTCAAATCCTGGTTCGGTAACCACATCTCCAGCTACCTTAAATTTTTCAATACCAACAACTACTGCTGGAGAAGGTTATAAAATCAGAATAAAAAGTACAGCTCCTGCTGCTACCAGTGCTCGATCCATAGCATTTGCAGCTTATTATAAAATTCAAGATAGCCCTTTTACTATTAACAATTTGGTTTCTACAGGTGCGTATTGTTCAGGTGGAAGCTACTTGTTAACTATAGATAATCCTGGAACTGGTGATAACGATTCTCCTTTAAACTATCCGTCTTTAACGTTTAACTGGTTTAAAGAAACAAGTCAAACTACTTCTGTTTTTGTTTCCGAAGGCGAAACATTAGAAGTTACAGAAGAAGGCACTTATTTTGTGGAAACCAACTATGGTACTTGTACATCCAATTCATTTTCTAACCGTGTGACCATAACCGAAGTGACTTCAGGTCAAGCTAATGCCACAATTAACTCAAGTCTTGGGAATCCATTCTGTCCAGATCAAGGTATGACAACCTTGAGTACTATTAGTGGTGTAAGCTATCAATGGTATAAAGATGGTAATGCGATTCCAAATGCCACAAATCAAATGTATCAAACGGATGAATCTGGATCTTATTCTGTTCAGGTTGATTTAGGAGCGTGTTCGGCTTCTGGTTCTATTGATCTATTAAGCGAATTATTTGATGCTTCCATTAATGTTGAGGAAGAAAATACCATTGAAACCGATGAAACCTTAACAGTAATTATCAGTTCAACGGCAGCGAATCCGGATTATCAATGGTTTTTAAATGGTGCTTTGATTTCCAGTGCAACTGGTGATACTTACGAAGCCAATCAATATGGTGATTATCTGGTAGTCGTAACTGAAAACACTGGATGTGAAGGAACAAGAGAATTTAATTTTTCTATCAATGAACCAATTGATCCGTTCCCAGAGGTTGATAAAATACCTAACATGATTAGTCCTAATGGCGATAATATCAATGACACTTGGGTTATTCCGCCTCAGTATGTCAGTGGAACAAACACCGATGTAACGATAATGACGAGCCAAGGGAAAGTCGTTTTAAAAACTAACAACTATTTAAACAATTGGCCTGAAAACCAACTGAATTTAACCAATATCAACCAAGTATTTTATTACATCATAACAACAGCTGATAACAAAACAAAAAAAGGATCTATAACGGTCATCAAATAACATGAAAACCATAGTGTTAACCATATTATTTTTCTGCATCACGCAGATATTACATTCTCAAAATGAGGATGGTGTGGTTTCACTTGCCCTGCCCGTAAGAAACTCCTTAACCTACAATCAGTTCGCTGTTAATCCAACGTTTAGTTTTGTAAGACAACAAAATAAATACATCAACATTACCAATAAGAGGGAATGGATGCAATTTGATGATGCGCCACTCACCTATTTCGCGGGTTACTCTGGACGATTTAGAGAAAATATTGGAGCCGGTATTAGCCTGTTTCAACAAAACTATGGTGTTCTAACCACTTTTGGTGGAATACTAAACTTTGCCTACAACGCGCAATTAAACACAGATAGCAATCTAACCTTTGGAATTAATGTTGGTGCCTACTCTAGTGGTATTAATAATGGTCGAATAGTAACCAATGAAGCTGACCCTTCATTGAATAATATGCCATCCAATTTTTTATTGAGTGTTAGCCCAGGTATCAATTACGGTACAGCGTTTTTGGATTTTGGTGTTTCAGTTCAAAATGCCATTTTATATAATTTTAGTACTTCAGAACTTTTTAAAGAAGATCCGGAACAAAGCATTCAAGCTCATTTTATGTACACAGGCTATATGTACAGCAATAGCTTTTTTGACGAAAGTAAATTTACAGGAAGAGTTATAGCACAGTTCAAAGATGACAATACCGTTTTCTCCGGAACAGCCATGCTAACAATTCCTTTAGGAATTTGGGCTCAAGCTGGTTACAATACCTTATATGGGGTTCATGGCGGTATTGGATTGAATATCACAAAAAATATTTCTATTGAATATAATTATGAAAAAGCTATGGGTGATTTATCAAATTTTGGTAGTGCCCATGAGCTAACCTTGGCTTATAAGTTCAATAATAGAGAACGCTACGATTACAGCCGTGAGGATGATGTTAGTGCTTTAATTGCACCTACAAAGAAGAAAAATACAGCAAAACCAACCAATACAGAAGCTGAAGCCAATAGAAGAGCTTCAGAGCAGGCAAAAGAACAAGCAAGATTAGCGGCTGAATCCAAAGCGCAACAGGAAGCTCAAGAGCGAGCTAGATTAGCTGCTGAAGCCAAAGCACAACAGGAAGCCGAAGAACAGGCTAGATTAGCTGCTGAAGCCAAAGCGCAACAGGAAGCTCAAGAACAGGCCAGATTGGCTGCTGAAGCCAAAGCACAACAGGAAGCTCAAGAGCAAGCGAGAATAGCTGCTGAAGCTAAAGCACAACAAGAAGCTCAAGAACAGGCCAGATTGGCTGCTGAAGCCAAAGCACAACAGGAAGCTCAAGAGCAAGCGAGAATAGCTGCTGAAGCTAAAGCACAACAAGAAGCTGAAGAACAAGCTAGATTGGCTGCTGAAGCCAAAGCACAACAGGAAGCTGAAGAACAAGCTAGATTAGCTGCAGAAACTAAAGCGCAAGAGGAAGCTGAAGAACAGGCTAGATTGGCAGAAAATGAAGATGCACTTCCAAATGCAACGGATGTACTTGGTATATCCATGAACGAATTAGCACAATCGACAGAAGATTCAAAGAAAACACAAACTGATTTATTAGCGAGACTAAAAGATGTAGTGGATAGTAAGAACCAAGACTTGAAAGACTTAAAAGAAGAAAACGATTTGAGTGAACAAGGTATTTATATGGAGCCTAAACCATTCAAAAGTCTTTCAGAAGAAAATAGAAAGCTTGAAGCTATCAAAACAGATTTGGAAACTGCTATCAGTGAACGAAGTGCGAAAATCAAAGAACTGGAAGAGCTTTATGAACAACGTCAGCAAATAGATACGATAGAAATGGATGAAGTGAATCTGTTCTATAGAAAAACTATTAAAGAGTTAAAGTCTGAACAAGCGGTTGCTCTGAAGACAAAGTCTGATTTAGAAGCCAAATTAGTTGAAATCAAGATTGCTACAGATTATGAGCGTAAACGACGAATTAAGCGTGCTGCCTATAAAAATGAAGAAGATAGATTGGCTCAAGATAAGTCAACATTAAAGTATATCAGAGAGAATACGCCATTGAGTGACACACCTCTAACGAAAGATGACTTTGATTTTGGTGAAAACCGAAGTGGTAATATCGAAATTTTGAAAAATGTTCAAAATGTTGAAAACGGATTCTATATGATTCTTGCTGTACATAATGATACGGAAAAAAGAGATGAATTTTTGAGAAAAGCTGTTGCTTCAGGTCAAAAGAACATTAACTTTTTCTATGATGTCAATACCAGTAAATATTATATATACCATGAAAAATTTGATAGTATTGATCAAGCCAATCAAGCGCAACAATCAAAAGGAAGTCAACCGTATAATGACAAAATATCGATAGTGAAAATTGAAAATTAAATTATATAGCTAATGCCCAATCCTATATTGAAATGCCCCAAATTCAATATAGGAACATAAAACCCAAATATCATGAAAAGACCTACATTTTCAAAAAACGCCCTACTAGTTCTGTTAGTTTTTATAGGCATAACATCTTATGCTCAAAACTATGTGCCCTTCACACCTCGATTCAATCAAGATTTACGAGGTGATATTGTTTTAATCGGGAACAATATTCTGGGGCCTGACAACAACGCTTTTAATGATAATAATACGTATAACCATAATGTCGATATGCAATATATAGACATTGATGGTGATGCATCTACATTTAGTTCATCCAGTGCCGATTTGGAAATTCCAAATCCAAACTGTTATCAAATTATCTATGCTGGGCTTTATTGGGGAGCCGTTACTAATGGAAACGAACCCATAACCAATGTTAAGTTTAAAGGTCCAAGTGGTGGATATAATGATGTAACGGGAACCATTATATATGATGCCAACGGATCAGCTACGGGCAATAGCTTTCCTTATTCATGTTATGCCGATGTAACATCCATTGTTACTAGTTTTGGCTCTGGAGCCGATTTAGGAACATATACCGTAGCAAATGTATCCAGTGCTTTAGGAGAAACGGCAACTTTTGACCCTTATAACGGTACAGGTTTTTCAGCGGGTTGGTCATTATTCATTGTTTACGAAGATCCAACAATGCCAGGAAAGTCAATTACTAGTTTTGATGGTTTTAGTGCGATTAGTAGTTCAGTAAATGTTGATATTCCTATTTCAGGTTTTAGAACCGTTCCTGCTCCTGCTCCCGTTAGAGCTAACTTGGCATTTGCAGCTTTAGAAGGTGACAAACCTATTCAAAATGACCGTTTGGAGTTAAACGGTGTGCCCATGTCAGCTGCCGATAGACCTGCAAACAACTTTTTTAATAGCTCGGTAACGCGATTGGATGCGACACCTGTGACAAATAGGGTTCCCAACAGTACCAACACTTTGGGTTTTGATACAGGCGTTATGGTTGTACCCAACCCTGGAAACTCTTTAATCGCCAATGATGCTACTTCCGCTACCTTTAGTTTGGTAAGTGATCAGGATGTTTATTTTCAATATTTCTTTGCCTTTGCTGTTGAAATTATAGAACCTAACATCGTGCTTACTAAAATTGTTGAAGATGACGCTGGGAACAATATCGGCGGACAAACTATTGGTCTTGGACAACCTCTAAATTATATTATAGGTTTTCAAAATGTGGGTAATGACCATGCTACCAATTTTCAAATTCGTGATATTTTACCAATCAATATTATATTCAATTACCCAACTGATTTGGTGTTACCTCCTGGTGTTACCGTGGCCAGTTACGACCCAATAACCAGAGAGATTATATTTGATATTGCAGACTATTTAGTTGAGGAAAACGATCCTGTGTATGAAATTAGAATCGAAGCACAAACAGTTGAAACCTGTAATGAATTGGCTGACTCCTGCTCCAACATTGTTAACAACCAAGCTTTCGCTTCTTATTACGGATTCTACAATCCAAATTTTTATGTCACGGATGATCCTAGTTACAGTAGTAATACTGGTTGTTTAATTACACCACAGGCTACAAACTTTTTAGTGAATTTGGATTGTGATTTTGTTCAGGATATTTCGCTTTGTGGTGATAGTGTTGTACTAACAGCTGCTGATGGTTATGACTCCTATAGTTGGTCAACAAACCCTAATGGAAACCCAGAAATAGGGACAGGTCAAACTATTACTGTAACATCAACAGGTACCTATTATTCTTTTAATAATGCTATTGCACCATGTCAATCCATAGTTCAACAATATAATGTTTCAGTATTTGGTGCCAGCAGTTTGACTAATCCAGTCATTCCTTATGCTGATGAAGTAGTTACCTGTCCAAACGACGGTAAACCGCTACCAAATATCTTTTTATGTGGTGCTAATGATATTAGAGAAATTGAAACAAATATTGCAGGTGCATCTTCCATTATATGGGAACAATTAGATGAAACGAGCTGTACCCCAGTTTCAGACCCTGACTGTGCAAATGAAAACAGTAGTTGTACCTGGAATCAAGTAGCTACTGGACCAAATTATACTGCTAATACTGCAGGTCAATTTAGAATTACCATAAACTTTGAAGGTGGTTGTTTTGCCCAATTCTATTTTAATGTTTATCAAAATATTCTAAATCCAACAGTAACCGCAACCGATATTATATGCACAACGCCAGGTTCGATTACAGTACACAATGTTCCAAATGGCTATGAGTACAGTATTGATGGTACTAATTTTCAAGCTAGCAATGTGTTTACAGTGAATACACCAGGTACCTATACAGTGTATATCAGACAGATTGATGTTGATACCAACCCTTGTATTTTTACGGTTCCTGATGTGCAAATCAGGGCCCGAGATTTTACAGTTTCTAATATTGTAACACAACCGTTATGCCATGGTGATTTAGGAAGCATTCATTTAGCAGCTAACGATGTAGACCCACAATACTTCTTTGCCATTTATGACGGTGGAACATTGGTAAACAGTGTGGGTCCCATAACTGAAAACAGCTATACGTTTGCCAATCTGAACCCAGGAGTTTACACGGCAGTTGTAGAAACTGAAGATGGTTGTACTCATACCGAAGACATAGAAATTATTGAACCACCTTTATTAACGGTTACAGCTGCGATTACAATTCCGCTTACTTGTACCGATGGTGAAATTACAGTATATCCCGAAGGCGGTACGCCTCCTTACTTTTACTTTATAAATGGTTCTTCAGATTTTCAAACAGTACCTGAAATAGTCGTTACTGCTCCAGGAACTTTTGACATTACAGTTGTGGATTCCAATAACTGTAGTGCCAGCACAACAATTGAAGTCGAGGATATCTTAGCTCCAGAATATACCGTATCAGTTAATGATTTGGATTGTTCCGGTGATTCCAATGGTTCCATTAACTTCAATGTGACCAATGCCAACGGAAACAGTTTGGAATTTAGTATTGATGGTGGAGCAACTTTCACAAATTCATCTTCTTTTACTAACCTACCAGAAGGCAGTTATGATCTGGTCGTTCAATATTCCTTTGGTGGTTCCATCTGTAATTCCGATCCGCAGACAGTTGTTATTTCATCACCAGAACCAATTGATGGTACTGCTATCCTGACAGCCGCTTATACATGTACATCAAACGGCACCATAACTGTAACAGGTATAACTGGTGGAACACCTCCATATACCTATAGTATCGATGGTGTTAACTTTCAAGTTAGTGATACATTTACAGGCTTAACCAATGGTACCTATACCATTACGGTTCAGGACGCAAGCGACTGTACTTTTATTACCAATGATATTACCATTGATCCGTTAAATCCTCCAACTGATTTAACTTTTGAGCATACGCCTCTTACCTGCCCTGCAAACACCACAACAGTTACTATAACGAGTACAACAGGTGGTGTGGGTGTGTTACAATACCAAATAATCGCGCCAGCTTCAGCTGCGACACCATATCAAGTATCCAACTCATTCACTGGTTTAGCTCCAGGAACCTATACGTTTCAAGTGATTGATGAAAACGATTGTACTTATAGTGAGACTTATACTATTGACCCATTACCAGTACCTACAGTTGCTACGGTTCTAACTGAAGATTTGGATTGTACGGCTGATCCTGATGCTATGATTACGGGAACAATCACAGGACCTGCTCCATATAGCTATGCTGTATCCATCAATGGTGGCGCCTATACAAATCTTGGTGCAACTGGTGCTACTTTCACTTACAGTACCACAACTCCAGGTACCTATCAATTTGAAGTAACTGATGCTAATGGCTGTACAGCAGAGTCTATGGTTCACACTATTAATCCTATTGTACCTCCAGCTATCAGTTTGATTACACAAACACAACCCGTATTATGTAATGGTGACACTAATGGCACCATTGATATTACCATTGACACGACAGTTGGCACACCGCCTTTTACCATTAACGTATATAATGACACTACGGGCACCGATTACGGAACACAAACTTCCGGATTACCAGCAGGCACGTATACTATTACAGTAACTGATGCCAAATCGTGTACTGGAACCGATACTATTAACATTACTGAACCAGATCCTATTGTGGTTAATTACCATACAGTTGATATTACTTGTACAGGTGGTGGTCTATCACAAGGCTCCATTATTATTGATGGCGTAACTGGTGGAACAGCTCCTTACAATTACTTTGTGACGGGAACTAACGGGTATTCCAACTCTGAATTGAATTCGACTGGAACAACTTCTGTCAGTTTTGATGTGGTTGATTTTGGTCTGTACCAAATCAATGTGGTAGATGCCAATGGCTGTTCTGTTTTAAATCAAGATGTTTTAGTGGCTTCACCGCCTTCAGATTTAGAAATCAATGTATCATCAACTGTTGATTGCGCTACTGGCGGAACTGCTGTTGTGAGTATCGGTAGCACATTGAGCAGTTCTGGACCATTCTTTTTCAGTATCTACCAAGGTGCCATTTCAGTCTATCCTAACCCACCTGGGTCATGGATTCCAGAAGATGCTCCTGGGAGTGAATCGGCTACGTTTACTGGTTTAACACCTGGTGTAACCTATACCTTCATCGTTTATGATGCCTCAACTAACTGTAGCTATTATGAACCTGCTACAACACCTATTCCTAGTGATTCCACACTAACTTTAAGTGCTATTAGTTCTAATAATATTACCTGTACTGGAAGTGCAGACGGTAATGTATCATTTACTGTGAATAGTTCATATGGCGTTGCAACAAACATCAGTTATGAAATTTTTGATTCTTCCACTTTAGGAACTACAGGAATAACAGGATCGAATACAGTTCCTGCAGGTGGCTCCTATACTGTTACAGATTTAGGACCATTGCCTTTTGGAAATTATTACGTATTAATAACTGAAACATCAGGACCTAATGCTGGATGTGGGGTTGTAACCGCCCCTTTTAATATCACAGAATCAGCTATTCCATTAAGCTTGACTGTTTCTGTAGACCAAAATGCAAATTGTAATGCCAATTCTGGTATCATCAGTGCTGTTGGCCATGATGGAACAGCTCCTTATCAATACCAAATCACAACAACCGCAACAGCTCCTGCTGCCAATGATGCTTCTTGGGCATCGGCTAGTACCTTCAATATGGATGCTGGAAATTATTACGTGCATGTATTGGATGCTTATGGTTGTGTTGAAACAAGTCCTGTTATTGTATTGCCAATGGATCCTGCTCCGGTTATTGCAGCTTCGTTAAATGATCAATGTACCACAACCGAAGGCAACTTTGAGATTGATGTTGCGTTGACTACCGCTGGAATTCCACCTTATAGCTTTAGTATTAATGGTGGTGCTTTCCAGACACAAACGGCACCATTTACCATTTCAAACTTATATTCAGGTACTCATACCATTGAAGTTAATGATGCCAACGGATGTGGTAATTTAGTATCTGTAACTATTGAAGCGCCATTAAACTTATCGCCTTCGGTAACAGCGCAACCAACCTGTAACGATGATGATGGTGAGATAACGGTAACTGCTACTGGTGGATCTGGTGCTTTTACTTACAGTATCAGTCCGAATCCAGCTTCTATAACATTAGCAGGCAATGTATTTACAGGTGTACCTTCTGGTCTTTATACTATTACAGTTACAGATACCGTAACATCTTGTACCGAAGAGGTACAGGTTTCATTAACGGCAGCTGTGCCGCCAACAATGTCATTAACACCGACAGCTATAACCTGTTTTGGAGGTAATGATGGTTCTTTTGAATTGCTGGTGAATGGCTATTCGGGAACTTACAACTATGAGGTTTTTGATAGCTTGGGAACATCAGTAACTGGTATTGTCAATGGCAATACGTCAACAAACCCGATTACCGTTTCTGGTATGTCGGCTGGAAGCTATACTGTTGAATTGACAGAAACCCAAATTCCTTTCTGTTCAACAACGGCGAATGTGATTATCAGTTCACCTACTGAAGCCCTAATGGTAAGCGCTACGGAAACTTCCAATGTAACCTGTGATAATATCAATGGTACCATTACAGCCATTGCTACTGGTGGTTGGGGAAATTATGAGTATGAACTCACTGGTGCTGCAACAGTAGCCTATTCACCAAATAACACCTTTACTGGTCTTTCGGCTGGAACCTATACGATTAATGTAAGAGATATCTCTGGCTGTGTAGCATCGACATCTATTGTGCTTGTAGAGCCAACACCTATCAGTGCGACATTTACACCAAGCACAACGATGTTATCTTGTTTTGGTGACCAAAATGCCTCAATAACTATCACTAATGTAACGGGTGGTCAGGGAAGTAATTATTCATATACCTTGAACACTATTTTACCAACTCCAAGTACATCGGGACCTCAAACATCCAACGTGTTTACCAATTTAGGAGCGGGTACATATAATGTTATTATTACGGACGGCTATAATTGTGAAACCACATCATTGGATATTGTTATTGACCAACCAACTCCCGTAGAAGCTGACTTGGTTACGGCAACAACCCAAACCTGTTTGAATGAAGCAACGTTGACATTAAGTGCCACTGGTGGAACAGGACCTTACACTTACAGTAACAACAGTAATTTTACAACTGTTTTAGGTTCATTTGCGACTTCAACAACATTCCCTGTAAGTCCAGGAACCTACGCATACTATGTTATGGACGCCAATGGCTGTATTGCTTATGTGTCCAATGAAATTACCATTGATGTTTTACCATCATTGGTCATCAATTTAGATTCAACAAATCCTACCATTAACTGTGCTGGTGATAATACGGGGAGTATTCTAGCCACGGCACAAGGAGGATTGGGTAACTATATTTACACCCTACAGGATACAGCCGGCAATACGATTCCTGCTACTCAAAATTCACCTGGTGTATTTACCGAACTAGTGGCAGGTACCTATGTGGTATCTGTTGAAAGCGGTGACTGTATTACGGCCACTGCTCCAATTACTATTACGGAACCAACTGAAACTCTAGAAGCAACCTTTACGGTTAGTGACGTAACCTGTACAGGCTCTGAAGACGGTATTTTAGAAATTTCGGCTTCAGGTGGTACTGGAACTATTATGTATGCTATATCTCCGCAACTCAATCAATTTTTTGAAACTAATATTTTTGAAAATTTAGCTCCAGGAGACTATAATGTCATTGTTCAAGATGAATTGGGTTGTTATGTAACTTTTGATTTCACCATTTCTGAACCTGTTCCTGTAATTATCAGTATTGTTGCCGATTCTATGTTCCCTGAAGTTTGTGAAGGCGATATGGATGGTGAATTCAGTATTGAAATCTCTGGTGGAACGGCTCCTTATAGTGTGAGTTTGGACAGTTACGATGGCCCTTATACAACAGGTCCTGTGACTCAAACACAGTTTGATTTCACCAATCTTGGTGGTGGTGACCATACTGTGTTTGTTAGAGATAGTCAAGGCTGTGAATCGGAATGGAACATTACATTCCCAGAAGCTGTTGCCATAAACCCAACGGTTGTTATCGAGTACAATTGTGTGAACAATGCCCAAAGCAACACGGTAACGGTTTTAGTTGATGAAAGTATAACTAATCTAGATGATTTAGACTACTCCCTTAATGGTGGACCTTATCAAGCTAGCAATGTGTTCATTGATGTACCAGCCGGAACAAATCATTTCATTGATGTGAGACATACCAATGGTTGTGTTCAGACTACGGAATTCTTTGATATTGATGCATTTGACCCTCTAACATTGGTGCTCACTGAAACAGAGCTTAACACCTTCACTGCAAACGCCAGTGGCGGAACTGGTGATTATCAGTTTACATTGAACGGAGAAGATTACGGTTCTACCAATACCTTTGTTATTACGGAATCTGGAGAATATGTTGTGGTGGTTACTGATAGTAGTGGCTGTAGTGCCATGGCAACCATTTTTATGGAATTCATTGATATCTGTATCCCCAATTACTTTACCCCAAATGGTGATGGTGTTACTGATGAATGGGCTCCTGGATGTACAACCAATTATCCGAACCTAACTTTTTCAATCTTCGACCGCTATGGTCGTAAGATAGCCACATTAAATGTTGGTGAGAAATGGGATGGTCGATATAACGATAAAGAACTACCAACGGGTGATTATTGGTATGTAGTTAATTTAAATAGCTCAAATTCAGATCGTGATTTTGTAGGCAATTTCACTTTATATAGATAATAACTTTTGAGCAAAACCCAAGAACTAAACTTAACCTTATGAAAAAAATATTAACATATATACTGCTTTTAACCACTGGGTATGGCTTTGCCCAAGAGTTAAACCTTCCCGTTTGGACACAATATTTAGCTGACAATGACTTTGTGATTTCTCCAACCTATGCAGGTATTGGTGATAACATGAGAATTCGATTGAATGGCCTAACACAATGGGTAGGTATAAAAGATGCTCCCGACAATCAATCATTATATGCCGATATTCGAGTTGCCAATAGATCTGGTGCTGGTATATCATTATATAATGACAAAAATGGTAATACGCACCAAAAGGGACTAAAAGTGTCTTTTTCACACCACTTAACCTTGGATTATACCAGTAGACAATTTCTCTCACTAGGTATATCCTATAACTTAAACAGTTTTAGGGTGGACGTTAATAACTTTCAACCAACATATGATATTCCTATTGTTGATCCAAATATTAATGGTGACCGTTCAAACTCAAATAATAACTTTGACGTCGGAGCGCTTTATCGCTATGGTGGATTTTATTTTAGTCTAAATGTCAATAATCTTTTAAGTAAGGATATTGAAGATTTCAGGGGAATTGAACCTGAACTGTTGCGTAACTATCAAATTTATACAGGATATGTCATCCAAAGTAAATCAAACAAGCGTGTAGAATTTGAACCTTCAATATTTTACCAAATGTTTGAAAGTGATAACCGTTCCAGTACCGATATTAATTTCAAATACCGAAAATATAATAGAAAGGAAGATTATTATTG
This sequence comes from Hanstruepera neustonica, assembly GCF_002895005.1. Classification (GTDB taxonomy): domain Bacteria; phylum Bacteroidota; class Bacteroidia; order Flavobacteriales; family Flavobacteriaceae; genus Hanstruepera; species Hanstruepera neustonica. The sequence continues at coordinate 65,473 of NZ_POWF01000009.1, read as the reverse complement.
GATAGGCTTGTCTTACCGATTTCTCAATGATCAGCCGTTTAAACCACTTAACGTTGGACCAATGGCCGGTATTATGAAATCCAAGTTCTATTTTGCTTATTCATATCAAATTACGATGAATGACCTTGCTGGTTATAATTCTGGTACCCACATGATTACCATTGGTGTGGATTTCCTTCAAGGGTTGAGTGACTGTATTTGTACAGATACTAACTAAATTCGGAATTCTAGCATTTTTATCTTAAATCTTTAGGAAACAAGGTCAAAACGGTTTCGCCTTTATCTAATTTTTGCCAATTTGGGATGTCAAAATCTATGACCACGACTCCGCAAGTAGGTACATTATTAATGTATTGACTTCCAAACCTATTTACAAAATTGGTTATAGCATGGTTATGCCCAAATATCATGAGTGTATTGATATTTATAGGACATTTTTTTATGACCTCAACTAGATTTTCCCCTGAAAAGTCATAGAGCCTATTGTTTAAAATGACTATGTTTTCTACAAATTTTAGAGTATTTACAAATATTTCAGCTGTCGTCATCGCCCTAACCGCATTACTTGTAAGGACTCTATCAATCTGATAATTAGATTCCAATAATTTATTAGCAACAACTTTTGCATCCTTGAAACCTCTTTCCTTTAATGGCCTATTAATATCACTTAAACCGTGATCCCACGAGGATTTTGCATGCCTTACTAGTATTAGTTTTCTCATATTGATTCGATTAAAGTCAAAAAATATCGATAAAGTGTTTGATTATTCAGACAAATGACATATATTGCACCCAATAATTTAATGTATCATTAATATTAACCAAATCTAACAATTAAAAATTAACCTATGGTAACATCCTGTATTATAGACTGCAAAAAAGTCACCCGTTAAATTATCCCAATAATCCGATGAAAGGTTTTTCTCATACTTTTTATCGAATTTATGAGTTATTTGACATTTTTATTTGATTAGATAGCAATATCGCTATTTATTTGTGTCGTAAGCTATTAATTAATTTATGACCCCAAATCAAATGAAATATCTTAATCCATTCGCGCTATTATATAGTGCACTTCCCTCAATAACATTTTATAATATCATCTATTTGTTGAACAATTAATATTGTTTAAACATTAGGTAAAAACAGTTTTTGCAGTAAATACAAATCTACAATCTTATGAAGACAATTACTCATAAAATTAATCTGCCTAGCTATGTCATAATAATTCTATTATTCGTGCATGGTTTAGCAATGGGGCAAACACCTAGTAAAGAAACCACAGAAGTGGTTGACATGGGTGTTACAAACACGGATTCATTAGCAGAAACAGCATTAAATGCTGACTCTTGTTCCGCAAATGATTTTACCCTAGGTAATTTCTATTTAGCGGATATTAATGGTGATCCATTAGACAACAACTGTACACCAGGTACACCCCAGTCTGCCTATATTTTTGCATTCTTTAATGCCAATACAGGAGCTGGTCGTTATAGTCTATATATCGATTATGACGTGTTTATCAATGGTGAATTCAGTTATCACGTAAATGATTGTTTATTTGAAGGACAAGCTCTTCCTGTAGGACAGAATACACAAGTCCAACAAATCAACTGGAATTGTGGTGATCAAATTCAACTACGTAACTTTTACATGTCTTGGCAAGCTAATGCCGGAAGACCTTGTGCGCCTAACCCATCTAAATGTTATTTTGATGCTGATGGCTTTCAAGTTAACGCACCACTTATTGCCAACTTCAGCACGGCTGTAGTTTGTGATTCATTATCATTACAGTTTACTGACGGGACTACCGGTGGTGACATAGATAATCCTTACAATTATGTTTGGAATTTTGGTGATGGTAGCCCTAACTCCAATGCTCAAAACCCAACCCATACGTTTCCGGCGCCTGGTGACTATACTGTAACCCTAACCGTTACCGACAATGATGGTGTTGTAGATGACCAGTCCTATTTTGTAACGGTTTACGCACCTTTAGTAGGTTTAACGTTAGATGCTTCTAATGTAGCATGTAATGGAGGAACAACAGGAACTATTACAGCAAGTGGTGTTTCTGGTGGTTTTGGAACATATACTTATAGTATAAGCCCAGAACCTGCAGGTTATGTTCAAAATAATAATGAATTTTCAAATCTTCCTGCTGGAACCTATACAGTCACTGTAACAGATGATAATAACTGTGCTATTAGTGAAGATGCAACTATAGTAGTAAGCGACAACACAGCTCCGGTTATTGGAGCTCCTACTGATATTAATGTTGAAGGCTGCGACGCTGATGATGTCACTAACGGTGCTTTAACATCGCTTCCATATAGTACAACACCTGCAGTAATTACTGAATTACAGTTTTTAGCTGAAGGTGGTACATTTACAGAAGATAATGTTGCTGAAATCACATATCAGGATACGGCTTCAGGAACTTGTCCAACGACAATAATTAGAGAATTTACAATTACTGATGATTGTGGACAATCTGCATCAGATATTCAAACAATTACTATAGACGATACAATTGCGCCTGCGGCACCAAGTGCCCCTGCTGATATTACATATCAGTGTTCAACTGACGTGCCAGCACCAAGTGATTTAACAGCTACAGATGCATGTGCTGGAGATATTACTGTGACTGGTGTTGATTCTACTGATAATACCGATCCTTGTAATGTGATTATTACACGTACATGGACTTTTACTGATAGCTGTAATAATGAAACGGTTATTTCGCAAACCATTACGGTTTCAGACACCACTGCTCCAGTAGCACCAAGTGCTCCTGCTGATACAGCATTCCAGTGTTTAACGGATGTACCTGCAGCTGGTGATTTAACAGCTACTGATAATTGCGATGGTGACATTACTGTTACTGGTGTTGATTCTACTGATAATACCGATCCTTGTAATGTGATTATTACACGTTCTTGGACTTTTACAGATAGCTGTAATAATGAAACGGTGATTTCGCAAACCATTACGGTTTCAGATACCACCGCTCCTGTGGCACCTAGTGCACCTGCGGATGCAGTATACCAATGTTTAACAGATGTACCTGCTCCAGGTGATTTGACAGCAACAGATAATTGTGTTGGTGACATTACCGTAACTGGTGTCGATTCCACTGATAACTCTGATCCTTGTAATGTGATTATTACACGTTCTTGGACTTTTACGGATAGCTGTAACAATGAAACGGTGATTTCGCAAACCATTACGGTTTCAGATACCATCGCTCCTGTGGCACCTAGTGCACCTGTTGATGCAGCATACCAATGTTTAACAGATGTACCTGCTCCAGGTGATTTGACAGCAACAGATAATTGTGTTGGTGACATTACCGTGACAGGTATTGATAATACAGACAATTCAGACCCTTGTAATGTGATTATTACACGTTCTTGGACATTTACTGATAGCTGTAATAATGAAACGGTGATTTCGCAAACCATTACAGTTTCAGATACAACAGCTCCAATAGCACCAAGTGCGCCTGCTGATATAGCATACCAGTGTTTAACAGATGTACCTGCTCCGGGTGATTTAACAGCAACTGATAATTGTGCTGGAGATATCATTGTAACCGGTGTGGACGTTACTGACAATTCTGACCCATGTAATATCATAATTACACGTACTTGGACTTTTGCTGATGCTTGTAACAACAGTTCATCTGTATCACAAACAATTACGGTAGCAGATACCATTGCTCCTAATATCACAACTGTTGGTGCAGATCAAACAGTATTGTGTGATGGAACAGGAAACACTTCTGAATTCCAAGCTTGGTTAGATACAAATGCTGGGGCAAATGCCACAGACAATTGTTCTAACGTAACATGGACCTACGAGATATTAAATGTTATTGATCAATGTGGCGAAACATCTAGAACACTAGTTAGATTTATTGCAACAGATGATTGTGATAATGCCAATACAACAACAGCATTATTTACAATAATTGATTTAATTCCTCCAACTCTAGATTCTCCTGCAGCTGATTTAACTGTAGAGTGCGACGGTTCTGGAAATACTACTGACTTAAATGATTGGTTAAATAGTAATGGTGGTGCAACAGCTACAGATATCTGTAGTAATGTAACATGGTCAAACAATTTCACAGGTCTATCGGATGACTGTGGTGAAACAGGTTCTGCTACAGTAACCTTTACAGCTACTGATGACTGTGGCAATGAAATTTCAAGCACAGCTACGTTTACTATTCAAGATACTCAAAATCCAGTTGCTCCAAGTGCTCCTGCCGATATCACTTACGAGTGTATTGGTGATGTACCTGTTGCCGGTGATTTAACAGCTACTGATAACTGTTCTGGTGATATTACAGTAACAGCTGTGGATGCTACTGACAATACAGATCCTTGTAATGTTGTTATTACACGTACTTGGACATTTACAGATGATTGTAACAATACATCTTCAGTATCACAGACTATTACGGTAACAGATACCATTGCTCCAACAATTGATACACCTGCTGGTGACATCTCGATTGAATGTGACGGTACTGGTAACAATGGTGCCATTGAAGATTGGTTAAATAATAATGGTGGTGCTGTGGCTTCAGATAACTGTAGCAACGTGACTTGGACCAATAATTATGGTGGAACAGCTTCTGATTGTTCTGCTGCTATTGAAGTAACTTTTACAGCTACCGATGCTTGTGGTAATTCAACTTCCACTACAGCATCCTACGCAATTCAAGATACAACACCTCCTGCCGTAACACCAGCTTCTAATGAAACTGTAGAATGTGACGGTTCTGGAAACCTAACCCAATTAAACGATTGGTTAAATAATAATGGTGGTGCTACTGCAACTGATGATTGTTCAGCTGTGGCATGGTCAAACGATTTCACAGGTCTATCTGATGACTGTGGTGAAACAGGTTCGGCTACTGTTACTTTTACAGCTACCGATGGTTGTGGTAATGAATCCTTCACAACAGCAACCTTTACTATTCAAGATACTGTAGCGCCTACTGCTCCTAGTGCTCCTGCCGATATCACTTACGAGTGTATTGGTGATGTACCTGCGCCAAGTGATTTAACAGCTACTGATGATTGTTCCGGTGATATTACTGTAACGGCCGTAGATGCAACTGATAGTTCTGATCCTTGTAATGTAATCATTACACGTACTTGGACGTTTACCGATGATTGTAATAACGCATCGTCTGTTTCTCAAACGATTACTGTTGCCGATACAATTGCACCAGTGGCACCTAGTGCTCCTGCTGATATGACTTATGAGTGTGTTGGTGATGTGCCTGCACCTGGTGACCTTACGGCTACTGATAACTGTTCAGGTGATATCACAGTGACTGCTGTAGATGCAACGGATAGTTCTGATCCTTGTAATGTAGTTATTACACGTACTTGGACATTTACAGATGATTGTAATAACGCATCATCTGTTGCTCAAACTATTACAATTTCTGATACGATTCCTCCGGTGGCGCCAAGTGCTCCTGCCGATATCACTTACGAGTGTGTTGGTGATGTACCTGTTGCTGGTGATTTAACAGCTACTGATAATTGTTCTGGTGATATTACAGTAACAGCTGTGGATGCTACTGACAATACAGATCCTTGTAATGTTATTATTACACGTACATGGACATTTACAGATGATTGTAACAATACATCTTCAGTATCACAGACTATTACGGTAACAGATACCATTGCTCCAACAATTGATACACCTGCTGGTGACATCTCGATTGAATGTGACGGTACTGGTAACAATGGTGCCATTGAAGATTGGTTAAATAATAATGGTGGTGCTGTAGCTTCAGATAACTGTAGCGACGTGACTTGGACTAACAATTATGGTGGAACAGCTTCTGATTGTTCTGCTGCTATTGAAGTGACTTTTACAGCTACCGATGCTTGTGGTAATTCTACTTCTGTAACAGCATCCTATGCTATTCAAGACACTGAAGCTCCAGATGTAACTCCTGCTGCTGATGCAACTGTAGAATGTGACGGTTCTGGAAACTTAAGCGAATTAAATGATTGGTTAAATAATAATGGTGGTGCAACAGCAACCGATGATTGTTCGGCTGTATCATGGTCAAACGATTTCACTGCCCTTTCAGACGAATGTGGTGAAACAGGTTCGGCTACTGTTACTTTTACAGCTACCGATGGTTGTGGTAATGAAACTTCCACAACGGCAACCTTTACTATTCAAGATACTGTAGCGCCTACTGCTCCTAGTGCTCCAGCCGATATCACTTACGAGTGTATTGGTGATGTACCTGCGCCAGGTGATTTAACAGCTACTGATGATTGTTCTGGTGATATCACAGCGACTGCTGTTGATGCAACAGACGATTCTAATCCTTGTAATGTAATTATTACACGCACTTGGACATTTACTGACGCATGTAACAATACATCATCTATATCTCAAACAATTACTGTGGCTGATACCATTGCGCCAACGGCTTCTAACCCTGAAGCAATTAGCGTACAATGTATCGATGACGTACCTGCTGCTGATATTTCAGTAGTAACGGATGCGGCTGATAACTGTTCAACGCCTGTAGTAGCCTTTGTTGGTGACAGTTCTGATGGTCAGACTTGTCCAGAAACTATTACTAGAACTTATAGTGTAACGGATGCGTGCAACAATTCCATTGAAGTAACACAAACCATTACAGTTGGTGATACTATTGCGCCTACAGCTTCTAACCCTGAAGCGATTAGTGTACAATGTATCGATGACGTACCTGCTGCTGATATTTCAGTAGTGACGGACGCTGCCGATAACTGTTCAACGCCTGTAGTAGCCTTTGTTGGTGATAGCTCGGATGGTCAAGCTTGTCCAGAGACTATTACTAGAACTTATAGTGTAACCGATGCGTGTAACAATTCCATTGAAGTAACACAAACCATTACAGTTGGTGATACTATTGCGCCTACAGCTTCTAACCCTGAAGCGATTAGTGTACAATGTATCGATGACGTACCTGCTGCTGATATTTCAGTAGTGACGGACGCTGCCGATAACTGTTCAACGCCTGTAGTAGCCTTTGTTGGTGATAGCTCGGATGGTCAAGCTTGTCCAGAGACTATTACTAGAACTTATAGTGTAACCGATGCGTGTAACAATTCCATTGAAGTAACACAAACCATTACAGTTGGTGATACTATTGCGCCTACAGCTTCTAACCCTGAAGCGATTAGTGTACAATGTATCGATGACGTGCCTGCTGCTGATATTTCAGTAGTAACGGATGCGGCCGATAACTGTTCAACGCCTGTAGTAGCCTTTGTTGGTGATAGTTCTGATGGTCAGACTTGTCCAGAAACTATTACTAGAACTTATAGTGTAACGGATGCGTGTAACAATTCCATTGAAGTAACACAAACCATTACGGTTGGTGATACTATTGCGCCTACAGCTTCTAACCCTGAAGCGATTAGTGTACAATGTATCGATGACGTGCCTGCTGCTGATATTTCAGTAGTAACGGATGCGGCTGATAACTGTTCAACGCCTGTAGTAGCCTTTGTTGGTGACAGCTCTGATGGTCAGACTTGTCCAGAGACTATTACTAGAACTTATAGTGTAACCGATGCGTGTAACAACTCTATTGAAGTAACACAAACCATTACAGTTGGTGATACCATTGCACCAGATGCTCCAGAAGCACCTGCTGATGCAACATATAGCTGTATCGTTGATGTTCCAGATATGATGCCGTTATCAACTACAGATAATTGTGATGGTGAATTAACGTCACAAGGTGTTGAGACTATGGATAATTCCGATTTATGTAATGTGGTTATTACTCGTACATGGGATTTTGAAGATGCTTGTGGAAACATGACAAGTGTATCACAAACCATTAACGTGATAGACACAACACCACCATCAGTTACAAATGACTTGTCTGATATTACGGTGACGTGTGATGCGATACCAGATCCTCCGGTACTGCAATTTGACGAATGTTCAACCAATGTTGAAATCATTGGTGATAATCCGCAAGTGACCAGTACATTCGATATCAACAATCCTGGTGATTATCAAATTGTTTGGACATGGAATGTTATTGATCACTGTAACCTTAAAGCCGTCTTTACACAAAATGTATTTGTAGAATTTCAGGATTTTGTAACTACTAGAACCGATGATAGATGTACGGATGATGGAGCTATTGACCTATTCGAATATTACTCTGGAGATGACACATCTGGCACCTGGGAAGTGATTTCTGGTGACACCACATTGGACGGAAGTATTTTTGATCCTTTAGAAGTGGAGCTTGGTGATTACATATTCAGCTATTCGGTCGAAGACGGTGGATGTTTAAGTACAACCGAAGTAGTGATTACTGTTAATGATGATTGTGTGGTATTACCATGTGATGACATTACCGTGTCAACCGCTGTAACACCAAATGGAGATCAATGGAATGAATACTTTGAAGTATCTGGTATTGAAGATTGTGGATTTACCATCGACCTTAAAATTTTCAACCGTTGGGGAGCTATGATCTTTGAAGCAAGTAGCTACAATAATGATTGGAATGGAACTGCCCATAGTTCTTCGTTTGGAAACTCTGATAAAGTGCCAACAGGAACTTACTACTATATCATTAATCTAAAAAATAGTGGACGGAAACCTATTACAGGTTACTTCTACGTAGGAACCAAATAAAACTTAGACCTATGAAACTTATTAAACATTATATAATTGCATTGGCATTATTAAGTTGTACGGTTGGAGTTGCGCAACAATTACCGCAATTCACTCAATACATGTATAATACCATCTCGATTAACCCAGCTTATGCGGGTAGTAGAGAGACCTTAAGTGTAGTTGGTCTACATAGAAGTCAATGGGTTGGCTTTGATGGTGGTCCAATAACCCAAACCTTATCAGTACATTCTCCATTGAGAAATGACAAGATTGGTATTGGAGCATCATTCATTAATGATAAACTTGGTGATGAGCGATTCAACTATTTCTATGGTGATTTCTCATATACCATTAAAACCGGTCAAAAAACGGAATTGGCCTTTGGTGTTAAAGCTGGTCTAACTAGTTACAGTCTAGATAGAGCCAATGTTGACCCTACTGGTCAAGATCCAACGGTTTTTGGTGTAGAAGACAGAATGAATTTTAACATTGGTGCAGGTCTTTACTGGCACAGTCAACGCTGGTATTTAGGACTTTCAACTCCTAGAATACTAAACAACGATTACAGTACTGAATCGCCTGACGGTCAAGAATATCAAGCATTAGAACGTGTGAGTTATTATTTCACGGGTGGTGTGGTATTTGACCTAGGAGAAAACACCAAATTAAAACCTGCCTTTTTGATTAAGGCTACCAATGGTGCGCCATTATCGTATGACATTACTGCCAACTTTTTATTCTATGAAAAGTTCTGGTTTGGTGGTGGGTATAGATTAGACCAAAATACATCAGCTCTGGCTGGTATAGCCGATTTCCAGGTATCAAAACAACTACGTGTTGGATACTCTTATGAATATCCGCTATCGGATTTAAATTCATACACTGGCGGAACACATGAAGTTTTAATAATGTTTGAATTATTTAAAACGAAACGAATTAAATCACCTAGATATTTCTAAAAATAAAATCGTATGAAAACTAAAGTAATATTCACAATAATTGCATTAAGTAGTACTTTTCTATTTTCGCAAAAAAAAGTAGCTGACAAGTTTTTTGACAACTACGCTTACCTAAAAGCGGCCGAGTTGTACGAAGAAGCTGTTACAAAAGGTGATAGTTCAGAACATGTTTTAACCAGATTAGGAGATTGCTACTATAACAACTCGTTAACCCAGCAAGCTTCAAAATGGTATAACCTAGCTATTCGTAAGTATGATAAGGTGAATCCTGAATATATCTATAAATACATTCAAACACAGCGTAGTTTGGGTAATTACGAGGAAGCTAACACTTGGATGGAAACATTTAAGGAGCTTCAGAATGATGATAGACGTGCCAAAGAATTTAGCGAAAGTAATATTGGTCTGTATGAAAAGTTAGAATCACAAAAAGGTATTGTGGTTGAAACCAAAAACCTAGATGCCAACTCTAGCTATTCCGACTTTGGTGGTTTTGTTTTCGAAAACACCTTATACTTTGCCTCGGCTAGAAATACTGAAAACGATATTTACAAATGGAACGGAGAACCTTACTTGGATATCTATTCTGGTGAAATCAGTAATGATGAAGAAAACAAGTATGAACTTGGCGATGTTACTGGTGTAGAATTTGACGAAGTAAAACGTGATGATATTCACGAAGCGAGTGTTTGCATTACCAAAGATGGTAATACCATGTACTTTACCCGCGATAATGTGGACAAGCGTAATAAGCCACGCTATGACAAAAAAGGAACATCTCATTTAAAAATATATAAAGCTCAAAAAACCGATGAAGGTTGGGGCGAAAGTGTCGAGTTACCATTTAATGATGACGTCTACTCTACTGGTCATCCAGCATTGAGTCCAGACAACAAAACCCTTTATTTTGTTTCAGATCGTGAAGGTGGTTATGGTCAAACAGATATTTATAAAGTGTCTATTGACGGTGACAGCTATGGTACGCCTGAAAATTTAGGAGAATCAGTAAACACCGAAGGACGTGAAATGTTCCCATTTGTGGCTAAAGACAGTACCTTGTACTTCTCTTCCGATGGATTCTTAAACCTTGGTCTATTGGATATTTTTAAATCCAATGTCCTTAAGGATGATTCTGCTGAAGCCGTGAACTTGGGAGCGCCTTACAATAGTGGTTATGATGACTTTGCTTTCTATATCAATAGCGATACAAAAGAAGGTTACTTCTCATCTAACAGACCAGGTGGTAAAGGTGGTGACGATATTTACAGCCTTAAGGAAATGCCATGTAAACAACTTATTAAAGGTGTGGTAAGAGACAGTTTAAAATTAACACCATTAGCTGGTGCTAAAGTACAGCTTATTGATGAAGCTGGTAAGATTGTGGCTGAAACCAATACCAATGAAGAAGGTGAATACGAAATTGAAGCGGATTGTGACCAAAAATATACCGTATTAGGTAGTATGGACGATTACAAAGATGATAAGAAAGACATTACAACGTCCGATATCAATGGTGACGAAAATATTGTTGACCTTAATTTAGTACCATTAATTATTGGTGGCGAAATAGTGATTAACCCAATATTCTTTGATTTCGATAAATGGAATATCAGACCGGATGCAGCTTACGAGTTAGAAAACATCGTTTCTGTCATGCGTGCGCACCCTAATATGGTCATTAAAATCGAATCGCATACTGATAGTCGTGGTAGTGATCGTTATAACATGAAGTTATCTGACAGACGTGCTAAATCAACCCAAGAGTACTTATACTCAAGAGGCATTGCCCAAGAGCGTATAGAAAGTGCTATTGGTTATGGTGAGTCGCAGTTGGTTAACGAATGTTCTAATGGTGTACCATGTACTAAAGAACAGCATCAAGCTAACAGACGATCTAAATTCATCATCTTAAGCGATAATCAATAAAAACAGATCTGAAATGCTGGTTAGGCTGTTTAAGCAGCTTAACCAGTGATTTCATAACAATACTAGTTATAAGATTTAAGTAAATTGATTTAATATGCTTACAATATTAAAACCTTCCTAACAATGATCTTATTAACTAAAAAGCCACTCCCAGTGAGTGGCTTTTGAATTTTAAAAAAGTTAGCTTTGTTTACATAAAAGCAAGATATTGTTAGAGCACATGGAAGCCAAAGAAGATTTTATAAAAAAATTATTAGAAGTTACTTATAACAATTATGGTGATGATTTTCAACTAGCCTTAATTCCAGAAAAGTATTCTAAGCAGGTTATTTCTTATGGTTCAATGAAAGTAGATTTAATTTCTGTTTTAGACTATTTGAATGAACTAAAAAAAACTGAAAATACAATTTTTGAATCATCCTTCATGTATTCTGCCATTTCAATATATGGAAGGTGTTTTACATCTTCAAAAGACTATACACAATTGAATGTAAAACAAGTTTTTGGAAATAATTCTATTCATTTAAAAAATCATGAGTACTTGAGAAATTTAAGAGATAGATTCATTGCTCATCGCAGAAAAACCGAATTTGAACTTGGAGCTGCATTCATTGCAGTAAGCAAATCTAACCCAGAAAAAGCTACAATGAAATTTCAACAAATGAGAATTGGAAGTTGGTCCGTTAAAAGAATTGATGAATTGATTGAAACTGTAAATTACGTTTTAATTCATGTTGAAAAGAAATTTGAAAGCTGCGGATTAAGATTATATGATAAAATTTTAGAAAATTATTCTACCGAAGAAATTGAAAGCTTTTTTATAAACCATCTATTTGAATAAAAAATTCTATATTATTTCTGCAAATCAGTTACTTAAAATTTATACAAATGAATCATTAATTGAAGGTATTTATTATTTAATAAAAAAGACTACCAGAACGGTAGTCTTTTTTGTCTTAAGTAAATTGATTTGGGTTGCTATTAATCTATCTATATACTAACAATTATGAGTCGGTTTTTATTTCTTAACAAATATATTGGTGTAATACCATCTACCTTCTTCATTCTGTTCGGCTGAGATATCAAAATCGGTATAATTACCTTCAATGTTTTCACGGTGACCATCACTGTTTAACCAGGCATTGACCACGGACTGTGCTGATGTGTAACCATAGGCCACATTTTCAGACACCCTATTGGCACCTACATTATTGACCAAATAACTTTTACGTTGGAAAAAATTATCATGAGACACGTTATTTTGAGCAATCATATAACCCGTATGGCTATAAGCTTGTGCTTTAATAACATTCATATTGTTTAATGGGTTTAAACCCATACTTAATCTATGATCATTTATCAGTTCCATAATTTCCACTTCAATAGATTTGGTTTCTGGAACCACTAAATGAGCTTGTGCATTGTTTGCATTGTCATCTAAAGATTCAGACGAACATGAGGTTGCAAACATGATTAACAATACCATAACTGGTAATAAAGTAGGTCTTTTCATTGTTAGGTTATTTAGATTTGGGATAGTAAAATTAACCGCCTACCTGAAAGAAAGTGTTAAAGAAATGTTAAAATCGATTAAAGACATGCATTTTGTCGATTCATTATGTTTTTAATCGATGAAATGCACATTTTGAAGTAAAAATTGTGCCTTTAATCGGTTTTATCAGGGCGATAATCGATTTTTAGTCCACGCGTAATCCGTTTCTAAATGATAACGGATTCTATCATGTAATCTATTTGGGCGACCTTGCCAAAATTCTATCTCAACCGGCTTGACTATAAAGCCACCCCAAAATTCTGGTCTAGGTATCTCCTGCCCTTCATACTGCTTTTCTAATGCCTTCAATTTATCTTCCAAATAGGCTCTATTGGGTATCACCGCACTTTGGTCGGAAACTGCAGCTCCTAACTGACTACCTCGCGGGCGCGATTCAAAATAACCGTCGCTTAAATTGTCACTTATTTTTTCAGCAACACCTTTGATAATAATTTGCCGCTCGGCACCATGCCAGAAGAATGATAAACACACATTGGGATTATTGGCAATGGCTTTTCCTTTTTCACTATGATAGTTCGTGTAGAAAATAAAGCCTTCATAGGTAAAACGCTTTAATAGAACGACGCGACTTTTTGGGAAACCATCTAATCCTATGGTTGAAATCGTCATGGCATTGGTTTCGTCTTGTGGAAAATGGTCATCAACTTCATGAAACCAGGATCTAAACAATTCCATCGGGTTTTCAGGGGATTGCTCAAGAGTCAATTCGCCCTTTTCATAAGATTTTCTATAATTGCTTAAGTCTGATTCCATTAAGACATTGTTTTATTAAAATTGCTAATTAATTGCAGCCAATATTTTTAAACCACTGAAATTTCTTATAAATTTAAGCAATAATTGATAAAATGTTTTTTGAAAAAAGTAATTATTTCAAACTATTAAAGCATCACAAAATCACCTTATCCTTTGGTGATTTTTATTTGTTGGATAATTTCATAATTGCCGAACTACATGAAGGCATCCACTTTGACTGGACCAAAATTCAAAAATTGGCAGCCGAATTGATTCGCCATTATGGTTACGAATTAAAAATAGGGTTTATTATCAACAGGGCTAACTCCTACTCGTCCGATCCGCATCTATGGACTCAATTTGATCAGGAATTTGGTTTTATTGTCGCTACAGCTATAGTGGTCTATGATGATATTAGTTACATGAATGCCACTTTAGAAAAACAATTTACCGAAAATAGTCTCAAGCGTTGCTCCAGTCTGGAAGAAGCTATTCACTGGATGGAAAACCTGGAAGAGTTCAAAAGTTAAATACCTTACCACTTTCGGCTAATACTACGTTATCAAAAACTGTTCGCGCTTCGGTTCTAAATTCTTCAGTTTCATCGTACCGCGTCGAGTAATGACCTAAAATTAGCGTGCCTACGTCTGCTTTTTTGGCAATGGTAGCGGCTTCAATGGCACTACTGTGTTTTGTAGGTGCTGATAAGTGTGCATGTTTTTCCAAAAAGGTTGATTCGTGATACAGCACCGTCACATCTTTAATGATAGGCACAATACTTTCGGTGTAGGCAGTATCGCTGCAGAAGGCATAACTTTTTGGTGTATTGGGCTCTTTGGTCACTGTTTCGTTTTTAATTAATTCACCCTTTTCATTAGTAACATCAAAACCTTTCTTTAATTTTCGATAATAGGCCCTATCAATATCGGCATTTAAAACGGCATTGATATCCAGTTTACGCTCCCCTTCTTTTTCTTTAAACAAGAATCCATTAGTATAAACCCGATGCTTTAAAGGAATCGTCGTCACAGAAACTTTAACATCCTCAAAAATGACTTCAGATTCATTGGAGGTTAATTCATGAAATATCAATTTGAAATTAGTCCATGAATTCCCCAGCTTTAACTGAAGGGTTATAACTTCTTTGAGGCCCTTTGGTCCATAGATATGTAAGTCGGTTTCTCGGGTAAGTAATCTGAAAGTAGATATTAATCCAATTAATCCAAAAAAATGATCACCATGAAGATGGGAAATGAAAATATGTTTAATTCTGGAAAATTTGACCTTATTACGCCGTAATTCAACTTGAGTCCCTTCGCCACAATCAATTAAAAATATATGGTTATTAATCTCTAAAACCTGTGAAGTCGGGTTGGTATTAATCCTTGGAGTTGCACTATGACAGCCTAAAATGGTTAGTTTCATTTTAAAAACCTAAATCACGCTCCATTTCTTCCATTTCAACAATGTCATAAGCTTCCTGCATGGTTGGCACGACCACCAATTCATCGGGCATTTCATCTAAATTCACTTTATCGGTAACGATTACAAACGAATTTTTTGCTTTTCGATGTGTGTTGGACAATTCCAGAAACTCCACGATTTCAGATAAACTAATGGGTTTTAAACTGGTTAAGGCGATAATGACATTATCATGTTTAAATCGCTCGTATAATACATCCAACTTTTTAACCAATTCCACAATGGACGCTTTCTCCTGGGTTATAATGGTAATGTTGTCTTTCTTGTCAAAAATCATAATACTATTGTTTAATTTTTGATGCTAGTAAATAAATAACAGCCATTCTAATTGCCACACCGTTTTGTACTTGGTCCAATATAATGGCCTGATCTGAATCTGCTACCTCGCTGGTTATTTCCACACCACGATTGATTGGTCCTGGGTGCATGATGGTAATTTCCTTATCAAGAGACTTCAGTAATTTCATATTGACACCATATTGTTGCGTATACTCCCTTGCTGATGGAAAATAACTCACTGACATGCGCTCATTTTGAACGCGGAGCATATTGGCAACGTCACACCAATTTAGGGCTTTTTTTAAATTAGTTTCAACCGTAACACCCAATTTATCAATATATTTTGGAATAAGGGTTTTAGGTCCACAAACCATAACCTGCGCGCCTTGGGTTTTTAAGGCGAATATATTTGATAATGCTACACGACTGTGCAAAATATCACCAACTATGACGACTTTCTTACCCCTGACGCTTCCCAATCGCTCCCGAATAGAATAGGAATCCAATAAAGCCTGTGTGGGATGTTCATGAGCACCATCTCCCGCATTTATAATACTAGCATTCACATGATTGGATAAAAATACACTGGCACCAGGATTTGGGTGACGCATAACCACCATATCCACTTTCATGGAAAGAATGTTGTTGACCGTATCGATTAAGGTTTCGCCTTTTTTAACGGATGATTGCGATGCCGAGAAGTTGATCACATCAGCTGACAATCGTTTTTCAGCTAATTCAAAAGACAGTTTAGTTCTGGTGGAATTTTCAAAAAATAAATTGGCAATGGTAATATCACGAAGTGATGGTACTTTCTTGATCGGTCGGTTGATGACTTCTTTAAAGTGGTCAGCAGTTTCAAAAATAAGTTTAATATCGTCGTTATTCAGATATTTGATTCCCAATAAGTGATTGACACTTAACTCACTCATACTATCAATTGTTTATTAAGTATACGGCATCCTCGCCTTGTTCTTCTTCCCAATGCACAATAACTTTTTCTTTATTAATGGCGTCTACCTGTCTACCCTTATAGTTAGGTTGAATAGGTAAATGTCGACTAAAACGTCTATCGATTAAGGTTAACAATTCAATTTCATTTGGTCGGCCAAACGATTGAATGGCAGTCAGAGCCGCACGAATACTGCGACCCGTATACAAGACGTCGTCAATAAAGACTATTTTTTTGTTTTCTACTAAAAAGTTGATCTCCGTTGTATTGGCTTCCAGAGGTTTGTCACTGCGTCTAAAATCATCCCGAAAGAAGGTAATATCTAAATGTCCCAATTGTACATTCTTGACTTTGTAATCTTCTCGTAACATTTGAGCCAGCCTATTGGCCAAATATTTTCCTCTGGGCTGTATGCCTATTAATACGGTATTCGAAAAATCGTTGTGGTTTTCAATAAGTTGACAAGCCAATCGGTGAAGAATGATGTTTACCTCTTTTGCGTTAAGTAAAACTTTTTGACTCATAAACTATCCAAACGTTGTTTGGAGTACAAAGATAATGCAAAAAAATAAAAAGCCTTCCAAAAAACTGGAAGGCTTTTACTTTTAATTATGAAGGTTTTAATTACTTGCCTTCCATTTTATCTTTAAGAGCTTGCAATGTATCATTAGCATCACCTAAAGTAGGTTTAACTTCTGCAGCTGCATTTTTAGCGGCAGCAGCTTTTACATTAGCAGCTTCCTCTTCTCTGAAGATAGCTGTATGCGAAGCAACAACACGTTTAAACTCTTTATTAAATTCAATGATTTTGAATTCTACTTCTTCACCTTTCTTAAGTTTCTTACCGTCTTCTTTTTCCATGTGACGAGCAGGAACGAAAGCTACAATATCCTCATTGAACTCAATAGTTGCACCTTTGTCAACTATTTCAGTTAATTCAGCTTTGTGAACGGTTCCAACAGCGAATTCTTCTTCATATTTATCCCAAGGGTTTTCGGTTGTTTGTTTGTGACCTAAACTTAATTTACGTCCTTCAACATCCAACTCAAGAACCACAACGTCTAATTTATCACCAACGTTACAGAACTCACTTGGGTGTTTGATTTTCTTGGTCCAAGATAAATCTGAAATATAGATTAAACCATCAATACCTTCTTCCAATTCAACAAATACACCAAAGTTTGTAAAGTTACGAACAGTACCTGTGTGTTTAGAACCTACAGGATATTTAGATGTAATATCTGTCCATGGATCTGGTGTTAATTGCTTAATACCTAAAGACATTTTACGATCTTCTCTATCTAATGTTAAGATTTGAGCCTCAACTTCGTCTCCAACAGAAACGAAATCTTGAGCTGAACGTAAATGTGTTGACCAAGACATTTCAGAAACGTGGATAAGACCTTCTACACCATCAGCAACTTCAATAAACGCACCGTAATCTGCAATAACAACTACTTTACCTTTTACTTTGTCACCAACTTTAACATCTTCACCTAAAGCATCCCAAGGGTGTTTAGATAATTGTTTAAGACCTAATTGGATTCTTGACTTATCTTCATCAAAATCAAGGATTACCACGTTAAGTTTTTGGTCTAACTCAACAATCTCATTTGGATGGTTGATACGTGACCAAGAAAGATCGGTAATGTGGATTAAACCATCTACACCACCAAGGTCAATGAACACACCATAAGACGTGATGTTTTTAACAACACCTTCTAATACTTGTCCTTTTTCTAACTGACCAATGATTTCTTTCTTTTGTTCCTCAATATCTGCTTCAATAAGCGCTTTGTGAGAAACAACAACGTTTTTGAATTCGTGGTTGATTTTAACAACTTTGAATTCCATTGTTTTATTTACATATTGATCGTAATCGCGAATTGGCTTCACGTCAATTTGAGAACCTGGTAAGAATGCTTCAATTCCGAAAACATCTACAATCATACCACCTTTAGTTCTACACTTAACGAAACCATTAACGATTTCACCACTTTCGTGAGCAGCATTCACACGATCCCATGCCTTGATAACACGTGCTTTTCTGTGTGATAATACTAACTGACCAGTAGCGTCTTCACGAACATCGATTAAAACTTCTACTTTGTCTCCTACTTTTAAATTCGGATTGTAACGAAACTCGTTTAATGAGATAACACCTTCAGATTTTGCGTTGATGTCAATAATAGCATCACGATCTGTAATGTGGATAACTTCACCTTCAACAACTTCATCATCTAAAGTGTCAACGAAATTTTCAGCTACTAATTTTTCAAATTCTTTTAATTGAGAATCTTCAACCTCATCAATACCTTCTTGGTAATTGTGCCAGTTAAAATCTTTTAAGAATTTTTCAGGGTTTGCTTGAGCTTCAGATACTACTGGAGCCTTAGCCGTTTTTGTTTCAGTTTCAGTTGTTTCAACTGCTTGTGCTTCAGTTGCTTCAACTTCCGCTTGTTTTGCTTTTTCAGCCATATGCTGATACTAATTTGTATTCTGTTATGTCTTGGAAAGTTTAAGCAATTAACACACAGAAGTGTTATGTTTTAGTTTGTATCCCTCTTTAATTTCCAACGCATTGCTAAAAAGGAGTGCAAAAATACTACTTTTTACTTAATAAAACAATAGCTTATTCGTTGAAAATTAAATAATTATTCCAAATTCTCTAAAGTCATGGTAACCAGGTTCAAAACTTTTTGAAATTGCTGGTCTAATGTTAAGTTGGAATTATCAATTTCTATAGCGTCTTCAGCCTTTACCAAAGGAGAATCTGCTCTATGGGAATCGATGTAGTCTCGCTCTTGAATATTGTGAAGGACTTCGTTAAAGTTTACCTTATCGCCACGATTGATTAACTCATCATAACGTCTTTGCGCTCTGGTTTCTGCTGAAGCGGTCATAAATATCTTTAATTCGGCATGAGGAAATACCACAGTGCCAATATCACGTCCATCCATAACAACGCCTTTTTCTTTGCCCATTTGTTGCTGCTGTTTCACTAATTGGTAACGCACTTCAGGTACAGCTGCCACACGGCTAACACAGTTTGAAACTTCCAAGGTACGTATTTGCTTTTCAACATTCTTTCCGTTCAGATAGACATCCGCATTGCCTGTTTCACGATTAAATTCAAAATGAATAGTCACATGATGAAGATTTGTAACTAACGCATTGACATCAAATTGATTATCATCAATAAATTGCTGATTCATGGCATATAAGGTCACAGCACGATACATGGCTCCAGAATCAACATAAATATATCCTAGATGTTTGGCTAATTGCCTGGCTACCGTACTTTTTCCAGTAGAGGAAAATCCATCAATGGCTATTGTTATTTTATGCATTTATCTTAAATCAATTTGCATCCCAAAAAAATTGGCATTAGACGCACTGGTGTATCGTGCATGCGTAAAGCTGAACCTAAATTTATTGAGTTTTAGTCCAATTCCCGCCGAAATTCCAGAAAAATTTCTTTGATCAACGATTCGCAACTCCTCGCCTCTCCTAAAATTATAACCCAATCTGATATTGAATACACCTGCTGGAAATATTTCAGCACCCAAAATGGTATGTCGCAACACATTCCCAAAAAACCCCACATCATCCTGTGTTTGATTACCTTCCAAATCGGTTTCAGCTCGTGCTGGATTTCCCACACCTATAGGCCATTGCTGCAGATTCTCAAATGTCAAATGCCATCGTAAGGGGACATTTTCAAGGGTTTGCGACATACCAAAGGCTATTTCCAGCGGTAATGGCTCATTTTGACCTGCATAGGTAGTAATCTGTACACCTAAATTTCTAACAACCAATGTAGCCTGAAACTCAATATCTTCATCAATATACATCAACGCCGCATCAACAGCTGCTCCAAATGATGAATACTGCTCTAATTTTGATGTAATTAATTTAACGGTTCCACCTAAATAAAAATCGGAATACCCTATTTGCCGTGAGTGTCCAAAAGACAATGACGCTTCATTACCAGAGAAAGTCCCTGTTGAATTTCCTAATTCGTCATAACCATCAAAACTGCCATAATTTATATAAGATATACCAGCAAAAAACGTTAAAACCCGTCTGTCCCAAGTATAACCATAAGCTGCTGTTCCATAGCTAATACCACCGAGATAACTGGAATAATTTAATGCAAATTGATTGTCCATTTCCACATTAATACTGGACGGATTGGTTAGTGCCTGGGTAACATCATAATCAATATTAGTAAACACTTTGCCTCCCAATGCTGCCTGACGTGGTGAGGAAATTAAATTGAGAAATTGATACGTTGATTGACCACCTAATTGGGCAAAAGTATAAGTGCTTAAAAGCAAGCAAAATAACGTGGTAATTCTTTTCAACATAAACGCTGCAAAGTAACTAAATCTATATTAAAACGAATGCAAGAATAATTTATTTTTGGGCATAGAAAAAACCTCGAATCAAATTCGAGGTTTTAGATTTAATACTTATTATAGTTTTTTGGCGTTTTTAACTTTTTGATTTGTCAATGCCAATTTAATAACATCGCTCATCTCGGTTACATAGTGGAAGGTTAAGCCTTTTAAATATTCGGGTTTAATTTCCTCTATATCACGTCTATTTTCTTCGCACAATAATATCTCCTTAATTCTTGCACGTTTAGCAGCCAATATTTTTTCTTTAATACCACCAACTGGTAATACTTTTCCACGTAGGGTAATTTCACCCGTCATGGCCAAACTTTTCTTTACTTTACGTTGTGTAAACAACGATACTAAAGATGTCAACATAGTGACACCTGCACTTGGCCCATCTTTAGGCGTGGCGCCTTCAGGTACGTGAATGTGCACATTGTATTTATCGAAAACTTCTGAATTAATCCCTAAATCATCAGCATTGGCTTTTATAAATTCCATCGCAATAGTTGCAGACTCCTTCATCACCTTACCCAAATTACCCGTAACCGTTAAATTTCCTTTTCCTTTAGATAATATAGATTCTATAAATAAAATATCGCCACCAACACGTGTCCAAGCTAATCCTGTGACTACACCTGCTACGTTATTATTTTCGTATTTATCACGCTCTAATTTTGGTCCGCCAAGTACTTCAATAATATCATCGTTAGTAACTTTAATATTATAGTCCTCTTCCATAGCAATATTTTTGGCTGCGTAACGCACCATTTTAGCCAATTGCTTTTCCAAGCCGCGTACGCCCGATTCTCGGGTGTAGCCTTCAACGATTTTTTCTAATTGCGGCTTACCTATTTTCAAGTGAGTTTCATTCAAGCCATGCTCTTTAAGCTGTTTAGGTAATAAATGGCGTTTGGCAATCTCAACCTTTTCTTCAATAGTATAGCCCGTAACATTTATAATTTCCATTCTATCCAGTAAAGCAGGCTGAATGGTTGACAAGCTATTGGAAGTAGCAATAAACATCACTTTGGAAAGGTCATAACCCATTTCTAAAAAGTTGTCATAGAATTCACTGTTTTGTTCTGGGTCCAATACTTCCAACATTGCTGAAGACGGATCCCCTTGATGTGAATTAGATAATTTATCGATTTCATCCAACACAAAAACTGGATTGGAAGTTCCGGCTTTCTTCAAACTTTGCAAAATACGTCCAGGCATGGCACCGATATAGGTTTTTCTGTGTCCACGAATTTCGGCTTCGTCTCGCAAGCCACCTAATGACATACGTACATATTCTCTGCCCAAAGCCTCGGCAATAGATTTTCCTAAAGATGTTTTACCAACACCGGGAGGTCCATAAAGACATAAAATAGGTGACTTCATATCATTACGCAATTTGATAACCGCCAAATGCTCAATGATACGCCGTTTAACATCATCTAATCCGTAGTGATCACGATCCAAAATACGTTTCGCACGTTTTAAATCGAATTTATCTTTGCTGTATTTATTCCATGGAAGATCTAAAAACAAGTCCAAATAGTTACGCTGAATGGAGTATTCAGCTACCTGTGGATTCATGCGTTGCATTTTAGCTAACTCCTTATCAAAATGTTTCGCAACCTTTTCTGGCCATTTTTTACTTTTGGCCCGTTGCTTCATGTCTTCTAACTCTTCATCATGACTTACACCACCTAATTCCTCTTGAATAGTCTTCATTTGCTGGTGCAAGAAATACTCACGCTGTTGCTGGTTCATGTCACTTTGAACCTTTAATTGAATATCGTTTTTAAGTTCCAATTTCTGGAACTCAATATTCATGTATTTCAACGTTTCAAGTGCGCGTTCCTTTAAATCATTAATTTCCAATAACTGCTGCTTTTCTGTTACAGAAAGATTCATGTTAGAGGAAACAAAGTTTATCAAGAACGAATCACTTTGAATGTTTTTAATAGCAAAAGAAGCCTCACTTGGAATATTAGGACTATCCTTGATTATTTGCAGTGATAATTCCTTTATGGAGTCAATGATGGCATTAAATTCTTCATTCTGTTCCGCAGGCCGTGCTTCAGGCACTTCTTTTACAGTGGCCGTTAAATAAGGTTTTTCAGATACCACCTCATCAATTTGAAAACGTTTCTTTCCTTGAATAATAACCGTTGTATTACCATCAGGCATTTTTAAAACGCGTAATATTCTAGCGACTGTTCCTGTTTTATAGATATCCTTCCCTGAAGGATCTTCTACCGATTCATCCTTTTGAGAAACCACGCCAATAACCTTACTACCGTTATTGGCATCTTTAATAAGTTTGATGGATTTATCCCTTCCAGCAGTAATGGGAATCACCACACCTGGAAATAAGACCGTATTTCTTAAGGACAAAATGGGTAAGGAATTCGGTAAATCCTCTTTACGTATTTCTTCTTCATCTTCAGGAGTCATTAAGGGAATTAATTCTGAATTTTCATCAAAATCCTGTAATGACAAACTGTCAAGTGTTAAAAAATTAGATTTCTTCATAGTTATATTTAAGTCATTCTGTCATTAAAATTTCTAATAACAAAATTTCTATTGTATTTTTATTAATAATCAAATGCTATATCTTATTTAATTTCAGCTATTTAAGACGTACCAAATAAGCATAAGCACATACATAGTTTCAATTAACATGCCATCTATTTAATGATCAATAAAACTTTTTTTTCATAAAAGTGTAACAATCGAGAACATGAGCCATCTTTATAATAACAATTTGATTTTTTGACACTAACCACCAAAAATATCGAAGAGCTTGTAGAGCTTTGCAAAACTGGCAATCAATTTGCGCAGTTGGAAATTTACAATCGCTATTATAAAGCCATGTATAATGTAGCTTTTAGGATTGTAAAGGACAGTTTTGAGGCTGAAGACATTATGCAAGATTCATTTTTGTCTGCCTTTACAAAACTTGACAGCATTAACGATACAGTGACTTTTGGTTCATGGCTAAAACGAATTGTTATAAACAACAGTATTTATCATTTTAATAAAAATAATAAGTACCAAAACGTTCCTTTTGATAATGTGATGTATAAAATTGAAGATGTCAATCATGGCATAGATAGTGATTTTTCAAATTCAAACGACAAGGCAAAACTGATTTTAAAAACGCTGGATACACTAAAAGACAATTATAGAGTAGCCTTGACCTTACATTTAATAGAAGGATATGATTATGAAGAAATTGGTGGCATTATGGGTATGTCTTACGCAAACTGCCGAACAACCATTTCTAGAGCAAAAGAAAGTTTGAGACAAAAATTACAACCATTGGTTAATCATTAAATTGAATATTATGAGTGATGATTTAGAAAACCTATTTAAGGATTTGGAAGGTCATTTTGATTCTGAAGAACCTAATAAAAACCATGAAAGACGCTTTTTAACCAAGTTAAACGAGCAAAATAGTATTGCTCAAAAAACTACGAAACAGCGTTTTAATTGGAAACCACTTATTGGCATTGCCGCCTCTGTCATTTTGATTGTAGCCCTTGTAATAGGAAACAATCAAGAAGCAAATGCAACAGGACTAGCCAGCGTGTCTCCTGAAATGGCACAAACACAAGATTTCTTTACATCAACCATTGCAGTAGAATTAAAAAAATTGGAAAATGCTAAAAATCCTGAAACCAAATTATTGATTCAAGACGCACTCAATCAAATGAAGCGTTTGGAGTTGGAATATGATTCGTTGATTAGTGATTTAAAGCAAAGTGGTAATGACCAACGTGTGATTTATGCCATGATCTCAAATTTTCAAAATCGTATTGAAATATTACAAAATACCCTTAAGCAAATTGAAATTGTAGAACAATTAAAAAAACAGCAACAATGAAAACAACAATACTATCTAAAACCCTATTTCTGTTCTTATTACTTCCTGCATTTATGTTGGCTTCCAACAATCCAGTTGGAGTTGCCAAGCATGAAAAATCAAAAACTATTAAAAAATCATTTAATGTAAATGCTAATGCGGAATTAAAGGTTGATAATAGTTACGGTAATCTTGACATAGTAACCTGGAATGAAAATCGCATTGAAATCGAGGTTACCATTACCGTTGAAGGTGGCAACGAAGAAAAAGTTTTAAAAAAATTAGATGAAATTACCGTTGAATTTGAATCAAGTTCCAATATGGTTTCTGCCAAAACAGTCTTTAATAAAAATAAGTCTAAATCATGGTGGAATTGGAACAGCGGAAACAACTCGAGTATGAGTATAAATTATGTAATCAAAATGCCCATGTCGAATTCGGTAGATCTGGATAATGATTATGGTAGCATTACTTTAGATAAGTTGGAAGGACGTGCTCAAATAAGCTGCGACTATGGTAGAATCACTACTAAGGAGCTTATGGCGAGTAATAATACATTAAGTTTTGACTACACACAAAATTGTTATTTTGAATATGTTAATGGCGGTAGTATCGATGCCGATTATAGTGGGTTCACCATAGCAAAAGCCAAAAACATCAACCTGTCAGCTGATTATACAAAATCCGTTTTTGAAGTTGCTGAAGATATTACTTATGACTGTGATTATGGCTCCTTTACAGCAGATAAAGCAAACAACGTAACTGGTAACGGTGACTATCTGACGGTTGTTTTAGGCGACATTTATAAAAATGTGTCCATTGATGCCGATTATGGTTCTATTAAGATAAAACGAATGACCGCTAATGCTGGCAACATTACTATTAATTCAGATTATGTTGGCATCAATATTGGCTACGATAGCGGTTATCATTTTAATTTTGATATTGATCTTGATTATGCATCGCTACGTGATTCAGATGGATTTGAATTTAATAAAAAGCGTACCGAATCAGGCAGCAAATACTATTCTGGATATTACGGCTCTGCCTCATCAGGTAATTTGGTGAAAATCAATTCCGATTACGGTAGCGTCACTTTTAATAAAAACTAACAACAATCAAAAAACAGAAATCATGAAAAAACACTTTTTATTACTTGCAGCTTTATTATTATCAGTAACTGTCAATTATGCCCAATCTTGGAAAAAAATATCTGGAAACGGTAATGTAACAACCATAAACCGAACTGTTGGTGATTATGATGCCATTAGTTGTGCTGGTTCTTTTGATTACGTTTTAGTCTCTGGCACAGAAGGCCAATTGAAGATTGAGGGCGAAGAAAACCTTTTGGAATATGTAATTACGGAGGTGAAAAATGGTAAACTAATCGTAAAAACCGAAAAAGGCATTAATCTTAAAACCAGCATGGGTAAAACTATTCTTGTTACCATTCCATTTAAAGATATTAACGAAGTTTCTCTGGCTGGTTCAGGAGATTTATGGACCAAAGATGTTATAACCGCGACTAATTTAGACGTATCATTGGCTGGATCGGGTGATATGAAATTAGATATCAAAGCGACTTCTGTTGAAAGTAGCCTGGCTGGATCGGGTGATATTGAATTAAAAGGAAGTACTACCAATTTAGAAGTTAATATAGCTGGATCGGGTGATTATAGTGGTTTTGGTTTAAATGCTGATAATACCGAAGTATCCATTTCTGGATCTGGTGATGCTGAAGTCGTTAGTAATTTAAGTTTAAAAGCACGTGTGGCAGGCTCTGGCGATATTTCGTATAAAGGTAATCCTGATAAAGAAGACACGAAAGTATCGGGTTCGGGAAGTATTAGTTCTAAATAATATTTTAATAGAAATAAAAAAGCCACTCAATGAGTGGCTTTTTTATTTCTAATTATCTGTATCAAGGTAAGTCACTACTGATGAGTAATTTACGCCGTTGGTTGATTGTTTTAAATCAAATGAACTATTTTGAATATTATTTATTTTAAACCATGCTTCAGAAGCTGTTTGACCTTGTCCTGTTAAATTTTCAATTTTCATTATTCTCGCATTTTCATCTTCCCAATACCAATCACCAGTCCCTTCAAATTCAACACCCAAAAGAATTATTTTCTGCTCATATACACCATTTGAATGAAAATAAATATCAGCAGCAAAATCTTCTGAATCAAACCACCATTTATCATAAATTGACGAAATATTTGCATTGCTACTCCCTGATCCATTACTAAACTCACCTTCCAATGGTTCATTATCACAAGAAGTTATAGAGAATATGGCTAAAGCCATAACAAAAACAGAAACTAATTTCATTTTTTTCATACTGGGATTAATTAATTTGAACAAACATACTAAATTTTGAGCTACTCGTTAGTTTCATGTTTAGGAACTCGATACAACAAAAATATCCCAACAAGAAAAAACACAAATAAGAAGAATATAGCATTGCGCATACTGCCCGTTACTTGGTCTATAGTTCCATATATAATCATTCCTATCACGATACCCACTTTTTCGGCTACATCATAAAAACTAAAATAAGATGTGGTGTCTTCCGTTTTAGGCAAAAATTTAGAATACGTTGATCTTGCCAAAGATTGAATCCCTCCCATTACCAACCCAACAAAACCTGCTGTTACATAAAAATGAATCGGTTCAGTAACAAAATAGGCTCCAATGCATAATGACATCCATATAGCATTTACAGCTATTAAAGTTTTTATATTTCCAAATTTTTCGGAAGCCCTAGATGTCAGAATAGCCCCGAGAATAGCTACAATTTGAATGACCAAAATACTAATAATCAAACCAAGCGTCTTTTCATCTGAATCGGCCCAATTAACTTCCTCTTCTCCAAAATAAACAGCCACCAACATAATGGTCTGTACAGCCATACTAAACACAAAAAAAGCATACAAGTAGCGTTTCAACCTCAAGTTCTCTTTCAATTGTCTCCATACTTGTTGTAATTCTTTAAAGCCATTAAAAATCACATCTTTGGTTACTTTTTCTTCACTAGATGCTCCCTTTGGCAACACCCAAAATGTATACTGACTGAAAAGCGCCCACCAAATACCAACTGTAATAAAGGCTACTCGCATCGCTTCAACTGAAGCGGCGTCTTTTTCTGCTTTTGTATCTCCAATATCAAAACCAAAATATTGAGGAAACATCACCATAGACAAGTTAATAATCAACAAGATAACACTACCTATATAACCCATGGAAAACCCCTTGGCACTAATTCGATCCTGCTGCTCTTTGAAGGCAATGTCCGGAAGATAGGAATTGTAAAAGACCAAACTCCCCCAATATCCTAACAAACCCATAAAATAAAATAATAGGCTTAAATAAATTTTATCTGGTTCAACGCTAAACCAATACAACCCGACACATCCCAAAGAGCCCACATAACAAAAGAATTTCAAAAAGTTCTTTTTATTACCCACATAATCAGCAATACCAGATAATAATGGTGACATGATTGCAATCACGATAAACGTAAACGCCGTTACAAATGTGATTAAAGCTGTATTTTTAAATTCGAAGCCAAATGCCTGTACAGTCTTTAATTCACTTAAAAATAACGATGAATAAAAAATAGGAAATATTGATGATGCAATAGTTAGGGTGTACACGGAATTGGCCCAATCATAAAACGCCCAAGCATTCAGTAATTTTTTACTCCCTTTTGGTAAGTGTTCCATAAAAAAAGCTGCCCATTTGTGAGCAGCTTCTAAGGTAACAAATATTTTTAAAAACTAGTACGCCCCTAAAGGTCGAAAAGAGTTAACACCAAATTTTTTAGCCTCTGCTTTAGCATGAGGAGCCAATGCTGTTAAATTTTGAATTCTACTCTCATTTGCTGGATGTGTACTCAACATTTCCGGTGGTGCTTGTCCATTACTCATAGCATCCATACGTTTCCACAATTCAGCGGCTTCATCAGGATTGTATCCAGCAATAGCCATCAAATAAACACCTATTCTATCGGCTTCCGTTTCATGGGCCCTGCTAAAAGGAAGCATCCCTCCTACATTGGACGCAATACCGTAAGCTTGGTTGTATATATCTAAATTTTTGTCATCTGCCAATACAATATTTCCAGCTACGGCAATACCTTGTTGAATGTAGGCCGCACTCATTCGTTGTTGTCCATGGTTAGCAAGTGCATGTGCAACTTCATGTCCCATAATAGCAGCTATACCGGTTTCGTTTTCCGCAATGGGTAATATACCTGTGTAAAATGCAATTTTACCACCTGGCATGCACCAAGCATTAACAGTTTCAGATTCAATTAAGTTATATTCCCACTTATAATCATTCAAATAACCGTGATGACCGTTGGCGTTTAAGTAACGTTCTGCTGCAATTGCAATACGTTGCCCAACTCGTGTAATCATTTCAGATTGTGCTGTTCCCTTTATTACTTTACTTTCAGATAATACTTGATTGTACTGTTGGAAAGCGGCTGGAAATAACTGATCATTTGATACAAATGCCATGGTCTGTTTTCCTGTAAATGGATTAGTGGCACAAGAAAGAAATAACAATGTTACTGCGGTAGCTATTATTACATTTTTAGTTTTCATGTAGTTAATGGTTTTATTTTTCAAATTTACAATAATCATCTCTTAAATTTGGACACACATTGCTTTTTTTGGTCACCAAATTTAGGGACTATTTTATATACGTAAGAAATAAACTTAATAGTTCATTTGTAATTTATTTTCTCTTAACACGACCTAATTAAAAACTTGCAAAACATGAACAAAATTGTCGCTTTTTTAATTTTTGTATTCCTATTTAATTTCCAAAGTTGTGCTCAAAAAACTGACACAAAACAACAAGAAGAATTTCCCATTTCTAAGTCTGATGCCGAATGGAAACAAGAACTGACCCAAGAGCAATACTATGTTTTGAGACAGTCAGGTACTGAACGACCATTTTCAAGTCCACTAAACAAAAATGACAAGAAAGGCGTTTACGTATGTGCTGCTTGTAACACACCGCTATTTAAAAGTGAACATAAGTTTGATTCAGGTACAGGATGGCCCAGTTTTGACAGAGAAATTGAAGGAAACGTTGCCTTTGGTACAGATACCGATTTAGGTTACGTTCGAGATGAAGAACATTGTGCTACTTGTGGTGGTCATCTAGGACATGTTTTTAATGATGGCCCCAGAAATACAACAGGTATGCGTCATTGCATTAATGGGGTTGCGCTAAAATTTGTTCCTTCAAAATAAAAAAATAGCGTATCCATATATTGCCATAATTTCTTGTTATTGGCTATTCACAATAGCAGTTATTTATTTCACTACATTTAAGCTATGGAAACGTCTTATTTAAATAGTGTCATCAAACAGTTTGAATATTATAAATTGTTGGGTGATAAAACTCTAGAACAATTAACACTTGAAGAGCTGCAAAAAGAGTTTGTAACAGACTCGAATTCTATTGCAATTATCGCGAAGCATCTGGCTGGTAATATGTTGAGTAGATGGACCCATTTTTTAGATGAAGATGGTGAAAAACCTTGGCGCAATCGCGATCAGGAATTCATCGATACCTATGGTTCAAAGGATGAGCTTATGGAATCCTGGAATGCCGGTTGGAATTGTCTTTTTGAAGCTATAAAGCCACTTAAAGAGTCGGATTTAGAAAAAATAATCTATATCAGAAATCAAGGTCATACGGTTACCGAAGCCATCAATAGACAATTGGCGCACTATTCGTATCATGTGGGGCAAATAGTGTTTTTAGCTAAATTGAACAAGGGTTCCGAATGGCAATCACTCTCAATCCCCAAAGGAAAATCAGCGAACTATAATCAAGAAAAATTTAGTAAACCCAAAGGCAAACGTCATTTTACGGAGGATTTATAACTTTATTGATTGATCTTTAAGCCTATTGTCTAAAATGGACTTTACCTCATCAGCACTTGGGTCAACTGCCAAAATTTTTCCTGATCCATCAATCAAGAACATTCCGCCGCCACCATTCATAACATTGTACTTTTCCCAAATTTTATTTCTTTTGTCCAATTCAATTAAATTTTTCCAAGGCCACTGTTCTTTAGTCATGAATTTCTTGTAAGCATTCAGGTTTTTGTTTTCTCCAGCCACACCAACAATTTCAAATCCCTTATCTTTATATTCATCGTAAACTGGTCGCATTAATCTTGATCGCGCAATACAAGGCCCACACCAGGTAGCCCATAAATCTAACAGTACTATATCATTTTTGTCTACAAAAGATTTTAAATCATAACTAATACCAGTAATGTCTGGGGCAGTAAAATTTATATATTGCCCTCCAGGTTGCAGTTCCGTATACCCAATCCAAAGGTTTTCAGCTAACGCTGTATATACATGATCTGGGTAAGCTTCTTTTAAATCATTAAAAGCCTTTATAATTTTTTCTTTTGGCGCAGGGTTATATTCCAAGCTCATTATATCATCAATTAACAAAGAATAGGATACTACTGAAGGGTTTTTACTAATGAAAGCATATTTTTTGTCCCAATATTTATTTTGAATCACATTGACTTGGGAGTCTATTTGTTTTCCAAATTCACTTCTATGAAGTTTATCAGCCTTTAAATCATCCATTCTTTTGTATAGTACAACTTTTTCTTCCTGTGTTTCTGCCTCTTTTAATTTATTCAAAATTTCATCATACACTTTGGAATTCATCGTGCTGTATGGGATACTATCAAATATTTTATAAAAATCATTCAGTTCAACCATATAAGGTATCGAAATCTCTTTTTGATAATCACCGTAAGTAGCATTTATTTCCCCTCCTATAATTTCATTATTCTGATACAAATCCATATCATACAACGTCATTTCAATGGTATCTTTTTCAGAAAAAAACCTTATTGGTCTCCAGCTACCATCATCAAATTCATCTTTGAAAATCAGGTCGTAAGCCTGAACAGTATCTGTTTTAAACTCAAAATTAAACTCCCAATCAACTACGGGGATACTGGCTAAAGCTTCACTTCTAGCATCTCCTGTAGATTTGACTAATAGTAAGGTATCACTATCTCTACCTATGACGCAACCTTTCAAAATTGTTTTATCCAACTTATGAGTTTGCTCTTTATCTGCTTTATTACATGAAAAAAGAATTAAGGTCAGTATTGAAAAGAAAAAAATAAGGTGCCTCATAGTCTAAATTTTATTTAAACATAACTTAAAAGTAAGTGTTTTCGTATAACATAATTTTAAAAATGATAAATATTCATTATTCAATTCACATTTCGTAAATTCGTAGCTTCAAAAAACGATTAAAAAATTCACGATGAGTAAATACGATATTATTGTTCTTGGAAGTGGCCCAGGTGGCTATGTTACTGCTATTCGAGCTTCACAACTAGGATTTAAAACTGCTGTTGTAGAAAAAGAAAGTTTAGGTGGCGTTTGCTTGAATTGGGGATGTATCCCTACAAAAGCATTATTAAAGTCTGCCCAAGTTTTTGAATATTTGAAACACGCTGAAGATTATGGCCTATCGGTTAAAGATGCTGACAAAGACTTTGATGCTGTTGTTAAGCGTAGCCGGGGAGTTGCCGATGGTATGAGCAACGGTGTGAAATTCCTAATGAAAAAGAACAAAATTGACGTTATTGAAGGATTTGGAAAATTGAAACCTGGAAAGAAGATTGACGTTAATGGAACAGAATACAGTGCAGACCATATCATTATTGCTACTGGAGCACGCTCACGCGAATTACCGAGCCTGCCTCAAGATGGCAAAAAAGTCATTGGCTATAGAGAGGCCATGACACTACCTAAACAACCTGAAAAAATGATTGTTGTTGGTTCTGGAGCTATTGGTGTTGAGTTTGCCTATTTCTATAATTCCATGGGAACAGACGTTACTATTGTTGAATTTATGCCGAATGTAGTTCCTGTTGAAGACGAAGAAGTTTCTAAACAATTGGAACGCTCGTTTAAGAAAAATGGTATTAAAATCATGACCTCTTCTGAAGTGACCAAAGTTGACACATCTGGTAAAGGTGTTAAGGCTACTGTTAAGACTAAAAAGGGTGAAGAAGTATTGGAAGCTGATTTAGTATTATCGGCTGTAGGTATCAAATCAAATATTGAAAATATTGGCTTGGAAGACGTTGGTATTGTAGTCGATCGTGATAAAATAATCGTTAATGATTTCTATCAAACCAACATCCCTGGCTATTATGCCATTGGTGATGTTACTCCAGGCCAAGCTTTGGCTCACGTGGCTTCAGCTGAAGGGATTTTGTGTGTTGAAAAAATTGCCGGACAACATGTTGAGGCGTTAGACTACGGAAATATCCCTGGATGCACCTATTGTTCTCCTGAAATTGCGTCAGTTGGACTTACTGAAAAACAAGCAAAAGATCAAGGATTGGAAATTAAAGTTGGTAAATTCCCATTCTCGGCATCTGGTAAAGCCAGTGCTGGAGGTAACAAAGATGGCTTTGTAAAAGTTATTTTTGATGCCAAATATGGTGAATGGCTAGGCTGTCATATGATTGGTGCTGGTGTAACCGATATGATTGCCGAAGCGGTGTTGGGCAGGAAACTAGAAACCACTGGTCATGAAGTTTTAAAAGCAGTACACCCTCACCCAACGATGAGTGAAGCCGTCATGGAAGCAGTAGCTGATGCTTATGATGAAGTGATTCATTTGTAAAAAAAAAAATCAACTTAATTTTCAAAAAACGATTCAGAACTGAATCGTTTTTTATTTTGTATACATGAAAACTAATATTATTTATCTTTTATTTTTATTTCTAAATTTTGGGTATGCTCAAAAAATAAATAAAACTATAGCTCTCCCAGATATTAAAACATGTGAAGAACCTATTAGTTTAAATGATCCTAACGAAAGGGAATTTAATAGAATTAATGGTAAAATTATTAGATTATCTTATTCAACTTTATACTCTTACACATTTTCAGGGTACGATAGCCTTCAAAGAGATAACTTAAGATTTGAAATTGCCAAAATAAGTCAGCAAATAGTGACAAAAGTTTTGCCACAAGTTAAGTTGTTAAATGACAGTATTTTTTTAAGGAAAACCTATAATGAGATTATGTTTAATACAGTGCCTATTAAACAGTACAAAAGATACCGAACCGCGAAAAATTTAATTATAGAAGACAATAGTGATTACCAATTATTTATCGAATCCCTTTTTTCAGTTGGAATAGGTAAAAACATGAATTCAATTAGCTTTTTTGTTTTCGATTTAAAAAAAGGTAAAATTGTCTATTTCGATAGAATGCATTACAACTGTGACATTAGAGATTTAAAAGCTTTAGAAAAAGTATTAACCTACGGCTTGTTAAAAATTAAAGAAAAGTATTAAGTTTCATATCCTTAAATCCATTCCTAAAAACAAACCATTAGGGGTTACTTCTTCAAATCCTAAAGCAAACTTTAAGTGCACATTTAAAGCTTTCAGAATTTGATGAGAAATACTCAAATCTGCGCGAACTTTGAACTTATTGGAAAAGAAATCAAAAAAATAATTCATACTGGGACCAATTAAAATATTGAATCGGTCAGAAGCTTTCACTTTTAAATAGATTGGAGCGTTAATAAATTTAAAGTCATTAATGCCAACATAAAGTACTTCAGGTTGAATGGACAACGAGCCTTCAATAGGAACATCTACAAACAAGCCAGCATAATAACCGACTTTTACTTCAATATTATCTCCAAAACTAGCTTCAGGAACTTTGATAAAAGTCAAATTCAAACCACCTTTGGGTCCAAATTCCAATTGAGATTGGGATATACACAAGTTGGAAATAAAAATCAAGACAAAAAAATAGAGCCAGCAACTTTTCATACTGTAATATAGCATTAAAAACAAAAAGAGCTCAAATAAATCAAGCCCTTTCTTTTAAATAACATACTTCTTTGAATATGCCAACCACAACATGTGACTATAATGCTTATAGTCTATTCTTTTGAATCCTTTTTTGGAGGTTCTTTTTTATCTTTTTCATTCATAATGGTTTTGTAAAATTTAAAGGATGACTTATGGTCCTTTAAAACATTTACTGTCAAACCTACTAACAAAACTAAAATGGCAACCAATAAAAAAATGATAAGTATCTTAACATCAAAGTTGGCACCCATAAGCAGTTTTAATTTTTTTTGGTTTTATTTTTTAGACACCGCTTTGCTTGATAAGTCACAATAATCAATCAATAATTTCAATTTTTTTATTGGTTATATACTTTATGGGGTAAACAACTTTTCGACCATCGAAAACCACTATCATACTGATATTATCAATACCTTTAATAATCCCTTCCTTTTCATCAATAAGTATCTTCTGCCCTACAGCAAAATTGCGTCTTGAATAAAACCCCAATAGTAACCTATAAACAATATCTCTAGATCCAAAACCAAACGCTATAGTAAACGATGCTAAAATAGCTCCCAAAATCAAAAACAGATTGTTAGTAATGATATCAGTATCAAAACCTGCTTGATTTAATGCCATGATTGAAACCATGACAACCAACACGATGAATAGAATATTGCTAATAGCTTTAGAACCATTAATATCAACCGCTTTTAAAAAGGTTCGCAGAGTTTTCTTTAAATAATTGGCACCATAAATACCCAATACGAAAATAAGTAAGGCTCCAAAAAATCTAGGCAAATAATGGATCAACTTTCCAACTTCATTGGACACTAAGTCGAAATTTAGAATTTCAGCACCAATTATGATGAAGATTAAAATGAAAAACCATTTTACAAAAACCAAGATGATTTTTTCAGGGTCGATTTTAAACTCCGAATTCAAAAAAGGGACATTGTTCAATTTTTCAGACAAATAATTGATTTTAGTCAACTTCAATGATTTTTTGACAATAAAAAGAATCAATTTTAATAGAAGCCAAGTAGCCAAAACAAATAGAATTCCAAAAACTAATCTTGGTAGGAAATCGTAAACGTTTTGCATTAATTCTTCTAAAAGGTTGAAGTTTATATCTTTTTTCATGGTTGAATCATTTAGTCAGATTTATTTTTATTCTTGTTAGAGAAGTTGAGTATATCATTGATGGCTTCTGGATACTTAATAGTGAGTAAATCAGTAACATCCAACGCTAACTTAATAACATTGATATCGTCCATCACTCTGTTTTTGATGATGTCTGGAAGCTTTTCGCTATGTATGACTTTTTTAAAAGGATTTTCCATAATCAAATAGTTTCATAGGCTTTAACCAATCTACTTTTAGCTCTACTCAATCGCATTTTCACAGCGCTTTTGCCCAAGTCCAATACATCTTGAATTTCTTCAATGGTCATATCATCTTGGTATTTCATAAATAGAATGGTTTTATCGTTTGGATCAATTAACTCAAGAGCTTTGGTCAATTTTTCAGCATCCATGCTACTTATTATCTCATCATTTAAAGTGTTTTGCGTATGATTTAAATAATCTTGCTCACTTTCATTTTCGGTATAACGAAATTTATCTCTTCGTTTCTTTAAATCACGTTGTACATAATTGACACAATGGTTATAGGTAAAAGAATATAACCATGTTGAAAATTTAGATTTATGACCAAAAGTCTTAATCTTAACAAAGAGCTTAACAAAAATATCGTGGGTTAAATCCTGTGCTTCCTCCTTGTTTTGTACAAAGCTTAAACATTTATTGTACACTAAAGGTGCATATCGGTCATAAATAACTGAAAACAATTCCGAACTCTTTGTCTACACTATCAAAGTGACTAACTTTTCGTCAGAAATTGAGGGGTCTATTTTTAATTCTTCCAAAGTAAAAATTATGTTCGCCAATTTAGACACATAATTATTGATAAAGTCACAGGGTAAGTAAATTTAAAAATAAAAAAATTAGATGAGTTATTTCAGAAAGCTTTGAATGGCCAACTCATAGCTTTGCAAACCAAACCCAACAATAATTCCCTTGGCATGCGGCGCCACATAAGATTGATGGCGAAAGTCTTCCCTATCGAAGGTATTAGATATATGAACCTCAACTACTGGAGTTTGAATAGCAGCAACGGTATCACCAATTCCAACAGATGTATGCGTGTAGGCGGCTGCGTTTAAAATAATGCCGTCATATTCAAAACCGACTTCTTGAAGTTTATTAATGAGTTCTCCTTCTACATTAGATTGAAAGTGTTCAATTGAAATATCATCATATTTTACTTTAATCGCTTCCAAAAACTCGGTAAACGACAGACTGCCGTAAATTTCAGGCTCTCGTTTACCTAACAAATTGAGATTAGGACCATTGATAATGATGAGTTTTTTCATAATGTAAAGGTATAAAATTATGGCAAAAAAAACCGAAGTTAGAACTCCGGTTTTATTTATTATTTGACTATTCAGATATTTAAAATCCGAATTCAACGCCGAAGTTAACTGATGTAAAACTACTATAGGAACTATAGTAATACGTTCCATTATTTCTATAATCTGTACCACCTGAAATACTTTGAAAAGATGCTATCAATGCCACAGTTCCCAAATCAAATCCAAATTTTGGCCTAGCATAAAAACCCGATTTAGCATCACCAACAACATTAATACCGACACCCAAATCAACACCACCAAAAAATCTATGATTAGCAAAATAGTATCGAGCAGAAGCAGCGATTGGTATAAATGAAGCATCATCATAATCTACATTTAGATAATTATCACCAACGAAATGAGTATATCCAACTAAACCACCGACCTCTAAATTATCAATAAGCTCAAACAAATAAGCCACATCAAATCCTCCGTTAAAGGTTGACACATCACTTGCTCCGCTAATTGGTAAACCAATATTGGCACCAACATAAAAACCGCCACCTTTAATTTTTTCTTCAATATCCTGTGCTTGGGCTCTGAAACTAAAGACTAAAAGTGCTGTAAAGAGTAATAATTTTTTCATAATTGTTAAGTTTTTAAAATTGATATGATACAAACTAAATAAATTTTTTACGGATATCAACAATTTTAACATACATTATCAACAGTTTTATAAACAGGTGGTATCATTTGTTTGATTATCATATAGTTAAATTTTAAAGTTATTAACAATATTGTTCTCATTCAATAATTAAATCAATTTTATACATTTACATAATAAAATCATACGTGTATGACTTGGCAGCATGCCCTTAAAGACTACCAGATGTATTTAAAGATTGAAAGAGGACTTTCAAAAAATACTATTGAAAGTTATAGTCTAGATATTGAAAAACTAATATCCTATCTCGATTCAAACAATATTGCTATCGGTCCTCTTAAACTGACCTCTGAATCCGTTCAACAATTTATTTATCATATATCCAAGGAGTTAAATGCACGTTCCAGAGCACGCATTATTTCTGGATTGCGTAGTTTTTTTAATTATCTGGTCTTTGAAGATTATAGACAAGATAACCCACTAGACCTTATTGAATCTCCAAAGATTGGAAGAAAACTACCTGACACCTTAAGTGAAGAGGATATCAACACTATCATTGAAGCCATCGATCTAAGTAAACCTGAAGGTGAGCGCAATCGCGCTATGTTAGAAACCCTTTACAGTTGTGGTTTGCGGGTTAGTGAACTAACCAATCTTAAAATTTCTGATCTATTTTTTGATGAAGGATTTATAAAAGTCACAGGAAAAGGCGACAAACAACGCTTTGTGCCCATAGTCAAGTCAACTCAAAAATATATTCAAATTTATATTGATCAAGTACGTTGTCACCTCTCCATACCAAAAGAATTTGAAGACACCGTATTTTTAAATCGAAGGGGAAAGCAACTGACAAGGGCCATGATTTTCACTATTATTAGGCAATTGGTTGAGAAAATTGGGTTAAAAAAAATTGTTTCACCTCATACATTTAGACATTCCTTTGCCACACACCTTTTGGAAAACGGAGCTGATTTAAGAGCCATTCAACTTATGCTGGGCCATGAAAGTATTACTACGACTGAAATATATATGCATGTGGATAGAAGCCAGCTCACAAAAGCTATTGAAACCTATCATCCTAGAAAATAAGAACCTTTAATTTTTTATTTCATCAAAACACCAATTGAGTCTCTTTTTTAACTCATAATGATCTGGAATATACTCTAATCCTTTTTTGTAAATTTTGTAAGCATCATTATAATATTCTTTGTAGTAATAATAGTTTCCTGCCTTAATATATAATGTGCTTAATAAACCTTTATCAAAGTTTTCAAAAACTATCTTATTCTCTAATAAATCTTCCAGTTTTTTCATATACTCTTGACCTTCTTTAGGATTTTTTTCCGAAAAGTTCAAGTAAGACAGTCTTGAATAAAAATAACTTAAACTAATTTCATATCGGTTATTGTCTTTTATAAAAGGATATTTTTCAACCATTCCTTGAAACTCACTAAATGAATTAATATCCAAAGTTGATAGACTCACTTTTTTAAAGCAAATGAACTCTATGACTTCCATTGCAATTCTGTTTTTAGGGCTTATTTCTAATAAGGAGTCACTGTATTGCAAGGCCTTATCAAAAATTCCCTTATTGGCATTCTCTCTAGCCAAATATTCCAAAAAATACTCTAGAGCAATTTGTCTGACTTCTTGGTTCTCCAATTGATCAAACTTATTTATAACAAAATCAATAAAATCGGAATCGTTATCATAATGATTAATAATTTTACTAAATGTACCGTACAAATTATCCTTGTTATAATCATTATTGAATTCAGAAACATTTATTAAATCACATAAAAATTCAACATCTTCTTTGGAATTAAACTCTAATTCATTGATGCGTGAGAACATAACTGTCTTCAAAAAAATACTTACAATTGGTGAATCGTAAAACTTTCCAGCTTTCTTAAAATTATTTATTGAAGATTTATAATCACTAACCTCATTTTTTAAAACACCTTTATTATAATATTGCATTCCAATTAAGGAGCTACTAGGAACAAACTCTTTCCCATAGAGATATGTATTATATATTTCTTTATATCCTAGTCTACTAACTTCATCATCAGTAACTAACTTATAAGCAACTAGCTCATCAACCATCTTTTTTATTTCAGAATCACTAGGCGATTGAAAACCTAATGTACCAGGTATGGTCGTCTCTAAATAAATTCCAAAAGTATCTGGGTAAACAATCAGAAAAACATGTGAAGGGGCTTCTTTAACATGATATGGCACATTTAATTCACTGAAAATATAGGCATACAATGCCGTAGCGGTCACACAATTATATTCTCCTGTCTCAAAAATATCATTGAAGTAAGAGTCAATTTCATATTTTTTAAAAAATGTTTCATGTACTAGATCATAAATTTCATGAATGCGTTTTTTCTCTTTCTTTTCCTTTGATTCCTTTTCTGGAAGGCCGATAATTATGTCATCTACTCTTGATTTGTATTTCAGATAGGTATCTGTTGTCATTACGGAATCAATTGCCAAAAGGCTTTTAAAAAAATCGGTATTTGAAACAACCTGATCCAAATTCTCAAATACAGCTTCTTCATATTCGGAGTGATACGATTGGGATAAAACAACTAATGGAAATAGTAATAATATACTAGCGATAAACTTCATTAATGAATAATTTAAAAGCCTAAAGTAACAAACATTTTAAAACTAAAAAAAAGCACCCATATCAGGGTGCTAGATTTTATAAACATTAAAAATTTACTTCGCAATATTAACAGCTCGGGTTTCCCTTATAACCGTCACCTTTACTTGACCAGGATAGGTCATATCGGTTTGTATTTTTTGGGAAATACTAAAAGATAGGTCTGCTGCTTTTTGATCATCTACTTTTTCACTTTCAACAATAACACGCAACTCTCTACCAGCCTGAATAGCATAGGCTTTTTTAACACCTCCAAAACCAAAGGCTATATCTTCTAGGTCTTTTAAACGCTGTATATAGCTATCTAAAACTTGGCGTCTAGCACCAGGTCTAGCCCCAGAAATGGCATCACATACCTGAACAATCGGAGCCAATAAAGATTTCATTTCAATCTCATCGTGGTGAGCTCCAATGGCATTACAAACGTCTTCTTTCTCTCCATATTTTTCTGCCCATTGCATACCCAAAATAGCATGTGGTGTTTCCATATCGGCTTCAGCATCTGGCACTTTACCAATATCATGCAATAACCCAGCGCGTTTGGCCAATTTGGGGTTTAAGCCCAACTCTGCAGCCATAACACCACATAACTTGGCGACTTCGCGAGAGTGCTGTAGTAAGTTTTGTCCATACGATGAACGGTATTTCATACGGCCAACAACTTTAACCAATTCAGGATGCAAATTATGAATACCCAGATCTATAACCGTTCTTTTACCAACTTCAATAATTTCTTGCTCAATCTGTTTGGTTGTTTTCTTAACAACTTCTTCAATTCGGGCAGGATGGATTCTACCATCTGTTACCAACTTATGCAAGGATAAACGTGCAATCTCCCGTCTAACAGAATCAAAACAGGACAGAATAATTGCTTCAGGCGTATCATCTACAATAATTTCAACACCAGTAGCCGCTTCAATGGCACGAATGTTACGTCCTTCGCGACCAATGATGCGTCCTTTGACGTCATCAGACTCTATATTGAATACCGAAACACAATTGTCAACAGCTTCCTCGGTTCCAATGCGTTGAATGGTATTAATAATCACTTTTCTCGCCTCTTGTTGAGCCGTTAATTTGGCTTCCTCAAGCGTGCTTTGAACATAAGCCATCGCATCATTTTTAGCTTCTCCTTTTAAAGATTCTATCAATTGGGCCTTGGCATCTTCGGCAGACAAACTTGAAATAACCTCCAATTGTTCTACCTGACTTCTATGTAGTTTTTCTAATTCATCTTTCTTCTTCTCAAGTATATCCAGTCTGTGGTTATAATCTTTTACTTTTTCCTCAAGACTACTATTGAGTTTCTTATTTTTTGACAATTCACTAGACACTTGAGATTCCTTATCTCTTGTGCGTTTTTCGGCTTCAGCCATTTTCTTGTCACGGGAGAGAATAACCTTTTCGTGCTCTGATTTTAATTCAATAAATTTTTCTTTAGCCTGAAGTATTTTATCCTTTTTAATAGATTCGCCTTCACTAGTAGCTTCCTTAATAATGGAAGCGGCTGTTTTCTTGGCCGATTTAACTACTTTAGAAGCATTACTTCTTTCAAGAACCTTTGCTACTATAAAACCTATGATTATTCCTAATAATATTCCCCCTACAATTACAAAAATTGTGTTATCCATATTCACTTTAATTTATTTAAAAAAAAGCCTGCACCAGTTTAAAGTTTTGTATAAACTCCTTAAAACAAGTTTAGGGATACCAAGCTGATCAAGTATCTGCTCAAAGACAGCTCGCTTTTACAACTTAAACTCACCCTTTTTAAAGAATTAGTGTTGAGTTTATCAAAAAAAATAACTAATGCAGGCAGTAACCTTAGTCTATTTTAAAGAACGTTAAGAGTTCAAATGCGCTTTTAACAAGTCGTCAAGAGCCAATAACTTCTGCTCGACTTGATCATTCACATTTATTTTATCTATTGTTTTCTGTTCAACTTGTGATGCAAACTGTAGTGCACACATAGCCAAAACATCTTGTTTATCTTGAACAGAATAACTTTGCTCAAATTGTTTAATCATAGATTCGATGTTTTTAGCTGCTTTTCGTAAACCTTCTTCTTGACTGGGCGAAATCGTCAAGGGGTACACTCTATTAGCTATAGAAAGCCTTATTTTAAGCTTGTCTGACATGTAATCTATGTTGCATTATTCTGAAAGTTGCGCAATACAATGGTCAATTTCCCTAATTAATGCGTTTATTTTAAGCTTTGTTTCTCTTTTATTGTTGTCACTGCCAAGCATGGTATTAGCAAATTTCAATGCTTCGTACTTTTCTTGCCAGGAAACCAAATCTTGTTTCTGGTCTTGAAGCAATTTTTGAGTGGATTGCAATTCTTGTTCTAACTTTAGATTCGCCTGTTTTAAAACTTCTTGTTTATGTAAAACCTTGCTGATTTTGTTTTCTAAAGCATCTACAATTTCTTCAATGTTACTCATTTACAATATCAATACTTACCTCACAAAGTTAACATACCTAGATATAAATAACAATAGTTTTCCAATAAAAATTAATTGTGAAGCGTTAATTCTCATAATCAACATTATGGCACTGCACGAGTATTTGCTTTTGGAAATTTAATTCAAATAATTACTTTAGCAACAACAACATTTATATGCGAAAACTCCTATTTCTACTACTGCTTTTTTATACACTTGGCTATTCCCAAAACCCATATCCGCAGGATTATTTTAGGGCTCCATTGGACATCTCACTCATTCCTTCCGGTACATTTGGCGAATTGCGCTCCAACCACTTTCATTCAGGTCTGGATATTAAAACACAGCAACGCGAAGGTTTAAGTGTCTATGCTATTGCAGATGGTTACGTGAGTCGCATTAAAGTTTCCCATTATGGCTATGGGAAAGCCCTTTATATTACGCATCCCAATGGTTACGTATCCGTTTATGGACACCTTCAAAAATACGCACCTGAAATTGAATCATACATAAAAAATTTACAGTATGAACAAGAAACCTTCGAAATAGAGGTTTTCCCAAACCCTATTGAAATACCAGTTCACAAAAGTGATATTGTGGCTTACACGGGCAACACAGGTGGATCTGGTGGACCTCATTTGCATTTTGAAATACGCGATAATCAAGAACGTCCAATTAATCCATTGCTGTTTGGCTTGGAAATTCAGGATAATACCAGACCGACAATTAAAGAGGTTTATGCCTACCCACTTTCCAATGATGCGCACATCAATAGTTCTAAAGAAAAACAAAAACTGCGTTTAATACCGCTTCAAAACGGGGATTATAGTGTTGAAAATATTGAAGCCTACGGTAAGATTGGGTTTGGAATAGAAACCATAGACCGACAGGATTTGGCAACAAACCAAAATGGCGTGAGCAATATTCAAGGCATCTTCAATGGCAATTTGATGTTTGAAATAGACTTTAAACGATTCTCCTTTGATGAAACGCGTCACATTAACAGATTGATAGACTATAAACATTATAAAGAGGATAAAACACGTATCCAAAAGCTGTTTGTTGAACCTGAAAATCCTTTAAGCATGTACAAAAATTTGGACAACAATGGCTATTTGAGGGTTGAAGACAGCACAAATTCGGTATACAAAATCAAGGTTAATGATTTTCACAAC
The DNA here is from genome assembly GCF_002895005.1 of Hanstruepera neustonica. Lineage (GTDB taxonomy): Bacteria > Bacteroidota > Bacteroidia > Flavobacteriales > Flavobacteriaceae > Hanstruepera > Hanstruepera neustonica. The sequence goes on along the minus strand of NZ_POWF01000009.1, from coordinate 21,355 downwards.
AATCCAACTTGGCTCACCATCAATATTGAAGGCAAGAAAACTGATGATATCAAATCGAAACCTGATTCGGTTACGCCATTCTTTATTTATGCTAAAAAAAACAACGAGCTTTTGAATAAAAATGTTTCGGTGAATTTTCCTGAAAATACGTTTTATGATGATTTCTATGTTGATTTTAATGTCAGGAATGATACCTTAACGCTTCATGAAGATATTGTGCCAGTGCGTGATAATTTTTCAATCTCTTTTGATATTACAAACTACGAATATCCAGAATCTGAAAAATTATATATAGCCAGATTGGTTGGTTACAAAAACCAATATGCCCTTTACTCTAGCACCAAAAAAAAAGAAAACAAACTAACAACCTACACCCAAACTCTCGGAACATACGCGTTGGTATTGGATACTATAAATCCTAAAATAAAACCTGTAAACTTCTCAAAAGGAAAATGGTTAAGTAAATACCGTTTCCTGAAAATTAAAATTGAAGATAATGAGTCAGGGATTTCAAACTACAGAGCTACACTTAACGGTAAATGGATTTTGATGGAGTATGATTACAAGAAAAATGAGTTGACTTATGATTTTAATGACGCTGTATCTACTGAAACTGAAAATAATTTAAAGGTTATTGTAACGGATAATGTTGGAAATAGTTCTACTTTTGAAACGCTGTTCTACCGAAAATAATAAATCATTGAGAACGAAACTAAACACAATTGTTTTAATATTGATGCTGCTTCCTATTTTTGTAGTAGCTCAAACAGGCACACTTAAAGGGGTTGTTTTGGATAAATCCAATGTTCCCATTTCCGATGTCAATATATCCTCAAATGAGATTGGTACCACTACAAATCAAAACGGCTATTACACTTTAAAAATCCCTGCAAATCAAGAGGTAACTGTCATTTTTACGCATTTATCTCATGAACGCATTGTAGCCACTTTCAACCTAAAGAATGGTGAAGAAGTTGAATTTCATCCCATCATGGATGCTACTATTGAACAAATTGCAACCGTAGTTATTACCAGTAAAAAGCGAAAAGATGTTGAAGGTATTACCACATTGGAACCAGAGACCATCCGGAAAATCCCTGGTGCCAATGCAGGTGTTGAGAATCTACTAAAAACACTTCCAGGGGTCAGTAGCAACAATGAATTGAGTACGCAATATTCTGTTCGTGGTGGTAATTATGATGAAAACCTGGTTTACGTAAATGGTATTGAAGTTTATCGTCCATTTCTTATCCGTTCTGGTCAGCAAGAAGGGTTAAGTTTTGTAAATACTGATATGGTTCAAAATGTCGATTTCTCGGCAGGTGGTTTTCAAGCTAAATATGGTGATAAACTATCCTCCGTTTTAGATATTACCTACAGAAAGCCCTACCGCTTTGGTGTCAATGCCGATTTAAGTTTATTGGGAGGGAGTCTATCCGTTGAAACAGCTAGTAAAGACACTCGTTTTACTGGCATTGTTGGTGTCAGATATCGCGACAATAGTTTATTGGTTAACGCCAAAGAAACCCAAACCAATTACGATCCGAAATTCGCTGACGTCCAAACCTATTTGACTTATAAGTTTTCAGATAAATTTCAATTGAGTTTTTTAGGTAATGCCTCAATCAACAAATATAATTACGAGCCTGAAACCAGACAGACAAACTTTGGAACCTTGCAAAACCCATTGGCATTACTGGTTTTTTATGAAGGCCAGGAGAAAGACTCTTATCAAACCTATTTTGGGGCTTTAAAAGGAACTTATTTTGTCAATGACGATATAACCTTGAATCTGGTCGCCTCAACATATCACACTATTGAGGAAGAATATTTTGACATATTAGCCGAATATCGATTAGGTGAGGTCAACACAAACATTGGTGATGAGGATTTGGGTGAAGTGGAGTTTAGTGAAGGCATTGGAGGTCAGTTGAATCATGGTAGAAATGATTTAGACGCCTTAATTACCACAATTGAACACCAAGGAAATTACACTATGGATGACCATGATTTTGCTTGGTCCATAAAATACACCAATGAAGATATCCGAGATCGATTGGTTGAGTGGGAAGTTATTGATTCGGCAGGTTTTTCAATTAACCCACCAAGCAGTGATGCCTTTAATGAGCAACCTTACGCGCCATACGAAGGACCACTTGAGCCCTATCAGAATGTCAGAGCCAAAAACCAAACACAAATAGATAGAGTTCAGGCCTATATTCAATGGAGTAAGCGTGCCGATTTAGGTGAGCATGAAGCTTGGTTTAATGTTGGTGGACGTGTTCATAATTGGACGGTTAGTGGCCAAGGCATTCAGAGTGTTAACCAAACTGTTATTAGTCCAAGAGCCCAATTTGCCATAAAACCTAATTGGAAAAGAGACATGTTATTTAGAATTGGGGCTGGTTTCTATTATCAACCTCCTTTTTATAGAGAGTTACGTGATTCTTCAGGTGTGGTGCAACCCAATGTGAAAGCGCAAAAATCTACTCATATTGTTTTGGGCAATGAGTACAGCTTTAAAATGTGGGAACGCCCTTTCAAGTTAACCACTGAAGCCTATTATAAAAAATTGGATGACGTCAATCCATACACTATTGAGAATGTCCGTATACGCTATCGCGCCAAGAATAATGCTACAGCTTATGCCTATGGATTGGATATGCGCTTGAATGGTGAGTTTGTTCCAGGAACTGAATCGTGGTTTAGCTTTGGATATCTAAAAACAGAAGAGAATATCGATAATCGTGGATACATTTCTAGACCAACCGACCAGCGTCTGAAATTTGCGGCCTTGTTTCAGGATTATGTCCCTAACCTTCCAAAACTCAAAATGTATTTAAACTTGGTTTACAATACAGGGCTACCAGGTGGTTCGCCCAGTTATGCCGACCCTTATGTTTACCAAAACAGGCTTCCTGATTATAAACGAGCTGATGTTGGGTTTCAATATGTGATTGTTGATGATAATGATAATTATGAAAGTGGCTGGAGAAAACCGTTTAAATACCTGTCATTGGGAATTGAAATATTTAACATTTTCGATGTACAGAACTCTATTACCAATACTTGGGTACGGGATGTTTACAGCAAACGCCAATATGCCATTCCTAATTACCTAACACCAAGGGTATTTAATATCAGAACAACGATGAAGTTTTAAGAACCTACAAATTCCTTTAAAACCGAAACAAGATAATCAACTTCACTTTTTGTGTTGTATTTACTAAATGAAAAACGAATGGAAGGTCTATTCAAATATTCGTCATCTAAAATTTCTTCCAACACATGCGAGCCTTTTGTGCTTCCACTTTGACAAGCGCTACCTTTAGAACAAGCAATGCCTTTCAAATCCAATTGAAACATGAGAGTTAACCCTTTTTCTTTTGATAAAGGCAAACATACGTTTAACAAGGTGTAGGTGCTTTTTTCTAAATCACCTGATAGCCCATTGAAAGCAACACCCGGAAAAGTCTTAATTAATTCATTTTTAAAATACTGTTTCAGCTCCAGAATGTAATCACGCTCTGATTTTAAATTGCCATAAGACAATTTAAATGCCGTTTCCAGACCTACAATATTATGTACTGATTCCGTTCCAGCTCTGATGCCACGTTCTTGTTCACCACCAAAAATCAAAGGTTTTAATCCAGAATGCTTTCTAATGAACAAGAAACCAATTCCTTTAGGTCCGTGAAACTTATGGGCACTGGCAGCTAAAAAATCAACTTTTACATCCTGAAGATCCCACTTATAATGACCTATAGACTGAACCGCATCACAGTGAAACAAAGCTTCGTAGGAATGACATAATTCACCAACGCGTTTCACATCTAAAATATTACCAATTTCATTGTTGACATGCATCAAGCTGACCAAGGTTTTGCCAGGAGATTGAAGCAAGCGCTCTAAATCGCCGAAATCAACCGCTCCATCCTTATCGAGTTTTACATAACTAACTTTAACATTGATTGTTCTGTTTAATTGTTCAATCGTGTGTAAAACAGCATGGTGCTCAATCTTTGAAGTAATAATATGGCTAATACCCAAATCTCTCACGGCACATTGAATAGCTAAATTATCAGCTTCGGTTCCACCAGAAGTGAAAATAATTTCACCAGCAGATACCTGCAACTCATTGGCAATCGTTTTTCTAGTTTGCTCAATTAACACTTTAGATGATCTTCCAAAACTATGTGTAGATGAAGCGTTTCCGTATTCATTTTTTATACATAAAGTCATCGCATCAATAACCTCATCTCTTACTTTCGTTGTGGCTGCACTATCAAAATATACTGGTTTCATTTATAATGTTAAGGGTTCAAAATTAGGAATCGCTTTTGTGAAAATAATCTCCTGTATTGTTCTACAAAAATACTTGAAATAAAATTATTTGCAGTGACTCTCATGGTATATTTAGCAAATCGTTTACTTTTGTAGATATATCGAAATTAAAGCCATATGCGTCAATTAATAGCCCTTTTTCTTTTAGTACTTTCAGTTGTATCTTGTGATGATGGCGATATCATTACTGTAGAATTGGACTTTGATGATACGCTTTTAACATGTGGTGAACTTGTTTTTTACAATATAAAGGAAGAACCTTATGAATCACTTTCTCTAAAAATAACAAGCCCTGAAACAACCCTAGAAAGTCTGATTGAAGTTGACGATAATGGCGAACTAATAAGCACACAGGAAGTATTTGAAATCAATGGTTCTACCAATCAGTTCAATTATAGATCATATAGTGGAGACCCCAGCAATTTGTTTTGTAATGACGTCCCACCTTCAAATGTTCTAATAACACAGGACATGAATAGCACCTCTGGCACTGCTATAATTGACATCTCACTTATCGAAGATGACAATGATGGAATTCCTGCTGAATTGGAAGATATCAATGGTAATGGTGATTTAACTGATGATGACACCGATGGTGATGGTTTACCAAATTATATTGATGTGGATGATGATGGCGACAATGTCTTGACTAGTGCTGAAATTGACAGTGATAATATAGATGGTGACGATAATCCTCTTACCAATCCTTTAGACACGGATGGCGATGGAACCCCTAATCATTTGGATACTGATGATGATGATGATGGCGTCAATACCATTGATGAAGAAAACGTTACTCAAGACAATAATCCAGCAAATGATTTTACAGATCCTGCTATTGCGGATTATTTAAATCCTGATGTTTCAAGTTTTGTTGCAGCTACCGCTTATAGAGCACACACCATTAGACAAGAGTTCACGATTGAAATAACTGTTGATGCTTCTTTCCCAACCCTAAATTACGATTCTCTAAATTTTGGAACACTTGAAGATTCTCGATTAACTGCTACGAGATTAGTAACTCCTGAATTTTAAATTCAGGGATTGGTATTTTGATAAATGTAGACCTCGGTGGCGCCCAAACCATATTTTTGGTAGTTGGCATCGTAATACCTTACATTGTTATAGCGACCAAAAAGATATTCCAGCTCGGCTCTTAAGACGCCTTCACCCACTCCATGGATAAAAACCACTTTTTGTATACGCCTATTGATAGCAAATTCTAATTGCCTTCTAGCCGTATCAATTTGTAAGTTTAGCATATCGTGGTTGCTTAAATGCTTCTTATCCGTTAACTGATGGATGTGCAAATCAACTTCCATGGTTGGCTCATAGCGTTCTTTTGCTTTAATTTTCATGGTATGCCTTTTTTTGGGTTCCTCTTTTTCTTGGATGATATCCTTTGTGATTTTAGAAGATGTCTTTAAACTTTTCCCCATAACAATCAATTCGGATGCTAAAAAATCCAATTCAAATCCATCATTGGTTTTTATGGTAACCTGATTACCTTGAATGGCCACCACCATGCCCGAGATATTCTCGTCTAACACTGAAACTGTTTGTCCAATTTCAAATTTCATCATTCGCGGTCAATATGGTCGTTATCTTTATCGTTTTTACTAGGTATGGTTCTCGCAATCCTGTAAACACCAAACATCAACATGGCTATGCCTAAAATCAGAATGGCAGTACTTTGTTTTTCGTTAGCTTGCGCATATATGGCCACTATGGCTCCAACTAAAATTAAAAAATAGTTAATGATGTTACCTTTCATTAAAATCTAGTTTAATAATGTTCTGCAAGTTGCAATTTTTTAGTGATGTAGTAAGGTAAATAAGCGAAATATTTCTGTACCTTATTGTCATGTAAATACGCATGGTTCGTATTTTGTCAACTTAAGTTTCAAAATTATCATTTAATCGATTTTAATTTAAAAACAAAAAGTAGTTTTTGTATATTTAGCACTCATTATCAAATATTTAGAAATGAATAAAGTAGCCTGTTTCCTTTTTATCATGACCATGCAATTAACGTTTGCGCAGTTATCTGTTCGCAACAACGCTTATGTATACGTGAATAATATGGCTTTGTATGTTGAAGATGATGTCAATATTGAAGAGAATACCGCTTATATCTATTTGCGTAATGGCTCACAATTATTGCAAGGTTCAGGAACTACTGGAAATTCAGGACAAGGACGATTAAGCGTTTTTCAAACGGGAACTTCTAACACCTATATGTATAATTATTGGTGCTCCCCAGTCGGTATTAATAGTGGCAGTGCCGGCAATACGGTTTTTACGCCCAATGTGAATTTCTTTTATGAAACAGCAGCACCCATTTCGAGTAGCCCTTTTGGATTTATAACAGGTTATAATGGAACCACAACGCAAATAGCTAATTACTGGTTGTACACGTTTACTGGAACCACAGCACCACCTAATGATTATCAAGATTGGGAGGGTCTGGGGGCTGGACCAGGTAGCTTGGCCACTGGCGGATTAGCTAATGGTACACTTGCTTCAGGTTATGGCTTTACTATGAAAGGGAACCCTAGTGGAGCTCAAAAATATGATTTTAGAGGACGACCAAACAATGGTACTATAACCACAACGCTTAATGCCAATAGAGAAACGTTGGTTGGTAATCCATATCCTTCAGCTATAGATGCACGAGATTTTATTCACGATACCAACAATGCCGCAATAATCGATAGCGGAACCTTATCATTTTGGGAACAAGATCCTACACAATCCACATCACATGTATTAATAAATTATGTTGGTGGTTATGCAACTTATACTATAGATGTAACAGGGACTGTTGAAACGTTTACACCGGCTACTTTTGATACCTATAATGTCGATGGAACCCTTAATACAACTGGTGGCGGCAGTACTAGCGGTAAAAATGTTTACCGATATATTCCAATTGGACAAGGTTTTATGGTAAAAGGTAATGGTACTGGTGGCACACTGCGAACCACCAATGCGATGCGTGTTTTTCAGAAAGAGGCACCTACTTTAAGTGAATTCTTCCGAGTTGGAGATAATGGCCGCACTGAAAATCAATATAACGAGGAAGGCATGTTTATGATGCCTGATGGTTACAAACGTTTTAGATTGAATATTGATTTTGACGATACATACACGAGACAATTAACTCAAAATTTCCATCATACGGCAACAGCGGGTGAAGACTATGGATTAGAAACCATTAGCCCTGCGAGATTAAGCTCTGATGTTTATTGGCCAAATAATGACAAGGCCTATAATGCACAAGCTTTCAGTTTTGACGTGGCCTTACATATTCCTCTAGTTTTAAACATCAATCGCTCACAGTTGGTTCGTTTTAGACTATTTGACATCCAAAATTTTGATGAATCCCAGCCAATTTATCTTCATGACATGGACAATGATTTGTACGTGGATTTGCGGACTCAAAACTATGAACTAAACTTAGATGCAGGCAATTATGCTAATCGTTTTGAAATAACGTTCACTTCCAATGCCTTGAGTACAGAGGATATATCAATTGATGATTTTACAGTGTATCAAAACAACAACCTGTCTGAACTACATGTTCTTAATCCGAATCAACGCGAAGTCAAGAGTATTAATCTGTTTGATGTCAACGGTAAACAACTATTTACAAAAGTCGACCTGCCGATAGCACCTAAATATGAATACTCGACAAAGCATTTAAGTGAAGGGGTTTATATTGTAAAAATAACCTTTGAGTCTGGTCAGGATTTAAGTAAAAAAATAATTGTTGCCAATAAGCAGTAATCTTCTTGTTACTTTTTTTATTTTAGATTGTTGAATAGTAAACATTGATGGAATGTCTTCAGTTGAAGATTACATGCTACCGTGTCTAAATAAAAAACTCTTTGGTTTTGAATGTTTGGGTTGTGGATTACAACGTTCTCTTGTGTTATTATGGCACGGGGAATTTGTTTCCGCATTTTTTATGTACCCAGCTATTTACACATTAATTCCGTTGTTTTTATTAATAGGCATCAATCTATTTTATAGTTCTAAACGATTAAATAAGATTATCAATAGTCTGGCTATTCTTTCAGTTTCTATTATCCTTTTTAACTTCATACTAAAATTTTTAAACTAAACTCACATGGAAAAACAAAAACTACCCAACGCTACGGTCAGCCTTATTCTTGCAATACTATCTTTTATTGGGTGCTGCTGCACCAGTGGTTTTGGAGGTGTATTGCTTTCAGGAATTGCGCTATTTTTAGTTAACAAAGACAAGAAAAAATACATTGAAAACCCTGAACTTTATGATAATTACGGTCAGTTAAACACAGCAAGGATTATTGCAATCATCGGACTTGTTTTGAGTATTATAATCGTTGGAGTATATATTTATTTGCAAGCAACAGGTCAATATGACGAAATGCAACAAGAATACATGAAAATGCTTGAAGAAATGCAAAAAAATCAACAGTAAATTACTGTTTGAAAAATAAAAGGCGACCAAATGGTCGCCTTTTATTTTTATATACTGCTACAATTTAATCTTCAAATTGTTTTAGGGTTTTAGTAATAATACCGACACAATCCAGTAATTGCTCTTCAGTCATAACCAATGGCGGTGCAAAACGAATGATGTTACCGTGTGTTGGCTTGGCTAACAAACCATTATCTCGTAAAGCCAAACAAATATTCCAGGCGGTATCACTATCTTCATCATCATTGATAACAATGGCATTCAATAAGCCTTTACCTCTCACTAAATTGACAATGGAACTTGATTCTATATACTTATTCATTTCACTTCGAAACAATTGACCCAGTTTATAGGCATTTTCTGCTAGGTTTTCATCCCTAATCACTTCAAGTGCAGCAATGGCGACTGCTGCTGCCACTGGATTACCTCCAAAGGTACTGCCATGGTTACCTGGCTTGATGACATTCATGATATGATTGTTTGCCAACACAGCCGAAACAGGATAAGCACCACCTGAAAGTGCCTTACCAAGAATTAAAATATCGGGTTTCACCTCTGGTGATTCAGAACAATTCTTGTCAGCACAGTTGCAATTACCGCAAGTTGCCAGTAATCTACCTGTTCTGGCGATTCCAGTTTGAACCTCATCGGCAATAAACAGAACATTATATTTTTCACATATGGCTTTTGCTTCAGCTAAATAATTTTCACCGGGTACATAAACACCTGCTTCACCCTGAATCGGCTCTACCATAAATCCAGCAACATTCGGATTGCTTTTAAGCACTTCTTCCAATGCGCTCACATCATCATACGGTATTTTAATAAATCCCTTGGTGTAAGGCCCAAAGTGCTCTCTGGCTACAGGATCATTTGAAAAGGAGATAATGGTTGTGGTACGTCCGTGAAAATTGTTTTCGCAAACTATAATATCAGCCTCATTTTCGTCGATACCCTTAACTTCATAAGCCCATTTTCTACAGAGCTTTAAAGCCGTTTCAACTGCTTCAGCTCCGGTATTCATAGGTAGCAACTTATCAAATCCAAAAAACTCGCAAGCAAATTTTTCGTATTTCCCAAGCATATCATTGTAAAATGCTCGTGATGTCAATGTCAAGGTTTGTGCCTGACTGGTCATAGCACCTACAATTTTAGGATGACAATGCCCTTGATTAACTGCGGAATAGGCCGAAAGAAAATCGTAATATTGTTTTCCTTCAACATCCCAAACGTGTACACCTTCTCCTCTACTCAATACGACCGGTAGTGGATGGTAATTGTGTGCGCCATACTTGTTTTCTAAATCAATCGCCTGTTGCGAATTTAATTGGTCTAAAACAGCCATTTTAATTTGTTTTAAATTAATAAATAACCATTCCTTATCTACCTTTATCCTTTCGAAAAGATTCGAAAATTCAGCGTGGGAAAGAAATCATCCCTAGGGCTTGCAAAATACTAAATATTGGCAGTTTCTTAAAATATTTATCACCTGTTTTTTGCTATCAAAAAAGAAACTACTTTTGCAGCATGTCCAGAAGAAACAAAAAACAAGTTTTCACAAACGTCGAAGTGATTGATGCCGGAGCCAAAGGCAAAACCATTGCCAAGGCACCAGATGGTAAGGTAATTTTTTTACCCAATGCCGTACCAGGTGATGTGGTTGATGTACAGACCTTTAAAAAACGTAAAGCCTATTACGAAGGAAAAGCTATACATTTTCACAAGCTATCAGACAAACGGACTACACCAGTCTGTGAGCATTTTGGAACCTGTGGCGGTTGCAAATGGCAGGATATGGACTATCAATACCAATTGTTATTTAAGGAAAAGGAAGTCATTAACAACCTGACGAGATTAGGACATATAGATTTACCGGAAACCACGCCTATTTTAGGTTCGGAAAAACAGTATTTCTACCGTAACAAAATGGAGTTTTCCTTTAGTGACAGTCGCTGGCTAACGCCAGAGGAAATTCAATCGGGTGATGATTTGGGTGATAAAAATGCCCTGGGATTTCATATTCCCGGCATGTGGGACAAAATATTGGATGTTAAAACCTGTCATTTACAAGCTGACCCATCCAACGCCATTCGGAATGCGGTGAAACAATTTGCCATTGATAATGACTTGGAATTCTTCAATACCCGAAACCAAACAGGGTTGCTGCGTACCATGATGATTCGTACGGCCAGTACGGGCGATATTATGGTATTGATTCAATTCTTTAAAGAAGACAAGGAAAAACGTGAACTCCTACTCGACTATCTAGCAGAAACTTTTCCGGAAATCACCTCCTTACAGTATGTGGTTAATGAAAAGGCCAATGACACCATTTACGACCAGGAAGTCATTTGCTATAAAGGAGACGATCATATTTTTGAAGAAATGGAAGGCCTACGTTTTAAAATAAATGCCAAGTCTTTTTATCAAACCAATTCGGAGCAAGCCTATGAATTGTATAAAATCACAAGAGCATTTGCTGGGTTGACTGGCCATGAACTGGTTTACGATTTATACACAGGTACCGGAACCATCGCCCAGTTTGTGTCAAAGCAAGCTAAAAAAGTGGTAGGTGTTGAAGCTGTTCCTGACGCCATTACAGCCGCCAAAGAAAATGCCCAACGCAACAACATTACAAACTGTGAGTTTTATGTAGGTGACATGAAGAATGTGTTCAATGAAGCATTCATCAATACCCATGGTAAGCCTGATGTGATTATTACTGACCCACCGCGTGATGGGATGCATAAGGATGTTGTTAATCAAATATTAAACATTGCCCCAGAAAAAATAGTTTACGTAAGTTGCAATAGTGCCACACAAGCACGCGATTTGGCGCTTATGGATCATTTATATCAAGTTACAAAGGTGCAACCTGTGGATATGTTTCCACAAACGCATCATGTTGAAAATGTTGTACTTTTGGAGCGGCGTTGATTCGTTTTTTTGTGTTATTTGTTTATTCGTTTAAAATGAAAGTTTACTCCTTTGAAAAATTAGATGTATGGAATGAATCTGTTGAATTGGTAAAACTGATTTATAACATTACTGACGCTTTTCCCAATGATGAAAAGTTTGGTTTGATAAGTCAATTAAGAAGAGCCTCTGTATCGATTCCTTCTAATTTAGCTGAAGGTACTTCAAGGAAAACAAACAAGGATAAAGCTCATTTTACAACTGTTGCTTTTAGTTCTTCCATGGAAATATTAAATCAACTGATAATTTCCAAAGAATTAAAATTTATCAATGAGAATGATTATATATTAGCACGAACAAAGATTGAGAAAATAACAAATATGCTAAATGCGTTAAGAAATTACCAATTAAACAAATAAACGTATACCCAATGTTTACATGAGAAAATATCACGCCATACTAAATTTTTCTATAACTGTTGTTTTAGCCATTTTAACATGGGGTTGCGAACGCGATGATATTTGCGATAGCCCCAGCACGACACCAAGACTCTATTTAGCGTTTTACAACATTGAAAGTCCTGAAGATCTGAACCCAAAAAATGTGACACGGTTTCGTGTACAAGGGGTTGGTAATGACGAAACATTGCCAGAATTGGACGGTACCAGTAACAAACAAGAAATATTACTGCCTTTAAAAACCACCGAAGGTATTACTGAATATAAATTACATAAAAACTATAGTTATAGCGATAGTGGAACGCCTGATGATCCAACTGATGATGTTATTGGTGGTAATGAAGACATTGTAACCATAGAATATACTACTGAAGAAGTTTATGTGTCTCGCGCTTGTGGTTTTAAAACCGTATTCAAGAACGTGAGAATCACCGTTGCCGATGATGGCGACCGGTGGATACAGAACTACCTTTCCGTAAATGATAACCAAATAGTAGAAAACGAAAATGCGCCACACTTTATCTTGTTTCATTAAAATACTGGTTTTTAGCTGTATGGTTGTTTCGGTGTCTTTTGCCCAAACAGACAGTATTCCTGATAATACCAAACTAACTGACTCGGTGAAGTTCAAACAAAAGTATGGCCTGCGTATTGGTGGTGATATTAGCAAGCTGGTACGCTCATTTATTGATGATGACTACACGGGTTTTGAGATTAATTGCGATTACAGACTCACCAAAAGATGGTATATAGCCGGTGAAATTGGTGCTGAAGAACGTACTACCGATACCGATTTTCTGAATGCTACAGCCAAGGGTACCTATTTTAAAGCTGGTGCCGATTATAACGCCTACGAAAACTGGTATGGCATGGAAAACATGATTTACGGTGGTTTGCGCGTGGGTGTAAGTTCCTTTAGTCAAACACTGAATAGTTACAGTGTGTATTCCGATAATCAATACTGGTCACCACAATTCGCTACAAACGAATCGATTGAATACAAAGGCTTGAGTGCCATCTGGGCTGAAGTCATAACCGGTATTAAGGTTGAGGTAGTGAACAATTTATATTTGGGCGCCAATATCCAGTTTAAGTATATGGTGACCCAAGACCAACCTGATAACTTTGAAAACCTCTACGTGCCTGGTTACAACAAAACCTATGATAGCGGCAACTTTGGCTTTGGTTATGGCTACAATATTTCTTATTTAATTCCGCTATACAAAAAGGCTAAATAATTGCCTTAACTCCCTTTTCATTAAAAGTTCCATTTTTTCAAAATAAAATGTTGGCTATGTAATATTTGTTACCAAAAAAAATGGATTTAGGTAGTAGTTTTACCCTATTAATTAAAACAACTACCATGCATCTATTCAGATATTTAGGTTTAGCCTTACTCTTGCTCGTTACCCAATTGGGATACGCGCAGGAACATCCTTTTGAGATTACTTTAGAACCCGTTTCCATTACCAATTTGGGCGGTATTCAATCCTTTGCTTACGGTCAGCATGACGGCAAATGGCTGATTGTTGGCGGAAGATTAGACGGTCTGCACCGCAGACAGCCATGGGCCGCTTTCGATATTGCTGGTCATAATAACCAGCTTATTGTGGTCGATCCGGTTGCGGAGCAAAGATGGTCTGCACCACTAACGAGTTTACCCACAGGTATTCAAGAGCAATTAAGCGCGACCAATATGGAGTTTTATCAGCAAGGTGAATATCTCTATTGTTTTGGTGGTTACGGTTACAGCAATACCGAAGCCGACCATACCACCTACCCGAATCTCACCGCTATTCATGTGCCTGATGTGATTAACGCCGTGATTAACAACACCGATTTAACATCACACTTCAGACAAATATCCGATACCGAATTTCAAGTAACAGGTGGTCGTATCCAGAAGATTGGCGACACCTTCTATTTATTAGGCGGTCAAAAGTTTATTGGTCGTTATAACCCCATGGGTCCCGATCATGGTCCTGGTTTTATACAGGAGTACACCAATGCTATTAGAAAATTCCAACTGGCTGATGATGGCACCACCATAACTGTTACCCACTTAACACCGCATGAGGATGCTGCGAATCTGCATAGACGCGACTACAATGCCGAAGTGCAAATTCTACCCAATGGCGAAGAGGGCATTACCATGTTCTCGGGTGTGTTTCAGGAAGCGGTGGATTTACCCTTCTTAAACTCTGTGACGGTGGATGCCACTGGTTATACGGTTAATAATGTGTTTGAACAGCATTACAACCACTACCACTGTGCGGTGTTACCACTTTACTCTGAAACCGAAAACGATATGCACACGGTGTTTTTTGGTGGCATGGCCCAGTTTTATGATGATAATGGCACCATGGTACAGGATGATAATGTGCCTTTTGTGAATACCATTGCCCGCGTAACCCGCAATGCCGATGGTGTAATGGGCGAATACAAACTCCCTGTGGAGATGCCCGGTTTATTAGGCTCAGGAGCCGAGTTTATTCCCAATACCAGTTTCCCACAGTTTAACAATGGGGTTTTCAAATATGATGATCTCACAGAAGATTACACGCTCATTGGCCACATATTTGGTGGTATTAACAGTACCCAACCCAATATATTCTTTATAAACGATGGCACCCAAAGTGACGCCAGTAATACCATTTATAAGGTGCTAATAAAGAAAACCAATGCCTTATCTGTGGATGAATTTAATACCAACAGCGCCAATGCCTTAAACTTAAGTATCTACCCAAACCCGAGCGATGGCAGTGTGCATATGACCTTTACCATGCGTGAGACTGGCGATATGAGTATCTCCATTTATGATATTAAAGGCGCGCTGATTGAACAAGTAGTGCTAAAAGATCTGGCTACAGGTGCGCATACCTATACCAAGGATTTAAGCCATTTGGGGAATAACCAGGTGTACCTGATTATTCTGGAAACCGATACCGAAAAGGTCACCCAAAAGTTGATATTGAAGAAATAGTGTATTAATAACATTTTAAAACCCAAGGAATCCTTGGGTTTTTTTTAATATAGGGCTGACATAACTTTGACAGGGCTCATCTATGTCTTATCTCCCAAAAAGCCATGATGGTAAAATTTTGTAGGAATTTTCGATAGCCGACCCGAAGCATACCCGAAGGAAATCCGAAGGAGACCCGAAGGAGCACCCGAGGGAACCCGAAGTAGCTCTTTGGGAAACCTATTTAAAAGAACTTGTCATTCTGAACTCGTTTCAGGACCTAAAAGAGATTCCTGCCTGCGCAGGAATGTAACTGGTTGACCATAAGGAGAACTTAGGGAACTGTGTGGAAGAAACTAGGATTCCATTGGTATTGAATTTGTGGGTTAAAAAAGGTAACTTCGTTCATTCAAAAGTTATGATGCGTTTTATAGCTACTCATGATTTAAAAATCATCCGCTTATTTAAAACCAATGAATCTCAACCACAATACGGCCAATACCATTAGTGATCCTGATAGTTATCAAAAATTTCTGGATGCTTTGCGTGCTATTGGTACCCCCGTTTTTTACAAGAAAGATGAGGTGGTCTTTACGGAAGGTGGTAAAGCCGATTTTATACTCCTGGTGGAAGATGGTATCTTAAGAACCTGGCGCCTGGTTAATGATAAGGAAGTGGTGCTTGGTTTTACCTTTCCTGGTGACTTGGAAGCGTCACCCATTTCTTTTATTACGGCTGTACCGAGTAAAGAAACCATTGATGCTATTTGCCATACTACTTGCCTAAAAATATCACGTGAGGCCTTTTATAAGCAAATCGAGAATCAAAAGTTTTCAGAGCATATCATGCAATCTATTCTCTTAGAATATATAGATGTGTTGATTCAGCGGCATATGGAATCTAAAGCCCATACCGCCGAAGAGAACTATATCAATCTGTTGCTCAAACAGCCCAAGCTGGTGAATAAAATCCCTCTAAAAGATATCGCCTCCTTTTTAGGGATTTCAAAAGAACGCTTAAGCAGGATACGAAAAAAGCACGAATTGACCTAGGTCAACTCACATTAGAATCGGTCTGTTTAGTTTTGCCAGAAATAAATAATCTGATGAAAAAAACAACTCTATTATTAGTCCTTTTTACCCTTACCATCGTTGCCATGGTGCCTGCGCAAAACTTAAGCCAAAAGCTGGACACCTATTTTAAGACCCATCTATCTGACAATCCCGATCAGCCTGTGGCCAACATTCTGGTCTATCTGGAAAATGAAAAGCAGGATTTTGTTTACCATAAAGGCTTTGGACAATTGTCCGTTTCAGATGATACGACTGTAAGTCCCAATAGTCCTTTTAAAACAGCTAGCATTACCAAACTATTTACGGCAACACTTATTCTACAGTTGGTTGAAGAGGGGAAACTCAAGCTTGATGACCTTGTTGTCGAACTGATTGGTGACCAAACATTTGTGGGATTTAATAAATTGATGATGCTCGATGGTAAAAACTTTGGCAAAGATATTGCGGTGCGTCAATTGCTCAATCACACGTCTGGATTAGCCGATATTTTTACCGATACGCAGGAGGAATTTATGGGACTCTTCTTTGAAAACCCTCAAAAATTGTGGACAGTTCAAGACCTTTTTGAAACTTATTATCAGTTTGATTTGCATAACCGTGCGCATTTTAAACCGGGAGAAGGCTTTTACTATTCCGATATGAATTACTTTCTGCTCGGGCTTATTATTGAAAAGTATCGCGCTATGCCACTGGCTGAAGCTTTTAGAACCTATATTCTAGAGCCTGTGGGTATGAGCCATACGTATTTGGAGTATCATGAAGCCGCTACCAACACGTTGGCTTTCCCGAGTTTGTATTTGGGTGATATAGAAGTTAATGCCGACATCAATACCTCCTTTGATTGGGCTGGTGGTGGCCTGGTGTCTACCACCTATGACCTTAATTTGTTTATGAAAGCGCTTTTTGGAAAGCAGCTTATCAAGCAGGACCAATTGTTTCAGGCCATGATTACGGATTCTAGAGATCGCTATGGTTTTGGTATGTTTCTGTATGATTTTGATGGGGTGCGGTTTTATGGACATTCGGGGTTTTGGGGCAGTGATGTGTTTTATAATCCTGAAGCGGGTATCACGATGGTGGTTTCTGTGAATCAAAGTCATTTGCCGTATAAGCATTATGAGTTTGTCAATGGGATGTATCAGCTTGTTAAATAGTGGTGTTATCTCTATTCTTTTTTTGTGTAATCTCTATTCTTTTTTACATCGCCCAAAAAAGAAACAAAAAACGCTAGACTTACTAAATCTTGTCTAAATAGTCCAACGTATCCTAAACCTTCTGACCTTTTCAGCTTGCGCTGAATGCGAACAAGCAGAAGCTTTTTAACGGATTCTTATGGACTATTCTTAACGACAAGATTTAGTAGGTCGCTTTTTTCCTGCTGGAGTTTATCTTGAGCGTTTGTCGAAAGGCAGGAATTGGGTTTAAACTGACTTGTCATCCTGAACTTGATTCAGGATCTAAAATGGCTTAACTTCGTGGGAGCTGCGATTTCATCATGTAGCGAATTCAATTCCAAAGATGATAAGCAAACTGTTAAACAAAACTGTAACAATCCTGTTATTTTCTTGTCATTACTGTAAACCAAAAGACTAAATGAGCAGATTCCCTTTTATCGTATTGATCGTATTGGCGTTTTCGTCGTGTCATGAAAACAAAAAGCAACCAGACCGTTCAATCAATCATAACCAAGTGGTACTGGATTCCTTAACAGCGGCATTAGATTCCATTCAGAGAAATGGGCAAATCAATGGCTTTGGCGTTGCGATGGTCAATGAACATGGTGTACTCTATTCCAAAGGTTTTGGATTGGCCAATCGGGAGACGAAAGAGCCTTATACCGAACACACCATACAACATATTGCTTCGGTTTCTAAAACCTTAATCGGTATTGCTTTAATGAAAGCCAAAGAATTAGGGAAACTCCATTTAGATGATCCCGTTCAGGATTATTTGCCTTTTCAGGTCATCAACCCCAATTATCCTAATGACACCATTACCATTAGACATTTAGCTACCCATACGTCTGGAATTAATGATACGGAGCAGTATATGAATCGCGCTTGGATCCTTGCAGAGAACCAAGACTTAACCAACGTGAGCACCGATTATCCAGCGCAACAATTAAACCCTGCTGAACATGATATTCCCATGGAAGCCTATTTAAAAGGTTATTTAGAAGTCCATGGTGCCTATTATCAAGATGATAATTATATCAATTACCAACCAGGAGCACGCTATAACTATTCAAACATCGGTGCTACCCTATGTGCATTAGTCATTGAAAAAGCAACCGGTCAGGCATTTGATGCCTTTACTGAAGCCCATATCTTAAAACCCTTGGGTATGGATGCCACGGGTTGGTCTTTGGAAGCTGTGGATATTACCAAGCATTCCCGATTGTACAGAAATGACCATACGCTATTACCTTTTTATACGGCCATAACCTATCCGGATGGTATGTTGATTTCATCGAGTAGCGATATGGCTAAATATCTGGCTGAATTGGTTAAAGGCTATTCTGGGAACGGCACCTTACTTTCAAAAGCCAGTTACCAGGAACTCTTTACGGAACAATTGGACGCCTCTCACTTTGAATCGCGTAATGCCAGCAATCCCTATAACGGGGACTATAGTCCTGCCCTATTTATTGGGCATAGTGCCAAGGGTTATATTGGGCATTCTGGTGGTGATGCGGGTGTTGGCACCTGGATGTATTTTGACAAGGTGAATAAAACGGGGCGTTATATTGTTATTAATACGGATATGGGCAATGATGAACGCGCGAAAGAATTGGAGTATTATGCTATTTGGGATATGATGAATGATTATTTTGATAAGCTCCAACCAGAGTAAGCAGTAATTTTTTAACGGATTCTTATGGACTATTCTTAACGACCAGATTTAGTAGGTCGTTTGTTTCCTGTTGGAGTTTATCTTGAGCGTTTGTCTAAAGACAGGCATTGGGTTTTGGGTTCTCGATACTTGTTTGCAAAATGGCAGGTTAGATATGACAAAGGTTACTATACGTCATTGCGACCATGAGGCACGAAGTGGGAAGCAATCTCATTGGGATAGGTTGAATAAACAGATTACTTCGTCGCAGGCTCCTCGTAATGACAATGGGTTTGGTGTAGTGTTTTGTAGGAGTTTTCAATAGTTGACCCGAAGGAGACCTTAAGGAAACCTTAAAAAGACCTAACGCAGACCTTACCCAGCTATGAACCAAAAACTACGTACCCATACGTGTTGACTTTATGATTTTAAAAAAGTAACTTCGCTTATCAATAGTTGTGTGCAAGCTGAAAAAACCAATAAATGAAAGCAACCTTTCTGGGACACGGATTAGATACAGGCGACCAGAATAATGTCGGAAAACAACTTGTTGCATCATTTGAAAGCAAAGATTATTATTCTTTTCAAGGCTTTGTTGCATTTGCTTCCATATCTGGAACTAAAATGCTTGAACCATTTATAAAAAAAGCTAATTCCAAATTTGATAAAATTAGATTCTATATTGGAGTTGACAACAGAGGAACTTCAAAAGAAGCTCTGGAATCACTATTAGAACAAGGAGTTGAAACTTACATATATAGGGATAAACGAAAATTTGTGACTTATCATCCAAAGCTATTCCTTTTTGAAGGGAAAAAATTCACAAGAATAATAATTGGTTCTTCTAATCTAACAAGTCAAGGAATCAAAACTAATTTAGAAGCTTCTATCCAATTGGATTTTTTGACTAAAACAGACAAACAAGGACAAAAATTACTAAATGAAATTAAATCTTACTATTCCGATTTAATGGATTTATCTTCACCGAAACTTCAATTATTAACAAGTCAATTATTAGATGAATTAATTAAACAAAACCTGCTATTCAATCAATTTAGGGAAAATGGTAAAGTTGAAGAACCAAAAAATAACGATGGCGAAAATACCGAGAAGGAACAAGACAATATTGAAATAAAGGATTTTGATTTAAAATCAGGTTTTGAACAAAAGGATACTACAAAAAACAGAAGTAATAAAAAAAGTTTCGGTGAGAGTGACTACGAGAAATTTGATACTCTGATTGAGAGGTATGTAATTTATAAGAAAACTAAAAGACCATCTGGAATTGTAAGTAAGCACACGGAAGACCGAGAACTTTTTCATTGGTATCAAAAAATGCATAAACTATACAATCAAGGAGGAGATTCACTACCATTCGAAATATTTGAAAGATTATTGGATGCTGAATTTCCATTTGGCGGAATTGGAAGAGAAAGGAAAAGGCTTATAAAGTGGAATAAAGATTTTAACAAAGTTATTGAATACAAAAACAAAGTTGACCCAAATAGCGAATACACCTATGTACCACAATTTAAAAATAAATCGAATCCTTACTACGAAGTAGGCAGATGGTGCGCTTGGCAAAAACAAAGAAGGAAAGGTAATAAAAACTACGGCCCAGAATTGACCGAATACGAGGAAAGGAAAATGCAATCTATAAATTTCATTTGGGAATTTGATAGTACAATGTACAAGAGACCAAAAGACGATGAATGGACTGACAGTTTGGTTGAACTCGAGAATTATTATAGCAAAAAGAAAAACTATAAAACTGTTCCTTCTCAAAAAACTTACATAGGTCACTGGCTTAACGACCAAATGACGATTAAGTTAAGACAAGATAGAGAAAACAGGTCTGATTTAATGAGTGAGATTAGAGAAGAAATGTTAGGAAATCTTTTGGCAAAGAATGGAGTTGAATGGGAGTGGGAAAAACAAAAACATAGAGAGGGAATTGAAAATAAAATAGCAAGTTGGAGATTTGTTGAGGAACTAAAAAGCAAGAACCAAACAAAGGAGTTCAGAGATAAAAAGCCAAAGATTTTAAAAAAGCATAGAGATAATATCGCACAGTTAAGGAGTCAAAGTAAAAAATGGAATAACGACAAAAACAGGTGGAAATATGAACTTCTTGATGAAGCTGGATTTCCTTATGAAAAACAATAAAGTCAGCACACAACAAAGAACTGAGTTAAAAAACAAATCTTTTTAAGCTAATCTTGACACAAAGTTTTCGTCGTATGGCAACTCGCTTTTTGCAATGGCAAATGCCTGTTTCAACAGCTTGTTTGCTACAGCTATCA
>NZ_POWF01000008.1 GCF_002895005.1 Hanstruepera neustonica | reverse complement strand
GCTAACTTTAGTATTCAGCTTAAACAACAGACTATAATTAGCATTATTAGTCAGAGGTGGGAAAAAAGCAATGTGTGCGATAGCACTCTTTGCTTTTGTGTGGTTGGTTTTTCAGCTTGTGGGTAACTGGTTATATACCAACAAATATATGTATTTATCGGTTTAAATTTCGGGATAAGAGAACATTTATATTGGTTTTATCGGTTTTGCCCATTTGTTTTAAGGCACTGTCCAGCGGGTTGGTTATTTGCAACAAGTCCTTGCGGCTCACATGGGTGTAAATCATGGTGGTTTCTGGCTTGGCATGTCCCAATAGCTCCTGTATGTAACGCAAATCCACACCATTTTCTAATAAATGCGTGGCGTAACTGTGCCGCAATGTATGTGGTGTCACGGGCTTGTGTATTTCAGCAGCTTTACAGCAACGCTTTAAAAACTGTCTAATGCTTTCTGCACTGTATTTGCCACCACTTTGCCCTTCAACAAAATATACTTTAGGTTTGTAAGTATGGTAGTAATTTGATAGCAACGGAATAAAACTTTCGGCCAAACTCACATAGCGGTCTTTACGACCTTTTCCATTTTTTATGGCAAGTTGTTTCCTGTCAATATTAATATCGGTCAGTTTTAAATTTATTAACTCACTAATACGAAGGCCACAAGAATATATGAGGGCTATTATAGCACGATGCTTCAAATTTTGGGTGCACCTAATTAAATCAATGATTTCATTTTGTGATAACACTAATGGCAATGTTTTGGATTTTTTTGGTCGGGTTAATTGCAAATTGCTAATCTGGGTATCGGGATAATAAATAATAAACTGTTTAACGGCACTAATAAATTGACGTTGACTACTAATAGAATAATGTCGTTTTATAAATACAGTTTCAATAAAAGCACGAACCTCTTTTATGGTTAATGTATTGATGTTTTTAGCGTTATGAAACTCAATAAAATCGGCTACAAAAAAACTATAAGTATCTACAGTGCTTTTGCTATACCGTTTTCCCTTCAAAAACCTATAAAAACCATTTAGTAAATCCCTATTACTTTGGGTAAGTGTTCTTTTTCCCTTTGGTTTTGAAGACCCAACTTTAGTTTTAGGGGTATTAAACAGTTGGGAGCTGTTTATGATAGCATGACCTTTAAAAACCGAAAAAATAAGCTTTAGGTTTTCTGGGTTGTTTGCAATATACCAACTTTTTAGAGTTTTGCTCCACTTGGCATTGGGCAAATGCTTGACCACATCCATCAATACCCAGTCATGCTTAAATCCTATAAGAATTTGATTAGCCTGCCTATGCTGGGCACGAGATAGGGTTATTATAGGTAACTGGCTCATTTTTTATTGAAATATAACAAATAAAATAGCTATAAACAATAGCCCGAAGACCCGTTAATCCTCAATTTTTGATAAGCTTCTTCCACAATCCTTCGAGAATCCTCCCTAAAAACTGCATTTTTAAAGCCCATTCTCGAACAATCCTCGAACAACACTCGAACAAAACCCCCTAAAAATCATGAATTTGTGTCAAATGGTGTCAATGTGTGTCAATATGTGTCAATGTGTGTCAATATGTGTCACGGTCTTGGTACTTAAACCATTAGCACCTACTTTGGCTGCATGTTTAACCCCAAATTTTATGCTTATGGCAACTTTTGAAAAAGGTATTTTAGGCGGATTCTCCGGTAAAGTGGGCAACGTAGTTGGCGCCCGTTGGAGAGGTCAAAATATCATGCGTAGTTTACCACAGCGTGGCGACTACAAACCTACCGAAGACCAACTACTACAACGCGAGCGTTTTAAAACCGTGGTTACCTTCTTAACACCCCTGCGTGGGTTGTTAAGCAAGTACTTTGGCAAAAAGCAAGGTGTTAAATCGCCTTACAACCTGGCAACAGCCTACCATTTAACCGAGGCCCTAACGGCTATTCCCGGTGGTTTTGAAATAGACTTTACCAAGGTGCTCATTAGTAAAGGCGATTTGCGCGGCATGGAAACACCCACGCTGGCTGCTGCTGCCAACCAGGTATTAGACCTAGGTTGGGCAGACAATAGCGGGCAGGGTAATGCCAGCCCTTTAGACCAATTGGTAGCCGTGGTGTTTGCACCCGCAACCCAACTGTATCAAATTTTTGAGTTTGTGGGCACCCGCGAGGAAACCGCCGTGCAATTAACCTTACCCGGCTTTATGGCCGGGCAGGAGGTACAGGTATGGGCTAGCTTTGTAACCGAAACCGGTAAACTGGCGGCCACAAGCACCTATTTGGGTGCGGTTACGGTGTTGTAATCCCAAGACTAGATAGTTTAAAAAAGGTCTTTGCTGTTGTGCAAGGGCCTTTTTTTTGTGGGTATTCCGTACAGGCTAAACACGTCATTGCGAGGAGAGAGGCACGAAGTGGGAAGCCTGTCTGCCGACAGGCAGGCAATCTCACAGTCGATAGGCTGAACCAACGGATTGCTTCGGTCGTGCCTCCCTCGCAATGACGCTAGGGTTTTTATTTTTCTTTATTTGTAACGTATTAAGAACGTCATTGCGACCACGAGGAACGAAGTGGGAAGCCTGTCTGCCGACAGGCAGGCAATCTCATAATCGATAGGTTGAACCAACGGATTGCTTCGGTCGTGCCTCCCTCGCAATGACGCAAGGGTTTTTATTTTTCTTTATTTGTAACGTATTAAGAACGTCATTGCGAGGAGAGAGGAACGAACGACGAAGCAATCTCATAGTCGATAGGTTGAACCAACGGATTACTTCGGTCGTGCCTCCCTCGCAATGACGAAAAAATTGTATCTTATTTCTTATGAAAATGTCTTATGTATATTTTTTGGCAAATAAAAATAACACTGTTATTTATGTTGGTGTGACCAGTGACTTATTAAAACGAATTTATCAGCATAAAACAAAAGCTTATAAGGGATTTGCTTCAAAATATAATTGTGACAAACTGGTTTACTACGAAACCTTTACCGATATCAATCAGGCTATTGCAAGGGAAAAGCAAATAAAGGCAGGAAATAGAACTCGAAAAATGAGATTAATTGAAGCAGATAATCCTCAATGGAATGACCTTTCGGATGGCTGGTTGTTTTATTTTGATTAGTTTACCATTGCTATGTAAACGTCATTGCGAGGAGTGCTGAAATGAAAATATAGCGTCATTGCGAGCCTTTCGACTGTCGCTCAAGACAGGCTAAAGCGAAGCAATCTCATAGTCGATAGGTTGAACCAACGGATTGCTTCGGTCGTGCCTCCCTCGCAATGACGCTAGCGTTTTTATTTTTCTTTGTTGGTAACAATAGAAGAACGTCATTACGACCACGAGGCACGAAGTGGGAGGCAATCTCATAGTCGTTAGGTGGAATCAACGATTGCTTGGGTAGTGCCTCCCTCGCAATGACCGATATTAAAAAAAGGTCTTTACGCAACCGTAAAGACCTTTTGCTATTAACATGAGTTATTGGGAGAAAACCATACAGACGGCTCGCCATTCACTCTTCAAAAAAACCTTTGGCCTGGCTTAAGGCTTTGTCCAAAAGCACTTTGTTAATGAGGCTTTTGGGGAACACAATAGTTCCGCCCAATTGACAGGAGGGTAGCTGCTTGCTCATGCGAAGCCTATACACGCTACTGCGGCTAATTTTGAAGAGTTGCATGATATCACCAGTGGTGTACCATGCTTCATTGGCAATCATCTGGGCATCCATAATCAAGGTTGCTGACTGTGGACGCTCTGGGTTTGGTTTGTTTCCCATAGGCATAAAATTTAAGTTGTTATCTTAAAATTAAAGCCTAATGGTTTAAGCTGTAAACCCTTAAAAAACAAGTTTTTAACAAGTGGTTGTTGATAAGGTATTGGTCTTAATGACGACTTCATCCAAAGACACTTTCCGTCATTACGAGGAGTGAGGTACAAACGACGAAGTAATCTGTACAATGAACCTTTCGGTTGTGAGATTGCTTCGCTTTAGCCTGTCTTGAGCGACAGTCGAAAAGCTCGCAATGACAATTTCAGGATCTAAATAATTATTTTAATGAAGACTGATAACTCTTGAAACCGTCCAATGGTCATTGGTTTGTTTCCAAACCACAATAAATCTACTAGCTTTTGATTTATTTTCGGGTGTATTTTTATTATTGAACGTATGGTATCCTATTTCAACAGCTCCAAAGTCTTTTATAGGATAAACCTCAATACTACCTTCAATTAATGTTCTGGTTACCTTCCCGCAAATATTGTTTTCCAGTGCGGTTAAAACTTGCTGTTTTGAAGTCACTAAACCGCCTTGATCGTGATAAAACTCCAAATCTTCTGAATAGAGGGCTTCTTGCGTGGCCATATCACAAGAATTGTAGGCATCAAATAGTTTTTTATCTAGGGCTACAATCGTGTCATAGAGTTCTTGATTAACTGGCACATAAGCCCTGTTTAAAATATCTGGATAGGTTTCTTGAGAATACCCTAATGCACTATTGAGCAGTATGGCGGTAAAAAAAATAAATTGAAGTTTTTGTAGTACCATGTTGTTTACGTTTTTATGGGTGGTTTGTTTGCTAAATGAGTACAGCACCTGGCGAATTAAAGTCAGAAGCAATGAACTTATAGCTGGTGTTGTAAATAGTATTTTATTTTTTCTATAAATACCAATTTAGTTTTCCATTAAGTTCAGAGCAAAGTTCAATTCCAACTTTTCCTGCGTCATCATATGCCATATGAAATTCTACTACTAAATTATTCTTTGCAATTATTGTCTTCAAGTCTACAAATCTTTCGGTCAGGTCATTGAATGTCGCTTTTAACTCTTCCAATTCTCTTAATACAGAATCTTTTTTAATGTTTTCATAATGAACAGTGTTCGTCCAACCTGTCACAAGTAGTTTATTCGAATCGGTTGTCTTAATTGTCACATTGCTTAATTTTAATGGCACTCCATCTACAATTCTCCAAATTCTATCTTGTATGTGTGATTCGTTCATTTTTAATTTCTGCCAACATTTTGGCTATGGTTTAACTTTGTTGAATCTTCGATTGCGTTGCGTGACACGAGCACAGTGACTGGCAAGGCAAAGTCAGAAGCACGGAACAATAGCTGGTGTTGCCTACAGTATTTTTATTTATTAAAGTTATGATAAATATATATAACATCAAGAAACAATTTTCGGTATATCAAAAGTTCAAATTTATCTTCAGGAATACTCATTAAAGCATTAGCTAAATTATCATCATTGAAATTTAAGTCTCCAGATTTTTCAATTTCCCATAAGGATTCCATTACATTATATTGCCAACTTGTTTTGTAGACCATCTCTTTTCTTAATACAACTTGGTCATAGCATTTTAGTTGCGCTTGCCCAATAAAAGGGAATAAGGGAAATGGGTCAAATCCAAGTTGTATTTTGAATTGGTCAAAAAAGTCAGAATCAATGTCACTCTGTTTAATTTGGTTAAATAGGTTTAGATATCCATTTTTGGTTGTATCAGTCAAATAACCTTTTTTAACTAAAGCCTGTTCCAATAGTTTATGAATGTTCTTTTTGACAGTTAAATTTCCACCTGCGGGTCCGATTTCAATTCGGTTTGAGTATTCTAATTCTATGCAAACTTCAAATTCCTTATCAGCTAAATCAGGTGTGCTTTTTTTTGAATCACAGGAAATGATTAACACTAAAATTATTATTTGAAGTAGTTTTTTCAATATTGTCGGCAACGGTTTGGCTATGGTTTGACTTTGTTGAATCCTCCGTCTTGGCTCACCAAAGTTTTGCGCAGGTGAGAGGACTATTCCGCAGAGAAATCAGTTTAAATATAGGTTTTACTTTTTGTTTTTGTAGTATCGCAACACTGAATTATACCAATGTTGAAATTTCATGCTTTTATATTCTTTTAATTCTCATATGTTCTTCTAGTCCAAATCTATCGAACACATAATGGACAATTTGAACTGTCTTGAAATTCCATACATAATTTTTAAATCCCTCGGTTCCGTTAGATTCCGATGTTGGATTTCCAAATTCATTCACGAAATGAGATTGGAAGTCGTTAAATGATTTTTTTGGGTCACTGTAGTCCGTTCTAAAAAACTCCAATTCATTTAAAATTCCATTTTCTCGAGGCTCGAAGTGAAATCCAAGAATACAATTCAGTCCATTTAACGATTTGCATGAAATGGTATAATACCCTGTAGTTACACGCTTAAAGTTGTGTACATTCAGTTTTTGAGCCAATGTCTGTTCATCAATATCCCATGGAATGAAAATATCGGGTTCGTCAATCTTAAATCCTTCTTGAATGTTCATTTCGCTTTTTTTTTGAATCACACCAGTTTGGCTATGGTTTAACTTCGTTGAATCTTCGATTGCATTGTGTTACACGAGCACAGCGGTTGGCGAAGCAAATACGACTATACATTGTTACTCAACGTTTTTTTTATTCAGTTTTTCTTTTACTTTTTTGTAAAAAATAACACCTCCAAATATCGCGATAAGAATTCCAAATATTTGAGTTCCATTTAAAAATGATTCCTCCGTATTTGGTATTATAGTTAATAATATTCCTCCCAAAATCATTAAAATACTAATTCCAGATTTTGAATAAATACCTTCAGATAATACTTCCAAAACTCCATAGAATATTACTACAAATATTACTAAAATTTTATTTTTTGATTTTATTTTATTTCTTTCCAAATCTGAATATATTTTACTTTTCAGTTTTGCGCTATCAAAACGCTGAATTATAGCCGGTGTTGTGCATTGGCTTTTATTTTTTCTTTTGTAAGTTTTACAATATAAAACCCGAAAGTATAAGTCGTTAAAAAGCCTAAAACGATTATAATTCCAATGACTATTAAATTCAGATATAAATAATTTTCAAGTCCACCAAGTAGTAATTGAGAAAACAAAAACACAATCCATATAATCAAATTCACACCAAATGAGAATTCCGCTGAAGTTTTTATAATACTTTTCCCTTGATTTAAACTTTTGGTATTTCTTTTTCCAAAAATCCAGAGAGCAATTGGCAAAGTCAGATATAGTAAAGCCAAGGAAATGAATAAGTAGTTATAGGACAACAATGCTCCAATTCCGATTAATCCGAGTAATCCATCAGAAAAAAGTATTCCAATAAACGTTATTATAAACAAAAATCCCAAACCGAATGTCATTCCGTTTATTAGTGCAACTTTAGCTCCAATGTTTTCTGTTTTATCCATTCAGTCAGGTATTTTTTAGCATGTATACAACGGTTTGGCTATGATTTCGGCGTGGAATCGTCCGCAAGATTTTCCACTGTCCTATATTTAAGATTGTCATGCATCATGAATCATCAATTTACGGGGCAGACTGCACCGCACCCAAGGCATACAATTGTTCTAGGGTCGGACTTGCACTACCGCCAGCTGGCTCTAGGGTAATACCAAAGGCTTCGGAGGCATTGGCATTGCTAATGGTAAAGATTTTATTAGCATCTGTTGTAAAACTGTCTATGGTGCCTAAATTGGTTGGCGTCAATGGGTTTAGGGTTAAGGACCACACCTGGTACACCTTACCACGTGGCGGCTCGGGTAAGCCTTGGGCATCTAGGTAAATGTTGTTAGTCTCCTTATCCCAATAAACCATGGCATAGGCTTCCGGATACACGGCTTGTCCGGCCAAAGGCACGGTAACCATATCCTTATCGCGTATTACAGATAATAGTTTTTGGGCTTCTTCCAAGCTCACTTGGGCTTTGCTAATTTGGTCTTCTAGCAATTGGTTTTCAATTAGCTGTTGGTTGAGTTCGGTTTCCACCGTTTGGATTTCAGACTCTAAAGCACTTTTTTGGTTGAATAGCCAAATCAAGCCACCAGCCAATAATACCGAAGCGGCCCAACCGGTGTAAGTATACCAACGGTTTCGTGGTTTACGGTCTAGGGGTATGACTTTGGGGTCCGTATCATCTAACCCCAAGGCTTGTTTAACCGCTGGGAACAGATATTTGGAATCCCTTGGGCTCACGGCAGCCGTTAGGCTTATCACAGAAGCCTCAATCTTTAGCACTTCGGTTAACAAATCGGGATTTTCCAACAAGCGGTTATACACCGCTTCGTTTTCGGCTTCAGAGAGTGAACCAGCCACGTATAGTTCCAATATTCCAGATTCTATGTATTCTTGATTTGTCATTTAGTTTACATCTAACATGGTGCGTAATTCCTTAATACAATTTCTATTGCGTGTTTTTATCGTGCCCACAGGCATGTCTAACGTTTCAGAAGCTTCTTTTTGGGTGTAACCTTTAAAGTACAACAGCTCAATCACTTCAATGCATTTTTTTGCTAGTTTCTTTACAAATTTTTGGATACCAATGGCATCGGTTTGGCTGTTTAGGTTGTCTTGGTTTTCAAGGATATCTACGAAAAATTCGGCTTGTAGGTTTTTTTTAGAATTCTTAAAGGCTTTTGAACGGGTTTTATCTATGGCTGCATAGCGAGCAATATTAATGAGCCAGGTGAAAAAACGCCCTTTTTTGGCAGAATAACTATCGGCATTATGCCAGGCTTTGATAAACACATCCTGCATGACTTCTTCGGCAATATCGCGGTCCCTGACAATGTTGTAAATAACCCCATGCATGCTGTTACTGTACATATCATAAAGGGTTTCAAAGGCTTTTTCGTCGCGTTCCTGAAATCTTGAAACCAAAAGGTCTAATTGCATAGGCTGTGTTTTATGGATACAAAATAGGCAATAAAAGCCAATAAAAAAAGCTACCGGTTGGTAGCTTTCTGTTTATATTTTATAAGATACGATTACTCAATAACACCAGCACAGCTTATACGTGCTCCTGCTGCACCTGAAGGTTGTGAGGTAAAATCGTCTACACCTTGGTGTACAATAATGGCTTTACCTATAATGTCTTTGGCAGGGTCGCCGCAGCCAATACACCACTCATCGGTAGAAAGAGTAGCGGTTCCGTTGCCATTCTCATCGGCATAAAAGTTGCCAATATCACCTTTGTGGTAACCGGCTTCGTCACCCCATTTACCATGCGGTTGCGCTGTAGGGTTCCAATGGCCACCAGTCGAGGTGCCATCATCAGATGAACAATCGGCTGTTTCATGTAAATGAATAGCATGATTGCCTGGTTCCAATCCAGACATGATAGCGGTAAATTGCACAGTGCCATTCTCTTCTCTAAAAACAGCGTTACCACTCACATTGCTGCCACTTTTAGGGTTTAAGGCTACTTTTATTTTTTTAACTTCTTCCGTTTTGGTTTCCACCACAGCAGGTTCTGCCATTTCCGTAGTTTCAGTCGTTTCGGTTTCTGTGTTTTCTTTTTTGTCTTTTTTGCAGGCCATCACGCTTACAAAAAGTACCATGATTGCCAATAGGCTTATTTTTTTCATGTGTTTAATTTCAATTTTAGTTACCATAAAATTACACATAATTTAAGACATAGGAAAACCTGAAGCGCAAATATGACAATTATCATATTCTGTTTAATCCCTTAACCATACTTTTGAATATAGTTAATAGGTATGACTAGCAAATTGATACATAAATATAATATTGCGGGACCACGCTATACCAGTTATCCCACAGTACCCTATTGGGAAGCCGATACGTTTTCGGCCCTTGCGTGGCAGGACAATGTGCAAACCTCATTTACAGAAAGCAATGCTCATGAAGGTTTGAGCATCTACATTCATTTACCGTTTTGTGAGAGCCTGTGTACCTTTTGTGGGTGCAACAAGCGCATTACCAAGCGCCATGAGGTTGAGGAACCCTACATTAATTATGTTTTAAAGGAATGGGCTTTATACTGTGAGCTGTTCGAGGGCAAACCTCATATTAAGGAATTACACTTGGGTGGTGGTACACCCACATTTTTTTCACCTGAAAACTTACAAACGTTAATTACGGGTATTCTGGAAAAAAGCACACTGGCTAGCCAGTATGAATTTAGTTTTGAAGGGCATCCCAATAACACGACTCGCGAACATTTACAAACCTTATATGATCTAGGATTTAGACGTGTGAGTTTTGGCGTTCAGGATTATAACCTTCGGGTGCAAATGGCTATTCATCGGATTCAGCCTTTTGAAAATGTCCAAACCGTTACCAACACAGCGCGTGAGGTTGGCTATACATCCGTAGGTCATGATATTATTTTTGGGCTACCATTCCAAACCGTAGCGCATGTGCAGGAAACCATAGAAAAAACGAAGTTGTTGCAACCAGACCGTATTGCCTTTTACAGTTATGCCCACGTACCGTGGATTAAGGGGAATGGGCAACGTGGTTTTCATGATTCTGATTTGCCAACCGCAACCGTAAAGCGCCAACAGTATGAATTGGGTAAACAGTTACTATCTGAAATGGGTTATCATGAAATAGGTATGGACCATTTTGCATTGTCAACCGATTCTCTCTATCAAGCTATGCAACGTCAGACATTGCATCGGAATTTTATGGGCTATACAGCCTCAAAAACCCAAATGATGATTGGGTTGGGTGTATCGGCTATTAGTGACAGTTGGTACGGTTTTGCTCAAAATGTGAAAGACTTATCGTCTTATTACCAGTTGTTGGATGAGAATGAGATTCCGGTTTACAGAGGTCATATTTTGACCCAAGAAGATGTGGTGGTTAGAACCCATATTTTGAATTTAATGTGTCATTTTGAAACCTCGTGGCAAGATGATGCTTTGTGCTTTGATGAATTGCCCGATGTGTTGATCAAGCTCCAAGAAATGGAAACGGACGGCTTGATCGCCATTCATTCAAAGGCTATTCAGGTCACCGAAAAAGGACAACCATTTGTGCGTAATGTGTGTATGGCATTTGATAGGCGTTTACAGCGCCAACAGCCCAAAACACAGTTGTTTTCAATGACTGTTTAAGTGGTGTTAATTAAAGATTAAACTCCCTGAAAAGGTGGGTTTTGACTAAAATAAATCGTAACTTATAGTAATATTAAAATAGAATTTGTTTAACCAAAAATAAGAATCATGAAAAAAATTATAGTCCCTATAGATTTTTCTGAATATTCAGATTACGCGTTGGAAACAGCTGCTATGCTAGCTAAAAAGAACAACGCTGAAATATTGGCCCTACACATGTTGGAAATGTCCGAAGCCATATTGACCAAAGGCGATAGTGAAATGCAACAAGAAACTATTTTCTATTTAAAACTGGCCGAAAAGCGCTTCAATGAGTTTTTGGAAAAGGATTATTTAGATGGACTAACCGTAACACCCATTGTGAAGCACTTTAAAGTGTTTAGTGAGGTGAATGAAGTGGCCAAAGAACAACAGGCTGATTTAATTGTGATGGGCTCTCACGGATCCAGTGGTCTTAAAGAGTTTTTTGTAGGCTCCAATACCGAAAAGGTAGTGCGCTATGCTGAAATACCTGTATTGGTCATCAAGCACAATCCAATACTCACCGAGTTTGACAATGTGGTATTTGCTTGTGACTTTTCAGAAGATGCTGTAGCAGCCTATTTAAACGCCAAGCGCATGTGTGATAGCTTGAAGGCTAAAATGCATTTAATCTATGTAAACTTGCCAAGTGAAAGCTTCAAGAGTACGCCAGAAATTGAAGCTAAAGTCAGTGGCTTCTTAAAGAAAGCCGATGGCGATTTAGAAGGCTTAAGCAATGTAGCTTATGTTAATGACTATACCGTAGAAAAGGGTATTACAAGCTTTTCTAATAAGGTAGGAGCAGACTTAATAGCTATCGCTACACACGGTAGAAAAGGACTGGCACATTTCTTTGAAGGCAGTATTTCAGAGGATTTGGCCAACCATGCTACCTTACCCGTTATGACTTTTAAAATTTAAACATCCATAAGTTTAGTTTGAGTTTAATATGTAAAAGGCGTTGAATCTGAAGTTCAACGCCTTTTTATGTTATTAAATATTAATAGGATAAAAATGTCCGAAATATGATAATTATCATATTTTAAGTATGAAATGGTCTCTATTTTTGAGCTATTAAATACATTATCATGAAAACAACACTAAAATTAATGACCCTATTGTTCGCCATGTTAGTTATTAGCTGTGGCGGCAAAGAAGAAAAGAAAAAAGAAAAATTTTCTTATAGTAAAAAAACAGAGCCTGTTGAAGCTACAACTAAAAAGGAAGATAAAACACCAGCCTCTCAACGGGTTGATCTTACAAGTAAGGGAGTAGGTCCTATTAAGGCTATTGAATTGACTGCAGACATAGATCAAACTATGGCAGCACATGGGGAAGAGGTATTCAAAAAAATGTGTACCGCTTGCCATAGACCTAATAAAAAATTTATTGGACCCGCACCAACAGGTATATTGGAGCGTAGATCACCAGAGTGGATAATGAATATGATTTTGAATCCAGAAGAGATGGTTAAAAATGACCCATTGGCTAAGGAACTGCTTATTGAATTTAATGGGTCGCCTATGGCCAACCAAAACTTAACAGAAGAAGAGGCACGTGCTGTTTTGGAATACTTTAGAACACTAAAATAATTTAATTATGGATACAATAAAACGAATAGGTCTTGTTTTGGCATGCATCTGTCTATTTTTTGCATGTAAAAATGAGAACCAAGAAACCCAAAGCACCACTCCAGTAGAAAATACTGAAGAGAAGGTAACAGAGCGATCTGGTCAAGCATTTATACAAGACGACGAGGGAACACCAAATTGTCTTCAAATAGCAATTGGTTCGCCTGATCACAAGACACTGGTAGCTGCTGTTCAGGCTGCACAAGTAGAGAACGCTTTAGTTAACGTTGGGCCTCTTACTGTTTTTGCGCCTACTGATGCTGCTTTTGCTGCGTTACCTGAAGGCACAATAGATAATCTTTTAAAATCTGAAAACAAAAATACTTTGGCAAACATTTTAAAGTATCATGTTACTCCAGGCAATTTAAGTACAACAATCCTTACCAAGCTACCAAAATTAGGACAAGCCAACAACCAAAGCGTACAAGTTGAGGTGGTAGATGGAAAACCAGTTATAGGCGGAGCAAATATTATTGCTAGTATTCCTGCTGGAAATGGTATTGTTCACGTAATCGATAAAGTATTATTACCACCTACAGAAGACTAAAAATAAAAATCACTAATTCAATTTAATAAATAACCATGAAACATATTATCAAATCAGTTGCAGCATTTATAACAGGACTTGTAGTTCTTACAGGCTGTAATAACAGTAATCAGTCAAATAGTAAATCTGGTGCACTTGCCAGTAATGTAGCCGAAAAAGTATACGTGGCTCCAGGAGAACACGATGAATTTTACGCCTTTATTTCCGGTGGATTTAGTGGACAGTTATCTGTTTATGGCTTACCGTCAGGGCGTTTATTTAAGGTTATTCCTGTTTTCTCACAAGATGCAGAAAAAGCGTGGGGTTATAATGAAGAAACTAAACCCATGTTGGAAACCTCTCATGGTTTTGTACCTTGGGATGATGCGCACCACCCAGATATTTCGCAAACGGCAGGAGAAATAGATGGTCGTTGGGTATTTATAAATGGTAATAATACACCTCGTATAGCAAAAGTAGATTTGTCAACTTTTGAGACTACAGAAATAATTGAAATACCAAACAGTGCTGGTAACCACAGTTCTTCTTTTGTGACTGAAAATACCGAGTATGTTGTAGCTGGTACACGTTTTTCTGTACCAATTCCGCAACGTGATATGCCAATTAAAGATTATAAAGGAAACTTTAAAGGGTCATTAACCTTTATATCTGTTGAACCAGAACATGGCCATATGGATATTAAATTCCAGCTAATCATGCCAGGCTTTGATTACGATTTATCGCATCCAGGTCGTGGAAAATCGCATGGTTGGTTCTTCTTTACTACTTATAATACTGAAGAGGCTAGTACACTTTTAGAGGTTAATGCATCTCAAAACGATAAAGACTTTATCGCAGCTGTTAACTGGAAAAAAATTGAAGAATATGTGAATAATGGTGGAGGCACCATGATGCCAGCTAATTATGCGCATAACGTTTATGATGAGTCTACTCACATGGCAACATCAACCCTAAAAAAAGAAGTCCTTACGGTAAATCCACTTGAAGTTCCAGGAGCAGTATTTTTATTACCGACACCTAAATCACCTCATGGTTGTGATGTTGATCCAACTGGCGAATATATAGTGGGTAACGGTAAATTATCTGCAAATTTAACAGTACACTCATTTACTAAAATGCTTGATGCCATTGAGAAAGAAAAATTCGCAGGTGATGCTTATGGTATTCCAATTCTAAATTTCGAAGATGTATTGGCAGGTTCGGTAGAACAACCAGGATTGGGCCCTTTACATACTGAATTTGATGGTAAAGGAAATGCCTATACAACATTCTTTATTTCATCAGAAGTAGTGAAATGGAAGTTAGGTACTTGGGAAGTGCTGGATAGACAACCATGTTACTATTCGGTTGGTCACTTAATGATTCCTGGTGGTAACTCTCAAAAACCTTGGGGAAAATATGTTGTTGCCATGAATAAAATTACTAAAGACCGTTATTTGCCAACAGGTCCAGAAGTAACACAATCGGCTCAATTATATGATATTTCAGGTGAAAAAATGGAATTATTATTAGATTTTCCAACCATAGGCGAGCCTCACTATGCTGCGGGTTGCCCAGCCGATTTAATTAAGCCTCGTTCTAAAAAATTATTCCCGCTTGAAGAAAATAACCATCCTTATGCTACTAAAAGTGAAGCAGATACTAAAGTGGTAAGAGATGGCAATATTGTTCATGTTTACATGACTATGATACGTAGTCACTTCTCACCAGATAATATTGAAGGTGTTAAAGTAGGAGACAAGGTATATTTCCATGTTACCAATTTAGAGCAGGATTACGATGTGCCGCATGGTGTAAGTATGATTGGAGCCAATACATCAGAATTACTGATTATGCCAGGACAAACAGAAACTTTCCTTTGGGAACCAAAACAGGAAGGTGTATGGCCTTTCTATTGTACAGATTTCTGTTCGGCATTACACCAAGAAATGCAAGGCTATGTTCGTGTATCTGCAGCAAACGCAAATACACCGTTAAAATGGTCTCTTGGTGAGGATATAGAATAAAACAAATTAGGAGAATTTTGTTTTAGTGTTTATTTTCCTATCAAAGGCGAGAGCTATTATTTCGCTCTCGCCTTTCTATTAAAACACTAATTATTAAGAGACATCTGATTTTTTAAACTACTAATTCCTATTACAATGAAAAAGCCAAATATAATCATGCTATTGGCCGCAATATTGCCACTCGGACTCTTTTTGTTTCCGCTTTGGAAGATTACATTAGAAGCACCGCAATATCCTACGCCTTTAGGGATGTATATTTATATTAATGATTTTGCTGATGCTAATCCGCACGACATCAAGAATATAAACCTTATGAACCATTATGTGGGTATGAAATATATTCCTGAAGCTATTCCTGAATTTAAAATATTTCCGGCTGGGATTCTTATAACTACTGTAATAGGACTAATTATTGCCTTTAAAGGTAACTATAAGTGGTTTTTGTATTGGTTTATACTCATGATTGTATTAAGTAGCGCTGGACTTTATGATTTTTACCTTTGGGAGCATGATTATGGGCATAATCTAGATCCAAGAGCCATCATGAAGTTTACTAATCCAGATGGTTCACAAATGGGCTTTCAACCACCATTATTTGGTACAAAAGATATATTAAATTTTAGAGCACATTCTTACCCGCGTTTAGGCGCCTACTTTTTGGCCTTGGGAATAGGAACATCGTTGATAGCTTACCTTATAGGAAAGAAAAACCATAAAAAATATTCAGATGTATAGAAAGCTTTAAAAAAACAAAAACACTAAAACACTAAAAAATGCAAACACTAAAACACTATCTGGCACTTACTATTTTTGTACTCTTGGTGAGCTGCAATGTGTCACCAAAGCCAATTGATTATGGTAATGACGGTTGTCATTTTTGTAAGATGACTATTGTAGATAAGCTGCATGCTGCAGAAATTGTAACCCAAAAAGGAAAAGTGTATAAATTCGATGCTACTGAATGTATGATAAATTTCTTAGATGAGTTTGATACTTCTGAAATTGAATTGTACTTATCAAATAACTATTCTGAACCTGAAGCATTAATTGATGTTACACAAGCCACATTTTTAATTAGTAAAAATGTACCAAGCCCTATGGGAGCTTTTCTATCGGCTTTTAAAAATAGGGAAGAAGCAAAAAAAGTTCAATCTGAAAAAGAGGGAACACTTTACACTTGGCAAGAATTATTAACGCATTTTAAAGACTAATCATGAAGCTAAAACTCTTATTTATAGCTGCCATATTTGTGGTAACTTCTTTGGGTGCGCAAACAATTAATGTATGTAATAGCTGTGATGTTACCTCTTTAACCCATGCCATATCTTTGGCAAAACCTTTTGATACCGTAATGGTGAAAAAAGGTATTTATAAAGAGCATAATATAAAAATAGATAAACCTTTGACTTTGGTTGGTGAAAACTATCCGGTTATTGATGGCGAATTAAAAGGTGAAGTCATTACTATAATTTCTGATAGTGTTACAGTAGATGGGTTGTTTATAATTAATGTGGGAACAAGTTACACTGAAGATTATGCAGCTATTCGTGTTAAAAAAAGCAAACACTTTGTAATACAAAACCTAGTTTTAGAGAAACTGTTTTTTGGTATTTATCTAGAAAAGTCCAGTTATGGTAAGGTATATCATAACAAAATAATTGGTGATGCTGTAGAAGAGTATAATTCTGGAAATGGTATCCAATTGTGGTATAGCCATTATGTAGATATAGAGCACAATTTTGTTGAACATGTTCGTGATGGTATTTATCTAGAATTTTCAGATAATTGTGTTATTAAAAACAATGTTAGTGCAGAAAATTTACGGTATGGATTGCATTTCATGTTTTCTAATGATGATATCTATCAAGACAATACCTTTGAAGATAATGGAGCAGGAGTGGCTGTTATGTTTTCCAAGAAAATAAAGATGCTAAATAACCAGTTTAGGGAAAATTGGGGAACAGCATCTTATGGTTTGCTGTTAAAAGAAATAAACGATGCTGAAATTATAGGGAATACGTTCGAAGAGAATACAATAGGTATTAATTTGGAGGGCTCTAACCGCATTACTTATAAGAACAACAATTTTGCCAATAATGGTTGGGCTATAAAGGTGAGAGGCGCATGTTATGCTAATCGTTTTATAGAAAATAATTTTTTATACAACTCTTTCGATATCTCATATAATAGCAAGGTTAATGACAATATTTTTGATAGAAATTATTGGAGTAATTACACAGGGTATGATTTGGATAAGGATGGCATAGGCGACGTGCCTTATAGACCTGTAAAACTGTTTTCGTATATAGTAAACCGTACACCAGAAACCATAATTCTTTTGCGTAGTTTATTTATTGATATCATAGATTTTTCAGAAAAAGTATCTCCGGTATTTACACCAGACAATCTTATGGACAACAACCCACAAACAAAGCGTATAACATGGTAAGTATAGAAAATCTACATAAAAAGTTTGGTAAGAATGAAGTGCTTAAAGGTGTTGACTTAAACATTAAAAGTGGCGGTATTTTTGCAGTGCTTGGCCCAAATGGATCTGGAAAAACTACCTTAATCAAATCGGTACTTGGTATGGTTATTCCCAATAAAGGGACTATTACGGTTCAAGGGGAGAATATTAAGAAGAATTCAAGCTACAGGCATAATATTGATTATATGCCACAAATTGCCAACTTCCCAAGCAATTTAAAAGTAAAAGAGCTTATCAAAATGATTAAGGATTTGCGAAACCACACCAACGACGATCAAAACCTTATTCAACTTTTCAAGCTAGAACCATTTTTAGATAAAAAATTGGGAAACCTTTCTGGTGGGACGAAGCAAAAGGTAAACATAGTATTAACCTTTATGTTTGATAGTTCACTCATAATTTTAGACGAACCTACCACAGGGTTGGACCCTATTTCATTAATTCGGTTAAAGGAATTGATTCAAACAGAAAAGAAAAAAGGAAAAACCATTTTAATCACATCACATATTATGAGCTTTGTAGAAGAGGTTTCCGATGAAATTGTGTTTTTGTTGGAAGGCAAAATCTATTTTAAGGGTACCATATCAGAATTAAAAACCAAGACCAATCAGCCAGATTTTGAACATGCTATTGCGTCTATATTATCAGACAACAATGCTTAAAATTTTAAAATATAGTTTTTTCGATTTAATGCGTAGCCGTTGGAGTTATGTGTATTTTGGGTTTTATCTACTATTGGGAGTTGTGCTCTTGTTTCTTAATAACGATTTGTCTAAAGCAGTCATTACTTTAATGAATGTTATCATTGTTTTAGTACCACTTATAGGAACCATTTTCGGAGTGATGTATTATTACAATTCCAAAGAGTTTTCTGAATTGCTTTTAGCGCAGCCACTTAAACGATCTTCCATTTTTTTAGGTCAGTATCTGGGTGTTGCTTTGTCTTTAACCATGAGTTTAATATTGGGATTAGGTATTCCATTTGTGTTTTATGGTTTATTTAAAAGTAATGCCATTTGGGATTTTTCATTACTACTTATAACCGGAACATTTTTAACCCTCATATTCACAGCATTGGCATTCAATATTGCCTTGTCTAACGAGAATAAAATTAAAGGCTTTGGTTATGCTATTTTGCTGTGGTTGTTTTTGGCCATTATTTATGATGGTATCTTCTTAATGACCTTAATATTTTTTGAAGATTACCCTTTAGATAAATTATCCTTGGTGGGTACCATGCTTAACCCTATTGACTTGTCTCGAACATTAATCTTATTAAAGCTCGATATTTCAGCGCTTTTGGGTTATACGGGAGCTATATTCAAACAATTTTTTGGAACAAGTTTCGGACTCATAGTATCCTTTATTATGCTCATAGTTTGGGTTGTTCTACCCGTATTACGCATTATGTTTAAATCTAAAAGAAAAGATTTTTAATTATGAAAGTATCAAATTTAATAGTTGTTATTGTGTTACTCTCATTAGTGAGTTGTAAAAAAGAAGTGAAAACTGAAGCTAATAATACAGTTGACGATATTTCAATAGTTGACACCTTAAGTTTAAAATTAAATGTAGGTGACAAATGGTTAGTGAATACAGAAACTCATGAAGGTGTCACAAAAATGAACGCTATAATTTCGGACTTTAAAAAAAGGGAAAACACCAATTATAAAACTTTGGGTGACTCCTTATCAAAGCAAACAAGCTACATTATTAAAAACTGCACTATGACAGGTGAGCCACATGATCAATTGCATGTTGTTTTGGTTCCCATGCTAGATGAAATTGCTATACTTCGTGAAACTGAAAATGTATCAGATGCAGCAGAGGCATTAACAAATTTGCAGGCATTAATTCAGGCGTATTTTGAACACTTCAAATTATAATAAAATGTGACCAATATCATGTTTCAACATAAAAAGATGAATTAAATTTGTACCATGATTAAAAGTATAACCCATAAAATAACAGCGTATGTTTTAGTAGTTATTCTACTGGCGCATAATATCAATACGTTGGTTATTGTGGGTGATTATTTAGCTAATCAAGATTTCATAGCCAAAACACTTTGTATTCAGAAAGATGACCAACAAGGTTGTAATGGTAAATGTCATTTAAAAAAGCAGTTAGCTCAAAATGAATCTGGAACCAATGGTAAAGCACCAGTTCAAGAAAGCAAGCGTGTTGTTTTAGATGTATATTTTGTGTCAGATGTTAATGCTGTTGAAGCCCAATTTATTTCTTTTCATATAAACAAAAACAAGGTGTTTTATCAAACACCAATCATTACTGAAACATATCT
This sequence comes from Hanstruepera neustonica, assembly GCF_002895005.1. GTDB lineage: Bacteria > Bacteroidota > Bacteroidia > Flavobacteriales > Flavobacteriaceae > Hanstruepera > Hanstruepera neustonica. The sequence continues at coordinate 137,276 of NZ_POWF01000008.1, read as the reverse complement.
CTCAATTGATACACCACCTCCAAACGTGGTTTAGTTTCTTTTATTAAAAACATGACGTTTTTATTCTTTTCTAACCAGATATTGATGGTTGGACAAGGTTTTTATATTAAAATTTTTAAAAAACGAGTCCAAAAATTATGTATCAATGCTTGTAGCTATTTGTAAGCTACTAGCTATTGGTATGCTTTAAAACAAATTAAAATGAAACTTAAATATATTTTACCTATCCTATTTTTAGCACTTGCTACTGTTGCTTGTTCTTCAGATGAAAATGATGATTACACACCACCAACAAGTGAAGTTGATGGATTACAACTTATTCAAGAACTTTCAAACGACACACATACTATTGAATTGTACAATCAATCGGGTTTGTTCTACACTGGTTATAATAATATAAGCTTACGTATTAAAAATAGGTCGAACAACGAATATGTTGAAGATGCAAGCATAACATGGATGCCTATGATGCAAATGCCTACTATGCAACACTCATGCCCTAAAACCAACCCTGAAAAAGTGACTGGTAAGAATACCATTTACCAAGGAGCCATAGTTTATCAAATGACAAATACTGACGGCTCTGGATGGTCATTAATGCTTGAATATACTATTGATGGTATGGATTATATGGTTTCTGAAACTATTGCCGTAATGCAAAATGACAATCAAAATGTGTCTAGCTTTATGGGCAGTGATGATAGCCGTTACATCGTGGCACTTGTTGAACCAAAAACCCCTATTATTGGTAACAACGATTTAGTTGTTGGAGTTTATAAAATGGAAAATATGATGTCTTTTCCAGTAGTTGAAAACTATATGCTGACTCTAGACCCACGTATGCCAGGTATGGGTAACCATAGTTCTCCAAACAATACCAACTTAACATTTAACACAGCAGACACTATGTACCATGCTAATTTATCACTAACTATGACAGGGTATTGGGTGTTGAATTTAAAACTAATGAACACAGATGATGAGGTTTTAAAGGGTGAAGATGTTACCGATACTAACGAGCAAAGTAGCTTGTACCTAGAACTAGAATTTTAATTTCAAACTGAACCTCGATGCCCAGCATCGAGGCTTCTTCTAAATTGGCATTCATTCAATATTAAGAATGTCATTAAACACTATAGATATGAAAAAGCTCTTTATAATTTGGGGCCTTATATATAGCACGCTTTCATTTGGGCAAGATACCTTGCCCTCAATGGAAAAGGATACAACCCAGTTGGATGAGGTTATCTTAATATCACAACGAAAATTAAGTAATTATCGCCAAGAAAAAACATTGTCAAGTATAGACGATTATTTAGAAAAGTCTAATCGTATTACTATGGTTAAACGTGGCAATTATGCATGGGAACCCACATTGAGTAACATGACAAGCGAACGTTTAAACGTTACCATAGATGGGATGCAGATATTCGGTGCATGTACTGATAAAATGGACCCTATTACATCGTATGTTGATGTATCAAACCTTAAAAGGGTAACCATTGCTTCTGGGCAGGAAGGCACTGAAAATGGCCATTGTGTTGGTGGTGCTGTAGACCTCCAGTTGCCAGAATCAAAATACTATGACTTTGGTTTAAAATCCAGTGTTGATTTAGGGTATGAAACCAATGGAAATTACAGAACAGCTGGATTGGATGTTGAGTATTCTGGAAGTAGGTTTTATTTGAATGCCGATGGTATTTTTAGAAAATCAGATAATTACGGTGCTGGTAATAACCAAGAGGTTTTGTATTCGCAATTTCAAAAATACAATATCTCATTGCAAGGCAGCTATAAACTATCTGAAAACCATCAATTAGATGCCAATGTTATTTATGATAAGGCTACAGACGTTGGCTATCCTGCATTACCCATGGATGTATCGCTTGCCGAGGCTTTAATTACATCGGTAACGCATAGCTTTGAAAATGATTCTGCATTTATAAAATCCTGGGAGTCAAAACTTTACTTTAATACCATTACACATATTATGGATGATTCACAACGTCCTGATGTGCCTATTCGTATGGATATGCCTGGATGGAGTGATACCTATGGTTTTTACAGTAAAGTGAAAATTGAAGCTAATAAACACAGCTTATTGTTCAATTTAAATGGATTCTATAACCGTTCATTAGCCGAAATGACCATGTATCCTAATGATTCCAATCAACCATTAATGTTTATGTACACGTGGCCAGATATTAGAACACTATATTCGGGTATGTATGCTAAAGATGCTTATGCCATTTCGGAAAATGCCACGGTATCAGCCAATGTAAGGTTAGGTGTCCAAAACAATACTATTGGTAATGAAGTAGGTTTGGAAAGTTTGCAAATTTTTTATCCGGACTTAACCGATTCAAAGAATAGATTTTTAATGGGGTTTGCTGCAGATTATCTCTATAAAAAGCCTAACTACGATATTTCGTTTGGTGTTGGTTATGGTGAGCGCGCACCATCGGTAAGTGAAGGTTACGGATTTTTCTTGTTCAATAGCTTTGATAACTTTGACTATATAGGAAACCCGTATTTGTCCAATGAAAAATCTTTTCAAGCCAATATTAAAGCCAATTATAGCATATATGATTTTAAGATTGGTATTGAAAGTTCATATTTCTATATTATGGATTATATAATAGGAGAAATTGACACAACCTTAAGTGCCATGACCATTGGTGCTTCAGGTGTAAAGGTTTATACTGGATTAGATCATGCATCTATTTTTGATGTGTATTTAAACACGTCATATAATTTTACCGAAAAGTTCTCGGTAAATGGTACAGTTGGGTATAATTACGGACAGGGCAGTAATAACGAACCATTACCAATTATTAAACCATTTTCTTATGTAGCCGAAGTGGCTTATGCAACATCAAAATTCAATGCAGCCTTACAGTTGGAGGGTAATGCAAACCAAAGTCGTTTTAGTAGTTTTTATGGTGAAGACGAAACGCCAGCTTATGGTGTTTTAAACCTTAATTTAGGCAATGTTGTAAATTTAAAAAACAATAAGTTGGTGTTTAAATATGGCGTTGAGAATATTCTGGACAGTTTCTATTCAACCTATGCCGACTGGAACAACATACCTAGACAAGGCCGAAATTTCTATATCAATGCTTCGTTTATAATTAGATAAGAAAATTCCAGAAAGCCTTTGAGGACAACTTTCTGGAATTTTTACCAAACAACTGCTTTAATTTTAAGTTTTGAAGTACTTGTTGTAGTTCAATAAAACAAGCACTTTTTTATGTTTTATAAATAAAGCTTTCAAAATATGATTTATATCATATTAGGTTAAGTTTTTGTAAAGTATTTTTGAATAATTCAAAATAAGACATATTTATCCTATTTAAAATAATGCTAATTAAACTATTATGAAAAAAAATAAAATTTTTGCGGGTATTCTTGTAATATTGGTCTTCATGCTAAATTCTTGCTCTGATAAAGAGGAAAAAAAACAAAATAGTGCCGAAATTTCTGTTAGTCAGGAGATGACAGCGGAATTGACAGCTCCCCCAAATGTGCCAAGACCTATTGGTAGGCGTAAAGCCAAAAAACTTATTGTTGACATGGAAATTCTTGAAAAAGAAGGAACTATGACTGATGGGACAACTTATGTTTATTGGACTTTCGGTGGTTCTGTACCAGGAAGTTTTATTAGAACTAGAGTGGGTGATGAGGTTGAATTCACGTTATCTAACCACCCAGATAATAAATTACCTCATAACATTGACCTACATGCCGTTACTGGACCTGGAGGAGGAGCAACATCTTCATTTGTAGCACCAGGACATGAAAAAACTTTTAGTTTTAAAACACTTAACCCTGGATTATATGTTTATCACTGTGCAACTGCTCCAGTTGGAATGCACATTGCTAATGGTATGTATGGTTTGATTTTGGTTGAGCCAGAAGGTGGCTTACCACCTGTGGATAAAGAATACTATGTTATGCAAGGTGATTTTTACACTAAAGGTGAAAATGGAGAACCTGGACTACAACAATTTGACATGCAAAAAGCTGTTGATGAAGATGCTGACTATGTAGTGTTTAATGGTAGTGTGGGTTCTTTAACAGGTGACAATGCTATTACAGCTAATGTAGGAGAAACGGTTAGATTATTTGTTGGTAACGGAGGACCTAATTTAGTATCATCTTTTCACGTGATTGGTGAAATTTTTGACAATGTTTATATGGAAGGTGGAATGAAGATGAATCATGATGTGCAAACTACATTAGTACCAGCTGGTGGAGCAGCTATTGTAGAATTTAGAGTAGATGTTCCTGGAACATTCATCTTGGTAGACCACTCCATCTTTAGAGCTTTTAATAAAGGAGCTTTGGGTATGCTTAAGGTTACTGGAGATGAAGCTAAAACTATCTATTCAGGAACGAAACAAGAAGGTATTTATTTACCAGAAGGAGGAGGCATTCAAACCATGCCAGATGATGGTAAAGTCAAAACAGAAACAGCTTCTACTGATAAGACTTTAGAAGAAAAAATGGAATCAGGTAAGCAAATATATATGAATACATGTTTTGCTTGTCATCAAGCAGAAGGTCAAGGTATTCCAAAGGCCTTTCCTCCTTTGGCAAAATCAGATTACCTGAATGCCGATGTTAATCGTGCTATTGGTATTGTGTTAAATGGTAAAACTGGAGAGATTACTGTAAATGGAGAAGTTTACAATAGTGTTATGACAAGACAATCATTAAGTGCAGATGAGGTTGCAGATGTTATGACCTATATATATAATTCTTGGGATAATAACAAAACCAATGTAACAAAAGCTCAAGTAGAGCAAGTTAAGAGTGGTCACTAATAATAATTAATAGCAGATACCCATGAAAACTATTTTAAGACTGATAATGAGCGTTCTGTTCACCTCATACCTGACAACAGCTTTTTGTCAGTCTGAAATGGTTCCAATAAAAGGGAGCGTTTATACACCTTTATATGGTAGGGATTCTATGCAAGTAACCATTTCAGATTTTGAAATGGATGTTTATCCAGTTACAAATAAAGAATTTCTGCAATTTGTAAAGAAATACCCCAAATGGCAACGATCTAAAGTAAAGCGCTTGTTCGCTGATAATAATTACTTGATTAATTGGAAATCTGATACAGAATTAAGCAGTGGTCAATCTCTTAATGCACCTGTTACAAATGTATCATGGTTTGTTGCAAATGATTATTGCAAATGTTTAGGAAAGCGATTACCTACAGTAGATGAATGGGAATATGTAGCCATGGCAGATCAAGATATTGCAGATGCAAGAACTAAAGCAAGTTATAATGAGTACATTTTAAGTTGGTATGAAAAACCAAAAACCTTTAATAATGAAATAGGTAGCACATTTAAAAATTATTGGAATGTGTATGATTTACATGGTTTGGTTTGGGAATGGACGTCAGATTTTAATTCAGTTTTAGTTTCCGGAGAGTCTAGAAAGGATGTTGATACAGATACTAATTTATTTTGTGGTAGTGCTGCTATAGGAGCTACAGATCTAATGAATTACGCTGCTTTTATGCGTTACGCTATTCGGGGTAGTCTAAAAGCAAAATACTCCATGAAAAATCTTGGTTTTCGTTGTGTAAAAGATATAAGTGAATAACAATGAAGAAATTTAAATTACTAATAGCACTTTTTTTGACATTAACTGTGACTATATCATGTAAGAATGATAAGTCTAATACTGATATGGTTGTTTATCAATGTCCGATGCAATGTGAAGGCAATAAAACCTATACTGATGCGGAAAGTTGTCCAGTATGTAAAATGGACTTAAAAGCTATTGACCAAGAACCTGATAAAGTTTTGAATAATCAAGAAATTTCAGATGAATCTATTTTCAATTTAACAAATAATTGGAAAACAGAAGAAGGAGGAGCCATTCAACTTGAAGATTTAAAAGGAAAAACCTTGGTTATGGTTATGATTTACACAACCTGTAAAGCAGCTTGTCCGCGTTTGGTTGCCGATATGCGAAACATTGAAGCACAAGTACCTAAAGAAAATCTAAAAGATTTACAATTTGTATTGGTAAGTATAGACCCTAAAAATGATACACCAGAACGATTGAAAGCATTTGCCGAAGAAAATTTAATGGATGATGAGCATTGGACTTTCTTACAAGGTACTGAAAGTGGTGTTCGAGAATTTGCAAATGTATTAGCTGTAAAATATAAACAAATATCTCCTATAGACTTTTCACATTCAAACATCATTAGTGTATTTAATCCACAAGGAGAATTAGTGCATCAACAAGAAGGTTTAGGAGTTGATAATAATGAAACTGTTCAAGCCATTCTTGAATTAACAAATAAATAGAATACTAATCAAAAACTAAATAATATGTTATCAAAAAAACAAGCACGTGCCTTTTTCCTTGGTGGTACTGCAGTGACCTTTATCATATTTATTGGTCTTACTATTTTTTCTTTTAGTAAGGCTCAAGATCAATCTAATGACGAAAATATCACTGAAGCCGTAGTTCGAGGAAAAACCCTTTGGGAAGAAAATAATTGTATGGGTTGCCATACAATAATGGGAGAAGGAGCCTATTATGCTCCTGAATTAACTAAAGTAATTGAACGTAGAGGAGAAGGCTATATTAAAGCCGTTTTAACAACACCAGTGGATTGGGCTCCTAATGGAAGAAAAATGGTAGCTTATGGATTTACCGCTGAAGAAGCTGCGGATTTAATAGCCTTTTTTGAATGGATAGGAGAAATAGATTTAAACGGATTTGATACCGTGGTATCTCCATTAGCAAAAGATAAAACTAACTCTAACTAAAAGAAATTATGAAATATAAATCACAAAAAGTAGCCTATTGGTTTTTTGCCCTATCCATGTTATTGTTTGGTTTGCAAATCATATATGGTTTTATTATGGGGTTTGCTCATGCAGGTTATGATGGATTACATGAATTCATTCCGTTTAATACAGCAAGAGCAGTACATACTAATTTATTAGTAGTTTGGTTATTATCAGGTTTTATGGGTGCAGCCTATTATATTATTCCTGAAGAAGCGCAACGCGAATTGGTAAACGTAAAACTCGCTTATGTACAATTAATAAGTTTAGCTTTAGTTGGTGTTATCGCCATTGTAGGCTATCACTTTAACTATTGGGAAGGTCGTAAATTTTTAGAAATCCCAAGACCTTTAGATTATTTAGTAGTTGTAAATGTACTGTTGTTTTTAGGACTTATTTTAGCAACCTTATTTAAAGGCAAACGCAAAACAACAACCGCACTCGTGCTTTCTATGGGTCTGCTATTTGCAGCCTTGTTATACTTACCAGGTATGCTTCCGTTTGATAGTCAAGTGAAAGATTCTTTCTTCAGATGGTGGGTAGTTCATCTATGGGTAGAAGGTGTTTGGGAATTAATTATGGGTGGTATCTTATCCTTCTTATTAATAAAACTAACTGGTGTAGATAGAGAGGTCATTGAAAAATGGTTATACGTCATTGTTGGTTTAACATTCCTATCAGGCGTTTTAGGTACAGGTCACCACTACTATTACATTGGTGTAAATAAAATTTGGTTAATCGTTGGAGGTATATTCTCTGCACTAGAGCCTTTAGCATTTTTGGCCATGGCATTATTTGCTGTTAATATGTACCGAAAAGGCGAAAAGAAACACCCTAACAAATTAGCATTATACTGGACACTTGGCGCAGCTATAGTTTCGTTTATTGGAGCAGGATTACTTGGTTTCGCACACACGCTGCCACAAACTAATATATATACGCATGGTACTTTGGTAACGGCAATGCACGGTCATTTAGCTTTCTGGGGCGCTTACGCTATGATTGTTTTAGCCATTATAAGTTATGCTTTACCAAATTTAACAGGTAGAAAACTATATGAAAGTACACGCGGTAGAGCTGCGTATTGGTTGTCTAATATTGGTATTATTGGTATGACGGTGGCCTTTGGTGTAGCTGGTGTAGCTCAAGTATATTTAGAGCGAAAGTTTAAAATGGAATTTATGGAAGTGCAAAAAGAAATTGAAATCCATTTTATTGTACTTATCCTTTGTGCAACATTGTTCATGACAGGTATAATTTTATACTTCATTGATTTTTACAAACACGGTAAACCAACAGATGAAGCTCTAGAAATAGCATCATAAATACAGAGTGACTAACTCAAAATAATAATGCCCGCATTACAAACTACAATGCGTAATGCGGGTTTTTCTTTAAACACTAAAACAAAATGAATATTCCTTATTATCATGCCATTGGTAAAGAAGTTCAGGTATTTGAACATGCCTATAATTGTAAAATTCCCTTCTTATTAAAAGGACCAACAGGCACAGGAAAATCCAGATTTATTGAGCATATGGCTCATAAATTAGACACCAAACTTATAACGATTTCATGTCACGAGGAAACCTCATCAACAGATTTAATAGGCAGATTTATTATTAAAGGTGCCGAAACCGTTTGGTTAGATGGCCCATTAACCACTGCTGTAAAAGAAGGCCATATTTTATATCTCGATGAAATTGCCGAAGCTCGTCCTGATGTTATTGTTGCTATTCACTCTTTAACCGATCACAGACGTGAATTGTTTATAGATAAGTTGGGTGAAACTATAAAAGCCCATAAAGATTTTATGTTGGTAGCATCATTCAATCCTGGTTATCAACGTGGATTTAAAGAATTAAAACCTTCAACAAGACAGCGTTTTGTTGCAATTTCATTCGATTATCCAGAAGAAAAAATTGAAGCCGAAATTTTGGTTTCAGAAACAAATGTTTCAAAAGACGACGCCAAAAGACTGGTAAATATTGCTACAAAAATTAGAAACCTCACCGAGCTTGGTTTAACCGAAACCGTTTCAACCAGATTATTGGTAGATGCAGCACACTTAATTCACACAGGATTACCAAAACGTTTGGCCGTTCATGTAGCTGTTGTGGAACCCCTAACCGATGATTTGGAAGTCATTCAAGCCTTAAAAGATTTAAGTGATTTAATGATATAAATTAATTGGCAGTACACAGTATTCAGTTGGCAGTCCAATTGATACTGAAAACCGCAAACTGAAGACTAAAGACTATGTTCGAGTTCGAACCAGACGAGTACATATTTACCAAGTTTGCCTTCTTTTTTAAAAAACGTAAAAAGAGAAAAGAAGCAGAACTTAAACACGCCGTAAATTTAGATGAGATAAAACCAAGGTTAACCATTTTTGCACGCGCAATTACTGGTGAAGCCATCGAGATTTATGCAGCAGAACGCGAGGGCGGTTATAGAAACAACAACTTTTTTCTGCCTACTAAATTTTACGATTTTCAATCGGTAAAAGACAATATTTCATTTTATTTATTTAGAGTTTTATACTTATCTGTTCAAAAGAATTTAAATTTAAATTGGAACGATAATACCGAACACGACACTTTAGAATCGCAACAAAAAGCACAAGACACTTCAAAAGGCGTTTTAAAAGAATTGTTCGAACAATTCCCCATTACAGAAACCTATCACCAAAAATTTGTGTCTTTTTATAACGAAAAAGCCACGAAAAAAAAACCAGCAGATTTTTCATTTATATATGGAAAATGGATGCGGAATGACATCAAAGACAATTCAGTTGAAAAACTAGAAAACTTTACAGATCAAGTTAAAAAGGCAAATGAAGAACAGCCCAAAACACTAATAAAATCTAAAGCTGTTGAAGAAATAATTTCGGTACAAATAGACCAAAAACAACTAGAAGATGCGGTATTACAGCATCAGTTTGAAAAGGTTGAAACCGCCGAAGAATTTGGAGGGAATTTTAGGGAGATGGATGGTGATGATGATTTAGAAGATCACTCCAACGCGCTCGATGAAGTTAATATGAAACATACCGTTCGTGTTGATGATACAGCGCATTCCGTCTATCAAGCTGATTTTATTGAAAACACCACCATTGCCGAAAGTGCAGAAAACGAAAGCAATGGCTACTTTGTGACTTACGATGAATGGAATTACAAAGACCGAAGTTATAAAGAAGACTTCTGCAAAGTATATCCTAAAAATCCTGTTGTTTCTGACCCTTCGTTTTACAAAAAAACATTAAACGACAACCGCTCTACTTTAATGGGTTTGCGAAAAATGTTGACCACCGTTAATAACAAATACCAGCAACAGCGCAGGCAACCACAAGGTGAAGAGTTGGATATTGATGCGGTTACCGACTTGTTTGTTGATGTACATACAGGTCATACCCCATTAGAAAAAATCTATCTATCCAAGCGTAAAAAAGAAAAAGATCTATCCATTCTATTGTTGTTGGATGTGAGTTTATCCAGTGATGGCTATGCTGCAGGGAATCGGGTTATTGATGTTGAAAAACAAGTATCCATTCTGTTTGGAGAAATTTTAAATGAGTTCAATATCGATTTTTCCATCGATTGTTTTTACTCTAAAACTAGAAACCATTCCAGTTATATCACTTTGAAGGGTTTTGATGAAAACTGGGATGTAGCAAAACATAAAGTGGGCGGTATCGAACCTAGTGGCTATACACGTATTGGTGCAGCTTTAAGACATTCTGGAGCATTGTTAGATAAACGTGACACCAAAAACAAATGGGTCATTTTAATATCAGACGGAAAGCCAAACGATTATGATAAATACGAAGGCAAATACGGTATTAATGATGTTAAACAAGCACTTCGAGAACTTAATGAACGTCAAATAAACTCATATGCTTTGGCTATTGAAGCACAAGCCAAATATTATTTACCGCAAATGTTTGGACAAAACCATTATCAAATTTTAACCAACCCTGTGGAGTTGTTGCAATCGTTGGTTAAACTTTATGAGCGAATAAAGCATCAATCTTAAAAAAGAAAAAGCAATTTTAAAACATAAAAAATGAAAAAAATAGTAATTGTATTAGTGATGTTGGTAGTTAATCTCACATTTACGCAAACTTTTGAAGTTACAGCAGAATTAAGACCACGATTTGAATATAGACATGGTTTTAAAACTTTAGCTGTAGACACACTTGATGCTGCTGTCTTTGTCTCGCAACGTACACGTTTAAATTTTCGTTATGGAAGCGAAAAACTAAATGCTTATATAGCAGTTCAAAATGTAAGAGTTTGGGGAGATGTTTCAACTTTGGCAAGTGCAGATAAAAACGGAACTGCACTTCATGAGGCTTGGGCTGAAATGTTTTTTTCTCCAAAATTATCTATGAAACTAGGTCGTCAAGAAATTATTTATGATGACCATAGGATTTTTGGTAATGTGGAGTGGGCACAACAAGCAAGGAGTCATGATGCTTTTTTAACAACCTATAAACCTAATGAAAAGCATAGACTGGATTTAGGTTTGGCTTTAAGTTCCGAAAGCGAATCGTTGTTTGAAATTGATTATGATGTAACAAACTACAAGAATTTCCAATATTTATGGTATCATGGAAATTTTGGTGATGTTGGTTTAAGCTTTTTATTCTTAAATAATGGGTTGGCTTTTGATAATAATGGTAAACAAGAAGTTGAATATAATCAAACAATTGGTTCGCATGCAACATTTACTAAAAACAAACTCAAGGTTGATGCATCTTTATATTTCCAAACAGGTAAAATTGCAAAAACAGATTTAAGTGCTTTCAATGCTGCCGCAAATGTTTACTATGGATTAGCTAAACATTTTACCGTAGGTTTAGGTGTAGAAATTCTATCTGGTACAGACATGGATGCTACAGATTCTAAATTAAAATCGTTTACGCCATGGTTTGGAACTAACCACAAGTTTAATGGTTGGATGGATTATTTTTATGTAGGAAACCATATTAATTCGGTTGGTCTATTAGACATATATGCAACATTCAAGTTTAAAAAAGATAAGCTATCAGCAATGCTTATTCCTCATTTCTTTTCTTCTGCAGCAAATGTTGTAAATAGTACAGGAAAAACCATGGACAATGCTTTAGGTACTGAAATTGATTTTGTTTTTGGGTATAAATACACCAACAATATTAGTTTTAATTTAGGCTATTCTCAAATGTTTGCAACAGAGACTATGGAAGTTTTAAAAGGAGGTGATAAAGATGCAACCAATAATTGGGCTTGGGTAATGATTACTTTTAAACCAAAACTATTTACATATTCTAACCCTTCAGAAAAACAATAATATTGAAAAAAGCCTAATTGAAATAACTCAATTAGGCTTTAATTTTTAAAACTTCAATTAGGTGGAAAGCGCAAAAATAGATTATAAAAATATTTTTTATCCTCCAGGGGGCATCCTAATCTGGATTGTTATTTTTTTAGAGCTCATTACCTTTGGTATGGCTTTGGTTGCTATGGCTTACAGTAGCAAAGAAGAACCTGAAGTTTTTCATTCTTCTCGACTACTTTTAAACAGTACTATTGGTGCAATAAACACACTGTTTTTAATTGGAAGCGGTTATTGTATGGCAAAAGCGGTACATTATTTTAAAGTTAATAATCTAAAAAAGGCTTCATTGTTTTTAAAATTGACGCTGTTGGGCGGTTTGCTGTTTATTGGTTTAAAAGGTGTTGAATATTACGATAAGATTGAGGCTGGCTACACCATAGGCTATAACACGTTTTTTTTGTTTTATTGGATGATTACACTATTTCATGTTATTCATGTGTTGGTAGGTATGGTTATTTTGGTGCTTGTGTTTTTTGGTATTTGTAAAAAGGGTACTGAAGCCAATATAGAAAACATTGAAGCAAGCGCTGCCTTTTGGCATATGTGCGATTTAATTTGGGTGCTTTTATTCCCAGTAATTTATTTAATTTTTTAAGATGAAAAGTGCCAAAATTACATTGGGAGTTTTAATATTACTTACCCTTATTTCAGCATTATTTGCACAACAAACATTAAGTTATTCAGCCATAATAATACTAGCGCTTGCGGGATTGAAATTTTTAGGAATTAGCTACTATTTTATAGAGTTAATTAAGGCTCATGTGTTTTGGCGATTCATTGTTGCTGCATTTGTTTTTATCATTTTAGCAATCATTTTGGTTATTCGCTATTAGCTTTAGGTTATTTCCAGAACACATCGTCTTCCTTGTCTATAAATTTTTCATCGTTATGAAGCGCTTCAATAGTTTCAAATTGTTTTTCAGTAGCTACGTTTTGAATTTTAGGAAAAAGTACACGTTCTTCAAAACGGATGTGTTTTTCCAATAATAATTCAATTGTCGAAAGCGTTTGGGTATTTTTATCAGATTCAGTAAAAAGCATTTGTAGTTCCCGATGTTGTTCAATTGCTTCAATAACAAGTTTGTTGTCACTATTAAGTATTGTAAAAATATATTCTTCCTCTATCTTAAAATGAGGAATTAAATGTGTTTTGTAGAACCAATTGGCGTAAGCCCAAATGCGTTCTGGAGTTATCTTTTTACTAAAACCTGTTCTAATTTTCCAGCACAACAAGAGTCCATGGTGATGCTCCTTGCTTAACGGCTGTAAGGCTGTATGGCGTTTTAAAGGTTTATTTGGAGATTTCATACGTTTCTTTACTTAAAGTAATGGTAAAAACTGTAATGCCTATTGGCAATAATATACTGAATAGAAATAACATTAAATAATATTGGTCAATTATACCTTTTCCTTCATAAAAATAATACCCTTGAAGTGCTATTAACAATTCTGTTAGTAAAAAACCACATATAAAAGTGTAAACTCCTAAAATTAACAATTTGGAAGCCTTTAACTTGAAGTTTTGAAAAATAAAAGCAAATAGAAAACCAGATATAACGCCTAACATGTTTAAATGAATAAACCCAATTACAAAATTTCGATTTTCGTAAACTATTTGTGCAAATTCAGGAAAAAGGGATGTGAGTTGAAACATGTTTTTTAATACCAAGCACAAAACAGCAAATACCAAAAAGTTTCTAACTAGGTTGCTTTGTTTTTTTAAAAAGCGGACTAATTTCTGTTTAATAAGTTTAAAGAACAGAACTAGTGATATAATTTGTAAGATTACACCAACACTATTTATCCACAATAAACTGTTGTGAGGAGCAAACCATTGAATGGGCAAGGCTAACGTTAAAATGGTTGAAGAAATTAATGTATAAAAAAAGTATTTAAATAATTGAGAATATTCAATATTCAATAGAAAAAAGAGAATGGTTATAACACCAATTAAAAACCAACCATTAAATTGAAAATGTAAAAAGAACTGAATGGCAATTTGGTAAAATGCACTGGTTTGACCAAGCGTAGCAACGGCCGGACCTAAACACCAAACACCTAAAGTAGAAACAAGCATAAATAGGAGAGAAGCTCTAACCAAAAGTTTTGTTACTCTAGAATCCGTTTTAAGATGTTTCCAGATTACAAAAACAAAATAATAACTGCACATTATATGAAGTGTCGAAAAGCTGATGGATATTGCTGCATAACCTTGAAAGGGGAAGCTTATCATCATTCCAATTACAGCAATCTCTGTAACCCAAAACAGTCGGTTGTAAATGGTTTTTTTATCTGGAATAAGATAATGTACATAATAGGTGTAAAGCATTAAATAAACCCAACCTAACATAGCTACATGGGAATGTGCGTGCGTTAAAAAACGATAGTTAAAGGGTACATCGTTAACGAAAGAATATCTTAATAACAAACCCATTAGGGCAGCAATCAAGAAATTAATTAAACAAACAAGAATAAGTTTTTTGTGCATTAATAAATTAAAAAGATGAAAATACACATTTAAAAAAATTCCAGAAAGCCTTTGAGGACAACTTTCTGGAATTTAACCAAACAAATAATTATTACATTATTAACCAAACAACTGTTCTAACTTTATGGCTTGTGGAAACAGTATATTATTTTCTAAATGAATATGTAAATGCAAATCTTTTTCAAACTCGTCAAGCATGGCAAATGTTACACGATAGGTATTGCAGGCATCACTTGGTGGATTATAATTGTCTGTTAAATCAGCAATCTGTCTAAAGCGTTCACCTTCATTATCATGTTCATGCTTCATCATTGCAATTGGATTATCGACCGTACCAAAATGAGGAGTTTCAATAACACTATTCCTTAATTGAGCTTGAACCATTTTTTTAATAAAAGGAAATAAAATAAGTTCTTCTTTTTTCATGTGGGCTGCCAATTCTCCTGCCGATGCAGTAAATAATTCGTTAATTTTAAGCAGTTCGGGATGTCTCTCGCCATGTACTCTACACAGTTTATCTAAAAACTGTTTTAATACAGGAATTTTTTCTTCAACGTAACGGTGATGCTTTTTTTCAATGTAATCTATCAATAAATCTAATGGCCACGATTTGTAATCAATAGCTTGGTCACCTTTATTATTTAAAACACTATTAAGCTCATCTAATAATTGGTTACTGTTTATACCTTTTTTTTGGCAAGCTTCATCTATGGTTCTTCCACCATTACAACAAAAGTCTATTTTGTATTTTGAAAATACCGCTGCAGTTCTATAATCCGCAGCGACGTAGTCTCCTATATGTTTTTCAACGTTTCTTTCTAATGTTTCCATATTGTTTTTTATATCGGATAAATATATCCTATTTAATATTAAATTTTTTTTAAACTTTTAAAAATGATGCGCCAGATTTTATGTTGATTGCTAGCTCTTCCAATGTTGTACTTTCAAGCATGTTTTGTAAATCAGTCCGAACACTTTTAAATTTGTCGTGAACAGGACAAGGATGGTTTTCATCACATATTTCTAAGCCTAAGCCACAACCTCTATAAATTTTATCTCCATCAATAGCATTTACTATTTGAGCCAGTTTAATCTTTGATATATCGTTTTTTTCAATTTCAAAACCACCATAAGCACCTTTAACAGAGTTAATAACATTATGCTTAACAAGTGCCTGTAAAATTTTCGCAGTAAAGGCTTGTGGTGAGTTAATCTCTTCTGCTATTTGCTTGGGTGTAACGCGCTTTCCTTCAGAAGAGCTTATAGCTATAAAAATAGATGCTTTAATACCGTATTCGCAAGCTTTTGAAAACATACTTTAGTTATATAATACAAATTTAAACCAAAAAAACAAATCGGACAAAATTATCTTAAATAAAATATTTAATGACACTCTATAAGCCCATTAGCGGTTTCAACAATTGGAGCAGGAGAGAGGTAAGGTATACCCAATCCTAATCCTCTAACAATAAACAACAATCCAATAACGATTACGAAAATAGGTATTGCTTTTTGAATACGATGTTTGATGGTCGCATTTAAAAATTTCCCCAAATAAATGGCAGCAGTCATTAATGGTATGGTTCCCAAACCAAAAAGCACCATATACAAAGCGCCATGTGAAGCATTTTGCATAGCAAGGGAAGCAAATACAGCCATGTAAACCAATCCACAAGGTAGAAAACCATTTAAAAAGCCAATGGTTAAAAAGGTATCTGCTGATTTTCTTTTTAATGCTTTTCCTAATCCAGACTTTACTTTGGAAATAAGTTTAAAAATAGGTTTTGAAAAGTTGTATTTATTAAATACATGAGCAGGGATAATTACGACAATAATCATTAGGATACCTATAAAAATGGATAGTTGTTGTTGGATACCAAACAAATAAAGACTTTTACCAACTAAACCAAAAACAAGCCCGATTAGAGCATAAGCAAATAAGCGTCCAATATGATAGGCTAAAATTTGTGCTGTTTTTTTAAATGAATTACTTCGGTCTACTGGTAACATAAAGGCAATGGGTCCACACATGCCAACACAGTGAAAGCTGCCCAATAAACCGAATATGATAGCGGACCAAAGCATTTAATACACAATTTCTTTTTTGTAGAGATATGATTTTCCGTTATATTGCCAATCAACTTTAATGTTCCAACGACCATCCAATAAACGCTTGTCAGGTATGAGCAAATTGTGGCTTGACAATGAAATGTCCGTTTCAAAGTCAAATTGTTTATTAGATGGTCTGTATAGGAACACTTTTCCAGTTATGCTATTAACCTCTAGGGATTCCGGAAATACTATAATTATACCGTCTTCAGTTTTTTTCCAATTAATATTTTCTGCTAAAGCTTTAGCGTTTTTTTCTTTATCAATATCATTTTGGAATTCCAGTTCTTGTTTGTAGTAGTCTTCAGTTACTAAATCATGATCCAAATCCTTATTGGTATTCATATTAATAACAAAATACATGATAAAGGAAATAAACCCTACAAATGCAATTACAATACCAGTTCCCCAATTAAATTTCATAATAGTTGTTTTAATTATAACTTCTTGGACCTAAAAAGTTTACCGTTGTAGTTTCTATTAACTCGTCGCCACTATAAACTTCAATCATAAGTTTGTTTTTATCTCCTGTTAATTCTTTTTTATCTATTTCAATAAATAATGTGCCTTCAGATAGGCCTTCTTTAGGTATCACAATATTGTTAGTGTTGGATACAACTTTTATTTCACCGTTAAATTTGCGTAATTTAAAGTGAACACTGTCAATTTCATGAACCGTTTTATTTACCAATTTATATGTAAATACATTACTTATAATGTTACCTTCTTTGTGTTCATAAAGTTGACCTGGTAACCGTAATACACGAGCTTCAACATCATTTCTAATAAGCAGCATGCCAATTAAAACACCTATTAATATAACCAGAACAGCTATGTAGCCTTTCATTCTAGCGGTTAGCTTAAACTTTTCTTTTGTTTTTATTTCGTGCTCACTGGCATAACGTATTAAGCCTTTAGGAAGATTGATGCTTTCCATTATATGATCACATTCGTCAATACAAGCCGTACAGTTTACACATTCCAATTGTGTACCATTTCTAATATCTATTCCTGTAGGGCATACATGAACACATTGTAAGCAATCAATACAATCACCATGTCCCAAAGCTTCACGATTTTCATTTTTTCTAAACTTTTTACGACCATTTTCACCTTCACCGCGTTTATAATCGTATGCTACTACAATTGATTTTGTGTCTAACAGCACACCTTGTAAGCGTCCATATGGACAAGCAATAATGCAAACCTGCTCTCTAAACCAGGCGAAAACAAAATAGAAAACAGCGGTAAATATTATTAATGGAAATAAAGTTCCCAAATGCTCTGTAGGGCCATCAGTTATGTATTTAAGAAGCTTATCGCTTCCAATTAAATAAGCTAAAAAGATATTGGCTATTAAAAATGAAATGACCAAAAAGATAAACCACTTTAACAAGCGTTTTCTGATTTTTTCAGCATCCCACTTTTGTCTATCTAATTTGCGCTGTTTGTTTCTATCACCATCAATCCAATATTCAATGCGTCTAAAAACCATTTCCATAAAAATGGTTTGCGGGCAAATCCAACCGCAGAATATTCTACCAAATCCAACAGTAAAAAGCGTAATGAACACCACGCCAATTATCATGGAGATAACGAATAGATGAAAATCTTGCGGCCAGAACGGAAATCCAAAAATATTGAAACGACGTTCCAATACATTGAACATTAAAAATTGGTTGCCATTAATTTTGATAAAAGGTGCTGCGAACAGAAAAGCCAATAGTATGTAACTAACTATTTTACGTTTGTCATAATACTTGCCACTAGGTTTTTTAGGATAAACCCACGCGCGTTTTCCTTCTTCGTCAATGGTACCTATCGAATCTCTAAACGATTCGTTTTCTGGAGCTTCCACGGCTTTATTTTTTCTAAATTTTATTAATTTTCTATGGTTATAATAGAATCTGTTTTGACTTTCATAGCTTCAGTTGGAATGTCTTCAGCAGGCGCATTTTCATCTACCCATATCTCGCCTTCAGCATCTTTAGGTTTGGCAGGTGTTGTTCCTTGAAATTGCAACACATAACTTGCTACCTGCGCAATTTCAGACGGTTTTAAACTTTGTTTCCAGGCAATCATACCCTTACCATTTCTACCACCTTCAGATACGGTTTGGAATACATTTTTAATGCCACCACCTAAAATCCAATACTCATCAGTAAGGTTAGGCCCAATACCACCTCCGCCATCAGCCATGTGACAGGCTACACAGTTTTCTTCAAAAATGGCTTGACCAGCTTTTAAATCTGCAGCATCAGTTAAAACAGTTACCGTATTAATATCTACTAAATCTTTCGCTGTTTTTTTGTATTCTTCTATTTCAATTTTGGCTTGAGCATATTCTGCTTCAAGCTCCTGATATTGATTCTCTCCATTAAAAATGTGGAATCTTACTAAATAGACAGCAGCAAAAATAATAGTTGCATAAAACCCGTATAACCACCATGGCGGAAGGCTATTGTCTAGCTCTCTAATACCATCATAATTATGGTCTAATATAATTTCGTGCTCCTCTTCAACAGGTTTTTGGCCTAATAGTTTTTTATAGGTTTTTTGAATCCAAACAATAAATCTTGGAGTTTCGTGTTGTCGGGCATCGTAACGTGCTTTAGCTTCAGCATCTAAACTTTGATATAAAATGTTGTCCATTGAACTTACAATGGCTTCTACAGCAATGAGTATTATTAAAACCAAGACTAAAAAAAGCAAGATTACTGGCTGTTCCATGAATGCAGGTTGATCTCCCGATTCAATAAAATATTCTACGAGTCCGAATATTATAAAAAATACTAACGGGACTCTTATCCATGAAGGAATTAATTGTCTCATAGTTCTGTCTGGTTTTGGTTATCGTTATCTAAAGGTATGTTACTTACGGTTTTGATATAGTCCTTTTTTGCTGTTAAAACCCACCAAAATAAGACTACAAAAAATATGAAAAAGATAAGCAGTGAGATTATAGGATATATTTCTATACCTGCAATGCTATCCATATGATTTTTTACAAATTTTAGCATAATTTTAGTTTTGTGTGGTTGTTTCTAAATCGTTAACTTTTATGTCTGTCCCTAATCGTTGTAAGTAGGCAATAAGCGCTACAATTTCTCGATTTCGCATTTCTATAAAATCGGCACCACCGGCTTCCTTGTCAGCTTCATAGGTTTCAGCAAAGTCAGGATCGGAATACAGATTTTTTTCAATTTGAGTACCTTGCTCCAACATATGTTGTTGAGCGTTGGCGATATCCTCTTCTGTGTAAGGAACGCCTAATGTTACCATAACTTCCATTTTAGCTTCAGTTTGCGACTTATCTAATTCATTTCTAATAAGCCATTGATAGGCAGGCATTATAGAACCGGAAGATGTACTTTGTGGGTCATACATATGGTTAAGATGCCAGTTATCTGAATATTTCCCACCAACACGGTGTAAATCTGGTCCTGTACGTTTACTTCCCCAAAGGAATGGATGGTCATAAACATATTCACCAGCTTTCGAATATTCGCCATAACGTTCAACCTCACTTCTAAAAGGACGAATCATTTGTGAATGACATCCCACACATCCTTCTCGAATATAAATATCACGTCCTTCTAGCTCCAATGGTGTGTACGGTTGTACACTACTGATTGTTGGGATATTAGATTTTACCATAATAGTTGGAATAATCTGTACAATACCACCAATTAATATAGCAACGGTTGCGTAAATAGTTAATTTTATTGGTTTACGCTCTAACCAAGTGTGCCAACCTTCTCCAGCAACACGACCTTTGGCTACTCTTTGTAAGGCTGGTGCTTCGGCTAATTCATCTTCTACTTTTGAACCATTTTTAACGGTTAATACTATATTATAAACCAATACCAATAAGCCCGTAATGTATAATGTTCCACCTATTGCACGCATCCAATACATAGGTATAATTTCAGAAACAGTTTCCAAAAAGTTACCATACACTAAAGTGCCATCCGGATTAAATTGTTTCCACATACTTGCTTGAGTAAAACCAGCGACGTACATAGGCAATGCATAAATTATGATTCCTAGCGTTCCAATCCAGAAATGGAAATTAGCTAAACCAACAGAATATAACTTTGTTTTCATTAACCTTGGAATGAGGTAGTATATAATACCAAAGGCCATAAAACCATTCCATGCTAATGCACCAACGTGTACGTGAGCAATAATCCAATCGGTGAAGTGGCCAATGGCATTCACATTTTTTAATGATAGCATTGGGCCTTCAAAAGTAGCCATACCATAACCTGTAATGGCAACAACCATAAATTTTAAAACAGGATCCGTACGTACTTTATCCCAAGCACCACGCAAGGTTAATAGTCCATTTATCATGCCTCCCCAAGAAGGCATAATCAACATAACTGAAAAGGCAACTCCTAAGTTTTGAGCCCATTCAGGTAAAGCCGTATATAGTAAGTGGTGAGGTCCAGCCCATATATAGATAAATATTAAGGACCAAAAGTGTACAATAGATAATCTATAAGAATAAACAGGTCTATTGGCTGCTTTAGGTACATAATAATACATAAGCCCTAAAAATGGCGTAGTTAAGAAAAATGCAACCGCATTGTGCCCATACCACCATTGTACTAGTGCATCTTGGACTCCGGCATAAACCGAATAACTTTTCATAGCACTTACAGGCAATTCAAAACTGTTAAAAATATGAAGTACAGCTACAGTTACAAAGGTTGCCAAGTAAAACCATACAGCTACATATAAATGACGCTGTCTTCTTTTTAAGATAGTCCATATCATATTTACACCAAAAACAACCCAAACCAAAGCAATGGCAATATCTATTGGCCATTCTAACTCGGCATATTCTTTTGAGGTTGTATAACCTAACGGTAATGAAATAGCTGCAGCAACAATAATTAATTGCCAACCCCAAAAATTTATATTACTTAAAAGGTCGCTGGCCATTCTTGTTTTTAATAAACGCTGAAGAGAGTAATAAATACCGGCAAACATGGCATTACCAACAAAAGCGAAAATAACAGCATTAGTGTGTAAAGGTCTTAAACGACCAAAACTTAACCACGAAATGCCATCGGTAAGGTTGGGGAATAGAAACATAAATGCGAGTAACAAACCCACAACCATTCCTACAACACCAAATACAATGGTGGCATAGAGGAATTTTTTAACGATTTTGTTATCGTAATAAAACTGTTGTACTTCCATAATAATTAATTAGTTTTTTTTGGTTTAATGATGGTTTTTTTAGGTTGTTCTTTGACAAGTTCATCATCAAATAACATTCGTACAGAAGGCGTATAACTATCGTCATACTGCCCATTTTTTACAGCATAAATAAAAGCTATAAAAAAAATTACAGCAACTATAATGCTGATACTCAATAAAATGTATATAACACTCATACCTATTTGAAGTTACATGTCAAAAATATTGTTAAAAGTTACTTAAAAATATGATAAAAATCATGTTTCACATTATTTGTAATCATTCTAATTTTCTACCTATTAAATTTGTTGCAATAGTTGTAAAAACTACAATGCTAATAGAACTTAAAGGCATTAATATAGCTGCAATTACTGGTGCTAATTGTCCTGTTACTGCAAAGTATAATCCTATTATGTTATAAATAAATGATAGTATAAAACTCCATTTTATAATTTTAATCGCAGATTTGGAAGCTTTAATAAACTGATATAGTTTATTGAATTTTGTAGCATCTAAAATAGCATCACAGGCAGGAGAAAATACGTTGACATTTTCTGAAATAGCAATTCCTACATTACTTTGAGCTAGTGCTCCTGCGTCATTTAAACCGTCACCAACCATAAGAACTTTAGCGCCTTCGGTTTGATGATATTTTATGTATTCTAACTTGTCCTCTGGTTTTTGGTTAAAAATTAATTTGGTTTTAGATGGGAGTAACTTTTTTAGGTTTTCTAATTCTCCTTCATTATCTCCAGAAAGTATTACTAAATCGTAGTGTTTTTTAAGTTTATTAAACAGTTTTGAAATCCCTTTTCTATAACTGTTATAGAATGTGAATTTTCCCTTGTATTTATTATTGGTGCTAATATGAACTGTTGTGTTGAGCAATTGGGTTTCTGTAGCCCCAACAAAACTAGCTGAACCAATTTTTATATAATCCTGTTCATGGGATGCTTCTATACCTTGCCCTAAATGTTCTTCAAAGTGATTTAATGAAATGATATTGTTACTATCTAAAATATCATATAATTTACGGCTTAAAGGATGATTAGATCCACGAAGGGTGTTTTTTAATAAAATCTCTTCAGAATTAGAAAGCGAATCACCTTCGTAAGTTGCTGTACTTTTTCTATTTGAAGTTATTGTTCCGGTTTTATCGAAAATAATGGTATTAATGTGTGACAACTGTTCAATAACCGACGCGTTTTTTACATAAAACTTTAGCTTTCCAAAAATTCGTAATAAGTTACCAAATGTAAATGGCGCTGATAGGGCAATAGCACATGGACAAGCTATTATTAAAACAGCTGTAAATACGTTCATAGCTTTTGAGGAATCTACCACCAACCAATAGCTTGTGGCTAAAATAGCTATGCCAAGTACCGCTATAGTAAAACGCTTGCTAATGGCATTGGTTAAGGTTGTAAAGCCCTCTTCTTTATTTTTACTAAAAACATCATTACTCCATAACTGGGTTAAGTAACTTTGCTCAACAGATTTTAAAGCTTCCATCTCTATAACACCAGAGGTTTGTTTACCACCAGCGAAAAGCTTATCTCCAGAAGTTTTGGATATAGTTTCAGATTCTCCAGTCACAAAACTATAGTCAATTCTAGCTTTACCGTTAATTAAAATGCCATCTACAGGGATGAGTTCTTCATTTCTTATAAGTAATCTATCTCCTTTTTCTATATCATAGACCTGAATAGGTGTTTCCTTGCCTTCAGAAATTTTGGTAATAGCAATAGGGAAATAGGATTTATAATCGCGTTCGAATGATAAAAAGGAATAGGTTTTCTGTTGGAAAAATTTTCCTAATAATAAAAAAAACACCAAGCCTGTTAGACTATCGAAAAAACCGGAGCCTAAATCAAAAATAATTTCAACAGTACTTCTAATAAACAGTACTGCAATGCCTAAAGCAATTGGCACATCTATATTTAACAGTTTAGATCGAAGCCCTTTATAAGCCGAAATAAAATAGTCTTGTCCAGCATAAAAAACAACAGGTAGAGAGAAAGCAAACATAATCCACCTAAATAAGTGTTTATATTTTTCCAACCAGAATTCGCCAACTTCAAAATATTCAGGAAATGACAAAAACATAACATTGCCAAAAGCGAATCCAGCAATACCTAACTTATAAATTAACGAACGATTTATATGTTCCTTTCCAGTTTTAAAATCGTCGAGCGAAATGTATGGTTCATACCCAATGGAGCTTAAAAGCAATACAACATCTTTTAAAGTTAAGGCTTCGGAATTATACGTAACCCTAACATTTTTTTTGTCAAAATTTACTTGAGAAGCAGTAATATTTGCATTTAATTTAGACAAGTTCTCAAGAATCCAAATACAAGAGCTACAGTGAATATGTGGAATATATAATGTGGCAACTTGAATTTTTCCTTCATTAAATTCGGTTAGCTTTTCTATAATATTTTCTTGAGATAGAAAATCGTATTTGCCTTCAATTTCTTTTGGAACTGCACCTGGAGCATTTTGAAAGTCGTAATAACACGTTAAATCGTTTTCAGAAAAAATTTCATAAACAGTTTTGCAACCATTACAACAAAACAGTTTGTCGTTATAAGTTATTCGTTCTGAATTACATATGTCGCCACAGTGGAAACAAGTAGCCTTGTCCATAAGAATTGCTCATTTTATACCTGTAACAAAAGTCACAAAACATGTGTAAACAATATATGATATTTGTCATGTTTTAACTAACTTTACAAAACATTTTATTGGGTATGGGCAAATGCGAACAATGTATTATACGTCAGTTTAATTCATTAAAATCTTTAACTAAAGAGGAATTAATTAGAATTTCAGGTTGTAAAACGACAAAAACCATTAAAAAAGGCGAAATTATTTTTGAGGAAGGCGAAAACATCAATGGCATTTTTTGCGTAAAGGATGGTATTTGCAAATTGTCAAAATTAAGTGCCAATGGTAAAGACCAAATAGTAAAATTGGTTGTAAAAGGTGATTTATTAGGTCAGCGTTCTTTAGTTGGCGAAGAGTCGGCTAATTTGAGTGCTGTAGCTTTAAATGATATGGAAGTTTGTTTTATACCCAAACATGAAATCATGAATGATTTACAACAAAACTCAAAGTTTTCATTTGATGTCTTGCAACAAATGGCTAAAGATTTAAAAGAGAGTGACGACATTATTGTTAATATGGCTCAAAAGTCTGTAAAACAACGTTTAGCCGAAACTTTAATTTATGTTTACAACCATTTTGGAAATAACGACGAAGGGTTTTTAGATGTAATTTTATCCCGAGAAGACTATGCCAATATAGTTGGAACAGCTACAGAGTCGGCTATTAGAATATTATCCCAACTAAAAAAAGAAGGCTTGATATCTACTTCTGGTAAGCAAATAAAGATAGAAGACTTAAAGGGTCTTGAACGTATAGAATAAAAAACGCTCTCAATTTTTGAGAGCGTTTTTAGTTTATTTTTCAGCTTCGATTTCAGTATCTGGTATTTCACCATCAACAGGTTTGTTAACCTCTTTGAGGTAAGTATCTAAAAATTTCAGAATACTACTATAAGCTTCAATTTGATTTTCCTTTTTAACAAAGCCGTGCCCTTCATCTTCAAATAAAACATATTTAACTGGAACGCCATTTGCTCTAACACCTTCAACTATTTCATCAGATTCCACTTGCAATACTCTAGGGTCTTGCGAACCTTGTAGAACAATTAAGGGTTTGGTAACCTTATCAGTATGAAATAAAGGCGATATGCGTTTTAGCCTAACAGAATCAGCCGAATAAGGGTCTCCTAGCTCTAGATAAAGTGATTCTCTGAACGACTCCCAGTAAGGCGGAATACTTTTTAAAGTACGCAACCAATTGGTAACACCAAATATGTTCACGCCTACATCAAACTCTTCAGGTGTGTAAGTTAAGGCGGCCATGGTCATATAACCACCATAAGAACCCCCTATAATTCCAATTTTATCACCATCAATTTCAGGTTGTGTTGCCAGCCAGTTTTTGCCTTCAACACAATCTTGTAAATCTTTCTCACCATGGTTTAAATCATCCATCTTATAAAACGTTTTTCCATAACCGCTACTACCGCGATTATTGACGGCTAAAACAGCATATCCATGATTCACCATATACTGTATCAAGGAACTAAAGTTTTGACGAGACTGTCCTCCTGGACCGCCATGCACCCAAACCATAGCTGGTACTTTATTGGTTTCAGAGGCTTGATGCGGTAGGTAGTAAATAGCTGGTATTTCTACACCATCAAACGATTTGAATCTAATAACTTTTGCAGTTACCAAATCATCTGGGTTAATCTCTTTATTAAGAACATTGGTCAGTTTGTGCTGTTCTTTGGTTTCAAAATTGTAAGTGTATAAGTCTGATGGCGCGTTAGAACCTCCTACATACATACGCATCCAATTTTCATCTTCAGAAAAGCTAACGCTGGTTATACTTTTATCTTCAAAATCAGGTAATTCTATAGGGTTCATAGTGCTGGCATCCAAAACCTCGATAGTATTTTTTCCATCTTCATTTACAAAAACGGTCATGTACTTACCCCTTTCAGTAAAGCTTGAACCCCAAATATCCCAGTTTTTTTCTAAAACTTTGGTTTTTTCACCAGTTTCCAGATTATAGGCCATTAGGTATGCAAATTCAGCACCATCATCCGTAGTATAATAAAATGTATTATTATCAATAGAAAAACCTTGGGCAGAATTTCCACTTAAATTCTCATTGACTTTTACTTTTTTATTGGTCTCTCTGTTTACTATAAACAAATCACTATCATTGGTGTTTAAAGATTTTGATAATGCGATATGTTTTTCATTATTTGATATGCTATTAAGATTAAGCCCGTCGTTATTTTGATAAAATAGTTCAGATGAAAAGTCCTCAATATTCATTTCATAAACATCAAAATACCTCGAATCCCTTTTATTAGAACCGTAATAGAATTTAGTTTTATCGTCAGACCAGCCATAAAAATTAGATTTTGCACCATCAAACGGTGTTAAATCTGTAATATTTCCGTTAGGGTCTCTCAAATAAATATGGTCTAACTCATCTCCATTTCCATCTGATGAAAACAAAATGCGTTCATCATTGGGGAAGTAAGAAATGGCAAAAATTGAAGAGCTATCCGATTGTGTTAGCGGCTTAAATTCACCACCTTTAACTGGTATTTCATATAAATTATAAATTCCAGATCGGTTGCTATGCACCAATAATTTTGAATTATCAGGTGCAAAACTACCATTTCCTACAGCCTCATTATCCATAAACTGTTCTATGGTATACTGCGTTATTTCAGGTGCTTTTTTAGCAACTGATTCTTTAGGCTCATTTTTACATGATAAAAACGCACCAATCATAAACAATACAACTATTTTTTTCATTTTTAGTATTTTAGTTATGTAGGTTTATTTAATCGATTTTAAAGGTCTTTGTTTTTTTAAATGGATTTAATTCTAATTCCTCCATATTGGATTGATAATTTTTCCAATCGTTATTGAAAAATTCATTAGTCTTTTCAAAAGCGTCATTAATGGCATTTTTTGCAAAATCTATTAATTGAGTTTCTGTCCTTGTTAATCCATTTTGACTAGAATTAACATAACTTCTTGCAGCGCCTAATCTATTATTAACAGTCATTTCCCTGCTTCTTGTAATACCTTGTCTTTTATCTTCTTTTCCAAGATATATGTCAATTAATTCATCAATTTTTTTAATAATTTCTTTTGATGATTTAATATTACCCTCATATTTTTCTTTATCTAACTTCTTTAAGTCTGATTGATATTTTTCAGCAATTTTTTTACTTTCAACCAATTGCCTAACAGCATCAGCAATTTCTTGTTGCATAGCTTCTAATTGCTTTCCTGCATTATATACTTCATCAATATTTTTTTGAGAGACTTCAATTCTAGGGTCTGATTTAACCGTAATAAATTCTTCAGATGTTTGGTCACCATAGGTCATAACTACCTTATAACGTCCTGGTTTAACACTTACACCACTAGGCTCATTTTTAGATTCCCTAATGCTACGTGAAGGTCTAGAAACACCAGCTTCATCCATATACCAAGTCCATTTGTGTAAGCCTGATTCTTCAGGTGTTTTTCGTTTTAAGGTACGCATCAAACGATCACCATCATAAAATTGCATAGTAATGGAATCCCATTTGATAACATTTTCCTCTTTTTTATTGTCGCTATTGTTATCATCAACTTCAACTTCGTCATCATTCTCAACATCTGTATTTTCATTTTTCTCATCATCATCAGTTTTCTTTTCATTGACAGTAATGAAGTAGGAGAGCGTAGCACCATAACCTCTATTGTCACCATGATACATGGCATCGGCTCCAAAACGACTTCCTGTTGGTTGTTGATATGCTGCTTGATAAGCGGTTGGAGGCTCAAATAATTCTAATTTTGAATTAACAACCGATTTATCTTTAGCCATAGCGCGTAATGGTCTAATATCATCTAAAACCCAAGCAGCACGTCCAAATGTTCCAATAACTAAATCATGCTCTCTAGGTTGAATTACTAAATCTTTTACAGAAACGGTAGGAAAACCTTCTGTCCATTTTGTCCAATTAGCTCCAGCATCTAAAGAGATGTATAAGCCATCATCAGTACCTAAAAAAAGCAGATTTGGTTCTTCAATATCTTCAACAATTGCAAGAGTATAACTCTCTACATCATTTTCATCTACAATACGTGACCAAGTTTTGCCATAATCTTTGGTTCGGTATGCATAAGGAGTATAATTAAATCGTCTGTAATCATTGGCTATTAATAGGGCTTCACCTTTATTTTTGTTACTTGCTTTAATTTGTGGGATCCAACTGCCAATAGGTAGGCCTTTAATATTTTTGGAAACATCAGTCCATGTTTCGCCACCATTTTGGGTTATGTGAACACGACCATCGTCTGTTCCAACCCACAGCATGTCTTTTTCAACAGGAGATGGTTCAATTACCAAAATGGTACAATGGTTTTCAGCACCAGTAGCATCCATAGTCAATCCACCACTTTCAGATTGTTTTTGTTTTTCAGGGTCATTGGTAGTTAAGTCTTCTGAAATAACGTCCCAAGTCTCGCCTTTATCAGTAGATTTATGCACAAACTGACTTCCAAAATATACCGTGTTATTATTAAAAGGATCTAAGTTTATGGCAGAATTCCAATTAAAGCGTAAAAGCGTATCCTCGTCAGGAGGTGTTGGTCTAACCATAAAGTTATTTCCTGTTTCCCAATCATAACGCATAACGTAACCTTGTTGACTCATGGTCCAACCATATCTAGCATTGTCCTTATCAGGAATTACGTCAAATCCATCGCCAAAACTGATTTCTTGCCAATAGGAGTTTCGGATACCTTGAGCACGCCAAACATAAGCTGGTCCGCGCCAAGAACCATTGTCCTGCATGCCACCGTAAACATTATATGGAAATTCATTATCTACATTAATATGATAAAATTGAGCTACTGGTAAATTACCAATAAAGCGCCAAGTTTTACCACCATCATGTGTGATGTTCATACCACCATCGTTTCCGTCAATCATAAAGCTACCATCGTTTGGGTGAATCCACCAAGCGTGATGGTCTGGATGTACACCATTATTCACACCATAGGCAGGCATTAATTGGTTAAAGTTTTTCCCGCCATCCTCACTAACGTTAACATAGGTAAAAACCGAATACACACGGTTTTCGTTTTGTGGGTCTACATAAATTTCGGAATAGTAAAATGGTCTGTTGCCAATATCATTTTTGTCATTGATTTTTCGCCATTTAAAGCCACCATCCTCACTTTTATAAAGTGCATTTTTTTTGGCTTCCACCAAAGCGTATATTATGTTGGGCTTATTGGCAGCTATAGCCACACCAATACGTCCCAAATTTCCTTCTGGGAAGCCATCGTCAGAAGTTACTTTTTTCCAGGTTTCGCCACCATTATGGGTAATATGTAATCCAGAACCTTCACCACCGGAATTAAAAAACCAAGGATCCCGCTTGTGTTCCCACATGGCAGCGATAAGTTTATTGGGATTGGTTGGGTCCATTATTAGATCGGCAGCACCAGTTTTGTTATTGGTAAATAGTATTTTCTTCCATGTTTTACCACCATCGGTTGTTTTAAAAACACCACGTTCAGGATGTTCACCCCAAGGCGATCCGATAGCACCAGCATAGACAATATTTGGGTTGGTTGGGTCTATAACAACCCGGTGAATATGCCTAGTTTTTTCAAGACCCATGAGTTGCCAGTTTTTCCCACCATCAAGAGATTTATAAATACCATAGCCACCATTGAGACTATTTCTAGGGTTTCCTTCTCCAGTTCCCACCCAGATTACACTCGGGTTGGATTGTTGAATAGCTACTGAACCAATGGAGGCAGTTACTTCTTTATCAAAAATAGGTTCCCATTTAATGCCTCCTGATGTCGATTTCCATAATCCGCCAGAAGCAGTACCTACATACATGACATCAGGATTGTTATGAACCACATCAATAGCTGTAACACGACCAGACATACCGCCTGGGCCTATATTTCGTGGTTTCATGTTTTTGACTAAATCTAATGAGAACTCTTGTTGCGGAAATACAAAGGCCATGCTTAAAAGCATGACAAGGGATACTATTTTTTTCATTCGGTTTGGTTTGTTAAACTTTAAAATTAATGAAAAAGAAATGGTTAATTTCTTGTTTTCATATTTTTAACACAGTAGGAAATTATTTCTGAAATGCGTTTTTTACGGGTTTCAGGGCGTTTGGCTTGATTAATCCAGTACAAATAACTTTTTCTGTATGAAGGCGCAAAGTTTTGATAATTTTCAAAAGCTTTTGAATTTTTGTCAAATGCTTCTTGAAGATCTTCTGGGATAATGCCATTTTCTACATCGTCCAATGCTGACCAACTACCATTTTCTTTGGCAATTTCAATTGTTTTAAAACCACTTTCGTGCATCAAGTTATTGGCCATTAATTCTTTAATGTACTTTTTGTTTAAGGCACTCCATACGCTTTTGGGGTTTCGAGGTGTAAAATATTGTCTGCGTTTCCCATTGCCCAAGCTTTTTACAGTAGAATCTATCCAACCGTAGCATAAAGCTACTTTTACAGCTTCTTCCCAACGCATGCTATCATTCTCATGTGCAACTTTATAAAAAATAAGATACGCTCCTGAATGTTTATCATGGTTTTTATGAAGCCACTCGCGCCATTCGTAATCCGATTTGAAATATAATTCTGGGTAATCCAACAAATTACAGTTTTTTACTGAAGACGTAAAAGTCTTTATCAATTGAAATGCTGTCTGAATTTATGGATATGGTTTTCCATTCAGCATTTGGGAAAAGCCATTGTTTTTTATCATCAATAGTCACTTCAATGGGCATATCGAACTTTTCAACAATGTTTGTCCAACGGTATTTGAGATTTCCATCTTTAATTTCATATTCTAAAGTTGGAATCATAGTCGTTCTTAAATATTGATTGAAAAATTCCGTTAAATCGATACCTGTTTGTTGACTGATGTAATTTTCAATCTGCTCCGTTGTTACCGTTTGATGATAAAAAGTGCTGTTTAAGCCTCTTAAAATTTGTCGCCATTTTTCATCATCTTCAATAAGTTGTCGAAGTGTATGTAACATGTTCGCGCCTTTGTAATACATATCTCCGGAACCTTCTTTATTTACATTATAGTGACCTATCATTGGCCTGTCATTCAGTATCATTTTTCGGGTTCCAATAACATATTCAGATGAAGCTTCCTTACCATAATAATAATCTAAAAATAAGTTTTCAGAATAAGCGGTAAAGCCTTCATGAATCCACATGTCAGCAATATCTTTATACGTGATGTTGTTGGCAAACCATTCGTGTCCTGCTTCGTGAATAATTAAAAAATCGAATTTTAATCCCCAACCTGTTCCTGACAAATCAGTGCCTAAATATCCTTTTTTGTATTGATTGCCATAGGTGACCGAGCTTTGATGCTCCATACCTAAATAAGGAACTTCAACCAATTTAAAGCCATCTTCATAAAAAGGATAGGGTCCAAACCAATGCTCAAAGGCTTTCATCATTTTTGGAGCATCTTTAAAATGCTCTTTAGCCTTATCTAGGTTATAGCTCAATACGTAATAATCTAAATCCAATGGGCCTTTTTCGCCTTGATAAACTTCAGAGAAATGAACATAATCCCCTATATTGACATTAACGCCATAATTATTGATAGGATTGCTTACAAACCAGCTTGAGGTAACGGTTCCGTTATTATTCTCTTTAACAGACCTCAAACGGCCATTGGAAATATTGCTTAAGCCTTTTGGGTTGGTAACAGTTATAAGCATGCTGTCAACTTCGTCGTACATGTGGTCTTTATTTGGCCACCAAACACTAGCACCTAAACCTTGACAGGAAGTAGCCACGAAATGATTCTCATTGTTGTCTTTTTTCCATGAAAAACCACCATCCCAAGGCGCATTTTCGGCTTCTTTAGGGTTTCCTTTATAGTGAACTTCTAAAGTATTTACAGTATTCGGTATTTGTTTATCAATGAGAGCAATAAAATGAGCATTTCCATCACGTGTCACATTGAGCATTTTACCATTTTGAGTGGCCTTTGTTATAACTAAAGGCTCTTGTAAATCAATTTGAATGGTAGAGTAGGGCTTTAAAACTTTATAGTTTATGGTATTCTTTCCTTCAATATATTTTTCATCTGGCTTTACTTCAATATAGAGGTGATAATACGTTAAATCCCACCATTCCCGTTCAGGTGTAATGGTTCCTCTTAAAGTATCTTGACGGGTGAAGTTCTTTTTTTCTTGAAGTAGGCCTTGACCGAAACTATTAATTGAGATAAAAACAAGAACGAATAATAAATTGAAATGCTTCATGTTTAATTTTTAAAGAATACTAAAATACTAAAAAAAGGAAAGCCGTTCCAATAACTGAAACGGCTTTTCACTCCTAACTAAACTTAACTACAATTAAAAGCAGTACTTATTTTCAGCTTTTACTTTTTCGGCTATTTCGTTTCTTAAGTCTACGATATCCGGATAATTCTGATATTTTGTAAAACGCTTAAGACCCATAAGCATCATACGTTGTTCATCACCTTCGGCAAAAGAAATAATACTTTCTTTTCCTTTGTCTTCTACAATATTTACAGCATTGTATAAATATAATTTTGCCATAGCAATTTGAACGGATTGTTCTTTCTCTCCAAATCGTTTCGCATTCTTTTCTGTTCTTAAAATAGCAGATTCAGCCATATAGATTTCAATAAGAATATCTGCAGCGGCTACCAATAATTGTTGGTGTCCTTCTAAATCTGGACCAAATTTTTGAACAGCACCACCAGCAACCATTAAAAAGGTTTTCTTTAACTTTTTAATCATTTCTTTTTCTTCTGAAAACAATTCAGAATAATCAGGTGTTTCAAACGATGGAATACCCATTAACTCCTCTTGAACTGCTTGGGCAGGACCTAATAAATCCACATGGCCTTTCATAGCTTTTTTAACAAGCATACCTACAGATAGCATACGGTTTATTTCATTGGTTCCTTCATAAATTCTGGCAATTCTGGCATCTCTCCAAGCAGCTTCCATTGGCGTTTCTTTTGAGAATCCCATACCACCAAATATTTGAATGCCTTCATCAGCGCAATTTTGAACATCTTCAGAAACAGCCACTTTTAGTATAGAACATTCAATCGCGTATTCTTCAACACCTTTTAATTCAGCTTCTTGATGTGAATTTCCAGCAGCTTCTCTTAAGGCTATGCGATCTTCAATATTTTTTGATGCACGATAAGTTGCAGACTCACCAGCATAAGCACTAGCTGACATTTCAGCCAATTTCTTCTTTATAGCTCCAAAATCAGATATTCTAGTTTTGAATTGTTTGCGTTCATTGGCATATTCAACAGCTGTAGTTGTAATACGTCTTTGTGAATCCAAACAAGCAGCAGCCAATTTAATTCGCCCAACATTAAGGGCATTCATGGCAATTTTAAAACCTTCGCCACGACCAGCCAACATATTTTCTACAGGAACAACTGTGTCATTGAAGAATACTTGTCTTGTTGAAGAGGCATGGATACCAAGCTTATGTTCTTCTTCACCTAAAGTAATACCATTTGGATTTTCAGGATCATATTCCACGATAAAGCCAGTAATATTTTTATCATCTTCAATACGCGCGAAAACAATCATTAAGCGGCAAAATCCAGCATTGGAAATCCACATTTTTTGTCCGTTGATTTTGTATGTTTTTCCATCGGCAGATAGCTCGGCAGTTGTTTTACCAGAATTGGC
This sequence comes from Hanstruepera neustonica, assembly GCF_002895005.1. Taxonomy (GTDB): domain Bacteria; phylum Bacteroidota; class Bacteroidia; order Flavobacteriales; family Flavobacteriaceae; genus Hanstruepera; species Hanstruepera neustonica. The sequence continues at coordinate 102,902 of NZ_POWF01000008.1, read as the reverse complement.
ATCACTGCCAGCACCTGGTTCCGTTAAACAATAGGAACCAAACCATTCTCCAGTAGCCAATTTTGGTACGTATTTTTGTTTTTGTTCTTCAGTACCGTACAGTGTGATTGGCATAGTTCCAATTCCAGTATGTGCACCAAAGGCTGTACTAAAAGAACCAGTTCCGCTGGAAATATAGTCACAGGTCAATACCGTCGATACAAATCCCATTCCCAATCCACCATAGGCTTCTGGAACAGCTACACCCAAAAATCCAAGCTCACCTGCCTTGCGCATGCATTCTTCAGTTAAGGCGTAATCTTTAGCTTCAAATCTGTTCTTATTAGGAATTATTTCACGGTCATTAAATTCCATAACCGCTTCCTTCATCATGTTTTGTTCTTCTGAAAAATCTTCAGGAGTAAACACATCTTCGCAGTTAGTTTCCTTTACCAGAAACTGCCCACCTCTTAATATGTCTTTTTCTGTTGCTTCCATTTTTTTTAGTATTAAGTATTTTGTATCAAGTATTAAGTTGTGAAGAAATTTTGTTGTGGTTTTCCTTTGTACTTAATGCTCACATCTTTGTTCTAATTAGTTTAAAAATTCGAAAATTCCACACGCTCCTTGACCCGTTCCAACACACATGGTCACTGCACCATATTTCCCTTGCATATTGCGCTTACGCATTTCATCAAATAGTTGAACAGACAGCTTGGCTCCAGTACAACCTAGTGGGTGTCCGAGAGCAATGGCGCCACCATTAACATTAATAATGTCATGATTCAAACCAAGTTCCCTGATAACTGCTATTGATTGTGATGCAAAAGCTTCATTCAGTTCTATTAACTCCAAGTCAGCTTGTTTTAAACCTGCTTGTTTTAAGGCTTTTGGAATGGCTTTTACAGGGCCAATTCCCATAATTCGTGGTTCCACACCAGCGGCTGCATAGTTTACTAAACGTGCAATGGGTTCAAGATTGAGTTCTTTTACCATATCTTCACTCATTATCATGACAAATGCTGCACCATCACTCATTTGAGATGAATTTCCTGCTGTGACACTTCCACCTTGGGCAAAAACTGGGCGAAGCTTGGATAAAGCTTCTATGTTAGTCCCTTTTCGTGGACCTTCATCCTTCGTAACTGTATAAGATTTGGTAACTTTTTTACCATTTTCATCAATATAGGTTTGCTCTACTTCAATAGGTACTATTTGATCTTGAAAACGGTCTTCGGCTTGAGCCTTCAGAGCTTTCATATGGGAGTTATAGGCAAATTCATCTTGATCTTCACGTGATACTTTAAACTGATTGGCAACGGCTTCAGCAGTATTTCCCATACCCCAATAATAATCAGGATGCCCAGCTTTTACAGTATCATAATTTAATTCAGGTTTAAAGCCGGTCATGGGAACCGCACTCATACTTTCGGCACCACCTGCAATAATACAATCTGCCATACCAGCTTGAATTTTTGCAGTTGCCACACCAATGGTTTCTATTCCAGATGCGCAAAAACGATTGACCGTCACGCCTGGAACATCAATACTGTCCAAACCAATTAAGGAGATGAATCTTGCCATGTTAAGACCTTGTGATCCTTCGGGCATAGCATTTCCCACAATAACATCATCAATACGTTTTTTGTCTAAATTGGGAAGTTCTTTCATCATATATTGAATGGTTTCCGCAGCTAACTCATCAGTTCTTTTAAAACGGAACACACCTTTTGGAGCTTTACCTACAGCTGTTCTATATGCTTTTACTATATATGCTTGTTTCATTTTTTAGTTTCTTAAAGGTTTACCTGTTTTTAACATATGTTGTATGCGCTCTAATGTTTTTCTTTCAGTACATAATGAAAGAAATGCTTCACGTTCTAAATCCAGTAAATACTGCTCTGATACCAAGGTGGGTTCTGATAAATCACCACCAGCCATGACATAAGCTAGTTTATTAGCAATTTTATGATCGTGCTCACTGATGTAGTTTGCGACTTCCATAGAATCCGTTCCAACTAAAAACATTCCTAAAGCTTGTTTTCCTAAAACTTTTACATCGTTTCTCTTTACAGGCTTTGTATAACCAGCATCAGCCATTAACCTTGCATGTGCTTTGGCTGTTGCAATTTGTCTGTCTTTATTGACAACAATAACGTCTTTGCCTTTTTGAAGAATTCCTAAATCAAAAGCTTCATAGGCAGAAGTCGAAACTTTCGCCATTCCGATGGTTAGAAAATATTCTTGCAACACGTTTAATTCAACATCTCCTTTTCGGAATGTGTCTTGAGCTCTTAAAGCCATTTCTTTAGAACCACCACCGCCGGGAATGACACCTACTCCAAATTCCACCAATCCAATATAAGTTTCAGCTGCTGCAACAACTTTATCGGCGTGCATTGAGAGCTCGCAACCACCACCAAGAGCCATGCCATGTGGCGCGGATACAGTTGGGATGGACGAGTAGCGCATACGCATCATGGTATCCTGAAAATATTTGATGGCCATGTTGAGTTCATCGTATTCTTGTTCGGCGGCCATCATAAAAATCATGCCTATATTGGCACCAACAGAGAAGTTTGCAGCCTGATTTCCAATAACCAAACCTTCAAAATCTTTTTCGGCAAGATCAACCGCTTTGTTTAATCCAGCAAGCACATCACCACCTATGGTATTCATCTTTGACTGGAATTCACAATTCAAAATACCATCACCCAAGTCTTCAATAACAACACCTGAATTTTTGAATACTTCGTTCGATTTTCTGATGTTATCTAATATAATAAAGGCATCCTGTCCAGGTATTTTACTTTGGGTTTTAGAAGGAATATCGTAAAAGTACGTTGCGCCATCTTTTACTGAATAAAATGATTTACTACCAGAGGCAAGCATTTCATTTACCCAATCGGCTACTTGATGCCCCTCAGCTTTAATGAGCTCCAATCCTTTTTCAACACCAACAGCGTCCCATATTTGAAATGGTCCATGTTCCCATCCAAAGCCAGCTTTCATGGCATCGTCTATTTTATATAAATCATCAGAGATTTCTGGAATTCTGTTGGAAACATAAGCAAACATAGCGGCAAAGTTCTTACGATAGAATTCGCCCGCTTTGTCTTTTCCAGACACCAGAATAGGGAAGCGTTCAATGACTTTATCGACAGTTTTTGTCATTTCAAGAGTCGCAAACTGCGCTCTTTTTTTAGATCGATATTCTAATGTATCTAAATCCAATGACAAAATATCACTATTACCTTTGTCGTCTTTTACTTTTTTATAGAAACCTTGCCCTGTTTTACTTCCCAGCCATTTGTTTTCCATCATGGTATTGATAAAGTCCGGCAGTTTAAATAGCTCATGCGCTTCATCGTTTGGGCAGTTATCATAGATGCCATTGGCAACGTGAACCAATGTATCCAGTCCAACAACGTCAACTGTTCTGAAGGTTGCCGATTTTGGGCGTCCAATTACAGGACCCGTTAATTTATCGACCTCCTCAATAGTTAACCCTAATTCCTTTACTTGATGAAACAGGGACTGAATTCCAAAGATTCCGATTCTATTTCCAATAAAAGCTGGGGTGTCTTTGGCAACTACCGATGTTTTTCCCAGAAATTGTTCACCGTAATTGTTTAGGAAATCCAAAACATCTTGAGAGGTTTTGGGTCCTGGAATAATTTCAAATAATTTTAAGTAACGAGCCGGATTAAAAAAGTGTGTTCCACAGAAATGCTTTTGAAAATCTTCACTGCGACCTTCACTCATAAAATGGATTGGAATACCTGAAGTATTTGATGTGATCAGTGTACCAGGCGTCCTAAACTTTTCAATGTTTTCAAAAACCTGTTTTTTGATATCCAAACGCTCAACTACTACCTCAATAACCCAATCGACATCTTTAATTTTGGATAAATCGTCATCTAGGTTTCCTGTTGTAATTCTATTGGCAAAATTTTGATGATAGATTGGCGATGGCTTCGATTTTAAGGCAGACTGAAGGGAGCTATTTACAATTCGATTACGCACCGCTTTGTCTTCCAATGTCATGCCTTTAGCTTTCTCAATCTCGTTAAGTTCTCTTGGAACAATGTCAAGAAGGAGCACATCCACACCAATATTGGCAAAATGACAAGCGATACCGCTTCCCATTATTCCTGAACCAATAACAGCTACTTTATTTATTCTACGTTTACTCATATTACTTAAGTATATGTTCTTTTTGGTTATATATTTTTTTGTTTGAAATCATGTTATTTATAAGCTCAACTACTTCATAAAAATTATCCAGTTTCTCTTGAGATATATTCTTACGAATAGCATCGTTGAATGTCAATACTTTTTCCCTTGAATAGGCTCGTTTTTCACGCCCAAATTCTGTTAAATGAATAATGACACCGCGTCCGTCTTCCGGATTGGGTTTACGTTCTATTAAGCCTTTCTCTTCCATGGTTTTCAAGGTTCTTGAAAGACTGGTAGCTTCCATCCCCATTTTGGGTCCTAAAGATGTTGATGGCGTGCCTTTTTCCGGATCAATGCTCAATAGGGCAAACCCAGTAGCCATAGTTGTTCCAAACTGCGCAGCTTCTTCATTATACATTTTGTTAATAGCTAGCCAAGTAGTCCTAAACACATAATCTATAGTTTTATCTTTCATGAAAGTGACATTTTGAATTTCAAATATAAGAAAATTTATTATGCATGCATAATAAATTACAAAAAAAATATTAAGCTTAAAACAAAAAAAGCGCTTCATAATTGAAGCGCTAATAAAACGATAAAAAAAAGTGTTTTAATTCATTTTGCCATTTACAATTCCTATGGCTGCACCGACTACAGCAGACATAACAATTGATATGAATATTACAATTCCAAACAATTCATAGTTTGGAGTTGATTGATCGGCAAGACTAAAAAACCCTTCCATCAATCCCATAAATAAGCCAATAATTGCACCAGCTTTTAATCCTGCACTTAACGTCGCTATTTCTGCCCATTTGTTAAAAATAAACGACATAAAGAAACCAAAAGCAAAGCATCCACATGTAATGAATAACATGGCATTAGTTGTTTCGTCTGGTTGTGGGAATTTATCAGAAAAAATAATTCCGTAAAATAACCAGCCTAAAAGCCAGTCAACAATACCACCCACTAAACCACCTACAATAAAAGTTTTTGTATTCATATTATTAAAAAGTATTAGTTAGTATTCTAAAAATAGAATATTAGTGGCTAACAAACTTATTAAGAGGAGGATAGTTATTAACTGAAATACTAAGTGTTAACTTATGACCGGTAAATTTTCTCAATGAGATTAAGATATTTTTCTTTGATGACTTTTCGTTTCATCTTCATGGTAGGAGTCAGGTGACCACCTTCAATGGACCAAATATCAGGTGTGATTTCAAATCTCTTAATTCGTTCCCAATGTCCAAATTTTTGATTTGCGGTATCAATTTCTTCCTGAATTCTGTCTTTTAACTGCTGGTTGTCTATAATGGATTCTTTGGAGTAATCTATTTTGTGACGTTTAGCCCATTCTTGAACAAATTCATAATTTATTTGAATGAGGGCTGCTGGCATTTTTTCGCCTTCACCAATGACCATAATCTGTTCAATAAACCGCGACTGTTTAAATTCGTTTTCCAATAGGGCAGGAGCCACATATTTTCCACCAGAGGTTTTAAAAATTTCTTTTTTTCTATCGGTAATTTTTAGGAATCCGTCTTTGTCAATTTCACCGATATCTCCCGTATGAAAGTAGTCACCTGTCATAACTTCTGCTGTTCTTTCAGGGTCTTTGTAATAGCCTTGCATCACATTCGGGCCTTTAACCAATATTTCACCATCGTCGGCAATTTTCACTTCAACATTGTCAATCAATCGGCCTACGGTACCAATTTTAAATCCATGATTTCTTTGGTCGTTTACCGATATGACAGGAGAGGTTTCCGTAAGTCCGTATCCTTCCATTATTGGCATACCTGCAGCGGCAAAAACCCTGGTTAATCTGGGTTGTAAAGCAGCACTCCCTGAAACCATTAACTCCAAATTTCCACCCAGTCCCTCTTGCCATTTACTAAAAATGAGTTTTCTAGCCAATTTTAATTGTTGTTCATACCACCAACCATTGACACCGTAAGGCTCATATTTTAAACCAAGCTCTATTGCCCAAAAAAACAATGCTTTTTTAAGTCCTGTTAGTTCTGTGCCTTTAGCAACTATTTTGTCAAAAACTTTTTCATAAAGTCTTGGCACTGCCGTCATAACATTAGGTTTTACTTCCTTTAAATTGTCACTCATGGCCTCTATGGATTCTGCAAAGTGAATTTCAACACCACAAAATTGGTATAGATACAAAATCATACGTTCAAAGACATGACAGACCGGTAAAAAACTCAAGGCTTTTGATTTTCCATAATCAAAAGGAACCCGTTTTTCGCTGTCCAAAACATTGGATACAATATTTTTGTGAGAGAGCATAACGCCTTTTGGTGTGCCAGTTGTGCCAGAAGTATATATTAAAGTTGCCAAATGATCTGGCTTGACTGCATTTTTAAGCTTTTCCACTTCATCTTGATTGGAATTGTCTTCACCAAGTTTTAATACATCTGTCCAATGGGATTCACCATCAATTTCATTAAACGTATAAATGGTTTTTAGTTGTGTATTGTTTTTTACAGCATTTATTTTTTCTAAAATATCGCTATCCGATACAAAACAATAGGTGGCTTCTGAATGCTTTAAAATATATTCATAATCCTCTTTGGAAATGGTGGGATAGATTGGCACATTCTGGGCTCCAATTTGTAAAATACCAATATCAACAATATTCCATTCGGTTCTATTATTGGAAGAAATTACAGCAATCTTGTCATTGGGTTTGACACCCAAACGCAATAATCCACGACTAATCATATTAGCTTGATCAATATATTCTTGAGTAGATATGGATTGCCACTCTCCGTTATATTTAGTTGTAAATGCTTTTTCTAGATTATAAGTTTCCAATTGATGGTAAGGAAAATCAAATAGTCTTTTAATATTGGCCATGAATTATTGATAAAAAATTAGTATCGTTGCAAAATAATAAATATACTTGATTTTTTAAGAAGCATATTGCTATAAAAAAAAGCATTTGTATTTTTGTGGTCTTAAAATCGGGATGTGGCCTCTCGGCAATGCTCGAGACAGGCTCCGTCCGGTTAGCGTATTCCGCTAGAGGCGGAATGGTCGCAGTAGAAGGTACAATAATAATTAATTCGGGATGTGGCGCAGTCCGGTTAGCGTACACGGCTGGGGGCCGTGTGGTCGCAGGTTCAAATCCTGTCATCCCGACAAGATAAAGCAGAGAGTTCTTTTAAGAAAGCTTGCTTTCTTAAAAGAACTTTAAGCTTTATATTAAAAATAAAGCACTGCTTTATTTTGCAACATAAGCGATGTTAAGGGATTCTCTAAATCCTGTCATCCCAACGAAAAAAGGAGCTTATGTTTAAGCTCCTTTTTTATTATCTATTCTCAATCCATTTTCTGGCATTTACAAAGGCTTCCAACCAAGGAGAGACTTCGTCTTTTCTGCCTTTAGGGTAGTTTGCCCAGTTCCATTGGAAGGTGGAGCGCTCTATATGCGGCATGGTTACTAAATGGCGACCTGTTTTATCACACATCATGGCGGTGTTAAAATCGGAGCCATTTGGGTTGTGCGGATAGCCTTCGTAACCATATTTAGCCACAATGTGATACTTGTCTTCGGCATAGGGTAAACTGAATTTGCCTTCACCATGTGAAATCCAAACGCCTAAGGTGCTGCCTGCTAATGATGCTAACATCACCGAATTGTTCTCTTGAACTTTTACAGACGTAAAGGCACTTTCGTGTTTATGGGAGTCGTTATAAGTCATTTTACCATGCTGCTCATGGTCTGGGTTTATTAAATCTAACTCCATCCACAATTGGCAACCGTTACAAATACCCACAGACAGCGTGTCTTCTCTGGCAAAGAAGTTTTTAATGACTTCATTGGCTTTTTCGTTGTATTTAATGGCGCCTGCCCAACCTTTGGCAGAGCCTAACACATCGGAGTTTGAGAATCCACCAACAGCACCCAAGAATTGAATGTCTTCCAAGGTTTCACGCCCCGAAATTAAATCAGTCATGTGGACGTCTTTCACATCAAAACCAGCCAAGTACATGGCGTTTGCCATTTCGCGTTCGGAGTTGCTGCCTTTTTCTCTTAAAATAGCGGCTTTAGGTCTCGACTGCGCTCGACCTGACACGCTCTTGTCACTTCGAGCGGAGTCGAGAAGTCCTGTAAAATGTGCGGGGAATTTATATTGAAGGGGTTGGTTTTTATAGTTGTCAAAACGGTCTTTTGCCAACCCGTTTGCTGTTTGTTTTTGGTCGAGTAGGAATGAGGTTTTGTACCACATATCACGTAAGCGTGACACAGTCATGGTAAAGACATCAGTACCGTTAATGATGCTTAACACATCACTTTCGGTTACTTTTCCTATGTTGAAAAACTCGATATTGGCTTCAGCTAAAACTGTTTCAATAGACCCATCAGCAGCTTGAATAACCAAACCGGCATTTTCGGCAAACAGGACTTTAAAGGAATCATTTTCAGCTAAAGCCGTGATGTCTAGTTCAGCTCCTAAATTGTTATCGGCAAAACACATTTCAAGAAGCGTGGTAATCAAGCCACCAGAGGCCACATCGTGCCCTGCGACAATTTGTTCGTCAACAATCAACTGTTGAATGGTATTGAACACCGTTTTTACATAGTCGGCACTTTTTACGGTAGGTGCTTCATTTCCAATTTTATTCACCACTTGCCCAAAGGAACTACCACCCAGTTTAAAGTTGTCTTGAGACAAGTTGATATAGTAAATAGCGCCACCATTGCGTTGCAATACAGGTTCAACTACTTTGGTAATATCCGTACAGTTAGCACCAGCCGAAATAATCACGGTTCCAGGGGCAATCACTTCTTCGTTAGGATATTTCTGCTTCATAGAAAGCGAATCCTTTCCTGTAGGTACATTGATACCTAAAGCAATAGCAAACTCTGACACGGCTTGCACCGCTTCGTACAAACGGGCGTCTTCGCCTTCGTTTCTACAAGGCCACATCCAGTTGGCAGAAAGCGATACGTTTTTTAAACCGTCTTTTAAAGGCGCCCAAATGATGTTGGTTAAGGCTTCTGTTATAGAATTACGACTACCTGCAACCGGATCTATTAATCCGGATATAGGTGAGTGGCCAATTGAGGTTGCAATACCTTCCTTGCCTTTAAAATCCAATGCCATTACGCCTACGTTGTTTAACGGGATTTGTAATGGGCCAACACATTGTTGTTTCGCTACCTTACCGCCAACACATCTGTCTACTTTATTGGTAAGCCAGTCTTTGCAAGCAACCGCTTCCAGTTGTAATAATTGGTCTAGATAATCGTAAAACTTATCTTTATTGTAAGCTAAATCGGTATAATTTCGTGTAACCGTGTTGTCTGTCATTATTGTTTTTGGTGAGCTTCCAAACATATCTTCCATGGCTAAATCCATAGGTTTGTTGCCCTTGGTTTTAGATTCAAATGTAAAGCGGTGGTCACCGGTTACATTACCAACCGTGTACATTGGAGAACGCTCTCTATCGGCAATTTTTTGAAGGGTTTCTAAATGCTTTTCAGCAATTACCAACCCCATACGTTCTTGCGACTCGTTACCGATAATTTCTTTGTCAGAAAGTGTTGGGTCTCCAACTGGTAATTTATCTAAATCAATATGTCCACCAGTATCTTCAACCAACTCGCTTAAACAGTTTAAATGACCACCAGCTCCATGATCGTGAATGGAAACAATATAGTTTTCGTCGCTTTCTACCATACCACGAACAGCATTGGCTGCCCGTTTCTGCATTTCTGGATTGGAACGTTGAACGGCATTCAATTCAATACCTGTTGAGAATTCTCCAGTATCGGCACTGGAAACCGCTGCACCACCCATTCCAATACGGTAGTTTTCCCCACCTAGAATGACTACTTTATCACCTGTTTGAGGTGTATCTTTTAAAGCTTGGTTTGCCTTACCATAACCAATACCTCCTGCAAGCATGATGACTTTGTCAAAACCGAGTTTGCGGGCTTCCTCTTCATGCTCAAAGGTTAATACTGAACCAGCAATAAGTGGTTGTCCGAATTTGTTACCAAAATCCGATGCGCCATTGGATGCTTTGATTAAAATATCCATTGGTGTTTGGTAGAGCCAATCGCGCTCTTTCATGGCTTGTTCCCAAGGGCGGTTTTCTTCTAAACGCGAGTACGAGGTCATATAAACAGCCGTTCCTGCTAAAGGAATAGAACCTTTACCACCAGCCAGACGGTCACGGATTTCACCACCAGAGCCAGTAGCAGCACCGTTAAAAGGTTCAACCGTAGTCGGGAAGTTGTGAGTTTCAGCTTTTAAGGAAATAACCGATTCAAAATCTTTGGTTTGGTAATAGTCAGGAACATCGGCACGTTTGGGTGCAAATTGTTCCACTTTAGGGCCTTTTATAAAAGCCACGTTATCTTTATAAGCCGAGACAATATCGTTAGGATTTTTGTTTGAGGTCTCTCTAATCATCTTGAAAAGTGACATCGGTTTTTCCTCACCATCAATAACAAACGTACCGTTGAATATTTTGTGGCGACAATGCTCAGAGTTTATTTGTGCGAACCCATAGACTTCAGAGTCTGTAAGTGGTCTGCCCAATTTTTTGGAAAGGTTGTTTAAATAGTCAACTTCTTCATCATTTAAGGCCAATCCTTCTTGAGCATTGTAAGAGGCAATGTCTTTAATATTTCTGATGGCTTCAGGCTGAATGTTAATGGTGAAACTATCTTGATTCAGACCTTTATATTTTTGAGAAATCATGGGGTCATAACCCTTGAAATCTTCAGCAACAGCTTTAAATTCTTCAATACGAACAATACCCTCAATCCCCATGTTTTGGGTAATCTCAACAGCATTGGTACTCCAAGGTGTGATCATGGCAGCGCGTGGACCAACAAAAAAAGCATCCAATGATGCTTGTTCTATTTTAGGTTGGTTGCCAAAAACCCATACTAGTTTTGTAATGGTGTCGGTTGATAATTCTTTTGTTGCTTGAACAGCAAATACCTTGCTGTTTTGGTTTCCAAAGAAATGAATCATTATGTTTTTGTTATAGTTGTGTTTTGAAAGTGCAAATTTACTTTTTTTCATCGTAATAGTATCTATTAATCTGGATGAAAAAATTTAGTTATTCACGTTCTTATTAACCAACAAAAAAGCGACTGATTTCAGTCGCTTTTTTAATTATTGTTTGATTAGTTTTTTGGTAATCGTTTTATTGCCTTTTTGAAGCTTTATCAAGTAAACACCTTTTGTGAGCTTTCCAACATGAATTTCACCATTTTGAGACGTCCCTTTTAAAGTTAACTTTCCTAGTAAATCATAGATTTCATAATCCAATGATTCCGTTGCATTGACTGTAATATGATTTCCTGAAACAGGGTTAGGATATAAGGTAAATGTATTTTGAGTAAATTCTTCGTTACTTAATAAAAAGCAAGACCAATTTAAATCATCAAACATAACACGGTTTGATGGGTTGCTATTATTGTTTATTGATAAATCAACAACATTATTAATATTACATGGTATTGTTGTGGTTACAGGAGAATCACCGTAAGGAATAGTCCCAATGACACTTCCATTAATCACTAGATCAAAGGTGCCAGAATCTCCAGAGAAAACACGTTGTGTTGTGACTGTTAATTCTTCTATTGGAAAATTTGAGTCATTTAGGATTAATTCTCCATTTCTAATCGTTATGGCTCGGCTTCCGTTTAGTGTTTGATCTGTTCTGGCGTCAGTAGCATCCCATGTAATACCCTGATCACCAGTCCATGTTCTAAATGAATATGAACTTGAATTAGCTGGCATGTTTTCAAAACTTTCATCAATACAAAGAAGGTTGGTGTTTTCTAAAGTCGTTTCGCAAGCTTCATTACTAAACCCTGATTCATTTCCAGCAGCATCGATAGCTGTTATTTTGAAACAATAATTGGTATTTGGTGATAAACCTAAAACCGTATTAGAGGTAGTTGTGTTCAGAACAGTTGCCGAATAAACATCATCAATGTAATAGTTATAACCTACCACGCCAATATTATCAGTAGATGCATTCCAATCCAAATCAATAGAATTACCAGTAGGATTTGAGGCTACTAAATTAGTTGGAGCAGTTGGATTTTCGGTGTCAGGATCGGTGTCCCAGACTAATGCCACCCATTCTGGATGATCTACAAACGGATTCCGATTGGATTGGTGATTGTAAAAAATATTATTGTTTCTATCAATTTCCTTTTGAGAAACCGGGTCCATTTCATGCCAAGTTCTCAATATTGTTAAAAACGGATCGGCTATAGCCTTATCACTACTTCCATCAAACATGTCATAAGTGGACCAAGCGCTTACTTGATCTTCATAACGTGTCACAAAGTAAAAATAGATACGTGCCACATCACCTTTAAATTCATCAATAGGTTCAAAAACCTCATTAGTATAACCAGCTGAATAGCCACTGTTTAAGTTATTGCCCAATTTGGAACCATTTTGAGTTGGATTGGTAATACCACTTTGACTACTTAATTGACTATCGTCCACACGACCATAAGGCGCATTACTCCTAAATCCATTAACACGACCATCTGATGGTAATAATTGATGGGCATCACCACGCATAGGTGAATTGGAACTAAAAACCGACTGCGGAATAATGTGCTCCTTGTTGTAGCAGTCGCCTTCGGCACTGTATTCTCCGCATTCATCTGTCACTGGACTAAAATTGTAAGGATCGTTTCCATCAGGGTTTTCTGAATAAATATCTAGAATGGTATTGCTGGCTGTTTCGTAATAGTCGTCCAGATCGTATGTAGCAAAGAATGTATCAATGGCATCGTATCCTTGATCCATATGTTCGACCTCAACTGTATTGTTGATTTCTGGATCATCTACATTATCAATTATTTTTTTGAGTTGTGTTTTTAATTCGTAACCAGTTCCTGTGGCATAGTCATAATAGCCTGAAGGAATTTGAGCAAAGCTTGCTAGCGTGAATAGTGTAAAAAGTACTGTGTAAAATTGTTTCATTATGATTTTCTTTCCATTAAGGCCATATAAAATCCATCGTATCCAGATTTATGGGCCAATATTTTAATGTCTTTGACAAAGGTAAAATCTTTTCCGTGTTCTGATGTTAAAAATTTATCAACTTGTTCTTGATTTTCAGAAGGTAAGATGGAACAGGTAGCATAAACCAACTGTCCGCCGTCTTTTACAATTTTGGAGTATTGTTGTAAAATATCCTGTTGGTTTTCTTTTATTTTTTCAAGATAGGATTCTTCTAATTTCCATTTGGCGTCTGGATTACGTCTTAAAACACCCAACCCGGAACAAGGAGCATCAATTAAAACCCGATCAGCATTACCATAGAGTTTTTTGATAACTTTTGAAGAATCAATATGTCTGGTTTCTATATTATGAGCACCATTACGTTTAGCCCTGCGTTTGAGTTCCTTGAGTTTGTTGGTGTAAATATCCATGGCAATCACTTGTCCCTTATTTTCCATTAAAGCTGCTAAATGTAAGGCTTTACCACCAGCGCCAGCACAGGTATCTACTACACGCATACCTGGTTTCACATCCAGAAAATCAGCAACCAATTGAGAAGACGCGTCTTGTACTTCAAATAGTCCGTTTTTGAAAGCTTCCGTTTGAAAAACATTGGCGCGTTCTTTTAATTTTAAGGCATTTGGATAATTTTTGATAAATTCGGTTTCAATATCTAAATCAAATAATTCAGCCTGAAGTTTTTCTTTAGTTGTTTTTAGGGTGTTGATTCTTAAAATGACATCGGCTTGTTCATTTAGGGCATGTATTTCTTTGGTCCAGATGTCTTTGCCTAGTTCTTTTTCTCCCAAATTGTCAATCCAATCCGGTATGGATTCTCGGTACTTTCTAATTTTAGACAGCTCATCAAAACGGCCTTTGATTTTTCGTGTTGGGGTATTTTCAAAATACTTCCAGTCGGGTAATTTGATTCCTTTTAAGGTTGCCCAAACCGCAAACATGCGCCAAATATCATCACGGCTAAACGGTTCTTTAACTTCGGCTATTTTGGCATAGAGACGTTTCCATCTTACGATATCATAGGTGGTTTCGGCAACAAATGCACGGTCACGGCTTCCCCAACGCTTGTCACGCTTGAGTAGTTGTTGAATAACCTTATCGGCATACTCGCCTTCATTGAAGATTTTTATTAAACCATCAACCGTTGCGAAGCATAAATTTCGATGTAATCTCATATCGTTTTGAATAGCGTGCAAAGATAGGTTTAATATGTTGATTTGTAGAATCGTTTAGATGATTATTTGAGTTTTGTTTCCTTGAGTTGTTATCAAACGGTCATTTGTATGGAGAAGTTTTCTATTTTTAGGGAAATTTTGAAATTATGCGGATTCTTTTGGCACTTTTAATTACTCTTTGCTTTTTATCTTGTAAAAAAGAACCTAAAAAACAACCTCAAGATTTTTCTAAAGTAGACATTGAGGTTTTATTACAGGATTCTTTGTTGAATGTAAGGGCTTTGGAATTGGATGATCCACCTAATTATTCGATAGCTTCGTCAAATGGATTAATAATTTATGCGATAAAGAATGATACTGCCAAATTAGCCGTTGGATATTACGATGTCAAATATGATAGCATCATTCCTAATTTTCGTTCACTTGCTGCAACTTCTCGAGCAACATTTGCTTTAAGTATTGGGAATCCAGCATTATTATACGGAATAACTTCAGATACAACAAAATTAGTTTATCAAGAAAACCATCCTAAAGTTTTCTATGACTCCATGGAATTTTGGAATGATGATGAAGGTATTGCTGTTGGGGATGCCATAGATGGTTGCTTAAGTGTCATAATTACAAGAGATGGTGGGAATACTTGGAGCAAGTTACCGTGTGACCAATTACCACTTGCAGCAGAAGGAGAGGGAGCCTTTGCGGCCAGTGACACTAATATTGCGATTGTTGGCAATAAAACTTGGGTTGGTACAACAGTAGGGCGTATATATTATTCTGATGATAAAGGCAAAACATGGGACGTTATAGATACCCCAATAGTTAAAGAAAAAGATACCGAAGGCATATATTCACTAGATTTTTATGATGAGTTGAATGGCTTTGCTATAGGAGGGGATTATACCAAACCAGCGGATAGTTCGGCTAATAAAACGAGAACGCAAGATGGTGGTAAAACATGGCAATTGGTAGCCGAAAATAAAAGTCCAGGTTATAGAAGTTGTGTGCAATATATTCCTAATGGAAATGGAAAGGAGCTTGTAGCTATAGGTTTTAAAGGCATTGATTACAGTCATGATTCTGGAAACACCTGGAAGCACTTGAGCGATGAGGGCTTTTATACCATTCGGTTTTTAAACGACAGTGTGGCTTATGCTGCTGGAGCTGGTAGGATTGCTAAATTAACTTTTAGGGAATAAAAAAAGAGCCACTGGCTCTTTCTTACATTTAGGGTCTGTCTTTTTTTTCGTGACGTCTTTTTTTGAATTCTTCAAACATTTTACGTTTAAAATCGTCTTCCACTTTTTTTAGCATGACAATTTTTTTGGATGAAATGACTTTTTGCAAATCACTGACATATTTATTGTACAATTCGTTTTTCTTGGAATTCGAAAGTTTAAACTTTTGAATCAATTCTTGCGCTTGAGCCTCGGTTAAATTGTCAAAATCGAGTTGCTTTCTATCTTCAAATGATTGTTTACGTAAATCATGCATTTGTTCTTCAAAAGTATTGTATATAGGCCAAAATTTTTCGGCTTCAGCCTTTGTAAGATCAAGCTCGTCTGTAATGTAGGCAACCTTTAAAGCTTTGATTTTATCGTTTCTGTCCATACGATCTTGGGCAAATGTATTTACGCCAAACGCCAGAGAAATTAATATGAGTAAAAGTTGTTTCATGTTATGTTGTTTATTCTAAATTTAAATCTTCCAATTCCATATTATTGTACAAATAGTCTTCTAAAGGTACATCATTCAAGGTTTCCTCTAGTATAATCGTCTCAAAATCTGATGGATTTGTGATGAGGTTATTCAATTCAGCAGAGTCAAAATCATTGGTTAAAAGATAACTTTCAATACTGTCACTATCCAATGATGCAAAGTCCAACGAGCTGTTTTGTCCTGTTGGCATACTAACCAATACTATAAAAATAGCAGCGATGCTTGCAGCTACTAACCATTTTTGATTTCTGAATAACGAAATTACTTTAGGTTCTGATTTAGGTTTATTATCAATTGAAGTTGACACCTTAAAATCGGTAAAGTAATTCTCGGGTACTTTAAATCCAGGAGTATTGACCTTCTCCTTGAGTTTCAATTCTAAAAGTAATTTCTCTTCAAATGAATTGAAATATCCGTCAGGTGTTTTAAATCCCGTATCTGATATGTTATGTTTGTTTAAGTTTTTCATTTGTAATCATTAGACTCTCAAATCGACGTTTGGTTTAATAAATAACTTTCAATTTTTTTTATAGCAATGTGATAGGAGGCTTTCAAGGCACCTTCACTGGTTTCTAATATTTCAGACATGTCTTTATACTTTATATCCTGAAAATATTTCATGTTAAAAACCAATTGCTGTTTTTCAGGTAATGTAGCTATAGCTCTTTGCAACTTTATTTGAATAGCATC
This sequence comes from Hanstruepera neustonica, assembly GCF_002895005.1. Lineage (GTDB taxonomy): Bacteria > Bacteroidota > Bacteroidia > Flavobacteriales > Flavobacteriaceae > Hanstruepera > Hanstruepera neustonica. The sequence continues at coordinate 86,131 of NZ_POWF01000008.1, read as the reverse complement.
ACCTTCAAAGTAAACGTCTGATTTTAAATTTTCAATTGCTAAATCTTGAAATTCTTCGTTGCTTATTTGTAATTGCTTTGCACGTTTCTTAATAAAAGTCAAGGCTTCATTGGTTGCTATGCGATACATCCAAGAATACAGTTTGCTGTCTCCTTTAAATGAATCAATATTTCTATAGACCTTGATAAAGGTGTTTTGGAGAACATCATCAGCATCGTCATGCGATTTAACAATATTACGGATATGCCAATACAATCGCTCTTTATAGAGCGATACCAACTCGTTAAAAGCAAACTCTTGTTTGTCCTTTGATTTTAGATCCGTAAGTAGTTGGGCTTCTTCCAAAAAAACAATTTTAAGTTTAGACTGATAAAACGCTATAAAGTTTAATATAGTTCAAAAAAAATAAATAAGGAGAAGAATAGTGATAAAAGTATTTTAACCTATTACAAGTTAGATAAATCCATTAAAATACTACAACGTTGTAGTTGTTTTTAGTCTAATTTATTGTCGTTTTAAAGATAATTTTTGCATTTCATCGTGTGTAACAACTATTTTTAAACTTATCCGTGGTAAAAATCATGGAGACAGATTTATGGTCAAAAAGGTATTATTTAGTTTTGCCTTCTCACTCATTTTTTTAATTAGTTTCTCGCAGGTTGGCATTGGTACAACAACGCCTTTGAGTACCTTGGATATTAATGGAAACTTTTCTGTTAAGGTTGTTAATTTAACAGGTGATGGAAATGGTGGTACAGGAACTTATGTGGATATAGACGATGGCGTTTATATTTCTGTAAGTCCTCAAGCAACAGATGATGAATTTAGGCTTCCAGATGCAACAATGTTTCCAGGAAGAGTCTATATTATTCGGAATATTCAAGATACCGTTACTGCTAAAATTTCAACTTCAGGAGGTCTATTATTCTCTTCAGGATCAACTACTAATGGAGCAACTGCTGTTTACTTGTACGAATATGCACCAGGTAATGACTATAAGAAAAGCATTATTGTTTTGAGTGATGGTGCCAATTGGACCTATTTCTTCGGACTTTTTTAAGTCTTAATTTTTTCCTTTTTATCAATTTAATATGCCTATTTTGAATAAAAAGGCCAATTTTTAGAAAATTAGAGTGTTATTATAACTGATTGTATAACAGTTATTTAAAAATTAATATATCGATTAAAAGCAAAAAAAATCGATAAAACGCATTTTTTTCTTGGTTTGTTAGTTTTTTTGTTTTATGTTTACATCAACAAACCTACTTATGTTTGTTAGTCGTCCCCAAGTCTAACAATAGCTAAAAAAGGGCTGAATTATTTTCAGCCCTTTTTATTTTGAAAGTTTTAATCGAAACTTTGCATATCAACAAGCCTTTTGTAAGTGCCATTTTTAGCAAGTAATTCATTATGGGTTCCTTGTTCTACAATTTCACCTCTTTGCATAACAACAATTTCATCAGCATTTTGAATGGTAGATAGCCTGTGAGCAATAACAATAGATGTTCTATTTTTCATCATATTTTCCAATGCTACTTGAACAAGCCTCTCACTTTCTGTGTCAAGGGCAGAAGTAGCTTCATCCAAAATCATAATAGGTGGATTTTTTAGTACAGCTCGAGCGATACTTAAACGTTGTTTTTGACCACCTGAAAAATTATTTCCAGCATCACCAACATTGGTTTCAATACCTTCTGGTAATTCTTTAACAAATTCCCACGCATTGGCTATTTTTAGAGCATCAATAATCTCTTCGGTAGAAGCATCTGGTTTTCCTAAAAGGATATTGTTTTTTATTGAGTCATTGAACAAGATAGAATCTTGAGTTACTAAACCCATTAAATCTCTCAACGACTTTTTGGTAATGTCTTTAATATTTATGCCATCAATTTTAATCTGACCTTCGTTAACGTCGTAAAATCTCGTGACCAAGTTTGCAATGGTACTTTTGCCACTACCAGATTGTCCAACCAGTGCTATGGTTTTACCTTTTGGAACTTGAATGGAGAAATTCTTTAACACTAAATCATTTTCATATTTAAACGAAATGTTTTCAACCGAAATCTTATCATGGAATGTGTCCAGGTCTTTTGCATTTGGTGAATCTTTTAGATTGTTTTCCTCATGAAGAATCTCAAAAACCCTGTCGGCCGCAGCCATACCGTTCTTCACGCGATAGGAAGCTTTACTGATAGCTTTTGCAGGCGTTAGAATGGCATAAGCAAGTCCCATAAAAGCAATAAAGGTAGTGCCTTCAATAACTTTGTCAATTAAAACTAACTTTCCACCATACCACAATAAAACAGCAATGGTGGCAATTCCCAATACTTCACTTACAGGGCCAGCAAGATTGTTTTTTAACCCTATTTTATTGGAGAGCTTTAAAATATTATCAGCTGATCTTGTGAATTTGTTTCTGAAGATCGATTCAGCATTATAGCTTTTTACAATCTTTAAGCCTGTTAATGATTCTTCAACAATTGAAATCAGTTTGCCAGATTCTTGTTGTGCTTTTAAAGAAGTACTCTTTAAGCTCTTTCCAATTCTCGAAATCATGAATCCTGCCAATGGAATAAAACATAAAACAAAGAGTGATAACTCCCAACTAATAGTAAACATCAGAATTAGGGAGAATATAATAGTTAAAGGCTCTCTTACAACGAGTTCAAGAACAATAAAAAATGAATTTTGCATTTCATTGATATCACCTAAAATTCGTGCCATGACGTCACCTTTTTGCCTCTTGGAATAAAAGCCTAACGGAAGCTGAATTATTTTTTCGTACATATCCTTTCTTAAAGCGGTTAATACGCCATTTTTTAGATACATAACGTGTTGCATGGCAAAATACCCAAAAAGATTCTTAAGGATAAATGTTGAGATTACAATAGCAATTACAATGACCAATGCCATTTGAGCATTGCCATTTTCCAAAAATCCACTGACTTTATAATTCAAGAGATTTTGGCTGTAATCTTTAATTCCACTGATGCCTGTCCAAACAGGTGCTTCTTTTACTATGGTTGTTTTATCAAACAAAACATTTAGCATAGGTATTAATGAAACAAATGCCAATGAACTGAAAAGCGCATAGAGTAAATTGAAAAAGATATTTAAAAAAACGTGTCCTTTAAATCTCTTTATAAAAGGTAATAATTGATGTATTATTTTTTTCATTTAGTTGAGCTTCATATCTTTAATGATAGCGTCTATCTTGGTTTCTAATGTTTGTTCTACATCTGTAAAATCCGATACGTTTTTTAAAGCCGTATTGGTACTAATGTAAAACTTAATTTTTGGCTCTGTACCACTAGGTCTTAATGCTATTTTACTGCCGTCTTCGGTGTAATAAATCAAAACATTTGATTTAGGGATCATTATTTGGGATTCTTCACCTGTAACCATATTTTTTGAAACAGAACTTTGATAATCTTCCAGTCTAATGACTTTTGATCCATTTATTTCAGCAAATGGCGATTTTCTGGCATCAATCATCATCTGTTTAATTTCATTTGCGCCTTCAATCCCTTTTTTGGTTATAGAAATTAAGCGCTCTTTATATAAACCATGTTTGACGTATAATTTCAATAATTCCTGATAAAAAGAACTGTCATTTGCTTTAGCTTGAGTAGCAATTTCACATGCCAAAAGAGTAGCGGTTACAGCGTCTTTATCACGTACAAAATCACCAACCATAAAACCAAAACTTTCCTCTCCGCCACCAACAAAATCCTGATTTGGAAAATCTTTTATCATTTTGGCAATCCATTTAAAACCAGTTAGGCCTATTTTGCATTCAACCTTATAGGAATCAGCCAGTTCTTGCATCATGGGTGTAGATACAATAGTCGAGCCAATAAATTCATTACCATCTAACTTACCATTTTTCTGCCATTGTTGCAGTAAGAAGTCTGTCATGACAACCATGGTTTGATTTCCATTTAGTAAAACCAACTCGTTGTTGTTGTTTCTTACGGCTACTCCTAATCGATCACTGTCTGGATCGGTTCCGATAACAATATCAGCATTTATTTTATTAGCTAAATTTAAAGCCATTTTAAGTGCTTCAGGTTCTTCTGGGTTTGGAGACTTTGCTGTGGGGAAATCACCATTTGGCTCGCGCTGTTCCTCTACAATGTAAACCTGTTTATAACCAGCACGGTTTAGGGTTTCCGGTATGGTTGTGATGGATGTTCCATGGAGTGAAGTGAAAACAATTTTTAGATTATCTTTTGCCTCTTGTGAAGTGAAACTGCCATTTTTTACAGACGCATTAATAAAGGCGTCATCAACATCTTTACCAATTAAATGGATTAATTTCTCGTTAGCTTCAAATTTAATTTCTGAATAATCTAAAGATTGAATTTCCGATATAATGGCAGCATCCTGTGGTGGCACCAATTGCCCACCATCTTGCCAATAGACCTTATAGCCGTTATATTCAGGTGGATTGTGGGAAGCAGTTAGAACTATTCCACAATGACAATCTAAGTGCTTGACAGTAAATGATAATTCAGGAGTCGTTCTTAAATCCTCAAACAAAAACACTTCAATATTGTTAGCTGAAAATACATCGGCTACAACTTTTGCAAGTGATTTACTATTATGGCGGCAGTCATAGGCAATAGCCACTTTTATATTTTCATCTGGAAATACTTTATGAAGATAGTTACTTAATCCCTGTGTGTTTTTCCCTAATGTATATTTATTGATTCGGTTGGTGCCAATACCCATAATACCGCGCATACCGCCAGTACCAAACTCTAAATCTTTATAAAATGATTCCTTTAATTCTTTTGGGTTATCGGCAATTAAGTTTTTTATGTAGTCTTGTGTATCTGTATCAAAAGCTGGTGTTAACCACGTGTTTACACGTTCTAATAATTCAGGTTCAATGTATATCATGATGCATTTAAATTGAACGCAAAAATACGTAATTCAGAAAAATGTTAGGGGCAATAGAGGGATTTATTGGTAATTCATTCCAAATTAATGGATTCCTTGACCAAATACCGTTTTTTGTCCTGTTTGGTACGGAGCATAATTTCTCCAAGAAATCCAGCAACAAAAAACTGGGTGCCAATTATCATGGTAGCCAAGGCTAAATAAAATTGAGGCCTTTCAGTAATCAGCCTTCCTGTTCTATTGAGATATAATTTATCAATACCCAAATAAAGAGCAAACATAAACCCAATGGCAAACATTAAAACACCCAACGCGCCAAACAAATGCATCGGTCTTTTTCCGAAGCGGGATAAAAACCAAATAGTAATCAGATCCAGAAAACCATGAATAAAGCGATCCATTCCAAACTTGGTTTCACCATATTTACGCGCTTGATGCTTAACAACCTTTTCGCCAATTTTTGAAAACCCTGCATTTTTTGCTAAAACTGGAATATAACGGTGCATTTCGCCATTAACATCTATGTTTTTCACAACATTTAATCGGTAGGCTTTTAAACCACAATTGAAATCATTGAGTTTAACTCCAGAGGTTTTTCGGGCAGCCCAATTAAAGAGTTTAGAGGGCATGTTTTTGGTCAACACAGAATCGTAGCGCTTTTTCTTCCATCCAGAAACCATATCATAGTTCTCTTTGACAATCATTTCCAATAATTCTGGAATTTCCTCTGGATTGTCCTGAAGGTCTGCGTCCATAGTGATGACTACATCACCTTGTGCCTTTTCAAAACCCGCATGAAGTGCCTGTGACTTGCCAAAATTGGCTAAAAATCGAATACCCTTAACGTTTGGGTTTTTTTTAGAAAGTTGGGTAATGGTTTCCCATGAGTCATCAGTACTGCCATCATCAATAAAAAGGATTTCATATGAAAAATGATTGGATTGCATAACCTTTGCAATCCAATCATGTAATTCTTGTAATGAGTCCTTTTCGTTAAGTAGTGGTATGACTACTGATATATTCATTTAATTTTACTTGTCTAAACTAGGTATAAAAAACAAATGTAAAATTAATTGGAAAATTAATCATCACTTTTCATTATTAATCCAGCGATTAAAGAAATAATAATTCCAAAAAATAAACTACCAATTAATGAGAATGTACTCATAGCGAATGGTGAAGTGAACATATTATTTATTTTGGAAGCTTGTTCAATCTGTTCATTAGTCATATCAGGACTACGCTCTAGCATTTGTTTAACCGATTCATCTCTAATATTTTCAATAAATTCGGGATAAATCATAGAGTAATGCACGTAGGAATAAATAGCTGAAACAAGTCCACCAATTACGGCCATAGCTAAACCTAATTTCATGGCCTGACCTAATTTTAATTGACCATTATTAGCATTTTTAAAGGCTCTTAATGCTATTACGTAAATAGTGATTGTTAAAGCAATACTAGTAATGCTTAAAGGCCAACTTTTGTCTATTTCAAAAATATACATGATTACGAGCATGATAATAGATAAAGCGCCTAGGTATAGGCCGTAATTATAGGCAAAAGGTTTAATTGAAGTTGTGTTATTTTCCATTGTTTGTTAGTTTAATTAATTTACAGTTGGTTAGTAAACAAATATACCAAAACGTTACAGATTTTTTTAATTAATAAAAAAAGCAAAAAAGTATTGTGATTTTACTAAAATTGCTTAAATTTGCACCTCGAAAAAAGTTAAGATATTAAAGCGTAAAGCGATGAAAAAAGATATACATCCAGAAAATTATAGAATGGTAGCATTTAAAGACATGTCAAATGATGATGTGTTTTTAACAAAATCTACTGCAAATACTAATGAAACTATTGAAGTTGATGGTGTTGAGTATCCATTAGTAAAAATGGAAATCTCTAGAACATCTCACCCATACTACACTGGTAAATCTAAATTGGTAGATACTGCTGGACGTATTGATAAGTTCAAAACAAAATATGCTAAATTCAAAAAATAATTTAGTTTAAAAATATATTCTCAAAAGCCTTTCAATTGTTGAAAGGCTTTTTTTATTTTTACCAAAAGCATCCTTATGAACTACATTCTTTTTGATGGTCCTTCCAGAAATAATCTGTTACCTTTTACTTATACAAGACCTGTGGCTGACATACGAGTTGGTATTTTAACCATTCGTGAAAAATGGGAGAGTTATTTGGAATATACCACTACGACCATTACTGAAGATTATTTGGCTGAAAAGTATCCAATGGTGGAAATGGAAAGCAATATTATGATTAATGCATCCTTTCTGCCGAATAAGGAGTTGGTTGAAATCATCAAAGGGCTCGAGGAAAATCAAGCTGTATTTAAAGATGAAGATGTGGTGGCTTTTTATACCAAAGAAAATCAGGAAAATATCGATTTAGAAACATTTGAAGCTATAGAGTATATTGATGACGTTTTGAGAATTGAAAATACTTGGGATATTTTTAGTAAAAATGGTGCTGCCATCGAAGAGGATTTTGAACTCATCACAAAAGGGAGGCAATCACAGCCCATTCCGGAGATGACCGTTGCATTTAACCGAAAAGATATCTTTATTGAGGAAGGTGCTAAATTGCCACTTTGCTCTCTGAATGCTGAAAATGGTCCCATTTATATAGGTAAGAATGCCGAAATAATGGAGGGCTCCATGATAAGAGGGCCATTTGCATTATGTGAAGGTGCTACCGTAAAATTGGCAGCTAAAATTTACGGACCAACAACTGTAGGCCCTTTTAGTAAAGTGGGAGGTGAAGTCAATAATTCAGTGATTTTTGGATATTCCAATAAAGGGCACGATGGATTTTTAGGGAATTCTGTTTTGGGCGAATGGTGTAATTTGGGAGCAGATACTAATAATTCAAATTTAAAAAATAACTATGCCGAGGTTCGCCTATGGAACTATGATACCGAAAGTTTTGCTAGAACAGGGTTGCAATTTTGTGGCCTTATGATGGGAGATCATAGTAAGTGCGGTATAAATACTATGTTCAACACAGGAACTGTAGTGGGTGTGAGTGCCAATATCTTTGGAAGTGGTTTTCCAAGAAATTTTGTGCCTAGCTTTTCTTGGGGAGGAAATAGCGGATTCACCACCTATTTAACCAAAAAAGCCTTTGAGGTTGCCAAAGTGGTTATGTCCCGAAGAAACATTGAATTTACCGATCAGGATGCTGCTATACTTGAGCATGTCTTTGAAGAAACCAAAAAATTTAGAAGAGATTAGTCAGTCTTACTAACGTGTTTTAACTCCAAAAGATTAATCGGATTAATACCTAGACCTTTAACATTTTTTCTGGTAAAACGAACCACTTCATCATAAAACATGGGAATTACAGGCGCGTGACTCATAACAAGCGAGTCCATTTTTGTGTATAATTTTTGGCGTTCTTTTATATCTGTTTCAATAAAAGCCTGTTCATACCAAAGGTCAAATTGCTCATTTTTAAAATGTGTATAATTGGGACCGTAAGGCGCAAAGTTCTTGCTGTAATACAACGATAAATAGTTTTCTGCGTCAGGATAGTCAGCTACCCAACTGGCTCTAAACAAATCTAATTTTCCATTTGCTTTGGCATCCTTAAGACTTGAAGCAGGAATGACATCCACATCGACTATCAATCCAGTTTTCTGAATTTCTCGTTGAATATACTCGCAAAAACTTAAATAATTGCTGGTTGTTGTTATGGTAATTTTAGGGTTTGTATTACCTGTTTCATCAATATATTGCTGAACCAATTGTTTGGCTTTATCAGGTTGATAATCAAAACCAATACTATTGTCGTATCCTGGAAGTCCTTTTGGAATGAAACCACCATGAGCTGGAATACCTATACCGTTTCGCAAATAAACCATCATTTTTTTTCTGTCGAAGCCATAATTTACGGCTTGACGGATTAAACTGGATTGTATTTCGGAAACATGTGAATCCATATAAAAAGCAAGGTATTCTGTATTCAAATAGGGTCCACGAATCATATTGACATCAGCAGCATAGAAGTCTCGAAGTGTTCCTTCGGTTGTTAAAATTTCATCTTTATAAGACGCATCCAAACCCGAAACATAGTCAATATTTCCTTGTGCAAATTGCAAGAATTCACTTTGTTTGTCTGGTAAGAAGGTTATCGCAATGGCTTCTAAATAAGGGAGTTGAATACCATTTTCATCAACTTCAAAATAATTTGGGTTTTTTCTGAATACCAGTTTGAGGTTTTCTTCCCATCGTTTAAATTGGAAAGGTCCGGTGCCTATCGGATGAGACCTGAAATCATTGCCATAGTGTTCAACAATTTCTTTAGGAACAACCGAACAGTACTTCATTGTCAACAGACCCAAAAATGCTGGAAATGGTTGTTTTAATTTAATTTCAAAGATGGTGTCATTAATTGGGTAAAATCTATCAACTTTGTTCAGTACCCAGCTTCCTGGAGAGGCTACTTTCTCATCTTTTAATCTATTGAAACTATAGTAAAAATCATGAGATGTGACCGTTCTTGTGGAATCATTGCCAAATAAGGCATGTTTATGAAATTTGACATCATTTCGAAGCGTAAAGGTATGAGTTAGGGCATCATCAGATATTTGCCAACTTTTTGCAATAGCTGGTTGTACATTGAGAGAATCATCCATTTCAACCAAACCATTAAAAAGTTGGTTAGTAGCCCAAATATCGGCCAAGTCTTTTGAGAAAGCAGGATCTAAAGAGCCAATATTCTTATGCTCATTGTACCTAAAAACTAACTTATCTGAATAGATATCCGATTGATTGCTGCAAGACATCATTACTAAACATCCAATTATAGTCCAAATGCGTGAATTATTTAAGAATACCAAGATGGGTTTTATCATTCTGTTATTTAGTTGTAAATTTGCAACTTGGTAAAAGTACAAGAATGGCAGCAACAAAAAAAGTTGGTTTCTACACTTTAGGATGTAAATTAAATTTTTCAGAAACATCAACCATTGCAAGGTCTTTTAAGAATGAAGGTTTTGAGCGTGTTGATTTTTCGGATTATGCTGATATTTATGTTATTAATACCTGTTCGGTAACGGAAAACGCTGACAAGCGCTTCAAGTCTATTGTAAAACAAGCCCAAAAAAACAATCCCGACGCTTTTGTTGTAGCTGTCGGCTGTTACGCCCAATTAAAACCTCAAGAATTGGCAGATGTCAATGGAGTTGATTTAGTTTTGGGAGCTACAGAAAAATTTAAGATTACAGATTATTTAAACGACTTGACTAAAAATGACTTTGGTGAGGTGCACTCCTGTGAAATTCAGGAAGCCGATTTTTATGTTGGTAGTTATTCGTTTGGAGATAGGACGAGGGCCTTTTTAAAAGTTCAGGACGGTTGCGATTATAAATGTACCTATTGCACTATTCCATTAGCCAGAGGTATTTCTAGAAGTGATACCGTCGAGAATGTGATTGCAAATGCCAAGGAAATCGCTGCAAAAGATATTAAAGAAATTGTATTGACAGGAGTGAATATTGGTGATTATGGCAAAGGTGAGTTTGGAAACAAACGTCATGACCACACCTTTTTGGATTTGGTCAAAGAATTGGACCTGGTTGAAGGTATAGAAAGGTTGCGTATTTCCTCTATTGAGCCCAACTTACTTAAAAATGAAACTATAGAGGTTGTAGCGCAATCCGATAGTTTTGTGCCACATTTTCATGTGCCGTTACAAAGTGGAAGTAATGAAATTCTCAAAAAAATGAAACGTCGCTATATGCGTGAGCTCTATGTGGATAGAGTAGAGAAAATTAAGGAAGTTCTTCCAAATGCCTGTATTGGTGTAGATGTTATTGTTGGATTCCCTGGTGAAACGGAAGATCATTTTTTAGAAACCTATAATTTTTTGAATGAACTGGATATTTCTTACCTCCATGTTTTTACCTATTCAGAAAGAGATAATACCGAAGCGTCTAAAATGAACAACGTCGTTCCCAAAAATGTGCGTTCAAAACGTAGTAAAATGTTAAGAGGTCTTTCGGTTAAGAAGCGTCGTGCATTTTATGAGAGCCAAATAGGAACATCCAGAGAAGTACTGTTTGAAAGCGAAAATAAAGAAGGTTATATTCACGGTTTCACAGAAAACTACGTAAAGGTTAAAACACCCTGGAATCCTGAATTGGTGAATACCATTCATCATGTTGAATTGACCAATATTGATGAAGATGGTATTGTAAGGTTTGATTTTCAAGAACAACATGCTGTAATACAGTAGACTATTGTGGCTTCTTTGGTATTTTAACGATTTTAAGGGTTGTTTGTCTTTTTTTTATTTGAGCATACAGTTATAGGATTACTTTTACCTCAAAATCACCTACTTATGAATAAATTATTCTCAATATTACTACTTACTATATTCACTATTTCAGTTACATCATGTTCTACAGATCAAGATGACAATCTTTTAGATTATACTTCTTCAGTCGTGGGTGTTTGGGAGCAAGAAGGTTTTATGGATAATGTCGGAAATAGATTGGTATTTGCAAATGATCGTTCTGGCCTAAAAATAATTAGAACTTCAGACGACGAAGGGGTTGCATCTTCTATTCATGATTGTTTATGGGATTTTGATGGAAGCGTTTTAACGGTTTACGAAGAAAATGAAGTAACTGGAATTTATTCAATAAACGCGGAAGGTCTTCTTATCTCAAATGATATGGATGAACTGCCATATACAAAAATCTCTAATACGACATTGGATTATTATTAAATTTTGGTAAAAAAAAATCCGAAGTATATGGACTTCGGATTGTCAATTTAAATTACTTAATCTTATATTCTCACACCAACAGGCAACATACTTTTATACTGCCTATTACGTCTAATAAATTTAGCTATTTCAGGGCTTGTAGGAACGACACTTAAGTTGCGCTCTTCAATGTGCTCAAAAATAGTCTTAATAAATTCGTTTTGAAATTCTTCAGAAAAAATGGGTTCAGGAATGATTAATTTGGTTAAAAATATCTTGCGCTCTTGTAGAGAGTATTCAACTTTCGCAAGCTCATTATCAATTTTTAATTCAAACTGACGTAAAAAGTCATTGTCAACGAGTTCATGTGCTTCTATCATAATATCTTTTTTATTCAATGGAACTATAACGAGTAGGACTATTTTGTATAGCTTTGTAACGCAAATTTACGAAAAAATATTGTGTTTTTAAACATAATACCTCTATAAAACCCTATGAATCAAGATGTAATACATGTGTATTTTATGCCCGGGATGGCAGCAAGCCCCAAAATTTTTGAAAACATTCAACTTCCTGAAAATCAATTCAAAATGCACTTTTTAGAATGGTTTATCCCAGAGCCAGATGAAGCTTTAAAGGATTATGCCTTACGAATGACAAAAAAAATTAAACACGAAAATATCGCATTAATTGGGGTTTCGTTTGGAGGGGTTTTGGTTCAAGAAATGAGTAAGTATTTAAAATTAAGGCGACTCATTATTATTTCAAGTGTGAGTTCCAAACATGAACTTCCCAAGCGTATGAAAATTGCACGTAAATTAAAAGCATACGCTATTGCACCTACAAGTTTGGCAAGTCATATAGATACATTTGCTAAATACGCCTTTGGCTCTAATGTCAAAAAACGTGTTGAGCTTTATAAAAAATATCTTTCGGTAAATGATAAGCGTTATTTGGATTGGGCTTTAAAAAATATGGTATGCTGGGATCAAGATAAACCAATACCGGGAACAATACATATTCATGGTGAAAAGGACATGGTTTTTCCGTGTAATCACATCAATGATTGTATTAAACTAAAAGGTGGAACCCATATCATGATCATTAATAAGTTCAAATGGTTTAACGAGCATTTGCCTTCTTTAATTTTAACGGGTAAAGCCGTTTAGCGTGTCTGTTTTTTTTATAACTTTAAACAAAACTAATTCTTATGAAAATTGTTAAAAATTCATTGGCCTTATTTGGGTTAATCGCTTTGGCAGGTCTATTTATATTTGCTTTACAAGATGCGCCAACGGATGAAAATTTCGAAAAAAAACTAATAAACGATTATAATGTCTATGCATTGCAGGTACCTGAAAACTTGGATTTTGCGGGAGAGCCTATGCCTTTAAATAATCCTGATATTTTAGAGCGTATGGATCGAGAGTTATTGGTCAATACGTACTGGCAATCTAATGGTTTATTAATGTTTAAAAGAGCCAATAAATATTTTCCAGTTATTGAACCTATTTTAAAAAAGAATGGTGTGCCTGATGATTTTAAGTATTTAGCGGTCATTGAAAGTGGCCTCACCAATGCGGTTTCTCCCGCTGGTGCTAGGGGTGTATGGCAAATTATGAAAACAACAGGGCAGGAGTTCGGTTTGGAAGTTAATGATAATGTTGATGAACGCTATCATTTGGAAATGGCCACAGAGGTTGCTTGCAAATATTTAAAGGAATCAAAAGAAAAATTAGGTTCTTGGACATTGGCTGCAGCTGCTTATAATGCTGGTATGTCCGGAATAGCCAGACGTTTGGAAGAGCAAAATGTTGCAAATTATTACGATTTATTGCTAGGAGAAGAAACTGGACGTTATATGTTTAGGATTGTTGCACTTAAGGAAATACTTTCTCACCCAAACAAATATGGCTTTAATTTTAGATCCAAAGATCTGTATACTGAAGTCCCTACTTATAAGGTTGAAGTAGATACTGCCGTAACCGATTTTACAGCATTTGCAAAAAAATTCAATATCAATTACAAAATATTGAAACTACACAACCCTTGGTTACGTGAACCACATTTGAATAATAAATCAAGAAAGCAGTACTTTATTGAAATTCCAAAAGAGGGTTATTATTCCGCAAATCCTTAATGATTGAATTTTTAAAAGCACATATTTGGTCAATATTGGTTGGCTTAAACTATCTACTAGCTTTATTTGCCATTGTAGTTATATTGTTTAAAAATATTAATCCTACAAAAACCATTACTTATATCTTGGTTTTGGTGATGCTTCCGTTTGTTGGCTTATTGGTTTATTACTTTTTTGGTCAAGAATATCGAAAGAGTAAAATTTTTAACAGAAAAAATATTCTAAATAAGAATATTGTTAAAAAACTAGCTGATGAGTTTCATTTAAAAAGCAAAGACATGGATCGTCTAGATGCTTTTTTAGATGATAAGATCAAGTTAGTCAAATTACTCTACAAGTCTGAAAACACACCAATAACCAGGTTTAATGAGGTTACTATATTAAAGAATGGAAAAGAAAAGTTCCAATATCTTTTTGAAGATTTAAAAAATGCGAAACACCATATTCATCTGGAATATTATATCATAAAAGATGATGATATCGGTGGCAAATTAATTGATATTATATGTAAGAAGGCAGAGAGTGGTGTATCTGTGAGGTTGAGCTTTGACGATGTTGGTAGTAAAATTTCTTCTAAATCACGTAAGAAAATGAAACAGGCAGGAGTAGAATTTCATGCCTTTATGCCAGTTTTATTTCCAAGATTTACAGGTAAATTAAATTATAGAAATCATAGAAAAATAGTTGTCATAGACGGTGAAATCGGTTACGTTGGAGGTATCAATGTTTCTGATAATTATGTTAATTACAAAAATGGTGAATCCTTTTGGAGGGACACACATGTCAGAATTGTGGGTGAAGCCGTAAAACCACTTCAAGTACATTTTCTGATGACTTGGGATTTTGTATCTGACTCTAATTTGAAAATCACTCAAAAACTTTTTCCGGAGAATACGATAAAAACGGAAACAGCGGTGCAGATTGCAGCTAGTGGACCAGACACCGATTGGGCAAATATTATGGAGGCTATTTTTGTCGCTATCAATACCGCAGATGATTATGTTTACATAACAACACCCTATTTCATACCCAATGAGCAAATAATCACAGCTTTACAAGTAGCGGCAAAAAGTGGTATAGACGTGAGATTATTAATCCCAAAAATTTCAGATTCATGGACTGCTAAACATGCCACCAATTCCTATTTGGAAATGCTTTTGGAAGCTGATGTCAGAATTTATCGATATGAAAAAGGATTTATTCATGCCAAAACCATTGTGGTTGATGATGTTTTTTCAACAATTGGAACAGCAAATTTAGACTATAGAAGTTTCAATATCAATTTTGAAATCAATGCACTTATCTATAATTCTAAAACCAGTGAAGAACTCAAAAATCACTTTTTAGAAGATTTAAAAAATAGTGAGGAATTAACCCTTAAGGACTGGCAGGAACGGTCAACTTTTACAAAAGTGAAAGAGGCTTATGCGCGCTTATGGTCTCCGTTACTGTAATTTAGCGTCTACTGCGTCTATTTTGACGCGCAGATGTTGGTTGGCCATAATGCTGTTTTGGAATGGCCGCCTTTTTCATTTGTTGTTTGAACATTTTTATCTGATCAGCCAAGATATTTCTTTTGTCAAGTGCTTCCGCTTCTTTCAATAGTATCTGGGCTTCTTGCTTTCTTCTCTTGGAAAAAGCTATTCCAGCTAAATTTAATTTAGCCATGGCTAAATCATGATCCATAGATAGACCAAGAGAAATAGCTTTTTTAAAATATTTTTCAGCCTCGTTCATGTTGTCTTGAGAGACCATAATGCCATGTAAATAGTTGTAATAGCCTTCCTGCTTTTTTACTAGTGCTGAACTTGGATTCTTTATTTTGTTTAACCATTTTTTGGCACCCTCAAAATCTTGTTTACGAAGTCTCAAAAATGCCAATAAAATAAACTCATTTTTGAAATATAAGAAGATGAATATTCCTGAAAGCAGTAGATACATAATACCATTACCAATATTTCCTTCCGTAAATTGGTAAATCGCAAAAGCAATGATACCGAAAGCAATAATTAATTTGATAATCTTATTATACATTTTGATAATATTTTATGAGGTTTATTAATTTAGCCGTTAATACAACGTTAACAAGCTCTAATTTCAATCTGTTTAGACTGCAAAGAAACTAAAATTTTATTGAAAAAATATTTTTAAAATAAGGTTTGTCAAATAAAAAAGGGTTTGTATATTTGCACGCAGTTTTGGGTAAGCCTTTTAATTATTCAAAATTAAAAAATTAAATAAGAAGATTTTAAAGATATAAGCAATGAGTAAAAGAACATTTCAGCCATCAAAAAGAAAAAGAAAGAATAAGCATGGCTTTAGAGAAAGAATGGCTACTGCTAATGGAAGAAAAGTGCTTGCTCGTAGAAGAGCTAAAGGAAGAAAGAAATTGTCTGTATCTTCTGAACCAAGACATAAGAAATAATGATTAACAATTGTTAATATTAAAAAGGTGTTACTTAGGAGTAGCGCCTTTTTTTATACCCTATTGATAACTATTTTTGCAAAACAAAATTTTCAACATGCCAAAAAACAAAGACATAAAATCGGTTTTAATTATAGGTTCTGGTCCAATTATCATTGGTCAAGCTTGTGAATTTGATTATTCAGGTAGCCAATCATTACGCTCCTTAAGGGAAGATGGAATTGAGACTATTCTAATCAATTCCAATCCGGCCACAATTATGACAGATCCCTCTATGGCTGATCATGTTTACTTACTGCCGCTAACAACTAAATCGATAGTTAAAATATTACAGGAGCATCCTCAAATAGATGCTGTTTTACCAACTATGGGAGGTCAGACTGCCTTGAATTTAGCTATTGAGGCCGATGAAAAAGGTATTTGGGAAGACTTTGGTGTGAAATTAATAGGTGTTGATATTGATGCCATAAATATTACGGAAGATAGAGAGCAATTTAGAGAACTAATGCTCAAAATAGGAGTGCCCATGGCACCTCAAGCAACAGCAACGTCATTTTTAAAAGGAAAGGAAATTGCTCAAGAATTTGGATTTCCATTAGTTATTCGCGCTTCTTACACCCTTGGAGGGGCTGGAGCATCCATAGTTTATAAGGAAGAGGACTTTGATGAATTGTTGACTCGTGGATTGGAGATTTCTCCTATTCATGAAGTCATGATTGACAAGGCCATGATGGGTTGGAAAGAGTATGAATTGGAATTGTTACGTGATAAAAATGATAACGTTGTTATTATTTGTACCATTGAAAATATGGACCCAATGGGTATTCACACGGGTGATTCCATAACTATTGCGCCTGCCATGACATTATCGGATAGAACGTTTCAACGTATGCGTGATATGGCTATTCACATGATGCGTAGTATTGGTGACTTTGAAGGTGGATGTAACGTGCAATTTGCAGTAAGTCCAGATGAAAAAGAAGAGATTATTGCTATTGAAATTAACCCAAGAGTATCGAGGTCTTCAGCACTAGCGAGTAAAGCAACTGGTTATCCTATTGCCAAAGTAGCAACCAAATTGGCCATTGGATATACGTTAGATGAATTGACCAACCAAATTACAGGATCTACTTCGGCTTTATTCGAACCAACAATTGATTATGTGGTTGTCAAAATTCCAAGATGGAACTTCGATAAATTTGAAGGTTCTGACAGAACGCTAGGTCTGCAAATGAAAGCTGTAGGAGAGGTAATGGCTATTGGGCGCTCATTTCAGGAGGCCTTGCACAAAGCAACGCAGTCATTGGAAATAAAGCGAAATGGTTTGGGAGCAGATGGAAAAGGCTACAAGAATTATGATCAAATAATTGAAAAACTTACCAACGCCAGCTGGGACAGGGTTTTTGTGATTTACGATGCCATTCAAATGGGTATTCCATTAAGTAGAATTCATGAAATTACGAAAATCGATATGTGGTTCTTGAAGCAGTATGAAGAATTACATCATATTGAAAGAGAGATATCAAAATACACCATTGATAACATCGACAGGGAATTATTGTTGGAAGCCAAGCAAAAAGGATATGGTGATAGACAAATAGCCCATATGTTAAAATGTTTGGAAAGCCAGGTATATACCAAACGTGAAGAATTTAAAATAAAGCGTGTTTATAAATTGGTAGATACTTGTGCGGCAGAGTTTACAGCACAAACACCTTATTACTATTCAACTTTCGAAAATGAAGTAGAGGATGCCAATGGAAACAAGCAATCTGCTAACGAGAGCGTCGTGACAGATAAAAAGAAAATAATTGTTTTAGGATCTGGGCCTAATAGAATTGGACAGGGAATCGAGTTCGACTATTGCTGTGTCCACGGTGTTTTGGCGGCTGCCGAGTGTGGTTATGAAACCATAATGATAAATTGTAATCCAGAAACTGTTTCAACTGATTTTGATATAGCAGATAAACTATATTTTGAGCCTGTTTTTTGGGAACACATCTATGATATTATTCAACATGAAAAACCGAAAGGAGTCATTGTACAGTTAGGTGGCCAAACGGCTTTAAAACTGGCTGAAAAGTTAGATCGTTATGGTGTTAAAATTTTAGGAACAACTTTCCAATCTTTAGACTTAGCCGAAGACAGAGGTAGTTTTTCTAAATTATTGAAAGATAATAATATTCCATATCCAGAGTTTGATGTGGCTACTTCTGCTGATGAAGCATTGGCTGTAGCAGATCGCTTGGATTTCCCTATTTTGGTTAGACCATCCTATGTATTGGGAGGTCAGGGTATGAAGATTGTAATCAATAAAAAAGAACTTGAAGAACATGTTGTAGACCTACTTCGAGGTATGCCAGATAACAAATTACTGTTGGATCATTATCTAGATGGCGCCATAGAAGCAGAAGCCGATGCCATTTGTGATGGTGAAAATGTTTACATCATAGGTATTATGGAACACATTGAGCCTTGTGGTATTCATTCAGGTGATAGTAATGCAACCTTGCCACCGTTTAATTTGGGAGAATTTGTGTTACAACAAATAAAAGACCATACAAAAAAAATAGCCTTAGCGCTAAATACTGTTGGGTTGATTAACATCCAATTCGCCATAAAAGACGATAAAGTTTACATTATTGAAGCGAATCCTAGAGCTTCAAGAACAGTTCCATTTATAGCAAAGGCTTATGGAGAACCATACGTTAATTATGCAACTAAAGTTATGTTGGGTGAAAATAAAATATCGGACTTTGAATTCAATCCGCAACTGGAAGGTTTTGCCATAAAACAACCTGTGTTTTCATTCAATAAGTTTCCTAATGTGAATAAAAAATTAGGTCCTGAAATGAAGAGTACCGGAGAAAGTATTCTATTTATTGATAGTTTAAAAGATGATGAGTTTTACAACCTTTACTCAAGACGCAAAATGTACTTGAGTAAATAATGATGTGAGAGTATTTTTTAAACATCATTTTATAAAATTGTTTATTTTAGCTTCAAAATAGTAGTTATGAAGAAAACATTACTTTGCTTATCCTTTATTTTTACTTCAATTGTTTGCTTTTCACAAGTATCCTCTGGACAAGTAGATGATTTTGAAGATGGTACTGTACAGAATTGGATAATTGGAGCAACAGGCTCGAGTTCACCTATCAATGTGAGTACTGGTGGTCCAGATGGTGTGGATGATAATTTTTTGGAATATACATCTAATGGAGCCAGTGGTATTGGTAGCCGTATGGCCATTTTTAATTCTAACAATCAATGGTCAGGAGACTTTATTTCTGAAGGGGTTGTTGAGGTGCAATTTGATGTGGAAGTACTGACCAATGATTTACATTTAAGACTGGCGTTTCAAGGTCCTGGTGGAACACGTATGATTTCTACAGTACCTGTTGTGGTTACAGCAGGTTCAGGTTGGAATAGCATCGCGCTTCCTCTAGGATTGAGTGATTTTACCATTGTTCAAGGAGCTAATACTGTTTCAGAAGTTTTGTCTAGTGTTTTTACTATGCGTATAATTAGTGTTACTGATGAAAATATTGATAATTGGAGAGGCCAAGCTATAGCCGCTACTTTACGAGTTGACAACATCACAGCTTCAACCACACTAAGCAGGGTAGATATAACTCAAATCAATGACTTTAATATATATCCAAATCCTAGCACTACGAACCTTAATTTACATATAAAAACAATTGGAACTAATTCTCGAATAGAAGTATACAATATACTAGGATCTAAGATATACAGTAGAGCAATTTCCAATCCTAACGTAACTGTTAATACATCTCAATGGCAAAAAGGTGTTTATTTGGTTCGTGTTTTGTCTGATAACAAAACGCTTACAAAACGGTTTGTAAAGCAGTAAACATATCTAGAATAAAATCATAAAAAAACCATCTTTGAAAGATGGTTTTTTTGTCATTAAAAATTTTCAGGTAAGTCAATTTTAACATTGTACTGTTTAAGGTCTTCAATATAATTTTCTAAAGAAAATGTTTCGCTGTTGAATTCCTCTTGGCGATGTTTTTTAGTTTCTTTACGCTTTATGGCTTTTAAAAAGCGCTTCACTTCAGTCTTGTCGTTTAAAATCAAACCAGGCACTGGGATAGGATTTCCTGAATCGTCTTTGGCAACCATTGTAAAATAAGACGAATTGCAATGCTTCACTTTTCCAGTTCTAATATCTTCTGATTCTACACGGATACCAACGACCATAGAGGTTTTTCCAACATAGTTAACAGATGCTTTCATCGTCACTAATTCGCCAATTTCAATGGGTTGAAGGAAATCTACGGTATCTACCGATGCTGTTACGCAGTAAGTTTCAGAATGTTTGGATGCACAGGCAAATGCAATTTGATCCATCAGGTTTAGGATGTAACCTCCATGAATTTTCCCACCAAAATTGGAATGAGAGGGTTGCATGAGTTCGGAAATGGATATGCGAGAGGCATCAACTGTTTTATATTGGTTAATCATTTAGATACTGGTTAATGGAATTGTCTTCTTCTACTTTAGTCACAAAATATTTAGTATCTCCAAGCCAAAATAATTTACCAAAACGTTCAAAATAATGCAGTTTAACAAATTTACCTTGTAAGCGGGTTAGATCGTCAATAACTTGTTTTTCACTACTCTCTACTGAAAAAATAAAAACTTGAGCATCTGAAACACCTTGACTTATTTCACCTTCCCAAGTTTTAAAAATTACGCCTTTATGACTAAATTTCACTAATCGTCCAGCGCGGACACCTTCACTATATGATGCAAAGTATAAGAAGCATAAATAGGCAACAAAAAGGACTAACAATATACCCAAGAATTTTAAAAAGAATTTTTTCATAATCGTAATGTATTATTCATCATCCTCATCTATATCTGCCCGTTTTAAAATAGGTTCTGGCAGCGCCTTTTTAGCTTTGGCTCCCATTTTTTTCAATTTTTCTACGCGACTAATAATGTTGCCCTTGCCTTCAACTAATTTGTTCATGGCAGCTGAATAATCACTTTTAGCAGCATCAATTTTTTTGCCGACACCTGTTAAATCACTGACTAACCCTTCAAATTTATCATAAAGTGCGCCAGCTTGTTTGGCAATTTCTAGCGCATTTCGTTGTTGTTTTTCGTTGCTCCACATCGTGTCAACTGTGCGCAATGTTGCCAAAAGGGTAGAAGGCGTTACAATAACAATGTTTTTTTCAAAGGCTTTGTTATAAAGTGTATTGTCTTCATTTAAAGCAATGGCAAAAGCAGGTTCGATAGGAATGAACATGAGCACAAAATCCGGAGATTCCATATCATACAAATCCTCATACTTTTTATCTGATAGCTGACTAACGTGTTTATTAATAGAGTTAACATGGGCTTTCAAGTGTTGTGCTTTTTCCTCGTCTTCAGCATTGGCATAACGTTCATAATCTGTTAGTGAGACTTTGCTGTCAATAATCATACGTTTGCCATCGGGTAAATGCAAGACCACATCTGGCATGACACGAGAACCATCTTCGCGATTAAAATTTTGTTGTACAAAATATTCGCGGTCTTTTTCCAATCCTGATTTTTCAAGAACACGCTCTAAAACCAATTCACCCCAATTACCTTGCATTTTACTATCACCTTTAAGGGCTTTGGTGAGGTTGTTGGCTTCTTTGGTCATTTGCTGGTTGAGATCTTTAAGTCCCAGTAACTGCTCTTTTAAAGCTGAATGCATGCTAATGCTTTCTTTTTGGGAGTCCTCAACTTTCTTTTCAAAGGTTTGAATTTTTTCCTGTAAAGGATTTAATATTTGTTTGATATTTTCTTTATTCTGAAGGGTGAACTTTTCGCTTTTTTCCTCTAGAATCTTACTGGCCATCAACTCAAAATCCTTACGTAATTGCTCTTGCTGTTTTGCTAATTCTTCGTCGCGTTTCAGGTTTTGTTGTTGTAAATTTTCAAACTCTGTATTCTTTCGTATCAGTTCAGAATTCAGAAATTCTTTCTGCTTGCGAATGTCCTCACGCTCCATTTCAATTTTATTCAGATTGTCTTTTAGCTCAACAATAGTATTGGATAGTTGGTTTTGACGTTCTTCTAGCGTACTGTTTTTTCCTTGGCTTTTAAGTTTGGCAATGGTTAGGCCAATAAAAGCCCCAATACCACCAGAAATTAAAATGGCAAGGATAAGAATAATGTTGTCGTTCATTTACAATGCAAGTTTACCCAAAGATAATTTTTTACCTTGAGGATAAAAAGAAATGTAGTTGCATAAAATAAATAATTTTTAGAGTGCTGATGTTTTTATATCAATATCCGCATCAGCCCATGCTTTATTGAATTCCTGCATAATGGCTAAAGCTTCGTCCTCCTTATTTTGGGCAATCAGACTCTCATACAATCCCATTAATGACCAACCATTCTGTCTTAATTTTTTTAAATCTTCTAAATAAATGGATTCTGCTTCACCATATTTTTTTGCTTTCAAAAGAATGGCCCCTAAATTTTGTCTAGGTGGAATATGCCATGCAGATGGTTCATTATAGACCAGGTTGTCTTCCATTTCAACAGCTTTTTCTAGATGCTTTATTGCCAATTCTAAATGGCCTTCTAAAGAAGCAATTTCCCCAGCAACCACTTCATAAGCCAATTTTGCAATCGTGGTTCCGTTGTCAAATCCTGTAGCGACAATATTTTCCATGCTAGGATCTTTGACGAGTTGATTGATGGCTTCCAATTCTTCTTTGGCTTCTTTGGCATTATTCTTTCGAGTAAAAGCGATACCACGTGAATAGTGCCATATCAGTTTTAAATGTTTGATACTATCATTTGGTTTGGGGTAGGTTAAAATATCGTTCCATTTTCCAAATCTGGTGTAAGCCAATAAAGGTGTTGCTGCAAAATTTTGTAAAAAATGTAATTCTTCCATTTCACCCACAGGCACCTTTTCGGCTGTTTTTTTTGCCGCATCAATAGCTATTTCACTATTGCCCAATAAACTGGAAGCTGACCATAAAAAATGAATATTATGTGGATAGTATCCCAACGGATACATGCCTTGTGAATAGCATTGCGAGATATAGTCTTCATCGGCCAGAATAGCTTGTTGATTGGCTAAAACAGCGTCTTTATAGCGACCAACCCGAATGTAAATATGTGAGGGCATGTGCACTAAATGACCCGCTGCAGGCATGAGAGTACTCAATTTTTCAGCACTGGGAACGGCCAAATCTGGTTTTGGTAGTTCTACCATATGGATATAATAATGATGGGCTCCTGGACTATTGGGATTTATCTCGATAGCTTTCTCTAAAGCTAGTTTAGCCTCTGGAATATTTGGTGAAGGATTGCCATCGTTGTCCCAATAATTCCATGGCACAGTATTCATTACAGAGGCAGCATACAGTGTCAAAATGTCGGAATCATCTGGAAATTGCTTCATCACTTTTTCCATTTCTACCATATAATTTTGGTTTAATTCAGAAACGTCCTTATCTAATTCAGTCGAATATCTATAAGACAAAGCATGAATTAAAGCTTGTTCTTTTTTAGAGGCCATTGGCGCCAATTGAATAGCTTTGGCAATGGCTTCATTGTATTTGTTTTTTCGTTCATCATCAGGCAGCGGGTCATTGATGTTAGGTCCTAATGTATAAGCTTGTCCCCAAAATGCCATAGCCAGTTTTGAATCTAATCGAGCTGCTTCCATAAAAGATCGATGGGCTTCTGCATGATTAAATGCATAGGTTAATCGTAATCCTTGGTTAAAGAAACGCTGTGCAAGTTTATTGTCAGTAGTCACTTGATACGTATGATTTCCTAAATTTTCAAATAGGGGAGAAATTTGCTTTGTGGTGTCAACATCAGTCAAAAGAAATTTAGCAGGGGTACATTTAATGAAGTTTAAGCCTACTTTTTCAGTCGGATACGTTTGATTTTTTTTATTGAAGTTAATCAACAGGAGACCGCAAATGGCGATGGACAAAAGAACAATGAGTGCGGATTTATTTTTCATGACATTTGAATTAATGGTTAATAGTAGTAGATACTTAATTCAAAATGTAGTTTAAAGGCTTGATTACGAAGACTCTAAATTTAGTGAATTAAATTTAGATTAAAAATTATTTGTTGACGCGAAAACTGCCTGTTTTGTCATCAAATGCAATCATATCCTCTGGAAACAGTTGATTGAAAATTCCTTGTGATATCAAATTACAGGGATCATCTGAAATCACCTGTGAATCTGTCATAACAATCATTCTATCACATAACTGAATGGCTAATTCTATTTCATGAGAAGAAAATAAAATGGTTTTATTGGTTTCTTTGGCTAAAGTCTTTAAGAGTTTTAATATGTAAGCCTTATGATACATGTCCAAATGTGTTGTAGGCTCATCAAGTACAATGATGCTGGTATCTTGTGCTAGTGCCCTAGAAATCATGGCTTTTTGTAATTGCCCATCGCTTAATTCAAAACACTTTTTGTTTTTTAGTTGTTGAATATTTGTTTGAATAAGGGCACTTTCAATGATTGAAATATCTTCAGGAGCAAGACTACCAATCCAGTTGGTATAAGGTTGCCTTCCCAAAGCAACCAGTTCCAAAACGGTTAGATTTTTAGAAGCTGGTGGTTCGGTCAATACCAAACTTAAAATTTTTGAAAGTTCTAAAGCACTAATTTGGGCAAGCGATTTGTCATTAATAAATATGGAACCATTTAGCGGCTCTTGTACTTTTGTTAGTGTTCTTAATAAGGTAGATTTACCAATACCATTAGCCCCAACTAATCCAACCAACTCACCTTGATGTAATTCCAAATCAATATTGGATGCAACAACAATTTGATGCTTTTTTGAAGCATAACCAATTACAAGATTTTCGGTTTTAAGGATGTTATTTTGACTATTGTTATGATTCATTAAAACAACATTTTACGTTTACGGACTAATAACCATATAACAACTGGAGCACCAAGCAATGATGTTATCGCATTGATGGGTAGTGTGTAGTCACTCATTGGTAATTGGGCAATACTATCACATATAAGCATGACTATAGCTCCAAATAAAAAAACGGCAGGCAACAAAATTTTATGGTTAGCGGTTGTGAAAATTTGTCGAACCATATGAGGGATAGCCAAGCCAATAAAAGCTATGGGTCCAGCAAACGCGGTTATGGTTCCTGCCAATAAACTTGTTGCAATGATAATAATAATGCGGCTTTGATTTATGTTCAAACCGAGGCTTTTGGCATAATTTTCACCTAACAAAAGTGTATTCAGTGCTTTTATTGAGAGAATACTCATTATTAATCCTACAAGATAAATACTAAAGAAAATGAGCAACTCATTCCAGGACAGATTTCCAAGACTTCCAAAACCCCAAAAAATATATTGTTGTAATTGTTCAGCTGAACTAAAATAGGATAATACACTTACTACAGCCGCTGTGATACTACCAAACATCAATCCAATGATCAGAATTGCCATAGTGTCTCTTACTTTTAACGAAACGGTCATTACGGACAGTAACACCAAAAAACTTCCAAAACTCGCAGCTATGACCACACTCCATTTTGAAACCAAAAGCGCTGCAAGACTTCCACCAAAAATACCTGCACCCAGAATGACAATGGCAACACCTAAACTCGCTCCAGAGCTGATACCTAAAACAAAAGGGCCTGCCAATGGATTTCTAAAAAGGGTTTGCATCAATAATCCTGAAATTCCTAAACCGGAACCTACCAGAAGCGCAGTAAATGCTTTTGGTAATCTATAATTGTGAATAATGTAATGCCAGGATTCATTATCTATTGATGCAAATAAACTTTTGAAAACTGATGACAGTGGAATTGATACTGAACCTAAGCTAATGTTACCTAAAAAGCATATAAATAGTGTTACGACTAAAATCGTAAATGGAAATTTGTATGTAGTATGATTAGGCAATTATTGTAGCGGTTTAAAAAAGTGGGTTTTGTATTCGGGTAATAATTCTGGATGACATATTTTTATAATGTCCTTTAAAACTAAATCGGGTCTTGAAGTACCTTCTTCATAGTAGGTAACACCACCAGTTGGTCCTGCCGTGTTTACAAATGAATAAACATGCTTATTCTTAAAAGCACTGAATTCGATATAATGTTCATTAGCATCTTTGAGGGCTTTCAATGAATTGTAATATGAAGGACTTAACCAAATATCAGCTTGTTTTGCTTTACTAAATACGGCTTCAAAATTTAAGGCTAAACTCCCTTCACCTGTCACATCCTTCCAAAGGTAATTGACATTAGCGTCTTTTAGAAGTTGCGCCTCTGGACTAGTACCACTAGGTAAATACCAAACGTCTTTATGTAAAGCGCCACTTAAAACTGTTGGGGATTTTTTAACTTTTGAAGCCAATTGTTTAGCATCAAAATAATCTTTTTTAATGTTATTGTAAATAGAGTCAGCTTTTTGGGATTTATTGAATAATACTCCAAAAAATTTAATCCATTCTGCTTTGGCCAAAGGAGTTTCTTCCACCCAATCACCATTGTATAGGATAGGTATTCCAGATTTTTTGATGGTTTCAAAAGTTTTATTATTACCATCTATACCGAATCCAACCACCACTTCTGGCTGCAACTCTAGTAGAACTTCGGTGTTGATACCATCGTTTTTACCTAGTTCTCTGATGTTTCCAGAATCTATTAAAGCACGCGTTTTTTTAGAGGACACATAGTTGGTACCAGGAAAACCTACCAGGGTTTTTTCAACGTTCAATAGTTCTAATGCAGGGATGTGTGTTGTGGAAGTCACAACTATTTTTTTTACAGGTGTTGAAATGATACCATCAAACTCATCTTTATTTAGAGTTATAGTTGCTAGGTTTTCTCTTGGAATTAAAGCATACCTAAACGTCTTATCCGCTTTTGGCCAGGGGTTTTTGATACTTAAAATGGCATAGTTCTCATTAGTCTGAATGTCAAAACCTCTGGCATTTTCAGAGGTATAGCTCAAAGGTGGTAATTCTCGAGTTGTGCCCTTGTCTTCTTTACAATTAAAAAGAAGTATGAGAATCAACAAACTAAACAGTTTTTTCAAAATATCTCGAATTTCATTCAAAAATAATATTATTTCATTTTATTGCTAAAACATATATTAGAATGTTTACATTCGCACCGAATTTTGGTTTGAGGTTGTTGTCAATCTCGATTAAAAGGGAATCCAGTGAAAAGATGGATGATTAACGAATAACAAAATAGATTTGGGAATTAAAACTTCAAAAATTAAAATCGTTAATCAAGATTCTTCATTCTGGAACTGTTCCCGCAACTGTAAGCTACCAAGCTTTGTGTTACACTTCAAATGTCACTGTTACACTATATCGTAATGGGAAGACCAACACAAAGACGCAAGTCAGGAGACCTGCCAAATTCAAAAAAACAAGTCGAACTTTCGGGATAAAAGTTTGAGTATGAATTACCATACTTTCTCGAACAATTAATTTTAAAATGAACAAAAAAACACTGTTTTTTGGTGTGTTTTGTGCTACATCAATTTTTGGATTTGCGCAACAACTAACAGATTCTACGCAAGTAGAACAATTGGATGAAGTCGTGATTACCGACTCAAAATTTAATCTTAAGCGTGAAAATTCTGGTAAGGTAATTACCAAAATATCACATGAAGACCTTCAACACTTACAAGGAAAAACCATAGCTGAGATTATCAACACAACAGCTGGAATTGAGATTAATGGAAGTAAAAGTAATGCGGGTCAAAACTTAAATTATTACATCCGAGGAGGGAGGAATAGACAAGTTTTGATATTAATTGATGGTGTTGCGTTGACAGATCCTTCACAAATTGCCAATGATTATGATTTACGTTTACTGAATCCAGACCAAGTAGAAAGTATTGAGATATTAAAAGGTGCGTCGAGTACTTTGTATGGTTCTGGAGCAGCAACAGCAGTTATCAACATTAAGTTAAAAGAAGCTTCAAAAAGTGCCATTTCGGCTGATTTTAAAAGTGTATTTGGAACTAACCAATCCCAAAATGACAGTGATTATGCTATAGAGGATTTTAGAAATAGTATTTCAGTAAATGGAACACTTGGTAACTTTAATTATTTAGCAAGCTTTGGTAATCAGTTTACTGATGGTTTATCGGCTTTGGAAGCGGGAATCGAATCTGATGCCTATAATGCTATCAATGGTAATCTGAAATTAGGTTACCAATTTTTAAATCAATTTAAAATGCATGCTTATGCCAGTTTTGATCGGTTTAAAGCGGAATTTGATGACGCTTCAACTTTTACAGATGCAAATAATTATTCAATAAGCAAGCAGTATCGTGTCGGGATTGCCCCAGAGTTCAGCTACAAAAAAGGGAGCATTACTTTAAATGCTGCTTATAATGATGTTCAACGCGTTGTGGCTTCTGGTTATCCAGCGGAATATACTGCAACCAGTTTGGTTGCAGATATGCTTAATAGATATCATTTTAACAACAAATTCTACACAATTTTGGGTGTGAATTTTCAAGAAAGCGACATGGAAAGCTATCTAATTCCATTTGGATCTACCAATTTAGAGCAAAGTATTGATCCAGAAACGGCAACATTTAGCATCCTTGACCCTTATGTTAATGTGGTTTATGTTTCTAAATTTGGTTTGAATGTAAATGCTGGGGTTCGTTTAAATAATCACAGTGAATATGGAAGTCATTTAGTTTACAGTTTAAACCCGTCTTTTATAAAAAAATTCAATTTTGGTTACTTAAAAGGAATGGCTAGTTATAGCACGGCTTATATTACACCTTCATTGTATCAATTATATGAACCCGCTTACGGAAATGCCGATTTAAAACCTGAAGAAAACGAAACGATTGAAGTTAGTATTGAAGCTGGAATTAAGGATAAAGCGACTTTAAGTTTAGTGTACTTCACAAGAAACGAAACTAATTTTATAGACTTTGTGGATATGGGCAATTTTGTTTACCAATACAACAATGTGGATGATGATTTTACCGCGAGTGGTTTGGAATTCGTTGCTAATTATAACATTACCAAAACATTACGAATAAATGCCAATGTTACCTATACTCAAGTTGAAGACCATTTGAATTTAAGAATTCCTGAATTTAAGGGAAATGCACAATTGGATTACAATCTATTTCAAAACACATTCTTAAGTTTGGCATACCAGTATACAGCTGATAGGCACGATGCTTATTTTAATAATGCAACTTTTGAAACAGAGGATGTTATTTTAAAAAGTTATAATATTCTGGATTTTTATGTGAGTCATACAATTTTGGATGGTAGGCTGAAACTATTTGCCAATGTGAACAACATACTTAACGAAGAATATCAAGAATTGTACGGATATTCAGCCAGGGGACGTAACGTAAATATCGGATTTAATTTAAGTTTATAATGGAAAATCTGGTCATTGAGCGAATCGTAATGACCAGATTTTTTATTTTTCTACATACATATTGTCTTGTAATGGTGTGAAATCACTTTTACTGCCAATAATTTTTAAGGGTTCAAAAGTTTGACTAGCAATGCGGCTGTTATCCTCAATATGTTGCAAGGCAACAGATAGGAGCAATTCATTTTCGTCTCCCAATGCGCCCATATTGGCGTAATTTTCAGAGACCAAAATATCAGGATCCAATCCATTGAAATAATCGGTTACTCCAGCAACATTCACAGACTTAAGTACCAAAGGCTGCATAGCATATAAATGTGAAGGGTTGGCACCACTTCTCCTAAAATCAGGAGAATCATAGAGCGTGATGGAAGCTTGGTATTTTCCAGTTGTTGAAGTTCCTATCTGTACAACATCCAGGTAAGGCCTTAAACAGTTAATAACCAATTCACTCGCTGATGCTGAACGCTTGGTTGTTAAAATATAAACACGATTGAGGTTGAGAATATTTAAAGGAGTCCCATCATCATTATTGGTGAATCTATTAGTTGTTGATTCAGGTGACAATTGTGCCTGAATATCACTGTTCCATTCTTCGGTATTAAAAACTTCACCGTTTCTACCAGCAATCATGCTAGACAATAAAATAGCTGTATTGACTGAACCACCTGGATTATAGCGCAAATCCAAAACCAAATCCTGAACATTGTTGCCTAAAAAATATCCAAAAGTATCATTTAATTGAGAATCAAAATCCCGAGTAAATCCATTATAAACCAAATAACCAACATTTCTACCAGCAACATTAAAAACATCTCTTTTAAAAATGGGATTTTCAGTGTAAGGTGACTTGGTTAATGTAATACTTTGTCCGTTTGGTGTTATACTATCATCACTGGGCTCTGGAGTCCCATTATCATCATAAGTTCCTAAATTTATGGTATAAGTATTGCCGCTCAATAAACTTTGATAATTACCTCGATTAAGAGGAGTGCCATTAATGGCGTAAAAAATATCACCTCGTTGTACGCCTTGATTGGCAGCACTGGAATTTGGTAATACATAACCTACATACCCAAAAATATCCGAAGCGCCAGTTTGTCGCTCCACGAGGCCAAAATCCATCCCGTTATTTTGCGTAGTGCCATTCAAAAAGGCTTCTAAAGCTATATAATCATTAGTAATCCAGCTGAATTTATCTATAGTTTCAGGCTCATATCTTAAATGATTGAATAGAGCTTCAGGAGAATTAAAACTATTTAAAAAAGCATTGTACTCAACTTCATTAATGAAGCGGTCATTTTGCAAATCATTAACTTCGTCTTTGTACAGATAATAATAATTTAATCCGCGCCAAACAAAATCATTTATGTCTTTGACTGAAGCAGGATTATCATCTATATCTTCGAAACACCCTACAAATAATAAGGGAATGACAATTAGGAATAATTTAAAAATTGATTTTTTCATAGCTAAATAGGATTCTTTTTCACCTTAAAAGTAATTACTTTATGGCATAATAAAAATTATTTGTAACAAAATTAATTGTTATTCGTCGTAATGATAAATACCCCCAAAAAGGGTAATTTTAACCAACCACAACTTATGACACAGAGTGAATTTTTAAATATTGTCATGCCTTTTAAGGACAAGGTGTTTCGTTTAGCTAAACGATTGCTGGTGTCTAGAGAGGAGGCTGAAGATGCCACTCAAGAAATATTGTTGAAGTTGTGGAACAATAAAGCAAAAATTGAGGAGTATAAAAATGTCGAAGCATTTTCGATGACCATGACGAAGAATTTTTGCTTGGATAAGTTAAAGTCCAAACAAGCTCAAAACTTAAAAATTGTACATAGCAATTATCAAGACCACAGCGTCTCTGTACAAAAACAAGTTGAGTTAAATGATAGTTTGGATTGGGTAGGGAAGATTATTGAAGACCTGCCAGAACAACAAAAAATGGTTATCCAGTTGCGGGATATTGAGCAGTATGATTATGATGAGATAGCTAAAATGTTGGATATGAATAATACGGCTGTACGCGTGGCATTGTCACGAGCCAGAAAAACAATAAGAGAAAAATTAACTAATACGCATAGATATGGTATTAAATAATATTGAAAAGTTACTTGAAAAGTACGAAAATGGCGAAACAAGCCTAAAAGAAGAGCAACAGTTAAAAAGCTATTTTTCTCAAGAAACTGTAGCGCCACATTTAGAAATGTATAAACCCATGTTTACGTATTTTTTGGTAAATGAAAAAGAACAGTTCACCAAAAACATTCCATTAAAAACTAAAAGAGTATTCGACTATAAGTGGATATCTGTAGCTGCAGTGGCCGTTCTTTTAATCAGTGTTTATTTTGCAAATCCATTTGGAACTCCAGATGATTTAGGTACTTACGATGATCCAGAAATGGCTTATAATGAAGTAACCAAGGCATTGGAGTTAATTTCTGCAAATTTCAACAAAGGTGCTGGTAAAGTAAACTACTTGAATAGCATGGAAACCGGAATGTCTAAAGTTGGCTATCTGGATGAAATGCACAATACCACAAAGAAAATTTTTAAATAACACTAGAACAAAATAAAATGAAAAATAAATTAATATTCACACTCATGGTCATGGTTATGATACCATTGACTTCCATGGCACAAGATATATTTTCCAAGTACGACGGAAATCCAGATGTTACTTACATTGACATCAAACCTAAAATGTTTCAAATTTTAGCCAAAGTAGATGTTGAGACAAATAGTCCAGAAGCTCAAAATTTTACAGAAATGGTCAATAGTATAACGAGCTTAAAAGCTATTGTTACTGGAAAACAAACAGTTTCATCGGATATTGCTAATTGGGTAGACTCCAAATCTAAAAGTTTAGAAGAATTAATGGAGGTTAGAGATGAAGGTACTGTTGTTAAGTTTTTTGTCAAAGATGGTAAGGAAGCTGATCATGTTGAAGAACTTTTAATTTTTGTTAATGGTATCAGTAAACACATGAATGGTTCTCAAACGAATAACGATACCAAAAAGCGCAACATTGAAACAGTTGTTGTGTCATTAACAGGTAACATTGATCTGAATCAATTAAATTTCGATTTAATAGGCGATCAAGTCCAAATGAAAGAATCTTCAGCAAATATTTTAACGGAAGACAGTATGCTTTTTAAAGAGCTGAAAATCTATCCGAATCCATCACAGGACATGGTAACAATTAACTTGCCATCTGAAATAGAAAATGATGTCGATATAACGGTTTTAAATGCTCAAGGAAAAGAAATACAGAATCATATCATAAATTCAGAAAATAACACTTTAAATGTTTCCGATTTACAAGCTGGAGTCTATCTCATTCAAATCCAATATGATGATTCACGTGTTGTAAAACGTTTTGTAAAACAATAAATTAAACATTAAAAAAGATATAAATTCAATTACCAAATAGTAAAACAATGAAAACTCAAATAAACTCTAAAACAAAAACAATGAAAAAGTATACAGTAACCCTATTAATGGCGATTATGTTATTACCATTAACATCTATGGCACAGGATATTTTTGCCAAATACGCTGAAAATCCAGATGTAACCTACGTGTCTATTAAACCAAAAATGTTTCAAATGTTAGCTAAAATGGATATCAATACGGATGATCCAGAAGCACAGGAATACATAAAAATGGTAAACAGTATTACCAGTTTTAAAGTAATTACTACTGATAACAAATCCATTTCAACTGATGTAACTGGCTGGGTGAATTCACGTAAGAATTCTTTAGAAGAACTAATGGTTGTGAAGGATGATGGTGTCAATATGACTTTTTATGTAAAAGAAGGTCGTGATTCAGACCACGTTAGTGAATTCCTAATGTTTGTTGATGGTTTGAGTGCCATTACTAAAGATGCCAATATTGAAATGAACGGCAAGAAACGTGAGTTTGAAACTGTTGTCGTGTCACTTACTGGTGATATTGATTTGAACCAAATTTCAAAATTGACTCAAAAAATGAACATCCAGGGTGGTGAGCATTTAGAAAAGCAGAAAAAGTAATTTCATTTAAAATTAAGATAGATGAAAACATCAATCAAAACAATATTGTTCGGTTTACTAGCATTATCTATGCTGGTAAGCTGTAACAATGGGCCATCATTACAAACGTATTTTGTGGACAATCAAGAGTCTGCAGATTTTATTACTGCAGATATTCCAACATCTTTGGTGACTTTACAAGAAGATTCGCTTACAGAAAGCCAAAAAAAGGCCTTTAAATCGTTGAAACGATTAAACTTTTTGGGATACAAAAAGAATGAAAATAATGTAGACATTTACAATTCAGAACTTTCCAAGGTGAAATCCATTTTAAAGGATAAGAAATACATTGACTTAATGGAATTTAGTGATAAAGCCATGAAGTTTGATATCAAGTATATTGGAGATGACGATTCGGCCGATGAGGTTGTGGTATTTGTAAATTCACCCGATATGGGCTTTGGGATAGTACGTGTTTTGGGTGATGATATGCGTCCTGAGAATATGGCAACATTGGTTGATGCCCTTCAAAAAGCTGATTTTGATGAATCGCAATTAAACGGCATTACTGATTTTTTTAAATAAACAATTAGTTTAATATGTTAATTGAAAAAGTGACCTATGATGGGTCACTTTTTTTTATGATTGTTTGTCTTGGTCGTCTTTCAAATGAACCCAAATAATATTGAGTAGTATCATTATCAGGCCCAAGAGTAATAAACCAATAATGGCGAAATTTTCCAGTATGCCGAAAATACCAGATACTACAAAAAGGATCGTGACTACTAGGCAGAGTATTATGGATTGTTTGTCGGTTAGCATAAAGTTTTGGTCATAATTTCAGGATCCTATTTTAATTTCCAAAAGCCTTCATATGGATAGCTCATTATTGAATCATAACTTCTGCTACCATATTTATTATCTATCTTAACATAAAAGTTTAAGGTGTCATTTTTAACTTTATCTAGGTTTAATTTGTAGGCACCGTAATGATTTTTAATTGTATCTCCATTCTCATATTGAGAATTTTTGTAATTCCATTCACCATTCAGGATAGTTATATCATCATCATTAAAACCTACAATCACCAATTCTCCTTCAAATTTTGAATCAAGCGTTTTAGAATTCTTAATTGAAGGTATAATTCTTAAGTCAGCATTATCAAAAATAAATTTATTTCTAATTATATTATTTAAGCTATCATTTTCAGCTTTCAAACTTGATATTTCGTCTTTTAATTTAAAGACTTCATCATTTTTGCACTTAAATAAAAATATTGATAGTAGTAAGAATATAACTATTTTCATATTTAAACTATAATATGTAGAAGTGATACACTAAATACCCGTGTAATTACTTGGTGAAATAGCTTTTAGTTCTGTTTTTATTTGATTTGAGACCTCTAATGTATCAATAAAATTCGAAATTGAGGTTTTATTGATTTTGTCGTTGGTTCTGGTCAATCCCTTTAAGGCCTCATAAGGATTGGGATAGCCTTCACGTCTTAAAATGGTTTGAATGGCTTCGGCAACCACCGCCCAATTATTTTCAAGATCTTCAGCAAACTTGTCTTCGTTCAGCAATAATTTGTTTAACCCCTTTAATGTTGATTTAAAACCTATTAATGTATGTCCAAAAGGCACACCAACATTTCGAAGCACTGTACTGTCAGTGAGGTCACGTTGTAAGCGAGAAATAGGGAGTTTTGCTGATAAATGCTCAAACAGCGCATTGGCAATGCCCAAATTACCTTCACTATTTTCAAAATCTATAGGATTTACTTTATGCGGCATAGCCGAGCTGCCTACTTCACCAGCCTTAATTTTTTGTTTAAAGTAATCCATAGACACATAAGTCCAAATGTCACGATTCAAATCGATGATGATGGTGTTTATACGTTTCAAACAATCAAACAAAGCAGCCATATGGTCGTAATGCTCAATTTGGGTTGTAGGGAAGGAGTGATATAGTCCTAATTTACCTTGTACAAAATCAGCTCCAAAAGTTTTCCAATCCACATTAGGATAAGCAACTTTATGGGCATTGTAGTTTCCAGTAGCGCCACCAAATTTAGCAGCACTAGGAATATCATTCAATAAATTGAACTGTTCTTTTAGACGCGTACTAAAAACGGCAATTTCCTTTCCTAATCGTGTTGGCGAAGCTGGTTGGCCATGCGTTCTTGCAAGCATCGATATTTTGGACCATTCTTCAGAAAGCGATTGGAGTTTTTCCAATACCAAAGTATATTCAGGAACATAAACATCATTCATGGCATCTTTAATACTTAACGGTATAGCTGTATTATTGATGTCTTGAGAGGTTAGTCCAAAATGGATAAATTCTTTGTATTTGGAGATGTTTAAAGCATCAAACTTTTCCTTAATAAAATATTCAACGGCTTTGACATCATGGTTTGTCACCTTTTCAATGTCCTTAATAGCCGAAGCATCAACGGCTGTAAAATTTTTATAAATGGACCGTAAATCTTCAAATAGATTCGAATTGAAATCTGCCAATTGAGGCAACGGAATTTCACACAGCGCAATAAAATATTCTATTTCAACTTGAACGCGATATTTAATAAGGGCTTCTTCTGAAAAATAAGGTGCTAGTTTTTCAACTTTATTTCTATAGCGACCATCAATAGGAGAAATGGCATTCAAAGATGATATAGACATGATTTATTTGTGTTTTTTTGAAGTTGCAAAGATAGTTTTTTTCGGTGTAAGAGTGAAGTTAAAAGCATGAAGTTTTTGAGCAAACGCCTAATTATTTGACTATATTTAGGTACTTAAACATAAAGCCATGAAAAAATATTTTTTACTGTTTTTGGTATTTCTACCTGCCATAAGTTTTTCTCAATCATTTAAAAAGTCGGAACCCTTTACACATACTTATTCCATAGTGGCTCGCGATTCTGTTACGGGAGATATGGGTGTGGCTGTCCAATCGCATTGGTTTAATGTTGGCGGAATAGTTATTTATGGAGAAGCAGGTGTTGGTGTTGTGGCCACGCAATCTTTGGTTAATCCCAGCTATGGGCCTAAAGGATTAGCATTGATGTCCCAAGGATTAGATCCACAACAGGCTTTGGATGCATTGTTGGCTAATGATTCAGGTCAAATGTACAGGCAAGTCGCTTTTTTAAATTCAAAAGGGCAGGTTGCTGCACATACGGGAAGTTTGTGTATAGCTGAAGCGGGACATCGAAAAGGTAAAAACTTTTCTGTTCAGGCCAATATGATGTTGAATAATACCGTTTGGAATGCCATGGCAGAAGCTTTTGAAGAAGCGACAGGTAGTTTAAGTGAGCGTATGTTAGCAGCTATGAAAGCGGCAGAAAATGAACGTGGTGATATCAGAGGAAAACAGTCTGCAGCCATTTTAATTGTTAAAGGGAAATCAACAGGAAATTCATGGGAAGATACGGTCATGGATTTACGAGTGGAAGATCATGAAAACCCTACTCAAGAGCTGGAACGTTTGATACAAATTCATAAGGCCTATGATTTTATGAATAAAGGTGATTTGGCTATGGAAAAAGGGGATTCTGTTGAAGCTGAAAAACTTTATTTAAATGCTCAAAAACTATTTCCTGAAAATTTGGAAATGCAATATTGGTATGCCATAAACTTGTTAAACAATAAGCAGTTTGAAAAGGCTGAACCTATTTTAAAATCGATTTTTAAACAAAATAAGGATTGGAAAACCTTGACATCCCGATTAATAGTGAGTAAGCTACTAGCTGTCTCTAATGAAGAATTACAACAAATATTAAGTTGGTAAATCAATTCTTGATTTTTTTGAGGACATGGCGCGCTCGAGCTTTAAATCCAGAGCTTTGCATTTGATAATCGCGTTCTAAAATCAAAGCTAATTCGGGGTGAATCCAATCGTAGTCGTGTCCGAGTAAATAGAGTGTATTCATAGCATAGGCCTTGGGAGCTATTTTTTCATCGTTAATCATATAATCAAAACACGCTTCTATGATGCGTTCCTTGTGAACTGGTTTTAAAGCAGTCTTAATTTTGTTATCGGTCTTTGAATAATAGGCTTTTACCAAATATTCACAAACTTTCGCTACTGGGCGAACAGCAGGATCTAAATGAACCTTGTGCATATGTTCCGTAAACTTATCTAAAAATGGTATGGAAGCTTCTAAATTTTCGCCACACATAAATTCGAAGACCCAAGCCGCTCTGCAAGATACTTTATCATCTACCATAAAAAGTATATCTAACAACTTGGAAATCAGGTCGGGATTTTCAATGACCAAATTGGCATAATGCAAGCGTTTTTCGCGTGAATGGTTGACATAATTTAATTCTTCGTAAAGTTGTTCGGTAGTCACGAATATTTTCTATTTTTAAAAATCTAAAATTACATAAAATGAAAATAACCAAGAAACTCTTAATCATACTGTTAGTCCTATTTGTTATTGCGCAATTTTTTGGCCCTGAAAAGAATGATGGTGATTTGGCCATCGATGCTTTTTTAGCCGATACCAATCCGCCACAGGATGTTGCAGTCATTTTAAAGGAAAGTTGTTATGATTGCCATAGTAATGCCACAAGATATCCTTGGTATAATAACATTACACCAGTCAATTATTGGTTGGCAGACCATGTGGAACATGGCACCAAGCATTTTAACGTATCAGTTTGGGACGAATATTCTACAAAGAAGAAAGACCATAAATTGGAGGAGTTAGTTGAAATGGTTGAAGAAAAAGAAATGCCTTTGGAATCCTATACCTGGACTCATACAGAAGCTAAATTAACAGATGCGCAAATTCAATCGGTTATTAATTGGGCTCAAGCCGTCAGGGTTAAATACGGATTAGAAGCCAAGCCAGAATAATCCATGCCTAAATTGCTGATTATAGGCTATGTTTGGCCAGAAATCAAGAGTTCTGCGGCAGGCTGGCGTATGATGCAGCTCATTGAAACATTTCAGTATCTAAAATATCAAATTACATTTGCCAGTCCATGTGAAAAAATGGAAAATGCCTTTGATTTGAAAGAATTAGGAATTGATTCCGTTTCGATAGAAGTTAATTCCAGTTCTTTTGACCATTTTGTAGCGGCATTCCAACCCCATGTCGTAATGTTTGACCGTTTTATGATGGAAGAACAGTTTGGTTGGCGCGTTGCTGAAAATTGTCCGAAAGCATTACGAATTCTAGATACTGAAGACTTGCACGGACTTCGTAAAGGGAGACAGTTAGCCTTTAAAGATCAAAAAACCTTTGATAGAACCTATTTAATGAATGATACTTTTAAACGGGAATTGGCCAGTATTTACAGGTGTGATTTAAGTATGATTATTTCGGAGTTTGAAATGGATTTGTTAGTTCATGATTTACAGGTTGATAAATCCCTTTTGGCTTATTTGCCATTTATGGAAGATAGGCTAGAAGAAGATCGTACCGCGGAACTGCCAAGTTTTGAATCACGTCAACACTTTATAACCATTGGTAACTTTTTACACGAGCCCAATTACCAAGCGGTTTTGTATCTTAAACAGACCATTTGGCCGTTGATTAGAAAACAATTACCAAAAGCCGAGTTACATGTTTATGGTGCTTATCCTTCACAAAAAGTAACCCAATTGTACAATGAAAAAGAAGGTTTTATCATCAAGGGATTTGCTGATGATGTTAATCAAGTCATGCAACAAGCTAAAGTGTGTTTGGCACCACTGCAGTTTGGTGCGGGATTAAAAGGGAAGCTCATTGATGCCATGAAAAATGGTACACCATGTGCCATGAGCACTATTGCTGCTGAAGGGATGTTTGGTAATTTCGAGCCTCATGGATTTATTACAGATGACCCAACCGAATTTACTGAACAAGCTGTAAAACTTTATACCGATGAACTGCTTTGGAAAAACAAGCAACAAAACGGTTTTACCATCATAAATGAGCGATATAATAAAGAAATACACCAAAGAGAATTTATAAACCTTTTACAAAAACTTCAAGGTAACTTGGGAAATCACAGGCTCAACAATACAATTGGGCAAATACTCCAACACTATACTCTACAAAGCACCAAGTATATGAGTAAATGGATTGAGGAGAAGAATAATAAATGATATGAAAAAGGTTTTGATTTTATTTATTGTTTTATCTAGCCAATTATCTTTTGCGCAAAATGTTATAGTAAAAGGTAATATAATTGATAGCTGGAATTCACCATTTGCAGGATCTCAAGTAATTAACATCAATAGTAAAGAAAAAGTTATTGCTGATTTTGATGGAAATTATAGCATTAAGGCTAAACTTGGAGATACTTTATTATTCAAACCACCAAAGGATATAGAGAATTGTTATACAACATCTGAAAGAATCGTTTTCAATGATTCTAATATTGATGTCAAATTGTGGTTTTTAGAGACGATACGTTATAAGTTTTGTAAGACTAAACCGAGAGAATTACTTGTTTTCATTGGTAAATTGAAATTTGTCAAAGATATTCATGAAGATGTTGAAAATATATTTGATCCTAGTTTGTGCATTGAGGTAATGAACACTTATGGCGTTGGGCAATATCTAATTATTAAGGAAGTTCACGGTGATTTTTTACATGAAAAAAGTAACATTCTTTTTGATATTTCTGAACATGGATCTCAGCATAGCATAATTTCCACTAAGCCTAAATATGCACTTCTCATTGTTGAAAAATATTGTGACGATAAATATTATTTAATTCATCATCACGCCCTATACAGGAGTATTGATAATAAATGGGTTATAGAGTATCCAAATTTGTATCCTCATACAAAACAAATAGATTCTTTGGTATTAGGAAATATTCGATATAATAGGAGAAAAGGGATTATTAAGACTAATAGAAAGGATTTAGATTCTTTAAGAAAATATTTAAAACCGCCATATTTTTTGAATAGAGGGAAGAGTTTTTATCCCGCAAAAGACTATTATCCAGAAGATTATTTTAATATTTGGAAATCAAACCAAAAGGAATGGATTTATGATAATTGAAGTAATGTATTTTATTGCTTACCTTTAAATTCAATATGATAACCAACCAACTATTCTCTATGAAATCCATTAAAAAATCCCCAGCAGTATTCTTTTTATTGCTGGTTTGCTGTTTTTGCCAAATTCATGCGCAAGTTACTTCACGTCAAATAGACTCCATTGTCAATTATGCCATGAGCAAGTTTAATGTGGCTGGTTGTGCAGTTGCGGTTGTAAAGGATGGAGGCATATTGCATGAAAAGGGTTATGGTGTCAAATCTATTGCAACCAATGAGTGGGTTAACGAACATACCAATTTCGCCATAGCATCTAACAGTAAGGCCTTTACCACAGCGGCGTTGGCTATTTTGGTGGAGGAAGGCAAAATAAACTGGACAGACAAGGTTAAAGACCATATTCCAGAATTCACCATGTATAATGATTATGTGGAGGACAATTTTAATATTGTCGATTTGGTAACCCATCGCAGTGGTTTAGGTTTAGGTATGGGTGACCTGATGTTTTTTCCCCAAGGATCCGATTTCACCATTGATGACTTGTTGGCAAATTTTCAGCATTTTAAACCCGAATCGGCTTTTAGAACCAAATGGGATTATGACAACCTGTTGTATTTGGTGGCTGGTGAATTGATAGCGAGAAAGAGCGGCATGACTTGGGAAGCTTTTGTGGAAAGCAGAATTTTTGAACCACTAGGTATGGACAATACCTATGGATCCTTGGTAAATATTAAAAATACAAATAATTTATCTGCTTCTCATTCCACAGAAAAGGGAGACATCAGAATCATTCCAACCTTTGAAGAAATGATTAATGGTGCTGCTGGAGGTATATTTTCTAATGTCAATGATTTGTCTCAATGGCTATTGTTGCAATTAAATAAGGGGAAATATGGACAAAATCTGAATAAACAATTATTTTCCACTTCCAACCATAATGAGATGTGGAAGATACACACGGTTATGGATGTGAATCCAAATCCGCGTTACAACTCGCATTTTTCGGGTTATGGCTTGGGTTGGTTTCTGTCAGACGAGAAAGGAAACATGAAAGTGGAACATACCGGTGGATTGCCAGGTATGCTATCTCAAACGATTTTATTTCCAGATTTGAATTTGGGTATCGTTATTTTGACTAATACCAGTAATGATGGCGGTGGTTTATTTTCTTCAGTTTCACAGACTATACTGGATATGTACTATGGATTGGAAGATTTTAAATGGATTGATAAATATGCGGCATATATGGCATCCAACAAAAGTGGCGATGATGCGGCTACAAAAAAGGTTTGGGAAGCGGTTGCCAATATGAACCAAGACGCTGTTGATAAGGATAAGTATATTGGTATTTATGAAGATGTTTGGTTTGGTAAAATAGAAGTCTTTATGAAAGGAAAACAACTCTGGATTAAAAGCCACCGTTCGCCATTGCTCAATGGCCCATTAAAACTTTATAAAGATGAAACATTTGCAATTAAGTGGGAATATCAAGACATGAACGCTGATGCTTTTGCGATGTTCACTTTAGACGAAAACGGCAAAGCTAATGGCCTTACCATGAAGGGTATTTCACCCAACATAGATTTTAGTTTTGATTTCGAGGATCTCAATCTAAAACGCGTAGACTAATGGTATCGGCATTACGAAAAATCAGAAAGAAATTGTTAGAAGAGAAAAGGGCACAACGCTATT
The DNA here is from genome assembly GCF_002895005.1 of Hanstruepera neustonica. GTDB lineage: Bacteria > Bacteroidota > Bacteroidia > Flavobacteriales > Flavobacteriaceae > Hanstruepera > Hanstruepera neustonica. Next base: position 43,794 of record NZ_POWF01000008.1, on the reverse strand, counting down.
TCTTTTATGCTATTGGGGAAATTGTTCTCGTGGTTATAGGTATTCTTATTGCCTTACAGATTAACACATGGAACAAGGAAAAACAAAACAGAGTACTTGAAACGACCATTCTTGAAAATTTAAAAGAGGACTTAGAAATCCAAAAGGAATTGATTCAAGAGCAAATAGATTTTGAGACCAGTATTTTAATTCAAGTAGATTCTGCAAAAACCTTTGTTTCGGATACCGCAGACAAAACCGTACTAGAAAGATTATTTAGAGATCTTGGTGCAAGACGCACGTTTAAAGCCAACCGTGCTACATTCAGTAACATGATTTCCAGCGGTAGTATTAATCTGATTGCAAATGCAGATTTGCAGAATAAAATTGTGAGGTATTTTCAACGTCTAGATTATACGGAATCTGTTGTGAACAATAACAACTTGTATATGGTAGATTCTAACTTTGGCGCTTTTGTGGCTAATAATGGTTTGGGTTTAGAAGTTGATGAAAACAACAATATTGTAGCCACTACAAAATTCACTAATAAGGATAAGGCCACCATATTATCACAACTTACTTATCGAAGTGCTGGTTCTGACAGTGTCAAAAATTTAAGTGAAACCTTATTGCAGGTTACCAATGATTTAATTCGGGAAATCGAGCACTATTTACAGTAGTTTTATACGTTCAATGGCTTGACTCACGCCAACAGTTGCTGGCTCTGCAATAACAGTAAGATTATTAGAACTGTTTATTGCTGGATTTGGGTCTATGAAATATGTTTGTGTGCCATTGGGAACGTAATGCATCAAACTTGCTGCTGGATAAACTTGCATACTGGTGCCTATAATCATTAAAATATCAGCAGTGGCACAGATATCAATAGCCTTTTCAATCATCGGTACAGCTTCGCCAAACCATACAATATGAGGCCGCATTTGATACCCTTGATTGCAAACATCTCCCAAAACCAAATCGGTTGTCCAATCAACAAAATCATGTTCGTTATAAGTACTTCGGGCTTTTAGCAATTCACCATGTAAGTGCAATACGTTAGAACTGCCTGCACGTTCATGTAAATCATCTACGTTTTGAGTGATAATAGTAGTTTTAAAATGATTTTCAAGACTAGCTAAATCCTTGTGCGCTGCATTAGGTTCAACTTCGTGTAATTGTCTTCGCCGCTGATTATAAAATTCCAAAACCAATTCGGGATTTTTAGCAAAGCCTTCCGGAGAAGCTACTTGCATGACATCATGACCCTCCCATAGACCGTTCGCATCACGAAAGGTTTTCAAACCGCTTTCGGCACTCATGCCAGCTCCAGTAAGTACTACAACATGTTTCATGGTTTAAAATTATAAAAATTACCAGATAATAATTAAGAACTTATTTAGTTTTATACTTTAAATTGTAAATTTAGACAGTCTAAAAATCAAAACATGAAAAATCTTTTAGTGGTATGCATTTGCTTTATGACAATTCTGTCACTAACCAATTGCGCTAATGATGATAATATTACCCGAATAGAATCTAGCCTTGTCTATAAAGTTTATGAATTAAATACGATAAGTGATCCCAGTGTTACAGGTTATGCACGATTTGTAAAAAATGAAGACCTATCGGTTACCATTGAGTTAAACCTTTCGGGATTATTAGCAGACCAAATGCATCCTGCTCACATTCATTATAATACTGCGGCCGAGACTGGAGCTATAGCCTTGACTTTGGGAACAGTTAATAGTAATACTGGTAGAAGTGAAGTAACCATTACTGAACTCGATGATGGTACACCCATCACTTATGAGGAGTTGTTGGATTTTGACGGTTATATCAATGTGCATTTAAGTAGCACCAATTTGGATATTTTAGTAGCTCAAGCTGATATTGGTCAAAATGAGTTAATAGGTGTTACAAAAACTTATGCGTTATTGCAGTTTGATAACTCGGAAATTAGTGGATCAGCTAAATTCTCTCAACGAAAGAATGGTGAGGCATTGGCAACTATTCAACTTACGAACGCTATAGATGGCGAAATGCATCCGTCGCATATTCATCGGAATACGGCATTAGAAACGGGTGAGATTGCATTAACATTTAACCCAATCGATGGCAATACAGGAATCAGTTATACCAACATTAATCAATTAGATGACGCAACACCTTTCATGTATGAAAATATAGCAGATTTTGATGGCTATATTAATGTTCATTTGAGCGAGACAGATAACAGCATAGTTTCGCAAGGTGATATTGGCAGAAATGAGTTAACTGGTGAATCGGTAGTATATGACTTAAATGAAGTGGATGTTCCGGACATCAGTGGGACTGCTTCTTTTTTTCGACGTCAAAATGGTGAGGCACTTGCTATTATTGAATTAATGAATACGCCTGTGGATGGTATGCATCCAGGTCATATTCACGAAAATGACGCCGCTACTACAGGTCCAATAATGTTCACATTCAATGACGTTGATGGTAGTACAGGTATTAGCCAAACCAATGTGATACAATTGGATGATGGTACACCTTTTGGATATGATGACGTATTGGAAGTTAATGGGTACATCAACATTCATTTAAGTGCTTCTGATTTGAATACTTTAGTTGCACAAGGAAATATTGGTGTTAATGATTAAATGGTCGATTTAGAATTACTAGAATATTTAGAAGGGTATCTCACCGAGAATAGAAAAAACCGATTTACAAAAGTACTAAACCAACGTACCAAGCATTTTACGGTAGCCATTGAAGATGTTTACCAATTACACAATACCAGTGCTGTTATAAGAAGTTGCGATGTTTTTGGCGTGCAGGAAGTCAATATTATTGAGGAGATTAATAGAAAGCGCATTGACCGAGAAATTGCCATGGGAGCACAAAAATGGGTTGATTTAAACCGCTTTAATTCTGTTAAGGATTGTTTACAAGAATTAAAGCAACAAGGTTATCAAATTGTTGCCACGACACCACACACCAATGATTGCTTATTGCAAGATTTTGATGTCACCAAAAAATCCTGTTTCTTTTTTGGCCGGGAAACAGAAGGACTGTCGCAAGAAGTTTTAGATCAAGCCGATTGTTTTCTTAAAATCCCTATGGTTGGTTTTACTGAAAGTTTGAATATTTCGGTTTCGGCAGCTATCATCTTACAACAGGTTACTTCTAAACTCAAGTCATTGGATGTTAATTGGCAACTAACTGATGAAGAGAAAGCTAGTAAACGTCTGGATTGGATTCAAAAAACCATCAAAAGTTATCACGACATCGTTAAAAGATTTTATAATCAGTAACTATTTTGTAGATTTAGCTTAACTAACTAAAACACAAACCATGATTTTTCTTTATATAGTATTGGGTATCATAGCTTTGATTTTGATACTGGCTATAGTTGCACCGAAATCCTATGATGTGAGTCGTAGTATTGTAATTAATAGAGCTTTGCCCGAAGTCTTCAAATATCTTAAATCTATTAAAAATCAGGATCAATGGTCTCCTTGGAAATTAAAAGACCCTAATATGAAGCAAACATTTACGGGAACTGATGGTGAAATCGGGTTTATCTCCAAATGGGAAGGTAATAAGGATGTTGGAATGGGCGAACAGGAAATTATAGATGTTATAGAGGAGAAGCAGGTCATTACGGAACTTCGCTTTTTAAAACCTTGGAAATCGGTTTCTAAAGGTTATTTGAATGTCGAAAAAGTAGACGATAATCAGACCAAAGTTATTTGGGGATTTGCAGGAAAAAACCCAGTGCCTTTCAATATATTCATGCTGTTTTTTAATTTTGAAAAAGCGGTAGGCAAGGATTTTGATGAAGGACTATCTAGATTAAAACAACGTTTAGAACAATGAGATATGAAATACAATATGGTTGGCTGGTTTGAAATACCAGTATCCGATATGGATCGCGCTAAAGCCTTTTACGAAGCTGTTTTTAAAGTAGATATTCATGTCGTAGATTTTGGTGGTATCTTAATGGGTTGGTTTCCAGATAGAGGTCAGGTTCCAGGTGCGCAAGGGACTTTAATAAAGCAAGAATCCTACATACCCAGTCAGGAAGGTACTTTGGTTTACTTTATTTCTGACAACGTCCAAAATGAATTGGAGAGAGTAGAAGCGGCTGGAGGCAAAATATATCAGCCTAAAACGCAAATATCACCCGAACATGGCTTTATGGGTGTATTTTTAGATTCCGAAGGTAATAGAGTGGCTTTGCATTCCAGAGAATAACGAGTTTTACAACCGTCCTTTCTTACGACTACGGCTTAATACTTTGTATTCTTCGTAGCATTCACTTATGGCATCCAAAATTTGAAGATCATTGGCAGTTTGAATAAAACTCGCCGAGTAGTTGCATTGTCTTACAATTTCATCTAAATCAACACGATCAACTTGAAGCAAAACAGTCAGCATTTCGCGGTCAAAACGCGAAGCTAGGAGGTTTCGTATCTCATCATCCTGCTTCATTTGCTTGAGTTTTTTCATCTCGTTTGGTTTTTTACCAAACATCTTATAGAGAAAATCGGCTGGATTAAAAATGGCGCCCAGTACTTTGGTTACAGAATTAGAACGGTTACCAGCTTCGTAACCAGTAGTCGGTAAACCTGAAATACTATAACGATAATTGGTGTTTATGGGTACTTGAAGTATATCAACCTCTAAAACTCCCGTAAGTCTAAATTCATTAATAACCACCTCTTCCAATGCAAGTGCTAGTTCTGTAAGTTCAATAGTTGAAGCGCCATATTTTATCCAGTCATTGGTTACACGAACTTTAATGGATTTAAAACCTAAATACGAAAAATGAAGGGTGTCGTTGGGTTGTGCTTTTAATTCAAACTCTCCTTTGCTATTGGTAGTGGTTCCAAGTACCTGGTTTAAGTTGACAATGTTAACACTTTCCATTGGGGTGCCATCTGAACTGTTAATTACAGTCCCTAAAACGCTAGTCTCCACCTCTTGCGAGAAACAAACAGCTACAGTAAAAACTGAAAAAAGTAGGAATAAGTGTTTCAACATCATGGCTAAATTAGGCATAAAAGTACTAAACAAAAAAAATAGATTCTGTTATTCTATTGTAATTTGACTAAAAATTAACAGTTTAATCGGTTTTAACAGTTATTTTCAAGCGTCTATTTTTGATAATCAGATATTTATTTTATTTTACGTAACGCTATTAATCTTTTTTCCCTTAACATGAGGTTATTTTTTTGCATAACCCTAATTCTGTTCTCAAGTTTTTTATTTGCTCAAGGAGAGGCCAACTATTGGTACTTTGGTAGTAATGCAGGATTAGATTTTAATTCTGGAACGGCCGTAGCTATCACTGACGGAGCATTGAATACCAATGAAGGTTGTTCGACAATTTCAGATTCGAATGGAGATTTATTATTTTATACTGATGGAATCCGAGTTTGGGACAAAAATCATAATACCATGCCTAATGGATTTGGGTTGATGGGAGACCCATCAAGTACACAATCTGGTATAATAGTTCCAAAGCCTAATGACCCCAATATTTATTTTATTTTTACAGTTGCTCAATTAGGTTTGAGTTCAGGGTTACGCTATTCTGAAGTAGATTTGACTTTGAATGGAGGAAATGGCGATATCACTTCTAATAAAAATATTCCACTTTTTACACCGTCAACAGAAAAAATTACGGCTATTCAGCATGCCAATGGTGTCGATTATTGGGTTATTGCCCATAAATGGAATAGCAACGAATTTTTATCTTATAAAATTACAGAATCTGGAGTTGAAATCACGCCCACAATCACCCCAATTGGTAGTGTTCATAATGGTGATCCTGCAGAAACCATAGGATATATGAAAGTATCTCCGGATGGACAAAAATTAGCTTTGGCCAAATGGCACAATACAGCATTTGTTGAAATATTTGATTTTAATTCTCAAAATGGTCAGTTTAGTAATGCTATTAATTTATCTGACATGTTTTATAATGGGCTTCAAAGTGGTCCATATGGACTTGAATTCTCACCTAATAGTGAGATGCTCTATGTTTCTGATACTGATTTTATATCAACACGGTTTAAAATTCATCAATTTAATTTAATGCATGGAAACCAAATGGATATTGCAAATTCTGATGTCATTTTATATGATGGAACTGATAGTGTTTCAGCGTTACAATTAGCAATTGATGAAAAAATTTATATAGCTAACGCTTACTCTGGATATTTGGATGTTATTGAAAATCCCAATGAACCAGGGTTAAGTTCTGGATATGTTAACCGAGCTTTGTTTTTAGAAGGTAGACAAGCTATTTATGGATTACCACCTTTCATTCAATCATTTTTCCAGGTTGGAATTAATGTAGAGTTTACTTGCGTGGGCGATGAGACTCAATTTTCAGTCAATTCAAGTCAAGAAATTGCCAATATTCAATGGGATTTTGGAGATGGGAACACGACCAGTGAAGTGACTCCCACACACGTTTATACTTCAGCTGGAACGTATCCCGTTACCGTTTCGGTGAATTCGGTTAGTGGAACCAATCGATTTTTTACAACCGATATTGTAATTCATGATGTTCCAATTGCGAATGAGGTCTCTAATTATCATTTATGTGATGATAGTACTAATGACGACGTTGAAATTTTTGATTTAAGCACTAAAGATTCAGAGGTGTTAGGAACACAATCGGATGTGTTTTTTGATATTAGGTATTATGCAAGTATGGAGGACGCCCAAAATCACGAAAACGAACTAACTATTAGTTATGCCAATATTTCCAATAGTCAAACTATTTATGTTAAGATATATAATGTTGATAATACAGATTGCTACGATATCACCAGTTTTGATTTGATAGTAGATACCATGCCAGTTGCCAATACAGTTATAGATTTGATGGTATGCGATGATGTTTCCAATGATGGCACTGAATTGGTTGATTTAACGCAGTTTAATGATGACATATTGAACGGTCAAACAGCTGCCGATTTTAACATATCGTATCATATATCTCAAGCGGATGCCGAGAATGATGCTAATCCATTACCAGATGATTTTCAGACGGTAGATAATCCGCAACAAGTTTTTATTCGCATTGAAAATGTTGTCAACGAGAGCTGTTATGATACAGGGAGTTTCGAGATTATCATTGATGAACAACCTACAGCATACCAACCTGACGATATGTTCCTTTGCGATGATCTGAACGATGGTGAAGAAGCCTTTAATTTAAGTTCTCAAAACAACCAAGTATCCAATGGACAAACGGGCTTTAATATCACCTATCACTTAAGTCAGGACGATGCAGACGATAATCAAAACCCATTGACATCGCCTTATACTAATGAAACCAATCCACAGCAAATATTCGTGAGAATAGAAAACACGAATAACAGTAATTGTTTTGACACTACCAGCTTTACTATTCAAGTGGATGCAATGCCAGTAGTCAATGTGGTTGCCGATGTGACTACTTGTGATGATGCTTCCAACGATGGAACAGAATTGGTTGATTTAACACAGTTTGATAATGCTGTACTGAACGGGCAAGCAGCTTCCGATTTTAACATCACTTACCATATTTCTCAAATAAATGCCGAGAATAGCGCTAATCCGTTACCAGATGATTTTCAAACGGTAGATAATCCACAGCAGGTTTTTATTCGCATTGAGAATGTCAATAATGCCAGTTGCTATGAAACAGGTTCATTCCAGATTATAATCGATGATTATTTGGAAGCCTATCAACCTGATGATATGTATCTATGTGATGCGCTTAATGACGGTGAAGAATCTTTTGATTTAAACTTGCAAAATGACCAAATATCAAATGGACAAACAGGAAATTTTGCAATTACTTATCACTTGTCACAAGCTGATGCCGATTTGAATGAAAACCCGTTAAGCATACCGTATACCAACATTACGAATCCGCAGCAGATTTTTGCCAGAATAGAAAACATGGAAAATTTTGATTGTTATAACACAACATCATTTTACATTGAGGCTTTAGAAACACCGGATCCAGACATGGAAACCACGTACTATTTCTGTACAGATGAAACAGTGGTTCTGGATGCTGGGTTTGGTTATGACTCTTACCTGTGGTCTACCGGAGAAACAACCCAGTCTATTGTTGTTGGTAGCGCAGGGAATTATGATGTTACAGTTGCTTACGACTATCCAACTATGCCGCCGTTGTCTTGTAGTTTTACCGAAACGGTTCAAGTCATTGAATCAGATGAAGCCATTATCAACGATATTGAGATAGAAGATTGGACGGCTTATGATAACACCATTACGGTTGAGGTTTCTGGTATTGGAGACTATGAGTTCTCAATAGATGGTATTAATTATCAAAGTAGTAATGTGTTTAATAATCTCCCTGTAGGAGAATACACGATTTACGTTAGAGATCAAAATGGCTGTGGTGTTGTTAATGAAGAGGTCTATGTGTTGTACTATCCTAAATTTTTCACACCAAATGGTGATGGCGATAATGATAATTGGCAGGTATATTTTTCTCAAACAGAACCTGATATTACCGTTTTGATTTTTGATCGATATGGTAAATTACTCAAGCAACTCAATGCCTTGAGTGATGGTTGGGATGGAACCTTTAACGGAGAACATATGCCAACATCTGATTATTGGTTTGTAGTAAACAGACCGAGTAAGGGAAAACAGTATCGGGCGCACTTTACATTAAAACGATAAACAAAAAAGCCAAGTTTTAAACTTGGCTTTTTTTTGAAATCTATCTTCTGGAACGTCTTGGTCTGGAAGAACCCGAGGACGTTCTGGTTTCAGAGCGTCTGGATTTTGATCCGCCTTCAGAGCTTCTGCGACTGCGTCTGATCCCTGAATCATTTTTAGAACTTGATCGTCTTTCACCTCTGGGTTTGTCATCGCGTCTGCGTTTACCACCATCACGACGTCTTTTACCGCGACTGGTGCTTTTGCCTTTGTCTTCACTGACTTCAACATTGACGAAGCGGCCGTTATGTTTAAAATCGGTAAAAAAGGCTAAAACTTTGTCCTGTAATTTACTTTCGGTTGTAAAGAACGAGAAACTGTCCTTAACATCGACCTTAAAGACATCATCGCGACCCAACTCTAAAATTTCTTTCAAGAAGTCTTTTAGTTTCATCCAATCATACCCATCTTTTTTACCAACATTTATAAAGTATCTTGTGTTGTCACCAGAATCTCCTGGTCGGTCACCTGATACATCACCTGAAATGTTTAAGTCATGTGATTTTTGGTAGTAATTGAAGAAACGGGTAAACTCAACCGAAAAGAACTTTTTAATCAATTCGTCTTTACTCGTGTCTTCAAATAGTTGATTGATACTATCTAAATATTTATCAATTTCATGGTTTACTTCGGTGTTGTGGATTTTATTTGCCAAGGACATCAATTGCACTTCACAAATTTCCATACCATCCGGAATATCCTTTTTTACAAAGTCCTTTTTAATGATGCGTTCAATACTTTTAATTTTTCGCACTTCACTTTTAGACACAATAACCATAGAAACACCTGTTTTTCCAGCACGACCTGTACGACCGCTACGGTGTGTATACGTTTCAATTTCGTCTGGTAATTGGTAGTTGATAACATGCGTAATATCATCAACATCAATACCACGAGCAGCTACATCCGTAGCCACAAGCATTTGGATTTGTTTATTACGGAATGCTTTCATCACCAAATCACGTTGGTTCTGACTCAAATCACCGTGCAAAGCACCAGCACTGTAGCCATCTTCAATGAGTTTTTCGGCTACTTTTTGTGTGTCGCGTTTGGTACGACAGAAAATAACTGAAAAAATATCTGGGTTGGCATCCGCTAAACGTTTCAACGCTAAATAGCGATCTCTGGCATTCACCAAATAGTATTCGTGAGAAACCTGATCACTACCCACGTTTTTAGTGCCTACCGTTATTTCAACGGGTTGATACATGAATTTTTTAGCAATGGTAGCCACTTCTTTTGGCATGGTAGCCGAAAACAACCAGGTGTTTTTTTCTTGTGGTGTATGCGATAGGATATCCGTGATATCTTCATAGAATCCCATATTCAGCATTTCATCAGCTTCATCTAAAACCGCATATTCAATTTTAGAGATATCCACCAAACGACGGCTAATCATATCTTTCATACGACCAGGTGTGGCTACAATAATTTGGGCACCTTTTTTAACCTCTTTGGCTTGTTCCGTAATACTGGCACCACCATAAATGGCTACTACATGTAAGCCTTTACAATGTTTGCCGTATTGCTTGAGTTCATTGGTAATTTGTAAGCAAAGCTCACGCGTAGGTGATAGGATTAAGCCTTGCGTGGTGCGGCTATCCATCTGGATTTTTTGCAACATCGGGAAACCAAAGGCTGCTGTTTTACCGGTTCCTGTTTGTGCCAATGCCACCAAATCGGTGTCTTGGTTTAATAAAATTGGAATGGCTTGCGCCTGGACATCACTTGGGGTTACAAAACCCATGTCATTAATAGCTTGTATTAGGTCATGATTAAGACCTAAATCTTGGAATGTGTTCATTCTGAAATGTAAGTATTCGATTATGTTATAAGGTGTTACAACAGAAGCGAATCGACATACTTAACCTGAAACTTCTTGGTAACACATCCTCACCCTGAGGAATACGAAATACAAAACGCTGTATTTCAGTCGGCAAAGATACACTTTTATTTGAGATGAAATACTAGATTATTGGTTAACCAATTCATGGAGTCCTTTTTTTCCATCAAATCCCATCCTTTTAATTTGTATTTCACCAATGAGAAAATAAATTTCAATCATAGGTGAAACCGTTTCGTCAACTTTTTCCCAAATAAGATTTTTATCAATAACATCTTTTAATTTTTGGATATTAAGTTGATTGTCATCAAAATTGGTAGCATTTTCATAACTTAATAAGCATGAAGATTTGTCTTCGTAAGCAATAACTTGAATTTTAAGAATTCCTCTGATTTTAGTAAGTTCCTTTTTATCAAAATTGTCAGATATCAAATTAACTAATACATTGTTATTTAATTTAGCTGATGTTGAATCACTTTCTAATCCAAACTTTTCAGTATTACAGCCTTCAATTTTTTTGGATAGATATTTTGTCCAAATGAATAATTATTGATAAGAATAACGGAAAATGTAAAAAGTAAATTTTTAACTAATTTAAAATAGGTTTTGTTAATTTCCATTATTCAAAAATTAATTATGATACGCCGTATTATGGGCTAACGCATTGCCACAAGAACTGCAATTTCCAGCAGATGCACCACCGCCTGCACAACCGTTGCTACAGGTATAATGCCACACGCCAGCAGCGTTTTGCCCACCAGTTTGAGTGGTTGGTGTTGTCGTTGGTGTCGTTGGTGTCGTTGGCGTTGTAGTATTGGTATTGGCATGATAAGCCTGATTGTGACTTAAGGTATTACCACAAGTCGCACAATTTCCAGCTGCTGCGGCACCACCAGCACATCCATTACTGCAGGTGTAGTGATAAACACCTGATGTGTTTTGGGCTGTATTGGTGTTTTGTTGGTTTTGCGCATCAAATACGCGTAAGGGCTGTAACTCGGATTCTTTGGCTGTTTCTTCGGTTGTTTCGGCTTTGTCTTTACAATTATAAAGTGATAAGGTCGTTATACAGATAAGTACCGTTAGTATTTTAGAGTATTTCATGATAGAATATTTTAGGTTGCCTAAATATAGTATTAATTTTTACAATTGGTGTAAAGTTTGGGTTCTTCGGTATAAATTATAGACCATTTAAGAAATCCACCAATTTTAGTACTGCTTTACCACGATGGCCAATTTCGTTTTTTTGCTCCAGGGTCATTTCAGCAAATGTTTGGTTAAAGCCATTAGGTTTGAAAATAGGGTCGTAGCCAAAACCATCAGTTCCCTTTTTATTAGAAGTAATGTCACCTTTACAAATACCTGTAAATGTATGTAGTTGACCATGGAGGTGCAAAGCAATAACCGTTTTAAACTGGGCACTTCTATTGGGTTTATCGGTTAGATTTGTCAATAATAAATCCATATTATCATTGGCATCGCGTTGCTCACCTGCATAGCGTGCTGAAAATACACCTGGTTCACCATTAAGAGCTTCAACTTCCAAACCAGTATCGTCTGCAAAACAATCATAGCCATAATGGTCCTTGACATATTGCGCTTTTTGAACAGCATTGCCTTCTATGGTAGGCTGCGTTTCAGGGATATCTTCAAAACAACCAATATCCTTGAGACTTAAAAGTGTGATATGGCTTGGTATTAATTTTTGGACCTCTTGGAGTTTGTTGAGATTATTGGTAGCGAAAACAAGTTGCATATTTGTTGAATTAATGTAATTTTAGCTTCAAACGATTATTTGTGAAATAAATCACGGTAAATTTAGTTGTTTAATATGATATGATTCAGAGATTTCTAGTTCTTGTTGCCTTTTTAGTTTTATCAGTATCGGCACAGTCCCAAACAGAACAAAAGCGGGATTCTTTAAACCTTTTTAAGATCATTGATTCCTTATTTATTGATCATGATTTAAGCAATTATTCGGCTCGATTGTTTTCCAATTATAAAGTCAAGCAATTTCGAATTTTAAACGATGGTAATCGCTCTCGTTATATTCCCAACAATAGATTTGGTGTTGGCTTTGGAGTCGCCAATAGTAAATTACTTATTGATATTGCCTTTAATATAAAATCTGGTAAAAAGGAAACCACAGACAGATTTGATGCACAGGGTAGTTTGATATTAGGAAAGCACAACTACATCAGTTTTTATTTGCAGACTTATAAAGGTTTTAATATCCGAAATAATTTTGATGAACCCAATATTTTCAGGCATGATATAAAATCATCGACTGTTGGATTTAACTATCTGTATACCTTTTCCGAAATTGAATTTTCGTTAGCCTTACTAAAAGCGGGTATGCCCAAGCGAGACCGAAAAGTACAAATTACGGGAGGTATTGGAACATTTGCTGTTTTTGATACATTTAGTGCCGATGGTGATATTTTAACCGAAAATGGCGTGCTGTACTTCAATGAGGAAGCAGAAATTGAAAAGTATAGTGGTCGGGCAGTGGGTATTTTGGGAGGTTTTTTATCCCAATATGTTATATCGGATAATTTTATTGCTACCTGTAATTTGATGCCAGGTGTGGCTTTGATGAATAAGAAAGTCAGATTGGATGATGGTAGTTACCGACCTTCAAACCCGATGCTTTATAAATTAGACTTTTCCTTTGCTTTGGGATACAGTATAAACAGGTATTATATCAATCTTATTTATGGAACCGGTATTTATGCTACCAATTTAGATTTTGGAAATGAGTATTTGTTTAATCATTCCATGGCCAAGTTTGCCATTGGTTATAAATTGAAAGTGAAGAAATAAATATGACTTTGAGGTTTTTATTCATACTCATTTTTGTTAATTGTAATTTATTAAGTCAAAACCTTAATAATGAGATACTGTTTGAATTTGATTATGTTTTAGAATATAACTATTGGGACAATGATCTTAAAAAATTAGATAACTACTATTTATTTCTTAATTCAAAAAACCAGGGTTATTCTTTGACCGTTAAGGAATTCAACGGAGAGAACTTTAGAATGTGGTTTGGTATAAAAGGAAAATTGGTTTCAGTAACTGAAATCCGAAAAGATGATTTTTTTAAAGCAGAAACCATAGATGTTGGTATGGATTACCAATTAGTAAGTCATCGAACTTGGAGCTATAAAGATTTTAATTTAGCAGTTGTGAAGGATACCATTCTTCTTAGTAATAAGCATGATGTATACAGGTATTTTAGAAAGAAAAAAGAAAATTCTGGAACCTATTTTTCAATTTTACCTATTAAGGAATTTTCATATTCTCATATGGTAAATAAAGAATTTTTTAAGGTAAATAATCGAATTGATAATGTGCCAAATGGTATAGCTCTATTTTATTATTATATTGACGAGAACGGAAATTACAATGAAGGCCTTTCAAGGCTTGCTAATTTTCAGAAACATCAAAAATTTATTAAGATTAAGCTTAAACCAGAGGATTTAGATTTAAAATTAAGAGAATGATAACCAAACTAGGCGAAAAATTCAGTTACCTGTTTTTAAAGTTTATGCCAGATGCTTTTGTATTTGCCATTGTATTGACTTTGGTTTCGGTTTTGGCAGCTTATTTTGTGGTTGATGCCTCGTTTATTACCATTATATCCTCATGGTATGAAGGCTTTTTCGATTTACTGGCTTTTGCCATGCAGATAATTTTAATTTTAGTTACCGGTTTCAGTATTGCCTTGTCTCCTGTAATTGGCAGACTTATAGATAGATTGACCAAATACATTAATTCACCAGGCCAAGTCTATTTTTTTGTGGTTTTTATTGGTTTGCTGTTAAGTTTGGTGAGTTTTGGTTGGATTGTTATCACCGGAGTTCTAGCAAGGGAATTAGCATTACGAGTGAAAGGTGTTAATTACCCATTTTTAATAGCTTGTGTTTATGTGTCCATGTGTGGCTGGGTTACGGGTTTGTCCAGTACCATACCATTGTTGTTGAATTCTGAAAACAACTATCTAATTGAAGCAGGAGTCGTGTCGAATACCATTCCAACATCGCTGACTTTAAATTCGTATTTGAATTTTAGTATCATCGGATCCTTTTTCTTGCTTATGCCAGCTTTTATGATGTTTGTAGGAACTAGATTAAAGCAGAACGTGGAGCTAAAAGACTTGTGTGATATCAATAAACTACAGTCGGAAAAAAGCATTGAAGAAGAAGCGAACGGTATGAAATTACCTTTTAAAGCATATTCCGATAAGTTTAATAACAGCTTTGTTATACAAGGCATTATTGTTTTAATGGGTATCATATATATCGGATATTACTTTTACACGAAAGGTGTTGAACTGAATTTCAACATCATGATATTTACCTTTATTGTTTTGGGTATGTTGCTTCATAAAACACCTTTACGTTATGGTATTGCCATGCAACGCTCCAGTCGGAATATTTCAGGGATACTCTTTCAATATCCTTTCTATGCGGGCATTATGGGTATTATGCTTTACACGGGATTAGGGGAATACTTGGCAAAAGCACTAGCTTCAGTGGCTACCGTTGACACCTATGCTTTTTATGCCTTTATAACGGGTGGTTTAGTGAATTTTGCTATTCCTTCAGCTGGAGGCGAATTTGCCGTTGTTGGTCCGAGTTTAATTGCAGCTATTCAAGAAATAGGAACAGGTTTACCTGAAGCTGAAATCTCAGCCATGATTTCAAGGGCATCATTGGCGGTAGCTTACGGTGAATCGTTAACTAATTTATTACAGCCTTTTTTCTTACTACTGATTGTTCCTGTGATGGGTATGGGAACCAATTTGCAATCTCGTGATATCATGGGGTATTTGGTCATGCCGTTTATGATTTTGTTTGTGGTGCAGTTGTGTTTGATACTTTGGATGCCATTATAAAAAAAGGCAAAACTTTAGTATCTTTAAGAAATTCAACTAACTTGTTATGCCAGATTTTCACTCACCATTGGAGGCTTTTTTGTATTGGGAAGCCAAAACCCCTAATAATGTTTTTTTAAAGCAGCCTGTTGGGGAAAAGGAGCTAACGTACACCTTTGCAGAAGCTGGTGCTGAAGCTAGAAAAATAGCGAGTCACTTACAAAGTTATAATTTGCCGAATCGTAGTCATGTAGCTTTGCTGTCAAAAAATTGTGCGCATTGGATCATGGCCGATTTAGCAATTATGATGGCTGGTTGTGTTTCCATTCCCATTTATCCAACTCTTAATGATACTTCCATAAAGCAAATTTTGGAACACAGTGACTCCAAAGCTATTATTGTTGGAAAACTGGATAATTTTGAAGCTCAAAAACTCGGGATTCCAGATATTCCAATTATTGGGATCAGATTGTTTGGAATTCAGGATGGCGATAATTGGGAAGAAATTGTTGCAAAAAATAATAAGCTAGAGGAGGTTTATATCCCAAAGCATGATGATTTACATACGATTATTTACACTTCAGGAACCACTGGTAATCCCAAGGGTGTCATGCATACTGTGAGTAATTTTATGGTGAGTTCCAGAACCTTGGTCAAGGTTTTTGAATTGCCCAACAACCTGCGTTTGTTTTCGTATTTACCCCTAGCTCATGTTGCCGAACGATTGATGATTAATGCTGGCGTATTTTTAGGTGCTCCTATTTCCTTTTTTGATACGATGGAGAGTTTTGCCAAAGACTTGGAGAATACCCAGCCACATATATTCTTTGCCGTACCACGAATCTGGACAAAATTCAGAGAGAAAATTTTGGATTCCATGCCGCAAAAAAAATTGAATATCTTGTTGAATATTCCAGTTATCAATACGATTGTCAAAAGCAAACTCAAACAGAAATTGGGGCTAAAGGAAGCTGTTTTTATTGTATCAGCTGCAGCACCAATTGCGTCTAGTTTGGTTAATTGGTATAAAAAGTTGGGTATAACCATTCAGCAAGGTTATGGTATGACCGAGGATTGTTGTGTGTCTCATTTTAATTTACCCAATGCCAGTAAAACTGGCACGGTAGGTAAAACACTTATTGGCGTTAAAGCCAAGTTATCTCCGGAAGGTGAAATTTGTATAAAAAATGATTGTCTGATGTTGGGATATTACAAATCACCTGAAGCTACGGCTGATGTATTTGATGAAGAAGGCTATTTGAAAACAGGTGATAAAGGCGAGTTTGATCATGACGGCTATTTATTGATTACGGGACGTGTTAAAGATCAGTTTAAAACTGATAAGGGAAAGTATATTTCGCCTTCACATATGGAACTTATCATGTCGGCCAATACTGATATCGAACAAATATGTATAGTGGGCACTGGAATTCCACAACCAATTGCGCTAGTCACCTTATCGGAATTGGGAAAATTGAAATCTAAAGAGCAATTAACGGCTAGTTTGGCAGAAACAATCGAATCCATGAATCCAACTCTCGAAAAGCACGAAAAAATTGAAAAGGTTGTCGTCATGAAAGAGGATTGGAATGTTGCTAACGGTCTGACCACACCAAGTTTGAAAGTTAAGCGCAATGCTATTGAAAAAATTCATCAAGAATTTTACAAAACGTGGTTTGAGAATACGAAAACAGTCATTTTTGAATGACAAGAAAAATAATTCTCTTTGAATATGACAAATATCATTCATATTAAAAATGCTTTACATTAATTTTAGGATATAAAAATAGAAATCATGACAATAAACATTCAATACGTCAATATGGCGACCAGTGAGGCAATGAATGCCTATGTAACACAACGATTGGAAAAATTAGGAAAAAAGTATGAATGGGTCATTAGCGCACAGGTTCACTTTGAAGTGATTCACGACCCAAAAGGAAATGGAAAAATATGTAATATAGAATTAAGTTTACCTGGTCCGCGCATTTTTGCAACTTCAAATGAGAAGAACTATGAAAGTGCTGTAAAAGAGACTATAAAGGATTTAGAGACACAGCTAAAGAAGCGTAAACATCAATTTACGGCACATAAGTAGTACAATTTTCACATAATTCAGAAATAGCCTACAGATTTATTAAGAATCATCAGTATTTGTTAACAAAACGTTAAATACTGATGATTTTTTTATATATTAATCACATCATCAGTCAATTACGGTTCTCAGCCACAACTTTTAAAGTTTAATATAACCATCAAAAATATGAGAAGTCGTGTTGAAAATGCATCAGTATTAATACTATTGGCATTTGCTGCTTTTACTCTAATCAAACTAATTATTTTTGTGATAGGGTTTTTTAGCAATGTTGGTATTGATGCAACATCTATGGCTAGCAGTTTAGCCTAAATATTATTAGATTTATCTATGATGATAGGGTTCATTGCGTAAAATCGTAAAAGCCCTATACAGTTGTTCTATGGCAAATAATCGAATCATTTGATGAGAAAATGTCATTTTAGACAATGATAATTTTCCGTTTGCTCTGCTGTAAACATCTTCTGAAAATCCATAAGGACCACCAATTACAAATACCAATTGCTTGATTCCAGAATTCATGTGCTTTTGCAGGTATTGTGAAAAAGCGACTGAATCGAACTGTTTACCATTTTCATCCAATAAAATCAAGACATCAGATGGATTGAGTTTTCCTAGTATCAAATCACCCTCTTTTTGTTTTTGTTGAGACTCTGATAAGTTTTTAGCCTTTTTTAAATCGGGGATTATTTCAAATTCAAATTGGATATAATGACTTAACCGTTTTTGATAATTTTCTATCAATTTAACTAGTTCCTTATCGTCGGTTTTACCTATGGCTATTAGTTTGATGGTCATAATAATTCTATCAATTTTAATAACTAATTGCAGAATAACAAGGTATTTCGAAATCCAAATACCTACTAATGTCACTTCTATTGTTTACACGGATTGCATTACTAGGAATTCTATTTGAAGGTACCGAACTTATATTATTTCTATAACCAGTACCACTTGGCAAGGATCTGGTAGAATAAAATACCATGTTGCTTGGTCTTTGAGGTAATATGTCATTAAAAAAACCACTTCTTTTATTTGATAAATTACTCACTGCAGATTCATATCGCTTGATAAACGGAGACCAATCTTCAGTCAGCATTATTTTTAAGTATTTATCAGTCATTTGTTTGTAAATGAAATACTGACCATTAGGTTTCAGTATGATAGAAGTAGAATATCTCTTTTTAAAAAATAGGTGGTTTAATGATGTCGAAATTTGTCTCCATTTAAAATGCTTTGGATTATAAGAATATCCCATATTATGTCGATAAAAGTGCAATACCGTATAATCTTGCTTTTTAAAGCTTTTAGCACATTTTTTTTTGGTTATTATCGTATTTTTTTCTTGCATCGAAATACTTGTTTTTTGTCAAATTAAAAGGTAGTATTTCTCTAATAGTATCATTTATTGTTACCCTTTTAACATAGGTATCATACCTTTGTTTAAGTCCTTCAAATCCATATAGGGTATCCCTAAATACAATTATTACAGGAGATTTATCAATATTTGGATTTTTTGTATCTCTTTTCAGTAGTTTTCTTATTTGATTATTTTCTATACTATCTAATTGACCAAACTTGTTCAACTCATACATATAGTTGATAGTTATCGAATCTTTTGTTTTACTCATACAGTGCAACAAAAAGGCAGAACATTTTTTATAATAATCCGTAATTTCAATTGCTTGGTCATTTTCATCAAAATAAACATTGTATTTTGGGATATCTTGAGCATTAATTTGCAGTGCAAACAAGAAAAATAGAACTGTTAAGAATTTCATTAAAATAGATTTGTTCCTAAAATACTCAAAACTTAAAGTTAAACAAACCTATTTGATGTATTTGAAAGAATAATCTTCATAATGGCATGCAGTTTCTTATAATCCCACATTAAAAGATAGATATTAGCTAAAAGCATTAGACCAGCAATATAAGGTGTGCCTTTAAAACCGACTGATGTGACAATGATGAAGATGTTGATAATAATAGGCAGGTAAATTAAAGCACCTAAAAATGCGGTTCTGGGAATTAATATCAATAGTGCGACCATCAATTGCATCAAGCCTATAAACTGCCAATAAAACCCTGTTTGATATAAGGCTTCAAAGAAAAATCCAACTGGGTTATCTATACCAAGCAGTGTAAAACGTTGTCCCAAGACTTTTTTTAATCCTGATGGTATAAAAGCCAAGGATAATAAAATTCGGGTACACCAAGTAAATAGTTTAAAAATGGTTTTTTGTCTAATAAATTCTACACGATTGGAAATGACATGCATACGAATGTGGGTTTATTTTATGACGAATAACATACAATCTTGTTACCATTGACCTAAAAAATCAAAAAGCAATTACTATTTTAGCAGTAAACAAATGTTTATGATAAGTAAGGAACAGTTTGATAAGGAAATTGAAGGTATTATTGTTAATGCCATACGAGAAGATGTTGGAGATGGTGATCATAGCTCTTTAGCTTGTATCCCTGAAACAGCAACGGGAAAAGCAAAACTGTTGGTTAAGGATAAGGGTGTTATTGCTGGTGTAGCATTTGCTAAAATGGTTTTTAACTATGTGGACCCTGATTTAAAAGTTGAAACCATCATAGAAGATGGTACCACGGTGGAATATGGGGATATTGTTTTTTTTGTTTCAGGATCATCACAGTCTATTCTAAAAGCGGAACGGTTGGTGTTAAATGCCATGCAACGTATGAGTGCCATTGCTACCAAGACCAAACAATTTGTTGATTTGTTAGAAGGGACTAAAACGAAGATATTAGATACTCGAAAAACGACACCAGGAATCCGTGCCTTGGAGAAATGGGCTGTTAAAATAGGAGGAGGCGAAAATCATCGATTTGCATTGTACGATATGATTATGCTCAAGGATAATCATATTGATTTTGCTGGAGGTATTACTAAAGCCATTAATAAAACCAAACAATACCTGAAGGACACGAATCGTGATTTAAAAATTATTGTTGAAGCCAGAGATTTGGATGAAATTAAGGAAATCCTTCAATCCGATGGTATTTACAGAATCCTGATAGATAATTTCAATTATGAAGATACTAGAAAGGCTGTTGAAATGATTGGAAATAAATGTCTGACAGAGAGTTCTGGCGGTATTACCGAGAAAACCATCAGAAAATATGCTGAATGCGGTGTTGATTATATTTCGTCGGGAGCCTTGACCCATTCAGTTTATAATATGGATTTGAGTTTAAAAGCGGTTTAACAATGACAAAACCCATAGAGGACAAATTAGAATCCATTCCAGTAGTCAATGTGATGGTTCGATTACTTAAAAAAATCAAATTACCAGCACTGGAAGGATTATCCCTATATGATTTATTGGAGTTATATGCCATAGGGATTATAAAAGGCGCATTGACTACACGTGCTAGTGCCATTGCTTTTAGTTTTTTTACCGCATTATTCCCGTTTTTGCTATTTATCGTTATAGTGATTCCGTTTATTCCCATTGACGACTTTAAAATTGAGTTTTTAAAGTTTCTGGATTCTTTTTTACCGCCAAGTACATCCGATTTCTTTGCTACCAATATTTTTGAAAACATCGACAGTACCGAGCGTGGCGGATTGATTTCATCGGTGTTTTTTATTTCTCTGATTTTAATGGCCAATGGAATTAGTTCCGTGTTTTCAGGCTTTGAAAGCTCATATCATGAGCAATTAACTCGGAATTTTTTCAAACAATATTTATACGCATTTGGTGTTGCCTTGATTTTAGCCATACTATTACTGTTAACAGTAGCTGTTTTTGGATACTTTCAAATTTATATCATGACCAATTTGGAAAGCTATGGTATCATTGATAAAGAAAACACGCTTGGTTGGATCATTGCTGCTAAATATGTCTTTTTTGTGGTTATGGTGTACATCGCAACAGCGACACTTTATTATTTTGGCACTAAAGAAGGGAAACATTCAAAATTCTTTTCCATAGGTGCTTGGTTTACCACGTTGTTGATTATTTTGAACTCGTATCTATTCGGTATATACATCGAAAACTTTTCCAAGTATAACGAGTTGTATGGCTCTATAGGAGCATTGTTGATCCTGTTGTTTTACTTGTGGTTAAATTCCAATATACTTTTATTGGGTTATGAATTGAATGCTTCCTTAAATCGATTGCGTAAATTAAATGTGGGCTTATAAGGTGGTTTATTCATGTTGAATTTTATTGATGTCATACTGCCCATTCCGCTACCAAACCTGTTTACCTATTCCATAACTAGGGCAGAAGCAGAGTTTATTAAGCCAGGTATGCGCGTATCCGTGCCTTTTGGCAAGTCAAAAATTTACACGGCGATCGTTTTTTCTATTCATAACCAAGAACCATTAATTTATGAAGCCAAGGAAATTCATCAAATTTTAGATGAAACACCCATAGTTTCCAGGTATCAATTTGAGCTATGGCAATGGATAGCGGATTATTACATGTGTACTTTAGGTGAAGTCATGCGTGCCGCATTACCCAATGCCTTTATTTTAGAAAGTGAGACCATCATATTTAGAAATTCAGCAACTACCGTTAATGACAGTGATTTAAAAGATGATGAGTTTCTGGTCTTTGAAGCACTACATCATCAAACGTCTTTAACAATCCAGGATATTACCAGTATAATCGATAAGAAAAATGCGTTGCCAGTTATAAAACGCCTGATGGATAAAGAGATTATTTTGGTTAAAGAAGAAGTGTATGAAAAGTATAAACCAAAACTGGTTAGATATGTAAAGTTGCATAAACAGTATGCCACTGACGGGCGTTTGCAAGAACTTATAGAAACATTATCTCGCGCCCCAAAGCAGCGAGAAGTCCTGATGCGACTTTTTACATTATCGGCAAAGGACCATAAGCCAATTAAAGTATCTGAATTGATTCAGGAGAGCAACGCTTCTTCAGCAATTATAAAATCGTTAGTTGATAAAGAAATATTGGAAGAATACTATCTTCAAACAGATCGAATAGAGTCCAATGAATCTAAAAAAAACAGTCAATTCGCATTAACCAATTATCAAACTGAAGCTTTAGATAATATTTCACAAAACTTTAAAAATCAAAATATTACATTATTAAAAGGCGTAACATCTTCCGGGAAAACCGAGATTTATATGAAGCTTATTGAATCCATTTTGGTAACAAATAAGCAAGCTTTGTATTTACTACCGGAAATAGCTTTGACTACCCAATTAGTTCAAAGGCTTCAAGATTATTTTGGAGAAAAAGTAGCCGTTTATCATTCTCGCTACTCATCCAATGAACGGGTTGAGGTATGGAACCATGTTTTGAATAATTCCTCAAAAGCACAAATTGTAATTGGTGCGCGTTCAGCTGTATTATTGCCATTTCAAAACCTTGGTTTGGTCATTGTTGATGAGGAACATGAACAATCCTATAAACAGTTTGATCCTGCACCTCGTTACCATGCCAGGGATACGGCCATTATGCTGGCCAATATTTTTAAAGTAAAAACACTTTTAGGCTCCGCGACTCCTAGTTTGGAAAGTTTTTACAACGCCCAACAAGCTAAATATGGATTGGTGGAACTCAATGTGCGCTATAATGATGTGTTAATGCCTGATATTGAATTGATTGATTTAAAGGATAAGCATAAACGCAAACGCATGAAGGGGCATTTCAGTGATCGGTTGATAACTGAAATGACTGAAACTTTGGAAGCAGGTAATCAAATCATTTTGTTTCAAAACAGACGAGGCTATTCGCCTATCGTTGAGTGTCAGACCTGTGGACATTCGCCACAATGCCCTAATTGTGATGTCAGTTTAACCTATCATCAATATCGAGACCAATTGCGTTGCCATTATTGTGGGTATAACACGGTTATGATTAAAACTTGCGAAGCCTGTGGTTTAAATACCCTAGATTCAAAAGGGTTTGGAACGGAACAAGTAGAGAAGGAGGTGAGTACATTATTTCCAGAAGCCAAAGTGGCAAGAATGGATCTCGATTCAACGAGAGGAAAATATAGCTATGAAAAATTAATCGATGCTTTTCAACAAGGTGACATCGACGTGTTGGTAGGTACCCAAATGCTGACAAAAGGTCTCGATTTTAGAAACGTGAAGCTTGTAGGGGTCATGAATGCTGATAACATGTTAAATTTCCCGGATTTTAGAGCTCATGAACGCAGTTTTCAATTGCTGATTCAGGTTTCAGGTCGTGCTGGCCGAACTAAAGAACGTGGAAAAGTCCTTATTCAAACGTATAATCCCTATCATAACATTCTGCAACAGGTTTCAACGAATAATTATTTAGGGATGTACCATGAGCAGATGGATGATCGTCACAACTTTAAATATCCGCCCATTTACAGGCTCATAAAAATAACCTTAAAGCATCGAGATTACAATAAAGTCAATACTGGTGCTGACTGGTTTGCCAAATCTTTACGAATGCTGTTTAAAGAACACGTATTAGGTCCGGAATTTCCCCCAGTTTCACGAATTCGAAATCAGTACCATAAAAATATCTTGGTGAAAATTCCAAAGAATCAATCGCTGACAAAAACAAAAGAAGCTATCATTAAAATTAACAATAGCTTCTCTAGTGTGAAAGATTTTAGGGCTGTAAGAGTAATATTAAATGTCGATAGCTTCTAAATGTTGTTTAGGGCATCAACAAGTTGGGTCTTCTTATTCCTACTTAAAGGAATTTCGTAAGTACCAACTTCTACGTTCTTGCTATTAAATCTATCTACTTTGTCTAGATTCACAATGTAAGATTTGTGAATTCTTAAGAACTTGCCTTCTGGAAGTTCGTGTTCAAAAGCTTTCATGGTTGAAAGTACCACTAAACTAGTTTCTTCAGTTACAAGTTTCACATAATCACCAAGGGCTTCAATCCACTTAATGTCTTTAATGTAAACCTTACGCTTCTTCAGGTTACTCTTCACAAAAATGT
The DNA here is from genome assembly GCF_002895005.1 of Hanstruepera neustonica. Lineage (GTDB taxonomy): Bacteria > Bacteroidota > Bacteroidia > Flavobacteriales > Flavobacteriaceae > Hanstruepera > Hanstruepera neustonica. Next base: position 19,312 of record NZ_POWF01000008.1, on the reverse strand, counting down.
GTTCGCCTTCAGTTTCGTTAAAGTCTAGTTTAAGCTTGTGTTGTTCTACAGCTTTCTCAACAGCTGTGTTAAAACGTTCTTTTGTGATTGGCTTGTGTAAATAGTCCGTAGCATCATAATTAAATGCTTTAAAGGCATATTCTGTCTTACCGGTCACAAAAATAATTTGGGGTTTGTTGTTAAGGACGTCAAGCAATTCAAAACCATTTAAAACTGGCATCTCAATATCCAGGAAGATTAAATCTACCTTATGGGTATTCAGACCGTTTTTGGTTTCCAACGCGCTATTGTACTCAGCTATTAAATTAAGAGAAGGGTGATTTTCAATTAACTTTACAATTGAGAGACGTTGTATCGCTGAGTCGTCAACTACTACACAGTTTAATGTCATAACATTTGTTTTATTTCGGTTAAGATATCGACAATAGTACAAAAAATTCGGTTAAAAACCAAAAAACATCGTTAAAAGGTTAATTTTAACATTTTTTTAACATATTGATTATGTAGCATATTATTATGGGTTTAGTTTTGTAATATATAGAAAAATAGTTATTTTTGCACCCATTTTTAATTATAAATTAGATTTTTATGAATCATTATGAAACTGTTTTCATCTTAAATCCCGTTTTATCTGAAGATCAGATAAAGGAAACAGTAAAGAAATACGAAGATTTTCTTGTTTCTAACGGAGCGAAGATGGTAGCCAAAGAAGATTGGGGCTTAAAAAAGTTAGCCTATCCAATCCAAAACAAAAAAAGTGGTTTTTATCACTTATTTGAGTACACTGTACCAGGAGAAGTCATCAATCAGTTAGAAGTCGAGTTTAGACGTGATGAGCGTTTTATGCGCTATTTAACTGTAACCCTTGATAAGCATGCGATATCTTGGGCAGAAAGAAGAAGAGAAAAACTTAAACAAAAAGCGTAATTATGTCATCTATCGAACAACAAGCAAAAGGAAAAAAGGACGGAGAAATCAGATATCTTACGCCTTTAAACATCGATACGAACAAAACTAAGAAATACTGTCGTTTTAAGAAGTCAGGTATTAAATATGTTGACTATAAAGATGCAGATTGGTTATTAAATTTCGTAAACGAGCAAGGTAAAATTTTACCAAGACGTTTAACAGGAACTTCTTTAAAATACCAAAGAAAAGTATCTGTAGCTATCAAAAGAGCACGTCATTTAGCATTAATGCCATACGTGGCCGATTTATTAAAATAAAATTATCATAACAATGGAACTTATATTAAAACAAGACGTTGAGAATTTAGGATTTAAAGACGATATTGTAACAGTTAAGAACGGTTATGGTAGAAATTATTTAATTCCTCAAGGTCAAGCTGTATTGGCTACAACTTCTGCTAAAAAAGTATTGGCAGAGAACTTAAAGCAACGTGCTTTTAAAGAGAAAAAGATTATTGAAGACGCTCAAAAAGTAGCTGAAGCTTTAAAATCTTTAGAATTGAAATTAACTGCTAAAGCAACTGAAGGTGCTTCTGCTGGAGATAAATTATTTGGTTCTGTAACCAAATTGGATTTAGTTGAAGCTTTTGAAAAAGAAGGACACACTATTGATAAGAAATTTATTAGTATTACTGGTGGTAATATTAAGCGTTTAGGTCAGTATAATGCTGTTATTCGCCTTCATAGAGAAGTAACGGTAGAATTCCCATTTGAGGTTATTGCTCAAGCTTAAGCATGATATAACATAATAAAAGCCTCAACCTAGTTGGGGCTTTTTTTTTAAAATAAATTGAAAAATATATTTGACTATGAAATATGCCAGATTAACAAAAGAACAGTTTGACGAATTACATCCAGAATTCATTAATTTTTTGGCTACGCAGTCTATCACAGCGGATGAGTGGTCAGAAATTAAGGAAAACAAACCTGAAGTGGCTGAACAGGAATTGGATGTTTTTAGTGACTTAGTTTGGGAAGGTGTATTGAGTAAAGTAGAATTTATTGAGCATATTTCACCACAACAAATGCACTTGTTTAACTTAAATGACACCAATATGCATGTGATAGGTGTTAAGTTGAAAAATGCCATTGATTTAACCTCAAAAGATGGTTTTAATTGGCTTCGTGAGAATTTAATGAATGATGATGTGGAATTTATGCAAGCTAAAAAGGACTATTCTGAAGACCGACATTTGGATAAATTTCAACTCATTCAGCAAGGAGGCGTCATCACCAAAGGTGAATTGTTTCAGTATTTTGATAAGCTGATTAACCACTAGACGTCATTTCGAGTGTATCGACATTTAATGTCGATATGTATCGATAAATTATTAAAACTGTTATTTTTGTTTTCAATTATGTAACTAAAACGTGATACCTGTATCCACAGGTACTAATTATGGCACAAAAACCAAGTATTCCTAAAGGCACACGCGATTTCAACCCGGAACAGGTTACCAAACGTAACTACATATTCAATACCATTCAAAGCCAGTTTGAAAAGTTTGGTTTTCAACCTATTGAAACACCGAGTTTTGAAAACTCGGAAACCCTGATGGGTAAATATGGTGATGAAGGGGACCGGTTGATTTTTAAGATATTGAATTCTGGAGATTTTTTATCCAAGTTTAATCAATCCATAATTCAAGTTATTAAAGATTCTCTTTATAATTTACTTGGATATTTAAATGTTGAGGGTTTAGATTGGAAAATTTATAAAAGTAAATTTCTTGAATTTATACCAGATCATATTAGAACAAAAAAGATAATCCAACTTGCAGAAGAGAAAGTTGATTATGTTAAGTTAGCGGAAGATTTATGGAATTTGATTGAGTTGGAGCTTCTAGAGACTGAAGAAAAATTAAATAAATTTTTAGAAGGAGGGGAAGGGCGTTTGAGCGATTTTACGATAAGAATTTTTGGTAGTTTTTATTTTAATTTCGGAACAAGTTATTTAGGGAGTTACATAAGTGAAAAAGCCCTTCGTTATGATTTAACGGTGCCATTTGCGCGTTACGTGGTACAAAACCAAAATGATATTGAGTTTCCGTTTAAGCGCTACCAAATGCAACCCGTTTGGCGGGCCGACAGACCTCAAAAAGGCCGTTTTAGAGAGTTTTACCAATGTGATGCCGATGTGGTTGGTTCCACATCCTTATGGCAAGAAGTGGAATTGGTACAACTGTACGATGCTGTTTTTTCGGCTTTAGGTTTAAAAGGCACAACCATAAAAATCAATAATCGCAAAATTTTATCTGGAATTGCTGAAGTAATTGGTGCTAGTGATAAACTCATAGATTTTACAGTTGCCTTAGATAAACTGGATAAAATAGGTGAGGAGAAGGTCAAACAGGAAATGCTTGAAAAAGGTATTTCACAATCAGGTATTGACAAATTACAACCATTATTTACCTTATCTGGTGATTTTGGTTCTCAAATCACACAATTAAAAGCCATTTTAAGCACTTCTGAAGACGGTAAAAAAGGCATTGAGGAGTTAGAGTTTATTGATAAGGCAATTACTGAAATAGGTCTGGAAACGGCTCAATTAAAATTAGATGTTACTTTAGCTAGAGGACTTAATTACTATACAGGCGCAATTTTTGAAGTTTCTGCTCCAGATGGCGTTAATATGGGCTCTATTGGTGGTGGTGGTCGTTATGATGATCTAACTGGTATTTTTGGAATGCCTAATATGTCTGGTGTAGGTATTAGTTTTGGATTGGATCGAATTTATTTGGTACTAGAAGAACTGAATCTTTTCCCTAAAACTGTTGCCAAAAGTTTAAATGTGTTATTTATCAATTTTGGTGATAAAGAGGCGCTCTACAGCTTAAAAGCCATCAAATCCTTGCGTAAGAACAATATCAATGCTGAATTGTATCCAGACAGTGCTAAAATGAAGAAGCAAATGCAGCATGCTAATAAACGTCAGATCCCTTTTGTAGTGCTTGTTGGCGAAAAGGAAATGCAAGACCAGCAATACACCCTAAAGAATATGATTTCTGGTGATCAGGAGGCAGTTTCTCTAAACGAATTAATTACCAAACTTACATAATAAAGAGTCCCGAAAAATCGGGACTCAATTAAAGTACGGTTATGGCTATGGTAGATTTGGGACCACCACTTTGGACTATTTAACCAGTACTTTTTTCGTTAGTATAGTACCATCTTCTAATTTGAGGTTTAAAATATACGTTCCGGTACTTACTTGATTAGTCTTTAATCTAACTATTTCAGTTGTTTCAACATCGTTGAATGTATTAACGGTTTGTCCAAGCATGCTAATCAATTCAACTGTTTTGATAGTTTTTAATGTTGGATTGTGTATCACAATACCATTATTGGTATTTGAATAGTACACGGTTAAGGTGTTGGCTATTTCGTTTTCATCAACACTTAAAGAATTATTTGTAAATGTGATTTCAAAGCGATCCAGATATTCACCTGCAGGTAAATACACACTATAATTACTATCTCTTAAATCATGGTAAATATTTAATTCTTTATCATGTGCATAGATATTCAAATCATCAGGAACATTTTCTAAAAAGTCAATGGTGATGTTATTCAAGCCTTCATCGTCTGTGTGAATACCTATAGGTAAAACAGTTCTTTCGTCAATTCTATCGATACCTTGTACTAGGTATTTGTCATTATCAATCATCCAATACATATCGTCTATTTGAGATTCGTTCATTAGTCCGTCAAATCCCCAATCAAATCCTATACTGGCTCTTTCGTCTGCGGTTATTAATAATTGTCTGTGAATCGTATTCACAGAATTAAAACCTATACGTAATTTCATTCGGTTATCGGAGTCTTCTTCAGTTCTATTGGCTGTATTGGAATCTCGCATAAATACAGAGTTAGAAGTTCCTTCTTTTTGGAAAACACGCATGCTATTTCTGAATTTAATAAATGAGTCGTCAGTTGTACCAGTAACAAAGAATCCTTGTCCAACTGGAATGTAACGACCAGGCGTTTTGGTACCTGTTCCTGATTGGGCAACATCTGGATCAGGATTTCCAAATGAGGCTGCTGGTGTTCCTCCAGCTAGGTTATATGTTCCATAACCACCTTGGTATTCTGCCAGAATGTGGGAACCACCTCCCCAATGTTCCCAAAAATATATGGTGCCACTCATCGTTGGGTCTCCTTCAGGGTACGAGTTATCATCTGATGGATCAGTATAGCTTAATTCACCACCATTATAAAGAATAAAGGCTTCAGCATCAATGGCAGATGCGTACGGGTTACCAACTAAATAGTCGCTTCCAGAGTCTATTTCTAAATCAACATCGCCATTATTTGGTTTCCCATCAAATACATAGTTTTGTTCTAAAGATACGGTTCCTCCTGTATCAGCAACACCTTTCATGGTAAATCCTTCACCAGCAGAAATAGTTCCTGTATTTCGCACATGTTGCCAAGATGCATAATCATCACTAGGTCGATTATTGAACTTCCAAATCCAGTAGTGGGCAATATCAATTTGAGAACCACTGTTGTTACCATCATAACCTGTTATGAAATTGATGTTTACTGGATTGTCAGGGTCTGTTCCATCTCTTAAAATACCCGTATTATTTAGTATATAGTCGTAATTATTTGTTGCTGAAACTCCAGTTCCTACAGGTGAAGACCAGTAGTTATAAGTATACAAATCTAGAGTTCCTTGTTGGTCTTTTTCAAGACTTCCAGTTCCACCTACAACTAAATCACTATTATTTGTTTGAATTAATTGTGATTCTCCATTTAGATCTATTTTACCATCTAAATTCAAGTAGTGTGTGATTGTTAAACCACCTCCGTCTAAAGTGCTGTTATTACCTTTGACAGTTAACTTGTTACTATCTACAAATAGAGCAAGTAAATTTCTGTTTTCTTTATTATCATTTGGAATATAAGTTGTGAAGCTATTATCCATTGTTATGTCATGATTAGTTTCAACAATATTCCAATCGACTGTTTGGTTTGCATCAACAATAGATGTGGTTCCAGGCATTGTTTGTACCGAACCATTTAACCAAGTCGAGCTAGTATCCCAATTGCCATCATTAGCTGACTTATATGGAAGCGGAGCCGTTTGTCTATCAACTGTTCTTAAGCTGCGTAAAGCACCTTGGTTACCATTTCCAGATTCGTCTTTTGTATTGGTATAAGTATACGTAGACATTGGGTAATACCCTGCTAAATCAGACCATGGAATAGTACAAACTTCATCTTTAGTAGGTGTCACTCCTAGTGAACCAAAGTATTTACCTCTAACGAAATTTGAATTATTTTCAATCTCTTGATTCATGATAAAACGCAATTGATTTAAAGTCAGCGCTGTGTCCCATACTCTGACTTCATCAATGTTTCCATGGAAAAATGCTTGAGGTGCATTTTTGGCAGCGGCACCTAAATAAAAGGATTGAGTCGTATTGCTTGGGGCCGATTTATTAACTTGCTTGTCTAAAACCCCATCAATATATAGAGAGGCTGTTCCTCCTTGATAAATAACTGCTAAATGATGCCATTCATTTTTAGGAATAGTTGTGTTACTGGTTATAACTTGAATAGAACCACTTGGTTGTTTCCAAGAAACTTCAAATTTTCCGCTACTATTTAATTTAAAATCATAGCCCTCCGTGTATGAAACATCACGCTTTGACATGATAGATTTGTTATTGGAGTTGGTATTGGCATTTACCCATGCAGACATTGTAAATTCTGTAGGGTTTAAGTTTAAAGCGTCTTCCATGTCTACATAGTTGGTGGTTCCATTGAAGTAAATAGAACGTTCAAAAACAACTTCTGGAGCCCATCCAAATGTGATGTATTTTGTGCCATCAAAATCATAGTTAGTTGTTACTATGTTCTCTCCCAGTTCATTGGTGTCTTCTGACATCACTCTGTAATCAGCTGTTGGGTCAAAGTTTGGAGTGTCTGAAATAAACATTAAATAGCGACCATCTGGTGGTGTAGCTGTTCTAATGGCACTCTTAAGCATTTGTACTTCCACAGAAGGTATATCACCTCCGTTTTCCACTACTTTCCAAGTTCTTGCTATGCCATGGAATTCTACTTCTGTTGTTAAAGCCGGAGTAATATCGGTACTCATATTGACTAAAACGTCAACTGATGGATCATCTAAATCCACACCATCGTTACCCCAAACAAGAAACTCCTTGTCGTTTAATGTGTTTGGGTTAAGATTATTGGTGTCATAAATTTCATTAATTCCAATGGTTAAAACACCTTGGGTACGACCTCCGCCATCAGTGGCATTATTAACACTTCGAGACTGTTTTTGATAAAGGTTGGAAGCATCATCTCGTCCAATTCCGGCAATGTCGTAATTAAATACATCATCTGATGCGACACCAGTATTCTGATCCCATATTACTGTACCATCACTATCTACATAGTCTTGAGATGTACCATTAACACCCAATGTAATACCGTACTTTATAGCCAAATATGATTGAATTCGGTTACGTTCAGTAGTTAAATCGGTATCGTCTTGTCTAACGGAATATGTAATGATTTCTGCTATTCTGGCGTCGGTACTGGCTTCCCAGCCTTCACTTCTTCCTATCCAATAACGCGCATCATTAACGTTAGCAAAGTCTGTAACATCATTTTGATTGGTTTCTTTGTTTATGGCATTATAGTATAACTCTTGTTGGGTGGCCGCAAGATTATTTCTGGCGTTTATAATTCCCGCATTATTGTAAATGATATTATTACCTGACCCTGAATCAATTTCAGCAACACCATAGCCATCACCTGAAGATGTTGGACCATGGCAATAAGTTAGAACTTCATTACTAAATCTAGATGTATAATTTCCAAGACCTATTCCGGTGGCATCAGTATTATCGGTAGCAATATCTTCATCACCACAGAAAATGTCCATACTACCAAATGATTTGTTAACTGCAACATCTGGGATTAAAACGGTAAAAACTTCTTGCGAATAATAACCACTGGGTCCTTCTAAAAAATTTCTATTTGGGGCATCATATGAAAAGTCACTGTCTACAGGAATGTTAACATAGTCACCGTCAAAATCAACCACAGGGTTAAAGTTAATATTGTCATTCACATTGTCCTTATAAGTTGGTTCCTGACCAATACCTGGGGTATTGACTGTAGCATCGGCACCTCTTCCTTGGTCATACCAAGTAGTCACAAGGTCTCCATCTGAATAACCCAGTCCATCGGTACCTTTTAACCATAACTTTAGATTGCTGGTTACACCACCTGGACCCTCTGTTAATGGAGGTGTACCATTACCTTGTAATGTAAATTGGTAGGGGTTTTCATCACTATCATCATTAGCAATATTGATTGTAGCCGTTCTTATACCTGCTGCACTAGGTGTAAAAGTGACTTCAAATGTGGTACTGGAATTTATAGCTACCGAACCGGCTGGGGCTGAAGTAACTGAAAAATCTCCTGGATTGGTACCAGTGAAGCTTATTACTCCAACAGATAAAGATCCGGTTGCTGTATTCAAATTTTGAATAGAAAAAGTTTGAGCAACACTGGAGGAAACATCTGTTGATCCAAAATCAGTTCCATCTGCGGATATTGGTGTGGCATCTAAATGAGATATGTTGGTTCCATTACCCTGAATATTTATTTCGGGCTGCGGAGCAGTTCCGTTACCTTGTATATTAAATGTATATGGTTGTTCATTCGCTCCAACACTATTGTTGGCAATAGTCACCAAAGCAGATTTCAAACCTGTAGAGGTAGGCGAGAAGGTGATAGTAAAAGTTTGGGAATCACTTCTTTTAATCCATGTTATTGTGTTGACAATTGAAAATTGACTAGCATCAGTACCGGAAAGCGTAATTGAATAAATATCTAATTTGTTTGCATTAGGACTTCCTCCAGAATGGGTATTATGAATTGTTATTATATGAACATTATTATTACCGACAGTAACAGATCCAAAATCTGTGTCGTTAGTAATAAGCGGTGATTGTGGACCAGGTGTGCTATCTGGAATGGTATTGCCATTTCCAGTGACATGAATATTTTGATTTTGAGAGAAACCAAAATTTCCTAAAAGAAATAGCAAGTTAAATACTATTAATTGAGTATAGTTTTTCATAAGTAGATTAATTTAGTATTGGGACTAATTAAATTCAGTGTCAAATATACAAATATAACTCCATGAAATGCAAAAATAATCGATGAAATGCAATATAATATTTTTAAAACGTTGATAATCAATAATATAAAAAAAGGCTGAAATTGTTAAATTCAGCCTTTTTTTATATTGAAATTGGTTTTTAGAGCTTAATAAGTTTTTTAACTAAAGATTCTCCACTGTTTTTATTGGTTATTTTTATGAAATAGGATCCTTGTTTTAGCTTATCAATATTCTGAACAATCATTTCACTATGAATGCCATTCAAAACATGGTCATATACAATTCTCCCATTAAGATCAAACAATTGAATACCATACTTATCAGTACTGGCAAGAGGCAATTTGATTTTTACAAAAGTATTGAATGGGTTTGGTTGAATTGTTAAATTACCAAAACTAAAATCATTGGTTCCCAACGTGTTTTCAGTTACGGTTACTGTTGCATTACTAGTTGATATGTTGCCACTATTATCGATAACTGTAAATACAACTATATTATCACCAATATCATCTGTGTCGAATGCATTTGGGTTAACGGACATTGTATTTATGGCACAATCATCACTAGAACCATTATCAATTTGATCAGCAGTAATTGTGACATTACCTGTTCCATCTAATTCAACAGTGATATCTTGAACAATACACACAGGGTTTGTGATATCGCCATCATTGGTAACATCCCACGAACAGGTCGTATTGTTAAAGGTCGCCATTTCCCAACATTCCGTGGAAGGTTCGGCAGGCTGTGATCCAGTATTTTCCCATAGACATGTGCTATTATTATAGATATAGTTGTCCCAACAATTAGTTGGAGTAGGAGTAGCTTGTTGATTCACTGTAACCACGGCTGTACAGGTGTCTGTATTGCCTGGATTACTTGGGTCTGTAGCAGTTAAGGTAACATTATTGGTTCCGATATCAGTACAATCGAAACTAGATATATCAATTGTTAAATCTCCAATACTGCCACCATTATCAATATCATTAGCAGTTATAGAAGCATTTCCAGAACCATCTAAAGTAATGGTAATATTTTGGCAATCTGCAATAGGAGTAATTGAAACATCATCTGCTGTTAAACCAACATTGTCAATTGCAATATCACTTCTTCGTTGACCTGTTACATTACCTAGTTGTCCAATAATTCTTAATCTAACATAATTACCTTCGTAAGCAGATAAATCTTCAGTATGTGTCAACCAGGCTGCTGAACTGCTTCCTTGTTGTTGCCCATTAAAAGTTTGGATATTAGTCCAATTATTTCCATCATCTGTAGAAACCTCTAATGATAAGCTTCCTATCTGAGAACCATACATGTGATAATCAAAGGAAAAACTTGCATTTTCTTTGGTAGTTAAATCAAAACATGGGCTGTTTAAGATTGCTTCTTGAAAGTCATTTCCATCATTGGCCTCGGTATATAAATAATAATTGCCATTTGAAGGACCGTCTGGTCCAGTACTGCCTGACGCTGTAGAGTTTGTTTCAAAAGACCAATTAAAATCATCTGAATTGTCTTGTGTCCAATCCCCTAATGTATTTTCAAAACTTTCGAAGTAAGGGAAGGTATTCACTATTGTTCCTGAGCATGGAGGAGGTGTTGTTGTTGTAAATAAGATAGAGGTACTATAAGGTGATGTATTACTATTACAGGAACTTCTTACTTGAATTTCATATTGTGTACTTTGATTTAAACCAGCTAAAGTAATTGAAGCACTTGAAGTAGCTACCATTGTCCATGTAGATGAACCAACTTCGCGATAGCGATAATCATAATCGGCTCCACTTATGGCATCCCAACTTATATCCACCGTTGTAGCTGCTACATTGCTTGCTGCTAAATTGTTTGGAGCAGATCCAGCTACTGGGTTTAACAATACATCAGCCAAAACCTTTGTTTCATAATTGGCTATGGTTTGACTGCTTAGTGTAAATGATTCATAACAATCAGCTTCAAACAATAAATCATAAGTCCCTGCATAAACAGGCCTGTAATAATCACCATGTGGTAAGGAACTTACTGTATGAGAATTCACATTATCATGACCAACAAGTGTAACAGTAGCTTCAATGGGATCTCCTGTAATAGCATCTTTTACAATTCCTTGAAATCCATATGTTCCTTGAATTAAGTATTCTATTAAAGCCTCTTGGTTATAGTTCCAGTGATTTTCTAATTGATTGGCTGGAATTAATTTAACATTCGATAACTCAATAGTTGTCTCTTTACACTGGTGATAATAGTTCATAAAATCCTGGCGACCTCCATAAACACGATACCAGTCGGCACCATGGGTTATACCATTATTCAAATAATCCATATAGCCAGTAGGGCCATCAGCTTGACAATTATCAGCATATTCTCTTGAAATGTGAATGTACCAATCATCATCAGCATGTCTATCGTATGTATTATCCCAGGGATAATTCACAACTTCAACACCTCCATGAAAATTAGCTGAAATAACGAAATGGTTATTATCTGCAAGAGTCATAAAATGTTGAGTTTCCAATTCATAGGATGTGTGACCATTGGCATGTGGTCCTGCTACATTGTCTGGATAGTTTCTGTTTAAATCCAAGCCATTGGCATTGGCACGTCTAGCATTGGCTACAGATGTGTTTGAAGCATTATTATAATAGGTGCCATCTGGGTTAGCCATTGGGTTAATCCAAACTTCCGAATTATCTATTAAGTTTTTAATTCGTAAATGATCTGAATGGCCAGTGTCTTCATAGGCGGTAATAAAATAATTTATAAGGTTCAGCATAAGCGGGTATCCTGTAATTTCGTCACCATGTATGGAAGAGGTGTACATTAATTTCGGTTCTGCTTCTTCGGTTCCAATATTATCAGATAGCTTGATAAATAACAAGCGTTTGTCACCACCGGCTACTCCTTCTGTCGTTCCGCCAATATCAACTAATTCGCAAATATTAGGATGGTTATTTGCAAATTCCTGCATTTGCTGGGCATAATCAGCATAAGTAGGGTAGGCCGTTAATGGAAATGTCAAAGGGTAAGGCCCTCTTCGATTACTGACAGGTAATTCGTTGGACATTATTATCCCACTAGCAGTATTGTCATTTTCGTCAACAGTAAAAGAAATACCTTGCGATTGAAATTGCCTAAATTGATTCGTATTGGCCCATGCATAAACCGTGTTCGTTCTTGGATCAAAATTCAGAATGGAAAGACTCGTTTCCCATTGCTCTATATCCTCTGGGGACTCAATTTGAAAACTAAAGGTTACTTCGCCTTTTTCAGTTAAATAGTTTTCGGCCAATTGGGAATTTCTATTTTGTGAAAAACCAACTTGAAAAGATAGTAATAAAAAAATAACGCATGCAAAAGCATGTTGTTGAGGGTAGTTTAGTTTCATCAGATTTGGGGTTTAATGAATTATTTTGCGGCTAATATATTACAAAAAACCAATAAACCATCTATAAAATGCAAAAAAAACCGACAAAGTGTATTTTTGTCGGTTTTTTAATGTGTGAATATTACAGCCAATTAATAAACGGCAATTAGTTTTCGTTGGGTGCCATAAGTTGCTAAAACTTCAACTATAATATAGCGAGAAGATGCTTGATGCATGGGGATTTGGATTTTACGAACATTAGGATTTGGTATGTGACCATAAATCTTTTGTCCATTAACATGAAACAAGTTGACTTCACTAATCCTTGACGATGTATTTGAAAGGCTGATGTTGATCTCTTTGCTAGCTGAATAATAGTCAATACTCATGGCTTTAAGCTCATGATCGTCAATAGAAAGAACCGCATTGTCGTCAGTATCCGTTGATATGTTATTTGGGTTAGAAAAAGCAATGTAAAACCTATTTAAGTATTCACCAGCCTCCATATCTATGGAAAATTCTGAATCTGATATAGCGGTATAGGTGCCCAAGATGCTGTCAAATAGAAACACATCAATAGTGGTATCAAAGTTTTCTAGACTATTCAAAGTAATGTTAATGGTTCCTGAATTCTCCAAAAACAAGGCTAACGGATATTGTTTGCTGTTGTCAAATGCGCCAACACCTTGAATGACGTAGTTTTGGTTTTCTATCAACCAAAACATATCATCTGGAAACTGATCAAAGTTTGCGCCATCATAGCCATAATCAACACCATCAGTTGCAGAATTGTCAGTAGTAAAACCTAACAGTAGAGGCCTTACATAACCGTTTGGACTTTCAAAATCAATTCTAACACGTTGCATGGTCATGTTGGAGTTAAAATTGATACCGGATGCGTTGTTGCTAAAAGCAATTAAATTAAAAAAGCATACAAATAGTGCTAGGTAATAGTTGGTTATTAATTTCATCGATTTGGGTATTTTAGGAGGGATTGTTAGGCTTCTCTAAAATACACATTTATGTACTAATAACCCATGAAACGCCATTAAAAACGATGAAATGCTTATTTATTTAACATTAGTATAAAAAAAAACGACTGAATTGTCAGTCGCTTTTTAAAAATAATTAAATATTCTTTTTACTTTTTAATGACTACTTTCTTATTAATGGTTTGATTGTCTTTAGTTATCACCTTAACAATATAAGTACCATCAGTTATTCCCTTCACTGGAATCCTAATTTCAGGAGATAGTAAATAAGCACTAGCATTGGTTATTTCCCAAGAGTTAACAGTTTGTCCAAGAATTTGGATCAAGAATACTTGTTTGACTTGCACATTGTAGGGAACATTTATATAAATTTCTCCAGAATTGTTTAGATAGTTTACAAGCAATTCACTTTCCTCTTGGGTTTCAAATTCGTCTACGGATAGGCTTTCAGATTGAAAGGTTACAAAGAAACGATCTAAATACTCACCAGCATCCATAGCTATTTCAAATTCAGTATCGTTAATTTGAGTATAGGTTCCTAATAAGGAATCATAGATATAAACATCAATATCGGTTTCAAAATTTTCCAATTCGGTCAATTCAATTTTAATATTACCATCAGTAGATAAGAATAAACCTAATGGGTATTGCTTAGTAGCATCAAATTCGCCAACACCTTGAATAACATATCGGTTATCTTCAATCATCCAAGACAAATCACTATCAGTAGATTCGTCATTATTCTTACCATCATAAGCCCAATCAACCCCATCTGTTGCTGCACCATTAGAAACAAATCCAAGTAATAGAGGTCTCTTACCACCTTCAGGAGAAGTAAATCGTAACCTAATGCGCTGAATTAAATCTTCGTTTCTATTTTCGCTATTACTGCTTCTCACAAAAACAGAGCCTTCATAAGAATCAGCTGTATAGGCTTCAGTTTTATAAATTCGTTGACTATTATTGAAAACAACATTACTCGTGTTTGAGCCAGCTTCAACAAAGAAACCTTGTCCTACAGGGATATAGCGTTCAGGAATTTTGGTTCCGTTATTACTAATTATCAGATCTGGATGCTGTACGGCACCAACACCACCGGTAAAATTTAACGCGGCGTAACCACCTTCATATAATTCGGTAACGTGCGTAGCATTAGATGTATAATGTTCCCAGAAATAAAGCGTTCCGGTTATGCTATTCGTACCACTTGGTCCATTATCCATTATAAACGCTCTGGAATCTATGGCAGAAGGATAAGGGTTTCCAACCAATGATTGTCTAGTGGCACCAATAGGTGTGCTTATAGTTCCATTATTTGGTTTCCCAACATACACATAGTTTTGTGTAGAACCAGCATTACCACTACCTTTCATAGTATAACCCAATCCAATAGGAATAGATGTTGAATTTCCAATAAATTCCCATTCATAATAATCCTCCGCAGGGTTATTGATATAAGCGTACAACCAGCGTGTACTGACTTGCGCTGGATTACTGGCAGCAGCCGTATAGCCACCAATCCAGTTGATTGGTCTGCCCATTGGGTTGTTTACGGTTGTGGTACCATCTCTCAATACACCACTCAAACTGTAGTTATTGCTATTATCTGCAGCAGCATTGTTTGGTGCAACTGGTGAACTCCAATAATTGTAATTGAAAGGGTTACTAGTACCTTGCTGATCACGTTCAATATATCCTAAACTGGTATTATTGAATATACTTTCATCAACTTGGTTAGAATCATAACGCTTTTGAATCAATTGTGATTCTCCAACCAAATCAATTTTACCATCTAAATCTAAATAGTGGGTTACCCATAGCATTTGACCTGTATTGGTTTCATCTTGAGGCGAACCAGGATTAGCTATGGTTAATTCTTTATTGGTATTGTCGGAAATCAATCCTAGAACCGTAATGTCTTTGTTTCCTGAATCGATATTATGTGAAACTTGTACAATATTCCAATCTATGCGTGTTGAATTATCAATTCCAATACTGTTAGGGGCATCCCACACTTGGAAGTGTGTCCAAGTATTGTCAGTAGCCCATTGTTGTCCATCTACTCTTGAAGTATAAGGAATTGGTGCATTTTCAGTTTGTTGCGAATTGATGTTTTTTAGTTTACCTGAAACGGAACCTGCATAAGGAGTCAATTTACCACAATTTTCTCCCATTCGGTAATAACCATCTAAATCAGTCCAATTTAATCCTGGTATATCAAGCGGTACAACCTCCCCAGCTACTGATCCAGCATTATCACGAATTTCTTGGTTCATGGTTTCTCGTATCTGATTCACATTTAAGGCTACATTCCAAATACGAAGCTCATCCATCCAGCCGTTATAGAAATTAGACTTTCCTGAAGCACGTTCTACAGCGCCCAGCAAGCAGTCACTGTTATTAGCTGTTGGAGCTCCGCCGGTTGTTGAGTTTATCTGAATACCATCAATATATAATCTATAAGTGCTACCACTATGTACAACAGCTACATGGTACCATCTATTCGTAGTCAAATTACGGGAACCAGAATTGATATTACTATTGTTGTAGGCAAATATCAATCGGCCAGAGTTATTAAGTCTTAAATCATAACCTGTATTTGGGCTACTAGGGTTTCTTTTAGAAATAATAGTTTGGTCTCCTCCAATAGATTCTGGTTTTACCCAGGCAGACACACTAAAGTTTCCAGATAAATCAAAGTTATCATCAAATACCACATGGTCATCGTTGCCATCAAAATCCACATCTTGACATTGGGCAATTTTTACATTAATATCACTACTGCAGGTAACAGGGTTAGCTCCAGATTCAACGATTACGGTCCATGTCAGTGTATATTCACCCGGTTCACCTGTAAATTTAGAGTTAGGACTATTAATATCCGTAAAAGAGTAAGTTGGATTACAACCACCAAAATCATCTACAACTGTTGCTGACCAGAAACCTGTTTTTCCTGTTCCAACTGGGTGGTTTGGAGCAATAATATTAGGAGTTGCAGCATTATTATCATGATCATAGGACTGACCAGGGTAAATATAAGCTCCAGGCTCCCAAACACCGTTGTTATAATTATCTAAAGCCGAAATGGTATTGTCATAGGCAGCTAATTGAATTTCAGCTTCGCCACATTCATTTCCAGTCGTTAGATCAACATCTTTACCAGCGTAGGCTAAACTCGCACTCACATCAATAAATTCGGTTCCTTCGTCACCTTGAGAACGACAACCATTAATCAAAGATGTCACACCATAAACCTGTACACCAGGAGTAATAGGGGTAATGGTTGTTGTAGCCCCAGTAGTTACAACCACACCAGCTTGATCTGTCCATTCAATGGTTTCATCAATTGGTGCTTGAGGGATAGTTATATTGTCTAAAGCCCAAGCACTATTGTTGGTTCCTGAATAGGTAAATTTAATTCGTAAGCCTGTCATGCCAATATAACTTTGTAAGTCAATGGATACGTGCTTGTTAACTAAAGTCCCTAGAGTGTTTCTACATTGTCCAGTAAATCCAGGTACACTTGCCAAAAAGCCAGAGTCACTAGGTCCAGTATAGTTATAAGTAGGACCGGGATCTAATTCTATGTTATAGGTTGCACCACCATCAACGGATAGTTCAATTTTACACCAGGCTCCAGCTTCTAAATAGTAGGCTTGATCAAATTCTAATGTGGCATTGGTTAACCCTAATGTATTAAAAATTGGCGTTTCTAAAGTTGATAATGGCGCTATAGTATGGTCTGGCGCATCGTAAATGGAAACACCACTAACTATAGCAAATTTTGTGTTGTCAGTTGAGTCGTAGCATCTACCATTAAATTTTTTAGGGCCATTGGTTTCTTTCCAGTAAGTGTCATTGGTGTTATTACCACCAGCAGACATTTCAGCAGCACCATCAACAATCCACCCTAGGTTATTTAAGTTTGCTTGATTAAACAATCCGCCCTCATTAAAAGCTGGATTGATACCATATTCACTTTGAGCGGTAACGGTAATCACATCACCAATACAATTATCAAATGAACTTGGTCCAACTATGGTAGGAGGTACATCTGGTGGTACCACGGCTACATAAACCAAATTCGAATACGCTTGGCAAGAGCCAATTTGTATCACCGCACGGACTAAAGTGGTTTGAAGAATATCTATAAAGTTATAGGTCGTTGTCGTGTTGGCAACACTGGTCCAGTTAAGACCACCATTGGTAGAGTATTCCCAACGTACCACATTACCAATATGACCACTTAAAGTGATTATGGCATTCTGTGGCTCATCAGGACAAGCTGTAACCTCAATGATGTCATCGGAATCAGCTGGGGTTTCTGTATTGGTTAAATAACCAATAGCATTACCACCATTAATATTCGGACTGGTTACAGTGACAGTTGCCGTGCAAGTATCCGTATTGCCTCCAGCATCAGTAACAGTGAATGTAATAATATTGGGTCCTATGTTGGTACAATCAAAGGTTGATTGAGACAAACTATAGGTCAAGTTACTTAAATTACAATTATCGGTTGAACCATTGTTGATTTGTGAAGGTGTAATAGTAGCTGTACCTGTTGCATCGCTTAATGGGACTGTAATATTTTGACAATTGGCTACTGGATCAACGGTATCATTAATAACGACGTTTTGATTGACATTGATACTGTTGCCATTACCATCATCAAATGTCCAAGTAATAACATAAGCACCTTGAGTATTGTAGGTTGTAGGGTCTGATGTTGTTCCTGTAAGTGTTCCATTACAACCATCTGTAGTTGTTGGCGTTGGAACAGTTGTACTACATTGAGCGGTTATAGTTGATAACGTTGGCGTTATCGGGTCCGTAACATCCTGAACAGTCACCACGGCAATACAAGTATCGCTATTCCCTTC
Organism: Hanstruepera neustonica; assembly: GCF_002895005.1. Taxonomy (GTDB): domain Bacteria; phylum Bacteroidota; class Bacteroidia; order Flavobacteriales; family Flavobacteriaceae; genus Hanstruepera; species Hanstruepera neustonica. Next base: position 950 of record NZ_POWF01000008.1, on the reverse strand, counting down.
AGCATCGGTTACTGTTAATGTTACATTGTTGTTTCCTAAATCCGAACAATCAAAATTAGTTTGTGAAGCATTTAATGTTATGGTACTACAACTATCATTTGAGCCATTATTGATATCCGATGCTGTAATGGAAGCATTTCCAGATGCATTCAATTGAACGGTTATATTTTGACAAATGGCATTAGGGTCTGTTGTATCGACCACATTCACGGTACGGGTGACTTGCACAGCTGAATTACCAGCAGCATCATTGACGTTATAGGTTACGGTATAGGAACCTACAGTAGTTTCATCCACAGAGGAGTTATCAATCACCACGGCACCAATAGATAAACAGCCATCATCAGCGGTAGCCCCTAATTCATTATACGCACCACAGGCTTCCACGGTAACGGTAGCTGAACCATTTAAAGTAATCGTCGGCGCAGTCGTATCGACCACATTCACGGTACGGGTGACTTGCACCGCTGAATTACCAGCGGCATCACTGACGTTATAGGTTACGGTATAGGAACCAACGGTAGTTTCATCCACAGAGGAGTTATCAACAGTTACAGCACCAATAGCCAAACAGCCATCATCAGCGGTAGCCCCTAATTCATTATACGTACCACAGGCTTCCACGGTAACCGTAGACGAACCATTTAAAGTAATCGTCGGCGCAGTCGTATCCACCACATTGACGGTACGGGTGACTTGCACGGCTGAATTACCAGCGGCATCACTGACGTTATAGGTTACAGTATAGGAACCAACGGTAGTTTCATCCACAGAGGAGTTGTCAATTACTACGGCACCAATGGCCAAACAGCCATCATCAGCGGTAGCCCCTAATTCATTATAGGTACCACAGGCTTCCACGGTAACGGTAGCTGAACCATTTAAAGTAATCGTTGGCGCAGTCGTATCGACTACATTCACGGTACGGGTGACTTGCACCGCTGAATTAC
>NZ_POWF01000007.1 GCF_002895005.1 Hanstruepera neustonica | reverse complement strand
AGTGTCCGAAAGACTTAAGGTGGTTATAGCGACGGGGCTCACCTCTTACCATTCCGAACAGAGTAGTTAAGCCCGTTAGCGCCGATGGTACTGCACTCGTGGGAGAGTAGGTCGCCGCCTTTTTTGAGAACCCTTTCATTGTCCAATGAAAGGGTTTTTTGTTTTGTAAGGTATTGGGATTTTAAAGACTAATTGAGGAAAATTAATTATATTACTGACTAATTATTCTTATAGTTTCAAAATTGCTTATGAATCCGATAATTAAAGCCAATTTAAAAAGCCTTCAAAAAACAACAATCTTATTATCACATTTATCCAATGACCACTTAACCAATAAGTCTGTTTCCCCATACCATTCGAGTGTAGGATCACATATCAGACATATTCTTGATTTCTATAACTGCATTTTAAACCCAAGTAATAATAATTTTGATTTAACTAAAAGATGTCGGAATTTAGAGGTAGAAACTAGTTGCGATTCTGCTTTAAGTTACTTGAATACAATTAAGGATGGACTTCAAAATTTAAGCTGTAAGGACTTGGAAAGGGAAGTTTTGGTAACAGATGATTTAGGACTTGGGAAAGTAGATGTAATCTATACATTTTCGGCTTTACTGGCACAAGCTAATAGCCACACGATTCATCATTATGCCATTATTAACTATATTCTAGATGGCATAAATATTAGTCTACCTGATTCTGATTTCGGTTATAATCCAACTACCCCTAAATCACTCAATTTGAATTGAACATGCTATCAATAATGGTTTTAAGACCTCTAAAGGCCATGTAGATAGCAAAAAAACAAATTAATAATCCAACTATTAAGATAGGAATATATAAGGGTTTTTCTTGATTACTAAATGCAATGTGTAACAAGATAGGACCTAAAAACATGTATAAAAGAGCTATGGCCAATTTTTTGAGACCATTTACCAAAACTTCTTTATTGGTATGTTTAGTTTTCATTATGAAAGTTCTCTATAGCAGACCTAACACTACCATGTTCTTCTAAAAGTCTATTGGCATCATGGTAAGATAGGTTCAATTCATCCATTATCATTTTAGTACCTCTGTCCACCAATTTATTATTACTTAATTGCATGTCAACCATTTTGTTTCCCTTCACTCTTCCTAGTTGAATCATTACAGCGGTTGAAATCATATTGAGTACTAATTTTTGAGCTGTGCCTGCCTTCATACGTGAGCTCCCGGTTACAAATTCGGGTCCAACAAGGACTTCTACAGGATATTTGGCAGTTTTTGATAATGGACTCCCATGATTACAGGTAATACATCCAGTAACTATATCATTTTTATTACAGGTTTCTAGTCCACCAATAACATAAGGTGTTGTTCCAGAAGCCGCAATACCAATAACAACATCATTTGAATTGATATGGTATTGTGACAAATCACTCCATGCTTGCGTTTTTGAATCTTCTGCAAACTCAACAGCTTTTCTTATTGCTAAATCTCCACCTGCTATTAGTCCGATGACTAAATCATGAGACACTCCAAATGTTGGAGGACATTCTGAGGCATCTACAATTCCCAATCTTCCACTGGTACCAGCTCCTATATAAAACAAACGACCTCCACTTTGTAATTTCTTCACAATTACAGAAACTAACTTTTCAATTTCTGGAAGGACTTTTTTTACAGCCATTGGGACAGTTTGGTCTTCTTTATTGATGTTAGATAGTAATTCTCTGACCGACATCTTTTCGAGATGGTCATAATTGGAATCCTGTTCTGTAGTTTTAGTGAAATCCATGATTCAAAAATACTGATTTTTTAAGTGTCAGTTTTGAATGGTATATATTATTTCAGATACTTCAGATAATCTAAAATATCCAAGTGGGTAATTGTTAGGATTGGTATTATTAATGCAGTTTCCTCTAACAGTAGCAGGCTGGGTTTCAAAAGGGCCGCCGCCTTGACTGGTTTGCTGGAGTAATATGAACATAAATTCATAAAATTGCTCCGAAACACCATAATTTCTTATGATTACTTGATTACCTGGATTTAAATCTTCTTCTACATAAAAACCAAAAATGAGATTACCGTTTACAAATTCATCTTTAAATGTATCAAGTGTTGGAGTTACTGGAATACTTGGGATAAACTCAAAAAAATAAAAGTTTTCTTCATCCGCAGGATCCGTAAAAAAAGCTTTTATTTCAGTATCTTCACCAGTAAAGCCTCCTTCTAAATTTTGTTCAACATATTCCAATTCAGCAACAGGTAAAAAAGTTTCAGTTCCTGTGTAAGTTTCATTATTGTAAATAATAGTTAAAGTATATTCTGAGTTGATTACTGGATTAAAATTGAAGTTTTTATAAATACCAGTATTATCTTCTTCAATAAAGTCATAAGTATTATTGTTATCATCTGTAATATATACCTGAGCACCATTTGCAGGAGGTACATTGTAATTAAAAAATGGAGCAGTCAGCGTTAATTTTATTAATTGTTCATTACCTGATGTTCCTTTAAACCATTTAATTGATGCATCAATTACTAATCTTGGTTCTGAAGTAGGAACATCGACGTCAACGACGTCTTCACAAGACAAGTTTATAAATGCTAGAAGGATAATATAAATATATTTGATTTTCATTTTGTTAAAATGTAAAGTTATATGAAACTGAAGGAACTATTCCAAAAATAGAAAACCTGACAGCTTCATTTATCCTAGTTTCTCTATTTTCCTGGAAAGTTATTGTTGCTGCATTTCGCCTATTATAAATATTATAAATTCCAAAAACCCATTCTCCCTTCCATCTTTTTTCACTATTTGGTTTTGGTGTATAGGTTGCAGAAATATCTAAACGATGATAAGCAGGTAACCTATATTCGTTTCTCAATCCATAATTTGGAACCGTTATGCCGTTATACTCATATTGAGCATTTGGATAAGTTACTGGTCGGCCTGTTTGAAATAAAAAATTAGCATTAAAACGCCATTTTTTTGTAAAGTCATAATTTCCTGTAAACGATAAGTCATGTGTTTTATCATAAGGTGTATTGTACCAATTTCCATTGTTAATTCCGGGCTCCAGAGGATTTCTGCCTGGTGTTCTCTGTTCAGATTTTGACAAGGTGTAGGCAATCCAACCTTTAAAACGGCCTTCATTTTTACGGAACAAAATTTCTAACCCATAAGCTCTGGCTTCACCATTCAAAACAATTTGTTCAATAGCATCGTTAGCAATTAAATCGGCACCATCAATATAATCGATACGATTTTGAACCTTTTTGTAAAAACTCTCCACTTCGAGAGAATAGGTATTATTTTTAATATTTCTGAAGTAACCTATGGCAACTTGATCAAGTATTTGAGGTTTAATATATTTACCACTTGGTGCCCAAACATCCAATGGTGTTGGAGAACTTGTATTCGATATTAAATGCAGATATTGACTTAAACGGTTGTAACTAGTTTTAATAGAAGACCTATCATTTAGTACAAGAGATAAAGCTAATCTTGGTTCAAAATTCCCGAATGATTTAATGACATCACTTCCATTGTAGTTTTCAGTTCCAATAGGCTCAGACTTTTCATAAATTTGAATTGTTTGATTGAAATTGACAGCTTGGTTATTTTCATAGATATTTAATTCATCCTGCCCTAATCTCAAGAATGAATTATACCTGATACCGTAGGACGCAGTTAATTTATTCGATATTCTATGTTCCACATCCAAATAGAGTGCATTTTCAAAAGCATATTTATCGATTAATTTTTCTGGATTGATACCAGATTCGTCATTTGAGGGTTTGATTTCACCTGGGTTGAATTTGTGGTAGATGCTATTTAACCCATATTGTAATTTGATTTTATCACTTAAATAGTGTTTGAAATCGTATTTTAGATTGAAATTTCGAATGCCTGAATCCCAATTAAATCCAACGAAATCCAGTTGAAGCCCATAATAATAGTCTGAATAAATAAGAGATAAGTTTGAAAAAAGCTTGTCTGAAAACAGATGGTTCCACCTGAAGTTTAAAACCGTATTACCATACGTATTTCTAAAACTCTCATTTAAACTAAACACATCGCGCCCAAAATATCCAGATAAATAGATGTTATTGTTTTGATTTAGTTTATAACTTATTTTAGTGTTCAAGTCATAGAAATACGCCTTATTTTCAACATCAAATAGGGGTAGAAATAAGTGGGCATATGTGGCTCTGCCACCTAATAAAAAAGAACCTTTTCCTTTGTTTATGGGGCCTTCTGCCAATAGTCTACTCGAAATTAATCCAATGCCACCATTTAAATGGAATTGATTACTGTTTCCCTCCTTTTGGTAAATATCTAATACAGATGAAACCCGACCACCATATCTTGCAGGGATACCGCCTTTGTAAAGTTTTAAATCTTTTATGGCATCTGGATTAAAAACTGAAAAGAAACCAAACAAATGTGATGAGTTATAAATAATGGCTTCGTCTAATAAAATTAAATTTTGATCAGCTGCACCGCCACGAACATTGAAACCCGATGCGCCCTCACCAGCAGTTGTAACTCCTGGCAATAGTGTTATGGCTTTTATGATATCGGCTTCACCAAAAACAACAGGAATCTGTTTGATAGTATTGGCTGATAATGCATTAATGCTCATTTGTGGTTTTCTTATATTGAGTTTCTCAACATTTTCTTTTATGACAACCTCGTTAAGGCTTTCAATAGATTCCATTAAACTAAAATCTTTTTTGAGGTTTTCAGTGAGGTTGATTGTATCCCTTAAATTTTGGTAACCTAAATAGCTAATTACTAATTCATAAGTACCAGGAGGTAAAGAAATTGAATAGAAACCATACTCATTGGTTGTAGCACCTGTTTTTAATTCTGGGAAGATGATATTAACACCTATTAATGTTTCGTTACTTTCTAAATCTGAAACAATACCACTTAATGTAAATTTATCTTGTGAGAAGATATTATGACCTATAAATAGTAAGATAGTTAAGGTACAATAAAATCGTATGGTCATATAAATAGCAATTTTAAATAAAACTATAAAAAAAGCTCCTTAAAAAGGAGCTTTTCATGTTAATATTATAATTAATTTAAAGATTTTAATATCGCATTTAAGGTATTACTTGGCCGCATCACCTGGTTTGTTAATTCATCATTTGGTTCATAATAGCCACCAATATTTACAGATTTTCCTTGAACGCTATTTAACTCCTTAATAATAGTAGCTTCATTGTCTTTTAACTGTTTTGCTATTGGAGCAAACATGTTTTGTAGCTCTAAATCTTTATTTTGATTGGCTAATGCTTCAGCCCAATGAAGAGCTAAATAGAAATGACTACCTCTATTATCTAATTCACCAACTTTTCGTTTTGGGGATTGGTTTTTTTGTAATAACATTTCTGTAGCATCATCAAGTGTTTCTCCTAAAATAGCCGCTTTTTCATTGTTGGTAACTTGACTTAAATGCTCAAATGAAACAGCCAATGCCAAAAATTCTCCCAAGGAATCCCAGCGTAAATGGTTTTCTTCAACCAATTGTTGAACATGTTTAGGAGCAGATCCACCAGCACCAGTTTCAAATAAACCACCGCCATTCATAAGAGGCACGATAGATAACATTTTTGCACTAGTACCTAGTTCGAGAATAGGAAATAAGTCGGTTAAATAATCTCTTAAAACATTACCCGTTACGGATATAGTATCTTTCCCTGCCTTAACGCGTTCTAACGTGAATTTAGTAGCTTCAATAGGTGAAAGAATTCGAATATCCAATCCACTAGTATCATGATCTTTTAGATAGGTATTTACCTTTTTGATTAATTCGGCATCATGAGCTCTGTTTTTATCAAGCCAAAAAACTACTGGTGTTTGAGAAGCTCTTGAGCGGTTAACAGCTAATTTTACCCAATCTTGAATAGGAGCATCTTTTACTTGACACATTCTCCAAATGTCACCAGCTTCAACAGTGTGCTGAATTAAAGTGTTACCATTGGAATCAATAACAGAAACCGATCCGTCACTGGCAATTTCAAATGTTTTATCGTGTGAACCATATTCTTCAGCTTTTTGAGCCATTAACCCAACATTAGGTACAGTTCCCATAGTTGTAGGATCAAATGCTCCATGTTCTTTACAGAAATCAATGGTAGCCGTGTAAACTCCTGCGTAGCTGCTATCCGGAATCACCGCTTTAGTATCTTGCTGTTTACCTTCTTTGTTCCACATTTGTCCAGATGTACGAATCATAGCAGGCATAGAAGCATCAATAATTACATCACTTGGCACGTGAAGGTTGGTGATACCTTTATCACTGTTAACCATTGCCAAGTCGGGTTGATTTTCATAAGTGGCCTGGATATCAGCTTTGATAGCTGCTTGTTTTTCTGAGGGTAATTCAGATATTTTACTTAATAAATTTCCAAAACCATTGTTGACATCAACACCTAGTTCAGTTAGTTCTTGACTATATTTATCGAAAATATTTTTAAAGTATGTGCGAACTGCATGACCAAAAATGATTGGGTCACTCACTTTCATCATAGTCGCCTTCATATGTAGTGAAAACAAAACACCTTGTTTTTTAGCATCGGCAATTTCATTGTCTAAAAAACTTAATAGGGCTTTTTTACTCATTACCGTAGCGTCAATAATTTCACCAGCCAATAAAGGAAAAGCTTGTTTTAAGATGGTTTCATTTCCTTGAGTATCTGTGTGAATGATTTTTATTTCTGTAGCATTTGGAACAGTCACCGATTTTTCATTGTGAGCAAAGTCGCCAGCGCTCATTGTTGCTACATGAGTTTTGGATTCCTTGCTCCATGCACCCATAGAATGTGGGTTCTTTTTAGCATAATTTTTTACTGCCTTTGGAGCGCGTCTATCGGAATTACCCTCTCTAAGAACTGGGTTAACAGCGCTACCTTTTATTTTGTCGTATCGATTTTTAATATCCTTTTCAGAATCTGATTTTGGATCGTCTGGGTAGTTGGGTAGTTTATATCCTTTATCCTGCAACTCTTTAATGGCTGCTTTTAATTGTGGCATAGAAGCACTGATATTTGGAAGTTTAATTATGTTTGCTTCAGGTTTTTTTACCATTTCCCCTAGGATACCTAAAGCATCTTCTACTTGTTGTTCAGGAGTCAAGAAATCTGGAAATACAGCTAAAATTCTAGCTGCTAAAGAAATATCCTTTGTATCTATTTTAATGTTAGATGGATTGGCAAAAGCCTTAACAATTGGTAAAAATGAATAGGTTGCTAATGCTGGTGCTTCATCTGTTTTAGTATAAATTATCGTAGAAGATTTTGTCATAATTATTAAGAATTTTTTGAAGTAATTGCAAAAATTTACAGAATTGCAAATATAACAAAATCTAAAAGATTATGAAGTTGGTAATCGTATTAAATTGCCAGTAAAAGGAATGGTTTCCGTGAAGTTAAAAATCAATATTCAATAATTCACCGCTCATTTGTAAAACGGTCAACTCGGCAATTTTTGCATCATATTTTGCTTGATTTCTACTAATTTCAGCATTACGCAAATTTAATTGTGCCTGTCTAAATTCTAAAGAAGTAGCTTGTCCCAGTTTATATTTTTCTTCAGTTCTATTGAAATTGTCCAAGAATGTTTGGATATTATTTTCTTGAACATTATAGATCAGTAATTTATTTTGATAATCATCCCATGCATTATTGAAGTCTCGTTCTATGGTTATTTCGAGTTCTTCCTTTAATATTTTTTGATTTTCCAGAAGTATCTTTGTGTTTTTGATTTGGGTTGCAGTGCTGCCACCATCAAATATATTCCAATTGAGACTTAAACCAGCCGATAGACCGTCACCCGTTACCTCTGAAACAAATGCCGCCGCATTATTATTGCTTTTGTTCCAGCCATAGGAACCTGTTAGTCCCAGAGTTGGTAAATATCGTGCTTTACTGGATCTAATATCAATTTCACTTATTGAAATGTTTTTATCAGCCTGTAAAAGCGCAACATTATTCGCCTTGGTTTTTGACATTAGGTCTTCTTTGTTCAATTCTAATAGAAAATCCATGTCTGTTTCTACATTGAAATCATCATTTAATTGGGCACCTAAAATAACATTCAGGTCTCTTTTGGTATTTTTGAGTTGCTGTTTGATGTTTATGAGGTTAATGCTGTCATTATTAATATCTACTCGAGCATTCAAAACCCCTAATTTAGTGTCTTGTCCGTATTCAAATTGATATTCTGCGCGTTTGAGTCTATCTTTAGAAATGCTGAATGTTTGTTCCAGTGCTGTTGTGTTTTCTGAAATTCGGACTACGGAATAATAAACTGTAAAAAGTTGTAAAACCACATTTTCAATGGTTGCACGAGCATCCAGTTTTGATAAGGAATATTCTTCTTGAAATCGTTGAATATTGTACTGTCTTCCCATACCATCAAAAATGGTATAATTCAGATTTAAAGAGGCATTATAGTTTGAGCTTTCAGCACCTGATAATGTTGTAGTTTCACCATTGGAAAATTTTGCTTCAGTGTTGTCTAAATTATAATTAGCACCTGCATTTCCAGTAACTATAGGTAGATAGCCTGAATTTAGAATACTTGTGTTATTTTCTGCAACTTCAACCGCATTATTGGTTATTTTAATACCATAATTATGTTCCAGTGCTAACTCAAAAGCTTGATTTGTAGTCAAAATTTCTTGAGAGAATAGGTGTAACGAACTTAAAAACAACCCATAAAAAATAAAATGCTTAATACTCATGTTCTTCTTTTAATTCTTTAATCGCCCTTTCAACTTCTTCTTTAGTTACATTCTTGTTAGTAATTAACCATTTGGCATTTTTCTTGATGCTATTGCTAAATGATAAAAATAAAGGTAATACCAATAAGGTCAATATGGTGGCATAACCTATACCAAATGAAATTGAAATGGCCATCGGTTTTAAAAATTGGGCCTGTCTGCTTTTCTCCAATAGAAGTGGCGCTAATCCGGCAATTGTTGTTAATGAAGTTAAGAAAATGGCTCTAAATCTGGATTTACCAGCTTCAGTTAATGCAATATCAAATGGTAATCCTTCCTTAAGGTTACTATTGAATTTACCTATTAAAACGAGGCCATCGTTGACCATAATACCTATAAGCGCTATGATTCCTAAAAGTGATAAAACATTAACTGGAAATCCTAGCAACCAGTGTCCCCATGCTACTGATGTTAAACTAAACGGCACCAACAAGAGTAATAGAATTGGCTGACTGTAACTTCTGAAGGTGAAGGCAATTGTTATATAAATTAATAAAAGAATAGGAATACCTGCTCGAGCTAAAGACGATGATAATTTTTGCGCTTCACGATTTTGACCTTCAAATGACGCTGAAATAGTAGGATATTTTGATTGTAATTCTGGAATGGTATTATTTCTTATATCGTCTAAAATATCGGTTGCGCTGGAACTCGGATCTTTTAAGTCTGCCGAAATATTAATTTCACGTTTACCTTCCAAATGATTAATAGCCACATCACCGCGCTCAATAGTATAGGTGGCAATATCTTTTAAAGTTACACGCTCACCTGAAGGAGTTGCGATGCGCATATCTTCTAAATTGTTAATAGATGCCCGATTATCTCTATCATAGCGGACCCAAACTCTAATTTCATCTTGTCCTCTTTGGAAGCGTTGTGATTGGGCTCCAAAGAAACCGGCTCGAATTTGAGACATAACCGTTGAAAGATCTAATCCTAGAAGGTAGGCGCTTTCTTTTAACTCCAGACGAATTTCTTTAATACCCGCAGGGTCATTATCCTCAATATCTTTGAGTAGTGGGTTTTTATCCAAGACATCTTTTAGCTCCACTTTAGCAGCTTTTAATTCCTCAATATTATTTCCCAACAGGGCAACAGAAACAGGACTGCCCCCAAAATTTCCTCCTGAGCCAAAGATTAAGCGCTCCGTTCCAATGACTGGACCAACCAGTTCCCGAACTCTATTGGCAACCAATGACGCATTAATTTCATCAGGCCGTTCTTCTCCTGGTAGCATATTGATTGTCAAACTGGCACTTGAACTACTATTTAAAGACAAGATGGTGTTCTCAAAAAGTTCTTTTCCCGTTCCTTTTAGATATTCTTCAGTGAACTCGCTATTGGCAATTAACGCCTTTTCCTCAATCATCGAGATAATGGAATCGGTCACTTTTACATTGGTTCCATTGGGCATATCCAATTCAATAGAAACGCGGTCACTGGCAATAGTGGGAAATAGTGTTACACCTATAATGCCGCCACCAATAGAACCGAAGGTTAAAACTAAAAGTGCGATAAAAATTCCTAGCGATAGTACCTTGAATTCGAGTACAAATTTTAAAGCTGGTGTATAAAACTTATCTCTTAAAAATTTCATGATTCTATCCCCAAGAGCATTAATACCACGCATTTTTGCAAAAAACTGTTTCGTTTTTGAAGGATTTTCTTCAGGCACTTGTTTTCTTAAGGCTTTTGAGTGCGCCAAATGTGCTGGTAAAATGATTAAAGCCTCAACAAGAGATATGGTCAAGGTTAAAATAACAATGACTGACACTTCACTAAAAAATTCACCGATTCTACTTTCCAGGAATAAGAATAGAGAAAATGCTAAAAGCGTTGTAATAATAGCTGAAACAACGGGCGGTATCACTTCCATGGTGCCATCAACAGCCGCCTGAATAGGTGATTTGCCCTTTTCATAATGTTGATAGATATTTTCTGCAATTACAATACCATCATCAACCAGAATACCAATGACAATAATCATCCCAAATAAGGATAAGACATTAATGGTAACATCAAACTGACCTGCAAATATGAACATTCCCAAAAAAGAAATGGGCAATCCAAAGGCTACCCAAAATGCCAAACGTGTGTTAAGAAATAAAGACAAAAATACTAATACTAATAACATACCAATTACGGCGTTTTCCGTCAATAATTGCGTACGTTGATTCAGAGTAATAGAGAGATCTCGAACGACATTTAAGGATACGTTCTCATGTTTTTGGTTATAGGTTTCAATATATTCCTTAACCTTATCAGCAGAGGAGATTAAATCTTCAGTGTTCGTACTTGTAACTGAAATGTTTATGGATAGCTGTTGATTAAAATAGGTGGCATTGGGTGTTTCTGAAAAACGATCTCTAACAATAGCAACATCTTTAAGGCGAACCGTTTTACCATCTAGTGTCGCCTTGATAACGATATTTGAAAGTTCATCGCCATAGTAAGAACGGTTGTTGGCACGTATCAAATATTCTTCAGCATCCGTTTTGATATTACCACCAGTAATTAGAATATTGGATGAAGCCACAGCTTGTGCCACATCACTAAAGGTGAGGTCATAGGCTAATAAGTCGGTTTCATTAACAGCAATTTCAATTTCTTCTTCAGGGTAGCCTGTTACACTTACTTGAGAAATACCATCAATGGTTCTTAAGTCGTTTTCAATTTGTCTGCCAAGTTGCTTTAACGTCTTTAAAGGAACATTGGTTCCACTTAAAGCAAAGGAAATAGTTTCACGAATAGCTTCTTGTTTGGAGACCACTAATGGTTCCATGCCTGTTGGAAATGACGGAACTCGGTCCACGGCATTTTTAACCTCCAATAGCATGAAATCGATATTTTCCCCTTTCTCAATTTCAACAGTTATAACGCCACTGTTTTCACTAGAAGTGGAGGTAACACGGTCAATACCCTTTAATCCTTTTAAATTATCTTCTATTTGAAGTACAATACCTTCTTCAATTTCTTGAGGGGAAGCTCCTGGATATGTGATATTGACATTGATGATTTTGGAATCTACCAATGGGAAAAACGATGATTTCAAAGAAAGAACGCCTAAAACTCCAAATACAAAAAAAGCAATAATGAATACATTAACGGCAACATGATATCGAATAAAATAAGCAATAATCTTCCTCATGTCTACTGCTTGTTTTTGGTATCAACGAATGGTTGAACAAGCATACCCGAGTAAGCACCTACAACCGGTTTGTCCAAAATGACTGTTCCATCCGGGACATTTTTTAAGACCACTTTAGATTCGGAATAAAAAACAGGCTTAACATCTATGACGTCCAATATACTATCTCTAACTACAAAGATTTGGTCATTATCCAACATTAAATTTCTACTGATTTCAATGGCATTCGGCTCGTCTTTGGCATCCAAATTGGCTTCCAAATACATGCCTTCTTTGAGATTATCATTCGAAACTTCAATAAAAGCAGTAATTGTTTGGGTTGTAGCATCAATACTACCGTTAACGCGAGATACTTTTCCTGTGTAACTTTCTGTATGTTCTAGGTTACTTAAAGTAACAGATTCCCCAACTTTTAGAAGACTGGCATATGCCTTACTTAAAGCTACTTCCATTTCATAAACACTAGGATCAATAAATTCTCCCAATTTTTGCCCACTTCTTATTAAAGAACCTTCGGTGACCAAAGCTTCCGTTAGAATACCACTGAAGGGCGCCGTAATATTGTATTTAGCTAACCGTTGTTCCTGGTTTTTAACATCATAATAATTGGAGATGATTCCTCTACCAGTAATAAAGTAATTTTCTTTATCCGATGTTATTTCAGGAAGTTTTGGTGTGGTTTTATTTAAATCGAATGTATTCAAATACCCTTGCCATTTCTGATGCATTTCCGGAAAATCCAATCGAATGTCAGGCATGATAGCGGCAATGGAATTGTATAGATTACTTTTAGCCGATTGAACACTGGCGTAATATTCAGCAGCATCAATACGAATAAGGGCTTCACCTTTTGAGTATTCCTGACCAGGCTTAAAGAGTTTGCTTCCTGATTTAAAAATCCCTTGCACTTCTGCATATAATTCTACTCGGCGTTTGGCAACCAAACTACCATTTGCTTGAATTACGATGTTGATGGTTGAATTTTTTACGGTATCAGTAAAAACGGTTTTAATGATTTTATTGGCTACCGGTTTAGGTTTCGTTTTACTATCAATTAATTTTTTGGCTACAAAAAATGAACCTGCAATAAGCAGAATTCCAATGATGGTTAGAATAATATTGCGCATGTGCTTGAGGTTAATGCATGTTTAGACTACAAAGCTATTTGTAAGTTTAATTTTTAAGTCTTAAAAAAATCATAAAAAACATACTAAAATCAATCAATAATTATTTGAAAATCATTCAAAAGCGTTAGGGCGCCTTCTTTTGAAAATTTAGCATTCTTCATTTTATTATTGGTAGGATTGATTCTAAAATCTAAAGCGGTTCTTAAATCGGCTTTCTCCAAATTTGCATTATCAAAAATGGCGTGTTTCAAATGACAATTTTGAAAAATGCCTTCCGAAAGATTCGCATTAGTAAAATCAATTTGTTCTAAAATACAATTATTAAAACGTGGCTTGTTCAGGTTTTTACCGTAAAATGATGAAAAGCTAAAATTGCAATCTTCTGCTTTTATAGAGAAAAGAAAATCACTGGATATGCTAAAGTCCACTCCTAGCAATTTGCACTGTTTGAAAATAACATCCTTAAAAAGTGTGTCTTTTATTTTGATACCACTTAAATCGCAATCTAAAAACTCGCAATCCGTAAAGGATACATAGGACAGATAGGATTCTGAAAAATTACAATTTACAAAAGTGCAACTGTCGTATTCTGCTTTTGGGAATTCATTCGTTGGGTAATCTTGTTTTGTAAAAGTCTTATCGGAAATGAAGGGAAGATTCATAGTGTTTTAACAAAGGGTGAAGATACATAACCTAAATAAAAAACAAAAGCCATATCACTTTAGAACTTAATCCGCTGTTGACATGGCTTTCTTCGAAACCTTTGGCGTGATCTAGAAAACATTGCTGCTCTCTCGTGTGAAATTGCTTTCCCACTTTTCAATTCAAGTTACTCGGTTTCAAAAAAACATTTTTAATGTTACAACTTTCAAAATGTATTGACCTGTTGCTAAAAATGTTTTTGTTTAATTGCTTTTCTTGATCTATTGTCTACCGTAATCCATTTTCATGACTCACACTATCCAATACATTGCTACTATTACACAGCTATCACTTTCGATTCTACTGCCAGTCGTAGCTTTCCACTTTACAGTTACTGCCTGCAGAAGCATGCAACACTTTTAAAGCTTCTTGGCTCCTTCACTAAATATGCTTACACATACCGTTTCAAAACCTCAAAAAACAATTATTATAAAGAACGTTACTTTATACGATTTAAAGAGTTAAGCAGTTATTTTCAAACTAACACCAACCGAAGTTGTCCCTCAATCGTTTAGCTAATATAGTATGACATTTTAAAATTCCAAATTTTTTAAGGCATTAGATATCAACCAATTATAAACCGGAGTTATTAACTTTTGTTAATAAAAAAAGCCCTGTAAAAACAGGGCTTTCCTACGTTATCAACTGATTATTAACGTTTCATGCTTTCTTTAATTCTTGCTTTCTTACCAGTCAAGCCTCTGAAGTAGTAAATACGTGCTCTTCGAACGCTACCACGCTTGTTCACTTCAACCTTTTGCAAAGCTGGCATGTTTACTGGGAAAATACGCTCAACGCCTACAGTTCCAGACATTTTTCTAATCGTAAAGGTTTCGGAAGCACCTGTGCCTCTTCGTTGGATTACAACGCCTCTAAAAAACTGTGTACGGACTTTATCACCTTCTCTAATCTCGTAATAAACCGTAATAGTATCACCAGCACTAAACTCTGGGAAGTCTTTTCTTGTTACAAACTCGTCTTGTACAAATTTTACTAAAGATTCCATATCTTTAAATTTAATAGTATTGATTCGAAACAACATTCACGATTCTCGCCAGAGGTTAACCCGAAATTGGGTGCAAAGATAATTAATAATTAATAATGAACAATTAATAATTAATTTTTTTAAGATGTTCTTTTTATGGTGATTGAGGCTCTCTAAGCCAAACTACTCATCCAGTAAATCAGGACGTCTGCTTTTGGTGCGTTGATAGGCTTTGTCTTCACGCCATTTTTCAATTTCTGGGAAGTTGCCGCTAAACAAGACTTCTGGTACGTCCCAACCTTTATAGCTACGTGGTCTCGTATAAATTGGAGGCGCCAATAGATTGTCTTGAAACGAATCGGTTAGGGCAGAAGTCTCATTTCCTAGCACACCAGGTATCAATCTAATTACAGCATCGCACAACACAGCTGCTCCTAACTCGCCACCAGAAAGTACATAATCACCAATAGAGATTTCGCGGGTTATAAAATGGTCACGTACACGTTGGTCAACCCCTTTGTAATGACCGCACAAAATGATAATGTTTTCCTTTAACGAGATTTGATTGGCGATACCTTGATTCAGGGTTTCACCATCTGGTGTCATATAGATAATCTCATCATAATTACGTTCGGCTTTTAAACCCGAAATACATTTATCTATGGGCTCAATCATCATGACCATACCTGCGCCACCACCAAACTGGTAGTCATCCACCGATTTATAGTTGTCTGTTGTATAATCCCGAAGATTATGAAAATGCACCTCTACCAAATTAGCCTTAATGGCGCGTTTTAAAATAGATGCCTCAAATGGACTACTTAAGAGTTCAGGTAAAACGGTAATGATATCAATACGCATAGTCTTGCTTTAGACTGCAAATATACTTGAAATGTTTTTTGGTTTAGCATGAAACAAGTAATGGATTATAGCCAATTTTGCACTTCGTTTTTATTTTAATTCAAATTTCTGAATTCTATTTCCTAAAATATCTCCGACATAAATATTACCCTCATTATCAATTTGAATATCATGATATCTTGCTACAGGTCCGTTGTAATATCCGGTTCTACCAAATTGTAATTGTTGGTTAAGATCCAAATCAAAGCGAAAAATATCAGAACCTTTGATAATAGTATCATTATCAATCCAATAGTCTATTCCAAAAAGATGGTTTTTATGATTGTCAATGGTTACAGAATATAATTGGTCAGTTGTTTCGTTTTGCCAAAGAGTAATGAAATTTCCTTTACCGTCAAACTTTTGAATTCTATTGTTTTCTCGGTCAGCTACATAAACATTACCCAAGTCATCCAAGTCAATTGCGTGAGGAATATTGAATTCCCCTTGTTTATTTCCGAATTTTCCCCATTCAAATAAGTATGTTCCATCTTTTGAAAATTTCATAACACGACTGTTACCATATCCATCACTTACATAGAAAGAGCCATCGGCTGTAACTGCGACGTCAGTAGGAAGATTGAAATGTTCAGCATCATTTCCAGAAACTTTAGCTTCTCCCAAGGTCATTAATAAATTTCCACTCAAATCAAATTTGAAAACTTGGTGAAGTCCACAGTCAGTAACCCAAATATTATCTTCATTATCAACTTCAAGTCCGTGTGGCATTATGAACAAATTGCCTCCCCAGGAATTAAGAATTTTACCTGTTTTAGAATCTATTACTGATATAGTATTTTCTTTAATTAAAGGCAAGTGTGAAATTGGCATAGTTTCCCAAGCTCTACCAGAACGATGAAATGCAATTATATTTCCTTTGCTATCAAGTCCTA
The DNA here is from genome assembly GCF_002895005.1 of Hanstruepera neustonica. Lineage (GTDB taxonomy): Bacteria > Bacteroidota > Bacteroidia > Flavobacteriales > Flavobacteriaceae > Hanstruepera > Hanstruepera neustonica. The sequence goes on along the minus strand of NZ_POWF01000007.1, from coordinate 217,167 downwards.
ATCCAGTTGGACTTCCTAAAGTGAAATTGTCTGGCAAATTAGGCCAATTACTTACTAAAACATAAGAATCAGAATTATCAGATTCTTTTACGGTTTTCTTTTCAGCATTTTTACAGCCTAATATCAGGAATGCTATTAGAAGGATAAAGGTTCCATTTCGTTTTAATTTCATTATTTGGTCGGGTTAGTTTAAATGACGTATAACTTATCACTAACCAACGAAGTTCGTTGATTTTAACTTTAAAACAAAAAAATCTGTAAACAAGTGCTTACAGATTTTATTATGATTTTAAAGGAGCTATGTATTAACTGCCTTTTTGTTTGTTTAATTCATCTTGTAATTGGCGTCTTACTTTTTGTTCACGCTCTAAAGCGGTACGTCTATGTTCGTCAAACTCTTCCTCAATTTCGGCCAGGTTCTTTTTGGCTTCCTTGGTAACCGCATTACTGTTTTTAAACTTATAAATAAACAACAATAATAAAGCTAGCAACGCTGCAATAATAGACCACATCAATACATTATAACTGGACTTGCTCATTTGCATACCAAAAAGCGCCATATTGTTTTTTTCTTTATTGGTGGCATCCAGATTTTCCTGTGTATTGGTCAGGTTGGCTTTTAAATCGGTTATTTCCTTGGCCTGGGTATTAACAATGGTTTGGGTGTCAGCCAAATCCTTACGTAAGGTTTTTAGCGAATCGTTGGTATGCGCCTGTAAAGTCTCCAACATATTACGGTTTACGGCTTCATACATTTGACCATTGGTACCTCTAAAGTTTCCAGACTTTTTCAGTACATATTCAAACTGGTTGTTAATGGTACTGTTGTCTAAAGATAGTCCGTCGTCTTCGTCATTGGTTTCGGTTTGGGCTTGTAGAGTTTGGAAACCACATAGCATAAAAAGTACAATGGCTAGAAAGTTTAACGTCTTCATTTGGTTTTTGTTAAGTTTTGTTGTGTTACGAAAATAAGAAATTATGTTTAGTTAAAAACAGATATATTAAAAAGCCTCACTGGGTGAGGCTTTTTTTATATACGGACAATATGCGTATTTAGATGTTAAGTGCGCTTAATTCCTGAATGTTTTCAATATTGTTTTCATCTAAACGATACTGATACAAGCCATTAGCGCCAATTAAAATGAGTAAATCATCTTGAATAATTACATCAAAAGCCTGTCGGTTAATGGCAGTGATTAAAACAGAATTTTCAGGGTAAGACACATCAAAAATTTTAACTTCATCATCGCATACAAACAAATAATTGTTGAATAGTCCCAATCCTATGGGACCTGTTAGGTTTCTTTCGGAAACCAATACCGGATTTACAATATCGGTAACATTATAAATTTCCAATTTGTTCAGGTTTGTCCCACATTGATTGCCGCCTTTTAATGTCACAAAAGCAAATTGATCGTTAGCAATTACAGGGTCACAAGCTGTAAAGTGTTGTACATCGGAAAGATATTCGGGCATTTCAGGATTTTGTATTCCGTAAATATACATGCCGTTTCTAGATCCCATATAGAGGTATTGTTTATAATTAAAAAGGGTTTCGATATTAAAACCAATTTCTACGGTATTCACTTGTACGGGTTGCTCCGGATTTGAAATATTAAAGACATTCAAATACCGATTGTCCACTGTGTACAAATAATCGTTAAGAATTGTGAATCGAGCCAATGATCCACCTTGCCCAGTTTCAGAACTGGATGCAAAACCATTGTCGATACTATTGGAATCTGAATCACATCCTATAAATAATAGCGATATGATAATAAATATATATTTTTTCATGTTAGCTGTCTTATTCATTTAACTCCCAATCTACTACAATAAGTCCTTCGGAATAAGCTGCCTGATGCCCATCAGGTGAAATAGCCAAAGGATTTGGGAAAATATCGGTTATACGTTTGGTTATTTCAACACTATCATAGGTGTCATTGATGCGTAATGCAATTAAATCTACCGCATTGTCTACGTAAAGGCTATTGTTTTTGATACTGATATCTGAAGAGCCGATTACTTTAAGAAAAGCAATGTTCTGTGGATTTTCAGGGTTGGCATTATTGATAATGTGAAAACCTTCATGTACTTCATTGATAAATAACAGTGCATCTTTAACGTAGATTTTACCAGAATTTACAATGGTTTGTGGAGGTAAAAGTTCGGTTGTAGTTTCAAATTCTTCCCTGTCCATGAAGACTGGACTATAGGCAGATTGTGGCCAATCAATAGTGTTTGGGCCATCGTCGTCATCGTTTCCATTATAACCAAAGCAGCCCATGAGGATTAAGGAAATGGAAAAAGTAAATAGTTTGAAGAGTTTTTGTTTCATAGTTGGTCATTTTATTAGTAGATGCAAAAAGTAGGAAAAGGTTGCGTGAAAAATAAAAAAAATCTTGCTTAATTTTAAGCAAGATTTTTTTAATGGTTTTTTGTGACTACTAATAATATGTATAGCGTCTTACTTTGGCAATATATTTAGCCAATCTAATGACCTGATGGCTATAGCCATACTCATTATCATACCAAATATATAAAATAGCATTTTTTCCATCTTCACGAACAATGGTTGCTTTACTATCATAAATAGCAGGAGCCGAGCTACCAACAATATCGCTGGATACTAACTCATCACTCAATTCGTATTTTATTTGCTCAACCAAATCACCTTCCAGTGCATATTTTTTAAGGATGGTATTGATGCCATCCAATGAGGTTTCCTTTTCCAATTCCAAATTCAAAATAGCCAAAGAACCATTTGGAACAGGCACACGAATGGCATTAGAGGTTAACTTACCTTCTAATTCAGGTAAAGCCTTGGCAACAGCACTACCAGCACCTGTTTCGGTTATAACCATGTTTAGTGCCGCAGCACGACCACGACGGTATTTTTTATGGAAATTATCTACTAAATTTTGATCGTTGGTATATGCGTGAATGGTTTCTAAATGACCACTTTTTACACCAAATGAATCTTCAATGGCTTTAAGAACTGGAGTAATAGCATTAGTTGTACAAGATGCTGCCGAGAAAATATCAACAGAGTCTGGATTGTGATCTTTTTGATTGACACCATGCACAATATTCGGAACGCCTTTTCCAGGAGCAGTCAATAAAACCTTGTCAGCACCTTTGGATGTTAAATGTCTTGATAAAGCTTCTTTATCTCTGAAGGCACCAGTATTATCGATTACCAAAGCATTGTTGATACCATAGGCTGTATAATCGATTTCTTCTGGAGCATTGGCAGAAATAATGTTTACCGTTGTACCATTGATGATTAATGCCTCATTTTTAATATCCGCTACTACAGTCCCAGAAAAATCTCCATGAACAGAATCATTACGTAATAACGATGCACGTTTTTCCAAAACCGTTTCATTGATGTCACCTCTGGTTACAATAGCGCGTAAACGCAATTGGCTTCCTTTACCAGTTTTGGTCATAAGTTCTCTTGCTACCAAACGACCAATTCTACCAAATCCATACAACACCACATCTTTTGGCTGAATAGCTTTTTCTGTTTTGGCACCATTGAGTTTATCGGCTACAAATGCTAACGCGTTGCTGAATTTTTTTTCCTCTAAATGATACTCATACGTTAATTTACCAATGTCTAATTTAGCAGGTGGTAAATCCAATGTTTTGATGGCTTGCGCAATTTCTACAGAATCGAAGATAGAAATCGGTTTTTGAACAAACTCACAGGCATACTCGTGTAAGTTTAATATTTCGCTGACATTTCTATCAATTAACTGATTTCTAAAAAGTACCAATTCAATGGACTTGTCGTACCATAAATCGCTTACAATTTTGATAAATTCAACAGTTGCACGTCTACGGTCTGCTTGAAATGCTAATTCGCTTTCATAAGTTTCGTTAAAACTCATTGTTTAAAATTTTAGTGTGTTGTTTTAAATTTTTTGCAAAAGTAACACATTTCAAACGTTTTCGTTTACAATTTTTTAAAATAAAAAATCCCTTTAACGTTAAAAGTTGTTAAAGGGATTTTGATATTTCTGTACCTACTTCCTACCTGAAAATAAAACTCTGTTTTTGACCACGTCTGTTAATGATGCCTAACTTTTCAATGTTATCACTAAAGTTGGAACCGTACTTACTTTTTAGTTTTGAAATGTCTTCGACACTGTTAATAGTTACATCATTGATGTCTGTAATAATATAGCCTCTGTTCAAGCCAATTTTTTGGTACAACCAGTAGTTGTCGTTCTTGGTTACCATGACTCCATGGTCAATATTGTATTCATCCTTAATATCCTGCGACATGTTTTTAACCTGAATATCCATAAATTCCAAGGTCATAATTTCACTATTGGAAAGTTCAACAGGCACTATTTGAGTATTGCTATTTCTAATGAAGGACACCTGAACTATATCACCAGGTCTTTTGGTATTGAGATATCCTGTTAAATCTGCAAACTTGGAAATCTTGACATTATCTATTTGCGTAATGATATCGCCTTTTTCAATACCTGCTTTTTTAGCACCAGATTTTTCATCTACAGAGCCAACGTAAAATCCTTCAGTTTGGTTAACTTCTAATTTTTCCGAAGTGACTCCGTTTAAGCTCCAACCGTTAACACCTAATATGCCGTTTTGCACATCACCAAATTCCATAATATCCTCTACGACTTTTCTGGCAATATTACTAGGAACAGCGAAAGAGTATCCTATATAGGAACCTGTTTGCGATGAAATTGCTGTGTTAATACCAACCAATTCACCATTTTCATTTACCAAAGCACCACCAGAGTTACCAGGGTTTACAGCAGCATCGGTTTGGATAAATGACTGATAGTTTTGACCTGAAAGATCACGGGATTTTGCACTAATGATTCCCGCGGTTACGGTTGAGGTCAGATTAAAGGGGTTTCCAACAGCTAGTACCCATTCACCAATTTTTGCTTGGTCTGAATCACCAAATACAATGTATGGCAAATCCTCATCTGCTTCAATCTTTAAAAGGGCAATATCGGTTTTAGGATCTGTACCAATAAGTTTGGCATCATAAATTTTATTGTCATTTGTGGTAATTGATATTTCTCTGGCACCATCAATTACATGGTTATTAGTAATAATGTAACCGTTTTTATCAATAATGACACCGCTTCCAGTACCTATTTGAGGACGCTGTGAACGTCTGCCGTAGAAGAAATCTTCCAAAGTAGTTGGGCTGGATACAATAGCTGTGTTTTTAACATGGACTACAGCGTGGATAGACTTGTCAGCTGCATCAACAAAACCAGGAAGGGTATTTCCATTGTTTAAGTTCGTATGCGTATAACTGGTTGGTATGAAATTAGGTTGTTCCTCACTGTGAGTAATCGTGTTTTCAGTGTTGTTTTCAACAAATAATTTGTAGGCTGATAAACTAATAAATCCACCTAATACCGAAACAAATACTAAAGTTGCAATCTTTTTCATGTTCTAAATTGTTTTAATTAAATGAATAACGATTAAAATTAATTTTTTATTGAAACATAATTTGATATTTAACTTTTTTTAACGTCAGAATTAACGCCTATTTAACAAGGTTTAATACGTGATAATATTCATATATTTGCCTTGCATTATGACACTGACATTTTATAAATATCAAGGCACCGGAAATGACTTTGTAATCATTGACAATCGGCAATTGATTTTCGACAAAAATGATACCAAACGGATTAAGCATTTATGTGACAGACGTTTTGGCATTGGAGCCGATGGTCTTATTTTGCTTGAAAATCATGATACTTTGGATTTTAAGATGGTGTACTTTAACGCTGATGGTAATGAAAGCTCTATGTGTGGAAATGGTGGACGTTGTATTGTAGCCTTTGCTAATTTTTTAGGTTTGATTGATAAACAGACATCTTTTATGGCTATTGATGGAGAGCATCAGGCGGTTATTGAAAATGGTATCGTTCGTTTGCATATGCAGGATGTTAATAATATTGAAAAACATGAAAATCATGTCTTTTTGAATACAGGTTCGCCACATCATGTGGAACTAAATAATAATCTTCAAGAATTAAATATTAAGTCATTGGGTTCAAAAATTAGATATGGTTCGCCATATTTTGAAGCTGGTAGTAATGTGAATTTTGTGAGTAAGCTGTCGAATGACAATTTTTCAGTCAGAACCTATGAGCGTGGTGTCGAAGACGAAACATTATCCTGCGGAACTGGTGTTACAGCTGTGGCTTTGGCTATGCATACTATAGGTGAAACAACCACTAATGATATTACGCTGCAAACTCCTGGTGGAGAGTTGAAGGTGTCTTTTAAGCAAAGTGGTAAAGGTTATACCGATATTTGGTTACAAGGACCAGCTATCCAAGTTTTTAAAGGTGAGATTTCATGGTAACGCTTAAAGGGGAACATATTTTTTTAAGGGCATTGGAGCCCGAAGACTTGGAGTTTATCTTTGAAATAGAGAATGATGAGAATCTATGGGAATTAAGCAACACACAAACACCTTACTCCAGATATCTAATAAAACAATATCTCGAAAATGCCCACAAAGATATTTATGAGGTGAAGCAGTTGCGATTGGTTATTTCAGATTATAATAATCAAACTTTGGGACTCATTGATTTATTCAATTTTGACTTTAAAAACAAACGTGCTGGTTTGGGAATTTTAATAAAATCAGAACACGATCGTTATCAGGGATATGGCAAAGAAGCGCTTAAGTTATTGATTAATTATAGCTTTGGCCAATTGCACTTACATCAGCTCTTTTGTAACATTTCAGAAGAAAACCATACCAGTCTTCAATTATTCAAGGGACAAGGATTTGTTGAAATTGGATTGAAGCAAGATTGGAATTTTGATGGTGCCAGTTTTAAGAATGAATATTTATTACAATTAATTAATAAGTAAATGTATATCAAAAAAATACTTTGGGCTATAGCATTGATTGGGTTGGCAGTAGCGGCCTATTTTGCCTACTACGTGTATAGTGCAATGTTTGAGCCCAATACAGCTTTCAATAATGAAGAAGCCTATATTTATATTCCTACTAACGCCAATTATGATGAGGTTCGCGAGCAACTTATACCATTACTAAAAGATATTAATGGATTTGATGCTCTAGCTGAACGTAAGCAATACACGACAAACGTAAAAGCAGGTCGTTATGCTATAAAAAAGAATATGAATAATAATGATATTATTAATTCCATTAGGATAAATAACCTGCCAATAACCGTAACCTTTAATAATCAGGAATCGTTGGAGAATTTGGCGGGTCGAATTGGTTCACAAATAGAAGCTGATAGTCTGTCTTTAATTCAAGCCATGAAAGATGAGGCTTTTTTGACTGAAAATGGCTTTTCCAATCTAACGGCTTTGGGAATGTACTTACCGAACAGTTATGAATTTAAATGGAATACATCTGCCAATCAGTTTCGGGAGCGCATGCTAACTGAATACAATAGATTTTGGTCAGAAGACAAAAAATCCAAAGCCGAATCTTTAAACATGACTCAAAATGACGTTATGACTTTGGCTTCAATTGTTTATGAGGAATCCAAAAAGAAAGAAGAACAACCGCGCGTGGCTGGCGTATATATAAACAGATTACGAGCGGGTATTCCATTACAGGCAGACCCTACACTGAAGTTTGCTGCGTATCAATTACCAGAATATCAAAACATAGTTATTAAAAGAGTCCTTAACAAGCATAAGGAAATAGAATCACCGTATAACACCTATAAATATGCGGGATTGCCACCAGGATTAATCACAATGCCTGATATTTCTGCCATTAATGCGGTTTTAAACTATGAAAAACACAGTTACCTGTATTTTGCTGCTGATGCACAACGTATCGGCTATCATAAGTTTGCTAAAACATTAAGTCAGCATAATGCCAATGCACGCGAATATCAACGGTATTTATCGTCACAAGGGATTTATAATTAATATTATTGAGACAGCTTTGGATAAATAGTGTTGCTTGCTTTTTTGTGTTTTTCTCATATTCACAATCTCAAATAAACTTATTTCTTAAACCCAGTGATTCTCTAAACAAACCTAGAAGGAATGCTGTGGTTATTTCTGAGGCAAGTTTGGGTGCTATATCATTACTGGCTTTAGACCAATTATGGTATCAAGATTATCCGCGATCCAAATTTCATACCCTCAATGATAATGGTGAATGGTTACAAATGGATAAGCTGGGCCATGTGTATTCTGCCTATCAAATTGGTCGGCTGGGAGCAAGTGTGCTGAATTGGAGTGGTGTTAGTAGAAGAGATCAATTGATTTACGGAGGCACTTTGGGATTTACTTTTTTAACGGCTGTTGAGATCTTTGACGGTTTTTCAGAAGAATGGGGATTTTCTTGGGGAGATATGGCTGCTAATGCCGTAGGCACAGGCTTGTTTGTTGGTCAAGAGTTGTTGTGGAAAGAACAGCGTATTACAATGAAGTATTCATTTCATCAAACCCAGTATGCTTCGCAAAGACCAGATAAATTGGGAGATGGGCTTTCAGAAGAGTTTCTAAAGGATTATAATGGGCAAACTTACTGGTTGAGTTTTAATGTGCATTCTTTCATAAAGAATGATAAAATTCCCAAATGGCTAAATGTTGCTTTTGGTTATGGGGCAGATGGTATGTTGACTGGTGAGAATGAAACATTAAATGGTGCTTTTGTGAACCAAAATAGAGTCCGACAATATTACTTGAGTTTGGATATTGATTTGACCCGAATTAAAACAAATTCTCATGTTTTGCGATCGATATTCTGCATTTTTAATACGATAAAAGTACCATTCCCGGCTTTGGAGTTCAACGAAGAAAATGGCATTTTACTACACGGAATCTACTTTTAAGGTACTTAATCGATTAATTTTCAATATTTAAAAAAACATCATACCTTTGCACGCTGAAAATTTCAAAACATTTTTCCCTCAAGAAATGTGTTGAAGAAATTTAAAATTATGAGAAAAAATATTGGAAGTCTAATAGCCCTATCGCTTACAATATGTGTCTTATTATTCAGTTCGTTTAAAACGAATAAAGCGATTACATCTAATGATTATTCTGCTAATGACTTGTCATACACAAATGACAACGAATTAGATCCTTCAGAATCGACCATGTTACCACTTGAAAAAACGTATAAACCATTTTCGCCTACATTAGGAAAATCGTTTGTAGGTTTTAAAGAAGCTCTAGGTTTTAAAGAGTCAGGTGGAGATTATTTTACAGTAAACACCTTTGGATATTTAGGAAAGTACCAATTTGGTAAAGAAACCCTTAAAATGATTGGTGTTTATAATCTAACACATTTTTTAAACAATCCAGAAATCCAAGAAAAGGCATTTTTAGCAAATGCGGAACGTAACAAATGGATTCTAAGAAAGGACATTGACAAATTTGTTGGCAAAACCATAAATGGTATTCACATTACAGAGTCTGGTATTTTAGCTGCTGCCCATTTAGCAGGTCCAGGAAATGTCAAAAAATACCTGAGAAGTTATGGTTCTGATGTGTTTGCAGATGCTTTTGGGACTACCATCCAACATTACATCAAAAAGTTTTCTGGTTATGATACATCAATGGTTAAGCCTAATAGAAAAGCAAAAGTGAAATTAAAAGCTTAATTTCAATTAGTTTTTATGAATAATAAACAGTGCTGGTCTTTTATGAAGGTCAGCACTATTTTTTTTCCAATTTCTTACTGTTTTCGTTTTTATATATTCTGTTGGTAATGTAATATCGCAAGCAACGCATACTAATGTATTATCATTTAGGGTTTTGCATATATCCTCCAACATGGCATTATTTCTATAAGGAGTCTCGATAAATAATTGGGATTGATTTTGTTGTTGGGATAATTTTTCCAATCGCAGTAGTTCTGATTTTCGGGCATTCTTATCTATGGGCAAATAGCCATTAAAAGCAAAACTCTGGCCATTCATGCCAGATGCCATTAATGCCATAATAATAGAAGACGGACCTACTAGAGGAATAACTTGAATATTTTCTTTGTGGGCCAAACCAACAATGTCGGCTCCAGGGTCAGCAATAGCTGGACAGCCTGCTTCAGATAGCAATCCTATGTCAAGACCTTTAAGACAGCTTTCAATAAAAGTAGGTAGTTCTGATGGATCAGTATGTTTATTAAGTACATATAGTTTGAGTTCGGACTGTTTCTTTGAAGGGGTTATTTTTTTGATGAATCGTCTGGCCGATTTTTCATTTTCAACAATAAAAGTATCTAATTTTTCAATTGTATTTTTGACAGTAATCGGTAATACTTCCAATGGATAGTTGTCACCTAATGTTGTAGGGATTAAATACAGTTTCCCAAGTTTGTTTGTCATTAATTGATAACTAATTTTTTAATTTCTTTCGATGATTTGTCCGAGATTATTTCTGTAAGATACACGCCTTTAGCTAGATCTGTTGTATTGATTTCTGCTTGATTTAGACCATTAAAATTAATGGATTTGACTATTTTACCATGCAGTGAGTATATATTAACAGTATTGATGGCTTTATTATCATTAGACTCAATAGTGATAAATCCTTTAGCTGGATTAGGATATAAACTAAACTCGGATTTTGAATATTCATCAATACTTAAGCTGTTATCGACAATATGGTATACATTTCCTGAATTTCTACCGGCAATATATAATTCGCCATCAATGGCCTCTCCAAAAGTTGTCCATCCATTTCCTGTAAATTGATTAGAAAATGCCATGTCCCATCCACTTCCATTAGGAGTCAATGTGCCTATTTCGTTACTACAATAATCGGCAAAAAAGTAAAGTCCAGAAAAATTTGGATAAAGTGTGCCTCTGTATCGGTAACCACCGGTAATGGAGCATTTAAATGGACCACTTCCAGAATGCGTATATTGAGCCACAGGGAAAGTTAAGGTGTTTGCATCAGGGCATCCAGAAGTATTGTAAGTAGCATTTCCTTCATAACAACGCCAACCAAAATTTTCACCTCCAGTAGAGGTGGATTCTACAAAATCAATTTCTTCAATGTTTCCTTGACCCACATCGCCAATCCACATGTCATTTGTTTGACTATCGAATGAGAATCGCCAAGGATTTCTTAAACCATAAAACCAAATTTCATCAAGCGCAGCCCCATTGCCAACAAATGGATTGTCCGCAGGAATAGCATAGTTATTTCCGCCTTCAGCACTATTTATGTTAATGCGAAGCATTTTTCCCAACATAGAATTTAAATTTTGTGCATTGTTGTTGGGGTCACCACCCGATCCACCATCACCAGTGGCAATATATAAGTAGCCATCGCTTCCAAATGCTATGTCGCCACCATTATGATTGGAAAAGGGTTGGGTAATGGTCAATATAATATCTTCGGTATTGGGGTCGGCTATATTGCCATCAGGAGGATTAGCAATAAACCGTGACACAACCGTATTACCGCTATTGTTTATATAGTTTACAAAGAAAAAGCCATTGGACATATATTGTGGATGGAAAGCTAAACCTAAAAGGCCGCGTTCATTTCCAGTGTCAATCACTCTAGAATCGATATCCAGAAACGGTGTAGCATTAACAGATCCATCAGAATTGACTATTTTAATAACGCCACCTTGCTCGACAACAAATAATCTACTGTCACCAGCATGTTTTATACTCACAGGGCTATTGAAGCCAGATGCAAATAAATCAATATCAATCTCTTGAGAAAAAACAGCGAAACTTAATAAAGTTGCTATAAAAAGTAGGGTAGTGTTTCTTGTTTTCATGTTTTTTGGCGTTTTGCTACCAAATTACAAAAAAAGAAACGAATTAGTAATAATTAATTTTGTTGCTGCTTGATAAGTTTGGCTGCAATTTCCTCACAGGCCTCATCCAACATTTTAAATGTAGCTTCAAAACCTTGAGGACCTCCTGTATAAGGGTCTGGAACGCTATGGTTTTGATTTGGATAAATTTCATTTAAAATGTAATTTACTTTTGAAATATCTTGTGCATTTCGAGCTAGTTTTATCACATTTTCGAAATTTGAATTATCCATGACATAAATCATATCGAATTCGTCAAAATCTCTGACGCTAAATTGTCTGCCTCGTTGGTTGGTAATATCAAGACCATATTTTTTGGCCACATCAATAGACCGTTGGTCTGGTAAATCGCCAATATGGTAATTACCTGTACCTGCTGAATCTACTAGGTAGCCTGAATCTGGGAGTTTAGACTTTAGGATGCCTTCAGCCAATGGTGAGCGGCAAATATTGCCCAAGCAAACCATGAGTACTTTTGTCATAATGGAGTAATTTATACCGACAGTTTTTTAGTTAAATCTTCAACGTATTTTCTAAATTGCTTATCAGTAGATGATAAATTGTCAACTGTTTTGCAAGCATGTAAAACAGTAGCATGATCACGTTTTCCAATTTGTGAACCAATACTGGCAAGGGATGCTTTGGTAAACTTTTTAGCAAAGAACATGGCTAATTGTCTAGCTTGCACAATATGGCGTTTTCTGGTTTTAGATTGCAAAGTGTCAATATCCATTTGGAAATAATCAGAAACAATTTTCTGAATGTAGTCAATAGAAACTTCACGTTTGGTATTCTTTACAAACTTTTCAACAACTTGTTTCGCTAATTCAGTCGTGATTTCCTTTTTATTAAATGATGACTGTGCAATTAAAGATATGATAGCGCCTTCCAATTCTCTGATGTTGGATTTTATGTGTTTGGCAACATATTCAATAATTTCTTCTGGCATTTCCACACCATCACGATACAGTTTATTCTTTAAAATGGAAACACGGGTTTCAAAATCTGGGCTTTGCAATTCGGCAGAAAGACCCCATTTGAATCTGGATAATAATCGTTGTTCAATATCCTGCATATCAACAGGAGCTTTATCACTAGTTAAAATAACTTGCTTACCATTTTGATGTAAGTGATTGAATATATGGAAGAAAACATCTTGTGTTCCAGATTTTCCCGACAAAAATTGGACGTCATCAATAATTAAGATGTCAATGATTTGGTAAAAATGAATAAAGTCATTTCTATTATTCTTTTTTACTGAATCTATATATTGTTGGGTAAACTTTTCAGCTGAAATGTATAATACCGTCTTTTCCGGATATTTATCTTTAATATCAACACCAATAGCATGCGCTAAATGTGTCTTTCCTAAACCAACACCACCAAATATCAATAACGGATTAAAAGAAGTTCCTCCGGGTTTTGCAGCAACGGCTAAACCAGCACTTCTTGCCAATCGGTTGGAGTCACCTTCTAAAAAATTCTCGAAATTATAATTAGGATTGAGTTGAGATTCTATTTTAACATTACGGATTCCAGGAATGATAAACGGATTTCGTAATTCTGGACTTTTATTATTTAAAGGAATATCAACATCTTGTGCTTTAACAGCTGTTCGATTAGAACTTGGAATTTTTTCAGTGAATGGTTGTTTGTTGCCATAGGTGTTTTCCATTTTGATAATATATACCAGTTTGGCATTTTCACCTAATTGCTTGGTTAGGGCAACTTTTAATATTTTAACGTAATGTTCCTCAAGCCATTCGTAAAAAAACTTACTGGGCACTTGGATACTTAAGGCATTATCGGCAAACTTAACTGCTACTATAGGTTCAAACCATGTTTTGTATGCTTGCGGTTGAATATTATCCTTTATGAATTCAAGACAATTTTCCCATACCGATTGCGCAGTTTTACTCATTCTTCAAGTTGAAATTTACTAGTTAGTTAGTTTAAGAGAAGCGGATTTCCCTCGTTGATTTTTAGCACGACAAATATGTGAACAAAATTCTAAAAAAAAAAATGATAGGCTATTGAATTTTTAGAATTTTTTTCTCATGTTTGAAGCCATGCCTAAACTACAAAAAAATATTTAAAAAGACAGATGTTTTTCGATGAAATCCCAATAAGAGTGAGATATGGTGAAACGGATCAGATGGGAGTCGTACATCATGGAAATTATGCCTTGTATCTTGAAATGGGTCGAACAGAGTGGCTCCGAAAAAAAGGAATTTCGTATAAAGAAATGGAAGATGATGGAGTCATGTTACCAGTAATTTCCATGAATTTAAAATTCAAAAAGTCAGCCCTTTATGATGAGGTAATTAAAGTAAAAACGACACTGCCAAAATTACCTTCTGTTAAGATAGAATTTGATTATGAAATTTATAATGAAAATGGCGATTTGTTAGTTTCTGCTAATACGGTTTTGGCTTTTATTGACATGAAAACGAAACGACCCATCAAATGCCCTGATTATATTTTAGAAAAATTACAGAGTTAACTCTCGAATTTCGACACCATATATGCTGTTAAAGGAATTGTATGTCTTTTCAGCTTGTTTAAGTCTTACTGAAATGGTTATCTCGCAAGTCAGTTCCAGTTTTTGATCTACAATCTTGAGATTTTTCTCTTTAATCAATCGCATGACCTTATTCATGTCCTTATATTCAAAAGTGATGAGATATGGAACATTGATGGTCTTTGTAATGATTTCTGAATTTTCCAAAGCTAATTGCGCAGCAGATTTATAAGCATTTATTAGGCCACTGACACCCAATTTAACACCGCCAAAATAACGTACTACAACAATTAAAATATCGGTTACATCAAATGATTGTATTTGCCCATAAATGGGCATGCCAGCACTGTTGTTTGGTTCGCCATCATCATTAGCTCTGAATTGAATGGATTTCTCTATTTTTCCTAACTGATAGGCATAGCACCAATGTCTTGCAGAATGATGCTGTGCTTTTAATGTTTCCAAATGTTGCTTGATGGCTGCTTCAGACGTAACAGGAAATGCATATCCGAAAAATTTACTGTTTTTGTCTTTGAATAATACCTCTTCTGAAGGCGATTTAATGGTTTTGTATGTGTCTTTAACTTTCAAATTACGCTAATGTAACCAATAGAATTGAAAGTATGGCCATACCAATTCCTAACCAGTTTTTCAAGGATAATCTTTCTTTGAATAATAATAGACCAACAATCCCTGAAAGCATGACGATGGCTACGTTATTTACAGTAAAAATTGTTGAACTCTCTAGTGATTCATGGTCCAAAGC
Source organism: Hanstruepera neustonica (assembly GCF_002895005.1). GTDB lineage: Bacteria > Bacteroidota > Bacteroidia > Flavobacteriales > Flavobacteriaceae > Hanstruepera > Hanstruepera neustonica. The sequence continues at coordinate 202,077 of NZ_POWF01000007.1, read as the reverse complement.
TTTTAGTAAATAATAAATGGACGCATAGTTCACAACACCTAAAATGGAGCCACTTAAAAGGCTTAATTTGTTCAATTTAAAAGAGCCATTAAGTTTTTTAAATAATAATAATAAGGAAACACCAATAATAGCTGCACAACCAAAAATTGTGGCTGAAAAAAGTGGTATGCCATTATCTTCAACATAAAAAGTTTCTAAATATTTAATCGATGTATCTATGATTCCAGAACCCAAAAACACTAAAAATGGAAATAATAGATTGTTTTTGATTCGAATGTGGGATTTTGGTTTAAGCGAGACCAGAACTACGGCAACTAAAGCTAAAACGATACCTAAAAGTTTTTGAAGTCCAGTGCTTTCTCCATAAAGATAAATTCCAAAAATGACTGGTATAACAACGCTCATTTTTGTGGCAACCGAGGCCACTGATACACCGTTTCGTTGCGAAACAATGGCCATAATGTTGAATATGCTTATAAATAAGAATCCCAAAAGAATGGCACCCAAAAACCATTTCGCATTCCAAATTTCAGAAAGATTAAACTTCTTGGTGCTTAAACTCAAACCGAGAATGAAGGCCGTTATATAATTTGTGACAATAGCCTGAAGCGTATTTATTCGATAACGATCAAACAATTTAAACAACACGAAAATGGCTGTTGAGGATAAGATGCTAAATAACAGATAAATCAAAACAACTCCTGTTTTATGGAAAATAAATCCGTGATATCTTGAGAGGTTTCATCAATGTTCCAAACGTGAAAACCCATATTTTCAGCTGTTATAGTATTTTCAGTAGTGTCATCAATAAAAAGGCATTCTTTTGGATTAAGATTATTTTTGTCCAACACGAATTGAAAAATATCCTCGTTAGGTTTTCTTAATCCAATTTCATGAGACAAATAAAATTGGTGGAAGCTGTTCTTAAAAGTACCATAGAATGGAACATTTTCTTTGATCCAATTAATATGTAATTCATTGGTGTTACTCAACAAAATGAGTTCATAATCTTGTTTTTTGGCTAAATCGTCAATAAAGTGCAATCGGTGCCTTGGAAAATCCTTCAATATATAATTCCAAGCATCTAAAATCTGTTCTCTTGTCAAGTAAGGAAAGGATTTTAAGTAAAATAACATAAAATCTTCTGAAGTTATTTTGCCTTGCTCATACAATTCATTGGTATGAATCATTGGTGGCGTAAATTGATTAAGCTTAAAGAGATTTAAGGCATTGTCCATAGCGCCTTTTTTATCCAGGTTTATAAAAACGTCCCCAAAATCAAAAATCAAGGCTTTAACCATTAATATAAATTTTTAAAGTATCATTTAGTAAAGTACTGGATGTAGTAGGTTTGTAATCGAAATGTGGTGATGGAGTACCAGCTTTCAATAATTTGGGTCCTGTAAAAATACGCGCTTCATCCCAAAGGTTCGCATCAATAAAGGATTGCAGTGTTTTAGAGCCTCCTTCAATGATGACCGATTGAATGTTTTGTTTATACAAATAAGAGCAGATGTTTGCGGGAACATTGTTCTTAAAATCGATTTCTTGATCTGAAATAATAATGGTGGTTGCTTCTTTATTAAAAACGTTCAAATCTGAAGGTAATTTTCGGGTTCGGTCCAAAACGATTCGAATCGGGTTTCGTCCTTGCCATTTTCTGGCCGTTAAACTAGGGTTATCATCAATAGCTGTTTTGGTGCCAATCAAAATAGCTTGCTCTTCTGTACGCCACTTATGCACTAATTGTTGAGAAGCGCTATTGGATATCCAAACAGGCTTGTTTTGGGGTTTGCTCTTTGGAGAAATAAATCCATCGGCACTTTGAGCCCATTTCAGAATAATATACGGTCTTTTTTTATTGTGAAACGTAAAAAAACGCTTGTGATGTTCTTTACATACATCTTCCAATACCCCAACAATTACTTCACATCCCGCATTTTTAAGTCTTTCAATGCCCTTGCCAGCAACTTTGCTATGAATATCAATAGTTCCAATGACAACTTTGGGGATTTTATATTCCACTATTAAATCGGCACAAGGCGGTGTTTTTCCAAAATGGCTACAAGGCTCCAAAGTGACATAAAGTGTCGCTAGTTTGAGGAGCTCTTTATTGGTGACTGATTCAATAGCCTTGACTTCGGCATGAGGACCACCATATTGACTGGTGAAGCCTTCACCAATAATCGTTTTCTCGTGTACAATCACACAACCTACCATGGGGTTTGGAGCCGTTGTTCCCAAACCGTTTTTGGCAATTTCAATACAACGATTTATGTATTTTTCATGTATCTTCACAGGCGTAAAAATAACACAATATAGTGAGCAATAATAATATTGTTATACGGGAAATAACCAAACGAGATGATGAGCAAGTAGCTCAAGTCATTCGAAATGTTTTGATTGAATTTGGAGTTCCAAAAGTCGGTACTGCTTACGCAGACAAATCATTGGATACCATGACCGAAACCTATAGTGGAAGTAAATCCACCTATTATGTCATTGATTATGAAGGTCGCATTATTGGCGGTGCAGGAATTGCACCCTTGGATAACTTTGATGGCAATGTTTGTGAGCTTCAAAAAATGTATTTCTTACCTGAAGCCAGAGGGAGAGGTCTTGGTTCTTTAATGATGGACGCATGTTTAAAAAAAGCTAAAGAGTTTGGTTTTGAAAAATGTTACTTGGAGACCATGCCTTATATGGATGACGCCAGAAAATTATATAGTAAGTCTGGATTTGAAAATTTAGAGCAGCCATTAGGAGACACGGGTCATTACTCATGCAATGTATGGATGATCAAGAATTTGTAATAATCTGAAATATGTTGCTGAAAGACATTCAAACAATTTTTCATAAAGAATTAGATGCCGAATATGGTAATCATGAAGTCGCTAATTTTTTTAACATCCTTATTAAGCATTTTTTAGATTTAGATCGAATTTCATTAGTGCTTGAACCACAATTAACCATCTTAAAAAAAGAAGAGGAGCCGTTATTTGATGCGTTGTCCAGGTTGAAGAATCATGAGCCCATTCAGTATATTATTGGTGAAACAGAATTTTTTGGACTGAATTTTAAAGTCAATCAGCATACCTTAATTCCAAGACCAGAAACCGAAGAATTGGTTGAATGGATTATTGATAATGTGACTTCGAGCCTAGTTGAGAATTCTCTTGATATTTTGGATATTGGAACAGGAACAGGGTGTATTGCTATTACATTAGCTAAAAAACTTCCAAATGCCCAAGTTACAGCCATTGATATTTCTGAAGGCGCTTTGCAGATTGCCAAACAAAATGCTTTAGATAATAAGGTTGAGATAACATTTATTAAAGCAGATATTCTAAAGAAGGATGACATCGATTCTAAAAACCGAAAATTTGATATAATTGTTTCCAATCCACCTTATGTGCGATATTTGGAAAAAGTCGAAATGAAACCCAATGTCTTGGATTATGAACCAAGCCAAGCATTATTTGTAGCCGATGATAATCCATTACAATTTTATAAGGCCATTACCGAGTTTGCTGTTGATAATTTAAAAGAAAATGGGCTACTATTTTTTGAAATTAATCAATATCTTGGTCAGGAAACCAAACAGTTACTAGCTGATTATGGTTTTAAAAATTGCCAACTCAAGCAAGATATTTTTGGAAATGATAGAATGTTAATAGCCTCGAAATAGAACTATGCCAGTAAAAGAACAGATAGATACGTTACGTCAAGAACTTCGTCAACACAATTACAATTATTATGTGTTGGATAGCCCTACAATTAGTGATTTTGAGTTTGATATGAAGCTCAAGGAACTTCAAGAGCTTGAAGCTAAACACCCTGAATTTTTTGATGCCACATCACCAACGCAACGAGTAGGTGGTGCCATAACCAAAAATTTTCAAACAGTAGTTCATGAGCATCGCATGTATTCTTTGGATAATTCGTATTCCAAAGAGGATTTATTAGATTGGGAAACACGTATAAAAAAAATGGTTGATGGTCCCATACAATATACCTGCGAACTAAAATATGATGGTGCATCCATTAGTTTGACCTATGAAAATGGGAAGTTTATTAAAGCTGTGACAAGAGGTGATGGTGTTCAAGGCGATGATGTAACGGCAAATGTTAAAACCATAAAATCGGTTCCATTGCAATTGAAAGGCGATTATCCGCCAAAATTTGATATTCGTGGTGAAATTGTTCTGCCTTTTGAAGGCTTTAATCAAATGAATGAAGCACGAATTGAAATAGGCGAGGAGCCTTATCGAAACCCACGAAACACGGCATCAGGAAGTTTGAAGCTGCAAGATAGTTCAGAAGTGGCCAAACGTCCTCTAGAATGTTTACTCTATAATATCACGGGAACAAACTTAAATATTTCTTCACAATTTGAAAGCTTGGAAGAAGCTAGAAGCTGGGGTTTTAAGGTGCCTGATGCGGCAAAATTGGTGAATTCAATCGATGAGGTTTTGGAATTTATTTCATATTGGGATGTCAACAGACATGATTTACCTTATGAGACTGATGGTGTTGTAATAAAAGTCAATAGCTTGCAGCAGCAGGAAGAGCTGGGTTATACAGCTAAAGCACCAAGATGGGCTATCGCTTATAAGTTTAAGGCGGAGCAGGTTTCGACAAAATTATTGGAAATCACTTATCAAGTTGGGCGAACAGGCGCTATTACGCCAGTGGCCAATTTAGAACCGGTTGAATTGGCAGGCACAACTGTTAAAAGAGCATCATTACACAATGCAGACCAAATAGCCAAATTGGATATAAGGGAAGGTGATACTGTTTTTGTTGAAAAAGGAGGAGAAATTATTCCAAAGATAATTGCTGTTGATTTTACCAAAAGATCAATTAATTCAGAGCCCACGCAATATATAACCCAATGCCCAGAATGCCATACAGAATTAGTAAGGCAAGAAGGTGAGGCACAGCATTATTGTCCTAATTATAATGGATGCAAGCCTCAAATTATTGGTAGAATTCAGCATTTTATTAGTCGTAAGGCTATGGATATTGATGGTTTAGGGGGTGAAACAGTGGCTTTGCTTGTTAATGCTGGGCTGATTATCAATTATGCTGATTTGTATCAATTAACAAAAGAGGATGTGCTTCCATTAGAGCGAATCGCTGATAAAAGCGCTGAAAATCTGATAACAGGAATTGAGCAATCAAAAAATATTCCTTTTGAGCGTGTGCTTTATGCATTGGGAATAAGATATGTTGGAGAAACAGTGGCTAAAAAATTAGCCAAGTATTATAAATCTATTAACACTCTTATAAATGCCAGTATAGAAGAAATGGTAAACGTTGATGAAATTGGTATTAAGATAGCCGAAAGCGTTGTACAATTTTTTAAAGACGAAGAAAATCTCTCCATAATTAATAAGCTGAAGTCAGTTGGTATTCAATTTGAACTTTCCCAAGAACAATTGGCTAATCAAACAGATAAATTATCAGGTCAAACATTTGTTGTTTCAGGAGTTTTTCAATCAGTCTCTCGTGATGAACTTAAAAAATTAATTGAAGACAATGGCGGAAAGGTCTCATCTTCAATATCTTCAAAAACAAACTATGTTGTAGCAGGTGATAACATGGGACCCAGTAAGAAAGATAAGGCGGAAAAGCTACAGGTTTCCATTATTTCGGAACAAGACTTCTTGAATATGATTATTTAGAATAAATATAAATAGTTACTTTTTATCGTTAAAGTGTATATTTTTATCGATTAATTGTAAATTTTGTATATATTTGCTTTCAAGAATGTGTAAATCTATGAGGGTTAGAAAGTCTAATATATTAATTGGATTTATAATAATGCTATGTGTAGCATTTACCGTGTTTGAATTCAAACAGGAATATTTCTTGTCTCAATTCTTCAGGGCACTCATCGTGCCTTTGTTTGCATTGTTGTATTTTAATAATGTCAAACGCAGATCTATCTATTTCACGTGGTTTCTGATACTGTATTCCATTTCAGAGCTTTCGGTATTTAACGAATTGTTTTTTGACTTTTCAACCATGACGGATGAACAATTAACATTATATGATAGTATCAATTATACAGTGGGCAATATAATTTACATAGCTGCTTATATATTATTGTTGATTGATGTTATGAAAACACTCGATATAAAGATGGTTTTCAAAAATTACCGAATTCATTTGGTGGTTTTAAGTGCTTTGAATGTTTACATTATATATGTGTTGTTGACCATTGTCAACCCTTATGTGGAAGGCTCCTATTTATTTTTTATAGAACTTATTTACAACATAGTCATGTTGTTGATTTTAACATCATGTTTGATCAGCTACTTTTATAATGACAACAAGAAGTCTTTATTATTGTTCTTTGGCTCTATATGTATTGTGTTTTCTGAAGTCATTCAAGTAGCTTATTACTACATTTCAGATAAAGATCTATTGAATTTAATGCAAACATTGTTATTTGTACTTGCATTTAGTTTCTTTCACTTTCAATCCAAAATCAGAAACAAAAAAGTACAATTTTTTGCCTAACTGTTTTTCTATTTTAAAAAAGGAATATCCTTTCGATATTGATATAATATAATCAATGATAGAAAAAAGGTAACCAGAGCAGTTATAAATAGGATTCCGGAATCATTATTAACTTCAATACCTAATTTAGTTAAGTGCATCATGATGGCACCGCCAATGACACCAACGGTCAAGAAGGCACCAATCCAAACGGTTTTGGGTATTAACAGGAGGATTCCGGCAATTAATTCCACAATACCTATACCTATTCTACCATAAGGTTCTAAACCAACTTGTTCAAAAATATAAACACTATCCGGATGAGCCGTAAATTTAAATCGTAAGGTTTGAATAAGAATTATCGCGACTATTAGTCTTAGAGCAAAGGTGATTTTTGATTTCATATTGTTGGGTTTGATGGCTGTTTAGACGCAATCCAAAAGAAATCATTACAAAAAGGTGGCTATCGGAATCTAAACAGTGATGGATACGCCTTGCGCTGTTTTATTTTTGCTGTTGTCCAGATAAAAATCAATTTTGCCCAAATTGATGCCATAACATCCTACCTGGTTTACCAAAACCTTGGCTCCAATACTATTGGTTACAATAGTTGGTTCAGGAAGAAACGTATGTGTATGGCCTCCAATTATTAAGTCTATATTCTTCGAGTTTTTGGCAATCATCAAATCACTTACAATATCTGGATTACCATTGTAGTCATATCCTACATGGGATAAGCAAATAATTAAATCACATTTTTCGTCCTCTTTCAAAATTCTGGACATGTCTTGAGAAATTTCAAGCGGATTCAGGTATACTGTTTCTTTGTATAGTTTTTTGTTCACTAAACCCTGCAATTGAATGCCAAGTCCAAAAACGCCAATTTTAATTCCATCTTTGATAAAGACCTGATAAGGCTTAACATGTCCATCCATTATGGTATTTGAAAAGTCATAGTTAGCTGAAAGAAAGTCAAATTTAGCATGAGGTAATTGCGCAAAAAGGCCATCGATACCGTTGTCAAAGTCATGATTGCCAATGGTAGCTGCGTCATATTTTAATTTACTCATGAGCTTAAACTCTAATTCACCACCATAATAATTGAAGTAGGGAGTGCCCTGAAAAATATCACCTGCATCCAATAACAAGGTATTCGGATTTTCCAACCGAATAATATCAATAAGGCTAGCTCTTCTAGCAACACCGCCTTTGTTTGGGTTTTTGCCGTCTTCAGGACCAAACGGATCAATATGACTATGAACATCGTTTGTGTGTAGGATGGTGATTTTTTTATGCTTTTCAGTTTGAATACAAGAAGTCAATCCAGAACTGCCTAGGCTCACAAGTGCTGCACTTGCAGAAGTTTGCTTGATAAAATCTCTTCTTTTCATAGTATTAATTTTTTAGCTTCATGAAGCGATCATCAATTTTGGGATTGATGGTGTCTGTTTTTAAAAAATAATCAAGCAAGGCATTCCGAATCTTATAATCCATAACATAAAGACTGTCATTTGGTTGAAAGAATGTCATTCGGTCGCCACCATTGTATAAGTAATCATTTGTAGCCACATAATAAGTTTTCTTTAGGTCTATAGAAATACCATTTATATTAGCATCAATCAAATTAAAATCTTCATCAACCTTAATCTGTAGTTTAGAAATAGGATGGGCGCGTTTGGCTTTTAATAGGTAGGATACCAGTTCTTGGACTTTATCACCCTTCATGGCTACGACAACAATACTGTTTTCAAAAGGCATAATTTCATAAGCTGTCCTCATAGTGATATTACCTTTGGATATGATGGCTCTGATGCCACCATGGTTAACTAAAACCATATCAATATTTTTACCAGTCCTCGAGTTAAAAACAGGATTGGTTTGTTCGTAAATAACATCAGCAAATAGGTTGCCAATAGCGGTATTTAATTCACCATCGCTCTTCGAATAGGTGTCAACCGCATATGATATCACACTGTCCAGATTTTTATTCAAATGCGTTCTGTAAGGTTGTATAAATGAGTCTATGGCAGTATCCGTTTTTAAAGTATCTGTAATGCTGATTTGTTTACCCTCAATACTGTTTAGCTTCCAGGTGTCATGTTTACAACTGGACAGAAAAATTATAAAGAGGCATAAATAGGCGTATTTTTTAAACATGTTCTAGCGCTAAAAATTAATCTGCTTATCAAGGTACTTTTACTACCTTTGTCCAAAGCATAAAGATATAATGATTTTAAAGGGTTTTAAAGAAAAATCTATTAAAAAAAAGCTTAACTCTCTATTACATTCACCAGGTGCTATTAGCGAAAACAGTATTGTTAAGAGTATTGGTGTTTTATTTAATGGTGATGAGGTTAATGATTTTGAGGTATTTAAAACTTTAGCTGATGATTTAAACGTTAGACCAAATAAATTAAAAATTATTGCTTATACTGAAAATAAGAAAGAGAATCTTTTTTCATGGAATGTTTGCTTTAATCCAAAAGATATAGGTTGGCATGGTAAAATCAAGAATATTGAACTGGAAGAGTTTTTGGGAGTTGAATTTGATTTGCTGGTAAGCTTTTATGCCAAAGACGTGCTGGAATTAAAGTTGCTTACAGCGTTGTCAAAAGCAAAATTTAAAGCTGGAATTTTTCAAGAAGATGAACGATTGAATGACTTGATTGTTAATACAGGGATTAAAGATTTTTCAGCATTTAAAAGAGAATTAAAAAAGTATTTAAAGGTATTTAATAAGTTATAAAATGAATAAAAAATTTGAAGGTGTCGGTATTGCTATTGTAACACCATTTAAAAATGATTTGAGTGTAGATCATGAATCATTGACCAATATTGTTAATTATAATATTGGAAATGGTATGGATTACATTGTTATCTCTGGTACAACAGGAGAAAGCGTCACTATTACCAAAACCGAAAAACAAGAGATAATTAAAACTATTAAAGAGGCCAATATTAGTCGAGTACCATTGGTTTTGGGTATAGGTGGAAACAATACCCATCAAGTCATTGAAGAAATCAAAAACACTGATTTTACTGGTATTGATGCTATTTTATCTGTTTCGCCATATTACAGTAAGCCAACACAGGAAGGTATTTATCAGCATTATAAGGCTATATCTGCTGTTGCTCCAGTGCCAATAATTATGTACAATGTGCCTGGAAGGACATCCTCAAATATGTTACCCCAAACGACACTTCGATTGGCAAAGGATTTTGAGAATATTATAGCTGTTAAAGAAGCAGGAAATAATATGTCACAGTACTTATGGCTTCTAAAAGACAAACCCAAAGACTTTATGATAATATCTGGCGATGATGACTTGGCTTCATCTGTAACATTAGCAGGAGGATCAGGTGTTATTTCGGTTTTGGGTCAGGCCTTTCCAGCTGATTTTACAAAAATGATTCATTTAGGTTTGAATGGTCAAGCTAAGGAAGCTTTTGAATTGCATTTTAAACTCATGGAAATAACCAGTTTGATATTTTCAGAAAATAATCCAGCTGGAATAAAAGCTGTTTTGGAAGCTATGGATTTATGTGACGCAACAGTAAGATTGCCATTGGTTCAAGCAACAAATGACTTGAAAAATAAAATTCAGGAATTTCTATCAAATTACAGTAAAAGTTAAATTAAACTTAAACCCAATAAATACTGTAAGTCAACCGTTATTTTAGCATTATAAAAATATTTTTTAATTACACATTATTAACGTAATTTTGCATTCTGTTTAAAAACTATGAAAAAACTCTTTTACATATTTATAACTTGCACACTTTTAAGTTCTTGTAGTGAATACCAGAAAGCCTTGAAGGGAACCGATATTGGTACCAAGTATAAGGAAGGCGAAAAGCAGTTTGAGAAAGGTAAATATGCAAAGGCCAACAAGTTGTTTGAACAAGTTATTCCTAATTACAGAGGAAAGCCTCAAGCTGAAAAGTTAACCTATCTTCATGCTAAAGCTTATTATGAAATGGAAGAGTGGTATTTGGCCAGTTATCAGTTTGAGCGTTTTGCGGCCTCTTATCCCAACAGTGAAAAGGTCGAGGAAGCATCTTTTTTAGGAGCAAAAAGCGCCTATATGCTTTCACCAGTTTACTCTAAAGAACAGCATGAAACTAAAGAGGCTATCAACAAGTTGCAATCATTTATTAATTTATACCCAGAATCCGAATATCTAGCTGAAGCAAACAAACTGGTTAAGGAGTTGGATTTTAAATTAGAAAGGAAAGCGTTTGATATAGCCAAGCAATATAATACTATTGCTGGTTACACGGCCGATTATAATGCGCCAATACAAGCTATTGATGCCTTTATATTCGATTTTCCTGGATCGGTTTTTAGGGAAGAAGCCTTATTTATTAAATTTGATTCAGCTTACAAACTGGCTATGAATAGTGTCTATCACAAAAAACAAGAGCGTTTAGAAAACGCCAAAACATATTATAACAATTTCAAGACTTCTTATGCCAATTCTGAATTTATGGAAGAAGCTAACAGAATGAATGAAGAAATTGAAAACGAACTTAAAAATTTCAGTACAAAAAGTTAATAATTATAAAATGGATTTAAAGAAGATTAATGCTCCGGTTAATACAACAACTTACAACAGAAATAAAATTGATGAGCCAACTGAAAACATTTATGAGGCTATCTCGATTATTTCAAGGAGAGCAGAACAAATAAATTCAGAGATCAAGAAGGAATTGATTGAGAAATTGGAAGAATTTGCAACATATAATGATAGTCTTGAAGAAATTTTTGAAAATAAGGAGCAAATAGAAGTTTCCAAATTCTACGAAAAATTACCAAAACCTCATGCTTTAGCAGTTCAAGAGTGGTTAGATGGTAAAATTTACCACAGAAATACTGAAGAAGATACTCAGTAATAAAATTATATGTCAATATTAAGCGGCAAAAATATACTATTAGGCATAAGTGCTGGTATTGCCGCTTATAAAACGGCCAGTTTGGTCAGACTTTTTATTAAAGCTGGGGCAAATGTTAAAGTCGTTATGACTCCTGCCTCAAAGGAATTTATTACTCCTTTAACACTATCAACTCTCTCAAAAAATCCGATTCATTCTTCTTTTACCAATGAAGAGGATGATAATGCTGTTTGGAATAACCATGTAGATTTAGGGTTATGGGCAGATTTGATGCTCATTGCACCAGCTACAGCCAATACCTTGTCTAAAATGGCGAATGGTGTTTGCGATAATCTTTTACTGGCCACTTATTTATCGGCAAAATGTCCAATTTATTTTGCACCTGCAATGGATTTGGATATGTACAAGCACCCATCTACTTTACGATCATTAGATGTTTTAAAACGATATGGGAATATTATTATTCCAGCTACTAGTGGTGAATTAGCCAGTGGTTTAATAGGCGAAGGCCGAATGGCTGAACCCGAAGACATTGTGCAATTTATAGAAAAAGATATTTTAAACAAGTTGCCGCTAAAAGGAAAAAAAGTTTTGATTACTGCTGGACCAACGTATGAGGCTATAGACCCAGTAAGATTTATAGGTAACCATTCAAGTGGAAAGATGGGATTTGAAATTGCTTTACAAGCAGCCCATTTAGGGGCGGAGGTGCATTTGATTTCGGGACCCACTAATCAAAAAATAAACCATAGTCTTGTTGAGGTAATCCCAGTTACATCGGCTGAAGACATGTATTTAGCAGTACATAAGTTTTTTGAAGATTGCCACATCGCTATTCTTGCTGCGGCTGTAGCAGATTATAAACCTAGAGTTGTTGCCAATAAGAAAATAAAAAAGACAGAAAATTCGTTATCTTTAGAATTGGAAAAAACAAAAGATATTTTAGCCTCATTAGGAAGTATCAAAAAAAATCAGTTTTTGGTGGGTTTTGCATTAGAAACAGATAATGAAGTTGAAAATGCAAAAGCCAAATTAAAAAAGAAGAATTTAAACTTAATTGTGTTAAATTCGTTGAATGACAAAGGTGCTGGATTTAAATCAGACACAAACAAAGTGACGCTAATTGATGAGAATGAAAATATGACATCATTTGATTTGAAATCCAAAGAGCAAGTAGCGAAAGACATTTTTGTTGAAATTTTAAAACAACTTCATGAATAGATTTATAATAGTTTTATTGTTCTTTCTATCATTTTCTGCTAAAAGTCAGGAATTAAATTGCAATGTTATTGTCAATGCCCAATTTACAGGAAATGAAAATTTTCAAATTTTTAAAACCCTTCAAACTCAATTACGAGAGTTTGTGAATTCAACTAAATGGACAGATAAGGAATTTGCTACCCAAGAACGTATAGAATGCGGGATTTTTATTAATGTTACTGAATATAACAATAATGTATTTAAGGCTTCTATTCAAGTGCAATCATCAAGACCAGTCTATGGGTCAACCTATACGACACCAGTGTATAATGTAAATGATAAAGATTTTACATTCAATTATGTGGAGTTTCAAAATTTGCTATATAACAAGAATCAATTCGAGTCTAATTTAGTGTCAGTAATTGCATTTCATGTTTACATGATTTTAGGTTTAGATGCAGATTCATTTGCTCCAAATGGAGGTCAAGAGTATTTGAAACAAGCCCAAACCATTGTGAACTATTCTCAACAAGAAAATGCTAAAGGATGGAAATTAGAAGATGGTTTGCAAACTAGATTTGCTTTAATTGATAATATGTTGTCTCCTACCTTTGCTGAATATCGCTCTGTAATTTATGATTACCATAGAAAAGGTTTGGACATTATGAGCGAGAACCCTAAAAATGGAAAAGAAGCAATAGCTAGTGCCATTGAGGAATTTAATGCCATGAACAGACGCAGACCCAATTCATTTTTATTGAGAACATTTTTTGATGCTAAAGGTGATGAGATTGAACAAATATTTTCTGACGGCCCGAATGTTCCAATCACAGAGCTTGTAGCAACATTAAATCGTGTGGCGCCAATGTACTCCAGTAAATGGCGTAATATTAAGTTTTAGTATATTATACTTTAGGATTTAAAATTCATTGTAATTTGCTGACATCACTTTCCATAAAGAATTATGCCTTAATTGATAGCCTTCAGGTCAATTTTAATCAAGGATTAACAATTATTACAGGAGAAACCGGTGCTGGAAAATCTATTCTTCTAGGAGGATTATCATTGATTTTAGGTAAAAGAGCTGATTTGAGTGCATTAAAAAAGGGTGATGAAAAATGCATTATAGAAGCGGTCTTTGATGTTACTAATTACCAACTAGAAAGTTTATTTCAGCAGTTGGATTTCGATTATGAATCACAAACCATCATTAGAAGAGAAATTTTGCCTTCTGGAAAGTCGCGTGCATTTGTTAATGATTCACCTGTTAACTTGAGTGGTTTGCAAACTCTAGGAAATCATTTGATTGATATCCACTCACAACACGAAACCATGCAATTGGTTGATGATGATTTTCAATTTCGGGTTATTGATGCCTTGGCCAAGAATGAGAACTGCCTAGAACGTTATAAAAGGGCATTGGTTCAACATAAATCACTTCAGAAAGCATATGATGCCTTATTAAATTTTCAATCAGAAGCTTTAAAGGAGCAGGATTACAATACGTTTTTACTGAACGAACTGCAAGACGCTCATTTAAAGACTGGTGAACTAGAAGAACTCGAGGAGCAGTATGAGACCTTGAATAATCTGGAGGAAATTAAGCAAACTTTTGAAAGTGCTGATTACTTATTGAATGATGAACAAATAGGTGCCATTGGTAATTTAACACAATTAAAAAACAATCTTCAAAGGTTGTCTAAATATGCCTCAAAATACGATGATCTATTTAATAGGGTAAATAGTTCAATTATTGAATTGAATGATATATTTGATGAGATAAATACGCTTCAAGATCATTTGGACTTGGATACTTCACAAATTGAAGGAATTGGTAACAGAATCGATTTGCTCTCCAATTTACTTAAAAAGCATCACGTTGAGACTATTACTGATTTGATTGAAATTCGTAATGGACTTTCTAAAAAAGTCTTGGCCGCTGAAAATATTGACGCTGATATGGCTAACAAAGAACAAGAAGTTCAGAGTTCTTTAGAGGTTTTGAATACTATCTCACAAGAAATTCATGATAATCGAAAATTGGCCATTCCCAGACTTTCAGAAGAACTAGAAAAAATTTTGAATCAATTAGGAATGCCTAATGCTCAATTTAATATTCAATTGATTTTATCAGATAATTTTCATTCCAATGGTAAAGATAATCTTCAATTTCAGTTTAAAGCCAATAAAGGTGGGAATTTTAATGACCTGAAAAAAGCGGCATCTGGAGGTGAACTGTCCCGAATTATGTTGGCTATCAAGCTTATTTTGTCAAATTACGTGCAATTGCCGTCAATTGTTTTTGATGAAATCGATTCAGGTGTATCTGGTGAAATCTCCAATAAAATGGGTGATATCATGTTGCAAATGAGTAATACGATGCAGGTGTTTACCATAACACATCTTCCACAGATTGCTGCTAAAGGCCACACGCATTTTAAAGTATACAAGGAAGATGTTGACCAGATTACCCAAACAAGTTTGAATAAATTGGATTTTGATGCACGCATTGTAGAAATTGCCCAAATGTTGGGCGGTGAAAAAATATCAAATTCGGCCATAGCCCATGCCAAACAATTATTGAATTAATACTATCTTTGAAAAGAAAATAACGAATCAACAATTCAACAATATGTCACATAATTTATTAAAAGGGAAGAAAGGAATTATTTTTGGAGCATTAGATGAAAATTCAATTGCTTGGAAAACAGCTGAACGTGTTCATGAAGAAGGAGGTAAATTCGTATTGACCAATGCACCTGTAGCCATGAGAATGGGACAAATTAATGCTTTAGCTGAAAAAACAGGTTCTAAAGTCATCCCAGCAGATGCTACGTCAATTGAAGATTTAGAGAATCTTGTCGATCAAGCTATGGAAATATTAGGTGGTAAAATTGACTTTGTACTGCATTCCATAGGTATGTCCATAAATGTCAGAAAGGGAAATCATTACACTGATCAAAACTATGATTGGACTCAAAAAGGAACCGATGTTTCAGCCACTTCATTTCACAAGGTTATGCAGACTCTTTATAAAAAAGATGCCATGAATGATTGGGGTAGTATTGTGGCTTTAACTTATATGGCAGCACAAAGGGTGTTTCCAGATTATAATGATATGGCAGACAACAAAGCTTTATTGGAAAGTATAGCGCGTAGTTTTGGTTATTTCTTTGGACGTGATAAAAAAGTAAGGGTTAATACCATTTCACAATCCCCAACACCAACTACTGCAGGTAGCGGTGTAAAAGGATTTGATGGTTTTATTTCCTATGCTGAAAAAATGTCGCCTCTTGGTAATGCCACGGCTTTGGATTGTGCAAATTACACAGTAACATTGTTTAGCGATTTGACGCGCAAGGTAACGCTTCAGAATCTGTTCCATGATGGTGGCTTCAGTAATATGGGAGTCAGTGATGCTGTTATGGAAACATTTACAAAATAGTCTAGTGAGTAAAATAAAATTTTGAAAGAGAAGCAAATAGCTTCTCTTTTTATTTTGTAAAAAGTTTTTTTTAATAGTAAATTTAATTTTTGAACAATACTAAAGATGCTATTCAAATGAAAATATCAAACGTTGCTTTATTTCTTATAATTTTTTGGACTTTTGGTATTTATGCACAAATAGATTTTGTCAATCAGGCAACAGCTTTAGGCGTAAATATGACGGCCGGTGATTTGGAGTATGGAAGTGGTATTTCATTTTGTGATTTCAATAATGATGGCTGGGATGATATTTCCATAGCAACCAGTTTTGGAAACCAGTCGGAATTTTTTCTAAACAATCAAGATGGAACCTTTACAAGACAAAATTTTTCACTTCCAAATGATAATGTTCAAGGTAGACAAATAATTTGGGCTGATTATGATAATGATGGTGATAAAGACCTTTTCATTATTAGTAATCTTAATGGCAATCATTTATACAATAATAATGGTTCTTTGGTTTTTACAGATGTTACTGCAGCTTCTGGTTTACCTACTGCTAATATAGAGTCATGGGGAGCATCATTTGGAGACATAAATAACGATGGTTTTTTGGATGTTTTTATCAGTAATCGTGATGAAAATTTGGTTCAACCAAATTTATTGTTCTTGAATAATCAAGACGGAACATTCAGCGACATCAGTGTTTCTGCAGGTATTCACTTAACGAGTCACTTATCATTTTGTTCGGCATTTTTTGATTATAATAATGATGGTTGGCAAGATATTTATGTGGCAAACGATAAGGATTTTAATGAAAACTTTTTATACCACAATAATGGTAACAACACCTTTACTAATGTTGCACCCAGTGCAGGTGTAAACATTGCTATTGATGCCATGACAACTACCATTGGAGATTATAATAATGATGGTTGGTTTGATATTTATGTTACCAATACACCAATTGGAGGCAATGCATTTTTTAAAAATAATGGTGATAATACCTTCACTAATGTAACTGAAATTACTGGTACTGACTTTCATAGTTTTGCATGGGGAGCTGTTTTTTTGGATGCTGATAATGATATGGATCAAGATATGTATGTGAGTAGTTCCATGGACGGATCTATTCCTGCATTACTTTCTGCCCAATTTTATACTAATAATGGCGATGAGACATTCTCTACGCCAAATGCCGGATTCAATAATGATACAAGAATTAGTCATTCAAACGCTATCGGTGATGTAGATAATGATGGTTATCCAGAGATTATTGTTAGTAATTCCAACAATGAATCAGTTTTTCTATGGAAAAATCAGAGTGCACAAAATAACAACTGGTTAAAAATTAATTTAGAAGGAGTTGTTAGTAATAAAGATGGTATAGGATCCAGAATTGAAATATCAATAAATGGAGAAAAACAATACCGCTACACTTTATGTGGAGAAGGTTATATATCTCAAAATACAAATTCAGAATTATTTGGTTTGGGAACTAATAGTGAAGTAGATTATGTAAAAGTTACCTGGCTTAGTGGTACGATAGATTATTTAGAAAATGTCACTGCCAATCAAATATTAAATATAGTCGAAGGATCTTATCCTTTGTCTGTAACAGAAGAGGTCTTTCAAAATGATTTTAATGTTTATCCTAATCCAGCTAATGAAGTGATAAAATTTCATTCTAAATTACCTGTTTCAGTAATTGAAATTTTTAATCAAATTGGTAGCCGTGTTTATGCAAGTGAACCAAATAAATCAGAAGGAGAAGTGAACATGGGCAATTTATCTTCAGGAGTTTATATTTTAAAAATTCAATATGGTAATACATTAATTTCAAAAAAAATCATCAAGAATTAAATATCATGTTAAGAATATGCATATTCATAATAGTAGTGCTCGTTAATTGGCAAGTTAGTTCTCAAATTTTGTTTTCAAATGAAGCTAACAATTTGGGTCTAGATAATTTGGATTTAGGAGTTACTTTTGCAGGTAATGGTGTTTCATTCGTTGATTTTAACAATGACGGTTGGGATGATTTATCTTTTTCTTCAGGGCATGACATAGCTATTAAATTTTTTGAGAATGATAATGGTATTTTTGTTGAAAGTAATTGGAATCTACCCGATTTTCGATACCAAACTAAAAGTTTGTTTTGGGTGGATATAGAAAATGATGGTGATAAAGATTTATACATTGTAAGTAATACATCCAATGGTAACAAGTTATTTGTGAATGAAAACAATGGTAATTTTGTTGATATCACCTTAAGTTCTGGATTACCTATTGGAAATTTAGAATCTTATAGTGCTTCTTGGGGAGATTATAATAACGATGGGTTTTTAGATGTTTTTATTTGCAATAGAGGAGAGGGTGTTTTTGCTCCTAATAGATTGTACAAGAATAATGGAGATACTACATTTCAAGATGTTAGCACGTCGGCAGGTATTTCTAATACAAGCAACTTTACTTTTTGTTCCGCTTTTTTTGACTATAATAACGATGGTTGGCAGGATATTTATGAAGTTAATGATAAAGATTATATTCCGAACAAATTATATAAGAACAATGGGGATAACACGTTTAGTGATGTTTCAATAGTTTCTAATACCAATATATCAATTGATGCTATGACTGCTACTATAGGTGATTATAATAATGATGGTTGGTTTGATATATATGTTACGAACACGCAATCGGGAAATGTCTTACTAAAAAATAATGGTGATGGAACTTTTGATGATGTTGCTGTTTTAACTGGAACTGCTTTTTATAGTATTGGTTGGGGAGCCGTTTTTTTGGATGCAGATAATGATAGGGACTTGGATCTTTATGTCAGTGGAGAACTTGATGGTACTGTTGGAAGCTATTTATCTTCGGCATTTTATTTAAATAATGGTGACCAAACTTTTACAATTCCATCTGGAATTGGTTTTGAGAATGATACTGGAAATAGTTTCTCTAATGCCATAGGTGATATTGATAATGACGGTTATCCTGATATTGTGGTTAGCAATTCAAATAATCAGCAACCTTTTTTATGGAAAAACGAAACAGAGAATGATAACAATTGGTTAAAAATTAATTTAGAGGGAGTTGTTAGTAATCGTGATGGGGTAGGTTCCAGAATTGAAATTTCAATTAATGGACAGCAATATTACAGATATACCTTAAGTGGAGAGGGATATTTATCACAGAATTCTAATACTGAATTTTTTGGATTAGGAACAAACACTCAAGTAGATTACATTAAGGTTACTTGGTTGAGTGGGATGGTTGATTACTTTGAAAGTGTTTCGGCCAATCAACACATCACAATTTTAGAAGGATCTAACCCATTAAGCGTTAGTGAGTTTTATTCAAAACCACAGTTATTTATTACAAATCCAGTTTCTGAATTTTTACACATTAAATGTACTGATATATTAAAAGAAATTAAGTTTTATAATCTTTCCGGAAGCTTACTAAAGGAAATTAATTGGAATTCCAAACAATTGAGTGTGGATATTTCTAATTTTTCAGACGGAGTTTATGTACTAAAATTGGTTCTTGAAGATAATACAGTTGTTAAACGCATAATTAAAGAATAGAACACTTTGTCGATATAAAATGTATTTTGTCGAAAAAAAACCTTTTTTTACCGATTAAATGTAAACCAAATTTTTTGAGTTTAAATTATTCAATACATTTAAGCATTAACTTAACTTAAATTATTTCAATATGAAAAAAATTACTTTATTATTTACTTTTTTATCCATTAGTTTTGGGTTTTCCCAAAATGGTGGGGTAGACTGTGCTAGTGCTGTTTCAGTAAGCACAGGTACAATTACTGGAACAACTATTACTGATACAAATGCTGGTGCTGATGAAAATGATTTTGCTTGGTTTTCTTTTACAGCTCCAGGTGATGGAACCATGATTTTAAGTTCTTGTGATGGAGGTGATGACACACACGTAATTGTTTATGATGATTGTGCTGGTGCTGCATTAGTTGAAAATGATGATGCTTGTGATTTGGGAGATGGAAATGCTTGGGCTTCGTATTTGGAGTATCCAGTTGCTAATGGCACTACCTATTATATTCAATGGACAGATAGATGGAGTTTTGGTCCATTTGATTGGGAGATTTCTTTTATAGGTTGTATCCCTCCAGCTGGAACAGTTGCTGTTGTTGATGACTGTGCTAATAGTCAGTTTACCATTGATGTTGATGTAACAGATTTAGGAAGTAATGGTGCTTTATCAATAACTAATAATTTTAATGCAGATGTTGTTGCTGTTGATATGGGCGTTAATACCTACTCTGTTGGACCATTCCCTACGGGCAGCGCAGTTTCTGTCTCTATAGTAGGAGATAATGCAGATTGTGATATTAGTTCAGGTGTATTAACAGATTCTTGTCCACCATCAAATGATGAGTGTGGTTCGGCAATAGCTATTGCTTGTGACGGAAATTACGCTGGATCTACAGTTTTAGCTACTGATAGTGGGGGAAATGGAGCTAATGATGTATGGTTCTCTTATACAGGTTCTGGTGTAGCAGAAGATGTTACTTTAGATTTGTGTGGATCAGGCTATGATACAGCTGTTAGAGTATTTACTGATTGTCCAGCTACAAATCAAATAGCATTTAATGATGATAATGCTGCAGCCTGTGGTGCAGGTAGTACAAGATCTTATTTGACATTTGCTTCAGATGGCACTAGTACTTATTATATTATGGTAGAAGGATGGAATACTTCACAAGGTACTTTTGTTATGAATGTTACTTGCGCTGCTAATATCCCAGCTCCTGCAAACGATTTATGCGCCAATGCAGAAGGACTTACTTTAGATGTACAAGCATCTGGTACTACAGCAGGAGCAACTGATAGTTCAACTGGAGCAACTGATGATACAACTTGTCAACCATTCCAATTCAAATCGGATGTTTGGTATTCGTTCGTAGCACCAGCTGATGGTGATGTAGGTATCATGACTACTATTACAGGTGCTTCTGATCAAGCTAATATAGCTGTCTATCCAGATTGTAATCAGTTGGATGATGATTCGCTAGGTTGTTCTAATGGCAACGGAGGTGAAATGTTGAATGTTACTGGGCTAACTAGTGGCGCTACCTATTATGTAATGGTATGGAGTGATGGTATAGCTGCAAGGCAAGGAAATTTTAGAACCGAAGGAACATTCAATATCATCGTTATGGATGCTACGCTTTCAACAGAAGATTTTCAAGCTGTTAACCAAGAATTATTCACATATTTTCCAAATCCTGTAAGTAATAATTTAACAATTAAAGCGCAGAAGAATATTCAAAATATAACTGTGTTTAACATGTTAGGGCAAACTGTGATAAACAATGTGCCGAATGCTGTTGAAAGTAATGTAGATATGTCTGCATTAAAGTCAGGTGCTTATTTTGTAAAAGTAACAGTTGATAATCAAACAGAAACTATCAGAATTATAAGAAACTAATAATTCATTTTAATATTTAAAAAGCCGCTCATATTGAGTGGCTTTTTTTATGGGTTTATTTACATTTGTTCTATGCAGTTAGAGTATTCATTCATTATTCCAGTCTTTAATCGTCCCAATGAAATTAAAGAATTATTGGAGAGCTTTGCTAACCTTGAGTTTACTGATTCTTTTGAGATTATTATTGTTGAGGATGGTTCTACCGAAGCTTCTGTTGATGTTGTAAATTCTTTTAAAAGCACCTTAAACATTGTATACCTTGTTAAGCCCAATTCTGGACCAGGAGATTCAAGGAATTTTGGGATGAAACATGCTTCGGGCAATTACTTTATAATTTTGGACTCCGATTGTATTTTACCCAAAAACTATTTATTTTATGTAAATAAAAGTCTACAATCGGAATTTGTTGATTGTTATGGTGGCCCTGATGCCGCAAAGGATTCATTTTCTAATTTGCAGAAAGCCATCAATTTTGCGATGACCTCTTTTTTAACAACAGGAGGAATACGAGGAGGTAGGCGTTGTATTGATAAATTTCAACCTCGGAGTTTTAATATGGGGATTTCTAAAGAGGCCTTTTTAGCGACTAATGGTTTTGGCAACATTCACCCAGGAGAGGATCCTGATTTATCCATTCGCCTTTGGAAATTGAATTTTAAAACGAAACTTATCCCGGAAGCTTTTGTTTATCATAAAAGACGCATATCATGGGGCAAATTTTATACCCAAGTCAATAAATTTGGTAAAGTTAGGCCCATACTCAACCTATGGCATCCAGATACGAAAAAGGTAACCTATTGGTTCCCATTTTTATTTGTTTTTGGATTATTGATTTCCATTATTTTATTAGTATTTTATAAGTGGTTTTGGCCAATATTGTTATATGGGTTTTATGTTATTCTCGTTTTTTTAGTATCCTTATTAAAAACGAAAAATATATTGGTAGCATGCTATGCTATAATAGCTGTTTTGCTGCAATTTGTGGGATATGGATATGGATTTATTGAATCTGTTTTTGCAATCAATATTTTAAAGAAAGATCCAAAAGAGCATTTTCCAGAATTATTTTTTAAGTCATGATTAAAAGTCTGAAATCGAAAATTATATCTTCAATAAAGAATAAGAAAATAAATATTTTCATTATATTCTTATCGATTTCTTTTGGTATTCTTTTGTTAACTAAATTATCTAGGTCATACACCAATACAATTGCATTTCATATTAATAAACTTAATGTTCCAGAAGAATATGTACTTTTCGATAATGATCGTGTTCTAAATGTGAGTCTGAAGACTCAAGGATTCAATTTATTAAAGTATTACGTTGGTACTCCAGTAATTGATATTGATTTTTCTAAAAACATTGTAAAAAATGATAGCTGTTATATTTGGAATAGTTCAGTAGGTTATTCTGACATCATTGCACAATTTGATAAAAATGTTGAAGTGACTAATATCAATCCTGACACGTTAAAGTTTAAATATGATATTAATGCTACTAAAAAAGTGCCCATAATTGTCAACCACAAGCTAAATTTTAGTTTGGGATATGATTTAATCGAGTCCTTTAAATTACAGCCTGATTCCATTAGGATAATTGGTCCTGAAATGCTCATTTCTGAAATAAGCAGTATTCAAACAGATACGATTTTATTAAAAGATATAAAAAAAGATATTCAGGTTAAAATCAGTCTCAAATTACCTGAATCAAAAGAAGAATTGAAATTTTCAAATACTCATACCAATGTGACTGCTCAAGTTGGAAAATTTACTGAAGGCAATCTTAAAATTCCTGTTCAAGTCATGAATGTTCCAGATAGTTTAAACATTAAGTATTTTCCCAAGTTTGTCAATGTTTCTTACTACACGAGTTTACAAAACTTTAACAATATCAGCAGAGATGATTTTAAAGTTGAATGCAATTTTGCTGACCTATCAGAAAGTCAACCATTTTTACGCCCCATAGTGGTGAAAAGCCCTAAAACAGTTAAAAATGTTAGAGTTGGTCAGCAACAAATAGATTATATTATTACTGAATGAAAATAGTAGGATTAACAGGAGGTATTGGAAGCGGTAAGACT
Source organism: Hanstruepera neustonica (assembly GCF_002895005.1). Taxonomy (GTDB): domain Bacteria; phylum Bacteroidota; class Bacteroidia; order Flavobacteriales; family Flavobacteriaceae; genus Hanstruepera; species Hanstruepera neustonica. The sequence continues at coordinate 178,496 of NZ_POWF01000007.1, read as the reverse complement.
ACGGTCGCAAAAGTATTTAATGAGCTGGGAATTGCTGTTTATATAGCTGATGATGAAGCAAAAGCCTTGATGAACAGATCTAAAGTTATTAAACGCAAATTGATTGATTTATTTGGTGAACTGGCTTATACTGATAATGAACTCAACAGACCATTTATTGCTGATAAAATTTTTCATGATAAATCATTGCTTGAAAAAATGAATGGTATTGTCCACCCTAAAGTGGGTCAGCATTTTAATAGGTGGGTAAAAAATCAAAAAGGCCCATATGTTTTGAAGGAATCGGCTATATTGTTTGAGACAAACGGTCACAAAAACTGTGACTTTACAATTTTAGTAACAGCTCCAATAGATTTGAGAATTAAGCGGGTCATGGAACGCGATAATACTACAGTAAAAAAGGTCCAAGCTATTATGGACAATCAGTTAAGTGATGCTAAAAAAATGACCAAAGCTGATTTTATAATAGAGAATGTTGATTTAGATAAAATGCGTCAGCAAGTTATGGATGTCCATGAAAAACTACTGACAATCAATTAATTACACTATATTTTTAACATTTTTGTTAATGTAAGGTTAAATGCTAAGACATCTAAATGTTAAAATGTTAATTTTGAGCGATGAGCAAAAGGTTATTCATCATATTGGTGTTGTTAATGAGTTTGTCGCTTGTCGGAATTATATTTGTTCAGGCATATTATATCAACAACTCCATTAAAAATGAAGAAGAGCAATTTGACTTTAAAGTTAAAAGAGCCTTAATCTATACTTCTCGTGAAATTGAAGAAAAGGAATTGGAAGGTTATTACTTTAAGTATCAAGATTTAGTTGATCAAAAAAAGCAGGCGGATACAGTTGCTATTTCTCAATTGTTTATTTACCAGCAAAATAGCGATACTAATGAAACGCTCATTACCCGTAGTGGTATTTTAGAAGAAAACTATAAGTTATCTTCATCGCTCTTTGACATGGGTTTAGATAGTTTAAACATCAAACGGATTCTAAATAGTACTGAAACTAAAATTTATAGTAATCAGCCTTCTTTAGATAATGAAATTAATGTTAATCCTATTTCAAGAATTATTAAGCAAGGTAGGCTAACCGAAGCTGAAAGGCTTATTTTAGATCAATCTTTTAAGATATTTGCCAGTAGAAAACCAATTCACAAGCGTGTAACTGATAGGGATATATTTGAATTATTGAGTCAAAAACTTCAAGAAGATGGGATTGATCTCGATTTCGAGTTTGCCATTTATAGTAATGATTTGGCTACAAAAGTACAAAGTGACAATTTTGAATTACAGAAGGCTTCCACTTTTAGTATACCAGTTTTTACTGACGAAATAGGCAATCATGACTACAGATTGTTAGTGAACTTTCCCAAGCGGAATAAATTTGTACAGTCTTCTATAATTAGAATGACGCTGTTGTCGATTATTTTCACATCAATCATTATTATAGCATATTCAAGTGCGTTATTGCAATTATTCAAGCAACGTAAAATTTCAGAAATTAAGACTGATTTTATCAATAATATGACGCATGAGTTTAAAACGCCCATTGCAACCATTAACTTGGCATTGGATGCTATAAAGAATCCTAAAGTTATTGAGGACAAAGAGCGGGTTATGCGATATCTTCAAATGATTAAAGATGAGAACAAGCGCATGCATGCCCAGGTGGAAAATGTATTGAGAATATCTAAACTTGAAAAGAATGAATTAAACATTAGTAAAGACCGTGTAAAATTGCATGATTTAATTGAAGATGCCATTACACATGTGGAGCTGATTGTTGAGGATAGAAAGGGTTTCATTAAAACCCATTTGGAAGCAGAGAAATCTTCGGTTTTAGCAAATGAATCACATTTTACTAATGTCATCGTTAATATTCTGGATAATGCCATTAAGTATTCTCCAGATGCTCCCAAAATTGATGTTTACACTGAAAATGTAGGTACAAACATCATTTTAAAAATAAAAGATCAGGGTAGCGGTATGAGTAAAGCTGCCCAAAAGCGTGTGTTTGAAAAGTTTTATAGAGAGCACACAGGAAATATACATAATGTAAAAGGACATGGACTTGGCCTGGCATACGTCAAACGTATAGTTGACGATCATCAAGGGCACATATCCGTAGAAAGTGAAAAAGAAAAAGGAAGTACCTTTATTATAAAACTTCCATTAATATCATAAGTTATGAGTGACGTACAGAAGAAAATTTTATTAGTAGAAGACGACCCGAATTTCGGAACCATTTTAAAGGATTATTTAATCATGAACGATTATGAAGTAACCCATGCCAAAAATGGTATGGAAGGTTTTGAGAAGTTCAAAAAAGATGATTTTGATCTTTGTATTTTGGACGTTATGATGCCTTATAAAGATGGTTTTACGCTTGCGAAAGAAATCAGGGAAAAAAACACCGAAGTGCCTATAGTCTTTTTAACGGCTAAAGCTATGAAAGAAGATGTATTAAAAGGCTATAAAGTAGGTGCTGATGATTATTTAAACAAACCTTTTGATAGTGAGGTGCTACTGATGAAAATAAAAGCTATCATGCAGCGTAAGGCTACCGAAACGGTTGCAGATAGTAAGCAGTTTCAATTTAAAATTGGAGACTTTGATCTAAACTCTAAACTTCGCTTCTTGACTTATAATGGAGGCGAGCAAATTAAACTGTCTCCAAAAGAAAATGAATTGTTACGCCTTTTAGCATTGCATGAAAACGATTTGATGCCTCGTGAATTAGCTTTGACGAAAATTTGGAGAGATGATAACTATTTCACTTCAAGAAGTATGGATGTCTATATTGCTAAATTAAGAAAGTATCTAAAACTAGATCCAAAAGTTGAAATTTTAAACATTCACGGAGAAGGGTTTAGGCTAGTCATTAATAATGATGAATAAAATTCAATAAGTTTCTTTCTATTATAAATAAAAAACCCAGCATTGCTGGGTTTTTTTTAATACTTGTCATAGTCATCAATGGCAAATGCCTTGTTGTAGGAATCTTGATTAATAGTATTACCTTCCGATGAGTCATAATCAACAGCAATTTTCCAAACACCATTTACTTGTCTTAATATCACATGAAATTTGCCATAATAATTTTGCTCTTGTTCGGTGTTGGGATTCAAGGATAATTTATAAATGCCTCTTTCCGATGCGGCATTGTCATCGTGCAAACGTTCTAAAAACCGGAATGAAATAGTTTGTTTACTCGAACTGTTATTCCATCTTTCTTTATATCCGGCAATGTAAGTTTCTTTACCTTGAACGCGTTTGCCATCACCACTTATGCGCACTAAATCATCAGTGTGCAACTTACCAAAAAGGCTGTAATTATGGGTTTCAAATGCGATAGTGAACGGTTTCCATATTTGATTGTCTATGGCTTTCAGAGTTTCTTCGTTTTGGGAATAGCTCAATGAAATTCCAAAAACACAGATTAAAATGAATAAATTTAGTTTTCTCATGATGAAATTAATTTTCTATCAATATAATCAATAATAGTGTCTAATTTACATTCAAAGTCAAACCATTGAATGGTTTCATCTTTTCTAAACCAAGTCAGTTGCCTTTTTGCAAAGCGTCTACTGTTTTTCTTAATTTCTGAAACGGCAAACTCCAATGTCCATTCATTGTCCAAATAATTGAAAAGCTCCTTATAGCCAACGGTATTTAAGCTATTTAAATTTCTATGTTGATTTAAACTTTTAACCTCATCCAATAGTCCTTCTTCCATCATGTTATCAACTCGTTGATTAATTCGGTCGTAAATAATTTTTCTATCGGCTGTTAAGCCAATACTTATGGTTTGGAATGGTCTATTGCTTTTCTTTTTATTGATAAATGACGAATAGGGTTTGCCAGTACCAATACAAATCTCTAGAGCACGCATCACACGATGTGGATTATCAATGGCAATCATTTTATATGTTTTGGGGTCCAACACTTCAAGCTGCTTTTGAAGCGGTAATAAACCGTCTTTATTAAAAGTTTCAGTTAATGATTTTCTTATTGTTGAGTCAACTTTTGGAAAATCATCAAGCCCTTTCGTAACAGCATCAACATAAAGTCCTGAACCACCAACCATAATGATAACATGGTGTTTTTTATAGAGCTCTTCCAATTTAGTTAGGGCATCTGTCTCAAACGTTCCAACATTATAGTTATCCGTTATAGATTTGTGATGTATGAAATGATGAGGAGCTTCCTGAAGTTCATAAGGAGTTGGTGCAGCAGTTCCAATTTGCATTTCTTTAAAGAATTGACGTGAATCTGCAGAAATGATTTCCGTTTTAAAATGTTTTGCTAAAGCAATACTTAAGGATGTTTTGCCTATTGCTGTAGGACCAACAATTGAAATAAGTGTTTTATTTGTCATGGTGTAATTTACAACCACATTTAAAACAATATTCAGCGCCATCAACATGTTTTTCATTTAAACAATTTGCGCAGCATTGTGAGTTTAAGTGAACAATGGGTTCATTGGGATGTGGTGGTATTGGCCCTGATTTTAAATCATCATTGGCTTTCTTGGTATATTCCGCAGAAACAATGCCTGTTGGTACGGCAATAATACCATAACCAAGTATCATAATAATGGTTGCAATAAATTGCCCCAATGGTGTTACTGGAGCAATATCTCCGAACCCAACCGTTGTTAAGGTTACAATACACCAATAAACACTTTTAGGGATATTGGTAAAACCACTCTCTTCGCCTTCAACTAAATACATAATGGTTCCAAATATGACAGCTGCAATTAAAACCGCAAACAAAAAAACAGAAATTTTAGCACGACTAGACTTTATGGCCGAAGCCAAATGATTTGAAGCCCCTAAATAGCGTGCTAATTTTAGAATTCTAAAAACACGCAGTAATCGTAATGCCCGCAATGCAATTAATGCATGCGTGCCTGCAAAAATAAGTGATAAATATTTTGGAATAGTTGAAAGTAAATCTATAACGCCATAAAAACTGGTTATATATTTTATAGGTTTTCTAACCGTAATAATTCGCAATACATATTCTATTGTGAACAGAACCGTAATAATCCATTCAGAAATATTTAAAAAAGTATGATATTGGGCATCAATGCTTTTAACACTCTCAAGCATGACCAATAAAATACTCGCTAAAATGGCTATGAGGAGAACAACATCAAACAATTTTCCAGAAGGTGTGTCTGCCTCATAAATAATTTCATGAAGTTGATCTTTCCAAGATTTATGTGGTTTTGAATGCTGCATAGATTAAATAAATATAATTTATTTTTTCTTAATCACTATTAGTGAATTGTTTTCAGAGTTAACAACCTCATTCATAAACTTTTTTAAATAACTATAATATTCACGTTCATAAATCTCCTTGTCAAAATCAACTTTATAATAGATGCGAATATTGTTGTCGTTCTTTAAAACCTTGAAAACTAACTCTCCTGAATTATTGGGTAATTTGGCATTAAGAGGTTTTGGAACTTCAATAATCTCGTAGCTTTCGTCAACAAATAAATTTAGATTGTATAGGAAAGAATCTTTATAGCCAAAATCTATTGGGTAAGTTCTTTCTTGAAGTTTAAATGGATTTTCTTTGAAAAACTTGAAAACAAAAGGATCTAAATAAAAAACACCTCCTAAATCTTCAGCAACATATTCGAATTCCATATCCTCGACAAAATTAAAACTCGTTTTATCTTTGTGTTCTACTTCATGATTAAGGATATCTAAATCAGGATGGTCGTCTTTATTGGTTTTGTAATAGTTTGTAGGATTATCAAAATACGCTTCTTTTTTGGATAGTGCATGATAGCCAGTTGAATTGGCATTCAATGAGCCCGAAATGAGTCCTTCAGAATTGATTTCTAATTGAACTTTTCTTGAAATTGTAGATCTTTTACTAGGTATAATATCAATCCAATCGCTCCCATTTTTAAAATCTAATTTTCTGCCATATTGGTTTAAAGATCTAAATGGTAACATTCCAAAACTCAAGTAAGGATCGGTAGCATCCAAATGGTAAATTTTATTATTGATTTCAGCTTGAACGATTAAGTAGTTGAAATCAGAAATGACTGGATATATTTTGGTTGGTAAACCATGATTCCTTGTTGAGACAAGCACTGGATAAACATTAATTCCATTGTCATCAAGTAGATTATGCAGAAGAATATTTATTTCGGCAACATTACCACTTTTATTTTTTATTAAATCCTTTACCGATGAGTTGTTATATATACTGTATTCACCGTTCCAAACAAAATTAGATTGGACATATTCAAAAATACCTTTTGCTTTCTTGTACAAATTGGACTCAGTGAGAACACTATCAGCTATGGAAACATTAGAAGAAACATTTTTTATCAATTGTCTACCAATGTTAGGGTCTGATTTTAATTCATCATCTGCAGTTTTCCATGTTTTGGTAATATTTTCAACGGTTCCATCAAACCCTCTAAATATCTTCAGTTCATAATCAATACTTGCCAAATAGTTTTCTCGCGTAGTCATATAGTCTTCATCAATAAAGGCTGGTATGTCTTCCATGGCATATATGGAGGTGAAGCAATCTGCTGAACCTCCATTGTTTAATCTTATACACTCAATATGACGACCGGATTCGTTTTTAACTAAAGGAAGACTGCCTACAAGCTTAATATTGTATTCATAATTTGCAGGAATACTGGTATTATATTCGCTATAAAGTTTTGGTATGTCATCCTGAAAATCCCAACCTTTAAATTTGTAAATAAAAGGAGATTCAATTGAATAACTATAGGTGATAACTGAACCTTCTTGAACTTTCGGGAGCGTAAATTTGACTAATGTGTAATTGTCGTTGTATTTTTCGGTAAATATTTGGCTTTTATCAAGCTGCGTTTTAACATCTTGTCCATTAACACTATTGTGGGTTATAGCCATTATGTCCTCTACTTTTTCTTTTCTACCATCATTGTTATATAAATAAAGCGTGATAGTAGCTTTGTCAAATCCATCCCGTGTTAATATTTTTAGCTTTTGTTGGTGTTCAAAAATTAATTTGAAAGTATTTTTATCGATGTAACTATTGCCCTTTTCATAAATGACCAATGCATTAGCAGTTGAATCCTTTGAATAACTGTTCAACTCTAAATCATTTTTTGTTACAATATAGCTTTCTGAATTAAAACTATCTTGAGCATAAATGGATAATCCTGAAATCAAGAAGATAAATAAATAAAATACTTTCATAATTAATTCAATTGAATGATTTTTAGTTTTTTGTTACGTCTTATATAGCTTTGAATGATGTGTTGGGCATCACGATTGTTTTGCATAGGAGTAATGACGGTACGTAGCACTTCAATATTAGTTATCTGATAATTTAAATCAAAATAACCTAGCCCTTTAAAAATACCATTCTCAATCAATATGGCACTTCGCTCTTCAATATCACGACCTCTGTCAATGACAACCATGTTTTGCTTGTCATAACTATTTTTTGAAATTAAAGCCAATACACGAGAATTGTATGCCTCATAATGTTCTTCCTGAATACAGGCGCCTTGGCACAAATCAATATTGTAATTGAAGCAGCTTTTTTTAGTTGGGTAAAGGCCAACAAGCTTTTGACAAAGATTAAAATCATCTACAACTTTAAATAAAAAGCTTTTGGCACTTTGTCTATTTGAGAAGGTGGTAATAGGTTTTTTTCTACCATCAGCCTTGTCAATTTTCAAATTAATGTATCCTTGGTCGTCCTGAAAACTATATAAGGCATGGGTGAACAAGCTTCGACGTAAAGCTCTGTTGAATAGTGGTTTGATTCGTTTTATCTCTTCGCTTTCTTTCAAGAGCGCAACCAATTCACTACCTGTTTTTTCGTAAGTTACAGTTGATGCTTGACGCTGTAATTTTTTGGATTTAGGGCTGGTATTTGTAAAATGCTGACTGATTCTACTTTTGATATTTTTACTCTTACCAATGTAAATCACATCACCATTTTCGTTGTGAATATAATAGACACCAGTTTCATTGGGCAATTCATTGATGATTTGCTTCAGATTAGGCTCCATTTGATACTTAGGCTCTACGCGGATGGCATCTTGAACAATAAACTTTTCCAAATCTTTTGAAAGCAACATCTTAAATAGTTTTACTGTAGCCACTGCGTCACCATTGGCTCTATGTCTGTCGCTTACTGGAATACCAAGAGATCTTGCCAGTTTGCCCAAACTATAGGAATCCTGACCAGGTATGAGTTTCTTGGCCAATTCAACTGTACATAGTGTTTTGCGTTTGAATCCAAAACCTAAACGTTTAAATTCAGTTCTTAAAATCCGATAGTCAAATTGAGCGTTATGCGCTACTAGAATACAATCGTCAGTAATTTCGACTATGCGTTTAGCTATTTCGTAAAATTTTGGAGCAGTTCGCAACATATTGCTGTTAATACCTGTAAGGTTGACCACAAATGGTTGTATTTCTCGCTCTGGGTTAACTAAACTGATAAATTGATCTACCACTTTATGGCCGTCAAACTTGTAGATTGCAATTTCAGTGATACCTTCTTCGTTGTATTTGCCTCCAGTGGTTTCTATGTCTAATATTGCGTACAAAAAGTGATTCTATTGATGTGTTTTAGTGTGAATAATTCCGTTCTCCAAAAATACTGCTTCCTATTCTAACCATAGTGCTACCACAAGATATGGCTAAATCATAATCGCCACTCATGCCCATTGAAATAGTCTTTAAATGGCAGTTTTTGGATTGTATGTTTTTTAATTCTTCAAAAATGTTTTTTAAGGTTTTGAACTCCTTTTCAATTTGTTTCGTGTCTTCCGTAAAGGTAGCCATTCCCATAACACCAACAATATTGATATGGTTCAGGTCTTTGAGTTCATTAGATTCTAAAATTGTTTTAGCATCCAATGAATTCATACCAAATTTGGAATCTTCTTCGGCAATTTTTATTTGTAACAGGCAATCTATAACGCGATTGTATTTTTTGGCTTGTTTGTCTATCTCTTTAAGGACCTTAAAGTTTTCAACACCATGAATTAAACTCACAAAAGGTGCCATATATTTTACCTTATTCCGCTGAACATGACCAATCATATGCCATTGAATATCTTTAGGCATTTGTTCATGTTTTTCAACCATTTCTTGAATCTTATTTTCACCAAAAATACGTTGACCAGCATTATAAGCTTCCATAATTGAGTCAATAGGCTTCGTCTTGGAAACTGCAACGAGAGTAACATCTGCAGGTAGTTTGCTTTTTATTTTTTTAAGATTTTCTGAAATAGACATATTAAAACTCATATATGGTTACGCCACTTCGTAACTTGGGTTCAATGAAAGTAGATTTTGGTGGCATCTTAAGACCTTCATCCGCTATTTGTTTCATCTCATTAATGTTTACAGGGACCATACCAAAGCCAACGGCAAAATCGCCACTATCAACTTGACTTTTTACATTAATCACATCTTTTTTACCATTACTGTACATAATACGTAAATCATTACGAAGATCGGTAATGCCCAATATAGGCTCCAAAATGGTTTTAAAAAGAATTTGGGCATCTAATGCATCTAACGACGATTCAAAGGAATATAGTGATTTTCGAAGATACAGTGAATAGAATTCACCATCTAAATACATACTGAAATGATGCTTTTTAGAGGGCTTATAGGGCATCTTACCACGATTTTCTATTCGATAGATGGTATCTAACTTTATCAGAAATTCTTCTTTTGTCAAACCGTTTAAATCTTTAACCAATCTATTAAATTCATGGATTCTTAAATCCGATTCCGGAATTAAATAACTCATAAAATAATTGTAGGATTCTTTTCCAGAATGATTTGGATTTTGAGATTTTTCATCCTTATACAACAAATAGGAAGATGCTGAACGGTGATGACCATCAGCTATGTAAATGGTTGACATGTCTTCAAATTCTTTTTGAATAATTTCAATGGAATCTTTGTTATCAATTAACCACAGATAATGTGTGTCGCGATAGGTCGTCGTAAATTCAAATTCAGCGCGTTCTTGTTGCGCTTTCCTAATAATGGTTTCTATTACCTGATTGTCTGGATAGGTAAGTAAAACAGGTTCGGCATTAAACCCTACGGTTTTCAGATAATCCTTAAAAATGAGCTCTTTATAAGCTAATGTGTCTTCGTGCTTTCGAATAATATTATTTTCATAATCTTCAGCGCTTGCAGCAGCAATAATGCCATTGAATTCCTGGTTGTCTCTATCAACAATTTTATAAACGTAATAACAAGCAGATGGGTCTTTTATAAAAATGTCATCCTCTTTAAATTCCATGTAGCGATTTCTAACTAGCTGATAACGTTCAACACCAGTTATTTCGCGATCGTATTTGTAACCCGGATTTACAATATGTAAAAATGAAAACGGGTTGTAATCCAGACGGGCTTCCCGTTCGGCTTGGGTATAAGTTTGGTAAGATCGTGAAGCAACCAGACTCACTTTATCCCTGGTTGGACGTACGGCATTAAAAGGAATGATTTTAGCCAAACTATTTTATTTAGAAAATTGCTTGGCTACGGTTTCGGCTTTTCTATTATCAGAGTAATCATAAAATCCTTCGCCAGATTTCACACCCAATTTACCAGCTCGTACCATATTTACCAATAAAGGGCAAGGCGCATATTTTGGGTTTTTAAATCCTTCGTACATGACATTTAATATAGACAGACAAACATCTAATCCAATAAAATCGGCCAATTGCAGTGGTCCCATTGGATGAGCCATACCCAACATCATAACCGTGTCTATTTCTTTGACACCGGCTACACCATTGTAAAGGGTTTCAATAGATTCATTTAACATGGGCATTAAGATTCTATTGGCAACAAACCCTGGATAATCATTAACTTCTACTGGAACTTTACCTAACTGTTTTGATAAATCCATAATCGTATTGGTTACGTCATCACTTGTGTTGTAGCCTCTAATGATCTCAACCAATTTCATAATAGGCACAGGATTCATAAAATGCATACCAATGACCATATCAGGTCTGGATGTAACGGCACCAATCTGGGTAATAGAAATAGAGGAGGTGTTGGTGGCTAAAATAGTATCATCAGGACAAGCCTCATCTAATTGTTTGAAGATGTTTAATTTCAAATCCACATTTTCAGTAGCAGCTTCGACTACCAAACTGGCATATTCAACACCTTCTGTGATACTTGTAAATGTGGTGATGTTTCCAAGGGTCTCATCTTTTTGAGCTTCTGTTATTTTTTCTTTGGCTACCATGCGATCCAAATTTTTGGCAATGGTATCCATACCTCTTTTTAGGGAGGCTTCACTAATGTCAATTAATTGCACTTTAAATCCGTTTTGGGCAAAGGTATGTGCAATACCATTTCCCATCGTTCCTGCTCCAATAACAGCTACATTTTTCATATTAAAAGAATTTTTCCACGAGTTGTGGTTATTTGATTTTATTTAGTTTTTAAATTGATTGATTATCATAGTCGCAACACGAAGTGCTTCCGTACCATCATGCAGTGTTACAACTGGTTTGGTATTATTTGTAATGGCTTCGGCAAAGGTTTCCAATTCATCTAAAATAGCATTGTTTGCAGCTACTTCAGGATTATCAAAATAAATTTGTTTCTTAACTCCTTCGGCATTTTGTAACACCATATCAAAATCACCAGGAACTTCTGGAGCATCTTTCATTTTGACTACTTCACATTTCTTTTCTAAAAAGTCCACTGAAATGTAAGCATCTCTTTGAAAGAAACGTGTTTTTCGCATATTTTTTAACGAAATTCTACTAGCAGTCAGATTGGCCACGCAACCATTTTCAAATTCTATGCGTGCATTGGCAATATCAGGAGTATCACTGATTACTGATACACCACTAGCAGAAACCTGTTTGACTTTGGATTTTACCACACTCAAAATGATATCAATATCATGAATCATTAAATCCAATACAACTGGAACATCAGTTCCTCTAGGGTTAAATTCAGCTAGTCGGTGTGTTTCAATAAACATGGGATTTTCAATTTTATCCCTGACTGCTATAAAGGCTGGATTGAAACGCTCAACGTGTCCAACTTGCCCTCGAATGTTATGTTGTGCCAACAGTTCACGAATCTCTTCGGCTTCTTCAACCGTATTCGTGATAGGTTTTTCAATAAATATGTGCTTACCATGTGCAATGGCTTGTTTGGCACAATCGTAGTGCGATAGTGTAGGAGTTACAATATCCACCATATCTACAGCCATGATTAAATCATCAATAGAGTTAAAGTATTTATAGCCAAATTCGGCTTCTACTTTTTTGGCATTAGCTTCATCAGCATCATAAAATCCGACCAATTCATATTTATCAGACTGTTGCAGTAATCGCAAATGTATTTTTCCAAGATGACCAGCACCAAGAACACCAGCTTTTATCATCGTATTTTCGTTTTCAACAAAAATAAGGTTTTTAACCATTTTTTTGCATGAATTAAGATATAAAATCCGGCTAGTCAGTTTCGATAAAAAAATGGTCAATTTTTAATTTTTAGGGTCAAAATGTTTGATTAATTTTAACCATCAAAAAAGGCACCCATTGAAAGATACTTTTAAGCACAAAGGCATGCGTCAAAAATTAGTCAAGACGATTGAAGCCAAAGGAATTACTGATAAAAATGTTTTGCAAGCCATTGGCAAAATACCAAGACATTTGTTTATGGATTCTGGATTTTTGGATCATGCATATCAAGACAAGGCGTTTCCTATTGCCGCCGATCAAACCATTTCACAACCTTATACCGTAGCTTTTCAAACGGAATTATTGCAAGTCGAAAAAGGCGATAAAATTTTAGAAATAGGTACCGGAAGCGGTTATCAAACAGCTGTTTTATGTGAGTTGGGAGCACAAGTTTTTAGTATTGAAAGACAAAACGAATTGTTTAAGAAAACGAGTAAATTTTTGCCAAAATTAGGCTATAGGGCGAAAAAATTAATTTTTGGAGATGGTTATCAAGGATTAAAAGAAGAAGCTCCCTTTAAAGGTATCATTGTAACTGCAGGTGCACCATTTGTGCCAAAACCACTTTTAGGTCAATTGGCTATTGGTGGTCGACTGGTTATTCCTGTAGGTGATGCTGTTCAAACCATGACCCTTTATATTAGAAAGGGACCCAAGGAGTTTGAAAAACATGAGTTCGGTGAATTCCGATTTGTACCTCTTTTGGAGGATAAAAATTAATCTTTCGGCAAATAGGTTTCTGGTATAGGGTTTTCAGCGGTTTCCTGCTTCCAATAAATGTTTATAACCCACCAACGAGTTCCGTCATTCAAAAGTTGAATACTATTGATGCCACGCATAAAGGGTTTTTCATCTGTTTTATTATGATAGGATTCATAGGTACTGAACACTTGAGTGATTTGCTCGAAAGTATCAGTGGTTCTATTGATTTCCACTTCGTGGAATCCGTTTTCAACCAACCATTTCCCTGAAGATTTAATATAATCACTTGGTGTCATATATCTGGCACTATACTTTCCTTCTTGATTTCTACCAGTGGGAATTAATTTAGCATCTGGATGAAATAAAAATTTGAATAAATCCCAATTTCGTTCTTCTCCCTTATCACCCGAAATAACTTGATATAATGTTTTAATTGTGGCGTCTAAAGTAGATACATTATCAGCATACATATTAGTTTTGTCTTGCCCATAAGTAATTGATGTAGCTAATAGAATGACTGAAAGAATTAATACTTTTTTCATAGTGATTTTTATTAGTAGCTTTTCTTTATTCTATCCAAACGAACTTTGTTTTCTCGATCTTTTATGGTTTCGCGTTTATCATAAAGCTTTTTACCTTTGGCCAGGGCGATATCCATTTTGGCGAACCCTTTTTCATTAATGAACAACCGTAACGGAATAATGGTTAAACCGGTATTTTGGACTTCCTTTTCTAATTTTTTTAGTTCCCGTTTATTAAGCAATAATTTGCGTTCGGCCTTGGGTTTGTGATTGTAATAGGTTCCATAAAGATATTCCTCAATGGTCATATTGATAACAAATAGCTCGCCACGGTCATTAAATTCGCAAAAACTTTCGGCAATTGAGGCTTTACTGTTTCGAATCGATTTTATTTCTGTGCCTGTTAAAACAATTCCAGCGGTATACTTATCTAGAATTTCGTATTGAAATTTAGCTTTTTTATTAAGTATGTTAATCTTTTTCTGCATAAGTTCAAAGGTAACCAATTAAGTTACTACTGGAAATTAATTTCTAAAAGGACATCGGCTGTATGACTTTCAGACATGGTAACTATAAATAATTGACCATTGTTGTCGTCATCGATATCGTCATATTTATGAGTGTCTAATAGTTTATTAACTAAAGATGGTGTGGTGTTGCTATGGCCTACAATAAGAACATTTTTTCCTTTATTTACATTTTTTAAAGCTTGAATATCTAATTGTCTTGGGTTATAAATCATGATCTCCAATTGATTGCTATTTGCTATTGGCATAGCAGTTTCTCGAGTTCTATGAAAATCAGTTGAATAAATGGCATCAAATTTCACATGTTTTAGAATGTTACTCCAGTGCTGTGCTCTTTCATGTCCTTTTTCAGTCAAATGAGGGTTTTTGTTGCTTGAGTCACTTCGATCTTTTTCAGCATGACGAATGAGATAAAAAGTAGTAATACCTTCGCTTAAGGTGTTTTGAGCTTGAGATTTAAATGTCAATGCCAGTAGAATAACAAATGAAAACAAATACTTCATGTGGTTATGATTTGCAATAAAGATACCAAATAATGGTTCGTTTAAGCCAGTTCTAAAGCAATTTCAATCATTTCCCTAAAAGTGGATTCACGCTCTTGACTGGTGGTGCGTTCTCCAGTAACCAAAGAATCTGAAATGGTTAAAATGGACAATGCATGCACATTATGTTTTGCTGCAACCGTATATAATCCGGCAGATTCCATTTCGACACAAAGAATACCGAATTTGGACCATTTTTTATAGGATTCAAAATTATCGGCGTAAAATTCATCCGAAGTAAAAACGTTTCCAGCTTTCAAAGGGATATTTTTGGCTTTTGCAGCCTCAACGGCTTTTTGAAATAAACCAAAATCTGCAGTAGGTGCATAATCGGCACCTCCAAAACGTAATTCATTAACTCCAGAATTTGAAGAGGCAGCCATGGCTAAAACAATATCACGTACTTTCACATGTTCTTGATAAGATCCAGCGCTTCCGACTCGAATCAGGTTTTTAACATCAAATTCATTAATTAATTCATGTGCATAAATAGAGATACTGGGTACACCCATACCAGTTCCCATAACAGATACACGCTTTCCGTTGTAAGTACCTGTGTATCCATACATATTCCGAATTTTATTGAAGCAAAAGGGGTTTTCTAAAAATGTTTCGGCAATCCATTTAGCTCGAAGTGGATCGCCAGGTAATAAAATGGTTTCGGCTATATCGCCTTTTTTTGCTTCAATATGTACGCTCACGCTGCAGGTTCTTGATATCGTGTTTTACTTTCCAATACAATATTGACACCAGAAGAAGTGCCAATTCTATCGGCTCCCAAATCTATATATTTTTTTGCAGTTTCCAAATCTTTAATACCACCAGACGCTTTAATCTTGGCTTGATTTTTAACTGTCTTTTTAATCATTTTCACAGCGGTTAATGTTGCACCACTCTTTGCAAATCCAGTTGAAGTCTTTACAAAATCAGCTTTGGCATCTACACATATTTGTGATGCTTTTACGATTTCGTTTTTTGACAGCTCGCTAATCTCAATGATGACCTTCAAAGGAATTTTTCCAATGGCTAACTTAACATCACGAATATCTTTATAGACACTTACGAAATTTTCACTTTTGAGCATCCCAATGTTCATGACCATATCAATTTCATCAGCACCTAATGCTACGGCTTGTTTAGCTTCAAAAACTTTCGTTTCAGTTGTGCAAGCTCCCAACGGAAATCCGACTACGGTACAAACTTTGACATTGGATTTTGACACCAGCTGTTTGGCATAGGCAACATAGGACCCATTAACACAAACTGAATAAAACCGATACTTTTTGGCTTCTGCGCATAAATTTTTGATATCCTTTTGGCTTGCAGAAGGTTTCAGAAGCGTATGGTCTATATAATTATTAATTTTCATAGTAAATGTAGGTTAAGATGTTGTAAAAATACGATAAACTGCACGTTTTATTGCACTTTTAGGCAATTTTTAGACGAACGGTAAGCGTTTTTTTTCAATTTATTGAATATGAATTTATTACATATTTGTTTATATAAGTACGATTTTGATAAAATATTGGATTGAATTTAGGGTTTATTTAACGTTTCAATAAAAAAAGCAATGCGCTTCTTAATTAAAAGATTTGCATTGCTTTCAAACTAACTAACCAACTATTAATGAAAACGGAATAGTTTACAATTTATTACGTCGTTTCATTAAATTTCTTCAGTCACTAGATCACCTTGATTTCTAAACACGAGTTTGTCATCAAAAGCATCTAGAAGTATAATACTATCTGTTGTCACCCGACCAGATAAAATCTCTTTACTTAACTGGTTGAGTACTTCTTTTTGTATGACCCGTTTAACAGGTCGAGCGCCATATTCTGGGTTGTAACCTTTTTCAGCTAGATATTCGATGGCTTCTGAAGTAGCATCGAATGTGATGCCTTGTTTTGCAATCATTTTGGTAACACTTTTTAGTTGTAAACCAACAATATCTTTAATGTTCTCCTTGGTTAAAGGTGTAAACATGATGGTATCATCAATACGGTTCAAAAACTCGGGTCTAACCGATTGCTTTAATAAGGCTAGCACATCTATTTTAGCGGCTTCCATAGCAGCATCAATATCTTTAGTGGCATCAAAGCGTTCTTGTATAATGTGGCTGCCCATATTAGAGGTCATAATAATAATGGTGTTCTTGAAGTCTGCAATTCGACCTTTGTTGTCAGTCAAGCGGCCTTCATCCAAAACTTGTAACAAGATATTAAATGTATCAGGATGAGCTTTTTCGATTTCATCCAATAATACTACAGAATACGGCTTACGTCTAACAGCTTCTGTTAATTGCCCACCTTCATCATAACCAACATAACCTGGAGGCGCACCAACCAAACGGCTAACAGCATGACGCTCTTGATACTCACTCATATCAATTCGTGTCATGGCATTCTCATCGTCAAACAAGTATTCTGCCAAGGCTTTTGCTAGCTCTGTTTTACCAACTCCTGTTGTTCCTAAAAACAAGAAAGTTCCAATAGGTTTTTGAGGATTTTGTAAACCAGATCTGCTGCGTCTTACGGCGTCACTCACAGCTTCTATAGCTTCTTCTTGGCCAACCACACGTTTATGCAATTCATCTTCTAGCTTCAATAGTTTTTCGCGTTCACTTTGCAGCATTTTAGTTACCGGAATGCCTGTCCATTTGGCCACCACTTCAGCGATATCATCATAGGTAACTTCCTCTTTGATAAGTGAACTGCCACTTTGATTTTCCTGTAATTCCTTTTGAAGCTTTTCCAAATTTTCTTGGGCTTCTTTTATTTTGCCATAACGGATTTCAGCAACTTTACCGTAATCGCCTTCACGTTCGGCACGTTCGGCTTCCAGTTTGAAGTTTTCAATATTGGATTTGGTCATCTGAATGTTATCGACCACTTCTTTTTCGCTTTTCCACTTCGCATTGATTTCATTACGCTCTTCTTTCAAATTGGCTAATTCAGAACTTAATGATTTTAATTTAGCCTCATCTTTTTCGCGTTTAATAGCCTCAATCTCGATTTCCAATTGCATGATCTTACGATCTAAAACGTCCAGTTCTTCTGGTTTGGAATTGATCTCCATGCGTAATTTTGAAGCAGCTTCATCCATTAAATCAATAGCTTTGTCAGGCAGAAAACGATTGGTGATGTAGCGCTCTGATAATTCTACGGCACCTATTATGGCTTCATCCTTAATACGAACCTTATGGTGAGTTTCATATTTCTCCTTGATGCCACGCAATATTGAAATAGCACTTTCTGTGTCTGGTTCATTCACTGTTACCTTTTGGAAACGACGCTCTAAAGCTTTATCCTTTTCAAAATATTTCTGGTATTCATCGAGTGTCGTTGCACCAATGGCGCGTAATTCACCTCTGGCCAGAGCTGGCTTTAAAATATTAGCAGCATCCATAGCGCCTTGTCCGCCTCCAGCACCTACTAGTGTATGGATTTCATCAATAAAGAGCACGATGTCGCCCTCGCTCGTAGTCACTTCTTTGATAACAGCTTTCAAACGTTCTTCAAATTCTCCTTTGTATTTGGCACCTGCGATAAGCGCTCCCATATCTAAAGCGAAAATTTGTTTTTCCTTTAAATTTTCGGGTACGTCACCATCTATAATTCGGTGTGCTAATCCTTCTGCTATGGCTGTTTTCCCTGTACCAGGTTCACCAACCAGAATGGGATTGTTTTTGGTTCTACGAGACAGGATTTGTAAAATACGTCTTATCTCCTCATCACGTCCAATAACAGGATCTAGTTTACCATCTCTAGCTAACTGATTGAGGTTCTTGGCGTATTTGCCTAAAGCATTATAGGTTTCTTCCTGACTTTGAGACGTTACGCGGTCTCCTTTACGCAGTTCTTCAATAGCGGCAGTTAAAGCTTTTTCAGTGACCCCTTGGTCTTTGAGCATTTGAGCTACTTTGCTGTTGGATTTAAAAACAGCTAGTATTAAATGCTCGACAGAAACATATTCATCTTTCATTTTCTTGGCAATGATGGATGCTTCATTTAAAGTTTTACTGGCCTCTCGTGACAACATGATATCACCACCTGATACTTTAGGATAACTCTCTATTTGCTTATCTAACGCTAATTCTAAAGTATTGACATTGACATTCAGTTTCTTTAAAAGAAATGGTAATACGTTTTCATCAACATTGAAAAGAGCCTTAAAAATATGCTCATTTTCAATTTGTTGATTCTCGAAGCTTTGAGCAAGCTGCTGCGCTTGCTGAATAGCCTCTTGCGATTTTATTGTATAATTGTTAAAGTTCATTGATTTATTTTTTTCTTAATAATGTTGCGTTGTTTATGAGAATAATGTCAATTATCCTACCACTTTAAATCATAAGACAAAATGTCTGCTCGAAGCCTTTATTTAGTGACTTTTCGTCAGTTTGTGTTATTGGATAAAGTTTGATTAATTCTTAAGGATTAGCTCTATTACGACGTGAATTTCTAGTGTGGATTAGTAACTTTGGTAACAATTTTGATCATGAATAATTCGTATCTTTAAATTGCTTGTACCGATTTTAAGTGACAGCAATAATTAATCAGAATAAAGAATTTTTTACACTAAATATTAGAGAATGCTATGGATTTTATAGATTATTATAAAATTTTAGGTGTCGATAAGTCGGCTTCGCAGGCTGATATCAAGAAGGCCTACAGGAAATTAGCACGGAAATATCATCCTGATGTCAACCCCAATGACAATGCAGCCCAAAAGAAATTTCAACAAGTCAATGAAGCGAATGAAGTTTTAAGTGACCCAGAAAAACGTAAAAAATATGACCAATATGGTAAGGATTGGCAACATGCTGACGCTTTTGAGGAAGCCAAAAGACAAGGTGCTCACCAAGGAGGTGGTTTTGGAGGTCAACGCACAGGAAGTTACCAGCGTTATTCGTCGGAAGATTTCAATGAAGCTGATTTTTCCGATTTTTTTAATTCCATGTTTGGCGGAGCCAGAGGAACACGAGGTGCTCAAGGTAGATCGGTGAGGTTTCGCGGTCAGGATTTTAATGCTACTTTACAGCTACATTTGAAGGATGTTTACACCTCCCAAAAACAAGTGTTGACTGTCAATGGTAAAAACATCCGATTAACCATCCCAGCTGGTGTTGAAAATGGTCAGACCATCAAAATAAATGGTTATGGTGGCGAGGGTGTCAATGGTGGACCTAAAGGCGATTTATATATTACCTTCGATATTTTACCAGATAGAAACTTTAAACGAGATGGTGCTAATTTGTATACTGAAGAAACCATAGATCTTTACACGGCTGTTTTGGGTGGCGATGTACATATCAACACCTTTACTGGTAAAGTAAAGTTAAAGGTTAAGGAAGGTACGCAAAATGACACTAAAGTAAGACTTAAAGGAAAGGGTTTTCCAGTCTATAAAAAAGAAGGTCAGTTTGGAGATTTGTATGTGACATTTAAGGTTGAGATACCAAAAAAACTAACTGATGAACAACGAGAACTATTTGTTAAACTCTCTAAATTAGCTTGATATGAGAGATAGAGTATTGGTAAGCGTGAACGAAATTATGATTCATCATCAACTTGATGATACTTTTATAAATCAAGTAGAAAACTATCAATTGGTATCATTTGTTATTAAAAATTCCCAAAAATTTATAATAGCTGACGAGATGCCTCGTATGGAAAAAATTATCCGATTACATTATGACTTGGATATTAATATGGAAGGTATTGAAGTTATTAAGAATATGCTGGATAGAATGGAGGCCCTACAGGATGAAGTCAGAAAATTGCAAAATAGGCTTAACATTTATGAGTAGCTAGAATGTAAGATTTTGGAATGTGAACGACCTATTTAAAATAATTGATGAAATGATGACTTATTATGGGAATACTAAATAAACTATTTGGATCTTCTGAACCCAAAGAAACGAAGCAATTGCCTTGGATTCCATTAAATGACACCCAACAGCTTGATCATATAACCGAAAAATCCAAAACCAAAACTCAAGTAATTTTTAAACATTCAACACGTTGTGGTATCAGCCGAATGGTTATGAATCAGTTTATTGAAAACTATCAGTTTACTGAAAAAGATCTGGATTTATATTATGTAGATTTATTGTCCTATAGGGATGTTTCGAATGAAATTAGCTATAAGTTTCAGGTCATGCATGAGTCACCTCAATTATTGGTCATCAAAAATGGTTTTACTGTAGCACATGCCAGTCATGGAGCTATTAATGCCATGGATTTACAGCAGTTTGTTCAAGTTTAGTAAAAAAAAATTACGTATGAGTACGTATTGAATTTGTTGGTTTAAAATATTAAATTCGCTTAACAATCGATAAAATTCAATTAAAACAGAATTTATCTCACCAATAAGCGTAACAAGAAAAAACTCCCATATTTAGACATGCTTTATGACCGAAATGGGAATTCTCAATTTATATCAAGTTAAAATTACTTATTCTTCTTCGGATTATAAACAGGTAACAGTTGTGTAGATACCTCGCCAAAACCAATGCGCGTACCATCTTTTTCGCAGTAACCACGCATAATTACCGTATCGTAATCATTTATAAATTTACGTTCGGTACCATCGTTCATTTTTAAGGGTTTCTCGCCACGCCAAGTGAGTTCTAGCATAGAACCGTAGGAGTCAGGAGTCGGTCCAGAAATGGTGCCACTGCCCATCATGTCACCAGAATTTACTGGGCAACCGTTAACCGTATGGTGTGCCAGTTGTTGGCACATGTTCCAGTACATATATTTAAAATTGGAGTTGCTCACCACGGTTTCCTTAGCTTTTTTAGGTTTTATGGCAACTTCTAAATTTATGTCGTAGCTCTTTTTCCCTTTATACTGTAAATAGGGTAGTTGTGGCTTCTTGGGTTTTGGACTAGCCACTCTAAATGGTTCTAAAGCATCTAATGTTACGATCCATGGAGAAATGGATGATGCAAAGTTTTTTGCCAAAAATGGGCCCAATGGTACATATTCCCATTTTTGAATATCACGAGCTGACCAATCGTTAAATAAGACCAGTCCAAAAATATATTCTTCAGCCTCTTCAATAGGAATGGGTTCACCCAAGTCATTAGCATCTGTGGTAATGAAAGCCATCTCTAATTCAAAATCCACCAATTTACTAGGTCCAAAAACAGGCGTGTCACTACCAGCAGGAAGGGTTTGTCCTTGCGGTCTGTGGATGGGAATGCCTGATGGAATAATAGAACTACTTCTACCATGATAACCCACAGGAATATGTAACCAGTTTGGCATTAAAGCATTTTCAGGATCACGGAACATAGTGCCCACATTTGTAGCATGCTCAATGCTCGAGTAGAAATCCGTATAATCGCCAACCTGAACCGGTAATTGCATTTCAATTTCATCCAAACGGAATAATACAATTTCCTTATGTTGTTTATTGTTTTTTAAAGTCGTGTTTTCAGCATCAAAAATCTGGGCAATGCGATTACGAACTGAACGCCAGGTTTTTCGGCCATCGGCAATAAAGTCATTCAAGGAATCCTGCAAGAAAATATCATCGGTCAAAGGTATATCGTCAAAATACCCCAATTGGTGCAAGGCACCCAAATCAATAGCCGTATCACCTATACGTGTACCAATGGTGATGATATCATCGCGTGTTAAAAACACCCCAAAGGGTATGTTCTGAATAGGAAAATCGGAATTTTTATCGACGTGTAACCAAGACTTTCTATCTGGATTATTGGCTGAAAGTGGCATAGTATTGTAATAGTTTAATGGTTGTTAAATCTAGTCAAACCTACATAACTTTTTATTTCTAAACTAATTTTAAACATAAAATATAGGCTTGAAGAAGTTATTTACAACTGTGTAAAACTTCTTAAGGTAAATATATGTTTTTTGAATAATTAAACTAATGGTTTTGTTATTTTTGGGTTCAATTTAACGATAACCAAAATTTATGCAACGCGACGAACAAATTTTTGAATTGATAGAGGCTGAAAAAGAGCGTCAGCTTCACGGTATAGAACTTATTGCATCAGAAAATTTTGTTAGTGACCAGGTGATGGAAGCTGCAGGATCGGTTTTGACCAATAAATATGCTGAAGGCTACCCAGGCAAACGCTATTATGGTGGTTGTGAAGTAGTTGATGAGGTTGAGCAATTGGCCATTGACAGAGCTAAAACCTTGTTTAATGCTGAATATGTTAATGTGCAGCCACATTCAGGAAGTCAAGCTAATACTGCTGTGTTTGCTGCTTGTCTAAAACCAGGAGATACCATTCTAGGATTTGATTTGTCTCATGGTGGACATTTAACGCATGGTTCACCGGTGAACTTTTCAGGGAAGTTATACAATCCGGTATTTTACGGTGTTAAGAAGGAGACGGGTTTAATAGATTATGATCATGTTGCTGAAATGGCGCAAACAGAAAAGCCTAAATTAATAATTGCGGGTGCTTCGGCTTATTCACGTGATATGGACTTTAAACGATTTCGTGAGATAGCTGATTCGGTTGGAGCGATTTTGTTGGCCGATATTTCGCATCCCGCTGGTTTGATTGCAAAAGGTATCTTGAACGATCCGTTACCTCATTGTCATATTGTAACCACTACTACTCATAAGACTTTACGTGGTCCAAGAGGTGGTATGATTATGATGGGTAAAGATTTTGATAACCCATTTGGATTGACCTTGAAAAACGGTAGTTTACGTAAAATGTCTTCGTTGTTGGATTCAGGAGTTTTTCCAGGTAATCAAGGCGGTCCATTAGAACATATTATTGCGGCTAAAGCTGTGGCTTTTGGTGAAGCGCTTACGGATGAATTTTTACATTATATGTTGCAGGTGAAAAAGAATGCTGCAGCTATGGCAGAAGCTTTTGTAAAACGAGGCTATCATATTATTTCGGGTGGTACAGATAATCACATGATGTTAATTGATTTACGAAATAAGAACATCACTGGTAAAGATGCGGAGCAGGCTCTAGTAAAAGCTGAAATTACCGTAAACAAAAACATGGTGCCTTTTGATGATAAGAGCCCATTTGTAACTTCTGGAATTCGAGTAGGAACGCCAGCAATTACTACAAGGGGATTAAAAGAAGCCGATATGGAGGCTATTGTAGCATTGGTGGATGAGGTGATTTTAAACTATGAAGATGACACTAAATTAGAGCAGGTAGCCAATAAGGTGAATACCATGATGGAAGGTTTACCGTTGTTTGCATAAAATAACTATGACCAGAAAATAAAAAACCTGCTCATGAGCAGGTTTTTTATTTTAAGATTTTTCTTCATAGGGTCCTTCCCAGAGTACTTGCTCAATCATCCACTTATCATCGCGTTTGGACAACAAAATATAATCAATGCCCCACCAGGCAAAAACTTTTGCAGCAGCGATGCTGTTACCCATGTTCAGTACTTCAACTTCTTTAGGAGAGTTAGGTTTTGCAAAGTTTTTCTTGGCTTTTACATTTTCGGCATACGCCAATGCTTGATCGTAGGACATATGGTCCACCTGCTTGTAGTTTCCTGTTTCCTTGTCCTTCCAAAAACCAAATTTGTTGAGTTCTGGTTGTAGACTTGCTTTTAGTTTGGCCGTATCGCCTTCATAAAACCCCTCAATGTAATTGTAACAGGCTTTTTCAACCTTTTCGTGTTCGGTTTGCGCATGCCCAATAACCATTGAAGTAATAAAAAGGGCAATTGTGATAAATTTTTCCATGCTGTTCGTTAGTTTGATTAAAATTAGGAACCGTTTAGTTCAGAATAAATGTAACTATTAAAACAGTAAGTAGTTGTTAACGAGACGTTAATCTAAAAAGTGATATGTTGATAAGCGCCAGCATCTAGGGTTTCAGCAGATAATCTATCTACATTTAGAATATCAAATTGTGTAGTGCCGATAACATAGGTTGGCGAAGCTATATTGATAGCTCCAGAATTTTCACCAATAATCAGTTTGTTGTTTTCAGTATCCATGAAATGAGGATCTACATTACGCACAATTCCGTCATACAGGTCAAGATTGTTGAAATCATAGTTGTCATCCGTAAAATTATTGTTCGGATCTGAAAAACGAATCAGACAGTTGTTAAATTTAAAATTGAATACCACCGAATTGTCTTCTACTTCATCTAAAATGAATTCTGGATTATCATTTCCGTAAATAATACAGTTATTAAAGTTCGCTTCGTTTAAATCTGCAATCAAAACAGCATCTTGAGTTTCTGTAAAATTATTCAATAAAAGGGCTGGAAACTGTCGGAAACTGTTTCGCCAGTAATTGACAATGGTAGAATGGGTAAAATTGTATCGTCCACCTAAAGTTCCAGCAAACGAGGATTGTCCAGAGTTATTGATAACCACATTCTCACCTGTAATGGATGTGTTTCTACCCAAAATTCCAAAATTACTGGAATTGTAAATTTGCGAATTACTGATTTGTAATTTAGAACCAGATTCATCTGGATTACCATCACTTAAAACACCTACACCAGCATTTTTGATGGTTGCATAATTAATAATATTATTGACACTGCCTTCAAGCAACCAAATAGTTCCCCATTGTCCAGGTATGTCACTAAAGGAAGGTTCTAGTCGGTCACCTTCAAAAATAACTTCGTTTTCTAAAAGATCTTGGTCGGGACTGAACGCTCCATTGACGTGGAGTGAAGCCCCTTCGGCTACCAATAGACCTGAATTGGCATGGAAATGCACGCGAGCACCTGCTTCAACCGTTAGCGTTTCGCCGTTTGGAACTGCAGCATAGCCATAAACAACATAAGGTCGTTCATTGGTAAATGTCAACTCATCTGGCATTAAATAACGACCCTGAATATCCGTTTCCACCTGTTCACCACCAATATTTAAAGTGAGTGTTTCAATAATTCCTGTGGTATTATCACGATCAGGATAGATAAAAACAGCATCTTTAACTAAAGTAACCAAATCAACCTCCTGTTGGTTGAACCCTGAATCAAACTCTATTTTATCAGTATATAAAAATTCACCGTTGGTATCCGGTAAATTATCAATATCAATTGTAGTTTCAATAAATACAAACATACTATCCTTCGCCAAAATCTCAACATTCTGAAAGGATTTTCCTGGGATACCATCCACATTTAAGCGATATTCAGAATCCTCACCCAAACCTAATTTGATGGTTGGAATATTAATATCGTCGTTATTAAGGTTGTAAACTTTAAGAGTGTAGGTGCTAGATCCAATATTTGTAAATACGGTGTCTAGATATACAGTGTCTTTTGAAAACAGTAGGTTTCCTGAACTAGGAGAAAACTCCAAATCTTTTCGACAAGAACTTAAACTTACAAGGAAAGTAAAAGTTATAAGTGCGTAAAGGACATGTTTCATGTGGATTTCGGTTTGTTCAAAAATATAACTTTTGAATTGATGATTTCGTATGCCAAGGCAAAAATTACTCAAATAATTTTTTGACTGCTTCAGTTATTCGGGTGGGTTTTAAAGTTGTTTTACTCATAAAACACCATTGCGTTTCTGATTTTGCTAATAGCGAATCACCTTTATAAAAATCCACCATTCGTGTGGATGTGACACCTTCTGACTTGACCACATAAGTTTTAATGGTGATGACATCATCCAATAGGGCAGGTTGCTTATATTGAATATGATGTGAAAGCATAACCCAGAAATAATCCTTTAAAATTGTTTCAGAAGCTTGACTTAACCAGTGCTTTTCAGCAATATCTTGAACCCATTGTACGTATTGTACATTGTTAACATGATTTAAAGCATCTAAATCCGTTTTAGAAACTGTTTTAAGAACTTCAAAGATTTGCATGATGTGGCTTATTTTTCAACAATTTCCACTTCAAAAAGTTTATCCCAGTACTTTCCAGTAACAAATAAGGTTTTCGTTTCAGGATTGTAAGCTAATCCATTAAGAACATCCAACCTTGGGTGTTGGGTTACCTGATCTTTTAAAGGCGTAAAGTCAATAACACCCTCTACAGCACCATTGTTTGGATTAATAATGGCAACACCATTTTTATTCCAACGATTAGCATAAATTTTCCCATTAATCCATTCTAATTCATTTAATTCAACCACCTTACCTTTATTATGATATGCCTGTATAAAACCTTCCTCAACCAAGGTTTCAGGATTTAGGGTCCAAATCTTTTCAGTGCCATCACTTTTGTATAATTTGGTGCCATCATTGCAAATGCCCCAGCCTTCCAAGCTATTACCATATCTGAAGCTACCTGTTTTTTCAAATGTATTGACATCATAGACAAATCCAGTACCTTTTTTCCAGGTTAATTGGTAAATCTTATCGTTTAGAATGGTAATACCTTCGCCAAAATATTCGTTAGCTAGATCAATATTTTTAAGTACTTCACCCGTTTTATAATCCACTTTTCGCAATTTTGATGCGCGATACTGACCAGTGCCTTCATAAAGTTCACCCTTATAAAATTCTAATCCTTGTGTGTAGGAATTCATATCATGAGGGTATTCGTTGATGATATTAAAGGTATAAATAGTGGGCGATTGATTGTTGAGCACTGTTATACTTTCTGAAATACTGACATCTTCACCTTCCAGTTTAAAATTGGCAATGACATCATGTGTCCCCAAGTGTAAATCGGTAAGATTGGAACTTGACGACACAGGATTACCATCTAGAGTAAACGTCAGACCTTTTATCTCGTGGTTTTTTGGGTTTTTTAAAGTTAATTCCAGTTTATTTCCAATTTCAATGGCATTATTTGCCGAATTGGTTACAATGGAAATATCCTTTTTTAGGACATCTACATTGGAACCGCAGGAGATAACGATTAAGCCTAAAAATATGATAGTAAGATACTTATAAGAAGTCATGATTTTATGTAAATTTTGACCAAGATATTTATTAAAATTCAGTTTAAAAAATCATTGTGAGAAATTTAAAAGGGTTGTATCTTTGCACCCGGCAAGTCCTACACAACCAGCTCCTGCTGAATCCCCCAGGGCGGGAACGCAGCAAGGGTAAGCGGTCGTAGCGGTGTGATGTAGGTAGCTTGCCTTTTTTTGTACCCAAAACTTTCCTTTTTTATTGTATTTTTAACCAGCAAAAGCTCAAAATTTATGTCTAAAGTTGTATTGATAACCGGCGGTTCGTCTGGAATTGGAAAATCGATTGGTGAATTTTTAACTGATAAAGGATTTGAGGTTTATGGCACGAGTCGGTCACCGGAAAAGTATTCAAACAATAAGTTTTCAATTGTTGGACTCGATGTTACAAAACCTGAATCTATCAAAAACGCCGTTAATCATATTATAGAGAAGGCCGGAAAAATTGATGTGCTGATTAATAATGCAGGTGTTGGTATTACTGGGCCGATTGAAGAAATTCCCGAGGCTGAAATAAAAAACAACTTTGAAACCAATTTTTTTGGACCTATAAATGTTATTAAAGCTGTGTTGCCACAAATGCGTAAGCAGCAATCAGGATTAATCATTAATGTGACCTCTATTGCAGGTTATATGGGCTTGCCATACCGTGGGATTTATAGTGCCAGTAAAGGCGCTTTGGAGTTGTTAACCGAAGCTTTTAGAATGGAGTTAAAACCGTTTAACATTAAAATGACCAATGTAGCACCTGGTGATTTTGCGACGAATATTGCGGCTGGTCGTTATCACGCACCAGTTTTAGATAACTCGCCATACAAAGAGACCTACGGAAAATCATTAGAGTTGATGAACGAGCATGTAGATGCTGGTAAAGATCCACTGGAAATGGCTAAAGCTATTTTGGCTATTATTAATACTTCTAACCCTAAAGTACATTATAAAGTAGGGGAGTTTATGCAGAAATTCTCTATAGTACTAAAACGCATTCTGCCTGATACGGTTTATGAAAAAATGCTTATGAACCACTATAAATTATAGGCTATTCAATAACTATATGTTCGTTTGGTGTTGGATTTAGATACGTCTCGTGAATAATAATTTCACAATCATTACCCAAAATACTAAAGTTAATATAGCCGTAATGTGGTTCGCCATTTAAAATCATTTTAATGATATAATGGAAATTTGAAAGATTTGAGGTGTAAAAAGCATCGCCATCACGACTTGTCCAAAAATTATACTGTTTGTAGGGATAGTTATCTTCATGAACAAAGTCGACATAGTAAATACTTAAGTAGGAGTCACTGGATGTGGTGAACTCATCAGATGAAAAAGGAAGTTCACTTGGAGAAATGCCAGCACCACGATAAATTCCATCAAATTCATTACATAAAATAACATTATTACTATTTGTTCCTTCAATATTTACATAACTACTTAATTTTGATATCCATCTGTTATCTGATGAGCTTGAACCATCAAGTAACTCATCATAATATGTAAATTTAAAATCATTAGTACCATCGTTGTTTACATCAATAACGAGAGGTAACTGGTTATTTAAACAATTTTGAAATGATATGTAATTGGGAACTTCTTCAATAAAAAAATCATCAGTAGTAAAATCGATCCAAAAATCTATATTTTCAGTTATACCTCCATATTCACCAATTAACCTTCCAACGAGTTTTTCATTTGGTATATATTCTTGGATAATAAAATCATGCTCTGAAAAAACCTCTTTTATACTTGTTACAGTAGGAGTCATTAAAATTGTATAAGTATTATAGTAATATTCATATTTTATACAATCATTTATTTTTTTGAAGACATATACATCTTTTCCAATACATTCTTCTCCACAAATGCGTTCATAGCTCAACTCTAGCGTTTTCTCTGAATATTTGGCTGTCCAAGTAACTTCTAAATTTTCATAATAGTTGTCAACTGTAATTAATGCATTAGCTTCTGTGAGACCTAAATCATCGAATTGCATGTCGCAGGCTTCTTCTGGAATTAGACTGTTTTCTTGATTGTCATCGTCGTTTTGGCAATTAAGAAATAGAAAGAGAATCCCGAAAAGGAATAGTATTTTTTTCAAAGCTGTTTTTCTTTTTCAATTACAAGGTAATGAAATTATGGATAAAAGTATTTTCTAGTTACATAAATGCAGTCAATGTTAATTATTTTTAATAAAAAGACAATACTTAAACTACCATTTAGTTGTACTTTTGCGCCATTAACAAACACAACTTATAACAATACTTTTTTTATGAAATTTTTTATTGATACAGCTAACCTTAATCAAATTCGTGAAGCACAGGATTTAGGTGTTTTAGATGGTGTAACTACCAATCCATCTTTGATGGCTAAAGAAGGTATTACGGGTCACGATAATATTATGAAGCATTATGTTGACATTTGCAATATTGTAGATGGTGATGTAAGTGCCGAAGTTATTGCTACCGATTTTGAAGGCATGATTCGTGAAGGAGAAGCTCTAGCTGAATTGCATGAACAGATTGTGGTTAAATTACCCATGATCAAAGATGGTGTGAAAGCTTGTAAATACTTTTCGGATAAAGGTATTAAAACTAATGTAACTTTAGTATTTTCACCTGGTCAGGCTTTATTGGCTGCTAAAGCTGGTGCCACTTATGTATCGCCATTTATTGGTCGTTTGGATGATATTTCAACTGATGGTTTAAATTTGATATCTGAAATTCGTCACATATATGATAACTATGCTTTTGACACTGAAATTTTAGCGGCTTCGGTTCGTCATACGATGCATATTATCGATTGCGCTAAATTGGGAGCCGATGTCATGACTGGGCCATTAAGTGCTATTGAAGGCTTATTAAAGCACCCATTGACGGACATTGGATTAGCCAAATTTTTAGAAGACTTTAAAAAGGGTAATTAATACCCTATTAGCGATAAAAAAAGCCTCAACACTAGTTGAGGCTTTTTCTTTTTCATAGATTGGACGTTACTACTGGTTGAGTAAGCCTAATAGTTCTTCTTCAAAACGAATATTAAACATGCTTGTGTGCGCATTGGCAATTTCACCCTTCTGATTGACTATCATAACCTTATTAATAGGGTAGATAGCTAATTTATGTCTCGCATCTTTAGGATTGGCAAATAAAAATTCAGATTGTGGATCATAACGATACTCCTTAACAATTTTACGCCATAAATTTTCGTCATCATTGTTTACATTAATTGCTACAAATTGAACTTCAGGGTATTTCATTTTTAGTTCATTGGCTTTTTTATGGCTATCGATATGCGAACGGTACGTAGAGGACCAAAAATAAATTACAGCGGGTTTGTTAATAATAGACCTTAAGGTCGTTTCTTTCCCAGTGTTGTCAATAATATTTACCAACGGCAATTTATTGCCTGCTTTGAGCCCTTTAAGTGATTCAACAATACTACTGACGTAAGTACGCTGTTTTTGGTTTTTATTTTTGTTTAGAAAGGATTGTAAAATAGTGTCGTATGTGTCAATATCTTGACTATTACTAATGTGTTCAATAGCCGTTTGCGTTAATAACGAATTTCTAATGGAGTCATTGACTACCAAACTATCAATTAATTTTAATCGAATCAGATTGTAATCTAATGATTTTACATTATAGACACTATCCGTAGATAGCTTAAAATGCTCTGCCAAGGCAATGTTTTCAAAATGGTGTTTTAAAAACGAATAGTATGGGAAATAGTCCATTAGATTACAATAATTATAATCTATTTGCTTACGATAATCATAAAATCCATTAGGCAAAGATTCCATGTTTTTGCGCTCACTTTGCGAGTAATTTACAAATGGATATACTTCTTTACTTAAGTAGTAGTCGTAATTGATATTACCTTCAACTAGTTCATTGAACATGGGAGACACTGTGTTATTGACAGTAAACTTTTTTAATTCTTTGAATTTATGATTTCTGATGGAGTCTAAACGGTTTTCAAACTCTGCGGCAGGTAATTGGCTAAAGCCCAAAATAATTTTGTCTTCTGCTTCACCGTCAAGAAACAAATTAATGAGGTAATTGTTTTTTTTTGCACCAATTCCTGTATAGACTAAAGATTCATCAAACTCAAGTGTATTTAAGCGAAACATGATGCTGTCACGAGGTTCTAAAAGCACCATTTGGTACTCTAGTCCTTCGGCAGCTGGCAATTTGAAGGTGTAAAGACCGTTTTCCAGATTGTCAATTTTATACAAAAATCGATTGTTGGCATCTAATGTAACGGTATCCAATACGCGATCTGACTTCGATAGAATAACGAAGTTTTTCCTTGGATTAATTACCTCACCCCCTAGGTAGGCGTAATCACTTTCCGAAGCCGTTGTGTCATCTTTACATGATACAAAACTTAAAGCCATAAATAAAATTAGGCTCAATCGTTTTATAAATCCCATCATACTTGTATCTAGCATATTCTGCTAACAAAAATAAATGTTGTATTCAAAACCTCTTGTTAATACGTTGTTAAATATTAAATACATGGGTTTTGTTTTACAAAATGCCTGCAATTGTCTACTTTTGCAAAAAATTTAACAAGGATTATATGTTATCAGTTTCTAATTTATCAGTTCAATTTGGAAAACGTGTCCTATTTGATGAGGTTAGCACGAGTTTTAATCAAGGCAATTGCTATGGTATTATTGGCGCCAATGGTGCTGGTAAGTCTACTTTTTTGAAGATTTTATCTGGTAAGCAGGAACCTACATCTGGTCATGTGCATTTGGAGCCCGGAAAACGCATGTCCGTTTTAGAGCAGAACCATAACTTGTATGACGATAAAACCGTATTGGAAACAGTTATAATGGGTAACAAACCCTTGTTTAAGATTAAGACAGAAATTGATGCCTTATATGCTGACTATTCTGATGAAAATGCAGAAAAAATTGGCGAGCTTCAGGTTGAATTTGAAGAAATGAACGGCTGGAATGCTGACAGCGATGCTGCTGCTTTATTATCCAATTTGGGTATTAAAGAAGATTTGCATTACACCATGATGGCTGATTTAGATGGTAAGCAAAAAGTCCGTGTGCTTTTGGCGCAGGCCCTTTTTGGTAATCCCGACGTATTGATTATGGATGAGCCTACCAACGATTTGGATTATGAAACAATTTCTTGGTTAGAAAATTTCTTGGCCAATTATGATAACTGTGTCATTGTTGTTTCACATGACCGTCACTTTTTAGATGCTGTTTGCACACATATTTCGGATATTGATTTTGGGAAAATAAACCATTATTCAGGAAATTACACCTTTTGGTACGAATCATCTCAACTAGCTGCTAAACAGCGTGCACAACAAAACAAAAAGGCTGAAGAAAAGAAAAAGGAACTGGAAGAGTTTATACGTCGTTTTTCGGCAAATGTGGCTAAAAGTAAGCAAGCTACCAGTAGAAAAAAGATGATTGATAAATTGAACATTGACGAGATTAGACCTACTAGTCGTCGTTATCCGGCCATCATTTTTGAGCGTGAGCGTGAAGCAGGTGATCAAATTTTGAATGTTGAAGGGCTTTCGGCTTCTATTGATGGTGAATTATTATTTCAAAATATAGATTTAAATCTAGCCAAAGGTGATAAGGTTGTGGTCTATTCTAAAGATTCTAGAGCTACAACAGCTTTCTATGAAATTTTGAATAATAACCTAAAAGCCGATTCAGGGAAGTTTAGCTGGGGTATCACAACCACCCAGTCATATTTGCCATTGGATAACAGTAAATTTTTTGAAAACAATCTAACCTTGGTCGATTGGTTACGTCAATGGGCAAAAACCGAGGAAGAACGTGAAGAAGTTTATATTCGTGGCTTTTTAGGTAAAATGATTTTTAGTGGTGAAGAGGCTCTCAAAAAATCAAATGTATTGTCTGGTGGTGAGAAAGTACGTTGTATGTTAAGCCGCATGATGATGATGCGTGCCAATGTATTGATGCTGGACGAGCCAACAAATCACCTGGATTTGGAGAGTATTACAGCATTCAATAACTCGCTTAAAAACTTTAAAGGAACCGTATTGTTTACGACCCATGACCATGAGTTTGCACAAACAGTTGCCAATCGCGTTGTGGAATTAACACCAAATGGCGTTATTGACCGATATACAACGTTCGACGAGTACATGCAAGATTCTAAAATTAAGGAGTTGCGAAATAAAATGTATGCTGTTACGGTGTAATCAAGCTTCTAATTCAGACTTGACACTTTCAACAACAGGAATAGCACTTTCCAATTCGTCAACATTGACATAGATGTCTTGATAGCCTGGTACTGAAGAACCAAATCCAGCTAATCTAGCGGATTCCGTTTCATCTTTAATTATGGCAGTGATTCCTAATGCGTTTAATTTATCAATGATTAATTGGACTACGATAAAACTTCCCGTGTATATTTTTTTATAGTCTGAATCCATAACTTACATGATTTAGCTTCCTAATAAAGATACAAAATTTATGTATAATAATGAGTTTTTAAAAGCGGATTGTAACTACCTGAAAATACGATAATTAAAAATTAACCCTAAAAAAACTTCTAGATAACATTATTAGTCTATATTTGTACTTTATTAAAATTTTTAAATTATTACAATGAGTAAAGGAACAGTAAAATTCTTCAATGATTCAAAAGGATTTGGATTTATTGTTGAAGACGACACAAAAAAAGAACATTTTGTTCACATTTCTGGATTAATCGATGAGATTCGTGAAGGTGATGTAGTAGAATTCGATCTAACAGAAGGTAGAAAAGGAATGAACGCAGTAAACGTTAAAGTATTATAATATATATTATTTTAAACTTATTGAAACAAAAAGCCTCGAACACTCGAGGCTTTTTTATTTTTAAGCAATAGTGCTTTTATCTCAACTCAGCTCCCAATTGTTTTTCAAAATTAACTTGAAGCTTATTCATGATTTTATCAATTTGCTTATCGGTAAGCGTTTTGTTTTCATCTTGCAACGTGAAACTCACAGCATAACTTTTTTTGCCTTTAGGTAAATTCTTGCCTTCGTAGACATCAAAGAGGTTTACATCTTTTAGCAGTTGCTTTTCAGTTTGCATGGCAATAGTGTCTATTTCAGCAAAAGTTACTGATTCGTCAAGCAGTAATGCAAAATCACGACGAACAGCTGGATATTTTGGTATAGCTGTGAAGGAAACTTTATTGTTTTTAGCTGTATTGATGACGGCATCCCAATTAAAATTGGCAAACAATACATTCTGGGAAATACCAAAATGTTTTAAAATGGATTTTTTTACCAAACCAAATTCCACCAGCGCTACTTTCTTTTGAGACAATTTTAGTCCCTCGCCAAAAACATCAGAAGAAATGGGTGATGCTTTCAAGTTGTTAATGCCCAAGCGATTGAAAACAGATTCAATTATTCCTTTCAGATAATAAAAATCACTCGGTTGTACAGATGAGTTCCAACGTTCGGTGTGTCTGTTTCCAGTTATAAAAAGTGCTAAATGTTTAAATTCCTCTCGCTTATCATTATAAGCATGATAGGTCTTACCAAATTCAAATAGTTTCAGGTTCTCCTGTTTTCTATTGATATTATGACGGATACTTTCTAAACCTGAAAATAACATTGATTGTCTTAAGACACTCAAATCATTACTTAACGGATTCAACATCTCGACATGCTGTTCTGGATTTAAATCCTGACTTAAATTCGCGTAATTTGGTGTAGTCAATGAATTGGTCATTGTTTCATAAAATCCTTGCGAAACCAATTGATTACCAATAATATTCTGAAGCTTGTAATCCTCATACTTTGACGTATTGGATATGGATGCATTTAATTTTTCGGTGGTTTGAATGTTGTTATAACCGTAAACACGTAAAATTTCTTCTATAATGTCGGCTTCCCGCTGAACATCATTTCTATAGGCTGGAACCGTAAGACCTAATCCCGTTTCGGTAACATTATTAATTTTAATATCCAAGGACATTAAAATTTGCTTGATGGTCTCACGTGGAATTTCTTCACCAATTAATTTTTTGGCATTTTCGAAACTTAAGCGAACCTGATAATCCTCAATCTTTTTAGGATAGATATCAATGATATCGCTGGTAATTTCGCCACCAGCTATATCCTCAATCATTAAGGCAGCTCGTTTTAAAGCATATTCTGTAATGTTTGGATCAATGCCACGCTCAAAGCGGAAAGAGGCATCAGTATTTAATCCATGGCGTTTAGCCGTTTTTCTTATACTTACAGGATCAAAATAAGCACTTTCTAAAAAGATACTGGTTGTATCTTCAGTTACACCTGATTCCAATCCTCCAAAAACACCAGCAATACACATCGGTTTTTCGGCATTGCATATCATTAAATCATCCTCATGTAACTCGCGATCTATACCGTCTAATGTGGTAAATTTAGTGCCCGATTTTAGGGTTTTAACTTCCACCATGTTACCATTTATTTTGGATGCGTCAAAAGCATGTAGGGGTTGTCCTAGCTCGTGTAATACATAGTTGGTAATATCAACGATGTTATTTATTGGTGCCAAGCCAATGGCTTTCAGCCTGTTTTGAATCCAAACCGGAGATTCTTCAACTTTAAGACCAGAAATAGTCACACCACAATAGCGTGGTGCTAAATTTTTGTTTTTCACTTCGACATCAATCTTCAACGCACGTTTTTCTACGTGAAAAGCACTAACTGAAGGAGTTATTAACTCCAAATTGATTTCTTTCTGGAGTAAACCTGCTTTTAAATCGCGAGCCACACCGTAATGACTCATGGCATCAGCACGATTGGGCGTTAAACCAATTTCAAAAACCTGATCATCTTCTACTTCAAATAATTCAGAAGCTAAAGTTCCTACTTTGGTATCTGCATCAAGCACCATGATACCGTCATGAGAAGATCCTAATCCCAATTCATCTTCGGCACAAATCATACCGTGACTTTCTTCACCACGAATCTTACCTTTTTTAATAGTCCAGGCTTCACCTTCAGGTGTGTAAAGCGTTGTGCCTATTGTAGCTACCAATACCTTTTGACCAGCGGCAACATTGGGTGCGCCACAAACAATTTGTAAGGGCTCACCGGCTCCAATGGAAACAGTAGTTACCTTCAAACGGTCAGCATTACTATGTTGTTCACAGGTTAACACTTCACCTACAACAATGCCATTCAAGCCGCCTTTAACCGACTGAAACGGTGTAACGCCTTCAACTTCAAGGCCTAAATCCGTTAAAAGTTCACTTATTTGTTCTGAATTCCAATCAGTTTTTATAAATTGCCTAATCCAATTGAGAGAAATCTTCATGTGCGAGTCGCTGTTTAAGTGTGCAAAGATAAAATATTGCCACAAGCATTCAAACATTGGTATAAAAATTGTAATTTTAAGACGAATTAATTAACATGAGGCAGATATCTAAACTTTTAATCTTATTATTGCTCATAGGTTTTTGGTCTTGTAGAGACACCAAAGAAGCTGACGAGGCTGTTGAAACGGAAGTGCAGCAAGAGACTTCAGGAACAGAAGCTACAGACAATTACATCGATCCAGAAGTAGATAAAGCTACAGAGGAGCTGGATAAGGAGGTTAAAGAACTGGATGATGCTCTAAATGAACTCGATACTATTTAAGAACTAAAAAAGAAATCATGAAAAATTTAAAAAGCACGTTTTTAGCTATTGCACTAACCATGTTTGTTGGTACAGTAATGCAAGCCCAAGAAAAAACAAAAACTTTAAAGGATAAAACACCAAATCAAAAACTGGAAACACAAGCGACTGCAGAAGATGCCAGAATGAAAGAAATGTTTGATAAAGCCCGTGCTGAAGCAAAATCTGACGAAGAGCGCAGTATGATTGATAAGAAACAAGCTGCTTACGAAGATTTGCGGAACAATAACACACTTGAGCGAAGAAAATCGGAGGAAATGCAGAAGCAGGAGCTAAAATCAACGCGTTCCGAGTTATCTAAAATGGATCAATTGAAGCAAGCTTACGAAGAAACCAATGCTGTAGAACAAAAGCTTGAAGAAAGTAATTTGAAAATAAAAGAAGCTAATGAACGTCTGGAGAAAGCTAAAAGAGATCAATCACTGACTGCAGAGGAAATAGCTGAAAAAGAAGCCAAGTTAAGAGCTGCTGATAAAGAATTAAAGGAGGCAAAAGAGGCTTTAAAAAATCAACGAAGAGTTATCAAAGAAAAACATGCCGAGTTAGAAGGTAATAATTAGAAAACTTTCAATAAAATGATAAAAAGGTGTTAATGTGTTAACACCTTTTTTTTTGTTGCAATTATTTTTTGTTTCTTCGACTAACATCAAAAATTCATTATGCGCTATCTTATTTTTTCTCTTGTTTTTATAACACTATTTTCCTGTAAAACGGATAACAAAACGGAAGCCAAAAATAAATCTAAAACTCTGGAAACTGTTACGTATCGTGTGGCTTTAGATTTGAATAATGGGGTTGAACTGCCATTTTTAATGGAAGTAACTTCTTCTACTACAGCCAAAGTTTATAATGCCGACGAGGTTATAGAAATTGATGAAATAGCCTATGAAAACGATTCGGTTTATATAAAAACGCCTGTTTTTCAGGCCTATTTGGTAGCTAAAATTAATGAGGATGGTTCATTAACTGGTAATTATGTAAAAGAAGCGCTTAATCGCTATGTACCGTTTGTAGCAACCCAATCGGATGTGCGTTTTAAAACGAATGAGCCATCGAAAAGTGATGTTTCTGGAAACTGGGAAACGGTTTTTAGTCCCGATTCTGATGACAATCGTTATATAGCCAAAGGTGTTTTTAAACAAACAGGTAATAAGGTTACAGGAACATTTGAAACCACCACAGGCGATTACCGATTTTTAGAAGGTGTGGTTTCTGGTACTGAATTGAAATTATCAACTTTTGATGGTGCCCATGCCTTTATGTTTAAAGCTACCGTAACCGATTCTACCATGACTGGAACGTTTTATTCTGGTAACCATTGGCAAGAACCCTTTACGGCTAAGCGTAACGCTAATTACGAATTGCCTGATGCCAATAGCTTGACCTATTTAAAAGAAGGTTATGACAAAGTCGCTTTTAGCTTTCCAGATGCTAACGGAAACCTAGTGTCACTGGAAGATGACCGTTTTAAAAATAAAGTTGTGTTAGTACAACTTATGGGAACCTGGTGTCCCAATTGTTTGGATGAAAGCAAATATCTATCCAAATATTACCAGGAACACCAAGACGACGGACTGGAAATAGTGGCTTTGGCATTTGAATATGTCAAAACTGAAGACCAGGCCTTTAAGAACATTCAAAGACTGCAAGAACGCATTGGGATTACGTATCCTATTCTATTGGCACAAACAGGAACTTCTAATAAAGCCAAGGCGCAAGAAAAATTACCGATGTTGAACCAGGTATTGAGCTACCCAACCACTATTTTTATTGATAAAACGGGACAGGTTCGAAAAATACACACGGGTTTTAATGGCCCAGCCACTAGTGAAAAATACACCCAATTTACAACAGAATTTGAAGGGTTTGTAGGAGAATTGTTGGCAGAGTAATGAAGTTCGCTTATCTTTTGGTTTTGTATTGTGACAGTTTTGGAGCGCTTTCCTGACTGATGGAAACTAGACTAGTTGAAAGGCTTCGCTGGCCTCTATTCATTCATCATAAGCTTCTCGCCTTATTAGGCTCAATTTTAGTTCTTTACCATTTGATTTCTTTTCAACTCTGAAACTTTGTAATTTCCAATACTATCAATTGGAATAGAAATAAGTCCATCTTGGGAATGTATTGGCTTCAGACAATTAAAATGTAGATGTTCAATATTTGTAAATCCTGTAATACCCGCAATTCCAATATTTTGACCTATTACAATACTATCCCCAACTTTTACTAAACTACCTTTATAATCAAGATGGACATATTGAGTGAACAATCCCGTATTGGGATTATAGATGGTGATAAGATTTGCAAAATCTCTCCACTCTTGTTGTGATCCTCCAAACTTATAATCTTCAACAACACCAACTACAAATCCCGGAGTTGCAGCGCATATTGTATCCCCTATTTCCAATCCAAAATCAAAGGCATATCGAGACCAATCAGTGTTATGTGTTGGTGAAGAGTTATTGCCTTGAATTAAGGAATATCTTTTATTTTTCTTGAATGGTAAATTGACTTTTTTGTCATTTACTATTTTATTAATATCTCCAAACCTAGATGCGAAATGTACTTCTTTGACCTCTATTTTTTTTATATCCATTTTAATTATTGTGTCCTTAAGTGGTCCAAGGATAACTGGATTAATTTTATTAAAGTATTCATTTATTTCTTTATCGTTTGATTGAACCCATATTCTCATTGGACAACGCAAAGTATTACCTAACTCAATCTTCAATTCATCACCATTAAATTTATAGCTATTGTTAAGTTCATACTGAAATATCTTTTCTTTAGGAATGTTTCTAAAATTGCACCCTAAAAGAAATATCATTATAAAAATTGTCCAATACTTCATTAACTATTTTAGTTGACTTTTATCGAATTTAGTTTTTTCAATTCACAATTTCAATACGTACTTATACGTAATTATATATAGTTATAAACTATGCAGGAAGTTTTGAGCCGCTTTAAAATGAGCTTGTTTGGTTTCAGTATCCAGTCGGTTGAGGTTGTGAACCATCATACTGGTTCTGGGATTGGATTTAAAAAAATCTTGTTGCTTGTTTACAAAATTCCAAAACAAACCATCCCAAATGGCTTCCCAATCACCGCTACTATAATTGCTCATTTTTTTAATATAGTTAGAACTCGATATATAGGGTTTTGTTGCAAATAATCCGCCATCGGCAAACTGGCTCATACCATATACATTGGGTACCATAACCCAGTCATAGGCATCAATAAACAGTTCCATAAACCATTGGTAAACAGCATCCGGATGAAATTCACAAAGAAGCATAAAGTTACCTAATACCATTAGGCGTTCAATATGGTGACAATATCCGGTTTTAAGCACTTTTTTAATGGCATCATCAACGGGTTTAATACCTGTGGTCCCATTGTAAAACGAGGTAGGTAGTTCCCGCTTAAATCCCCAAAAATTTTTGGTACGCGAAAAACTGCCTTTGTGCTTGTACATGCCACGCATAAATTCGCGCCATCCCAATATTTGACGCACAAAACCTTCCAAAGAATTTATGGGAATATGCTCTTGTTCTGCAAAGGTAATGGCGGCCTCAATAATGTCGTTTGGCGCTATCAAACCCACATTAAGCATGGGAGTGAGGACACTGTGGTTTAAAATAATTTCTTGTTTGACAATGGCATCTTCATAAGCCCCAAAATCATAAAAGCGGAATTCTAAAAATTGCTGTAACCAATATTTAGATTCTTCAGGGGTAATCGGGTAGAGGCGTTCTTTAGTCAGTTCACCAGGATTATTTTTAAAATGGGTTTCGGTATAATTTACAGCCTCATTCCAGTATTCGGATGCGTCTGGATAATGGATACTCGGTGGCGTTTTATCCTTTGGATATTTTTTTCGGTTTTCGGTATCGAAAGTCCATTTGCCACCTTTGGGATTCTGATTGTCATCTAACAGAATGTGTCGTTTTTTACGTTGTTGTTTATAAAAGACGGTCTGGGAGAAGTTCTGCTTATTCGGTTTAAAAAAATGCTTGAGTTCATCTGGAGTATTAATAAACAAACGGCTGTTATAAGTAACCAGTTTGTTACCATCCAAACTGGATTTTAGGTGTTTTTCCAGCCAGTTGTCAACGGGATCTATAACATGATATTCGGTTACGCCTTCATTATTTAGATGCTGAATCAGTAATCGGATATCAGATAGGTTGTTCTCGCTATCAACATAAAAGACAGATTTTTTTTCTTTTTTCAATCGGTCTTCATAGCATTTCATGGTTGCTCTGTGAAAGGCAATTTTCTGTTTGTGAAATGCATATTGTTTGAAAAATAAATATTCTTCAACCAGATATATAGGATAATCGTTTTCAAACAATGGCGATTGAGAAAACAATTGATGCGGGAATATAAGATTGACAGCTTTCATTTTTTATTTCTTCTGCATTTTTCACTGCAATATTTTACATCAGTCCAATTTTTCTCCCATTTCTTGCGCCAGGAAAATGGTCTGTCGCAAACTGGGCAAGTTTTTTGAGGAAGATCACCTTTTTTCATTCAAATTCGGGTATTTCAGAAGTACGAACATAGGGGTAGGTCGTAAGTTTATTCAAGCTGTAATAACTATTTAAACCAGAGATTCCTGCACTGTTGATATGTGATAAATCCAGTTGCCCAAGGTCATTCATACTTCCTTCAGGAACCATTAATAACTCCACAGACCCTATGACCATCGTACAGCCATTTGGCAAGGGAATGCTGTCCAAATGTTTCATCCCAATTTTTATAGGGCTTGATTTTACAAATGGTGCGTAAAAATCATCCATGAATTCCTTTTCAATGTTCATGACTTCAAATTCAGAAACGCCTTGGTCTAATTTTGCCGACGTATAATGCGCCTTTTTAGTCAGCTCCAGAGGAACGCCATTTATTGTGTAATGTTGAGTCTCAAGAATGTTAGAGTATGTATCTCGTGGATTTTCAGCAAACGGTCGCACTATAAACCCAAGTTGCGCGGGATTGGAACCTAAATGCACAACCGAAGAAAAAATGGCCAAATTATCCATCCCATTTTTTGAGCGCGTACCAATGAGATTGGCAGGTTTTATTCCGGAAATGGAATTGATTAAATTCAATCGGAATTTATGTTCTAATTTATCAATGTCCTTGGTGTTTAATTTCATCATCATATTAGTTTGACCATGCTGCTTGCAGTTGTTTTTTGGCCCGTTTCCAATAGGCAAAGAAAGATGGATAGTAATCACTTAAGGTGGTCATCCAATCTCTAGGTTCTTGATGCCCTGTGTAATGCGTGTTTGTTGGGTGCTCTTTGAAATAAATGTGTTCAGGTTTTACAAAATCCAGTAAATCTGCAAAAGGCATCACAACAATTTTGAGATTCGGGATATTTTTTGACAAATTGAGTATAAAGTCAACACATAAATCGTTAACGGGATATTTTTCGAAAAACTGGGGTTCTAGTAATAAAATGCGCTGCACATCTTCGTCTTGATACCAAAAAGGATCTAGATTATAATAGTTGTATATCAAGGTTTTGGTATCGTGTATCTCTAGTGTCTCTATTTTTGGGAGTGAGGTCGTCAAATTTAAATTCATAGTTTCCCTCAAGATACTGGGGATATCCAACGTATCTATCTCTTCATAACTGACGTCCAAAAATGTGTCTTTCTGATGGCTGTCAAAGTATTTGTTTATATTGTCTTGATTGGCGTAGTATTTTTTATTGGCATTACTACCAGCCACCCATTGCCAACTCAAGGTATTGCTTGCTAAATCGCCATCAAGCAGATTATAGTAAAGCCATTGGGAAGGATGTGACCAATGCGATTGCACTATATTACAACATATCGACGCCACGTACATACGCATGTGATTATGCATATACCCATCGCGATATAGACTTTGAATAGCATCATCTATTACAAAAATGTCTGTTTTTGCATCAACAATAGCCTGTGGTATACCATGATTTGAAACCGGGTTTTGAGGCTGTTTTAAATCTTGAAAAATGTCATCGCCTTTATTTTTCCACACCAATTGCCAATAGTCGCGCCAGGCTAATTCTTGAATGAGTTTTTCAGCCTGTTCCCATGTATAGCCATTGCTTTTTAAATTGTGAAAAATCTGCTTCGTAGAAATTACGCCTCTTGAAATGTAAGGGCTTAAGTAGGTGAGTTTACCATTTTGATAGTTTCGGGTTGCAGCATAACTCACGGGATCAATCTGTTTAATCCGCGCTTGAATACGTTCTATAGTGGTAGGGAAATCTATCGTTTGGCAATTTTATTGTTAGAAATAGCACGTTGTCTTGAACATTTAAATTTACTTATGTTCACATTACGGCGTTTGAGGTGCTTTTGACTCATGCCACTGTTAACACGTTTTCGCCACAATTTGAACGAACTTGGTTTTAGTTCTCTACGCATGATTTGAATGACATCGGATTCCGAGAGCCCAAACTGATAATCAATA
Organism: Hanstruepera neustonica; assembly: GCF_002895005.1. GTDB lineage: Bacteria > Bacteroidota > Bacteroidia > Flavobacteriales > Flavobacteriaceae > Hanstruepera > Hanstruepera neustonica. The sequence continues at coordinate 134,675 of NZ_POWF01000007.1, read as the reverse complement.
GCTTCAAAAGGTGTTCGGTCTTCCCAGGCCATTTCTATAACCCTGTCCAGTTGTCTTAAGTCCATAAACAATTAAAATGCGATATTTTTGATTCTAATGTGATTAGCTTTTAAATCGAACATCAAATTGTAAAGACCAAAGAAGGAGCGGTTCATATAAATAAAGTGCTTTGAACCGCGATTGCCATTCATTTTACGCAGTTGGGTGTTTTTGGAGTATTTCTCGCCCAATCTCGCAATATTCCCAAAAAAGTCAGCATTTGAAAAATCAAAATATTCCTCATGCAAGGGTTGCGTAAACAGACTTAACATCTCATGGAACATTTCTGAAAAAAAGGCAATTTCTTCTGGAGAGTCGTCTGGTCTTAAAATTTCCAATTCATACATTTTTTGAGTGAATCGTTCTTTGTTATTTAAGTTTTCTTTAAGCGCCAATTCAAAATAGGGTATATAGAATTCTTCTGGTATTTCCTTCATACAGCCAAAATCCAAAACAATTAAATCATTGGAATCTGAGACTAAAAAGTTACCTGGATGTGGATCGGCATGTACTTTCTTTAGTTCATGAATTTGATACATGTAAAAATCCCATAAGGTTTGTCCAATTTTGTTTGCCAAATCTGAATCTTGATTATTTTTGGTGAATTCTGACAAATGAATACCTTTCATATAGTCCATGGTGATAATCCGTTCAGACGACAAATCCTCATAATAGCTTGGAAATTGTATTCCTGGAATGTGAGAACAGGCATTTGCTATTTCTTGGCTTTGCTGGAGTTCCAGTACATAATTAGTTTCTTCAATCAATTTGCTTTCAACCTCCTTAAAATATTTATCTGAACCATCACCTTTGATATTAAACATACTCATAGCTATGGGTTTGACCATTGCTAAATCTGAAGAGATACTTTCGGCAACACCAGGGTATTGAATTTTCACAGCTAATTTTTTCCCGTCCTTTTGGGCTATATGTACTTGACCAATACTGGCGGCATTGACTGATGTTGCCTGAAACGTATCAAATATTTCATTGGGTAATTTTCCAAAATATTTTTTAAAAGTTTTAATAACTAATGGAGGTGAAAGAGGCGGTACAGAAAATTGAGCCAAGGAAAATTTTTCGACGTATGCTCTTGGCATGATACTCTTCTCCATACTTAACATTTGGGCAACCTTCAGGGCACTACCTTTAAGCTGCTTTAAACCATCATAAATATCGGAAGCGTTGTTTTCGTTTAACCGTTCTTTGGCTTCAATTTCACTTTTGGTGAGTTTATCACCATAATACTTCAAGTAATTAACACCTACTTTGGCTCCCGTAGACACTAGTTTGGAGGCACGTTGTAATTTTGAAGTTGGTATTTTATCTATGGTTTTCATGGTAGGTTTTAGTTCATGATTGATTTTTCTTTTATGATAAACTTGCCTAAATCAATTAAGCTTTTTAGAGCAGAGATGTCCATGAGGTCAAATGAAGCATTGACAGACTTCTCAATGAAAATATCAGTTTTTTCAAAATTTGCTGAATGATCATCCATCCAAAATTTTAGGGTAAACAATAGTTGCGCCCAAGCAGCTTCTTCAAGGCCTTTCGTTTGAATACTATCAATTTGCTTGTTTTTAAAATCAGGTAAATCAATATGTAAGCCTTTAACGTAGGATTTGAAACTTTTTCGTAAATGGGATAACATTTTGAGATTTTTAAGCTGATTGGAATGTTGGCTTAAAATGTACTTGACAAAACTTCTGTTGGCTGTTAAGTTCTCAAAGAATGTATAATAAAAACTCAATAACTGATGTCTGGAGTCGTATGATTGATAATCTTCACTCTTATTCAAGACTTCTAAAGTGCTGTTGAAGAACTCGAGAAATACTTGTTGATCCAGAACTTCAATAGTTCCAAAATAATTGTAAAAGGCTTGTTCTTCAAAGTTATAAGCTTTTGCTAGAGCATAAACTGATTTCGGACGTTCATTATTTTCCAATACGAAATCCATGTAGAAACCTAATATATCTTGCTGGGTTATTTTTTTCTTTCTTGCCATAATTAAATATAATTTTGTTTAACTTTTAAATAAAAAAGTTAGACAAAAATAGTTAATTAATTTTTAGTTAACAAGCAAATAGCTTCTTAATAAATAGTTAATTAACAATTGGTTGCTGTTAATTAACACAACGCTAACATCTTGCAGTTCAGTTTGTATCTAACTTCATACCAACTAATTAATCCACTTTATTATGAAACAGATCAACTTTTTCACCATTTTACTTTTTTTGACAATTAGCTCAATGTCGTTTGGGCAATTGAACACACCACGTGCCAGTCAGCAGGCCACGATCGTGCAACGTGTGGGAATTACTGATATAAGTGTTACTTATTCTAGACCTAGTGTTAATGGTCGAGACCTTTGGGGTGCTTTAGTACCGTATGGTATGAACAATTTAGGGTTTGGAACAGCTACAGCTGCGCCTTGGCGAGCCGGAGCTGATGAAAATACGACCATTACATTTAGTCATGATGCTTTTGTGGAAGGCAAACCCATTAAAGCGGGTACTTATGGATTATTTTTTGAAGTTAAAAGCAATGATACTGCAACATTAATCCTTTCGAGGGATTATTTGGCCTGGGGAAGTTTTTATTATGACAAAAAAAATGATGCATTAAGAGCTGAAATTACAACCAAAACAGCGCCATTTCATGAGCTATTGACTTTCGAGTTCAACACTGTCAATGCCAATGATGCGGTGGCATCATTAATTTGGGGAGATAAGGAATTTCCATTTAAAATATCTGTTGATGTTGCCGATGTGGTTTTAGATGAATTTCGTAGTAAAACCAACGGTCAATTTGGTTTTAGTCGCCAAAACTGGGAACAAGCGGCTGCCTATGCACTAAACAATGGCGGAGATTTAAATGAGGCTCTTGGCTGGATCGATGGTGCTATTTCGGGTAATTTCTACAGTCAAAAAACGTTTAATAATTTGGCAATCAAAGGTCAAATACTGAATAAGCTTGGACGCACTGATGAGTATGCATCTTTAATGGATGAGGCTGCAGCTTTGGCTAATAAACAACAGTTAAATGCTCTGGGCTATCAAATGATGAATGCGAAAGACTACGACCGAGCTGTGAAATTTTTTAAGCAAAATATAGCTAATTATCCTGAAGACCCTAATGGATATGATAGTTTAGGTGAATGCTACAAAACTATGGGAGAAAACCAAAAAGCAATAAAGAACTTTAAAAAATCGTTATCCATGAACCCGCCTGCGAATGTCAGAACCAATTCCGAGAAACATCTCAAAGAATTAGGTGCTTTGTAAGGTCATCAATCCAATCACCAATAGTTTGTTTAAAGGGCTCATCCACATTCGGTTGAGCCCTTTTAACTGATATAATTCCAGATATTCCGGTATTTGGCCATTTGTCTGTAAGTATTCAAGATAGCTTTGTTACTTGGTGAAGATAATGATGGGTCGTTATTCAAGATTTGTTTCGCATAATATCGTGCAGATTTTAATATATCATTATCTTTTATTAAATCCGCTATCTTGAGATTGAGGACGCCACTTTGCTGGGTACCCATAATGTCGCCTGGGCCACGGAGTTTTAAATCTACTTCGGCAATTTCAAAACCGTCATTGGTGCGTACCATGGTTTCTAATCGGGTTTTACTATCGTTACTCAGTTTATGGCTGGTCATTAATATGCAATAGCTCTGCTCAGCGCCACGACCAACACGACCACGCAACTGATGAAGTTGAGAGAGGCCAAAGCGCTCGGCACTTTCGATGACCATTACAGAGGCATTGGGAACATTTACACCTACTTCAATTACGGTTGTAGCTACCATAATTTGGGTTTCGCCTTTTACAAAACGTTGCATTTCGTAGTCTTTATCAGCCGCTTTCATTTTTCCATGCACTATCGATATTTGGTATTTTGGCTTTGGAAAGTCCCTTTCAATACTGGCATAGCCATCCATTAAATCTTTATAATCCATTTTTTCGCTTTCCTGAATGAGTGGATACACAACGTAAATCTGCCGACCTTTTTCTATTTCATCGCGTATGAACCTAAAAACCTTCAGTCTGTTTTTGTCATATCGATGGACTGTTTTAATGGCTTGTCGTCCTGGAGGTAACTCATCAATCAAAGAAATGTCCAAATCGCCATAAACCGACATGGCTAAAGTTCTTGGAATAGGAGTTGCGGTCATGATTAAAATGTGTGGCGGAACGGCATTTTGAGCAAGAGCTTTTTCAGGATTTTGATTTGGACCTTTGTGCCATAACTTGCTTCTTTGAGCTACTCCAAAACGATGCTGCTCGTCGATAATAGCAAGTCCTAAATTTTTGAATTTTACAGTATCTTCCAAGAGGGCGTGAGTGCCAATTAAGATCTGTAATTGACCATTTTCAAGATTTTCATGAATTTCTTTTCTTTCTGAAGTATTACTTGAACCAGTTAATATTTTTATACTGATATTCAATTTATTACACCATTCAATTAATCCGTTATAGTGCTGGACTGACAAAATTTCAGTCGGAGCCATTAAACAGGCTTGAAAACCGTTGTCAAGTGCCATGAGCATTGACATGAAGGCAACTATGGTCTTCCCGGAACCTACATCGCCCTGTAGCAAGCGATTCATTTGTGCCTGACTACCTAAATCGGTTCGAATTTCCTTAAGCACACGTTTCTGAGCTTGGGTCAATTCAAAGGGTAAATGGGTATTAAAAAAGGTATTAAAATAATCACCCACATGATGAAAAGGAAGGCCTTTGATTTTGGATTTATGAATGAGGTTTTTTAAAATAAGTTGTAGTTGGATGTAAAATAATTCTTCAAATTTTAATCGGTATTGTGCTTTGGTTAAAAGCTCTTGGTTTTGCGGAAAATGCACATTAAAAAGCGCTTGACTTTTGGAAACCAAATGAAGATTCTCTAGAAGTTCAGGTGATAAGGTTTCCGTAAACTGCCCTTTGGTCTCGGTAAACAACTGCTGAATGATTTTAATAAGTACACGATTGCTAATACCTTTGTTGGTTAGTTTTTCTGTGGAAGGGTAAATGGGCTGCATGGCAGATTGCAGACTTTTTTCATGGTCCTTAAGCAATTCCATGTCAGGATGTGGCATTGAAAACTTGCCATTAAACCAGTTGGTTTTACCAAAAACCACATAAGGAGTGTTGCGCTTGAGGTTTTCTCGAATCCACTTGTGGCCACGAAACCAAACCAGCTCCATAGTCCCTGTGTCATCTTGAAAAGTGGCTACTAAACGTTTGCCTCGCTTTTGGGCTACCTCTTCAAACTTAATAATTTGACCAATTACCTGAACTTCAGCGCTGTTCTGTTGTAATTGATTTATCTTGTAGTAGGTGGTACGGTCTAAATACCGATTGGGAAAGAGATTTATTAAATCCTGATAGGTGTGTATGCCAAGCTCTTTACGAAGTAATTCCGCACGATTGGGGCCAACGCCTTTAAGATAATCTATGGGAGTTTGCAGATTCACACTCATAAAAGCGAAATTAAGCCATTTCATGGAATTCGAGAAATGCAATTTTTTGTATTTTGGACTAATCTTTGCGTAAACAGACCTTATGAAACCCGTATTAAGTCTACTCTTACTTTTCTTTTTTGAACTTTCGTTGGCACAACAGACTGATTATGTTGACTTTAAGCATTGTAAGGCTTTGGTAAAATTGGATACGGTTGAAAAATCTGTTGAAGGCACTGTTCGTTTTCAATTTGATATTTTAAAACGTGTTGACTCAATTTACATTGATGCAAAAAACATGCAAATAACCAAGCCGCTTGTCTTAATGACATTGCCTTCAAAACAATTGGATACCATTGATTATGTGAATGATAAGGATAAAATTTGGATTAAGAATTCATTTTTAAAAGGAAAACCCTATGAGCTGATTTTGAGTTATAAAACAGTGCCCAAAAAAGCCTTGTATTTTGTAGGTTGGGATAATGAAGCACCTAATCAAATTTGGACCCAAGGGCAGGGCAAGTACACGAGTAATTGGTTGCCCAGTTTTGATGATATGAATGAAAAAGTCGAATTCGATATTAGTATCTCGACATTAAAAGGTTATGAGGTAATTTCTAATGGTGTTTTAACTCATAAGTCGCAGGCAACTGATGAAAGGCTGGAAACTTGGTATTATGATATGAAAAAACCCATGTCAAGCTATTTAATTGCTTTAGCAATTGGAAAGTATGATAAGCGGGTTGAGACTTCTAAAAGCGGTATTCCACTTGAAATGTATTATTACCCAGAAGATTCCCTAAAAGTAGAGCCTACGTACCGTTATACCAAACAGATGTTTGATTTTTTGGAAGAAGAAATTGGTGTGGCTTACCCGTGGCAAAACTACAAGCAGGTTCCTGTTCATGATTTTTTATATGCAGGTATGGAAAATACCAGTGCTACCATATTTTCAGATGGATTTGTGGTAGATTCTATTGGGTTTAATGACAAAAACTATGTCAATGTGAATGCCCACGAATTGGCACATCAATGGTTTGGTGATTTGGTAACGGAAACATCTGGAACGCACCATTGGCTGCAGGAAGGTTTTGCGACTTACTATGCGCTATTGGCTGAAAGGCAGGTATTTGGTGATAATTATTACTACTGGCGCTTGTATGAATATGCACAGGAATTATTGGATCAAGACAATCGTGGTGCAGGTACTGCATTGTTGGATCCGAAATCCAGTAGCACAACATTTTACAAACGTGGTGCTTGGGTTTTACATGCTCTTAAAGAACTTGTTGGAGAAGAGGTCTTTAGGCAAGCGGTGAAGAACTATTTAAATAAATATCAATTTAAAAATGTGGAAACCGCTAATTTTATTGAGGAAGTAGAAGGTCTGTACGAAAAACCGTTAGGTGGTTTTACTTCTGAATGGCTTGAGGCTAAGTCTTTTCCATATAACCAGGCTATGGCAAGCTTGGAGAATTCAGTTTTTATTCAAGAATACCTCATGGCTGATTGTGAAGCTAAAACATCTAAATGCGATTATTTTATGGAGGCTCCATTGTCTGATGAAGCTAAATCTAAAGTTATAGCCCAGGTTCCGGAGCGTGTTACTGTAGATGTATTTCAAGAAGGGTTAAAGGTCAGGCAAGCTATTGCGAAGCATGTTGTGAATATACCCATTTCTTTAAAAACAGTATACGAATCACTTTTAGATGATAAATCTTATGTAACTATTGAGTATGCGCTCTACAATCTTTGGAATAACTTTCCAGAGGAACGTTCAAAATATCTAAATAAAACAAAGAGAGTAATTGGTTTAAATGATAAGAATGTGCGTTTGCTCTGGCTGGTTTTGGCTATTTCAACACCAGATTATTTTGAAGACAACAAACAAGCTTTTTTTAATGAGTTGGTCAATTATACTGCTCCTGACTATGGTTTTGAGGTGCGTATGGGGGCATTTTCTTATTTAGATGCCATTGGGTTGTTTCCAGAACAGGCATTGGAGCATTTGGTTGAAGCTAGTCATCATCACAGTTGGCAATTCAAACAGTTTGCTAATAGATTGTTGGATAAACTATCCAATGATGATGGCTATGCCCAGAAAATTCAAAACATAAAAAACAAATCGTAATATGCGTGCATTAGTGATTTCTGGAGGTGGTAGCAAGGGAGCTTTTGCAGGAGGTGTGGCGCAATATCTCATTGAGGAGCAGAAGCATAAATATGATTTGTTTATCGGAACTTCAACAGGAAGTTTGTTAGTGTCACATTTAGCTTTAAATCAAGTAGAAACTATCAAACAAATTTATACCAGTGTGACCCAAGATGATATTTTTGATAGTTGTCCGTTCATTATCAAAAAGAAAAAAGAACTAGAAACTATAGGTATCAATCATTTTAATGTGTTGCGAAACATTCTAAAAGGCCGAAAAACTTTTGGTGAAAGTCATAGTTTAAAGCGTTTAATAATAAATAGTTTTTCTGAAGAGGCTTTTGCAGAACTAAAAAACAGTGCAAGAGATGTTGTGGTAACGGTTTCCAATCTCTCTTTAAATCAAGTGGAATATAAGTCTATTAATGACTTTGAGTATGAGGAGTTTTGCGAATGGATATGGATATCTTGTAATTATACGCCCTTTATGACTTTGGTTAAGAAAAATGGTTGTGAATATGCTGATGGTGGTTTAGGTTCAATGGTGCCCATAGAAGAAGCAATAAAACGTGGCGCAACGCATGTAGATGCGGTTATTCTTCAGACTGAAGTAACGCAGCTAAACCGAATGCCATCGCTCAATGCGTTTTCATTGTTGACCAATATGTTTGCGTTTATGTTGGATAGAATTGAAAGCCAGAATATTAGAATTGGTAAATTTGTGGCCACTAATCATGAAGCAATCATTGATTTTTATTACACGCCGACCGTATTGACTACAAATTCATTAATTTTTGATAAAGAAAAAATGACCAAGTGGTGGTCTAGTGGCTTTGATTATGCCAAATATAAAAACCAGAAAACAAGTCCATTAGAGATGACAACATAATATGAGAGCACTAGTGATATCTGGAGGAGGAAGTAAAGGGGCTTACGCAGGCGGTGTAGCCCAATATTTAATGGAAGAACAAGGAAAGCGGTATGATATGTTTTTGGGTACTTCAACTGGGAGTTTGTTGGTACCGCATTTGGCAGTGAACAATATCCCTAAACTCTACGATATTTTTACCAATGTACAACAACATGATATTTTTAGTGTGAGTCCATTTGTGCAACGAAAGAAAGGAGATCGCGAATATGTTTCCATTGATTTTGTTAATTCACTTTGGCAGTTTGTTCGTTTAAAAAGAACCTTCGGTGAAAGCAAAGCGTTGAGGCGCAACATTAAAAAGAATTTTACTAGGGAAGAATATGAGCAGATAAAATCTACCAAACACGATTTGGTGGTAACTGTATCGAACCTGTCTAAAAATAGTGTGGAGTATAAATCGATTCAGGATTGCACTTATGAGGAATTTTGCAATTGGATATGGATTTCTTGTAATTATATTCCGTTTATGTCCATAGCCAAAGTCAACGGCTATGAATATGCTGATGGAGGATTGGGTTGTGTAGTGCCTATCAGGGAGGCTATCAAGCGTGGTGCTACCGAAGTGGATGCTGTTGTATTGGAAGCTGAAAATATGGAGCGTAATAAGGTATTGGGTAAAAATCCATTTTCGCTCATGCTGAATTTATTCGGCCATCTTTTGGATCAGGTAGAGCGTAATGATATTATTATAGGTCAATTGGCTGCAAAAAATAGAGGTGTTAAACTTAATTTATACTATACACCGACTGCTCTAACCGAAAACTCATTGATTTTTAGCAGGCGCTTAATGGTCAAATGGTGGGAGCAAGGCTATGACTATGCTAAACGCAAGCATGGTGGAGCTACCACATCTCGCTGACTTCTTGTTTTATAAACGATAAAGCGGCATCGCTAGGTGCGCGCTTCTCCATCATTTCTGTTAACACAACCTCTCGTAGTTTATTGGCAGAGTCGGTTTTTTCTAAAAGTCCTGCTTTTCGAATGAGCTGAATGGTAGCATTTTTAGCGGCTGTAATAATGTTCCAACATTCGTCACTTAAGTAGATTTGTTGTGATAGATTGTGTTCAAACTCCTGTTCAATTGTTTGTATAAGTAAAGACTCATAACTATCTTTATCAGAAGAATTTGGATGAACTCTAATAAGTAATTTTGAAGGTGTAATTCGTTCTAAAAAAAGTGCCATACGTTCATAAGCTTGCAATCGTAATGGCATAGCATTGACTTGCATCTCTTTTTGCAATAGAAAACGGCGTCTGCCATCTTCATTTTTGGTGTGTTCCTTAAAAAAATAATATGCAATCAGACCTGTTATAAGTGCAGGAATAGCATATAAAAATAAACCAATTATTTGTTCTGTTTCCATTGTTTGATATTTCAATAGCAAACATAATGTGTTTTGCAAACTAAACAAAATCATCTATAAACTTTGTAAAAGAAGAAAATTTCGGAAAAAACATGCTTTTGTAAAGTATTGAAAAACAGATAAATAAAAAATAAAAATGCATTTTATCGGAAAAATATGCATTTCATAGAATTGTTTTTTTTATATTAGCACTCTAAAGTCTGAATATTTTAAAATTAGTAACCCCAAATCTAATGAAAAATAAGACCAACCTAAATCGTAGCGTAGCTACTTATATGAAATTACGACTATACTATTTTTGTCTGGTTGTAATGATGCTTTCATGCATGAATGGTTTTTCACAGTTTACGGCCATTCCAGATAGTCAGTTTGAAACGGCTTTAATTCAATTGGGATATGATTCTTATCCATTGGATGGACAAGTACTGTCGCAAAACATTACCAGTGTTAATTATCTCAATATTAGTGGTCGTGGAATAAATGATCTTACTGGCATTGCAGATTTTAGTTCATTGATTTATTTAAATTGCAGCAGCAACAATTTAACCGAATTGGATTTAACTTCAAATAACAATTTAATTCAAGTTAAATGTTATAGTAATCAACTTGAAACCATTGACTTTCCAGTTAATTCTAATTTAACGAGTTTGATATGTCATTCCAATAATATAGCCGAGTTAGATTTGTCCAATCTTGGTTTATTAGATGAATTAGATTGCTACAATAACGCCCTTCAGCAAATAGACTTAAGTAATAATATACTTTTAACGAAATTCAATTGTAGTGCCAATGAAATATATCAAATTGATGTAAGCAACAACCCTTTTTTAGAGGAGGTTATTTGTAAAAACAATTTGATTTCGGAAATAAATGTTGGCTCTAATGGTTCGCTTGAAATATTGGATTTGTCGTACAACCTTTTGCAGAGTATTGATTTGAGTCAAAATACCTCGTTGAAAGAATTCAGCTGTAACAATAATCAATTGTCTAGTTTGGATCTACAAAGTAATACAGCTTTAGAAATTTTAAATTGTAATATGAACCGTTTGACTACTTTAATTGTAGAAGAAAACCGAGAGCTTTTAAGTCTGTCATGTGGACAAAATCAATTAACTGAATTAAACGTTACGGGAAATACGAATTTGAACAACTTATCCTTCTATGATAATCAAATAAGTGATATAGACCTTTCTGAAAACATTTACTTAAGGCAGTTATACGGATATAACAATTTACTTCAGGAACTTGATATTACTAACAATGTATCCATTACACATTTATCGGTTGGTAATAATTTTTTAACAACTTTGGATGTGACTCAAAATAGTATTTTGAATTACTTTAACTGTATCAATAATCAGATTACAAGTTTAGACTTGTCAAATAATAGCCAATTGAGACGGTTGCTATGTGAGAATAATGACCTCGAATTTTTAGATGTTGCCAACGGAAATAATACAGCGATTAGGGATTTTAGTGCTTATAACAATGCTGTTTTAACTTGTGTAAAGGTAGATGATCCAGAATATAGTACCCAACGTTGGACTTTAATTGACGAGCAGACTGAATACAGTATAGATTGTGCTAGTTTATCAGTAGAAAATGTTGATTTTAGCGATATTTCATTGTTTCCGAATCCAGTAACTGATATCGTGACAATTTTAACGGATCAGGATTTGAAATTTAATTTAGTAAGTGTCAACGGACAAATTATATTAAATGGAGAATTAATTCAAAGCAATAAATCCATTGATCTTTCACAACTTTCAGATGGTGTTTATTTCTTGAAACTGATTTCTGAATCAGGAAGTACTATTAAAAAAATTATTAAGGAGTAAAGATATTTTATTTGAGTGTTAGTTAATGATGCTTCAAATTATTATTGTAGGATAATTTGAAGCATTTTTAATAGTTACCACCTAAATATGGGCATGTTTTTAGAGAGTTCATATTTGAAAAAGGAACTTCTGTTTTTTCGTACATGTAGGTTCTATTTAAATTTTCCGATAAGTTGTGGTCATCTACATTCACATCGATGTCCTTCATTTTAAACTGACATGGGTGTTCATAACCAGCAGCATGGGTTATCTCAATAAATTCTTTCCGGAAGGTTTTAAAATACTGGGCTAACCGTTCAGATTTTAAAGGGATATTGATACCGCTTTGTAACCATTTATTTTGAGTAGCAACGCCGCTTGGACAACGATTGGTATGGCAGACTTGTGCCTGAATACAGCCAATGCTCATCATGGCTTCTCGAGCAACATTAATACAATCTGCGCCCATAGCAAAAGCCATAGCCGCTTTAGCTGGAAAACCCAGTTTTCCACTTCCAATAAAGACGATACGCTCGGTAAGTTGCTTCCGTTGAAATACCTTATAAAGATCACTAAAGCCATAAACCCAAGGTAGGGAAACATGATCCGCAAAACTCGGAGGTGCTGCACCTGTACCACCTTCGCCACCATCAACCGTTATAAAATCAGGTCCTTTACCAGTTTTAATCATTAAATCTGCCAATTCTTCCCATTGATCCAGTTTGCCAATTGCAGCTTTGATACCAACTGGTAAACCAGTGTGTTCTGCAATAGATTCAATGAATTCCATCATTTCGGGAACGTTTGAAAATGCTGAATGGTTGGGAGGTGACAAAACATCTTTCCCGAGCGGGACATGTCTGATATCGGCAATTTCCTTTGTGATTTTTGCTGCTGGTAAAACACCGCCTTTTCCAGGTTTAGCACCCTGCGATAGTTTAATTTCTATGGCTTTAATAAATGGATTTTTTTCAACCAATTTCACCAGTTTGTCCATTGAAAAGTTCCCTTCTTCATCACGTACACCAAAGTAGCCTGTACCGAAATGGAAAATCACATCGCCGCCATGGCTATGGTAAGGAGATAAACCGCCTTCGCCTGTATTATGGTAAGCATGAGCAATTTTAACGCCTTTATTAAGCGATTCAACAGCTTTGGCAGAGAGCGAGCCAAAACTCATAGCAGATACATTAATAACGGAAGCTGGGCGAAATGGTTTTTTACGTTTATTGTAAAGCCCCATAACTTTGGCACATGGTAAAAAGTTTTTGTCTATAGCATTGGGATGATTTTTATCAATTTTGTAAGGCATCATGGCATTATTGATAAAAATATGCTGGTGTGCATAAATGTCCCTATCCGTTCCGAAACCTTCATAATTGTTTTCTTTTTTGGCAGAAGCATAAATCCAGCCTCTTTCAATTCTGTTAAAGGGAAGTTCCTCGCGATTATTAGCAACAAAATATTGCCTAATTTCTGGGCCAATGCTTTCAAATAAATAGCGAATGTGTCCGACTATTGGAAAATTATGGCTTATCGTGTGCTTTTTCTGAATAAAAATATCTCTTAATGCTACCAAGATGAGGACAATTAAAATCCACATCCACCAATTAATACGCCACAGAAATTCGAAAAAAGTACTCATTTATAAAAATTTTTGAAGTAAAGATATTTAAATTTCATTAGAGTTTAAACCCGTAAATTGTTTATAATTATTCATAATTCAATAGAGTTAAAAGTTTTGCAATGGTTATTTTCACACTTTAAAAGATTTGAAGTTTGGAGAAGTATTTAAGCCAGCTAAATGATGCGCAATTGGCACCTACTTTACAGAAGGAAGGTCCCATGATTGTAATTGCAGGTGCAGGTTCAGGCAAAACTCGGGTATTGACCTATAGAATTGCCTATTTGATGAGTCAGGGCGTAGATGCCTTCAATATTTTGGCATTAACATTTACCAATAAAGCGGCGCGTGAAATGAAAGCCCGTATTGCAACCATTGTAGGAGAGAGTGAGGCTAAAAATCTATGGATGGGCACCTTTCACTCGGTGTTTGCTAAAATTTTGCGATTTGAAGCAGATCGACTGGGTTATCCCAGCAACTTCACTATTTATGATACTCAAGATTCTGATAAATTGATAGCGTCCATTATCAAGGAAATGAATCTTGATAAAGATGTTTACAAATACAAGCAAATTCGTTCTCGCATTTCTTCCTATAAGAATAGCCTAATTACCGTTAAGGCTTATTTTCAAAATCCAGAACTAATAGAGGCTGATGCCATGGCACGTCGACCTAAAATGGGTGAAATCTACAAAAACTATGTAGACCGCTGTTTTAAGGCAGGAGTTATGGATTTTGATGACTTGTTGCTAAAAACCAATGAGTTATTGACCCGTTTTCCTGATGTTTTAGCGAAATACCAGGATAAGTTCCGATATATTTTGGTGGATGAGTACCAGGATACCAATCATTCACAATATTTGATAGTCAGAGCTTTGTCTGATAGGTTTCAGAATATTTGCGTCGTAGGAGATGATGCGCAAAGTATCTATGCCTTCCGTGGTGCTAATATCAATAATATTTTGAATTTTCAACGGGATTATGATGATGTCAAAGTATTTAGGCTTGAACAAAACTACCGATCTACCAAAAACATTGTGAATGCGGCCAATTCAATTATTGACAAGAATCAAACTAAATTAGATAAAGTTGTATGGACTGCTAATGATGAAGGAAACAAAATTATTGTTAACAGGTCGTTGACGGATGGTGATGAAGGAAGATATGTAGCAAGTTCAATTTTTGAAAACAAAATGCAGAATCAATTACAAAATAGTGATTTTGCCGTTTTATATCGCACCAATGCACAATCGCGTGCTATTGAGGATGCTTTGCGAAAACGTGATATCCCATATCGAATTTATGGTGGACTGTCGTTTTATCAACGCAAGGAAATCAAGGATGTTTTGTCTTACTTACGATTAATAATCAATCCAGCGGATGAAGAAGCTTTGAAGCGTGTTATCAATTTCCCAGCTCGAGGTATCGGTCAAACTACCATTGACAAATTAATTGTGGCTGCAAATGGTTATAATCGCTCGATTTTTGAGGTCATGGAACATATTGACAAACTTGAAATCAATATCAATTCCGGCACGCGTAATAAACTCCAAGATTTTGTGACTTTAATCAAGAGTTTTCAGGTCTTGAATCAAACGGCTAATGCTTTTGAATTAGCCGACCATGTGGTCAAAGCTAGTGGTCTTATCCGAGAATTTAATAAAGATGCCACACCTGAAGGTGTTGCACGAATGGAAAATATTGAGGAGTTACTCAATGGTATTAAGGATTTTGTGGAAGGTCAGAAAGAATTAGCGGATGCAACAGCGTCACTAGCCGAATTTTTAGAAGATGTGGCTTTGGCAACCGATTTAGATGCCGATAAAGGAGACAGTAATAATGTGGCACTTATGACGATTCATTTGGCAAAAGGGCTAGAGTTTCCATATGTATATATCGTAGGGTTGGAAGAAGACCTGTTTCCAAGTGCTATGAGCATGAATACGAGAAGTGAACTGGAGGAGGAGCGAAGGCTATTCTATGTAGCACTTACAAGAGCAGAAAAACAAGCGTATTTGACCTATGCCTTATCACGATATCGCTGGGGTAAATTAATTGACTCTGAACCTAGTCGCTTTATTGAAGAAATTGACGACCAATATCTTGATGTTATTACCCCTATTGAGGAACGTCGGTTTAACCCCATGCTTGATGCTGATATTTTCGGAGATATTGAACCCAATAAAATTAGATTTAAAAAACCGGTTCAACCATCATTCAAAAAGAAGGGTAAACCTGTTGAAAAATTAGAGAATAAAACAGTTACAACACCTAAAAATCTAAAGCCGGTGACTCAAACAAATAGCAATACCAATTTGTTTGACAATAAGCTGGCCGTTGGAAATATTGTCGAACATATGCGATTTGGAAAGGGAGAGGTCATAAAAATTGAGGGTGCTGGAGGCGATACTAAAGCTGAAATTAAGTTTGATAATGGGGGTGTAAAAAAACTATTATTACGCTTTGCCAAATTAAAAGTGATCAGTTAATACTTATTTCACCATAATAACCGAATTGATGTTGCCTCGGCCATCATATTCTTTTATTGGATTATAGGGATCAACAAACCATTCATTGTCAATTATAAACTTATAATGATGCTTCCCGCCTGAAAGCCATAAGTTATAAGTCCAACCAGAGTCTGTCTTTTTCATTTTATAAGAGTTTTCAGACCAGTCATTAAAACTGCCCGAAAGAATGACTTTTCGGGCTTCTGTAAATCCTTTCAGATTAATAGTGACGAGTTTGGTAATATCGATGACTGAATTAAATTCTCCATATTCATTTTCTACTTTATTCGGATTACCAGGGTCTTCTATCCATTCTCCATCGACAATGTAGCGATACTCATAGATTCCCGGATTAATTTGTAGCGATAATTCCCAGCCATTTTCTGTTTTATTCATTTTAAAATAATCTTCATCCCATTTATTAAAGGAACCGGCAATAATAACTTTTTCAGCATCTTTAAAACCTTTCAGCCTAAAACAGGCATTTCCATTTTGATCTTGGTATGCTGTATAAAGTTTGAGATTAAAGACAGGAAGTTCAATCCCCTCTTCAGTTTTGGCAGGTACAATATTTGCAATTTCGTTATTAGGTTCAGCCCAAAATTTACCGTTAATCAAAAACTTAAATTCCCATGAAAATTCATCGGTGAAATCCGTTATTTTCTTCCGTAATTCGAAAATATTTTCATTGATACGCTCCATTTTCCAATCGTCGCGAGTCCAGTTATTAAACTGACCGGAAACAATGACATCATGTATTTTAAAGTCTTCAAAATCATCAGTAAATTGATGTTTGTCGGACGTTATTTTTTCATAATCCCGCTTATCAAAAGTAAATACCACATCATCACCATCAATGCGATATCCTTTAATTGTTTGTTCTTGGGAGAAACCTAGAAAGGAAAAACAAAAAAAGAAACCAAGTACAATATGTATTAAACCTTTTCTCAATGTTGTGTAATTGGATACTCTATAAAATAAAGCATTTCTTTATGATAGTTAATAATTGTTCGTTTTGTTTTGAAAAATTCATACCCCAATATACCATCTAAATCTGTACCAAATGCTTTATTCATTTGACTAAAATTTGTCAAAACTGTATTCATAGGTCCAAAGAATAGTGTTTCACTTAAGCGAACTCTATGCATTTTTCCAGCCATGACTTCAATTTTTCGATTACCAGCACCAACTAAAGTTAATCGTTTTTTAGGTATAAAGTTTTTTAAAATCTCTTTATTGAGATTTTTGCTTATTTGATTGAATTCCGCTGCCGTATCCAATCCGAATTTTACTTTTTGGTTATTAACATCGCCATAGAGGATGATTGTATGGTTTTTGAGGGTAAAATTGAGACTGTCGACTATTTCTTCTAAATAAACATCTTTATCTAGCTTATTTCCATCTCGATCTACTTTTGATAATGTTATTTGATTTAGATAGAGATCTATAAAAACTTCATATTCTTTGAGAACTGAAAAACCAATAATACCTAAAAGCTTTACTTTTTTACTGTGCTCGATATGAGACAAATCAATGACATCAGAATTTATAGATTCCAATTTGAAATTCTCAAGAACAAAATCCTTGATTTGTTTTTCGTAAGGATTGTCAACTGCTTCTAAAATACCATAGGACTGGTTATCTTTTTTTTGATGTTTGTTTAAATTATTAAAGTGAACTTTATTCAAAATCATGGCTTCGGATCCAGTATCTATAATAAAGTTTCCTTTCTGCCCATGAATTTCGGCTTCCACAACAATCAGGTGGTCAACCAGTTTGAATGGTATTCGGGTAGTATGCTCATTAATTTTTTCGGACTTTGTAAAAATAATAGCCTTTTTCTTAATGACATTATTGGCCCTTAAAAAACAAGAAAAGAAAACAAGTAATAAGAAAAACAAGAGTCTTGGCATATTATAAAGACTCAAAATGACGGTAAATGTTACATAAAATTCAGGTTTTTTTAGTCAGTATTTATTTTTATTTCTAAATAACCGATCAATTGAACCAAAAATATTTAATTTGTATCGAATCACTTAAAAGAATTGTCAATGGCAGAGTTTATTAAGATTTATGAAGAAAACCCAAATCCGAGGGAAATAAAAAAAGTCGTTGAGGTTTTAAAACGTGGCGGATTGATTATTTATCCAACGGATACGGTCTATGGATTGGGATGTGATATTACCAATGTCAAAGCTTTAGAGCGGATAGCTCAAATAAAAGGTGTCAAGCTAGAAAAAGCAAATTTTTCTTTTGTGTGCCATGACTTAAGTAACTTGAGTGATTATGTTAAGCAAATAGATAATTCTACATTTAAAATTCTGAAAAGAGCGTTGCCAGGTCCTTACACCTTTATTTTACCAGGTGCTAAAACGTTACCATCGGTTTTTAAAAAGAAAAAGACTGTTGGAATTCGTGTTCCGGGGAATGCTATTGCACTGGAAATAGTAAAGCAATTGGGAAACCCCATCATTTCAACATCCATTCATGATGAAGATGATGTTTTAGAGTATACAACAGACCCTGAACTGATTTATGAAAAATGGGATAATCTTGTGGATTTGGTTATAGATGCTGGTTACGGTGATAATGTGGCATCAACCATTATTGATTTATCCGAAGATGTACCGACCATTATCAGAGAAGGGAAAGGTAGTTTGGAAATTTTCTAAAAAAAAAGCCCAACCGATAGGTTGAGCTTTAAATGTTTTATAATTTCTGAATTAATTTCCAGCAGCTTCAAGGTTTTTCATTTCCTTTTCGATCATATCATAGAATTCATCAATCTTTGGAAGTATGACGATTCGTGTTCGTCTATTGGCGGCTCTACCTTCAGCTGTATCATTAGACTCGATTGGCACGTATTGTGAGCGACCTGCAGCGATTAGTTTGCCCGAATTAACACCTAATTCTTCCAAAACACGAACCACTGATGTGGCACGTTTAACACTTAAATCCCAGTTGTCAATTAAAGGTGGCTTGTTATAAGGTACAGGATCGGTATGCGCTTCAACCATACATTCAAAATCAGGCTTGCTCTTAACAACTTTAGCCACTTTGCCCAATACTTCTTTAGCACGATCATTTACAACATAGCTACCGCTCTTAAATAATAATTTGTCTGCAATAGATATAAATACAACACCTTTCTCAACATTAACTTCAATGTCTGGGTCGTTGATACCAACTTCTTTCTTTAAACTGGTTACTAAAGCTAACATGACACTATCTTTTTTATTCATAGCGTCTTGTAAGCGCGATATTTTCAAGTCTTTTTCCTTCATGCTTTCCAATGTCTTTTCAACATTTGAAGCACCTTTTGAAGTTAAAATAGTCAGGTCTTTGTTACTTTGAATTAAGTTTTCGTTTGATCTTCTTAAATCAGCTATTCGATCTTCAAGTGCAGTAGCTCTTGCAGAGGCAGACGCTTTTTCTTCTAAACATGAGTTCAGTTTAACTGTAGCAGAATTCAATAAATCTTGAGTTTCTTTTTGTTTGGCTTCCAAAGCTGCATATTCTTTCTTGGAAACACACGAGCCTAAAAGAAACATTGATGAAATACCCAATAAAATTAATTTTTTCATAATGAAATAATGTGATTTAGTTGTTATTAATTAACATACCAAAATTATATAAAAGAATTATCCCTTTGAAGTGTGTTAACAAAAACTTTAACAAATTTATAAACAATTAAAATGCTTATTCCCTTTGAAGTAATATTGCCAAACAATAGAGGTCGTTTTAAAGTAGTTTGCACGCTTTTTTAGTTGCTTTCTTTGTTTGATCAATTTTGGCAAATAACCATAAAAATATAAATGTGCCTTTAAAATTGAAGCGTTGTGTTTGGGCTTTAATTCAAATAAAAATTTAATGCCTCCCAAGCCATCTAACAGTAGCCGAGCAATTACCAGAATTAAAACGTGTCCTGGTGCATTTTTGACTAGCATGAAAAGGCTGTTTCTAAAATTTAAATAGGTTTTTTGCGGATTACTCTCTTGAAGTGTGGCACCTCCAACATGATATACAACAGAGTCATGGACATATTTTGAAGAGTATCCTAAATTAAATGCTCTCCAGCATAAATCGATTTCTTCCATATGGGCAAAAAACGATTCGTCAAATCCATTTAAACTATCAAATACCTCTTTTTTTATGAACATGCATGCACCAGAAGCCCAAAAGATTTCAGAATTGTCATCATATTGACCTTCATCTTTTTCAATAGTGTTGAATATGCGACCACGACAATATGGGTATCCAAATTTATCAATAAATCCTCCGGCGGCACCTGCATATTCAAAGTAGGATTTATTTTTGTAATCCAGAATTTTTGGCTGAATGATACTTGTCGAAGGATTAGTATTAAATTCTTTAATTACCGGGTCTAACCAATTGGGCGTAACTTCAACATCGCTATTGAGTAAGCAAAAAACATCCGCATCGACAAATTTCAATGCATCGTTATACCCTTTTGCGTAACCACCATTATCTGAATTTTGAATAATCTTTACACTTGGGAATGTGGATTTTACAAATTCAACTGAAGTATCGTTGGAGGCATTGTCGGCAACATAAATATCCGCATTTTTAGAATAGGAGAGGACACTAGGCAAAAACTGCTCAAGTAATGCTTTACCATTCCAATTCAATATAACTATAGCTACTTTCATTTTCAATAATGAGGAATATCCTTTAAAAAATTATACCGTTCTGATTCCATATCCATCTGACAGTAATAATGATTTAATCCGTTGGTGACCATAAGATATGATGCATTCAAAGATAAGTTGTATCGGGCAATTTGATCAAATGTTTCTTGATTTATAAGGATATGGGGAGCTTTACATTCAACAATCAAATGTATGGAGCCGTCTGAATTATAAACCACAATATCATAACGTTTTTTTAAATCGTTGACTCGCAATTCCTTTTCTACATTTACCAGTGAAATAGGATAGCCTTTATCTTGGGTTAGATATTGAATACAATGTTGCCGGACCCATTCTTCAGGCTGCAAAATCACGAATTTTTTACGTATAGGATCAAAAATAGATACTTTATTTTCGCTACTTTTGAAACGAAACGCATATGTAGGAAATTGTAATTCTTGCACAACACAAATTTGGTGATTTTTTTTGAATGGATGAAGTTAAAGCATTAGTTAGTGACATTAAAAACCGAAACCTGAAGCCTATTTATTTTTTAATGGGCGAAGAACCTTATTACATAGATAGGATATCCGATTATATTCAAGAAACTATTTTGTCTGAAGAGGAGAAAGGATTTAATCAAATGGTGTTATATGGTCGTGATGTTTCCATAGACGACATTATTGCTAATGCCAAGCGATTTCCTATGATGGCAGAATATCAAGTGGTTATTGTTAAGGAAGCCCAAGAATTGTCCAGGACTATTGAAAATCTGGTTACATATGTTTCGCAACCTCAACCAACCACTATTTTGGTTTTTAATTATAAATATAAAACACTAGATAAACGTAAATCGCTTTATAAGGCGCTTAAAAAAACATGTGTTGTCTTTGAAAGTAAAAAGCTTTATGAAGATAAAGTGCCAAGTTGGATTAGCCGCGTTCTAGCAGGGCAGAATTATAGTATTACACCCAAAGCCTCCCAAATGCTTACGGAATTTCTTGGTACTGATTTAAGCAAAATCAGTAATGAACTGAATAAACTCAAAATTGTATTGCCAGAAGGGACCCAGATTACACCTGAATTAATTGAGGAAAACATCGGTATCAGTAAGGATTACAATAATTTTGAATTGCATAAGGCCATAGGAGCTCGCGATGTTTTAAAAGCGCATAAAATAGTCAAGTATTTTGGTGAAAACCCAAAGGACAATCCAATGGTTGTAACAGTTGGGTTCTTACATACCTACTTTGCTAAACTGCTTCATCTTCATGGTTTAAATGATAAATCACCTCGAAGTGTTGCTTCGGCGTTAAAAATATCGCCTTATTTTACAGAAGAGTATATTGTTGCAGCCAGAAATTATCCTATGAAAAAAGTGAGCAGTATTATAGGGCTCTTACGAGAATTTGATGTTAAAAGTAAAGGTGTTGGCGCTAACGCAATTCCGCAGAAAGACTTGTTAAAAGAAATGATAGTTAAGGTTATGAGCTAGATTAGAATATATCTAGTTTCCAACAAATCTTTTTAATAGGTTATGGTTTTTTCATTACTGTAATTCTCATCAAACAAAATCAATGCATGGCCACTGGGAGCATCGTAAGGAGCTTTGGGAAGTACCGAAGGATTGTTTGGATAGGATCCATTTTCGTAAACAAGTTCCTTAAAAACACCTGAATCTTTAACTAATAATATGGACCATCCATTCTTATCAGTTTGTTCAACAAATATTGGTGCTCTTGTAACCGAGAATTGCGTTATCATATTCATGTTTGAATCCAATAAAAGAAAGGTGCAGCCTCCTGTTCCGCAAAAATATGGAGACATAAAGCGCACAAATATTTCATTTTGATCATCGTGATTTAAATCAACTTCATGGTATTGGAATTTTCGATTGATTTCCTGTAGAATTTCTAAATCATTTTTTAAGTAAGTATCGGTCAAAAATGTTTTTATTTTTTCTGCTGTATCATCTTTTACCACGTGCTCTATTTCAACAGATTCATCCTCTATTTTAGGACTTATCGTAGTTTCTTTGACTTTATCATTTTTACAGTTACTTATTAATAATAAAACTAAAATGATGAAGGGAAATATTTTTTTCATAGTATATGAGTATTTATGGTTTGTCTAGAGTGTTTAGTTTCATATTAAAATCATACTGCAAGTCTTCATGAAATGAGGATACCAATTTTTTAATAGTTGTAATTTGTCGATTGTAAATATTGGTAAGGGTAACATTGTGTTTTATTGAGGGAGAAAATGCTTGTAATTTTTCGCAAAAATAGATTAGTAATTCAGCTTCGGTTTCTTTTTTAAGGGAATATCTAGCATATTTCTTAATTATTCTTAAAATCTTTCTCACACTTTTTTTGATATAAAAATAACTGGCTGTATTGATATTGTCAAACTGCTCATCTATTTCAGCTTTTATACTGTTTATGTAATCTTCTTCATTGTGGCCTTCAAACAACAAATAGGTGAGTAGTTCTTTGTTTTCTTTTTTAAATCTTGCCAACCGCAGGCATAACTGCATCAGTTCATCATGTGAACGATGTTGCAATTCTTTTTTTATGGTGACTACCGATTCTGCTTTCATTTAATATTTATAGTGTTTCCGAATGGTTCTTTTAACCCTAAACAATCTAAAGACTCCAATAAGTAGGATGATTGGTGAGGTTAGTAAAAGAATCCATCCAAACGATTTTAACTCACTAAAAAATTCAATTTTTAGTATGGTAATACCCGTTCCTAAAATCACAATGAATGTTCTGAAATAAGCTAAAAAAGTACGTTCATTCGCCAGTTTGGTTCGTTCAATAGCTAGCCAGTCACGTGTTATTAAATCATTTTTATCTTCCATATTAGCCTTTTAATAAGTTAATACTCACTGTGGCCAATTCGCTATCAGGAAATCTAGAAAAATAGGTTTCATCAGGAAATAAACCAGCTTCTTTGGCTATTTTAATAAAAACATCAACTTCAAGAATATATTGGTCGCTGTAACCATGTGTGGCATCATAGGCCGTAGCTGCGGTGGCACCAATATTTTTGGCTGTTAAATTAGGATTTAAGGTGTGTAATTCAATGACTAATAAACCAAACCGCTCTACATATGGTTTCCATTTTATTAAATGTTCCAAAAGAGAATCTTCAACAAGATTATTGCTGATGCGTTTTCCTCGATAAGCATAGGCACCACTTGAAGTACTAATTCTATTGGTTTTGTTTTGGGGTTCTTCCCAAATACGGTTGTGATCCAAAAATGTCCTCACGTTTAAAAGATCGCGAAGCTCTATGTTATAATCTTCCTTTAGGTCTTTAGCCAATAAATCGGGTCTGCCGATATCTCCCCAAATAACCTTGGCCCAAATATCGGCTTTAATTAAATTGGCTCTTGTGACTTTTAATGCAGCCTTGTTAAAATCGGCACCAACTAACAATAGGGGATGTTCTTCTAAATGTTTTCCGCGTAACGTCTGATGTTCAATAACATCAAAAATATGTTGGATAAAGGCGCCATTTCCGCAACCCATATCCAATATACCCTTAGGTTGTTCATCTATAGGTTTATTGAATAATTCGATAATGACCTGATCTATGACTTTAAAATAGGTGGAATGGGCACCACCGCTTCCCCAGACATTCATCTCCCGATGGACATGCTTTTCAGTGTCTTCGGGATTGTCATTTTTTAGAATTAGTGGATTACCAAAGATCAGTTCATCTAATTTTACAAATGTGGGCAGGTAAGAAACCGTAACACCATAGGCTGAAGCTCGCTTAGCAAAAAACAGCCCTTCATCTGTAAACTGATACGTATTTTTCTTTTTTTTAAACCAACCTAAATGAGCAAAGAAATCCAGTATTTTCTTGAAACTTTCTGGGTTTTTATGGTATTCTTCAGCTGTGAAGGAAGCCTCCATAAAATACTTGTGAAACAGACCATTTACACCTAACAGAACTATAACAGGCCCAACAATGCAACCTTCTATATGTTTGAGAACTTGACTTTCAAGTGAGTTATTATCGGGTACTTCTAGACCAAATTGATTAACATAGTTATTAAAAATGCGTTCTAAAGCTATAAATGCATCAGTTCCGATTCGTTCGTCAGGGAAGTTAACGGAGTAATTTAATAGTTTAACGGCTTCTTCATATAATGGTGCTAATTCAAAAGCTTTCTTGCTAACATCGTTTAAGCTGTAAGAAACACTGTCTTTTTTGTTGTCTAATTCCTGTACTAGCCATCCTTGAGAACAGAGAATACGAAGCGCAACATTCAAGTAACCCTCGTTGGCCTTAAAAGTTTTTGCCAACTCATTTAAGGAAACGGATTCCTGTTCCAGTAAGGATTTTAAAATACCTTTTTTATATAAACTATAGGCTGTTGTAGCGGTTGCAATACCATCTAAATGTTTGAAAATAGTGCCGCGAAGTTGTTCTTTATCTGTTTTGGTAAGCATGAAGTTTGCGTTGAACCTTAAATATATAAAAAAAGCCCTTATTAATAAGGGCTTTACTGATTAGTAATTAACTTTTAATCTAAAAAGGGATTACTCCATTTAGGATCCGTATAAATATTATTGCCAGCCAAAGTTTTCATGAATTCAAAAACATCATTCCGCTCTTGTTGTGTTAAATTTAGTTGTTGCGGATTTCCACCTGGCATGAGCCTAGGGTCTAAATTGTTATTACCAGCAACGTTAATTTCATTGTAGTGTGTTAGAACCGTCATAAAATTATTCGATACACCAATATGCATAAATGGACCATTACTTGTGCCATCAGATTTTATTACGTCCCTTAGACTTGGTGATCTGGTAACTATTAAATCAGTTCCCGTTCCATTGGCATTTCCGATAACACCATTGTTAAGGGAATTTGGGTCGATATCAAATTCTGGAGCTTGATGACAACCAGCACAGCCTAATCCACCATCAATTCTGATACCTTGATTATTAAAAACAGGCGGTAGTAAAAATAGTTGTTTACCATTATTTTCCTGTGGTGTAAAGTTTAGAAATGGTGCTCCATCATTTGGAGCTTGTGATCTTCCTAAATCATATTTGCTATCAAAGGATTGAATGCTTCTAACAAATTGAGCCAATGCAATTTGAATTTTAGCTTCGGAAATTTCTGAATTCCCAAAGGCAAATTCAAATAATGGAGGATAGTATTCCGTATTTTCTAGATTCTGAATTAAATTGTCAAAACTCAAATCGCCATTTTCACCGCTAAACCCCATTTCTATATGATCTTTAATAGGCATGGTTGTTTGTTGCTCTAAAGTATTAGCGCGTTCATCCCAAAAGAATTTTTGTTCATTGGCAAAACGTGAATTAACCAACCGCATAGAATGTCTGCCTGTTGTTCCGTTTACACCATTACTCACATTGATATTATCACTAAAGGCAAATTCTTGCTTGTGGCAACTTGAACATGATATGGTCCCATTGGTTGAAAGATTTTTATCATAAAATAAAACACGACCAAGAACTGCGATTTCATCAGTTATGTTATTTCCATTGGAATTGTCTTTTGTTATATAGTTAGGGATTGGTTGGTTGGAGTAATTAGGTAAATCATTGAAATTAATATCTAAAATTTCAGAGAAATCAAAATCAACAATTGTATTTGGGTTGTTGATGGTATTGTTGTCATTATCACTGGAACAGGATACTACGAATACACCGAGTAAAAAGATTAATTTTTTCAAAATAGTAACTATTTGGTTGTTATGAGCAGGGACTATTTGAATCAAATAAAAAAGTCCCACATGCTATGTAGGACTTAATTTAACATTAAAGGTTTAATGTGTACTATAATAATTTTGGGAAATCCTCGGGATTCACTTCATGAAACACCTTATAAACAGCCTCAAAAACGTCCTCGACAGATGGTTTTGAAAAGTAATCACCATCCGTTCCGTAAGCCGGTCTATGCTGTTGTGCTGTTAACGTAACTGGTTTGCTATCCAAGTGCTCGTAGGCATTTTGAGTATTTAAAATTTCATTTAAAATAAATGCAGAAGCACCACCTGGAACGTCTTCATCAATGACCATTAAACGATTAGTTTTGGCAACACTTTTAACAATGTCGTGGTTCAAGTCAAAAGGCAATAAGGATTGTACATCTATAATTTCAGCATCGATGCCCACTTCCATTAATTCTTTGGCTGCTTGCTCAATGATACGAAGCGTTGAACCATAAGATACCAAGGTGATGTCTTCACCTTCGCGAATGGTTTCTACAACGCCTAGTGGTGTTTTGAATTCACCTAAATTCGTTGGCATTTTTTCCTTTAAACGGTAACCGTTCAAGCATTCCACAATTAAACCAGGTTCATCGCCTTCCAACAGCGTATTATAAAATCCTGCAGCTTTGGTCATATTTCTAGGGACCAATACGTGGATACCTCTAACTAAATTAATAATACCTCCCATTTGCGAGCCAGAATGCCAAATACCCTCGAGTCTGTGTCCACGCGTTCTAATAATGAGCGGTGCTTTTTGGCGACCTTTGGTTCTATATTGCAAAGTAGCCAGGTCATCACTCATGATTTGCAGAGCATATAGAATATAATCTAAATACTGAATTTCAGCAATGGGACGCAGTCCTCTCATGGCCATTCCAATACCTTGACCTAGAATGGTTGCTTCACGTATGCCAACATCCGATACACGCAACTCACCATATTTTTCCTGCATGCCTTCCAACCCTTGGTTGACATCACCAATGTGACCAGCATCTTCACCGAAAACCAATGTTTCAGGATATTTGCTAAAAATGGCATCAAAATTATCACGAATAACCAATCGCGCATCTACCTCTTCAGCATTGTCATTGTAAGTTGGTTTAACTTCAGCAATATTTAAAGCCGAATTTTCAGACTCTGAATATAAATGTGAGCTGTATTTAGGTTGAATGGTTTCCATGTAATTATTAATCCAGGATACCAGACTAGTTTTAGAAGCAGATGTTTCATTAACAACATAGCGCAGTGCCTTTCTGGCGGTAGACAGTATTTCCTTTCTGATAGGTTCTTTTATTTCAGCTAAATCATTGGTCAGTTTCTCAATAAAAACCTTGTTAGAGCTCGTGTTTGCTACTTCTTTTAAAATTGCAACCAGCTCGTTTTGTTCATCTTTCAAAGGTTTGGTAAACGCAGTCCAAGCAGCTTTCTTACCTTCGCGAACAGATTTAGCAATATCCTTTTCAATGACTGATAATTCTTCGTCCGTGGCAATACCATTGGCAATAATCCATTCTCGTAATTTGGCATTACAATCGTATTCAGCCTCCCAAGCTAATCGGTTTTCATCTTTATATCGTTCATGAGAACCAGACGTTGAGTGCCCTTGAGGTTGTGTGAGTTCTTGTACATGAATTAACACAGGAACATGCTCTTCTCTAGCTATCTTTGACGCCGTTTGATAGGTTTCAATCAATGCCGCATAATCCCAACCTTTAACACGAAGTATTTCATAGCCATTATGATTCTCGTCCCTTTGGAATCCTTTTAGAATTTCTGAAATGTTTTCTTTGGTCGTTTGGTGTCTAGCATGTACTGAAATACCATATTCGTCATCCCAAATACTCATAACCATAGGAACTTGTAATACACCTGCTGCATTGATCGTTTCAAAGAATAAACCTTCACTTGTACTTGCATTACCAATGGTTCCCCAAGCGACTTCATTACCATTTACTGAAAAATTAGTGGTGTTTATGCCATCAACATGTCTGTAAATTTTAGAAGCCTGTGCTAAACCCAATAAACGCGGCATTTGTCCAGCAGTAGGTGAGATGTCAGCACTGGAGTTCTTCTGTTGTGTCAAATTTTTCCAGTTACCATTCTCATCCAAACTATGTGTTGCAAAATGACCTCCCATTTGTCTTCCGGCAGACATGGGTTCTTCCTTTAAATCGGTATTGGCATATAAACCAGCAAAAAACTGCTCGATAGATAATTCACCTATAGCCATCATAAAGGTTTGGTCTCTGTAATAACCTGAACGGAAATCACCATTTTCAAAGGCTTTGGCCAATGCTAATTGCGGGACTTCCTTACCATCACCAAAAATACCAAACTTGGCCTTGCCGGTAAGGACTTCACGTCGACCAAGAAGACTACACTCACGAGAAGTTACAGCTAATTTATAGTCATTTAAAACTTCTGCTTTAAAATCTTCAAAGGACAGGTCTTTTTTTACAGTTGAATTTGTTTGCATATATCGCTGGGTATTTTTGCAAAGGTAGCTAATAATGGTAAGATTTCCAACGCTGAAAAGTGTTATAAAATTGAAGATAATCTAAAAAATAATATGATTATTTAAGAATATTTCAACAATATTTAAATTACAGCAATTCCATTAAGAATAATGTATTGATGAAATACCCCTTAATACCATCGTCTAGAGAATAACCCAAGTAGGGTTTTGAAATCTAGAGTAACAATAAAACGTATTTTTTGATCATAATTTGGTTGGGATATTTCCCATCCTAAATTGGAGTAAACAGGAAAGAATATTTCAAAGTAATCTTCTACTAAAATAAATCGAAGACCAGAATCATAGACAACTTCGGCATCAGAACCATGGTTTTTTACAAGCCCTAAATCACCGTATGCCATAATATATTTCCAAATGGTGGTACTGCCATTCAGTGTTGTAATCCATTGATTAGCAAAACCAGGATTTAATTGGGATTTAAAACCTCCTTCAGCAACAATTAACTGTTGACTGAATAGACCAGAACTTTCAGAACGCCCGTAATAATTATAATCAAACAAATAATCTGTTGGTCTATCAAGTGCAAAACTAAAATAGTCGGAATCTTGATAGGTCTTATTGTAAAGGAATGCACCTGCATATAATCTTAACAAATAGCGCCTGTTACTTTTTGTTAATTTTCGGTATTCGTAGTTAAGAGCTACTTTTCCAAAGTTTTTGGCTATTTGTAAATCGGCAAACCAAGAAGAGAAATCAACCAAATCTCTGTCAACATGATTAAATCTGGCATTAAAGACACTGTAATTTGGTTCTACTGTTTCGGATGTTAATATGGCATTTGGGTCTTTGTCTCGATTAATGTCTATATAACGCAAGGATAATGAATTGCGTTTATTAGATCGTAAGTTGGTGTTGTCCCTAAAATAAAACTTCATTCCAGGTGTGAATTTTCTAACAAATAAATTATCGGCATAACTTTCATAGCTTGCTCCAACACCATACCTAATTAAAAACAACTTATCCGAATTGTCTATAAACTGGCTATAATCTAACGAAACGTTACCTGTTAAAGATTTAGACTTTAAGCCATACTGTGGAGCAATTTTATAATTGAATGCTTTTCTTAAAATGGTTTTATTATAGGCCTTTACGCCTAAAACGATGCCATCATAAATGTTATTAAACTCAACAATTGGCATTAAAAAAACTTGGTTGTAGCTTGGATCCTCAATATCTTTAATCAGACGTAGTTGCAATGGTCTGTTAAACAAAGAGTTTTTGAGTGATTTGGTATTGTTCCTCATGTTAAACTCTGGTACAATTTGGTCTTGGTTTAAAACCAGTTTTGTGTAGCCTTCATTTGAAATGGTAACTGTTGAGGAATCTTTAATAGGGTCAATCCATATTTTAGATCTTACAATATCATCCTGCATTGAAAATAATGAAATGGGTACAACGGCTTCACTTCTGTTTTTTATTGTAACCCGAAGTGAATCTTCTTTTACAATAACATTTGAAATAGTATAATCAATAGCCTTGGTTGTTGTCAGATAATCCGTAAAAAACCATTCTAAATTCTTTGAAGTTTTTGACTTTAAAAATGCTTCAAAATCTTTGGATCCTGTGACTTTTAAAGACCTTGAGGAAATATATTCCTTAAGTGCCGAATCAATAATGCTATTATTTAAATAATCTTCTAAATATTTGAGACCTACACCAGCTTTATATTTGTTAGCAATGTTCTCATTAAATTTTAACAAAGAGTCTTTATGCATGGATAGTGGCTGGTCTAAATTT
Organism: Hanstruepera neustonica; assembly: GCF_002895005.1. Classification (GTDB taxonomy): domain Bacteria; phylum Bacteroidota; class Bacteroidia; order Flavobacteriales; family Flavobacteriaceae; genus Hanstruepera; species Hanstruepera neustonica. Next base: position 104,094 of record NZ_POWF01000007.1, on the reverse strand, counting down.
TCTCGTGCCATATTCATATAAAGGAAACTATATTGTGCATTAAAATCCAATTGTGCTGCATGAAATGATTTCAAGCCCCAAATTCGCGAGAAAGCACCTGCTAATTTCATATCAGGATAGTACTCCTCAACATATTTCATGAGATAATAGGTTTGAATACCATCAAGAATCCATTGGTCTTCACGTGGGTTTAACAAAAGCACATTTTCTAAATAATTGTGCAAGGCTGTTTTTAGGACTTTAAGTTCATATTGAAAATTATCTGGAAAAGGCCTAATGAAATCTGGCAGCAGATTTAACCCATAAATAGGGCTCTTTTTATAATCAATATCGGTTACCAACAATTTTTGATGCGGATAGGGTCCAAGTGTTTTAGATAAAAAAGATGCAATATTATCAGTAATAATGGCCTTATTGAATGAATTTAATTCCTCATCATCAATATTCGAAGAAACTGTAAAAAAATCTGTTTCTATTTGCCTATAATTGAAGCCCTTATTAATAAATAGTTTTGAATTAATTCGATCGCTTCCTGTAAATACAAATAGTTGATTGCCATTAATTTGGTCATAATCAAACTGATTCAGTTCGGAAACTACATAGTAGTTCATTGGGCAGGTTAGTTCCAGTCGGATATCAGATTTTGGAACATACATATCGTCTAAATCCTTATTACTGCTAAACTGCCATTTTCCATCATAAACTGCTGGACTGATGTACCAATAGCGCAAATTATAATCGCCATCTGAAGTAACACCATATCTAGTAAATTTATCATTAGGAATCTGTATGATGTAGTTCAAATTGATAGTATATGAATCGTTCGGGTAAAGCGGTTTGTTTAAGTCGACTCTGATTATATCAATTTGATTTTTTAACCGTTCAAAATTTATTTCTTCGTCATTTTGCTTTAAAGAAGTAATTACTGTGTAACCTCGGTCTTCGTTTTTAGCAAAATGAAACTCTGTTTTGAATTCTTCAGAAAAACGTTTGGCTAAAGGTGTGTTTTTAGTAGAATAGCTATTGCTCCAATCGTTTAGGTAAATAGATTGTAAAGTATCGGAAGTTGAATTAAAATAGGTTATGGTTTGAGCTATTTTAATTTGGTTTTTTTCCGTATTTAATTGAGCTTTAAGATCAATTTGGTTTTGTCCTAGAGCTAGTATGCCAATGCAAGTGAAAAATAAACTTAAATAGTAGCGGGCTTTCAATGTGTCTTTACAAACTTTAACGGTTCAACTTGGGCGTATACTGGCTTAATGTAATAAAGGCCATCAGCAAGACCAGATACATCAACCGTATCATAGTCCGATGTGCCTCTAGCAATAGTTTTCACACATTGCCCTAACGCATTGTAAATTTTAAGTTTTTTAATGAAGTTAGATTGGTCTACCAGACTAATGGTAATACTATTTTGAACAATGTTTGTGCCAACAATTTCAAAATTTGATTGAATGGTATTTTCTTCTACATTCAACAGGGTTTCGGTAGTTTCAATCTGTAATGTAACGGGAAGATGATCACTAAAATTGTGTAAAGCATCACGGATTTCAAAAGAAAATTCAGTACCACTACATTCTGGATCAATTATGGCATTATTAAAGCAATCTATATTGCCATTGTTGCCAAATACTTGATAGGAGTTTGGAGCATAATAAATATTTGAATTATCAATCAGGTTATCAGAACACAATATGAAATCAAACCGATCATCAAAACCTCCGGTTGTGCCACCCATACCAGATTGCGTTCGCGTTGACTGCGTAAAAACATCAATAAAAAGGGTGTTGTTATGCCAACTTCCTATTTGATTGGCTGGGTCAACAAATACGATGTTGTTGGTAGTATCTGTTAATTCTTGAAATGCATCCTCGGAGTACGTGTATAAGTTTAAATCACCACCTAGAACCACATTACTGTCAGAGGGAAATGTATTTAGATAGGCGGTTAAGTCTTCAACCATTTCCAATCGAGATGCTTCATTTTCTGATCCGTCTGATGCTTTCAAGTGGCAGACTATAAAATCAATAACAATTGGATTTGTATCTTGATTAACGGTATTAATCTTTAATTCATAGTGGTTAAAATCCCTGAATATAGTCGTTACAATACTCTGACTTTCTAAAATGAATTTTGAGCTATTGTAGTATATTAAGTTTTGTAAATCGTTTTGGTCTCCAATATTATCATCAGATGTATTCTGAACAAATGTGGCCATTTCAAAATCACTACTGACGCTAGTTCTTAAACTATTTAAAATATCATTGGCACCATTGTCATTGTTTAATTCACATACCATAAATACGTCTGGAAGGTAATCGTTGAGGATTGTATTGAGGTATTGAATACGGTTAGGTACAGCATCTTCTAATGGAAAATTCAACAAATTGTAAAACATGACATTGAAGCTTTCTTGAGAAAGCAACAATGAACTGTTTATTATGGTAAAAAACCATAAAAGAAGAATTTTTCTTTTCATGCTATTATTTTAGTTTCCGAATTAAAAATTCGGACTTAATCCAGATTCTTTGTAGAAACTATCTAAAATAGTAATAACTTCATCGGCAGTGTCAACCAAATGAATAAGATCCAAATCTTTGGCACTGATATTACTAAATCTATCTAGGAGCGTTTCTTTTATCCAATCCATCAAACCTGTCCAAAAATCGGTTCCAACCAAAATTATGGGAAACTTTTCAATTTTATTGGTTTGGATGAGCGTGATGGCCTCAAACAATTCATCTAATGTCCCAAATCCACCAGGCATAACTACAAAACCTTGGGAGTATTTTACGAACATAACTTTTCTAACAAAGAAATAATCAAAATCCAAACTCTTGTCTGAATCTATATAGGGATTATCATGTTGCTCAAAAGGCAATTCAATATTGAGTCCCACAGAAGTACCACCTGCAATATGGGCTCCCTTGTTACCAGCTTCCATAATCCCAGGTCCACCTCCAGTAATGACGCCATAGCCATGTTCAACAATTTTACAAGCAACATCTTCGGCTAATTGATAATATTTATGATCAGGTTTGGTTCGAGCCGATCCAAAAATAGATACACAAGGTCCAATACGACTCAACTTTTCATAACCGTTTACAAACTCGCCCATAATTTTAAATATGGCCCAAGAATCATTCGTTTTTATTTCATTCCACCTTTTGTGGTGCTGTTCTTTTCTCATTAATTTTCTGTTTAAAAATTAGAAAGGAGCTATTTCAGATTTTTAGCCCGAAGTTCGCAAATTTATGAAGAATTATTGCCTTTCTGCAATCTTAATTCTTAATTATTGGCCAAAGAAAAAGGTAAACATATTGTTTACCTTAAATATTCTTCATTCTTAAATTTAAATCATTTTAAAGGATTCCTACCAGAAATAATGTTGTAGAGTATTGCTATTACAGCAATTACTAATAAAATGTGAATTAAATTTCCAGTAGCAATTCCTGGGACAACGCCCAAAAAACCTAATAGCCAGACGACTATACAGATTACGGCTACCAACCAAAGTAGACTTCTCATAATTAAAATTATTTAAGATTAGTATCTTAAATATACTAATTTAAACCGAACAATTATGCGATTAGTTCTTTTTTAAGAAATTGGGCTGTGTAGCTTTTCTTGTTTTTAAGTATGTCTTCAGGTGTTCCTTTGGCGACAATCTCACCACCATTTTTTCCGCCTTCATAACCAATATCAAATATATAGTCAACCGTTTTGATGACGTCCAAATTATGTTCAATAATGAGTACAGTATTACCTTTATTGACTAGTTTATTAAGAACAATCATGAGAACTCTAATATCTTCAAAGTGTAGGCCTGTAGTAGGTTCATCTAAAATGTAAAAGGTGTTTCCGGTATCTCGTTTACTTAATTCAGTTGCCAATTTAATACGTTGCGCTTCACCACCTGAAAGGGTCGTACTTTGTTGTCCTAAAGTAATGTATCCTAGTCCAACATCTTTAATAGTTTTGAGTTTCTTGTGAATTTTCGGAATATGCTCAAAAAATTCAACAGCCTCATTAATAGTCATTTCTAAAATATCACTTATCGATTTTCCTTTATAGCGAATCTCTAATGTTTCTCTGTTAAAACGCTTTCCTTGACAAGTTTCACATTCTACATAAACATCAGGCAAAAAATTCATTTCGATAACGCGTAAACCACCTCCTTGACAGGTTTCACAACGCCCACCTTTAACATTAAAACTGAAGCGTCCTGGTTTATAGCCGCGAATCATAGCTTCAGGAATTTTAGCAAAAAGGCTACGGATTTCACTAAATGTTCCTGTATAGGTAGCGGGATTACTTCTAGGCGTTCTCCCAATTGGTGATTGGTTGATATCAATCACCTTATCAATGTGTTCCAAGCCCTTTATGCTTTTGTAAGGCATAGGTTTTTTAACGCCATTGAAGTAATGTGCATTCATAATGGGATATAATGTTTCATTAATCAATGTGGATTTACCACTGCCAGAAACACCCGTAATGCCAATCATTTTACCTAATGGAATATCTAGGGAAACATTTTTTAAATTGTTGCCAGTACATCCTTTTAAGGATAGCACTTTACCATTACCTTCACGTCGTTTTTCAGGAACTTCAATTTCTTTTGAACCATTTAAATAGTCGGCAGTGAGTGTATGATGGGTTTTAAGTTCGCTAGGAGAACCCTCGCTTATGATTTCGCCTCCATGCTTACCAGCTTTAGGACCAATATCAATAACATAATCAGCATGTTCGATCATGTCCTTGTCGTGTTCTACCACAATAACGGAATTCCCGATATCTCGCAAGGAAACCAACGATTTGATTAGCTTTTCATTGTCTCTTTGATGTAGCCCAATACTAGGCTCATCTAAAATATACAACACACCTACCAATTGAGAACCTATTTGTGTAGCTAGTCTTATGCGTTGTGCCTCACCACCAGAAAGCGATTTGGAACTTCTGTTTAAGGATAAATAATCCAGCCCAACATCCAATAAAAACTGCAAGCGTGCTTTGATTTCTTTAGTGATTTCTTCCGAAATCTTTAATTGCATGTCAGATAAATGGCTGTCCAATTCTTGGAACCATTGATATAAATCAATAATGTCTTTTTGGGCTAATTCGGCTATATTCAATCCGTTTACTTTAAAATATAGCGATTCTTTTCTCAAGCGCGAACCATGACATTCGGAACAATTTACCTTATCCATATAGTCTTTAGCCCAACGCTTTAGTGAGGTTGATTCAGCTGATTTGTATTGATTTTCAATGAAGTTAGCAACCCCTTCAAAGTCGATTTTATAGTCACGAGTTACGCCAAGGGTTTTACTTTCAACTGAAAATTTCTCATTGCCACCGTACAAAATGGTTTGTTTGGCTTCTTCAGGAATGGATTTGAAAGGATCATTCAATGAAAAGCCATAACGTTGTGCAATGGTTTCAAACTGTTTGAAAATCCAGCTTTTCTTTTCAGGACCATGTGGCGCTAATGCACCAGCATTTATGGATAAATTAGGATTAGGTATTATTTTGTCTTCATTTATTTCATAAAGGGTTCCAATACCGTTGCATTTTGGACAAGCTCCTTTGGGCGAATTAAATGAAAAATTATTGGGTTCTGGATTCGGATACGAAATACCAGTTGAGGGACACATCAAGTTCCGGCTAAAATATCGCACTTCTTGCGTGTCTTGATCGATAACCATAAGGACATCTTCACCATGATACATAGCGGTATTGATGGTTTCCATCAGGCGCTTATCATTATCGGTATTGTTGTCAATTTTTAATCGGTCAATAACAATTTCTATATCATGAGTTTTGTAGCGATCCAATTTCATACCTTTTACCAGATCACGTATCTCACCATCAGTTCTAACCTTTATAAATCCTTGTTTAGCAATTTGCTCAAACAATTCCCGATAGTGTCCTTTTCTGGATCGTATTACAGGGGAAAGAATATTGATTCGTTTACCAGAAAATGATTCTTTGATGAGATCCTTAATCTGTTCATCATTATAGCTCACCATTTTCTCACCCGTATTAAAACTGTAAGCATCACTGGCACGTGCAAATAGCAAACGCAGAAAATCATAAATTTCAGTAATGGTTCCAACAGTTGAACGTGGTGATTTACTAGTAGTCTTTTGTTCGATGGCGATAACAGGGGAGAGTCCGTCAATTTTGTCAACATCAGGACGTTCCAATCCACCTAAAAATTGTCTTGCGTAAGCCGAAAATGTCTCAATGTAGCGTCTTTGACCTTCAGCATAAATCGTATCGAATGCCAACGATGACTTACCACTTCCTGATAAACCTGTAATAACAACTAGTTTTTCCCTTGGAATGGAGACATCGATGTTTTTCAGGTTGTGTACCCGAGCACCTTTTACTTCGATATTTTCTTCAAATTGACTCATAGCATTGCAAAGTTGCAAAGGTACAATTTTAGATGTTAATTTTTTGTGAAGCGTTAAAGCAGATTTTGTTATTATTGTATTCTAAATCAAAAAATAAAATCATGAAATTATTAGGAATCAGTTCTCGAATAAATCATCCAGAATATGGTAAAGGTGTCGTTACCAATGTAAGTTCTAATCAGTATTGGGTGACTTTTATTGAAGGTGGCTTGGAGACCATTGATATTGACTCGGAGTTTGAGGTGATAGAAGCTGCTCAAGACGATGTGGACACCGTTAGTTTCTTTGATGTAGAAAGTAGTTTGGTAGAGATTTTAAAAAAATACAGTGATATTAGTGAAGTGGTTCATATTGCGGACAAATGGAAAGGCGGGAAGTTGATTTTGGAACCTGGAGATACCGCATTGCAAAGTAAAGAAGTTCCTATCGATAGTTTTTTTCATAAGATAACTATGGTGCGTGATCGCTTACGTGTCATGGAGCAGAAAATAAATTCAAGTAATAGTTTAGATGAGCAGGAAAAGATTGATTTACAACAATATATCACCCGTAGCTACGGTAGTTTGACCACCTTTAATGTGTTGTTTAAATTGAAGGATCAGCAATTTGTAGGGCAGAAGTCATCCTAACCTAGGGAGTTCCTTTGACATCCTGTAGCTGAATACCGAAAAATAAAAACTCATGAAATGTGGGTAACTGGGCACCACTTTCCGTGGTAGTCCAATCGGTCCAAGAGGCTTCCAGTCCACCAATTGGTAAATCATCAACCCACATTTTGAATTTGGTGGGTTTATAATTCTCATCTAATATCCACAAAAACGATTCATCAGGATTGTTACTATTCGGTGCGTAAGTTACTAGCAGTGCATTTTGATTATTTTCAAGAGTAACAACTTTTCTGGAGACATCAAAATCCATGACCTCGTACGGAGCTACTAACCAGAAGGAATCATTATTAAAATAGGCCATGGCTTTTTTTATCAGGTTTTTTGATTCCTCGTTATCAATTTCTTGGTTGTCAATATATACCTTGGAGCCAGTCGGATTATCTAATTTTAGGTTCACTTGAATATTTTTCCAAAAAACCGAACATGTACCTTGATCTTTTTTCCATTTATAATGCCGTTTACTTTTAAAAGTCCATTCAATGTAGGCGGTGTTTTTATAGGCTTCATAATCTAATGAATTTAGCATCGATAGGGCTAAAGTATTTGCTTGTTCGCCAGTTTCACCTTGAGGTAAGTCTTCATGATAATTGAAATAAACAAAACCGAAAAATAATAGACTTGGCAATGTTAGAAAAATCAACAAACCAATAATGATTTTAAATGTTTTTTTTAAGGCCATATTAAAGGTTTTTCAGTTGCTGTTGAATACCTGAAGCTAGTTTATTAGCTGAGTCAGGATAGCGCCTAAACCATAGTTCTGGTTCTATCAGTTCCAACTCTGAAAGCGCTGTGTTTCCATCGTTATCGGTAAATATATCAACTCTGGCGTAAATGGGCAATTGTGGACATGCTTTTATAGTGTTTTCGGCAAATAATATTTCATCATTTGTTGGTTCATAGCAGTGTACGGATCCACCAAAATCATCCTGAACCCGAAAATCTCCTGCTTTTGCTTTTTTTAGGACAGCATGGGTAAACTGACCATTAAAAACCATCATGGATACCTCTCCTTGTGCTACGATGTGATGCTGAAACGGTTGTAGCATCATAGACTCTTCAGAAATTAATTCCGAATAAATGTTTTCATAGTTATTCAAATTATCCATATTTAATTTATAAGTATGTCTGGCCGCTCCAGATATACAAGGCTTTAATACGGTTTCTTGCCATCCCAGGCTTTTGTGAATATCAATAAGAGACATATGACTTCCTTTCTCAATAAAATGAGTTTCAGCGATATGAACACCATGTTTTTTAAGATCCAATAGATAGTGTTTATCAATATTCCACCTAATAAGTTTTTCTGAATTAAAAAGCGTCGTAACCCTTGAAATTTTTTCTAACCATTTTGAAAATTCTGCAAACCTATCAAAATAGTCCCAAGTAGTTCTAAAAAGTACGGCTGTCGTGCTGCTCCAATCAAATGTGGCATCATCCCAAGCTAATCGAAGGGTATTCAATCCGAGTTTATTTAAAGCTTCTTGTACCAGAAAATCTTCAAAGTACACGTTATGTTTATAGTTATCGCTTTTTGAATCATTCAGATAACGCTTGTCTGTTAAAATTACAATATCATAAGTCATATTAGGTTTCTAATTGCTTCACGTTTACTCAATGGCTTTAAGGTGTTAGTTTCAACAAAATTTAATACAGCATCGGGATTTGTTTTACCGTACTCACGTAAGGCCCAACCAATAGCTTTTTGAATAAAAAACTCCTTGGAGTTTTTGTGAATTAAACATTGCTTAAACAGTAATTGCTCATCCGTTTTTTCTTTATATCCTAGTTGAAAGATAATTGTACTGCGATTTAGCCACAGATTCTCTGCTTCAGAAAACCGTGAAATAATTTCTGGTATTTCCTCCAAATAGATTTGCAGGTATTTTCCAAGTATGTTCTTCGCTATGAAATCAACTGAATCCCACCATGAATTTATAGTAATCAGATTTTCAATAAGATGAATATCCTTCTTTTCATAGGACTTCTTAAATTGTTTTTCAAAAATTTCTATAGCTACCATGTGAAGTTCACGATATGGTAAATCGTATAAGTCAAATACAAGACTTCTAAACGTATCTCTGATTTCAAGGTTGTATTTGTCAAACAAAGGTTTTGTGAGTTCTCGTCTAAACGGCGCTTTAATTCCGTAGAATTTGAACTGATTCAACATGTAAGCAGACATTTGTACAGAAAATGTTCTGTTGGCATGCATTTGAAACGATTCTTGAATATCTTTAATGAATCCCATAATTAAAAACCGACTGCTGTGTCGTCCCCTCTTTTATCGGCTCCACCTTCTAAATGGCCATTTTTTAAAACTAAAATACCAACCATATTCCCGAGACTTGGATTATCATAATCTGTAACTTGGTATCCCAAATCTTCGATTTCACGTTTAAAAGTATTTGAAAATTTTTTTTCTTCAAATTGAACAACATCTGGTAACCATTGGTGGTGAAATCGTGGCGCATCTACAGCGTCCTGCATGCTCATGCCAAATTCATGTACATTCAAAATTGTTTGCAGAACAGAAGTAATTATGGTTGAACCACCTCTCGTTCCAAGTACCATGTAAAGCATGCCATTTTTTTCTACAATCGTAGGTGTCATGCTACTTAACATACGTTTTTCTGGAGCTATGTTGTTGGCTTCAGCTCCAACAAGACCAAACATATTGGGCTCTCCAGGTTTAGAACTAAAATCGTCCATTTCATTATTTAGAAAAAAACCTAACTCGCTGCAATACAACTTACTACCATAAGCACCATTTATAGTTGTAGTAACAGAAACAGCATTTCCAAAAGAATCTATAATTGAAAAATGAGTAGTTTCATTGCTTTCTGAAAATTCTATGCTACCATGAGATATATCTGTTGAAGGTGTTGGTTTAGTAAAGGTAAATGTATCCATGCGATTTTGTAAATATAAACTATCAGTGATTTTATCTAATGGGATATCAACAAAATCAGGATCACCTAAATAATAACTGCGGTCTGCAAATGCTCTACGCTCGGCTTCAACAATAACTTGTATGGTTTTTTTTGAATTGTGCCCATATTCATGAATGTCATAGGGTTCAATCATTTTCATAATTTGAGCTAGACAAACCCCACCACTTGATGGCGGAGACATAGAAATAATTTTTAAGCTATCGTATTTAAAAACAATTGGTTTTCGCCAGACAGGTTTATATTTTTTAAGATCTTCCATAGTAAAAGATCCACCATTCTCATTAATGAAATCAACTAGTTTTTTAGCTGTTTCTCCTTCATAAAATTCAGAAGGGCCATTTATTTTTATACGTTCAAGAGTGGAGGCTAATGCAGAATAGTAAATGGTATCTCCAGTCTTCCAAATTTCATCAAATATTATGGAATCCTTATTCACTTCACGAAAGAGAGGCTGATATTTTTTTATGCGTTGTTCTTGTTTTTCGGTAACCACAACACCTCTCTTGGCTAAATCTATAGCTGGCTGAACAATATCTTCTAGAGGTAATGTTCCAAAGCGCTGATGAGTTTCAAAAATTCCAGCAATACTTCCAGGGACACCTACAGCCAATGCACCTAAAGTGCTTTTATTTGGAACAACGTTGCCATTTTCATCTAAATACATATTTTTTGATGCGGCTAATGGTGCTTTTTCTCGATAGTCTAATGCTCCAATTTCACCTGAATTTAGACGATATACCATGAAACCACCACCACCAATATTACCAGCATAGGGAAATGCAACGGCTAAAGCCAATTCTGTTGCTGCCAAAGCATCAAAAGCATTACCGCCTTTTTTTAAGATGTCTGATCCAATTTGGGATGCTTCTTCGCGAGCGGAAACAACCATAGCTTGTTGAGTAATCAATCCATGAGTTTTGGTATGGGTTGAAGGTGTATGATCTTTGCAGGCTATTAACGTTGCCAAAAGAAAGAAAAAAATTAAATGTTTTTTCATGGATTGGTCTTTAATTTTTGGGTTATCTCGGCTAATTTATCTTTTGAAAAGGTTATCAATTCCTCAAAGAAAGTTGAGAATTCTTCTTCAAATTCTGAATAGTAGGCAATGAGTTCAGTTGTAGCCATATTCATTTTCGATTTGTTTTTTGTGCGTCTATTCATACCATTCAATACTTGCTGAATACCATCAATGTTGGCATAGTTCAAAAGCCAATTTTCCGAAATCATAAAAGGCATCATTTTTTGTATTCTTGCAGGAAGTATATCAAAGTGCTTTTCCAAAGAGCAATAAAAATTCTCAACATAGCTGTCTAATGCAGTTTCAGAATACGCTTTCCAGTTTTTGGCCAGAAAATGATCGTAAAGGATATCGACAATGACACCGCTATAATGACTATAGTTTTTGTGCAACCGTTTGGTGCTTTGTCTCACAATGGGATGTGAATCCGTAAAGGTGTCAATTTCCCGATGCAATAAGATACCGATTTGCAGATCAACAGGGTAGTTTTTATACTTTTTCCCGCGAATACCATCCGCCATGAAATTTCCAATGGTAACCAGTTCATTATCGCCAGAAAGATAAATATGCGCAAGAAAATTCATTATTCGAATTTACGAATTCGTATCATAGAAAACATACAGAAAACTTATATTTGTTCAAATTTAAAAAATCGTATGACGCTTATAAAATCAATTTCAGGAATTAGAGGAACCATTGGAGGTCAGGTAGGAGATAATTTAACACCTATTGATGCTGTAAAGTTTGCTTCTGCTTATGGGGTGTGGCTCAAACAGCAACGCAATAAGGAGAACTACCGTGTGGTTGTTGGCAGAGATGCTCGCATATCTGGCGAAATGATTCAAAATTTGGTAATGAACACCTTGGTTGGCCTTGGAATTCATGTGATTGATTTAGGATTGTCAACCACTCCTACGGTTGAAGTGGCCGTGCCCATGGAGCATGCTGATGGCGGTATCATTTTGACTGCCAGTCATAACCCTAAACAATGGAATGCTTTAAAGCTATTGAATAGTAAAGGTGAATTTTTGGATGGTGTTGAAGGTTCTAAAATTTTGGAAATTGCCGAACAGGAAAGTATGACTTTTTCCGATGTGGATAGTTTAGGAAAGATTACCAAAAATCAGGCTTATATTGACATGCACATTGACGAGGTTTTAAAAATGCCTTTGGTTAATAAAAAAGCCATAGAGCATGCTAATTTTAAAGTGGTTGTTGATGGCGTCAATTCTACGGGCGGAATTGCTATTCCGCTATTATTAGACCGTTTGGGAGTGCACACCGTTAAATTGTATTGTGAACCTAATGGTCATTTTCCTCATAACCCAGAGCCCCTGAAGGAGCATTTGTCAGATTTATCACAAATGGTTGTCAAGGAGCGAGCCGATTTAGGGATTGTGGTAGACCCTGATGTTGATAGACTGGCATTCATGGATGAAAAGGGTGAAATGTTTGGTGAAGAATATACCTTGGTGGCCTGTGCTGACTATGTATTGAGTAAAACACCAGGGAATACAGTGAGTAACATGAGCTCCACAAGAGCTTTACGCGATGTAACCGAAAAGCACGGAGGCTCATATCAAGCCAGTGCTGTTGGAGAAGTGAATGTAGTGGCCTTAATGAAGCAGAATCAGGCCATTATTGGTGGAGAAGGAAACGGTGGTATTATTTATCCAGAACTACATTATGGTCGAGATGCTTTAGTTGGAGTAGCTTTATTTTTAAGTTTATTGGCTGAAAAGAAAATGACTACCAGTGAACTTCGCGCAACATACCCTAATTACTTTATGAGTAAAAAGAAGATTGAGTTAACACCGAGTTTGGATGTAGATGCGCTGCTTAAAATCATGGAGGCCAAATACGCTCATGAGAACCTAACCACCATAGATGGTGTTAAAATTGATTTTTCTGATAGCTGGGTGCATTTAAGAAAAAGTAATACGGAACCGATTATCAGAGTCTATACGGAGGCACCTTCGCAGCTTGAAGCAGATAGTTTAGCAGATAAAATCATATCTGAAATTAAAGCAGTGGCTAATATTTAGTATTTTTGTAGCGTTCAAATTCGTCAGTATGTCCTTAACAATACCAAATACCAAGAAGTCCATAGATTTAGAGGCCTATTTCAATGACTTTAGAAATAATATTATTGGAATAGACCAAGAGTTTGAATCGCCTTTTGGAAAGAAAAAAATCGTTTATACAGACTGGACAGCTTCAGGGAGATTATATAGGCCTATTGAAGAAAAACTGTGTAATGAATTTGGACCTTTCGTGGCCAACACACATACAGAAACAACGGTTTCTGGAACGGCGATGACAAAAGCGTATCACGAAGCTAAACACATCATAAAATCCCATGTCAACTGCAATGAAGATGATGTATTAATTGTTTCTGGCAACGGAATGACTGGTGTCGTCAACAAATTCCAAAGAATTTTAGGTTTAAAAGTCCCTGAAAACCTTAAAAAATTTACCGAAATACCGGCAGAATTGTGCCCAGTGGTTTTTGTATCTCATATGGAGCATCACTCCAACCAAACGACATGGTTAGAAACTATTGCAAAGGTAGAGGTCATTCCACCGGGTGAAGATGGTTTATTCAGTCTTGATAATTTGGAGAAATTGCTGATTGAATATCAGGACCGTACTATAAAAATAGCTTCTATTGTTCATGGTTCCAATGTAACTGGAATTCAAAATCCCGTACATCAGGTTGCTGAATTAATGCACAATCATGGTGGCGTATGTTTCGTCGATTATGCTTGTTCGGCTCCCTATGTCAATATCAATATGCACCCAAAAAATGAAAAACAAGCTTTGGATGCCATTTTCTTTTCACCTCATAAGTTTTTAGGTGGTCCAGGGTCATCTGGTGTACTTATTTTCAACAAGAAATTGTACAAAAACATGATTCCTGATTGTCCTGGAGGTGGTACTGTAAGTTGGACCAATCCTTGGGGTGAGCATAAGTATATTGATAATATTGAGGATCGTGAGGATGGCGGCACACCAGGTTTTTTACAAACTATCAGAACAGCTCTGGCCATCAAACTCAAAGAGCAAATGGGTGTCAAAAACATGTTGGATCGTGAACACCAAATCATAGACTATATTTTCAATAAACTAAAACCTATTGAAAACATTAATATTTTGGCTGGTCAACACCAAGACCGTTTGGGCGTTATTTCTTTTTATATTGATGATTTGCATTATAATTTGGGTGTCAAACTTTTGAACGACCGATTCGGCATTCAAACCAGAGGAGGTTGTAGTTGTGCCGGAACTTATGGGCATTATTTATTGCATGTGGACTATGAAACCTCACATGAGTTGACACAGGAAATTTCATTGGGTGAGTTGACCCGAAAGCCAGGATGGATAAGGCTATCCATACATCCTACAACCACCGATGCAGAAGTTAGAAAGGTATGCGAAAGTATCATTGAATTGGCTCAAAACCATCAGGAATGGGCAAAGGAATATGATTATGACAAATGTACCAATGAATTCAATCATCGATCTTTAGTAGATACGACCGAAGAAGACCTGACCTTAAAAAACTGGTTTAAACTTTAATTCGGCTTTTTGCCTCGATGTTTCCAACGTTTATGTGTCCAGAGATAATATTCAGGAGCCTTGCGAATTTGTTTTTCTAGTTCCCGTGTAAACTTATCCGTTATTTCGTAATCTGGATATTCTCTAGCGTTTTCTGCAAGTGTGATGAATTCAGCTTCGTAATAACCGCGTTTTACTTTTTCGATTTTTAAATATGTTACTGATAAGTCTAATTCTTTGGCAATTTTTTCAGCACCTGTAAAACAAGGTACTTTAATCCCCATAAATTTGGTCCAGTAATATTTTTTAAAGTTTTTAGGAGATTGATCACTTAAAAAAGCTATTACAGATTTTACGTTTTGACTTTCATAATCTGTTATTTTAGCAATGGCTTTTTTAGTATCAATGAGTTCTGTATTATAGCGCGAGCGAAGCTTACGAGCCAATTTGTCAAAATATTTATTGGCAATGGTTTTATAAATCCCAATTCCTTTCATTGAAATATGATTCTCAACCACAAAAGACCATTCATAGCTGGCATAATGACCGTACATAACTACAATACTTTTGTTTAGAGCCTCAAGTTGTTGAAGGCGTTCGGGATTCTTGATTATGAAACGCTTGTTTAACTGTTTTCGTGATATGGTCAATGTCTTGATCATTTCTAAAAACATATCACACATGTGGTGATAAAACTTTTTGGAAATGGTTTTAAGTTCATGGTCGGACTTTTTTGGAAATACCAGCTTTAGGTTTTCCTTTACCGTTTTTCGGCGATACCCAATGATGTAAAAAAGCAGGACGTAAACAAAATCGGAAAACAAGTATAATAACCTAAACGGCAATAAGGATATTAGCCACAAAAAAGGATAAATTAGAATGTAAGCAAGAAATTGCATGAATAAGTTATAGATTTGCAGTGACAAATATAGACTATATTCTATTTAAACATTTACTATTTATGGGCAATTTAAGTTTGATTACCATCATTATCATAGCAGCTAATGTCATTATTTCATTCAAGGCTTTTGGTGATTATGGTTTCTTTGAAAAGTATAAGTTTAATGTTGGTGCTGTCAGGCGAGGAGAGCAGATACGTATGTTTAGTTCAGGGTTTCTGCATGTGGACAATGCGCACTTATTTTTCAACATGTTCACCTTGTATTTTTTTGCCGATGTGGTTATCGATTACCTGGGTAGTTTTAAATTTTTAATTATTTATATAGGCAGTTTGCTATTGGGAAATTTATTGTCGCTCTATTTTCACAAGGATGAATACCATTACAGTGCCGTTGGAGCCAGTGGTGCAGTTACAGGCATCATATATTCGGCTATTTTGTTGCAGCCAGATATGAGTTTATATATGTTCTTTATTCCCATACCAATTCCAGCCTACATATTTGGTGTTGGCTATTTATTGTATTCAATTTATGGCATGAAAAACCGAATTGGTAACATAGGACATGATGCTCATTTTGGAGGGGCTCTAGGTGGTTATATTATAACGTTGATATTGGCTTCTTGGTTATTTGAAACCCATTTGTTAATGATAGGTCTATTGGCATTGCCCATCGTTCTGCTATTTCTATTAAAGAAGATGGGGAAAATATAAACTATTTCAACTTAATCCAATAATTCTGAAATCTTTTGTTCTAGCGCGTCACCACGAAGATTTTTTGCTATTATTTTGCCTCCACTGTCCAAGATAAAAGTTGCAGGAATAGAATTGATATTGTATTGCTTGGCCACAGGGTCATTAAAATATTCTAAATTAGAGACATGATGCCAGTTCAAACTATCCTTTGCAATGGCATCCAGCCAAGCATTTTTTGGATTATTTTGTCTATTGCTTCCATCTAAAGAGACACCAATTATTTCTAACCCTTTATCGTGATATTTATTATAAACTTTGACCACATTAGGATTTTCCTTTCTACAAGGACCGCACCATGATGCCCAAAAGTCCACAATGGTTACTTTTCCCATGATATCTTCTAATGCAATCATATTGCCTTCAGGGTCTGGTGCACTAAATTTGGGTGCAACACTACCAACTTCGGTTGCCAGCGTGGCATCAACAACACGTTTTACTTCTTTTGCTGAACGACTAGCCTTAACATTATCTGTGAAATTATTATATAACTCATTGGCTAGACTGACAGTGACAGCTTTTGCATTAAGAAAATCTTCTAGAAAAATGGCACTGGTAACAGCATCATTGTACTCTCTAATGTACTTCATGCATTGATTATTATTTAACTTAACTAAACTGTCATAAGTTTTTCGGATAGCCTGCATAGTTTCCATGTCACCTTTACTTCTAGCAACTTTAAATTTTTCTGTCAATTTTGCATTTTCCTTTTTAAGCGGTTTAGCAAAATCCTGATAAATATTGAATATGGCATTTTCCTTGCCTCCAGTTACAATAGAAGCGTCTAAAGTGTCTTTATTGAAATCAATATTTATGACATCATTTTCTACAATTAATGGCAATGCACCTGGGTAAGTATCAATAAAAATGTAATACATATCAGGCGATTCAACTTTACCTTTTAATTGTAGCTTCCCATTGTTGATAATGGTAGAATCAACGGTATAGGAACCAGAACGCGCAATTCTAGATAATTTGATTTTACGGCCACTGTAATACGAATCAATTTTGCCATTAATCACAAAACCATCGGGTTTACTTTCTTTTTCACAAGATATAAAACCAATTGCCAATGCTAGAATTAAAAGTTTTTTGAACATGATATGCTTTTTTAGTTGTGCAAATATAAGAGTTAAAGCCAAAATGCGATGTTAAGATTAACCTAATATCTGGCATGAATTTATGTGCCTACTATTTACTATTTTTGTGCCATGATACAAAATGATACCATAGTTGCTTTGGCGACTCCTTCTGGGGCAGGAGCTATAGCTATTATTAGATTGTCTGGAAATAAGGCCATCAGTATGGTTTCAGATTGTTTTCAATCGGTTACCAGTAAGAAGCAATTGTCGCAACAAAAAACACATACCATTCATCTGGGACATATTGTGGATCGGCAGAAAACCATAGATGAGGTTTTGGTATCCATTTTTAAAAACCCACACTCATATACAGGTGAAGATGTGGTTGAAATCAGTTGTCATGGTTCGCCGTACATCCAGCAGGAAATTATTCAATTGTTCTTGCGAAAAGGTTGTCGTATGGCTGATGCCGGTGAGTTTACCTTACGGGCTTTCTTAAATGGAAAGCTGGATTTAAGCCAGGCTGAAGCGGTAGCCGATCTTATTGCCAGCGATAATGAAGCCTCTCATCAAATAGCTATGCAACAAATGCGCGGTGGTTTTTCTTCTGAAATTGCCAAACTTCGTGAGGAACTCTTGAATTTTGCCTCCTTGATTGAATTGGAATTGGATTTTGCAGAAGAAGATGTGGAGTTTGCAGACAGAACCCAATTCAAAGTCTTAATTGACCGAATTACTTTTGTACTTAAACGGTTGATAGATTCCTTTGCAGTTGGTAATGTGATAAAAAATGGCATTCCAGTTGCTATTGTCGGAGAACCCAATGTTGGTAAATCAACTCTTTTGAATGCCTTGTTAAACGAAGAACGGGCTATTGTTTCGGAAATTGCTGGAACGACAAGAGATACTATAGAGGATGAGATTTCCATAGGTGGTATCGGATTTCGATTTATAGACACGGCGGGTATTCGAGAAACACAAGATGTTGTGGAAAGTATTGGTATCAAAAAAACCTTTGAAAAAATAGAGCAATCGCAAGTCACCATTTATTTGTTTGATAGTTTTAAGGGTATTTCCAATTTAAAGGCTATCAAATTGGAGATTGAAAAAATAAAAAATAAGTATCCTCAAAAACCGCTACTCATCATTGCTAATAAGATAGATAAACTGGATGATGTTCAGTTGGCAGAACTGCAAAACCAGATTGATGGTGTGCAATTACTATCAGCAAAAACAGGGTTTGGTGTGGAGCAATTAACTAACTCCCTTCTAAATTTAATTAACACAGGAGCGCTTCGAAATAATGAAACCATTGTAACCAACACACGGCATTATGATGCACTTCTTAAAGCCTTTGAAGAAATACAAAAAGTGAAGCATGGTCTGGAGTCGGGATTGTCTGGTGATTTGATGGCCATTGATATTCGCCAGGCTTTATACCATTTTGGTGAAATTACCGGTGAGATTACTAATGATGACCTATTGGGTAATATTTTTGCCAATTTTTGTATCGGGAAGTAACTTACTTTCTTTTTATTGTTAATGTGTTGATTTTATTGACTTTACGTATTTTTATCTTCTCTTTTTTGTTGCTTTTTTGCTCTTTTTTAACTAAATTTGTTGTATATCTGTTGCCTTAAATACGGATTTGTTGCCAAAATCTGTTGGCTAAAAGATTGGCGAAATGATGCACCATATTGCCCCACGTTGCACCATAACGCTACATAAAGCACCATTTATGAGCAGTAATTTATACATCCCAAAAACCTGTAAACATTGCGGTAATGCTTTTACAGCACGTACAACAGTAACTAAATACTGTGGTGATACTTGCGCTAAAAAAGCTTATAAGGCACGTAAGCGTAAAGAAAAGATTCAAGCTACCCTTTCTGAAGATATTCAGCAGCAAAGAGTAGCTGTTCAAGTTTCCAATACCAACGCAGTAAACAATAAGGATTTTTTAAGTGTTACTGAAGCTTCACAATTGATTGGTGTAAGTAGATGGACCATTCAAAGAATGATTCAACAAGGACGTTTAAAAGCGGTCCCTTTTGGAAGAAAGCGTATTGTGGCCAGATGGCAAATAGAAAACCTTTTTAATTAGCATCCTATGAAAGTAACATTAAGACAACGCAAAAAAAATGATAAAATAAGTCTGTATTTAGATTACTATCATAAAGGAAAACGCAAAACCGAGTATTTACGGTTATATCTTACGCCTAATCCTAAAACAAAAACAGAAAGAGAGGTTAACAAGAAAACCAAGCAATTAGCAGAAACCATTTGCGCACAACGCCAAATAGAAATACAAAATGGTATTTATGGCTTTCCATTTCCAATAAAAGTAAGTATGAGTAGCCCAAATGAAGATGCTTTTTAGGATGATAATATTATAACAGAATTGCTTACCCAAGTATTCCAGTTTAGCAGACTGTATTGGAAATCTTTAAAACCTCAAAACGTACCAATAACCATTAGATACCCAGAAATGGTAGCACAATTAGTACCTCGTTTCAAAAATGATATTAAAGAGGAAGCAAAAAATAAATTGTGGTTTTTGTAAAATATTGGGTAGATGTTAAAATTAAGTTTATTTTAAAGTGAAATAAAAATGTTTCGTCACATGAGTACTTCAGAACAACAATTAAAAGAGCGTATCAAAGAATTAACCTGCCTCTATGAAGTGACATCTATTATTGTAAATGCCGATTTTGACCAGCTGGAACAAACCTTAAAGGCAATTGCTTACAGTTTAAAAAAAGCATTTCAATATCCCGAAAAGACAGAGATTTCCATAGAAACACCATCTATAAATATAAACACCGAACCATTAAATAAAACCAATCCAACAATCGTCAGTTCCATTTTAATTTTTAATGATACCAAAGGGCGTATCATCGCATCCTTTAACGCTTCAGCTTTAAAAGCAGACAAATTTCTAGAAGAAGAAACATTATTGCTAGACAATGTCGCCTTAAAAATTGGCAATCTTTTGGAGCGTATCGACATCAAAAATAGTGAGTTGTCAATGAAGCGTCAAATGGAACGTACCGACCGTCTTGCCATTTTGGGTGAACTCACGGCTGGAATTGCTCACGAACTCAACACGCCTCTGGCCAATATTCTAGGTTTTGCAGAGCTTTTACAATCAAGATTGGAAAAAGATGAACAAGCTCTAAATGACCTCGATAAAATCATTACAAATGCCATATTTTCAAGAGAGGTTGTTAAAAAACTGATGTTCTTTACTTGCACAATGCCACAGGAAATGAAGCATATTAATCTAGTAAGTATTATTAAGGAATCAATAAAATTACTGGAACCAACATTTCGCAAAAGTAAAGTAAAATATATTGTTAAAATTGAAGATGAAAATTTGATGCTGCGTGCAGATACTGTGCAAATAACACAAATTATGTTCAATCTACTGATGAATGCTATTTATTTTTCTCCAAAAAATGGCTTGGTTACCATAGAGGCCAAACAGAATGAGAAACACATTATTCTTAAAATCTCGGATCAAGGCATAGGGTTTGGGGAAATGGATGTAGACAAAGTGTTTCAACCATTTTACACCACTAAACCAATGGGAGAAGGATCAGGGCTGGGGTTAAGTGTCGTACATGGTATTGTGGCTTCACACAAAGGACATATAACGGCAGAAAATAACATAAAAAAAGGTGCTATCTTTACAGTGACACTTCCAAAAAACTAATGCTAGCTATGCAACTACGCAAAGAAAATATCTTAATTGTTGATGACGATGTTAACATTCTAGAACTCTTGCACCGTCACTTGCAATCTTGGCATTATCACGTTTTTAAAGCCATATCGGTTAAAGAAGCAGTCTCCATTTTAAGGGATACACAAATCGATTTATTGATTACAGATTTAAAAATGCCCGAAGTGGATGGTTTCGAACTCATAAAATTTGTGTCTGAACATTATCCAAAATTACCAAAACTCGTCGTCACAGGCTATCCGTCCATTCAAGATTCCTTGGCAGCTATTAAATCCGGAGTGGTAGAGTATTTAACCAAACCATTTACAAAGGATGAGTTAAAGGCTGCAATTGATAAATCTATGGTCACTTCACAAAAAACACCAACGAAAGAAGATAGACCCAAGGAAGCAAATACCAAAGCCTACGGAGATATCATCGGGAATTCAGAAAAAATAAATGACGTAATCCAAGTTATTGAGCGTATAAAAGATAATAAGGCAACTATTTTTATCAAAGGCGAAAGTGGTACAGGTAAAGAATTGGTAGCCCGAGCTATTCACTATCAGGGCAAATTCTCAAGAGCCCCATTTGTCGCAGTTAATTGTGGTGCTATTCCAGAAAATTTGTTGGAAGCGGAACTGTTCGGCTATTTAAAGGGTGCTTTTACAGGAGCCGAAACCAATAGAGAAGGGTTTTTCCAAGCAGCTGATGGTGGCACTATTTTTTTGGATGAGATAGGTAATGCATCATTGCCTGTTCAATCAAGATTGCTTCGTGTCCTGCAGGAAAAAGAAGTAGTGCGAGTTGGTTCCACAAAAGCAGAAAAAATAGACGTGCGTATCATTGCAGCTACAAACAGCGATTTAAAGGAGATGATAAAAAAACAAAACTTCAGGGAAGATTTGTTTTACCGTTTAACTGTCGTTGAAATCGAAATTGCTCCACTACGTGAACGCAAAGAGGACATCCAATTATTAGTGGACAAATTCCTATTTAAATATGGAGTAGAGTATAAAGATAGATTTGTAAAAATCACTCCGGAAGCTCTGGAAATTTTAGAACGTTACGATTGGCCTGGTAATGTTAGAGAACTTGAAAATATTATTCAGCGTGCAGTTATTATGTGCGATAAAGTTATTGAAGTCCAGCATTTACCCGAACACTTAAAGTATAACTTAAACTTACCTTCCGATGAACTCGTTCCACTACGAGTAATGGAAAAAAAATACATTCAAAAAGTACTGAAAGCTACTGATAACAATAAATCAAAAGCAGCAGAAATTCTTCAAATAGACCGAAAGACCATTCGGCAAAAACTTGCAGACCAATAAGATTAGGTTTGATACTTTTTTACCCAACTGGGTAATTATACCCCAGTTTCTCCAATTTTAAAATTACAACCAAATATGCTCAAAACCCTTTTAAATAAAGGGTTTTTCAGGGTTTGTTTATTTAAGGTTCTTGTTTTGGCACACGCATTGCCAATGGGTATATGTAATTAATAATAATTTTTTTCAATATGAATCACTTTAGTATTTGTCCAAGTTGTTCACATGTAAACACTTGTGTTTTAACAGCGCAAAAAGACAAGGTTTGGTCTTGTAGTGAATATGATCAGTCGCTGCCCGATGAAGTTATCACAGAAGTAGAGACATTCCAAGAGCGCAAGCCATTGTTTGTTTAACTAATAATACAAAAAGTTATGATTTTTAATGCCATAATAACAACAATTAATGTTCAGAAAGCAATTCACAAAAAGCCCAATCGTAATTATGCAAGGCATAAATACATAATGGATAAATATCATGAGCGGTCTATTTCCGAGAGGTATTTTAAATAAATTTTAAAAGTCAATAAAATCAACAATTAATAAAAACAACATTAATATATAAATATCATGAATTTCAAAAGTCTTTTAAGTACAATATTATTAAAAAGGACAACCGATAATAAGTTACGATTTGATACGATAAGAACCAGTCCTTTTAAATTTTCAAATAAAAAAAGATTCACAAAAATAGCTTAATCGCTAATTAAATATTAGAAATGGAAACATTAACAAAAGAAAGAAATAAGAAATCTAAAAAAATACCGGTAAGGGGTATGATGGATAATGTTATGGAGCAGTTTGAAAGCGCTGCAAACCATATCAAACTACATCCAAACATTAAAAAAATCTTAAGCATTACCAATAATGAGATTATTGTAAACTTCCCAGTAAAGATGGATAATGGCGAAGTGGAAATTTTTACAGGCTATAGAGTACAGCACAATAATGCATTAGGACCTTACAAAGGAGGTTTACGTTACCATCCAACTGTTGATATAGATGCTGCAAGAGCATTGGCTATGTGGATGACCTGGAAAACCTCATTGGCAGGATTGCCTTATGGTGGTGGAAAAGGAGGTATAAAATTAGATCCTTCAAAATATTCTCAAGGAGAATTAGAGCGTATTACCAGACGCTTCACCTTTGCTTTGGCAGACAATATTGGCCCAGAACATGATATTCCTGCACCAGATGTCAATACAAACAGCCAAACCATGGCGTGGATGGCAGATACCTACATGAGTACAAGGCCACCAGCTGAACGTACAGCAAACCAACATGTAGTTACTGGAAAACCAGCAGGAAGCGGCGGGTTGGAAGGTCGCGATAGAGCAACTGGATATGGAGTTTATTTATCAATTAAATTTTGGGCAGAAAAAAACAACGAAAGTTTAATAGATAAAAGATTTATTGTTCAAGGGTTTGGTAATGTAGGCTATTGGGCTGCACATTTTTTAGAAAAAGATGGTGCAAAAATGGTAGCAGTTCAAGATGCTTTTGGTAGTATACGAAAAGCAGAAGGTATTAATGTCGAAAATCTATTAAGCTATTCAAAAACAAATAAAGATAGTGTCGTTGGTTACCCAGAAGCATTCGACCTTGACAATGAAAAGTTTTTTGCTACAGAATGCGACATATGCATTCCTGCGGCACTTGGTAATCAAATCACAAAAGATAACGCGCCTGTAATAAAGGCTACTCTCATTGCAGAAGGGGCAAATGGCCCTACTAATGTTGAAGGAGAAAAAATCCTATTAGAAAAAGGGATTACTATTATACCAGATATTTTGTGCAATTCAGGTGGTGTTGTAGGTAGCTATTTTGAATGGCTTCAAAATCGTAATGGCGAATTATGGCAATTAGATGAGGTCATGGCAAAACTACACAAAAAACTTAAAGAGTCTTTTGAGAAAGTTTATGAGTATGCAAAATGTGAAAGCATAGACATGAGAACTGCTGCATATTGTATTGCTATTGAACGTATTGAAAAAGCTTATGTACAAAGAGGGATATTCCCATAAATAAAAATTTAAAACATGAAGACATGAAATATGGAAGTTTAATAATGGAAAAAAAAGAGTACGTCTATTTAAAAAGACTACTTAACATTTCAGGTTATGCTGAAGATTTTCAAACTCTAAAATCTCATCAGAAATTATTGGATGAATTGAAAACAGCCCACATTGTTGATAATGGCGAAATGCCACTAGATGTAATTAGATTCAACAGTAAAGTGACAATAATTTTTAATAATGGCATAGAGAAGACAATTCAAATAGTTGCACCAATGGATAAGGATGTTAAGAACAATAAAATATCTATCCTCACCCCTATGGGAACAGCACTTATTGGCTACTCAAAGGGAGATATAGTAACCTGGGAGTTTCCTATGGGTCAACATGAAATAAAAATTATTGAAGTCCAACAAGAAAAGTCATTTAATAATATCAACATAACAATTTAAAAAAACAAGAGTATGGCAGGTTTTAAGAATAGATTATTTGATCATGATTCCGATGTCGATCTAACACATAAAATCAACACAATGGAATTAGAAAATTGGATTAGCCATCTTAAGTATATAGAAAAAGAGCTTATCAATCTTATTACAATCTGTAATCATAACCTCAATACAAGATTGGATGATAGTACGGTTGTAAAACGTTTTGAAAAGAAACAAAATGAAAATCAAACCTTGTTAAATGCGCTAATTAAATACTCCAATTCAAGAACCAATATTGTAGAATGCGAAGATACAGCTTGCGATATGGTTTATATCACAGAACATGAAAGCTACCGAAGAAGTTATCTATACCATTTGGATAAATACAGACGTCTCAAGGATGATTTTTTCAATAAAATTCATGGGAAAATTAAACTCGTTGGTGTTGACTAAATAAACATAAGCATGTGAGCAGTATTATATCACACAAGATGGATGAACATAGACGTCTTTGTATAAAAAAAGATTTAAATGAATTACACATGTGGATGGCGGCTATAGAAGCCTTCAATAGTGAATTAGAACAGATGTCATTAATCGAAAAAAAACTCATTAAAAATATGTCTGTTTCAAATACAATTTTAGCAATTAGAAGGAACAACGTCCTAATTATGGCAAATTTATGTAAATATGAACAAGAGCTTAAAACTGAATATGAGTACGGAAAAGTTAAATATGATTTAAATCGGCTAAAAATACATGAGCAAAGAAGAGCCAACTATTTGAAACTTGTAACGGATTGTAACAGTTTTAGAAATCAATTCTATACCATAATAAGCAGATATCAGCGCAAATAATGGATATGAAATAATAAAATAAGTACTGAAAAATTTAAAAAGGGAACATAGTTTAAAATTTGATTAATAGCAAAACGCCTCATTTTTTTTTTGTGTATAAGCAACCGTGAAAGTAACTACTTTCACAGTTACCCTTAAGAATTTCAACAGCAGTAAACTGGATATTCACTTTTAATAAGAACAAAATGAAAAAGATATTAATCCCAACTAATTTTTCTCGTAATAGTACTGTAGCCATTAATTACGTTACAGAACTTCTTAAAGAGGAATACTGCGAATTTTATTTTTTAAATACGTATTCTTATGACGTTTCCGGCTTAAATGCTATTGAATTGCTTCAAGCTGATGATGCCATTTTTGATGAGCCCAAAGAGGAATCATTGAGACAATTGGGTGCTTTGGTTGAACATTGCACATTAGATTCCGATAATGACAAACATAGCTTTTATGCCATTTCAGAAAATAGGGAGCTAATAAACGGTATCAAAACAAACATTGAAAAAATTAGCATTGATTTGGTGATCATAACCGGAAGTGTAGATACAAAGGTTTCAAAAAATACAAGGGCAATAGTAAAGAAAATAAAATCATGCCCTATTTTAATTGTACCACCAAATGCATCTATTGGTCAAAAAGTTTCCTTGACAATTGCATCAGATTTCAAGCAAAGTATAAATACATCCGACATCAGCAAATTCATAAAAATATTGGAAAAAACGAATTTTGAGATAAGCATTTTTGTTTTAGAGAAAAAGAAGAAAGTCACGGTAAATACAGCGAAAAATATCAACTCACTAGCAGTGTATTTAGAACAATTGTTAAATAAACAAATCGGTATTGAATACATCGAGTCATCATATCGTCTAGAAGAGTATGCACAGTCACATGTAGAGAATATTATGTGCATTTTAGACAAAAAACCAGATGTATTAAGAAAAATGGGGTTGTATAAAACAAGTGCAATTGCCACAATGGGAACCTTAAGAAAAAATACGGTTCTAGCTATGCATCAATGAGTAGCTATGTACAATTTTACAAAATTTTGAATTCATCTTTAAGTTAAAGGTATAGCATTTATGAGTAACAGGAAATTTAACGTTATAATGATAATAATAGCTATAGCAGTTATAGCTGTATTATGTTGGTATGTTCCAGCACCAATTTTTAATTAAGTTACTAATAAAAATTGAGGTAGGCAGGTAATAAGGTGTTCGTCAGTTGTTCCATTTTGTTCCATAAAGCATAATCACAAATGCGAAGCATTGGTGCTTAACATACATAGCACTACTGCGGTGGCACATCCTCGTTAGCACTATGTATTTGCTTTACTTCACACACTACACAACTTCCTCACCCGCAGCTACTCTTGCACCCTTACCTGCGAAAGCAGGTACCCAATATGGAGCCTGCTAAAGCAGGCGTAATATAAAAAGGGTACAACCGCTGCTTCATAATTTGGCTCGCCTGCTGTTCGCTGCGGGCAAAACCCACAGGTGGTATGAGAGCGTCGTGATGAGAAATGTAAAACACAAAAAAATAAATCATATTGAAGTTAGAGCATAAAAAGACCGTATGTGATGACTTCAAAATGAAGCGTAGCGTTTTATTTTGAAGTGGTTTCATTTCGGAATAGATGGGCTTATGCCACCTGTGGGTTCACGGGTGTCACAGTTTTTGATGGCATCCATTTTGCATATACAATAACCGCTTCAAGAAATTTCAAATTTCCAAATACTTTTAAAACCGCTTTAATAACTGATTAAATAGTCTTTTAAATCCAAAAGCGGATTATTCTATATTGCAAACGCACAGCAAGAGTAACGCATTCAGTCAGCTATTTCAGCCACGACACAACCCATTTTTAAATTGGCAATTGCTCGTTAGTAAATTTTATAATCCTCAATTTCCTTAATCTACTTAAATCCTTATAATTAAATAGCGTTAAGCACTCACAATTGCTAAAATTTAAAAACGGTAACCATCCTTCAATAGCTTCATTCAATTGTTACACTTGCTTTCCCACGCTACACCCAAGCTAAAGCCAACGGCATCAAAAACCTGCGACACCCTTGCGTTTTCAACGTAGGTGTGGTAGCCCTATCGGGCTATTTTCCCACACCACCCTTGCTCAACTCGCTGGCGGCTCGCTATTATGGCTATCGCCATACGCTACGCGATTACCTGCTTATAAAAACCTGTAAATCAAAAACCTCATAAGGAATTTATTTTTAAAATCCTTTACATTATTTAAAAAAAACGTTTTGATATAAATCAAGTTTTTTCTTAAAAAAGTTTGTTATACATTTAATTCAATCCGTTAAAAATCAATTCACTAATAATGAAAGTAAATAATCCTTCAAAGGCTTTTTTAGGCCATATTTTTGTTGAGTATACAGGAAATAATATTGTGCTTTTAAACTCTAATAATGACAAGTTTTTTCAAAATGTAAACATTTTTGATTACCTGACTGATAGAAGAGGAGGGCATATCAATAAGTGTTTTAAAGTAGAGGTGTTAGGAGCTAAATATATTGTAGAATTTGAGAATATGTCAGTCTATAAATTTGATGAACAAGCAAATAATTACGCTATTGATGATTTGTCTTGTTTGATGGAATATACAACGTTTACCAACAGAAACGTATTTATGGTTTCAGGAAAATTACTCTTATACAATGAAATTAACGAGAATGATGGTAGAAATGAAACCTTTAGTTTCAACATCATATTAGATAACAAAGAAGAAATTACTAATCTATTTAAATGATATTTTATGATTTTAAGAAAAACTAATCCTGCCATGAACGAAAATGAATATTTAAATAATATTCAAGATTCGAATACCAATTTTATCCATGCTCTGATTGAAAATAATTTTGTTTTACCTAATGAAACACCAGTTGAAATACATCCCTATAAAAATGATCTTCCTTTAGAAAATTATGATAATTATATCATAGGAACATTTCCGCCAATTAGTTACTTAAATGATAATATCTTATTAAATAATGAAGACCTAAACACATTACACGATCCCAATGAAAGACTATTGTCAGCACCAGGTATTCCATTTTATCATGGCAATACAAAAAAGATAAGTCTTTGGCAATATATCCTGGATCAAAACTTGTTTAATCATGTCTTTGAAGAACTTGATAGATTAACAGCAAAGGATTTTCTGATAAACTATCTACAGGATAGCCGTATAAACTATTCAGACATTATTGATTCAACCAAACGAATAGAATATTCACCAAGCGATTCATGTTTAAGAGATATTGTTATAAACGATGATTTGTTGAAGCACATTTTTGTAAATAATAATGTTAATAGGCTTTTATTTAATACAGCAAGCGTATTTAGTGTCAATGGTTTAAAGGTTCATGCTAATAATGTTTTAAATGGTATTATAGGAAGAATAAATGTAAATAATACAGCCAACTCATTTGATCTATTTTTTAGAGCCTTACAGGATAGAAATTGCATAATTAAATTTAGTATCGAAAATGATAATTGGGTACAGGTTAATGTCAATAATAGAGCTGAATTATCAAATACATTCTCATCTAAAATTATATTTAAAGCTAAAATAATTATACCTGCAAAAAATAATTTCTTTAATAATGAACAAGAAATCACAAAAGAGATTTATGTTGTCACCCCTTTTAGTCCAGCTGCTAGGGGAAGGGTTAATTCTAATCCAGTTATTCTTAATTGGCGTCAACAAAATAATAATCAAGACGGAGGTGTATTACTCAAATTAATTTACCAATCCTTTTTAAGGTTCAATCAAGAAGATCTAACATTCTTACATGGTTTAAATGTCGAATAAAAAAGATTGCAAAGATAGCTGGCTTTCCTCATCCCACGCTTATCATACTATAAAGTTCAAGCCCTACGGGTTTTGAAAAAAATATTGCACCTATGTTTAGGCGCAAATTTCAAGACCCTTTCCATCAGCAATATTTTTTCCAAAAAACTTGACAGTATGTCAACGCCATCAAAGAAACGGCTTTCTTTTTTCTCTTTTTCTTTGTAAAAAAAATATTCATTTTTTTATTTCTGATGCAAAAGGAAGCAATCTAAAGCAACAAAATCCATATTCAACGAATAGCATAAAAGTTGCCATATATTTCAACGGAAGGTACAACTTCGTGTCAAGTCCGTACCAAGTCCGAAGAAAAGTAAGTTTCATTTAAATTATTTATGTTATGGGTAAAATTGCTCAAGGAATTTTAGGAGGGCTTTCCGGTAAGGTTGGAAACATTATCGGTGGAAGCTGGAAAGGAATTGACTACATCAGAATTAAACCTTCAAGTGTAGCCAATCCAAGAACTGTAGGTCAGGTAAACCAAAGAAACAAGTTTACTGTGACTTTAGAATTTATTCAAGCTGTTAAACCATTTATCCAAAAAGGGTATAAGTTTTTAGCAGTGAAAAAAACAGCATTTAATGCTGCGATGTCTTATGTGTTGAATAATGCCATCACAGGGGTCGAACCAGACTTTGAGGTGGATTATGCAACCGCATTAGTAAGTAGGGGAGGTTTATCAGCTGCTTTGAACCCTTCTACAGATCTTGCAACAGCTGGTGAGGTAACTTTTAACTGGGATGATAACTCTGCTGAAGGTAACGCCAACGCTACCGATAAAGCAATGTTATTGGTTTACAATCCATCAAAGAAAGAATCTATTTCTTTAACAGATGGAGCAGACAGAACAGTAGGAACTCAAATTGTTGCAATACCAACAACCTACGCAGGAGATACTGTAGAGCTATTTATGGCATTTATAACTGCCGATGGTAGCCAAGTATCAAACAGTACTTATTTAGGCTCTGGGATAGCCAATTAATAGCTTGGTGCTTTTATTTGAAAACCGCTCAAATCGAGCGGTTTTTTTATGTTATATTCGTAAGTGAATTTATTAATGATTGCTCTTGGTTTACTCTTTTTATGCATTTTTTGTATCCTATTTGTTGCCCAAACACGAGGAACCCTTTATTTTAAAGAAAAGTTAAATATTGCATCGGGAAATAAATCCCATTCCATTTGTAACGAAATCCAAATACTAGCGTCACATAAACACATCAATCATTTTAAAATTACCATTATGAGACAAGACAATCAATTATTAGTATTAACACATTTAAGCCAATTGCTGACGTATGTTACTGGATTTGGAGGGCTTATTGTACCACTCATTATCTGGGCTACTCAAAAGAACAATGTGTATGCTATGGATGAACAAGGTAAGCGTATTGTAAACTTTCAATTGAGTTTAATTGTTTATGCCATTCTTTGTATTCCAGCGATATTGCTTCTTGGATTAGGTATTATTGGCTTGATTGTTATTGGTTTGATATCTATAGCCTTTCCCATTATAAACGCCATTAAAGCCAGTCATGGCGAAACACCACGATATCCTTTATCTCTTAATTTTATTAGTTAGTTAGATTAATCGAGGTAAGTAAAACGCCCACACATGTGGGCGTTTTTTTGGGCGTTTTTTATTTTATCATACGAAAGAAGTCTCATAATCTAACACAATATACATAGTAACTTTTGTTACTGACTACCCTTGTTTCCCAATGTATTTTTGCCAAGTAAATTTAAGATACATTATGAAACGACAAACATATATCATTTTGGGAATGCTGGGATTTATGAGTTTACTCCATGCTCAAGAACGCATTCCGTTAGGAAAAACGGAAGCTTTGGATAAGGTGCTAGAATCCAATTACAGCTTACAGATTTCTGAAGCACAGTTTAATGCTTCAAAAGCTGATTTTAAGCAGACCAATGCAGTGTTCTTGCCTAACATTACGGCATCACACACTGGTTTTACCACTACTAATCCCTTAATGGCTTTTGGGTCTAAATTAAATCAGGAAAGTCTAACAGCAGCTGATTTTAATCCTGCACTATTAAACGATCCTGAACAGACGCAAAACTTTGCTACCAAGTTTGAGATTCAACAACCCTTGATTAACATGGATGGTTTTTACCAACGTAAAGCTGCCAAAACCAAAATGGAGGCAACTGCCTTACAGACCGAACGCACCAAAGATTATCTGGAATTGGAGGTGGAACAAGCCTATATGCAATTGCAATTGGCCTATAAAGGCGTAGCGGTTCTAGAACAAGCGCTGCTAACGGCTGAAGCCAATGAGCGATTGGCCAAGAATAGCTTTAATCAAGGGTATCTACAAAAGTCAGATGTATTAGCTGTCTCTGTTCGGGTTAATGAAGTTAAAAATCAGTTGCAAACGGCTAAAAGTAATGTGGAAAATGCATCCAATTATTTATCCTTTTTAATGAATGAAGAACAGGTAGCCATTTATCAACCAACAGATAGCTTGCAGGTTGTTATTCCAAAAAATAATCAGGAGTTACAGGTTTCTGAAGAACGGTCAGATATTAAAGCGATGTCATTGGCAACCAATGCTTATGAAACCATGTACAAAGCTGATAAAATGACTTTTTTACCAAGACTCAATGCCTTTGGAAGTTATGAATTGTATGATGATCATGTTTTTCAAGGCAATGCCAATGGCTATATTATAGGAGCCCAATTAAGTTGGGATATTTTACAAGGCACCAAACGTTTCGGGAAGGCTCAAAAAAGTCGCTCGGAGTTTGAACAATCCAAATTGGAATACCAACAATACGTGTCGCAAAGTCAATTGGAGCTTAATAAGGCGAAACGCATGTTGACAGATGCTCAAAACAAATTGGAATTAACAAGATTAGCTCTTGAACAGTCCAAAGAATCACTTCGTATTCGAAAAAACCGATTTGAAGAGGGATTGGAAAAAACCTCTGATTTGCTCATGGCAGATACGCAATATGCCCAAAAGCAATTAGAATATTATCAAACCATATATGAATATAATTATGCACTGGCTTATGTGCAGTTTTTAACAAAGTAAGAATCAAATAAACATAAATCATGAAATATATATATACCATTACTTTAGTAGCATTGTCTCTAACCTTCATAGGTTGTTCGGGTGATAAAAAGACTGCGGTTGCAGACAATAATCCAGCCATTAATGTGACAGTGAGCGATGTATCAGCAAATAACAATAATCCCTTTTTGGCAGTTAGTGGTAAGGTTCAATCGGTTAACAGTGCCGATTTAAGTACCCGAATGATGGGGTATGTAACCCAAGTTCCCGTAAATGTTGGAGATACCGTAAAAAAAGGACAATTATTGGTAGCTATTAATAACGCCGATTTACAAGCTAAAAAAGCACAGGTAGAGGCAAGCATTACAGAGGCTCAAGCAGCCTTTACCAATGCGGAAAAAGATTACAACCGATTTCAAAATTTGTTTTCCGAAAACAGTGCATCACAAAAGGAATTAGATGATATGACAGCGCGTTTTGAAATGGCTAAAGCCCGTTTAGAAGCAGCCAAGCAAATGAGAAATGAGGTCAATGCCCAATTTGCTTATAGCAATATTACAGCACCTTTTGATGGTGTTGTAACCAGTAAAATGATTGAAACTGGAGATATGGCCAATCCAGGAAAGCCTTTAATAACCGTTGAGGCTCCAGGTAACTTTGAAGTGATGGCTATGGTACCTGAAACGGAAATCTCTAAAATTATAGTGAATACTGAAGTTACGGTTTTGGTAAAATCCATAAATAAGACGCTTTCAGGTAAAGTTTCCGAAGTCAGTACATCTTCAAAGCATACTGGAGGTCAGTATTTAGTCAAGATTGCTTTAAACAAAACGGATACTAACTTATTGTCAGGTATGTTTGTTACGGTGCAATTCCCAGTAGAAAAACAAACCGATAATGCCATAGTTTTAGTACCAAAGGAGGCATTGGTTTATAACGGTCAATTGACAGGTGTTTATACGGTTAGCCAAACTAATACAGCCATTTTAAGATGGTTGCGTTTGGGCAGGGAGTATGGTAATAAGGTTGAGGTGCTATCAGGGTTATCAGCAGATGAATCCTATATCGTTTCAGCCGAAGGTAAGCTGTACAATGGCGCAAAAGTAACCATCCAATAATAAAATATAAATCAGATGAAAGAAGGTATCGCTGGCAAAATTGCCAAAATATTTATACAGTCAAAACTGACCGTGCTTCTCATGATCGTCTTTATGGTTATTGGGGTGTACAGTTCGTTCTTGATTCCGCGTGAGGAAGAACCACAAATTGATGTGCCCATGGCCGATATTTTTGTGGGTTATCCAGGAGCAAGTCCAACAGAAGTAGAATCGCGGGTTATCAAACCGCTTGAAAAATTAATATCCAACATCAAGGGTGTGGAGTATGTGTATTCTACATCCATGAAAGAACAAGGTATGGTCATTGTTCAGTTTTATGTGGGTGAAGATATCGAGCGCTCCTTTGTGAAGCTCTACAACGAAATCAATAAGCACATGGATCAAATGCCGCAAGGTGTAACCTTTCCGTTGGTTAAAACACGAGCTATTGATGATGTGCCTATGTTAGGGTTGACTTTATGGAGCGAAAATTATGATGATTATCAATTGAGTCAAATGGCTCAAGAACTGGAGGCAGAAATCAAAAAAGTCAATGATGTAGCCATTACTCATAAAATTGGTGGCCGTGATAGACAATTACGAGTGGTATTGGATAAAGATAAACTGGCGGCAAGTGGATTAGACTTTTTGTCGGTTTCTGAAATGATCAAGGCGAACAATGCCCAATTGAATTCAGGAAGTTTCGATAAAAATGACAGCGAGTTTTTAGTGAATACAGGAAAGTTTTTAGAAACGGTAACCGATGTTGAAAATTTGGTCGTTGGCGTCCAACAAAATCAACCTATTTACTTAAAGCAGGTTGCCACGATTGTGGACGGTCCCGAAGTACCTCAAAATTACGTAAGTTTAGGATTTGGAAAAGGTAGTGAAAAAGCCAATCAATATCAATCAGAATATCCAGCTGTAACGCTTTCAGTGGCCAAACGTAAAGGTGCTGATGCCATGAAAATTGCGGACGTGATTATTGACAAAGTTGAGCACTTACGTAAAAACCTCATACCTGATGATGTTCATGTGGAAATCACCAGAAACTATGGTGAAACAGCTTCGCACAAAGTATCAGAGCTGTTATTGCACCTTATCGGTTCTATTATTGCTGTAACCTTTGTGGTGATGTTGGCAATGGGTTGGCGCGGTGGATTGGTAGTATTTTTATCAGTACCAATAACCTTTGCTTTAACCTTATTAAGCTATTATATGTTGGATTACACCTTGAACAGAATTACCTTATTTGCTTTGGTATTTGTAACAGGTATCGTAGTTGATGACTCCATTATCATAGCCGAAAATATGCACAGGCATTTTAAAATGAAACGCTTACCTTTTAAACAAGCCGCATTATACGCTATAAATGAAGTCGGTAACCCAACCATTCTGGCAACTTTTACGGTTATTGCGTCTGTATTGCCTATGGCTTTTGTATCTGGATTAATG
Source organism: Hanstruepera neustonica (assembly GCF_002895005.1). Classification (GTDB taxonomy): domain Bacteria; phylum Bacteroidota; class Bacteroidia; order Flavobacteriales; family Flavobacteriaceae; genus Hanstruepera; species Hanstruepera neustonica. The sequence goes on along the minus strand of NZ_POWF01000007.1, from coordinate 68,935 downwards.
GGTCCGTATATGGCTCCTATGCCAATAGGTGCATCTATAGCGATGATTCTGTCTTTGTTTGTGGCTTTAACCATAACGCCGTATTTGGGGTATATTTTCCTTCGTGAAAAGGATAAAAAGCAAAAGGTTGAGAAAGCAGAAAAACCTATAGAGGAAACAATAATTTATCGCTTCTATGATAAATTCGAGCGACCGCTTATTGAAAACCGCACCAAGCGATGGTTGTTTTTAGGGTTGACGTTTGTCTTGTTATTGGGTACCATGGCTATGTTTTTTACAAAATCAGTAGCTGTTAAAATGCTGCCGTTTGATAACAAGAATGAATTTCAGGTCGTCATTGATATGCCAGAAGGGACAACATTGGAACGCACAGGTGTGGTGGCTAAAGAAATTTCTCAATATTTAGCGACACGTCCAGAAGTAGTTAATTATCAAAATTATGTAGGAACTTCGGCACCTATAACCTTTAATGGTTTAGTCCGTCATTACGATTTACGCGGCGGTAGTAATATGGCCGATATTCAAGTCAATTTGTTGGATAAGGAAGAACGTAGTGAACAGAGTCATGATATAGCCAAATTATTACGACCAGATATTCAAAAAATAGCTTCAAAATACAATGCCAATGTGAAACTGGTTGAAGTACCACCAGGACCACCAGTATTGTCAACTATTGTAGCTGAAGTATATGGACCTGACTACGAGAAACAAATGGAGATTGCCAGCGGTGTTCAAGCTATTTTAAATAATACGGAAGATGTGGTGGATATTGATTGGATGGTTGAAGACGATCAAAAGGAATATACATTTGTTATCGATAAAGAAAAAGCTATGCTATATGGCGTAGCACCACAGCAAATAGCCTATACCATGAATATGGCTTTATCCAATAGACCTACAACTAATTTGTATGATGAAGATGCCGTTAACCAAATAGGTGTGGTATTAACACTTGATGAAAAGGAAAAATCAACCATTCAGGATATTTCCCAATTAAAAATCAAATCCAAGCAGGGCAATATGATGCCGATAGCTGATTTGGTTGAAATCAAGGAAACAACAAGTGCCAAAAGTATTTATAGAAAAAATCAAAAACGCGTGGTATATGTTATGGCTGATATGGCAGGAGAATTAGAAAGCCCAGCTTATGCCATTTTAGGAATGGAGGAGAAATTAAAAGCCATTGAATTGCCGCAAGGTTATGAGATTAATGAAATGTATTTAGGACAGCCTGAATATGAAGATGATTATACCGTAAAATGGGATGGTGAGTGGCAGATTACTTTAGAGGTGTTTCGTGATTTAGGAATTGCCTTTTTAGGAGCCATCATCTTGATTTACATCTTAATCGTTGGTTGGTTCCAGAACTTTAAGGCCCCAGTGGTTATGATGGTGGCCATTCCATTATCATTAATAGGTATCATATTAGGGCACTGGCTTATGGGTGCCTTCTTTACAGCAACGTCTTTTATTGGTATGATCGCTTTAGCGGGTATTATGGTGCGAAATTCGGTACTATTAATAGATTTTATCAATCTCCGATTGGATGAAGGTATTCCTCTAAAACAGGCAGCTATTGAAGCAGGAGCCGTTCGTACGACCCCCATTTTGTTAACAGCTGGAACCGTAGTTATTGGTGCTTTTGTAATCTTATTTGATCCAATTTTCCAAGGCTTGGCAATCTCTTTAATGGGAGGTACTATTGTGAGTACGGTATTGACCCTATTGGTAGTACCATTAGTATATTATATGATAGAACGTAAAAACCATAAATAATTATGAAGTTAGTAATAGTAACAGCAGTTGAAGAATTTCACAAAGATGTGATTAAACTGTTTAAAAAAGCAGGTATTGAGAGTTTCAGCGAGTCTGAAATTGATGGTTATAAAAATTCACCAACCTTGTTGGCAACCAATAGTTGGTTTGCGAGTGAAAAAGGTGGTAATGAATCCAATATGTTTTTCTCATTTACAGAAGAGATACATATTGATGCGCTATTTGATTTAATTAGAACATTCAATTCAAATTTGGAAACCAATAACCCGATTAGGGCTATTGTACTTCCTATAGAAAGATCATTGTAAACTTTAAATAATTATTAATATGTTAAACAGGTATATACGAGCAATAGCGGGTGTTTTTGTAGTAGGAAGCGTCCTTTTAGGGATGTATGTCAATGAAAACTGGCTGTGGTTCACGGTATTTGTAGGGGCCAATTTGTTTCAATCGGCCATTACAAAATGGTGTCTCATGGAAACCTTTTTAGTCAAATTAGGAGTCAAGAGAGAAGAAAGTAATTGCAATGCATCATCGTAGTTTTCCCGATTCATTAGTTAGTAGCTCGACCCGTTTGGGTCAAAAACTCGTGATGCAAAAACGCCCACTAAATGTGGGCGTTTTAATTATTTATAGATAGTTTTTTTTTAATTGTTTAGCATCACTGGCATAACCAACATGGTCACTTGCTCACCTTCATCTAATCCATCAACAGGAGTTAAAATACCAGCACGATTTGGTAAACTCATTTCCAATTGCACATCATCTGAAGTCAGGTTGTTTAACATTTCAGTTAAAAAGCGTGAATTAAAACCAATTTGCATATCATCACCTTGGTAATCACAGGTTAAACGTTCTTCAGCTTTATTACTGTAGTCAATATCTTCAGCAGAAATATTCAATTCTGCTCCAGCAATTTTTAAACGAATTTGGTGGGTAGTCTTATTTGAAAAGATGCTGACACGACGTACAGAGTTCAAAAATTGCGTACGATCTATGGTTAATTTATTGGGATTCTCTTTCGGGATAACCGCTTCATAATTTGGATATTTTCCATCAATCAAACGGCAGATTAATTCCACGTTTTCAAATGAGAATTTTGCATTGGAATCGTTGTACTCAATCGTCACATCATCATCACTGGCGGCTAAAATACCTTTCAACAAATTCAATGGTTTTTTTGGCATAATGAATTCAGCAACTTCATTGGCGCTAACATCTTCACGAGAGTATTTTACCAATTTATGGGCATCAGTAGCCACAAAGGTTAATCCTTCAGTTGAAAACTGAAAGAAAACTCCACTCATCACAGGGCGTAAATCATCATTACCAGCAGCAAAAATGGTCTTATTGATAGCGGTTGCCAATATATCTCCAGTAATTGTGGTTGTACTGGCATCTTCTAAAGCAACAGCCTTCGGAAATTCATTACCGTCGGCATAAGCTAAAGCATATTTACCATGGTTAGAGCTTATTTCAATCGTGTTGTTGTCTTCAACAACAAAAGTCAGCGGTTGCTCAGGAAAGGTTTTAAGCGTATCCAACAGAAGTCGTGCCGGAACGGCAATACTACCAGAATTATCGCTTTCAACCTCTAATTTAGCCGACATGGTTGTCTCTAAATCACTGGCTGATATGATGAGTTCGGTATTGTTTAATTCAAATAAGAAATTATCTAAAATCGGCAGTGTGTTTGAATTATTGATAACACCACCTAGAACTTGTAATTGTTTGAGTAAATAGGTACTTGATACTATAAATTTCATCTAAATAATATACGTTTTACGATCAATAGTTTAATATTACAAATATATCCCAAAGCTACTAATATAGGAAACAAACTTATTAACATTTAGTGGGCCTATTTTTTCTTTCTAAAATAATTAAAAAGCAATCCAAAAATTCCCAATAAGGCCAGTGGTAATACAAGATTGACTACCTGCCATGTTGTTTTTTCTGCTGCCACTTTTTTGGTATCTAAGAAGGCTATAGCGACTTCTTTAGAGCGAATGTTTATAAGTCCGTCATCATCCAATAAATAATTAACGGCATTCAATAAAAACTCTTTATTTCCATATAATTGTCCGGTCCAGCGATCAAACCCTAATTCCAGGGGGCCGTTCCTACCGACTTCATTTTTTACCACATCACCGTCAGCAATGATTAACATTTTAGTGAATGGACTGGTCGATTTATCACTTGTAATATCAAAGGGTTTTACCCGATTGTTATAAACGGAAGTGAATGTGCCCTCCAATAAAACAGCCAGATTCTGATAGCCTTTAGTGTAAGCCTGTGGGTCGGGTTCTTGACTGGTCATGGCCAGACTAATCTCACGTGGTGTACCATCTGTTTTTGACAATATGGAACTTTGAAGCAAGATTGTTTTACTAACAGATGTTGGATTTTTTAAGGTGTCCATCTGGTTTGCAAAATCAAACTTAACCAGGTTTAAATTATTGACAATAGGATGGTTGATGGTTGGATTTACCAATGGGGAATAAAACCAAGGTAATTGCTGAAATTGCGACTGACTGCCCTCGCCACTGGCCAAGGTAATTTTTGCCGAATACAAATCATTTACCAATACGGGATTAATACGCACACCATATTTGAAAAAGAAATCGGTTAGATTTAAATCGCGACTGGTAGCAATAGCCTTTCCAGAAGCATTGTACAAACTATCCTGTTCCATGGCTACCGCATCAATGAGCCATAAACTTTTACCACCATGCATGGTGAATTGATCCAGAGCATATTTTTCGTTTTCACTAAAAGCATCTGTTGGTTTAGCCGAGATGATAAGGTCGTAATCCTGAAGCTCTGTCAAAGTTTTTTGCGGGTTACTGGAAACACTATCTAGGGTAAATGGTGCAATGTAGTAGTAATCTTTGATGGTCTTCACAAAGTCAAATAGGTACTGATCTTTAAGCTGATTGTTGCCTTTTAGAATGGCTATTTTCCGGCGTTTAGGATTTATCAATTTACTGAAGCCATCAGCAAAGGCATATTCCAGATGCTGGATCGAACTCGAAGCTATTTCCTGCACAGTGGCGCCTATTTTATTCTTTACCAAAGGAATTTTAACGGTTACTCCATTATAGCTAGCTAATGCCCAGGGAAAAATAACTTCCTGACTACTGGTTCCTGCTTCCTGAACACTAACTTGCATGGGTGTCAAGCCACGATTATTTAACTGTTGAATGTTGCTTTCACGTAAATTATCATCCTCTAGCGGATTTATGAACTTATAGATAATACGGCTATTTTGTGCAGCAAATTCATCTAACAACTGCTTCGTTTCGGTTTGCAATCTTCGGAATTCAGAAGGTAAGTTGGTGCCATCCAAAAACACATCGATTTCTATAGGCGAGTCTGCGGTTTGAATAGTATTTATAGCGGCTTCACTCAAGGTGTAGCGTTTGTCACTGGTCAGGTCAAAGCGTTTGTAAATGGAATGTGTAAAAATGTTTAAAACCAATAAACCCAGCAATAGTAGGGTGATAGTTGTAAAGCCCTTTTTATCAAACTTTTTAACACCAATATTGGCAGTTGTGAGCATCATGAAAAAAAGGGTCACACTTAAAAAGTACAGAATATCCCGTGTATCCAAAACACCACGACTCATACTTTTAAAATGGGCATCCATACCCAACTGCTCTAAAAAGTTACTGGCTATAAAATCAGCAAGGCCCTCAAAACCCATATAGAAAAAGAAACAGCCAAAAACAGCTACTATAAAAGCGACTATTTGATTATCGGTAATACTGGAAGCAAATATGCCTATGGCGGTATAGGCGGCTACTAAAAACAAAAGCCCCAAATAGGAGCCCAAGGTGCTTCCAAAATCTAAATTTCCAATAGGATTGCCTAATTGATAAACCGAATACACATACAGAAGCGTTGGAATTAAAGCCAAAATAATCAGCAGTACGGCACCTAAATATTTACCTAATACAATTTGAAAGGTGCTAATAGGTTTGGTCAGCAATAATTCCAGGGTTCCCTGTTTTTTCTCATCCGAAAAACTCCGCATGGTTACAGCGGGTATTAAAAACAGTAAAATCCAAGGTGCCAAAGTGAAAAAACTCGACAGATCTGCAAACCCGTTGTTTAGAATATTGAACTCCCCATTAAACAACCATAAAAACAGACCGTTTAAAATCAAAAAAATAGCCATGACCAAATAGCCAATAGGTGAAGCAAAAAAACTGGTTATTTCTTTTCGTAATATGGCAAGCATGAATATTGGGTTTATCGGTTGATTCTATATTTAAAATTAATGTAGTGACACGAGTTTGTCAACACTCCAGGCCTCTGGCTTGGCATTGAATAACGGTTTGGTTTTCGACCATACATCCTGAAACAAATCGGAATGTCTGTAAGCTTCCAAATCACTTTCGGAATTCCAGTAGCTATACGTAAAAAAAACATTTGTTAGGTCTTTGTCACGGTATAATTCTAAAAACTGACAGCCTTCAAATTGGCGAATCAGGTCTTTCTTCTGATGAAAGTTATTGAGAAAGGTATCAATATGTTCAGGTTCAAAACTCATTTTCACAATACGTACAAACATACCATTTATTTTTTGCTAAAGTTAACCGTTACCGTATCCCTTAAATCAAGCCCCATAAGACTTGATGCACTGCCAACCGTTGCCGAATTACTTTTGTAAACCGCAATTTCCATATAGTTGGAGGCGTTAAATACGACCAAGCCACGGCCTTCATCGTTTCGCTTGTCCTGCGGAATAGTGAAATCAACAATATCACTATACTTTTCGTAAATCTTTTTAAACTTATGGTTTCTGGCCGATATCTCAAAGGATCGCCCTTTTTGAATGGTTTCAAAAAAACCTTTTTTGATGTTGGTAATTACGTTGCCATAGTTGTCAATGTAGATAATACTGCCAATAATCTGCGTCTTGTCATCATTTACAAACGGAATGATATTCTTAATAGGTTTGATGTGTTCAATCACTTTTCCAATCACCTCCAAGGTACCACCACGGGCAATATGGCAGGCCACTTTTACAAAAACATCCAATACCGGAAAACTGGTCTGAATTTTATCATGTATGTTAATTTCAACTATTTTTTCTGGAGCAATTTCATTGGTAATCATACTCATGATTCCATTGTTGGCACAAATAAAATAATGTCCATCCAACAACACGGCAATATGTTTGTTTTCAACATTTATTTCAGAGTCAATGCCAATAATATGGATGGTCCCCTTGGGGAAACTCTCATAGGCATTTTGAATAATATATGCGGCTTCTGGAATGCTGAAAGGTGATACAGAGTGTGAGATATCAACAATTCTAACATCTGGTAATTCATTATAAATAGCTCCTTTTGTCGCACCAGCAAAGTGATCTTTCTCTCCAAAGTCGGTCGTCAAAGTGATAATGGCCATATAGGAATTGTTGATATTTTTTTAACCTAACACGTTTTAAAAATGTGTAGCTTTGTTTAGACACAAATCTAATAAAACTTAATAGATATTTTTAATTAAATCACCCAGCTTTTGAACGAAATCATTATCGAACTTGAAGAGGTGTCGCCAAAAGATTTTTTTGGAGCCCAAAACACCAACATTACACTATTAAAAAAGCACTTTCCTAAACTAAAAATTGTAGCCAGAGGCACCAAAATAAAAGCCTACGGCGATGAAGACCAACTAGAAGAATTTGATAAGCGTTTCACGATGCTTATGGAGCATTACATCAAGTATAATAAACTGGATGAAAATGTCATTGAGCGTGTTCTAACGAGTAACAGTAAAGAAGACTATACCACTAATGATGCCAGTGGCGAAGTGATTGTGCATGGTGTTAGTGGTCGATTGATTAAGGCTCAAACCACCAACCAGCGTAAACTGGTGGAAAGTATGCGTAAAAACGATATGGTATTTGCCATAGGTCCTGCAGGTACAGGGAAAACGTATACAGGTGTCGCTTTGGCTGTTCAGGCACTAAAGAACAAAGAGGTTAAACGAATTATCTTAACACGTCCGGCTGTAGAAGCAGGGGAGAACTTGGGTTTCCTACCTGGTGATTTAAAAGAAAAACTAGATCCGTATATGCAACCTTTGTACGACGCTTTACGGGATATGATTGCACCAGAGAAGTTGGCACATTATATAGAAAATGGTACTATACAGATTGCACCTTTGGCATTTATGCGTGGTCGTACACTAGATAATGCCTTTGTGATCTTGGATGAGGGACAAAATACCACACACGCCCAAATGAAAATGTTCTTAACGCGTATGGGTAAAAATGCCAAGTTTTTATTGACAGGTGATCCGGGTCAGATTGACTTACCAAGACGTACCATTTCAGGATTGAAAGAAGCCTTATTGATTTTGAAGAATGTGGAAGGTGTTGGTATGGTCTTTTTAGATGATAAAGATGTCATTCGTCACAAATTAGTTAAAAAGGTTATCGAAGCCTATAAAAGTATTGAGAATAGAGAATAATGAGTAATACCATAATAGATACCAATTTTAATTTTCCAGGCCAAAAAAGTGTATATAAAGGCAAGGTTCGTGAGGTTTATAATATTAATGATGATCAATTGGTGATGATCGCCACAGACCGCTTGAGTGCGTTTGACGTGGTCATGCCAAAAGGGATTCCCTACAAAGGACAAATACTCAATCAGATAGCGACCAAAATGATGAAAGCTACCGAGGATTTGGTACCTAACTGGTTGGTTGCCACACCAGACCCCAATGTGGCGGTTGGTCATTTATGTGAGCCTTTTAAAGTAGAGATGGTCATTAGGGGCTATTTATCGGGTCATGCGGCACGGGAGTATAAAGCGGGTAAACGTTTGTTATGTGGTGTTTCCATGCCGGAAGGGATGCAGGAAAACGACAAGTTTCCAGAGCCTATCATCACGCCAGCAACAAAAGCTGAAATGGGTGACCACGATGAAGATATTTCTCGAGAAGATATTTTAAAACGCGGCATTGTATCGGAAGCAGATTATTTGGTTTTGGAAGATTATACGCGAAAACTCTTTCAGCGTGGTACCGAAATTGCAGCTTCACGCGGATTAATTTTAGTGGATACCAAATACGAATTCGGAAAGACCAAGGAAGGTGAAATTGTGTTGATTGATGAAATTCACACACCAGATTCCTCCCGCTATTTTTATGCGGATGGCTATCAGGAACGTCAGGATAGAGGCGAAGCCCAGAAACAATTGTCCAAGGAATTTGTCCGTCAATGGTTGATATCTAATGGATTTCAGGGGTTAGAAGGGCAACAGGTACCTGAAATGTCGGACGATTATATCGAAACGGTTAGTGAGCGATATATAGAACTCTACGAAAACATTACGGGAGAGTCCTTCAAAAGAGCCGACTTATCAGATATTCATAAGCGTATTGAAGAAAACGTTTTGAACTATCTATCCTAGTTTTATTCAAGGTTTAAAGTGTTGGCTACTTCACGATGAAGTTTCCAAACACCATCAGTTTTGTCCTTTTTTAGCAAAGCCAAAAACGTAGCAATCAATTCTACAGGTTCGCCTGCTTCATTAGTATAATAGGTAGAACTCGCACCAAAATCATAAGCAATACTATCACTAACAATGATAGTTTCTCGTGGTCGCATAACTAAACTATCATAACTAAAGCTTCCTTTCGGATTATCACGAAGCGTTTTGAAAGGTTCCCAAGGACCACAATTTGGGGTCAGGGATTTGACATCTGGAGTACCATATTGCTTTAAATCGCCATATCGTTTTTCCTTAATCGCTAGTTGAAAAGCGGCTCGTGTTCTTTCAATAGATGCTAGCTCGGCATCTAAATCAAGTTTCGGTTCAGCTTCAACAGTAATGATTTCTTCAGTGGATGCATTATTTTTAGTTTGATTACAGGAAAACAGACTTACAGTTAAGATTACTAAAATTAGATGTTTCATCATTTATGAAATTTTAATTATCACGTAAGATACGTATTTACAACAAATTAAGACGTAAAAAGGTGCAATTATCAACTAATTCAAGCCAATACCCACCGATGTCATTGTTAAGGAACCAGCTACGGGTTTATCATTAAAAAGTGAAATACTTTCTTTTGGGTCTTTTAAGGCTAAAGTATAAAGTAGCGGCAAGTAATGTTCGGGTGTGGGTATCGCCAAATCAAATGCGGTTCCTTGAGATTTAAAATCTATTAGGGGTTGATAATCGCCATTCAAAATATGCTTTTTCATGGTTTCGTTGGCTTCAGTAGCCCAATCAAAAGCATAAATCTCATTAAGTCTATTCCAGGCGACCATTCGTAAATTATGTACCATGTTGCCACTACCAATAATAAGAACCCCTTTATGACGCAGACTGTTGATTTGTTGCGCCAATTCAAAATGGTAACGTGCAGGTTTGGTATAATCAATACTCATTTGAATAACAGGAATATCAGCATCTGGATAGAGGTGCTTAATAACACTCCAGGCGCCATGATCCAGTCCCCAGTTATCATCCAATCCAACTTCGGTGCTGGTAATCAAGTCTTTTGTTTCTTTGGCCAGTTCCGGACTGCCAGGAGCTGGATATTGTACATCAAACAAGGCTTGCGGAAAACCACCAAAATCATGAATCGTTCTGGGTTGCTGCATAGCCGTTACAAAAGTGCCACGTGTTTCCCAATGGGCCGATATACACACTATGGCATTTGGTTTTTGAATGTCTTTCTCGATGTTTCTAAAGCCTTGTACAAATTCGTTTTCTTCAATAGCATTCATGGGACTGCCGTGACCCAAAAACAAGACAGGCATTTTGGCTGCAGGGTTCATGTGGGAAGTCATTTTATCTAAATCTCTTAAATTCATAATTTAGTTGAACCTAAATATTTCAGGGTTTCCTATAAAATTCTGATTAAAAATAAGACGGTAATAATTAAAATACCTTTCATTCCGTTTTGAGTCCACTTTTCCAATTCTTCAAAATTTCTTGATGTCTATAAATAACCATCCGTTTGATTAAATCTTTAGGTAAAGGTTTATCCAATGGAAACTGAACAGAGCCTTTACCGGTTTTATAACCTGTCAGTTCTTCTTTAAAAGCAGTCATAACCGTAGGGAAGGGGTAAAACCCAACAAATTTGGCATAACCAGCCATCATAATTTGCTGATCACGTTTGCCTCCTGGTACGAGAGTAAAAGCAGGCACCTTATAGTTTAAAACCTCTACAGTATCAGGTGCTGCTTCTTTAATAATTGTTCGTAATTCCTGTAAAACAGCTTGTACAGGTTTAGGTTGATGCGCGATGTAATCGTCAATGGTTTCAAAACTGGGCATGGGTCCTTGTTTTCCCATAATGTCTGTATTTTTAATTGAGATGTTTTATTTATAAACTAGGTTTTACAGCTCGGGTTGCTATAAAAGCAGGGAAATAGGCATTCAGCTTGTTGTTAACGTCCCAATAGTCTTCAAACATATGGGTTAATTGAAAACCAACTTCCAACTGACCACCAATTTGGTCGCTTAAACTATGACCAAATATTAATGGCTCTTGATCCTTTTTTAAAGCTTCCAATTCAGCTTTTGATAAGGAGTGGATATCCGAATAAGGTTGTTTGTAAATTAGTTTCAGTTCATCTTCATCTAATTGCAATGCCAAAGGATTCATCAAGCCAGTCATTAAAATACCACCGGGTTTGAGCACCCTATGGGATTCTTTCCAAACAGGTAACACATTATCAACAAAAAGAATAGAACAAGGATTAAAAATCAAATCAAATTGAGCATCGGCAAAAACCGACAAGTCTCGCATATCGCCTGGCACAGTTTTAATGTTGAGGTCAAATAAATCGCTCAAGGTTTGGTCTTGTTGTAATTGCTTGTCAGAATTATCAAAAATAGTGACATTGGCACCCAAAGCAGCCAAAATAGGACCTTGCTGACCACCACCACAGGCAAGTCCCAAAACTTTCAAGCCTTTCAAATTGGGGAACCATGAATGTGGAACTGGTTTTTTTGGTGTTAACACAATATTCCAGTTACCGTCTTTAGCATCTTGTATTTCCTGTTCAGTCACTGGAATAGTCCACCGATCTTTTTTATCCACATAGCCATTCCAAGCGGCTTGGTTATACTTTAATAAATCCATGTATTGTATTCTTGATTAATTGAATAAGTAGCATTTAAAGATAGTGAATAATCATGAGAGATATTCATTCATAATATTACGAAACCAGATGGTTATTATATAGAAAAGGGCACACTATCCCGTTTTAAAAACACAAAGCTAAACCCGATGAATGTCAACGTATAACCAACAACCAAGCGATAAGGAACAGGAATGATATGCATCAAAACTAAAGTGCCTAACACAATCAATCCAACACCCCATTTGTGATGCTTAAAATAATTCAAAGCCAAAAGCGTTAAGCCCAGATTAAATACTTTAGATGTCGAGCCAATAGATATAAAAGGCTTCCAAATAGAAGGTACATTGGAAATATGTTTAGTGAATTCTATACGTGCTTCTTCATTGGGGTAACTCCACCAAATAAAATCCAAAACGCACATACCAATAATACAAGCTATCCCAATTATTGTCAAAGGAATACCGACATAGCTAAACAGTTTTTTGGGAAACTGGACAACTTGTGGCATCAAGCAAACCGCACCAAGTAGCAAAAACCAATGGGCAAAATCTATAGGTTGCTGATTGTAAACAAAGTCCTGACCTTGGGCCAGTAAAATTTGTCCAATTAAAAAGAACAACAGTCCCAACAAGAACAAATGCTTATAGTTCATTAGGTTTATTGTGGAGCTTTAAAATTCGGGTCGTAATCAACCATCCATTCAATACCATATTTATCCCGAAACATCCCGAAATAAGAATCCCAAGGGCTATCGGCAATGGGCATTTCTACCGTGCCGCCTACTGAAAGGCCATGAAACAATTTATCGGCTTCGGCTTTTGATTCGGCGATAATGGAAATCTTACTGCGGGTTTCTTGCTCACTATGTTTACCCATAAATTCTGGGGTATCACTGGCCATCAAGATATCCGTTTTGCCAATGGGCAAGGCGATATGCATAATACGGTTAGCTTCAGTTTCATCAATGGGATGGTTGTGGTCACTGGGCATGTCCTTAAAACGGACAACCGATAAAAATTCGCCTCCAAAAACCGACTGATAAAATAAAAAGGCTTCTTCGGCATTGCCATTAAAATGAATGTAGGGATTAATTTGTGCCATGGATTTTTAAATGGATTGATAATGAATTAAAAGTAGTATATTTTTTGAAATCATGGCAATTTTCACCTTTTGAATACGGTAGTACCTTCTTTAATGGTTTCCATCACCTGAATCGTCTTTATTTCTGATTCCGGAACCTTGAGCGGATTTTTGTCCATTATGACCAGATCAGCAAGTTTACCAGCTTCCAAGGTTCCTTTAGTATCTTCCTCAAAATGCTGGTAAGCAGACCAGATGGTTATGCCTTGCAAAGCTTCATAAGGTGTCAGTTTTTCATTGGCACCAATAACAACACCCGAACGTGATTTTCGTTCAACGGAAATACCAACCATGCGCATCAAATTGGGTAAGGCTACAGGAGCATCGGTATGAATGGTCACCTTGACGCCTTTATTAAGAGCGGTTCGCACCGGACTGATTTTGTTACCGAGCTCATCTCCAATGATTTGTTTATGCCAATCGCCCCAATAAAACGTGTGCAGCGGAAACAATGAGGCAATCACATCAAGGGTTTTTAAAGAATCCAATTGGTCTTCCCGAATATATTGTCCATGTATTAGTGTTGTACGTCTATCAGTCATGCCGTAAGCATTAGCAGCTGCCCGTGTAGCTTTAATAAACTGATCGATGGCAGCATCTCCATTGGCATGAGCCAATACTTGCCAGTTATTTTGATAACCTTTTTTAAATAGTTCGATAACCTTTTGGTCATCGGGAATAGCTGGGTAACCCTTGTAACCAGGTTGAGCACCTTCTGGCTTTAACAAGTAGGGTTCCGTTCGCCATGCAGTGCGTCCTTGCGGAGACCCATCTAAAGTAATTTTCATGCCACCAATACGATAATGATTGGTATAGGTTTTACGGTTCCAGGGCGTTGCCATCAAACTATCAACAAAGGTGTAATCAATATAGGAAACCACATCCAGTTTTAGAGTTTTATTTTCAGCGGCATTCACAAACAAGGTTTGGTCCATCGCACGGCCATCCTGTGCGGTCGTATAGCCATAAGACAATGCCATGTCTTGACCAGCTTCAAAAAACTGATTGGCTGCTGCTTCCGAAATCGGTGTCAAGGCTTTGGCGTAATGAGGAATGGCAGCTAATTCTTCCAACACACCGTTGGGTTCTTGATTTTCTGTTCGTCTGATGATACCGCCTTCAGGATCTTTGGTTTCAGCAGTGATATTGAGAAGTTCAAGCCCTTTGGAATTGACCACTGCAAAATGACCAGAAATATGAATGATCATAATGGGATGCTCGGTGGATACTTGATCTAGATCAAACTTCGTAGGAAAGCGTTGTTCTTCCAAAACCGAATCATCAAAACCCATCCCAAAAATCCACCCAGTAAGTGCTCTGTTTTCAGGTGTATTCCATGCTTTCAAAATATCGATTAGTTTAGGGATATTACTCGCTCCCGCATCTGGTGGCGGTAAAATTTGAGCACCGATAGCTTGAGCCGAAAAACTACCAAAATGCGCATGCCCATCAATCAGACCAGGCAATAGTGTTTGTCCTTGCAGATTTATTTTGATGTGTCCATTACCTGCAAGACTCTCGGCCTCGACCAAGTCGCCAACAAAGGCAATTTTTCCATCTTGAACAACGAGCGCTTCAGCATAATCCGGCCTATCACCAACCATAGTCAGTATGTCACCACCAAAATATAGGGTTGCATTATTTTCAATTTTTCCCTCTGGTTTGGATGTGTCTTTGCACGAAAAGGCTAATCCGAAACAAAGAAGAATAACGAGTAATTGCGGTATTCTCATGGTTTGTATGTAAAAAGTTGATTATTTAAAATTGGATATTAATGGAATCAGTTGCCTAAAAAAATTATTCCGGCTTATAAACTTCCAATTCGATTTCCACCATAAATTCCGGAAGCGCCAATTCTTTTACGCCCAGCCAAGAACCCGTTGGGAAATGGTTTTTGTAAATTTCGGCACGGTAAGCTGATTTTTCCAGCATTAATGCCATGTTTGTGGTAAAAATATTTTCCACAATCACATCATCAAAAGTACAGCCATAGTGGTTTAGAATTTTTTCCAAATCGGCATAACAGTTTTTCATTTGTTGTTCAAGGTCGCCAATGGCTGTCGGGTTCCCTTCATCATCCATACTCACAGCACCCGATATTTTAATATCATGCCCAATTTTTACGGCATGGGTATAACCATAGGCCTTTTCCACTTCGGGGCGTAACATAAAATAATCTGGTTTTTCAGGTTCTACGACTGCTACTTCTTCAACGACTTCTTCAACTTCTTGAATGGTTTCCTGTTGTTTTTGGTCACAGCTTTGAAGACCAAAAACCAAAGTAACAATTGTGATAAAGATGGATTTGCTGGTTCGTGTTTTCATAATTCTGGTTGTTTAGTGCCTACTGATATCGGGTTTCGGCTATCCCGTAAAATATGGTTATCGGTTTTGGCGCTTACTAGCTTTAGCAAGCGGATTATAGGCTAAACACAAATCAAGATAATAGGCTAATTGACTATCTTGATCAAACCCGTCGGGTGTGACAAAAATATAACCTTTCATAGGTCTGCCTGTAAAATCCATGGGTAAGCAATAACGTTTGTCTATTTCATTTTTATAGGTTTCTTCACCAATTCGGGCCATCAGGAGGCTATCACCATACTTTTTATCAATATGAATGCCACAGAGCATTTTATCATCTACTTTAAAACACAAACCACCCATCATTTTCAGCTCGGTAAAGCCAATATGTTTTTCATGTAACTGTTGCCGGATTCTATCGGCTAAAAACGCATCGTAAGCCATAATAAATTATCCTTCAACAAGCTCTTTGAGGACTTGTAAGGCCTTGGGCCAGGTCTCATTAAAGTAGCTTTCATATTCGCTGTCACTGTCGGTTTCTACAGAAATCGTGGTTTTACCATCTGTTTCGGTAAAGCGGTAGTTTTCCAAACCACCAGCCCATGGTTCTACTTCAGGACCTTCGGTAATTTCAGTTTCACCTTTTAAAATCCCATAGTGCCTGATGGACACGTATTCATTGGGGATATTTTCGGCTATTTCGGATACCATACCACCGCGATTGCCATCGCCATCGGTGCCCACAAAGTAAATTTTGGAACCCTTGTCCCAGCTGCCTTCATAGGTTGAGGTGGGATTAAAAGCAGCCGTCCACTGCTCATAGGTGTTAATATTTTCTAGGCCTAGCATGGTATCATAAACTTTCTTGGCGGATGCATCAACGGTGATGCTATATACTAATTGTTTCATGATTGGCGTAATGTTAAGCTGTTCATTCTAAATAAAATAGTCTTCCTAAAGATAGGGAATTCAGGTATATTGTTTCGGGAAAAGGATATTTATTTTAAAGGTCTAAACTAGAGGGAAGCCTTTTTAAAAGTATGCACATAACCCATGGCAATTTCAGTAAAATCCGCTTGACCTAAATTAGCATTAATAAACGCGCCTACGTATAAATTGTGTTTCGGCTGTTTTTGTGTGCCAATCAAATAATATTTCAGACCCAAGCGCGAGGAAATCAAATGCTTGATATGGTAATAGGTATTGTATTCACCCAATTCTATATTACTGTTTTCGGGAATCTCTCTAGGTACAATTTCCCAACCCTGATTAATGCGCCAGTCCAAAGCGTAAGCCGGTTTATAAACATTAAATCCAACCTGAACCTCAATACCCACATGGTTTAATAACAACTCACCATTAATGCTCAACCCAAGGTTAGAGGCACTCCAAAACGGCCGTTCTTTAAAATGATCAAATTCCTGTCCATCCTGAACCAAGGATTCGTTGTCCACAATATAGTTGTAGTAATTCTGGTAAAAGCGATAGTAAAAGCCAATACCCACTTTATAAATGCCATTGAATATCTTGCCATATTCACCGGAAAACGTGTATACAGGATTGGCATCATTAAAGGTTCTGGAAAGAGCGTTTTTACCATAACCAAACCGCCAGGCATAATACTGTTGGGTGCCTTTTGATTCGGCATCAACAGCCACATCATCTAATACAGTATTATGCAACTGCTTGACAACACCTATTTCGGCCGAAATACTCACCAAAAAGGAATTGAGCCCTTGATTAGGTAGTTTAATATGACCGTTAGAATGATGAAAATACCCAGCAGCCAGTCGCCAGTTGATATGTTGGGTACGAAATACCGAATAATAAGTCAGGAGTTTAAACGACCATGTAAAGTCGGTTGAAATAGCTTTGTTATTGGGATTACGCACTGGGTCGTACTGGGTATTAAAGTATGAAAATCCCGTACCCACGTGTATATGGAATGTCTGTTTTTTAAAAAGACCAAATTCCATAAATGGCAAAACGGAAACAGCGTAACCAACCGCATCAGGATTACCAAAATCGGTGAATCCCAAACTCAAGCCTGTTTTTGGTGCATTGAGCAATCTGGCCCAGGTTTGGGCGTTTTGACTGTTGTTCCAAGCCACATTAAGGCTTAATTGTTTTTGTAGTTTGGTTTCTGGGAAACCGGTATTGGCTTCGCCCGTGATGCCAAACAACAGTTCCGGTGTCAAATAAAGTTTGTTAGGGACAGCAGGTTCTTGTCCAAAAACAAGAATAACTTGTAATAGCACTATAAGGGTGAGTAAATGTTTCATGGTTGGTTGGTCAACAAATACAATCCAGCTAAAAATATAGCTTATTTCATAAAAAAGGAACTAATTCGAGTGATATTAATTTAGAGAGATGTCATCACGACACCTTTTTGGCGGTCACTTGCACATCTGGATCGGTTAAGGTAAGTGATTGCACCACACCATTTTCAATGTCAAATGTTATCTGTACCGATGGTGCCCCATTATAGGTAAATAGGTTGTCACCTAGTTTATAGAGTGCACCACCAAACCCACCAATAGGACCTAACGATAATAGTTTTCGCATGTTAATGGCTATGGTAAACCCATCCGTGTCATCGTTTCCGTATTTGTAATCGCCGAGATATTGCTGTTGGTCTTCAGGCGAAACGTCTATATAGTCAGGACCGCTAGCATTTCCCAAGTTACTTAAGTAGTCTATGGTGCGTTCCAGGTTCTCATTTTCAATTACGGTCATACTATTTTGCATACGCTTGCCATTTAGTGCATGGTCCAACAGACTAATACCATGCGGACCCATGGTTTGCTGAATACCTGGCGAAGCTTCTACTGTAGCTTTCACCGCCTCATAATGCCCCAGCATGGCAAAGGTAAACAGGGTAGGGCGTGCGCCTTTTTTAATTAGGTATAGGGCAATATCACGCCGGCCTACATGTGAAGCCGCACCAATAGCCGACTCAAAATCCCCAAAACGCCATTCCCAAACCGAGCGTGCCAGTTCAGGACGTTTATCTACCAATGCTTTAACTGCATCCAAATCAAAATGCGATTTCCCAACTACCTCACTGATAACCTCTGGTGGTATATTAGGAAAATGCTCGGGAACCGTATCTTGGGTTTTTGGGATAAATAAGTTAGAGGTGTTGTTTGTAAATCCCACTTTGGGTATGGCCAAACCCAATACGGCCAAAGCTCCCAGCTTGAGGCTGGAACGTCTATCGAGTGGGTTATGGGTTGCCATCGTGTGGGGTTTTAAGAAAGCGGTTTCTTAAAGATACAAAGGCTGGGTGTAAAAGGGGATAGGTTAGGCTGTTTTTAACAGGAAATTAGGAATATAATGCTGTTGATACCTACTAGGCGAAACAAGCAATTACCTATAGTCGATGTTAAGTGTTTTTTTCAAGCTATCAGAGATTCTCCAAAATCAGGTAAATCTTTTTTTAAATCAAAATCTCGATACTTCAGGGAGTACTTGTTATGAGGACGATACATTTGGTAAAATTTGATTCTATTTTTTAAATCTGGACTTAAAATCATACCAATCATTCTTTTTTCAATACTTGACATATTCATCCCAAAAAACACACCTGAAATGTTACCTGGGAATCTTATTAAGTTTCTACTTGTATTTATTATTCTGTATTCTTTTTCGTAGCTCCAATCTTTATGTTTTATAAATGAAGTTTTTTGAATCTTCTTTATTAAAGCAGCTTGTTTTTCTACATCAAGATTATGGTATAATTTTAAAAATTCATCATTTGTAGAAGGGATATCAGCAATATATTCTTCGATTTCTTCTGTAGATTTGTATTCTACTTCTCTGGCATTTCTAACAATTGATAATTTGTCATTACTTTCATTTGGGAAGATTCCTTTTGACTTTAATTTCACAAGTTCTTCATCAGTATGATCGCTAAATTCAATACAAAAACCTTTATGTGACTGGGTATAATGTGCCCACATTAATAAATTGTCATTGATAGCAGAGAGACATAATATTTTCTCTTTTGAAAAGCTTAAATCCTGAAGTAGTTCGCACTGAATTATTTTTGTATCAAATGGGTCATTAAATGAATTTGGATTTGAGTACCAGCAATATCCATTGGTAAGTGAAGCGACTGATAAATTGTTAATTGAGTAATATTTATAGAGTTTATTCATTTCTTGAATAATTGTTTATTATGATTTTGTGTATGGTTGGTTGCGGAAAATTAGTTATAATTTTTGCCGTAACCGAATGATAGCATTTTGCAATGAATTCCGATTAGGAATTCAGCCGCAATGAGCTATAAACGGTGTTGTAAAACGTTATTATTTAATTAAAATCTGAATCCATTGTTTTTCTATCGGCTGATTAATCAATCTATTAATTATTGGTAAACTCGCTTTCCAAACTTTTAAACTGTTCTGATTTTTAAATTCAACTAAATAATTCCCCTTTTCTGGTATGTCAAGAGTCATTATTTTTTTTGCTCTTTTTCCAAATTCATAAGATTGTAATCTCCATTGCGTACCTTTTGGTTTAATTATTCTGCCTGTTTCAGTATTTGTCAGGTCAAAAGTGAAGTCATCCACAACAACATCCCAACCTCCTAGAACATATACACCAAAAATTCCAGTATAAAGTTCTAATTCAATGTTGTCATCAACTATTCTTATGGGTTTGGTCATAATATTTTACAACGGTTGGGCTATGATTTCGGCGTGGAATCGTCCGAAGGACATTCCGCGTAAGAAATCAGCTTGATTAAATTTACATATTTTCCAGAATAGGGCATAAGCCACGCTGAATTATAGCCAGTGTTGGCAGTAGGCTTTATTTCAGTCACAAAATCGTATTCATAATATCCTTTTTGTAGCTTTATTAAAACTCTATCTCCAACTTTTAAATTATTCCATAAGTTTGGTTTTATTTCAAATCTTCTTTCAGATTGCTTTATTGTAATAAAAATCCAATGTGATTTATTCTTTTTTCCGCCAGTACTTTTTCGGCTAATAGTAAATTCAGATTGTATAGTTTCTTTTTTGGCATTTTTTTTATTCAGAAAACTTGATGTTGAAATAGTCAAACCTGTTAAGCCAAAAACAAAACCGAAAATAACAGAATATCTTCTTCCACTTTCACTAAATACTGAAGGTTGAAATTTATTTAGGAAAAACAGGCAAACTAAACTGAAACTAAATCCTAAAATGCCAAAATTTTTCCAAAAACTCGATTCCTCAATTATATTCTCAATATTGCTCATTTGAAATATTAAAAACACTAATCCAGAAAAAAATAAAACCATTGATATATGACTCCAAATTTTATCTTTTAGTTTTGGTTTTTTTTCGCGGATTGTTTTTGTTGGAAAAATGTAAAATAGTAATTCTTCTGAGTTAGAAATAAACCAAATTAAACTTCTCAATATTATGAAGATAGCTAAAATGTTAAAGTATCTCAACCAAGAAGTTTCATTTCCAAATACTATGATAATTAAAATTCCAATTAAAATAATTATTGAATGAATCCTAATTTGTTTTTTATGTGTTTCGTTCATTTTAGCTTACTGCCAACGTATGAATAACATCACTAGTAATGTTATATTTATTATATATACACCCAAATCGAGTGGATAACATCATCGTTATGTTATACAGATACTCAAATCTACTTAATTTTATCTATTTTGCCCATACGCACTTGTACGTAGTTTTTGGCTTCTTAAAATTTCCTTCAGTCTAACCCGTGAAAAGTCCTAACAAAGCATGAAGCTTTAATAATCATAAAATTCTTTGACCATGAAATTTAAAGAATCCTGCTTAGGCTTTATTAAGGCATTCAAGTAATACCGGTGAAAATAACCGTTCAACACCACAATTCTTTGGTAATCAGCATCCTGGATAAAATGTAGAATGTTTTTAGCCATGGTCTGGTTTCTTAAATCCCAAAATTCAGAGGCTCTTTTATACCCCTCAAAATAACTAATGCTATCACCATCTGGTTTCACATAATAGGTTTCATGAAAAATCGGGTATTTATCCATAATGCCCAACAAATCTTTGTATTGATAAGCTTGCCTCATAGAAGCTGTGTTGTCGGTTTCCGCGCTATTAAATGCCCGAGCTCCTAAATAGGCAAATGCATTTAACGAATCATTTATATTAAGAAAGCGCTCATAGATTTTAGTATCCAAAGCGTTCAGTTGCTTGTTTTTGTAAAGACTATCTAACAATTGGGATGCCTTACTATCGGTTGGCCTGGACCCTATTTTTAAGCGGTATGCATTGCGTCCCGTAAATTCGTAGGGTCTCACATCCACATCAAAAGTGTTCATGTATGTTACCGTGGCAATATTTTCATTGCTATCCCAGGTTTTTTTAAATTCAAAGTTTTTTGTAAAAAAAGAAGAATCTACTTCAAATAGGATGAGGTCGGGCTTGATTTTAACCAGAATATTATACAGGCTGTCCGGTGTAAAATTTGCTACGGGTTGATGAACAGTACCCAGTAGGACCAATTCCTTTTTTTGTTGGGTACAATTCCAAAATAGTACACTCATGAATAGCAATCCTAAATATCTACGCATATCAAAAGGTTTCTTCGGTGGGTTTTTGTAAAAGGGTTTAAAAATAACAATTTACTAAAATATGCAGAGTGCCTTTCGGTACTCTAAAATAATTCAGAAACCAAATACTTAAAAAGCTTAACCCATTAAAACAATCCCTGTGAGGTTCGTTCTAGTCTTGCAATCGTTGTTTGGCGTTTTGTAAATTCTCTTGAAACAAATCCAAATTCGGATGTTCCTGTGAGGTAGCCAGTGCCACGGCTTTTTCGTAATTGCTTAAAGCAGCCTTTTTGTCACCTTGAGCCAGCAAGCTTTCGGCATAGCTATCATACACATTAGGCGAGTCAGGATACAATAGGGTATTGGCTTTAAAAATACACGTGGCTATTTGAGGCTTTTGGTGTTCCATTAAATAGGTATAGCCTAAATTATTAATTCCACCTTCATCCAATAGTGTCGCTTCTTGGCAAACTTTGAGCTGGTTATAAATAGCCGTCTCAGAGCTACCGGCTGTGTATTGTTCCAACTGCCTGTTCAGGTCTTGCAATAATTGGGTAAAGTGCGCATCCCGTTTGGCACGATAGTTTTTGGCAGCTTCTACAGCGAGATCCAATGTAGTTTGATAGGTATCTTCTGGAGTGGTTTTTACTTCGGGTACCACACCAACACCTTCCCAGTTGGTTTGGGTTATCGGGTTGATAGCACGCCCACTGGGAATAAACACATTCAGGTTTTCATTAATAGGCATGGTTCCGCCAGGGTTGGCGCCACCACCAGTTGTTTGACCTACCAAGGTCGCACGCTTTTGGGTTTGCATATTATAGGAGAATTCTTCGGCACCGGAAAACGTGCGGTTGCTGGTCATAACAAACAAAGGCACATCGGGTAACTTGATACCGTTTACCTTATCGAGGGTCCAGAATTCTTCAGTCACATCACCTTCACGCCAGTAAAGGCTGTTCAGGTGTCTGTGGTCGTCAAAGAAATAACTGCAAAGATATTGCACCATTCGGGGGCTACCACCACCATTTTGGGTCAGGTCTATAATAATCGCATCAGCACGCGAGATAAACTGCATGGCGGCATCGGCATGGGCTTGGCCATTTTCCAAACCAGAAAAGCCTCGTAAATCCAGATAGCCCACATTGCCGGGTATCACTTTTACATCTACAAAACCCGCATTGTACCAACGAGTGCGGTTCATGCGGTCCAGTTGTTCTTCAATGGCACGCTCCGGAGAATTGTCGGGCGCTACATACGGCGGATTCGTTCGAATACGCATGTGTTTGTCTTTATTGATGCTTTGCACACTTTCGGTGAGGGCAGCGGCAAAGGCTTCATACGTAGTAAAGGAGTCAAAGTGTCCAGCCGCCAATTGGTTTTTTAAATGGGTTTCGGTGGCTTTGGCAACATCAGGAAACACGTAGCGATCGTTCATGAGTTGCGAAAGCTTGGTGATGACTTCTTGTTTATAGGTTTGACTTAAAGGGTTTTCTTGTGAAAAGCCTAAATTAAAATTTAAAAAAAGCGCTAAAAGCAGTACAGAAAGCGTGTAAGATGATTTCATAATGTTTAATTTGATTGATGAATTGTAAAAATCCTAAATATTTTTCTTTTAAACAAACAATGATGGTTTTTCTGGGTGCTCCTTCGGGTCTCCTTCGGGTTTCCTTCGGGTCTCCTTCGGGTTTCCTTCGGGTCTCCTTCGGATGTCCTTCGGGTCAGCTATCGAAAATTCTTACAAAAGCTATACAAAATGGAGTGTATAGGCCTAGTTGAGTTTAGGTTCACCCGTGTTTAAGTTATAGATAAGCCCTAGTTAAGTCCTGTGAAGGGTATTGAGAACACATCAACCAATCAACAACAATCCAAATAACTTTACTATTTTTAGTCCTACGAAATCACCCTATGGAAACCATTAACCACTTTATTGAACGCTTCGCATCCGCAGCTTGGGGCTTACCCTTACTCATCTTACTCATCGGTGGCGGACTTTACTTACTCATCCTATCCCGTTTTTTACCCTTTCGGTATTTCGGGCATGCCATACAGGTGCTTCGCGGTAAATATGATAATCCCAACGATCCTGGTGAAATTAGTCACTTTCAGGCCCTAACAACAGCTCTATCCTCAACCATTGGTATGGGCAATATTGCTGGAGTGGCGGTAGCCATTGCCATTGGTGGTCCCGGAGCGGTATTCTGGATGTGGATTAGTGCGCTTATTGGTATGGCAACCAAGTTCTTTACGGCAACCTTGGCCATCATGTATCGTGGTAAGGATAGCAATAGCGACATTCAAGGTGGTCCTATGTATTTTATTGTGGAAGGCTTGGGTAAATCCTGGAAACCCTTGGCGGCCTTTTTTAGTTTCTGCGGATTGGTAGGTGCTTTGCCCGTGTTTAATGTTAACCAATTGACACAGGCCATTAATGATATTTTGTTAGTGCCCAATGGCGTAGAAGTAGATTTTACCTCAAACCTTTTAATTGGGATTATTCTGGTGTTATTGACCAGCATCGTTATCCTTGGTGGACTCAACCGCATTAGTAAAACGGCAGCACGTTTGGTACCGAGTATGGTGTTGTTGTACTTTGTGTTGGTGCTCATCATTCTGATTGTTAACATCCACGAGGTGCCCCGTTATCTGGCACTCATTTTTACCGATGCCTTTGCGGCTAAAAACTTTACTGGCGATGCCTTCTTGGGTGGTATGGTAGGCGGATTGATTCTCTTGGGAATTCGTCGTGGTGCTTTTTCCAACGAAGCTGGAATCGGAACCGCACCTATGGCACATGGCGCTGCCAAAACCTCTGAACCCGTTCGTGAAGGCCTGGTAGCCATGATGGGTCCTGCCATTGATACTTTGTTAGTCTGTACCTTAACAGCCTTAGCTATTTTAGTAACGGGTGTTTGGCAAACCACCGATGCTAATGGCGTGACGTTGACAGCTTCAGCATTTGGGCAAACCTTTTCGGGTATTGGGAAGTATCTGTTATTGCTCTGTATCATAGTATTTAGTGTATCTTCTTTGTTTTCCTATTCCTATTATGGTAGTAAGTGTCTGTCCTTTTTAATAGGTGCGCACAACAAACATTACTACAACTATCTGTACATTGCCAGTATCATTATGGGAGCCACCACGTCCTTAAGTTTGATGATTAACCTTATCGATGGCTTTTTTGCCTTGATGGCCTTCCCAACCATGTTGTCAACTCTTATTTTGGCTCCACGTGTGGTGAAAGAAATACAAGCTTATAAACAGCGTTTGAAGTCGTAAAAGATAATTATTCACAATTATTGCTAAATTACTATATTTATGCTAAATTAGTATATATGAAAATTGATCTCTGTCCAAATTGCAATTCAGACCAATACATCAAGAGTGGCATTGTGAACGATCGGCAGCGCTATAAATGCAAGTCTTGCGGCTATTTCTTTACCGTAAATAAGTTAGGGAAACGCATTGATGATTACTACGTCAATAAAGCACTACAATTGTATTTAGAGGGGTTAACCTACCGAGAGATTGAACGCATATTGGGTATTTCTCATGTGAGTATCATGAATTGGGTGAAGAAATACAACATCAAACGGCCCTACAAAACCGATTACCATCCTACCTATAAAATATTGAACGCCAATGAACTGTCCAAATACTTTCAAAACACCGAAAATTTATCCGGAGCTGGTGTCCTAGTCACCGAGTTGGGGGATAAGTTTATGCTCATTAAATGGGAGCGATTCCGCGATTAGATATTGTAAATTAGCAATTACCTATAACAATTTTTATTTAACACATACATTTTTAGAGATTAGTCCTGCACACAAAACCAATTAATTAACTAATTAACTCTAAAAATTATGAAGAAAACACTATGGTTACTAGCCATGTTTACTTTTGCCAGTACTGGAATGGTATTCTCTCAAGGAGCACCTGATTATACTGGAGGGATGAAAGTAAAACTCAATGAGGATGGTACAAAGTACTTCCGAATCATTTCCTGGGCGCAATTCTGGGCTCAACATAATTCCGATCGACCATTGGATGCCAATGGAAACGAGCAAAGTGATTTAGACTTTAGTATTCGTCGTGCACGAGTACTGATGTACGCACAATTAAACAAAAAGTTTTTAATTCTGACACATTTTGGTTTAAATAGCTTAAATGGCGATAATTTGTCACCAACAGGAAAAGGGGATAGCGCGCAATTATTTTTCCATGATGTATGGGGTGAGTATACGGTTTACAAAGATTATATTTCTATTGGTGGTGGTTTACACTATTGGAATGGTATTTCCAGAGCCAATAACCAAAGTACCCTAAACATGATGACTTTAGATAATACCCGTCAAGCCTGGGCAACCATTGGTTTATCCGACCAATTTGCAAGACACATGGGAGTTTACTTTAAAGGTAAATTTGGAAAGTTGCAATATAGATTAGCTATCAATGATGCCATAACCAATAACTTACAAGCTTCTGCAGTGCCAGTTAATGGGGGTGATGCCATATATTCTGGAAGACGACTTTTAGGCTCAAAAGAAGCTGGAAGAACCTATGCTGGTTATTTTGATTTCAACTTTTTTGATCAGGAATCCAACTTTTTACCCTATAAAGTAGGAACCTACCTGGGTGGTAAACGCGTATTCAACGTTGGAGCTGGTTTCTTTTTACATCCAAAAGGCGCGGTTACGGCGAACAATTTCGGTATCCTAGAAGGTCAAGATGTCGCCATTTTTGCTGTTGATGCTTTTTATGATGCACCAATTGGCGATAACGGTTCGGCTATTACAGCTTATGGTTTGTTTCAAACCAATGACTATGGCGATAATTACACGCTAGGTCAAACTTATGAAACTGGTAATATGTTTCATGCACATGTGGGATATGTTATTCCAACCCAAAAGAGCACCAAGATCCAGCCGTATTTACATTATACCAATAGATCAATAGATGCTATTAATGATAATGCCAATCAATTTGGAATTGGGGCAAACGCTTATTTCAGCGGACATCATTCCAAATTAACATTAGAGTACCAAAACACAAAATATGGAAATAATGATAGTGTGGGTACAGTAACGCTTCAAGCAATGATTTATTTATAAAAAAGAAATATTATGTCAGATAAACAAAAACACGCAACAGCCTATTGGAAGGAAAACCTCAAGTATTTGGTGATTCTATTATCTATATGGTTTTTAGTTTCCTACGGTTGTGGAATTTTATTTAAAGATGCTTTAAATGAAATTCGTCTGGGCGGATTCAAATTAGGATTTTGGTTCGCACAGCAAGGTTCCATTTACGTATTCGTTATTCTCATTTTCGTATACGTCAGATTGATGAATAAATTAGATAAAAAATACGGTTTCAACGAGTAAGCCTTAACTATTAAAACAAATTATTATGAGTGTACAAACATGGACATGGATTTTAGTAGGGCTAACATTCGCTCTATATTTTGGAATCGCTATTTGGGCCCGAGCAGGCTCAACAAAAGATTTTTATGTTGCTGGCGGTGGCGTTTCACCTTTGGCAAATGGAATGGCTACTGCAGCCGATTGGATGAGTGCCGCTTCCTTTATTTCCATGGCAGGATTGATTTCCTTCATGGGATATGATGGGTCCGTATTCCTGATGGGATGGACCGGTGGTTATGTGTTATTGGCCTTACTGTTAGCGCCTTATCTGCGGAAGTTTGGAAAGTTTACAGTACCTGATTTTATAGGGGATCGTTACTATTCCAACACAGCTAGAACCGTAGCGGTCATCTGTGCGTTAATTGTCTCATTTACTTATGTAGCTGGACAGATGCGTGGTGTGGGTATTGTATTTTCACAATTCCTTCAAGTTGATATTAATCTTGGAGTTATTATCGGTATGACAGTTGTGTTAGTATTTGCTTTTTTGGGTGGTATGAAAGGAATTACCTATACCCAAGTAGCACAATATTGTGTTTTGATTTTTGCCTTTATGGTACCGGCATTCTTTATTTCCATGCAGATGACTGGAAACCCAATTCCTCAAATAGGTATGGGTGGCAAATTGGAAGGTGGTGCCTATCTATTGGATAAACTGGATACCTTGCATACTGAATTGGGCTTTAATGAATATACTAGTGGCACCAAATCTACTTGGGATGTGTTTGCCATTACCTTGGCATTGATGGTTGGAACTGCAGGATTACCACATGTAATCGTACGTTTCTTTACGGTGCCTAAAGTAAAAGATGCTCGAAAATCAGCTGGTTTAGCCCTGTTGTTTATTGCTATTCTGTATACTACGGCTCCAGCTATTGCGGTGTTTGCGAGAACCAACTTAATTGAAACAGTAAGTGAGCAACAATATAGTGAGATTCCAGAGTGGTTCAAGAACTGGGAAAACACAGGATTAATTGCTTGGTCAGACAAGAATAATGATGGTAAAATTCAATATGTAGCGGGTAGTGCCATTGATGGTAAAAAACCATTGTATACTAGTGAACGTGGTGCGCATGGCGAGCGTTTGATTTCCAATGCCAATGCCGAAGTTAACGAGTTATATGTTGATAGAGATATCATGGTATTGGCAAATCCTGAAATAGCTAAATTACCTAATTGGGTGATTGCTTTGGTAGCAGCCGGTGGATTAGCCGCAGCACTTTCAACTGCCGCTGGTTTATTATTAGTAATTTCAACATCAATTTCTCACGATTTAATTAAAAAGCAATTAAAGCCTAACATCTCAGAAAAAGGAGAATTAATGGCAGCTCGTATCGCTATTTTAGTGGCTATCATCATTGCGGGACTATTCGGTATTTATCCTCCTGGTTTCGTAGCGGCTGTTGTGGCGTTGGCCTTTGGCTTGGCAGCAGCCTCATTTTTCCCAGCTATTATTTTAGGAATATTTGATAAACGTATGAACAAGCAAGGCGCCATAGCGGGTATGATTGTGGGTATTACCTTAATGCTGTTCTACATGATACGCTATAAAACCGGATTAATTGGTGTGATGGATCCAAGACCTGCCAGTGAATGGTGGTTTGGAACTTCACCAGAAGGTTTTGGTACGGTGGCTATGATTGTAAATGTCATTGTTTCTGTAGTAGTTTCCAGAATGACAGCAGCACCTCCTGCTGATGTTCAAGAGATTGTTGAGAATATCAGAATACCTTCGGGAGCAGGTGAAGCTTCCAGTCATTAATTATTTCAGATTTATATAAAATTTGAAAGTTTGTTTAGTTAGTAAAAACAGTATGGCCTTTTTAGACCATACTGTTTTTTTCTTACATTTAACTGCATTTGTAATTATGAAAAAAAGACACGAACAAAAATTAGTAGTTTTGGCGTTGGCACTTTTGCTGTTGTTCAATGTGCCTTTTCTATTCATCTTCAATATGGAAGGACAGGTTCTTGGAATTCCTGTCATCTATTTTTCCATATTCGCCATTTGGTGTGTGGCAATAATTATCTCCTATATGATTCTAAAACGGCATTATGAGTAATTATAGTTTGTTCATAATTATCATCATCTACTTGGCAATATTATTCTACATCGCTTTTATTGCTGAAAAGAATGCCAAAAGCAAATGGGTAAACAACCCATACATTTACACCTTGTCATTGGCAGTGTATTGTTCCGCTTGGACCTATTATGGCAGTATCGGTATTGCGGCTAACTCGGGAATGCAGTTTTTGCCCATTTATTTAGGACCAGTTATTGCCGCGCCTTTATGGATTATCGTTTTGCGAAAGATTATACGAATTTCCAAACAGCATAAAATTTCGTCCATTGCCGATTTTATTTCTTTGCGTTATGGGAACAATCGGTTTATTGGTGCTTTGGTCACGGTAGTGTGTTTGGTTGGTATTGTGCCTTATATTTCATTGCAATTAAAAGCGGTTTCAGAAACCTTTGAAATTATGGTCGATGAAACCAGTTATATATCAAAGAGTATTTGGGATGATTCCACATTTTACATTGCGGTGCTTTTGGCTGTTTTTGCCACCTTTTTTGGAACACAAGCTACCGATGCTTCTGAAAAACATCGTGGTATCGTGGCATCAGTGGCTTTTGAGTCGGTTTTAAAGTTAGCATTCTTCTTGGTGATTGGTTTCTATGTCACGTTTTACCTCTTTGATGGTACGACAGATATTTATGATAGAATTTCAACTGTGGAGTCTTTTAAAAGCTTGTCCACTTTTGGGGATATCGGAAACGGATTCAATTGGTTCTTTATGATTATGTTATCCTTTTTGGCCATATTTCTATTGCCCAGACAATTTCAAGTATCGGTTTTGGAAAACAATCGAGAAAAATATTTAAAACAAGCCATTTGGTTATTCCCGTTATATCTATTGCTGTTTAATGTGTTTGTGATATTTATTGCTTGGGCAGGAAAGCTATCCTTCAGTAATGATGTTAATGCCGAATATTATACCCTGTTGCTGCCGCTGCAACAAGACAATACGGTATTGGCCTTATTGGTTTTTTTGGGAGGTTTTTCAGCAGTCATATCCATGGTCGTAGTGTCCACTTTGGCACTATCAACTATGGTAAGTAACAACCTGATCATTCCGTATGGATTTTTAGATAAGTTTAGTAAAAGTCAGCCAGAAAAAAATGCCAAATACATTAAGGTTATCAGACGGGTTTCCATTTTTAGCATCATCATTCTAGCCTATTTCTTTTATGTGTCCTTTTCAAAGGCCTTGTCCTTATATTCCATAGGCTTGATTTCTTTTGTAATCATTGCCCAGTTGGCACCGTCGTTTTTTATTGGAATATTTTGGAATAGAGGATCCTCCCGAGCAACTAAAGTCGGTATTATTGCCGGTTTTTTAACAACCCTCTATACCTTGGTTTTACCATTTGTCATGCAGGTGCTTACTGGAACTTCTGAATTTTCGGATTATGGTTTGTTTCATATTGAGGCATTGCGACCAAGCGCCTTGTTTGGTATTGACTTTTTAAGTCCACCAGCTCATGCTTTTTTCTGGAGTTTGAGTATCAATACCTTATTATACCTCACGGTGTCTCTCATGTTTAAAGGAAATTACAGGGAGCGTAACTATGCTGAAATGTTTGTAGATAGCAAAAATTATGCGTCGCTTCAGGACAGTGCTTTGGTTTGGAAAGGGGAAGCCTATGTGTCTGATATCAAAAATGTTCTCAACCGATTTTTAGGAGAACAACGAGCGCAACGTGCTCTGAGTATCTTTTTTACAAAATATAAATTACCACAGGATACGCAACTCGCAGATGCACGACTCATTAATTTTTCCGAAAAACTTTTGACTGGTAGTATCGGTAGTTCTTCGGCTAAAATTTTGATTTCGAGTGTGGTGAAGGAAGAGCAGATTAGTTTGGTTGAAGTATTGAAAATTTTAGAGGAATCTAAAGAAACCATTGCCAGTAATAAGCTGCTAAAAGAGAAGTCTGATGAGCTTCAGCATTTGACCAACAGACTTAAAAACGCCAATGATGAGTTGATTCTGAAGGACCAACAAAAGGATGAGTTTTTGGATACTGTAGCCCATGAATTAAAAACACCGATAACGGGTATTCGTGCGGCAACCGAGTTAATTATGGAAGATGCCGATATGCCAGCTGAAGTAAAGGCTCAATTTTTAAGCAATATTCTTCAGGATTCAGATCGTTTATCACGATTGATACATAATATCTTAGATTTTGAAAAGCTGGAAACGGGTAGACAAGAGCTGGACATGAGGCAACATGATATTAAGGTGACTATTGAAAAAGCAATTAATGGTGTGAGTCAGATTGCAGCCAAGAAACATATTAAGATAGTTACTAAAAACCCACATAAGTGTAAACTGAATTACGATGAAGATCGGATCATTCAGGTATTGACCAATTTACTATCCAATGCCATTAAGTTTTGCGAACCAAATACGGGTAGGATTGTGGTGGATTATAAGCTTGGAAATGCTTCCATTGAGGTGTTGGTAAGTGATAATGGTAGAGGTATTTCAGATAAGGATATAGACTTTATTTTTGACAAATTTTATCAAACCAGTGACCAAAATACCATTAAACCACAGGGTAGTGGTTTAGGGCTGGCCATTAGTAGGCAAATCATTAAAAAACACCATGGAAAAATATGGGTTAAAAACAATCAAAAAAGTGGTGTAACCTTTGGTTTTAAGCTACCTTTTGACTAAATTGTACTGCTGTAAAATATGAAGAAGATTTTAATTGTAGATGATGAGCCCAATATTGTGATGACGTTGGAATACGCTTTTAAAAAACAAGACTTTGAAGTGTATATAGCGAGAGATGGAAGTGAGGCTCTTAAGATATTAAAAAAAGATGTGCCAGATGTAATTTTGCTGGACATTATGATGCCGAATGTAGATGGCTATCAAACCTTGAAATTTATAAAAGAACAAGCCAGTTTAAAGAATACCAAAGTGGTGTTTTTAACGGCTAAAAATAAAGCTTCAGATATTGAAAAAGGCTTAAAACTTGGGGCAGACAAATATTTACTCAAGCCGTTTTCAGTAAAAAAAATAGTTTCAGAAATTCTTGAACTACTCAATTAACCATTGGTTTTGTGTGCAAACAAACAATGTTTAATAGAATAAGTCACGGCTTTTGTACGTGCTTATTTGAAAAGTAGTATTGATTATGAAATTTCGTATCAACCCCTTGACGTCAGATATTATTATTAGTATTTACGTTTTAATTACCCTATATCTTCGTTTTAAATTTGAAAATGACACACCCATAAGTACGGTTAACTCTATGGTTATTGGTGTTTGTTTTATTGTGATTATTTGGGTTTTAATTAAATTGAAAGTATTGAATCCCAACTGGTTTGGCTTGTTTAATTCTAAAAAAACAAAGTCATGAACTACCAGGATTTTTACAACAACAGTATCCAAGATCCAGCAGGTTTTTGGAAAGAACAAAGTGATGCATTAGAATGGTTTAAGAAACCACAAACCATATTATCCAAAGACCAACACGATTATTATCAATGGTTTCATGATGGTGAATTAAATTTAAGCTACCTATGTATCGACAAACACATCAAAGATGGCTTTGGAAGTCAAACAGCTATTATTTATGATTCGCCTGTTACTCAAACCAAGCAACATATAACCTTTAATGAATTTCATGATGAAGTCGCTAAATTGGCTGGAGGTCTCCAGACATTAGGTCTGCAAAAAGGCGATACGGCCATCATTTATATGCCTATGATACCACAGGCGATTTATGCCATGTTGGCTTGCGTGCGAATTGGTGTGATTCATTCCGTGGTATTTGGGGGATTTGCACCCAATGAATTAGCCATCCGAATTGACGACTGTCAACCAAAAGCTGTCATCACCGCATCTAGCGGTATTGAGATTCAGCGGATTATTCCGTATAAACCTTATGTGGATGAGGCTATAAAATTGGCTAACCACAAGCCTCAAAATGTGATAGTTTTTAATAGAAATCTCAATGCTGAAATCCCAAAGCAGGATTATGATGTGGATTATCAAACGCTCGTTGAGAATGCTGTTCCATCAGAAGCTGTTTCTATTCCTTCAACGCATCCATCATACATTTTATATACATCTGGTACAACAGGAAAACCTAAAGGCATTATTCGTGATACAGGCGGTTATGCCACAGCTTTAAAATTCTCTATGAAATATATCTATGGGGTAGAACCGGGAGATGTTTACTGGGCTGCCAGCGATGTCGGTTGGGTAGTTGGTCATAGTTATATTGTTTACGCACCGTTAATCAACCGCAATACCACGGTTCTTTTTGAGGGAAAACCTATCAAAACACCAGATGCATCAACCTTTTGGCGGGTCATTAGTGAGCATCGGGTGAAGGTGATGTTTACAGCCCCTACAGCCATCCGTGCCATTAAAAAAGAAGATCCAAATGGCAAGTTTTTAAAAAAGTTTGATATGTCTTGTTTAAAATATCAATTTTTGGCGGGTGAGCGCTGCGATGTGGCTACCTTAAAATGGACAGAAGAAAAACTTCAAGTTCCTGTCATTGACCATTGGTGGCAAACAGAAAGTGGTTGGCCTATGTTAGCCAATATGGCTGGTTTGGAATTACAGGATGTACAACCCGGATCAGCAGGATTTCCAGTGTGTGGTTATGATATCCAAATATTAAATGAAGAAGGCCAAGAAGTCGCATCCAGTAGTGAGGGCTATGTGGCAGTAAAACTACCTTTGCCACCTGGAACGCTCATGAATCTCTGGGGAAATCCGGAACGTTTTAAATCAGGTTATTTGGAAAAATTTCCGGGCTATTATTTTTCGGGAGATGGTGGCTATAAAGATGAAGATGGCTATGTATTTATTACTGGTCGTGTAGATGATATTATCAACGTTGCTGGGCATCGCTTGTCAACAGCTGAAATGGAAGAAATTGTGGCGTCGCATAAAGCGGTTGCGGAGTGTGCCGTTTTTGGTGTTCACTGTGATTTAAAGGGTCAAAAACCATTGGGATTAGTGGTGTTAAAAGCAGAAAACAATGATAGCGAGGAGGATATCCAAAAGCAGATTATTCAGGATGTACGACATGAAATTGGAGCGGTTGCTTCATTTCGAGATGTTTTGGTGGTCGATAGGTTGCCAAAGACACGATCTGGGAAAATTCTTCGTAAATTGTTACGCAATATAGCCGATGAGATGAGTTATAACATTCCATCGACTATCGATGATCCTGAAATCATAAATGAAATAACTGCAGTTTATAAAATCAATCAAATAGGAATACATAAAAACTTAACGAGTCATGAGTAATTATCATATAAAACATTTAGAAGAGTATTATCAAGTTTATAGAAAATCGGTTCGGGAACCAGAAAACTTCTGGGAAGAAGTTGCTGGTGAACATTTTCTTTGGCGGAAAAAATGGAATAATGTATTAAGTTGGGACTTTTCAAAACCTGAAATTAAATGGTTTGAAGGTGCCCAACTCAATATAACTGAAAACTGTATAGATAGGCATTTAACAACACGAGCAGATCAAACAGCTATTTTGTTTGAGCCTAATGACCCTAGTGAAAAGGCGGAACATATCACTTACAAACAACTGTATCATAGGGTCAATAAAATGGCTAATGTTTTAAAATCCAAAGGTGTTCAAAAAGGTGATAGGGTTTGTATTTATGTACCCATGATTCCAGAATTGGCTATTGCTGTATTGGCTTGTGCCAGAATTGGTGCAGTGCATTCAGTGGTTTTTGCTGGATTTTCTTCTACAGCTTTGGCAACGCGGATAAATGACTGCGATTGCAAAATGGTCATCACAAGTGATGGTTCTTATCGTGGAGCCAAAACGATTGATTTAAAAGGTATCGTTGATGATGCTTTGGAATCATGTCCTGGTGTTGAAACCGTTCTCGTAGCCAAACGCATTAACAATGAGGTGACTATGAAAGACGGTCGGGATGAATGGTTGGAGCCATTATTAGAGCAAGCTTCAGATGAATGCCCAGCTGAAATCATGAAGGCTGAAGATCCGCTATTCATTTTATATACATCGGGATCAACTGGACAACCCAAAGGTATGGTACACACCACTGCTGGTTATATGGTCTATACGGCTTATACCTTTAAAAATGTGTTTCAATATCGTGATGGTGATGTTTATTGGTGTACGGCAGATATTGGATGGATTACTGGTCATAGTTATATAGTCTATGGTCCGTTATGTAATGGTGCCACCACTGTGATGTTTGAGGGTGTGCCAAGTTATCCGGATTTTGGTCGTTTTTGGGAGATTGTTCAAAAACATCAGGTTAATCAGTTTTACACAGCACCAACAGCTATCCGTGCTTTAGCCAAGCAAGGTTCTGAATTAGTTGAAAAATATGACTTATCCTCATTAAAAGTTTTGGGTTCTGTGGGAGAGCCAATCAATGAAGAAGCATGGCACTGGTATAACGATAATGTTGGAAAGAAAAATAGTCCTATTGTGGATACCTGGTGGCAAACAGAAACAGGCGGTATTATGATAACGCCAATCCCTTATGTCACCCCAACAAAACCTACTTATGCTACCTTACCATTTATTGGTATCCAACCAGCATTGATGGATGAAAATGCTGAAGAATTAAAAGGCAATCAGGTAGAAGGGCGTCTATGTATTAAATTCCCATGGCCTAGTATGGCAAGAACCATTTGGGGTAATCATCAACGATATAAGGATACTTATTTTTCAGCGTTTGAAAACAAGTACTTTACGGGTGATGGCGCTTTAAGGGATGAGGTTGGTTATTACCGTATAACGGGTCGTGTGGATGATGTCATCATTGTATCTGGTCATAATTTAGGAACAGCACCAATCGAAGATGCTATCAATGAGCATCCAGCCGTTTCTGAATCTGCAATTGTAGGTTTCCCACATGATGTAAAAGGTAATGCGCTTTATGGTTATGTGATCTTAAAAGATACTGGTGAAACGCGGAATCATGATAATTTGCGCAAGGAAATCAACCAGATTATCACCGAACATATTGGACCGATTGCCAAATTAGATAAAATTCAATTTACCCAAGGCTTACCAAAAACACGATCGGGTAAAATTATGAGACGCATCTTACGAAAGATAGCCCATAAGGACACTAGTAACCTGGGAGATATTAGTACATTACTAAACCCAGAAGTGGTTCAGGATATTATGGATAATGCTCTATAAGAGTAGAAATTAATAGCAAAGAAGGCGCTTCGGTTGAAGCGCTTTTTTTTATAACAAACCGATGCGTTTTTTTGGTAAAATTAGGTCGTCTAATTTTAATTTAACTTTTTTCTGCTTTAATAGGGCTATCAATTTCAAAAACAGAATGGCTGTAATATAGGCATCACCAGAAGCCGTATGCCTATCATGTTGTGGAATATTAAATTGTTTCGATAGGTCATCTAAACTGAAATGCAGGTTCGGGTTTGACGAGTTCAAGGTATTTCTATACAAAAAGCCGGTATCAACAACCTTGTTTTTGAGGTTAGGTAAGCCCAATCGTTTCAAGCAAGCATTGACCATAGCAATATCAAAGGCTGCATGGTGTGCTACGAGTACCGCATTTTTAATATGTTTTAAAAATTCCATGATAGCTGTTTCTTCAGAGACTTTCTCTAGCTTGCCTGTTTTTAAAAGCCCATGAATTTTAACGGTGTCTGCATTAAACGTGTCTTGCTTTAAATAGACTTCCAACTGATCAGAAACGATGATGTTTTCATTCATTATGGCTACTGTCCCAATGGATAAGATCCGATCACTTTTAGGGTTTAATCCCGTGGTTTCTGTGTCAAAAACAACGAACCTGAAATCATGAAGGTCTTGATGAGAATGGTTGTCAAACGACGATAGATACTCATTCCAGAAAGGCGGATAGCTATGTTTTTTAAACCATCCCATATTACATGAGTTGTGATAATTTGTATCGGGTTTGAATAAGTTCCTGAACCGACTTTATGGCTTTGAAACTGCTTTTAAGCTCTAATCGATCTGCTTTGCTCAATTGCTGTAAATCAATGAAACGACCGGAATCGGAATGTTTGAGACCTTGCTTGGTTCTAAAATGTAACAAATCTTCATAACTCAAGAGACATGCTTCATAAATATCCTTGTTTTGAGGCTCCAAATCCATCAGTTTTTGATAGCGTGTTGTGGTATTATTGATAGACGCTATGTGTTTGGAGAGAATCAGCAAACGTGCGGCATCAACCAAAGGCATCATGGCTCGTGCCTTAATGTCAAATTGATCCTTATGTTCACCTGAAGATTCAACCAAAAAGTTTCTAAAGAAACTTAAAGGTGGCGGATTGTTAAGGGCATTCAAACCGAGATAATTTAAAAAGATATCATGGGAATCAATAGCATCAAATATGTTTTCAGATAGTTTATCAGCTAAAGATTTATCACCATAAACAAATGCAAAATCAAAAAATATGGTGCAAAGCATCAAATGGTCTTGGTCAGGATGGGTAATCCAACGTTTAAATTGGGATCGCCATTCAGATAATGATAGACACCATTTGGGATTACTACCCATCATATTGGCAGGACAATACTCAAAACCGACGGTATTCAAACCCTCTGTGATTTTTTTAGCAAATTCTAAAAAATAGTGTTGCGTTGTTTCATAGTTAGCGTCCTCAACATCCTCAAAAACCAAAAAATTATCTTGATCCGTTAAAAGCAATTGCTCATGTCTGCCCTGACTGCCCATTGACATCCAAGCAAAGTCAACAGGTGGTTTTGTCGGCATATCTTTAAGTGCCAAGCTAATGACCTGCTTGGTGATATTGTCGTTGATGGCCGAAATAATTTTAGAAATATGGTTGATGGGTAAATCTTGTTCCAAATACCGTTTTAACAAGGCTTCACTTCGCATGCGAATTTGTTGTAATTCAACACTGCTTTGGCAGCGTTTGATTTCCTTTACCAATATAGAGGCATTGTTTTCCCTAATAACCAAAATATCGTGCTCCGATAAAATACCGGTTAAAGCAGAATTAGGAGTACCATCTTTGGTGATACATAAGTGGGTGATTTTGTGCTCCAACATGGCAATTTGTGCCTCGGCAACTGAAATGGTTTCAGGATAGGTAATAACGGGAGTGGACATAATTTCAGTAACAGGCGCCTCAATACGGATATTCCCTGTTGCAATCTTAACCCGTAAATCTTTATCCGTGATAATACCAATGGGTTTTTGATTATCGGTGATTATAATACTCCCCACACGATTGGTGGTCATGGTTTGGGCGGCCTCTTGTATTGGTGTATTCGAATGACAGGTAATGGGGTTTTTACTATAAGTGATACTTTCAGCGTCGTTAAAGTCACTAATGAATGTGGCCGAAATAGGATTTTGCCAAGTATCATCCTGGCGAAACGAGGTGTTGGAGGCAAAGGATTTCATTAAAAACATATTGGCCTCCATATTTGAAGTAATGTATTCCTCCAATAAATCAGATGAAATACTATAAACAATGCTTTCCTCTAAAGCTTTGGCTGTGAGCTTGTAGTTGCCTTGTCTGATTAAGGCGCGTAAACCAAAGATGTCGCCTTCATCGCATTCATCAACGAGGTTTTGTGTATCTTCCCGATACAAACCAATCGCTCCCTCTCGAACCACATAAAATACACTCTTGACAGGCTCGGTAGTTTTAAAAACAAAGTTCTCGGGCTCCACATAAATCACTTCAACAGCCCCAGATATAGCCAGCAATTGATCCTGCTGAAGCATGTTAAATGGCGGATATTGCTTTAAGAAATCCGATATACGCAGTGCGATGGTATTCATGATAGAAAGTTAGTCATAATTGTTAGGTATAACTATGATAATGGTCATAAAATTGGTAAAATGATATACTTTGTAAATCAGGTTGTTGTATGGATAATTTTGCCCCTTTTTTTGGTATCTTGCTATTCCTAAAATCCAATAATGATGAAATATCTAGTAAGCTGCCTCTTTCTTTTTTTAAGTTTTCAGGCCATTTCTCAAGTACTAATACCAGATGCCGTTAAAGAAAATATTCAAGCCAGAGTAGAGTCTGGTGAGAATGTGGGGATATCTATAGCCTACATTGAAGGCGATCAGGTTGATTTCTATAATTATGGTACAACCGATTTAAAACATAACATTCCAGTAAATGAACATACGGTTTATGAAATAGGGTCCATATCCAAAGTTTTTACCTGTATCATGTTGGCTGATGAAGTTTTGAAAGGTACTATGAAGTTATCAGATCCCATTACAATGTACTTACCTAAAGGGGTCAAGGTTCCTAATAGAAATGGTAAAGAAATTACCCTGTTGGATCTAGCTACGCATACGTCAGCCTTACCTAGAATGCCAGACAATTTCAACCCTAAAGATCCTAGAAATCCCTATGTGGATTATACACCAGAACTGATCTATGAATTTTTGTCTTCTTATGAATTAACTCGGGATATTGGTTCACAATATGAATATTCCAATTATGCTATGGGATTATTGGGACATATTTTGGAATTGCATACAGGCAAAAGCTATGAAACACTCTTAATAGAAAAAATAGCGCATCCTTGCAACATGATGAGTACCAAACTGACATTAACCGATAGTATGAAAAACCATTTGGCAAAACCGCATGCACAAGGTGTTGAAGTTTCCAATTGGGATTTAACTGGCTTGGCTGGGGCAGGAGGTATTCGTTCAACAACCGAAGATATGGTCAGGTTTTTACAAGTTAATATGGGTGTTTCAAAACCAGCCATTTTTGAAGCCATGACATTCAGTCAACAGGTAGCGTATGAAAATCAGGATGACCAATTTAAAATTGGTCTGGGTTGGCACTACGCACAAAATGGCGATGATACCATAATCTGGCATAATGGTGCCACAGGTGGTTATAAATCATTCACTGGGTTTGTAGATGGAACGCAAAAAGGTGTCGTGGTTTTGGGTAATGCAGATACTGATATTGGTCGGTTGGGTATGAAATTATTGGGAGACCCGAGACCTTTGGAAAAGCCAACCACTTCCATAGCAACCGTTATCAATAAGGAGATTGATGCCAATGGTATGGAATCGGCTATTAAGCTGTATCATCAGTTAAAGACAGAACAACCAGACACCTATAAATTTGATGAAAACCAACTCAATACTTTGGCATACAAATACCTTTCTGAAGATAAGCCTACTATAGCGTTGGAACTTTTTAAATTAAATGTAGCTTCCTTTCCCAATGCTTCCAATCCTTACGATTCTTTAGGTGAAGGCTATTTAAAGGTGGGTGATACCACGCAGGCTATTACCAACTATAAGAAGTCGTTAGAGTTAAATCCCGCTAATGACAATGCCAAAACGGTGCTATTGAGTTTAGGTGTTGCCAAAACAGAATTGGTCACGGATGTTGAGGTGCCCATTGATGTGATGGATAC
Organism: Hanstruepera neustonica; assembly: GCF_002895005.1. Taxonomy (GTDB): domain Bacteria; phylum Bacteroidota; class Bacteroidia; order Flavobacteriales; family Flavobacteriaceae; genus Hanstruepera; species Hanstruepera neustonica. Next base: position 28,145 of record NZ_POWF01000007.1, on the reverse strand, counting down.
CTATTGTGGTCAATATGAATTGGCTCCCGGTTTTATCATTACAGTAACACGCCAAGATAATCAGTTATTCGCACAAGCTACAGGTCAGCCACAATTTGAGTTATTCGCATCGGCGCATAACAAATTTTATTTAAAAGTGGTTGATGCTCAAGTAACTTTTAATGCTAATGAAAAGGGTAAAATAGATAGTTTGACTTTGCACCAAAATGGTCAGGATATGCCGGCTAATAAAATTGAATAGCGGTTTTAAGTTTTTTACCAATAATGGTTTGTGGTACAATGTTTGATATTCCTTGAAAAACCAAACCATGAAAAAACTACTGGTTATTGTCCTGCTCACAGTGGTCTATGCCTGTATTCCTTTGCAGGTAGCTCCAAACATTGAGACAGACACTGTTAAGTTGTCCAAAAAGTTTAAAAAAGATTTGCCTCGGAGCTATGGGTTTATTTTTGAAGACCCGAAAGAAGCTAATGAATTCTATAATTTCATCAATACCAAATACAATCGCGAGCATATAGATGTGGAATACAATGTGCCTATATCCATAAAAAATAAAACCTATTACTTGTCGTTTCACGAACGTGAAAAAAACACCACCTTTCTCAATTTAGTGCCTTTGACAGTTTATGCCAAGTTACAATCTGAAGGAAAATCTACTTTAATGGATGGATATCATACTACAAGAACAGGGCATTGGTATCTCATCTTAACGGTTTATGACGACGATTTACAGGATTGCCTAAAGCCAGAATATCCAGAAAGGGAAGCAGTTTTAACACATTTAAGAATGCTTCAAAAGGAGTATATGACAACTAGCAACTATTTGGATTCCTATTTAAGCCATCAAAATTAAAGTTGTTCCAGAGATTTAAAAATAGCTGTTGCAATGGCCATCTGACCAGATTCACTGGTGAGGTAGTCACGATCTTGAGAGTTGGATAAAAAGCCCATTTCCAAAAACGCTGAAGGACAGGTTGTATTTTTTAATAGGTAAAAACCAGCTTGCTTAATACCTCGTGATGGTAAATCAATATCCAGACTTTCTGAAAGGTTGGAAGCTAATTTTTTAGAAGCTTCGTAGTAATCTTCACCGCCATAAAACAATTCATAGCCTGAAACAGAGTTATCTGTATGACCATTGGTGTGAAGTGATAGCATATAATGTGGTTTCTGCTTGTTTATAAAAGCTGAACGATCTTTTAAACTGACAAAGGCATCTGAATCTCTGGTTAGAATGATTTCCACAGAACTATTCTGTGAGAGTTCTTGAAGTTTTTGGGCAACCTGCAAGGCAATATCCTTTTCGGTAATGCTGTGTTCCTGCTGCCCATGGTCATGACCGCCATGACTCACATCAATAACAACTGTTTTGGTTTTGGAAGGCGTGAATGATAAAGTAATAATTAATAAGGCTACGCCTAAAAGGTTTAGTAGGGTTTTCATAATCTTTTGGTTTAGTAGTATGTAAACGGTGTTTGCTGCTTTTTGTTGTAAACTATTCAAAATTCATTAATGATAATAAGTCTTTAAAGGCACGAAACAACAGCTTTATTTATTATTTTTGATTTCAAATTTCTAAAGCAAAAAACGATCCAACGACTCTTCAATTATATCAGTAATTATATTGAGCTAACCCCTCAAGAATTGGATGTATTGTCCAACTATGTTTCCGAAAGGAAGTATTTAAAAGGGCAATATATTCTTCAGCAAGGTGATGTTTGTAAACACAGTAGCTTTATTTTGAAAGGCTGTACCAAAATGTTTTTTGTTGATGATACCGGTCAGGAACACATCATTATGCTGGGTGTAGAGGATTGGTGGGTTTCCGATATTGGTAGTTTTATTGAACAAAAACCAGCCCAGTTCAATATTCAGTGTTTGGAAGATACGGTGTTGGCACAATTCCATGTGGATACCATTGATGAGGTCTTTCAAAAAATTCCATCTTTGGAACGGTTCTTTAGAAAATTATTGGAGCGTGGTTTGGCGGCTTCCCAAAAGCGCATCATCCGAAACTTTAGTATGACGGCCAAAGAACGTTACCTGTATTTTAGAAGTACCTATCCCAATATTGAGCAACGCATTCCCCAATATTTATTGGCATCTTATTTAGGTATTACCAAAGAATTCTTAAGCAAAATAAAGAGTCAGTTGGCTTCCCAATAGATCTTCAGAAAATCATATTAAACTAGTTTAACATCATTTCATAATCTAGTTCATTTTTTTAGCAGTGCTTATGTGTCAACTTTGCATTATAAAATTAATTACACTAATAATTTAAATACAATGAAACGATTAACAGTAATTTTGGTTGCATTCGCAACAGTCACAACTATGAATGCTCAAAAAAAAGACATTAAGAAAGATGATAGCCAAGTACAATGGAAAGGCTATAAAGTAACAGGATCACATGAAGGAACTATTGCTATCCAATCAGGGAATTTGGTATTTGATGGTGAAACCTTAACAGGTGGCAGTTTTGTAATGGATATGACCACTATTGGTTCAACGGATTTATCTGGAGAATACAAAGGGAAGCTAGATGGTCACTTAAAATCAGATGACTTCTTTGGTGTTGAAAAATACCCAACGTCGCAATTGGTTTTTACAGATGTGAAAGCAACGGGTAAAAATTCGTATGAGGTTACCGGCGATTTAACTATTAAGAGCACCACGCATCCTGTAACATTTACCATGTCTGTGTATGGTAGTAAAGCTACAGCTAATTTAAAAGTGGACCGAAGTAAATACGATGTGCGTTATGGTTCTAGTAGTTTCTTTGACAACCTACAAGACAAAGTAATCTATGATGAATTTGACATCATAGCCGACTTACAGTTTTAATTAATAGCAAATTGCATGCAACCAAATCAAAAAGCCACCTGAAAGGGTGGTTTTTTTATGCACTAATCCCAAGGACCTGTTTTGGTAATGGTATCAAATTGTTGGTTTTTAAAACGAAACAGGCCTTTCCAGCCACCGAACCAAAACCGGTTTTTACTGTCGCGTAATATGCTAATAATACCAGTAGAGCCCAGACCAGAATCTTGGTTATACAGCCTATAGGTATTGCCATCATAGTTGTAAACACCCTGATGTTCCATGGCAAACCAAACAGAACCATCCGTATCTTCATAAAAACCTGAAGCTTCTGTACCTGTAATTAAACCCTCGTCAGTAAGGTTTTTGAAAGCCTGACTGTCATACAAACTGATACCGCCAAACATAGTACCAATCCATATAGAACCAGAACTATCTTCAAATAGTCCTGAAATAGTATTGTCACATAGGCCATCGGCTTTTGTATAATGGATGAAACTATTGCCATCATATTTACAAACACCATAACCATCTGTCCCAAACCATAGGTTACCTTGGCGGTCTTCTAGGATGCTGGTTATACGATTACAGGAAATGAGGGCTTTTGGATTTGATACATTGGGTTTAGGTATGGCAAAGGTTGAAAATGTTTGACCATCAAATTGACTAACACCTTCTGTTGTGCCAATCCAAATCGTACCATCTTTGGTCTTGGTCATACACCAAATTTCATTATGAACCAATCCATCATTGGTAGTTAAATAAGAAAAACTCGCGTCTTCAGGGTGATATTGTGTGATGCCTTCAGAAGTACCAAAATAAATCCTGCCATCGACTTCCACAACTGCTGCCGATACACGGCTATCACCAAACCCTTTGTCTTTAGTGAAATAGGTCAAACCCTCACCATCATATCGTATAACACCATAATGATTGGTGCCAAACCAAAGGTTACCTTTAGGATCTTCGTGGATGGTTCGAATCCAATGTGCCAATTGGCCTTCGTAAAAAAGTGGTACGAAGGTATCATTCGGAATGTTAGTGCTATCAGGTTTGGCATTAGGCGCAAATAAGTAGTCGGAATGGGATTCCGTTTTGGTGGGTTGATCTTTTTTGGAATCAACGGGTTCTTTTTGACCATTACACGATAGGGTTATCATTGCCAAAACAAACCATAGAAAAGATTGGGTGCGTCTCATAAATACTTTTTTCAAAAGTAGCTGAATGGACTGTTGTACACACTTTTGAATTGTCAAAAAAGTGTCAATTTTTGGGTTCGCGTAATATTTTTTCCATTTTACGCCCCTTGGCCAACTCATCAATCAGTTTATCCAAATATCGGGTTTGTTTGGTCAGTTCGTTGTCAATGTCCTCAATACGGTAGCCACAAATAACCCCAGTTATCAAGTGGGCGTTGGGGTTGAGGTTAGCATGTTCAAAGAAAGTTTTAAAGGTTGCCTTGTCGTCAATGAGTTTTTGCAATTGGTTTTTATCAAAACCAGTTAGCCATTCAATCACTTTATGAAGCTCATCTTGGGTTCTACCTTTCTTTTCAATTTTGGTCACGTAATGAGGATATACTGAAGCAAAGGTCATATTGGCTATTCTCTCATTATGTTCTGGTGTAACTTTCATAGTATACTATTATTTAAGGCGTAACAATTGGCCTTTTCGTTTGACAATATTTTTATAGTCCCATTGAATATCTTGGGCTTTTTGAAGCCAACGTTTCAAGTCAGCTGGGTTTATTTGTTCAGGTGATGTATAATATACGGAGGCATCTTTAAATTTTTTGCCTCGCACGGATAGACCAGTTTCATCAAAGCTGGCACCACTCCAAAACATCAAACGCAAACCCGCTTTTTGTTTACTGTAACCTACTATGGGGTTGTCACTTAAAAACCAAACAGGATGCCCATGCCAAATCTTACTGGTACTTTCTGGTAATTCACCGTCGATGAACTTGGCCAATGTGTTGCAGATTTCTTGGTCTGAATCCTCCTGGGTTTGATTGTAAGTTTGGATAGCTTTAGTCATCACATGCGGTTATAGTCTTTCAATGTTTTGATTAATAGGTCAGGAGGGAGGTTATAGGCTTTGTTTTTGTTAATGCCCTCCATAGTCTCTGCAGCAATCATGGCATTAATAACGGCTTCTTCTACTGCTTGTGCTGTGGCATCAAAAAAGGGTGTCATCCAATCGTTTGATAACATTTTTAAATCGGTAGTCTTCTCGCGACTAAAGGCATCTTCATTGGCTGTGGAAAAGGCTATAAAAATATCTCCAGAGCCATTACTGCCTCGGCCACCAACCACGCCTATTCCTATGGTTACACGTTGGGCTATACGTTTTAGTTGATGTGGTAACAGGGGTGCATCAGTAGCAACCACGACTATAATGGAACCGTCACCTTCTTGTCTTCTGGATTTTGGAGGCGCATGATACTCATAATTAAGCGTGTCTTTCAAGGCTCTGCCCACAGGAACACCCAATACACTGAAATTATTTTTACCGCCAAAGTTGGATTGAACGAGTACACCAAGCGTATACGTAGTATCTTTAAGTTTGATGACACGCGATGAAGTTCCCGTACCGCCTTTAAAGCCCAAACATGTCATTCCTACGCCACCACCTACATTACCTTCTGCAATGGGACCACTTTTGGCATCATTTATGGCTTCCAATACATGTTCTTCTTTTACATGAAATCCGTAAATATCGTTTAGAAAGCCATCATAGGTTTCGGCAACAACCGGGTAGGTGTACCACCAATTTTCACCACGGTACCAATCGGTATCAACATACCATTTCAATACTGCATCCCTCACAACGCCCACACTGTTGGTGTTGGTAATCATGATGGGTGTTTCCAAAAAACCCGACTCCGTAATCCAGGTAGTTCCAGTCATTTCACCATTGCCATTTAAGCTATGCCAATCAGCAAAAACGGGACTGAATTTTTTCTGCTTACCTCTGGGGAAAATGGCTGTCACGCCTGTTCTAACAGGGCCCTTTCCTAAAATATGGTCATTGTCACCAGATATAATGGTACTGTAACCTACTTCAACACCTGGTACATCGGTAATGGCATTATAGGTGCCAGTTTCTCCCAAAAAGGGAACACCCAAATCTCGGGCTTTACGTTGTTGACCATAGGTATGGGATATAGATAGGGCAATCCATAAAAATACGATGACGCGTTTCATATGTAGTTGGTTTTGTTTTCATAAAATTACTCTTTTGAATAATTAAAACGAAATATAAATCTTATAACTTACTGAATACAACATACAAGGAATCACAATATTTATTATTTTTATAAGAATCACGGTAACAATTAAAATGCAATGCGGAAGTATTTGTTGGCATGGTTTCCCATGGTTTTAGTAGCAATTATAAATGGACTTTTTAGGGAGCAGTTTATAGCAAATCACGTTAGTGAACTTCGCGCCCATCAGCTTTCCACGGCTAGTATGATACTGTTGTTTGGAGGCTATGTTTGGCTATTATTTAAAATCTGGATGCCTGCTACAGTCAGTCAAACCTTCCAAATAGGAATTCTTTGGTTGGTACTAACCGTTATATTTGAATTTCTATTCGGGCATTATGTGGCTGGACATTCCTGGAGCAAACTACTACATGATTATAACCTTTTAGAAGGTCGGGTTTGGATATTGGTACTGATTTGGATTACCATTGCGCCGTATGTCATTTATCAATGGCTAAAATAAACCAAACCTTTTGGTCATTATATTATCTTGATATTAGTGATCCTCTGAAGTAAGCGTGTTAATGAGTTCTTGATTTTTATTTTTTAGATCGTTCAACAATCTTTTAAAAGAACCTGTTTTCAGCCGTCTTTCAAACAGCAATTGTTGAAATGCCACTTTTTTTAATTCGGTATCAAGGACTTCAGGTTGCAACATCCTATCAATCTTGAAGTTACTACTTGTGGTATAAAGTGAATTCAGGTTATGCATACCCGAATTCCTTAAATAAGGCCGTATCTCATTTTGTACAATCTTTTCATATTCCAGAAAAATATCCACTACTTGGTCTTCGTCAATAAAATAGTTTTGGAGTAATTTACGGACGGTTTCATGTTCCATATTGCTCACAGCTTCGGTATGGTTGCGCTGTGATTTTGGGCGAAAGTCCGAAGAGTAGCGCAGCAGTCCCATGGTGTTATAATTCAAGGTTTTTAGGGAATCGGTGGCCTTGGCAATTAAGGAATCTACAACCTGTAATTGTTCGTCTAATTCATTGAGAGCTTTATTCATATGGACCGTATCTGATTTCAGGTCTTCAACGATATTCTTAATCAAAAGGGTTTCTTTGGCTTGGTTCTTTTTGCCTTCATTCCAGTTATTAATCTGTAGCGCAATTAAAATCCCGATAACAACCAGGATAATTTCGCCCAAAGCATATTTGAGATACTTGACGGTTTTACCTTCTGTAAGTAAGTTTTGTCTAATTTTTCTAAAGAACGCTATCATTAGAGATTCGTTTCTCTAAAGATATAAATTTTATTCATGGGAGTTTCGAAATAATAAGGAACATCAGTTAGCATTATAAACATTAAATCGATGACTGTACATGTTGTCAGCTATGTTGTCTTTTCAGAATTTTGGCAATTCTATTATTTATGATTTCTGACAAATTCCAATTGTACAGTTTGGAATCAGTTGTACTATAAAACGCAACAACAACCGTATCTAAGTCCTTATAGTATTTGGCAAAACTTTGGTACCCTGGAACCCAACCGCCATGCTCATACTCATATATGGAAGCATATATGTCCTGTTCTTCCGGCTCGAATAATGATCCATCGTTCAAGGCTCGCAAGAACGTACCCACGTCTTCGGCTGTGGCCATCATACCATGGTCGTCTGGCTTTAAATCTAAAGGATGCCCTACATGGTAGCCACTCATAACATCATCCAAATTGACGTCGTGTAAAGAACCAAATGTATGCTTAAGAGTAAGCGGTGTTAGAATTTCTTCCTGAATAAATTGAAAGTTGTCATAACCCAATGCCTGATCCATGATCTTATTGATTAATAAATAATTGGTATTGCAATATTCATAGTCATTGTCAGGTTCAAAATTGGCTGGCTTGTCTATAATCAACGCCAGGCTTTCCTCATAGGACTTGGTTGGTGCTGCCCAAAAATTCGGAGCATCCGTAAAATTTGGAATGCCACTTCTATGCTTTATCAGCAACCTCAATGTAATTCTATCGGCGTTTTCGATTCTTCCCTTAAGTTCTGGTAAATAATCAGCAACGGTTTTATCTAGAGAAAGTCGCCCGTCATTTACCAATTTGGTAACAGCTACGGCATCGTATAGCTTACTAATACTGGCAATCTTAAATAATGCGTGTGGATTGGCAGGTATCTTGGACTCTCGATTATGCCAGCCAGAAGCATAATATTGTGGTGGTTTGCCTGCTTGGTCTACATAAACAATCATACCATCAAATCCATGACCAATGGCTTCATCTGTTTGTTCCTGTATTGAATCTGGTAGCGGCAGAATCCATGCCTTTACCAATAACCATGGTACAAAAAACAAGGAAGTTATTGTTCCAACAAGTAATATGACTCTAATTATGGTGGTTTTCTTTTTGGTCATTGTAATAGTTATTTTAGTAGTTAAGATAATTACACTGGCAAAATTCCTTGTATATGTTCAGAATTGAAATTTTTAATCTCTGAATTGTTGAATATTTTTGATGAAATGTAATACCATCTCAAAAGGTTGTTAGAATCCTTGAGCTAAACAAAGCTATTGACTAAAGAATGTTAACCTTTTTTAGCCACTGGATTTTGATGTTATTGCCTTTTAAAACTGCAAAATAAAAATTGCTGGGTGGTATCAAAAGGAGTCACGTGGTCTTCAGTCATACAGGAAATCTTTTTAAATCCATCCTGCCATTGTGAGATTAGTTCGGTCTCGCTATATTGCTTAATATTAAGTCCGCTGCATTTTTTTGGACCATGTTCTGAAAAGGTCCCAATGCTGACATATCCTCTAACAGATTGTCTTGCAATTTCTATATATCTTTTGATGTCATGCTGGTTAGTCAAAAAATGAAAGGCAGCCCTGTCGTGCCATACATCATAGACTTCAGTAGGTTCAAATTCCAGAATGTCACTAACGATCCAATTAACCATTTCGGCTTTTTTACCTAGACGTTTTTGTGCTTTCTCCAGTGATTTCGCCGAGATATCTAAAACGGTAATATGTTCAAATCCGTTGTCAAGCAAATAGTCAACAAGTTTGCTGTCGCCACCACCAATATCAATGATTTTAGCAGATTTTTCGAGTCCGAAGGAGTCAATAAATTCAAGCGATGTTTTGGGGTACGCTTGAGTCCAGCTCACCTGTTCAGGGCCTTTGGTTTTATAAACGGTTTCCCAATGGGTTTTTCTGTCTGAATGCATTTTGTTTGACTCAATTTTTCTAGGTTAATTAACGCTGGCTAAAAGTAGGCGTCAGTAACGGATTTAAAGGTACTATCTTTTTTATTATGCACGTCTAAAGGAACTATAGCCGGTGTTGTGTAGTGTTTTTTAATCTTTTTTCTTTTTGACGTTATACGGCAAGACTTCAAAAAGGACATTCCCATTTTTATCTTTCTTAATAATTTTCTTTGGTTTGTTTTCCCCGTTGGTCAAAATTCTAGCTTTGTAAAACAATTCCAAATTTCCATTTAAAAAATTGTTTCCAAATTCTAAAAGTTCCTTTTTAGCTTTCTCTAAACTCCCTTTAAATTCACTTTTTTTTGGAAAATCGTAGCCATTGTATTTTTTATTCGGTTCGGTTAACCTTTGAATAGCAGAAATTGATATGGAATCCCATTCAGATTCAAAGAAATCATCGCAGTTTCCTTCTCCGAGTTTGATGTCGTAAGTATATGGATAATCTGTTGGAAAATCCGATGCCGTTAATTTTATATACTGTTGGTTTTTTGTCCAAATTATCGTTGTAAAATAGGTTTCGACTTTGTTATTATGTAATTGAAATCCATACCCTTCTACAAAAGTTCCAATTATTTCTAAAGCTGATTTTGAAAACGATAAATGCTTTTTCGAGGGCTTTGAATTATCTCTAGATTTTAAAAAGTCAAATATCCCCATAGTTTTTTTAGCATTAAACACAACAATTGGCTAAACACAATGGCGTTTAGCCCCGTGATGTTTATACCGCTAAAAATAGTTAAAATTCTTACAATGCATCTGGGTTTTTAATAGTATTAATACAGTTTCTCCCACATTCCTTCGAGAATCCTCCCTAAAAACGGCACTTTTAAAGCCTGTTCTCGAACAATCCTCGAACAACACTCGAACAAAACCCCCTAAAAATCATGATTTTGTGTCAATCTGTGTCAAATTGTGTCAATCTGTGTCAATCTGTGTCAATCTGTGTCAAATTGTGTCAAGTATGTAGGGTAGGGACTACAAGTTAGATAAGGCTTCACCATGTTTACTCTATGGCTTAAGTATGGCTAAGGTATGGCTAGTGTATGCAAGGGGCATTTCAACAGAAACGAACAAAAACAGCAGAACTTAACAAAAACAACAGAAAACGGTAAAAATAGCAGAAATTGGCAAAAACAGTAGAAAACGGTAAAAACGCCAGAAATTAAAATTACCGACGCTATGCTTTTGGGTTCATATTACAAGCATAAAAAAAAAGGTAAGCACGAATGCTTACCTCTTTGCCCCAAATCTACCATAAACTTAACCTACTTATGTTATGGTACTGCCAATATAAATCCTCTTTAATTACATAACCATAAAAATTTGTTAAAGCGCACAAATAATCTGTAAACCGTCAAAATAGAATGTATTAACCATTTTTTAAAATGAATGCAACCAAAAACAAATGGTTTCAATGGAGTTCATTAACTTTACGGAAAACCAACAATTAAAACCCCTTCCTTATGGATATCAAATTAGCCGTACTCATTGATGGCGACAACATTCCATCAGCCTATGTCAAGGAAATGATGGAGGAAATAGCCAAGTATGGCAACCCAACCATTAAACGCATCTATGGCGACTGGACCAAACCACATCTGTCCAAATGGAAAAACATGCTTCTGGAAAATGCCATTACACCCATTCAACAATACGGCTACACCCAAGGCAAAAATGCTACGGATAGCGCCATGATCATTGATGCTATGGATATCTTATATAGTCAAAAAGTCAATGGGTTCTGCCTGGTGTCCAGCGATTCCGATTTCACACGCTTGGCCACGCGCTTGCGCGAAGCAGGCATGCAGGTCTATGGCATTGGCGAAAAGAAAACACCGGAACCCTTTATTGTAGCCTGCGATAAGTTTATATACATTGAAATTCTCAAGCAGCAGGCAACAGACTCCGATGCTACAGATAAGGATAAAACAACAACGACTAAACCTAATTACGATAAAATCACACCCAAGGTCATTCAGCTGATTTCCCATACCATTCAGGATTTAGCCGATGATGACGGTTGGGCATTTTTGGGTGATGTCGGTAGTCTGTTACAAAAAAAGCAACCGAATTTTGACTCCCGTAATTATGGATTCCAAAAACTAACACCGCTTATTGAGTCTATTAAAGAGTTTGAAATTGATAAGCGCGAAGGCGGTAACGGACGCTTTAAACTCATTTATGTGCGCAAGAAACAACGTCAAACCAGAAGAAGAAAAAAGTAGTATTTTAAGCCACACACTTACCAAACTGTTTGTTCGAGATCTCACGAAATTGCAGGAGGAAATACAGGCTTATTCCAACGAAAAGGATCTGTGGAAAGTCACGGAAGGTATTTCCAATTCCGCAGGCAATCTGTGTTTGCATCTGGTTGGCAACCTCAATCACTTTATTGGAGCCGAGTTAGGTAATACAGGATATATCAGACAACGCGATCTGGAATTCTCAAGCAAGGATGTCCCTCGAGAAACCCTTTTGGAGATGGTGGATGATACCAAAGTCATGATTACCGAATCATTAAAATCACTAACCGAAGCACAGTTACAAGAAGAATATAGACGCAACCCCTTTGAAGATTATATGACTACCGAATACTTTTTGGTACACTTAACCATGCATTTGGCCTATCATTTAGGACAGATAAATTATCATAGAAGGTTGCTGCAAGCCTAACATTCAAACACGATACTATTCGGTAACATGGTTGGGCCAATTAATTACCATTTCCTGATTATTCGTTAATATTCCGGTAACTTCAGTCATCAAAAAAAACACGGAATTTGCAGCAAAAACTATGGACTTATTTTTAGTGAGTTTTGGTGCTTTATTCTCCATTATGAATCCTTTGGGAACGGTGCCTGTTTTTGTAGGTTTAACCCTGGAAAGCTCCAAAAAAGAGCGAGCCGTTACAGCCTTTTGGACGGCCATTGATGTATTGGCCATTTTGTTATTATCATTTTTTGCTGGCAAGTATATTTTATCCTTTTTCGGTATCAGTCTCAATGCCCTTAAAATTGCTGGTGGTTTAATTATTGCCTCATCCGGTTTTGCCTTGTTGACGGGTAAGTTTCGAGAACACAAGGGTATGAAGCGTGATAAGATTCAGCAGGACATTGAAACCCGCGCTGCAATTTCCTTGACGCCATTGGCCATTCCTATGTTAGCAGGACCAGGAACTATTTCATTACTGATTACCTACAATCAGGAATACCAGTCAACTGCGCAAATCGGGACCATTTTGGGAGCCATGGTTTTGGTAACGATAGCTATTTATCTCATTCTCAAATCGGCACACTTCATTGTCAAGTTTTTGGGCGCGTCAGGTATCAATGCCTTATCCCGAATAATTGGGTTTATTGTCATTGCCATTGGTGTGGAATACATCAAAGGTTCGGTCGTAGCTATTTTGACTCAGGCTTTAGTCTAGACTTATTTTTTACTGCCCAGAAGAGTAAGACAGACAAGACACCGCATACCGAAAATCCAATAAACAGTGGTAGCACGCTGTCGGTTACAAAACTACCAATATAGTTGGCAATAGGTACCGCCATGATGGTTGAAATAAAGCCGTTAAGCGCGGCGCCAATACCGGCTATATGACCAATGGGTTCCATGGCCAAGGAACGTAAATTACCGAACAAAAAACCGATGGCTGTAAATTGGAGTCCAAAAAACATGACCAGTACCAACAAATCAGGGTTGTTACCATTATGAAAGAGAACCACATATAAAATGGATATCACACAATAAGCCAGGGCGGCTGTAATGGCTATACGTCTCATACCAAAACGCAATACCAAGGTGCTATTGATAAAGGTTGAAAACCCAATGGATATGACCAGACTCGCAAAGATATAGGGGAATAAATCAGCAAGGTGATACTGATGTTCAAAGATTTGTTGCGAGGTACTCAAATAGACCATAAAGGAGCCGGTTATCAATCCGGAAATGAAGGTATAAGCTACCGCATCTTTGTGTTTAAAAAAAAGTCACAGTGCCGTTTACCAACTGCTTTCGGGATAACGAAATTCTGGATGGTTTGGTCAGGGTTTCGGGTTGGCGTTTGTAAAACCAGATCATAACAGCCACACCAAATAATAAATTAAAATAGAAAATGGACTGCCAGTCATAAAACGTAATCAAGAACTGTCCAAAAGTAGGCGCCACCAGAGGTACCAAAATAAAAATCATAACCACAAAAGACATCACCTTGGCCATATAATCACCACTGTAGGTATCCCGAACCATGGCGATACTAATGGTACGCGGTGCTGAAAGACCGACACCTTGCAATACACGACCCAGTATCATCAGTTCAAACTGTTTGGTGGTCACGCAAAGGATACTGGCAATTACAAAGAGTATAAAACCGGTATATATGATGGGTTTGCGACCATAACTATCCGATAGTGGTCCAAAAATAAGCTGTCCGAATCCCAGACCTAAAAAGATCATAGTCACCAATAACTGATTTTTAGAAACATCTACCACGCCCAGAGTCTGACCAATGTCAGGCAGGGCAGGTAACAGGGCATCAATAGACAAGGCTACGATAGCCATGAGTGATGCCATTAAGGCAATAAATTCAATATTTACGGAACCGTTTTCGGATTGTTGTTTGAGCATGATGCAAAAGTACCTGGAATTGTTGTATTGCCCTGAACGTAGAGTCTTAAAGCTATCTTAAAAAAAGAAAAACTCCTTAATTAACAATTAAGGAGTTCTAGTATTAGTAATTTCACAATTAAATTAAGGTTTTCTTGTGTAAACTATTTCCATATTTTTAATTTCCTGATCACCCATCACCATAAACATTTCAAATTTATGCGAGTCTTCTGATAATTTTGTGAGTACCTCTTTGACCTGCATATCTTGTCCTGTGGCAGGATCCATCATACTGCCACGAAGGGTCAGCGTATTGGTTGCTTCATCCAATTGCCCTTTCATAAGCATAATACTGCTACCAAAGTTGTCTATCCAGGTAGCAATGAATTCCTTTTTGGCATTGTCATAACCAGTAATGCTTTCACCCATAAATGGCATACCCATCATGTTACCGTTATGTTGTGAGCGTTGGTATAGGCCACCTAAAATCATTTCGTTTTTCGTAGTAGCTTGTGAAACTGACGGTGGTTGTGTGGGATCTATCCACATACTCACTTTAGCGTTCCAATCACCATTCATAGAGGCCAGCCATTGGTGGTTTTCACCTGGGGTCATATTGTCCTGCCAGGCTTTCATTTCTTCTGGGGTTTGAGAAAAAGCAGTGAAGCTCAATAATAAGCCCATGCTTAAAAGGATTAGTTTTTTCATGTTGTTTTACGGATTAATTAGTCTTATAAAGATACTAAATTACAATGGAATATTGCCGTGCTTCCGCTTGGGTACATCCACTTTTTTATCCTCCAACATGGCAAAAGCCTTAATGAGTTTACGGCGCGTATCCTTTGGTAAAATGACTTCATCAATAAATCCGCGTTCCGTAGCGCTATACGGATTGGCAAACTTCTCGGCGTATTCAGCTTCCTTTTCTTTCCATTTGGCTTCAGGATCACTGGCATCCTTGATTTCTTTTCTAAATATGATTTCTGCAGCTCCTTTGGCACCCATTACGGCAATTTCAGCACTTGGCCAGGCAAAGTTCATATCCGAGCCAATGTGTTTGGAATTCATCACATCATAAGCACCGCCATAGGCTTTTCTTGTAATTACAGTAATTCTTGGTACGGTTGCTTCACTAAAAGCATACAATAATTTAGCACCATGTACAATAATGCCATTCCATTCCTGATCGGTTCCAGGCAGGAATCCAGGCACGTCTTCAAGCGTTAATAACGGAATATTAAAGGCATCACAAAAACGGACAAAGCGCGCCGCTTTTTTTGAACTGTTGACGTCTAATACACCAGCTAAAAACATCGGTTGATTGGCAACAATACCAATCGATTTCCCACCTAATCGGGCAAAACCGACTATGATATTTTCGGCGTGGTCTTTATGGATTTCATAAAAAGAATCAGCATCAATAATACCCGTAATGACTTCGTGCATATCGTAGGGCTTATTGGCATTATCGGGAACTATACTAGCCAGTTGGTCTCTCAATTCATCACCCAATTCATAAGGTAAGGCCTGTGGTTTTTCCTGATTATTCTGTGGTAAATAACTCAATAGTTTTTTAATGTCTTCCAGACATTCCACATCGTTGGCAGAGGTTTTATGAGCCACACCCGATTTTGAAGCATGGGTAGATGCACCGCCCAATTCTTCACTGGTCACTGCTTCATTAGTCACTGTTTTAACCACGTTGGGTCCGGTAACAAACATATAACTGGTATTTTCAACCATCAAGGTGAAATCGGTCATAGCAGGGGAGTACACGGCTCCACCAGCACAAGGACCCATAATAGCTGATAATTGGGGAATCACCCCAGAGGCTTGTACGTTTCGATAAAAAATATCGGCATAACCACCCAAAGAGCGTACACCTTCCTGAATACGGGCACCACCGGAATCATTTAATCCAATAAGTGGCGCACCCACTTTCACTGCCAGGTCCATAATCTTACAAATCTTTTCGGCGTGGGTTTCTGATAACGAACCACCAAAGACTGTAAAATCCTGTGCAAAAATATACACCAATCGGCCATCAATCGTACCATAACCAGTAACAACACCATCACCATAAAACTGTTGTTTGTCCATACCAAAGTCTTTGGTACGATGGGTTACCAGGGCACCGATTTCTTCAAAGGAGCCTTCATCCAATACATATTGAACCCGCTCACGCGCGGTTAATTTTTTACTGGCATGTTGTTTTTCTATACGTTTTTCGCCACCACCTAATTGGGCCTGGGCTAATTTTTCGTTTAAGTCTTTTATTTTGTCTTGCATAGTTTTTTGTATTTGCAATCAATTATGCTTGATTGTTCTAGGTACTCATTCTGAATACTTAATTCTTGATACTTAATACTTGATACTGAATACTCAACACGGATTAGTTTGGTACACGTAATATTTTTTGATCTTCCAAGTACTGCTTCACGGCAATGAGTGCCGCAATCTGGGCTTCGGCTTCTTGTTTGGCTTTTATGGCTTCTGGTGAATAATGCTTTTTCACAAAATGTGTATCGAAGTTACCGGAACGGAACGCTTCGTGTTCGCACACAAATGTGCCAAATGGGAGGGTGGTTTGAATACCCTCAATTTGGTAATTTTCAATAGCCTTTATCATCAATTGGATGGCCTCATCACGAGTACTGCCATAGGTAATTAATTTTGACAGCATGGGGTCGTAATAAATAGGAATGTCCATGCCTTGCTCAAAACCATTATCCACACGAATATTCTCACCTACAGGTAATTGGTACACATCTAAATGCCCAACACTGGGTAAGAAATCATTCAATGGGTCTTCTGCATAAACCCGCAATTCTAAGGCATGACCATGAATACTTAAGTCTTCTTGTTTAATCGGGAGTGCTTCACCTCGTGCGACGCGAATCTGTAGTTCAACTAAATCGGTTTGTGTAATCAATTCTGTAACCGGATGCTCAACCTGTAATCGGGTATTCATCTCGAGGAAGTAGAAGTTGTGCTTTTCATCCAATAGGAATTCTACGGTTCCAGCACCAATATAATCACAGGCTTTAGCCACTTTTACAGCGGCTTCACCCATTTGTGCGCGCAATTCTGGAGTCAGAACAGACGACGGTGCTTCCTCAACAACTTTTTGATGACGGCGTTGCACACTACATTCCCGTTCAAATAGATGAATAACATTACCATGGGTATCGGCCATGACCTGAATTTCAATATGTCGTGGTGATGCCACGTATTTCTCAATAAATACGGAACCATCTCCAAATGCGTTAACGGCTTCACTGATGGCACGATTCATTTGAGACTCAAAATCGGCTTCTTTGTCCACAATACGCATACCTTTGCCACCACCACCTGCAGAGGCCTTGATCAGGATTGGAAAACCAATGTCCTTGGCAATTTTCTTGGCTTCAGGAATGTCCGTAATGGCTTCATCGGTTCCAGGAACCATAGGGATGTTATAAGCTTTAACAGCTTCTTTGGCTGCGAGTTTACTACCCATAATTTTGATGGCCTTACTTTTGGGGCCTATAAATGTGATATTGTTGGCTTCACATAATTCGGCAAAGTCAGCGTTTTCTGAAAGAAAGCCATATCCAGGATGTATGGCATCCACATTCAGGTCTTTAGCCACCTGTATAATTTTATCACCTAATAAGTAAGATTGATTGGAAGGCGCTTCACCAATCAATACGGCTTCATCTGCATATTTAACATGAGGCGCACTACGGTCTATCGTCGAATAAACAGCAACTGTTTTAATGCCCATTTTTTTGGCGGTTCGCATCACACGAATGGCGATTTCACCTCTGTTGGCTATCAGTATCTTCTTCATATTATTCAAATTCAATTAATAGTTGATTTTTATCTACAGCATCACCTTTCTGCACACTAATGGATTTAATAACGCCATCACGTGGTGATGTCAACACGTTTTCCATTTTCATGGCTTCTAGAATCAGTAAGCTGTCATCTTCCTTGACTTCCTGACCTTCCGACACGTTAATATCTAAAATCAAACCAGGCATTGGTGCCTTGATATCATTCACGTGTTTGGAAGCACCTACTTCAAACCCCATATCTTTAATGAGCTGATCCAAGTCGTTGGTAATAGCCACCGTATAAAGGGTGTTATTCACGTTTACCGAATAGGTTTTGTTATGGAAGTCGGTTGTTACAATTTCTGCCTTGTAGGATTGGTTACCTTTTAAAACATGAAATGCCTTTTCATGGATTGAAACGGCATCGAGCGATTGAATATTTTCTGAAGAAATTTCAAAATGATCTGCATTGTTTACAGACGCTTTAAATTTTGTCATGAAATACTATTTTAGAGTTGTAAAGGTACATAATCTAAATAGTTTACAAGAATCGAATTTTATAAATTCTTGCTAAATAACTATAGCTTAAAATGTGAATTTTCCTGATGACGCTTGATGGCACTTCGGGAAAGTACAATGCCTACAGCCAAGGATACAAAGGCCCCAACCCATACACCGGGAATGAAATCGATGAACAAAAAGAAATCATAGGCGCCGTGAAATAGAATAGCCAATGAGAGTCCAATCAAATTTAGTTTCACGCGGTTTTCCGAAAATTTGGCCTTGCCCATGTAATAGCCCATTAATATGGCAAAAGTGGCATGGGCAGGAACGGCTGTAAACGCTCGTAATAAGGCGACTTGATAACCACCCTCTAATACATAGAATATATTTTCGGTGGCTGCAAACCCCATAGATACCATAACCGCATAAATGATACCGTCATAAGGTTCATCAAATGCGGTGCGGGTTTGCGCATAGTAGCGCACAATGATATACTTACTGAATTCTTCTGTAAATCCGACGATGAAGAAAGCTTTAATAAATTGCTCGAATATGCTATAGTCTTCAGGAACAATAATAAAATCGAAAATAACATATAAGAGCGTGGTAATAAAAATGCTCACAAAAGCACCAAACAAAAAACAAAATAAGAGTAGGGGTAAAGGCTCTTTATCATATTTATCTTTGACATAAATATATAGAATGATGATGGCTGCAGGTGCAACTGATAAGAGAATTAGTTCCATACTTGAAAATTAGCTAAAATTAGTTTTGTTCCATGCGTTTTTTAATGGTGTCTAAAACAAATAGGTAATAGGCTTTATTAATGGCTACAAAATGACCATTGGTGCTGCTATGTTCCAAAAGGGTAATAAACTCTTCTGTACTAACCAGCTTTAAGTCGTCAACTTCATGGGGTTGTGGTATCAGATTGTTCAGGCCTTGTTTGAGCTCTACAATAAAGGTATGGTGAAATTCATTGTCTGTAATCCCGTTGTCATACGATTGAAAACAAGAGAACACACCAATCTTTTCTAAATCATCTGCTGTGATTTGCAAACCAATTTCCTCCTGGGTTTCACGAATAGCGGCCCTCTCAATAGTTTCACCAGCATCTACATGACCAGCCACCGAAACATCCCATAGCAGCGGACAAATCGTTTTGCTGGCGGCACGCTGTGCTAATAAAATGTCACCTTTTCGGGTATATAGCCAGATGTGTGCGGTATTATGATAGAAACCCTGTTTGTGAATGTCTGATTTTAAAGCGGACTGCCCTGTAGGCTTACCAAAAGAGTCAACAATGTCTATGAATTCATCCATTTAAAATAAGAGTTGTCACATCGAGCGGAGTCGAGATGTTTTTTACGTAACAATTTTTTAAGTTCTCGACTGCGCTCGAACAGACATCATATTTTTAACTAGTCAAAATAAGAAAACGTTTCGCCGTCCTTAATTTTCAACAAGGTTTCATAGATCAAACGAATCACGTTTTCAACATCATCCTTATGAACCATTTCCACTGTGGTATGCATATAGCGTAGCGGTAAAGATATCAAAGCTGATGCCACGCCACCATTACTGTAAGCAAAGGCATCGGTGTCAGTTCCTGTAGCTCTTGATAAAGCCGAGCGTTGGAATGGAATCTTCTTGGCTTCAGCGGTATCGGTAATTAAATCACGTAGCTTTTGTTGTACGGCAGGCGCATAGGCTACGACAGGTCCCAGACCGATTTCCAAATGACCTTCTTTTTTACTCTCAATCATGGGCGTAGTGGTGTCATGGGTCACATCAGTCACAATGGCCACATTCGGCTTTATGGTTTGCGTAATCATTTCAGCACCACGCAGGCCTATTTCTTCCTGAACCGAGTTGGTAACATACAGACCAAATGGCAATTTCTTTTTATTCTCATGAAGCAATCGCGCCACTTCGGCAATCATAAAACCACCCATACGGTTATCTAGCGCACGACAAACAAACTTGTCTTTATTCAGTATATGGAATTCATCCGGATAGGTAATCACGCAACCCACATGAACACCCATTTTCTCCACTTCCGCTTTATCTTTAGCACCAATATCAATGGTAATATTATCCAGTTTTGGAGGTTCTTCTTTGGCTTTGTTTCTGGTGTGAATAGCAGGCCAGCCAAACACCCCTTTAACAATCCCTTTTTTGGTATGAATGTTCACAATTTTACTCGGTGCAATTTGATGGTCACTACCACCATTTCTAATAACATATATCAAGCCGTTGTCAGAGATATAATTCACATACCAGGAGATCTCATCAGCATGACCTTCAATAACCACCTTGTATTTAGCTTTTGGGTTAATAACACCAACAGCCGATCCATAGGTATCGGTAATGAATTCATCTACGTATGGTCTTAAATAATCCATCCATATTTTTTGCCCATCCCATTCATAACCGGTTGGGGCAGCATTGTTTAAATAT
Organism: Hanstruepera neustonica; assembly: GCF_002895005.1. Classification (GTDB taxonomy): domain Bacteria; phylum Bacteroidota; class Bacteroidia; order Flavobacteriales; family Flavobacteriaceae; genus Hanstruepera; species Hanstruepera neustonica. The sequence continues at coordinate 7,452 of NZ_POWF01000007.1, read as the reverse complement.
TTCTCCAAAAAGTCCATCGACTTTTTATTGAGTACACTCTTTTTTGCCATGTTTCATTATTTTGGACTAAAATAATAATATTAATAAGATTTTAAGGTTATAGAGGCTGTAAATTGTTAATTTTGATAGTCGAAATTGGAATGATTTTAGATGATAGGATTGCCATGAACAGATTGTTGTATTTATTTTTTTTAATTCCTGGTTTTTTACTGGCTCAAGTCCATGAATTTGAGCAGGATTCTACCGATGTGCAATACATTATCATTGAAGGCGATTCCATACCGCATACGGCCATTAACCTCAATGAGGTCGTTTTACTGCACAAGCTAAAATTTGATAGCAACGAAGACCGCAGACGCTATTTAATTTTAAGACGAAAGACCATAAAGGTGTATCCTTATGCCAAACTGGCTGCCGAGCGTTTGCAAACCCTGAATGACCGCATCGACTCGATAGAACGGAAAAGTGATAAAAAACGATATACCAAAATCATTCAGAAATACATTGAAGAAGAGTTCTCCGAAGAGCTTAAAAAACTCACGAGAACCGAAGGTCAGATACTCGTGAAACTCATTCATAGGCAAACGGGTCAAACCACCTTTGATTTAGTCAAGGATCTCCGCAGTGGCTGGCGGGCTTTTTGGTTTAATAATACGGCTAGATTATTCGATATTTCACTCAAGGAGGAGTTCGACCCTTGGAATAATAAAGAAGACTATTTAATTGAAGATATACTACAGCGTAATTTTCAAAGTGGACGCCTGGAAGAACAACAATCGGCTTTGGACTTTGACTTTTTGGAACTCACCCAAAAGTGGCTGAATGAAAAGGACAACCCATAATGCGGCATCAATCTGATTTAGAAGAACAACTCAATGCCATCAGCCATGGAATAGGGGCCTTGTTGGGTATTGCAGCCTTGGTCTTATTGATTGTTTACAATACCCAGCAAACTGAATGGGGACTCTTCAGTGTGATCGTTTATGGCATATCCATCATTGTGCTCTTTACGGCTTCCACCTTGTATCATGCTATCAAACGGGAAAAGCACAAACACTATTTTCGGGTGCTGGACCACATCAGTATTTACTTGCTCATTGCAGGAACCTACACACCCGTAACCCTCATTGCTTTGGAAAACAGTTACGGCTGGCCTATGTTTTGGGTGGTCTGGGGCATCGCGGCTTTGGGGCTGATTTTAAAAATATTCTTTACAGGTAAATTTGAGATCTTCTCGGTATTGTTATATCTGGCTATGGGCTGGCTGGTGGTTTTTGATTTTACTTACTTGTCAGAATCTCTAGGGCCTAATGGGGTACTATGGCTATTCGCGGGTGGCTTGGCGTATACATTAGGTATTGTATTTTACGCCATCGAACGCATTCCCTACAATCACGTCATCTGGCATTTGTTTGTATTGGGTGGTGCCATCTGTCACTTTTTTATGGTGTTCTGGTATATTATTTAAGGTCTGATTCTAACAGACAGTAAATAATACTATCTAAAAACTGACCGTTAAATAGGTAATTCTCCCGAAAATGGGCTTCTTTTTTAAATCCAAAATTCACCAATAGCTTTTCGGAATTGGCATTATTCGGATTGATATTGGCTTCAATACTATGCAGATTGAGATCTTCAAAACCAAATGCAATCAATCGGGTCATGGCCTCAGTCATAAAGCCTTTGCCCCAAAACTCGGGTTTTAGACTATAACCAATCTCACCACGACAGTTCTCTCTAAAAAAGCGCCAGTAACCAAAATAGCCAATAAACTCGTTGGTGGCTTTGTCAACAATAGCCCAGTTAATCCCGGTTTTATCTTTAAACGAATCCTGATTGCGTTTTATGGCTTCCAATGAATCGTTGATGCTTTCATGCTTGTTGGAATCCATATGCGCCATCACACGCGCATCGGTTTTTAGGTAAAACAGATCAGCAGCATCACCAGCATTAAAATTGCGATATAGGAGTCTGTTACTTTCCAATTCTGGAAAGTTTTCAAAAACGGTATCATTGATTTGAAAACGCATAATTCATATCTTTAAAAGAAATTTATGGAATATACCTTATCTTTGAAGTAATAAAGTATAATTTGTAGTAAAATAAAGACATATGAGACAAATTGGCCTCCTTTTGTTTGTTTTTTTTACGGGCTTGCTTCAGGCACAAATCAGTTTTGAAGATCAGGCATCCGATTTAGGGGTTCAGCTGTCCTGCGGAACCACCTATTTAGGAAATGGCGTGTCGTTCTATGATTTCGATAATGATGGCTGGGACGATCTAACCCTCAACACCGAGTTTGGTCAGGAAATCCGATTCTTTAAGAACACCAACGGGACCTTTGCTGAAATCTTTCCAACCATACCGTATTTTGACTACCAAACCAAACAAGTCAATTGGGTGGATTTTGATAATGATGGTGATAAGGATTTGTTTGTCACCAGCGATTACGAAGGCAACCGACTCTTTGAAAACACGGGCAGTATGACCTTTGTGGATATTTCGGTTAGTAGTGGTATAGACACCACCAATGAATTCTCCTATGGTACCTCCTGGGGCGACTATAACAATGACGGCTATTTGGATATTTTCGTGTCCAACAGAACAGCCCTTCACAACAACATTCTGTATCGAAATAATGGTGATGGCACCTTTACCGATGTCACGCTGGCAGCAGGTCTTTCGGGTTCTGGTAGTGGTTCGTTTTGCAGTGCTTTCATCGATATTAATAATGATGGCTTTCAGGATATTTACATCTCCAATGACCGACCTGTAAATCCTAATATTCTATACAAAAATAATGGTGATGGTACCTTTACCGATATCAGTGCCTCATCAGGTTCGGACGTGACCATTGATGCCATGACAGTCACGGTAGCCGATTTTAACAGCGATGGTTGGTTTGATATTTACATCACTAACGGACCTATCGGAAATGTGTTGCTTAAAAATAATGGTAACGAAACCTTTACGGATATTGCGGTATCTTCAGGCACCGTATTCAATAGTATCAGTTGGGGTGCTTCCTTTTTTGATGCCGAAAATGATATGGATCAAGACCTCTACGTTTGTGGTGAGTTTGATGCCAACCAAACCAATTTTTTACTGGCGGCTTTTTATACCAATAATGATGATGAAACCTTCAACTTGAGCAACGAGTGCTTCCCGGATGATAATCGGGCAGCCTACAGCTCGGCAGTGGGCGATGTGGATAATGATGGCTATCCAGATTTGATTGTCACCAATAGTTTTGATCAGGATATCTTTTTCTGGAAGAATACCACACCGCAAACCAATAACTGGGTCAAGCTGGAATTGGAAGGAACGGTTAGTAATCGGGATGGTATTGGATCCGTAATTGAAGTATCCGTCAATGGCGAAAAACAATATGCTTACACTCATTGTGGCGAAGGCTATTTATCGCAAAACTCCGCAACAAAAATCATTGGAACCGGAACCCACACCACTATAGATTATATAAAAGTAACCTGGTTAAGTGGTATTGTGGATATCCTATATGATGTGCCTGTCAATCAAAAAATCGATTTGGTAGAAGGCACCTTCCCCGAGTTAAGTGTTGCCGAATACGACTTACAAAACACCGAACTGTATCCAAACCCGGTTAATGACAACTTGGTGGTGGCCGTCAATGAAGATGCTCGGGTTGAGATTTACACCATTCTAGGAAAACGCATGATGACCACAAATGTTTCAGGTCAGGGCAACAACCAACTCGATGTGTCTACCTTACCATCAGGCATGTATCTAGTCAAAATTTCTGCAGATAACGGCCAAACCCTTACCAGGAAGCTCATCAAAAAGTAATTTGAATACATCAAACCCCATTCCTGCGAAGCAGGAAGAAAAGTGACCTACCAAATCTTCGTCATGTCAAGCCAGATTAGGAAAGTGACATGCAATAAAGCTATTACATTTTAGATCCTGAATCACGTTTCGAGAGCCTCAACGTCCATTCAGGATGACAAATAAGTTAAAACCCCTTTCCTGCGCAGCAGGAACCAGCTATCGTCAGTATATAAGCATACATACCGTTAATAATTTTTGAAGCCTTGGAGAAAATTTAGGTATGGATGCTTGGTTTTTCGGTTTACCGAAAAAATACCCACGATAGCAAAAGCACCTTTTGGTTCTTTTGTGTGCTTAAAAAGAACATTAAAAATCTACACAATCATTAGTATGCATCAAAAACAAATCTAACCCTTTATCACATCCTCATACTCATCAAAAAACGCCTCAAACAACCCCATTTTCTCATTAAAAAACACCATCACCTCCTGCCAGCTATTCTTATTATGAATACTCACTTTAGCATCCAACGGCACATAAATACGCGATATTTCCTTACCATTATCCAAATAAAAGGTTTCTTCATAAATCGCTTCAGGCAGATACTCATCTAGAAGAATACTTTTAAGCGCGACTAACTTCTCCCAGTAATTAATACGATTTTCCAAATCACTTTCCACATCCAAGGACACCAATGCCTGTTTCGTATCAAAATGAAACTTAAAACTAAAACCCTTTATTTTGGTATTGTATAGCAGCCACTTTCTGGGGAAGGATTTCCCAAAACTTATCCAAAATGTTTCACGTAATTGTCGGCTTTCTTCCTTATTGAACATAGACTAGATAAAATAGGCAATAACAATAGCGGTTATAATGGTTAAAATCTTGGTGAGATTAAATTTATGCCCTTCATTGCTTTCAAAGAGAATGGTGGTAGAGATATGCAAAAAGATACCAATCACAATCGCCGAAATCTCATTGTAATAGCTTTTAATAAACCCAATGGAATCCGAGAGATACACACCCAGTGGTGTCATTAAGGCAAAGAGGATTAAAAACAAGGCAATCTTGACTTTAGATAACTGCGATTGCATAAAGAAGGTCGCCAGAATAATCGCCACAGGCAGTTTATGGACAATAATGCCATACACCAGATTCTCATGCGCTTCAATAGGAACCCCTTCCAGAATGGCATGAATACTCAAACTGATAAACAACACCCAGGGGAATAATGTTTTACTCTTGTCCAGATGCATATGCCCATGTTCGGCACCTTTGGAGAAGAACTCCAGAATAATCTGAATGAGAATCCCCACCATAATAAAGATACCCACATGGGCATCCTGCTGCTCATACACTTCTGGTAAAAAACTAAAAACGGTAATCGATAATAAAAAAGCCCCACTAAAGGCCAGCAGCAATTTTAAATGCTTGATTTGCGAAGGCTTTAAAATAAGCACAATTAAAAAACCGACTAAAACCGATAGGATGGGAAGTATATAATTCAGCATCGTTATTTAAAAATCATGATCAGACGTTCCGAAGTCTTGGCATCAAACTTACGCAATTTATAATCACCAAAAACATCCAGTAAATACACACCCGCTTTTTCAAACAACGCCTCAAAATCGGCTAGGGTAAAGGCACGCACACGTTCCTGATAATGATAGGTTTCATCCTCATAGGTAAATGCAATATCTTTAACAATATAACCGTCCTCAACGTAACGTTTCAGTTCAAAGGTGATACCTTCCACCGTTTTGGTCTCCACAGGCACTAAATGATTCATCACATATTCCGAGTTCATAAAATCAATCACCCCAAATCCAGTGGCGTTTAAATCGGCTTGAATGGCTTGTATGGTTTTCAGATTATCGGCTTCATGCTCAAAATACCCAAAACTGGTAAACAGATTAAACACCGCATCAAAATGCTTCCCAAAGGGTTTACACATATCATGCACCTCAAAATGCAGGCTGTCATTCTCAAACTGCTTGGCATAAGCAATACTGTTTTCCGACAGATCGGCTCCTGTCACATCATAACCCAAAGAATTCAAATACACCGAATGTCGCCCTTTCCCACAGGCTAAATCCAAAATGGTGCCATGCTCGGGCAGGTTCAGGTAATTAGTCAGGTTGTCCATAAACAACTGGGCTTCATCATAATCCCGATCCTTATAAAGAATATGGTAAAATGGTGTGTCAAACCAAGAGGCAAACCAAGCTGTCGTGTCTTTTGTCATAATAATTCCCATGAAACTAGGAATCTTTTAAGTTCTGATTCCCCAATCATGCCACAAAAATACTGTATTTTTGCAATCTATTTAATAGGAGTGATGGAGAATAATTTTAAAATGGTGGCCAAAACCTTATATGGTTTTGAAGAATTACTGGAAAAGGAATTACGGCAACTGGGTGCTATGGATATCCAAAAAGGTGTCCGTAACGTCAGTTTTGTAGGCGATAAGGGCTTTATGTACAAGGCCAATTTAGGCCTGCGTACCGCCATTAAAATCTTGAAACCCATTGAATCCTTTTGGATTAAAAACGAGGAAGACCTTTATAAAAAAGTCTATAACATAGACTGGTCCCAATACCTGAAACCCACAGGGTCTTTGGCGGTTGATGCAACCGTACATTCCAAACTGTTTACCCACTCCAAATACATTGCCCTAAAAACCAAGGATGCCATTGTCGATAAGTTTCGCGATACCACCAAGGAACGTCCTAATATCGACCTGCGGTTCCCCGATTTAAAAATCAATGTGCATATAGACCGCCAACAGTGTACCATTTCCTTGGATACCTCTGGCGAGTCCCTGCACAAGCGTGGCTATAAAACCGCCACCAATATCGCACCCATTAACGAAGTCCTGGCAGCAGGTATGGTCATGCTGTCCGGTTGGGACGGCCAGTGCGATTTTATGGACCCCATGTGTGGTAGTGGTACCATTTTGGCCGAAGCCGCTATGATAGCTTGTAACATTCCACCAAACCTCATGCGTAAGGAGTTTGCCTTTGAGCGTTGGCAGGATTGGGATGTCGATTTGTTTGAAACCATTGAAGAATCCCTCTTAAAGAAAACTCGCGATTTCCATCATAAAATGATTGGCTACGACAAATCACCATCTGCGGTTGCCAAAGCCAAGGCCAATATTAAAAACGCGCATATAGACGAGTTTATCACCATACAGCACGAAGACTTCTTTAAAACCCAAAAAGCAGGTGAGGGGAAGCTCCACATGCTGTTTAACCCACCCTATGGCGAACGCTTGAATATTGATATGGAACAGTTCTATGCCAACATTGGCGATACCCTCAAGCAAGGCTACCCAGGTACCGATGCCTGGTTTATTACCTCCAATCTAGATGCCCTAAAACATGTGGGTTTACGACCCTCCCGAAAAATCCATTTGTTTAATGCCAAACTGGAATCCCGCTTGGTTAAATATGTGATGTATGAAGGGAGTAAGAAGGCGAAGTTTAATGGTTAGTTTTTGGTAGTAGGCTTATACGTCTTAAGTTTACAAATCACTAAATTTATTATATAATCAGAAAGAACAAAAGAGAGAATTAAGGTTATGTTATACGTTGGAACTTTAGATTCCGTCAACAATGATAATCCTCTCTCTTTATCTACCTA
>NZ_POWF01000006.1 GCF_002895005.1 Hanstruepera neustonica | reverse complement strand
CATCATCAGCAGTAGCCCCTAATTCATTATAGGTACCACAGGCTTCCACGGTAACCGTAGACAAACCATTTAAAGTAATGGTTGGCACAGTGGTATCCACCACATTCACAGTACGGGTGACTTGCACAGCCGAATTACCAGCGGCATCACTGACGTTATAGGTTACGGTATAGGAACCCACAGTGGTTTCATCCACAGAGGAGTTGTCAATTACTACAGCACCAATAGCCAAACAGCCATCATCAGCGGTAGCCCCTAATTCATTATACGTACCACAGGCTTCCACGGTAACGGTAGCTGAACCATTTAAAGTAATGGTTGGCACAGTGGTATCCACCACATTGACGGTACGGGTGACTTGCACCGCATTATTTCCTGATGCATCAGCTACATCATAAGTAACAGAATAAGATCCAACTACAGATGTATTCACTGCAGAAGCATCTATGACTAAACCACCTATTCCTGAACAATTATCATTTGTAATAGCACCTAATTCAGAGTAAGCTGAACAGGCTTCAATAGTTTGCGGATTAGGTCCATTTAAGCTTATGGTTGGTAATGTGGTATCTAAAACGGTTACTTGAGCGGTACAACTATCGGAAGTTGTATCACTGCTGTCGGTAACTGTTAGTGTTACAGTTACAGGTGATCCAATGTCAGCACAAGAAAAACTCGAAATATCTAGTGAAAATCCATCACCAACACTACCATTATCAATATCGGCAGGAACTATACTAGCACTACCAGTACCATCGAGATAAACAGTGATATCTTGACACACGGCTGCTGCAATGCGCCTGTAATTAGGATTAAAAGAAACATGGTTCGTTATGGAAACTTTAGAAGTAAACGAAGGTTGGTTGTCTTCCAAAGAGAAATCATCAAGCGTTACACTTTTAGGACTACCAAAAGCAATGGTAGCCAAAAAGGCTAAAATAAATGTAGGTAACGTAATTTTTCTCATACTCAAATAGTTAAAAGTTATGGGGCGCACTAATAACTAAAATGAAGCTAAAATTTAAAATGGATTAATCGAACTCTAGCTTATATTTTAGAAATAGTTAGCTATTAACTGTTCAAGAGGGATAGAACGAAATTATTGTGATACTGTGCCTTAGACAAAATTATTCGTTAAAATACCGTTTTATTCTTTGTAACACCGTAAAAACAATAAAATGAGTGAGTTATGTTGCTTCAATATTCAATTTGTTATAATAGCTCACTCTTTAAAACATATTAAAATTACACAAGGCAATAATAAAAAGAAAAATTCAAAAAACCTACAAAAAAATGCATTTCATCGTATTTTTTTAACTTTACATCGATAAAAATAAGGAAGTTGATTATGAAAAAAGCCTCCTAATCCCAGAAAAATCGCTGCTTTTACATCAATCAATTAAAACTAGCGAACTCAAACAAATTGTTCTTTAGTTTAAAAAATAATCACGTATTGCGTTTTTTTATCATAGGCATATATCAATATAAAAACTCAAACTCCTGCAAACATCCTTTGATTTTAGGCGTTTAAATAGGTTTTGACAGTGGTGATATTTAAAATAAAAAATACTATATTCCCGTAATCAAACTATCAAATAGAATTAAGCCTTGTTAACAAGAATCAATAAAGTCATTGCCCGTTTATTTACTACCAGAGCAGCTGGTTTTTATTTTTTAGTATTTGCTGCAGCTATCGGAATAGCAACATTCATTGAAAATGATTTTGGCACCAGTGCTGCACAAAAACTAATTTTTAAAGCCTGGTGGTTTGAGCTATTGTTAGTGTTATTTGGAGGGACCATATTGGTGAACATTTTTAAGTTTCGCATGGTGCAACAGAAAAAATGGGCCGTTTTAACTTTCCATATAGCCATCATCATTATTATTATGGGAGCGGGTGTTACCAGGTATTTTGGTTATGAAGGCGTGATGCACATTCGGGAACAGGGTACCAGTGATTATTTTTTATCAGCTGAAAGCTATTTGAAGTTTCATGTTGAAAAGAATGGCAAATCCTATGCTTTTGATGAACCAGTACTATTGGCGTCATTGGGAAACAATGATTTTTCAGAAGACTATCTGATTGATAACGATGAAATCACGGTAACCCTTCAGGAATTTATTCCGAACCCAGAATTTACCGTCGTAACAGATGCTGACAATGGAAAGCCAACCTTAAAAGTTGTTATCGCTGGCATGAACGGTAGGGAGGAGTACTATCTATCTCAAGGGGACATAAAACGCTTTGGTGGACGGGTTTATAATTTTTCCAATCAAATTCAACCAGGAGCATTCAATATTCAATATCAAAATAACACCTTATCATTCAGTACGGATAGAACTCTTTTTGAAACGGTCATGGCTACCCAGCAAAAGGATACAATCGAAGCTGGTCAGAAGGCTAACTTAAAATTAAGAGCCTTATATTCAGATGGTGTCAACAATACGGTCTTTCCAGAATTTTATACAAATGCCAATACGAAAATACAATCCAGTGATCCTAAAGTTAAGAATGAGAGTACAGTCGCGTTAATCTTGAATGTCTCGGCAAAAGGGCAAACAAAAGAAGCCCTGGTTTATGGAAATAAAGGCATGCCTGGTGTTCCAACGGTTTTGGATTTTGAAGGTCTCAAGTTTAAAATAGCCTATGGTTCCAAAGAAGTAAAAGTCCCGTTTCAGGTTCAGTTGAACGATTTTATTATGGAACGTTACCCAGGCACGAACAGTGCATCTTCTTATGCTAGTGAAGTAACGGTGATAGACCCAAATAAAGGCGTCAATATGGATTATAGAATCTATATGAACAATATTTTGGATTATGGAGGTTTCCGTTTTTTTCAATCCTCATTTGATAAAGATGAAAAAGGGACCTACTTAAGTGTCAATCATGATTGGTGGGGAACTATTATATCCTATATCGGTTATGCATTGTTGACTATTGGTATGCTACTGACCTTTTTTAGTAAGAATACACGCTTTTACAGTGTGCTTCAAAAAATAAAAAACTTGCGAGCTAAAAGTGGAACATTCCAATTCCTAGTAATAGCTCTAATGCTTTCTAGTTCAAGCATTATGGCTCAAAAACAAGTGGTATCCCAGGACCATGCCGAAAGTTTCAGTACGGTTGTCGTACAGGATTTTAAAGGACGCATGAAACCCATGCATACCTTGGCTCGGGAAATCATGCGGAAAGTATCCAGAATAGAAAGTTGGGGTGAGTTCACGGCCGATCAAGTGGTTTTGAGTATGTTCATCAACAAACAACAATGGTATGATGAGCCTATGATTTATTTGGGTAAAAGTGAAAAAATTAAGAACCAATTGGGCGTCAGCACCAAATATGCATCATACAAAGATTTTTTTGGTACCGATGGTAAATATAAATTACAGTCAGAGGTCAGACGTGTTTACAGTCTGGATCCAATTGATCGGGATATTGATGCCAAAGATCTTATGAAGATTGATGAGCGTCTGAACATAGTCAATATGGTTTTTTCAGGCAGTATTTTTAAAATTGTACCGAGACCCAATGACCCCAACCACCAATGGGATGGTTATACCGGTCATAATCACGATCATGATCATCCTACCGTAGCCCAAAACTTTTTTAATACTTATGGTAATACATTGATTGAGGCTACCAAAACAGGAGATTATAAGCATGCAGGTCATCTGTTACAGGAGTTAAAGGATTTTCAGGCTCAAGAAGCAGCATCTATCATGCCATCACCATTAAAGGTAAAATTGGAGATCATGCTGAACAATATGAATATTTTTACGCGGTTAGCAGGGTTCTATATGATATTGGCACTGGTATTATTAGTATTGCTCTTTATGTCAGTATTTAAGCCCTCATGGCATCTCAAGAAAATATACTATGTCCTTTTTGGATTGATTGTTCTGGGTTTCATATTACATACTGTGGGATTAGGTATGCGTTGGTATGTTTCTGGTAGAGCACCCTGGAGTAATGGTTATGAATCGATGATCTACATAGCATGGACATCCACTTTAGCTGGACTGATATTTACCCGAAAATCATTTGGCGGTTTGGCGGCAACGATGGTATTGGCAGGAACAGTTTTGTTTGTATCGACATTAAGTTTTCTGGACCCTGAAATTACACCGTTGGTACCTGTATTAAAGTCCTATTGGCTTACCATTCATGTATCCATGGAAGCAGGCAGTTATGGATTTTTAATGTTAGGTGCTATCATTGGTTTGATCAATTTAATTCTGATGATTTGTTTAACTGAAAGTAACAAATCCAGAATAAAGCGTATAGTTCAAGAGATGAGCTATATCAGTGAGTTGACGCTTATGGGCGGATTGGTGATGGTCAGTATTGGAACTTATTTAGGTGGTGTTTGGGCCAACGAATCCTGGGGACGTTATTGGGGATGGGATGCTAAAGAAACCTGGGCTCTGGTAACAATTTTGGTTTATGCATTTATCTTACACATGCGCTTAATCCCCAAGTTACGCGGTTTGTTTGCCTACAATTTAGCAACGATATTTGGCCTGGCTTCCGTATTAATGACTTACTACGGCGTCAATTATTATTTATCAGGGTTACACTCTTATGCAACAGGCGATCCAGTTCCCATTCCAACATGGGTCTATGTGGCTGTTGCTTGTATCATCGCTATCAGCATTTTGGCGTTTATCAGAAAGCGGAAATTTAGTATAAGCTGATACTAGTGTTTGGTGATTTCGCCATTTTCCAAAATAAGGTCATAACGATACCCAGCACCAAAATCCACATCACGGTGCACCACAGCTTTGACGGTTACGGTATGCCCTTCAGGAATGTAGGTGTTGGATGTTACCACAAAATCATAATCATCTTGAGTACCATCTTGTAAATGATACCAATTCCGATCCATGATATTCGGATTGACTTTCACAATCTTGCCCGTAATTTCTACCACTTGGTTTTCATACTGTTCCACATTATTGACCACATCAGCAATACTTACAGTTCCTTTTTGGGGAGTTGTTGGTGTATTTTCTGAAGTTGAAGCTGGAGCTGAATGATCATGATTCGTATGAGTTTTAAAGTTATCTGCTGTATTCATGGAACTATTCCCGCCATGGACTTTGGGCACAATATTGGAAACCAAATAAATGGTATCAAAGGTCTTTTGATACTCCTTACTTTCAAAATTTGTTTTTAATAAAGCATCCTTGTAAAAATAGGTTTCTCCAATAGTAACATCTTGGTTACGTGTAGCAATCCAGAAAGAGCGTCCATTTTCAGTGACGTTCATATAGATATACTTATCAGTAGGAAGCGTTTTGTTCACAACAACGGCATGCAAGTTTTCCATAAAGCCATTACTGGATGCCGTGCTTTCAGATGTGTTACTATTATTAGTTTGTGTATTATCAAAAATACCACTGGAAGGTTGATCCTTGGAGTCTTCAGTGGCTGTAATAACTTTAGGACCTTGCTTACAAGAGTTGATGAATAATATTGAAAAAATAAGAGTTAGGGTTAAGGGTGTTCGAGTCATGATTTAGTTGTTCTTTTTACTTCTAAAGCGTTTGGTCAATTGGGCATAAACGCGAATATTGTTTTCTTCCTCAAATTGGGAATATTCACCAGATAAAGCAAATTGCCATGTCCGTGCAAAATTAAAGTTTAGATTAGTACCATAATAGTCCTGTTTGTAAGGCGTACGTTGGTTTTCATAATCATATTCAGCAGTTCGGTAATATATTTCGGCGTAAAGCAAATCCTTAAAGAGGGAGCGTGAATATCTTACAGAGATAATATTACTGGTTAGATAGTTGTTTTGGTTCAAATTATAGGAACCATTCAAACGCCCACCTACTTTCGGAATATTGGCAAAAGTCAAATAACCAAAATAGTTATCCGATTTATTTTGTTGATCACTGGCAAAACGTTTACTATAGCTTCCGCCCAGCCAAATATATTTTATGGGTCTCAAGTTCAGTCGTGCTCTGAAACCCTGTCTGGCTAAATCATCATCCAATATTTGATCGATTTGCGACTGAAAGGTTTCATAATAGATAATGCGTTTTCGCGAATCATAGGATACCATAATATTGGCATATCGACTAAAGCGGTATCGCAAGGACGAGTAAAGATTGGTCAAACGAACATCCCCTTGTGGGTTAAATAAATCCAGCTCCGAAGATACAAACAAACCCAGATCCTTAGCAATCGTACTGGAATGTTGAAAGAAAAGATACCGTCTATCGGTAGCACCTTGATTGGTTTGTTCCATAGCACCAACGGTGGTGGTACTCCTAAAATGACTATTAGTGGTTTCCACACCAACATAACCACCATATTGAAATAAATCTGAATTAAAGCCATAATCAAATACGTCTGGCCGAAATCCAACAATACCGCCCGCATAAAATGGGCCAAAATATTTCTCTACCTGTAAACCATCGTTAGCTCCAAATACAGAAGCTTTCGGATTGATTTTTCGTCCCACAGCGGCCCAAAGGGTAGGTGTGAAATCATACTGAACATTGAGGTTGTACACATTGAAAATATCTGTACGCCCCGAATAGTTATCGGCAACTGTAATGAGATTTTGATAGGACAGAAACGTTTCAACCGAAAACTTACCACCACCAATATGATTAGCGTTCAAGGATACACGACCCAATAAACGCTGATTATCATCTCTGACATCGGAAAATTGATTATAACTAGCCAAACTCACACGTCCCGTTATGAATTCTTTGTAAAGGGTTTCCTTTTCTTCGGGAACGGTTTGTGGTACGGCAACTTCAGCTGGAATACTGTCATCCACATTATCTTCAATGACTTCTGTTACTGGAGCAACGGCAGGCAAGGTATATATAACCGTATCGCCTGTTTGCAACTCACAGTCATTAATGGGAACGCAAACAACCGATGTAGACGATTTGACGGTTACCTTTAAACAATCCGTGCCATTGAATTGGAGTACATCATCAACCGAAATAGCGTCTGTTGAAGAGAACTTCACATAAATATTGGAAGACGTCACAAAGGAAACGGTTCCCTGCAAGGTATTATTCTGCTGCTCTTGAGAAAATAGAGAAACGGAATGAAACAGTATGATAATATGTAAACCTAAAAGGAGTTGTTTCATCTTAAGCATTAATCAGAACCATCTGGATGACATTGTAAACAGGCACTACTTTGATAGACGTAATCATTCACGTCTTCATGCTGATCAGCGGTGTTTCCTTGAGTATGACAAGTGATACAGGTGTATACCGAATAGTCATTCGAGTTGGTATGGCAATCGGTACAGGAACTCCACTCGTTATCATGCCTGCCTGTATAGATTGGAAAATACTGTCCGTCATGGTCAAAGGTAGCTGGCGTCCAGCCTGGATTGGTCGTATGACAGGAGGCACAATCCGTTGGGAAATTAGCGGCCTGATGGTTAGGGTCATTGGTGGTATTGTAATCGTCTTGATGGCAGGCCACACAGTCGGTTGGTGTATTGGTGTAATTACCGTTAATATGGCAAGCGGTACAATCGTTGATATCATGTCCACCACTTAAAGGGAAAAAGTCATGATTAATAGTCGCTGGAGTCCAGCCAGGTCCCGTAGAATGACACTCGGCACAATTGGTTGGAAATCCGGCACTGGTATGGTTCGGATTGGTGGTAGCGATATAGTCATCCTCATGACAGGATACACATTCCGGTGATATATCTGAAAAATTGCTAACATCATGACAACGGCTACAATCTTGTATATGATGGCCGCCTGTTAACGGGAAGAAGTCATGTATAAACCCATCAGCACCCCATCCCATGCCAGTAGGCGAGTGGCATTCCGTACAATCCGTTGAAAATCCAGAAATACTATGGTTAGGACTGGTTGTGGCCATAAAATCGGTTTGATGACATTCAATACACTCATTTCCCACAGGCGTAAATATCAGACCGTTGTCTCCTTGATGGCATTCACTACAATTGACATTAAAGTGGGCCCCAATTAAAGGAAAACCATTGGCTTCATGGATTTCTGGCACATTAAAAACGAGCCAGTTTTGGGTGTTATGACAGCGTACACAATCATTACCAACCGATTGCTCGTGCACATCGGTATGACAGGATAAGCAATCATTCGGCGTATTATCAAATACCAGTGTGTTGTGGCAGGATTTACAATCGGTATTCTTATGAGCACCCTCCAAGGTAAAATTGGTCGTACTGTGGTCAAAGGTTGTGGTTCGGTAATCCACAGTCCAACCATCAGGATTATGACATTGTGAACAGTCTATCTTCAGACCATCTCCATGTGGCGATTGTGCCCATAATGCCGTGCAAGAGAGGCATATCAAAACGATTATGAATGGCAGTCTATACATTCCAATTTGTTTAACTTATAGATAACGGTTGGTTCTCCTTGATTATTTTGTGACTCATGGCAGGCTCTACAATCCAACTCTTCATGCTTTCCGGTTAATGGGAATCGGGTGTCATTATGGTTGAACTTTTCTGGCAACCAGCTACTGGTTACATGGCATCGGGAACATTCGGTCACACCATTTACTGCAAAACTATCGTCGTGAATATTCTCATGGCATGATGCACAATCTGTGTTTAAATTAGTAAAATTCTGCGATATAATCGTCTCTTTTTCAGAAATTTCAAAATGACACTGGCTACAGGCAGCCTCTAAATGACGACCGGTAAGTGGCCAATCAGTTTGATTGTGATCAAAATTTACGGCATCCCAGGCTTCGGGGCCATGGCAAGACGCACAGTTTTGCTCTGGATAATAGCGTTCAGGAATGGCATTCTCATGAATATTATCATGACAATCAATACAGGCTATACCAATATCCCGAAACTCCCAACGCTTGGAGGCTTCGTCTACATGACAGGCAAAACAAGGTGTTGCCGCATGTGCTCCAGCCAAAGGGAATGCGGTGTCTTGGTGTTTGTCAATAGAAAAGGAGGTAAAGGTAAATGGTTGCTCTAACGAATGGCAAGTATCACAGTCCGGTGAAATACCGCCTTCAGCAAATTGCCCCTGATGATAATCATCATGACAATTTTGGCAGGCTGTAAAATCAATAGGCGTAGAGAAGCGCTTTTCATGGCAGGCTCTGCAATCTACAGATTGATGCTGACCTTCCAGAGGAAAATCAGTGACACTATGATCAAAAAAGTCCATAGCTTTTAAAGCTATAAAACTCTGTTCCTGATGGCACTTGGCACAATCCTGACCATATTTATTCTCATGCGGATCTTGATGACAGGCCACACAATTACTTTCGGCTACAGCGGTTTTATCTTGAAATACGGTTGTAGGACTACTGCTTTTGGTATGGCATTCAAAACAGTTGATGCTTTTATGCTGACCATTTAAATTAAATCCAGTTACGGTATGGTTAAAACGGCCAGTACCGTTAAAGGCACTAAACGAACTCTCGCTATGGCATTGCGCACAGGCACCCGGTAAGTTTCCTTGATGCGGATCAGTATGGCAAGCCTTACAATCATTAAATGCCAACCCTTTAAACTGTTGAAATTCCTTACCATCTTTAATGGTAACTTTGTGGCATTCCTTACAGTCAACAGTGGCATGACTACCATTAAGAGGGAACGCAGTGTCGTTATGGTCAAAATTGGCAACTGGTGAAAAAGCCTCCATACTATGACATTTCAAACAATCATTGGGCATACTACCCTGATGAAAGTCATCATGACAGGACAAACAATTAGTTTGCAGCCCTAAATACGTATCCGCCCGCTTTCTAATGTCAGCATCCGCAATATGGGAAGCTTGATGACATTGTTTGCAGTCCACCGATTTATGGGCGCCTTCAAGGGTATACCCCGTTTTGTTATGGTCAAACGATTTGGAATCAAAGCGCACCATATCAAAGTTTCGGCCGTGGTGTTCGCTATGGCACTTGGTACACGATTGCGTTTTCACCTCGCGACTGGCATGGAATCCACGGTTTTGGTTCATCAGGTTACTAATCTCATCATGGCAGTCCAAGCATTTCGTATTGGTAACCTTATCACCCAATTCGTGACACTGGGTACAATTACCCATACCTTCCAATTTGGCATGCGCCTTGGTCAGGTCACCTGGGGATATTTGTGCCATAGTGCGGATTCCTATAAATAGGAAACCTAAAATGAAACCATATGTCAAATACGCTCTATTCAAAATCTGTTAGCGATACTTTTTCACAATGTAACCAAAGCGTTTGGTGATTTCAATTCCCGCACGTTCCAGAAACTTGGTGGGCAATTCACCACCGGCAAAAATATAGACCAAATCATTGTCTAAAACGGTGGTTGAACCATCCTGTAATTCTAAATGTACGTGATTATCATTGATTTCAGTCACATTAGACTCAAAAATAATTTGTAAGGAACCATCTTGTTCGGCTTTTAGAACGTTATCCTTATTAGCAGGCTTCAACCGCGAAAACTTATCCTTTCGGTAGGATAAAGTCACGGTATTACGGTCTTTGAGTAATAGGGCAGACTCAATGGCCGAGTCGCCACCACCAACAACCAGTACCTGTTTGTTTTCAATGGTTTCCGAATCCAGTAAACGGTATGCCACTTTTTCTGAAACTTCTCCCGGAACGTCCAATTTACGCGGTGTACCGCGTCTGCCAATAGCCAACAGGACATTCTGGGCAACATATTCGGTGTTTTGATTAGTCACCACCTTGAAGGTTTGATTAGCTTGTGGTACGATATCCTCAACTTTGGTTTGCTCTACTATGTCTAAATCGTGTTTATCGATAACCTCATTCCAAATAGTCAACAGCTCATCTTTGGAGGTGTTGAACAACTTAACCTTACCATGCAAAGGCAATTCCATGGGTGATGTCATCACAACCTTGGCTCTGGGGAACGTATAAACAGTACCCCCTAGAGAATCCTGCTCCAGGGTTATCGCCTTCAAACCATGCTTTTTGGCAGCTAGGGTAGCTGAAATACCTGCAGGACCTGCGCCTACAATAGCCACATCATATTCGGTTTCAGAGGCTTTGCTTTTGCTTTTGGCAATGCTGTCCATAGCTTGCTGACCTTGCTCCACACTGTTTTTAATAAGGCCCATGCCACCCAATTCCCCGGCTATAAAAATACCAGGCATATTGGTTTCAAAGTTTTGATTAACATGGGGTAAATCCACACCACGGGTTTCCGTACCGATTCGTAGCGAAATGGCTTCAACCGGACAAGCGTGAAAACAGGCACCATGTCCCACACAGTTGGAGGCATTAATAACGGTAGCCTTCCCATTCACAATACCCAGAATATCCTTTTCAGGACAGGCGCGTACACAGGCACCACTGCCAATACATATATCCGGATTGATGTAGGGATGTAGGGATACCGGTTCAAACAAACCCTCTTCCTTGGCCGTAGCCACCTTTTGTGCCACCACTTTGGATGATTTGTTTTTCTTCAATAGATAGAAACCAATAATCAGGGCGCATAGTAAAAACACGGCACCGTACACAATGATTTCTTCCAGTAACAAATCGCTCATTAAAAAATCCATTTATAGCCAAAGGTAAAGGCCACCACAATATGGATGATGACAATCACCAGCATAATTAATGCAAAGGGCATGTGGGCTACATGCCAGTATTTAAAGTATTGCTTCATGGTCTCTAGGCGCGCAATCTTTTTAGATAAGCTGCGTTCACCTTGAAGCATCTTCAACAGGTTTTTGCTATCGGTTTTAGACAGGTTGTTGTTTTTAATAACCTGCTTGATACTGGAAAGCGATAGCGTTTTATCCGTGGTATAATTAACAAACAGATTGATATCGGTTTCGGCAACCTGATAATCTTCACGCAATACTTGGGCAATATCGGTTTTCATGTTCTGCACTTCACTCAAGCTTAAGGCACGACCCTCAATGGTACGTGGTATTTGGATGTAGATAAACCGTCCAATCACACCACTGGCAACCACAGCCACCATACTCCAGAATGCAATGGATACAATACCACCAAATTTAAACGCCGTATGAAACAGGATTAAAATAGGACCGAGGGTACATAGAAAGATATGGAATTCCAACAGGTACTTCAATCGCACATGCCTGCCCAGAATATTATAACGTTTATGCAAGATATACACCGAAACCCCAATCAACATCATCAGGGTGCCAAACACGCCCAGACCTTGTCCAAACAGGCCACTGGGTTTAAACCAACTGTGTTTAGGGTGATAAAAACGCTCTTCTAAAGCGGTTGAATAATATGAATAGCCATTAATGGCTAAATAGGCGGTTACAATGACTATAATGGAGACTAGGATACCAATATAGATTTGATGGGCTGTCTTACTCAATGTTAATGACTTATGTTATAATGCATCTAATGTAATAAAATTTCTAGATTCTTTTTCCTAGCCTTTTCAATATAACAACTGCAACCCAAAAACTCCTGAAAATTGTAACGAAAACTTCGGTTAATCGTTATGTTAGTACAAACCAAACCTAATCAATCAAAACATGACGAATAAAAAAATCAATTTAAAACCATTAATAGTAACAGTCTTAATGCTGTTGATAGCAATGGCCGCTCATGCTGTCAACCCCAAAACCCAGTATACCATTACGATTAAAAATTTAGCCGAACGACAAGCACACATCCGCTATACATTTATGCCCAAAAGTGACACCTTGTCTATGGCACCTGGGGCCAACCAGTTACCAGATCGGTGGGCAACCTTTATCTCCAATGTGAAGCTTCAAGATAGTAACAACCAAGAATATGCCATACAAGATTTGGATAATGCCACCTGGTTGATGCGGGCACCCCACAACCAAACACTCACGCTTTCCTATACGGTGAACTTAACGCATGAAGACTACACCTGGAGTAGTGGTTTGGATGGCGTAGCCTTTAATACCGATTGGGGCATCTTTGCCACCACCAGAGCTCTGTTAATTGTTAACGGTAACCAGCACACCAACATCACAGTCACCTGTCAACTACCTAAAGACTGGAAACTCACAACCACCTGGCAACGCACACCACATACCAACAACCAATATCATGTTTCCAACACCGAAGAACTCACCCAATCTATGTTGTTTATGGGTTATCAGGAGGAAATCATCATTGAAAAAGACCATCTCAAGCTCATCTTTGCCTTGGGTGGCGAGTCAGTAATCGCCAAAAAGGACTTCTATGCCAATATGGCTTCGGGAGTGTTAGAATATTATGAAAATCTCATGGGTGGACTCCCAAAATTACCCTCGGCTACCTTTGCCGTTTTTATCAATACAGCCAATGCTACCGATGGTGAAGTCATTGGTAATAACATCAGTATTTTAATAGAGCAAGAGGGTGATGCCATGTCAGAGGTTATTGCCAATTTTATCTTTGCTCATGAATTCTTCCACCTCTGGAATGGTAAAACCTTTTTACCAGTTGATGAAACCATGGAATGGTTTAAGGAAGGCTTTACCAATTATTACACACTCAAGGCATTATACCAAATTGGCTATTTAAATCAGGATAGTTTTACAGGAGCCTTAAATAATCTCTTTTACAATAAGTATCATCATGATGAAGGTTTGGGTACAATAGCAATGGTACAAGGTGACCAAAAGCATGACCATTGGGGCTTGATTTATGGTGGAGGCCTGTTTGCTGGCATAGCACAGGATATAAACATCCGCTTGAATAGCCACAACACCCACAGCTTGGATGACCTGATGCGCGATTTATACACCAACCATGCTGGAGCTGACAAGGCCTATACCATGCAGGATTTAAAAAACAAGTTAGAGTCCTTAAACGGTAGTGACCTAACCACCTTTTTTCAGGACTATATCTACGGCACGAAAACCATACCCATAGCCGACTATCTCACTCAAGCGGGTTTTGATGCCCAAATAGAAGGCGACCAATTAATCAAACAACCACAAGAAAACGCGTCTGGATTACAGCAAGCAATCATCCAAGGAATTTTTGGGTTGCAGGAGTAAAGGTACTGGGCATCCTGTCTTGACCAATAGCGTCGGGAGGTTCAGGATATTGATAGGTATCACTAAATAAAGGGCCTCATTTTTATAACGTAGTAAAACCAAGTCAAGACAAGTTCGTGTCATTGGGAGTAGGAAACTCGGCTATTTGTCATTTCGAGTGATTTTACGAAGTAAAATTGTATCGAGAAAAGTATTTTTAATTAAACCACACCGCATACCCTTTCCGTCGTAACTCCAAAGCCAAAGCACGCTCCAGTTTGAGGGCTTCTGCCCGTGTACTCACAGGGGCAATATGATTATACAAACTAGGGCGGAGGTAAGAACCATATTTTTGAACAATATTGGATGACAACTTCACACCCTTGCTATTGCGGTAGCCCGTTTTATGTTGTTGTAAACGCTCTTGGGGTGTTTTACTCGTCATACCCACATACAGGCATTCCAATACCCCATTAAACTGCGGATTGGCAGCACGAAACTTGGCGTTTTCGGTGAACACCTTCTTTTTGAGTTCCACCACGTAAATGCGATATTGGGTTTTGGGCATAATCTTTAAATCAATCCTTTCCTTAAGGTTTTTTAAAAATAGGTAAAATGATCTTCATAATTATTATGTTTACATTTAATTTATACAATTAGTAGAACCATTACTGGAAAATAAATTTGTTTATTCAAATATTTTTTGTATATTTGTACTTTAATTACTGAATATTAAATGAAGTTAAAGATAAGAAATATTTGTCAAATTAGTACAGGGGTCTACGTAAAGACAGAGAGAGTTGGTGATGTTTATTACTTGCAGGCGCGAGATTTTAATACCTATAATGAGCTTGATCCTTTATTAAAGCCTGAAGTTTTTAGTTATAATATTAATGAGAAACACTACTTAGGCAAAGGAGATGTTATTATTGCGGCAAAGGGCTCTAATCATTTTGCATTTACTTATAATAATGAAGTACAGCCTGCCGTGGCTTCTTCAATGTTTATTGTTTTGCGTCAATTTGATCAAAATAAAGTGATCCCTGGTTTTATTTCATGGTTTATAAATCATCCGCAAACTCAAACCCTATTGGAGCATTCTCACAAAGGAAGTGGGATTCCTTCTATAAGTAAAAGTATAATAGGGGATTTAGAAATTAATCTGCCATCATTAAAAGAGCAGGAATTAATCCTGTCAATAGATAGATTGAAAATAAATGAAGCGCAGTTGAATCAAGAAATAGCAATATTGAAAAACCAAGTTTTAAACGAACAATTATTAAGATTAATTCAAAAATAAAAGTAATGGAACAAATAGTTAAAGAAAGAGATATAGAAAGAATTGTATGGAGTGCCTGTGGTACCTTTAGAGGAGTTATTGATCCAAGTCAATACAAGGACTATATACTTACCATGCTATTCATTAAATACGTTAACGACGTAGATAAGGAAAAACGAAAGGCATATTCAGAAAAATATGAAGGTGATTTAGCACGTGTTGATCGTGCCATGAGCATGGAACGTTTCGTTGTGCCAAATAACAGTAGGTTTGATTACTTTTTTGAGAATAGAAATGAAAACAACATCGGTGAAATCATTGATATTGGCCTGGCTGATTTGGAAGAAGCAAATCGTGAAAAGCTAACAAGTGAGGATGGTTCAGGTATTTTTAGAAACATCTCATTTAACAGTTCTAATCTTGGTGATGAAAAACAAAAGAAAGACCGCATTAAGAAGCTGTTATTTGATTTCAATGAGCTGGATCTGTCTCCTTCGCATCTAGAGCGTAGAGATATTATTGGTGATGCGTATGAGTATTTGATTAAGAATTTTGCAAGCGATGCTGGGAAGAAAGCGGGAGAATTCTACACGCCGGCTGAAGTATCTACACTCATAGCTAAACTTACAAAGAGTAAGCCTGGATCTCGTATTTACGATCCAACATGCGGTTCGGCATCTTTGCTAATTAAAGCTGGAAAGGAGGTTGGTACTAACGACTTCCATCTATATGGACAAGAAGCTAATGGGAGTACCTGGGCATTAGGGGTTATGAATATGTTTTTGCATGGTTTTGATAGTGCTTCCATTCGTTGGGGAGATACCATCAGAAATCCAAAACATAAAGAAGGTGATGCCTTAATGAAATTTGATACGGTGGTTGCAAATCCGCCATTTTCACTTGATAAATGGGGTGCTGACGAGGCAGGCAGTGATAGATACAACAGGTTTTGGCGAGGAGTTCCACCAAAAAGTAAAGGTGATTGGGCATTTATTTCCCATATGTTAGAGTCTGCATATGAAGGTAGTGGAAAGGTTGGTGTAGTGGTGCCTCATGGTGTGTTATTTAGAGGAAGCAGTGAAGCTAAGATTAGACAAAAAACTATCGAAGATAACCAGCTTGAAGCTGTTATTGGTTTGCCTTCTAACTTATTTTATGGCACTGGTATACCAGCGGCTGTATTAATCTTTAATAAAGGGAAGGGAGATAATACTAACGTTTTGTTTATTGATGCCAGTGAGCATTACGAAAGTGGTAAAAACCAAAACAGACTGAGAGAAGATAAAGACATTCCTAAAATTGTGGATACCTATAAAGCTTTTGTAAATGGTGAACTTAAAGAGGGTGTTGCCGAAGAGAAGTACAGTTATGTTGCTACTTTTAAGGAGATCAAGGAAAATGACTTTAACCTCAATATCCCGCGTTATGTAGATACGTTTGAACCTGAGGCAGAAGTCAATATCCCTGCAGTCCAAGCACAAATAAACACGTTGGAGAAAGAACTAGCCGAAGTACAAGCCCAAATGCAATCTTATTTAAAAGAATTAGGACTGTAATGGAAGCAGTAGAAAAACATAAGAGAGGTTATAAAAAGACCAAACTGGGATTGATTCCTGAAAGTTGGTCTATAAAACAATTGAAAGATTTGGGGTATGTACTTTCAGGTCTAACGTACAAACCAAATGATATTGACAATAATGGTGTGTTAGTTTTAAGATCATCAAATGTAAATGAGAGACAAATAATTTTTGAGGATAACGTATTTGTAGATGTAAATGAAGGAGGTTTTAATCCAGTTCGTAAAGGAGATATATTAATATGCGTGCGAAATGGAAGTAAATCTCTAATAGGTAAAAATGCTAAAATAAATGAACAAGCAGAAGGTATGGCATTTGGAGCATTTATGGGTGTTTACAGGAGTGTTCATAACGATTATTTATTTCATTTATTTGATACAGACTACTATTACAGGGAAATACATCGAAATCTAGGCGCAACAATAAACTCTATAAATGGTAGTAACTTAAAGAAGTTTTATTTTCCACTCCCTGAAGCTAGTGAACAAAAAGTTATAGCCAAATGTCTAAATACTTGGGACAAAGCAATTCAAGACATTTCCAAGCTTATTGGCTGTAAGAGACTGCAAAAAAAAGGCTTGATGCAACAATTGCTATCAGGTAAAAAGCGTCTTAAGGGGTTTAATGATGAATGGACTACTTGGACCTATCAAGAGCTATTTAAAAAAGTGAGTAGGCCGGTAGCTTGGGACGATAACGAAATATATGACCTAATTAGTGTGAGGAGACGCTCAGGAGGATTGTTTCACCGTGATAGTCTTAAAGGTGAAAAAATATTAACCAAAAGCCTCTTTACTGCTAAAACAGGAGATTTTTTAATGTCCAAAATGCAAATTTTACATGGAGCTTCAGGTTTGGTAACAGAAGAGTTCAATAACATGAAAATATCCGGTTCATATATAGCTGTTATACCTCAAAATAAGGGGACACTTATTATGGAGTATTTGAATTGGTATTCTCAAACACCATATTTCTATCACCAAACGTATCGAAGCAGTTATGGCGTTCATATAGAGAAAATGACCTTTAACTTCAAGTTGTTTAAAAAGGAAGAAATAGAGCTACCTGGTATTGAAGAGCAGCAAGCTATTGTAGACGTTCTTAATGCTGCACAAAAAGAGATTGATCTTTTAATACAAAAAAGAGACCAATTAAAGGAGCAGAAAAAAGGACTTATGCAGAAGCTATTAACAGGTAAAAAAAGACTTAATATTAAATAAAATGAAAAAAAATGGTCGTTTTAAAATTTCCAGACTATTTATTTAAAAAAGATACTAAAGATGAGACTAAAATTAATGAGGAGAGCGTCAGTTATACATGCTGTTAAATGTAACAATTCATTGTCGTTTGACCTGACACAGGCGTCTTCAGATGAGCTAATGAGAATAAAGAACCTAATTGAGGTTGCGGAAAGTGAAGAAGCTTTTACCGATATTATTAATCAATTGAATGATTGGGCTTCTGAAGAACCAGTAGCATCTGAAGGAGAAATAAAACAATTACTAAAAAAATAAAAATTATGGCAAGAAAAGAAAGACATGTGGTACCCAATCCAGATGGAGGTTGGGACTCAAAACGAGAAAACGCAAAGCGTGCATCCAAACATTTTGATAAAAAAGAAGATGCTATGAAATGGAGTAGGGATAAAGCTAAACAAGAAGGTTCAGAGCTAATACCTCATAAGCGTGATGGTAAAATCCAAAACCCTAACAGTTATGGTAATGACCCTAATCCGCCTAAAGATAAAAAGCATTAGTTATGAAGGAAGTATTAAAAATATTAAATGAACTTACACCTAAGCAAAAGAAGGAGTTTGATAGCGATATGCAAAAGCTTTATTTGGAATGCCATAGGATATTAAATGGAAAGCTAGAAAAACTTAAGGATGTTAGTGTGAATTTAAATATCAATAATGAAGTTTACTTGAATGTAGTTTGTGAGTATGATAATAATATCAAAAGTTTAGAGCAGGTCAAAGGAAGAATAACATATTTAAAAAAATAAAATAACCGCACAGAATATGATGCTGCTGTTACAGCAGATAGAGCAAGTTTAAACTAGGTATTGAATGGCAAATTTAAGATTAATAAAAGAGTTTAATAAAAAGTATAATAAGCATAGCGCTATTGCCAATTTGGATTTGGAAAATAGTATGATGAATGAATCATTGCAATTTTCTATTCAAAAGCGAATTTCAAATCTCGGGGGTGCATATGAAAGACATTTTAGAGATCGTGATCCTGCTAATCTGGCATTTCTGTTTATTGATATTTGTAGTTTTTCAACTCGATTTACTAATCTTAGTGGTAAAGGAATTGCTAAAGTTCTGGACGATTATTATGATATTGTGATACCCATCATTTATAAGCATGGTGGAGAAATTGATAAGGTAATAGGAGATGGTATAATTGCCATATTCGGACCACCTTTTTCTGAAGATAACGTGGGTTATAATATTAGACAAGCTGATTTATGTGCCAAGGAAATCATTGAAAAAACTATTAATACTAATTATTACTCGAAAATTGCACTGCATTTTGGTGAAATAGTTTACTACTGTAATGATTCGATTTTCTACGAAGAATATACGGTTGTTGGTAAACCAGTAACAGAACTTTTCAGGTTAGAATCAATAAGTGAAGACAAGAAAATCAATTTCTATCATATTGAAAAGAAGATAGATGCCTATAAGCAACAATTATTAGCAAATGGTGAAAAATCAAAAATACCTGCACGTTGGGTTACTTCTAACCCTAAGCCAGTTGGGACTTTAAGAGGAGTTAGTTATAAGTATTATAAAACAACAGAATTAAAATAATGGGATTAGAAAGACATTTATGGGGAATTAATGAAGAAGTAAAGGCTATGGTAGATAGCCAATTCAAGGTTAATGTTGCTTCTACAGCTGTAGTACCAAAAGTTGATTCTGGAAGTTTAACCTTTCCAGATTTTAGGAATAATAAGTTGTCTGCCGTTGAAATTGAAACGTGTGTGTTATTCATTGATATTAGAAAATCTACAGAAATATCTGGTAGTCATCTAAGACCAACTCTTGCAAAGTTATATAGTGCTTTCGTAAGAGCAATGGTGCAGGCGGCAGAATACTATGGAGGTAAAGTAAGAAATATAATTGGCGATAGGGTTATGGTTGTCTTTGATGAAAAAGATTGTTTTAAAAACGCAATTGACTCAGCTATTCTTCTTTATACCGTTTCTGAATATATAATCAATAAGCATTTTAAGCATAACGAAATAAAATGTGGTATAGGCATTGACTATGGGAAATTATTAGTTGTTAAAACGGGTACAATTAAAAGAGGTGATGAATCCAGAGAATATAAGTCTTTAGTTTGGCTGGGTAATGCTTGTAATATAGCTTCAAAGCTAACCGATCAGGCAAATAAGGGATTTGTGAAATCGAATTTTGAAATAGAGGTTGAGGTTATTGATTATGGTTTTCTATTTGGAAGAATCAGTCCGATTGGTGGATCACCGTTTATGGGTATAGAGAGTAAAAATGAGGGTGGTCCCAAAAAAAGAAAAATAGTGTTATCTAAAGAGGAGTTTTTAGATGGGATTAGAGATTCAGAAAATGGGGTGTCATATAGTTATCATGGCGATATTAAAAGCCTAAAAAAAGTAGAAAAGAAGATAAATACAAGTCCTATATTACTTTCAGAGACAGTCTACGAAGGTTTTAAAAAAGCTTGTCCTAATGCTGATTCAATAACTAAAAGGTGGTGGAAAATACAAGAAATAAAAATTGAAAATTATTCAGGTAAGATTTATGGTGGCTCAATCTATAAATCTGTTATAGAAAAAATTTAAAGATTATGGAAGAAAAATTATTAGTTGTATTTCAAAATATAAATGAGTGGTTGCGTTTTGCAGAGGCTAAAAACGCAATGATAATTGCATTGAATGGAGTGGTTGTTTTTGGAGTCGCACAAATTATAGAATTTAATTTTATTAAGGATATCGAGATTCTTAAATGGTACTTAACAATAGCTTTTATTTGTTTAACTTTTAGTACAATAGTAGCATTGCTTTCTTTTATACCAAGACTTAAACAAATTGCACCAACATTTAATTTAAACCCTGGTAAAGACAATTTTCTGTTTTTTGATACCTTAAAGGATAAGAAAATAAATGAAGTAATTGAATTTTATAAGACTGATGATGAGGTTCAACCTTATCACGAGCAATTAGCTGATCAAATTATAGTTAATTCAGGAATTGCAAAGCGTAAATATGATTATTTTACTTTCTCCTGTTGGATAACTATTGCTGGAATTATTACTCCATTAATAGCTGGACTTTTTGCATTTTTCATTTACAAGAAATAAAAATGAACACACCAAGTTTTAAAGAAGACCATATATCCCAAATACCGGCTATTCAGATGCTGGTCAACTTAGGGTACACCTATTTAAATCCCGAAGAAGCCTTAAAAGCAAGAGGACATAAGACTTCAAATGTATTATTGGAAGATATACTTCGTAAGCAGCTTAATGAAATAAATAGTATTAAGATTTCGTCAACCAAGACTAGTATTTTCAGTAAAAATAATATTGAGGCTGGTATTCTTGCTTTAATGGATGTAACTCTGGTAGATGGTTACATTTCAGCTGCTGAAAAAACATATAATTTATTAACTCTAGGTAAATCTTTGGAGCAAAGTATAGATGGTGATAAAAAAAGTTTCACATTGCAGTACATAGACTGGAAAAATATAGAAAATAATGTGTTCCATGTTACAGAAGAGTATAGTGTGATGCGCAGCGGAAGCAAAGAACATTATAGACCTGATTTGATACTTTTTGTTAATGGGATTCCACTAGGAATTATAGAATGTAAGCGCCCAGATATAAAAGAGCCTATTAAGCAAGCTATTTCTCAACATTTACGTAACCAGAAGGAAGATGGTATTAGGAGATTATACATCTATGCTCAATGCTTGCTAGCACTATCAACAAACGAAGGTCGCTATGCAACAATTGGAACTAAAGAAAAGTTTTGGTCGCACTGGGAAGAGAGTTTTAAGAATAAAGAAAGTGAAGAAAATTACAAGTCGAAACTTCATGAACTTAAAAACACACCACTTAATGATGATGTGAAAAACAACTTGTTTTCAGAGCGATTCCGTTATGTTAGGAGCCACTTTGATCTCCTTGAAAGTGAAGATGTATTACCTACTGAACAAGATGTTTATTTGTATGGCCTCTGCAGCCCTGAACGTTTATTGGACTTTACATACAATTATATAGTTTTTGATAATGGTGTTAAGAAAATAGCAAGATACCAACAGTATTTTGCTATTAAAAAGACTATTACTCAAATATTGACCTTAGAAAATGGAAAAAGAAGAGGAGGTGTTATCTGGCATACACAAGGAAGTGGGAAATCCTTAACAATGGTTATGCTTGCTCAAGCCATTGCTATGGAAAAAAGTATTAGAAATCCAAAAATAATACTGGTTACTGATAGAACAGATTTAGATGATCAGATAACAAGAACTTTTGAGAAGTGTGGAATGCCAGTTAATAATGCGGCAACAGGTAAGCAATTGGTAGAATTGTTGGAAAGTAAGTCAGATGCAGTTGTAACAACAATTATTAACAAATTTGAAACGGCTGTCCGAAAAATTAAAAGTCCATTAATCAGTCATGATATTTTTGTTTTGGTGGATGAAGGGCATAGGACACAACATGGTACTTTTAACATTGAAATGCAAAAGACATTACCAAATGCGTGTTTTATAGCTTTAACAGGGACACCTTTGTTTAAGAAGGATAAAAACACATTAAGGCGTTTTGGATCTTTGATAGACCAGTATACAGTTGATAAAGCAGTTAAAGACAAAGCTGTTGTTCCGTTGTTGTACGAAGGGCGTCATGCATTCCAACAAGTAAATGAGAATCCATTAGACAACTTTTTTGCCATGATTTCTGAACCTTTATCAGCTTATGAAAAGGCGGATTTAAAAAAGAAATTTAGTAGAGCAGACCAATTAAATATTGCAGAACAGAAAATTCTTGCCTTGAGTTGGGATATAACGAAGCATTTTGAGCAAAACTTTAAAGGAACTGGCTTTAAAGGT
Organism: Hanstruepera neustonica; assembly: GCF_002895005.1. GTDB lineage: Bacteria > Bacteroidota > Bacteroidia > Flavobacteriales > Flavobacteriaceae > Hanstruepera > Hanstruepera neustonica. Next base: position 150,044 of record NZ_POWF01000006.1, on the reverse strand, counting down.
CAATTGGTTTGTCAAAACAAAATTAGTGCAATAAAGTATAAGAAGTTTTTGGATCAGATAGGGCGAGTAACCTCAGAAGTTGTGATTTCACCACCTGATGATCGTGAGGGAGAAGAAACAGCTTATGGAGCAACATCAGATGAAGTAAAATCATTTTGGAAAGAAATGATGGATGAGCATGTAACTCCAAAAAAGTACCAGGAGAATATCGTAAATCGGTATAAGAATTCAGATGAACCAGAAATTATTATAGTAGTAGATAAGCTCTTAACTGGTTTCGATGCACCAAGAAATACGGTTTTGTACCTAACAAGAAAGCTACAAGGTCATACATTATTACAGGCAATTGCGAGGGTCAATAGAATATATCCTGATAAAGATTATGGTTATATAATAGATTACTATGGAGTATTAGGAGCTTTAGATGATGCTATTGAATTATATTCTTCTTTTGATGAATTTGATTCAGAAGATTTACAGGGCACACTTACAAATATAGTTGAAGAAATAAAAAAATTACCTCAAAAGCATTCTGAGGTATGGGATTTGTTTAAAACGGTTATTAATAAGAGAGATGCTGAGGCATTTCAACAGATTCTTAGAGATGATGCTAAAAGAGTTTTATTCTATGATAAGCTAGCTTCTTATGCTAGAATTTTAAAAATGGCTTTGTCTTCAATTGAATTTCATAAATCTACGGATGAAAATTTAATTAAGTCATATAAAGAAGATTTGACGTTTTTTATGAAATTAAGAACGGCTGTATCTCAAAGATATTCGGATACTGTAGATTATAAAAAATATGAAGGACAAATACAAAAATTAATAGATACGCATATAACCACAGAGAAAGTGGATTCTATAACCGAATTGGTTAATATTTTTGATAAGGAGGCTTTTCAGGAAGAGGTTGAAAAAACAATTGGTTCTGCTGCTAAAGCAGATAAAATTGCTTCAAGAACGGATAAGCATATAACCGAAAAGATGGACGAAGACCCTGCGTTTTATAAGAAATTCTCTGAAATGCTCAGAGATACCATAAAGGATTATGAGTTACATCGTATATCTGAAGTACAGTATTTAGAGCGCGTTAAAGATATTATGGAAAAAGTTTTGTCAAGAACTGATGGTGATATTCCATCCGTTTTAGAAAATAGAGATATTGCTAAAGCTTTTTATGGAGTTACTCTTGAAGATTTGAAAACTAAAATCCAAGATGCAAAGCTAAGGCAAACGATTTCTGCTGAAATAGCAATTACATCAGATGATATTATTAATAACTTAAAGATAGTGGATTGGCAAGCAAAGGTCGATGTGCCTAAAAAGATGGTTTTTAAAATTGGAGATTATTTAATTGATGAAATAAGGGATAAATACGCGCTCGATCTTTCATTTAAAGAGATTGATGCTATTGCTGAACAAATAGTTGAAATAGCTAAAGTAAGGTATAGATAATGAAAGATTTTATCGATTTTGGTTCTCACAGAATAGACTATTCAATAAAGTTTTCTGACCGTAAAACATTGGGTATAACGGTTAATCCAGAATTAGAAGTCATTGTTAAATCACCTGAAAATATTTCCAAAGAAATAATTAAAAAAAAGATTAAGAATAAAGCTCCATGGATTATTAAGCAGCAAAGTTATTTTTTATCGTTTCAGCCTAGATCCGTTAAAAAAAAATATGTCAGTGGAGAAACTCATTTATATTTAGGCAGGCAATATAGATTGAAACTCACTTTGTCAAAAACTAGTGAAGTAAAATACAAAGGTAGATTTATTGAAATATTCACACCAAAAAAGGCAAATGCAGAAGAACTTATGCTACAATGGTATAAAACAAGAGCAAAAGTGAAATTTTCAGAAATAGCTGAACCGTTAATCCAAAGGTTTAAGAAATATAATGTAGAACCTAATGGAATGTATATTCAAAATATGGCCAAACGTTGGGGAAGCTGCACGCCTAAGGGTAAAATTATATTGAATCCAGAATTAATAAAGGCACCAAAGGCTTGTATAGAGTATGTTATAATACATGAACTATGCCATCTGATTTATCACAACCACACCAAAAAATTCTTTGATTTACAAGATAAAGAAATGCCTGATTGGAGAAAATGGAAGAGTAAATTGGAGAATTTACTTGCTTAATTAAAAAATATACAAAAAATAGGAAAACAAATGAAATACGTAAAAACTGATGCAATTAATTTAAGAGACCACGGTTTTAATGAGAAGTGGCTTCAAGATATCATAGAAGAAGACCCATCTATAATAGGTTTGGGTGAAATAGAGGTTTATCGTCGAGAACGTAAGCAAACATCAGGTGGGCGTATAGATTTCTTAATGTTAAGTGCAGATAGTACAACAATGTACGAAGTTGAAATTATGCTTGGCGCTACAGATGAAAGCCATATTATTAGGACTATTGAATACTGGGATTTGGAAAGAAGAAGGTTTCCCTCCAGAGAACATAGGGCAGTATTGATTGCCGAGAATATTACAAATCGATTTTTCAATGTAATTTCTTTAATGAACAAGTCAATACCAATAATTGCTATTCAATTAAATGCCTTTAAGCATGAGGATAAGGTTTTCCTTGATTTTGTGAAAGTTTTAGATATTTATGAATCTCCTGAAGATGAAGAAGATTTAGGTTTAGAAGTTGTAGATAGAAAATATTGGGAAAATAAATCAGCTAAATCCTCAATTAAACTATTGGATGAAATCATTGCAATAGCAAGTGAAGGTTTTGAAGAGTTAAGAGTGACTTACAATAAACACCATGTTGCGTTAGGGACTTCCCAAAAAAACTGCATTTGGTTAAGACCTAGGAAAACAGAAGGGTATTGTCACATAGAGTTGTTAACCTCAGAACAGAATATTGAAGAGACTAAAATGGCAATTGAAGCCATTGGGCAAAGTTATACTATAAGAAAAGAGAAAATAATAGCATTTGCAATAACAAAATCAGATTATTCGAAAAACAGAGATTTGATAAAAGAAATTATTGGTAAAACAATAAGTATATATAAGTAATCACCAAACTTTTAATTAATGAAATATTTGTTTGATAAAACCCGATTCTTTCCTATTAAATCATCATTGATATTAGATAAAAATGTTAAAAAACGCTACGCCATTGAAATTGAACTTAAAGGAAAAAGACAAGGGAAAGAAAGATGGTTAGTGATTTTGAAAAACCCAAGCAGGGCAGGTGAGAATGATATCAGTGAATCCGATTGTACAGTTAATCGTGTTTGTGAATACTTTTTCATCAATAAACCAGAAGTTTCAAGTGTAATAATCATGAACCTCTTCCCAGTTTATCAAACCTATTCAGAAAAATTAATTGAACGTTCAGAGGATTTAATAGATGCTAAAAACAAGTCATTATTAATTCAAAATATTAATGCTGCAGAAAATATTGTTTTGGCTTGGGGAGGTCATCCTTGGAAGTGCAAAACGTATTTTGATGAAATGGAGACATTTATTTTCGAAAATATTTCAAATAAAAACCTGTATCAAATGAAACATCCTAGATGGGGTTTAAATCTAGAAAAACCTCTACATGGGCAGGTTTGGGGTTATAAGTATGAATTGAAAAGAATAAATTAAAATCAATTATTTAAAAATATCAGTCCATAATAATTCAAAATAAAATACCTAAAAACCCCGCTCCAGACTTCTCCCAAAGCAAGAGCGGGGTTTAGTAATTAATAATTTAAAATCACGAATGGCCTAGCCAGTAGTAGCTACTTTCAAGGCATGGTCTTGGGCTAAAGCATACATGTTACCATTCACTTCTTGGTAAAATACAATACCCAGTCCCACAAACACCGCAACCTCTACAGGAATGGCGCCAAGGGCACTCATATCCACTTGCAAGGTCGTGGCACTACCAACCATACCACCCAAAGCAATAGCACTACTGGTAGTAACACTACCTCGGGCATTCACGGTTTCGTCAACGGGCTCATAGGCAGTAAGCACAGGCACAAAACCATAATTGCTCACATAGCCTGTAGCCAGTATCAGACTAAAGTGGGTGGCACCCTCGGGCGCATTAATAAACGCATCGGTATTAAAATCGGGCACGGTCAAATCCACCACATCACGCGTCGCATTAATGGTAGGCCCAGTAAGGGGTGCAAAAAACACAGAGTCAAACTGTTTGTTTGGGTTAAACTCAAACCCTCTAAACTGCTCATGGTAACTGGCCAAATCCAGTTCCCGTTCACCACGGTCTCCAGCACCCAGTTTAATAATGCGCTTTAAAAGCCCACTCAACCGGGCACTCAAATACGTGTCACCAATGGTTTGCGATAATCCGGCAAAAGCTTCTCTAAAGGCCTTGCCAGCTTTGGCAGCACCACCAAATTCCTGCATGTTTTCACGGGTACGCTTGTACGCAGGATCGTTCATAATACGGTTTCTTGAAACGCGGCTTTGGGTTTTCACAAAGCTCTCACCGTCTTTTCTGTAAAAGGTCAAGCCATCCAGCGAGCCTTCCAGTCTAATAAATGAATTGTTTCTAGCCATGATAAATAGGTTTTAGGACCACGGCGCGGTGGCTATACCGCACAACAGTCTGGTTAAAAATGGGACGAGACATGGGGTTGCTCATCCGTTAAATAAACGAATGCTAATAATTAGTTTGGGAGAAGTAAATCGGTACGGTACCAGTACCTCGGAAATTGAAAGACTAACCCTTCCGGATAGGTTAAAAAATCAATAACCAATCCAAACCTAAAAAAAAGATTTTAAATAATCAAAACACAAAAACCTGAAAATGAAAGGGGTAAGTCAGTAAAAATGCTAAAAAACTAAATTATCTTCAAAAAATAGCTTATCAAAATGTAGGAATTTTAAACAATTTTCAACCCCACCCGAAGACACATTGTCAAAAATATAAAAATAACCAACCCCTAAATTTTAACACTTTTAAAGGGAGCTCCTTCGGGTCTCCTTCGGGTCTCCTTCGGGTGTCCTTCGGGTCTCCTTCGGGTCAACTCGGGTCAGAACAAAATAAGCCATCCAGTTCTTGAAGCAAAAATCAACCTATTTCTGGCGAAGCCAGAAGACTTGGCGGTCTGAAGACATAACGAGCCAACGTAATTGTATGAATCGAATCCTTTAACAGGGGAGTTATAAAATCATAGCATAAATTGTACGGTTTAGTATTAAAAAAAGGGCGAGAGGTCTGCAAGAATGTCCTCCAGACCGTCTTGACTTTTTTGGTTCGTTTTTTGGTCAAGCAATTGCGAAGCACATCATGAGAACAAAAAAACAATTAACATGAACGAATAAAAAATGAACGTAAAAACAAATACATTAGTCAAAGCTTAATTTCGACTTAACCGTAGGCACAAAAACAGTATTGAGGACTCTTATGTTAACTTTATGCTAAATATTTGATATATAATAATTTAAAACATCTAAACCAGGTGTTTACACCGTATCTTTAATAACACCAAAAACACGTGCTATGAACTTATTAGAAAAATTACGACTACAACAATCCAAACCCAAAAAAGAGACGTCACCAAAAGCAAACAGGGAACCCGCTCTAACGCAAAAACAAAAAGCGCTTAAAAACTTTTACAAAGACGAGGATAAGAACTTGTTTATCTAGATGGCACTTGCATCCTCTATGGGTCTGAAAACTGCGTTTGATAATACATTATAGGTTTTGAATGAAATCATACCACTTTAAAGTATCCACTTAAGAAGCTGGCCTTATTTTATAACGTAGTAAAACCAAGTCAAGGCCAGGTAGGGCGGTGGAGCATTGCCAAGTAAAACGATTGCAATGCGCATGATACGGCTTTGACGCTAGGTTTTCAAGGAATAAAAATGAAGCCTAGATTTTTTTGTTTCTTTTTTGATCGATGCAAAAAAGAATAGGAATAAAATGAGATTTATAGAATCCTTGTTGGGGCTGTACAATAGTAAAAGCCAAAACGCTACCGTGTTCGCTGTCATTGCGAGCGAGGAACGAGTGTGGCAATCTGATTAATGTTCAAGGATTCTTCGTATCGCTCCGCTCACTCTGAATGACAGATACATTTTAAGATTTACCTGACGGTGAATCCAAATGGGAAGGCTTTACCGCAGTAAAAGCCCGCAATACTGCGTATTGCAGACCTTTTTTACACCCCTGCGCTTACAAGCAAGCTTGACGCTTTGGGGTATAAAAAAAGCCTGATGTTTCCATCAGGCTTTTACTGCTGTAGCGAGGACGAGATTTGAACTCGTGACCTCTGGGTTATGAATCCAACGCTCTAACCAACTGAGCTACCTCGCCGTTTTTAAGGCTGCAAATATAACAACAAATTTATTCAGTACAAATAAATGTCCGTATAAAATATTTATAAAAAATAGTTTTGAAAACTTCTCAATTAATGTATATATTGAGCGCACAAACATAACAACGACTATGGACGAAAAAGTGAAATTTGAAATGGAGTTTCCAATACATGCTTCACCACAACTATTATATCAATACATTTCTACACCGTCAGGCCTTTCTGAATGGTTTGCCGAAAACGTGAATTCCCGTGGTGAATTGTTTCGCTTTATTTGGGACGGCACCGAGGAGCAAGCCAAGTTGGTGAGCAAGAAAAGTGGCGAGCGCATCAAGTTTAAGTGGGTAGCCGATGAGGATGAACCTTACTATTTTGAAATTCGCATTCAGGTGGATGAGATTACCAAGGATGTATCGGTCATCGTGATTGATTTTGCCGAGGAAGATGAGGTGGAAGAGGCCAAGATGCTTTGGGAAAATCAAATCTCGGATTTAAAGCAAGTATTGGGTTCGGCATAACAACCCTTTTTAATATAAAGCCTATCTTTGTCCCAAAATTTTTGGGACTTTTTTATGATTAATGATAACGGCACACTTACCGAAAACACCAGTATAATCGATAGCAATAACCGTGGTTTTAACTATGGCGATATGGTTTTTGAAACCATGCGCTGCTCGATAGGGAAACCCTTGTTTTGGGAGGACCATTACTTTAGACTGATGGCGTCCATGCGTATACTGCGTATGGAAATCCCCATGAACTTTACTATGGAGTTTTTAGAAGCGCAGTTGGTCGCTACCTTGCAAGCCAATAATTTAGAAAACCAAACTGCTCGAGTGAAATTAGCCGTGTTTAGAAATACCGGCGGACTGTATACCCCAAAAGATAATGGTGTGGGTTTTGTAATACAGGCTAGCCCGTTGGATGAACCGTTTTATCTGTTTCGTGATGAGGCTTATGAAGTGGAGCTCTTTAAAGATTACTACCTAGCACCTGGACTACTATCAACCCTAAAGACCAATAACCGCGCCCTGAATGTGGTGGGAAGTGTGTTTGCCAAAGAGAATAACTTTCACAATTGCTTGTTGCTGAATACCAACAAAAATGTGGTGGAAGCCCTGAATGGGAATGTCTTTTTAGTAAACGGTAACACCATTAAAACACCGCCTTTGGCTGATGGTTGCCTGAAAGGGATTATGCGGAAACAGGTGATGGATTTGATAACCAGTTCTAAAGATTATGAGTTGGAGGAAGCTTCCATATCACCGTTTGAACTGCAAAAGGCTGATGAGTTGTTTATAACCAATGTGATAGGCGGTATTCAACCAGTTAGTCAATACCGTAAGAAGGTTTTTGCCCACAAGGTGGCCAAGGATTTATTTCAAAAACTGAACGTGAAGATTCGCCTGACTAGTTAAAACTAGGGTCTTCGGGGGCGTTGGACCAAATGGAGTACTCACCACCAAACTCCATCATTTTTTCCTTCCAGAAGGTTTCGTAGTCCTTTTCAATAATGGATTTCTTATAGACATTTTCGGTAACAATCCAGGAATTGGACTTGAGTTCCTCGTTTAACTGGTTGGCATCCCAACCGGAATAGCCTAAAAAGAATCGAATGTGCTTTTCGTTTAATTTGTTGTTAGCAATGAGTTCGGCTACCTTATTGAAGTCACCACCCCAATATATACCCAAGGAAATCTCGATGCTTTCCGGAATGAGATCCGGTACCTGATGGATGAAGTAGAGGTTATCCTGTTCAACAGGGCCACCATTGTAAACCTTGAAGTGCGCATCGACTTCCGGAATGAGGTCATTGATGGTGTATTCTAGTGGTTTGTTGAGGATGAAGCCTATAGACCCTTCGTCATTGTGGTCTGCCAGTAGGATTATGGAACGGTTAAAAGAAACATCGCCAATAATAGCTGGTTCGGCGATTAACAAGTGACCTTTTTTGGGCTGGATTGTAATCATATAGTTGCGAGTTTACATACTAAATCTAACATTTTTTTTCTTAAAATCAAATACTGAAGGGCTATAACTAAAAAAGGCCTTCAGAAACTGAAGACCTTTTATTAACGTTATAATAAAGCTTAAATTAGTTTACTGCTCTTGATAAATCAGAACCAGCTTTAAATTTAACTACATTTTTAGCTTTGATTTTAATAGTCTTTCCAGTTTGTGGGTTTCTTCCATCTCTTGCAGCTCTTCTAGAAACTGACCAAGATCCAAATCCAACTAAAGAAACTCTGTTACCTTTTTGTAAAGCTCCTTCAATTTCAATTAACGCACATTCTAAAGCTTTTTTTGCAGCTGCTTTAGTAATTCCTGCGTGTTCTGCCATTGCATCGATTAAATCTGTTTTGTTCATAATTTAATTTTTAATTATTAATAAATTGTTGGTTAAACATGTTTTTTGTTAAATCCTCTACAAATTTATACGGATTATCGTATCATGCAAGTAATGGCGTGGCAAATGCTCGATTTTGTTAATAACTTGAGACATTTGTTAATAAAGGTTATGCATTTTGTCGATGTTTTTAAAATATGAGTGTTAATAGGGGTTTACAGCATTTTGGCATTGGTGAGAAATTGATAACCGTTTAAAAGGGATGGCGCGTCCATTTTTCGCTTCCCAGGAAGCTTGATTTCCTGTATCAAAATATAACCGTCTGTGACTGCTACTTTTAGCGTTTTTTTATCGGACACAACAGTTCCAGTCTCCAAATTGTGGGTTGCGAAGTCCATGGATGTTTCATAGATTTTGATTTCAAGAGTTTCCTTACCATTCTCTAAATAGCACCAAGCGCCTGGATAGGGATTTAAGCCGCGTACTTTATTGTGTATATGATATATGGTGTCGTTCCAATTGATTTTGGTATTATCTCGATGAAGTTTGTTGGCATCTTTCATGGCACTGGTTTCATCCTGCGGAACGGTTTTTACTGTGCCTGCTTCAATGCGCTTGACGGTTTCCAATACCAACTGGCTGCCCACATGCATCAGTTTATCATGCAAGCTGCCGGCATTATCCTCGGGTTCAATAGCGACTTCCTGTTGTAGAATCATATCGCCTGTGTCAATTTTTTCATCAATAAAGAAGGTTGAGACTCCCGTTTTGGTTTCCCCATTGATAATGGCCCAATTAATAGGTGCTGCACCACGATAGTTGGGCAGCAGGGAAGCATGCAGATTGAAAGTCCCTAATTCGGGCATTTGCCATACGACTTTGGGTAGCATTCTAAAGGCGACCACAATCTGTAAATTGGCTTGCAAGTCTTGCAATTCTTGAATGAAGTCATCGCTCTTCAGGTTGGTGGGTTGCAGGATGTGCAGACCTTGAGATTGAGCATAGGTTTTTACAGCCGACTCCTGAAGTTTACGACCTCTGCCAGCCGGTTTATCGGGTGCTGTGATGACTCCCACAATATGGTACTGGTTTTCAACCAAGGTTTTTAGGGTTGCTACAGCGAAGTCTGGTGTGCCCATAAAGACTATTCGTAATTTGGTGCTCATAGGTGTGCTAATTTATAGGTGTTTGTTTTGGTGATGTCAATAATGTGATGTTCCAATAATATATTTAAGGTTTCTTGTATTTCCTCCTTGTTATAGGGTAAGCGCTCTGTGAGCTCTCGAGACGACAGGGGTTGGTTTTCCAATTGCGCGATAATGGCATGCCTAACCGATTTGGCGTCTGGTATATGTGTGGTTTTTTTCTTTTGAATACAAACCGAACAGATGCCACAATCCTGAACATGGGTTTCACCAAAATAGGTGAGTAGTTGGACGCTCTTACAGCTTATTTGATTATCCACATAGTCTAAAACCGATTGAATCTGTTTCTTTTTCAAGGTGTTTTGCTGGTCAATGGTCTGGGCGATGCGGTTGATGGTTTTATCGTCTTCCCGTGGTTCTATAAAGGTAATCTGGGCATCGGTTTTGGATAGTTTTAATGCGATGATCTCATCCTTTTCCAACTTACGGAGATGCTGTTCCAATTGCGGTTCCGTGATACCTGCTTTTTCAGAAATACGCAAGGTGTTTATAGGTGTTTCATGTTCAAACACACCGCCATAGGTGCGTAATATGGATTTTGTAACCATAGCCAGCTCGGGATAGGTATCCAGATAGTCAAACAAGGGGTCGTTGGCTACAATAAACTGTAATTGGGTATGGTTCTTAAATTGCTGGGTCAAGCTAATAATGCTGCTTCTATCCAAAGCCTGAATGGCATTGTAAGTCACTGAACTTTCAAACCCATAGGTTTTGCAAAACAGGTTGAAGTTGAAATTATAGGTTGCCTGTTGTCCTTCACCGTAAGGAATTTGAAAATAGTTGCAGAGCTTTCGGTAAACTGTTTTTATAAAATCTACCGACGGTAAGGCACTTAAAAACTGATTTTTTAAATGCAGGTCGTCCTGCTTGCCCTTCAAAATAACAGCAAAGGCTTTGTTCCCATTTCTACCGGCCCTTCCAGCTTCCTGAAAATAACTTTCCAAGCTATCGGGTAAACTGAAATGTATGACGGTTTTCACATTGGGTTTATCGATACCCATACCAAAGGCATTGGTAGCCACCATAACCAATTGTTTTTCCGAGAGCCAATCATTTAACTGCTCTGTTTTTTCGGTATTGGACAGTCCGCCATGAAAGTAGGTTGCCGCTATACCATTGTTGCTTAAATAACTGCTTAACTCGATGGTCAATTTTCTATTGCGGACATAGATTATGGCTGGTTCTGGATTTTTTTTGAGTATCCTTAGGATTTCATAACGCTTGTCGTTGGTGTCAAAGGTCATGTAAGCCAAATTACTTCTATGGAAGGATTGCTTAAATATTTTAGGATTGATAAAATCCAGTTCCGTGACAATATCGTTAACTACTTCTGGCGTCGCAGAAGCCGTTAAGGCTATACAATTGACTTGAGGATGCCATTCCCGTAATTGCGCAATGTTTCTGTAGGCAGGTCTGAAATCATGTCCCCATTGCGAGATACAATGGGCTTCATCCACCGCAATGAGGTTTACGGGCATTTGCCTGATACGATCCTGGACGATTTCCTGTTGCAAGCGTTCTGGCGACAGATACAGAAATTTGTAGTTGCCATAAATGCAATTATCGAGCTTGGTATCCAATTCATCATACGATATACCGCTGGTCAGAGCCATGGCTTTAATGCCTTTATCATTAAGCGTTTGAACCTGGTTTTTCATCAGGGCCACCAAAGGTGATACCACCAGGCAAATACCATCTTTGATGAGGGCAGGAATTTGGAAACACATGGATTTACCGCCACCGGTTGGTAGTAACGCAAAGGTATCTTCGTTTTCCAGAACTGCCTGAATGATATCTTCTTGAAGGGGTCTAAAAGTTGTGAAACCCCAATATGTTTCCAATATATCAATGGGTTGCTCCATTAGAGGTTCTTTATAGAATTTAGGATATGTAGTGCCCTATTTTCAACACTATCAAATGGCACATCCATTAGCTTGTAGTTGAACCGTTCATAGGTATTCAATAAGTGATGGTGTATTTTGACGGCTTGATCAAAGTTTTCGTAGCGTTCATTATCACTAACAAAAATTTCCTGCCAGGGCTCTAAAATAAAAACCATATCATAGGTATGGGTTTTACAACTGTTTATAAAAGTCTCTGGATAGGAATCCCCAATATAGTCCATGTACGCCAAAACGTCAGGTATGCCACGGTCTAAAAACACATGGTCAGACGGTAATTTTTCAGCTTGATGATATTGCTTTTCACGACCTGCCAATAACAATTCACTGAATAAGAGTGGTTGTGTTAAAAACAATTGATCCACACCATCTTCACGGGCTTTGAGTGTGACCTGTCTGGAAATTTCTTCCAGGCAAATATGTCCGCGGGATAGCAATTCGTTAATGATGGATGTTTTTCCGGTACCTGGACCACCCGTGATAACAATTCGTTTTGTGTTCAATTTGGCAAGGTTTTGGCTGTAAAATTCGTAATTAAAACCCAAACTAAAAAATACAAAGGTAAAGCCTATCTTTGTAGTTTATCTTAAAAACGATTATGAGCGAAGAAAATAAAGAAAGAGCCTTTTACGAAAAGCTAAAAATACAATTATACGAAACCAGTTCCTGGCCAACAGAATATTTGTTCAAGTTTATTGTGGTAACAGATTCTACAGGTATTCAGGATGTGGAAAACCTGTTTAATGGTGTTGGTGCCGTGATTACCACCAAAGCCTCTAAAAACGGCAAATATACCAGTGTTTCCATTCATGTGAATATGAAGAATCCAGAGGCGGTTGTAGCCAAGTATATTGAAGTTTCAGAAAAGGTGGAAGGGATTATTAGCCTTTAGTTTTTTTTTGTATTTTGCGCAAGCATGAAACTTCTTGCAAAACCTTAACATCTACACATTTTTTATTTTGATAGAACATTTAGAATACAATTCAGAACGCGAGCATTTGATTATTCCCGAGTACGGTAGGCATTTGCAGAAAATGATAAATTATGCCAAGACGCGGGAATCCAAGGAGGAACGCAACAAGCTGGCACGTGCCATTATATCAGTTATGGGGAATTTGCAACCGCATTTGCGAGATGTACCCGATTTTCAGCATAAACTTTGGGACCAGTTGTTTATCATGTCCAATTTTGAACTAGATGCTGATTCTCCTTTTGAGAAACCATCCAAAGATGTATTGGCAGAGCGTCCTGAACCTTTAAAATATCCACAGAATCACCCTAAATACCGTTTTTATGGTAACAATATCAAAACGATGATAGATGTTGCCAATACCTGGGAGGATGGTGAAATGAAAGAAGCATTGGTATATACTATTGCCAACCATATGAAAAAGTGCTTTTTGAACTGGAACAAGGATACTGTTGAGGACGATGTTATCTTTGAGCATTTACGCGAACTATCGGATGGTAAAATTAATCTCATACACGCTGATGAGGATTTAACCGATGCGACCAGTTTGATGCGAAACAAGAAGAAGTATGGTTCTAATTCCAAAAAGGGACATCACAAAAAAAACAGAAATAGAAAACGCTATTAGACTTCATGGGAATATTTAAAATTGAAGGCGGTCATCAATTAAAAGGAAAGATTCAACCTCAAGGCGCCAAAAACGAAGCACTACAAATTTTATGTGCTGTACTCTTAACTCCTAAACAAGTTACGATCCATAATATTCCGGACATTGTTGATGTTAATAAACTCATTGAGCTTTTAAAGAAATTAGGTGTCAAGATTGAAAAACTGGGTGCTAATTCCTATTCTTTCCAAGCAGATGAGGTGAATTTGAAGTATCTGGAATCTGAAGCCTTTAAGGAAGATGGCCGTGGTTTGCGTGGTTCTATTATGATTGTTGGACCTTTATTGGCCCGTTTTGGCAAAGGTTATATTCCAAAACCTGGTGGTGATAAAATAGGTAGAAGACGATTAGATACCCATTTTGAAGGGTTTATTAATCTAGGTGCTAAATTCCGCTATAACCGTGAAGACTATTTTTATGGAGTAGAGGCCGAGAAATTGGTTGGTACTTATATGCTTTTAGATGAAGCTTCTGTTACAGGTACAGCCAATATTGTGATGGCAGCGGTTTTGGCAGAGGGTACCACTACCATTTACAATGCGGCCTGCGAGCCGTATTTGCAACAGCTGTGTAAAATGTTGAATAGAATGGGTGCCAAAATTCAAGGTATTGGTTCTAATATGTTAATTATTGATGGTGTTGATAGTTTGGGTGGTACGGAGCATACCATGTTACCTGATATGATTGAAATAGGTAGCTGGATTGGTTTAGCGGCCATGACCAAAAGTGAACTGACCATTACCAATGTGAGTTGGGATGATTTGGGGCAAATACCCAATGTGTTCAGAAAATTGGGGATTACGGTTGAAAGACAGGGTGATGATATTCATATCCCAGCACATACTGATGGCTATGAAATTCAAAATTATATTGATGGTTCCATCTTAACCATATCAGATGCGCCATGGCCAGGATTTACACCTGATTTATTGAGTATCATATTAGTTGTAGCAACGCAAGCAAGAGGTAGCGTATTGGTTCATCAAAAAATGTTTGAAAGTCGCTTGTTCTTCGTAGATAAGTTGATTGATATGGGTGCGAAAATTATTTTATGCGATCCGCATCGGGCCACCGTAATTGGGCACGATTTTAAATCAACCCTAAAAGCGACGACTATGACATCGCCCGATATTCGTGCCGGTGTTTCCTTGTTGATTGCAGCGCTTTCTGCTAAAGGTACTTCGGTGATTCACAATATTGAGCAGATTGATAGAGGTTATGAAAACATTGACGAGCGATTACGGGCGATAGGTGCCAAGATTGAACGGATTAAAGAATAATATAAAAACAAAAAAGCTTCGAAATTTTCGAAGCTTTTTTGTTATCTGTCCTAACAGCTTATTCCTTAATAATCTTATGGGTGGTTTTGGAATTTTGCGATGTCAATTGCATAATATAGATGCCATTGCTTAAATGGTTGATATTAATTTGATTGGAAGCTGGTAAAACTGTTTCCGTTTGGACCTGCTTACCAGACAAATCATAGATGGCATAGCTGAAACTGCCATTGCTTGTAGTTTCAATATTTAATATGTCATTTGTTGGATTAGGTGAAATATGGATAGTTTGGCTGCTAAACGATTCTGTTGATAATGTTTGTCCTTCTTCAATGACTAAAACTTCGTTGATATTCGGATTAGATACTGTATCAACACTTCCTGAAGGCCAATGCACAACCACTGCATCAATTTCTGTGGCTGTTCCCAGACCAAAATGGGTCATTAAAGAGTTCATTGTTCCATAGCTTTCACCGGAGCGTACTTCTCGTATTTGGCTTCCCCAAGCACCTTGAATTTCTATTCTGGCACCAATACCATTGATATTACTGGCGTCACCAATCAAGCGGATTTCACTCCAATTATTCGTATTACCATCATTTAAATAAAGCACATCTGGGTCGCTTGAAGGGCCATTGTAACCCGTTGCAAAGCCAGCCATGACATCGATAAACCCGTCGTTGTTTAAATCGCCCACCGCGGCACTTTGAATCCTTGAAGGGCCAGTTGGTAATGTGAATGGCGCAGATACTTCCGTAAAGGTTTTATCGCCATCATTTTTGAATAAATGATGGATACCACTTCGCATGGTAATAAAAATATCAATAAAGGTATCATTATCAAAATCTTCCATAACAACCTGTATGCCACCCGAACCTAAACTGGCTAATTCACCAGTTATGCCACAGGTTGGTGTGATATCCGTAAAATTCCCTGTACCATCGTTGACGAAGATCATACTAGTAATATCGTGATTGATAAGGACACAATCCAGATCACCATCATTATCAATATCTTCAAAATTAGCTGACCAAGATTGTCCCAATGGTGCCAAACCTCTGGTTGCAGCTTCATCAGTATAATTATTGGTACCATCATTCATGAACAGTAAATTAACACGTCTACCATCATTTGGATCGTTAACGCCTAAACGGCATTTTGAAATGTATAAGTCTAAATGACCATCGTTGTTCACGTCTGCCCAAATACTGCCATAGTTTCCAGAGTTATCGGATGGGATTGTAGAAACAGCATTAATCAAACCATTGTTTGGCGAAAAATTACCACTGCCATCATTTCCATAAGCCACAGAAACACCATCATCATGACAGGCAAAAATATCAATGCTACCATTGTTATCAATATCAGCAAAGTTAACATTCTGCATAAAAATACTGCCTGCCAGAGTTGTTGACGTGTATAATGACCCATCAGAATTGGCTTTAATGACTTTAACACCATTATAGGCGCCACCAGTAATGACATCATTATAACCGTTTTCATCCACATCGGCTATGGCCAGACCCCATTGGGAACCACCCACGCTGCCAAAATTGTATTGGGTGAAGTTGCCACCACCTGCGGTTTGATATTCGATTTGTAAGTTTCTAGCATCATCCAGTCTGATGATATCGTCAAGTCCATCACCATTCATATCGCTTACGCCAATGGCACAACCACTTGTTAATGACGCATTGACCAATAAAGTGTTGGAATTTGTGAAGGTGATTTGGGCTATGGAAAGCATTGGGAGCATTCCCAAAGCCAAAAGTAGTTTTTTATTCATGATGTCAATTGTTAGATGGGTAAAGATAATCCAAATTATTAAAAATCTAACTAACTGCTTGTTTATAAGTTTTTAAACAGCGTTCTCGAGCAGCCTTGTGATCAACAATGGGTTGCGGATAGGTGAGTTCTTGATATTCAGGCACCCATTTTTTGATGTATTCGTGATTTTTGTCAAATTTTTGAATCTGCGTCGTTGGGTTAAAAATTCTGAAATAGGGCGCAGCATCGACACCGCATCCCGCTACCCATTGCCAATTTCCAATATTACTGGCCATTTCATAATCATGTAGTTTCTCTGCAAAATAAGCTTCGCCCCAACGCCAATCTATTAACAAATGCTTGCATAAAAACGATCCCACCAGCATTCTCACACGGTTGTGCATATAGCCTGTTTCATTCAATTCGCGCATACCAGCATCAACTAGGGGATAACCAGTTTGACCATTACACCAAGCTTTAAATTCTGCCTCATTGTTACGCCATTCGATTCTGTCATATTTGGGTTTGAAGCTTTCATTTACTGTTCTGGGAAAGTGCCATAATATTTGCATAAAAAATTCGCGCCAGATGAGTTCTTGCCAAAAGACTTCGTTTTTTTCAGAAATAGCCTT
This sequence comes from Hanstruepera neustonica, assembly GCF_002895005.1. Lineage (GTDB taxonomy): Bacteria > Bacteroidota > Bacteroidia > Flavobacteriales > Flavobacteriaceae > Hanstruepera > Hanstruepera neustonica. The sequence continues at coordinate 132,971 of NZ_POWF01000006.1, read as the reverse complement.
TTTGACCATTTCTCGAATGCTCACCGTACCAAACCGCAAATGCGGCCCTAAATGGGAGGTTGCATCTTGAGCTGGAAAATTACGTTTGGCTTCGTATTCTTGAATGATTTTGGGAGTGACCTGATATTGTGCAATTTCTTGATTGGATTTTTCGAATCCAATGTCCGATAGCGATAGATTTGGCAATCGGGAATGTGCTACGACATTTTTTAAATACTTACTGGTATCATAAGTAGATAGGTTTTCTGATTTGAAGGTGCTTTTCCAGGTTTTCATGTATGGCGTGTAAACCATGTATGGATCACCATCACTTTTAACAATCTCATCTTTTTCGAAAATCACTTGATCTTTAAAGGTTTTAAAGTCAATACCTTGATTGTTTAAAAACTGTTTAACGTCCTTATCGCGTTTGATGGCATAAGGCTCGTAATCGTGATTGGTGTAAACGGATGCAATTTTATAATCAGTAGTTAGGCTTTTGAATATATCAAGCGGTTTTCCATAGAATATGGCTAAACTACTTCCCTGATTTTCCTGAAGGGAATCCCGCATAGCTTGAAGCGTCTTATAAATAAAAGTGACACGAGCATCATTGGGAGGGAGTTTATCTAATATATCCTTATCAAAAATGAAAATAGGCATCACAGGATTGTCTCCTTTAAGGGCTTGCATCAAGCCATGATTGTCATCCAATCTTAAATCTCTACGAAACCAAAAAACAGATAAGGGTTCATTCATAATTATAGGGTTCCAAAAAGTTCAATCAACTTGTTTTGTCTGTATTTAAAAATTTCCTCCAATTTAGGTTTCACCAAAATAGGATGGACTAATTGTCCAATAACTCCCATTGGAATTTTGTAGTCTATAATATCTTCCATTTCAACACCGCCATCAATTTCTTTTATAAAATGTTTGTGATGCCAAAGCGCATAAGGACCAAAACGTTGTTCGTCTACAAAATACTCTTGATCAATAACATGGGTTATTTCTGTAATCCATTTTGTTTTAATACCTAACACCGGTGTTACAATGTACTGAATGATTTGTCCAGCATACATGGGTCTATCTGCACCGGAAAGAATATGAAACCCCATATAATCTGGCGTAATAGTTTTTAAGTTTTTAGGGTTTGAAAGAAAGGCCCAAGCTTCAGCCACTGATATGGGTAGATTCTGTTTTTTGTGTAACGTGTAGATTTTCATTAATTATAAATAAAAATATAAGCATTTAAGGATGTTGCAATCAACAACCACAACATGTATGGAACTAAAAGATATTTAAATGCCTTCATGTCATCCATTCTAAATTTAAAGAAGAAATAAAAAATGACTAATGTTAACAAGGTGATATTAAGAAGCCCCAAACCAATGCAATGCTGATTGAAAAAGATAAAATTCCAACTAACGTTTAGTAAGAACTGGACAATAAAAAGTGACCTTAAAAACCTTGAATCCAGTTCCGAAAATAATTTAGCCAGATAGATGGAGAAACAGATCATGATAACAGTCCACGCAACTCCAAATACCCATCCAGCAGGTGTCCAAGGTGCTTTATTTAATTCTTCATACCATGAGGATTGTGGGCCATTATCCATAAGCCAACTTCCCAAAGCCAAGGCTCCAAAATTAATTATCAGGAATAGTATTAAACGTTTTGCAAAACTCACTTGAGGTGTTTTGTTATTTTAGAACTCATGGGCTTCGTTATTGAATAATAGTAGTCAATGAATTCACCGTCTTTTCCAATTAAATATTTTTGGAAATTCCATTTAACAGATGAGCTGGATTGTCCATTAAGATCTTTATTGGTTAGCCATTGGTACAATGGATGCTGGTTATCACCTTTAACATCCACTTTTTCAGTCATCAAAAAGGTTACGCCATAATTTTTCTCACAAAAGGATTTGATTTGACTGGCTGTTCCAGGTTCTTGGCCTCCAAATTGGTTGCAGGGAACCCCAATGATCATCATTTTATCTTGATAGGTATCATATAATTTTTGAAGATCGGCATATTGACCAGTAAAACCACATTCTGACGCCACATTGACAAAAAGAATATATTTTCCTTTGAAATCAGATAGATTAATGGGGTTGCCTTCTAAACTATTAATTTCAATATCGTATATTGATTGTTGTGTACTATTTTGAGCAGTTGATTTATTAAAAATGTTTAGCATTATTACAGTTATTAGGATGTTTTTCATTCTTTAAATTTTAAATGATACAATACCGCAGTCCATTTCAAAAACTTGGCCAGACATAGACGCTGCTTTTTCTGAAAGTAAAAATAAGGCCATTTCAGAAACTTCGGTGGGTTCTAAAAACTTTTTCAAGGGATGTCTCTCCGTAATTTTTTCTACCATTTTATCATTCCGAAGTAGTTTTGAGGCTAAATCGGTATTGGTAATTGTAGGTGCAATGGCATTGACACGTATTTTAGGCGCCAATTCAGCGCCCAATGATTTTGTTAGGCCTTCGACTGCAGATTTGGCTGCAGCAACACTAGTGTGATAAGGCATACCTAATTTAGTCGCCACAGTACTAAACAACACGATAGCAGGATTCGTACTAGACTTGAGCTTGGGTAGATATTTTTGAATGGTTTTAATGGCGCCAACTACATTGATGTCAAAATCATCTCTAAAGTCTTGAGGACTTAAACTCTCAAATGGTTTTAAATTAATACTACCTGGACAATAGACCAAACCATCGCAAGTATCGACATCAGGCAAATCATCGGTCAAAACATCAACCGTATGATGTGTAAGGTTATTGTGAGAAATGGAAGGTTCAGTTCGACTAATATTGATTACATGATGGTCTTTAACTAAACTCTCAAGAAGGGCATTCCCAATACCATGGCTACCACCAACAATAATATAGGATTTCATAACATTACGCTGTTAGAGGCTTTCCTTTTAATCTTTTTTCGACCTTACGCTTGATGGCGGTAAGTCTTTTCATAATATCCATTATTTGCTCGTCTTTTTTCTTTTTATAAATCTGATTTAATTCAAGAATTAACTTTTTAGCCTCTCTGGATATTTTAATTCTGTCACTTGTTGAAAGCGATTTTCTTTTACGCTTTTCAAATTCTAGAGCTTTTTCAATGGTTTCCATATCTTTTAAATTTTTATTATTTCTCATTCAGTTACTCAAATTTAGATAAAATAAATTAATTTGTCTAATTTATTATTAAAAAAGTTATACAAAATAATGATTACTGTAATTTAGGTTTAATATTCTATCGAGAAAGATTTTAGTAATAGAGTAAATCTATCTTTCCATTGTTTCAATCTTTCAAATGTTTATTTGATTAACAATCAGGGAATAATTGTATCTTTACCTTTGTTTTTTGAAATAAATTAATTAGTATGAAGTATAAATTCAACTCCCTAATATTTGTGTTCTTCTTTGGAACACTATTTACACTTGGTCAAAATGGTAAATCCGAAAAACAATTAAGGAGGGAGGCTGCTAAAGTAGACACTGTTTACACTGTGGAAGAGCGTGCGAGAATGGGTAGATGGCTTTATGATCGCGTTAATGAAATGGGATTGTCAGATACAGTAAGAGAGCAGTACGATGCAATTGTTTTTTCACATATTTTTGATATGACAAGGTTGAATGATAAAGACAAAGATTATACCGATGCTGAAATCCAGATCAAATTTGATGAAATTGTTGACAAAATGAATTTAGAAGTCAAGGCAATTTTAACCACCGAGCAATATATTAATCATCTTGAAAATTTTGCAGAGATTGAGCGAAGTGTATACAAGAAATTTAATTGGAGAGAGAACTAGAAAGATAGAACCCTAATTGTTTATAGTTTCATTAACAATTTAAAAAACAAAGTTTCATTATTTTTAACACTTATTAAACAATACTAATCACAATGAAAAAACTATTAATTTTTGCACTACTAATTAGCTTAACATTCAGCATGAATGCCCAAGTGACGACTCCACAACCAAGTCCGTCGAGTAAAGTTCAGCAACGAGTTGGATTAACAGATATCACTATTGAATATTCCCGTCCGGGAGTTAAGGACAGAAAAATCTTTGGGGATTTGGAAGCTTATGATAAGATTTGGCGAACAGGCGCTAACAAAAATACAATCATTACTTTTTCTGATCCTATAAGTATTGAAGGAGTTAAGGTTAAGCCAGGCTCTTATGCAATATATACTGTTCCAGGAGAATCTATGTGGAATGTATATTTTTATGATGATACGAACAATTGGGGAGTTCCTGAAAAATGGGATGAAACTAAAATTGTTGCCGCAGCTAAAGTAGAGTCTCACAAGCTACCATTTTCTGTTGAGACATTTACAATTGATATTAATAATATTAGAAATGGGAGTGCTAGTTTGGATTTGATGTGGGAGAACACTTATGTTTCTGTCCCATTTACCGTGCCAACCGATGCTAAAGTTTTGAGATCAATTAATGATGCCTTAAACGGTGATCCAACTGCACAGGATTATTATGCAGCCGCAGTTTATTATTTGCAAGAAAATAAAGACATCAAACAAGCTAAAGAGTGGATTGATGAATCTATGAAAATGACCGAAAAACCTGCTTTTTGGCAATTGAGACAACAATCTTTAATTTATGCTAAAGCTGGCGATAAAGCTGGTGCAATACGATTAGCAGAACAATCATTGGCTGGAGCAAAAGAAGCTGGTAATGATCAATACGTAAAATTTAATGAAACATCCTTAAAGGAATGGCGTTCAAATTAAATTTTTGGAATATGATATTGAAAAGCGACCTAATTAGGTCGCTTTTTTGTTTTTAGTCGTTGTTGTCCAAAAAGAATATCTCCTCAACTGGTTTATTGAATAGTTTGCCAATTTTTAACGCTAATACTGTTGAAGGGACATATTTGTTTTTTTCCATGGCATTTATGGATTGTCTACTGACCCCAATTTTTTCCGCTAATTCGGCTTGTGTTAAATTGTGAATGGCTCGTTCTACCTTTAAATTATTCTTCATGGTCCACAGATTTGAGTTTAATAAAGTTAAATCTAAAGACAAAAAAGAGTAGTGGTGTGAAAACATTAAAAATCAACACGTTGAAAAAAGTCATGTCATACACAAATACTATTGTGAAAAGCAATAAGATATAGTTGAATATAATCGCCCAAACCAGTGATTCGGTGCGCAGTTTGTAAATGTATTCATCTTCTATTTTTTCTTTGGAAAACCCAACCAAGAGGCCTCCAATAATAATACATACAAAAACCAGTTCATCGGCAATGCCATTGTCGATGATTTTAAAAAATCCAGCATCTCCAATAAATGGATCACTGTAAATGGAAAATACTTTTGTCACCATAAGCTCGCCATCATAGCCTATAATATATAAGACAATTCCTGCTAAAAGACCAGTAATAAATAGAAACCAGCCTAGTGGCTTCCATTTATTAGGTAATAAATAATTTGTTTTCATAACTGTTCGATTTTAAAATTGATAACACAAATGTAAAATAAACTTTACATATTAGCAAATAAACTTTACATATCAATTTTTAGATATTTAGATTGCAGAGTTTTGATTAAAACGACCAATGAAAAGGGATTAAATGGTTTGTTTATCTAGAAGGCGAAGTAGATGTGCAATACCCATAACGATGGCACATCCCACAAAATTTAACCATAGAAAGGGTAAATTAATTATTTCATACTGGTTTAAAAAGAAGAGACAAATAACCAGTATTTGGGTAATAATGGCAGCGACGAAAACTGCATTGCCTTTAATTTTTTTAAAGAAAAAGGCCAATAAAAATATACCAAGGACATTACCATAAAATATGGAGCCAATGATGTTTACCAATTGAATCAGGTTTTCCGCCAGATTAGCCACACATGCAACCAAAATGGCTAATATGCCCCAAGCCAATGTAAACCATCGTGATATACTTACCATTTCTGTTTCGGTTTTTTCAGAAGTGTTTCGTTTATATAGGTCTATGGTTGTGGTAGAGGCCAAGGCATTGAGTTCGCTGGAAGTGCTGGACATGGCAGCACTTAAAATAACTGCTAAAAGTAACCCAATCAATCCTCTTGGGAGGTTGTTTAATATAAAATGAATAAACACATAATCCTTGTCATTACTTTCAACTTTAACCTGTTTGACTTCACCTGCTTTATCAATTAAGGTTTGAGCACGTTTCCGAATGCTATCATTTTTCGAATTTGTTGTGGCTACCTGGGCGATGGTTTTGTCATTTTTATTGGAAATAAAATCCGCAATTAGTGATTGTTTGGTTTCATGAATAGCATCTTGTTCTTTTTGTAATTGCCTATATTCATCAGCATATTGGGTATTTAAAACCACTTCAGTAGCTACAGGATTAAAGTTAAGAGGCGCTTTATTAAACTGGTAGAATACGAACACCATGACACCAACTAGTAGAATAAAAAATTGCATTGGGACTTTAAACAGGCCATTAAACAATAGACCGAGTTGCATTTCCTTCACCGATTTCCCCGAAAGATAACGTTGTACCTGACTTTGATCGGTGCCGAAATAAGACAACATCAAAAAAGTTCCTCCAATAATACCACTCCAAAAGGTGTATCGATTATTCAAATCGAAAGAAAAATCCAGAATATCCATTTTGCCACTGGCACCCGCAATATCCAATGCATTACTGAATGTGATATTTTCAGGGAGTTTGTTCACAATCAAAATGAAGGCTATAATCATACCAGTGAAAATCACGACCATTTGATGTTTTTGCGTAACGTTAACAGCTCTCGTACCACCTGATACAGTATAGATAATCACCAAAACCCCTATGATAATATTCAATAGCAATAAATTCCATCCTAATACAACGGATAGAATGATGGCTGGAGCAAATATGGTAATACCTGCAGCCAAACCACGCTGAATTAAAAATAATATAGCAGTAAGGGTTCGTGTTTTGAGATCGAATCGGTTTTCCAGAAATTCATAGGCTGTATAAACTTTCAATTTATGGTATAGTGGAATAAACACCATACAAATGACCACCATGGCAATAGGTAATCCAAAATAAAACTGCACAAAACCCATGCCATCGTTAAACGCTTGACCAGGTGTTGATAAAAATGTAATAGCACTGGCTTGGGTTGCCATTACCGATAGACCAATGGTCCACCATTTTGAGGTGTTGCCACCTTTTAAATAATCTTGTACGTTTTTGCTGCCGCGCGTTTGATAGGTTCCGTAGGCAACTATAGCCAAAAGAGTTAATGATAGTATAATCCAATCTAAAGTTTCCATGCTAAAAGGCTTGCATTATTAAATAGAATACAATCCAATACACCACATTAGCCACAAGAACTAGGGTGTACATTTTTTTCCACTTATAGCTGGATTCATTCATCAGTTAGTTTTTAAGACTTTGATTGGGTTCAATAGTGTCTTTTCCAATAGAAAGCATATTGGCAAACAGGCGGTAAGCGCCAGAAACACCAGCCGGAAACTCCCTAAAGAAACTCAATCCGGTGTAGATGTAATAGCCTTTGCCATATTGAGCTACCAACAAACTTCCTTTTTTTGGTGATTCACCTTTATCATGCATGGACAGGATAGGTGTGAACTCCTTGCTCCAATTATCGGGAAAATAAAGGCCGCGTTCCTGGGTCCATCCCTCAAAATCTTTTTGGGTAATCTTATTGGGATAATTTAGTAACGGATGATTTGGTTCTAAAAATTTGACTTCCGCAAATTCATCAGTTACACGATCTCTGGATAGTTCTAATTTGTAGGGTGCTATGTTGTCAGTAATGGTTCCTCTACTGGTGTTATACTGCACAATCATGTTGCCACCATTTTTAACAAAATCAAAAAGAACCTCTTGTTTGAATTTTAATTCCTCAACCGTATTGTAAGCACGAATACCAACAACTACAGCATCAAAACGGCTTAAGTTTTCTGTTGTTATTTCTGAAGGATTCAAAGTTGCTACATGATATCCTATCTGTTGTAAGCTTTCAGGAACCACATCACCAGCACCTGCTATATAAGCAATGTTTTTACCTGTTTTTTGAATATCCAATCGCACTATTTTACTTTCACTTGGCATCAAAACCGTTTGGAAAGGGATGTGTTCATAATCCAATTCAATCAGTTCATCAGAATACTGGTTATTACCTATTGTAACTATTGGACTGATAAATCCTTCAGATTGATTTTTAGGAGGTATAACCTTGAAAACCACCATTTGTTCTTCACCTTTATTTTTTATAGAAATTTCTTCATTTTTTGGATGTACATTCCAATTTTCTGGCACACATAGTTCAACAGAAGCTTGTAAATTGTTATGACCAGCCCTAACGATAACTGGAATTTCTTTTACTATATCCGAATTGAAAATGATGACTTTTTCATCAATTTTAACCGTTGCTTCCGGGATGACTTCAAATGGTTTATAGACTTCGCCTTTAACAGGATCATTAGTTTTATAAACAACAGGCCTTGTGAAAGGAATGGTAATCCCATTAATACCCAGATTGAACACGACATTAAAATAGTCTGGTGTCTCTGGTTTGCCAATAAGGGATTCGTCGGTAACGTTGTACATGCCTAAAGTTCCTTTTTTTGTCAGCCAATAGGGCGTGGTAATAATTTCTTTGTCTGTTGATGAAGCAATATTAAATGTTTCATCCAATGATAGAATATTGTTGTTGTTCAAAGAAATACCTTTGTTAACATGAAGTCCATTAGGATTGGTATAGGATACCAAGCTCATGGGAACATCACTACGATTGATTACTTCTAACGACAAATTAACAGTTTCGTTTAAGGTAGCCTGATTGGTTTCGGCGACCGCTTCTAAATAAAGACCCGAACAAGCCCCTATAATGTTTTTGATTTCTTTGGTCTTGACGGTTTTCCAATGTTCATCTTCTAATCGTTGAATCATGGTGTAGGCCTCAACCAATTTAGGAACCGAAGCAGACGGGTTCTTGAAATCGAAATTAGTTTCAACCTCTTTTAATAAGTTTCCAATGGCTTCACCGCCTTTGACGCGGTTCCAGCTGGTATCTATGCCTTCAAACAGATTGGTCTTATCAGACGGCATGTCACCTTTAATTAATTCAATATATTCCATTTGAGAACCACGGGTTCCTGTGTTACCAAAACCCTGTGATTTGTGCTGGCTCCGGCTCAATGCCGCAATTTCAGTATTACTCAATCCAAAGGATGGATAATAGGTTCCGATATCAAAACCTATTAAATTGGACTTGTCTGCTTTTTCAAAGCGTTCCTGGCTGCCATAAAACCACCATGAGGTATTGAAAAACAAGCGCTTGGGTTGCCAAGTACCAAATTCGTTTACGGATTTGGGAAACTGTGCTTTGTTTGGTGCAAGATCAAAAGCTTCCACACTCAACATGGCCGAACTGGTATGATGGCCATGCGTGCTACCTGGTGTTCTATGGTCAAAGCGGTTGATAATAATATCGGGTTGGAATTGTCTGATAGCCAAAACCACATCACTTAAGACTTCATTTTTATTCCAAATTTCTAGGGTCTCATCTGGATGCTTGGAGTACCCAAAGTCATTGGCACGCGTAAAACGTTGCTCACCGCCATCAATTTGTCTAGCAGTCAATAGTTCCTGGGTTCTAATAACGCCTAACAGCTCGCGTATTTCAGGACCTATCAGGTTTTGACCACCATCACCACGTGTGAGTGATAGATAAGCTGTTCTGGCTTTGACTTCATTCGCCATATAGGAGATGAGTCGTGTGTTTTCATCATCGGGATGTGCAGCTACATATAAAACAGACCCTAAAAAGTTTAACTTTTTAATGGACTCGTATATTTCTGAAGCATTAGGTTTTTGGGGTTGTTGCGCTAGTGCGCTTAAGGAAATTAACAGGCAAATAAATGTGACTTGTATTCTTTTTAGCATAATAACGTGGTTAGCTAGAGCCAAATATAATAAAGTAAAGTAGGGAAGGGTTGGGTTTTAAAGTTTCTTTAACGAAACAAGCACTTTAAAGCCATTTTTTTCTTTTGAAATAATAGAGCATTCCTAAAAAGACTGCAATCATTACGGCCCATAATATGTAGTAGCTATACTGATAATGGAGTTCTGGCATGTGGTCGAAATTCATACCGTAGATACCTGCAATGAATGTGAGTGGAATGAAGATGGTTGCCATAATGGTCAATACCTTCATGACTTCGTTCATTTTGTTGCTTATGGAGGTCATGTACATATCCATTAAGCTGAATATCATTTCGCGATAAATATCAATGGTATCGGACAGTTGGATGATATGGTCATAAATATCACGATAGAACTGAATGGTTTTCTTTTTGATGAGCTTGTGGTCGCTTTTTTCAACGCGGCTAATGATTTCACGAAGCGGGAAAATGACTCTGCGGACTTTGAGGAGTTCTTTTTTAAGATCGAGTACCTGTTTGTTAAGGTTTTCCTTGATTACGCCTTCAAAAAGCATATCTTCCAGATCTTCTACTTTATTACCCATCGTTTCATTGACAATGTAGTAGTGATCCACAACGGCATCTATGAGGGCATACAACAGATAATCGGAACCTAAATTGCGAATGCGGCCTTTAGCTTGACGCAGTCGGTCACGAACAGTATCAAATACATCGCCTTCTGATTCTTGAAAAGTGAGTACATAATTATCGCCCAGTACCAAGCTTACCTGTTCTGATACAATGTTTTCATCTTTATCGTAGTAGAGCATTTTGAGGATTATGAAAATGTAATCCTCATATTCATCAATTTTAGGACGTTGGGAGGTGTTTACAATATCTTCCAGAATTAATGGGTGTAAATCATAGTGATTACCTATTTTTTCAATTTCGTCTATGTAATTAAGTCCGTTGATATTGATCCATGTTGTGGATTCTGTGCTTTTGTAGCTAAAGACATCTTCAATATTGGTCAGTTCCTGTTCATTGATGGTAGTTTCTGTGTAGTCAAAAGACTCGATAAATAACTTTTGAGCTGTTTTTTCGCCAGTATAGATAATGGCTCCTGGAACTTGCCCGATGTGCTTTTTGTATTTAGTTGTTCTCTTTTTTCCCATAGAACAGAAATTTACGACAAAATTTTCTAAATGGCATCAGCGCCTTCATCAATGGCATCTTTTTCAACTAGGGTGACCGCCTTTTGAAGGATTAGGTTGTTGGGATAGGTTACTAAATCTCCGTTATCTTGGCGTAAATGTAATTGAAATGCCCTAATGTCTTCAATAATGGCTTCTATTGGGAAATCTTTATCGTGAATTTGAATTTTGTCACCTACTTTGTAAGGAAAGGAGAAAAACATAATAACGCCTGAGGTGATATTGCTTAAAATAGACCAAATAGCAAATAAAGCAATACCGATTACTGCAAATACTGATGAAAATACCAGTGCCAAGTCTTTTAGTTCTGCGCCAAAAATAAAGGTTTCTAAAAGCAACCAAATGAGAAACAGTGTTACCGTTGCGTAACGGCATATTAAATGAATACGAGCCTCATTAATACCCGATTTCCTGCCTATTTTTTTAATAATTGTATTGGCAATTGCACGAATTATAAACAATAAAACTAGCAGTGAGGCGCTAATAATTAATTCTGATTGGTAGGTTTCTAAAAACATGAATATTGTTCTGGATTTTATTTGTAAAGATACTACAGAAACCTCTTAAAATATAAACTTATTAACTTCTAATTATGAAATTAATGACTGCAATGTGTCGTAAACCAAATGGGTGGGAAGGCCAACAACATTGAAATAGGAGCCTTCGATTTTTGTGATGCCAATTTGCCCTATCCATTCTTGAATGCCGTATGCGCCGGCCTTATCAAAAGGTTTACATGTTTCTATGTAATAATCTATTTCTGAATTGGTTAGGTTTTTAAAAGTCACTTTAGTAATCGCATTTACCGTCTTTTGAATTTGTTGGGTTGTAAAGCAAATCGATGTAATGACTTCGTGGGTTGAACCACTTAATGATTTTATCATATTCACTGCATGCTCATGTGACGTGGGCTTGCCTAAGGCCTCATGATTATGCCAAACAATGGTATCGCTGGTAATTAGGATTTCATGTGGTTTTAATTCGTCTTTAAATGGTAGTGCTTTTAATTGGGCTAAATAATCACTGATCTCAAAATGTTTTAATCTATTAGGATATTCTTCTTTTAAGGGTTTTAATCGCACTTCAAAATCGAGGCCTAAATCCTTAAAGAATTGTTGTCTTCTGGGTGAACCTGAAGCTAGAATAATGTGATAGTCTTTCAGAATTTGATGTAACATTAATCTAAAAGTACAAATTTATAGAGTAACAAAGAGATTACACCAAAAAGCATAATGAGCTTGGTTAGGTTGCTCAACTTTTTCAAGTCCTGTTTGGTTTCAGCGGTATATAATTTAATAATCAAATAGATTAATGGAGCCACAATAAAAATGAGAAAATAGAGGACTACCAGTGATTGTTTATAGAGATAGGTTACCACATAATAAACCACTAAGCATAGTGGGATAAGGGCTATGCCAAATGCGACTTTTGTGGCGCGTTCGCGCCCAATGGCAATGGGCAAGGTATTCATACCTGCTTTGTGGTCCCCATCAATATCCTGTATGTCTTTAATAAGTTCGCGAACCAGATTTAATAAAAAGGCAACCACCGCGTAATCAAAAATAATCTTGAAAAATGTTAATTGGGTTTCCTGATTTTGTGGTGTAATGGCTGGTAGTAATTCGAATAAGCCCACCAATATCAAGCTCATGGCAACCAATGCAGAAATTACCAAATTACCAATAAGCATCATTTGTTTTAGGTAACTAGCATAGATATAGAGAAGCGCCGAGATGATGACAAAAATTGCAAAGAAACCACTCCTTCCAACCAGGTGCGATAGATAAAACCCAACTAAAACACCAATAACATTAAATCCTATAAATAGATTATAGGCCATTTTTTCAGAAATGCTTTTTCCAACAATCACTTCATCTGGCTTGTTGATCGAATCAGTTTCCATATCATAAATATCATTGATGATGTTTCCAGCAGCAGCAATGCTTACTGTTGCCAATACCAATAGGGAAAATCCAAACCAATTGAGTGTTATATCAATTCCAAAAGGAACCAATAAGGTATATTTAATGAGGTATTGCACAAGGGCAATCATTAAAAGGTTTTTCCAGCGAATGAGGTTTAAGATATTCAATGAGTTAATGGGTTAATGTGATAATGAGTTAATGAGACAATGATTTAATTAAGTAATGGTATGATGATTCATGGGTTAATCGTATTTAGCATCAAAGCTATCTAGCCATTTGTCTTGGACTTTGAGGACTTGTTCAATAACATCGCGTGCGGCGCCTTTACCACCATTTTTATGTGACACGTATTTTGAAATAGCCTTAATTTCTGGAACAGCATCTTGAGGGCAGGTGGGCAAACCAACCAATTTCATAACGGGTAAATCGGGAATATCGTCTCCCATATACAGGACATTTTTTAAATCGATGTCTTTGGAAGTCGCGTAGGTATTTAATTGTTCGATTTTGTTATGAGCACCTAAAAATACATCGGTAACACCTAAACCGTTCAACCGAACCCGAACACCTTCGTTGGAACCCCCGGAAATGACACAAATGTTATAGCCTTTATCAACTGCCGTTTTTAGGGCATAACCATCTTTAATATTCATAGTGCGCAACATGTCTCCTGATGTGGTAACCATGACTGTGCCATCGGTCAAAACACCATCTATATCAAATATAAAGGTCGTAATGTGTTTTAGGTATTCTTTGTAGCTTTTATCTTCCATGCTTTATTTGCTTTTTTCTTTTCTGGTTCTTGGCGGAGATGAAACACCGTGTGTTTTTTTTATGGATTCCGTAAGAAGTTCATAAATAGCTTTATGGTTTTCCTTTTCAAGAAGTTTCAGATGCTTTTTGATGGTTTTTTTATCGTTGCGTTTCGCTGGCCCTGTTTGTGCCATATAGGGTGATACTTCTTGAATTTTTTTAGCAGTCTCCGAGATCAGGGGTTTTAAAATTTCAAAATTGATGTTTTTGGCATCACTGATTTCATGGGCTATTCGGTACAGCTGGTTCGTAAAATTATTCACAAACACGGCGGCTACATGAAGCGTTTGGCGTTGTTCGGTGCTTATTTTGTACCATGTACTTCCAATGGCTTCTGCTAAATGGGTTAAAATATCTAAATCGTTTTTATCCAGAGCTTCCAAACAAATTGGGATCTCATTAAAATCAATAGGCACCTCTTTTGAAAATGTTTGAAGCGGATAGAACACACCGCGTCTATTTTTTTTATCCAAATCATGAATATTCACACTGCCTGATGTATGTGCTACTAGTCTATTTTCAAAAGGAAGCGTAGTTGATAATGTTGAAATAGCATCGTCGCTAACGGCAATTATATATATATCGGCCTCTGATAATTTTGATATATCATCAATAATAGTCACATCATTCTTATATGTCGATATCTTTTTTAAATCCCTATTATACCATTGAACGATATGGACATCCTGGGCACTTTTGAAGGCCTTATAAAGATGTGTAGCGACATTGCCAGCTCCTAACAGACAAACTTTTATCATGATGCTAAAATAAGTAAGTATGGCATGATATAAAAGTAACAAACAGTATCTTTGTAATGATATGGTAAAAAAAGATATCCAAACCCGTAATGATGTTCATTTATTGGTATCTTCATTTTATGATAAAGTGAAGCAAGATGATTTGTTGGGGCCATTTTTTCTGCCCATTATATCGGATTGGGATGCACATATAGACCGATTAACCACCTTTTGGGAGACCAGCCTGTTTATGACCAGAAAGTTGCCTGAAAAGTATTTGGGAGATCCTTTGGAAGTCCATGTAAAAGTTGATAAGGATCACAATCACCAAATCACGGAACTTCATTTTGGAATATGGCTTAATTTGTGGTATCAAACAATTGATGAACTGTTTGAGGGTGAGATAGCCGATAATGCCAAACGAAGAGCAAGAAAAATGGGTACTTTTCTATATTTAAAGATATTTGAGGCCAGGCAATAATTAGCTGAATTTTAACAAACATTTCGAATAGCTTAATGACCTCTAACTAAACAAAAAGCCTTAAATTTGCACGACCCAATTTTAGAGTCTCATACTATGCTTAATAAACTCTCCAAAATTCTATTTTCCACCCGTTTAACGTCCATTTTATTTATTGCTTTTGCCGCTGCTATGGCTATTGGTACTTTTATGGATGCTGGGCAGGAAACATCACCAACACCTTACACACGTAACCTGATATATAATACTTGGTGGTTTGAGGGTATAATGGTACTTTTTGTAATCAATTTTTTGGGAAACATCAAAAAGTATCGCCTGTGGAGAAAGGAGCAATGGGCCACGCTTATTTTACATCTATCTTTCATTTTAATCATTTTAGGCGCTGGAATTACGCGTTATATTGGCTTTGAAGGGATGATGGCAATTCGTGAAGGCGAAACTGAAAACACTTTTTTATCGCAAAAAACTTACATAACTGCCTATATTGATGGTGACTACATGATTGATGGCTTGCCACAACGTAAAATTGTTGAAGAGGAAGTAGATTTTTCACCACGTTTGGAAAATAGTCTGACCATTACTGAATCATACAACGGCCAGCCTGTTATTTTTGAATTGGAAAAGTTTATTGCGAGTGCAGAAAAAGATATTGTGCCAAATGATGAAGGCGAGGAATATTTAAAGCTTGTTGAAGCGGGAGGTGGTGCTCCGCATAATCATTTTCTGAAAGTTGGTGAAGTACAAAGTTTACACAATGTTTTGTTTTCACTGAATAAGAAAGTGAAAGGTGCTGTTAACTTAACGTATGAGGATGGATCTTTAACTATTCAATCGCCGTTTGAAGGGGAATACATGACTATGGCAACCGGTCAAACCGGTAAATTGGTTAAAGATAGTATCCAGCCATTAATGTTGCGCTCGCGCTACATCATTGGGAATATGCAACTGGTTTTTCCGAAACCAGTAATCAAAGGAACTTTTGACATTGTTAAAAAATCCCAACTGTTAAAAGGGGATGAAGATGGGGTTGTTTTAAAGGTGACTTCAAATGGGGAGACCAAACGTGTCAGGCTTTTGGGAGGACAAGGCTACAGCAAGCCTTTTGAAGTCGTTACTGTAGGAGGCTTGGATATTGCCGTGAAGTATGGTTCGAAAATATTGGAATTGCCTTTTAGTGTTAAGTTGAACGACTTTATAGCCGATAAATATCCAGGAACCGAAAAGAGTTATTCGGCGTTTGCCAGTGAGGTGACTGTTTTAGATAAAGAACAAGGCGACTTCAATTATCGCATTTTCATGAATAATATCTTGGACCATAGAGGGTATCGATTTTTTCAGTCTGGTTTTGATCCAGATGAAAAAGGGACCAAGCTTTCTGTAAATCATGATATGTTGGGAACCTGGACAACGTACATAGGATATTTTCTATTGTATTTAGGATTGATGGCTATTCTGTTTGATAAGAATTCCCGATTTGCAGACTTAAAACGATTACTTGAAAAAGTAAAAGATAAAAAAGCCAAGACATTGACGGTCTTGTTTATAGCATTTGCACTTCAAGGATTTGCGCAACAGCATTCTGCCGACGATGGTCATGATCACAGTAAACCTTCCAAAGAACAAATTGATTCTATCTTAAAGGCTAACATCACACCAAAGGACCACGCTGATAAATTTGGACATTTGGTTATTCAGGATGTTGGGGGTCGTATGATGCCAGTTAACACGTTCGCCTCTGAAATGTTACGTAAATTAAGTAAGCATGATACTTATGAAGGCTTTGATGCAAACCAAGTGTTCTTGTCCATTCAAGAAAGTCCGTTGTTGTGGTACAATGTGCCTATTATTTATTTAAAGCCTAAAAAAGGGGACTCTATTCGGAGCCTTATAGGTGTTGAAAAAGATCAGAAGTATGTAGCTTTGGTTGATTTCTTTACACCTGAAGGGAATTACAAACTGGCACCTTATTTGGAAGAAGCCTACAAAGCACAAATACCCAATGGTTTCCAGAAAGAATTTAAGGAAACCGACCAGCGTGTTAATTTATTGTATAATACGATCGACGGCTATGCTTTGCGTATTTTTCCAATCCCTGATGATGAAAACAATAAATGGATATCTTCTATTGAGTTTCGTCGCGATGGCTATCGGGAGCAAATAAAAGACACGTTATACGGCAACTTTATAAACAACGGATTCAGTGCCTATTTAATGACCCTCAATATGGCTAAAAAGTCTGGAGACTATAGCCAGGTTAATGAGATATTGGAGTCCTTCACCAAAACCCAAAACAAATATGGCAGTGAGGTGATGCTTTCGGAAAAGAAGGTAAAAACTGAAATAGCCTATAATAAATATGATATTTTCAAAAAGTTGTTCAGCTGGTATTTGTACGCGGGATCACTCATGTTTGTGTTTTTAATCATTCAAATATTCAACCATAGAAGTAAGTCATTGAATCTAGTCGTTACCGTTTTTAAATGGCTGATTGTGGGCTTGTTTTTATTGCACACCGTTGGTTTAATTGTTCGCTGGTATATTTCCGGACATGCTCCATGGAGTGATGCCTATGAGTCTATGATTTATGTTGCCTGGGCCACTATGTTTTTTGGATTGGCTTTTGGGCGCAAAAGTGATTTGACTATAGCTTCTACAGCATTTGTAACTTCCATGATATTGATGGTTGCGCATTGGAACTGGATGGATCCAGCTATTGCCAACTTACAACCTGTGTTGGATAGTTATTGGCTCATGATTCATGTTGCGGTTATTGTGGCTAGTTATGGACCGTTTACCTTGGGCATGATACTGGGAGTGGTTGTCTTGTTGCTTATGATTTTTTCTAATAAAAATAATTACCAAAGATTACAGCATAATATCCAAGAACTGACCATTATTAATGAAATGGCCTTAACAGTCGGTTTAGTGATGCTCACTATTGGAAACTTTTTAGGCGGTATGTGGGCTAATGAAAGTTGGGGGCGTTATTGGGGTTGGGATCCAAAAGAGACTTGGGCTTTAATCAGTATCATGATTTATGCCTTTGTTATCCATATGCGCCTGGTGCCAGGTTTACGAGGTCGTTTTGGATTTAATCTGGCTTCCATAGTTGCGTTTTCTAGCATAATGATGACTTATTTTGGTGTGAATTTTTACCTAGCAGGATTACATAGTTATGCCAGTGGCGACCAGATAGTGAGTGTTAAATTCATTGCTATTGCTTTTGGAATTGTTGCTATACTGGGTATTTTGGCATATCGCAAGTATGCTAAATTCTACAAAAAATAATTTTTCACATGAAAATTTTCAAAGAGTTTAAAGAATTTGCTGTAAAAGGCAATATGATGGATATGGCCATCGGAATTATTATTGGAGCTTCATTCAATAAGGTCATAGATGTATTAGTCAAGAAAGTTTTTTTACCACCATTATCATTAATGACTGATGGTGTCAATTTTCAAGACCGACGTATTATCTTAAAAGATGCCGTTTTAAATGATACTGGTTCAGTCATTACCGATGAGGTAGCGATAGGCTATGGTGCATTTGGTGAGGCGTTACTTGATTTTTTGATCATAGGCTTTACCGTATTCATTGTCGTCAAATTTATGAATCGGTTACGCACAAAATCACATGATGCCAAAGATGATACGGTTGCGACACCAAAGGATATAGAATTACTGTCCAAACTCTCCGATTTAATGGAAGAGCAGAATCAATTATTAAAATCTCAATCTAAAAAATTATAATTTAATAGGCTTCTTATCCAGATTTAAATCATCTAACATGTCTTGGGTAAATTTGTAGTGTCCACGACGTGTAATGATTCTGAATTTATGATCTTTCATTCTGGTAAGTACATCCAAAAAACGCCATTTTGATTTTAAGAGGATGGGTTGTTCGGATTTCAGGCTAATTTCAAAATAATGTTTTCTACCTGCTTTTTCGGCAACAATATCAGGTGTTATGGTAACATCGCTCCCTTTTTTAAAATAGGATTTGGGTGTTTCATAACCTTCTAAATCAGCCTTAATGTTGTCGTAACCTAAATTTTCTAAATAGCTTAAAGATTCTTTTAAAAAAACTGTATTTTCTTGTTTGTCTGCTGTAGTCATAACCTCAAAATTAAGAAAAAATCAGCAGAAAATCAAATCAATGATTATAATGTATTGGTTTTCAAAATATTAAAGCATCAAAACATTCTTTGAATTTTGGCATTAATTTATCATATTTGCCTTGCCTATGATTGTTTAATATAACCTTTCGGATACTGTCGTCAACAAAACGACTATAACTTTCAAGTCAATCTTGTGACTTGGATATTAATTATATTAAACAAATTCAAAATGCAACAAAAAATTTCTTTAAAACAATTTTTTAAATACTTTAAAATTGCTGTTTCAGGTAAGGAACAGGAATTTACTTCTGGTAGTATCCGTAGAGCGGTATTCATGCTATCTATTCCCATGATACTGGAAATGCTTATGGAATCCATTTTTGCTTTAGTGGACATTATGTATGTGTCTCAAGTAAGTGTGAATGCGGTAGCTACCATTGGGTTAACAGAATCTGTGATCACACTTGTTTATGCCATTGCCATCGGATTGAGTATGGCAGCGACAGCTGTGGTCGCCAGACGCGTTGGAGAAAAGGACATTAAAGGTGCCTCAAAAGCAGCTGTGCAGGTTATAATTTTAGGTACGATAGTGGCTTCATTCGTTAGTGTGGCAGGGATTATTTATCCAAAAGAATTGTTATCACTCATGGGTGCCGAACCCGATTTAATAGCCGAGGGCTATGGTTACACGCAAGTCCTTATAGGGGGTAACATAACTATTATACTGCTGTTTTTGATCAACGCTATTTTTAGAGGTGCTGGAAATGCTTCTGTCGCTATGTGGACCTTGGTGCTTTCCAACGGTTTGAATATTATTTTGGACCCTATTTTTATTTTTGGGTTTGGGCCAATTCCTGCTTATGGGGTTGAAGGCGCTGCTATTGCTACAACTATTGGAAGGGGAACGGCTGTTATTTTTCAGTTGGGCATTTTATTTTTTGGCTACAGCAAAATTAAGATTAGAATCAAGGACTTGGTGCTACAATTTGAGGTCATGTTAAACCTTATAAAAGTGTCACTGGGCGGTATCGGGCAATTTTTAATAGGCACCTCCAGTTGGGTGTTCTTAATGCGAATAATGAGTGAATTTGGTAGTGAAGTTTTGGCTGGTTATACTATTGCCATTCGTGTCATGATGTTTACATTGATGCCTGCTTGGGGCATGAGCAATGCAGCTGCAACTTTAGTTGGTCAGAATCTGGGAGCTCAAAAGCCTGACCGAGCTGAACAATCCGTTTGGAAGACAGGAAAGTATAATGCCTGGTTTATGGGATTGGTTTCCATCGGTTATTTGATTTTCGCACCACAAATAATTAGCATGTTCAATACGACACCAGATGTCGTTGAATATGGTAGTTTGTGCTTACGAGTTATGGCGGCTGGGTATATCTTTTATGGATATGGTATGGTTATTATCAATGCCTTTAATGGCGCTGGTGATACTAAAACACCGACCTACATAAACTTTGTCTGCTTTTGGTTATTTCAATTGCCGTTTGCCTATTTGATGGCCGTTTATTTGGATTTTGGACCTATGGGTGTTTTTTTGGCCATCACCATAGCAGAAGTTCTTATAGCTGTAGTTGGTATGATTTGGTTTAAAAAAGGTGCTTGGAAGATGGTTAAAGTCTAGAACATAATTTGTAATTTAGTTGGACTTTAATAATCGAGATATATGGCAAAAAATAAGTTGGGATTAAATACGATCTGTATTCATACTGGTGAGGTTAAGGATGAACAGTTTAAAGGTGCTATTTCTCCCATATATTTGTCCACATCTTATGCCTTTGAAGATGTTGATGTTATTCGTTATCCACGAAATTTCAACACACCAAATCAGGAGAATTTAGCCAAGAAAATGGCTGCTCTAGAACACACAGAATCGGCTCTGATTTTTGGTTCGGGAATGGCAGCTTTGAGTGCTATGTTCTTAACATTTTTAAAGGCTGGTGATCATTTGGTTGTTCAAAATACCCTTTATGGTGGAGCCAGTCATTTTATACGGGAGGAATTTCCCAAGTATGGTATTGAGTTCACATTTACCAATGGGTATCATGTGTCTGATTTTGAGGATGCCATACAATCCAATACCAAACTGATTCATATTGAAACACCTTCCAATCCATTATTGACCATAACTGATATAAAAGGTGTTGCTGAACTGGCCAGATCCAAAAATATATTGTCAAGTATCGACAATACATTTGCAAGCCCTATCAATCAAAATCCAATTGATATGGGTATTGATATTGTCATGCATTCGGCGACGAAATACTTGGGAGGTCACAGTGATATATTGGCAGGAGTCTTAATGGCGTCCGAACCCTTAATTCAGGAGATATGGCATGTTGCTAAAAACTTTGGTGGTAATTTAAGTGATTTTACTGTCTGGATGTTAGAGCGCAGCATGAAAACCTTGGCTTTAAGAGTTAAAGCACAAAATAGAAATGCCAAAAAACTAGCGTGCTATTTAGAGCAGCATCCTGATATTAAGCAGGTGAACTATCCAGGGTTAAAATCACATCCAGATTATTCTTTGGCTAAAAGCCAAATGAAAGGGTTTGGTGGTATGATGTCATTTGAATTAGCTGACGGATTAAACGCCAGTGCCTTCATGAAACAATTAAAACTGATTAAGCCATCCGTAAGTTTGGCTGGTGTTGAGAGCACCATATTATCACCACATCTTACTTCACATGCTTTACTATCTCAAGAAGAGCGTGATAATTTGGGTATTAGTGATCAATTAATGAGATTTTCGGTTGGCATTGAGTCGAAACGTGATTTAATTGCAGACATAGAGCAAGCGATCTCTAGTGTTAAGCAACAATCGAATAATTCATCGCTTAAATTATGACAAAAGGACGATTAGAAGCATTTACTGATGGTGTTCTGGCTATTATAATCACTATAATGGTTTTAGAAATGAAAGTACCTCATGGTGGAGATTTCAAGGATTTGGAACCATTGTTGCCCGTGTTTTTGAGTTATGTTTTGAGCTTTATTTATTTAGCTATTTATTGGAATAATCACCATCATATGATGCAAACCGTTACGCATGTTAATGGAAAAATATTATGGGCTAATATGCATCTATTATTTTGGTTGTCTTTAGTGCCATTTGTAACGGGTTGGATGGGAGAAAACCATTTTACCATAGCTTCAGTATCAACCTATGGTATCGTATTATTAGGTGCAGCTATCGCTTATTGGTTGTTGCAACGTTTGATTATAAAAAGTCATGGAAAAGACTCCATACTGGCATTGGCATTAGGTAAAGACCTAAAAGGTAAAATATCACCCATTTTGTATGTAATAGGAATTTTAGGAGCTTTCCTTAATATTTGGATTTCTGGTATCATGTTTATTTTGGTCGCCATTATTTGGTTGGCTCCAGATATGCGAATAGAACATGCCTTAAAAAACAAAACAAATAAATTATGAAATTAGATATATTGGCATTTGGTGCACATCCAGACGATGTTGAGTTGGGCTGCGGAGCTACCATAGCAAAAGAAGTCGCAAACGGCAAAAAAGTAGGTATTATTGATTTAACCCGTGGCGAATTAGGAACCCGAGGTACTGCAGAGACACGAGATGCTGAATCAGAACAGGCTGCTAAAATTTTAGGAGTGACTGTTAGGGATAATATGGAGTTTGCAGATGGTTTTTTTGTCAATGATAAATGGCATCAAATTGAACTTATTAAAATGATTAGAAAGTATAAACCAGATGTTGTGCTTTGTAACGCGATTGAGGATAGACATATTGACCATGGAAAGGGAAGTAAACTGGTTAGTGATGCATGTTTTTTAAGTGGTTTACTGAAAATTGATACAAAATGTGATGATTATGACGGTTTCCAAGAGCCATGGCGGCCAAATGCTGTTTATCATTATATTCAATGGAAGAATTTAGAACCTAATATAGTTGTTGATGTTTCAGGATTTATACAAAAAAAGGTAGAGGCTGTTTTGGCTTATAAAACGCAATTTTATGATCCTAGTAGCAAAGAACCCGAAACACCTATTTCAAGCAAGAATTTTACGGATAGCATAGAATATAGAGCCAGAGATATGGGACGTTTGATCAATGCAGAACACGGAGAAGGATACACGGTAGAACGTTACCCAGCCGTCAATAGCTTGTTTGATTTGAAATAATATTTTAAAAACACTTTGTAGAAAAAAGGAAATAAATTACATTTGCAGTCCAATTTAAAATGGTGGTTGTAGCTCAGTTGGTTAGAGCGCCTGATTGTGGTTCAGGAGGTCGTCGGTTCGAGACCGATCTTCCACCCAAAACAAAAGCCTTTCAGTTATCTGAAAGGCTTCTTTTGTTTATGGGATTTCGTTATATTATTCTGTTGCTTTATCTACAACAATTCTATTGTCTCTATTGGCAAGTTCCCAAGCCGTGTAAAAAATTAAACGAGTTCTATTTTCCAATAGATCATATCTAATTTTATCAGGTGTGTCACTTGGCTTATGGTAATCGGCATGGGTTCCATTAAAATAAAAAATAACGGGGATATTATTTTTAGCAAAGTTATAATGATCTGAACGGTAGTAAAAACGATTCGGGTCATTGTCATCATTATAAGTGTAATCAAAATTCATATTGATATACTTTTTATTGATGTCTTCAGAAATATTATGCAACTCGGTACTTAATTTATCACTACCAATTAAATACAAGTAATTATCATCGCCAGCTTCTTCATGCTTTGGGTCAACTCGGCCAATCATATCAATATTCAAATCGGCAACCGTATTTTCTAAAGGAATAATGGGCTCCATATCGGTATAGTATCTAGAACCTAAAAGGCCTTTTTCCTCTCCAGTTACGTGAAGGAATAATATAGAGCGCTTAGGGCCATGTCCATTTTTTGCGGCTGTTTTAAAGGCTTCTGCAATTTCTAAAATAGCTATGGTTCCTGATCCGTCGTCATCAGCGCCATTATAAATCTCACCGTCTTTAACACCCTCATGATCTAAATGCGCCGATATAACAATCACTTCATTTGGTTTTTCAGTTCCTTTCAGAAAAGCGGCAACATTTTCAGAATAAAATTCATTTGATGCATTTAAATATTGAAGATTAAATGGTTTATTAATGGTAGTTGTACTATTGTTAGTGTCAATATCTTCCAAAATAGCTGTAGCTAATTCGGTGTTAATTAAAAAATAATACATATCATCAGCATTACCTTTTAAAGACATACGTCCGCTTGATCTTCCAAAACGATTTGCAAACATCGAGTATATCTCAGGATAGTAAAACAACACGGCAGCGGCACCATGGTCTTTGGCTACATCACGTTTAGAAGCATACTCTTGTCTGAAATTAGACCATTTTGAAGATTCAGTTGTTCCAGTAACCAAATAATTTCCATCGGCTGATTTTGGTTCGCCAGACTTAATTAAAACTACTTTTCCTTTGACGTTTAAATCTTTATAATCCGAATAGGCATCATCATGAATACCGTAGCCAGCATAAACGATTTCATTGGTAGATATGTTTCCATCTTTAGCGGTTGAAACAGAAACAAAGTCATCAATGGCTTTGAATTGTTTGTTGTCAAAAGTCAAGTCTACTTTTGGTGTTTCCATAATTTCTAATGGCACGCTTTGAAAATAATCACCATCAGATTTTGCTGAAGGAATTCCCATATCGATATAATGGTCCTTTAAATAGTTAACAGCTTTCTTTTGACCAGGCTGACCTGTTTCACGACCTTCAAACTCATCAGACGCATAAATATACAACATGTCTTTAAGCTCATCTGAAGTGATGCTATTGGCATAATCAGTAGGGTTGGCTGGGACTTTACTTTGAGTTGCTGATTTTTCTTGGGTTGAACCACAGCTAAATATCAATAGGGAAGTGGCTAAAATTAATAGGGATTTTTTCATTTGAAATAAGAGTTGAAATAATTGTATGCGATATTACAAAAAAGCACTGTATTTCATGAGTTTACAGGATGCTTTTTAACAAACTTTAACAACAGTTTAAAACCTGTTTTATAAATTAACATTGTGAATTAAATCGCCTTTTTTGTTGGCCAAATGCCAAGCCGTTGCAAAAATAAGGCGTGTGCGTTTTTCTAAAAGTTTAAACTCAATTTTATCAGGTGTGTCGGTGGGTAAATGATAATCGTCATGTTCTCCATTAAAATAAAAAATAACAGGAATATCTTGGGAGGCGAAGTTGTAATGATCGGATCTGTAGTAATAACGGTTTCTATCATTTTCGTCATTATAGGTATAATCTAATTCCATTTTAAAATAACGATCGTTTATTTTTTCTGATATGTAATGAAGTTCCTTACTAATTCTATCAGAGCCAATGAGGTACAAGTAATCGCCATTTTCTTTGTGCCTATTGTCTATTCTTCCAATCATATCAATATTTAAATTGGCAATTGTTTTGTCTAAATCAAAAATAGGATGTTGCATATAATATTGGGATCCTTGAAGACCAATTTCTTCAGCTGTTAGATGTAAAAAGAGTACACTGCGTTTTGGGGCATGTCCATTCTCACTGGCCAATTTGAATGCTTGAGCCATCTCCATCAAGGCAGTGGTACCAGAACCATTATCATCGGCACCATTGAAAAACTTGCCATCTTCAACACCTAAATGGTCTAAATGCGCAGAAATGATGACTACTTCATCAGGTTTTTCAGTACCTTTTATATATGCTATAACATTTTCAGATGAACCAGTTCCTTCAGGAAGGTTTTCAGCTGGAATATTTTGAAAATATATAGAATCATTAATAGGCGATAGGATGTTTTGTTCCTTATAGTAATTCTTTAAGAAATTGGAAGCTTTTTTTTGACCTTCAGTACCAGCTTTACGACCTCTAAAATCTTCGGAGGTGAAATCATATAACAAGACTTTTAATTCTTCAGCTGTAATCGTTTTGGCATAAGTCATTACGGTCGTACTGTCATTTAAATGAATGCCCTCTTTCAGGTTTTCTATTTTGGTACTATATCGTGTGGTGGCACAAGAGCCTACAAGTGTAAGCGCAGAAATAATTAATAAAGACTTCATTGATTAATAGCTAATTATCAGACAAATAAAATGAAAAAATGCTAAATATCAATATTAATTAAGCTTAAAGTGTGGTTATTCCAATTCCAAATCATCTAAATCCAAATCTTCTAATTCTTCTATAGCTTCTTCTTCTGATTGTTGTTCCTTTTGTTCCAATTCTTGGGTGTTTCCAACTTCAGATGTACTGAAAATACTTTTGTAGGTTGCCAAGCCAAGAGCTAAAATAGTTAACAAAAAAGCAAGCTTGATAGTGTGCTTTGGAAGTTGTTTTTTATTTGATAAATAGAATGCTACCAATCCAAAAATCAATGCTGCAATAGCTGGTATGAATGCTAAATTAGATAATGGTAAAACTGATAATATCACAGAAAGAATAGCGGCAATCAATGCTAAAGTTGTTAATAGAGTTCTCATAAGTAGTTAATTTTTTAATCCTGAAGCCGATTTTATTTTTAACTCCCCATTGCCAACAGGGATTTTAAATTTTGCAAAAACGGGAATTTTATTGGCATCAGCAGTTAACCAAATTAAATTATCATTGCTGCCACTTAAAACCGAACTATTGTTTATGGAAATAGCCAATTTATGACATTCTTTAGAGCCTATTTGAGTCTTAATAGTTTCTTTTCCTTTGTAAACTGCACTTACTTTAAATTCAGTATTGTCAAAAAGCACATTAAATGTGAAAGTCTTATTTGTTGAAGCTTGAGACAAGTCCAAATTTCTCATTTTATAAATAGTGGTCACAATATCAATGGTACTACTCCCAATACTTAAATTTTTGTTCTCTTCGTAAAACCCACCGACTTTTGCTTTTTTTCGTTTAGTGCTTTCAGCAATATTTGACTTGTGTTTGAATTTATATTGCATAAACTTATAGTAACCACCTTCATTAATATCTCGTTTATGTAAATAAGGCGTCAAGGAATTCATATTGACATAACTTTCATATAAATCTCGAATTTTGAAAAAACTATCCCATTTACTATAGGTTGTTGCCGTGCATTTTAATTTTAAGAGAGTTGTTTTGGATGTTTTTACCGGACTGGTCTCCATAGTGACCTCTGCTAAATCGGTCATCAATCCAGACATATTGTAAGCCGCAGTAAATACCAATTTTTCGTTTGATGAAACGGCTGTATTTTGCGAAAATCCAATGGATACTAATAAAAAACAAAGTAAAAACAGTGTGTGACGCATAAAAGAATAAGATTTGTTAGATAACGTATCTATGAGCATTTATTGTGCCGAAAATACAAATGATTACAAAATATAACTAATAAAAAATCCAGTTAGCTATTAGAATGACAATTATCATGTTAAATAAAGAATTATTGTGATACCTTTAAAGCACTTAATTACTATTATGAGGAACATTTTAATTACCACCGATTTTTCTGATAATGCTAATCATGCAATTGACTTTGTCTTGAATTTATTTCAATATGAATCTTGCAAATTTCATTTATTACATGTTGTAAAAGCATCCAGTTTTATTTCAGATGACTTAATGAGTTTGAAACCTTCAAGTTCTTTGTATTCTCAAATTATTGCTGATGAAAAACAACGCTTGGATATTGAAATAGAAAGATTATCAAACCAATACAACAATATTCTTCATGAGTTTACGCCTATTGTAGATTATGATAATTTAATAGGAGCTATAAAACAAAGTGTTGATAACAATAACATTGAGTTGATTGTTATGGGAACTAAAGGTGCCACAAATAGCATTAAGAAAATATTTGGAAGTAATACGTTACGGGTTATAGAAAATATTGAGCTTCCTGTTTTGGCCATTCCAGAGTCTTGCAAAATAAAGCCTATTACAAAGATTCTATTCACAACGAATTTAAGTAGAAACTACCATCATGATGACTTAAAGTTTTTGGTTGGTTTTTCTGAACATTATAATTGTGAAATTCACATGTTGCATGTTTCTGAAAAAGCATCTTTCACCCAAGAGCAGGAACGTATTAAAAACCAATTAGATGAGCTTTTTAAAAACATTTCACATCATTTGATTGATGTGTCTGAATCTAGTTTTTTGACCTCTGTAATTAAATATATAGAAGGTAATGGAATTGATATGTTTGCTATGGTTAGTCGCCAACATTCATTCTTTGAAAAGTTATTTAATGAACAAAAAATAGAAAAAATTGCCAATCATCTGGATGTACCCTTTTTGGCTCTAACAGACACGCAACAATAAATCGTTACTTTAATTAACAAAAAACCCTCCAATGTTGGAGGGTTTTTTATCACTAAAACTACTATGGTTGGTTAGTATCGTACCAGTCTGACCGACTTGGTGACACCACTTTGGGTCACTTTCACGATGTACACGCCACCGTCCAGCTTATCACCAAACACGTGGGTACCATCATAACTAAAGTCCCCTTTATGAACAAGTCTGTTATTCATATCGAATACCTCGACTTGCACATCATCATTACTGATGGCTGTTTTCAGCCTTAAGTTAAAGTTGCTGTTGGATGGGTTCGGCCAAGCCGATACCTCCATATCAATACCCATTCTCAAGTCACTGCTGTCTACAACATCAATGCTACCAGAGACTGGTTGGTCAACAGGACATGGATCACACAAGTCATCAGCATTCCATACCGTATTCTTGTTACCATGCACACGATTGGCAATGAACAGTCCGGTCATATAAGTTGGGTCCCCGTTTTGGTCACCTTTCACCATTAATTCATGGAAATAGGCATGAATACTGGCGCGTACATAAGAACCTTTTTCAATCTGTACATCCTGGTTCACATAGAGCACCACCTTGTTTGGATCATCCGCATTGATGGTACCGTTCTGTGCGAGCATGAACTTCTCGTTAATAAAGACATTGGCACAGTTCTCAAACTCGATACTAGCCCCATCAAAGGTCTTCAGTTCGTTGATGTACACATTTGATTGTGTAAATATCACGGTCGCATTTTGCTTCACGGTCACCACATCATAGACACTGCCTGTTAAGGTCTGTGTCTGGTTATTGTTCACCGTAGCATCCGGACTACTGTTATTTGATAATGTATTGAATACAAACGATGGGATTGTTGGGTTGGCAGGTGCAAACACCTGACTACCGACAGTACTGCCTTGGTTCAGGTTAAAACTCACTGCCTGACCGAAACCGACCACTGTGGTGGCTTGGTGCAGCTTGATGTTACCAACATTTGGATCCATTGCTCCAACACCACCAGTTTGTACTAAATTATTGCCATGCAAGTAAACCTCTTCTTCAGCAATGATGGTATATGCTGCAGTAAGCGAACCTGGATCAAATCCAGTCACTTCAAACTCGGCATAAGCCGTACAGTTGGTAGCCGAAGTTACCAGTACCCCATAGATACCGTTGGCACCCACTTCAATAGAAGCCGTTTCCTCACCAGAGTTCCATAAGTATTCCACAGCCTCATCACTGTTGGCCGTTAAGACCACGACAGCCCCTTGGCAGAATTCTGGAAGCTCACTTTGCGTGATGGTCACTTCAGGGAAGCTACCATCCACTGTTACAGTGGCTGTACAGGTAGATGCGTTGCCATAATCATCCGTTACCGTTAGGGTGACCGTATTGTCACCTTCTTCGGCACAAGTGAATGTATCAGGAGATACACTATATGTTAAGTCCGTATCACAGTTATCAGTACTACCATCCGCAATGGCATCAATATCACTTTGAGATAGGGTATAAGTACCATCCGCATTGAGATATATGGAGATATCATTACAGACCGCAATCGGGTTAACCATGTCTTCCACAGTTACCACAGCCGTTTCACTGGCCGCATTACCATGGATATCCGTAACGGTTAACGTTACTGTATTATCGCCAATGTTGGAACAGTCAAAACTGTTAGGTGTCACGGCATAGGTATCAATACCACAGGCATCAGTAGAACCACCATCCACATCAAGCGCTTCAATAGAAGCATTACCCTGATCATCCAACTGAACAGTAATGTTCTGTGTCACTACGGTAGGTGCCACATTGTCTTCTATAGTCACTGTGGCATTACAAGTGGCGGTATTACCATTAACATCCGTTACCGTTAAGACCACTGGGTTAGCACCAATGTTCGAACAATCAAATTCGGTTACATCCAATTCCAGGGTTGCAATACCACAGGCATCATCAGATCCATTATCCACTTGTGAAGGTGCTACAGTAGCCGTACCATCAATACCCAGTTGTACAGTAATATCTTGACAGGCAGGAACCGGTGGAACCATATCCACAACGGTTACATTACCCTCACAGGTAGACACGTTACCACTGGTATCGGTTACGGTCAATATCACATTATTGGCCAAATCGGTAATTTCAATATCATGAGCCCCTAGGTTACCATAGGTGCCTTGAGGGAATTGTGTCCATTCGCTTGATAAATTGGCCACAAAGGCATTGATATTACCTTGAAGTACGTCATTGTTTCTAACAAGGGTTGTACCAGCAGTACTGACACCACCAGAGGACCATCCCGTTCCCGGGTTGCTACCAATCACACCCACAACGTCAACCGCATTGCCATCTTTAACAAGGGCTACGGCATCATTACCATCAAAGGCAAAACCATCGATTTGGTCAGCCTGTGAGGCACCATCATTATTACCAAAGCACAATACATAAACATCACGATCGGCAATACTTCCTAAAAGCGGCACTTCATATAAAGCCGTGGTGCTACCATCGGCATAGACACGCAGTACGTAGTTGTCACCTAATAAGTTCACTTCATTACCCGTACCATTGAAAATCTCCACACAATCGTTATCACCAGCACCATCCACATATTCGGAGATGATCAGGCCATCCAAGTCACCACCAATATCGGAACAATCAAAATCCAATTGCGACAGCGAAATACTCGCAATTTCACAGTTGTCATAAGAATCCCCATCAATATCTTCTTCAGAGATACTACCGTTACCAAACTCGTCTAATTGTACTTGTAAGCTCAGGCAATTGACTACTGGGGCAATATTATCCTCAACAGTTACTGTTGCCGTACAAATAGACTCGTTACCGTTAACATCAGTTACTAAAACATCCACACTATTGGTTCCAAGATCAGCACATGTAAATGATTCTATTTCAATTTCTACAGAATCAATACCACATGAATCCGACGGGAAGGTATTTAATCTCATGTTTTTTACCACCACACTTCCAAGGTCAGCTTCGTCTTGACCAAAAGTACTTGGACCTTGCACAGTGAAGCCATATTGAATGGTTACAGCATTAGTTTGTGTGTTATTATATTGAACTGAAAAATCATTGAAGGCAATTAGCGGATCATTTATTTCTTCTAACAATTGGAAGCTTGCATCAAATACTCTGATGTATGCAAATGCATTGTGGGTATTAGTTAATGAATTATCTAATGTAGATCCACTAAATCGGAATGAATTACCCGCAAGTAGAGTCGTTTCAATATAGGTGCTTCCTTGAAGATCATTTTGACCTTGATATTGCGGTAATGAGTTTGTTTGAAGAACAAGTTCTTCAGGGCCAATAAAACTCGATGCAATGTTAGTTAAAGGATAATCTGATCCACCTACAAAGATACCTCCTTGGAATACACCAACAAATCCTAACCATGAATCACTAGATGTTAAATCATTACCATTTAAAATATCGTAACCATCAATTGATGCACTACCTGAATCGTCCAACTGAATGGTAATGTCATTACAATTAATTATAGGAGCAACATTATCCTCAACGCGCACGATGGCCACACAGCTATCGAAATTGCCGTAAGCATCCGTGACCGTTAAAGTGACTTCTACACCTCTAGCATCCACTGTATGACTTCCCAAACCAGAAACATCATCTTGGTTATATTCTGTCCATTCTGTACCTAGTGATGGGAACCCATCAGCATTATCAGTATTACCTTTGGTGACAGTTATATTTCGTCTTAATGTCTGGTTTTGAGTTTCAATTGATCCTACTTGCCATTGAGAACCAGGATCTTCACCGATTTTACCAAAAATATCAACAGAAGTTCCAGTACTTATTTTGTATAATTCGATAGCATCATCACCATTCCAGTTGACAGCAGTAGCATTAGTTGCTGCTCCACCGTATATCGTAGCACTTGAATTTTGATAAACTTTTACGGCACCATCTGCCAAAATACCAGATAATGTATTCGTATTTTGAGGCGATGTATTACCATTTGAATACAGTATCAATTGATAATCGGACAAATCTACAGCACTTCCAGTACCATTGTAAATTTCAATATATTTATTGGAACTGCTACCTTCAACATATTCCGAAAAGAATAAATCGTTTATAGGTACTACAGCATTGACATCATCACAATCAAATGAATTTTGACTGATAGCTAAAGTCACATCACTACAAACATCATAGGAGCCTCCATCTAAATCAGTCGCTACAATAGATGCAGAACCATTGGAATCCAATTCAACTGTAATATCTTGGCAAATGACCACTGGTGCAGTCGTATCCATAACATTAACTGTAGTTGTGCAGGTATTTTCATTGCCATTATTGTCAATAACAGTTAAGGTTACCGTATTGGAACCTATTTCCGCACAAGTAAAGTTATATGGAGACACACTCAAACTAGCAATGCCACAGGCATCATTAGTGCCATTTGCAATAGCATCAATATCTACTGATGATAAGGTATAGTTACCAGTATCGTCCAATTCAACGGTTATAGGGTTGCAAACTACTGTTGGCGCTATATTGTCCAGAACCGTTACTGTGGCTTCACAACTGCTTGCGTTACCATTAACATCGGTTACGGTCAGAACGACAGTTGGTGAATCCAGGTTGCCGCTTGACATAGTATGTGTACCCAATCCAGATACATCATCTTGCGGAAGACCTGTCCATTCAGTACCTAAAGAAGGGAAACCACTTAAATCATCAACATTTCCTTGAGTTACGTTGGCATTTCTTCGTAAGGTTTGATTTTGAGTAGTATTTCCAGCAACCACCCATTGTGATCCTGGATCCTCACCAATTTTACCAAAAATATCAACAGATGTTCCAGAACTTATTTTGTACAATTCGATGGCATCGTCACCATTCCAGTTTACAGCACTGGCCACTGTAGTAGCACCTCCGTAAGCAACAGCACCATTATTAGCGTACACGATAACATCGCCGTCTGCTAAAATTCCAGAAAGCGAACTCGTTGTTGATGGCGAAGCACTTCCATTGGAATATAAACGCAATTCATAGTCAGATAAATCAACATTACTACCTGTACCATTGAATATTTCTATATACTTATTGAAGCCGGATCCTTCCACATATTCAGAGAAGAAAATATCTGAAGCAACCACAGGTTCAGAAACCACCACATCACTACAATCAAAATCAGCATTATCAACACTTAAAGAAGCAATACCACAAGCATCGGCACTGCCGTTGCCTATAGCTTCAATATCAGCTTGAGTTAATGTATAATTACCTGATGCATCCAATTCCACAGTGATGTCGTTACAAACCACCGTTGGAGGGGTTGAATCGACGACTAAAATGACTGTTGAACAGGTATTGGTATTACCGTTGTTATCAGTAACAGTCAGCGTGACATCAATCACTTGATCGGCATCCGCACAGCTAAAAGTATCAGGTGATACACTTAAGCTTGCAATTCCGCAGGCATCTGAACTTCCTGCTGCTATTTCAGCGATATCGTTTTCTGTTAAAGTGTAATTCCCATTCTCATCCAATTCTGCCTCAAATGGGTTACAGGAAACCGTTGGAGCCACATTGTCTTCTACTGTTACAGTAGCCGCACAAGTAGCAGAATTACCATTTTCATCAGTTACTGTCAATGTGACAACAGGTGAGGAGCCACCACCCACTGAATGACTTCCGAAGCCATCAATCGTGTCAATGTCAAATCCGTCCCATTCGCCTGAAGGATCAAAAGCATCGGATCCATTCGAATCGCCATCAGTAACAAAAGCCTTTCTTCTAATCGTGTTGTTTTGGGTTGATACCACACCAGAACCCCATTCAGAACCTGGATCAAATCCAATTTGACCAATAACATCGATGGTGTTATTATTATTCAATAACTCAATAGCATCATCACCATTATAGAAACTACCTGGCGCATTATAATCTCCTGAAATAATTTCCGCGCTATCATCACATACCACATAGACATCACCATTATTAAGGCTTCCTGATAAGTTTAAGGTATTACCAGGAGATGTGCTACCATTAAAATAGAATCTCAAAGTGTAGTTTGAAAGATCTACGGTATTACCCGTGCCATTATATATTTCAAGACATTTATTATTGGAACTGCCTTCCATGTATTCAGAAATAAAGAGGTCATTGGAAGGTGTGGCAGCTGCAACTACATCCGAACAGTCAAATGTATCGATGTCCACACTATATGAAACCTCACCACAGGCATCGGTGCTGCCATTGCCTATAGCCTCAATATCGGCTTGAGACAAGGTATAATTACCTGACGCATCTAACTCCACAGTAATATCGTTGCAAACCACAGTAGGCACAACTATGTCCAGTACGGTCACGTTGGCTGTGCAAGATGCTGTATTTCCACTGGTATCCGTAACCAATAGGGTCACAGTATTTGTTTGTCCAATATGGCTACAGTCAAATTCTGTTTGGCTCAATTCTAATGAAGCAACCGCACAGTTATCATTTGATCCGTTATCTACTTGTTCTGCGGTAATGGAACCATTTCCGGAGCCATCCAATTGTAAGATAACATTTTGACAAACAGCAATAGGAGCCGTATTATCTTCAACAGTTACTGTTGCGGTACAAGTAGCGCTATTGCCATTTTCATCGGTTACTGTTAGTGCCACAGATGGTGACGAACCACCACTGGAAACAGTATGACTACCAAGGTCATCAGCATAATCCTGATCAAATTGTGTCCATTCTGTTGCCAAAGATGGGAAGTCTGTAGCATCGTCGGTATTACCTTGAGCAACACCTGCATTTCTAATCAACGTTTGATTAGCTGTTCCGTTACCACCTTGGTTCCATTCAGAACCTGGATCTTGTCCAACTTTCCCAAACACGTCAATAGGTGTACCATTCTTTAATAACACAACAGCATCATCTCCATTAAAATTAATGTTACTATTAGTTTCATCAGCTTCGCTTAAGAAAGCAGCTGTTGAACTTGGGTTACAGATTACATAGACATCACCGTTAGCAACCGTACCATTTAAGGTAATTGCAGTAGGCGTTGTACCACCATTAGAATAGCGTTCAAGTGTATATCCATTGGCTGATAAGTCAATAGCTGCACCTGTACCATTATAGATTTCGATACATTTATTATTACTACTACCTTCAATGTATTCCGAGATAAACAAATCGTCGAGAATAGCTGGTCCACCGGACAAATCACTACAATCAAACGTATCATTATCTACACTAAATGACACATCGCCGCAAGCATCGTTACTTCCAGCACCAATGGCTTCCAAATCAGCTTGAGATAAAGTATAGTTACCTGAAGCATCTAGCTCCACAGTGATGTCATTACATACCACGGTTGGAGCAATTGTATCTTCAACTAAAATAACTTGTGTACAACTCGCAGTATTGCCAGAAGTATCAGTTGCTGTCCAAACAACATCATTACTACCTAATGGGAATATTGTTGAGGCATCAACAGGATTACCATTAAAGGTTGCTATAACCGAAGCAATGGCACAATCATCATTAGCAATTGGTGTATTGGCATTTAAAGTAACACCGTCTATATTTAATTGTTGACCATTAGTATTTGCCCCTAAACCTAACTCAATTCGCAAAGGTCCAGAAATACCCGCATTATTCACAACAAATGTTCTAGAATAAGTCACAAAATCACCCTGTTCTAGCTTTGGACTACTAGAGGATACTGGAGTAAGTTGAGTAGCTCCCGCATACAACCTTAAAACAGGCGGATTTGTTGCTTTTGAATTATCATTTCTCCAACCAAAATCTGCTGTAAGGGTATAGGTAACATTTTGTTGAAGATTTTCCGTAAGTGTTTGAGACATGGTTTTTTCGGCTGTACCGCCACCAAACCAAGCACCATTTATTAATGCTATATTTCCTCTATTTACGCTAAAATTGCCCGTGTTATCATAACGCGTCACGCCCATTTCTGCATTCCACGTCCAACCTGCCATATCATATTGGTTTCCAGATGAGCCATCACTAAAGGTAAGGTTTGGACCCGTTAAGTTGGTTTCATTTGGACCAGTTGCAAAGGACCCATTTGGTAATGCTGGAGCAGTTACCGTTGTAGAGCCTGCTTTGTATAGTATTTCAAAATCAGGATTTACGATCGCTATTGGAGTAACTATGTTAAAGTTTGTAGCTGAACATGCATCAGCATCTGTTGAAACTGTTAAATCATCAGGGCATTGAATGGTAGGAGGCGTAGTATCAGCCACCACTGTAAATTGCGCACTGTAGTTTGCACTATTATTATTAGCTAAATGCGTTCCAGAATTCGGATTTGAAGTGTAATCTGCTGTAGTGTAAACTTGTAAGGTGTAATTTCCTGGAGCTAAACCATTTAATAGGTCAATGCCTTGATTACTAGTTTCCCATGTTTGGTTTTGGCAACCAGATGGTGCTCCTGCATCATCACTTAAAAACCCTAAATTTAATTGGTTAAATGCTCCTGAAGAGCCAGAAGACGTCTCGTAAACTTCATAGCGCAATGTGCCATTTGTTATATTTCCAGAATCACACTTAAATGTTTTATTTTGGGCTCCATCTAGCAATAAGCCAGTTCCACAGGTAAGATTACCAAAATTATTACCCTGAAAATCTGGATTACCAGTTGTTGCTTGTAAGTCATAATAGGTACCATTAACAATGACGTAGCTCTCAAAAATACCAGAGTTTTCGTCAAGTGTACTTGGGTTACAGTCATCATCAATACCATTAAAGTTTATCTCGGTAGCTCCAGGATTAACAGCAGCATTGTTATCATCGCAATCCACATCATCCGTAAAGCCATCTCCATCATTATCAGTTCCTGGAGTAGAGCAAACCTCTAGATTATTAAAGTAGGCATTGCGCTCTTGGTTGAATCCTGCATTAAAATTAAACATCCTTAAGAATGAAATAACTTGTCCGCCAGCAGGATTTTTTAGGGACTTACTAAAATTATGTGTTGTACCGTTAAATAATTCTGTTATGGTAATGTCTACAGTGTTAGCAGATGTCATAGTCATGTCAAACTGTAAACCTTCGTCTGTAAAACCAATTCCAGTTCCTTCAGCGCCATTCAGGTTATCTATAGTATAGCTTGGTTGCCCGTTGGCGTAGTAAAACTCCAATAGGTTTTGTCCGCTTGTATTTCGTAAGCTAAAGCCTACAACACCACCGGCTTCAATCCAACCATTATCCATCTGAATGCTAAAGGAATCACCAGTACTTAAAGGACTATCAAAAGGACGAACCATTTCTGCTATTTGACCAGAATTGGCAAATAAGCCCCAAGCCGCACCAGAGCTATTGATATCACCATCACCGTTGTTGTCACCATCACCATTATTAGTAGAAGATGCAGTGAAATTTCCAGAGCTACCTGTAGTGGCAAAAGTCCAACTGCCAAAGCCATCATTCGCCTCATCATTGAAAGCTGTTGTGGCATCCGAAGTTTGACAATTATCCAAAACAGATACGGCACATCCAACTTCTACGGCTGGGCTATATACTGAAGTATCATTACTAACCCAATTATTGCGATTGTGCAATATAGCGCGTATTTGTTCTGGTGAACCCTCAATCGGGTTTGCGCCTGCTAGCGCACAGCTAAATTGCCAGTTATCTTGTTCTAAATTACTGGCATTAACCAATCTTACAGCAGTATCACCAGTTACTAAATCGTTTGGGAGTGCAGAAGTAGCATTATCAATTGCAGCACCATCCCAATTAGCGTCATCGCCACCGGAAGCAACATTGTTAAACTGTAAACCAGCAATAAATATAGGTGTACTAATGGATCCTTGAATGGCAAATAATTGATCGCCTATGTAGGAATAGGCCGTAGATACAGGGTTTAAACTAGATAAATCCAGTGTCACTATATCACCCTTTGACCTGGCTACACCAGAGGTCCACGTTAATTCTCCATCACCTGGATAATTAAAGAAACTGTTGGTACTATCATTCCAACCTCTGTCTGTAAAGATGATGGTTGTTGCTGCATCAATATCTTTGAGTAGTACAAAAGCAAAAGAATCATCCAGATTGGTTGCCCCATCTGTATTACTTCCAAGAAATGCGATATCGCCAGCTGATAAGTTTGTTTGCGTATAACCATTAATTGTAACAATAATGGTTGCTATCAGTAGTAGTATTTTTTTCATAATGATAAATATTTAAACTTATTAGCTTCTTGAAGGATAAATTCCTTGTAAGCATATGATATATCTTACAGTTGTATATGGAGGCATATGGTTGACAGACGTATTGCCACCAGTGTTACCCGTATTAAAAGTTCCTAGTGTATTATCAGAACTTGATTTAAATCCATTGATTCCATTACCTGATAAGTTGTTGCCATTTGGAAGATCTGTGTCACCTTCCTCTGCTGTTGGAATGGCTACAACGTGACTATGTGATGGTATGTTGTTAACTGTTAATATATGGCTTTCAGAACCACTAACTTGCCCTTGAGGTCTAGGCGTCAATCCAGGACCACTACCTGCATGCATGGCAAATCGACCTCTTAAATCGGGTAATGCAAATGTTGTTCTACCGTCACCGCCGTAGGTAGTACCCAATATTGAAAATAAAGCTGTATTTGAGCTTATAGATAGTAATTGACCATCGCAAAAAGCCCAGTTTCTTGGTGCGAAATTCCCTGCAAACATTCTAATTTCACCAATAAAACCATCTTGGGCTTGTGAAACATTTGTGAAGGAAAATAATAGTATCGTAAAAATTATAAGTTGTTTTTTCATAATAAATATTTTGTGTTAGTTAGCTTCTTGAAGGAAATATCCCATTGAGGGCTATGATGTATCTCACAGTCGTATAGGGTGGCATATGATCAACAGAGGTATTACCACCAGTATTACCTGAATTAAAAGTTCCCAATGTATTGTCCGAACTTGCTTTAAATCCGTTGATTCCATTACCCGAAAGGTTGTTGCCATTAGGAAGATCTGTGTCACCTTCTTCTGCAGTTGGAATAGCTACAACATGACTATGTGATGGTAAATTGTTAGATGTTAATAAATGACTTTCAGAACCACTTGTTTGTCCTTGCGGTCTAGCCGTTAATCCTGGGCCGTTACCAGCATGCATAGCAAATCGACCTCTTAAATCAGGTAGACCAAAAGTCGTTCTGCCATCTCCTCCATAGGTCGTTCCTAAAAGAGAAAAGAGCGCTTGATGTTGATTAATAGGTAATAGTTGTCCGTCGCAAAATGCCCATCCGGAAGGAGCAAAGTTGCCGCCGAACATCCTAATTTCACCAATAAATGGTTCTTGAGCTTGAATTGTGCCTATAGACATGAATAGAAAAAGGCATAGCATTGAAATGTGATTTTTCATAATATGTTTTGGTTTAAGATAAGTTAGTTATGTCATTCAGACTCATTGAAACTTATCAATAAGCAAAAGAATCCATAATTAACCTGTGTTGGTTTTTAAACATTACCAAAACACAAGATATGCCTTCAGAGACATTACAATGTTCTGTTAGATACAATTAAATTTATGTAGATGTTGGTTAGTTACAACCTATCCCTAATGAAGTAGATATGTTGATTAATAGCAGGTTAAAAGTAGGTAATTAAATTTTAAGTTCCCAAAATATCAAGTTTAATAAATGGTTACCAAATTGTTTTTTCGATAAGCGGTTAAATAATTCAGATAAATAACAGTAACAAAAAACCCTCCAATGTTGGAGGGTTTTTTTATCACTAAAACTACTATGGTTGGTTAGTACCGTACCAGTCTGACCGACTTGGTGATACCGCTTTGGGTCACTTTCACGATGTACACGCCACCGTCCAGTTTGTCGCCGAACACGTGCGTACCATCATAACTAAAGTCCCCTTTATGAACGAGTCTGTTGTTCATATCGAATACCTCGACTTGCACATCATCATTACTGATGGCTGTTTTCAGCCTTAAGTTAAAGTTGCTGTTGGATGGGTTCGGCCAAGCCGATACCTCCATATCAATACCCATTCTCAAGTCACTGCTGTCTACAACATCAATGCTACCAGAGACTGGTTGGTCAACAGGACATGGATCACACAAGTCATCAGCATTCCATACCGTATTCTTGTTACCATGCACACGATTGGCAATGAACAGTCCGGTCATATAAGTTGGGTCCCCGTTTTGGTCACCTTTCACCATTAATTCATGGAAATAGGCATGAATACTGGCGCGTACATAAGAACCTTTTTCAATCTGTACATCCTGGTTCACATAGAGCACCACCTTGTTTGGATCATCCGCATTGATGGTACCGTTCTGTGCGAGCATGAACTTCTCGTTAATAAAGACATTGGCACAGTTCTCAAACTCGATACTAGCCCCATCAAAGGTCTTCAGTTCGTTGATGTACACATTTGATTGTGTAAATATCACGGTCGCATTTTGCTTCACGGTCACCACATCATAGACACTGCCTGTTAAGGTCTGTGTCTGGTTATTGTTCACCGTAGCATCCGGACTACTGTTATTTGATAATGTATTGAATACAAACGATGGGATTGTTGGGTTGGCAGGTGCAAACACCTGACTACCGACAGTACTGCCTTGGTTCAGGTTAAAACTCACTGCCTGACCGAAACCGACCACTGTGGTGGCTTGGTGCAGCTTGATGTTACCAACATTTGGATCCATTGCTCCAACACCACCAGTTTGTACTAAATTATTGCCATGCAAGTAAACCTCTTCTTCAGCAATGATGGTATATGCTGCAGTAAGCGAACCTGGATCAAATCCAGTCACTTCAAACTCGGCATAAGCCGTACAGTTGGTAGCCGAAGTTACCAGTACCCCATAGATACCGTTGGCACCCACTTCAATAGAAGCCGTTTCCTCACCAGAGTTCCATAAGTATTCCACAGCCTCATCACTGTTGGCCGTTAAGACCACGACAGCCCCTTGGCAGAATTCTGGAAGCTCACTTTGCGTGATGGTCACTTCAGGGAAGCTACCATCCACTGTTACAGTGGCTGTACAGGTAGATGCGTTGCCATAATCATCCGTTACCGTTAGGGTGACCGTATTGTCACCTTCTTCGGCACAAGTGAATGTATCAGGAGATACACTATATGTTAAGTCCGTATCACAGTTATCAGTACTACCATCCGCAATGGCATCAATATCACTTTGAGATAGGGTATAAGTACCATCCGCATTGAGATATATGGAGATATCATTACAGACCGCAATCGGGTTAACCATGTCTTCCACAGTTACCACAGCCGTTTCACTGGCCGCATTACCATGGATATCCGTAACGGTTAACGTTACTGTATTATCGCCAATGTTGGAACAGTCAAAACTGTTAGGTGTCACGGCATAGGTATCAATACCACAGGCATCAGTAGAACCACCATCCACATCAAGCGCTTCAATAGAAGCATTACCCTGATCATCCAACTGAACAGTAATGTTCTGTGTCACTACGGTAGGTGCCACATTGTCTTCTATAGTCACTGTGGCATTACAAGTGGCGGTATTACCATTAACATCCGTTACCGTTAAGACCACTGGGTTAGCACCAATGTTCGAACAATCAAATTCGGTTACATCCAATTCCAGGGTTGCAATACCACAGGCATCATCAGATCCATTATCCACTTGTGAAGGTGCTACAGTAGCCGTACCATCAATACCCAGTTGTACAGTAATATCTTGACAGGCAGGAACCGGTGGAACCATATCCACAACGGTTACATTACCTTCACAGGTAGACACGTTACCACTGGTATCGGTTACCGTTAATATCACATTATTAGCCAAATCAGTAATCTCAATATCATGAGCCCCTAGGTTACCATAGGTACCTTGAGGGAATTGTGTCCATTCACTTGATAAATTGGCCACAAAGGCATTGATATTGCCTTGAAGCACATCTACGTTTCTAACAAGGGTCGTACCAGCAGTGGTTACACCACCAGAAGACCATCCTGTACCAGGATTCGTACCAATGACACCCACAACGTCAACCGCATTGCCATCCTTCACAAGGGCCACGGCATCGTTACCATCAAAGCCAAAACCGTCAATTTGATCCGCTTGATCCGCACCATCATTGTTACCAAAGCACAGGACATACACATCACGATCGGCGATAGTACCCAATAAAGGCACTTCATATAAAGCCGTGGTACCACCATCAGCATAGACGCGTAACACATAGTTATCACCTAATAAGTTCACTTCATTACCCGTACCATTGAAAATCTCAACACAGTCGTTATCACCAGCACCATCCACGTATTCGGAGATGATCAAACCATCCAGGTCTCCACCAATATCGGAACAATCAAAGTCCAATTGTGAAAGTTCAATACTTGCAATCTCACAGTTGTCAGTGGAATCACCATTAATATCTTCTTCAGAGATACTACCGTTACCAAACTCGTCTAATTGTACCTGAAGGCTCAAGCAGTTGACTACTGGTGCTTCGTTGTCGATTACAGTCACATCAATGGAGCAAGTTGCAGTAAGACCTGCTTGATCAACAACAGTCCAATTAACAGTTGTCGTTCCAACAGGATAAAAACCACTAGCATTGTCAGTACCAGTGTAGTCGTTTGTAATAGAGGCTATAGAACAATTGTCACTATAGGCAGGTGTTGGAATAACCAATTGGGCACCACATTGTCCCAGATCATTATTAACAGTTATGTCTCCTGGACTTGTATTGCCATTATTTACAAGACTAGCATTATCAAACATGATGGCGCCACCAGTTGGTTGTTGGCTTATAAGAACCAACCTTACACCGGTAACTCCAACGGGCGCAGTAGCATCAACACTGATTTCTGTCCAAACGTCTTGAGGGCTAGAAGCAGAAGTAAAGAACGGAGAGGTTTCTACCCCTACGATGGAGCCTCCAACTAACCATTCTAATTTTACTTGCCCCCAACCATCTGGATTTGTTGGATCGAATGAGGCATTTTGCATATAAACTTTGCCAGTAATATTATCTCCAGTATTGACAGGGAAATCTTGGAAAACACCAGAATTAGGACCGAACATTTTTATATAGAAATTACCACTTTGCGCAGAACCAATGATATTTTGGTCATAACTTCTAACACTTCCCCAAGCCTCATAAAATGAAATCCAATTAGTAGATCCTAAACCATCATGAATGGCATTATTTTCAAAGTCATTATTGATTACTAAATTTTGTGCTGTGGTAGCACCGCAATTAATAATTGGTGCTTCGTTATCCTCAACAATGACGTCAGTTGTGCATGCTACTATTTGGCCATTACCATCATCTACGGTCCAGGTCACAACAGTAGTACCTTGCGGGAATATGGCTCCAGCAAGGGAAGCATCGTTATTATAATCGTTGGTAATACTGCCAGACGAGCAGTTATCGGTAAAGCTGGCATCCAGTTCAGATCCCACTACAGTATAATCACATACGCCAGGGTCAGTATTAAATGTCGTATTTGGTACACAGGATATAACTGGTGGTGTTTGATCATCAAAATGGACATCAAAGGTACAATCCACTGAATTACCATTACCATCATCAGCATTCAAGGTAACCGCGACAACCTGGTCGCCACTAAAGACTGTTCCAGCAGCAGGTATTTGTGAAACGGTAACCCCACAATTATCGGTGGCAACACCAACCGTATAATCAGGCATGATGGCATCACAGGTCGCATCTAAAACCACGACTTGATCAGCAGGACAGGTTAAAACAGGTGGTGTTTGATCATCAAAATGGACATCAAAGGTACAATCCACTGAATTACCATTGCCATCATCAGCGGTCAGTATAACTGCGACAACTTGGTCACCGCTAAAGGCTGTTCCAGCAGCGGGTACTTGTGTAACGGTCACGCCACAATTATCAGTGGCAACACCAACCGTATAATCAGGCATGATGGCATCACAGGTAGCATCTAAAACCACGACTTGATCAGCAGGACAGGTTAAAACAGGCGGTGTTTGATCGTCAAAATGCACATTAAATGTACAATCCACCACATTACCATTACCATCATCAGCGGTCAGTATGACCGCGACAACCTGATCACCGTTAAAGGCTGTTCCAGCAGCAGGTATTTGTGAAACGGTCACGCCACAATTATCAGTGGCAACACCAATCGTATAATCCGGCATGATGGCATCACAGGTCGTATCTAAAACCACGAC
The DNA here is from genome assembly GCF_002895005.1 of Hanstruepera neustonica. Taxonomy (GTDB): domain Bacteria; phylum Bacteroidota; class Bacteroidia; order Flavobacteriales; family Flavobacteriaceae; genus Hanstruepera; species Hanstruepera neustonica. The sequence continues at coordinate 88,325 of NZ_POWF01000006.1, read as the reverse complement.
TTGATCAGCAGGACAGGTTAAAACAGGCGGTGTTTGATCATCAAAATGGACATCAAAGGTACAATCCACTGAATTACCATTGCCATCATCAGCGGTCAGCGTAACCGCAACAACTTGGTCTCCGTTAAAGGCTGTTCCAGCAGCAGGTATTTGTGAAACGGTCACGCCACAATTATCGGTGGCAACACCAACCGTATAATAAGGCATGATGGCATCACAAGTCGCATCTAAAACCACGACTTGATCAGCAGGACAGTTTAAAACAGGCGGTGTTTGATCATCGAAATGCACATCAAACGTACAATCTACCACATTACCATTACCATCATCAGCGGTCAGTATGACCGCGACAACTTGGTCACCGTTAAAAGCTGTTCCAGCAGCAGGGACTTGCGTAACCGTCACCCCACAATTATCGGTAGCTACACCGTCGGTATAGTCTGGCATAACAGCATCACAAGTTGCATCTAAAACAACGACTTGATCAGCAAGACAAGTTAAAACAGGCGGTGTTTGATCATCAAAATGCACATCAAAGGTACAATCCACAGTATTACCATTATTATCATCAGCGGTCAAGGTAACCGAGACAACTTGGTCACCGTTAAAGGTTGTTCCAGCAGCAGGGACTTGCGTAACCGTCACGCCACAATTATCGGTAGCAACACCAACCGTATAATCCGGCATAACGCCATCGCAAGCTGCATCTAATACTATTACTTGATTAGCAGGACAGGTTAAAACTGGTGCTTCAGTATCCTCGACAACTACGTCAAATGTACAACTATCACTGCCAACACTATTTGTGGCAGTAGCTGTAACAGTGGTTATACCCACAGGAAAAAAATCTCCAGGTTGGTGACTGTATGTAATTGTTGATTGCGGAATACCTGCTGTATCTGTAGCTCCAAAAAATGCTATTGCACCACATGATTCTGGTAAATTTTCAACAATCAAATCCGAAGGACAGGTAACAACAGGCGGTACGTTATTATTTCTGTAAGTAATTCTTAATAATTGGGTTCCATAACCACTTCCTCCAAAAATATATCCGTTTCCAGATGTAATTCTACCTCCAATGGTAAAGTAATTCCCTGCTTGTGATTCTAATTCATTCAATGCTGTTGCGTTTAAATTAAAATCTCTTCTAAAACCAGTCGAATTATTTACGCTGTACGATCCATATACAGGACCAGATCCTAAATCATTCCATACTGAAATACTATTTGAGGAATTTCTTACAGTATTATAATTACTACTAACATTGAATAAGGTATACGTTGCGTTTGATGAAGATATTGCGGAACTTGCAGAAATTACAGATAATTGCGCGCTTATTATTTCAACATTTTGAGGTAATGAATTTAAATTAAAAATAAAAAAGTTATGGTATGTCCTACCATTATAAGGACCAACTAAATAATTGGTATTAAATGAATCATGATAACCATTGTTTTGGTACCAGCCAGTGTGCCAATCACCTATTGTAATCGTAGTGGTTTGAGAAAATGTAATTTCAGTATAAAAGGTAACTAGCGTAAAAATTACGAAAAAGAAAAAACGCTTCATAAGGATTAGTGTTGGTTAATATTAATACCCTAACACACGTATAGCCTTACGGAAACGTAGAAAACGTTCCCTGATTTATTGTAGAAGTGGTTGGTTACAACGTACCCTTATTACTTAAAAAAGAAGATATGTTGATTAATAGCTTATGTAATATAAAACGAATTTTCAAATAACCTTAATTTTTAATTATGTAAATTATTGATTATTAGATAATTTGATATATTTTACCGTTAACTTGTTTAAATTATTAATCAAAAAAATTATGGTTCAATAAAAAAACCTGTCCGATTTTGGTTGGTTGAACAAAATCAGACAGGTTGAACATAATTTCCAAAAAATTATTGATTAATAGCGTCATAAAATTCTATATAAGAAAAGGTATATGCAATACTCAATTTGAGTATTTCGAGTAATTGTATGTTTTTATCGTTTAAAAACAGTACCTTGAGTGCTCGAGTCAGTCTAGATTCTTTGTCTGTAAAAAAGAAATGGTTTAAAATATTTTTAAAATTTACAATGGCATTTTTCCGGCCTTTAGCATACCAATGAGTTCACCCGTTGAAGCAATATTCAACTTTTTCAAAATATTACGCCTATGTGTATCCACCGTATTCGGACTAATACTCAATTTCTGCGCAATAGCTTTACTGGAGTGGTTAAGCACTAATAATCGAATAATGTCCCGTTCCCGATTACTAATACCATCGGATAGCAAACCTTGGGAAAAATTATTGTAATACTTGGTTTCATAAACGTTTTGGGCGTTTAAATATTTGGCAGTAGCGGTTATAGGAAGTTTCATAGCAATATCAGCGTGCAAAACGGTATAGTGGGCTAACCCAATAATGGGTTTCATGGCTGTATCAAATTCTAGGGGAGTGGTGTTTTGCACCACATTCACATAGACACCATCAGCATTTTTAATGCGATAGTTCCAAGTATAACTCATGCGATTGCGCTGTTCTTCCGGAATTTCCGAAAGCGTAAAATCCATCAGGTGGTTCATGGCCTTAAGCCATATTTCAATATCTTCTGGATGCATCCGACTCCAAAAGTAGCGCATACCTTTGGTTTTAAGTTCCTCATGGTCTAACCCCAAACAGGCATGCATGTTTTTACTGATGTACTCAAAGCTTAATTCCTGGGTATTTGTCACACAAAAATAAGTCGAGCTATACGGTAAAAAGGCATCCAGCTCCATCATTTTAGTAATGTGTTCTTCCAACGAAGGCTTGTAATAAGAAATAAAAATATCCTTATAAAGCTCTTTTATATATGCTGATTTCATGTGCTATTAAATGAATCCCATTTATTAAAAGTAATTTAAAGTAATACAGATTAAGAAAATGGTAGATAAAAAACCTATAAAACACATTTTTTTTCGTTGAAACAGAACACAGCCGTTGTCATTGCTCTTATATTCATAAGCCCGTTGTCACTCAGAGCACCGCGAAGAGTCTTTACCTGTCATTGCGAGCGAGCTACGAGTGTGGCAATCTCAATTAAATGAGTTTTCAGTAGCTCAACTCTCACCAATCCCCACAACCGCAATGCCCATACCATCACCACCAGCCAAAATATAATCCTGATCACCAACTGTCTGATAAAAAGATGTTCGGGCAACAACAAGAATAGTACCAATACCTTTAGGCATACCCAAACACTCTAATTTAAAAGATGAATCAGCAAAGTCCCGAGTAATTTTCAGCGTGTTGGTCTCAAGGCTAGAGTAGGTCATGGATTCAAAATCAAACCGCACAACACCCAAACAAACCTGCATAAAATCAGCCTGTTCAGGGAATTTAATGTGTTGAACATTAAAACTACGTGTATTTAAGGAAAGTGAATCCCAATCAAAGGCATACTGACAAGGAAACAAATCAGCGCGTTTAGGCGTAAAATTAAAATCCAACAACAAACGCTTCCCTAAATCGGTTTCCATCCCCAAATGCACACGCCGTTTTCCATGGTCTGATACAGTGTCACAATCCCGTATCTTAATAAACAATTGCATCAATCGGTAATGAAGTGTGCCATCCTTATAATCAAATAGCAAGGGTTTTAAGGCAAGCTTAAAGTGTTTGTTCACATGCGAACAATTAGCGAATTCCGTATTTTGCTCACGCACACGCTTCATGTTGGGACTGTGCTTAATGGCATCCCTATTAAAACCGCCACCAGCTTTTCGGGCAGTTGGCACACCTTTCCGATAGTAAAAATTAACACCACCTAGGGTGCCAATTAAGGGTAAGATTCCTGCTTGTTTAGCCATAATAAAGTAGGTTTAAGTTATTTAAATATACAGAAATAGTTATAAATAACCTATAACATGCCATATTTATACCGACTATATGCCGACTTTATACCGACTTTTCTTTAGGGTTACTTCGTGTCAAACCCATACCAAGCCCATAGAAAACTCAAGCGATATCAGGCTCTAAACGCGGTTATAACTATATATCTATCAGTGAAAGTGTAAAGGAATATTAGTCTTTAGAAACAACCACCTTTTTCGAAATAGCACCATCAGTACCAACAACCTTAATAATGTAGTTGCCTTCGGCCAGATTCTTAACAGGAATACGTAAGGCCGTAGTTTGATCCATATCACTAACATCCCAAACCATAACCTGTTGCCCAAGCATATTGAACAGGAGCACGTCTTCAAGTAAGTAAGAATAGGGGGTATTAATATAAATCTCTTCGTTGTCATTCAGGTAATTGACAACCAAGGTATCCATATCGTTATCACCTGTTGAAAGAATATTGTCTGGGGTAAAGGCTATATAAAAACGGTCCAGATAGTCACCACTATTCAAGGTGTTACTGTAATTGGAATTATTGATAGGTGTAAAGGTTTCCAGTAGGGCATCGTAAACATACACGGTAATGTCTTCTTCAAAGTTTTCCAATCCACGTAGTGAAATCTCAAAAGTTCCCGTGTCCTCCAAGAAAATACCTAAAGGATATCGCTTGCTAATGTCAAATTCACCAACACCCTGTATAATATAAGGTAGGTCTTCAATCATCCAGGACATATCGTTTGGTAAATCTTCGGTGTTCAAGGCGTCATAACCGTAGTCCACACCATCGGTTGCCAAATCATTTGGAACAAACCCAATCATAATAGGTCTTAAAGCACCTTCTGGTGTCGTAAAGTCTATCCGCACCCGTTGAATAGGCTGATCTTCTGGTCGGTTTTCAGCTTGGTTTTGCGATCGCATAAATACCGAACCGTTATCCAAGCCACCCGTCACGGCTTCCTTAACAAACACGCGTTGGTCGTTGTTAAAAACCACATCGCCACCAGTACCATTTCCACGAACATTAAACCCTTGTGCAATAGGAATATAGCGTTCGGGTATTTTAGAAGGCACACCCAAACCACTAATTTCTGGTGGTGAAATAGCGGCATTACCGCCCGTTAAATTATAGGCAGCAAAACCACCTTGGTATTCCACGGTTACATGGGTAGCGTTGGACACATAGTGTTCCCAGAAATAGAGGGTTCCTAATGTGCTCGCACTATTGTCATTGATAAAAGCGTGCGCATCTATGGCCGATGGATAAGGGTTGGACACCAAAGCTTCATAGTCTGGAGAAATCGGCGATAGGTAAGTGCCATTATTAGGCTGACCCACAAAGGTGTAATTCTGTTCTGGATCCGCAGTGCCACTGCCTTTCATTAAAAAGCCAAGTGGTACGGCAACTGATGATGTTTGATTAATACGTACCCAATCGGCATAAGAATTCACGGGATAGTTTTCGTATATATATAACCAACGACTACTCATAGTCACTGGCGTGGTACTACCAATCCCATCATAACCAGTGGTCCATTGCACAGGTTGGGAGCCATCATACAGACTACCACCAACGGTATAGGAAAGTCCGTCAGTACTGACAGGAGATCCCCAATAATTATAATTATAAACATTGTTGGTACCTTGTTGGTCACGGTGTAAAGCACCCGTTCCCGTGTAGTTAACCACACTACCAACATCTTGTAATAGTTGCGATTCACCAACCAGTTTTAGAACGGTGCTGGCTCCATCAATCATCAAATAGTCGGTTACACGCAGACTTTGTCCATCAGTTGGATCTAAATTTTCAATACGCAAAGTATTGGCATTCACTTCCAGTCCTAATACAGTTAAATTGTTGTTACCTGATGAAATATTATGTGAGGTTCTGACAATATTCCAATCAACGACAGTACTACCATCAATGCCCATACTGTTGGGTATCGCTTGCGAATTTCCATAAAGCCAGGTATTGTTGTTTGTCCAGTCACCATCACCTACTGATTGGTAGGGCAGCGGAGCCGTTTCCGGTTGTAGGGTAGTCATATAGCGCAACACCCCATTAATACCTGATAGACTATTGGAAACCAAATTACCACCGGATAAATCCGTATTTTGGTTCATTTGATAATACCCGTTTAAGTCGTTCCAATTCAATCCAGTAAGATCCAATGGTACAACAGAGCCTCTAACTATACCTGAATTGTCTTCAATTTCTTGGTTCATCATCTTACGGATTTGGTCTTCCGTTAAAGCAACATCCCAAATTCGTAATTCATCTAAACCACCATCAAAATAGTTTTCAGGTAAAAAAGGCGCATTGAGTGTCTGATCCATGGCTCCTGCTATACAATCAACCGTATTATCAATGGGTTCATTGGTATCAGAAGTACTATTAATAAAAACACCATCAATATAGAGTTTATAATTAGCTCCATCATATGTCACTGCAATATGGTACCAACGATCATTGGTAATTTGTATCGCTCCTGATGACACGGATTGACCATTATTCCAATGAAATGAAACCACATTGTTCACCAATCGTAAATCATAACCGTCTACTAAATTAGTAGCTTCCCGTTTGGAGAAAATAGTTTGAATATCTGAATTTTGTGTATCCGATTTCATCCAAACTTCAATCGTGAAGGCACTACCTAAATTATAATTATCACGAAAGGTAATATTGTCATCAACACCGTCAAAATCCAAAGCATTACAGCCAATCATCGTAACGGTTAGACTATCACTAGTATCTACACAGGGATCAGGATTGTCAACACTCCAAGTTAGGGTATACGTTTCACCAATATCACCTGTAAAATCAGATGTAGGACTATTCACATCAGAAAACGAAAAGCCACTGGTTTGCCCAGAAGTTACAGACCAAGTTCCAACGGCTCCAACGCCATTTACAGCACTACCACTTAATGTAATCGTGGTGTCTACACAAACGGTATTGGTAACATCGGCACCAGCATCGGCAGGAGCATTAAAATCATTAACGGTGATGGTAATTGTATTACTGGTAACCGGTACAGCACAAACTGAAATATTGGATGTCATGATAACGGTTACCACATCGCCATCATTAAAAGTACTGCTTGTGAACGTATCAGCAACTTCTCCTGGCACGTCAATACCATTTATTTGCCATTGGTAGGATGGTGACGTTCCACCATCAACAGGTGTTGCCGTGACTGTGATTTCTTGATTTTGGCAGATGGTGGTAATTGGTGTCGCTATACTCACCGACGCATTCTCGGCTAAATCGGTTATGGTTACACTGGCATCACAAGAAGAAACATTTCCATTAGCATCGGTAGCCGTTAATGTTACGGTATTATTACCGATATGACTACAGTCAAAAGTATCTTGTGATAGCGATAAGGTGAAACTACAATTGTCTGTTGTTCCATTGTCCACATCACTGGGCAATAAGGTCGCTAATCCCGTTACGGGATCGAGCTGCAAACTAGCTGCTTGACAAACAACATTAGGTACTTCCGCATCATTGACTGTCACTGAAAACGAGCAGGTATCCGAATTGCCATAAGGGTCCGTCACTGAATATTCTAAAACAGTCGTTCCAATGGGGAAGGCATCACCAGATGTTAATCCAGTAGCATCCGTTTGAGTTATGGTTTCTCCGGAACAGTTATCATTGGCAGTAACCGAATAGGTAACCACAGCCGAACATTGACCAGCATCATTATTAGCCACAATATCTACAGGACAGGTAATGCTTGGTGAGGTAGTATCAACAACGGTTACAGTTCTGATGACTTCTATAGCTGAATTGCCTAAAGCATCCATAACATTATAGGTCACATTATAAGAGCCCACTGTACTGGTGTCAACCGAAGAGGCATCAATTACTATATCACTAGTATAATCAGTTCCAATACAAGGATCTATTGCGGTTGCACCTAATTCCGTGTATGGCGAACAGGCTTCAATAATTTGTGGGTCATCACCAAGGAGTGTAATAATCGGTCCAGTGGTATCGACAACGGTTATGTTTCGTATAACTTCTAATCCTGGATTACCTTCGGCATCCATCACATTATAAGTTACTGTGTAACTACCAGGTGTATTAGTATCGAGGGTTGAGGAATCATTAATGATATCTGCTGTATAGTCGGTGCCAAAACACGGATCAATAGCTGTAGCACCTAAATCGGTGTAGGTATCACAGGCTTCAATAACTTGTGGGTCATCACCGACCAAGGTAATTATAGGGCCACTAACATCAACCACGTTGACGGTTCGAATAATTTGTGTAGCTGCATTACCACTAGCATCAGTCACATTATAGGTAACCGTATAACTACCAATCGTACTGGTATCCACGGCAGAATTATCAATCACCACACTCGATGAAATATCTCCAAAACAAGGGTCAATGGCTGTGGCACCCAATTCAGTATATGTGGAACAATCGGCCACTGTTAATGGATTAGGACCTACGAACGTCAATGAAGGAGCCGTTGTATCTACAATTGTAATCGTTCGGATAACTTGCGTTTGACCACCATTGGCATTGGTGACGGTGTATGTAACTGGATAGGAGCCAACAGCGTCCATGTCAACAGCGGATGTATCAATAACCAAACTAGATGAAATATCTCCAAAACAGTTATCAATAGCGGTTGCACCTAATTCTGTATAGGTGCTACACGCCTCAAAGATTTGCGGATTTGCTCCATTTAGCGTGATTATGGGATCTTGAGAATTAACCACAGTCACATCAAAAGAGCATGTGGTCGTTCTACCGGCAGAATCTGTTGCCGTATAGGTTACCGTTGTTGTGCCAATAGGATAGTTGCCACTGGCATCTGCTCCACCCGCATTATAATCATTGGAAATGGAGACTACAGAGCAATTATCATCAGGTACTGCGAATGGTATCGTCACATTGGCATTGCACAGACCAGGATCGGTACTCGCCACAATATCTGAAGGGCAATTGATAGTAGGGTCTTCTTCATCGGTCACAGTAACATCTTGTGTACAAAAAGTGGAATTTCCAGCTGCATCGGTTACCGTCCAGGTTACCGTGGTGGTACCTACTGGGAAAGCGCCACCTGGGGGAATACCAGTTGGAACAATAAATAGTCCCGAACAGGAGTCGAAAGCGGATGGATAGACTCCAATGGCATACATGTTAACCACAGCGGTACATGCACCTGGATCGTTGACAGTAACAATATCATCCTTACAAACAATAATCGGATCCGTATAATCATTCACCGTAACATCAAAGCTGCATGATGACGAATTGCCTGAAGCGTCTTCAATGTAATAGGTAATGGTGGTTGTTCCTGCTAAAAAGTCTTCAGAACTGGCATCGTTGATTCCAGTAGCTGGACTATTAGCTGTTGTGGCACCAGTAAGGGTATAGGTTTGTAAGGTAATGGCTCCGCAAAAATCAGAAGTGGTTGGTGTCAAAGAGGGAACCTCTTGAGGGCAGCCCACAATAATATCTGATGGGCAGGTAATAGTTGGCGGTGTCACATCCGGTGAACACTGACCAAAAGCCTCAAAAGACAAAACAAAACAAAATAGTATTGTTACAATGTAATACTTGAACCCCACGGAATCAATAGCGTTAAATTTAAGAAGGTTAAAAGTACTATATCCTAGTTGTATATAAATCAGAAGGATATAAGTTTAATATAAACATAACATTGAAATGGGCTACTAAAAATAAATGGTAAATACTTGTGTTTCAAATTAACTCGACAAACGGCACGTTTATCTTTTGAATAGCTAACATTTTAAACGTAAGAGATTTAAATAAAAAAACCAGAACATTTGTTCTGGTTTTTAGCGGAGAAAGAGGTAAGTGAACCTATCTCTTAATGCCTGTATTAATTAGTGTTTCAGTCCTGTACCATTTTGAGGTCACCTAATAGGTCACCTTTAAAACCTTGTTGTAAAGATAAGGAATTTACTTGATTAATCCTTGTACTTTACTGGTTTCTAAACCCATAAAAGTGCAAAATTCATCAATCGTTACTAATTGATGTGGTTCTTTGTTAAGGTGTTCTTTAATCTTCTTAATTATGGTCCTTCCATAACGTTCACTCTTACCTGTAACCAATTGCACGTCTTTAGGGTACATACAGATTCTGTTCATTCGCTTTTTGTTTTAAATTAATACTCTATCTATACTTTACGTATACAGTAGCTTTAGGGCTTCCTTAAACAATATACGGCGAATTTTTCAATGAATAAGCAACCCTTTTCGGAAGTTACGGCAAGATATTAACACTTCGGAAGTACCCGTAAACATTGAGAAAGTTTATATCGTACATTCGTTGTAATCATTTAAAAAATTGTGATGTTATGGCTAAATTAAAAGGAATTATTAAGTTGGAAGGAACGTTGGATAACCTGACGTTTTACAAGGCTCAAGAAGGCTATTTAGTGAAAACTAAAGGTGGTGTTTCTAAAGAGCGTATTCAAAATGACCCTGCGTTTGAACGTACCCGTGAAAATGGCAGTGAGTTTGGAAGTTCGGCATCTTCTGGTAAGTTGTTGAGAACTTCTGTTCGAAATCTGATGATTAGAGCAAAAGATAACCGTGTTGCGAGTAGAGTTACGCAAGTAATGACGCAAATTAAAAATGTTGATACAACCTCTATAAGAGGCGAAAGAAATGTAGCTACTGGATTGGCTACTCCAGAGGGCAAAGCCATTCTAAAAGGGCTGGATTTTAATAATAGAGCTATTTTAAGTGCTGTTTTCTTTGCTCCGTTTTCGGTTGATACAGCAACTGGTGAAATTACAATTCCGAATTTTACACCTGCAAATGATATTTCTTATCCAAGTGGTGCAACTCACGTAAGTTTATCTTGTGCATTCTTGAATTTAGACTTTGACTCTACTGATAGTGCTATTGAGTATAGTCCTATTGTGAATCTTCCAATCGACGCTACAAGTGCTACGCAAACTTTGGTTCCTGCCGGTGTTCCATCAGGCTCTGGAAACGAGATTTTCTTGCTTTTGGTAGAGTTTTTCCAAGAAATCAACGGTGTGCAATATGTTCTTAAAAACGGTGCTTACAACGTTTTAAATATTGTTCAAGTAGCATAAGTTTCATTCTGACCTTTGAAGCGGAAATGGCCCTGTGATTTAGCATTACAGGGCTTTTCTTTTTCTAATAATTTTTTAAAAGAAAATAAAAAAAGAAAGCTGTATCATTTGTGGCGTGGGTAATGCTGTCAAGGTTTTTGGAAAAAATACTACCTCTTCTTTATTATTACTAAAACATCGAAATATTATTAGGTGGAGATTTTTTTCAAAACCCGTAGGGCTTGACCTTTACAGCATTGTGCGGCTGGCAGAAGGAAGCCACTTATCTTTGCTATCTTTTTTTATTTTTATTCTAATAAATATTCAAATTATGGAGCATTCAATTTCAGTAAAGCAAATTTTGATAGATTTAATCTCAATTATGCCACAAGTAGAAAAGGAATTTAAGAGCAATGAAAGATATTCTCAACTTGTAGAATTTTTAAGTGGTAAAGATTATCACGAGGGAGATGAACCTTATCCTACCCTAAAAGATATTGCAGAGAAGACAGGGGTTAAATCCCATCATATTCGGAAGCAATTAGAAGAAATCTATGCTAACCTTTTTGCGTATGATTATGATTATACTTTTGATTTTAGTGAGGTAGAGATTAGAATGCACGTTGACTACAATAAGAAATATGAATCCTTTAGGTGTAAGGAACTTAAATATTTACCCAAGATTGGTGAGAGTATCCAGCTACCATTCTTGAAAGCAAAAATTGGAATACATTTTTTTTATGTTCAAGACGTACAGCATCAATTTGAATTGAACAAGCAGATAATTACTTTGTTTTTGAAAGGTGGATTTTATAATTCGTATTGGTACTATCGTAAACATAAGGCTCTTGAATTAGGCGAAATTGGAATTGGAGATGAATATAAATTGTATGATTTTCAATTAAAAGAAAAACTTGGTTTACGAGGATGATTCAATGGGGTGTTATCGCTTAAAAAAATAGGTTTTTGTTCAGATTTTAGTAGTGGCTGGTGCGTGTGTATGGGTAGCTTGTTATATTGTTTTATGATAATAAAGCTTATAATCGAGCTACGCATACAGGCGTATTAAGATTAGTGCTTTGCTTTTTTAAGGTACGAGAAAAAGCAATGTGCTAATCTCTTAACTGAATTATTCAAAACCTATTTTTTTAAAACCATTGAAAGGGTGGCGGGGAAAGTGGCATTGTATTTTCCTTCTACCGATACTTACATTTTAAACGGAATTGAGCGTGGGGAAAGGGAGATATTTTACATAATGTGGTTATAGGACAGCTTGGGCAGAGTTTGGGTGGTGCGGATGTTCCTATAACTATTACGTTATGTAAAATAGCGAGGGGAGTTTTTATGGCGGAATAGTTGTTTAGGCGTTGGCAATGGCTCTTTGCTTTTTTATTGAACCATAATTGAATATTAAAAAACTCAATAAAACAAGCAATGTGCCATTAGAGCGTTGGCTACAAGTATTATGACATAAAAACAGTAAGGGTGAGCGTGGGGGAATACAGACTAGCTTAAGATATTAAATGAGAGCAAATATTTTAATGCATTAGGCGTAATCTAAATCAAAAAGATAATCTTTTTCGAACTCCATATTAGGATTACATACCGTATCAATTTCGGAACCATATAATAAAAATCCAAACATATCAATGGGTTGAACACATTCAATTGGCTTATTATTTATCACGTATTCCTCTCTTAATTGCATCAATAATCGACCTAAAGCATTTTTACCTACTAATGTATTTTTATCTACTTCTATTGCTGCCCAATCTTTATCCTTGTTAGATAATTCAACAATAGGCTTTCCATTCGTTTCTTTTAATACTTTTGAAAACTCATTAAAATTTTGCGAAAGCTTAACTTTTAGAACCCAATACATAACAGAGTATTTCACTTCTTCCCAATCTTGTCTTGTATATTTTAAATACTTACGACTAATCATTTTAGCAGTCATAGGACTATTCTGCTCAATAATTTCTTGCTGAACTGAAGGGAATAAAGGATAACGACAGGCTTGATAAAGAGCTTCCGCTGAAGGAATTATAATATCATTTACTCTTAAAGAGTAACCACCTGCCATATTAGAAAGACCACCATATTTGGCTTTGGTGCTTCTAAAAACGATTACCTCTTTTTTATTATATGTTCTTTCTGTAATCTTCATTGTTTTACAATATAAAAAATAATTAACTATATACCTCTATTCTTAACACAAAAAAGTGGTAGCCAATTATGACCGGGAACATCCCACCAAAAAACTAACGGACACGTATTAGAAATATTTCGCCAAGTAAAAAACAAAGTACCTGTGCCAAATGTCTTATGTGAACGTACTGTATCACCTAAAGGTCTTTTTCTCCTATCTGGATTATCTGTTTGTACTTTATTAAGTAATTCTATTCCTTTTTCTAAAAATATTTTTTCAAGTTTAATTCTATTTTCTGGACTACTAAAAAATGTTTCTTTTTTAGGTAGATTAGATGGTCGAAAAGCAGGTACACTATCATTTTCAGCTTCCAAACTTGCTAAATATTCTAATACTTCTTTAGACTGTTCTTCAACAGGATAAACACAATTAAGTTTTTGATTTTCCGCTATCCACTTGGTTTTTATATGATTTTCAACTTCATAATCTTTACCAACTAAAAGTACCCTTTTAATTTTATCATCGAATTGCTTCATTAATCTCCATTGCATATTACTAAACCCAAGAGAATGATAACAAAATAAACTTATTCCGAGAGTTTTTGTCTGATTAATAATCAATTTAGAATTTTCGTTAACACCATCTTCTTTTTCCTCAAGCCAAGTTGCCAAATCACGGAATACTGTTCCGCCTGTCGCGAGAACATCATCAAAATAAATATAGTTTGTTTTAGGAGAATTTAAGAAGTCTTTATAATTAATTTGAAATTCAGTTTGTAGAACCTCATCAATTAGGGATAAAATTTCTGGTTGACTCTTATAACTTTTTTGAACGTTGAAAAAATGAGTATTAACAATCATTTCAGTCATAGAAGCATAACCATAAAATTGTTGTATTTCTAATAATCTAGTATGCAATAATTGTTTGGCTTTCTCTTTAGAGATATATGTTTCTGGTAGAAAATGTAGTAATTCTTGTAAAACAAATTCCGCATCATCATCAAATTGATTTGCCCAATCAATTATGTGTTCAACGGTTATTTCAAATTTTCTTTCTGCATAATCACATTGATAATCCTTTATTATTTCAAATATTTTTTCTGCCAATTCTTGCATATATTATTAAATTAAATCCATATGTTCAACTAATAAATCCATATAACTCTTACCATCTGGAAGTTTGTTAGCCGGAACTTTTTGTTCTTTTTCATCAGTTGTGTGCCAATTAAGTCTAAAGATATTCTTATCAATTAAATTATCTTTCACCCAATTGTTAGGCTTATTAAAACCCAACATTGAACTATCACGTAACAACAAGAAAGAGTTTAGAATAAATGTTTTCTTATGATTTTTAGATAATGCTCTTTCTAATTTTACTAATGTATCATTGTTCTCCTTATCTGCTATTTTAACCTTTTCATTATCCAATAAAGTAGTAGCATCTTGAATCCCCATTTGTCCTTTTGGGTCAATAAAGTTGATATAGATTTTGTCACCTTTTAAAAGCCACAAAATAAAGTCTGGATAAAATACTTGTGAATCATCGTTTAGATATATCCCTATGCTCTTTAATGTTTCCACATTACGCATAAGGTATATTTCATAATCTTTAAAATCCTTATTGCCATTAAAAAAGTTAGCTGCGTCTTGAACAAATTTCTTTTCTCCAGCATTAAGTTTATCTGGTGAGATTTTTAAATCTTTTTCAGAATCAATATTATTTTTTACTTCTCTTAAAAGTGGATTATAGATGTGATTACCAATCGTATCAATTTTTAAGTTTTCTGAAATTGCTTCAATTTGTTCTTCAAATTCCTTAATCTCTGAATCAATTTCAGATTGTTTTTTAAAGGTGGTTTTATTTCTAACTTCTTTTGTTGATTCAATGGTTTTTAAAATGTAATACTTATCTATGAAATCTCCTTTAACCCTTTCTGTACTTTGATTCAATAATTCCTGATATTCGTAATTACTATTATTAATATACCAATTGACTTTGTTCTTCAATCTCTTTAAGAAATCCAATGCTATTTGATATACAAGGTTTTCAATCAATTCAAGGTTTGTAATATCTAACGAGGATTTGTATGTGACGCTTCCAACATACTGAAGTATATTTTGAATTGTAATTGGTTTATTATTCGCATTGACATATAAGCTATTTTCTTCTTGAAATTCTGAAACCAAACTTTCTAACCTGTTTAAATTAATAAAGGATTGAAAGTGGTTTAAAAAGTTGACCAATTCTCCTGTAATGTCTTTTCCTTCTTCATTTCTGTTGGGTCTATAATCTAATGCTATTGAAAAATTATTCACTGTATCATCAGCAATATTGCCATTTTGACGATATTGAACTTTGAAGCTATTGCTATCAAGCAATGAAACTCTACGTTGCTCTATTTCTAATTTTGATAGTTTAAATATGGGAATACGTTTTCTAAACTCTTCAAATTTTATTTCCGTATTATCATTTAACTTAATAATACTTGGACTTACAGTAATTTCATAACGTCTTAAAATTTCAAGCTCCTTATTTACTGCTCCTGTAAAAGTTTCTAAATAGGATTTTTTGAGAGAGAACACACATAAGGTTTCTATTTTGCGAAGTTTATCTTCTTCTTTGGTATTCTTTAATTTAAAGTAGTCTTCATTGTGATTTGGAAAGGTACGCTTACCATCATTTTTCAGACCTTTTATACGAACACCTCTACCAAATATTTGAATGATTTTATTACCCTTTGAGCTTCCCAAATTAATCAATCCTATAACTGAAACTCTAAAACAGTTCCAACCTTCAGCAAACTTTCTACTACCTATCAGTATATTGATTGGTGAGCTTTGACTATCTATATTTTTAAAGGAATACCGCTCAAGGTTTGAAATTATAACCTTGTCTCGTGGACTCTTTATAACTTTGTCATTATCTAAATCATTAATAAATTTTGCGCCATTACCGACATTAACAATCCCGAAATAGCCACCGTTACCATAAGACAATAAAATTTCATCATCTGTTTCTGGGTTTCGAGTTAAAGTAAGTTTACCATTAATATCCTCATTGAATAAATACTTATACTTTGTTTTTTCTGCATCGGTTAATTTTGCTAAAAAGTTGACAATATTAGTAATATCAGAAACTTCATCATCTTCGTTTTTAGCTGACTTTTCTTTATTGTTTACAGTATTGCCCATAAAGGCAATTAAGGGCTTATCTGGGAACTGTGTCGCTTTAAACAAGTCTTTTTCAAGAGCATAATCAATCTTATTCCAAAGCTCTATTTTTTCATTAATGATATCGAGATTATGATGCAGATTGTCATCAAAACTTTTCTCTAATACATCATCACCGACTTGCTGAAAAAAGTAATCTTTACCATATCCATCTCTATAGAATAGATTGTAATTGTAATCATACACTATTGATTTTTCATAATCCTTTTCCAGCTCTCCTGTAATATTGTGAAAGGTTGCTGAATACTCGAATAAGAAACTGTTTTCTATGTTTAATCTTTTACGCAAGTCCATAAAAGCCCCATCGGTTCCCGTCTTTCCGGTTGTACTTAATCCAATATGCGCCTCATCAACTAATATGAGTCTACGATACGATTTAGTTTGAGGAAAATCGAAAAAGTCGTTTGGTTTATTTAATAATGCAGAAGTGGTATCAATCGTCAAACGAATGGTGTTACGATACTTGCCGTTCAAAAATTCTATAAATGGTGTTAACTCTCTTTCGTGCTGCTCAATTAAATTCACACCAGGTGTGGTCATTATAATTTCAAAATCTCTAAAGTTTTTACAATGATTGATGTATTGTAAAATATTTAGGTGCATTATAATGGTTTTACCACTACCTGTAGCCATCCAATAGGCTAAAGATTCTTTTGCATAGATAAAATCGTGTTCATCTCTTTTTTGAAAATAAAGTTCAGTATAGTACAGGGCTAATATTTGATAGTAGCGTAAACTAACTTCTTGCTGTTGGTTGCTTTTTAAATAGGTGTTATAGGTTTTTAAATACTTTTTTACAGTATCTAAAATATCGTTATTTAACCCTAACGTCGTGTCAAACTGCTCTACTTTGTTTTGATAGGTTTCTTCTCTAAAATCTGCATCAGGATTGTTTATGCCTTCCTTACGCAGGTAGTCGTATAGTTTTAACTCCATTGGTAAGGCTTATTGGTTAAACACATCTTTAGCAATGATTCGCAACTCTATATTATTATCACCTACTTTAAGATGATTGCTTTTATCTAATTGTAAGGTTGCAAATTCTGCATTAACTTCTATGGTGTGTATGTTTTCATATTTAGAAGCTATTTCAATAACTTGTTGGCTATCATCTTCATTGATGGTAATATCTCGCCAAATCACTAAAACGCCATTGGTGGTTTCTACTACTTTATAGTACTTTTTATGTAGCTCATAGGTTTTTATAGACCTTACAAAATACCCTTGTAAATAGTTATAGGTTTCTACCACATCTATAAAACCTTGTTGAGTAGGTTGCCCGTAGCTTATGGTATTGCTAAATGGTGTAAAAAGGTTGAGTGTGTTATCTAAACTATTTTCTTCTGGTTTGTATAAGTATTTTATAGGCAGGTTTTCTGGCAGCTCACCATTATAGACTTGTAGATTATCTAATACGTCTTCGTATTGTTCTAATACTTGGTATTTAAATATGTGCTTTGGCGAACCATTGTTATCTAATGGCTTACCGTTTTTCCAATTATCTGAATAAATTACTTTTTGGATTCTGGGTTTTGTAACGATATTAAAATATGTACCCATTTCTATTAATAAATACTTTCTAAAACCTTTATCTTCTTTGTTTAACTTTATTGTTGCGTGACCAGTTGTTGCCGAACCTGCAAAGTAATCAAGGATCAAAGAGTTTTCAGAAGTTGAAACTGATAAGGCATCAAATACTGTATAAATGGATTTTGGATAACTAAATAAATTAACATCATTGAATAATGCCTTCATAAGCATAATACCATTTGTTGATGCGTCATATCTTGAGTCGTGCCAAATAGTTTTTGGTTTTTTTCCTTCACCTAAAAACCTCCTTTTCTTTTGTAGACTCCATACTCCGTTTTTTTCTGAAACAAGTATTTCTGTGTCTTTTCTTTTTACAAAAGTATCTTCTCCCCAACGCCAAGTTTTCTCATCACCATCAGAATTTATTGGTAATACTTCAATTAAACCTTCACCGTTTTCTAAAGAAAGTTTTTTGTTTTTAGGGTTGATATATATTGGATAAAACAAGTTAGGTCTTTCGTGTCTGTTAGAATTATTACCAGTACGCATATATCCTGTCAATGCATAAGGTGATATATCATCTTCCTTATTATATTGCTTTATATGTTCTTCAGTTGGTTTAAAGTTTAATATTTGAGCTTTTTCTCTATCAAAAGCAAATGTTAGCATATATTCGTGCGCAGTACCAAAAAATTTATCATCATTTCTTCCACGTGGGTTATGAATCACTAATACATTAGCTATAAAATTTTCAGAACCAAATATAGAATCACAAACCTTCCATAAAGAAGTTACTTCGTAATCATCAATCGCAATTTCAAATATTCCATCTTGTTGCAAAAATGTCTTGGAAAGACTTATTCTATTTTGCATAAAACTTGCCCAACTTGAATGTTTAAAATTGTTCTTGTATATTATTTCAGATGATTTTGCATTGTATGGTGGGTCAGTATAAATTGTCTGAACCTTATTTTTATACTTATTCTGAAGAACTTTAAGACCTTGATAATTTTCAGAGTTAATTAATAGCCCATTGGTATTTTCATCTAAATCCTCAATTTCAGCAAGTATTTTATCTTTAAATGGGTTTGTGCCATCGGGTTGTTTAAAACATTTTGTATCCAATACTAATGTTGGGTTAGCTTTTAGGTCCTCAACCGTTTTAACCTCTAAACTAAAAAGGATTTCCCATTCTTGCAGTTGAGTTTTGTTGGCGAGAATTTCTGGGTAGTATTTTTCGTCTATATAATCTACCGTAATACAATATTCACTTTCTACTACTTTTTTCTTTTTGGTAAACAGGTGTTTCTGGAAGTCTTCAATAGCACTTAAAAACTCAATAATACGTGAGCTTACCTTATCAAATGCTTTAGCAATTAATAAAGTGGTATTATCTAACTTACCACTGTAAATACTTTCTAAATCATCAAAGATGTAATTTTTAACGTAACGGTTTTTCTCGTTATTAAGAAACTCGTTTAGGTTTTCGTGAATAAAGTAATCGGCATCGTTACCAATGTAAAAGCTATTTAGTTTTTGGTCTAATGTATATAAGGCTTTTAATGTTTCATCGGTAAACTCTTTGGTTGCTTCGTCATACAAACGCTCACCACGCTCAAAGTTGTTTTTTACTTCTTTTTCTATCTTTAGTTTCTTTTGGCGTAGAGCAGATAAACCTTTTATAGCACCATTTTGGACTTTGTCAAAGTCTTTGGTTAAGTCTACAAATACCTGTTTGGGTTTACCATCTTTTTCGTATTCTAAATATTTATGAATATCAGTTTCATTATACACCTCTTTGTATATGGCTTTATAAATATCAACTTTAGAGGTTGAAGCATCAGATAGGTTAAAAATGACTTGATAAACGTCTTCATTAGTCGTTTTGTCTTTTACTTTTTCAATTCTATCAAAACGGTAGTGTTTTAATTGGCTGTCTTTGTTGTTGTTTTGGCTTGTACCTTCATCTTCACTATGTACATTGGTTTCTAAACGGTATTCAATTTTCTTACCGTTTAAGTCGAACTTAATAGCGTTGAAAGATGTACCTGTTTTGATGTATAAACTCCCTTTATGTTTCCAATGAAACATTGTGTCGCTACCGTTATAATCGGCTTCATAAGGTACTTTGTACAAATCTCTACTGCGGTCGTTATACCCAAAATCACCATTGGAATAATACATTTGGAAAAACCCAAGTATGTGATTGTAGATTTTGTCTTTAAGCTCGTCTGTTAAACCTTCTGATTTGGAAAGATTGTTTAGGGATTCAGTAAGTTTCGCTTTTTTATCTTCACTCTGTTCTGTGCCAATGAACAATTCTAATTGTTTGTAGTTTGCCTCTGGATCTTCTAATAACTTATCTTGATTTAAATTCTTTAAGAAGTTGTATAATTCAATAGAGTCCGTCTTTTGATTTTCGAGATTGACTTCCTTTAAAATGGTTTCGATTGTAGGTGTTAAATCGCCTACACCATCACCATCAATAAAGCTTTCAATGTGTTTACGCTTTAGGTTGTATATTTTGTAGATTCCGAAGTCCAAATCATTTTCGTTGAATTGGAACATTTCTTTAAGGAAGTATTTTAGGTTGTCTATTGATTTTGACATTGTTCGGTTTGGAATTGTTAGTTTTTGTGGAAACCCTAAAAATATAAATCTTTTATGTTAATCGGTATTATTTGTAAGAAATGTTTAAAACAAAAAACCCAAAACAACCGTTGGGTTATATTTGGGTTTAGTTGATTATTCAGAGGCATTTATTAAACAGCGATTTTGGAGCTTTCTTTAAGACCAGACAGATATTTAATCATATTCCTTTTAGACCATTCTTCACGAGCCAATTTTGGAGGATGTCCGATTGCTTTTGATAGCTCCTCACTCATTATCTGCTGAACAATGTCTACATACTCTTCAGTTGTGGCAATACTATCGTGTATCGTATAAATGGGTGCTTCAGGATATTCGATTGAAATGCGTTTGGCAATTACATCAATCATCAAGTAACTTTCTATACTCTGTAATAAGCGAGGTAGCAACGATTTGTCTTTGCTCTTGATTTGCTTGAAGACCTCATACACATAAGGGAATAATTCTTGAAATAACTTTTTAGGTCTTGCCTCGTCTTGACCAAAGAACCTATTGTCTGTAAATAGCACTTGAAAAACTGCTGCTTTGACATCTTTCCTATTAGAGAATACTTCACCCAAGTTGATTTTAAATTCTTCCTCCAAAAACTCGTAAAGACCTCCATTAACTACCAAATTGATATAATTACTAAACTCACTATTCATAAGGGATTTATCAATATCTCCTAACATAATGTAAGAATCGTTTTCGTGAATCTTTATTTGTGATATATTCAATCTTTCATCAAAACCTCTCTCACTTTCATAATTTAATCTTTTAAAATCATTAAAACCTTTATTTGTGACACGCTGCGGTTCATCAAATGATATTGATAGTGATTCTTCATTTTTGGCTCCAAATTTTTGTTCAATCCAGAAAGAGCGACTCAAAAGGATGGTGCTTAAATAGGGTTGACTATTTTTAATGTCTATTGAAATTAATTTTTGTCCGTCATAAGTCACCGCATTTCTAATGATGCTTCTCATATTGGTAAGATTCGAATGAAAGCGATATACATTTTCATCGTGCAACAAATAATAATCTTGCCTATCGATTTTTTCGGCGCTAATTTTTGCGTGATTGAATTGCATCATCGGCTCTTTGAATTTTTTTCGATTTCGGTCGTAATCCCACAAAGCTTGATTGTATCTTTTTAATTGATATTCTTCCCTTAAAAAAGCATTGACAAAATCGAGGTCAATTTCTAATTTTGGATTAAACCATTTAGTTAGATATTCAAGGTGAGCTACCGATGCCGCTCTTTTATTACGTTCAAACTTCAATTTCCTGCCAAATGTAAAATCAACTACTGATTGACTTTTAATTTCAGTTCTGTACTGTTCAGTCAATCTATAACCTTTGGATTTAAACCCAGGGATGTACTGATTATCACACTCAATAATTTTTAGCTCGTGCTCCAAATAATTTAAATACTCTTTATAATTGGCAATCTTATCTTGAAGCAACTTTGAATTAAGTGGAACAAACCCTTCAAACATCAAATCTTTATTGAACAATGGTAAGGCATTAATCAAATTAATGATGTAAAGAGCCATATCTCTTTTGAACTTGTACTTTTTGAAGCACGGTGGATTTTCGTGGGTAAGTTGGTCGATATCCAAGTTCTCGGGGATAAAGAACCTCATTAAGCACTCTTGTTTTGGGTTAGAATCTTAATGACATCATTGTACTCATAGTAGATGGTTTTACCCATCATTGTATAAGGCAAAGTGCCATTCACTCTTAAATTTTGCAACGTGCCTGGAGAGATATTTAGCATCTCTCTTACGTCTGCTGATTTTAACCATTTTTTTTGCTCTGTCTGGCCTCCTAAAATAGTTCTTAATTCCGTGATGATTTCTTGTTTTAGAGTCTTCAAATCATCCTTTGTAATAAGGTCTAATGTCATATACTATTAATCTGTATTAAAGGGAATTAACCCTGTTATTATTAAGTACTAAAATACGTCAAAAGCTATGATTTTTAAAGCGAAAGTTATAAACAGTTTTCCACAAAAAACGCTTTCATTTAAAACAGAAAACCCTTGAATTTACAAGGGTTTCAGAAGGTTTTAGGCTAATTTATTTTTGCACTTTATATCGAAATGTTTATATGTCCTACGTGCCTAATTTTTTAGTAGACACCATTGTAGGCTTATTAGAGAATTTTTGTCTTAAAATTGCCATATCATCGCTCACTTTTCTATCTAATATTTTTGCATAGTGCTGTGTAGTTTTAAGGGATTTATGGCCTAACATTTTACTGACAGACTCCATCGGCACTCCATTGGAAAGAGTTACTGTAGTGGCAAAGGTATGACGGGCTAAATGTGTCGTTAAATTTTTATTTATTTTACACAAATCTGCAATTTCTTTTAAATAGGCATTTGATTTTTGATTACTTAAAACTGGAAGCAAAACACCCCTTGTAACAGCTTCTGGATGGTCTTTGTATTTTTCTATTAAGTCTAAAGCCGTTGGAAGCAAAGGGATATTACTGCGGGTATCAGTTTTGGTACGCTTGGTTTTAATCCACTTTTCACCGTCAATTCCAAAAACCAAATTATCTCTGTTGAGCTTCTTAACATCACTGTATGCTAAACCAGTGAAGCAACAGAAAATAAAAATGTCTCTTACTTGCTCCAATCTTGGGGTATGCAATTCTTTATCGAGCATATCTTGTATTTCTTCTTCTGATAAGAATTGACGCTCAACTTCTTTTAAACGCACTTTATAATTTAGAAATGGGTCTTTTGCTATCCAACCATTAGCCAAAGCGATACGCACTATTTTTTTGAAGTTCTTTATGTATTTAATAGTGCTATTATGACCACAATTTCTGACACTCTTTAAGTAAAATTCGAAGTCCGTTATAAATTGGTGGTCAATCTTTTTAATACTTACATCACTAACTTTGTACTGTAGTTTGATAAAATCTTGTAGATGTTTTGATACAGTTTTGTAACGCTCCAAAGTTCCTGCGGAAAATTCACGACCTACCAACTTTTCTACTTGTTTATTGTGGGTTTCAAATATGGATATGAGCGTTCTTTCTTTGTCCTCGACTCCTAAAAGCTTATTCTTTAAAGTCTCCGATGTTACAGGCTTATTGTCCTGAATTAAATCTCTTTGACTTTGATAAACCTTTGTAGTTAGTGAATCTAAATAGGCGTTCAGCTCTCGGACATCTTCGGTTCTTCCAATCGCTTTGTTGGCTTCAGCACTCCACCGTTCTGGTTCAATGGTGCGTTTGGTACTGATTTCTGTACGTTTACCATCGACAGTAATACGTAAGTAAATAGGGGATTTACCCTGTGCATCTACTTTACTTTTCTTTAAGTAGAATAATAATCCAAATGTTTTGTTCATTCTGGTGACCTTTAAAATTATACATTAAGTTACGAAATTTTCAGGTCGCTTTATCAATTTAAATAACTGACTTATAGATAGTTATTAACATTTTAGGTGACCTAAATAGGGTTTTAAAAAGGTCACCTAATAGGTCACCAACAGAATGGTTTTTAATACACTTTTTGATGTTTTGTAGAAACTAAAAAGTCCCATAAACATAGTGTTTACAGGACTTTGATTGAAATTGAATAAATTTCAGCGGAGAAAGAGGGATTCGAACCCCCGGAGGTGTGACCCTCAACAGTTTTCAAGACTGCCGCATTCGACCACTCTGCCATTTCTCCTTGAGTGCCTCATTAGGTATTCCCTAAATGCGGATGCAAATATAGAACCCTTTTTCGTTTCTTTCAAATAAAAGGCTGAAATTTTTATACAAATTTTCCATTCCATTAGTTGAACCAAAACAGTATTCTTATTTTTGTGTTTTCAAATTTGAACACATGAATGTGATTGATCATTTACAATGGCGTTATGCTACAAAAGCTTTTGATTCCTCAAAACTTATTAGTGATGAAAAACTTCAAGTCTTAACGGAAGCTTTTAATTTAACCGCGACTTCGTATGGTTTACAACCTATAAAATTGGTTGTTTTTAGTGACAAAACGCTGCAGACCCAATTGATTCCAGATACCATGAACCAAAAACAAATAGCTGAAGCATCACATGTTTTGGTGTTTTGTATTGAAACAGCTATCGATGAAGATTATGTGGTGGAATATTTTAATAGAGTACATGATATTAGACATACACCCAAATCTATTTTAAAACCGTTTCAGGATTTTTTAATTTCAGATTTTGAAAAAAAACCACAAGCTTTAATTGAAGATTGGGCGACCAATCAAGCCTATTTGGCTATGGGAAATATATTGACGGTTTGTGCTTTGGAAGGTATTGATTCTTGTCCCATGGAAGGGTTTAAATCAGATCGTTATGATGAGGTTTTAGGGTTGAAAAAACGAGGCTTGAAATCGGTTTTATTATTGCCAATAGGTTATCGGGCTGATGATGATATGTTTGCAGATTTTAAAAAGGTTAGAAAGCCATTAAAAGATTCAATAATTACTTTATAAAAATTAATTATGCCAGGATTTGAATTATTCGGAGATGCGGAACGTCAGGAATTACAGGATGTATTAGATAATGGTGTATTAATGCGTTATGGTTTTGACGGCATGCGCAAAGGTCATTGGAAGGCGAAGACTCTCGAAGAAGCGCTTCAAGCAACAATGAATGTGAAGCATGCCCAGTTGGTCTCCAGTGGCACTGTAGCAGTAACAGTCGCTTTAGCAGCTGCCGGAATTGGAGCAGGAGACGAGGTGATTATGCCAACATTTACTTTTGTGGCAAGTTTTGAAGCGATTATGATGTTGGGTGCTATACCCATTCTAGTGGATGTAGATGATACCTTAACAATAGACCCCAAAGCTGTAGAGGCTGCGATTTCATCTAAAACTAAAGCTATCATGCCTGTACATATGTGTGGCAGTATGGCCAATTTGGATGCTCTGCAAACCATTTGTAAAGAACATGACCTATTGTTAATAGAAGATTCGTCACAGGCAACAGGTGCTACTTACAATGGGAAACCATTAGGTAGTATTGGTGATATTGGCTGTTTGTCACTTGATTTTGTAAAGATAATTACCGCAGGTGAAGGAGGTGCCGTATTAACCAATAACGACAAATATCATATAAATGCTGATAATTATTCAGATCATGGCCACGACCACATAGGTCAAGATCGAGGCGCAGAAACCCATCCAATTATGGGCTATAATTTTAGAATATCTGAATTACATGCCGCTGTAGGTTTAGCACAATTGAGACGATTGGATGAGTTTGTGGCTATCCAAAATAAAAATTACAGCATCATCAGAGGTGCCTTATCTCAAATTCCAGAGGTGACTTTTAGAAAAGTACCAGAAGGTGGTGTTGAGAGTTATTCTTTTTTAAGTTTTTTCTTGCCTGATTTGGAAACATCTAGAAAGGTTATTCAGGTTTTTAAAGAAAATGGCATTGATGCTTGTTGGAATTACTACGATAACAACTGGCACTATATTAGAAAGTGGAATCACTTAAAAGAACTTAAAACACTTTACCCCTTATCAGCCGAAGTAAAAGCTGGATTGAAATATCTGGAAACCAGAACGTTCGAACAGTCTGACCATTACATTGGTAGAAACATTTCCTGTTTGATTAAATTGTCTTGGACGGAAGAAGATGTTATTGAACGCTCTAAAAAGATGGTTAAGTCTATTACTTCTGTTCTAAAATAGGTTTGTTTAAACTTTTTTATAACTTTAAGTTACGAACCAACTACAAATGGATTACTTAAGGTTATTATTTTTTTGTTTACTCCCGTTGTTTGGGATTTCTCAAGAGAGTCACTCGCTATCCAACACGACAATAGCAGATTCATTAGATAATATAGGTGAATATGATGAATCCATAAAGTTTCGGAAATTAGCTTTAGATGAACCAAATCATTCTACAAATTATAAAACATATTTAAAAGCTAAAGAGCTCTACACGAAATCATGCATTTTAGAAACAAGAGGTGGAAGAAAGAATATATTAGAAGGTCTTGAAAAATCTCAAGAAGCTTATCGTTTGGTTGAAAATATTATTTCAGAGGATGACAGAAAGCTGTTCTTTAGACATTTAATTTTAAATAGAATTTATCATCAATATGGTTATACTGGACAGTGGAAAGAGGCATTAATTGAGGCGAAAAAAAATTACGAAGTTCTACGAGATACTTTTCCTGAGTATAAAACAGATATTCTATATGTATTAGACGATTTAGGGTTTATAAATAATAAATTGGATAATCCTGAAAAATCCAATGAGTACTATGAACGGTCATTTAAGCTTTATAAAGAATATTATCCTGAAAATTTAAAGGACGTTTATCTTAATAACAATAGAATCATAAATAATTACAGGAAGTTAGGTTTAAAAAATGAGGAATTTAAATTGTTGGAGGAATCAGAAAATTATTGGACAAATATTTATGATGGAGAGGATGTTTTTTTTCAACGATTCAACTTTTATGACAAGATAGCAGATTGGCATATAAACTATGGTAATAAAGAATTAGCCGAAAGCTATTTGTTTAAAAAAGAAGAACTTTTTGATTCTGTAGCAAATTCACGTAAAAAAACTGAAAAAATTGCATTAATAAGAAGGGAAAGAGTTAATCTCAATGAGAGCTATATCAAGCTCTATTTAAAATATAAGAATTATAACAAGGCTAAACATTATATTGAAGAAACAAAAGAGCTTTTAAGAGATTCCATTGATAAATACAGATGGAATATAGTAAGTAAAGCCAATTTGTACTTAACTGAAGCAAAAATGCCTGATGTAGAATTTGATAAGGCAGAGAGTCTTTTTAAAAAAGCATTATCTACTGTTGTTGATAACAAAGAAAAGTATTATGTAAATCCAATTCAGTATCAAATAGAATTGTTTCATTTGTATGCTAATCATCATAAAGAAGAAGCTGCTTTAGAAATAATGGACGTGATTTTAGATAGCGAAGAAGTTACAGATCATGACAGGCTTCAGTTGTTATTCAAAAAAGCCATTTTATTAAAAGATGAAGCACATATTAAGGAGGCATTTTCGTCACTTTTAAAATCACCAGATTCCTCTCAAGAATTCAAAAATCTAGATATTAAGGATTTTCATGAGTATTATACGTTCGAAATTTTAAATGGCATATTGGGTGTTGCCAATATCTATCTTGAATGGTACCATACTTCCAATAAGGTAGAATATTCAGAAACTGCCTTTAATCTATTCATGTTATCATCAAAACTTTTTGAAAGGATCTATAAGGGAGATGCTTTTAATGATAATTTGTATAATAGTTTTATTGATATACAAGATGGATTGCTTCATTCTGCTTTATTGAACCCTTCAAAGAAAAACTTTGACAGAACTCTGGAAGCTATTGAAAATAATAGTTCTAGATTAACTTGGTCTAAATTTATTTATGGTAGAAATATAAAAGTAAATGTTCCAGATAGTTTATTGTTCAAAGAACAAAAATTACAATCACTCATAAATTATTACCAGGTAGAACTGTATGAAAAAAGAAATTCTAAAACTATAGATCTGGATAATTTGAAACTCCGTTTGACGGATTTAAACAATCAATTAAGAAACCATCAAAAACACATAAGTAAGAATTACATTCAATACGGTAATTCTAGAATTAACTTATTTGATATTCAGAATTTTAGAGAGCGTTTGAAGCCAGATGAAGTTGTTGTGAAGTATATTGTATCAATGGATGAAGTTTTCGTTTTCCGCATTACTAAAAATGATACGCAATTTCTGAAGATAATCAACAGTGAAAAATTCAATGAAACTATCGGTGATTTTATTGAGTTGGTATCAACCTTCAATTCAGAGGTTGTTATTCCAAGTGCTTTGAGTAAGTTGATTGAACCTGTAATCAAATCGGATAAAAAGCATGTTACAATAGTTAGTTCTGGAATGATGAGTTTGATTCCTTTTGAGGTCTTGCTGCCTAATTATTTTGAATCTGATATGGTCTTGAATTATGCAGGGAGTTTAAAATTGTATTATGAACAACTGGATACGAACCATATTAATAAAAAACTTAATGTTGGTATTTTTAAGGCTCAAAATGGCAATTCATTAAACAAAAAGGGGTTTTTACCAGAGTTGAATGAAGAGATTGAGGGTATTAAGCGTCTGGTTGATGCAACTGATTATTACATGAAAAACAGCGATGATTTTTTTAAACATGCCCAATCTCATAATGTTTTACACTTTGGTCTTCATGCTAGCATTGATGAGGAGATCCCTGAATTATCTGCATTAAATTTTGCTGAAAACGATATGTTAATTGGGTCATTATACAATACTTCATTACAAGCTGATTTGGCTGTATTGAGTGCCTGTGATACCGGAAATGGACGTTATGTAAATGGAGAGGGTGTGCAAAGTATCTCTAAAGCTTTTACCTACGCTGGCGTACCTAGCACGGTTATGAGTCTTTGGAAAGTTGATGACAAAGCAACGGCTAAATTGATGACCTCTTTTTATAAATATCTCAATGAAGGAAAATCTAAATCAGAAGCACTAAAATGGGCAAAGAAAGATTATTTGGCCTCTGACATTGATAGTGAATTAAAACATCCTTATTATTGGTCTGGCTTCATAGTATCTGGTAATGTTGAGCCATTTGAAGTTCACGAAAATCAAAGATGGTGGTTATCATTAATTGTTCTACCAATTATTGCCTTGTTTTTTGTTAGAAAATCAAAGTTTCGAAAGTAAATCCTTTGCTTTGTCGTAATTATAGTTAGATGTAGAAGAACTAATCTCTTCTAAAAGATTCTTGGCCTTACTTTTTTCATCAGACTTTAAATAGGCGAGCGCCAAATACCACTGACTTTTTCCAGCTAATTTATCTTGAAAAGTTTGGTGCTTATTAAAAGTCTCGATGGCACCTTGTGTCTTATTCATTTCCAAGTAGCAAATACCTTCATAAAACAATAATTCAGAATTATTGGAGGTTTTATAAAGATTATTAAAAAGTATTTGGGCTTGATCGTAAGCTTCATTTTCATAAGCTATAAACGCTTTAGTTAACTCATCAGTATCGTTTTGGTTTCTTATAATTGGGTGTGAGGTGTTGCTAGCTGTGGTATAGTAATCAGCAAACAGAGTTTCAGGACTTGAAGAATATTGTTTCCAATAAAACCCAATTGAAACTAGAAGTATAATTGAGGCAGCCATGTAATACCAAAGCTTTGGTTTAGTTTTGTTTTCAGTGTTGTTTTTATTTTCAATATCCTTAAAAAACTGTTTCTGCTTATTGTATTCATTGTTATGAATGGCACTTTGTACACTGACTTCAAATTCAAACTGTTCTTTAAAATCAGGGTCAGAATCCAATAATTCTTGAATTGCATTATTCTCGGATTCATTTAATTCATTACGAATGTATTTTGCTATTAATTCTTCCTTATTCATTTTTTAATTGCTCATTAATCAATTCTTTTAAATTCTTAAGACAACGTGATTTTTGGCTTTTTACAGTATTGTAATTACCATAGTTTAGATGCTCTTGAATTTCTTCCAAAGTAAAACCATTATAATAAAAAAGCTTCAACACGGTTTGGCATTGTTGACCTAACTTATTTAAACACTGTTTAATAAGTTTATTATTTTCAACATTACTTTCATCGTATATACTATCAATTAATTTAATAGATAACTCCAATCTTTTATCATCTAGGTCTAATGCCTCTAGCTTACTTTCTTTTTTCAATTTTTTGAAAATCATATATTTTCCAATTGAAAACAAATAAGTTTTAACTGAACTACTTAAAGATATTATTTTGCCATTAGTAACATTTTCAACAAATGCAATGATAGCGTCTTGATAAATATCCAATAGTGCCTCTTTATTCAGATTATATTTTAATCCAAAATTGAGAAAAGCTAACCTATTGTCTAAATAAATAGCTTCTAATACTTTACTGTCGCCCTGTTTGATTTTGGTAAAAAGCTCTTCAGTATGTCTATTCATTTAGTTCTTAAAAAAGTTAAAGGTTAACCAATAATTAAAAAAGTTTTTTAAAAGTAAGAAAATTACTAAAAACTTAAGAATGATGTTAACCTTTTGTTTTTAACCACACTAAAGGATGAATTAAGATAATTAATAAAGTCTGAAAATCTAATCATCAAAAACATCATTATGAAAACAAAATCCAAATTTATTTATGTTTTATGTGTCGTGTTCTTTGCACTACTTTCATGTTCAGAGGATAGTCCATTATTTGAAAATGGAAATAACACTGACAACAACGGAAACAACAATAATAACAATGAAGCAACCTATACTATTGCTGATTTACAAGGAACATGGCTTCGAACAGGTGGCAACCATACCGGGAATATTGGGATGGTCATAGAAGTAACTGATAATGATGGGGTAATTGTCGACCCAATAGATTCCGGTTTCGAGGTTGATGATGTCAAGTGGATGAATATAGTAAGCAATGACACCAGCGATTTCACACATTCCGAATTAGGAAGCGATTATAACTACTACAGTGCTATTATAGACTTTCAATCTGATGACGTCATCTGGATTATTGTAGATGCGGGTGGAGCTGGTAATTACCAAGAATGGACTCGTCAATAAAATTTAAACGCTATTAATCAAACTATAAAATCATGAAAACAAAAATTTTATTTACACTGTTACTAATCTTATGTATAAGTGTATCATTTGCTCAACCAGATATTGCTTGGCAAAAGTCACTGGGAGGATCGGGAACTGATTCGGCAAGATCTATTCAACAAACAATTGATGGTGGCTATATTGTAACAGGTTATACCGTGTCTCAAAATGGAAATGTATCCGTAAATTATGGAGGTCGAGATATATGGGTTGTCAAATTGGATAGTTCTGGTAACATTGAATGGGAAAAAAGCATTGGCTCAATTGGTGACGAAGAAGCGTATTCCATTCAGCAAACAACTGATGGTGGGTATATTTTAACGGGAATGTCTGATTCAGACGATTTTTTTGGAGAAAATTTTGGAAATGATGATATCTTGATTGTAAAATTAGATAGCTCCGGAAATATACTTTGGGGTCATAAATATGGCAGCATTGGAATTGATCGAGGCTATAGTATAAAGGAACTATCTATAGGTGGTTACATTTTAGCAGGATCAAGAGGTTCGAGTTTATGGATTGCTCGATTGGATGAAAATGGCGTACTGAATGACGATGTTTCTTTGTCAACTTATTTTAATGCTACAGCTTTTTCAGTTATTGAAACTAATGATGGAGGGATTGGTATTACAGGGACTGTTACTATAGATAATGGTGATGGCACTTTTAATACTGAACTTTTAGTTCTCAAGCTTAACTTTTCTTTAGAGGAATTGTGGGTTCATTTATATGGTGGCACTGGAGGCGATGTAGGACGATCAATCAGGCAAACTTTAGATGGCGGTTATATAGTATCAGGTTGGTCAAATTCAAATGATGGTGATTTAACCAATAATTATGGAGGCAATGACTTTTGGGTATTAAAATTGGATTCTAATGGTAATATGGATTGGCAAAAAAATTATGGTGGATCATTAGAAGATGAAGCATTAGATATCCAACAAACAAATGATGGAGGTTATATTGTTGTCGGTCAAACGAATTCCGATGATAACGATGTTAGTGGAAATCCCGGCACAAATATTTATGATTATTGGGTTATAAAATTAAATAACACGGGTATTTTGGAATGGCAAAATTGTTTAGGAGGTTCTAGTAATGATTTTGGAACATCCATAGAACAAACAACGGATGGAAATTATATCATTGCTGGGCGTGCATTTTCTAACAATTCTGATGTTTCGGGTAATAATGGAAATTATGACTATTGGGTCGTAAAATTAGGGCTGAATGACTGTGGAGGTGTACTTGAAGGCTCACCCTGCGATGATGGCGATGATTGTACGATTAATGACACCTATAATTCTGATTGTGATTGTGTAGGTATTTTGGATTCTGATGGTGATGGTGTACCAAACTGCGATGATGTTTGCCAAGGTTCAGATGATTTAGCTGATGCTGATGCTGATAGCATTCCAGATGGTTGTGACGTATGTCCTGGTTCTGATGATACGATCGATACAGATAGTGATGGTATTCCAGATGGTTGTGATAACTGTCCAAATGAAGCTAATGTGACACAAGAGGATTTTGATAATGACGGTATTGGTAATTCTTGTGACATATGCATTGGAGATGATTCTGTTGGGGACTCCGATGGTGACGGAATTTGTGATGATTTTGATCTTTGTCCAGGGTTTAATGACTTTTTGGATTCAGATGGAGATGGTATTCCAGATGGCTGCGATGATGATAATCCTTTGGATATAGACAACGATGGTGACGGACAAACAGAGAACGAAGGCGATTGTGATGACACCAATCCTGCTATCTTTGCTGGCAACACAGAGATACCTTACAACGGGATAGACGATGACTGTAATGCAGCTACTTTGGATGATGATTTGGATGGTGATGGTTACCTATTATCAGAAGATTGTGATGATAACAATGCTTTGGTCAATCCTGGTGCAACAGAGATCCCAGATAATGGCATTGACGACGACTGTAATCCAAATACACCAGACAGTTCTTTAGATGTAGACAATGATGGTGACGGACAAACGGAGAACGAAGGCGATTGTGATGACACCAATCCTGCTATCTTTGCAGGCAATACGGAAATCCCTTATAATGGGATAGACGATGACTGTAATGCAGCTACTTTGGATGATGATTTGGATGGTGATGGTTACCTATTATCAGAAGATTGTGATGATAACAATGCTTTGGTCAATCCTGGTGCAACAGAGATCCCAGATAATGGCATTGACGACGACTGTAATCCAAATACACCAGACAGTTCTTTAGATGTAGACAATGATGGTGACGGACAAACGGAGAACGAAGGCGATTGTGATGACACCAATCCTGCTATCTTTGCTGGCAACACAGAGATACCTTACAACGGGATAGACGATGACTGTAATACAGCTACTTTGGATGATGATTTGGATGGTGATGGCTATTTTCTAGCAGAAGACTGTGATGACAATGATGCTTCGGTGAACCCAGGAGCCACTGAAATACTGGACAATGGTATAGACGATGATTGTGATCCTAATACACCAGACAGCTCAAATGATTGTGTAGAATATATGAGTGATTTTGCTGTTAACCCTCTCACTCATTCAGGCGCCGGATTCAATAGTATAACAATGCTATTACCAAGTAATAGTCAAGATGTAACATTTACAATTTCTGATATTGATCAAAAATTAAGAGGTAACCCAAGAAATCAGTTTACTGAATACGTTGAAGTTTACTACATGAATGAGTTTGGTTCAGAAATTCAAGAAGGTATATATAGCGGTGCTAATGTTAATACTACGACTATTTCAATTTCAGGTCTGGTCGAATCTGTTACTGTAATTCTGTATGACGGGCAGGATAATGATTCAGGGAATTCTATGATGAGCATTGGCTTAAGTCCAGTAACATATTGTATCATTAATGCCCCTTGTGAAACTGATAGTGACAATGATGGTGTTTGTGATGACTTGGATGTATGTCCTGGGTATGATGATTTAATTGATAGTGATGCTGATGGTGTTCCAGATGGATGTGATGGCTGTCCTTATTCAGCAACAGATGATAGTGATAACGATGGTATTTGTGATGATTTAGATATTTGTTTAGGTTATGATGATTCTGTTGATTCAGATGGTGATGGAATTCCAGACGGCTGTGATATCTGTCCTAATGATGCCTCAGATTCTTGTAATTCAAATCCGTGCGCTCCAGATCAAATATTGATTTGTCATATGAAGAATAATGGTGAGTATGTAGAAATTTGTGTTAGAGAAAATCAGTTACAACGCCATTTAGATCATGGTGATACCATAGGCGGTTGTAATAACCAACGTGCTAGTTTATTTAATAAAGCAGAGGTTGAGTTATATCCAAACCCGGTTAAGCAATCATTAACTTTAAATATTAAGAATATAACCATTACTGAAGCCAAGGTTTCTGTTTACAATAAATTTGGCCAATTGGTATATCAAGATTTAAATGTTACTAAAAACAAAATATCCATTACTATATCTAACTATATCACTGAAGCCGGTGTGTACTTCATCTTTATTGAACAAGATGGTGTCCGATTACAAGACCGATTTATATTTTCAAATAACTAACATTTAAATAAGTGCTATTAATTAATTGAGGATAAAGAGGATAGGTTAGCTCTTTTTGAGTGCCTTTCCTCTTTTTTAATTATATTTAGTAAACATTAACCAAATAACTAAAACATGAAATCAAAAATTTTATTACCCGTTCTATTGCTATTTTTAGTAGTTTCTTGCAAAAATGAAAATAAGAAAACGGAACCAGTTTTAGAGGAAATTATAGAAGTTGAAGAATCTATTCAAGAGCCTGAAAATGTTATTGACATAGTTACCAGAAGTATGGAATTTCAAAGCGTGGATACGATTCCCTCGGGTTGGAATACGTTTAAATACCAAAACTTATCAAATGAAACCCATTTCTTTTTATTAGATAAATACCCAGAAGGTAAAACTGTTGAA
Organism: Hanstruepera neustonica; assembly: GCF_002895005.1. Classification (GTDB taxonomy): domain Bacteria; phylum Bacteroidota; class Bacteroidia; order Flavobacteriales; family Flavobacteriaceae; genus Hanstruepera; species Hanstruepera neustonica. The sequence continues at coordinate 53,230 of NZ_POWF01000006.1, read as the reverse complement.
AACACGCTTACTGATGTAGCACCTGTTTTTGAAGAAGGCATGGATTTAATTAATGAAGGTAAGTCTGAAGAAGGATTTGCTGCCTTTGGTAAATTACCAGAATGGTTTGGTAAAATTATTTTCTCCGGAGGATCTGGTTTAATAGGTCCTAAGCATACAGCAATTACTACAGTAAAACTTGATCCAGGTTATTATATCATGGAATGCTATGTGAAAATGCCAAATGGTAAATTCCATACCATGATGGGTATGGCAAAACCTATAATTGTTCTTGAGGAAGATAGTGGTAACCAACCTCCAGAACCAACCATTAACATAACATTATCAGGCGAGGAGGGCATTAGTTATGACCAATCCATACTTAAAGGGAAACAAATTTTTTCGGTGTTTGTAAAAGATCAAAAGCCTCACGAAAACTTTATTTGGCATGATATTAATCTTGTCAGGCTAGAAGATTATGCCAGTGAAGATGCATTGGAAGCTTGGATGAATTGGGCAGACCCTGAAGGATTGATAACACCAGTTCCAAACGGTGTCACATTTTTAGGCGGTGTCAATGATATGCCAGTAGGAAGCACAGGTTATTTTTATGCCGATTTAACACCTGGTAAATATGCCTTCATTTCTGAAGTGCCAAATACTAAAAGTAAGGGCTTATTTAAGGTTTTTGAAGTAATAGATTAGTAATTGACGTACTCCACAATTTCCAAACCATAGCCAATCATACCCACACGTTTGGTCTGTTCGCTATTGGAAATTAAACGGAGCTTGTGAATATCTAAATCATGTAAAATTTGGGCACCTATACCAAAGTCTTTACTATCCATTTCAATGCGAGGTGCTTTAACAATTTCACCAGGTGCTTGAGAAGCCTTTAAGGCATTGAGCCTTTTTAGAAGGTTCATGGATTGTGATTGTTGGTTAATAAATATGATAGCGCCTTTACCAGCTTCATTGATAACATTAAACATATCATCTAATTTTTTATCAGCGTTATTGGTTAAGGTTCCCAATATATCATGATTCACCAATGTAGCATTTACCCTTGTTAGAACAGGTTCATTACTTTTCCAAGATCCTTTTGTTAAGGCTATGTGAATTTGGTTATTGGTTGTTTGGTGGTAGGCTCTCAATCTAAATTGACCAAAACGGGTTTCTATGTCAAAATCTTCTTTCTTTTCAATGAGCGAGTCATGCTGCATGCGATAAGCAACCAAATCTTCGATAGAAACAATTTTGAGATCAAATTTTTTGGCAACATCCATAAGTTGCGGCAAGCGTGCCATGGTACCATCTTCATTCATGATTTCGACAATGACTCCGGCTGGTTTGAGTCCGGCCAATCTGGCAAAATCTATAGCAGCTTCAGTGTGTCCAGTTCTTCTTAATACGCCACCTTGTTTGGCAACTAGCGGGAAGATATGTCCAGGTCTGGCCAATTCAAAAGGTTTCGTACTTGGATCTATTAATGCTTGAATCGTTTTGGAACGATCGCTAGCGGAAATCCCTGTGGTTACACCATTACCTCTCAAATCTACAGAAACCGTAAATGCAGTTTCCATAGGATCGGTGTTATTATGAACCATCATATGCAAGTCTAACTCCTTACAACGGTTTTCAGTTAAAGGTGCACAAATTAAACCACGGCCATGTTTAGCCATAAAATTGATGGTTTCAGGAGTTATTTTTTCTGCTGCAGCCAAAAAATCGCCTTCGTTTTCTCGATTTTCATCATCAACCACAATTATGACTTTACCATTTCTAATATCGTTAATGGCTTCTTCGATGGTATTTAATTGGATTTTCACGGCTTTATCAATGGTATTAATCATGACTATGAAATTATTACTGCAAAGATATTGCTTATTTTAAACTATCTCCAATGACTTGCGTAATTTTATCCTTTCTCATAAAATGAACAAACGGGAATAACACAAAACTTAAGATTAAATAGATAGGTCCATTGGACAATTTTAAATTATCATAAAGTTTTGAAAGTGATTGGATGTTTATATAGGTTTTAATAAAATATACCACAAAACAAATAAAGGTTATGAGACTTAATTGAATTGAAGAAATGGCAAAGGCATTCAATTTATTGTTTTTGAGAATAAAATAAAGTATAAAAAATACCAAGGCAAGACTATAAAACAGCAGTGCAAACCTAGTATGCGCTTTATAGTTTGGAAGCTCAATATTTTGGATTTTACTCTGTTCAGGTGTTAATGTAATTTTTTGTTGTTCATTTTTGTCCGCTATCTCCTGATGTTTATTAGATTTAACCCGGAATAGTTTCTTTAAAGGTTCCAGTATGTGATCAAACTCAAACAGGCCTCTATCTGCCGTAGCCCGTTTTGTTAGATAGTAACCCAAAGGCAACATGATTAGGGTTGAGAACCAAGATGCAATTACAGGATTTAAACTACCATCATTGGCACTATTTTTGGCAAAAATGCCTATGAAGTGATAAGTAAGAAACAACAAAATCGCGATGACCATAGGAAGCCCAATGCCACCTTTTCGAATTAAGGCTCCTAATGGAGCTCCAACAAAAAACAAAATAATACAAGCAAAACCTAAGGCTAGTTTTTCATGTAAGGCAATTATATGCTTGTTCAACCAAACATTCCGTTCTTTAAAATATTTGTCTTTTATATCAATAATTTGTTTGGAACTTTTAATGGAATTGATTGACATATCAATCAATTGAACTTTTTTGCTATGCGTAAAAAAATCTAAAATACTACCATCAAATGTGGAGTCTTTTTTAATGTTTACTCCTGTATTTAAGACTGGAAGATTTGAACGATTGTAAAGACTGTTGGCAAAATCATCATAATCCTTATTTAAAGATTTTCGAAGAGAATCTATACTGTAATTCAAATCTGAAATATTCAGCATATTGTATTTATTTGTGATATTCTTTTCTTCCAAATCTTGATCGTTTAATTCTGATAAATCAATGTTGATGGTATACTTTTCAAAATAACTTCGCGTCATTGGATGTTTTTGTCTATCCTTTGGGTCACTTGAGGGCGTATCGTCATAAAAGTAACCATCCTGTAAGATGAATTTTAAAATATTCGAATCTTCATTACCTATTAGTTCACCTGTTTTAGATATGATGGTGGTGTGGTTACCAAGGTTATTTTTGCCAGTTTTTTTATGGATAATAACTTCTTCCAAGTACTGTCCACGATCTCCAGTTTTGTCTTTAACTTTTAAGTTATATTCATCCCCAATTTGATTGAACTGGCCTTTGGCAATGACCATAGCAGGTTTAAGCTGTTGTATGTTTTTACGCAGGTTGTAAGAATTTAATTCTCCCCAAGGAATAACATTGTTCGCAAAGAAAAAGGTGGTTATGGCAAGCGCTAAAATAAATATACTCAACCCAGTCATGGCTCTCTGTAGTGATATACCAGTAGACTTCATGGCCGCAAACTCATAGTTTTCGGCAAAGCTTCCAAAGACCATAATGGATGCTAATAGGATTGTTAAAGGGAGTACTAATGGGATAAGTTTTGGCGAAAAATAAAACAAGAATTTTGCAACAACAACGATGTCCAAATCCTTACCAGCCAATTCTTTTATATAAAGCCAAATAGTCTGTAATACAAAAATCAGCATGAGTATAACAAACACGCTGATAAAAGTCTTAAGATATGTACTTAATATGTATCGGTCTAAAATTTTCAAGTCACCTAATCCAGTTTATTGATGTAGTAGTCTTTGTACTTACTTTCATCAAAGGTAAATAAGGTTTTTGACAACGGTTCATTCGTTTTAAAAGAATTAACAGTTAATGTGGTTTGTGTACCATTCTTCCCTGTTTCAATTAAATTATAGATATGATTGGTATTAGCATCGATTCCTAATAAAATATTTTTAATTTCAGAATCAGTATCGATTGGTGTTAACTTAACATATTGAATTTTTCTGCCCTGAATATTTTGAGTGATGTCCATTTTATAGGTATAACCTCTTTCATAAAACGATAACATTTTACTGGGCGTAATACTGTTTTCGTCCTCGGAATTGTCTTTGGAAATGGTCACTTCCTCATCTTCGGGGCTGATACTGTATAATGTCTTACCATCAAAAATACGGGTAACACCCAAAATATTCAATTTGTATTTATCTCCTTGGATGATAACATCACCGCGAGTTTCCTGTTTGACATTCTCTGAAAGATTTTGAAGCACATATTTAAAGTCAATGCTGATGTTATCATAACTTTTAACTTTCTCTGAAACTTTATTCAATAAAGATTTAGCTTCGTTGTCTTGAGAAAATGCCAAGCTTGATGATACGATTAATAAAAGTGTAATTATTTTCTTCATTTTAAAATTCTTTTGTTTGATTATTGTCCTTCATTTGCTAATAATTGATCCAGAGCTGTTAAATCAGGTACCAAAACTTGCCTGGCCTTACTACCTTCAAAACCACCTACAATACCAGCTGCTTCTAATTGATCGATTAAGCGACCTGCACGATTGTAGCCCAACTTGAGTTTTCTTTGTAACAACGATGCAGAACCTTGTTGCGCAGTTACGATAATTTCAGCAGCTTCCCTAAATAGGTCATCTCGATCGTTAATATCTATATCAAGACTTGTGCCACTTTCTTCACCAATATACTCGGGAAGCATATAGGCATCTGGATATGCTTTTTGAGAGCCAATAAAGTCCGTTATTTTTTCAACTTCTGGTGTATCTACAAAAGCACATTGAATACGAATCATATCATTACCTTGGGTATACAACATATCACCACGACCAATCAATTGATCGGCTCCTGAACCATCCAAAATCGTTCTAGAATCAATTTTACTGGTTACCCTGAAGGCAATACGTGCAGGGAAATTGGCTTTGATAATACCAGTAATAACATTAACCGAAGGTCTTTGTGTAGCTATTATTAAATGAATACCAATGGCTCGGGCTAATTGTGCCAAACGAGCGATAGGTGTTTCTACTTCCTTGCCAGCCGTCATGATTAAATCGGCAAATTCATCCACAACCAATACAATATAAGGTAGAAATTGATGACCGTCATTGGGGTTTAACTTTCTGGCTTTAAACTTGGCATTGTATTCTGCTATATTTCGACAGAGCGCATTTTTTAATAGCTCATATCTGTTATCCATTTCAATGCAAAGTGAATTCAAGGTATTGATAACTTTGGTGTTGTCAGTAATAATGGCATCTTCACTGTCAGGTAGTTTTGCCAGGTAATGTCTTTCAATTTTATTGAAAAGAGTTAATTCTACTTTTTTTGGATCGACCAAAACAAATTTAACTTCAGCAGGATGTTTTTTGTAAAGCAAAGAAGTCAAAACAGCATTTAATCCTACCGATTTTCCTTGTCCTGTCGCACCTGCCATTAGTAGGTGAGGCATTTTAGCCAAATCGACTACAAAGGTTTCATTGCTAATAGTTTTTCCCAATGCAATTGGTAATTGCATTTCAGCCTTTTGAAATTTCTGTGAAGCAATAACCGATCGCATGGAAACGACTGTCGAATTTTTATTGGGGACTTCAATACCAATAGTTCCTTTCCCGGGAATAGGTGCAATAATTCTGATTCCAAGTGCTGATAAAGACAAAGCAATGTCGTCTTCCAGGTTTTTAATCTTGGAAATTCGGACACCAGCTTCAGGAATTATTTCATACAGGGTAACCGTAGGACCAATAGTCGCCTTGATATTAGCAATACCAATCTTATAATTGTTGAGGGTCTCTACAATTCTATTTTTATTTTCCTCAAGTTCCTCTTGATTGATGGTGATGCCTTCGGTTTCATATTTTTTTAATAGCTCCAAAGAAGGAAATTGATAGTTGCTCAACTCCAAAGTGGGATCGAATTGACCAAAATCCTCAACCAATTTGTTGGCTAGGTTGTCCGTTTCAGATAATTCTTCTTCTACCTGTTCAACTTCAATTTTAACATCAGACTCTTCATTTTGACTGGACTTGGAAATTTCTGGTTTTGGTTCAGGCTGACTAGTTTCAATAGGATTGGAGTTATCTGGAGTTAAATCAAAAGCCGATTTGATTTCTTCAGCTTCAGCAGACAAATCATTGTCCAAAGCCACGACCGGTTCTTCCTCATTTAATTCAGAAGTTAATTCACTGAAATCATCTTTGATATCTTTTTTTGCTGATTTAAAGAACTTTTGAAATGTTTCTGCAGTCATTTTAAATCGAATAGCCAAATAAGTGATAAGCGCAAAAATTAATAATAATACGGTTCCTATTTTGCCAAGATATTCTTGCAGAAATGTGTTCATTTCAAAACCAATAACCCCTCCTAAAACATCCAACTTATCTGAAAAGAACCCGAACAATATAGAAAACCAAATAACGATAAGCGTTCCCCAAAACCAATGTTTGCGCAATCGTGCTTTACTAGCATTGGTTAATACATAAACTCCTGAAATAAAAATAAGGCCAGAAAACACAAATGAAGAAACTCCAAACCCCTTGTAAATAAAAAAGTCGCTTAACCAAGCCCCAGTTTTATTTAGCCAATTTTCAGATTGAATACCTCTCGAAGCAAATTCAGATAGGGTGCTTTGATCTGCTTTTCCCGTAAAAAAGAATGAGACAAACGCAATGAACAGCAGTAAACCTAATATAATGAGAAAACTACCCAAAACCAGTTTTTGTTGATTGGATAGTTTCAGACTCGGCGCTTTAAATTTGGTTTTAGATTCTTTTTTAGATTTCGATTTTTTCTTTGCCATTCAAGGGTTGTTATATTAGCAAAAATACAAATTAGAAACGTTTATCCTAAAGCAAATAGTATTTAAAAAATCTTTGGAAAATAAATCAATATACCGACTATAATGGCTGTGACAGCAAATATAAAAACAGCTCCAGCCGAAATATCTTTTATCAACCCAATTTTAGTGTGTTTATCAGGATGAATAAAGTCCGCTATTTCTTCTACAGCGGTATTAATTCCCTCAATAGCAATTACCAACCCTATGGTCAGGCATTGAATAATCCATTCAGTTCTTGAAAGACCCACAACAAAACCTAAACCAGTCATGATAATTCCAATAAACACCTGAACCTTTATACTAGCCTCCGTTGTCACTAGAATCCAAGCACCTTTGAAAGCATATTTGATACTTCTTAATCGATTGACTAAAAAAGATTCCTTGTTTTCCATGCTTTAATGGGTAGAACTATTTGATGGCATTTAACGCAGCTTGATAATCTGGTTCTTGACCTATTTCAGGCACTTGTTCAGTATAAATAATGGTGCCATCTTGGTCCAGAATGATAACACATCTCGAGTGAAGCGCATCAAAAATACCATTGGTCATCATTAAGCCGTAATCTTTTCCAAAATCACCAGTCTTAAAATCAGAAAGCATAATAACATGTTCTAAACCTTCAGCGGCACAAAATTGTTCTTGAGCAAATGGCAGATCTCTTGAAATACAAAGAACCTTTGTGTTGTCTAAATCACCTGCTTTTTGATTAAAATTTCTTACCGAGGCCGAGCAAATACCGGTATTCACGCTCGGAAAAATATTGAGAATTAAGTTGGAGCCTAAAAAATCAGATAGCTTTTTGGTTGATAAATCAATAGCTACTAGTTTAAAATCTTTTGCTTTAGTTCCAACTTTTGGTAGTTCACCTGAAGTTTCCACGGCATTTCCGCCCAATGTGATATGTGCCATATTATGCTTTTAAAATTAAGAGTTAAAGGTAGTAATAATTAGGTTGATTATCTAAATGATATTGATGCTTATTTATCTAATAAATTTTATCAATTCTGATATAATATTTCAAAATAAACAATCAGGTCTATTTTAATATGGAATCACTAACTTTATAGGATAAGAATAAGATAAATCAAATAATTAAACTATTTAAGTATGAACAATTCAACCAACGGCAAATGCCCTTTTATGCATGGTGCAAATACCTCTGCCGAAAAAACAGTCACAGAGTGGTGGCCCAATTCACTAAATCTTGATATTTTACATCAGCATGACAGTAAAACCAATCCACTTGGAGAAAATTTTAACTATCAGGAAGAATTAAAAAAATTAGATGTTGATGCACTTAAGAAAGATCTAACGGATTTAATGACCGATAGTCAAGAATGGTGGCCAGCCGATTGGGGACACTATGGTGGTTTAATGATTCGAATGGCATGGCATGCCGCCGGAACTTACAGAACTTCCGATGGACGCGGAGGAGGAGGAACGGGCAATCAACGATTCGCACCTTTAAATTCATGGCCGGATAATGTGAGTTTGGATAAAGCCAGACGATTACTATGGCCTATTAAGAAAAAATATGGCAATAAAGTAAGCTGGGCGGACTTAATTATTTTAGCCGGTAATATAGCCTATGAAAGTATGGGGCTTAAGACCTATGGATTTGCCTTCGGTCGAGAAGATATTTGGCATCCGGAAAAGGACATTTATTGGGGAGCTGAAAAAGAATGGTTGGCACCAAGTGATGAACGCTATGGAAGTGTCGATAATCCTGAAACTATGGAGAATCCTTTAGCAGCTGTGCAAATGGGCTTGATTTATGTTAATCCGGAAGGTGTTAATGGTAAGCCGGATCCTATTAAAACAGGAGCGCAGGTTCGTGAGACCTTTAAACGTATGGCTATGAATGATGAAGAAACGGTTGCTTTAACAGCTGGTGGACATACGGTTGGTAAGATGCATGGTAACGGAGACGCCAGTATATTAGGTCCAGATCCTGAAGCGGCTTTGGTTGAAGAACAAGGGTTTGGATGGTCAAATCCAACGCGAACAGGTAAAGGGCGTGATGCCGTAACAAGTGGTATTGAAGGTGCATGGACAACGCATCCAACCAAATGGGATAATGGTTATTTTGAAATGTTATTTGGTCATGAATGGGAGCTACGTAAAAGTCCAGCCGGAGCATGGCAATGGGAACCTGTAAGTATTAAGGAAGAAGATAAACCGGTTGATGTTGAAGATTTTTCTATCCGACATAATCCAGCTATGACAGATGCCGATATGGCTATGAAAATGGATCCGATTTATAAGGAGATATCTTTAAAATTTAAAGATGATTTTGAAGGGTTTTCAGATGCTTTTGCCAGAGCATGGTTTAAATTGACGCATCGTGATATGGGACCGAAAGATCGTTGGTTTGGTCCGGAAATACCAAGTGAAGATTTGATTTGGCAAGATCCTGTTCCAAAAGGAAAAAAAGATTATGACGTGAATGCTGTTAAGGCTAAAATTGAAGCATCAGGTTTGTCTATTTCTGAAATGGTTTCTACCGCTTGGGATAGCGCCAGAACATATAGAGGTTCTGACTTTAGAGGAGGTGCCAATGGGGCAAGAATTCGTTTAGCGCCTCAAAAAGATTGGGAAGGTAACGAACCGCAAAGATTGTCTAAAGTGCTTTCTGTTCTAGAACCTATAGCTTCTGAATTTGGTATTAGTGTGGCTGATGTGATTGTATTGGCAGGTAATGTAGGCGTTGAAAAAGCTATTAAGAATGCCGGAATGGATGTCACGGTACCATTTGCTCCAGGCAGAGGTGATGCTACTCAAGAGATGACCGATGTGGAATCATTCGAACCTTTAGAGCCACTTGCTGATGGATTTAGAAACTGGCTGAAAAAGGATTATGTAGTGAGCCCTGAAGAATTGTTATTGGATAGAGCTCAATTAATGGGGCTTACAGCACCAGAAATGACTGTTTTAATAGGTGGTATGCGCGTTATGGGAACTAATCATGGTGGAACTAATCATGGTGTTTTTACTAACAATGTTGGCGCATTAACCAATGACTTTTTTGTGAATTTGACAGATATGTCAAATAAGTGGAATGTCATCAATGGTATTTTTGAAATTTGTGACCGTAAAACAGGTGAACGTAAATGGACCGCTACGCGAATTGATTTAGTATTCGGTTCGAATTCAATTTTAAGATCCTATGCTGAAGTTTATGCGCAGGATGACAACAAAAAGAAATTTGTTGCCGATTTTGTGGCTGCTTGGACCAAAGTTATGAATGCTGATCGATTCGATTTATAATAGAAAGTCGATTCAGCATTAAATAAAAAGCCTACTCAAAATGTGTAGGCTTTTATATTTTAGAAACAGTTTTTTTAGTTTACATGATTTTCTAAAAATTCTGCGACACCTTGATGGGTTGCCTGCATACCTGTTTTTCCTTTGTTCCAGTTAGCTGGGCAAACCTCACCATTTTCTTCAACAAACTGTAGGGCGTCTACCATACGAAGAGCCTCATCAACATTTCTACCTAAAGGTAAATCGTTTACTATTTGATGACGGACAATACCTTCCTTGTCAATTAAGAATAAGCCTCGGTAGGCAATTAGTTCTCCATCTGCTTGTAACATATCATTTTCATCATAGAAATAGTCGCCAGCTAGTACATCATAGTTTTTAGATATCGTTTTATTAGTGTCAGCCACCAGTGGGTAAGTAATACCCTTAATACCACCGTGATTTTTATCTAATTGTAACCAGCCCCAGTGAGATTGTTCAGTATCTGTTGATACGGCTACCACTTCAGTGTTTCTAGACTTGAATGCTTCTAATTTTTCTTGGAATGCGTGTAATTCAGTTGGACAAACAAATGTGAAATCTTTTGGGTAAAAGAATAATACAACGTGGCTCTTCCCAATGAATTGATCTAATGAGAAATTTTCTACAAACTCACGTCCGTTAACTACTGCTTGTGCATTAAATTGAGGTGCTTTTTTTCCTACTAATACAGCCATTTTTTAATTTGCTTTTTTGTGTTAAAAATTAATTTTCGGCTGCAAAGATACATATTACAATCACCTTGACAAGGTGAACATATTCAAAATATTTGTGAATTAATAACTTAATCCAATTGACCTCTTAATTGCTTAATTTTAATATTGAATGCGGCAAAAAGAAGTGTCATAAAAGGACTTAACCAATTAAAAATGGCGAAGAAAAAATAATCAACAACAGGGACGCCTAATACTCCGCTTTGGTAAGCACCACAGGTGTTCCATGGTACTAATACTGAAGTTACAGTTCCTGAATCTTCCAATGTTCGACTTAAATTCTCTGGGGCCAATCCTTTATCTTCATAGGCTTTTTTAAACATTTTTCCAGGTACAACAATGGCCAGATATTGATCGGAAGCGGTGACATTCAATGCTAAACAACTGGCTACTGTACTGGCAAATAAACCAAATGTGGAAGATGCCAAACTCAACAATGCTGCACTAATTCTAGACAGCGCACCTATGGCATCCATAACACCGCCAAAAACCATGGCGCATATTATGAGCCAAATGGTTCCTAACATACCTGACATACCGCCGGCAGTAAACAAATCGTTTAATTCGGCACTGCTTGTTTCAACTGCTGTATCCACAGTCATAGCGTCCATGACCCCTTTGTAGGCCGAATGAAAAGTTAATGATTCCGTTCCTGCTATCTTCATTACAATATCAGGTTGTGCAATGATGGCTGCGAGGCCACCTAATAGCGTACCTATTAGCAAGGCAATTAAAGGAGAGGTTTTTTTGACAATCATGAATATCACTGCCAAAGGAACCAAAAATAGCCATGGCGAAATATTAAAAGCAGATTGAATAGCCGTTAATTTATCTGAGATATCTGGAGTACCATTGGTGTCAATATTAAATCCAATGATAGTAAAAACGATTAGCGTTACAACTATAGTTGGTATGGTTGTAAGCGCCATATATTTTATATGATCGAATAATTCGCCACCTGCCATAGCGGGAGCTAAATTAGTGGTGTCACTTAATGGCGACATTTTATCACCAAAATACGCACCAGATAATACGGCACCTGCTGTCATTCCCAAAGAAATTCCGAGGGTTTCACCAATTCCAATTAAGGCAATACCTACCGTAGCAGAGGTTGTCCAGCTACTGCCTGTCGCTATTGAGATAATCGCACAAATTATAACACATGCGGCAAGAAAAATGGAGGGACTTAATATTTGAAGTCCATAGTAAATCATGGTAGGAATAATGCCGCTAATGAGCCATGTTCCTGCCAAAGCGCCTACCATCAATAGAATTAACAAGGCACCTGTTGTGGACTTCACATTTTCAGCAACTTCATCCAGCATCTGTTTATAGGAAACCTTATTGAAAAACCCGACTACTGCGGCAACAGCTGCTCCCAATAGTAAAATGAATTGATTACTGCCGCTCAAGGCATCATCACCATAGACAAAAAATACGTTGTAAAAAAGCATGGCTACCAATGCAAAAACGGGCATCAATGCCTCCCAAATATTCAGTTCTTTATTCTCAACGATGTGCTCGTACTGTGGTTCTCTTGGTTTAATATCTTGACTTTCCATTAAATATTTGCTGTTATTTTCGTTTTTTGATTTGTAATGTTACAATTTTATGCTAATCTATGCAAAATGCGATGCGTAGATTTTTTATGCCACTTATACAATATTTGATACCAATTTTACTTTGAACCCATTCTAATTGTCTAATATTTAATATCTTTCATTGTTTAAATACAATTATCATGAAAATTTATAAACTACTAATCTTCATTTTTTGTTTTAGTGTTTATTTTGTCAATGGTCAGGTTGGTATAAGTACAACAAATCCCAATGCGCAGTTAGATGTTCGCTCTAGTAATCAAGCTGCTCCAGCAAATACAGATGGTATTTTGATTCCAAAAGTGGATGATTTCCCGGCTTCAAACCCAACTGTTGCTCAAGATGGTATGATGGTTTATGCTACGGGTAGTGGCGTTCCAGCTAAAGGATTTTATTACTGGGATAATACCACCACCACATGGATTCCGTTTGCAACAGGCGGTGTTGACGATGGTGATTGGGTGGTTGTTGGTGCTAATATTGAGAGGCAAAATGGTAATGTGTATATTGGAGATACCCAAGGGACTAATAATGATCTCTACATTAGTAACCGACTGATAGATTGGGATAATACGTCTTATTTTTTAGACCCAGCTGGAGAGAGTAGAATTAATGAAATTGGTTTTGATGTTGGCAGTTTAACGGATGTTAGTGTTAGATTTGATCAACAAGATACTGGATTGTATAGCCCAGCATCAGACCAATTGGCTTTTGCTGTTAATGGTATACAGCGATTTCGAATAAGTGAGACAGGTGTGATTTCTTTCGGTGATGCGACTGGAGGTTTTATCAATTATAATTTTCCATTAACGCGTGGATCAATGGGTCAAGTTTTAACATTGACTGATAATGTTGGTAACTTAGGCTGGATTGATGCCACCAGTTTAGGTAGCGATGATCACGATTTTTACGAAGAAGGTACTACCACTTCACCAGACGACATCAATGACGATCAATATACTTTCGGTAATGTAGCTATTGGAAAGAATACTGCAAATTGGCCATTGGAAGTCCAAAGCTCAATAGGCGGCCGTGGGTTATCCATCCAAATGGATGGAACAGCAAACACCACAACTTATGGTTTGTTGTCGGAAATTACCAATTCGTCAAATGCCACTCATGTTGGATTATATGGCAGGATTTTGGGAAATGGTGATGGGGCTCATCGCGCTATTGAAACCTCAACTTCAGGAGGTGGAAGTGGTGCGCATTATGGTTTATATAGTTCGTTAAGTGGCGCTGGAACTGGCGAGCAATTTGGCGTTAGAACTATTATTTCAAATTCAGGGAATAATAATCATTATGGAGCTTATAATGAATTGACTGGAGTAGGTAGTGGCGATCATTTTGGAACTTATAATAGAGTGGTAAGTTTGGGATCCAGCGAAAAGTATGGCACTTATAATTCTATTGGTGGCAATGGCAGCAGCCCGCATTATGGCACCGTTAATTTTGTACAGGGTACAGGTTCAGGAAATAAATATGGCACCTATAATACGATTAGAAATGATCAAGGGGGAACACATTATGGGGTTTATTCTGCTATACTAAAACCTGGTAGTTATGCGGGTTATTTCGTAGGAAACGTGTCCATAGGGACTAATGCAGGAAATAATTATATTTTACCACCATCGCGAGGAACTTTAAATCAAATCATGCAAACCGATGGCACAGGAAATGTGAGTTGGGTGGATCCGTCTACGTTGAATATACCACATAGTATTGATGATTTGTTAGATGGTAAATCTGATAATGATGGGACTCAAGATGGTTCTTCGATATTTCTAGGAATTGATGCAGGAGCAAATGATGATAGTAGTGACAATCAAAATATTGGAATAGGTTTTCAGGCATTTACTGACAATACATCAGGCCAATTAAATACCGCAATGGGCTATCAAGCCTTGTCAAGCAATTTAACAGGGGATAACAGCGTGGCAATAGGAGCAAGAGCACTATTTAATCTTGTGAATGGAAGGGAAAATACAGCTATTGGTTCAGCAGCTATGTCCAGCCAATTGAGTGGGGCTTATAATGTAGCAGTTGGTTATCAGGTATTTAATCAAGGCATTTCTTTAAATCAAAACGTTGGTTTAGGTTATCAATCAGGATATAATAATGGTGGGACTGGAAATATTTTCATTGGTTATCAATCTGCTTATAATGAAACAGGTAATAATAAGCTTTATATAGAAAATTCTAATTCTTCATCTCCATTGATTTACGGAGAATTTGACAATGATCTTCTACGTATTAATGGCACTTTAGACATCAACAATAATTATCAATTCCCAACAACAGATGGCGCTGCCAATCAAATATTACAGACGGATGGTGCTGGCAATGTAAGTTGGGTCAATAACAATCCCATTTCATTAATTCCTTTATTCAGTAATGGAAGTTATGGTATGGCGAATACAACAGGACAAGACTTGGCAAATATGGATACGGCATTAGAACCAACTATTTATAATGCGACAGGCAATATTGAAGTAAAGCTAGTGGTACGATATTCAGTAATAAATGGGGCCAATAATTTGCAATTACGCGCGCATGACGGCACAACGGAAACGTTTCCTATTGTAAATACAGACACATGGACATTTGCTGGAACACAAAACGGTGGTGTCGCTACAAGCGAATGGAAAACATGGAATGCTGGAACCAATGCTCATGAAATTCATTTATTTGGTTGGAGTGCCTTCTTTTCAAGTATGAATATTGTGAGTGCGTATTTATTAGTAAGATCACAATAAATCTTTATTGTCTTTTATCATGTTTCAAGTATCTGTTCCGTAGATTTGTACTTTATTTATGGATTCACTTACCCAAATTGTACTTGGGGCTGCTTGTGGTGAAGTTGCTCTTGGAAAGAAAATAGGCAACAAAGCTTTATTGTTTGGTGCTATTGGTGGCATCATTCCAGATTTGGACGTCTATGTGGGCAGTTGGTTATATGGAAATGAGATAGATGCCATGTTGTTCCATAGAGGCTTTATGCATTCCATGTTGTTTTCGGTTTTGGGAGCTTTTGTATTTGGTTGGGTTACCTTCAAATTGTACAATACTGGTAAACGTCTGCATACAACCACGCTACTCAATTGGGTTTGGCTGTATTTTCTGTCGTTGTTCACGCATCCTATTTTAGATGCTTTTACGCCTTATGGCACACAGTTATTTGCACCTTTTAGTGATTATAGGGTTGCTTTTAACAATATTGCCGTTGTGGACCCTATTTATACCGTTCCATTTTTAATTTGTTTGATTGTGATGCTGTTTTTTAAACGTAACACCCGATCGAGAAGAATATGGTTGAGGCTGGGTTTAGGTATCAGTACCGGTTATTTGTTATTTACTTTCGGAAATAAACTTTATATAGATTCTATTTTTAAATCATCCTTGAAAGCAGAAGGCATCACATACAATCGCTTTTTTACACAGCCAACTATTTTTAATAATGTTTTGTGGTATGGTGTTGTTGACATGGGAGATAGTTATTATGTGGCTTATTACTCTTTATTGGATTCCAGTAATCGATTTTCTGATTGGATGAGATTGCCGAAAGTAAGAGATTTATCGCCTCTAGATTACAAGCGCATTGAAAGGATGGCTTGGTTCAGTAATGACTATTATTCTATTTATAAAATGGATGGTCAGTATTACAGATATAATGATTTGAGGTACCCATTGGCCGATAAAACGAATCCAAATTCTTCGGTTTTTAGTTTTATGTTGTTTAAAGATAAAGGGTCTTTAAATATGAAGCCTTTTGAAAGAAGCGATGCCAATATTTCTGAAGCTTTGTCCGAACTATGGAAGCGCATGCTTGGTGTGTAATTGGACAAAATAATCTTTTAAGTGTATCACAGCTAAATAATTGTATATTTCATCTAATTAACCTCCTTGTGATATCTCAATAACCCTACTATATAATATCTTTGTTATAACAATATTCGACCTATGTGCTCAACAAGCATTTCTAAACTTTTATTGAGTTTGCTTTTGTTCTTTTCTTTTGTTGTCAATGCACAGGTGGGCATTGGTACAATAAATCCGCATACATCATCTATACTGGATATTGAAAGCACAAATTCTGGAGTTTTGCTTCCTAGAATAGGACTAACATCTACTTCGGACAATAGCACAATTACAAATCCAGAGGCCAGCTTATTGATTTATAATACCAGTACTGTAAACGATGTTACTCCAGGGTTTTATTTTTGGCAAAATGGTAAATGGAACAAGATTAGCACAGATACCAAAATTTTTGGAGACATCTATAAAAGTTCAGCTAGTGCTGTTCAAGCATTAGACGCCAGTTCGCCTATTAGCTTTGGTTCCATAGCTATTTGCGAGGGTGTTCTTTCAGATAGTAATCATTTTGAAATTGTTACTCCAGGATATTACAGGGTAACCTATTCCATTTCGCTTCTAAAAACAGCTGGAAGCCCAATAAATTTAGGCTTTTACTTAACAAAAAGTTCAGATCCTGCTGATAAAATAGAGGGTTCTTTTGTGCATACGCAGTTGGATGAATTTCGGAATATCAACATTAGCATGAATAAAATAATTTATCTGGATACAAATGAAAAAATCTTTTTATATCCAGATATTTCCAATGGCAGCGTCGCTGTAATGTCTAATGCAGCCACGTTGAATATTGAATTAATTAAATCCGTTAATTAAATTCTATTCCTATTTTCAGCATACAACTTTTCATCATGTTATAGGTGCGTTCAATATCGGCATCCAGTCCAATAGAGAAACGAATCAAACCATCACTCAAGCCCATTTCCTGTTGTTCGTCTTCAGGTATTTCAGAAGAGGTTGAACTACCAGGAGCTGAAAATAAGGTTTTGTAAAACCCAAGACTTACAGCCAAATAACCTAAATTCTTCTCTTGCATCATCTCCATAAGCTCATTGGCCTTGTCAAGAGATCCTACATCAATAGTTAGCATACCGCCAAAGCCATATTGTTTGTTCATCATGCTTTTAAATAGTTCATGAGAAGGGTGAGATGCTAAACCTGGATAAACCGTTTTTAAACCATCCTTTTCAAACTTTTTAGCCAAATAACTAGCATTTTTACTATGCTGTTGCATTCTAATGTGCAAAGTTCTTAAGTTCTTTAAAACGGATGCAGAACGCAAGCTGTCCATTGTTGAACCTAACAACATACAAGCGCCATCATTGACGTTTCGTAAGTCATTGATGAATTCTTGGGTACCACAAACCACACCACCAACGGTATCGCTAGATCCATTAATGAATTTTGTTAAACTATGAATAACCACATCAGCCCCTAATTTTGCAGGGGAAATCGATAATGGTGAAAAGGTATTATCAACGACTAATTTTAAGTTATGTTTTTTGGCGATTTTAGATAAGCCCTCAATATCAGCTACTTCCAATAGTGGGTTGCTAACAGATTCACAATACAAAACCTTTGTGTTCTTGGTAATGGCTGCTTCAACAACGTCCAGTTTTGTGATATCCACAAAGCATGTTTCAATATTAAATCGAGGAGTAAAGTTTTTTAAGAAGGCATAAGTGCCACCATAAATAGTTCTACTGGATACAATATGATCGCCAGCGCCACACAATTGCATAATAACAGGCGTGATAGCTCCCATGCCAGATGCGGTAACATTAGCGGTTTCAGTGCCTTCCATAGCTGCCAGCGCTTCACCTAAATATAAGTTGGAAGGTGATGAATGACGAGAATATAGATAACAGCCATCTGCATTGCCTTCAAAGGTGTCAAACATGGTTTTGGCTGATAAAAAGGTATAGGTTGACGAATCTGAAATAGAAGGATTCACACCTCCAAATTCTCCAAAGTATTGTAAGTCTTGAATATTGTTTGCTGGTTTAAAGGCCATTTTGTGTTGTTTTAAGTTTATGATACGGTAAAAGTCTATAATTTTAGATGATATATCAATATATTGGATTATATTTAGAAAATAAAACTATCAAAATAAGTTAGTTTAGTTTTTATGTAATAATTTTACGAATAGATTATTGTTTAGCTGAAAAATTTTCAATGTCATGACACTGGATACGATTGATATAAAACTATTGGACTATCTGCAACAGGATTCCAAGCAAACCAATAAAGAACTTTCTAACAAATTGAATCTTTCTGTTACGGCTGTTTATGAGCGTATCCGAAAGTTGGAGCGCAGTGGTGTCATTGACAAATATGTGGCTCTAATCAATAAACAAGAAGTCAACAAAGATTTTGTGGCTTTTTGCCACATTAAATTGGTACAGCACGCGCAAGAGTACGTCACGAAGTTTGAACGTGAAGTTGCCAATTTAAAGGAGGTAGCTGAATGTTATCACATAAGTGGTGATTACGACTATCTCTTAAAAGTCGTTGTTTCAGATATGGAGGACTTTCGGGAGTTTATGGTCAATAAATTGACCTCCATTAATCATATTGGCAGTACACATAGTATGTTTGTAATTAACGAAGTCAAACATACTACGGCAATAAATATTTCATAGATGCATTCGGTTCCATATAAATTAAGCGAGTTTTTTATTCTGTTTGTGCTTTTTCCCGTGAGTTTGGTGTTGAATTATCCACTGGTTGTTAAAATGTGCCTAGGAGTGTTCGGATTTCTTTATGTGTTGTTTGTATTGGTTAGAATTGAAAAACTGCAACTTAAAATATCATCAAACCTAAACTGGAGAGCATTTTGGAAGCAAACATTGTTCAAACTGTTAACGATAAGTATTGTCACAGTGTTATACATGGTTTTTATTGATGCCGACAATTTGTTTGTGGTGGTTTTAAACAAACCGGTACTGTGGGTTGCCATCTTGTTTATCTATTCGGTTTTTTCGGTATATCCGCAGGAATTGATTTACCGCACGTTTTTCTTTAAGCGCTATGAATCACTATTTTCATCTCCAGGATTGGCGATTTTTATGAATGCTATTTTATTTTCAATGGCTCATTTGCTTTTTAAAAACACGTTGGTTTTATTTCTAACTTTTTGTGGTGGTCTATTGTTTGCTTGGACTTTTCTAAAAACCCGTTCAACCTTATTGGTCACTATTGAGCATGCTATTTATGGTTGCTGGTTGTTTACGGTTGGTATGGGTTCCATGCTAGGATTCCCATCTTAACTTATTTTTTAGACCGAACATTTTCTAATTTGAAAAAAATGAGGTTTATTCGTGACTTCATTTCATTATATATTATGCGCCATCTTCTGCTTTTAGTCTCTTTGATATTGATTGTTTCCTGTAAATCGGTTGAAAAATACAACGCCCAGGTAACTAGCTTACACAGTATTTATGATTTACAAGAGGATGTAGATGCGATTTATGGTCAGTTAAAGAGGCATCACCCAAGACTTTACCAATACTCGAGCAAAGAAACACTCGATTTTAAATTCGACAGTCTTAAAAATACTATTGTCAAACCTATTACCAGTCAAGAGTTTTATGAAAAATTAGCGCCAGTAGTTAGAGAAGTTAGACAAGGTCATATTTCGGTAGCACCACCCAAGGAGAAATTCACCAAACCAGAACGTAAGGAACTTAACAAAAAGAAATTTGAGTTTTATGAGCTGGATTTTGAATGTTTGGACGATGCCTTATGGGTCACAGGAGCACGAACAGATTCAGCATTGATAGGAAGTCAAGTTCTTAAGGTCAATACTGAAAATCCCATGGATTTAATCAAAAAATACGAACATCAAATTGCGTCTGACGGCTATAATACCACACTCTATAGCAGAGCCATAGGTAAGAACTTCGCCAGATTGTACTATCGGGATAAAGGGTTTCTGGATAGTGTGGCGCTAACCTTCAAGTTACGAGATTCCGTTTTTACTAGAGTCTTAAAACGCGTGGATAAAAACAAGCCAGCGGATTCAGTTCAAAAGCCTCAAGATTCCACAGTTGTAAAAACCTTAACTAAAGATGAGCGAAATGCCAAAAAGATAGCAGAAAGAGAAAAGCGAAAGCGTCATAAAAAACTGGGATACATCTCGTCCAGAAAGGAATATATCCGAAACTTCAATTATTTAAATGATGCCGTGGCCATAATGAAAATTAGAGGTTTTGAAGATGGTCCTTACAAAGAGTTTTATAGCGAAAGCTTTCAGAAGTTAGATTCGTTAAACACGCCTTATTTAATTCTGGACTTACGTGATAATGGTGGTGGTCGTATTGGTGAAATCGATTATTTGTTTTCGTACTTGGCGCAGGAGCCTTATCAGTTTATAAACAACAAAAGTGAAGTCACCAGTCGTGTGCCATTTATGACTTTTGCTATGGCCAATGGCAGTCCAACAGGTTTAAAAATAGTATCAGCTATTTTATCACCCATCATTGTGACGCATAACCTATTAAAGACTCAAAAGGTAAACGATACCTTGTATTATAAATTTAAGTACAGTAAAATACGTCAGCCCAAAGAAAATAATTTTAAAGGTCAGGTATATGTGCTGATTAATGGTAATTCATTTTCGGCGTCATCGATTATTTCAACTAATTTGAAAGCCTTGAATCTGGCAACTTTTGTTGGTGAGGAAACTGGTGGTGCTTACAATGGAACCGTAGCCGGCATTTACAAATATTACACACTGCCAAATAGTTTAGTTAAAATTCGGTTTGGGCTGATGCAAATAGAGTCACCATACAAAACAGAACCAGATGGCTTTGGTATTAAACCTGATGTTTATATCGTTCCAACGCATGAAGACCGCTTAAATGGTAAGGACCCAGAATTGGAGTGGATTTTAATGGATATTGAAAAGGACAAAAGCTATTCCGGAAGCGGAAAAGCCAATCAAATCGGGTATTAAAATTAACCATATCTTCACGCTTAATTGTTATGGTCAACCCACAAAACATTTGTATTTTTGTATTCGCAAAAAACGTTTGCAGCTTGCTGTAAACATAAATAAATTGTCATTCCTGTGTAAACAGGAACGTTTTTAACACAACTTGATAAAAGATTTTATATGAATTCATATGATGTAGCCATTATAGGCTCTGGACCTGGAGGGTATGTAGCAGCTATTCGTTGCGCTCAATTGGGAATGAAAACAGCTATTATAGAGAAATATGCCACTTTAGGAGGTACCTGTTTAAACGTGGGTTGTATTCCAAGTAAGGCACTTTTAGATTCGTCTCACCACTACGAGGATGCCGTAAAGCATTTTGAAGAGCATGGTATCGATATTCCAGGAGAGATAAAGGTTAACCTAAAGCAAATGATTGACAGAAAGCAATCGGTTGTAGACCAGACTACAGGTGGTATTGATTTCTTGATGAAGAAGAATAATATTGATGTGTATCAAGGATTGGGTTCGTTTAAAGATGCTACTCACATCTTAATAAAAGGTGATAAAGAGGAAGAAATTGAAGCAAAAAACACCATTATAGCTACTGGAAGTAAACCTTCAAGTTTACCGTTCATAAATATTGACAAAGAGCGAATTATAACTTCTACAGAAGCTTTAAAGCTGAAAGAAATTCCAAAACATTTAATTGTTATTGGTGGTGGTGTTATTGGCTTGGAATTAGGACAGGTTTATAAGCGTTTAGGTGCTGAAGTTTCGGTGGTGGAATATATGGATCGTATCATTCCAACCATGGATTCTGGATTGTCAAAAGAATTGAATAAAGTACTTAAGAAGCAAAAGTTTTCTATCAATGCTTCCCACAAAGTGAAGTCGGTTGAGCGTAAAGGCGATGAAGTTATCGTGAAAGCCGATAACAAAAAAGGCGAAGAGGTAGAGTTTAAAGGTGATTACTGTTTGGTATCTGTTGGTCGTCGTCCATATACGGATGGCTTAAACGCTGAAGCAGCAGGTGTGAAACTAAACGATAGAGGACAGGTTGAAGTTAATGAGCATTTACAAACATCAGCCAGTAATATTTATGCTATTGGTGATGTTGTTAAAGGTGCTATGCTAGCTCATAAGGCTGAAGAAGAAGGGGTGTTTGTAGCGGAAATTTTAGCAGGTCAAAAACCACATATTGATTATAACTTAATTCCAGGCGTGGTGTATACTTGGCCAGAAGTCGCTTCTGTTGGTAAAACCGAAGAGCAATTAAAGGACACTGGTGTAGATTATAAAGTGGGTCAATTCCCGATGCGTGCGTTGGGAAGAAGTCGTGCGAGTATGGACTTGGATGGTTTTGTGAAGATATTGGCAGATAAATCTACGGATGAAATTTTAGGCGTTCACATGATTGGTGCACGTGCAGCCGATATGATTGCCGAAGCTGTGGTAGCTATGGAATACAGAGCATCAGCTGAAGATGTTTCCAGAATGTCACATGCGCATCCAACATTTACGGAAGCCATTAAGGAAGCCGCTCTAGCAGCTACCGATGATCGTGCATTACATGTTTAACTAAAAAGCATTGTCACCTCGAGCGCAGTCGAGAGGTCTTAATAAAAAAAGCGAACCAAACGGTTCGCTTTTTTTGTTTACAACTGTTAATAACTTGAACACGAATTCATTGAATAAAATTTTAACTTCGTTTAAAGATTAAAATGAATTCATTTCAAGTTATTGAATTTCATTTGAATAACAACCGTGAAAAAGAATAAATATGGCGAAAACTAGCACAAAATATACACCACCACCTCCAACCGAACTAATTGTTCCCAGAAAGGACTTCATACAGAAACTTGAAGAACGAATTAAGGAGGGAGAAGAAATTTTAAAATTTAATGTAAGTACGCAAACTGATTTTGAAAATAATAGAGAAGCTTTCTATCATTGGAGTGATTATAATTCTGAATACTTAAAACAGTCATTCAATAATGAATACAATGAATATAAGAAACGATATGACGATTGCACAATGTTTATTGGTCTTGGAAAAAGTAGACATGGTCCTCAAGGCAAACTTTTAAATTTTAAAGAAAGTGTTGAAGCTAAACTATCTAACCTCAAAAAACTTCTAGGAAAAGCCGATTTATTAAAATCCTCAATTGAGGAACCAAGCATACACGAAATGAAAGAAATATCAACAAAAACTAACAAAATATTTATTGTTCACGGTCATAATGACCATATCAAAACTGATGTAGCAAGAACTTTGGAAAAGCTTGGTTTAGAACCTATAATCTTGTCAGAACAACCAAATCAAGGACAAACAATAATTGAAAAATTTGAACTTCATTCTGATGTTGGTTTTGCCGTTGTTTTAATGACAGCTGACGATTTAGGCAGAGTTAAAACTTCTAACGAAGATCAATTTAGAGCGAGACAAAATGTAATTATTGAAATGGGTTATTTCATAGGAAAATTAGGACGCAGCAACGTATTCCCAATGTATGAAGATGGAGTTGAATTACCTAGCGACTTACACGGAATTTTATATAATTCGATTGATGATGCTAAAACTTGGAAGTTCAAATTAGTTAAAGAATTGACAGCATCGGGATATCAAGTAGACGCTAATAAAATATTGTAATATGGGAATGAGAAACTATAAATTCGAAGATTTTGAGATTGGGAATAGTGTTTATCATAAATCAAACACAAAAATTAAAATGATTGTAGTTGGTAAAGAGCCCGAGACTTTTGAAATAAAATGTCGATGGGTTGATAAAGATGGAAACAGATTAGAAGATACATACTTATTTGCAGAATTAATCAAGTCGGACGATTATGATCATGACAATAGACCTACAATAAGAATAACATCAATATAAAAACGACTTATAGCATCAATCTTTAGAAGAGTGATAATCGATCTTGTATTCCATTCTTAATACCGTTCCAAAACTTCAAGCGCTTCCTTTTTATAACTTCTGCTAATGGTTAAGGCTTTACCTTGAATCATGACATGTTCATTGGTAAAGGAGGTAATATGTGCTATAGACACAATAAACGATCGGTGTATACGCAAAAATTGATTACTGGGAAGCTTGGCTTCAATAGCACTAATGGTTTCCCGAGTGACTATGGTTTCATTCTCTAGATGGATTTTAATGTAGTCACTATAGCTTTCAATGTAAACAATCGCGTTAAAATCAATTTTAATCATGCGTCTATCAGAACGTACAAACATAAATTGATTGGTTTCCAGTTGGGAAGCTGTTTCAGATATTGCATTGGAGTACACATTAAAGTAAGTGTTAACTGCTTTTAATAGCCGTTCAAACGCTATGGGTTTTAACAGGTAATCTACAGCCTGCAATTCAAATCCTTCCACAGCATAATCCCGATAGGCCGTTGTAAAAATAATTTTGATGTCCTTGTTTATGGATTTGGCAAATGAAATGCCAGACACATCAGGCATATTGATATCCAAAAAGATCAAATCCACTTTATGGGCATTGATAATTTTAAAGGCTTCCATAGCACTGCTGCAACTGGCCAATACGGAAACGTTGTCAATCTTGCTTACATGCGTTGCAATGACTTCTCTGGCGATTCTTTCATCGTCAACAATCAGGCAGGTTATGTTGTTTTGATTTTGCAACTAGTTACTATTTAAGGTTAAATCCACTTTAAACGTGTCTTCCGTATTCGAAATATGTAGATCATATTGGTTTTTATATAAGAGATCCAGTCGTTTTTGGATATTCTGTAAGCCAATACCACTATTCGAGTTTTCGGATTTTATACTGGTATTTTCAATTGAAAAATGAATGGTATTATCGGTTGTTTCTATATGGATTTCAATATTCAGTTTTCCATTTTTCAGGCTACCGTGCTTAAAGCTGTTTTCCACGAAGGGCAATAGAAGCATGGGTGCCAGTTTCGCATCTGATGAAATATCATGGGCGTTCAATGACACGTTTAAGGTATCATGAAACCGCATGTTCTCCAAAGCGATATAATCTTCGATGTGTTCAATTTCTTCAGTTAAAAGTACAAACGGTTTATCGACCTGGTACAATAAGTAATCCAACAAGTTAGAGAGTTTCAATATCATTTCAGGTGTTTCATCGGCTTTTTTTAAGGCAAAACCATACATGGTATTGAGGGTATTGAACAAAAAATGTGGATGGATCTGCATTTTTAAATAGTTCAGTTCTTGTTCTTTTAGCTTCAATTGGGTTTCTAGAATTTTTGTTTCAAGCTTCTTGGTCTGTTCGCTATGCTTTAAATTGAGTTTCAATAATTTGAATGCACTTACCAAAATAACCACCAAATAAACACCTGAAGCCACCGAAATAATGTTTTTGGTAATCGGGTTCATGTTGTCATATTCAAATTGCGCCAAATAAATAAGACTAAAGAATATGGACATCATAATCAAATACCCAGAAATGATAAGGGTATAAGCCGAGTAGAGAATAAATAAACCGTATTTTTTTTGTATTAAGTATTCCGGAATCAACTTATAAATGGAAACATAAGTTGCAGCAATGGTTACAGGCATTAAAAAGACAGAAAACAATAAGGTGTCTTGGAAACTTTCTTCTTTTGATGAAAAAAAGTTGGTAAAAAACAAAAGCACCAAACACCAAAACACGAGATGGGTGAGCAAACGAAAGCTTAACTTTAAAATAGCTCTTTTTGTAAACATGCTTATTAATTACAATACAATAATACCATATTTTTAAGGTGTTTTTTATATTTTGTAGACAAACAACCAGATTAGCACGGGTTTTGACAATTTGGTCATATCCTTTGCTAATTCAGTCATTCGTCGCATTTCATGATTTTCAGTCTATCAAAGGGATATGTTTGTATTATGTTTAACATAAAATCTAACGTATGATATTTTCAACAATTTTTTTAATGAGTCTTTTTGATGAAGGTGGACCATTAATGATGTCCCTGATTTTAATTTGTCTGATACTATCCGTAATCTTTTTGATTAGAGGTTTTGTATCGGTTAAATCCAATCAAAACCTATCCAAACGCATGCTGCAATTGGCTTCAGATGCCAGTTTACTGGGAATGGTAATTGGTTTTTTCGCCTCAATTTTGGGCTTGGTTTCAGCTTTTGATTCTGTTGAGGCTATGGGAAATGCCGAACCTGCCATGTTTGCTGGCGGATTAAAAGTGTCTTTAATCACATCACTTTTCGGATTATTGACATTTATTATTGGCAGAATAGGTATTCTTATTTTAAAAGCTTTACATAAGGATTAATGAAGATCACAATCAATAAACGAAGAACTGTTTTAGTGTTGCTCTTGAGTATGTGTTATGGAGTCATTACCGGACAAACCAATGCGTATTTGAGCCAAGTAGGGAAAAAGGATAGTCTGTATTCTCAAGTACTAAAGGAATCCAGAACGATTTATGTACAGCTTCCAGAAAGTTATCATGCCAATCCCAATCAAAAATATCCGGTTGTATATATATTGGATGGCGAAGTATTTTTGCCCACATTAACCGATGTCCATCATTATTATTCTGGAGGGTTTATGCCTGAAATGGTTTTGGTGGGTATTTCAAATGCTGAAAATAGAACACGGGATTTAACCACTTCAAAAATCACTGAAATGTATGGCATGCCATATAAAGAAGAACACGGTGAAGCCAAAAACTTTTTGAAATTTATTGAAACCGAATTGATTCCATATGTTGAAACAAGCTACCCAGTGACCAATTACAGAACCTTGATAGGTCACTCGTATGGCGGTTTGTTTACAGTTTATAGTTTGGTGCATCGTCCGAAATTGTTTGCCAATTATTTAGCCATAGACCCAAGTTTGGATTGGGATGATCAAAAACTGGTTAAAGAGGCCAAAGCTATTTTGCCTCAAAAGGATTTGAGTAATAAGACTTTATTCATGTCCTTGAATGGCCAATTGAATATGCTGGACGAAACGGTTACTATCGATAATGTCATGGAAGATACTTCTGATTTTACCATTTTTGCTCGTTCCAATGTGGGATTAAAGCAGTTTATTCAGGAAAATAAGCAGAATAATCTACAGTTTACCTGGCAATTCTATCCGAAGGAAATTCACGGTACCATTCCACAACCTTCCATCAAAGATGGAATGATAGCATTGTTTGAATGGTTTCAAATGGAAAACACTTATGCCATCAATAATCCTGAAACACCAATTGAAGCATTGGAAGGCATTATTGAGCATCGGGCAGATAAACTGGAAAGTCATTTTGGGTATGCTGTACCGCCATATCCTGAAGAACTTTTAAATATGTCCGGTTATATGAATATGGATATGGGACAACTGGATAAGTCTAAACTATATTTTGAAAAAGCTATGGAGTATTACCCTAACAGTGCCAATGCGTATGATTCTATGGCAGATTATTATGAATTTCAAAAAGATTATACCAATGCTTTAAAGTATGTGTCCAAAGCTTATGAAATAAGTGGTTCGGAATATCACGGGGAAAGAATGGCTAAATTTAAAATGTAATTAAACGAGCCAATATTTCGAAATAAAAAACGACTGAAGTAGTCGTTTTTTTTATACTCCTCTGTTTTACAAGATGTTAATAGAAGTGTTCAAATCTTTTTTATATAGGCTCGATTAAATTTTGGCATCTAACAAAAATTAAAGATATTAGACACTGATTAATAGTGCAGCTGCGAATAATCAAGTTGACGTTCAGAGCGAACTTATGTATGGTAATAAGTTATTGTTAGGAAGGTTTTGAAGACTAACGAGATTATTTGCGAATCCCTTGCCGCTAGGCGAGGGATTTTTTTATCCAACAAGCCGTTTTCTTAGTTGTCTTGAGAGGCTTATCTTTATAGTTCACAAAACAGATGGATGACAGTATTATTAACCGGAGCGACAGGATACATAGGTAAAAGGCTATTACCTGTTTTATGTGATTTAGGATATCATGTGGTTTGTGGTGTACGTGATGTGAGTCGATTTAATCCACCCGATTTCTTAAAGGAACAAATTACCACCATCCATTTGGATCTGCTCAATGAAGAGACATTGAAGAATATACCCCATGATATTGAAGGGGCTTATTATTTGGTGCATTCCATGTCTGCTTCAGAAGATTATGAGGAGTTGGAATCTCAATCTGCTCGTAATTTTAATAAAGCAATCGCCAATACAAATATTAAGCATGTTATTTATTTGACTGGAATCGTAAATGAAAATCATTTATCAAAACATCTAGCGTCCAGAAAACGCGTGGAAGAAATATTAAGTGAAGGTAAAGGTCATTTTACCGCCATTAGAGCAGGCATTATTATTGGTTCAGGTAGCGCTTCTTTTGAGATTATCAGAGATTTGGTTGAAAAACTTCCCATAATGATTACACCACGCTGGCTTAATACCAAATGTCAACCAATTGGCATTTTCAACGTCATTCAGTTTTTATCGAAGTCTTTGTTCAATGAACAAACTTACAATCAGAGTTTTGATATTGGAGGTCCAGATGTCCTGACCTATAAAGAAATGCTGCTTGAGTTCGCCAGGGTAAGAGGCTTGAAACGGTATATCTTTACGATTCCAGTTATGACACCAAGACTATCATCCTATTGGTTGTATTTTGTTACATCCACCTCATACAGACTGGCGGTTGCATTGGTGAATAGTATGAAGATTGAGGTTGTTTGTAAGGATGATCGATTAAGTAAGTTGTTAGACATTCAAACTCTAGGTTATACCGAATGCTTACAACGAACTTTCAGTAAAATTGAAAATAGTGAAATTATATCGAGTTGGAAAGATGCCTATGTGAGTAGTGGTATGGAGTATAATATTTCGCATTATATCCAAGTACCAACCTTTGGATGTTTTGTAGATAAACGTGAAAAAGCGTTTGCGAATCGTGCTGAAACTCTGGAGCGAATTTGGAGCATTGGTGGCGAAACAGGTTGGTATTACGGTAATTGGCTTTGGCAAATTCGTGGCTATTTGGATAAATTGGTTGGCGGTGTAGGATTAAGACGCGGAAGAACCAATGTACACACCTTGAATGTGGGTGATGCGCTGGATTTCTGGCGTGTGCTTTATGCAAACAAAGAAGAAGGCAGGTTATTACTTTTCGCGGAGATGAAATTACCTGGTGAAGCCTGGCTTGAATTCAAAGTTCAGGATAATAAAATTGTTCAAACAGCAACTTTCAGACCTTTAGGTATTAATGGCCGTTTATACTGGTATAGTGTTTGGCCTTTTCATGGTTTTATTTTTAAAGGTATGCTCGAGAAATTGGCCAGTTAATAAACTACTTCCGTTTTTTACGTTTATTGTCATTCCTGCGCAGGCAGGAATCCAGTTTGATAATTCAATCAATTAAACAAGGCCAGTCTTTTGATAAATCATCCCATTCTGGATTATCCTCTTCAATGATATTTATTTTCCACTGACGTTTCCACTTTTTCATATTCTTTTCACGCTTAATAGCATCATTTACATATTGAAAGGTTTCAAAGTAAATTAATTTGTCCAGACCATACGTTTTGGTGAAGCCTTCAACCAGTTTGTTTTTGTGTTCAAACATGCGTCGCTCCAAATCGTTGGTCACGCCAATGTACAAAGTACCCTTGTATTTATTGGAAAGGATGTATAGGTAGTATTGATGGGTATTTCGGTGCATGTATCTAAATTAAGGAATTTTAGAATAATGGATTCCTGCCTGCGCAGGAATGACAAAACTAGTGCTATTGTTTTTTAGGAAGGACAAGACGTGGATAAAGTTAAATGTCTAATGTTTGTTGATTGGTTCAGTTGAATCTCTGGATTAGCCCCGCTGAATCTTCGATTTCCTGCTTTCGTAGGAATGACAAGCTACTTCCGTTTTTTACGTTTATTGTAATTCTTATCACCTCTAGTTTTAGGCTTTTTGTACTTTTTAGCAATTTCTCGTTTGTATGAGCCGCCCAAATTCACCTTTTTATTTTTGTCCTTCTTTTCATGAAATGCAGGACCAACTTCCTCGTCATGATTGCGTTTCAAAGGATTGTTGCGTTCTTTAATTTGAGGTCGTTCTTCTTCTATTAATTCAGTTGAAATAGTGACATCTTTAGGAAAGGGAATTTCAGGAATGTGCATATTCATTAACGACTCAATACGCTCAACAGCTTCGTTTTCCTTTTCGGTATGAAATAATAAAGCCTTTCCTTTTCGCTCGGCACGACCGGTTCTACCAATACGATGCATGTAATTTTCAGGATAAATGGGTGTATCAAAATTGATAACATGTGAAATGTTGTCAATATCCAGACCACGAGCCATGACATCGGTTGCCACCAAAATGCGATGTTCGCCTTCCTGAAACTGTTCAATACTGCGTAAACGATAATTTTGGGTTTTGTTGGAGTGTATGACACAAACGTCATCACGAAAGCGCTCTTCAAGAGCCTCAAAAAGACGGTCGGCCATTTTCTTATAAGCTACAAATACCAAAACTTTATGATAGGTCTCGCTATCTTTCAGCAAATGAACCAATAAATTCAGTTTGGTATAGAAATTTGGTACCGAGTATTTTGTCTGTGAAATATTTCCCAAAGGTGTTCCTGAAACCGCAATGGAAACACGTTGTGGTGCAATAAAAAAATCAGTGATTAAGTTATCCACATCTTCGGTCATGGTAGCCGAAAACATGATATTTTGTCGGCGTTCAGGGAGGATATCAAATATATTAATAAGCTGATGTCTAAAGCCTAAATCCAACATGACATCCACTTCGTCAATCACTAACTTCTGAATGGATTTCAATTGCAACACGCGACTAACAGCTAAGTCATACAATCTACCAGGAGTAGCGACAATAATGTCCAAACCTTGTGCAACGGCCTGCTTTTGAGTGTTAATGTTGACACCACCATAAACCCCTAAAATTCTAACGTTGATATATTTGGCCAATTTTTCGGCTTCCTCAACCACCTGAACAACCAATTCTCTGGTTGGAACCAAAATCAATACTCTAGGATTATCTTGTTTTGAAAATTTTAAATTGCGCAAAATGGGCAACATATAGGCAAAGGTTTTTCCAGTTCCCGTTTGGGCAATCCCAACCACATCTTTACCTGAAGCCACAATATTGAAAGCCTGCTCTTGAATGGGTGTAGGATTAATGAAACCCAAATCATCAAGCGCATTATATAAAGGTGTATTTAGTTTGAGGTCTTGAAAAGTAACTGGTTGTTCCATAGTGCAAAGGTAAATTTTTATAAGAGAGTTTCTACTTGTTAATGCATACAATTATTCGGTAATTTGTGTTTAAAATTTTCAAGTGCGGACAATCCATACATATCAATTAGAAAAAAGTGAGGATTTTAAATTGAAATTGCTCAATTGGAGTCAACAGTTTTCTGAAGTTGTTTGGATGGATTCTAATACTTATAATCAGAAATATTCTAGTTATGATGCCGTGTTGGCAGTAGATGCTTTTACGAGCATACAAACTGATTACCATGACGCTTTTGGTAGGTTGAAAGAATATCAAAGCACGACTAAAGACTGGCTTTTTGGTTATTTGAGTTATGATTTAAAGAATGATGTAGAAGATTTACAATCCAACAATTTTGATGGTTTGCAGTTTCCGGAACTGTGTTTTTTCCAACCTAAAAAATTATTTTTTTTAAAAGAAAATAGGTTAGAGGTGCATTACCTAAACTTGGTCGATGATGAACGGGAAAAGGATATTCAAGATATAAAATCTACTGA
Organism: Hanstruepera neustonica; assembly: GCF_002895005.1. GTDB lineage: Bacteria > Bacteroidota > Bacteroidia > Flavobacteriales > Flavobacteriaceae > Hanstruepera > Hanstruepera neustonica. The sequence continues at coordinate 21,263 of NZ_POWF01000006.1, read as the reverse complement.
TTTGGAAATTGGAAATTATCCAAGTAAGCCAATCAAAATTAAGTTGCGTATTCATAAGGATGAGTATTTCAGTAAAGTTGAGACTATGTTGGCGCATATTCATCGAGGCGATATTTACGAAGCTAATTTTTGTCAGGAATTTTATGCTGAAACCTCTAAAATAAATCCCTTAACAACTTATCAGAAACTCAATGATATTTCGCAGCCGCCATTTGCAACTTTTTTAAAACTTCAGGATAAGTATTTGCTTTCTGCTTCGCCAGAACGCTACTTGAAAAAGCAAGGCAATAAAATTATTTCGCAACCCATAAAGGGGACAGCTAGACGATCAATTGATAGCAATGAAGATGATAATTTACGTGAGGCTTTGTCTAAAAACGAAAAAGAGCGATCCGAGAATATCATGATTGTCGATTTAGTGCGAAACGACCTATCTAAAACGGCCACCAAAGGGAGTGTACAGGTTGAAGAGCTCTGCAAGGTCTATACCTTTCCGCAAGTACATCAAATGATTTCGACGATTTCTTCTGAAATTGAAGTAGATACACATCCTGTTGATGTCATTAAATCAACGTTCCCAATGGGTAGTATGACAGGTGCGCCAAAAGTGTCTGCTATGAAAATTATTGAGGAGCTAGAGGAAACCAAACGAGGATTATATTCTGGCGCAGTCGGTTATTTTGCACCTAATGGTGATTTCGATTTCAATGTGGTTATCAGAAGTATTTTATACAATGAAACAAATCAGTATGTCAGTTATTCTGTTGGTGGTGCCATTACGGCAAAAAGCGACCCATTAAGTGAATATGAAGAATGTTTGGTAAAAGCTAAAGCCATGCGCGAAGTTTTAGAAAATTAAAGTTTATTTTTGAAGGTGCTTAATTTGTTTAAAGAATATATTCAAAACAATCTACCTTTTCTACAAAAAAGTAAGATTCTTATTGCCATTTCTGGTGGATTGGATAGTGTGGTATTGACGCATTTATGTCATCAGTTAAAACTGAACATCAGCCTGGTACATTGTAATTTTAACTTACGAGGAAATGAAAGTGATGGTGATGAAGAATTTGTTTTGAGCCTGGCAGAAGATTGGGATTTAGAAGTTTTCGTTGATAGTTTCGATACCGAAACTTATGCCAATGAAAACAAACTTTCCACTCAAATGGCTGCTCGTGAATTACGATACAATTGGTTTACTGAATTGGCAGAGCAATTGCATTTTAATTACGTGTTGACCGCACATCATGCGGATGACAATCTGGAGACTTTTTTGATCAATTCATTGCGAGGGACAGGTTTGGATGGTCTGTTAGGTATTCCAGAAGTAAATAACATTTTTGTACGACCATTACTGCCGTTTTCTCGGGAAGACATATTAGATTATGCCACAGCAAACAATCTAAAATGGCGTGATGATAGTAGTAATGCTTCAACCAAATACCTTCGAAATAAATTGCGTCATGACGTGGTTCCTTTTCTTAAGGAAATAAATCCACAATTGTTACAGAGCCTATCTAAAACCCAAAATCATTTGCAGGACTCCAAAATTATTATTGAGGATTCTATGGCTCGAATCCAAAAGAAAGTTGTTTCTATTGAAGAGGATAACATCCTAATAGATATTAAAAAAGTTCAGAAATTATCGGATCCCAAAGTCTATTTATATGAATTACTTAAGGATTTTGGTTTCACAGAATGGGATGATGTGGCTGGTATTTTAAATGGTCAATCAGGCAAGTTGATACAATCCAGGTCACATAGGTTAATTAGGGACCGCAAGCATTTGATAGTTACCGAATTGCCATCGGAATCAAATTTTGAGAGTATTCAAATTAATGATGAAAATGATATTGTTGTTTTACCAATGGGTAATTTGAGTTTTGAAGAAGTTAATAAAATCTCAACAAAAGGCCTTTCGTCGATTTATGTTGATAAAGATTTGTTAAAATATCCGCTAACCGTAAGAAAATGGGAAAAAGGCGACTATTTTTATCCCTTTGGAATGACCGGGAAAAAGAAGTTGAGTAAATTCTTTAAAGACGAAAAATGGTCGTTACCTCAAAAAGAAGAGGCGCTGTTGTTGGTTTCCAATGACAATAAAATTATTTGGATCATTAACAGCCGCATGGATGATAGATTTAAACTAACTAACAATACGAATCAAATATTAAAAATTAGCTTCCAGAATGAAACGTAATATACTTTCTTTATTCATCGTATTATTTTCAATTTTTTCAGCTCAAGCACAGATTTTAGATCCGGTTAAATGGGAAACTAAAGTCGAAAAGTTGTCTGAATCAGAATACAATCTAATTTTTGAAGCTGATATTGAAGAACACTGGCATATGTATTCGCAAGAATTGCCAGAAGGTGGACCCATGCCAACCGAGTTTATTTTTGACTCTATAGATACGGTCGATAACTTCAAACTTATTGGTAAAGTGATGGAAAGTCCATATATCACGGCTTTTGATAAAGTGTTTGAGATGGATTTGAACTACTTTGATTATGAAGCGACCTTTACTCAAAAAATTGAACTGATCAATCAGGATTTAAAAGATATATCGGTTGATATTGCCTTTCAGGTTTGCGATGATGAAAAATGCCTCTATCCCCAAAAAACAGTAACCTTCAAATTAAATGGCTCTGAAACATCCTTAAATGAAATCATAAAGAAAGAACCAGAAGCGACCATTCAAGACGCCAATTCGCCCATATCCAAAGCTCCAGAAACGGATTCTAAAAGTTTGTGGAGTATCTTTTTTACAGCCTTCTTTTTAGGCTTTTTGGTTTTATTGACTCCTTGTGTGTTTCCGATGATTCCAATGACAGTAAGCTTTTTTACGAAACAAAGTAAAACAAGGGGACAAGGTATTAGAAACGCACTGTTATATGGCTTTTTTATTATTGTCATTTACACCTTATTAGGTACGGCAGTTTCAGCAATGTTTGGTAGCAATGCCATGTATGAATTTTCAACCGGTGTTACGTTCAACATGATTATGTTCATTGCCTTATTGGTTTTTGCCTTTTCATTTTTAGGGGCATTTGAAATCATGTTGCCTAACTCATGGGTTAATAAAGTGGATAGTGGTGCGAATAGAGGTGGAATTGTTGGGATTTTCTTTATGGCACTGGCATTGGCTGTTGTGTCATTTTCATGTACGTTTCCTATTGCAGGGACAGCCTTGTTAGACGCAGCAACCAAAGGTGGTATAGCCCCAATTATTAGTATGTTAGGTTTTTCTTCTGCTATTGCGTTGCCATTTGCCTTATTTGCCTTTTTTCCAAGTTGGTTAAATTCCTTACCGAAATCTGGAGGCTGGTTGAATACAGTCAAAGTTGTGCTAGGATTTTTGGAACTAGCCTTTGCCTTCAAATTTTTATCCATGGTCGATTTGGTATTGGAATGGCACTTTTTGGAACGCGAAGTATTTTTAGCCATTTGGATAGCCATTTTTGGAACACTAGGTCTGTATTTATTAGGAAAAATTCGATTGCCTCACGATTCGCCTTTAGAACACATTTCTGTAGGCAGACTGTGTATGGCATTGATAACCTTGGCATTTACCGTGTATATGATACCAGGTCTTTGGGGTGCACCTCTAAAATTAATTAGTGGATTTCCGCCACCTATGAGCACCAATAGCGAATCGCCATATGGTGTTGGGTACACGAAAAAGCAAGTGGCCAATGCTTCATCTGGTAAGCATTTGGATTTACCTGAAGGAGCTCATTATGGACCACATGATATTGTAGCGTTCCATGATTATGATACGGGATTGGCCTATGCTAAAAAAGTAAACAAGCCAGTCATGTTGGACTTCACCGGAATTACTTGTGTGAATTGTAGAAAAATGGAGGAGCAGGTATGGATTGATGATCGTATTTTCAACCTCTTGAACAACGAGCTTGTACTGATTTCCTTGTACGTTGATGATAGAAGAAAACTTCCTGCCAGTGAACAATATGAGTCTGAACTCACTGGAAATAAAATCACAACCTATGGTCACAAATGGTTAGAATACCAACAGTTAAATTATAATACCAATGCCCAACCCTTGTATGTTATTCAAAACACTAATGGCGATGATATTAGTAAGGCGGTTGCTTATACACCAAATGTGGATGAATATTATGATTGGTTAGTACAAGGTGTTGAAGCTTTTAAAAGACAATAAACTTATCTTTGGATATATAAAAGCGAGACTAGTTCTCGCTTTTTTTATGGAAATAAAGTAGCTTTACCAAAATAGAATTATGATACTTAAAGGTCAAATAGTAGACATCCCGAATAGACGCATTTTTAAAGGAGAAATTACTTTTAAAAATGGTAAAATAGCCAGCATTGTTGAAAAAGACCATAATGTCAACCATTTTATTTTACCTGGTTTTATTGATGCCCACATCCATATTGAAAGCTCTATGTTGGTGCCAAGTGAATTCGCTAGAGTTGCTGTTAAGCATGGAACCGTTGCAACAGTGTCTGACCCTCATGAAATTGCTAATGTTTTGGGAATTGAAGGCGTAAAATTCATGATTGAAAACGGTAAACAAACACCATTTAAATTCAATTTTGGAGCACCATCTTGCGTGCCAGCAACAAATTTTGAATCGGCTGGAGCTACTATAGATTCAGAAGGTATCAAGGAATTAATGGCAAATCCAGATATTAAGTATTTAGCCGAAATGATGAATTATCCGGGAGTAATTTTTGATGACGACGAAGTACTAAAAAAAATAAGCTGGGCAAAACAGTTTAATAAACCTTTGGATGGTCATGCCCCAGGATTACGAGGTAAAGACCTAACCAAATATATTAAAGCAGGCATTTCGACAGATCACGAATGTTTCACTTATGATGAAGGATTGGAGAAACTTCAAAAAGGCATGAAGATTTTAATCAGAGAGGGTAGTGCTGCCAAAAATTTTGAAGCTTTAATAGATTTGCTGCCTGAACATTATAACAATATGATGTTTTGTAGTGATGATAAGCACCCAGACGATTTATTGTTAGGGCATATCAATCAATTATGCGCCAGAGCAGTAAAAAAAGGAATTGATATTTTTAAAGTACTTCAAGCTGCTTGTATAAACCCAGTAAAACATTACAATTTAGATATAGGTCTTTTAAAAGTTGGTGACAAAGCCGATTGTATTGTTGTTGAAGACTTAAAAGATTTCAAAACTTTACAAACATATATAGATGGGCAATTGGTTTTTAATGAAGGTGAATCTAAAATTCGGTCTACGCCTTTTCAAATTCTGAATAATTTCAATACCCAAAAAAAATCTGTCCATGATTTTATAGTGGCATCCTCTACTGAAAAAATCCGCGTCATTGAAGCATTGGAAGGTCAATTGATAACCAATGAGCTTATTGAGAAAACCACTTCCAAAAATGGCAATTTAGTTTCCAATATTGAAAATGATGTTTTAAAGATGACGGTTGTTAATCGATATAATAATGATAAACCGGCTTTGGCTTTCATTAAAAATTTTGGATTAAAATCAGGTGCTATAGCCAGTTCGGTTGGCCATGATTCCCATAATATTATTGCTGTCGGTGTTTCTGATGAGATGATATGTAAGGCGGTAAATCTAATCATTGAAAACAAAGGCGGTGTCTGTGCCGTTTCTGAAGCTGATGAGCAAATAGTTCCGCTTCCTGTAGCTGGAATCATGAGTGGTCAAGATGCTGAAACCATTGGTAACGCTTATGCCAAATTGGATAAGATGGCGAAACAACTTGGAAGCACATTACATGCACCCTATATGACTCTAAGTTTTATGGCTTTATTGGTTATACCATCGTTAAAATTGAGTGATAAAGGCCTGTTTGACGGGACAAAGTTTCAATTTACATCATTGGAAGTCTAGATATGCCTATAGTAGAACCCTCATACAAAGCGCCTTTGTTTTTTAAAAATGGTCATGTATCAACCATTTATTCGGGATTGGTTCGTCGTGTTCATGGAGTCGAACAAAACAGAGAACGTATAACACTTCCTGACGAAGACTTTTTAGATTTGGATTGGAGTTTTGCAAATTCAAAAACCGATAAGCTTATCATTGTGTTACATGGCTTGGAAGGACATGCGCAACGACCCTATATGACAGGTGTTGCAAAGCTATTCAATAATAATGGTTTTGATGCTGTATGTGTCAATTTTAGAGGCTGTAGTGGTGAGGATAATTTAAAATATCGTTCGTATCATTCAGGTGCAACAGAGGATTTAGAAGCCATTCTCAATCATATTTTGGCAACCAAAACCTATTCCGAAATCACTTTAAATGGATTCAGTCTGGGCGGGAATATGTTACTAAAATACCTTGGAGAGCGTGATACTATTCCAAATGAAATAAAAGCAGCTATCGCTGTTTCAGTTCCTTGTGACTTACATGGTTCGTGTAAAGAGTTACATAAGTTCAAGAATGTGGCTTATCATGAAAATTTTAAAAAATATCTTGTTAACAGACTTCGCAAAAAACAAAAGAAGCATACTGATGCGTTATCTATTGAAGCAATAAATTCCATTAAAACGCTGAAGGATTTTGATGATGTCTACACATCCAAAGCACACGGCTTTTCAGACGCTTTAGATTATTATGCGCAATGTAGTAGTCTGCAGTTTCTACCTAATATCCATACACCAACCTTAATTATCAATGCCCTGAACGATTCCTTTTTGTCACCGGAATGTTACCCAGTTAAAGAAGCCAAGCAAAATCCTGATTTGTTTTTAGAAATGCCAAAGCATGGAGGTCACGTGGGTTTTCATTTGTATGGCAAGCATTATTATAATGAAAGGCGAGCTTTGGAGTTTGTTCTAGAAAAAGGTATACACTAAAATTAAATTAATCATCATATCTTGGTTTTTAATATATTAGAGCTATAATTCTTCCCTTTTGAATGAGTTTTAATTAAAATCTGAAACGATTAATTAAATTATGAAAAAATCAATTATAGTAGTAATTCTATTAGTTCTATTGTCTTGTAATTACAATGATCATAATATTATAACAAAGACAAAAATTGGTGTGTTTAAGTTGAATGATATTTTGACTAATTCTTATGATGACAAGGATTTTTATATTAAAGTTGATTCGAATAATAAAATCAATACAATTATTGTGTATTCAAATAAGTTCAAAACAAAAGATGGTTTTGGTGTAGGTAGTAATTTTGAAGATATTAAGAATCTAAAAGATGATGACAGCGAAGAAGGTTTATCATTATCTAAAGGAGATGTTGTGATTGGTAGTGTTGGTGATGCTGTAGTTTATGACAATATCTTATTTATTGATAACAATAAAGATAAAATTGTCGATTTGGTTATGGTGGCCAACAATTAGCTAATATAAATAACATTAAAATATATTTATTTTGATTAAAAATTTTAGTTGAATTTTCTTACTTTTATTTTAAACTAAATTTTAATGCTCAAAAAAGTCTTTGCTAGTGCGGTGTTTGGGGTTGAAGCGTCAACGGTTGTTGTTGAGGTGAATGTCGACAAAGGCATTGGATATCACTTGGTTGGGCTTCCAGATAATGCTATCAAGGAAAGTAATTTCCGGATAGCTGCTGCTCTGCAGAATAATGGTTATAAAATACCGGGTAAAAAGATTATCATTAACATGTCACCGGCCGATTTACGCAAAGAAGGTAGTGCTTATGATCTAACCTTGGCCATTGGTATTTTGACTGCATCAGACCAAATTAAAGCCGATAATTTAGAAGATTTCCTGATTATGGGCGAATTGTCCTTGGATGGTACCTTGCAACCCATTAAAGGCGCATTACCCATAGCCATTAAAGCACGTGAAGAAGGTTTTAAAGGTTTTATACTACCCAAGCAAAATGCCAAGGAAGCAGCAATCGTGAATAATTTGGAAGTTTATGGTGTCGATAACATTAAACAGGTCATTGATTATTTTGATAAAGGAGAGCCATTAGAACAAACCATTGTTAATACGCGAGAGGAGTTTGAGAAACAACTCAATTTCCCCGAGTTTGATTTTAGTGATGTCAAAGGTCAGGAGGGTATTAAGCGTTGTATGGAAATTGCAGCGGCAGGAGGGCATAACATCATTTTAATTGGTCCGCCAGGCGCTGGTAAAACCATGTTGGCTAAACGTCTACCGAGTATTCTACCACCCATGACATTGAGTGAAGCTTTAGAAACTACTAAAATTCACTCCGTAGTAGGTCGTGTTAAAGAAAATACCGGATTGATGTCCCAAAGACCCTTTAGAAGTCCACATCACACAATTTCGAACGTAGCACTTGTTGGAGGAGGCAGTTACCCACAACCGGGAGAAATATCCTTATCACATAATGGCGTTTTGTTTTTGGATGAATTGCCCGAATTTAAACGCGAAGTTTTGGAGGTTATGCGCCAACCATTGGAAGATCGGGAAGTCACGATATCTCGAGCAAAATTTACGGTGACTTATCCTTCATCTTTTATGTTGGTTGCCAGTATGAATCCAAGTCCCGGAGGTTATTTTAATGACCCAGACGCCCCAGTAACGTCTTCGCCAGCTGAAATGCAACGTTATTTAAGTAAGATATCTGGACCATTATTAGATAGAATTGATATTCATATTGAAGTGACACCAGTACCTTTTGAAAAATTATCGGATGATCGTAAAGCCGAATCATCAGTGGATATCAGAAAGCGCGTAACAGCTGCCCGCGAAATTCAAACCAAACGCTTTGAAGATTCTGACAAAGTGCATTACAATGCCCAAATGAATACCAAGCAAATTCGTAAATACTGTCAATTAGATGAAGCATCCTTACAGTTGTTGAAAACAGCTATGGAGCGTTTGAACCTATCGGCTAGAGCTTACGATCGGATTTTAAAAGTCGCTCGTACTATTGCGGATTTAGAACAGTCAGAGAATATCAATGGTAATCACATTAGTGAAGCCATTCAATATAGAAGTTTAGACAGGGAAGGTTGGCTAGGCTAATTTTTTTGTTAACTTTAAGAATATAAATAACCAAACAGAAATAAACATGAAAAAACTATCGTTATTAGTCATTGGTGCCTTAATAGGTGCTTTGGCAACCTACTATTTATGTCCGAGTTGTGCTGGGACAACAGAAATGGCTGCAGCACCAATTGTAAAACCTTCAGGTGTTATTACATCTAGCCAAGCTAAAGTCTTGAGTTCAGCTTATAATGTTCGTTATAATTTAGTTAGTGACTCTATATTTGGAGGTCCTAATTTAGATAATCGCTCGTCTTGGTATTCTTTGGTTGACATGAATAATTATTTGCGTTATGCCGATAGCCAAGCAACAGCTTTAGGTTATGATATGGATGGTATTCGCATTTATCTAGGTGCACATCCAGATGGTAAAACACCTGGCTATACCACTATGTTTATGGTGCCAACTGGTAGTGAGTCGTTATCGGAAGGAAATAGTTCATTCTTAAACTTTAAACGTGTTGGAGGTGGTGATATTCCTGGAGGTGATGGCTTGGATAACGGTGATCCTGGTGACCCTCCGAGTGCCAATTACCCTAACTAATTTTAATGAAAGAATTCTTAATAAATTTTTATCCTATAATTCATAAGTCAGTTATTGCCATGTCTGTAATAACTGGCTTAATTGTATTAAAAAATTACAAAAGCATTACATCTAGATATTTTATTTATTTTTTGTGTTATGTTTTGCTTTTTGAATTAATTGCGTCTTATCCACGATATGCTATTCGTTTTGGACTTCAGGATTATATAAAAGATACATTGTTCGAAAAAAATTTTTGGGTATATAACATTTGTTGGTCTATAGGAAGTACTATTTTCTTCTCTTGGTATTTCTATAACAATATTAAATCTTTAATGTCTAAAAGAATAATAAAATACGTAACAGTTTTGTTTTTGTTTTTCTCTTGTGGGTATATGCTTTTTAGTTTTAACAATTTTATGGCTACTAATGCTAAACCAATTTTGTTGTCACATGTTTTTATAATAATAATTTGTGCGTTGCTTTATTTTTTAGAAATGTTAAATTCTGAAAAGCTGCTAAACTTTTACAAGACATTGAGCTTTTATGTGGCGACTGGAATTTTTATTTGGATGATAATTGAAACTCCATTGATTTTTTTTGATAGATATTCAACCAAGTCAGACATGGACTATGTTGTTTTGAAATGGACCATAAGACTTTTGATAAATGTATTTATGTACTCATTATTTACCTTTGCTTTAATATATTGCAGACCGAAGCATGATTAACTTTATTATATCACAAAATCAACCAGTTACAACCGTAGCAGAAAGGTATTTACTAATTTATATGTTAGTGGTATTAACATTTATTACTGCTTTGTTTATCATTTTTTTTATTGTTTTTCAAAAGCGAAAAAACAAACTTATTTTAGATAAAATAAAACAACAACAAGCATTTGAAGAAGAAATTTCCAATACCCAAATTGAAATTCAAGAACAAACTCTTAAGAATATTGGTCAAGAATTACATGACAATATTGGTCAGTTACTGTCTGTAGCCAATATGCAATTGAGTATTATGGCTACTTCAGTTGATGAAGCTATTAAAGAACAATTTACAGAAACCAAAGATGTTGTTAAGGATAGCTTACGAGAAGTAAGGGCTTTGTCCAAATCATTAAATACCGATGTTATTGCTAACAAGGGATTTCAGGAGTCTGTTCAAAATGAAATTGATAGATTGAATAGGTTACAAATATTAAACGCAACGTTAACCGTTGAAGGCAATTCTGAATTATTTCAAAATCAAAAGGACAGTATCATTTTATTTAGAATATTTCAGGAGTTTTTATCCAATACTATAAAATATGCTTCCGCAGAAAATTTTTTGGTATCGATTCAATATTTGGAAGATCGATTAATCTTGGATGCCAGAGATGATGGTAAAGGATTCAATTCCAAAACGGTTGAAAATGGGGCAGGCTTATTAAATATGAAAAATAGAGCCGATTTAATTAATGCGCAATTCAAGTTGGATTCTAGAGAAGGCAAAGGAACCTCATTGAAAATTGATTACCCTTACAGAAAAGCACAACAAATCAATTTATAAACAAGCGTCCCAAACAGGGTCTTTAGGGAGTGGTGCCATAACTGATATGGATTCATTAGAAACGGGATGGTTGAATTCTAATTTTCGAGCATGTAAACTAATACTACCATCTTTGTTACTTCTATCAAATCCATACTTTAAATCTCCTTTTATTGGGCAACCAATACTAGCAAGTTGACTTCGTATTTGATGGTGCCGACCAGTTTCCAAGGAAATTTCCAATAGAATATAGTTGTCTAAAGCTCGGATAACTTTATAGTGAAGAATGGCTTTTTTGGAACCTTCCGTTTCTTTGATATAGGCTGTGGATTTATTATTTTTTGGATTCTTTTTTAGCCAATGCACCAATGTGCCTTCTGTGTTACTGGGTACGTTTTTCACCAATGCCCAATAAGTTTTACTTGCTTTTTTTTCAGCAAAGAGTTTGTTTAGTCGTGGTAAGGCTTTACTGGTTTTTGAAAACAAGACAATACCAGTTGTTGGTCTATCTAGCCTATGGACAACTCCTAGATAAACATTGCCAGGTTTGTTGTATTTGTCTTTTAAATAGTCTTTAATGACATCACTTAATGGTTTGTCACCAGTTTTATCGCCTTGAACAATATCACCAGCACGTTTATTGACAATAATAATATGATTGTCTTCATATAAAACTTGAAGATTGTCCTTATTGGAAAGAGTTTTTGACACTAGTATTGTTCTTTGTCACTTGGGAAGTCCTGTGATTTAACATCATCAACATATTGCGAAATGGCATTGGTCATCTCTTCATAAAGATTCATATATCTGCGTAGAAATCGAGGATTAAATTCATGGGTCATACCAATCATGTCATGTAGTACCAATACCTGTCCATCGACGCCATTACCAGCACCAATACCAATGACGGGAATACTCACACTTTCAGCTACTTCTTGAGCCAGTTTTGCTGGTATTTTTTCTAATACAATAGCAAAGCATCCTGCTTTTTCTAGCATTAAGGCATCCTCTTTTAGTTTATTAGCTTCTTCTTCTTCTTTAGCTCTAACGGTATAGGTTCCAAATTTATAGATAGATTGTGGTGTCAAACCGAGATGGCCCATAACAGGTATTCCTGCATTTAAAATTCGCTTTATAGATTCTTTAATTTCTTTACCACCTTCCAGTTTAACGGCATGCCCACCTGATTCTTTCATTATTCTGATAGCAGATCGAAGCGCCTCTTTAGGGTCACTTTGGTAACTACCGAATGGTAAATCAACAACCACTAAAGCTCGATTTATGGCTCTAATTACGGATGACGCATGATAAATCATTTGATCCAGCGTAATAGGTAGGGTTGTTTCATGGCCTGCCATAACATTACTGGCTGAATCACCAACTAGAATGACATCAACACCTGCGCCATCAACAATTTTAGCCATGGTATAATCGTAAGCAGTAAGCATGGAAATTTTCTCACCATTCGATTTCATATCAACCAACGTTTTGACCGTTATTCTTTTGTATTCTTCTTTTGCAACAGACATAATGATGTTTTAGAATTTCTAGTTTGTAAAAATACTAAATAGATATTTAGTGTTAAACTTTTCTTTAAACGATTATCAATATATCATTGATGTAGTACATTAGTTGAAACTAAACTAATTATGCAACGATTTATTTTCTATTTAACGGTATTATTATCTTCTACTATGATGGCTCAAGAGTCAGCCGAACTGGATGCCGAACAAACCATTAAAACTTTTTTTGAAGGATTTCACAAAGGAGACACCACACTTATGAAATCAGTTATGATGGATAAGGTTTTAATGCAAACTGTTTACAAGACCCAAGAAGGTAAAGACGTTTTAGTTACCGATGAACCTGGTAAACTAATTACCGCAGTGGCAACACGTCCAGCCGACCAAAAATGGGAAGAAAAAATATTGGGTTATTCCGTTCAGGTGGATGGTAATATGGCCAATGTTTGGACACCTTATGAGTTTTGGTTTAATGGTAATTTCAGTCATTGTGGTGTTAACTCATTTCAGCTGTTTCATGACAATGGCACCTGGAAAATTATTTATCTTATTGACACTAGAAGACGACAAGGTTGTCAAGATTGATTATATGTATTGCTTAACAATCAGATAGGTTAACACCAACGGCTAAACCACCTTCACTGGTTTCCTTGTATTTAGAGTTCATGTCCTTGGCAGTCTCCCACATGGTTTGTACTACTTTGTCCAAGGGTACTTTGACGTTATTTGGATCCGTATCCAATGCTAATTCTGAAGCGTTAATGGCTTTAATAGCTCCCATGGCGTTACGCTCTATACAGGGTATTTGAACTAAGCCGCCTATTGGATCACAGGTCATACCTAAATGATGTTCCATGGCGATTTCTGCCGCGATCAATACCTGTTCAGGAGTACCACCTTGTAGTTCACAAAGTGCAGCAGCAGCCATAGCCGATGACACCCCAATTTCTGCTTGACAGCCTCCCATGGCAGCCGAAATGGTTGCTCCCTTTTTAAAGATACTACCTATTTCACCTGCTACTAGCAAAAAGCGCTTGATATCATCAAAATTACCATCATGGTTTTCAATTACTAAATAGTACATTAAAACAGCAGGAATAACGCCAGCACTACCATTGGTAGGAGCTGTGACTACCCGGCCAAGTGAGGCATTCACTTCATTGACCGCCAATGCAAAACAACTAACCCATTTAATGATTTGCCGAAATTTAACTTCCGTATTTCTGATGGATTGAATCCACTCAATCGGATCATTGTATGGAGTATCCCCAATTAGGTTTTTGTGTATGTCAAAGGCGCGTCGTCTAACATTTAAGCCTCCGGGTAAACTACCTTCGGTGTGGCAGCCCAAATACATACATTCTAACATGGTGTTCCATATACGTTGTAACTCAAAATCAATGGTATCTTCTGATCTTATAGATTTTTCATTTTCTAAAACAATACCTGAAATGGGTAACTGTAATTGATTGCAAAAACGTAATAATTGATCACCGTTTTCAACAGGATATGGGAATGTACAGTAAAAAATAATTTTATTGGCTTTGGATATTTTACGCTCCTCCTGAACCACAAATCCGCCACCAATAGAGTAGTAGGTAGACTTGTAGCCTCTGCCATTGATAGTAGCTGTAAACGTCATACCGTTTGAATGAAATGGCAAGAACTTTTTGTTAAATATAATATCCGTTTTTGGATTGAACTTTATGGTTTTTTCATTGTTAAAGATGATATTACCAGAGTTGGAAATAGCCTTGATAACCACATCAATGCTTTCAGTGGGAATAAGTTCAGGATCGGCACCACTTAAACCAAGCATGACTGCCAAATCCGTGGCATGTCCTTTTCCGGTTAAAGATAAAGAACCGTAGAGATCAACCTTGATGCTTTCAACTTTGTTAAATCTATTTTTGTCCTTTAATTCCTTAATCCAGCGTTCAGCAGCTCGCCAAGGTCCTAAAGTATGAGAACTTGATGGCCCAACGCCAATTTTTAGCATGTCAAAAACCGAAATAGACTCCATAAAAGCGATTCATTATTTTAAGTCACAAATATACATTTAGTTCTCTACGGTAACATATAAAAAGGATGATTCCTAATTAATGTTTTGTGAATTCCTTAATGTTATAAGCACTCATGACAGCATTCAGATCAGTATGGAGTTGTTTACCAACATCTTCGGCAGGCACAACAATAACTCTGAAGACTTGATTTTGAGTCCATACGGGATCCAATAAATTAAAATTTATTGTGCCATCAAGAAAGAAACTAACGTCTTCTCTAGTAAAGTCATAATTGTAAACCAAAGATCCTTCGTCAAACTCCACTGTTTGTGGTAACAAACGCCAAATTTCTTGACCGTTTATGACATCCCATAAAATGTAAACTAGGACACCATCGGCAGGATATAAAGTAAACCCATAGGGTTCTATATATTCATAATTATTAGCCGAATTAAAATCTATTTCAATTTCGAAGGCTGGAGCAATTATAGTACCACCGTCTTGACCTGGAGGTCCTTGAGGTCCTTCGCAAGAGATGATTGTAACACTTAAAAATGTTATTAGAACAAACAATGTTTTTTTCATAATAGATTCGTTTTTGATTTGCACTTAAATGTAATAATAATTATTAGAAAGCTTGAATGTTAGAAAGAATCTTATTTGCAATATGACATCGTGTCATATTTTTTGTCATGGCACAATCATTGACTTATACATTCCGAATTAAATTGAACACAACGTTTCCGGGAATTCGGAAATTATTAAACAAATAAAAACAAATTATGAGTAAAATTATTGGAATCGATTTAGGTACAACAAACTCTTGTGTTTCTGTAATGGAAGGTAATGAGCCTGTTGTAATTCCTAACGCAGAAGGTAAGCGTACAACACCATCTGTAATCGCTTTCGTAGAAGGTGGTGAAATTAAAGTTGGTGACCCTGCAAAGCGCCAAGCAGTAACTAACCCAACTAAAACCGTTTATTCTATTAAGCGTTTTATGGGTAATAAATATTCTGAATCTAAAAAAGAAGCAGAACGTGTACCTTATAAAGTAGTTAAAGGTGATAACGATACACCACGAGTTGATATTGATGGTCGTTTATATACACCTCAAGAATTATCGGCTATGATTCTTCAAAAAATGAAGAAAACAGCTGAAGATTATTTAGGACAAGATGTGAGCCGTGCTGTCATTACAGTGCCAGCTTATTTTAACGATTCGCAGCGTCAAGCTACAAAAGAAGCTGGAGAAATTGCAGGTTTAAAAGTTGAGCGTATTATCAATGAGCCTACTGCAGCAGCCTTGGCTTATGGATTGGATAAAAAAGGAACTGACCAAAAAATTGTGGTTTTTGACTTTGGTGGAGGTACTCATGACGTATCGATCCTTGAATTAGGAGATGGTGTTTTTGAAGTATTATCAACTGACGG
The DNA here is from genome assembly GCF_002895005.1 of Hanstruepera neustonica. GTDB lineage: Bacteria > Bacteroidota > Bacteroidia > Flavobacteriales > Flavobacteriaceae > Hanstruepera > Hanstruepera neustonica. Next base: position 5,249 of record NZ_POWF01000006.1, on the reverse strand, counting down.
TGATACCCATTTAGGTGGTGACGATGTAGATGAAAAAATCATCAATTGGTTAGCAGACGAGTTCAATGCTGAAGAAGGCATGGATTTACGTAAAGACCCTATGGCATTACAACGTCTTAAGGAGGCAGCTGAAAAAGCAAAAATTGAATTATCATCGTCTGCGCAAACAGAAATCAACTTGCCTTACGTAACAGCTACAGCTAGCGGACCAAAGCACTTGGTACGTACATTAACACGTTCTAAATTTGAGCAGTTAATTGACGATTTAGTTAAACGTACTATTGAACCATGTGAGTCTGCGTTAAAAGCAGCAGGTTTAAGTAAGAGTGATATAGACGAAGTTATTTTAGTTGGTGGTTCTACACGTATTCCTGCAGTACAAGAAGCTGTAGAAAAATTCTTTGGTAAAAAACCAAGTAAAGGTGTAAACCCAGACGAGGTTGTATCACTAGGAGCTGGAATCCAAGGTGGTGTATTAACAGGTGATGTAAAAGACGTTCTTTTGTTAGATGTAACACCATTATCATTGGGTATTGAAACCATGGGTAACGTAATGACCAAGTTAATTGAAGCGAATACTACCATTCCAACAAAGAAGAGTCAAGTATTCTCGACAGCTGCTGACAATCAGCCTTCAGTGGAAATTCATGTTTTACAAGGTGAGCGTCCAATGGCTGCAGATAACAAAACAATTGGTCGTTTCCATTTGGATGGAATTCCACCAGCTCAAAGAGGTGTGCCACAAATTGAAGTAACATTTGATATTGATGCTAATGGTATTATTAAAGTATCAGCAACTGATAAGGCCACTGGTAAGTCTCAGGACATCAGAATTGAAGCATCTTCAGGATTAACTGAAGAAGAAATCCAAAAGATGAAGCAAGAAGCTGAAGCCAATGCAGATGCAGATGCTAAAGCAAAAGAAACTGCTGATAAACTAAACAGTGCCGATGCCATGATTTTCCAAACGGAAAAACAGTTAAGCGAATTTGGCGACAAGTTATCTGATGATAAAAAGAAACCAATTGAAGAGGCACTTGAAGAATTGAAGAAAGCTTACGAAACAAAAGATATCGCAGTAATTGATCCAGCTTTAGAAAAAATAAACGAAGCTTGGAAAGTAGCTAGTGAAGAAATGTACAAAGCACAAGCCGAAGCACAACAAAGTGGAGCAGGAGCAGAGCAACCTCAAGGCGATGCAGGAGCATCTAACGAAGGTAGCGATGTAGAAGATGTAGATTTCGAAGAAGTTAAATAAGTTGACAATTAGCGTATAGTTAATAATTAATAGTTGAAAACGCAACCAGAAATGGTTGCGTTTTTGTTTGTTAGAATCTAATGTGGACTACAAAAAACGAATAATTCTTACAAAAAAATTGCATTTCATCGAAAAAATAATACATTTTAAAGACTAAATTACTTGGTTATCTACTTTTAACCACCAATTTAATAGCAAAGATTATGAAACCAAATCTACTTTTCTTATCCATTTTGATGATATTTTTACCTAAAGTAATGATCTCACAAGAATTATTAGTTGAAATTTCGCTTCAAGAACAAATTGCCAAGGCCTCTAAAGTTGTTGAAGGGGAAGTTGTGATGAGCGAATCTTTTTGGAATGATGCTCAAGATAACATCTATACCAGACATAGAATTCAGATAAGTAAAGTATTTAAAGGTGTTAGTGCCAATGAAATTGATATTATTACACTTGGTGGTGTAGTGGGATTGGAGGCCATGGTTGTCTCTAATGCTTTGGAACTCGATGAAGGTGATATGGGTGTTTTTATTTTAAATGATACACCAAACTCGGAATTTAATAGAGATAATATTAATAGTTACATACCTTACAGCGATATACAGAGTTTTTATAAGTATAGTGCCGAGCTCAATTTAGCTGCCAATATTTTCAAAAGTTATTCCGGAATTATCAATAATTTTCACCAAGTAATTACAACTGAATTAGGAAGACCATATACCGTAATTTCAGATTCTCCAATTGATTCTAACATAAATGCTATCAATGCAAATAGATCAAGTTCTTCATTGCCAGTTATTTCATCATTTTCAAGTTATAATACAACGGCTGGAACAAAAACTATATTGACAATTAATGGCTCTGGTTTTGGAACCGAAATGCCAACAGTAGGTTTCTGTGATGCTAATTATGGTGGCGCCTTGTTTTATGACGTAGGTCCAGCTCAAATTGTAAGTTGGAGTGATACTGAAATTGAAGTGGAAATACCAGATAGAGCAGGTACTGGCGCTGTTAGGGTAATGAATTCAGACAATCAATACGGATATTCAACAACAGATCTTACTGTTGATTTTGCTCAAATCAATTTAGATTACAATAATATAGCCTACCAGACGCAACATATCAATACCAATAATGAAGGTGGTTTTACATGGCAAATGAATACTGATTTTGAATCCTCATTGGCTGTAGACCCATTTGTAAGAGGGTTGGATTCTTGGTCATGTGAATCTGGAATCAATTGGGATGTTGCCTTGAATACGACGACGGCTAATTCATCATCTAATGATGGTATCAATGTCGTGACTTTTGATGATGCCAGCCCATTACCACCAGGTGTTTTAGGTAGATGCACATCAAGATATTCAGGTTGCCCATTTAATGGTGAAGTGAAATGGTATGTTGATGAAATGGATATTGTTTTTAACAGCTCTATTAACTGGAATTTTTCAACAAGTCCACCTGCCAGTAACGAGGTTGATTTTGAGAGTGTTGCTGTACATGAATTAGGACACGGTCAGCAGTTGGGTCACGTTATTAATGATGCTGAAGTTATGCATTTCTCAATGGCAGCCAACGTAGTTTCAAGGACGTTGAGTCCTAATGATATACAAGGAGCTAATGATATTCAAGATAGAAGTAGTACTATACAAATTTGCGGTCAAAGTCTGATGGAAGATTCGAGCTGTTCGACCTTGTCAACTACTGATGTGTCGTTTACAGATCAGATTATTATTTATCCAAACCCTGTTACTTCGGGAGTAATTAATATAAAGTCTGCAAATGAAACTAGGGTTGAAAACATGAGACTTTACAATACCGTTGGTGAACTAATTACATCAAAAGAATTTGTAAATAATGGTTCTGTAAATCAATTGCATGTCTCCACATTAAGTACGGGGCTTTATGTATTACAGATTGAAACCAATCAAGGAATTGTCAGTAAAAAAATACTTTTGAATTAATCAAAGTGTAATTTTTGAGCTTTGATTCTTAATTTACTGATTGATGGTCAGAATTTTCTTCAATTTAGTTTAGCGGTTTAACTGCATAATAGGTATTTTATCTAATATCGAAGCTATGTTTGCAACTAACTCACACAAAATCATATATTTGAGTTCATTAATTTCCCTTAATTTTAATAATTAGGTTAATAGCACATTTCATAAGATAACGATTAATAGCAATTGTTCCATCTTTACAGTTATATGGGTTTTCCATTTAACTTTTGAATGTGCCTACTTATGTATTAGGCTATTATCAACTAATACACAAGTAATTATGAGAAACTTCAACTTTTTTAATCCTTATTTTCTCAAGGATTATTCTAAAAAACTGTTTACAACATTTTTGATGGTTTTTGCTTTAGTAGCATTTAACATTGAAACGGTTTCTGCACAATGTTCAGAACCACAATGTCAAGCAGATGTAAACGGAAATGGACCGAGTCCATGCGATGCTAAACTTTATTGTTCGAATAGTGGTTCGACAACCAATGGTATAATCGCCTGCACGCAGGCAGCTGATACAGATGGTTGTGGTGTTCAAACTACAACACCAATTGGTAATTTTGTTGATTCGGGATTTTTACCACTTTTTGCCAACCAAGTTCCAGCAAATGAGTCCAGTTGTTATATTGATCCAGAAGATAATCAACCTTATGATTATGTTCAATGGATAAAATTTGCTACACCAGAGTTTATCAATTCGGTCAAATTGCAAGGTGTCGGTCAAATGGAAGCATGGACGGTTTTCTATGCTGGTACGTCTTCTCCTGAAGATGTTGTTAATCCTGCAGCAGATTGTAATGCGCTTATTAACTCTCTAGATTATGTTGAAGGTGCTTGCAGTGCTCAAAACCAATGGAAAACATGGATTAATGAAGATGCAGTTGTAGCTGCTGGTGTTGTCAATGTTTATTATATAGCATTATTTTATAATCAATCAAGCGTAGAAAATGGTGGAGATATAAATTTCAAAACGAAAGACTGTGAAAATATTTATGTATGTGAACCTGAAGTGTTTTGTCCTCAAACAGACCTTACTTTTTGTGAAGGTTCAGGAGACGATAGTCAAGATGGCACCATTGAAACCTGGTTAAATGGTTTTTCTAATAGCGATTGTGAAAATATGCTTGTTTGGACTCTAACAGGTGAAGGTATAAATACAACTTTTGATGGATTTGCCTCAACTATAGCTGGTTTAAATGCTGGAAATTATACACTTACTAATTCATTGGTAAACGGTAATGGTGTTACTATTGCTTCGTGTTCTTCTAACATTTTAATTTATGATTTAACTGATGATGTCGATGATAGTGTTACCGTATGTCCCGGTGAATCATATACTTGGTCTTACAATGGATTATCATATTTTGCTACTGATAGTCCAGTTGTATTAAATGAAACTGATCAAAATGGATGCTCTTACACAGCAACATTAACAATTAGCGAATATGATCAAACCGAAGATGATAATAGAAACGAAACGGTATGTCCTGGTTTATCATACACATGGAATATTGACGGACAGGATTACGAAGTATTTGCAACAGATGGAACAGTTACCGTTGTATCACAAGATCAAAACGGCTGTGATTACAACATTAATTTATCTGTAAGCGAATATGACCAAACCGAAGATGACAATAGAAACGAAACGGTATGTCCTGGTTTATCATATACATGGAATATCGACGGACAGGATTACGAGGTATTTGCAACAGATGGAACGGTTACCGTTGTTTCACAAGATCAAAACGGCTGTGATTACAACATTAATTTATCTGTAAGCGAATATGACCAAACCGAAGATGACAATAGAAACGAAACGGTATGTCCTGGTTTATCATATACATGGAATATTGACGGACAGGATTACGAGGTATTTGCAACAGATGGAACGGTTACCGTTGTTTCACAAGATCAAAACGGCTGTGATTACAACATTAATTTATCTGTAAGCGAATATGACCAAACCGAAGATGACAATA
>NZ_POWF01000005.1 GCF_002895005.1 Hanstruepera neustonica | reverse complement strand
ATGGAATATTGACGGACAGGATTACGAGGTATTTGCAACAGATGGAACGGTTACCGTTGTTTCACAAGATCAAAACGGCTGTGATTACAACATTAATTTATCTGTAAGCGAATATGACCAAACCGAAGATGACAATAGAAACGAAACGGTATGTGATGGGGATTCTTATACATGGAATATTGACGGACAGGATTACGAGGTATTTGCCACAGATGGAACAATAACGGTAGTATCTCAAGATCAAAATGGCTGTGATTATAATATTAATTTATCAGTAAGTGAATGGCCATTACCAGTAATAGAAATAGACGATCAAGAAGTATGCCCAGATGTGACATCAGTAGATTTAACGGAATTAGAGCCAGCAGGACAAGAAGGTGGCGTTTGGACAACAGCCTGTGGAGCATTTGATCCAACAGCCGCAAGTCCATTGTGTTCACCATTTACTTATACCTATACAGATAGTAATGGATGTGTAGGATCTGATATGGTTGCCTACACCTTTGGAGGCACCAATGAAGAGCCCAATACCTCTTCAGGTGAATTCTGTTTAGGCGATGAAACTGCCAATATTTGTAACTATGCCAGTGCACCAGTAGGTGAGATAGTATGGGTAGGCTATACCTTTAATGGAGGTCCATTACAACCAATCGTAGATGAGGATAACGATGGGTGCCCAGATACACCAACCGTAGGAGGTGATTATGTGTACTTTGTAGAATTAATGACAGAAGATGGTTGTGTTACCACATCCAATGCGGCAGCACAGATTACCGTTATAGATAATCCAATAATAATCAATTGTCCAGGCGATGCTAATGAGGCATCATGTCAATCACAAGATGCAGTAAATGCTGCCTTTGATGCTTGGATCACACAATTTAGTTATGAAGGCGGAACCAATGCTATTGATACCGATTTGAGTGTATATCAAGCTCCTTTAGCTTGTGGTGGATCTATTATGATTACTTACACGGTAACAGATGACTGTGGATTGGAAGAGAGTTGTTCAGCAACTTTTGCAGTAGAAGCAGATGAAGAAGCTCCAGTTATTTCAACGGATGCTGTTAGCGGTGATTTAGGTTGTAACCCAGAAGTGGTAGCACCAACCTTTAGCGTTAGCGACAACTGTTTAGATCAGGATATGCCAATTGATGCGGTAACATCAGGTCCAACGAATGATGGTTGTTCATACAGCCAGACTTGGACAGCAGATTATACAGATGGTTGTGATAATGCCGCAGTACAAGCTAGTATAACCTATACCTGGACTGTAGATACAGAAGCACCAGTTATTTCAACGGATTCTGTGAGTGGCGATTTAGGATGTAATCCAGAAGTGGTAGCACCAACGTTTAGCGTTAGCGACAACTGTTTAGATCAGGATATATCAGTAGATGCAGTAACATCAGGTCCAACGAATGACGGTTGTTCATACAGCCAGACTTGGACAGCAGATTATACAGATGGTTGTGATAATGCCGCAGTACAAGCTAGTATAACCTATACCTGGACTGTAGATACAGAAGCTCCAGTTATTTCAACGGATGCTGTTAGCGGTGATTTAGGTTGTAACCCAGAAGTGGTAGCACCAACCTTTAGCGTTAGCGACAACTGTTTAGATCAGGATATGCCAATTGATGCGGTAACATCAGGTCCAACGAATGATGGTTGTTCATACAGCCAGACTTGGACAGCAGATTATACAGATGGTTGTGATAATGCCGCAGTACAAGCTAGTATAACCTATACCTGGACTGTAGATACAGAAGCACCAGTTATTTCAACGGATTCTGTGAGTGGCGATTTAGGATGTAATCCAGAAGTGGTAGCACCAACGTTTAGCGTAAGCGACAACTGTTTAGGTCAAGATATGCCAGTTGATGCAGTAACATCAGGTCCAACGAATGACGGTTGTTCATACAGCCAGACTTGGACAGCAGATTATACAGATGGTTGTGATAATGCCGCAGTACAAGCTAGTATTACCTATACCTGGACTGTAGATACAGAAGCACCAGTTATTTCAACGGATGCTGTGAGTGGCGATTTAGGATGTAATCCAGAAGTGGTAGCACCAACCTTTAGCGTAAGTGATAACTGTTTAGGTCAGGATATGCCAGTAGATGCAGTAACATCAGGTCCAACGAATGACGGTTGTTCATACAGCCAGACTTGGACAGCAGATTATACAGATGGTTGTGATAATGCCGCAGTACAAGCTAGTATAACCTATACCTGGACTGTAGATACAGAAGCACCTGTTATTTCAACGGATGCTGTTAGCGGCGATTTAGGATGTAATCCAGAAGTAGTGGCGCCAACGTTCAGCGTTAGCGACAACTGTTTAGGTCAAGATATGCCAGTTGATGCAGTAACATCGGGTCCAATTAATGACGGTTGTTCATATAGCCAGACTTGGACAGCAGATTATACAGATGGTTGCGATAATGTAGCAGTTCAGGCTAGTATTACCTATACTTGGACTGTAGATATGGAAGTGCCAGTTATCACATCTGATAGTGAAAGTGGTTATTTAGGCTGTAACCCAGAGATCGTACCACCAACATTCAAGGCAGATGATAACTGTGCTGGTGAAGTGGAATTACAAGCTTCAACAGAAGGTCCAACCAATGACGGTTGTGCATACAGTCAGACATGGACAGCGAATTATACAGATCCATGTGACAATGCTGCAGAACCTTTAAGTATCACATTTACATGGTCTGTAGATACTGAAGCTCCAATAATAACAACGAATGGGATCAGTGGCGATTTAGGTTGTAATCCAGAGATCGTACCGCCACAATTTAAGGCAGAAGACAACTGTGTAGACAGTGAGATACCTTTAGTTCCAAGTACCGAAGGTCCAACTAATGAAGGATGTGCATACAGCCAAACTTGGACAGCAAACTACAGCGATGCTTGTGGCAATGCTGCTCAAGAGGTAAGCGTGACTTACGCTTGGACTGTGGATACTGAAGCTCCAATCATAACAACAAATGGAACCAGTGGCGATTTAGGTTGTAATCCAGAGATCATACCGCCACAATTTAAGGCAGAAGACAACTGTGTAGACAGTGAGATACCTTTAGTTCCAAGTACCGAAGGTCCAACTAATGAAGGATGTGCATACAGCCAAACTTGGACAGCAAACTACAGCGATGCTTGTGGCAATGCTGCTCAAGAGGTAAGCGTGACTTACACTTGGACTGTGGATACTGAAGCTCCAATCATAACAACAAATGGAACCAGTGGCGATTTAGGCTGTAATCCAGAGATCGTACCGCCACAATTTAAGGCAGAAGACAACTGTGTAGACATTGAGATACCTTTAGTTCCAAGTACCGAAGGTCCAACTAATGAAGGATGTGCATACAGCCAAACTTGGACAGCAAACTACAGCGATGGTTGTGGCAATGCTGCTCAAGAGGTAAGTGTGACTTACACTTGGACTGTAGATACCGAAGACCCAGTTATAACATCAGATTGTAGTAGTGGCGATATTGGATGTAATCCAGAAATAGTACCTCCAATGTTTAAGGTTGAAGATAACTGTTTAGATGGAGAAATGTTTTTAGATCCTTCTACTGATGGCCCCATGCGAGATGGATGTGATTTTTCACAAACATGGACAGCAACTTACACAGACTCATGCGGTAATTCCGATGAATTAAGTATAACTTATACTTGGACTGTTGATGAGTTTGAAAACTGTGAAACCGCTTTCGGGCGTTTAATAAAAGGAAGTGAATGCTTTATTCCACGATTTAGTAGATGGGGATGGACTAATTACATTGAGGGAGAATCGAAAAGCTCCTACATGATGGATATGTATGCTGGTGCTGCTCATTGTGATATAAGTAACAGAACTCCTGTAGGCAATGCTGAAATCATATATAGAGATGGATATATAACTGTCAATATAAACATGTATGAAGGCTATGTCATGAATGAAGCACATGTATACATTGGTTGTGAAAAGTATCCAACACAGATACGTGGTAGGAGAGAAGTCTATACTGTAGCGCCAGGTCAATATAATTTTAATCCTTCAGGTGATTTAGATTATGTTTCTAGTTACACAGTAGGCCCTGTTGCAGCATCTGGACCATTGTATGTTATTGTTCACGCAGTAACTTGTGAAGTGGTATGTCAATGTTCTGTTTCTGAAAATGAAGGTGGTAGTTATATACCGGATGAAGGTGTAGAATGCAGTGATCAAGACCCTTCAAGTAATGGCGGATTTACTGGTGCATACACATCATTCTCTAACTTTGGATTTAGAACATACCAAACAGTAAATACTAATACATTGAACGTTAATTACGAATTAGATATTGACAGTGATGTAACAGTAGAAGTCTTGAATATGCGTGGCATAATCTTGAAAAGAGAGATTAAACAGAATTATAAAGCTGGTACTGATGAGACTATGCAAATTGACATGTCTGAAGAATCAGATCATATTCTCTTCGTTAGAATGACAACCAAAAGTGGTGTCGATATTAAGAAGATTATTATGAAGAAAAACTAATTTAGATAGTTCATAAATTTAAAAAAGGTGGTCTTTGGACCACCTTTTTATTTTTAAGAATTTTCGAATTTATTAGTCATCCGATTCATTATTTTATCTTTTGTCATTTCGTTATTTTAATTATGCACGCATAATAAATTAGTTATATTTGCTGTAAATATTTCTTCTATGAAAACGAAACTCACCCAAATATTGAATATTAATTATCCCATTATTCAGGCTCCTATGTTTTTGGTTTCTAACACATCCATGGTTATTGAAGCTATGGAATCAGGGATTGCGGGTTGCATACCAGCATTAAATTATAGAACCTTACCTGAATTAAGAAATGCCATTAAGGAACTAAAGTCTGCAAAGGTTACAGGTGGGGCGTTTGGCTTTAATTTAATAGTCAATAAGTCAAATATTAAATATAAAGAACAATTGCAGGTTCTCTGTGAAGAAGGTTGTGATTTTATTATTACCTCATTAGGTAGTCCTGAAGAAACCATTAGGGAAGCTCATGCGGTAGGCATTAAAGTGTTTTGTGATGTTACTGATTTACACTTTGCAAGAAAAGTAGAACAATTGGGTGCAGATGCTGCCATTGCTGTCAATAATCAAGCTGGCGGACATCGAGGTAATTTGTCCCCAGAAGATTTAATAAAGCAATTAAAAAAGGAATTAACCATTCCAATAATTTCAGCTGGTGGTGTCGGATGTAAAGCAGATATAGACAAAATACTTGGTTACGGTGCTGATGGGGTTTCAGTTGGTAGTCCTTTCATTGCGTCAGTAGAGGCCAATGTTACTCAAGAATATAAGCAGGCATGTGTTGATTATGGAGAAAACGATATTGTTGTCACTGAACGTATTTCGGGAACGCCCTGTACAGTCATTAATACGCCTTATGTTCAAAAAATTGGTACAAAATCTCCTTGGATAGAAAGACTTTTAAACAAAAACCGAAAATTAAAAAAGTGGGTTAAAATGCTTCGTTTTTATATAGGTATGAAAGCAACAGAAAAAGCCGCCCTAAAAGCTACCTATAAAACGGTATGGGTTGCTGGCCCAAGTATTGAACATACTACTTCAATTTTACCAGTCAAAGACATCATAAAAAAACTAACGAACTAATTATTCGGCATTTTTGGAATTTATCATTCATAAAAATTATTCTTAAAATAAAATAATAAATTTTAGTTATGTTATTATAAGAATAAAATGTCTAACAAATATTTTATTTAGTTAGACAAAATTAGTATCTTGAGGAATATTAATAAAAATGCTAGATACTATGAAACCAATTAAGCTTTTCAAATTCCCCAATCTAAATTTATTTATTCCATTTTCTTTACTCACTCTTCTTCTGACTTTAAGTATAGTTTCATGTAGTACTGAAGAAACCGATGCAATAGAATTAAATACAACGGAACCGTCTATTGTAGAAGTACTAAAAAGTTATGATACGCCGGAAACAACCGACAGAAGAAATTCAAGACCTACTTTCAAGACCTTAAATGTTGCTTTGGCCAGAACCGGTTTAGCAGGAGTTGTTTCTTCTAATCGATTGACTGTTTTTGCTCCAACTGATGAAGCTTTTGAAGCTTTGGGTCTCAACCAAAGAAATATCACTACTGTTCCCAATTTGGAAGAAATACTGCTATATCATGTTTTGGGAGATATAGTATTCAGTAGTGATTTGATGAATGGGTTTGTTCCAACACTCAATGGAGCAGCCGTTCAAGTAAATTTAGAAAATGGCGTTATGATTAATGAATCAAATGTCATTGCTGCTGATGTTCAGGTAAGAAACGGTGTTATTCATGTTATAGATCAAGTTTTGTTGCCACCTTCTGATAATTTGTTGGAATTAGCTGAAAGTTTTGATCCAGAGTTTTCAATACTTGTTGATGTTTTAGAATTAACAGGTTTGGATACAGTTATAGCTAATAATGGACCTTACACGGTTTTTGCACCAACTAATGATGCCTTTGTTGCTGTGTTATCTGAATTAGATGGCTACGATAGTCTGGAGGATTTTGACACACCTGAAGATATTGAACTTTTGGCAAATGTATTGCTTTATCATGTTGTAGGCGGTCGTGTTTACTCAAGTGATTTATCTAGTGGTCCAGTAACGACTCTTAATGGAGACTTTCAACTAGATTTAATTACATTAACTTTAACCGATGCCAATAATCGAGAAGTTGGACTAGTTCCAGAATTACTTAATGTGCAAGCCACAAATGGTGTTGTACATGTTATTGATCGTGTCCTATTACCATAATACTTACGATGAAAAAGAAAAATTTAAGGCTATCTGAAAAAGATAGCCTTTTTTAATGTATATCTATAAATACCGTTGCTTTTAAATATTCCCATTCCTCTTTCAAGATACCATAACAACAGGTACTGCGCCTAAATCCATCGAGCATTAAGGTGTCTTTACGCAGAATACCTTCCAATGTGGCGCCAATTTTTTCTACAGCTTTACGTGATTTGATGTTGCGTTCATCAATTCTAAACTCTACTTTTTCAAACTTCATGGATTCAAACGCATATTGCAGCATTAAAAATTTCATGTGTTTATTCAAATCCGTTCCTTGAAAATCATGACCAATCCACGTCCAGCCAATGTGGAGTACTTTATTTTTCCAGTTTATTAATCCGTAACGGGTACTGCCAGCATGAGCCTGTTTGATTTTGTCATAAATCAAAAATGGAATGGTTGTCTGTTGGTAAAAACCATCCACAGCAATGGCTACATAGTCCTTTAGTTTTTCAGGAGTTGAAATATCAGAAGGCGAATAAAATATCAAATCCTTTTCATTGGCAATAGCAATCAAGTGTTTATAATTGCTCAAATCTAACAGCGATAGTTTCACGCGTTCGTTTTCTAACGTTATATCTTTCATTAGTTCGTTGAAAGTTGATTTGAAATGGATTTAATGAGGTTTGTATTCACAATATGTCCACCTTCAAATGGCATAATAGCTACCTTATCTCCAAAAAGTAATTTAGATTTTTCAATTTCTTGATCTATACGGTCTTGATTCAAATATTCATCACTATCCCCATAAACCAAATAAACGTCACCCTTAAAGTAACTAAAATCTTCAGATGTCAATTCAATGGGAATACCTCCTGAATGTAAAATTAATTGATCAGGTTGTAATTTTCTTTTGGCCATATAGCGCATAGCCACACTAACGCCTTGCGAATAACCTAAAATAATGAATTTTTTGTCGGATGGAATATTTTCAGATTCAAAAACAGCATCGAAATAGCGCATGACATTGTCAGTTTCTTTAGATGTATTTTCCTTGGTCAACCAACTGGCACCAACATGTCTGAATTTTGGGCCAATATAATATTTACTTGGAGCTTGAGGTGCAATAATATAATTTTCATCTGCGTTTAAGCTTTCAAAATACCGCAAAAAGTAGCGACTTAAATAGCCCATACCATGACAAACAAACCAGACTGTTTTGGTTTTTTTGGTAAGAGAATTTAGCGTGCTAAAACTGTTTGTGGTTTGATAGGATATTTCTTTTTCTGATAGGTGCATTCTTGGGTCTGGTTTCGTATTTTTACAATTCGTTTTAAAAATACATGAATTTTATGCAATTATCTAAAGAAGATAAATTAAAACAAATTAACGAAGTATGTAAGCATACCCTTATGGAAACGCTTGAAATATCCATTACAGATTTTGGTGATGATTATTTAGTAGCAAAAATGCCTGTCAATGAAAGAGTTTATCAGCCTGATGGTGTTTTACATGGTGGAGCCACTGCGGCTTTAGCTGAAAGTGTTGGTAGTTTTGCGTCACATCTATTTTCCAATTTGGAAGAAGTCTTTGTTCGCGGTATTGAAATTACAGCTAACCACCTGAAAAGTGTTAAAAACGGTCATGTATACGCCAAAGCTACTTTTTTACATAAAGGAAGAACCACCCAATTATTGGATATTCGAGTAACTGATGATCATGATAATTTAATTTCGGTTTGTAGGCTTTCAACGATATCCTTGCCACGCAATAAATAGCTATGGATTCAAACCTTTTCTTTAAGAAGTTAGAAAACCAATTTACAAATAAGTTACCGTTTGTTGCCTATAAAAAACCCAACGAGAATACACTTTTCAGTTTACTACAAAACACAGAGGCACTTCATATTTTAAGGGATTTTACTTCTAGTGGATTTGTATTGGCTCCTTTTGACAGTTCAAATGATACCGTTATTATTCCTTTGGAAGATTCTGAATGTATTCAAAGTGACTATCATAAATCAAATAATGTAGATGTTAATTCCCTAGAAAAAGGTGAATTATATGATAGCAACCAAAGAGACCATCACATTCAATTAGTTAGTAAAGGTATAAATACCATTAAGGAAGGTCATTTTGAAAAGGTGGTTTTGTCTCGAGTTGATATGGTGAAACTCCAAGAAAATAATCCCATTGAACTATTTAAACGCTTACTTGACAATTATTCTCAAGCTTTTGTTTATTGCTGGTTCCATCCCAAAGTAGGGTTGTGGTTGGGTGCCACACCGGAAACCTTAATAAAAATATCTAACAATTATTTTGAGACGATGTCATTGGCTGGAACTTTACAATCTCAAGTTAATTTGGCTCAATGGTCGGTTAAAGAAAAAAATGAACAACAAATTGTAACGGATTATATTGTATCTCAATTGCAGGACTCAACAGCAGCTTTACATGTGTCGGATCCAAAAACCGTACAAGCTGGCAATTTGGTACATTTAAAATCCTTAATTTATGGTACGCTTAAATCGAACAATTTGGAACACATAGTTAATGCCTTACATCCAACTCCAGCGGTTTGTGGTTTTCCTAAAGAACCAGCCAAGCAATTTATTTTAAAGGAGGAAGGTTATGATAGAGAATTTTACACGGGGTATTTAGGAGAGCTCAATTTTAAGGAACAGATTTCAAGAAATAGAAATAGGCAGAACATAGAAAACAATGCCTATTCAGCAATCCGAAACGTTTCTAACTTATTTGTCAATTTACGCTGTATGCAATTGAAAAATAATGAAGCACTCATTTATGTAGGAGGAGGAATCACTGGAGATTCTGAACCAGAACGAGAATGGCAGGAAACTGTCTCGAAGTCCATGACCATAAAAAAGGCACTTTACTAGTTTTAAATACTACTACTAATTAGTACCTTTACACAGAGAATTTAACTCTTTATGTTATACCCAAAAATCCCTCTTGCGCAATCGGTAATTCAGCTTTGTAAAGCCAAAAATATCAAGCATATAGTAATTTCTCCTGGTAGTCGTAATGCACCGCTTACTATTGGGTTTTCCAATGATGATTTTTTTACTTGTTATAGTATTGTTGATGAACGTTGTGCCGCATTTTTTGCTTTGGGAATGGCTCAACAATTGCAGCATCCAACAGCCTTGGTTTGTACTTCCGGAAGTGCTTTATTGAATTATTACCCTGCTATCGCTGAAGCTTTTTATAGTGGGATTCCTTTGGTGGTCCTTTCTGCAGATAGACCAAAGCATCTCATTGGAATTGGTGATGGACAAACAATCAATCAAAAAGATGTCTTTAAAAATCATATTCTTTATTCGGCCAATTTAAAATTAAATGTCGATGATGAATTTAATCCCAATGAAGAGGATGAACCTGCAATCTTTAAAAGTTTAGAAAATAAACTGGAACGGTTTTTAGGGATTAAACAGGAGTTACAACAAGATAATGAAACTGAAATAAACAAAGCCCTAAACAAAGCAATACAGAAAAACGGTCCGGTACATATTAATATTCCCTTTGATGAACCCTTGTATGAAGTGGTAGAAACCTTATCAGTAAAACCCAAAAATATACAACCTGAATTAAAACAGTCAAAAATTGACGATTATATTTTTAATGGCTGTTTGGATGATTGGAATCAAGCTACAAAAAAAATGATCTTGGTTGGTGTTAATCAACCTAATGATATTGATCAAAAATGGTTAGATGAATTGGCAAAGGATAATAGCGTAATTGTCTTTACTGAAACGACTTCAAATTTACATCATCAGGGCTTTTTTCCTAGTATAGATAAGATTATAGCACCTCTTGATGAAACAGATTTTAAGGAATTGCAGCCTGATATTTTAGTGACATTTGGTGGATTAATTGTTTCCAAAAAAATCAAAGCTTTCTTAAGAAAATATCAGCCAAAGCAACATTGGCATATTGATGAACATGATGCCAACGACACGTTTTTTTGTTTGGAAAAACATTTGCAAATCCATCCAAATCAGTTTTTTGAGAATTTTTTACCAAAAATCACCCATTTTGTAAAGAGTGATTATAAAACCAATTGGGAAGTAGTTAAGGATAAAAGGATAGAAAGACATAGTGACTATTTGAAACAAATACCATTTTGTGATTTTAAATTTTTTGAGAATACCCTAAAGGCTTTACCAAATAATTCTGTTTTACAATTGGGAAATAGTTCAACAGTTCGGTATGCGCAATTATTTGATATGAATAAAACCATTCAAGTTTTTTGTAATCGTGGAACTAGTGGAATAGACGGTAGTACATCCACAGCAATTGGATACTCGGTGGTTTCAGATAGGCAAACGACCCTAATTACGGGCGATTTAAGCTTCTTTTACGATAGTAATGCATTATGGAATAACTACATTCCCAATAATTTTAGGATTATAGTCATTAATAATCAAGGAGGCGGTATATTCAGAATTCTTCCAGGAAACAAAAATTCGGATTATTTTGACACCTATTTTGAAACGAGTCATAACTTAACTGCGAAACACCTTTGCAAAATGTTTGGTTTTGAGTATGACATGGCTTCAACGGAAAAACAACTCAAATTACAGCTTAAAACTTTTTTCGAGGCTTCTGAAACACCAAAATTGTTGGAGGTTTTTACACCCAGAACCGTAAATGATGAAGTACTTCTGGAATATTTCAAATTCATTAAATAAACACAAAGCTTATAGATTATCTTTACCTTTACCACATGATACAAATTGGAGAATATAATACACTCACCATTTTAAGAGACACAGAACCAGGTTTGTTTTTAGGTGATAATGAAGAAAACGAAGTGCTGTTGCCTAATCGTTATGTGCCAGCGTCGTTTGAAATTGGTGATTCACTGGAGGTTTTTGTGTATCTGGATAATGAAGAGCGTTTGGTTGCTGTAACCGACAAACCCTATATTAAAAGAGGTGATTTTGCCTTGCTGCGCTGCAATGCGGTTACTAAAATGGGGGCTTTTTTGGATTGGGGAATGGTTAAGGAATTATTCTGTCCGTTTAAGGAGCAAGCCTTTAAAATGAAAAAGGGCGGTTGGTATTTGGTGTATTGTTATTTGGATGAAAAAACCGATAGATTGGTAGCTTCAAGTAAAACCAATCGATTTTTGGATAACAAGGAATTGACTGTTAATCAGTTCGATGAAGTCGATTTAATCGTTTCGCATCCTTCAGAAATTGGCATGAATGTTATTGTTAACAAAAAACATTTAGGACTCATTTATAACGATAATATTTTTCAGGATATAAGTGTAGGAGATCGACTAAAAGGGGTTGTCAAAAAAATCCGATCTGGCAATAAATTGGATATTGCACTTGGTCAAGTTGGGTATAGAAACATCGAGCCGAACGCTGAATTAATCATGAAGGAACTTGAAGATAATAGTGGTTATTTAAACCTTTCTGACAAATCAGATCCTGATGACATAAAGCGTATGTTGCAGATGAGTAAAAAAAGTTTTAAAAAAGCTATTGGCTCATTATATAAACAAAAACTTATAGTCATTAAGGATGACGGAATTTATTTAAATTAAGATATTTACATTTGAAAAAAACAAAATAATGAGTGTTGCTAATTGGAAAACTGCTAAAGAATATCAAGATATCACATACATGAAGTGTGATGGTGTAGCTAGAATTGCTTTCAATAGACCAGACGTAAGAAATGCTTTTAGGCCAAAAACCACAAGCGAACTTTACGATGCCTTTTATGATGCTAACGAAGATACCAGTATTGGTGTGGTATTGCTTTCAGCTGAAGGTCCTTCAACTAAAGATGGTATCTGGAGTTTCTGTTCTGGTGGTGATCAAAAGGCTAGAGGTCATCAAGGTTATGTTGGTGACGATGGTTACCATCGATTGAATATTTTAGAAGTACAACGTCTTATTCGGTTTATGCCTAAAGCGGTTATAGCAGTTGTGCCTGGTTGGGCAGTTGGTGGCGGTCATAGTTTACATGTTGTTTGCGATTTAACGCTTGCCAGTAAAGAACATGCAATTTTTAAACAAACCGATGCTGACGTAACCAGTTTTGATGGTGGTTACGGATCTGCTTATCTAGCCAAAATGGTAGGTCAGAAAAAGGCTCGGGAAATTTTCTTTTTAGGAAGAAATTATTCTGCACAGGAAGCTTTTGAAATGGGTATGGTAAACGCCGTAATACCACATGCTGAATTAGAAGCTACGGCCTATGAATGGGCTCAAGAAATACTAGCTAAATCTCCGACGTCCATTAAAATGTTGAAGTTTGCTATGAATCTGACCGATGATGGTATGGTAGGCCAACAAGTATTTGCAGGAGAAGCAACCCGATTAGCCTATATGACAGATGAAGCTAAAGAAGGACGTGATGCATTTTTGGAAAAACGCAAACCAAACTTTCCTAAAAAGTGGATTCCATAATTTCGCACTATGAGCAATTTTAAGCATTGGGTTTCGGCAGCCAGACTACGAACCTTACCCTTATCGGTTTCTGGAATCATTCTCGCAGGTTGTTTTGCAGAATATAATGGTTTTTTTAATTGGATCGTATTTGCGTTGGCGATATTGACAACTTTGAGTTTACAAATACTATCCAATTTTGCTAACGATTATGGCGATGGTGTAAAAGGCACCGATAATAATCAGCGCATTGGTCCAGAACGTGCAATTCAAAGTGGTAAAATTTCTCCTTCAAGTATGTACAATGCCATAAAAATTAATATTCTCATTACTATCGCATTGGCTTTCTTTTTGATTTTAGCTGCATTTGGAGTGACTCATTTTTGGTATGCTGTGCTGTTTTTTGTTTTGGGAGGTATTTCAATTTATGCTTCAATCAAGTACACTATAGGCGATGATGCATATGGTTATAAGGGATTGGGGGATTTATATGTTTTTGTATTTTTTGGTTTGGTTAGCGTGCTAGGAGGTTACTTTTTATTTTCACGGCAAATTGACCATGTCGTTATACTACCGGCTGCCATCATTGGGCTTTTAAGTGTTGCAGTATTGAACTTAAATAATTTAAGGGATATTGAATCTGATTTGAAATCCAATAAAATTACGATAGCAGTAAGACTGGGATTTGAAAAAGCTAAAAAATATCATTACTTTCTCATTTTCAGCGCCATGGTCTTGTCGTTGGTTTTTGCAATTTTATACTATACCAATCCTTTCAATTTTATTTTCTTACTGGTTTTTATTCCATTAATCAAACATTTGAAAACAGTAAATACTGTCGATGAACCCGCATTATTAGATCCAGAATTGAAAAAAGTGGCACTTTCTACGTTTTTCATGGCTGTTTTAATGAGTATAGGTTATTTGATATAAAATGACTCTTAATCGATAAAGTTGGGTTTTTAACTACAAATATTTGAATTTCAATATAATAGCTGTAATTTAATGTTGTTGAAGAGAATATTCAACATCAAGAAGCTATTAACCAGTTTCAATTATCGGGATAGAAAACTCAAGTAAATTTTAAAATTTACTTGAGTTTTTTTGTATTTTGAATCAAAATTTAATTTATGAAAATCACGTTTTATGGGCATGCCAGTCTAGGCATAGAAGTTAATGATGTTCACATATTGGTTGATCCCTTTATTAGTGCCAATGAGAAAGCTTCTCATATAGATATCCATTCATTAAAAGCAGATTATATTTTATTGACTCATGCGCATCAAGATCATATTTTGGATGTTGAAAGTATTGCAAAACGAACAGACGCCGTTATTATTTCAAATTTTGAAATTGTGACCCATTTCCAGAATAAAGGCCTTGAAGGACATCCTATGAACCACGGTGGAAACTGGGATTTTGAGTTTGGTAATGTAAAGTATGTTAATGCCATTCACACATCATCATTTCCAGATGGTAGCTATGGTGGTCAACCTGGGGGTTTTGTCATTGAAGGGGAGCACAAAAACATATATATAGCTGGTGATACTGCGTTGACCATGGATATGAAGTTAATACCATTGCAGACTCAATTGGATTTAGCAATTCTACCTATAGGTGATAATTTTACCATGGGAATTGATGATGCCATATTAGCAAGTGATTTTGTGCAATGCGATAAGGTTTTGGGTTACCACTATGATACCTTTGGGTACATTGAAATTGACCACGAAGAAGCCAAACGCAAGTTTTTTGATAAAAATAAGGACTTGATGCTTTTGGAAATAGGAGAGAGCCTAGAACTATAATTACCTAACACGGCTTTTCAGCACCAATTTATGTAATAATTTAGGAGAAAGCCGTTTTACAAACACGCCAAATTTTTCAAACTTTCCAATATAGGCTTCGTATTTTTCTTTTTCAATGGCTCTAACCATGCGTTTTACAAATACGTTAACAGGTAAACCATTCTCTGTCATGTTATCCTGATAGCCTTGTTTACTACCGTCTGCTGTTAAAGCATTTCTAGCTACATTGGTATTTACAAATCCAGGACAAATCATCGTGACTTTTATATTGTCTTTGTCATGCTCCAATCTTAAGGCATCAAAAAAACCATGTAGGGCATGCTTGGCTCCGCAATAAGCAGACCTAAAAGGCGAACTAAACTTGCCCATTAGACTCGATACTACAACATAATGACCAGATTGGTTTTCAATAAAATGCGTTAGTAGTGCTTTAGATAATGCCACGGTTCCTAAATAGTCAACTTCCATAAGTTTTTTATCAACTTCAATAGTCGTATCGATAATTGGCGATCGCTGACTGATACCGCCATTATTAATTAAAAGGTCTATTTTGCCAAAAGCTTTAACAGCATCTTCAACAATAGTTTTCATATTGGCATAATGGCTTAAATCAAAAGCTAAAACCTTTATGTTTTCAGTATTATTACATGCAGATTTTACCCGCTCTAATTCGTCCTTTCGCCTTGATGAAAGAATCAAGTTGCAATTAGTTTTTGATAATGTCAAAGCTAATTCCTTGCCAATACCACTACTAGCTCCTGTAATCCAAACAACTTTATTTTCAAACGTCATAATGTTGTTGTTTTAACCATTCATTACGTAAATCATCACTTACTTTTCCGGTACCATCGTGTTTCCAGCCTGGAGGTTTAGTAATATAATTCCAACGATCTTTAAACGATTTTTTCCCAGAGAGCGCATCTTTAAACATATTATACCATTCAATAAATGCAATTTTTACCGGGTTATAGGTGTT
The DNA here is from genome assembly GCF_002895005.1 of Hanstruepera neustonica. Lineage (GTDB taxonomy): Bacteria > Bacteroidota > Bacteroidia > Flavobacteriales > Flavobacteriaceae > Hanstruepera > Hanstruepera neustonica. The sequence goes on along the minus strand of NZ_POWF01000005.1, from coordinate 45,881 downwards.
AATGTTTTTGACCAATCCGTATTGCACGCTCTCATTTTCAAGTTCTGGTTGAAAAGTACCAAATAACTTATCCCAAATAATTAAAATACCAGCGTGATTTCTATCCAAATAAATAGGGTTACTACCATGATGCACTCTGTGATGTGATGGCGTGTTAAAGACAGCCTCAAACCATTTAGGCATTTTATCAATAGCCTCCGTATGAATCCAGAATTGATAGAGTAGGCTAATTGACATCTGCAACAAAATCATGGCAGGGTGAAACCCAACCAATGGCATCCATAACCAAAAAATGAACGAATAGAATCCACCAGACCAAGTTTGACGTAAAGCGGTACTTAAATTGTAGTACTGCGAAGAATGATGCACCACATGCGATGCCCAAAACAAGCGACACTCATGCGATATTCTATGGAACCAGTAATATGATATGTCATCTGCAAAGAAAATTAATATGAAACTCCACCATGCAATAGGAATCGTAAAAATCCTGAAATTTTCATAAATCAATACAAAAGCCCCAAGTACTAAAGCTTTACTTAAAAAACCCAAAAAGACATTGCCCAAACCCATAGCAATGGAAGCAAAGGCGTCTTTGGTTTCATAGCCTTTGGTTTCTTTAAATTTGTCGCGAGTCGTTACATATAATTCCAATAACATGGATAGTATAAAAAAGGGAATGGCGAAGTGTATGATATTTGGAAATTCAGGCATTAAATAGGATATTTGTGCTTTTAAAAATAATGCTTTTTTTTAAAATCCAACTTCTGGATTTAAATCATTCAAAAGAAAAATTCAACTATGTCAAAAACGGTACGTTTTTTATTTATTTTCATTTTTTTTACCATTTTTTCATTTCAGAGGGCTCAAGCGCAAAACCCTAATCAAATGGGAGCTTGGTATATGTATTTTTTTGACACCAACTTTGGAGAAAGCCAATTTGGAATACAAGGAGATATGCAATATCGTAATTGGAACATCATGGGAGACTTGGAACAGTTGCTTTTGCGTTCGGGATTTACCTTTAGCCCCAAGAATGCAAACATAAAACTAACGCTCGGTTATGCCCATATTACCTCTGGTGCTTTGGGAGAAAGTAATGATACATCTTTTGAAAACAGAATTTATCAAGAAGCATTGCTGCCTCAAAAAGTTGGAGGACGTATTTATTTAACCCATCGTTTTAGATATGAGCAACGGTTCGTGGAAGATCAAGATTTTAGAACTCGTTACCGTTACAACTTGTTTATGAATATTCCTTTCAATAAAAAAACTTTCAAAAAAAACACGTTTTATGCAGCATTGTATAACGAACTTTTTATAAATGGGGAGCAAAATATTGGTGGAGGTCAGTCAGTTGAGTTTTTTGATAGAAACCGAACCTATTTAGGGGTTGGTTATGTATTAAATCCAAAAATAAAATTTCAACTGGGTTGGATGAATCAAAAGACTAATTCACAAGGAAAGGGACAATTACAAGTCAGTATGCATCATAATTTTTAGCGTGCTATGAAAGCCACCTATCACAAATACATTCTTCATTTCAAACAGCCAAGCGGGACCTCAAGAGGGATACTTAAAACAAAGGAAACCTGGTTTATCATTCTTGAATCTAATGGAAAAAAGGGAATTGGAGAATGTGGCATTTTGAGAGGCTTAAGTGCTGATGACAGACCAGATTATGAAGCCAAACTACAGTGGACTTGTGACAATATTCATCTAGGTTTAGAAGTTCTTTACGCAAAAAATATTGAGTTTCCGAGTATTCAGTTCGGACTAGAAGTGGCATTTAAATCTTTGGAAAGCAATAATCCCTTCCAATTATTTCCATCTGATTTCACTAGGGGCAATGACAGTATTCTTATCAATGGTTTGATTTGGATGGGAAGTGAAGCCTTTATGAAACAACAGATTAAAGAAAAAATTCAATCAGGTTTTTCTTGTATTAAAATGAAAATTGGTGCCATCGATTTTCAAACGGAATTAAATTTATTAAAATCCATTAGAAAAGAATTCTCGGTCAACGATATTGAATTACGCGTAGATGCCAATGGTGCTTTTTTACCCAATGAAGTTCTGGAAAAATTAAAGCGTTTGTCTGAACTGGATTTGCATTCCATAGAGCAACCCATTAAACCAGGACAACCACAGGAAATGGCCAGGTTATGCGAGGAAACTTATTTACCTATTGCTTTGGATGAAGAATTAATAGGTGTTTTTGATGTAACAAAAAAACAGGAATTACTACAAACTATCAAACCACAATTTATTATTTTGAAGCCTAGTTTTATAGGCGGTTGGCATGGAAGTGCGGAATGGATAAATATTTCACAAAAAGAAAATATAGGATGGTGGATTACCAGTGCCTTGGAGAGTAATGTCGGGTTGAATGCCATTGCCCAATGGACATATACATTAAACACCGAAATGCCACAAGGATTGGGAACAGGAGGCTTATTTGAAAATAATTTTGATAGTCCCTTACTGGTTAAAAGAGGTACTTTGCAATATGATATAAATAATGATTGGAAATTTAATTTAGAATAATATGTATATAGCGCAAGCTTTTAATGTGTTGCACGATTGGTGGCGATATCTAGTCGGAGTTCTTTTAATTGTTTTTGCTGTCATTATTGGGCAAATACCGTTTACTGTGGCCGTAATGATGAAGGCAGTTAAAGATGATATGAATGTTTTTGAAATGGATGAAACAGCTATGATGTCTATTTTGGAACCTAATTTAAATTTATTTTTAATGCTCTTATCCTTTGCTGTGGGATTGGTCGGTGTTTTTTTGGCGGTAAAATTTTTCCACAAACAAACCATTGTTTCGATTACAACATCTAGACCAAAAATTGATTGGAGCCGCATATGGTTTGCCTTTATTTTTTGGGGCATTATCTCTTCTGGTTTTATAGCTTTGGATTATTACATGGCACCAGAAGATTATGTCTATAATTTTAAACTGATGCCGTTTTTAATCTTGTGCCTCATTGCCGTGATTTTTGTTCCATTACAGACTAGCTTTGAAGAATATTTGTTCCGAGGTTATTTGATGCAAGGAATAGGTGTGGTAACCAAATATAAATGGATTCCTTTAATATCTACATCTTTAGTTTTTGGATTGTTACATATAGCTAATCCTGAAATTGAACAATTAGGCTATGTACTAATGGTCTATTATATTGGAACAGGCTTGTTTTTGGGAATAATAACCCTTATGGATGAAGGCATGGAGTTGGCTTTAGGCTTTCATGCGGCAAATAATTTATTTACAGCACTTTTGGTAACGGCCGATTGGACAGCCTTTCAAACACATTCCATTTTGAAGGATATATCAAAACCTGAAACCGCTGGTTTTTTTGATGTATTTATGCCTGTTTTTATTGTGTTCCCTATCGTCCTATATATTTTTGCAAAAAAATATAAATGGACTAATTGGAAGGATAAGTTATTTGGTCGGGTGATTGAACCACCAAAAGAAGATTACAAAATATTAGAATAGTGTTTCATGATTCCATCTTTTGATAAAGTACATAATAGGTTTAAGTTAAACGGTATTTCTTTTGATAGAAATGGCCTCAAGGAATTGGCCTATAGTTTTATAAAAGAAGGTGAACCATTTGAAAGGGTAATTGGTAATTTCATTTCCGATTGGTTAGATTCCAATGATTACGTATTAAGTAAAACGTCTGGTTCAACAGGAAAGCCCAAAACCATTAAAATAAAAAAACAGGCTATGGTACATTCGGCTATAGCTACAGGGGATTTTTTTAAATTGAAGCCTACTGATAGTGCATTGTCGTGTTTACCAGCGCAGGCCATTTCAGGTAGAATGATGCTGGTTAGAGCCATGATTCTTGGTTTGGAGCTCGATGCCATTAAACCTTCTAAAACCTTGGATATTGACCAAGAAAAAAGATACACCTTTACGGCATTCACGCCTATGCAACTTGCGAATAATCTGGACAAAATTAAAAACATCAAAACCATCATTGTTGGTGGTGCGCCTGTTTCTTATAGTTTAAAGGAAAATATAAAGGATTTTAAAGTTCAGATTTTTGAAACCTATGGCATGACAGAAACCGTGAGTCATATTGCTGTAAAAAAATTGAATGGCTTTAAGGCATCTAAACCTGATGCTGTTTTTAAAGTGTTACCTGGAATTAACATTTCAAAAGATGACAGGGATTGCCTTGTGATAGATGCCCCAAATATAACTTCTGAAAAAGTAGTAACAAACGATATTGTCAGATTAACTGGAGAAGGTTGTTTTGAATGGTTAGGACGATTTGATAATGTTATTAATTCGGGCGGAATTAAATTAAATCCAGAAATCATTGAGTCAAAACTTCAAGGTTTAATATCTGACCGGTTTTTTGTATCTTCTATACCTGACGAAGAGCTAGGAGAGAAGGTTGTGTTGGTTCTGGAAAATTCAAAAGTAAATGTTGATTTTTCAGTTTTCAAGGTATTGGATAAATATGAAGCACCAAAAGAGGTATTAGCTGTTCCAAAATTTAAGGAGACGCAATCTGGCAAAATCCAACGGCATAAAACATTGGAATTATTGAAATAGACCTTTCCTAATTAAGAGGATGGTCTTACTCATCCAAAAGGACTGTTTACTCAAAGTAATATTACGAAACACAATGTTATTAATACCTTTATAAGAGATGCCAAAAAAGCAGGCATTGTAAGTATTAATCTAAAAACCAATAGTTATGAAAAAGATTTTACCATTAATTGTTATTTTTTTGATGAGTATGTCATCGTGGTCTCAAAATGATTCAGATAAGGTCATCGGAACGGTCTATGATAGCGATAAACAAGCTCTTCCTAATGTCAGTATTGCTAAAATGGGATCAAAAAAAAGTTATAAAACTGACAAAAACGGAAATTTTTCAATCCGTGCTAAAGCCAACGATACCCTTATTTTTACACATGATGGTTATATGCAAAGCATAACACCTATTTCAGGAAGTGAGGAAATTGTTGTTGTGATGAATGAGAATTTGCTCGGAAGTAAAAATAAAATAGAAGGTGCATTGGGATTAAAAAAGAATAAAGATGAAGTCACAACGGCCTATGGAGTTATAGAAGCAGATGATTTAAACATTGCCAATAGTAATAATAATATTCAAGGTTTTCAAGGCAAAGTTAGTGGTTTAAATGTCAACAATGATAAGGTATACTTGAGAGGTATTCGATCAATTCAAGCCAACAATTCAGCTTTAGTTGTTATTGATGGTGTGATTTCAACATACGAATATTTGCAAACAATTGATTACAACTTGATAGAATCTGTGACTGTTCATAAAGGTGCTAATGGCGCAGCTTTGTATGGTAGCCAAGCAGCAAATGGTGCTATTATTGTAAAAACCAAAAAATCACTGTCCAATGTGAAAAGTAATAATGTTGGTGCTTCTAAAGAAGATGTTTATAAATATAACAAAAGGTTAAAAGTTAAAGTTAGTAATACGACTCCAGAATACATCTCTGAATTTGAAAAAATGGATTCTAATACAGCTGTTCTAGAGAACTATCGATTAATGATGGAAAAATATGCATCTTCACCATCATACCATTTGGATGTTTACGATTTTTTTGAAAATACAAATGATTCTGAAAATAGTAAAGCAGTATTGAATGATGTCATTAGTTCTGAAACAATTTCTGGTGAGCAATTACGTGCATTCGCTTATAGACTAACTGAACAAGGTAAAATAGAAGAAGCCAATGTGTTAAATAATAAAATTCTAAAAAAACTACCTAATGATGTAAAATCATATAGAGATCTGGCATTAGGTTACACTCAAGTGGGCAAGGGTCAAATTGCTTTTAATACATTGAGCACTTTTTTAGATACGGATTTGGGTGAGACTAACGGGTCTAGTTTTAAAACAATCACATTACATGAAGTTAACCATATGATTCAAAAAGAGCCTTCAATTCGAACAAATGATTTGGCTTCTCATAATATTATTGAAACGGAATATGATTTGAGAATTGTAGTGGATTGGAATCGAGACGATATCAATTTGAACGTAAAAATAGTTGATCCGTTTACAGAGTTTGCCTCTGCTGAAAATCCAATAACAAGAATTGGTGGCGAGTTTTCAGGTATTTTGGGGCTTAATGAATATGTTATAAGACATGCCAAAAAAGGAGATTATTACGTTGTTGTCAATAATGACAGTGATGTACCTGAATCTATAACCTATGTTAAGGTGACTACCTATAAAAACTATGGACGTTCCAATGAAGAAAAAGAAGTCACAACCTTTAAATTAGAACCTCAAAAAAAGGATCAGGTTATAGCACAAGTAAAGATTTAATTTAATTTTTTTCAATTAAGAAGCTGGGCAGAAATGTCCAGCTTTTTTTTGTTCAATTCTCCCTCATTCAGAGTGTTAGTTAACTCATTGGTGGTTTTTTGTAAGGTATTTAGGTATTAGGTTTATATCAAACTTAAAATCTATGAATTATGAAATCACTAACAATCATTTTAGTAATTAGTCTATTCCATTTAAAAGGCTATACACAAGAGCAACAGGTAGAAACAAAGTCTGTGCTATTAGACGATTTTATCTCATTTATTGCAGAGAATTATGAACTGCCCAGCATGAAATCTGAAGAGGATTTGGATGAAGAGGAAGACGTTGAACCGATTCCTCACAATATTGTATTCCTCATTGAAACTACCAATAAAAATCCATCACAAGAGGATATTATTTTATTAAAACAAGCTTTTCGATTTTTGGCTAAAAGACTTTCCAAAAATGATCATGTATCTATTATCGCTTATTCTGGAATGAACGGTTTGGTATTAGATAAAACAGATCCAACAGATACAAAAAAAACATTATATGCCTTGGATGACATCAAAGGGCAGATTGATAAAAGTTGTAGAGATGGGATAGCATTCGCCTATGAATACGTAAAAAAAGCATTCGAATCAGATTCAAATAACTCGGTAGTCATGATTCGTAATCCCAATGCGGCCAATCAACATTATAAATCATCGGTAACCTCGGTGAGTCAAGACAATATAAAACCAAAAGGCAATGGAACAGCCATTGTTTTAACGGCCATTACACTGTTACCAGAATTAATAGCCGTGATAAAAGATTAACAAATTAAAAACTATAAATCATGAAAAATCTATTACAAATTATTTTAGTTATGTTATTAACTCTTCAAACTAATGCTCAAGAAAAAACGATTTCAGGAAAGATTTCTGATGAAAATGGATTACCGCTTCCTGGCGTTAACATTATTGTTAAAGGAACTACTATTGGAACTCAAACTGATTTTGATGGTATTTATGAAATTAAAGCCCAAATAGGTGATATATTAACTTTTTCATATATAGGTTATATTACCGAAGAAAAAGTAATTGGAGGTAGCATTAACATTAGTTTCGCCATGCAAATTGATTCTTCGGCATTAGAAGAGGTTGTGATTACGGCATATGGTATCAAAAGAAGAAAAGCAGAAATCACAACAGCTGTACAGCAAGTTAGGAGTGAGCAACTATTGAATCAAAATCCGAACGTAGTTCAAAGTTTAGCAGGCAGAGTAAGTGGTTTGCAAATAAATCATTCAAAAAAATCATCAATTAAAAACCTTCACAAAACAAGCAATAAAACACGTGAATCGTACAAGGGAATAGTCGAAAACCAATTCAAAAATGTCATGACTTCTCCGTATTCCACGTTCTCTATTGATGTTGATAAAGCATCATATAGTAATATTCGACGTATGATAAATAATGGGCAAGAAATTCCAATTGATGCCGTAAAAATAGAAGAAATGATTAATTATTTCAGCTATCAATATCCACAACCTACAGATAATCACCCATTTTCAATTAATACTGAATTTATTCAAACTCCTTGGAATTCAGATACCCAATTGTTAAGAATAGGGCTGCAGGGAAAAACATATTTGAATGAGGATTTACCACCATCAAATTTAACTTTTCTAATTGATGTATCGGGCTCGATGTCTTCACCAAATAAATTGCCATTACTGAAATCAGCGTTCAAATTATTGGTAAATCAGTTAAGACAGCAAGACAAAGTTTCCATTGTTGTGTATGCTGGTGCGGCAGGTGTCGTAATAGAGCCAACGTCAGGTAATAATAAAGAAAAAATCATGAATGCCTTAAATCAATTAGAGTCTGGAGGTTCAACAGCTGGTGGCGCAGGCATAGAATTAGCCTATAAATTAGCCGAAAAGAATTATAAAAAGAACGGTAATAATCGTGTTATTCTTGCTACTGATGGAGACTTTAATGTTGGTGCATCAAGTGATATAGCTATGAAAGATTTAATTGAACAGAAGCGAAAATCTGGTGTATTTTTGTCGGTTTTAGGATTTGGATACGGAAATTATAAAGATTCAAAATTAGAAATACTTGCTGATAAAGGCAATGGCAACCATGCTTATATTGACACCATGCAGGAAGCTCAAAAAGTGTTTGGCAAAGAATTTGGCGGAACATTGTACACTATTGCTAAAGATGTAAAAATACAGGTAGAGTTTAATCCGCAAAAAGTTCAAGCATATCGATTGATAGGTTATGAAAATAGATTATTGGCTGATGAAGATTTTAAAGATGATACTATAGATGCCGGAGAATTGGGAAGTGGCCATACCGTTACTGCTTTATATGAAGTAATACCAGTGGGTGCAAAAAGCAAGTATTTAAAGGATATTGATGATTTAAAATACTCTATTACTTCTTTGAGTTCCAATTATTCTGATGAACTACTAACCGTAAAATTTCGATATAAAAAACCTGATGGTAAAAAAAGTATTGAAATGATACATATACAAGAGGATGTTGTTCAGTTGCCAACTCCAGACATGAATTTTGCTTCGGCAGTTGCTTTATTTGGTATGCAGTTACGGGATTCAAAATATCACAATGATTCAAAAATCAAGGATGTTTTAGAATTGGCAGATTTAGGACGCGGTCAAGATATTGATGGCTATAGGTCAGAGTTTATAAGATTGGTAGACTCTTCGAGAAGTTTACAGTAAGCACTAAATTAAAAAAGCGACCAAATAGGTCGCTTTTTTGTATCATATTTTATTATTTATACCTGTAAAACACCCAAGTTAAATGGTTTTTCAATAGGAGCGTGGTTGGCAGCTTCAATTCCCATACTAATCCAAGTTCGAGTATCTAAGGGATCGATTACGGCATCTGTCCATAACCTAGCTGCCGCATAATAGGGAGATACTTGATTGTCGTAGCGTGCTTTAATTTTATTGTATAACTCATCTTCTTTTTCCTTGGTGAATTTTTCACCTTGCTTTTCCAATGATGCTTTTTCGATTTGTAATAAAACTTTGGCAGCAGAATTACCACTCATAACCGCAAGTTCGGCACTTGGCCAGGCAAAAATAAGTCTAGGGTCGTAAGCTTTACCACACATAGCATAATTACCAGCTCCATAACTGTTACCAATGACAACAGTAAATTTAGGCACCACACTATTACTCACGGCATTAACCATTTTAGCGCCATCTTTTATAATTCCCGAATGCTCACTTTTACTTCCTACCATAAAACCAGTCACATCCTGAAGGAAAACTAAAGGAATTTTCTTTTGATTACAATTGGCAATAAAACGAGTGGCCTTATCCGCTGAATCGTTATAAATAACGCCGCCAAATTGCATTTCAGCAGGTTTGGTCTTGGCTCCGGTAGTTTTCACGATATGACGTTGATTGGCCACAATACCAACTGCCCAACCATCTATTCTGGCATAACAGGTAATAATGGTTTTTCCATACCCCGCTTTATATTCTTCAAATTCACTATTATCAACAAGTCGCTTTATAATTTCATACACGTCATATTGATCAGCTCGACTTTTTGGTAAAATACCATAAATATCTTCCGGGTTTTCTTTTGGTTTTTTGGCATCAACCCGGTTAAAGCCAGCTTTATCAAAATCACCTATTTTGTCAACGATATTTTTGATTTTATCCAAAGCATCTTTGTCATCTTTAGCTTTATAATCCGTAACACCACTGATTTCACTATGTGTGGTAGCACCACCAAGTGTTTCGTTGTCAATACTTTCTCCAATGGCAGCTTTTACCAAATAGCTACCCGCTAGAAAAATGCTTCCTGTTTTATCAACAATAAGAGCTTCGTCGCTCATAATGGGTAAATAAGCACCACCAGCTACGCAACTTCCCATAACTGCCGCAATTTGCGTAATGCCCATACTACTCATAACCGCATTATTTCTAAAAATACGCCCAAAATGCTCCTTGTCTGGAAAAATCTCATCTTGCATAGGTAAATAAACACCAGCACTGTCAACCAAATAGATAATAGGTAATCGGTTTTCAATGGCTATTTCTTGGGCTCTTAAATTCTTTTTTCCTGTTATAGGGAACCAGGCGCCAGCTTTTACGGTTGCATCATTGGCAACAACAATGCATTGCTTACCTTTAATGTAGCCTATTTTAACCACAACACCACCAGATGGACAACCACCATGTTCTTTGTACATATCATCACCGGCAAAGGCTCCAATCTCAATACTTTTGGCTTTACTATCCAGTAAATAATTAATGCGTTCTCTGGCTGTCATTTTACCTTTGGCATGATGCTTTTCAATGCCTTTTTCGCCACCACCAAGTTTTACTTTGGCTAGTCGTTTCTTGAGGTCTGAAACCAATAATTTATTATGATCTTCGTTTTTGTTGAAGTTTAAATCCATTTGGTATGTATTGTTTAATTAGTGCGTTTCCACGCAATGACATGGTCAGGTTTTTCACTTTATCTCCCTAGAATAGGAGGATGTCACTGCAACCCCTAACGCAACTTGTTATTGCAGGCTAAAAATACAAAACTTAACCTTGTCACGAAAACGTTGTAATGTAAAAGCTATGTTAAAAAAATAACCATGTAAATAGTTTCCTTGGAAAATAAAATTATTTATCATATATTTGCCATGGAAAATAAATATAGAGGAATAAAGTATGAAACATATCATCGCGTTCGCGGGAAGCAATAGTAAAATATCCATAAACAAACAACTTGTTACGTATACAGTAAATTTGATTGAAGATACCAAAGCTGAAATTTTAGATTTAAACGATTTTGATGTACCAATGTTTGGTGTTGATCTTGAGAAAAGTATGGATGGACAACCTGAAAATGCCCATAAGTTATTGAATAAATTAAAGAAAGCTGATGGCGTCGTGATTTCATTGGCAGAGCATAATGGCGCCTATACCGCAGTCTTTAAAAACCTATTTGATTGGATGTCTAGAATAGAGGGTAAGACTTTTTATGGAAAACCGATGCTACTCATGGCAACATCACCTGGAGCAAGAGGTGGACAATCGGTTTTAACGATTGCCCAAGACCGTTTTCCAAGACACGACGCCCATGTGGTTGCCGTGTTTTCTTTGCCAAAATTTGGTGATAATTTTTCAGAAGGAAAGATAATCAACAAAGAATTGAACAACCAACTTCTAGCTGAAGTTGATAAATTTCAAAATGCATTATAACAATGAATATTCAACAGGAAGACAATACCAAAAAAGGCGTGTTTTATATTGAGCAAGATGGTAGCCGGATAGCTCAAATGACCTACACTTATGCTGGTCCAAATAAAATAATCATTGACCATACAGAGGTAGATGAATCTTTAAAAGGTCAGGGTGTTGGCTATAAATTAGTAGACGCAGCTGTTAGTTTTATGAGAGAAAATGATTTAAAGGTTATACCGCTTTGTCCTTTTGCAGCTTCAGTTTTCAAGAAAAAGACGGAATATTCAGATAGGTTATTTTAAATACATAGGATCATGGGAGATATAGCTAAAGATGTCAATTCTAAATTTGCCAACAATAAAGTTAAAGCCTTGGTTAACATTCTCTACACGGCCAATTGGATAACAAGTTATCAGAACACTTTTTTCAAGGCCTATGGTATTTCGCCACAACAGTATAATATTTTGCGAATTTTAAGAGGAGCCCAAGAGGCATTAACCATGCAAACCGTTAAATCGAGAATGATTGATCGTTCACCAAATGCCACTCGTTTAACGGATAAACTTTGTGCTAAAGACTTAATAAAACGGATACCTTGCCCAGATGACAGGCGTGTAGTCAAGGTTACCATTACAAAAACAGGAATATCACTTTTGGAGTCCATTTCAGATAATTTTAATGAAGATCTTTTAGAAAATATTACTGATAATGAAGCAAGACAATTAAGTGATTTACTGGATAAAATGAGATAATAATAAAAGGAGAAAGGATTTTTAAAATGAAAACAATAATTCATAAAGCAGAAGATAGAGGATTTGCTAACCATGGATGGTTGCAAGCCAATCATTCATTTAGTTTTGCTGGTTGGTATAATCCAGAAAAGGTACATTTTGGTGCTTTAAGGGTATTGAATGATGATGTTATTGCCCCTAAAATGGGTTTTGGTACGCATCCTCATGATAATATGGAAATCATCACCATACCCTTAAAAGGTGTTTTGAAACATCGAGACAATATGCATGACGAATGGCAGCCTGTTTTACCAGGTGAAGTCCAGGTTATGAGCGCTGGAACAGGTGTCCAACATTCTGAAATTAATGGTTCGGTGGATGAATATTTAAGTTTGTTTCAAATTTGGATTATACCAGAAAAGCAAGGTGTAGCGCCTCGTTACGATCAAAAACAATTTGATGCCGAAGCGCGCAAAGGTAAATTACAGCTTTTGGTAAGTTCGTTTGACGATAGCGATTCTGAAAGCTTGAAAATTCATCAAGACGCCAGGTTATCACGAATTGATTTAAGCAACGGCGAAACATTTACCTATAAGCTGAAAAGCAATGAACACGGAGTTTATGTTATGAATATTTCTGGTAATGCTGATATTGATGATAATATATTGGAAACTCGAGATGCTATTGGTATTTCAGAAACTGAATCTTTTGAAATTCATGCTAAAGATGACCTGGAATTGTTATTTATTGAAGTTCCCATGATGAACCTTTAGATATCAAATACGCTTAAAACTAAAGCATCACATTTGTGATGCTTTTTTGTTTTAAAAACACGATATTTGTATGGACTAACTATCTAATAAAAAATTAAGAACAAATTATGGCAATGAATAAAAACACAGTGTTGGCCTGGGCCACATGGATAATGATTTTTGTAGGATTAGGTTTAATAGGATTAGGAGCTTTCCGCTATGACGATGTTGCGGGTTGGGGATTTGCTGCTGTTGGATTTGGATTTTTCTGTATTGCATGGGTGTTTAATGCATTAAAAGGACGAGTATAATTATGAGCGACGATAAAAAAGTAATTTTTTCAATGTCTGGTGTAACCAAGACATTCCAATCGGCAAATACGCCAGTACTAAAAAATATTTATTTAAGCTTTTTTTACGGAGCCAAAATAGGCATTTTAGGTCTGAATGGTTCTGGTAAGTCTACTTTGTTAAAGATTATCGCCGGAGTTGATAAAAATTATCAGGGCGATGTGGTTTTTTCACCGGGATATACCGTTGGTTATCTGGAACAAGAACCTGAATTAGATGATGAAAAAACCGTGATGGAAGTTGTTCGTGAGGGTGCTGCTGAAACGGTAGCAATTCTTGATGAATACAACAAAATCAACGATATGTTTGGTTTGGAAGAAGTTTATAGTAATCCTGATAAAATGGAAAAACTAATGAACCGTCAGGCCGAACTTCAAGACCAAATAGATGCGTCCAATGCATGGGAATTAGATACCAAATTAGAAATCGCAATGGATGCGTTGCGTACCCCAGAAGGCGATAAGAAAATTGGCGTATTGTCTGGTGGTGAGCGTCGTCGGGTAGCTTTATGCCGTTTGTTACTGAAAGAGCCAGATGTGTTACTTCTTGATGAACCTACCAACCATTTGGATGCCGAATCGGTTCATTGGTTAGAGCATCATTTGGCACAATACAAAGGAACTGTTATTGCTGTTACCCACGATAGATATTTCTTGGATAACGTAGCTGGTTGGATTTTAGAATTGGATCGAGGTGAAGGTATTCCGTGGAAAGGAAATTATTCATCATGGTTAGATCAAAAGTCTAAACGTATGGCTCAAGAAGGAAAAGCAGCTTCAAAGCGTCAAAAAACTTTGGAACGTGAGTTGGAATGGGTGAGACAAGGCGCCAAGGGTCGTCAAACAAAGCAAAAGGCACGTTTGAAGAATTACGACAAGCTTATGAGTCAAGACCAAAAACAATTAGATGAAAAGCTTGAAATATACATTCCAAATGGACCTAGGTTGGGAACCAATGTTATTGAAGCAAAAGGGGTTAGCAAGGGTTATGGCGATAAATTATTATATGAAGATTTAAACTTTAATTTGCCCCAAGCAGGAATTGTTGGTGTTATTGGTCCTAATGGTGCGGGTAAAACCACAATTTTCAGAATGATCATGGGTGAAGAAACACCTGATAAGGGTGAGTTTATTGTAGGAGATACAGCCAAGATTGCCTACGTCGACCAAAGTCACTCCAATATTGATCCCAATAAAACCATTTGGCAAAACTTTAGTGATGGACAAGAATTAATCATGATGGGAGGTAAGCAGGTGAATTCTAGAGCGTATTTAAGCCGTTTTAATTTTTCTGGAAGTGAACAAAATAAGAAAGTTTCATTGCTATCAGGTGGGGAACGTAACCGTTTACATTTAGCCATGACACTGAAAGAAGAAGGAAACGTATTGCTTTTGGATGAGCCAACAAACGACCTTGATGTAAACACTTTAAGAGCGCTTGAAGAAGGTCTGGAGAATTTTGCAGGTTGTGCTGTGGTCATTTCTCACGACCGTTGGTTTTTAGATAGAATCTGCACCCATATATTAGCTTTTGAAGGTGATAGTCAAGTGTATTTCTTTGAAGGTAGCTTTAGTGATTATGAAGAAAATAAAAAGAAACGCTTGGGTGGCGATTTAATGCCAAAACGAATTAAGTATAAAAAATTAGTACGATAAAAATAAATCCCGCTAGATGCGGGATTTTTTATTCTTTAGAAGTGCTACTGTTATTATTTTGATAAAGATGCCCTTCAGTAAAATCGGTATAGGGCTTATTATCATCATCTTCAAATGATGTATTTAATGCGTTTAGCCGATCGTTTTCCTTTTTGAGTTTATATGATTTTCTGATTCCCAAAATAAGCAATATTAAGAAGAAAACAACGGTAATCGCCAGCATGGTTACTATGCTCGATTGTTCAATCAAAAAGTGTGATTTAAAAGACACAATGTTAAAATTCAGAAACATAGTAGGTAAATCATTTGGGTTTATAGTACAGTAAATATAGCTTATTTTTTATTATGGATGTTAAAATAAATTTTTAAAAACTATTAATACCACTGTAATTGCACAACTTTAATTCTACTATTGCCATTATTTACAAGCTGTTTAAAACGTTTTACATCGCTTAAACCATTGGTGCCTCTATAATGATAAGGCAACACTTTTTTAGGTTTAAAATCCAAAACAGCACTAGCGGCACTTTCAACGGTCATGGTATAGGGTAAATTCATACAGACTAAAGCAACATCAATGTTCTTCAAATGTCTCATTTCAAACGTATCTTCCGTATCTCCAGATATGTATATACGCTTACCATTTAAGTTTAGAATATATCCTAGTCCGCGTCCTTTAGGATGATACTGTTTGGCTTCCTCTCGGAGATTGTACATAGCAACACCTTCAATATCCAATGACATTTTGGAAGTTGAAAAGCCGCGACTCAGCCCACTAAATAGGGTTGTGAAATTTCCTTGTAATGATGATGGTAGCTTTTCCTTAACGGCTTTTGGTCCAATAATGATGGTATTTGCAGTATTAATAGCCTCCAGAGTCTCAACATTTAAGTGGTCACCATGTATATCGGTTATCAGAATAAAATTTGGCGGTCCAAACCCTTTAAAAGCTTCAGGGCCACCAACAGGATCGACATAAATATTGTAACCATTGTACGATATCACCAAAGTTCCATGTTCTACAGGTGCAATCTTTATATCCGATTCCATTAGATAATTCTCAACAATTTTCGGTTCCTTTGGTTTAGAAACAGGTTTTTTTGCAGGTGGCTTAACTTCCTGAATTTCTTCAACCACCGGAATGGTATCTTCAATTATTTCAGGAATGCTATCTATTTCAATTTCAGGAATAGAATCTTCAACAATGACAGGTTCCGGTTCCACAACAGGTTGTTTCTTGTCTGATTTGCAACTATATAAGCAGATGAGTACTAAAAATACGATAAGATTGGATTTCATATTATAAATGTTTTGTTGCTATAAATATAGTCTGCATTTACAACAAAACATAATTTATAACGACTTATCAATTTACACTATAATTTTAATTCCATTTTAATATCACTACGTTTGTATGGAGAGTCTATTTCCAGTGGTAATTCAACAAACCCATACTTTCTATATATATAAATAGCATTCTTTAGCTTGGTATTGGAGTAGAGCATGAGTGCTCTAAAGTTATTTTGTTTTGCAAAGTCTATACAATGCTGCATCAGTTTTTGACCAGTTTGTTGTCCTCTAAATCTAGGAGATATAGCCATTTTTGTCAACTCAAAGACCAAAGCTTCATGAGTAGGCATGAGTGCTACAGTCCCTATTACCATACCATTAAATTTAGCGAAGAAAATATGGCCACCTTTATTAATGATGTAAGCCTCTGGTTTACTCAAAACTTCCCTGTCAAAATCTTCGACATAAAAATAGGTTTCCAACCATTCAATGTTTAAATCATAGAAGTTTTGAACATACTGGTTTTCAAATGGAATAATTTCAATGCTCATGTGCACGTATAAAATCAGTAATGAGGTATGTAATTAATTTACCAATTTGTGATTCATTTTCTTGAGTTGGAGCCGCTTCACATATATGAAGATAGGTAGCCCCACTTTGTCTAGCAAAATAATCAACAAACATTCGAGCCTTAACAACCTGAAAACCACTTGGCGTCATGGCACTACTGGAAATATTTTGAATGGCATCACAATCTATTTCTATACCAAAGGGTCTGGATTCCACATGAAAATAAGCACGCTTTAGTTCAGCCTTATATTTCAACTGTTTTCTGACAGCTAGAGATTCATAGGTGTTATATTCTAAATTCGAGTTTGTGTCAAGTGTTTTAAATATTTGGCTCGATGTGTAATTTTCGTGAAGACCAAACATAAAATACTTATCTAAAAATCCTTCAGAATAAGCATATGAAAAACCATTCCCACTATGCCTACCTTCCTCTTTTCTAAAATCGGTGTGGGCATCAAAATTCACAGCATTTATTGGTTTTTTTAGCGCCAAAGAGGAACCTTTTATATTGCCATAGGCATTATTGTGTCCTCCACCAATGATAATAGGCTTTTTACCAGCTTTTACAATATTGTAAACAAGTTCTGTGACATGCACATCTATTTTTGAAACCAGTTTTCTGGCTTTAGTAATGTCTTTTTTATTGGTTTGTTTTAAAGCTGCCAGTTTCTCTAGATAAGAGCCAAAGTCTAAATAGCCTAAAATTAAAACCTTATTTGCTCGGGTAAAGTCATTACTCTGTATGTTTAACAAAATTTTAATGGCTGCTTGCCAAGCATGTGAAGTGCCTGATTTACCGTAGTTTGCAAACACACCAATATCTTCAGGAATACCAAAAATGACATAGTCGACATCTAAATTATTAAGTTGTGCGTATATATCTGTAACTTGGGGTAACAGCTTAACGTGTTCTCCAAATTTGGATTCACCAGTGCGTTTATTTAAAAGCGTTTTTAAATGTGATTCGGTAAAAAGAACTAGTTTATCCATTAAAATAAGTATCGTTATATGAGAATATAAAAATACTTTTAATTATTGAAAACATTAAAAAATTAAAAAACAAAAATTAGTTTATACTTAAACCTTAAAACAAGCAAACATGGAAAATAACAAAAGTAGCATCGGTTTAAAAGTTGCCCTAGGAATTGCTTTGGCACTTTTTATTGGAACAGGTTTTTATACATCAAAATTGTATAAAGAAAAGAACGAACAAGAAGTACAGCTTACCAAAGAGAAAGAATTGGTGATGAACGATTTGAGCAATATGGCAAAACAATACGATTTAGCCATTGGCGAAAATGAAGTTGCCAATGCCAAATTGGTTGAGGCTAAAGCACGTATTGAAGGATTGATAGATTCTTTAAAAGTATCTGAAGCCAATGTAAAGAGCCTATGGAGATATAAATCTAAATATGCAGCACTTCAAAAGGAAATGGATGTTCTTTTAGCTGAAAATGATAAGTTAAAAGTTGAAAATGAATTATTGGCTACCTCCTTAGATAGTACTAAAGTACGTCTTGAGGAAAGAACCATGTTCACAGATTCTTTATTGGTTCAAAATACAGCTTTGGCAGAAGTGGTTGAAAATGCAGCAGTTTTATCGACTGTAGGATTAAAAGGATTTGGTGTCATTGAAAGAACTTCTGGAAAATTAATCCCAACAGAGCGTGCTAGTAGAGCTGACAAAATCCGTGTGTGCTTTACAGTGGCTAAAAACAGTTTAGTGCAGGCTGGCGATCAAGAGTTATATGTTCAGGTTATAGATCCTAATAACAATACCTTGGGTGTAAACGAACAAGTTGCCTTTGGAGAAAAAGTTTTAAACTACAGTTTGGTTAGTAAATTCAATTACGAAAATGCCAACCTGAATGTTTGTGAATTTGTATTGCCAAAAGGTGATAGTAAATTTGAAAAAGGCCGCTATCGCGTGAATGTTTTCAATGAAAAAGACTTGGTGTCTTCTTCTGAATTCACTTTAAAATAATTACATTATATAGTACATTATCCATAGAACTATTATAATGAAAAGCCCGAAGTAACTTCGGGCTTTTGTTATTTTACACGGTTGTGAGATAAGATTATTAGTTTTTATTGAATATTGCCATTGATTAAAACCTGATCTATGTGATTGTCGCCAAACGCATAGGGCAAGTAATTGTAACTGGGCACTTCTTTAGTTATCATAATATTGGCCTTTTTGCCTTTTGTAATACTACCGTACATATTACTAATACCCATAGCATAAGCACCATTTATTGTGGCTGCGTTAATGGCTTCTTCGGGTGTCATTTTCATTTTAATACAGGCGGTACTGATTACAAAATTCATGTTACCACTTGGTGTAGAGCCTGGATTATAATCGGTTGCCAATGCCAATGGCAAACCAGCATCTATAATTTTTCTGGCTGGTGTATAGGGAATACTTAAAAAATAAGAACAGGAGGGAAGCGCGACTGGAATAGTGTGACTACCTTTTAATGCTTGAATATCATCATCATTCAATTCTTCTAAATGATCAACGGAAAGGGCATTATATTTAACACCCAAACCAACGCCTCCAAAGGCATTAAATTGATTGACATGTATTTTAGGGATCAAATTATAATTTGATGCTGCTTTTAAAATAAGCTCTGTATCATTTAAGTCAAAATACCCTTTTTCACAAAACACATCAATGTAATTAGCCAACTGTAATTTGCCTACTTGTGGTATCAATTCATCAATAACCAGATTTACAAAGGCTTCTTTATTGTTTTTATATTCTTTGGGAATAGCGTGTGCACCTAAAAGTGTCGCCTTAATTTTAACTGGAAAATCCTTTTTCAGCCTTTTAATAACCCGCAACATTTTTAATTCGGCCTCAACTGTTAAACCATAACCAGATTTAATCTCTATGGCTCCAGTTCCCAATTTAATGACCTCTTTTAATCTTTTTGCCGATTGTAGATACAGGTCATCTTCAGAAGTATTTTGAAGTTTTTCTGCTGAATTCAGAATACCACCACCTCTGTTGGCAATATCTTCATAGCTTAATCCATTAATTCTATCAACAAACTCCTGTTCTCTGTTACCTGCAAAAACGATATGCGTATGAGAGTCACACCAAGTTGGCAAAACCAATTTCCCAGTTGCATCTATGGTATTATCAGTTTCGATACCTCTTAAATCTTTCATTTCACCGTAGTCAACAATCGTATCGTGGTCAATCAATAAATAGGCATTTTTAATGGTTGGCAGGCGCTTCATATCCTTACCAGTAATTAACTTATGATCAGTTTCTCTTACTTGAAGAAGCTCTTTGATATTGGTAATTAGTGTTGTCAAGATCGAATTTTTGTCAAAGTTGCCTATTTTTTTGGTAATAAAAAAACGCCCACAAATTATCGTGGACGTTTTAAAGAAATATGCTTTTAAGTTTAATGTTTTATAAACTTGATGGTTTCATGATTATTATCCATTTTAATGGTGTATAAGCCAGGTTCTAATTGAGAAACATCCAATTGATTATTATTTGCATTCAGATTGCCCGACATAACTTTTTTGCCAAGAACGTCAAAAAAGGTAACCTGTAATTCTTCAGAGCTGAACCCTTTAAAGTTTACAACATCGCTTGATGGATTTGGGTAAATACTAATTTCAGAAAAATTATTAGTCTCAACACCTAGAGTGTTCAATTCATTTTCATACCAACCTAGTGTGTCATTCTGATTTCCTAAAAAGGCAATATCCAAATCACCATCTGCATCATAATCATCAACAGTGATAGCAAAGTTCTGATAATTATTGTTATCAATCAATGTTGGAGTAGCGCTAGGACTAGCATTATTAGCCCCTTTGAACCAAATGATGGCATCATCGGCAACTCCTGAATCCGTTAAAATAACATCATTAAAGGTGTCACCATCAATATCAGCAATAGCAATGGCTCCTGGTCTTGCTATTATGGCAGATGTAGAAATGGTATTGGCTACTGAAGAGCCATTGATTGTTTTATTATACCATTCAACTTCTCCTGTAACATTATCCACTTTAACGACATCCATTGTGCCATCATTATTGACATCAGCAAATTTGGTAGCTAAAAAATAAGAATTTCCTGAATCGACTGTAACGGCATCTTTTACCCAAGAAACCGTATTGGTACCACTTTCAATATATTGATTATAATATATTTCTATAGTTCCTGAATTGTAGAATCCAACGACAGCATCCATATCTGTATCGCCGTCAAAATCACCCAATTCCAAAGTAAATGGACCATCTGTATTACTATTTTCTATTATTTGTTCAGTACCAAAATTACCTGAACCATCTCCAGCAAACCAAACGACTTTGTTTACATCATAAGCAACAGTTGCTAAATCAGTATGACCATCATTGTTAATATCGGTAGCAAAAACCTGTCCAGCTCCTGTAATGGCATTACTCACAACCACCTCTGACCCAAAACCTCCAGAACCATCACTTAAATAATAAACCAATTTACTTTGGTCAGCAGATGTAGCAACAATATCCAATCCAAATTGCCCATCTATATTGGCAACTGTTAAACCATCAACATAAAATATTGTTGATGATACAACCGAAGTACTTGGAATGGAAAAGTTTCCAGAACCATCGTTTTCGTACCATTTGATATAGTCTTGTGTAGGAGTTCCGAAACCAGTAAACCAATATGTAGCCATAACAAGATCGATGTCACCATCATTGTCTAAATCGCCAGATGCCAATTCATAAGGCTCTTCTCCTGTATTAGGATCAATATTTTGAATAGGTGTAACAAAGGTAGTTTGCGCCAAACATAAATGGCTAAAAACTAAAATGTTAAATAAAGCAAGTAATGTTTTTTTCATAATACATAGATTTGTTTATCAAATATAAACTTTTTATTTAAAAAAGCGTTATATGTCGAAAAAATTAAACACTTTATCGTTATTTTAGGCTTCCAACCATATCTTCTGGTTTCACCCAATCATCATATTCTTCAGCAGTAACATACCCTAAATTAATAGCTTCTTCTTTCAGAGTAGTCCCGTTTTTATGTGCTGTATTGGCAATTTCGGCAGCTTTGTAATAACCAATTTTCGTGTTTAAGGCCGTAACCAACATTAAAGAATTATTCAACAATTGTTTGATGACTTCATGGTTGGGTTCAATACCGGATGCACAATGTTCATCAAAACTCACACAGGCATCTCCCAGTAATTGTGCTGATTGTAAAATATTGGCTGCCATCATCGGTTTGAAAACATTTAATTCATAATGCCCTTGAGTCCCACCAACAGAAATGGCTACATCATTACCCATTACTTGAGCACAAACCATAGTCATGGCTTCACATTGTGTTGGGTTGACCTTTCCTGGCATAATAGAACTACCTGGCTCATTGGCAGGAATGATGATTTCTCCAATTCCAGACCTAGGACCTGAAGCCATCATACGGATGTCATTAGCTATTTTGTTTAAAGACACAGCTAATTGCTTGAGTGCTCCATGGGTTTCAACTAAAGCATCATGAGCTGCCAAGGCTTCAAACTTATTGGTAGCTGAAACAAAAGGGAGATTGGTAAATTCAGCAATATATTTTGCCACCAAATCAGCATAACCATCAGGTGTATTGAGTCCAGTTCCTACCGCAGTTCCTCCCAAAGCTAATTCTGATAAATGTGGCAAAGTGTTTTCCAATGCTTTTAGCCCATGGTCTAATTGTGAAACATAACCCGAAAATTCTTGGCCTAATGTCAGTGGTGTGGCATCCATTAAATGGGTGCGTCCAATTTTGACAACATCTTTAAATGCGATGGACTTACTATGTAATGTATTTCTCAATTTAATGACTCCTGGAATAGTTGTCTCAACTACTTTTTTATAGGCTGCAATGTGCATGCCAGTGGGAAATGTATCATTTGAAGATTGTGATTTATTGACATCATCATTCGGCTGAATGGTTTTGTCTCCTTCACCAATAACTTTTCCGGCAATTTGATGCGCTCTGTTTGCAATTACCTCGTTGACATTCATATTACTTTGTGTACCAGAACCCGTTTGCCAAATAACCAAAGGGAATTGGTCATCATGCTGGCCATCCAATATCTCATCACAAACTTGAGCAATTAAGTCACGCTTTTCTTCTGATAAAACACCCAAATCACAATTGGTGTAAGCAGCCGCTTTTTTAAGGTATGCAAAACCATACACAATTTCTAAAGGCATGGATGCTGGAGAACCAATTTTAAAATTATTTCTGGAACGTTCTGTCTGCGCTCCCCAAAGCTTGTCTGCAGGGACTTTGACGTCTCCCATAGTGTCTTTTTCTATTCTAAAAGTCATGATGTTGTTTAAATTATTTGATCTCACAAATTTAAGGTTTTGCGTGTGTAATTTAGATAAAAGGGATAAGTTTTTTTAGTGGTAACTATTTTGATAACCTTGTTAATAAAATGGAAATAGCTATTGTAAAACAAAACTCTTTATTATATCTTTGCCATAATTAATAGTAAATACTCCAATCATGTTTGATTTTGACCAATATTTAGGATTTTTAGCATTTTTAACTATTTTGACCATAGGCTTTTGGTTAATGATTTTTTTATTAACCTTTGTTATTCCGTATTGGATTGGAGGAGCCTTAATTGAGCGTATGAAAGAAATGCGTGAAGAGCGAAAAGGAAGACAATAAGAAATTAATATTTATATAAAACATAAAAGGAAGCCTAGAGCTTCCTTTTTTTATTTGTAATGTTATTTTTAACCTTCAAAATCAAAATCACCACCACCATTATCTCCTCGGTTTCTATCTTGACGCTGTTTTTGTTGATTGAAACGGTACGTAAACGATAGCGTAAAACTGCGTTCGCGCCATTGAAATTCAGAATTACTCATAAATGTTGGCGTATTGGTTTCTGAAAGTCGCTTTCTGCTATTAAATAAATCACTGATGTTAAATGCAATTGAAGCATTATCATTTAATAAGTCTTTACTAAAGGCCATATTGGTTGAAAAAACACCCTCACGTTTATTTTGGGCATCGGCCGATGGGCCTCTATAATTCAAACTTGTTTGCCATTCAATGTTCAATGGTAAGGTATATTTGTTATTTATTCTTGCAAACCAACTGGTGTTGTCATTATCTAATGACAGTCCATTTGGAGTGGTGCCTCTAGTAGATTGTTGAAAAATGTTAAAGTTGGCATTGACATTCCACTTTCTAGATTGATTATATGTGAGTGTAAATTCAAAGCCAAAACGATTTTCTTCTGCTAAATTTATTGGAGAACGTTCAATTATAGCCAAATTTTGCCCACCAACATTGACGGTTTGTCCAGTATCGTAGCTTATAAAACTAAATGCGTCTGTAGCATGTTGGTAGTATGCCGAGGTGTTTAATGAAACCTTGCCAAACTTTTTGTAATAACCAACATCAAACAAACCAGAGTAACTAGGCGCCAGCTCTGGATTACCTCTAAAGATACTGGTTACACTTGACCGTGAAGGAAACGGATTAATAAACCAAGAACGTGGTCTTTGAATTCGTCTACTGTAGCCTAATGTAACATTTTCATTTTCATTTATTTCGTAGCTTAAATTTACGGTTGGGAACAATCCTAAATAGTTGTTACGGTTAAAGTCACCACTTGTGGGCTGATCGATTGTAATACGAGTTTCTTCAAGACGCAACCCTAACAAATAAGAAAATTTTTCACCTATTTTACTTCCAAACTGGGTATAAGCAGCATTAACATATTCTCTATAATTTAGGAAGTTTGAGAGGTTGGTGTTTAATTCAAAGTCATTGTTATCCTGATTTAAAAACCAAACCTTATAATCAGTGCCTTGATCGTTGAAATTACCGCGATAACCTGCCTCAAATTGACTGCGTTCACCTATAGGTAACACATAATCTGCTTGAAGCAATATGCGTTGTTGATCTTCAATTGTTGATACACGCTCTGTATTAATGCCCTCTAACAATACCTCTGAAAACTCATCTTCTGAATTGTCTTCGTATTGGAAATCCATAGTCAATTTGTGCCCGCCATCATCAAAATCTTTTTGAAAGTTCAAAGAGTACTGAATAACTTTATCATCTTCGAGTTCTGGGTCAAATCGGTTTCTTTGTGATTCAAAGGCACCATTTGTATCGTATTGTGTCAATATATTGGTGGTATTACTTTCGTTATTACCATCTCTGTAGGAAATGGCTCCAGTTAATGAAGCTGAATCAGTGATATACCATTCTACACCAAAGTTAGTGCTTAAACCCTTTCGAACCCGATCGTAATCATTGCTTTCATCAGCATAAGTATCTGGGTTGTCAACAACCAAATTACCGTTATCATCAAATACTTTATTAAAATATTGTGTATAGGACGATGAATTTCCAGGTACTTCACGATAGTTATAGCTTGTGGTGTTAAATATATTCACATCACCTGTTCTATAGTTGACATTACCAGAAATTCCGGCTGATTTAGGATATCCAGTACTTGCGGTTACAGCTCCATTGAAACCTTGTAACTTGCTGCGTCTTAAAATAATATTTAAAATACCGGCTGTACCTTCTGCATCATAACGTGCAGAGGGAGAGGTAATCACTTCAACTCGTTCTATAGATTCAGCTGGTAATTGACGTAGTGCATCAGTTGAATTTAAGCCAACTAATCCAGACGGTTTTCCGTTAATTAATATTCGAACATTATCATTACCTCTTAATGATACGTTTCCTTCTACATCAACAGCAACTGAAGGCACGTTGTCTAAAACATCACTAACTGTTCCGCCACGTACGGTTAAATCTTTACCAACATTATAAATTTTCTTATCTAGTTTTATATCCACAGTTGTGGTTTCAGCTATAATTTCCACTTCATCTAAAGCCTGCGCGTTTTCAGCAAGACCAATTGTCCCCAAGTTTCTGTCGGCAGTTAATGATTGGCCCGGAATAGTTAGCTTATCAAAACCAATAAATTCAACAGTTATATCATAAGTACCAGCTGGCACAGGAATACTAAAAGCCCCTTCCATGTCGGTAATGCCACCAGTTTCAACTCTGTTTTCAGCTTTGTTAAAAAATGCAACAGTTGCATACTCTAGAGGTTGATTAGTAGTTTTGTCAAAAACTTTACCAGTTATGGTAACATCTTTATTTTGGGAGAATGAGGTTAATGAAACGGTAAATAAGATAAGGGTCAGTAAAAGTTTGTTCATTCTTCTAGTTTTACATAATAGGACTGCAAAAATAACCTTTGGCTTAGACCACTTTGGTTAAAACTATGTTAAATAAAAAAGCTTCAATTTTTGGTAATTGAAGCTTAAGGGTTTAAATGATTTCTAATATCTTTTCCGGTGGCCTACCTATTGTGGCTTTATTGCCATTGATAACTACGGGTCGCTCTATCAGTTTAGGATTATCAACCATAGCTTTAATAACCTGTGCATCGGTCAAATCTTTATTTTTAAAGCTTTCTTTCCAAATGGTTTCATTTTTTCTGACCAAATCTATGGGTTTGATACCTAATTTGGATAAGAGGTTCTTCAATTCAGATTCCGAAAGTGTGTCTTCCAGATATTTTCTAATTTCAAAAGGTTTACCTGAACGCTCAAGAATGCCCAGCCCTTCACGTGATTTTCTGCAACGATTATTATGGTAAATAGTTATCATATTAATTATAGTTTATAAGGTTTCAGATTCAGATTCTTTTTGTCCCATCATCATTAAGTAGGCTTTTAAAAAGGGTTCAATATGCCCATCCATTACGGCATCCACATTACCTGTTTCATGACTGGTTCTAACATCTTTAACCAATTTGTAGGGATGCATCACATAATTTCGGATTTGGCTTCCCCATTCAATTTTCATTTTTTCGGCTTCAATATCTTCACGTTGTGCCATTTGCTTTTGCAATTCAATTTCATACAATTGAGATTTTAGCATCTGTAGGGCACGTGCTCGGTTATCATGCTGTGAGCGTGTTTCAGAACATTGAATTTGAATGCCAGATGGTTTGTGCAATAGTTGAACTTTGGTTTCAACCTTGTTGACATTCTGTCCGCCGGCGCCACTGGATCGGGCTGTGGTTATTTCAATGTCAGCAGGATTTATTTCAATTTCAATAGAGTCGTCAACTAAAGGATATACGTAAACCGATGCAAAACTGGTATGACGTTTGGCATTACTATCAAAAGGAGAAATCCGGACCAATCGGTGCACGCCATTTTCACCTTTAAGCCAACCAAATGCGAAATCGCCTTCAATTTCGAGCGTTACGGTTTTTATACCAGCAACATCGCCTTCCTGAAAGTTTAATTCCTTAACCTTAAAACCGCTTTTTTCTGCAAACATCAAATACATACGCATAAGCATACTGGCCCAATCACAGCTTTCGGTACCACCAGCTCCGGCAGTTATTTGCAATACAGCACTTAAATTATCGCCTTCTTCAGAAAGCATATTCTTAAACTCTAAATTCTCAATTAGGGTTTTGGCAGATTCAAAACGTTTTTCAACATCTTCGGCAGTTGATTCACCTTCTTTATAAAACTCGTAAATGACCTCTAAATCCTCAACAAGTTCTTTGGCTTTATTGTAATCTTCGACCCATTTTTTCTTGCCGCGCAAGGATTGCATAACGGCTTCGGCAGCTTTGGAGTCATTCCAAAAATTGGGATCAAAAGTCTGTTCTTCTTCGTTTTGAATTTCTATAAGTTTGGCATCTATGTCAAAGATAGTGCCGTAGCTTCACTAGGCGTGTATTAAGATCTTTTATTTGATCTGAAGTAATCATAAATGGTATTGTTTTTATGGACTACAAAATTAAAAATTAAAATAGTTTCTTAAAATTTAACGTGATTTATTTTATAGATTTATACTTTAAAAGTTAATAATGATAATAGATTTAAGAAGTGATACTGTTACAAGACCATCTAAAGGCATGTTAGAGGCCATGATGCAGGCCAAAGTTGGCGATGATGTTTTTGATGAAGACCCTACAGTTAAGGTTTTGGAACAGCGTTTAGCCAATATGTTTGGTAAACCAAGGGCTTTGTTTTTTCCTAGTGGTAGCATGGCCAATCAAACCGCTTTAAAATTGCATACACAGCCAGGTGAACAGGTTATTTGTGATAAAACAGCGCACATTTATAATTATGAAGCTGGTGGAGCGTCATTTAATAGCGGAATCTCTTGTAAATTGTTGGATGGCAAACGTGGTATGTTTACTGCAAAGCAAGTAGAGGAAGCTATTAACCCTGATGCTTTTTATTATGCTAAAACAACCTTGGTTGAAGTAGAAAATACGGCAAATAGAGGTGGTGGTTCTTGTTGGGATTTTGAAGAAATTAAAAAAATCAGAAAAGTCTGTGACAAACATGAATTAGGTTTTCATTTAGATGGCGCCCGAATTTGGAATGCTTTGGTTGAAAAAAACGAATCCCCAAAGCAATATGGAGAGCTGTTTGATACCATTTCAGTCTGTTTAAGTAAAGGTCTAGGTTGTCCAATAGGTTCCGTTTTGATAGGTGATGAGGAAATTATGAAAGATGCGGTGCGAATTCGGAAAGTTTTTGGTGGTAATATGCGCCAAGTAGGATATTTGGCAGCTTCAGGATTGTATGCATTGGATAATAATATAAATCGATTAACCGAAGATCATAAGCGCGCTAAGGAAATTGGTGCGGTTTTAATTAATCAGTCATACATAAAATCTGTTGAACCCATAGAAACCAATATCATTATTTTTGAATTGAATGATACTGTCAATGAGGATCAATTCATTTCATCACTAGACAAAGAAGGTATCAAGTTAATTGGTATGGGTAGTGGCAAACTGCGTATCGTGACCCATTTGGATTATACCGACACGATGCATAGCAAGTTTCTGTCTATTTTAAAAGAACTTACTTTTTAAACAAAAAAACACCTATGGTAGGTGCTTTTAAAAAAAATAAGGTATTTTCATTTAGGCGGTTTTATCCTCAACATCAGCTCCAGGAGCGTTTGTTTTTACTGACTCAATGCCGTTTTCCATACCTGATTCGCCTGCATACATTTGACTGCTCCCAATAATTTGACCATTGGCCGCCTTTATGTTGAAATGAAACTTACCATTTGATGCCGTTTTGCGTTCAAATTTACTGTCATCTGAACAATTTTTTTTAACAGACTCAATGCCGTTTTTGGCTCCTGCCTTATCAGCATAGCCTTGGCTAGATAAAATGATTTGACCGTTTTTAGCCTTTAAATTGAAATAAAATTTTTGGTTGTTTTCACTTTGAAATAGTTCGAACATAGTTTTAAAGATTTAATATTAAAATTCAGACTTAAAATACCACTTTTTAAGCAGTTATTTAGCTTGTTCAATATGAAATTTCTGTTAAAACTTTGGCTTTACTTAAACATATCCATACCTGGAATGTTAGGCATGCCATCTTTAGCGACTGCTGCGATCTCCCTTTCGTGAACTTCGGTTGCTCGTTCGATAGCTTTGTTTAAAGTCAGTATCAAATAGTCTTCCAATTGTTCTTTATCCTGAAATAATTCTTCGTCAATTGAAATATCTTTAAGAGTTCTATTGGCAGTAATGGTCACTTGTAATTTTCCATCATTACTGGACTGATCAATTAATACAGTATCTAAACGTTTTTTGGTTTCTTCTACTTTTTTTTGGGTCTCCTTCAATTTGCCCATCATTCCCATTAAATCTCCAAACATAATTTATTCTTTTTTATTGATTACAAAGCTATTAATTTTTATATTTTTGACGCCTTGTAAATTTCTTTTTTTGAAAAAATCAGTCATAGCACCCGTTGCAAAAAAACAACCTCACAAACTAGAGAAACATGGCGATGTACGTGTAGATGACTACTTTTGGCTTAACGAACGTGAAAACCCAGAAGTTAGAGCCTATCTAGAAGCTGAAAACGCGTATACGGAATCCATTTTAAAGCACACGGAACCACTTCAAAAGGCTCTTTTTGAAGAAATGAAATCAAGAATCAAAGAAGACGATTCTTCGGTACCTTATTTTTACAATGGATATTGGTATATCACCAGATATGAAACGGGTAAGGATTATCCAATTTATGCCCGAAAAAAGGGAACTTTGAGTGCTGCTGAAGAGATTATGTTTGATTGCAATATCATGGCACAAGATTTCGCCTATTTTAAATTGGGAGGGATTTCTATCAGTCCTAATAATCAATATGCTGCTTTTTCAGTTGACACAGTCAGTAGACGACAGTATACTATTCAAATCAAGGATTTAATTACTGGTGAAATTTTTGAGAATAAAATTGAAAACACCACTGGTAGCTGTACATGGGCAAATGATAATAAAACCTTGTTCTATTCCAGAAAGGACAAAGTAACGCTTCGTGCACACAAAATCTACAAGCATGTGTTGCAATCGAATCCGGAGCTTGATGTTCCGGTATATCATGAAAAAGATGAAACTTTCAATACCTATGTTTATAAAACCAAGTCTCGAAAATATATTGTAATCGGCTCTTCAAGTACATTAACTTCAGAGTATCGAATTTTGAATGCGGATACTCCAAACAAGGAGTTTTCCGTTTTCCAAGAACGAATTAGAAGTGTTGAGTATGCCATCTCACATTATCAGGATTCATTTTATATTATTACCAATCGCGATGGTTGTAGCAATTTTAAATTGCAAAAGACCCATGAAAATGCCACTGGAATTGAAAACTGGAAAGATGTACTTCCTTATAGGGATAATGTACTAATTGAAGATATTGAAATATTTAAGGATTATTATGTTTTAAACGAACGTGAAAACGGACTCAATAAATTACGGGTTATCAGTTGGGATGGTCAGGAAGATTACTATTTGCCTTTTAATAGTGAAACCTACACGGCCTATGTAGGCAACAATCCCGAGTTTAACAGTGATGTCTTGCGATACTCGTTTAACTCCCTAACGACCCCAAGTTCAGTAATTGATTACAACTTTAAAACCAAAGAAAGTATTGTTCAAAAAGAACAGGAGGTGCTAGGGGATTTTAATAAAGCAGATTATCAGTCAGAGCGTATATGGGCTGTAGCTAGAGACGGAGTCAAAGTTCCTATATCACTAGTCTACAAAAAGGGTATGAAAAAGAATGCTAACAATCCCTTTTTATTATATGCCTATGGATCTTATGGGTCTACTATTGATCCTTATTTTTCAACTATTAGATTGAGTTTGCTGAACAGAGGCTTTATTTATGCTATCGCACACATTCGTGGCGGAGAATATTTAGGTCGCGATTGGTACGAAAATGGAAAGTTATTAACAAAAGTAAATACATTCCATGATTTCATCGATTGCTCAAAATTCTTGATCGAACAAGGTTATACCTCTTGCGAGCATCTTTATGCTTATGGAGGTTCAGCTGGAGGATTATTGATGGGTGCCGTAATAAACATGGAGCCGAAGCTATATAAAGGGGTTATTGCAGCGGTCCCATTTGTTGATGTTGTTACCACGATGCTAGATGATAGTATTCCGCTGACGACTGGTGAGTACGATGAATGGGGGAATCCCAATGATAAGGTCTATTACGATTACATGAAATCCTATTCTCCTTACGATAATGTTTCAAAACAAGAATACCCGCATTTGTTAGTAACAACGGGAATACATGACTCACAGGTTCAATACTGGGAACCTGCCAAATGGGTGGCCAAATTAAGAGACCTAAAAACCAATGATAACAAATTGTTACTGCATGTTGATATGGATACAGGACACGGTGGAGCTTCTGGTCGATTTGAGAGTTTGAAGGAAGTTGCTCTTGAGTATGCTTTTTTATTGGATTTGGAAGGAATTTATAGCTAGTTAAAAAAAAATTGTATTTTTGCGAGGTTTTGGGCCGTATTTTAAATAAATTTAAAAACGCTCACTAAAAAACTTTTATGGGACGAAAAAATCAAGTTTTTGACAACGTATTGGATTTGGTAGGAAACACACCACTTATTAGATTAAATACTATCACAAAACCATTTAAAGGGAATTATTACGCTAAAGTTGAAGCATTTAATCCCGGACACTCTTCAAAAGACAGAATTGCACTCTACATTATAGAACAAGCCGAAAAGCAAGGTATTATAAAACCTGGTGACACCATTATTGAAACAACTTCAGGTAATACTGGTTTCAGTATAGCCATGGTAAGCATCATTAAAGGTTACAATTGCATTTTAGCAGTGAGTTCAAAATCATCTTTAGATAAAATAGACATGTTGAAAACCATGGGAGCCAAGGTTTATGTGTGTCCTGCCCATGTTAGTGCAGACGATCCAAGATCGTATTACGAAGTAGCTAAACGTTTACATCAAGAAATCAAAGGTTCGGTTTATATCAACCAGTATTTCAATCAATTAAATATCGATGCACATTATGCATCAACAGGTCCTGAAATTTGGAAACAAACAGAAGGAAAAATAACGCATTTGGTTGCTTGCAGTGGTACGGGTGGAACAATTTCCGGTACAGCCAAATATTTAAAAGAACAAAACCCTAACATTAAAGTAATTGGTGTTGATGCCTATGGTTCGGTTATAAAGAAATACCATGAAACCAGAGAATTTGATGAAAAGGAAATATATCCATACCGAATTGAAGGTTTAGGTAAAAACTTAATTCCAACCGCTACCGAGTTTGATGTCATTGATGAATTTGTTAAGGTAACGGATGAAGAGAGTGCCCATACAGCTAGAGAAATTGCCAAAACTGAAGGATTATTTGTTGGGTATACTTCTGGAGCAGCCATGCAGGCAATTAAGCAATTGAACGAAGAAGGTGCATTTGAAAAAGATGCCAATGTGGTGGTGGTATTCCCAGATCATGGTTCACGTTACATGAGTAAGATTTACAGTGATAAATGGATGAATGAACAAGGTTTCTTTGACAGTATAAATGAAGAAGCTTTAGAAAGTATTGAGTTTATAAAGTAGTTTAAAAAAAATATATGTGATAGCTAGCTTTTCTTTAAAAGTTAGCTATCTTTTTTGTTAATAACAGTGTCAAAAATTATTATGCTGGGATTTTATAAATATTTAATTTTGTAGCATCTAACTAGATTAATGGCTTTATGAAAGATTTATTTGATAAAATATATAGAGATAAAGGACCTCTAGGGAAATGGGCCTCTCAAGCCGAGGGCTATTTTGTTTTCCCAAAACTGGAAGGCGAAATATCCAATCGTATGAAATTTCAAGGTAAAGAAGTTATTACCTGGAGTATCAACGATTATTTAGGATTAGCCAATAACCCTGAAGTTCGAAAAGTGGATGCCGAAGCAGCAGCCAAATATGGATCTGCTTATCCAATGGGAGCCAGAATGATGTCTGGTCATACCGATTTGCACGAGCAACTACAAAATGAGTTGGCAGCATTTGTGAATAAAGAAGCCGCCTATCTACTAAATTTTGGATATCAAGGTATGGTATCAACCATTGATGCGTTGGTATCTAAAGACGATATTATTGTATATGATGTTGATGCGCATGCTTGTATTATTGATGGTGTGCGTTTACACATGGGTAAGCGTTTTACCTACAAACACAATGATGTTGAAAGTTTAGAAAAAAACTTGGAGCGTGCCACTAAAATGGCTGAACAGACTGGTGGTGGTATTTTAGTGATATCTGAAGGTGTGTTTGGTATGCGAGGAGAGCAAGGTCGCCTAAAAGAAATAGTAGCGCTTAAGGAAAAATATAACTTCCGCTTTTTTGTTGATGATGCGCATGGTTTTGGAACTTTAGGAGCAACAGGAGCAGGAGCGGGTGAGGAACAAGGTGTACAGGATGGCATTGATGTGTATTTTGCCACTTTTGCGAAGTCTATGGCTAGTACGGGAGCATTTATTGCTGCCGATAAGGAAATTATAGATTACTTGAAATATAATTTAAGGTCACAGATGTTTGCAAAATCACTGCAAATGCAATTGGTGGTTGGTGCTTTAAAACGTTTGGACATGTTACGTACCATGCCGGAACTCAAAAAGAATTTATGGACCATTGTTGATGCTTTGCAATCAGGATTAAAGGAGCGAGGTTTTGATATAGGAACGACCCAAAGTTGCGTAACACCGGTATATCTACAAGGTAGTATTCCTGAAGCTATGGCACTGGTAAAAGACTTACGTGAAAATTATGGAATATTCTGTTCTATAGTGGTTTACCCTGTGATACCTAAAGGACTAATTTTACTACGAATGATTCCTACTGCAACGCATACATTGGAAGATGTAAGGGAAACTTTAGATGCCTTTGATGCTATTCGTAACCGATTGGAAAATGGTACTTACAAGCGCTTGTCAGCTTCAGTTTCGGCTGCTATGGGTGAGTAAAAATATCTAATAAAGAATTGATTAAAAAGCCTATTCAATTGAATAGGCTTTTTTTATAATAGTTTTTTAAATGTAGCCCGTCTTTTAATGACTTGTGCATTAAAATCCTTCCATATCTGATGCGATGCATGATTGTCTGCCAATTCTGGTAATCTAATGCAAGTGTCAATACCATTTTTGGATAGTGATTTATGGAATTCTTCAAAAATAATAGCGGTAACCCCTTTATTTTGATAGTGCGGATCAACGCCTATTAAATAAAATAAGGCCGTTTTGCTATTTTTTTTAGCTTTCAATAGTTTTAAAAATCCAAAAGGAAACAACTTACCCTTGACCTCTTGCAAGGCCTTTGAGAAGGAAGGTAATACGATGGCAAAAGCAACCATGTTATCATTGGAATCCAAAACAAACTTGATATATTCGGGATTAATAAAACTAATGAATTTCTTCTTTAAGTATTCTTGTTGTTTGCCTGAAATAGGGACGAAGGTTGATAGTTTGGAATAAGAACGATTAAACAAGGCAAACATATCATCTAAATAGGGAATGATGTCTTTAGAATTGGTAAAATTGGCAGGTTTTAAATTATAGCGCTCTTTAATTAATGTATTAACTCTTTTAAAACGATCAACTGGCGCTTTTTTAAAATCGAATTTACTTTCTATATATTCCTTTTCGATGGACAGTCCATATTTTTTAAAATGATCTATATAATAAGCGTGATTGTACCAGGTTGCCATGGTTCCAATATGATCAAAACCTTCAGTTAAAGCACCATTCTTATCTAAATTAGAAAATCCAACAGGGCCTTCTATAAATTTTAAATTATGGGATTTGCCTATTTCGGTAACTTTGTCCAACAACATTTTTGAAACCTCAAAATCATCAATGACATCAAACCATCCAAAGCGCATTTTTTTAACCTGTTGTTCTTTAACTTCGGTCCAGTTTATAATTGCTGCTACGCGACCAGCAATAGCGCCATTTTTTTTAGCTAAATACAAATGGACATCGGCATGTTCCAAAGCCGGATTTTTATCTTTGGTAAAAGTCGCCATCTCATCAGTGATGATAGGTGGTACCCAATATTTGGAACCAGCATATAAATTGAAAGGGAAGGTAACAAAGGATTTAAGTTCCTTTTTGCTTTTAACTTCTAAAAGTTCTATCATAAATCGTTTCTGCTACTAATTTAGGCCGTCATCAAAATCATTGCCTTTTCGTTTTTTTCTTTTTCGTTCTTTTCGGTTTGGGGCTTCTTGATTGGTGCGTCGTTCCAACTCTTCTTCAGCTGAAGTCCCATCGCTTTCTTCCTTGTCTTTATGAAAATCCAATCGGTAAGAAGCGCCCAAAGTCACACCAAATACTGAAGGGGTATCTTTCGTATTAAATGTTAATGCTGTATCTAATTGAAAATTCTTGTGCCATAAATAAGCACCGCCAAAACGAATTAAATTATCCGCATAATAATCACTGCTAATGCCTTGGGTTTCACCAAAAACAACCCATTGGTCTGTGATAGACTTGGTTAGGGTTAAAATGTAAGTGAAATCAGATCGGTCAGTACCGATTCTGTCTTTTATAAAATTAGTTACAAATACCCAGCCGCCCGCAAAATTATTTTGGGTAGCCACCATGATTTTAGGGCTGAAGCCTTCAATTCCGCCCGGCGGATCTAAAAATGGATTATCTTTTATATCGTAATTGGCGCCAGCATATACGGCTACAGCTGGAATAAGATGCTTCCATTTAAAGCTATGATTGGCTTTCCAGCTATACAAGTTTGGTTTTTCCTCTTCAGCGTTTTTATAAGGGTCGTAAACCAAGTATTTTGCACCAATGGTTAGTGTTTTAAAGTTGCTAAACGTTTCATCGTTAGCAATAGAGCCAGTAAATTCTCTTTTAGTTGATTGGAATGTTCCTCGAACATTCAATTCCAACTGTGGCCATAATAAGCCATAACGTCCTTCAAAATCAACGCCAATGCTCTTATCATCTCTTCTCAAAGGGCGGTGTTCTTCATTGAGCATATAAGGGCCAACTTCCAACTGAATGACATTAGTTCCCACTGAAAAGGCACTGCTTGAAACACCAGGTCTATTGGAATTGATAACTTCAGTATATTGGGAAAAGGAGTAGGACGTTGTAAGTGAAACAAGTACAACTAAAATAGTTTTAATGGGTTTCATAAGTTAAGCTTTGGAACCAAATATAGATATTTTATATTTTTTTTAAGTATATAAAGCCATATTTAACCACTAGGAATCGTATTTTTGTTAAAAATTAATATTATGCTGCAAACAGCTTCTTTTACTGGCTTGTTGAAAACCATATTAATAATTATGTTGGTGTATTATGGCATCAAAATCCTATCCCGGATTTTTGCTCCAGCATTGTTACGATATGTTACTAAAAAGGCTGAAAAGCAATTCGGGCAGCAATTTAATCAATACAATCGGCAAGAGCCCCAAAAAAAGGAAGGGGAAACGGTTATTGATAAAATGCCACAATCCAAAACTTCAAATAAAAACGTTGGTGAATATGTAGATTACGAAGAAATTGATTAATTTTCGCAATCATTGATTAACACCGATTCATGCAATTTTCTATTAAAAAGTGCTTACCTCACATCTGGGTTCTTATTGGGTTTATTTGTATTTCACTCGCTTATTTTAGCCCTGTTTTAAAAGGAAAAGAGATATTTCAAAACGATATTAAACACTATATCGGAATGTCTAAACAACAAAAGGATTTCAAAGCCAAAACAGGCCAAGAAACCTATTGGACCAACAGTGCCTTTGGTGGGATGCCTACTTATCAATTAGGTGCAAAATATCCCAATAACTATATCAAACAATTGGATTTAGCCTTACGGTTTTTACCAAGACCAGCCGATTATTTATTTCTGTATTTTCTGGGGTTCTATGTGTTATTACTGGTGCTTAAAGTGGATTTTAAGTTGGCCGCATTGGGTTCTTTGGCCTTTGGATTCTCAACCTATCTCATTATTATTTTGGGAGTAGGGCACAACAGTAAGGCGCATGCAATTGCCTATATGCCCTTGGTTTTAAGTGGTATCATTCTCACATTTAGGAAAAAATATGTTACAGGGTTTCTACTGACTGTCTTGGCGTTGGCACTGGAATTGGTTGCCAACCACCCACAGATGACCTACTATTTGATGTTGCTGGTTATCATATTAGGAGTGGCTTATTTGGTAGATGCTTATAAAAAACAAGTGCTACCACATTATTTTAAATCAGTTGGTATTTTAATAGTTGCAGTCGTTTTAGCAGTTGGTTTAAATGCCACAGGGTTTTTAGCCACTCAAGAATATGCTAAAGAAAGCACAAGAAGTAAAAGTGAACTGACTATAAACCCTGATGGTAGTCCCAAAGAGGTTACCGATGGCTTAAGCAAGGACTATATTACAGAATACAGCTATGGGTTTTTGGAAACATTCAATCTGTATATCCCACGATTTATGGGTGGCGGAAGCTATGAAGATGTGGGAAAAGATTCGGCATCCTATGACTATTTTTTGAGTTTAGGTGCGACGCCATTGCAAGCATTGGAACAAACGAAACAAATACCAACTTATTGGGGTGATCAGCCCATTGTAGAAGCGCCGGCTTACGTTGGAGCTGTAGTAATATTCTTGTTTGTACTAGCCTTGTTTTTAGTGAAAGGCCGTTTGAAATGGTGGCTGGTTGGAGGTACTATTATGTCGCTATTGTTGTCCTATGGCAAAAACTTGGGGTTTTTAACGGACTTCTTTATTGACTATGTACCGCTATACAATAAGTTTAGGGCTGTGAGTTCCATTCAGGTCATCTTGGAGTTCTGTATTCCCGTTTTGGGGGTTATTGGTCTTGTGAGATTATTCAATAATTATGAGAATGAACAAACCAAATTAAAAGCATTAAAGTATGCTGTAGGTATTACGGCTGGTTTTGCCTTAATAGTATTCTTATTGAAATCGACATTATTCGATTTTGTTGGTGTTAACGATGGGTTTTATAGACAAAATTATGGGCAACCATTCATTGATGCTGTTAAGGCCGATAGAAAAATGATTTTTTCGCAGGATAGTCTACGAACTCTTATTTTAGTAATCTTGGCAGCAGGCGTTGTTTGGTTGTTTATTAAAAAGAAAGTATCCGAAACCATAGCCATAGTATCATTCTCTGTATTGATTTTATTTGATTTGGTAGGAGTGGACCGTCGTTATGTTAACAATGATGATTTCGTTTCATCAATTCAGGTGAACAGACCCTTTAGTCCCAATCAAGCGGATACTGAAATTTTAAAAGACAAAACCCACTTTAGGGTCTTTGATTTAACTTCTGGAGGTGCGCGAGCAGCTTATTTCCATAATTCATTGGGTGGTTATCATGCCGCCAAACTCAAGCGTTTTAATGAATTGAATGATTTTCACATTTCCAAAAACAATATCAATGTACTTAACATGTTAAATACCAAGTATATTATTGCTGAAGATGAAGAAGGTCAAGTGGTTCCATATACCAACACCGATGCCAATGGTAATGCATGGTTTGTCAAGGAACTTAAGTTGGTGGATTCCGCCAACGAAGAGATGATGCTTTTGGACAGTTTGAACACCAAGACCAAAGCGATATACACCAAAACCAGTGATGAGGAAGCGCTAGGTAACAAAGTCTATCAAGTGGATTCAACGGCACAATTGGCTGTAGTCGATTACAAGCCTAACTACATAAAATATGAATCGACCAACTCAAAAGAAGGTTTCGCAGTGTTTTCTGAAATATATTACGGCGAAGGGTGGCAGTCCTTTATTGATGGGGAACCAGTGCCACATATCCGCGTAAACTATGTGTTGCGTGGTATGGAAGTGCCCGCAGGCAAGCATACTATCGAGTTTAAGTTTGACCCACAGGTGGTTAAAACGGGGAGTCAAATTTCATTGGCGAGCAGTATCATTTTTATGATATTGTTAGTTGGAGGCTTATTTTACAAGTTCAAGAAAACCTCAAAACATAGTGCCTAAAAAAGTACTCATCATAACCTATTATTGGCCACCAGCTGGAGGGCCTGGAGTGCAACGTTGGTTGAAGTTTGTTAAATATTTGCCTCAATATGATATTGCGCCTGTAGTGTATATTCCTTCAAATGCCCATTATCCTATTGTGGATGAAAGCCTAATTGATGAAGTTCCAGAAGATGTTACCATAATTAAACAAGCCATAAGAGAGCCTTATAAGTGGGCAGGAATATTATCCAAAAAGAAATCAAAAACAATCAGTAAGGGTATCATTCCTAAAGATAAATCACAATCTATTATTGATAAATTCCTCTTATTTATTAGGGGCAATTTGTTTATTCCTGATGCCAGAAAGCAATGGGTAAGTCCTTCTGTTCAATATTTGAGCACGTATATTGATGATTTTAATATTGAAACCGTTATAACAACTGGTCCCCCACATAGTTTACATCTCATTGGTTTAAAACTACAGGCGCTCAAAGGAATTCCATGGATAGCTGATTTCAGAGACCCTTGGACAACCATAGGTTACCACAAACAGCTGCGATTAACGAACATGGCTAAAAAAAAGCATTTGGAATTGGAAAACCAGGTACTTAAAAAAGCCGATCAATTAATTGTTACTAGCGAGGTTACAAAACGCGAGTTTACACAGAAAACCAATCGGCCGATTACGGTAATTACCAATGGTTATGATGTGAATAAAGTAAAGCAACCCCCTTTGGACTCAAAGTTTTCGATGGCGCATATTGGTTCCTTGCTTTCTGAAAGAAATCCAGAAAACCTGTGGTTGGTACTTAAGGAATTGATTGATGAAAACACAGATTTTGCAGCTGATTTCGAACTCATTTTTGTAGGTTCAGTTAGTGACGAGGTCTTAAAGTCTATTGAATCTTACGGTATAAGTAGTTATGTAAGTAACATAGGTTATGTATCACATAATGAGTCTATTGTATATCAAAAAAAATCGCAGGTTTTAGTTTTGGTTGAAATAGATAATGACGACACCAAATGCATAATTCCTGGTAAGTTATTCGAGTATATGGTTTCCAATAGACCTATTGTGGCGTTGGGGCCTAAAGGTTCGGATGTTGA
Source organism: Hanstruepera neustonica (assembly GCF_002895005.1). Lineage (GTDB taxonomy): Bacteria > Bacteroidota > Bacteroidia > Flavobacteriales > Flavobacteriaceae > Hanstruepera > Hanstruepera neustonica. Next base: position 5,534 of record NZ_POWF01000005.1, on the reverse strand, counting down.
GGGCATTTTAAGGGAAACCAATACAGGCCAATATTTTTACTATGATGCGCATCAAGCATTAAAAGATGTAATTTATAAGCATTATTTGAGTTATAAAGAGGGTAAGCTTCAATCATACGGTATTGGCTTACAAAAATATAGTAGAGAGACATTAACCAAAACTTTAGCAGAACTCTTATAAATGGGTATTGTTGTTAACCAATCAATTAAAAACACTATTATCACCTATCTCGGGTTTGGTATAGGCGCTATTAACGTCTTGTTTTTATTCACCCAGTTTTTAAGTGATGAGTATTTTGGTTTGATTACCTATATTTTGTCTACTGCCAATGTGATGATGCCTATTTTGGCATTTGGGGTTCATAATACCATTATTAAATTCTATTCGTCTTATAAAACTCGTCAGACACAAAATAGCTTTTTGATGTTGATGCTGTTTTTACCATTTGCTATCATCATTCCTTTGGGGATAATTGGGTATTTGGCTTTTGATGGTATTAGTCAGTGGTTTATAGGAAACAATGCCATAGTGGGTAATTATGTATGGCTCATTTTTGTTACGGCCATTTGTTTTTCGTATTTCGAAGTCTTTTATGCATGGTCAAGAGTGCAAATGCAGAGTGTATTTGGCAATTTTATGAAAGAAGTCTTTCATAGGGTTGGCACAACTATATTGTTACTGTGCTTATTTATGAATTGGATTACAGTCGAGCAATTGATTTATGGTATTACGGGTGTATATTTCTTGCGCATGGTCATTATGAAACTCTATGCTTACAGTTTAAGATTCCCTTCATTTAAAATTACTAAAATTCCCAATTTATCATCGGTTTTAAAGTACACCTCATTGATTATCATTGCTGGATCGGTAGCCAATATTATTTTGGAAATTGATAAGTTTATGCTCAATCGGTATGTGGCTATTGAAAACGTGGCCTATTATGGTGTGGCAATTTACATTGCATCAGTTATTAGTGTGCCTAGTCGGTCTATGCACCAGATTGTAAGCCCTTTAACGGCAAAACTTTTAAATGAGAATAACAAATATGAGTTAAAATTACTCTATCAAAAGAGTTCACTTAATCTGTTTATTATTAGCGGATTTATATTTTTATTAATTATTCTCAACATCAATGAATTGTACAAGCTAATCAACGACAGTTATGTGGATGGATTACTGATAGTTTTTATCATAGGCGTTTCCAAACTTATCGATAGTTTGTTGGGTAATAATAACGCCATTTTATTTAATAGCGATTACTACCGCATGGTTTTGATACTGGGTGTTTTTTTAGCAATTTTAACGATTGTGCTCAATATAATTTTTATTCCATTATACGGTATCAATGGGGCAGCAGCAGCCACTTTTATGGCAGTACTGTTATACAATTTGGCTAAAATATGGTTTGTGAATTTCAAGTTTAAAATGTTGCCGTTTACCTTCAGTACGACCAAAGTTATGATCCTGATAATTGTGAGTTTGGGTATCTTCTATTTCTGGGATTTTGGTTTTCACCCCTTGGTGAATATCACTTTTAAATCTATTCTCATTTCAGCGTTTTATGGATTCATCGTGTATGCACTTAATTTTTCTGAAGACATTACCGCTATTATGAATAAACTGCTGAAGCGTTAAAACGAGAAAATCCCACGAATGTGCTTTGAGGCATACTATTCGCAGGACTTTCTAACTAACCAACCAAAAAATTTTTATCGTCCTCTACCAGATTGCGATCTTGAATTGGCGCCTCTGGTAGTTGTTTTATTTCCTTTATTAGATATACGAGAATTTGTAGCTTTTGGTTTTCCAAAAGTGTTATTTTTTCTATAAGTCGCTGTTTTTCCTGTAGCATTACGGTTAGTACCCGAATATCTCACTGGGTTACTTCTAGAATTACGTACTTGCGCTTTTTGGGTGGGCTTTGTAGTACGTGGTTTCACTTGCTCGCTATTTCTATTAGGTTTACCCATACTATTTACAGTCCCTCTGTTTCTTGGGGTACTTGCCGTGCTTTTAACCTGATTATTTCTTTCTGAACCTTGCGACATTGCCGAACGGTTATTACGGGTCGCTCTGTCAGAGTTAGTACTCATCTCACGTCTTGCTGAACGTGCCGTGTTGACAATGGCATCATTACGTCTTCCATCTCCACGGCGTACGGTAGCCAAATCGCGACTTCTATAAACGGTGTTCCCGCGTCTACTGGCAACAGCTGTTGTACGTCTATAATTATTACGGTATGGTGTGGTATAGGCGTATCTAACAGGTGTGTAATACTGTCTATAAGGTCTGTTGTAAACCACGCAATGGTTTATGGCCGGAATTCTATAATAAGTATGCCATGGTCTAAAAACGTACACGCGATTAAACGGATTGATAAACCCCGTACAATATGAGAATCTATTAAAACGGTTGTAGTGTACATAAAGTCCACCTACACGCGAAATATAACCCAGCGAATTGTAGTTGATAAAAATATCACCTACTTGAATAACCCGTCCATAAAAGTCATAAAACACAGGCACATGTTCTATTTGGATAATCGCACCAAATTCGTCATACTGTACATAAGGATTGTAGTTATAACCAGAATTAAAACTAATACTCACGCCTGGCGAATTAATGGCGACGTTGACATTAGGGCCATAATGGGGCATATAAAAATCAAATTGACCATCAGGGAAGACGGAAAACTCAATACCACCCTCAACAAAGATGAAATTTTCACCATAACCTCGGTAGGTTGTATTCTCTAAACTAGTATCTGCTTTGGTGGTTGTAGCGGCATTAACACCGGTACTGGTAACCAATAGCGCTGTTAATAGATAGATTATTTTTTTCATAATGTCAGGGTTTTAATTAAACTCACTTCATTAAAAACAAACAACGTGCCAAAGATGAAAACGGGTTATTTTTAATTAGTTGATTTTGGGGTTTGGCTGTTTGTTTATGGGGCTTTTAATAAGAAGTTTGGAACAACTGATCAAAACTCTGGAATGACCAAACACTGAACTGGAATGACTAATAACGCAACTGGAACGACCAATAACTTAAGTGTACCAACCAATCAATGAAATGTTCCTACCAATAACTCAAGTGTACCACTCAATAACGGAAGTGTAACGTCTAATCACTTGAGTGTACCACTTAATCACGCAGGTGTACCAACCAATCATTGAAATGTTCCTACCAATAACTGAAGTGTACCACTCAATCACTGAAGTGCGGTAACCAATAACGGAAGTGTTGTACCCAATAACGCAAATGTTGTAAGTAATAACTAAAGTAACATGGGTAATTAGAAGTTGGGAATAGATAAAATAATTAAACTAATATTAGCCGCAATGAGCTATACAGGGTGCTACCAAAAGTTTTTTAACCTATAGTACCACTATTGAACCAATCACCTGGCTCAATTCTTTCATTCTTTTTATCAGTACGCTTCTTTACCTCTCCAAATTTTTTATGATAAGGAAGTGGTCCGTCATACGTCTTATCCACGTCGTCTAGCACTATATTTCTGAACCACGAGTTTATCTTGTTGAATATATTTTTTATTTGGTTCATTTTTCTGCGCTTTCTATTTACTTTTCTGATAGGTTTTAAGTTAGTTGCCCTTTCTTTTTATTCGCCATATATTAAAATTATTGCCAACGGTCTCGTATAACCGTCAATTACGGGATTAAAGTTAAAAATTTTTGGTTAAGAACTGACGTTAGCAAACCTTTAGGTTCAGCGCAGCTAATTCCGAGTAGATTCTAGCCTACCTTGAGCGCAGCGAACTGGCGGAGCAAATGCGGTTATCCATTGTTGTGTGTTCGTTTTTTGTCAGATTATTATATTACTCATTTTTAAAAATGTTAATTTGGAATTCTCTATAAACTCTTTTAATTCAGTGTTTTTATCAGCATTTTCGTTAGTTAACTCAATCATATATTCTCTAGCATTTGTAGTTTTTGGAAACATTACCCAAAATCTAAATCTTTTAATTTTCGGTGATTCAGATAGAAACTTAAGTTCTTCCAAATTAGATATTGTAAGATTGTCGCCTCTGCTCATTTCGTAAAAAGCTCTGTCTGAAACAGAAAGAGAATCAAGTTCATTATCAGATTTACGTAGTTCAGTTGAGAAACCACTAAATAATTGAGGATATAATATGCCTTTTTTTAAAATCAATTTGAGGGTTTCGTTTTTTTCATAAATTTTGAATGATTTGTCATCATATATAAATTTTGTTTCATTAACCCACTCAATTTCATCAATGGTAATTTCTTTAATCTCTTTAGGGTAAATCGAGTAAGATTGTTTCTCATAAATTCTTTTAAAAAACTCTTGAATCCGATAATTTTCTTGCTCTTTTGAACTATTAATAGTTTGTTTTAATTCGGTTCTTTTTTGGTTGGATTTACTTTGGGATTTGCAACCAAGAACAAGCATTAAGAGTAATGTTATAACAAATAATTTCATTTTTTAAATAAGGTTCTCAAATATCTTTCAATATTTTTAATCACAAAATTTATAATGAGTGAACAATGGTTTTTGTTGAGTAACGAGTTTTCTCAAAATGACACACAACGGTTTGGCTATGATTCCGTTGCGGAGAAAATCCGTAGGATTTTGCTTCGCCAGTTCGCACTTTGTGCTCGTGCCGGACGTAGTCGAATCCGCCGTAATTACGGTTATACATTGTTTTGGTTAGTTTTTTTATTTCCAAAATTCCACCATTTTTTAGGTTCAACGTAATTATATGAATCCGCATAACCATTATAATTCAGAACCATTTTGGCGTGGTGAGCAACCAAGTCATATTTGTGGTTAACGTATTTTTCAATCCGTTCACTTATTCTTGGGCTGTTGAATTTTATTAAGTCCATAAAAATCCAGCCTTGCACAGCATAAATGAATTCCAACTTTTCAAATTGTTCAAAAGCTATTTTTTCCATTTCGGAATCTCCCTTTTTGAGGTCATTTATTAGAGCAGCCCACGTAATTTTCTCAAAATGAGAATCTTTTTGTTCGAGTCGTTTAGCCAGAACTGGCAGAGCATTTTCGGATTTCATATCGACCAACGTTTGCCCAATCAATAGGTCATCCTTTTCATTCAGTTCCTCAATTAATCTTTTTTCAACTTCTAAAAACTCCTCTTTGTTTAGTCCCGCAATGATTTTGTCATTTGTAAATCCTTCCCTTTCCTCGCGAGTTGGCGGTGGAATAATTTCCTTAATTAATTTTTCAATATCTCTCATTCTTGAAATTGGGCACAACGTATTTGTGTATGGCTCGTTGCGGGAAATCCGCTAGGATTTTGCTTCGCCAATTCGCATTTCATACTCGTGCCCGCCGTGACCGAAAGATAGCAAATTTGCGAGGACTTTCCGCAAGGAAAGTCTAAAGGAATTATAGCCGTCTTAAGTTTACAAATCACTAAATTTATTATATAATCAGAAAGAACAAAAGAGAGGAATAAGGTTAATATAGCCGTAGAACATTTAAGTTCGTCAACATTGATAATCCCCTCTCTTTTCTACTTAAA
>NZ_POWF01000004.1 GCF_002895005.1 Hanstruepera neustonica | reverse complement strand
CTAATTGCAGTAGCAAATAAGTTATTAAAACAGGCATTTGCTATCGCAAAAAGCGGATTGCCTTATAATGAAAACTTTGTTTCAAAATTAGCTTAAAATTGCTTGTTTTTTAACTCAGTTCTTTGTTATCTCTTGTTTTTTTATTTCGTTTTTTGCGTTCTCTTTTATATTTTCTTAATTCTCTCTTTGTCGGTGGTTTTGTGATTGCATAAGCAGTTCCGGAATATTTATAAGTTATAAATGGAATACGTTCAACAAAATCATTTCCATATTTCTCTAACTCTCCAATTTCGCTGATTTTTTTGTTAAAGTAAATTATGAATTCAGCTTCTTTAATTCCATTTTGGGATTTTGGTGTCCAGAAGTTTTTAAAAGAATATGTATTTTCCTCCTTGAGTTCATATATGTATGTTATTCCGTCAAAACCTTGTGTCCATTCCTCAATGTATTTGTCGCTTGGAATTTTTTGAATTCCACTATTAGATATGAATTCGTATATTTTTTTTGATTTGCTACTTGGCAAATTATATTCTTTGACAAATGTGTCGGCTTTGTAATTTTCTTCCCAAACCTCAAAAACGAAATAGATAATCCTTCCAGTTATGGTGTCGTTATTTTTTTTGATTTCCAAAAGACTTCCTGGATCCCAACTTCGAAACACAAATTCGGATTCAGAGTCTAATTTGGGAAGATTAAAATCCGCAATTTTTTCATTTTGAATTTTTTTCCAAAAAATAGTATCACTATCTGAAGTCAATTTCAATTCTGTTGTATTCTGTCCGAAGCAGAGTGAATTGATTGATATTAATAATATGAATAGTGTTTTTTTCAAAATAAGAGATAACGGTTGGATAAACACAATGGCGTTTATCCCCATTATGTTTATTTAAAAAAGGTGATCATATCCACCCACATTGGGCGGATAAAGTTACCTTTGGTTTTTTCAATTACCCAAATCTAATCATTTTAAAGTACTTTATGTATAGAACATCACTACCTATTTTTTAATACGGTTCACCTATAGAGGCGCTATATCGCTAAAGTATGGCTAGTGTATGAAAGCCATAGATTTTTCTTACAAAAATAGGAGCACACGGCTTTTTGGAGATAAGCCGTAGATAAGTCGTATATAAGCCCTATAAAAGCCGTGTAAAAGTCCTGTCAGCCTTATGAGTCTTAAAGGATGTTAATTAACAGTATTTTATCACAGTCCAATTAGGCTTATTTGTAACTTCCTAACAATCTAAACAACACGGCTATGGGTTCTAAAGCAATTAAATCAAGTATCCTACTTGGGTTTAGCCTCTTGGTATGCGCTTGCCAAGGTCAAACCAAACAGGTAACAACTACCACCCAATCAACAAATACAACAGGTGCCATAGTAGGTGGTCCTTTTGAAAATCGAGACTTTATGTTTATTGGTATGCCCCAAAACATCAAAGCAATAGATACCTGTCCAGCTTGGCAACAACAAGGGCAAAAGCTACTCGTTACCGGAACTATTTATAAACAGGATGGCAAAACACCGGCTCCCAATATCATTTTGTATTACTACCATACGGATATTTACGGCAAGTATCCCAATAGCCACAACTTGGATAGTCGGGTAGCACGCCATGGCTATATGCGTGGTTGGGTTAAGACGGACAACCAAGGCCATTACGCCATTTATACGGTCAGGCCTGCCAGCTATCCCAACACCCAGATTATGGCACACATTCATCCGGCCATTAAAGAACCGCAATTTGAGCATCCCTATTATATAGATGAATGGGTTTTTGATGATGATCCTTTTCTCACCGATGCCCAACGTCGTAATATGACCAATAGAGGAGGTAGTGGCATTTTGAAAACCACCCAAATGAATGGTATGCAGGTAGCCCAGCACGATATCATTCTGGGGTTGAACATTCCCAATTACCCCAATAAATAAGGTGTTGATGCATGCATGCTATAAATTGAAGCAACGAAAGTAACGAACCATCATTATTTTTTATATTTTAGTGAAGCTATAACTATAGTTTCCCAACTGTCTACTGTTTACTTCGCATGACTACTGTATTTTATAAGTATCTATGAGTTCACACAGTTCGGAATCCTTTAGCTTTAAATCCGTTTTTTCATTTAAGTCCCTTTTTTTAACCATCATTGGCGTAGTATGTGCTGTGGTGGCCATTAAGGGTTTTATGATTCCCAATCACTTTTTGGATGGTGGCCTCATGGGCATTTCCATCCTGATCCACGAGTTTTATCATATTGATGTCAGTATTCCATTGGTATTACTCAATATGCCCTTTGTGTACATTGGCTATAAAAAAATAGGCAAGAACTTTGCGGCTCACGCTTTTCTGGCGGTTATCCTTTTGGGTATTGTCATGAGTGTGTTACCCGTTCCTGAAATAACGAAAGACCATTTCCTAACGGCTGTTTTTGGTGGTGTATTTGTAGGCCTGGGTATTGGTTTTGTTATCCGTGGTGGTGGCGTTATTGATGGTCTGGAAGTTATAGCCGAATATTCCAATAAAAAATTCGGGCTATCAACGAACGAAATCATCATGGCCATCAATACAACCATATTCCTCATTATTGCCTTCTATCTGGGTTTAGAAAAGGCCATGTATTCTATTGTAACCTATTATACAGCCCTAAAAGTGTCTGACTATGTTGTTGATGGTTTCGAAAAATTGATCTCCCTTACTGTCATATCACCCAATGCAGATTTAATAAAGAGTCTCATTGTAAACGATTTCAATAAGGCCATTACGGTTTATAAAGGCGAGCGTGGTAATTTACCAGGTTCTTTTAATGTCAAGCATGATTGTGATATTATTGTGACCGTAGTATCCAGATTGGAAGTCCATAAAATAAAAAAGGCTATTTTGGAAGCAGATCCCGCTGCCTTTACCTATGTTCAGAATATTGGCGACATTAGTGGCGGAGTAGTTAGTAAACGCAAATCTCATTAAAGATGATCCAATCGCAATTTCAAGACCTATACAACGAAGCAGTGGATATGCTTTCGGAAAACCTACCGGAATATTTAACGTATCACTCTTTAGAACATACTTTATATGTTTTAGATCGTGCCATTTATATTGGCAAAAAGGAAGGCGTTTCAGAAAAAGAATTGCTTTTATTAAAAATAGCCGCGTTGTATCATGATATGGGTTTTATCAACTCGAATATTGAGCACGAGCAGGAGGGATGTGAAATAGCCAAAACCAAGTTGAAAAAGTATCAACTGTCAACCTCTGAATTAAATACTATTTGTGGTATGATTAGGGCAACCAAAATACCGCAGAATCCCCAAAATCATTTGGAATCCATTTTAGCCGATGCCGATTTGGAATATTTAGGAACCAAACATTTTCAAGAGGGTAGTGATAGGTTATTTAAAGAATTAAAACATTTTAATCCGTCTCTCACACCCAAGCAGTGGCATACCATTCAAAAAGAATTTTTAACCAACCATCAGTACCATACCGATTTTTGTAAGCGCTATAAAAAGCACCGAAAAATCAAGAATATGGAACAGCTGAATTAAACTTTAGAATCATGAAACAGCTCGAACAGGATATTCTAAAAACGTTCAAAACCTTTTGGGGAACTTGGGCCAAACGTGAATTTGGTAAAAAGACATTAGATAAAATACTACCCTTTTTGGATGAAAACATCAGCTCTTTTGGAACTGGCGAGCATGAATTTGGTAAAAGCTTTGACGAAGTCAAATATAACTTCGAATGCGATTTTTCTGAATTTAAAAACCCGCTTTCTATTGAGTATCGTTATGAACATGTCAGGTTATTATCTGATACGGTTGGGCAGGTAGAAGCCGAAGCCATGGTAGAGTTTTATGACGATAATAACAACCATTTCAAACTGTTTTTAAGGATTACCAATATATTGGTGTTCAAGGATCAAAAATGGTTAATCTCACATATTCATGTATCCATACCGTCTGAAGACCAAGGCGATGGTGAAGCCTTTCCACTGGATGCGCTTCAGGCACGAAATAATCGATTGACAGCTCTGGTTGAACAACGAACATTGGAGCTCAAGGAACAAACACAATTATTGGAAAAGGAGAAGGATAAAACCGAAAAGTTACTGTTTAACATTCTACCCAAAAAGATAGCTAGAGAACTCTTGGATAATGGTTATAGCGTTCCAGTACGTCATGAAAATGTGAGTGTGATTTTTACAGATTTTGTGGAGTTTACCAAAATAGCTTCTCAAATTTCACCAAAGGAATTGGTTGAAGAATTGAATGATATTTTCTTCTACTTTGATAACCTTATGAGAGAGCAAGAGCTAGAAAAAATAAAAACTATTGGTGATTCCTACATGGCTGTCTGTGGGCTACCCGAGCCTCACAATGAGCATGCCTTTCGCTGTATAGTGGTGGCCAGAAAAATGTTAAGCTTTATTGAAGAACGAAATAACCAGCGACCAATAAAATGGCAAATGCGTATTGGTATCCATTCAGGACCTGTGGTTGCAGGTATTGTGGGTAGTGATAAGTTTGCTTATGATTTGTGGGGTAGTACAGTTAATTTGGCCAGTAGGCTAGAAGGTTCTGGTTTGCAAGGAAAAATCAATATTTCAGAAGATACCTATCACTTAATTAAAGAAACCATTCCTTGTGAATATCGCGGCAAACAATTGGTGAAAGGCGATAAGGAAGTTGGTATGTATTTTGTATCCTAAAAAACCCGAACAGTCAATTAACCATTCGGGCTTTTAAATAATAACTAACTGTAGGTTAAATTATCTTTTCAATTGTAATTTATTGTCTTTTTTATCTTCTTTATAATAGTAAAAGTCTTCATCATCATTCCAGTCGCTGTCATGGTCAAACGTACTGTTTCCAAATGTATGTGCGGTAGTACAACCTGAAATCCCACAGATTCCGCAACTATTACTAAACGGACTGACTTGACCGTGTGAGTGCACTAACTCACCAAAAACATTATACCTAACATGTAGTCCACCAACTTGAATCAAGCGGTTATTACCTCGGTTGTATTGCATATAGATACTTCCAACACGTTTCACTTTCCCAAAACGGTCGTAATTAATGAATACATTGCCAATACGTCTCACTTTACCATCTCTATCATGTTGAATAATAACCCCACGATCTCTAGGAGTTGAAAAATGCACCCGATTGGTAACACCTGGAGCACCAAAGGTAATATTTATTGAACTGCGTCTTGTTGTGGTGGTTGCGCTTCTGTAGTAGTAATTATTACTGGTATGAAAATCGGTAACCACATTGGTGTTAAAATCGAAACTTCCATCAGGAAAGATCATAAATTCCACACCACGCTCCACAAACATTACCGGTTGTGCATAACGATAGCGCGTCATTAAATCTTCATCTTGAATGCCAGAACGAATCTCGGTTGCTGTTACAGTCGTTAATCCCATTAACAATACTGTAAATAAAAGTACTTGTTTTTTCATAATACTAGGATTTTAAAGATTTTGCCTACTCTTGAGCTTTTCGGCTTACGCTATTTGTTAAACTAGATTCAATTGTCGTGCCAAAAATGTAACGTATTGTCTATCATGTTATTAATGAATGTTTGATTGTTGAGATAATTTTATAATTTTATAGAAACTACATTAACCATGGCAACCGAGCAAACCACATGTAAGAACTGCGAACAAGAATTCGAGAAAGGCTTTGAATTTTGTCCGCATTGTGGTCAAAAAGCCAATGACGAATTAACCATTGGTGTCTTATTCTATAATACCATCAGTAATTATTTTTCATTTGACGCACGGTTTTTCAAAAGTTTTATTCCTTTAATGATTCGTCCAGGATATTTAGCCAAAAAATTCCTGGAAGGTAAGCGCTTATTGTATTTACATCCGGCTCAAATGTATTTATTCATTTCGGTTATCTTTTTCTTTTTGTTTTCGTTTGTTGCTCGCGAACAGGAAGAGAGTATTGACAGGGCTTTAAAACGTGATTATGAGAAAGCCAAAAAGGTCATCGATACCATTTCTGAAAAAGGATTAGATTCTGCTCAAGTGGCAAAATTGATGAAACCTTATGAAGCCAATAAAGATAAAATGGGTTTAAACGAAGTTGAACTCAAAGAATTGGATTCTTTAATAAAAACTGGAGGCAATACCAAGCCGAATATGAATTTTGGGTTTGATGAAAATAAAATAGATTCCTTAATTGATGTAGGCGCTGCCGATAAAGTTATTTACAAGGAAATGGGTATGGATGATGACGCAGGTTATTTTAAAAAACGGTTTTATGCGCAAATGCTCAAGTTTTATAAAACCAAAAGTGGCGGTTCGATACTCAAGGCGTTTTATGATACGATTCCCATTGCCATGTTTTTTCTATTGCCAATTTTTGCGTTCATCCTGAAACTGTTTTATTTCAGAAAAGGGGCTTATGCCTATCACTTGGTGTTTAGCTTTTACTTTTTTTCCTTTTTATTTACGGTTTTCAGTGTGTTGCTACTACTCAATTTTGCTTGGGCTGATTTCCCAGGGTGGATAACATTCTTGATAATGATTTCAACTTTCATCTATCTGTTTATAGCCTTGAAACGATTCTATGATCAAGGCTGGTTTTTAAGCTTTCTGAAAAGTAGTATGGTAACCTTTACGTTTTTCGTGTTTCTTTTTCCAGCCTCATTGGCCGTACTTTTTGTAGCGTTTTTATCGTATTAGAGTTTATCCTTGAGATAAATTCCTGTGATGGATTGTTTGTTGGCAACAATTTCTTCCGGAGTACCTTGTGCCACTAATTCACCACCATTTTTACCACCTTCGGGACCAAGATCCACAATGTAATCCGCACATTTTATGAGTTCCAGATTATGCTCAATAACGATAATGGAATGTCCTTGATTAATGAGTGCTTGAAACGACTTTAAAAGCTTTTTAATATCATGGAAATGTAAGCCCGTTGTAGGCTCATCGAAAATAAACAAGGTATTGGCACCTTTAGAACCTTTGCCTAAAAATGACGCTAGTTTAATACGTTGGGCTTCACCACCCGAAAGGGTAGAAGAGCTTTGACCTAATGTTACATAACCCAAACCAACATCTTGTAGTGGTTGTAGTTTGTTTTCTATTTTGGTTTGTTTATGCTTTTCAAAGAATGCTATGGCATCATCAATGGTCATGTTCAAAATGTCATCAATACTTTTATCTTCAAAAGTAACTTCCAACACTTCTTTCTTAAATCGCTTACCATTACAGGTTTCACAGGTCAAATGCACATCTGCCATAAATTGCATTTCAATGGTCACTTCCCCTTCGCCTTTACAAGTTTCGCAACGGCCGCCATCGACATTAAAACTAAAGTGTTTGGCTTGGTAATTTCGAATTTTACTCAACTTCTGATTGGCAAATAGTGCTCTGATATCATCATAGGCTTTGATATACGTTACAGGATTGGAGCGCGAGGAACGACCAATAGGGTTTTGGTCCACAAATTCGATTTGACTCACATTGCTGAAATTTCCTTTCAAATCTGAGAATTGCCCAGGTTTATCACCAAAATCAGTTAATTTTTTCTGCAGCGCAGGATATACTATTTTCTTGATTAAGGTACTTTTACCACTACCGGAAACACCTGTGACTACAGTTAACATACCCAAAGGCAAAGTCACATCAATATTCTTAAGGTTGTTTTCTTTGGCTCCAATAATTTCAAGGGCATATTTTGATGATCGCCTTGTTTTAGGAACTTCAATTTCAATACGTCCATTAAGATATTGGGCAGTTAGTGATTCTGAACTTAAAACATTTTGATACGTTCCAGCGGCAACCACTTGACCTCCAAAGGTTCCCGCTTCGGGACCAATATCGATAATTTCGTCAGCAGCTTGCATAATATCTTCATCATGCTCAACGACAATGACCGTATTGCCTAAATCTCGTAAAGATTTCAGCACACCAATTAAACGTTCAGTATCCTTTGGATGCAAGCCAATACTCGGCTCATCCAAAATATACATAGATCCAACCAAACTACTGCCCAATGATGTGGCCAGATTAATGCGCTGACTTTCTCCTCCTGATAACGTATTGGATTTTCTGTTAAGTGTCAGGTAATTTAATCCCACATTAGTTAAGTAGCTCAATCGGTTTTCAATTTCTTTTAATAGTCGCTGTGCCACACCCATTTCATAATCAGAAAGTTCTAATTGCTTGAAGAATAACGTTAACTCATCAATAGGCATATCTACCAAATCAGTAATGGTAGCACCGCCAATTTTTACGTAATTGGCTTCGGGCCTTAAGCGCTTTCCACCACAAACTTTACATTTTGTTTTACCGCGATAACGGGATAACATCACACGGTTTTGAATTTTATAGGCTTTGGATTCCAATTCTGCAAAAAAATCATTCAACCCTTCAAAATAGTCGTTACCATTCCAAATGAGTTGCTTGTGTGCTTCACTTAATTCAAAGTAAGGTTTATGTATTGGGAAATCGAATTTGTGTGAATTGTTGACCAATTGATCCCGATACCAGCTCATACTGTCACCGCGCCAAGGGAAAATAGCATTTTCATAAACTGATAACCCAGTATTTGGAATGACCAAATCTTCGTCAATGCCAATGACATCTCCATATCCTTCACATTTTGGGCAGGCGCCATAAGGATTATTGAAACTAAATAAATGGATATTAGGTTCCAAGAAATCCATACCATCCAATGAAAAGTTATTACTGAATGGGTGTAATGTATTATTGGACAATGTTTCTATAAAGCAAGACCCCTTGCCTTCAAAAAAGGCTATTTGCACCGCATCAGCCAATCGATTGTAAAAATCGTCCTCATCTTTTTTAATAATTCTATCGATAACTAAATAGATATCATCCGTAATATCTTTTTTAACATCTATCTCATCTATCCGAAATACAGTATCCTTAACTTTAATTCTGGCATATCCTTGTTGGTTTAGCACCTTTAACTTATCCTCTAATTTTCGTCCATTTTCGAGATGTATAGGAGCCAGCAACAATAATTTTTCACCCTCGGGGAAGTCTTTGATGTAATTTAAAACATCTCTCACGGTATGTTTTTTGACTTCATTACCAGATTTCGGCGAATAGGTTCTGCCAATTCTTGCAAACAGCAACTTTAAATAATCATAAATCTCCGTTGTTGTACCTACGGTAGAACGCGGATTGGTAGAATTGACCTTTTGCTCAATGGCAATAGCAGGAGCAATGCCCTTTATGTAATCAACCTTTGGTTTATTCAAACGTCCTAAAAATTGTCTGGCATAACTTGAAAGACTCTCTACGTAACGTCTCTGGCCTTCTGCATAAAGGGTATCAAATGCTAAACTAGACTTCCCAGAACCAGATAAACCTGTAATAACCACTAATTTATTTCGAGGGATTACAACATCAATATTCTTTAAATTGTGCAGTTTGGCACCTTTAATAATGATATTTTCTTTAGGGTTTACGTCTGAAATATTAGGAATCATAGGGTATATTAGAGCAATAATTCTGCAAAGATACTATAAGTTATTCATCCTATAAAAAGGATTTTAGGGCGATATTTAACAATAAAATTGTGATTTTTTTTGTTTTTTAGAAAATATTGTTGTTATATTTGAAACGTATAATACTAAAAATCACGATAGTAGCCTATAAGCAAAACATTACTTTTTAAAATTTTTAACCCCAACCCAGAAAGTTTTCTGGTAAAAAGTAATGATTATGCAACACGAACTTATCACAGATGCTACTTTAGTTTCAAATTACATTAGAGGAGATGAACGCGCCATTGAACTATTAATCAATAGGCATAAACAACGTGTTTACAGTTTCATTTATTCAAAAGTATTTGACCGTGATGTGGCAGAAGACATTTTTCAAGATACTTTTATTAAAGTAATCAGAACCCTCAAACTTGGTAAATATAATGAGGAAGGCAAATTTCTGCCTTGGGTCATGCGTATTTCTCATAATTTGGTTATTGATCACTTTCGAAAAAATAATCGGATGCCTAAATTTAGTAATACTGGAGATTTCAATATTTTCTCTGTTTTGAGCGATTCATCTTTAGATGCTGAAAAAAGTATTATTAAGGATCAGGTGGAACATGATGTTCGTCGTGTTATTGAAGAATTACCAGATGACCAAAAAGAAGTATTGATTATGCGTATGTACAACGATATGAGCTTTAAGGAAATATCTGAAAAAACAGGCGTTAGCATCAACACAGCATTAGGTAGAATGCGTTATGCGCTCATCAATATGCGAAAGATAATTGATAAACATAATATAGTTTTAACAAATTAATACAATAAATAAAAAATAAGAACGTTAGGTAAAGTATAAGAACCAAAAAAATGACTTAAATGGCGAAACTTTACTCTAAAAAAAATCCTCAAAAGCAACTTAATCTGAACCCAAAAGAAGAAACCGTAAATTTTCTTCTTAATTATTCGAAGGCTTTAAGTGTTATAAATTGTAATAAGATGAAGTTTGAAGCACTTCTCAACTAAACTTTGAAAAAGTCCTGATTAGTCTCAGGACTTTTTTTTATCTCTTTTTTGAATAATAATCTTTCAAGACTGATTTTCTTCCAATTGTTTTTGTTATGACATCTTTTTCCAAATCCCAGCCTCTGGCTGGTGAATACTCACGACCATACCATATAATCTGTAAATGAAGGTCATTCCATAAATCTTTTGGAAACAGTCGTTTGGCATCCTTTTCTGTTTGTACAACATTTTTGCCATTACTCAAACCCCAACGATACATCAGACGATGTATATGCGTATCTACTGGAAAAGCCGGAATACCAAATGCTTGTGAAAGCACAACAGCTGCCGTTTTATGTCCAACTGCTGGTAAAGCCTCTAATGCTTCATAGGTTTGTGGGACCTCACCCTGATATTTTTCGATAAGTATTTCAGAGAGTCCATGAATACCTTTACTTTTCATTGGAGATAGGCCAACAGGTTTTATAATATCTCTAATTTCATCAACCGTCAATTTAACCATATCGTAAGGGTTGTCTGCTTTTTGAAATAATAAAGGGGTAATTTGGTTTACACGAACATCTGTGCTTTGTGCTGACATTAGTACAGCTATCAGCAAGGTGTAAGGGTCTTTATGTTCTAGTGGAATAGGAATATTGGGATAGAGGTGGTTTAACGTTTTTATAACGAAATCTACCTTTTCTGTCTTGGTCATAAATTGTATTTTTGATAAAAACAAAGTTACACATTATGACACAATTGAAACCAGGTGACAAAGCACCAGATTTTAAAGCAAATGACGAACAAGGGAACACCATTTCATTATCCGATTACAAAGGCAAGAAACTGGTGTTGTTTTTTTATCCAAAAGCCAACACGCCAGGCTGTACCGCTGAAGCCTGTAACTTAAGTGATAATTATGAGCAGTTTAAGTCTAAAGGTTATGATATTTTAGGTGTGAGTGCCGATAGCCAAAAAAAGCAGTCCAATTTTAAAAATAAATTTAACTTTCCATATTCTCTTTTAGCTGATGAAGATAAAGCAGTCATTGAAGCTTATGGAGTTTGGGGACCTAAAAAATTTATGGGTAGAGAGTTTGATGGAATTCATAGAACAACTTTTGTAATCAACGAAAAAGGAATTATTGAGGATGTTATAACCAAGGTTAAGACTAAAGACCACACCAATCAGATATTAGGTTAAAATAAAAAAGCGACCTATTTAGGTCGCTTTTTTGATATTAGTAATTCTTATTTATAAATCGTCAGGGTGCATAATTTCCTCGGTTTCAAAACCAAAAAGACTTTTCTCTTTGATAAGATTGGCTACACCTTCTGGTAACATAGCTTCCCAGCCATCTTTTCCATCATTTATCATTTTCAATACTTTTCTAGAGAAAACAGTTAGGTTAGAAGCATCATAGTCGGTAATATCAACCACTTTTCCGTTATATTTAAAGAATTTGTATAGTTCTTTCATTCTTGGATGCACTTTTAAGTTCTCACTCGTCGTTAAAGATCCATCATCATTTTTCATTGGATATAAGTAGACTCTTAAATCTTTAAAGAATAATTTTCCAAATGCTTCTAGAATACCACCACTTAAGTGTCTATAATATTTTTCATCAAAAATATCGACTAAATTATTAACACCCATGGCAAGTCCCATACGACTTTTGGTATATTGAGAAAAATATTCAACTAATTTATAATACTCTTGAAAATTAGAAATCAATACCGTTTGACCTAATGAGCATAACAATCGGGCACGATCCATAAAATCTTGTTCATCAATTTCACCCTCCGCTCTAAGGTTAGAAAGTGTAATTTCAAAAACCACCTGTGTTTTATCAGCTTCAACTTTATTCTCTTTGATAAACATTTCATAAGACTTATGAAACATATCCATATTCACTTTGGTAACAGGTCTAAAACTACCACGAAGTGCCAATATATTTTTCTTATATAATACTCTGGCTGGCAAGACATTATTACCATCTGGCGAGAACATAACAGCGTCTGTCATGCCATTCTTTACCAACTGTAAGCTCATTAATCTATTATCAACAGATTCAAAAGCAGGTCCTGAAAAGTTGATAGTATCTATTTCCAATTGATCTTTGTCTAAATGGTCATAAAGATAACGTAACAGCTTCTTGGGTTCATTATATTTATAGAAAGCGCCATAAATCAGATTGGTTCCAAGAATACCCAAAGTTTCTTGTTGCAAGCGCGCATCATTTTCCTTGAAACGTAAGTGCAAAATAATCTCATTGTAATCCTGATCGGCTTCAATTTGATAGCGAATTCCTACCCAACCATGACCTTTATATTTTTTAGCAAAATCAATGGTGGCAACGGTGTTGGCATAGGAAAAGAATAACTTATGAGGGTGTTTTTCACGAATTAAACGTTGTTCAATAAGATGAATTTCATGATCTAACATTTTACGCAATCGGGCTTCTGTGACATAACGACCGTCATCTTCAATACCATAGATGGCATCACTGAAGTCTTTATCATAGGCAGACATGGCTTTGGCTATTGTTCCAGACGCACCACCTGCTCTAAAAAATTGTCTAACTGTTTCTTGACCTGCACCAATTTCAGCAAACGTACCATAGATGTTTTCGTTTAGATTGATGCGAAGAGCTTTGGTTTTTAATGAAGGAATTTCATCAAACTCTTTATCACCCTTTAAGCTAATTTCCATTGTAAATTGGGATTTATTCTTAATTACAAAGGTATTAAATTACCATGTCAAACAAAAAAATAACCCTATTTTTGTTTTTAAACTTTAAGCATTGAAAGTAACATTTTTAGGCACTGGCACTTCTCAAGGTATTCCTGTGATAGGGAGTTCTCATCCTGTTTGCTTGAGCACCAATCCAAAAGATAAACGCTTACGGGTTTCGGTTATGATTGAATGGAAAAGCTACACTTTTGTGATAGACTGTGGACCTGATTTTAGGCAACAAATGCTACGAGCCAATTGTACAAAAATAGATGGCATTATTTTTACGCATGAGCATGCAGACCATACAGCAGGATTGGATGATATTAGACCATTTGTCCATAGGCAAGGGGATATACCCATTTATGCACATGAACGGGTGATTGGCGAATTGGAAAAGCGTTTTGATTATATATTTGAAACCGAAAACAGATATCCAGGAGCGCCAAGTGTAATAAAAAACCGCATTACCAATAATCCCTTCGAAATAGGAGAGATGTTGGTTCAACCAGTAAATGGAATACATTATAATCTTCAGGTTTTTGGATACAGATTTCAAGATTTTGCCTATTTAACGGACATGAATTCTATAGCTGATGAAGAAATGTCCAAATTGCAAAATCTGGATGTTTTGGTGATAAATGCGTTACGAGTAACATCACATCCATCGCATTTTAATCTTGATGAAGCCTTGGATATTATTGATGAATTGAAACCAAAACGCGCTTACTTAACACACATTAGTCATCATTTGGGCTTTCATGATGAAGTTCAACAAAATTTACCCAAAAACGTTTATTTAGCCTACGATAACTTACAAATCACTATATAATGAAGAATCGAATTTTTATGTACTTGTTCATTTTTGCACTACTTCTGGTAGTGTTTCAATATGTTAACTCTAAAAATATACTGGAAGATTATAAAATGAAGCTTGATAAAAAAGAAGCTAAATTCGAAAAATATGCGGATACTATTAACAATCTTCGAGATCGTGTGCTTGCACTATCGGAATTCTCCATAGAAGAAAGTGAACCAGCATTGTCTTATTTTGAGGCATTAGGTTATCGTGTTGACGATTTAATTCCAATGATAAAGGAAGAGCTTTATGAATTGAATTCCGTTAAGGCTGACGAGCATCCTTTAATACCCTATCCGTCATTAAGCGGAGGAAAAATGCTCATTGATTCTATCAGAATTTTAAATCATAAATGGGTTATAACCAATTTTTCTGATGGGAAATATTGGGGTGAGTTATTTTTGAAGTACGAAATAGGCGATGATAAAAAAGTGACATTTACTCGTGTCGAATCCTTTATTTATCCGGTTTACTAATTGGTCAAATGGTTGATTAACCATGTTTTGAATTCATAGAAGTTTTGAGGCGCAACACCATGTCCCACAGGAAATTCCGAATAAGTGTAATCAATACTTAAAGCTTCCAAGAATTGTGGTGCTTTTCGAGCCCATTCAACAGGTATTACTTGATCTGCACTTCCATGTGAACAATAAAAATGCAGATTTGTATAATTTTTGGTCGCTACGTCATCTGGGATAATGTTTGGATTTATATAACCACTCAATGCGATAATGTTATTCACTTTTTCTGGAAAGGTAAGTGCTACAGCATAACTTAAAATAGTACCTTGACTGAATCCTAATAAAGTTACATTATTACTATTTACAGGATATTTACTACATGCATAATCAATAAACTCGGCAATTTTATCGCGTGATTCTTTAGCTTGCTCATCGTCACTCCATTTACCTTGATCTGCATCAAAGTTTATGGCATACCAAGCATTTCCAAACGGCTGTAATCTATGGGGAGCCCTCAAGGAAATAATAAATAATTCATCAGGTAATTCTGAAGCAAATGAAAACAAATCATTTTCATCACTGCCATAGCCATGACACATAATGAGTAATGGAGCGTTTTCAGATAATGAAGACGGTTTTGTAATATAGTGTAAGTCCAATTCTATTGAAATTAATTGATGTTTTGAAACCACTCTTGAAACTTTTCGCCTAGAACAGGAATTGGCTTGGCTTCAAGTTTTACTGCATGATATAAGCCGAATAACCATGAAACAAATGTTATGGTCCAGAATATGGTACCAAGCCATGAATTCACATAAGCTTCCACAAGATTTGAAAAAATGAGCATTATGATCAATCCCAACATTTGTCTAATGTGAAAGGTGGTAAACGGATTTTTTTTCTCCAAATTCATGATGATTGAAATTATTAACCCAATAAAGGTTAAATAAGCTACAATAGCCATGGTTTTACCTTCTTGTTTGACGTGTTCTTCCATAAATTAGTTTAAAACAATTTTATTGTTTGCAATGGCACCACATACCTTACCCTTAAGTATGGCTTTCATAAAAATAGCATTTTTGGAAGTAGATTTGATGTTGTTTAAACCAAATTCATAGGTACTATCAGGAGTAAATAGACTTAAATCAGCTTTATGACCAATGGCAACTGGTTTGGAATCTAAGCCGAACCGATCACGTCCTTTGGTTAATAAATCAATCGTCTTTTTAGTTGAGAATAACGTGTTTAATGCGCCAAAAGCTGACTCCAATCCAATAGTTCCGTATGCCGCATAGTCAAATTCCACTTTCTTATGTTCAATATCTATAGGGTTATGATCAGAAGTCACCATATCTATGGTACCGTCTTTAAGCCCAGAAATTAAAGCATCAATATCTTCTCGTGTCCTCAAAGGTGGATTCACTTTAAATCGCGTATCAAAAGATTCAAGTACTTCATCAGTGAAGAATAGATTGTGAATGGCCACACTACAGCTTACATCCAATTTTTTATTTTTGGCCTGTCTAATCAGTTCAACCGATTTAGCTGTTGATATCGTTGGAATATGTAGTTTTCCTTCAGTATATTCTAATAAGAATAAGTCTCTGGAAATCTGTAATTCTTCAGAAAGATTTGGATTTCCTTTTAATCCTAATAAAGTACTTGTGTGATTTTCATTCATCACACCGGAACCTGAAATTTTTGGTTCTTGAGGGAAAGAGAAAACCAAACCATTAAAGTTACTGGCATATTGCAACGCAATCTTCATAAGGTTGGGATCTTCAATAGGTCTTTGGTAATCATAAAATCCTAAAGCGCCTGCATTTTTCATATCGAACAGTTCGGCTAATTGTTCACCTTTAGCTCCTTGGGTTAATGACCCTAATGGAACTAAAGTGGTTACTTGATTTTGTCCTTTGGACAACACTAATGAAATATCGGCAAAACTATCAATTATTGGATTGCTATTGGCATTAAGTGCTACAGCTGTAAATCCGGATGAAGCAGCTGTTTTTAAACCATTCAGAATGGTTTCGCGTTCTTCAAAACCAGGTTCCCCAAAACTAACACTACTGTCAAACCAACCTTGAGAAACATGTAGATTTTCAATGCGGACCTCTTTATAATCATTAGGATTGGTAATGCGCTTTGAGATGTTGGAAATAATGCCCTTTTCAATTAAAATATCTACTGTTTGATTATGAAAATCGCTTTTGGAATCAATTATGGTGACAGATTTCAGAAGTACATTCATTTAAAATATTTTAAGATGAGCATTTCAATAAGCAAGAAAGCCAGTGCAAAAATAATAAACCATTTCCATAGCTCATTAACTTTTGAGTTACTTTTTAGCGTTTTTATCATATCGGCAGCTGAATTGCTGATGGTTATATTTTGTAGATTGGAAAGATCTTGGTAGGCCATACTGCTTTCATCTCTATTATAGTTAAAGCTTACTTTCGATATGGATTCCGATTTTTTTAGAATATCAAAATTACCAGCCATATCAGGCGATTCATCAGTTGTTACTGTTACTTTGTTGTTAAAATATTGTTGTTTGGGAATAATGCTGGCTTGGTTATTTTGAATGCTCAAAATATCATCCTGTTGCATATTCACAGTAATGTCAAAGGTGTTTTCTCTCCCAATAGTATAGTATAATTCAGGTGTTTTTAAACTTTGTCTAGCTATATTATAAAATGTGGGTACAATTAATGGTGAGTTGGAAAAACTCGAATTATTGGTGTTAAGCGGTGCTGTAAACACAAATAATTGTTTGTTCTGGATTAGAAAGGGTTTAGAATCCTCAAACTGTAAGGGTTTAGAATTACCAATAGAAGCTATAGGGTAGTATGCAGATACCTTTGGATATTGAAAATTGGAAACCTGTCTATCAAAAACATTTAGATAGATTGGATGAGCATACTGAATTTGAGTTACTCGTTTTTCCGAGTCTATTTTAGGGTTAAAAGTCAAGGAATAGCTTGTTAAAAAATCGTTGTAAGTGCTCAAATCTGAATTTTCAGAAGGTATGACGATCACATAGCCACCATTTGAAATAAAGTTATTGAGAGAATTAACCAAAGAACTGGGAAAACGTTCGATTTCATTCAATATGATAACATTTTGATTATCAATAATACTGTAATTGAGTTGCGAGAGTGTTGAACTGACATAATTAAATTCATTTGATGCATACAAGCGGTTCAGATAATTATCATTTTCTCCAACAGTTAATACATTTGTTTTTGGAGGCTTATTTAGATTGAAATATAAGATGTTATCAAATTGCAGACTGGTATCATCAATAATAATTTTGCCATTAGATATTTCTTGGTCAGACAAACTGAATTCGGTTATGGCTTCACCACTGATTGCTGTCGCTGTTTTTGCCAATAATTTTTCACCATCATAAAGTGACACAGAAATATTATCAATAGGGTTTCCACTATTTGATAAACGAACTTTTAACAGGGTCGTGCTGGCCGTAGGCTTTTCAATATAGGCACTATCAATACTAATGTTGGTGAGGCTGACAGGCTTTAATGCTACCAAATTAAATTGATAGCTAGAATCTGCTTCCAAAGTAAACGGTTCCTCTTTTTGCTGGAAATCAGAAATAAAAACCACATTTTTAAGATTGGAATCTTTTTGAAACAAGTTTTTGCTTTTTAAGATAGCTGCATCGTAAGGCAATTGATTGGCAGAATAATCCAGTTGCAATAAATCGTTCTGTATAGTTTTTATGGTCGTATTTTTAAAAACAGCATCATTGGTTAAAATCGATAATTTCTCGTCAGGATTAACTTCATCTATGATCTCCTGAATAGCTCGTTTTAATAACTCGCCCTGTTCGCCTTTGGCTTGTAAACTAAAGGAATTATCCAGATAAATAACCGTTTCTGGTTTGGTGTTAAAGGTTGTGTTGTTGGAGGTGAATGGTTGAGCGAATGCGATAATGATGCAGGCTAACAACAGCATTCTTGTAATAAGTGTCAGCCATTTTTTTAATTGCGAGCTTTTTCGAGTTTGAATGATTACTTGTTTCAAAAATGCCACATTCGTGAATGCCTCTTTTTGGAAACGACGCAACTGGAATAAATGAACAATAATAGGAATGATAAGCAGAAATAAGGCGTAAAGAATTTCGGGATGTTTAAACTGCATTCCTTTTAAATTGTTTCTTACAAAAATAGTGTTTACGCGAAAATAGGAAACCTTTTAACAACAAATTACAAAATTAGCAGAAAAAGAAATAGTCTTTTACCGGGTGTAAATTCAATGACTCAAAATATTTTCTGATTTCCTTTTGAGCTTGTTCATTGGCAACCGTTATGATACTTTGAGGATTTTTAATGGTTTTTAAAACTGAAAAGGGCAGCATTTCCTGATTATAAATATGTTTACCTATTTTCTTGGGATTATCACATATCCAGTGGAAAGGCACGTTATTGTCAACCAGTAATTTGGCAATGGTTTTTCCTTTAAAACCTGCTCCCCAAATTACCAATGATCTGTTGGAATCATAGTCTAACTCCAAAAAATATTTTAATTTGATTTCCAAAAAATAATTTTGGGCATAATGTTCATGGGTTCGTGATGTACGCGTACTATAATCTCGCCAATGGTGAAGAATGTTGTGACACGGAATACAAATCATATCATACTTATAAAACCGAAAGGTGAGATCGTAATCTTCTGGATAAAAATTGGGGTTAAAGGCATTACATAAAATCAAATCATTTCGATGAATCATCCAACATGGTGAGGGAATAACGCATTCTTTATAAATTTCTGAATAATTAATGCCTTTTTCAGTTAATCCATTAATCCATTTCTCATACTTTGAATAACCATCACTAATACCAACGTCACTAAAATATTTAACTTTACCAACGGCCACATGACCTTGTCCATATTTTTTCAAATTTCCAATAAGAATCTCTAGTTTGTTTGGAGTCATGATATCATCGCTGTCCATTCTAGTGATGTAAGTTCCCTGACTATTTTTAAAAGCTAATCGGAGCGATTCAATAATACCTGTACCATTATTTTGGAATAACTTAATTCGAGAATCTGATTTAGCATAATTAAGTACTATTTGATTACTTTCATCCGTAGAATGGTCGTTAACGATTAGCAATTCCCAGTTTTCATATGTTTGATTAATAATAGAGTCTAAACAAGCTTGCAGAAATTCAGCCGTATTTTTAAAAGGTGTTAAAATGCTAATCAGTTCATTTTGCATGTCACGAATATAGGAATAACTCATTTTAACAAAAAGTTAAGGTTTATATCTGTAACACATTGTAATTTTGGGCGTCAACTTAAAAACTTAATATCTTAAATAATGAAAAAATTAGTAGCCATTCTTGGTTTTAGTGCCCTGCTTGTTGCTTGTGGGTCGTCATCGAAGACCGCAACAAAAAATGATTTAGCAACCAGCAACCCAATAGAGACTTCTATTGATTTAACAAAAGTTACTGATGATAAAGCTCCAGTAATTATTAATCCAGGTAGATTTACTGAAGAAACTGTGACGTACAGACTTCCTAAAGTTGTTCAAGGAACCTACTCCGTAAGTGATTTTGGAAAATATGTAGATGATTTCAAAGCCATTGATTATGATGGAAACGAATTGCCAGTAAACAAGGTAGACATTAACACTTGGACTATTAGTAATGCTACCAAGCTTTCTTATATTACTTATTATGTCAATGATACGTTTGACATTGAGTCAACAGGAGGTATAGGAGGCGAGCAACCTTTTTCACCAGCAGGAACAAACATCGAGCCTGATAACTACGTATTGAATTTACATGGGTTCATTGGTTATTTTGATTCCTTAAAGAACAGCCAATATAAATTGGATGTAACTGCCGATGCAACTTTCAAGCGCACTTCTGCATTAGAACAAGTAAATTCTACAACCAGTGCTGACGGAAAGTCAATGACTACCAGTTATTTTGCACCACGTTATTTTGACATTACCGATAACCCCATGATGTACGGAAATTTGGATGTTGAAGAGTTTCAGGTTGGTGATATTAAAATTGTATTGAGTGTGTATTCTCCTAATGGAACACATTCGGCAACTTCCATGCGAAATGCCATGGAAACCATGATGCAAGCCCAAAAGACCTATTTAGGTGATATTAATAGTACCCCACGTTATGATATTTATGTGTATCTATCTGAAGGCACTGCAGAATCTCCAAAAGGATTTGGAGCATTAGAGCACCATACATCTACAGTTGTTGTAATGCCAGAGGCAATGCCTGCTGCTGCATTGGATAAAAGTATGGTTGACGTGGTTTCACACGAGTTTTTCCATATTGTAACACCATTGAGTGTACATTCTGAAGACGTTCATTATTTTGATTATAATGCGCCAACATTCTCAAAGCATTTATGGATGTATGAAGGGGTTACCGAATATTTTGCAACCTTATTCCAAGTAGATCAAGGTTTGGTCACTGAAGATGAGTTTTACAATACTATTATGGGTAAAATAAAAACAGCTTCAGGTATGAACGATGCCATGAGTTTCACTGAAATGAGTGAAAATGTATTAGATGAACCATATGCCAGTCAATATTACAATGTTTACCAAAAGGGTGCGCTCATTGGTATGTGCGTGGATATTTTAATTCGCGAAGGTAGTAATGGAAATAGAGGTATTCTTTCACTAATGAAAGAATTATCGATGAAGTATGGTAAGAATAAACCTTTTGAAGATGACAAAATCATTGATGAAATTGTTGCTATGACCTATCCGTCATTAAGAGGTTTCTTTGATACGCATGTTATTGGTGATACTCCAATTGATTATAACGAGTTTTTCAATAAAGTAGGGCTTGAAATTTCAGAAGGTAAAGTTACCACTAATTATATTCAAGCAGGTGGTGGTCTAATTGTAGCTCCAGATCAAGAACGTGGAGTTATATACTTTAATGATGCTGTAACTGGGAATAGTTTCTGGAATGAGCAAGGTGTAAAACCAAAGGATGTCGTAAAATCTATTGATGGCACTGAAGTAACTATGCAAACAGCCAATCAGGTGTTTCAAAAAGTATTTGCATGGCAGCCTGGAACCGACATAGAAGTCGTATTAGATAGAGACGGAGAAGAAATTGTTATTAAAACAAAACTGACCCAAGCTTATACTAATGGTAAGGGTCTCATGCCAAAAGCTGATGCTACACCAGAACAAATAGCTTTGCGTAAAGCATGGTTAAAAGGCTAAAAATTCAAGATATAAAAGTTAAAAGCCTGACTTAATAGTCAGGCTTTTTTTTGTTTTAATACTTCGCTGCTTTGCCATTTGCCATGGAATTTTTGATAAACTCCCGCAAATCATTATTAGCTTGAATAAGGTCTTCATTCCGTAAATACATCATGTGTCCACTTTTATAGCCTTTAAAAGTAAAACGATCTTTCATTTTACCACTAGGATCTATCTGCCACATGGTATATTTGGCATTAAAGTAAGTAGTGGCACCATCATAGTAACCCGATTGAAACAACACTTTTAAATATGGATTTTGTGCCATTGCCAATCGTAAACCTTCCCTGGTATTATCGTTTCGCCTGTCCCAAGGACTTACATCGGCCAGCATATTATAGGTGACATCTGTTTTAAATTGTAAATGCTCTCTGATGTAATAGTTGATTGGAGGTGTGAAGCTGTGCAACCAAGACGATAATTCAGCATTAAAGTCTGGACTATCACTTGCATCATCTTTATCAAGTCCTAAATAGCGGGAATCCAATCTTCCAACAGTATAACCTTGGTCACGTAATAATTCTTTCCAAAAGAAATTGGTTGGAACCCTTAAATTGCTTCTTAAAATCACTGTTTCGCTCAAGCCTGAATAATAGGCCATTTTTTTAGCAACAGCTTGTTTTTCTTCAGCTGTTGCAAATCCGCCTTTGGAAATGACAGGTAATAAGGTATTGATGGCATAGTTTTCAACTTCTGGTAGAATATCCAATAAATCTTTATTCTGAAGTTCGGATGACAATTGTTTATGATGCCATGCAGTCGCAGTATAATAGGGTAGGTGTAGTGCTTCTGAAATAGGATTACCACTATACAAAACCTTGTAATCGGCAGGTGATACCATGATTACCCCATTTAAATACATAAATTGGGTGTTCTGCAATTCATTGGCCAAGCCCATAACGCGCGTACCTCCATAACTTTCGCCAATAATGTATTTGGGTGATTCCCAGCGGTTGTTTCTCGAAACAAAAGTGTTCATCCATTCGGCGAGATATTTAATGTCGGCATTAATACCATAGAATACATCTTTTTCAGGCATTTTTCCTTCTTTATCTGGTAACATGCGCGAATAGCCTGTATTAACTGGATCCACAAATACAATATCGGCTACGTCAATTATAGAATAAGGATTGTCCTTGATACCATAGGGTTGAACAGGGTAACCCTCATCATCAATATTTAAAAGCACAGGACCAGTATAGGCTATATGCATCCATACAGAGGCCGAGCCAGGTCCGCCATTAAAAGAAAATACAATCGGTCTATCTTTCGCCTGACTATTGGATTTCTTATAATAGGTATAAAATAAAGTTGCTATCGGTTCGCCTTTATCATTCCAAACAGGTTGGGTTCCAGCAGTTGCTTGATATGGAATACTTTTTCCATTTACAGTTACCGAATGATTGGAAGTTATGGTAGTATCTACAACTATTTCACGGTTTTGGGAAAAAGCAATTGAAAATAACAGACAGCACATTGCACATAGTAAGCGACTCATAATTTTGATCGTTTAGATTAGAAAATAAAGTTACAATACTTTTTTAGAACTTCTTAAAAACACCCAAACCAAATAATGCAAAATCATATTTCACCGGATCGTTTGGATCTAGATTACGCAAATTGGTGTCCAATTCCTGTAAGGCTTTGGCATCATTTTGTTTACGCGTTAAAAGACCTAATTTCCGAGCTACATTCCCGGAATGCACATCCAATGGACACGATAGTTGGGAAGGCGAAAGGCTCTTCCAAATACCAAAGTCTACACCAGTATTATCAGGTCTCACCATCCAACGTAAAAACATATTGATACGTTTAGCAGCTGAATTTTTTAAAGGATCTGAAATATGTTTTTGGGTTCTTGGTAAATGATCGATGTCAAAAAACACTTGTTTAAAATGGTGAATGGCATTTTGCAAACTATCAGATTCGGCGTGCTTCTCGAAAACTCGCTCCAGACCATCATGATTTTTATAGATGTTTTGCAATGCTGTAATGAATGTCATGAGGTCCAAACCATTAAAAGTACGATGTACAAAACCTTCCAATTTCTGTAAGTCGGATTCTTGATGATTTATTACAAAATCATAAGGTGATTGCTCCAATAAATCCATCATGCGATGTGCATTGTTGATAATGCTTTTGCGATTGCCCCAGGCTATGGTCGCTGTTAAAAAAGCGGCTATTTCAATATCCTCTTTTTTTGAAAATTGATGCGGCACTTGTATTGGATCGGAATCAAGGAACTTGGGATTATTGTATTGTAGGACTTTAGAGTCCAGGAAATCTTTAAGTTCTTTACGCTTTATTGAATGATGCAAGATAGAATGAGTTAATTACTCAATAGTAATGATTTCAGTAGTACTTTCCAAGCTTCTGCCACCTTCTAAATCAATTTTAATGTGAAATTCCAAAGACAGCTCACTTGGTAGGGATTCATTGAAGGCCAAATCGATTGTTTGATAATAATAACCATCGAAATGATTATTTAGATAGTTAACGAGTTCATTTAAAGACTGACTTTCCAGAGTGTTTGGGTTTATAAAGAATAATTTATCATTAATTGGGTTGCCTGATTCAATATCAAGAACATTCTCATTGGCAGTTATTGTTATATTGATAACAGAATCTCTAAAAAAATAGTCTTCGGCACAGGTGGTCGCATAGGTATTATCCACCATGTGATTCAAATCTAACATATCGGCAATTTGAATATACTTATATTCAAAGTTGAGATTTAGCAATAAATTTTCTGTTGTGACGCTCGACGCATCAAAATCATTTGAATCTATTGCGGTCAAAGTCGTTTGCTCATAATAAACGTTATATACTTGTTCGCAGCAAGAATAAATCACTAGTTGAAATAGGGCAAAAAAGGAAAATACTTTAACAACTCTCTTAATCATAATGAGATTTTATTCTATAGATGCTAAAAAACAGAAAAGGTTGCGTGAAAAGGGCCACTATTTTTCAAAAATACGTTCAGAATAAAACCCATTTTTCAGATTTTCCGAGAATTGCTGCGGAATAACGTCAAAATAGTTTTTAAAATAATCCAACTGCTCTTGGTTAATAGCAGGTAGAGGCATGTTGCCAGTTCCCCAAAAGAAATTCATTTGTGATGGTGTATGGAATTGGGTATTACCTTCCTGGATGATATTATAATCTCTTGGATATTTACTCAACCCATACGGTTGAATTAGATATTGAGTTGAAAATTGACTGTTGACAACATGATGTTTATTATTAGTCAGCTGCTGGTTATTAATGGAAAAAAATAACGGTATGGCAGCCACAATAGTGGTAAATACCAAAATGACTTTCAAGATTTTATCGTTGACTATCAAAAGTTTTAAAATCATGAAACCAAAAATCATCATAAATGGAAAGAAGAAGCGATACTGTGGCGATATCACAAATAATAATAGCATCTGTAGCATTCCTATAACATAGAAAATCCAATAGGCTTTTTTGTTATAAAACTTGTAAATTACAAAAGGCATCATGATAAAAAGTAATATCATGCCTGAATTAAAAATACCATGTAATCCTGGAGCAAGCAACCAGTTTTTAAGTTTGAGGCCCCATGAAGCTGCTTCAAATGCTTCTGGAGACATATGATAGCCATAAGCCTTACCGTAAATAGAAAAATATGATGCAATATCATTTGGTAATTGCCAAGAAAAATCAAACAGACTCGGAATAGTTAACGGGAACAGGGGATTCCCCGTAATGATGGAATTTTTAATCACTATCACCAAAATCAACAAAGTCGAAATTCCTAGTACCAATTTTGTTTGGTTTCGTGTATAAATATAGTAACGTTTGTAAAGCAACACAGGGAGCAAAACAAAAAGTAGGACGGAAGGTTTTATGAAAATAGCAAAGAGTGTCATTACAACAATAGAAAGAAATATATTCCTATTAAATTCAACATAACATTTTAAAAATTGATGCGTGATAACCAGTGTCAATACATAGATTGCCATATCAGGCGAAGGCGCACTGATAAATTGAAAAAAGAACACGTTCAACACAGGAAATAAGGCAACGATACCATCGACTATCTTTAGTTTGTTTTTAAACGAAAAGTCATTCAAATGCGTAATAGCATAGTAATTACCCAATAATAGTATCAGGCCACTCAAATCATTGAAACGATCATATAAAAAACTAAAATTAAAAGCACTTTGAAGGATATGCCACCCAGATGTTTGCCCTAAAAATAAGTGTAGATTGACCAATCCTTTTACAAAGCCATATTCGTTGAGCCATTTAATGGTTTGGATATAGTAAGATTCGTTGTCAATAATAAAAGGAGGAGAGGCACATTGTGCTAAAATAAGCAAGGAAATAATCCCGAAAAACACTTTGCTAAACATTTTAAGGGACTTAAACTGAATTGTAGATATTTTAATGTAATCAACTATAAATGATTTGTTTGCAAAAAATAATGCGATACAAATAAGAAATAAAAAAATATGAAATTGCCAATTGACAGACCAACCAATTGCCCAAATTGATGTGATTAAAGTAATCGTAAAAAAGCCTGAAATAATAGTAACAACAGGATGCGATTTTGTTATACCAAAAGCTTTTGCTGTACTAACACCAACAATGATAGAAATGGCTAGTATATAAATCCAGGAAAGTAAAATAAATAGCATGAACTAAATGTACTATTTAATTTAGAATCTTACCATCGACCATAGTCAATTTTCTATCAGCCATATTGGCTAAATCTTCATTATGTGTGACAATTACGAATGTTTGACCGTATTCATCACGAAGTTTAAAAAAGAGATTGTGGAGATTTTCAGCTGACTCACTATCTAAATTTCCTGAAGGTTCATCGGCAAAAATGATTTTTGGATTATTAATCAACGCTCTAGCAACAGCTACTCGTTGTTGCTCGCCACCTGAAAGCTCATTAGGTTTATGCTCGTATCGGTCTTTTAATCCCAGAAAATCCAAGAGTTCTTTAGCGCGTTTTTCAGCCGCTTCTTTTCTGGTTTTTTTGATAAAAGCTGGAATACAGACATTTTCTAAAGCCGTAAATTCAGGTAATAATTGATGAAATTGGAATATAAAACCTATTTGTTCATTTCGGAATTTGGCCAACGCTTTTTCATTTAAGGATCTGATATCAACATTGTTTAAAGAAAACGTTGTTTGGTTATCATATTCAGGTTTATCCAGTGTCCCCAAAATTTGTAATAACGTGGTTTTTCCGGCACCTGAAGCCCCAACAATCGATACAATTTCACCTGCCTTAATATCTAAATCAACACCCTTTAAAACGTGTAAATCGGAATAGTACTTATGTATATTTCTTGCTGTTATCATTCTCAAATAATAAACAAGCAATGTAATACTTTATAATTGGTCTTACAATTAGGAATCTGATTTCTTACGGAAGATTTTTTTAACATTGTTATAGTCAATAAAATACTGCACTTTCAATGAAAAGGTATTTGAGATGGGTTGTTTGAATAATCGATCTAAACTATCTATGTAACTCGCTTGCGATTCATTATCATTATTGAATAATTGATTTCTGTATAGTGCTGTTACAAAACTTCCAGGAGCAAATTGCCATGAATAGCTTAAATCTAGATTCCAAGTACTAAAATTAATATTTGGGTCTGATAAACCTGCGTCCTCAAAACTCGTTTGCGTTTCCAACAAACGACCATTCTCTTGAAGCAGAAAAATATGATCTTCGTAATCTACCGTACTCCAATAATTCCTAAATGTTAAACCCACAGTATGAAATGGATTAAAACTATAGCTACCTGATAAGGTGTTGACCATAGTGTACCGATCACGTTGTCCAAAAACAATATCATCACCCATCATATTGGCATAACCTCTATCTTTTCTAATATCATCGACACTGAAAGAGTAAACGATTAATATTTTATCATTAAATCGAAATCTTGGACTCACACTATACCAAATATTATCGGTGTTTCGGTTATCTTCAAAGAAGGTTGCTCCACCAATATTGGCATCAATGGCAAATTTTTTATTATAATTTGAAGAAATCCAAAAGTTTCCATTGAATCTATTTTCAAAAATAAAATAACGTCCATCTACACGTGGTTCAAAATAATCGTATTGTTTGCCAGGTTGAAAATTAACATTACCACCAAAACTGTGTAAAGATTTTAAATTTCCCCAAGCACCAAAGCCAAAACTATTGCCAGTGTAGGTGCTCGGATTCGCTAAACGTCTATATTCGTACCAAGCCTCAACGGTATAATTGTTAAATTTTCCAGTAGGTTCAAAAGTTCGATATCTAATATTACCTCCAAAATTGCTAAAATTATTTCGGAATAACAGTCCTAAATCATTGATATCATAGGTGTCATCAGCATATTCATGGCCAATCCAGTATTGTAAATTGCCATATACCTTGCTAAACTCTATTTCGTAGCTATAGCCTGTTTCAGTGCCTGTTTCTTTATTGACATTACTCATTTTAGCTTCAATACCTAAACTATAAGTGTTCTTTTTGGTTGTTAAATCAGCCAAAACACCAGTAACGTTAGCATCTCTAAAATGACCATTTCTGGTAACATTAGTATTGATAATACCTACAGAGGAATTTTGGTTAAACTGTTGATCGACAACCAAAATATTGTAATTAGTAAAAGGTTCAACAACAGCACTACGTATTTCTCCGGTATTCGTGTTTCTAATCTTGGTACTTGTTTTTTCGGTAATGGCATTAAAAATACCAGCACCAAATCCTTTTTTAGTTCTTCCGGATACCTTTATGGCATTTAAAACCTTCACAGCATCAGGATATTCCAAAAACTCTTCGTCACTTGTTATATCACCATCGCCTGTTGGGCTACTTCCAACACGTCTTGAAAAAAATAAATTTCCTTTGGTAAACAAGTCAACCCCTTCTGTAAAAAATTGTCGTTGCTCCGAAAACGTTTGCTCAAAAGGACCTAAATTCAAAACAACGTTGTCAAAGCCAGCCTGACTAAAATCAGGGATTAAGGTAGCATCTAATGTAAAGTTTTCGGTGATGCCATATTTCACATCCATTCCCGCATTAAATTGGGTTTCGGTTTCGCCATCATACGAGTTCACGATACCTGAAACAAAAGGATAAAATGTTAATCGGGTAGGTGGATTAATATTTTCAATTCCGTTTAACTCACCATTATAAATACCTATATTTCCTTTGGAAACATCCACAGGACTCCAGGTATATTGCGAACGGTCTCGCCTAAAATGCCTATGGATATTCATACCCCAAGTTTGCACTTCCTGATTGGAAAAGCGCAATGTTCTATATGGTAACTTCATTTCAACAATCCAACCATCATCTACTATTTTTACGGCACTATCCCAAACGGCATTCCATCCAAAATCCTCACCAATACTAGGCGACTCCAAGGCATCGGCTTGTGTTCCAGAACTAAAAACAAAAAACTCGGTATTGTTTTGACCATCATTGTTAGGGTTTAAAATAAAACCAAAGAAATCAGATTGGCCAAAATTATCGCGACTGGTAAATTGTCGCATGATTTTCGAAGGGTCATCATACAAATAGGCGCCAACGTAAATGGCATCATCATCATAGGTAATCTTTACAACGGTACGTGTTTCTGGTGTTTCCTTTATACCCATTTCCGGGCGAAATTGCACAAA
The DNA here is from genome assembly GCF_002895005.1 of Hanstruepera neustonica. GTDB lineage: Bacteria > Bacteroidota > Bacteroidia > Flavobacteriales > Flavobacteriaceae > Hanstruepera > Hanstruepera neustonica. The sequence continues at coordinate 208,111 of NZ_POWF01000004.1, read as the reverse complement.
GTCTTTGGCTTCTTCAACACCTTGCCATGCAGCATCATCTAAAACGCCATCTATTTTGGGCGGGTCGCTTATGCGCTTAATATTTAAGCTTTTCTTTTCTTGTGAAAACATTGTGAAAACGCACAACATAGCCACTAGAAGGAATACTGTTTTTTTCATAAAATGATTGGTCTCGTTCTTGATTGATGGTATAAAGACAACAGAAAAATCCTATTGTTACAGAATACGCAACAAATCTAGTAGGCTTTAGCAGTTTAATTTCCCAACTAAAAGTTAAAAACAGGTTAATTTTGTTAAGGTTTTTATAAAATAAATGACCAATAATTTTACTACATTTAGCAAAAATGCCAAATATGCCATACAGGAAATTTGAAGAATACAATATGCAGGTAACAGATGATGTTAAAAATCGTTACAAAAAGATTATCGAGGATTTAGGTGAAGATGTCACACGAGATGGGCTTTTAAAAACACCCGAACGCGCATCTAAAGCCATGCAATTTTTAACTCAAGGTTACCATCAAGATGCGGCTGCTATTTTAAAGAGTGCCATGTTTAAAGAATCGTATAACGAAATGGTAATTGTTAAGGATATAGAATTATATTCCTTATGCGAACATCATATTCTGCCATTTTTTGGGAAGGCACACATAGCCTATATACCCAATGGACACATTGTTGGATTGAGTAAAATCCCCAGAGTTGTAGATATTTTTGCAAGACGATTACAGGTTCAGGAGCGATTGACAGAGCAAATTTTGGATTGCATCAATGATACTCTAAAGCCACAAGGTGTGGCCGTAGTTATTGAAGCTGCCCACATGTGTATGATGATGCGAGGCGTGCAAAAACAAAACTCGGTAACAACTACATCGGGTTTTAGAGGACAGTTTGAGAAAATAGAAACCCGCAATGAATTCTTGAAGTTGATAAGCGACAAATTTTCGTGATTTTATCTTTGGTATGTTTCTTGCTGCTAATTAATCAAAAACACGACAATGGATTTAGATAACTTAAGCAAAAACAAAAAACTAGCATTGAGTATTTTATTTGATGCTATTGGTTTTATAACCATTATAGATATTATTTGGGCACCCTTGTCGGCTTATCTCATGGCCAAAATGTATTCAGGAAATAGAGGTAAAGTGGCTGGAGCCATATCTTTTATTGAAGAAATTATTCCTGGTCTAGATATTGTTCCAACATTTACCATCATGTGGTTGTATACCTACGTTTTCAGTAAAGAAAAGAAAGTTATTCCAGTTGAAATAAACGATTAAAAAAAATCCCTTTCAGTTTGAAAGGGATTTTTTATTAGAGATTATAAGTAAATCCAATACTGATATTTCTACCCATGTTGAAGATACCATCAGGTTTTAATCTTGATAGATGACTGATATAATTCTTATCGGTTAAATTCGTACCAGCTATGGAAATTGATAAATCATTTTTGAATAAACTTACGGTGCTTCCAAATCCAGCACTCAATAAATTGTAACTTCCTGTAGCTGTTTCAAATGTGCCCACATTATTTTGACTAAAAGTCGATTGTAACTTCACAAAAGCATACGTTTGCTTTAATTTTTTAGAATCAAATTCTACTCGAATCGTATTATTAATACTATTGGCAGGAATAAGCGGAAGATAATTACCAGCTTTAAGTTTCCCGGTAACCGATTCAAAACTACTTTCAAAATGTAACCAATCTAAAGGGTGTGGATGTAAGTGGAATCCAATTTCACCACCATAAAGATAGGCGTCATTTTGTACATAATTAAATACAGCTTCACCATCTATTTCAGTTCCGTCTGGCTCTAAATAGATATAATCATTGACCAGATTATAGAATCCATTGACAAAGAATTCAATATGTTCACTTTTATATTCTAAAGCCAAGTCGGTTTGATAGTTTTGTTCATAGGTCAAATTACTATTACCAATTTCATAGCGATTGGTACCATGATGCACACCATCCGAAGTCAGTTCAGCTAAATTAGGTGCTCTAAACCCTGAAGCAAGGTTTAATCGCGCTATAATATGATCAAACAAGCTTGTTTTAAATCCTAAAGCCCCATTGAAACTATTAAAATTCAAATTTTCTCCACCATCGATGTTTAACCATCTGTTATCATAACGTGCACCCAATTGCACATCAAAATTTTCAAAATGAATATGCGACATGGCAAAGATGCCTAAATCGTTAGTTGTAGCATTAGGTATTAGTTCCTCTTCACCATAGTTGGTGTTAGTTTGGTGCATACCTTGCACGCCCACAATAGTCTCAAATTTCCCCATAATAGGTAAGTGATACTTAACATCATAATTGGCCGTTTTGAGTTTCATGTTCAAGGCAGCTTCTTCAGCTACATGTTCTTCGTGCTCCTCATGATGATCCGCTTCTTCTTCACCTTCATGTTCATCATGCGCTTCGTGTTCGTGCTCATCCTCAAATTCTTGTCTGCTGTTATAAATGTATCCTAAATTTATTTCAAGTTTTGAGTTGTTAAAAAACACTTTGGATTTGGAACTGAAAACATGGTTTGTAATATCTTGATAGGGTAGCAGAGGGCTTTTATCAGTTGATTGCAAACCAATTTCTTCTGGAATTCCCAATTTCGAATGGTTGACATTATAGCGGAATTCAGTTTTGAACTTGGTCGATTGATAGCCCAATCCTGCTTTAAAATCCTGCTCTTGGAAACGTGTGTTGGTTACACGATAATCAGCGGTATTATAATCTGAATGAGCTGCTAAACTCCCACGGAATAAAAATTTGAAGGCATTACCTGATGATTTATAACCTAAACTGGTATTGTAACCTTCTGTGTTCGAGAAGTAATTGAGGTTGACACTACCAGATTGGTCATTGGCATCCGCAAATCGTTCTGGATTGATGTATAATACACCGCCAAGAGCATCACTACCGTAAAGCAGCGAAGCAGGCCCTTTAATAACTTCGACGCTTTCAACACCAGCATCGCTCAAACCCAAACCATGCTCGCTGCCAAATTGTTGATTTTCTAAACGAACACCTTGCGTATAAACCAATACTCTGTTCGAGCTTAAACCTCGTATCACAGGCTTACTAATACTCAAACCAGTACTCACAGCATTCACACCAGCAATATTAGTAATACCATCGGCAAGGGTTACAGATCCGGATGAACGTAATTCACTAATCGTTTTGTGCTCTACTTTCATAACGTTATCGCTTTGAAGCTTGTGAAACGGGGTTGATATTATTACGGCTTCCATTTCAATAGCAGAGGGTGTTAAAGCAATACTTAACGATTCCGTGATCGGTATATTGACATTAATGGATTTTGTTTCATAACCAATAAATGAACAAACTAGGGTATGAGAACCTGAAGGTATGCCTTCAAGAGTAAAATTACCCGAATCATTGGTGGTAGTTCCTTTTTCTAAGTGTGGTATGTATAGGTTCACGTAAGACAAACTGTCTCCGGTTTCGGCGTCTGTTACGGTGCCTTGAATAGTGTTTTGCCCAAATGCCATACCAACACTGGACAAAAAACATAAATATAATATGGTTTTCATGTAAAATGATTAATAGTTAAAAATGTAATCTAAACTTGTGTTTAACTATTAAATGGTGGGCCGCGAAGGGAAAATTGTAAGCGTTGATATTCACTGATAAATTGGTACTGAGATTCCGTAATACCATGATTATCTTCAATATTGATGAAATCAACATTTTTAAATTTGTGTACGAATTGATTGGCAATCTTAAACTTATAAAATTCACAGTCCAGATCTAATGTATGAATGTGAACCGATGATTTATTGGTACACACTTCATGCTTATGGTTTTCAAAGGCATGAGCAAATTTGACAGCGGAAGGCACTAGCAGACTCACAACCAATAGAAGTGATAGTGTGATAATGATTTTATGCGGCTTGTCCTTGAGCATTAATCTAAAAAGCGTTTAAATCCCATTCTTCGTAACATCTTCTTTTCAAATTCCCAAAAAAACTGAAACTGTCCAAATACCCAACCAAAAAATACCAGTAGGATTTGGTAGAAAATGAGCCCAATAATAATAAATAAAACCCAGTAAATAAAAGGATTTAAGTTTTCTTTAGTAATTCCAATCATCGTCATAATGGGTCTGCCAACATACAATGAAGATGTTCCAGTAAAAGCAAAAACAATAAATATGCGTATCATTTCCCAACGATTAGCTACCACCCATTTGTGTTCCAACTTTTTAAAAATGAAAAGGGTTAATCGTAACAATAAAAAATAAACAATAATGGAAAGCCCAATGGTTATGACTAAATGCCATTCTTTCGTAAACGCTAAAGCTATTTTATAGGAACTATAAGCTAAAATTAAAATACCTAAAAGCGGAAAGAGTAGTTGCCAATTCTTGGTTATTTGCCAACGCGCTTTGAATTTCTCCATCGTTCAATTTTGCATGCAAAGATAACCTAAAATCTAGGATTATGGACTGTTAAATTTTGTTTATACTTTTCTTCAAAGAATACAAAATAATGATAAAGTATGTAATTTACTTCAAAGCCATAGTCAATACCTTGCTCATAATTAATTTGCATGAGATACAAATTTCTATCGAAACCAGAGGATACAACGCGTCTATTCCACTCGGTAACATACTGAATGTTTCTGGCCTCTAAAAACGTTTTAGAGTAATATGATCTCGGTCTGGCTCGACGTAGCATCCAAGAATCAAAACCAGCTTCTATAATAATTACCTCATATTCAATCGAATCATTGGCAATGCGAATGGTATCTTGTTTTTCGGAAGCATGTGAAATATCCTCTTGGGCATTTATAGATACATCTTTGCTTTTGCAACTTGCAATGGCAATAATTATGCAGAAAATAATAATGAGATTTTTCATAACGCAACTTTTACTCAAGTTACGAAAAAATCTCATTTTCTGAATATGATAAAATATATTTAACAAAAAAGCCAAACCAGAAACGGTTTGGCTCTATGATAAAAAACATCAAATGCTTATTTTCCGAAAAGACCTCCCAAAAGGCCTCCTAGTCCACCTTTCTTTTTGGCACCACCTAACACCATGCCAGCAACATCATCCACAATACTACCATCACCATCTGCGTCCAATATTTGTTCCAAAAAACTCTGTTCTTGTCTGGCATCATTACCACCTAATAATCCACCTAAAAGACCTGATAAATCATTGGCTGAACTTACGTTGTTTTGACGACTTTGCTTTCCTAAAACACCCATTAGAATAGGCGCAGCTACTTGCAGTATTTGAGCTACGGAACTAGTATCAACACCAGCTTTATCACCAATTATTTTTTCAACGCCTTGTTTTTTAGAACCTAAAACATGCCCTAATATTTTATCACCATCTGTCATGACAGAGTCATCAACACCGCCACTGAACAAACCTCCCAGATTGTCCAAAATACTACCATCATGCTTATTGTTTAATGCACCCATTAAACCTTCAGCACCTTGAGGGGTAGAGGCGTTACGTTTCATGGCGGCCATTAATACTGGCAAGGCCATAGTCAATACATCAGCAGTTTTGTTGGTAGGCTGATTGGTTTGACCCGAAACACCGCTAATGATGGTTTTTCCAAGGTCACTATTTAATAAATCTAAAATTCCTGACATGATATAATTTTTACAGTTAAGTTGCTACGGTTTGTAACTATTCAATAAGACACAAGTTAATAAAAAAAGTCACTAACATTATAATTTTCAATAGCAACAAGTTTATTAAGCTTCTTGAACTTTTAACAGGCTAATAATTTGTGAAGCCAACTCAGTACCAATGCGATCTTGGGCTTCATTGGTGGCAGCTCCAATATGAGGTGTTAAGGAAATACGTCCGTTCATTAATACTTGAATGGCTGGTTTGGGCTCTTCTTCAAAAGTATCCAAGCCTGCAAACGATACTTTGCCTGATTCTATAGCTTTTATTAAGGCCACTTCATCTATGACACCACCACGTGCGGCATTAATGATACCTACGCCATCTTTCATCATACTAAATTGCTTTTCACCAATAACATAATCTTCTTGAGCTGGAACATGCAACGTGATAAAATCCGAATGCTTGATAACCTCTTTCATGGGTTCGGTTTCAATTTCCACATTGATATATTGACCATTGTAGAATTCCACTTTAATATCGGCTTTGCCAACAAATTTATCGGTAGCAATCACTTTCATACCAATACCTAATGCTATTTTGGCTACTTCACGACCAATTCGACCAAAACCAATGATACCTAATGTTTTGCCACGAAGTTCTACGCCTTTAGCATAGTTCTTTTTCAGGGATTTGAACTGGGTATCACCATCTAAAGGCATGTTTCTGTTGGAATCGTGCAAAAAGCGTGCGCCACCGAACAAGTGAGCAAAAACTAACTCGGCAACCGATTGTGATGAAGCTGCTGGTGTGTTAATAACATGTATGCCTTTACTGCGAGCATATTCAACATCAATATTGTCCATGCCAACACCACCACGGCCAATGATTTTTAAAGAGTCGCAGTTATCTATGATATCTTGACGTACTTTGGTAGCACTACGCACCAATAATACGGAGATTCTATTCTCATTGATAAAGTTGATTAATTGTTCTTGTGCAACCGTAGTGGTTAATACTTCAAATCCGCCTGCTTCTAATGCTTCAATACCACTTTTTGAAATGCCGTCGTTTGCTAATACTTTCATTAAAACTTGATTTTTATAAATTATCGTTTTGTTATGCTTTACGCTCCAATTCACTCATCACATCTACCAATACACCCACACTTTCCAATGGCAAGGCATTGTACATAGATGCTCTATAACCACCTACACTGCGGTGACCATTTAAGCCATTAATACCTGCTTCTTTCAACATGGTTTCAAAGGTTTCTTTTAAATCTTCATTTGCTAACGTAAAAGTGGCGTTCATGGTTGAACGATCTTCCTTGGTTGCAAAGCCTTTAAATAATGGGTTTAAATCAATTTCAGAATAAATCAATTGGGCTTTTTTATCATTCTCTTTTTCAATGGCTGCAATACCACCTAAATTTTTAAGCCATTCCAAGGTCAACATCGATACATAAACCGCAAATACAGGTGGTGTATTGAACATACTGCTCTTGCTAATGTGAACCTTGTAATCCATCATCGATGGAATCTTTCGGGAAACTTTCCCTAATACATCTTCACGAACCACTACCAAGGTTGTTCCTGCAGGACCCATATTTTTTTGGGCACCAGCATAAATAATGTCAAATTTGGTGAAGTCCAATTCACGAGAAAAAATATCGCTACTCATATCGCATACCATCGGAATTTCACACTCTGGAAAACTCTTCATTTGTGTTCCAAAAATGGTGTTGTTTGAGGTACAGTGAAAATAATCGTAATCTGTAGGAATATCATATCCTTTCGGGATATAATTGTAATTAGCATCTTTAGAAGACGCTACCTCATAAATATCATCATAAATACGCGCTTCCTTAATGGCTTTATCACTCCAAGTTCCTGTATTTAGATAACCTGCTCGTTTTTCCAACATATTTAAGGCTACCATTAAAAACTGGGTGCTGGCACCACCTTGTAAAAACAAGGCCTTATAGCCTTTTCCTTCCAATCCTAATAATTCCAGTGCCAAGGCTCGTGCATTTTCCATAACATCCACAAAAGGTTTACTTCTGTGTGAGATTTCTATCAAGGATAGTCCGTTGTCAAAATCCAATATGGCTTCCGAAGCTTTTAACATCACTTCTTTAGGTAAAATGCATGGTCCTGCACTAAAATTATGTCTTTTCATGGTGAGTTTTTTAATATGCACAAAGGTGCTAAATTCTTATAAAATAGGCGTTAATAAATTGATAATTTATCAACTATATTTTTAACAAAAATGCAATAGTATCCACACCATCCGCATAATCCCATAGCTGCGGATTTTGGGTTTCCCCAAAAGGTATTTCGGTTGGCAAAACATCTTTGGCAACCACACATTGAATGTGGTGTGAATCAGCTTTCAGTTTTTGTTGTAACTGGTCTATACCGTCGTAGTATTCGTAGAAAACCGTGGCTATAGGCGAGGCGTAGCTGACATCTTCCTTAATCATCAAAAAGCCATTTTCCAGCATATCAAACTCGCTCATTAAATACACGGCTTTATTATAGTCGTAATTGTTGGCGTACTTGGTTTGCTCGATTATAGGGTGCCATTTGTACATACCTTGAAAAAAGCCATCAAAATTATAATCTTTGGGAACAAATAATTTGGACACGTTTCGACAACCCAAACCATAATATCGAAATATGTCTTCAGATAGTTTCTCAAAATCTTCAGTAGTCTCATTACCCGTTAGAATGGCAACCGAATTTCGATTTTTTCTAATAATGGATGGTTTCCCTCTAAAGTAGTATTCAAAATAGCGTGCCGTGTTATCACTGCCAGTAGCAATTACGGCATCAAAGTTTTCCAATTTGTCTTTAGTAAATTGAATACGACCTTTAAATTCGGGTTCTACATATTCCAGATATTTGGCCAAAAAGGGTAGAAGCTGCTGATCGTTAGACGATTGCTTTACCAACACCTGATGGCCCGAAATCAACACCGATAAAAAATCGTGGAAACCAACCAACGGAATATTTCCAGCCATAATTATAGCGACAATTTTTGGCTCCACAGTATTCAAGTCATACTTTGAAAGCCATTGGTTTAGATTGCTTTCAGTCAGCGCATTGGCCCAACTGTTAAACGCAAATGCGATGTTGTTCGTATTAAACCAGCCGTTGTGTTCTTCAGCCAGTTTTATTTGGTGTTTAAAGCCATCAAAAAAGAGATCATTATATAACACATCCTCATTTTTGGTGAAATTAGGATTACTAAATTGCCCTAAAAAATCACCTAATTTTACGAATGCATCAATTCTTTTTGGTAAATCCATAGTTCATTTGGTTATGAATGGTTTTGGCTTTATTTTTGCACTCGCAAAAGTACGCAAACTAAAACGAAAAATTACTATGGCAATTATAATAACAGACGAATGTATTAACTGTGGCGCATGTGAGCCGGAATGCCCAAACACGGCTATTTATGAAGGTGCAGACGATTGGCGTTATAAAGATGGCACCAGTCTAATAGGAAGTGTGGTATTGCCAAATGGCAAGGCGGTAGATGCCGACGAAGCCCAGGAGCCTATTAGTGATGAGATTTACTACATTGTCCCAGATAAGTGTACCGAGTGTAAAGGATTCCACGAAGAACCACAATGTGCTGCTGTGTGCCCAGTAGACTGCTGTGTACCAGACGACGACCATGTAGAAAGTGAAGAAACCCTATTGGGCAAACAACGCTTTATGCATCCTGATTCTTAATGAAAAATTAATAATGAATAATTAATAATGACCTCAAGTGTAAGCTTGAGGTTTTTTGTTTACAAGTGTTTATAACTTTGTCTCTATTTATAATTGATTTAGAGTATTTTAGTCTAGTTAATTAAGTTTAACTTAAGTTAATTTTAAATACAAAAATTAATGAAACCAAGAATATTTTTAAGTTCAACATATTTTGACTTGAAACACGTAAGAGAAAGATTAGAAAGATTTATTGAAAATTACTATTTCGAACCAGTATTATTTGAAAGTGACAATGTTGTATTTGAACACAATAAACCTTTAGATATATCATGTTATAATGAGGTTAAATTGTGTCATATGATGGTTTTAATAATTGGTGGAAGATATGGCTCAATAATATCCGGAGATAATATTGAAGAAAAAAAGGAAGCATATAATAAAGAGTATATATCAATTACCAGAAAAGAATTTGAAACGGCTCAAAAGCTAAATATTCCTGTTTTTATTTTTATTGAAAAAAATGTTTACGCTGAATTTCATACTTATAATAAAAACAAAGGATTTTTTGATAATGAGCATAACTTTAAATTCGCACATGTTGATGATATTAATGTTTTTAGGTTTATAAGCTCAATAAAAGGAATGGCTATCAAAACCTTTGAAAAAGTAGAGGATATCGAGGGGTATTTAGGTAATCAAATAGCGGGCATGTTGTATCTGTATCTTAAAAATTTACAAGATTTAAAAGAGGATGAAAAGCTATTGGATTCAGTATCTGAATTAAAAAATATATCAAAGAGAATGAATGAAATGCTAGTAGCTGTTGGTAAAAATGTAATTCAAGATAATAGTTTTGAGGATGTTATATTTAAGCAGAATGAAATTTTAGTTGAGTTTTTCGCAGATCAGTTTATTGATAATATTAGTTTTAAGAATAATTTTGATATTAAAGAATTAGAATTGGAAGAATTCGTTAAATATTGTATGGACACTATATTAAATCCAGATTTTGTTTTGTCTCTTGAAAATGTAGAATTTGATGTGGCATGGTCAAAAATAGATGATAAAGAATTTGAGTTTAGAAAAGGTGTTTCTAAAATTAATGATGCTCTTCAAATTGAGCGTTTTAACTATTACAAGATATTTTCAAATTATACAAAAATTGCCTCTATCATTAAAGAAGATCATAGGTTAGATAGGCACTTGCGTGAAAAATTATCAAGAGATTTAAATCTTGAAATAACTGGTCTTCCATTTTAAAATATAATTTTATAAAGGCTATTCAGTTTCAAACAAATCATATCTCACCTTGACAACAATCTCATTATGAACAAATAAACAAATCCACACCATTAACAGTTAACCAACCAACCTATGATAAAATTCTTTAGAAAGATTAGACAAAATTTACTATCAGAGGGTAAAACAGGCAAGTACCTAAAATACGCTATTGGTGAGATTATTCTGGTGGTTATCGGTATTCTCATTGCCCTTCAGATTAATAATTGGAATGAGACTAGACAAACTAAAAAAGTTGAAAAAGAAATTCTGAATGTATTACTTGAAGATTTAAATTCTGCAAAAGCGTATTCATCTCAATACATTAATAGTGAGCAAAATTATCTTGATGTTATCCAAACGGTATTACATAATGATTCCATAAAAACAATCTTAAATAATAATGGTAGAACGATAGAATATTTTAACAAGGCGTTTTGGGACTTTGAAATAAAAATCCCTGTAATTAATACGTATTCCGATTTAAAAAATGCAGGAAAAATAGCCATTGTTCAAAACGATTCTATTCGAGACCGATTAAGCATTTTAGAGGCTAATATTTATAATTTAGATAAGCTAATACAAGATAGGATGAATGTTCATCAAATCAGGATTGATGAAATATGCGTGGAAAATGTTAATTTCCTTCAACTTTTAAAATTTAAAATGCCTGATTATAATATTTCATTAGGTACCCAAAATGACTATATCCAAATTATGGCACAACCAAAAGTACGTAACTTAATGGGAATTAAAGCTGTTCTGACGAATGAAGCATTAGGGTATAGAAAAAATCTTCACAACGAAATAGTATCTATTATTCAATTGATAAAGACTGAACTAAATGAAAGTCAAAATTAAAAAGCATAACCAACCAACCTATGATAAAATTCTTTAGAAAGATTAGACAAAATTTACTATCAGAAGGCAAAACAGGCAAATATCTAAAGTATGCCATTGGCGAAATTGTGCTTGTTGTTATAGGGATTTTGATTGCTTTACAAATAAATAATTGGAATGAGGGTAGAAAAGCAAATAAAAAAGAGCAATTGATTTTAAAAGAGCTTCGTAATTCAATTAATAGTGATCTTAAGGCATATGAAGATTTTCTAATTCCAAGACTTGAAAGAAAAAAAAGTGGATTAGATAGCTTACAGAATTATATTTTTGATAAAGGAATAATTCCAGATTCTCTTTTTCTAGATTTTTATACAAAATTAGGACAAGACGTTTTTATGAGATTTGATAGCGGACCCTTTGAAGCTCTAAAATCAAATGGTTTAGATATAATTAGTAACGATTCTTTACGAACAGCAATTAATAACGCTTACACTGCTGAATTACCAATCTACACGTTTTTTTCAAATGATTTTTACAATCAAAACAAATCTGAAATTTCTGAATTGCAACATAAATTTTTGAAATTAAAACGAGTGGTCCATGAAGATGGAAGAAAACATATACATTTTGATTTAAAAGTCGACGATATCCTGAATAATCAAGATTTTCTATGGGTTTTTGATTTAGAACGTCAAAAGTATCAGGAGTTTAATTCCCGATTAAAACAAATCAAAACTACTTTGTCAGAATTAAAAATAATGATAGAAGGCCAATTAGAAGAATAACCAAAACATAAACAACCATCCCATGATAAAATTCTTCCGTCATATACGTCGATCACTAATTAACCAAAACCAAATGGGCAAATACTTTAAATACGCTATAGGCGAGATTCTATTAGTCGTTATAGGAATTCTAATTGCATTACAAATAAACAACTGGAACGAAAACCGAAAAAATAGGATTACAGAAGCAGACTATTACTGTAGAATTTTAGACGATTTTGAACTCAATGAAAAATTAATTGATGAAACCACGGAGCTCACAACTCATAAAATAAAGCTATGTAAAGAGCTGCTATTAGATTTAAACACCATACCAAACAAGAGGAGTGACATACTCAATAAATTTGTTTTGGCCTTAAGACAAGACGTTTTTGTACCCAGCAATATTGCTTTTGAAGAGATTACATCCTCTGGCCAATTAAAGCTGTTAACAGATTTAGAACTAAAAAACAGACTGATTCGGCATAGTACCTTTTTGAATAATATTTTAAATCTACTGCAAGAGAACAGGAATGAAATTATTAGCAGAATGAGTGAGTTTGATTCAGCAACAAATTTTGGCTTTCAAGATATAGATTATCTCAATAAAACTCTTGACAAAGAACATTTAGACCTATTGCCAAAAAACAACTGGAACAATGAGCCTGATAACCCATTATTTTTAAAGTTTCAAGACAATCTGGTTTTTTTTGTAGCCATGCTTGTTAGGCAAAAACAACATTTAGCAAATTTAAAAACTGAAATGCAAGAACCTCTAAAATTGTTACAAGCCAAAAATTGTCAATAACGTAAGACCAACCAACCCATGATATTGCCGCAATGTAGTTTTGCCATGCAAAACCGAGCGTCTAGTAGACGTTCGATGGAGGCACCCGCGTTAGCGGATAACTTATACTTATTTAAAGATAGCCACTTGCGGAAAGCTCAAAATTAAAATGCGTGAAATATGATTAAATTCTTTAGAAACATCCGTAAATCACTCCTCATGGAGAATAAAACCAGCAAATACCTAAAATATGCCGTCGGAGAAATTATTCTTGTCGTAATTGGAATTTTAATAGCATTACAGATTAATAATTGGAATAAGGCACATCAGCTAAAAAATGACAATCAAGTTTATCTAAAAAAACTAATGATTGAGTTAGACCAAAACACCAAGCGGTTAAATTTATTAATTAATAATGGCTCAAATGGTTGGGTAAGTCTTGAAACCGCTGTTACCAATTGTGACTCCCTTTTAAAATTAACATACAAAGGTTTGAAAGAAGATCATTTGGCTTATATTTTATCTGCCAATCTTGATGCAGGCGGGTCAAAATTATCTTTAAACAATAGTACCTATGAAGAGCTAATAAATACAGGTAAGTTATATTCTTTAGGTTCAGATAGTTTAATAACCGCCATCATAGACTATTATAAACTATGTGAAAGAGAAGATAATTATAATTCTGGTAATGCAGCTGTTTCAGAAGCAGCCTCATACAGGATGGAAAAAGGGTTTTTAAAATTACGCCTAGATTATAAAATGGACTCAATAAATTTTAATATCAACAATTATCCTTGGTATTTTGATAACACTTCGGAAAAATATCAAGACTTTCAAGTTGGCCTTAATGAAATGAAAACCACTCAAGAAATCAATTTACTTAAATGTAAGATGTTAATTGAAGCTACTCAAATATTGAAAGAGAAAATATCTAATATGCATCCAGTTGAATAATGATTAAGTTTTTCAGACACATACGTAAATCACTCCTCATGGAAAATAAAACCAGCAAATATTTTAAATACGCCATTGGAGAAATCATTCTGGTGGTTATTGGTATTCTAATTGCGCTCCAGATTAACAACTGGAATAACCAAAGAATAGAGAGCAAGCTAGAAACAAGTATTCTTAAAGAAATTTTAGTAAATCTTAAAAAGGATGTCGTAAACCTAAATTCAAAAATTAGTTTTAACCTAAATAAGGAAAAAGCAAATAAAGAAGTTATAGATCATTTAATGCAGAAAACATCAATAACAGATTCATTAAAATTATTTTACGGAACATTAAACGGTAGAGGAAATTTTGAACCCATAACTGTTGCTTATGAAAACCTAAAAACAAGAGGTGTTGATATCATAAAAAACGACTCGCTTAGGATTGCTATTTCAGAATTGTATGATTTTAAATATTACTATGTTACTGAAGATTTGAGAACAGATTATGAAATAATTAGAGAATTACATGAAAGTCAAGTTTATTTGAATATTAAAACAACTTATAAAGATGGCCAACTTTTTGGAGAGCCTCATAACATACAGGATTTACAGAATAATGTTTATTTTCATGAAGCGCTTACTCAAGCAATATTATTTTATAAATACATGAATAGGATGTACCAGATAGGGATAAATGAAAATATGGAATTACAACAACAAATAAAGAAGGAATTAAATCTAAAATAAATAATAACCAAAGCACTACATCCTGTGTCTTATTATAACCAACCAACCCATGATAAAATTCTCTAGAAATACAAAAACTGTCAGGTCGATCGGAGTCGGGGAATGTCAGGTCGAGCGGAGTCGAGACCTCAATAAAAAAACTATACAATGAAATTATACTATGTTTATATACTGCTTTGTTCTGATGGGTTAACATACACAGGAGTCACCAATAATTTATCAAGACGAATGGAAGAACACAACAAGGGCTTAAACAAAACATGCTTTACATATAAAAGGAGGCCTTTAAAGCTCATTTTTAATCAAGAGTTCAATGATGCTGAGCAGGCTATCTTTTTTGAAAAGAAAATTAAAAAATGGAGCGCAAAAAAGAAATTGGCTTTAGCAAATAAAGAGTACGATTTATTACAATTATTAGCACAATGCCGAAATGAAACACATTCTAAAAATTTAAATAGCAAAATAGGTCTCGACTCCGCTCGACCTGACAAACACTGTTAATATGATTAAGTTTTTCAGACACATACGCTACAACCTTATGAGTGAAAACAAAACAGGAAAATACCTAAAATATGCCATTGGAGAAATCATTTTGGTGGTTATTGGTATTTTGATTGCGCTCCAGATTAATAACTGGAATGAAGAAAGGAAAGTTGACTTTGAAGTAGTGAAAACACTCGCAGAGATACGTAGTAATCTAATTAGCGATAGTTTAAGCATTCGTGAAACCCGTATTAAAAAGGTGGAGGATATCAATATCCAATATAGAGTTATCCATGAACTAGAAAATAATAATATTCCATATGACTCCATTAACTATCACCTTGGAAGAGTCATGCTAGCCAGACGCATAGTACTTGTTGACAATGGTTATCAATTGATGAAAAAATTCGGATTAGAGCGGTTAAAAAATCAAAAACTACGAAATGCATTAATAAGCTACTATACCAATTCTATAAAAAAGATACTTGATGATACCGCAGACGACGACTTTGAATTCATTAAGGTATTCCTCCCCTATGTTCGCAGCTATTTTCGCGACTATAGTTGGAGCAAACAAGGTGTGCCCACAGATTATGAACACCTCAAGTCCGATCAATATTTTCTTACTATGCTCAAAGTAAATATCAAAAACGAAGAAAGCACATTAGAACAATTACAGTATGCTGCAAAACAGATTCAGCATATTCTTCCAATGCTAGACGAAAGAATTAAGAAATAACGAAAGCACATCCAACCCATGATAAAATTCTTCCGTCATATACGTCGCTCACTAATAAACCAAAATCAAATGGGTAAATACCTAAAATATGCCATTGGCGAAATTGTACTTGTTGTTATAGGGATTTTAATTGCACTACAAATCAACAACTGGAACGAAAACCGAAAAGTAAAAGTCAGAGAAGCACAAATTTACAACGAGCTTAAAAACGACTTACTACAAACCAAAAGTGATATTGAAGAAACCATTGCAAAGCATAAAAAAGTAATAAAAGTCAATCAAGAATTGATATTTGCTATTCACGACAAAAAACCATATTCTCAAACTATATATAATCTATTTACAGAATCCAGTGACGACTTTCAAATCATCCCCAAAACAAGTGCTTTTGAAAACCTTAAAAACATGGGGTTAAACACTTTGTCAAATGATAGTCTGCGCATTGCCATCACCAATCTATTTCAACTGGATCTCAAACGCTTGGAAAATGAACTAGAAATGAAAGATACCAATTTCGATTTTAGAAAGAGCCTATATCCATTTCAGGACAAATATCTATTTGCCGATACTACCGACACCATGCACTTGGGCTTTAAGCATACAGACACCATCATGGTCTACAAATTAAAAGTAAAAAACTATGAGCAGTTTTTAAATGACAACGACCTCCTGAAAACCCTACAAGTCATACTATTCACCAGAAGCTTAAAAGTGAATGAAGAGGTAAAAACCATTGAAAAAATAGACGCAGTCATTAAAAGAATTAACGATGAACTGAAAGTTAACCATAATTAACACATGATAAAACTCTTTAAAAATACAAAAACTGTCATGTCGAGCGGAGTCGAGACATCTCATTATGAGATTTCTCAATCGTCACTTCGTTTCCTCATGTCGAAATGACAAACAAAATGATAAAATTCTTTAGAAAGATTAGACAAAATTTACTTTCAGAAAACAAAACAGGCAAATACCTAAAATATGCCATTGGAGAAATCATTCTGGTCGTTATTGGTATTCTAATTGCGCTACAGATTAATAACTGGAATAATGATAGAAATGACAGAAAGTTAGAAAAACACTATTTGGCAGGACTTATAAATGATCTTAAATCAGACTCTATCGCTGTGAGTGATCTCAAAACAATGTCAAATGAGCAAGTTCGAAGAAAAGAAAAATTGTACGAGTATTTTGATGGATATCAGTTTTCCAAAGATTCTATTGCTTACTTCTTTGCAATCCAATGGGGAATGCCTGTTGGATTCGTGCCAAATACTGCCACAATTGACGAAATGAGGAGTGCTGGTGGAGTTAGTTTGATTGAAAAACAAGATATTAGAAAGAAAATTATTGAACTGTATAATACTTACCAAGAGTTTATAAATGGTGACCAAGCATACTATGAACGTAACAGGTTCGAGTTGAGAAAATTGGCATTCAAAATTCCCAATGTATTTGATAAAGAGTCATTAAAAAATGCAATTGAACCAGACATAGTAAATGCTTTAAAAAATGATGAGTTAAGGAATAGCGTTATGGCTAATTACGCCTTTGGTGTAAATAATGAACTAAAAGTTTTACAAGAAAAAAATGCGGAATTACTAAAACTATTGACTATGTATCTGTCTGACCTCTAAAAAATAACGAAAGCACAACCACTAACCATGATAAAATTCTTTAGACATATTAGACAAAACTTACTTTCAGAAAACAAAACAGGCAAGTACCTAAAATATGCCATTGGCGAAATCATTTTAGTGGTTATAGGGATTTTAATTGCACTTCAGATTAATAATTGGAATGAAAAGGAAAAACTAAAAGTAGAAGAAGTCAAGTTTCTAAAAAACTTCAAGCAGAGCCTAATGGCAGATATGGATTTTAATAATTTTAGGTTTGATAAATACGCGCTTACTAAAGAATCCATTTCTTTTTTGATAAATCATATTGAACAAGATTTACCCTATCAAGATTCCTTGAAATACCATTTTGGAAGAATTACACAAACCTGGACGCCTAAAATAAATACAGAAGTATTTGAAGCCTTAAAATCAAACGACTTAAACCTCATTTCCAATGATGAATTGAGAGATAAACTAATCAGCTATTATTCTTGGTCCAGCAATGTATTGGACGAGTCAACCAGAATCTACGTTAAAAGAATTGAAGATGCGAACTCAACCATCTTTAATACACGATTCAATGCATTGTGGAATGGAAACTATGAAAAATATCGAACTACCAAAAATTTTGACGATTTAAAGCTAGAAATGATCCCTAATAACTATGATGAACTTAAAACCGATAAAGAGTTTATGTATTTTCTGCGTAGTCTTAAAAACCAATTTTATTGGGATGTAGAAGCACGCCAGAATGACATTAGAGAAAAGATTAATGATTTAATAAAGTCAATCGACAAAGAACTGAATGTTAACCAAAATTAACTAACACTTGCCTTAATCACTAAATCAGACTGGGTTCCAATATTTTAACTAACTTTAGAGGTATAAACAATATGGTGTGTATGCAATACATCTAAAACAATACTCTATGAAAAATATACTATTTCTAATGGCTTTAATGCTATTAGGAAGTTGTATCGATAAATCAAAAAAAGATATACCTGATACAGCCACCTATTATCGAAATACACCGCTAAAGTCACCAATTCCCTATAAAAGTGAAGACATTGAATTTAAAAATGTTGAAGATAGTATCATACTAAAAGGCACACTAACATATCCAGACACCAAATCCAAATCTTATCCAGCTGTTGTGCTCATTCATGGATATGGAAGGCATGATCGTGATAATACTACCTACGGACATAAATCATTTCTGGCCATGGCCGATTATTTTGGTAGACATGGCATTGCTGTATTGCGCTATGATAAACGTGGTTCCGCAGAGTCTGGAGGCAATTTTGATGAAGCTACTTATGATGATTTTGCTTCGGACGGATGGAGTGCAATCCAGTACCTAAAAAATAGGAAGGACATTGATTTTAATATTATTGGACCTGCAGGACATAGTGAGGGAGGGTCCGTAGTACCAATCATGGCTTCTAAATACAAGTTGGATTATCTAATTCTTCTTGCAGCAGTAGGATTACCCTATCCAGTTGCTGATAGCTTGTATTCTAGCAGTATAGCAAAGGCAAGAGGATATTCCGAAAAGCAAATAATTCGGGAAGCTAAAGTAAATGATACGTTAATTTCTTTGGCCTTGAATATGGAATTAGGACAAGCCCTAGATGATTCCATTTATAATGTGGCCTACCGAAACCGTAAGGATCTCTCGTGGTTAAACGGACTGGAAGGGGAGAACCTAGACGAAGAAATAATGATTGAATACATTGAATATTACGGCAGGCCATCATTTAAAAAGTTTTGGGAAGGACCAACGCCAGAAGATTACCTAAAGCAAGTTACATGCCCAGTACTATCAATTGGCGGTAGCCTAGACCTAAATGTTCCTGGCGCTCCTAATGTGGCTGCCATAGACCAAATTCTAAAAGATGCCGGAAATACCCAGGTTACCTCTAAACTCATTCCCAATATCAACCACAATCTACAACCAGCAAAAACAGGATTACCCGAGGAATCGGAACATATAGAAGTAACCATTGCACCAGAAGTCTTGATACTGATGAAAGATTTTATTCTAAAACAGGCAAACAAAAATTAATTCAATTTCAGCATCTGCTCTAAAACGTCATTGCGAATGTAATGAAGCAATCTCTAACTCGATAAGTAAACAAACTGTCTCCCGTCTTCAACAAATAAACAAATCAATAAATCACCCGTCATCTGTCTGATATCTGAAGCGCCACATTGACGCACCCAAAATGCTTTACGTGATTAAATGATTCAGTTAATGCTTTGTTCCAAACGGACTGCGCTTCAATAAATATTTCACTCCTACAGAGTAAGCATCAGTGCCACTTCCAAAAGGGTTTCTTTTTTCTGAATACACGTTACTACCTTGGTCATTAAAGACACTTAAGGTAATATGTGTATCATATTCTATAGTAGTGGTGGAACTGGTTGAAGTCACCTCGGTCCCTTTTGTTTTTTTATCTCTATTATCACGTTTTTGCTTTTCATTGTAAGAGTTAACACTACTTCCATAAGAATGTGCGCCTTTATTTTGTAAATCACAAGTGCCATAAAGCACATATTCCACACCAAGCATGTTTGCCATATCAGCAGGAGGAATAGTTCTTACTTGATCTAGTGAAATGCCATGCTGACTTAATAACGCATCTGTAGTCATTGGGTCTTGAATGGTATACATTCCAGCCTTTACATCTCTTAAAATAAATACACAATCATTTTGCATTTGTTTACCCATACTGGTTGGATCCACGTCAGCATCATTGGTGTTTACAGTAAATGGCATCACGGCAATTTTGTTACGTTTATCTGCCGCTGTCTTTAAAGGGTCTACTGGTGCTACCTTTTGATTAACAACCTCTGTTCTGCCGCTAGAAAAGATTATTTTTTCAATCTCTGATTTCTTTAATGTATATTCTAAATCTTCTCCACTATGAACAAATTTTATGGTGCTATCGTCTAGACCTAAAATTTTACCAATTTTTTCTTCGCCGTTTAGCATGATTACCTTGTCTTGGGCATTTACTTCAATCATAAATCCAAATGATAAAAATAAAACTAGGGTCAGCAGTAAAGGTTTCGTTTGTAATGTTTTCAAGTAGCTCATGTTTTTAATATTAATGGTGGTTAGATAATTAACATTAAATATAATTAAAAAAAAATCAAGTAATAATTTACACATTTCAAAATAACCAAATCAACAGTTTCCCGTCATCCGTCATCATTCTTCGGTCTTCACTTAAAAACTAAACTTTTTGTTTCCACTAACGGTAACTATAATTATATTTGCACCCTGTTAAACGCATGATATAGTCGTTTACTTGTCACCTTGAGCGGTAGTCGAAAGGTCTCTAAAAATTCCCGTTATTTATCGGGAAATGATGTTTAATTAAAAAGATTCCCGTTTTCACGGGAAATAGATATGAAAGCAGGTATTGTCGGGTTACCAAACGTGGGAAAGTCCACATTGTTCAATTGTTTAAGCAATGCTAAAGCGCAAAGTGCCAACTTTCCGTTTTGTACCATTGAGCCCAATATTGGGGTGGTAAACGTGCCAGACCCCAGACTTCAAAAACTGGAAGAACTGGTCAAACCAGAGCGTGTAATCCCTGCAACCGTAGAGATTGTTGATATTGCCGGTTTGGTAAAAGGTGCCAGTAAAGGCGAGGGGCTAGGCAATCAGTTCTTGGCAAACATCCGCGAAACCGATGCCATTCTACATGTGTTGCGTTGCTTTGATAACGACAATATTGTGCATGTAGATGGTAGCGTAAACCCCATACGCGACAAGGAAACCATTGACATGGAACTCCAGTTAAAGGATTTGGAAACCGTAGACAAGAAATTAGACAAGGTAAAACGCGCTGCCAAAACAGGTAATAAAGATGCCCAGAAGGAAGAAGCGTTGTTGTTACAAATAAAAGCCGGTTTAGAAGCTGGGAAATCGGTTCGTTCGTTGGAGTTTTCAGAAGATGATGATAGAGACTTTGTAAAACCAGCACAGTTCATTACCGATAAGCCCGTTATGTATGTGTGTAATGTAGATGAAGGTTCGGCAGTGTCTGGCAACAGCTATGTAGAAACCGTTCGCGAAGCCGTTAAGGACGAACAAGCCGAAGTATTGGTGTTGGCCGTTGGTACCGAAGCCGATATTAATGAATTGGACGACTACGAAGAGCGCCAGATGTTTTTGGCGGATATTGGATTAGATGAACCAGGTTCAGCCAAACTGATTCGTGGTGCCTATAAACTATTGAATCAGCAAACCTATTTTACGGCAGGTGTGAAGGAAGTTCGTGCTTGGACGGTTGATGTGGGAGCCACGGCACCACAAGCTGCAGGTGTTATCCACTCCGATTTTGAAAAAGGCTTTATCCGTGCCGAAGTTATTGCCTATAATGATTACGTGCAATACGGTAGCGAAAGCAAAGTAAAAGAAGCTGGTAAAATGCGTGTAGAAGGAAAAAATTACATCGTAAAAGATGGCGATGTCATGCATTTTCTGTTTAACGTGTAACAATCAAAAAAATACGACTCAAAAAGCCAATGTTCTCAACAATATTGGCTTTTTTTTGTTAATTACTTTACGGTATTGCGGTTTCATTTTTTAATGTGAAAATGTATATTAGCAACGTCTCAAAAAAATCCGCATCACAATGGCCCAAGAAACCAAATATACTGAAGAAAATATACGCTCACTCGACTGGAAGGAACACATCCGCATGCGTCCCGGTATGTACATCGGGAAACTGGGTGATGGTTCTTCGGCCGATGATGGTATTTACATACTTCTAAAAGAGGTTCTGGATAACTCCATTGACGAATACGTGATGGGAGCAGGGAAGACCATTGAGATTTCGGTACATGGCAACAAAGTCACCGTTCGCGATTATGGTCGTGGTATTCCTTTGGGAAAAGTGGTAGATGTGGTGTCTAAAATGAACACCGGTGGTAAGTACGACAGTAAGGCTTTTAAAAAGTCGGTTGGACTTAATGGTGTTGGTACCAAAGCGGTGAATGCCTTATCTAGTTATTTCCGAGTAGAATCGACAAGAGACAACAAATCAGCTTCAGCCGAATTTGAACAAGGAAACCTCACCAATGAAGAGTTGTTGGATGATACCTCACGTAGAAAGGGAACCAAGGTGTCTTTCGTACCAGACGATACCATCTTTAAAAATTACAAATACCGTAATGAGTATGTCGTTAAAATGCTCAAGAACTATGTGTATTTGAATCCGGGTTTGACCATCGTGTTCAATGGTGAAAAGTATTACAGTGAAAACGGCCTAAAAGATTTATTGAGTGAAAACATCAAGGATTCTGATTTGCTGTATCCGATTATTCACTTAAAAGGAGATGATATTGAAGTGGCCATTACGCATAGTAAAACACAGTATTCTGAAGAGTATCATTCCTTTGTAAACGGTCAGAATACCACACAAGGCGGTACGCATTTAGCTGCTTTTCGTGAAGCTTTAGTAAAAACCATACGAGAATTCTACGGAAAGAATTACGATGCATCTGATGTTCGTAAATCTGTGGTTGCAGCCGTTTCCATTAAAGTCATGGAACCCGTTTTTGAAAGTCAGACTAAAACCAAGTTAGGCTCCACCGACATGGGTGGCGATTTGCCAACCGTACGGACTTATGTGAATGATTTTTTAAAAACACACCTCGATAACTATCTACACAAAAACCCAGATGCTGCTGAAAAGATTCAGCGAAAAATATTACAGGCAGAACGGGAGCGTAAAGAGTTATCAGGTATTAGAAAGCTAGCAAAAGACAGGGCCAAGAAGGCAAGTCTTCACAATAAAAAATTACGTGATTGTCGGGTACATTTTGGTGATACCAAAAACGAGCGCAATCTGGAAACGACCTTGTTCATCACCGAGGGTGATTCGGCTTCTGGTAGTATCACCAAGTCTCGTGATGTGAACACACAAGCGGTATTTAGTTTAAAAGGAAAGCCTTTAAACTGTTACGGGTTGAGCAAGAAAATTGTGTATGAAAATGAAGAGTTCAATTTATTGCAGGCCGCATTAAACATTGAGGAATCGTTAGAAGATTTACGCTACAACAATGTGGTAATCGCCACAGATGCTGATGTAGATGGTATGCACATTCGTTTGCTTTTGATTACCTTCTTCTTGCAATTTTTCCCAGAACTCATAAAAGAAGGCCATTTGTATATTTTGCAAACGCCTTTATTCAGGGTTCGAAACAAAAAGAAAACCATTTACTGCTATTCGGATGAAGAGCGTATCAATGCCATAGAAGAGTTAAAACCCAAACCAGAAATCACCCGATTTAAAGGATTGGGTGAAATATCACCCGATGAGTTTAAGCATTTTATAGGCGAGGATATTCGCTTGGATCCTGTGATGTTGGATGATGATATGTCTATTGAAGAGCTTTTGGAATTCTACATGGGTAAGAATACGCCTGACAGGCAAGAGTTTATTATCAATAACCTCAAAGTTGAACTGGATTTAGTAGACGAAGCTTCATGAGAACCAATAACGAAAAAGTAAAAGGCGTTATTATTGGCGTATATTTTATTATGATAGTCTTGGCTATCACATCCATATTTGTATTCAATGCCATCACGGGAATGGAGGTTAATCCACTAATTCTCTTCTTGGTAGTTGTTGGTATTTTTGGCGTGTTATTTTTTATAGTACATCGGGTTGCCAAATATTTTGAGTATGATAGTGATGGTGCCAAATTGATTGTCATCAACAAAGGCTTATTGTTATCAGAACGATTCAACTATCGTGAGCATAAGTTGGAATGTGATAAAACAGAGTTAGTTGGCTTTAAGATGTACAACTTTTTCATCTATAAGGAGTTGGTACTATTGATTAAATGG
The DNA here is from genome assembly GCF_002895005.1 of Hanstruepera neustonica. Lineage (GTDB taxonomy): Bacteria > Bacteroidota > Bacteroidia > Flavobacteriales > Flavobacteriaceae > Hanstruepera > Hanstruepera neustonica. Next base: position 183,707 of record NZ_POWF01000004.1, on the reverse strand, counting down.
GAAGGTCATGAAACTATAAAGAGATACCGCTTTAACATCACTTTGGTGGCAAAGAAAAAGCGTAAATACATGAAGCAGTCATTGAGCAAAATGGTTAAATTAAATAAAAGAGCAAATAGTTAATGAGCGAAGAGAACGACGATTTGTTAAATGAACAGGAAGACAATAACGAAACCATTACCAGAGTTACTGGTATGTACAAAGATTGGTTTCTAGATTATGCATCATATGTTATTTTAGAACGTGCAGTACCTGCCATTGAAGACGGATTTAAACCCGTCCAACGCCGGATTATGCATTCTATGAAAGACTTGGATGATGGTCGTTACAACAAGGTGGCAAACATTGTGGGTCATACCATGCAATACCATCCACATGGTGATGCCAGTATTGCCGATGCCATGGTTCAGATTGGCCAAAAAGATTTACTGATTGATACCCAAGGTAACTGGGGAAATATATTGACAGGTGATAGTGCTGCTGCTTCGCGTTATATTGAAGCCAGACTATCCAAGTTTGCTTTAGACGTTGTTTACAATCCGAAAATAACCGAATGGCAAGCATCTTATGACGGCAGACGCAAAGAACCCGTAAATTTACCTGTCATGTTTCCATTGCTCCTTGCACAAGGAGGTGAGGGTATTGCAGTAGGTTTATCAACTAAAATATTACCACACAACTTCATTGAACTAATTGACGCTTCAGTTAAGCATTTACAAGGCAAGCGATTTAAACTGGTTCCCGATTTTCCAACTGCGGGTATTGCTGATTTTACAGATTATAAAGATGGTATGCGTGGTGGTCGTGTTCGCATTCGCGCCAAGATTTCACAGCTCGATAAGAATACATTAGTCATTACCGAAATTCCGTTTGCTACCAATACGTCGTCTTTAATTGATTCGATTCTAAAAGCAAATGATAAGGGCAAAATAAAAATCAAGAAAATTGAAGACAACACGGCTGCCGATGTAGAGATTTTGGTGCATTTACCGTCTGGTATTTCTCCTGATAAGACTATTGATGCTTTGTATGCATTTACCAATTGTGAAACATCCATTTCACCATTGGGCTGTGTGATTGAAGACAACAAACCATTATTTATTGGTGTTTCCGAAATGCTGCGTCGCTCCACTGATAATACCGTTCAGCTTTTAAAGAGTGAGCTGGAGATTAAATTAGGTGAGTTTGAAGAACAATGGCATTTTGCATCTTTAGAGCGCATTTTCATTGAAAATAGAATTTACCGAGATATTGAAGAAGAAGAAACTTGGGAAGGTGTTATCCAAGCTATCGATAAAGGATTGCAGCCACATATCAAACATTTAAAACGTGCCATAACCGAAGAGGATATTGTGCGTTTAACAGAAATCCGAATCAAGCGTATTTCAAAGTTTGATATAGATAAAGCCCAGCAAAAGATTGATGCTCTAGAAGATCAAATAGCGGAAGTGAAACATCATTTAGCCAATTTGATTGATTATGCTATTGCTTATTTTGAGCGTCTTAAAAAAGAATATGGTGCCGGCAAAGAACGTAAGACCGAAATCCGCACTTTTGACGATGTAGATGCTACCAAAGTGGTTATTAGAAACACCAAGCTCTATGTCAATAGGGAAGAGGGCTTTGTGGGTACTTCGCTTCGTAAGGATGAATACGTCTGTGATTGTAGTGATATTGATGATATCATTGTATTTACGAGAGAAGGTATCATGATGGTAACCAAAGTAGATAGTAAAACCTTCATTGGTAAGGATATTATTCATGTAGCCGTTTTCAAGAAAAAAGACAAACGTACCATTTACAATATGATGTATCGTGACGGTAAAGGTGGTCCAACCTATGTGAAACGTTTTGCTGTGACTTCCATTACACGAGACCGTGAGTACGACTTGACCAATGGCAATAAGAATTCAGTGGTATGGTATTTTTCTGCCAATCCAAATGGAGAAGCCGAAGTGGTGACTATTTTCTTAAGACAGGTTGGTAGTATTAAAAAATTGAAATGGGATATTGACTTTGCTGAAATCTTAATAAAAGGGCGAGCATCCAAAGGTAATTTGGTCACTAAATATGCCGTTAAGAAAATTGAATTAAAGGAAAAAGGCGTTTCTACCTTAAAACCTAGAAAGATTTGGTTTGATGATACCGTTCAACGCTTGAATGTAGATGGTAGAGGGGAACTGGTTGGTGAATTTAGAGGTGAGGACCGCATTTTAATTATCAGACAGTCTGGTTTAGTTAAAACCATTATTCCAGAAGTGACAACCCATTTTGATGAAGATATGATAGTCATGGAAAAATGGATTCCTAAAAAGCCTATTTCTGCCATTTACTATGATGGCGAAAAGGAACGTTATTTTGTAAAACGTTTCTTGGTAGAAAACGAAAGTAAGGAAGAAAGCTTTATTTCAGATCATCCCAATTCGCAACTCGAGATTGTTTCAACCGATTGGCGACCTATGGCAGAAGTTGAGTTCACTAAAGAGCGTGGCAAGGACCGCAAGGACAATATGGAGGTGAATTTAGAAGAGTTTATAGCTATAAAAGGTATTGGCGCATTAGGTAATCAATTGACAAAAGATAAAATCAATCAAGTCAGTTTATTGGATCCATTACCTTATGAGGCTCCAGAAGAAGTGCCAGCGGAAGAGATTGAAGTGGTTGATGAAACAGATGTTTCAGATGAAACTACAGAGGAATCCAAACCAGAAACATCAACTAAATCTGAATCAAATGACAGCGAAGAGCCACCTGCCGGATTGGATGACAAAGGACAAATAACCTTATTTTAATATAGCTTACAGATAAACAGATAGGGTCATAACCGCCAGGGTGAAAATAACCAAAATGACAAACAAAGGCATAACGAACTTGAGCCATTTATCATAACCAATTTTAGCGATAGCCAAAGATGGTAATATCAATCCTGTTGGACTGATAAAATATAACAGCCCCATACCGTATTGATAGGCATTAACAACAATTTCTCGACCCACACCAACGGTATCGGCCAATGGTGCCATAATAGGCATGGTTAATACAGCCATACCGGATGAACTAGGTATGAAAAAGGAGAGACCAGCATAGGTGGCAGTCATGACACTGGCAAATAAGCCTTTGTTCATTCCTGAAGTCACATCGCTGGCATAAAATAGCATGGTATCACTAATGAGTCCATCGGACATGATTACAGTAACGCCTCGCGCGATGCCAATAATTAGTGCGACTCCCAGTAAGTCACCAGCGCCTTTAACAAATATTTCAATGAATTTAGCTTCATGGATTTGAGTTATGAATCCAATAATAATAGCACCAACTAAAAATGTAGTCGTCATTTCTAAAAACCACCAGCCCAAAAGTGAAACACCAATAATCATCACAATAAAACAAGCGGAAAATACTAATAAAGCTAAACGTAAACGCCAATTAAATCCCGTAACCTTAACCGATTCCTGATGGAACAAACTTTCAATTTCTGATTTCTGACTAAAAACAATGGATTTTGAAGGGTCTTTTTTAACTTGATTAGCATAACGTAACAAATAAATAATACTGATTAGTAATGTCATTCCTAACATAACAGCGCGTCCAGTTAATCCTGTTGTCCAATTAATTCCTGCGGCATCAGAGGCAATAATAGTGCTAAACGGATTAATGGTCGAGCACATAGTTCCAATAGACGACCCTATAAAAATACAAGCAATGGCAACCAAGGCATCGTATTTAGCAGCTAAAAACACTGGGATTAAAATGGGGAAGAAGGCTATAGTTTCTTCAGCAAACCCAAAGGTGGTTCCCCCAGCCGCAACCAAAACAGTCACTAAAATAATGAGTATGAATTCACGTCCGTGAAGTGTTTTGGCCAACCAAGCAATACCAGCATCAAAGGCTCCAGAATGATTCATAATTCCTATAAGGCCTCCAATGATCAAAACCAAAAATATAATATCAGCAGCATCAATTATCCCTTTAATGGGTGATTTTAAAAAGGCAACCAAGCCTTGTGGTTTTGCCTCCAAAGTTTTATAGGTATTCGGGATGTTAATGGCTTTGTAAATGTCACCGCTAGTAAATTTCTCTATAGGTATAATGACATTTAGACTTTCTAAGGTTTCTTGGTTTGCTGGTAAACTTTCTGTGGAGCCTTCACCAGTCCTGACAAAGGTATTGGAGGCACTGTCGTAGAGTAGTGTATCAAATTTGCCTGCAGGCACAAAAAAGGTTAAAATGGCAACAAGTCCAGCAATTATTAATAAGATAGTTTGAGCTGAAGGGAATTTTAATTTTTTCAAAGATGTACATTTTAATAAAACTAAAGATAGTATTAATTTAGAAGTCTCTAAACAATCGCTAAAAAAAAATGCAGGTCGATATACACGCAAGCTGGAAGCCTTATCTGGAAAAAGAATTTGATAAACCTTATTTTTTTGATTTGGTAAATTTTGTTAAAAAGGAATATCACGAACACACCTGTTATCCTCCCGGTAAAAAAATATTCAATGCCTTTAATCATTGTCATTTTAATGATTTAAAAGTTGTCATCATTGGTCAAGACCCGTATCATGGTCCAAACCAGGCCAATGGTTTGTGTTTCAGTGTTGCCGATGGTATTCCGCATCCACCATCATTGATCAATATATTTAAAGAAATTGAACAGGACCTACATATCAATTATCCCAAAAGTGGCAATTTGGAGCGTTGGGCCGATCAAGGTGTTTTATTGTTAAATGCAACCTTGACGGTCAGAGCCCATCAAGCGGGTAGCCATCAAAACAAAGGTTGGGAAACATTCACCGATTCTGTAATTAAAACCATCAATGATCATAAAAGTAATGTCGTGTTTTTACTTTGGGGAGGTTATGCCAAAAGAAAATCTAAATTAATTGATGCCAGTAAGCATCACATTTTACAATCAGGGCATCCATCACCATTAAGTGCGAATAGAGGATATTGGTTTGGAAATAAACACTTTAGTAAAACTAACTCCCTGTTGGAGCAAGCTGGGTTGAAGTCTGTGGCTTGGTAGTGTTTTTGGTAACTATGAAAGTTGGCGCTTTATCAACAGCTTTAGTACGTTTTGTTGTTTTGTTACAACTAAATATAAGTAATAAAAAGTTGATGGCAATTAAAACGGAAAGTACTAGAGATATTGTTAATAGCATAAGCAATTTGGGTTTGTTAAACACTCTATAAAAACAAATATAAACTTTTTGTGTTAAAAATTAAATAATTTTTAACATTTCTCATACAATATGTTGAATTTAACATGATGATTATTAGCATTTTCAGAATTTATACAAAGTGTTTTTGTGCCAAATACTGTTTTATAATACCCTGTGAACTAAAGATGGGTAGTCCACTGTTTTAGGTATAATCTGCAAGGCCAGTAACTCTTTTTGAATCTTGCTGACAATAGATTCAGATAGTGCTTTTTGAGACCATTCGGTTATAGATAACCATTCTTGGACATCCTCTAATTGTTGTTCATACCTGTTGGCAATGGTTTTATCAATACTCGGAATTGCTTTAAAATCTTTGGTGGTATTATTGATGATATCCAAAATAGTTTTCAAATCTGATTCACTATTTTCAATAAACTGATCACTTACTGCAATGACAAAGCAGGGCCAGGGTGATGGACATTCCCCAACACGTCTGAATACGCCTTCATCAACAATGGGCTTAGTCGTAAATTTTTCCCACATGAAGTAATCGGCAATACCATTGGTCAAACCTTCAATAGCGCCATTTAAATTTTTGATGACTTCAAAATGCAAGTCTTTTTCTAAATCCCATTGATTGTTTTCAGCATTAATATAAGCCATGAGATGGGAGCCAGAACCATAACGACTAATAGCAGCTTTAGTACCTTTTAAGTCATCTATTGTGTTGTATTTTGATTCATGTCCCACATGAATCCCCCAGATTAAAGGCGATTGGACAAAGGTTTGAACAATTTTTGAGGGGTTCCCTTCAATGATATCTTTTATAATGCCTTCTGTAAGAATGACAGCTATATCAATATCTCCATTGCGTAAACCTTTACACATGGCACCAGTACCATCATAATAGTCATGCCAACGAAGATTAATATCTTCGGCTTTATATTCACCATTTTTTAAAGTTAAATACCAGGGTAAATTAAAATGTTCTGGAACACCACCTATTTTAACTGTCTTCATCGGCCTGCAATTTTATCTAGAGCATAAATTATTAATTCATTAACTATTTGCTTTGGATTGGCACTAAACTCCCCAGTAGCTCTATTGGCAATTATGGCATTTAATGATAAAGCCTCATGCCCCAATAGCTTGGATAGACCATAAATAGCCGAGGTTTCCATTTCAAGATTGGTAACTCGAATGCCTTGAAATTCAAAAGAATCTATTTTAGAATTCAATTGGTCATCTTGAAGTTGGAGTCTTAAAACACGTCCTTGAGGTCCGTAAAACCCACCAGCTGTTGCTGTCATACCTAAATGCATGTTGGATCCTTTAAATTGCTCTTCCAATCGTTTACTGTTTTCAATAACAAGCGGTCTGGATTTATGACTGTGCCAATTGGTGTGTGCGATGAAGGCGTCCTCCATTTTTGGATTTCCAATACCATCCAGTTTATAGGCATAGAGCATGCCATTTAAATCTAAACCATGTGAGCTACAAAGAAATGAATCAATAGGAATATCCTTCTGTAAGGATCCTGAAGTTCCAACTCTCACTATCTGCAGGGACTTATGTTGAGCTTTTGGCAAACGTGTTTTTAAATCAATGTTGGCTAGAGCATCCAATTCATTCATAACAATATCAATATTGTCCGGGCCAATACCAGTTGATATAACCGTAATATGGTTGCCTTTATAATATCCCGTTTGGGTTTTAAATTCCCGTTTTTGAATGGTGAATTCAATAGAATCAAAATGTTTTGTAATACGTTCAACCCTATCCTGATCGCCAACAAATATGATTTTATCTGCTAGGTGTTCAGGCTTTAAATTTAAGTGGTAAACACTACCGTCTGGATTTAGTATAAGTTCAGATTCTTTAATGGGCATGGTACTGGGTTTTTTACGAGTATTTTTCTTTCTTCACTATAATAGTAATCCAATCGGTTTATTCCTCCATAGGATATATTGTTATTGATTTCTAGAGCAAAATTATGGGAACTTAAAAGTGCTTCGTGACCCTTTCTGTTTAAGGTAATCCCAGTTTCAGTTTCATTAAAGAAAATAACTAAATTATCTATCAATCTATTAATTTGAGTATCACCATATCCGTAATAACCTTGATAGTTTAAAATATAACCTAATAAATGATGTCTGGAATTAATGTCGTTATCCTTGATTATGCTTAAGATGTTTTTTTCTAAAATTGATAAACCACTTTTAATATCCGGAAATCTTCCAAAATGAGCTTTAATACAATTGTTTAAGTATTTGAAAGATGATTTTTTTGTGACATAAGGTTTCAATAAATTATGGTCTTTACCACAGTAGATTCGCCAAATAGTTATGGCTAAATCGATATCTTCTTCAGTCAAAAGAATTTTGGAATCAAAGTGGTCAAAAAGTTGCTTTTGATTCAATTCACTTAATCCTTTTAAGTTACGTTCGCCTTCAATATGGCCACTGCACACTAAATATATTGGTAATGAAATAGCTTTTTCTTTGAGTAGACTGATAACGGCCAAAAGATTGATGTGACAGAATAAATCGTACTCAAACCAGAGGACAATTTTGGAAAAAGAAGATACATCATCTAAAACTGATAATTCATTGTGAAATTGATACTCATCAATTTCAATATCATAATACGTGCTCAAAAAAGCCTTTCTTAAGTTTAGAAAAGTTGTTGTATCTATTTGTGATGTAGTACTTCCTTCGCAGAGCATTTCATGCCAAGTTAGAATATGACCTTTAAAATCCAATTCTTTTAGATAGTCCGTTAGGCTTCCGCCATTGGTAATATGGAGTATGGTATTTTCCATTTAGCCGCCTACACGTTTGACCGCAAAGCCTTTATCTTTTAAGATTTCCATAATTTTATCCCGATAATCACCTTGTATAATAATCTTATCGTCCTTAAAGCTACCACCAACACTTAAGGTTGTTTTTAGTTCTTTTGCCAATTGCTTAAAATCTTCAGTAGCCCCCGTATAACCTTCTAATATGGTTATGGGTTTACCCTTACGCTTTTCATATTTACAAATGATGGGATCGTCCTGTAGCCAAATATTAGACCCTTCCTTATCATTGGAATCATCATTTTCAGATACATGATCGGGAAACAGATTTTTTAATTGATCTTGTAAATCCATCAATTTACTTTTTGATAAGGCCTAATTCAATCAGACGCTCATTGAGGAATTCACCTGCGGTTATATCCTCAAATTGTTTTGGGTTGTCCGCATCGACACAGCTTTCTAGTACATTTAATTTCATGTCACTAATTGGGTGCATAAAAAATGGAATGGAATATCTAGATGTCCCCCAAAGTTCCCTTGGCGGATTGATAACCCTGTGAATGGTGGATTTTAATTTATTATTAGTGTGGCGTGATAACATATCACCAACATTTATCATCAACTCATCAGGCTCTGCAATGGCGTCTAACCATTCACCGTTATGGTTTTGTACTTGAAGTCCGCGACCTTGTGCGCCCATCAACAAGGTGATTAAGTTAATATCGCCATGCGCAGCAGCACGAACCGCATTTTTAGGCTCTTCCAAAATAGGAGGATAGTGTATAGGTCTTAAAATACTATTACCATTGTGAATGTAGTTGTCAAAATAAGTTTCTTCCAGTCCCAAGTGCAATGCCAATGCCCTTAAAACATATTTTGCTGTTTTCTCCAACATGCGATAGGTTTCTTTACCAATTCTATTGAATTCAGGTAACTCTTCAACCTCAACATTTTTCGGGTATTCTTTTTCTAATTTAGGATTATCCTCAACATATTGTCCAAAATGCCAAAATTCTTTTAAATCGCCTTCCTTTTTACCTTTGGCACTTTCTTTTCCAAATGAAATGTAACCGCGTTGACCACCAATACCAGGAATCTCATATTTTTGCTTTGTTTCCAACGGTAAAGCAAAGAAATTTTTGACCTCATCATATAATTTGTCGACTAATGCATCGTCTAAAAAATGCCCTTTGAGAGCAACAAAACCAATTTCTTCGTAGGCCTTGCCAATTTCGTCAACAAACTTTTGTTTTCTAACAGGATCACCTGATATGAAATCGTTCAAATTTACACTGGGTATACTATTCATTATATAAAATTTTAAAGGAATGTATTACAAATGTACGAAAACATTACAAAGTTTAGAACACTTAATTATTCATTCATTTTTAATACCAAATATCAAATTATACTATATTTGACAAACAAATTTTATGATCTCAAACGTGTCTACACTAAACAATATGGATTACCAAATTTCGAACCTGGATAACAACAAACTACTGGAATTATACAAAAATATGTTGAAGCCCAGGTTGATTGAAGAAAAGATGTTAATTCTTCTTAGACAAGGTAAAATCTCGAAATGGTTTTCTGGAATTGGTCAAGAAGCCATTGCGGTTGGTGTCACTATGGCCATGCACACTGATGAGTATATTTTACCGATGCATAGAAATTTAGGCGTATTCACGACACGTGAAATTCCTTTATATCGCTTGTTTAGTCAATGGCAGGGTAAGTCCAATGGATTTACAAAAGGGCGTGATAGGTCATTTCATTTTGGCACTCAGGAGTTTAAAATCGTGGGGATGATTTCCCATTTAGGTCCTCAAATGGGTGTTGCCGATGGTATTGCATTGGCTAGCAAGCTAAAGAACAAAAATCAAGTAACTGCTGTGTTTACAGGTGAAGGAGGTACTAGCGAAGGGGATTTCCATGAGGCATTAAATGTGGCATCAGTTTGGGAGCTGCCTGTTATGTTTTGTGTTGAAAACAATGGCTATGGACTATCAACACCAACTTCCGAGCAGTATCGCTGTGAAAATATTGCTGATAGAGGATTGGGCTATGGTATGGAATCTCATATTATTGATGGCAACAATATTGTTGAAGTATACACTAAAGTAAACGAAATTGCTGAAAGTATCCGAAATAATCCGAGACCTGTTTTATTGGAATTCAAAACATTTAGAATGCGAGGTCACGAAGAGGCTAGTGGTACAAAATATGTACCACAAGAACTTATGGATGCTTGGGCAAAAAAAGACCCTGTTGAAAATTATCAAGCATTTTTAAGAGATTCAGGGATATTGACCGAACCTGTTGAAGTCGCTCTAAAAGAAGATATTGTTCATGAAATTAATGAACATCTTCAAATGGCTTTTGATGAAGAACCCATTATTCCAAATGAAAGTAATGAGTTACATGATGTCTATAAACCATTTCAATATCAGGATATTAATACGGATTCTAAAACGGTAGAACTTCGTTTGATTGATGCTATTTCGGAAGGTTTAAAACAATCTATGGAGCAACATCCTGATTTGGTTATTATGGGACAGGATATAGCCGAATATGGTGGTGTTTTCAAAATAACAGAAGGCTTTGTCGAACAATTTGGTCGTGATCGCGTTCGAAATACGCCCATCTGCGAATCGGCAATTGTTGAAGCTGGTATGGGGCTATCAATTGCAGGTATGAAAGCAGTTGTTGAAATGCAGTTTGCTGATTTCGTGTCTTCTGGATTTAATCCCATTGTCAATTATTTAGCTAAATCGCATTATCGTTGGTCCCAAGAGGCTGATGTTGTGGTGAGGATGCCTTGTGGAGCTGGTGTTGCAGCTGGTCCATTCCATTCGCAAACCAATGAGGCCTGGTTTACTAAAACTCCCGGATTAAAGGTAGTATACCCGGCTTTCCCCTTTGATGCCAAAGGTTTATTGGCTACAGCCATTAATGACCCAAATCCCGTATTGTTTTTTGAGCATAAAGCCTTATATCGTAGCGTTCGTCAAAAAGTCCCTAAGGACTATTACACTTTACCTTTTGGGAAAGCCTCTCTGTTACGCGAAGGTGACGACGTAACCATCATTTCCTATGGTGCGGCTGTGCACTGGGCCATAGAAACATTGGATAACAATGCTGACATTAAAGCCGATTTGATTGATTTGCGAACATTACAACCTTTGGATGTTGATGCTATTTTTGAATCTGTTAGAAAGACTGGACGTGCAATTATATTACAGGAAGACTCATTATTTGGTGGTATAGCATCTGATATTGCAGCAATAATCATGGAAAATTGCTTTGAACAACTGGATGCTCCCGTAAAACGGGTTGCCAGTATGGAGACGCCTATTCCATTTATTGGTCAGCTTGAACAACAATATTTAGCAAAAGGACAATTTGAAGCAGCACTGAAGGATTTGTTGGCCTATTAGTTTATTGGCCTTAAGTTAAAATCTTTCATGGCATTAAAAAGAAACGTATATTTAGGTCAATTAGCCATTTGACATGTATCGTTTTATTATACTGTTCTTAATACTATTTCTAGCTTGTAAAGACAATCCAGAAGATAATTACACATGGAAAACCCTTCAGGTTACTGCCACTGCCTATAATTCATTAGCCTATCAAACCAACAGTAATCCTCATATTACAGCCTTTGGAGATAGCCTTAAACCTGGCATGAAATACATAGCTGTTTCTCGCGATTTATTATCTTTAGGATTAAAGCATAACACGCCAGTGGCTATCGAGGGCATGGAAGGGCTGTATTATGTAAAAGATAAAATGCATTATCGTTGGAAAAAACGTATTGATATTTATATGGGTACAGATGTTAAAGCTGCCAAAAATTGGGGAAGAAAAAAAGTTGAGATTGCTTATGGCGTTCTAGAATCGGAAGAATCCGTAGACTAAAAAAGTTCTTTTTTTTTCGTTACTTTATTGTTTAATCATAACAAACCAAACCATGAAATTACGTCCTTTATCAATCCTATTGCTTCTTATTATTGGCTGTCAATCCAATTCAAAGAAAGAATCATCAGAAACTATTAAGGCTCCAGTAGCCAAAAAATTTCCTGTGAATCATGTTATTCATGATGATACGCGATTGGATAACTATTTTTGGATGCGTTTGACTGATGAGCAAAAGAGTGCTGAAAACCCAGATGAACAGACACAGGATGTTGTAAATTATCTCAATGAGGAGAACAACTATTTAAATGAAGTCATGCAACATACCGATGCTTTTCAAGATAGGTTATTCAATGAAATGGTAGGCAGAATAAAAAAAGATGATCAATCGGTTCCTGTAAACGACAATGGTTATTCCTATTATACACGATTTGAAGAAGGTGGTGAATATGCTTTGTATTGCCGAAAAAAGTTGGAAGACAATGCTAGTGAGGAAGTTATTTTAAATGGCCCAGAAATGGCAAAAGGGTTCTCATATTTTGGAATTGGCAGTAGGGATGTTAGTCCAGATAATAAATTAATGGCTTTTGGAATAGATACTATTTCCAGGCGTCAGTACACCATTTACTTTAAGAATTTGGAAACAGGGGAGTTGTTATCTGATAAATTAAGTAATACGGGTGGTAGTGCTACTTGGGCCAATGATAACAAAACGGTGTTTTACTCGACTAAAGATCCACAAACACTACGTCAAAATAAGGTTTACAAACATGTTTTGGGTACAGATCAAACTGATGATGTTATGGTATATGAAGAAAAAGACGATACCTACCGCACTGGTGTATTTAAAACAAATTCCAAAGCATTTATTTTCATTGGCAGCTTTCAAACACTGTCATCGGAATATCGTTTTTTAGATGCGAACAAACCTGATGGCAATTGGCAAGTTTTACAACCTCGAGAATCTGATTTATTGTACTATGCCGATCATTTTGGTGATGACTTTTATATACGCACTAATGACCATGCTACAAATTTCAAATTAGTAAAAACGCCCATCAAATCACCCACTAAAGACAATTGGGAAGATGTCATTCCGCATCGGGAAACCGTTTTATTGGAAAATTTTGATTTGTTTAAAAATCATTTGGTGATTAATGAGCGTCTTAATGGATTGCGGACCATTCGCATTATGCCATGGGAAGGTGAAGACTTTTATATGGAATTTAAAGACCCTGCATATACAGCCTTTCCAACATCCAATTTGGATTTTGACACTAATATATTACGATATGGCTATTCGTCATTAACGACACCTTTTAGCACTTATGAGTATAATATGGATACTAAAGAGCAGGTGTTATTAAAACAAGAAGCTGTACTTGGAGGATTTAATGCCAATGATTATACGTCAGAGCGGTTGGAATCTACGGCTACCGATGGAACAAAAATTCCCATCTCCATGGTTTATAAAAAAGGCATTGCTATTGGTTCGGATACACCGTTATTATTGTATGGATATGGTTCGTATGGAAATAGTTCCGACCCAAGCTTTAGATCAGATCGTTTAAGCTTGCTGGATCGCGGATTCGTTTATGCCATTGCCCATGTTCGTGGTGGTCAGGAAATGGGACGCCAATGGTATGAAAATGGTAAATTATTGAATAAGAAAAATACGTTTACCGACTTTATTGATGCTGGAAAATATTTGGTTGACAAAGGCTATTCCAGTCCTGAACACTTATATGCTATGGGTGGCAGTGCTGGTGGTTTACTCATGGGAGCAGTGGTAAATATGGAACCAAGTTTATGGAATGGTGTCATAGCGGCTGTACCTTTTGTGGATGTGGTAACTACCATGCTGGACGAAAGTATCCCATTAACAACTTTTGAGTATGATGAATGGGGCAACCCAAATGATAAAGTCTATTATGATTACATAAAATCTTATTCACCTTATGACAACGTTACAGCTCAAGATTATCCTAATATGCTCGTAACAACAGGCTATTGGGATAGCCAAGTACAATATTGGGAACCCGCAAAATGGGTCGCCAAACTAAGAGATTTAAAAACAGATGATAATCTCTTAATCATGGACTGCAACATGGAAACAGGTCATGGTGGTGCTTCCGGACGTTTCGAGAGATATAAGCGAACAGCTCTTTATTATGCATTTCTATTTCATTTAGAAGGCATAGAGGACTAGTTGCTTACTTGTTCTCCCATTTGAATCGGATAAGCATCTTGCACCTGTTTCAATTCGCTGTATGTTAATTCTGATAGCGGTTTTCGAAATAGGCTTTGAGCATATTGAGTTCTTAAATCATTATAAGCTTTAGATATTTCATCTTGAACGGAAACAAACAATTCGTAGGAGGTATCTCGGCTATGTTGAATATTTACAAAGGCCTTTTTGGGGTTGTCTGAATGGTAATCAACAGATGCTCCCTGACAATAGGTGCAGGTTTTATCACCATTATTATCAATATGTTTTATGATATTTTCTTTCAATTGGTCAAGAGCGGTTAATTCATCGTTCAATAAAATATCCTGATTACTGTTCAATACAATTCTTAAAATATTTTGTTCAGCAATGGTTTTAGTACAGTCCATATGATCCGGACACTTATCCGGAAGTTGCCTGTTAATACCTATATCGGTAGCTATGGTAGTCGTGACCAAAAAGAAAATGAGTAATAAGAATGCAATGTCGGCCATAGAACCAGCATTCACTTTTTCGGAATTGCGATAGTTTTTCATGAGTATAGAATTAAATTGATATTGAGCGTATTAGCTATAACACAAAAACAATACCAATAAAAATTGAACATAAAAAAAGGCCAACGGAAACACGTTGGCCTTGATTTTTTAACTAATTCAAACTAATGTAAATATCGCTTTATACCTTTCCAAAGTGTATTGTGGCAGCTAGAGAATGATACGGATTCACAACTTCTTTTAAAAGGTTTCTTTAAGAATTCGCTATGGTCTCTCGATATTTTATGTACTGCCTCCATAATTCGTTTTTTTGATTGATTAATTGATTTTTTCAGATTTTACGATCTGTAACGTCTTTTACTGTTCCAAGTATTACTTCTTGTAGTACTGAATGTTCCTGTTAATTGATTGTTGTCTAAAGTTCTCATAATTTTAATTCTTTTAATTGATTGATGTACTATATAGACGACCATAAAATAGATTTGTTACAGTACTATGTAATACAAAGTAATGATTTAACATTTTTTAACATTTAAACAGCTTACTATCAAGTGTTTGATTTGGAACAAAAAAATGACAAAATGACGAGTAGGGGAGAAATTTTGGCAGAAAAATAGATTAAAAACCACTTGGCATTTAATTTGTTCATAGCATATTGAACATATAATAGAAGTTTAACTAATAAATTTTGAACAACATGAATAATTTAGTAACAATGCCAAAAAATGGCAACAGACTAGCAAAAAAAGAGAATGTCACTGGTTTACCAAGTTTTTCATCTTGGTTAGACAACTTTTTCGACACCGATTTAGGAACTGGTTTATTATCTAATTTCAATACAGGTATGACCTTGCCAGCAGTTAATATAAAAGAAGACAACGAAAACTATCATTTAGATGTGGCCGTACCAGGTTTGAAAAAAGGTGATTTTGAAGTAGAAGTGGATAATGATATTTTAACCATTTCAGCTCATACCAAAACAAAAAATGAAGTGGATGAAGAAAACTACACCAGACGAGAGTTTGGCTATTCTTCTTTCAAAAGAACCTTCACATTGCCTGATACAGTAGAATCAGAAAACATCAAAGCAGGCTATGAAGATGGTATCTTAAGTGTCCACATTCCAAAACGTGAAGAAGCCAAAAGAAAACCAGCTAAACGAATTGACATTTCTTAAGTCAATTTGGGAATGATAATTTATTCTTAAAAAAAAGAGAAGCGCTCAGCGTTTCTCTTTTTTCATTTATATTTGATTCAAAAATTAAAAGGTATGGTTTTTGTAATTACAAAACGCAAACCAATAGCCTGCTCCTTAAAATGAGACACCTATTTTTTATCATCTGTTTATTAAGTTTATTGGGTAACCCAGTAGTTGCCCAGATAGATGATAGCTCCAATCCATCAACCATTATTCCGGCCGAAACCAATAATGATGCTAATTCAGGGGCTTTGGATATTAAACCTATTGATAGCAAAGGCTTAAGCAACCCAAATTCCAACAAAATAAATGGGATGTCTGTTCCCAAGACCAGATCGACCACCAACAATGAATTCTCTATGTTTCCAAAAGAAAAATTTGGAAATCCTGCCGAACAGTATAAGGAACGATTTGAAAGGCAAGAAAAAGGATTTGAAAAAGTCATTGAAGGTGAGGTTTTAGGAGATACAGAAGATCAATATTTAGGTGATTTTAAAACCAATGGAAAGAAAATAACCATTGCCTATCGAGATTATGGCGCTACAGATGGTGATCTCATTAGAATTATTGCGGATGATGTGGTGCTGCGCGGACAAGTTTTACTGGGCTCTAGATTGAGTGGTTTTGAAATGGAGTTAAAAGAAGGCTTCAATAAACTGGATTTTCAGGCATTAAATATGGGAGAAAGCGCACCAAACACTGCAGAACTGTTGGTGTTAGATGAAGGCGGTAATGTGATTGCACAGGAATATTGGGCATTACGTACAGGCGTAAAAGCCACCATTATTGTGGTTAAGGAATAGACACCAGTTCTTCAACCATACCTACTGCCAAATCACCTAGATGGATATTTCCAATGCGAACACGCACCAAACGCAAAGTTGGATGCCCAACGGCTGATGTCATTTTACGCACCTGTCTAAATTTACCTTCAGTAATCACAATTTTTATCCAAGTAGTTGGGCCATGTCTGGAATCCCGTATTTTTTTGGAACGTTCTGGCAAGTCAGGTATTTCAGGTAATAACTCGACTATACAGGGTTGGGTTTGATATTTCTTACCATCAAAGCCTATGGTAACCCCTTGTCTCATTGTTTCCATACTGTCAGATGATAAGCTACCATCCACCTGCACATAGTATTCTTTTTCAATACCTCCACTGGTAATAAGGGTACTGGTTTTACCGTCAGTGGTGAGTAATAATAATCCTTCCGATTTTTCATCCAACCGACCAATAGCCATCGTGCCTTCAGGAAAATCATACAATTCACCCAATAGCTTTTTTTGACGTTTTTGACGACCATTAATCACGAATTGACTAATGTAACCATAGGGTTTATAGAGTTTGAAATGTCTGTGGATACTATTTTTTTGGCTCAACATAAAATAATAAATGTCAACAAGTGTACAAAATTAAGTTTTAAACGATGACCTGTTGAAAAAGTCTGAATTTTAATTTTAAAATATACTTCAAAAACCTAGAAAAGACCTTATTTTTGCACATTGGAAAATTTTATGAGTCAAACTATTTCAACATTAGAGTTAGAAGATAGAAAGGTAGGGAAGGACCTCTATAGTTATCAAAAAGGTGCCATTAACAAGATATTCAAGAGCTTTGAGGAAGCTCCTGAAGATTATCATTTACTATATCAATTACCAACTGGAGGTGGGAAAACTGTTATTTTCTCAGAAATCGTCAGGCAGTATCTCAAGCATCACCAAAAAAAGGTGTTGGTCATGACGCACCGTATTGAGTTGTGCCGTCAAACATCGGCTATGCTTACGGAGTTTGGTGTAGAAAATAAAGTGGTCAATAGTAAAGCCAATTTAGATGACCAAGGTCAGTACAGCTGCTTTGTGGCTATGGTCGAAACCCTCAATAACCGTCTGAATGAAGATAAACTGGATATTTCAGATATAGGTCTGGTTATTATTGATGAGGCGCATTATAACTCCTTTACCAAACTCTTTAAGTTTTTTGAAAAGTCATTCATTCTTGGGGTTACGGCAACACCATTGAGTTCCAACATCAAATTACCTATGAAGGATAATTATGATGAACTGATTGTTGGTGAAAGCATTGAATCACTTATTAAGAATGAGTTTTTGGCTAGTGCCGATATTTACTCTTACAATGTCGGGTTAACATCTTTGGTGGTTGGTGCCAATGGCGATTATACCGTAAAGTCTTCCGAAGATCTTTATACCAATAATGATATGCTTTCAAAGCTTATCATGGCCTATGAAGAGCGTTCCAAAGGTAAAAAGACCCTTATTTTTAATAATGGTATCAACACCTCGTTGCATGTTTATGATACCTTTAGAAGAGCCGGTTATCCTATTGCGCATTTAGATAATACCAACTCAAAAAAAGAGCGTAAGAAAATATTAAAGTGGTTCAAGGATACGCCGGATGCGATCTTAACATCGGTAAGTATCTTAACCACTGGTTTTGACGAACCCACAGTTGAATCTATTATCTTAAACAGAGCTACCAAATCATTGACCTTATATTATCAAATGATTGGTCGTGGTTCCAGAATTCTTAAGAACAAAAACTCATTCACGGTCATTGATTTAGGAAATAATTTACACCGTTTTGGGCCTTGGGGAGCTGATCTAGATTGGCACCGCATTTTTAGAACCCCTAATTTCTATTTGGATGGTATTTTGGGTGATGAAGAAATCGAGGAAAACTTCCGCTATGAAATGCCGGAAGATTTACGACTGTCATTTGCCAATTCTGAAGATGTGTATTTCGATATCAAAAAGACCTATGTCGATGCCGTGCGTGCTGGTGAATCTTCAAAAGTTGTTTTGGAACGTTCCATTGCGCATCACGCCAAAATATGCATTGAAAACAGTGAAGACGTATATGACGCACTCGATTTAGCGAAACTATTGGGAGATGATATCGATTATCGTATTCAGCGTTACACCAAGTGTATCAGTAAGAGTACCTTCAATTTTGTGGAGTGGCTTAAGGATGATTATCGTAAAAAGCTACGTGCTTACCTACGCAGTAATTTTGATGATGTCTTCTCGGAAATACATGGTAGACCAGCCGAGTAACCATCTCGTTTTTTAATTGTAAATTTAGGGTATGAACAAACAACTTATCCTAAAACAGCGACCCAAAGGAATGCCAGATGACCATACTTGGATTCTTAAAGAGTCTCCCATACCCGAAATTCATGAAGGGGAGTTCCTCATCCAAAATCATTATATCTCATTAGATCCTGCCATGCGAGGCTGGATGAACGATTCCAAATCTTATATCGAACCTGTACAAATTGGCGATGTCATGCGTGCAGGAGCCATCGGCAAAGTGATTGAGTCTAAACATCCGAAGTTTCAAGTGGGACAAACGGTAACAGGCTGGCATGGTGTACAACAATATGCCGTTTCCAATGGGGAAAACAGCTATCCAGTTGATGACAGTCAGGTACCCATGACCAAATTCCTGGGTGTACTGGGTATGCCTGGTATGACCGCCTATTTTGGATTAATGGAAGTAGGTAAAGTTCAGGAAGGCGATGTCGTCGTAGTCTCTGGAGCCGCTGGAGCTGTAGGTAGTGTAGTGGGGCAAATAGCCAAAATTAAAGGCTGTCATGTGGTTGGTATAGCAGGAGGGAAGCAGAAGTGCGATTACCTTGTAAACACATTAGGATTTGATGCAGCCATAGATTATAAATCCCAAAATGTCTTTGAGGCTATCAAGGAAACTTGTCCAAAAGGCTTGGATGTCTATTTTGATAACGTAGGAGGGGAGATCCTGGAAGCCGCATTATCCCGTTTACGTAGGCATGCACGCATTGTTATATGCGGCGCCATTTCCCAGTACAATAATTTAGAAAACATGAAAGGCCCTCGTAATTATATGGCGTTGTTGGTCAATCGGGCAACCATGCAAGGTATGGTGGTAATGGACTATGCTGAAAAATATCCACAGGCCATGCAAGAAATGGCTGGTTGGATGCTGGCTGGTAAATTACAAAGTAACGAAAGCGTCTTTGAGGGCATCGAGAATTTTCAGGAAACCTTTAAACGATTGTTTACAGGTGAGAAATTGGGTAAACTATTGTTGAAAGTCATAGACTAGTTTTAATTATAATTAGTAATTTTAAGCAAAAATCATCCATGAAGACCATATTATTACCAACGGATTTTTCCAGTAATGCCGCAAAAGCAGCCCAGTATGCCTCGCAACTTTTTAAGAATGAGGCATGTACATTCTATATCATGCACGCACTGGAGTTACAGGCATCGGCACCCTCAACAGGTGTGACTTCCAAACGCGCTTATCAAGCCATTCATGAATCCAGAACAAAATCAACCGATAGCGATTTGGCCAATGCCTTAAAGCAGGCTCAGAAATCGGCTAGTAGTGATAAACATACTTTTAAAACCAAATTAGTTAATGGATCCTTGTTAGAATCGGTTATGGCTATCACTGAAGATTTAAAAGTTGATTTGGTTGTCATAGGAAACAAAGGCGCCAGTGCCATTCAAAAGGCTACTTTTGGTAGTAATGCTGCGCAGCTGATTTTAAAATTATCCTGCCCCATTATTGCGGTACCCGAAACAGCCGATGCCAGTAATCTCAAAGAGATAGGCTTTGCCACCGATTTTACCATTGAGAAATATGGTGATGGTATGAATCTTTTAAAAGAAATTGCACAAACCAACAAGGCTAGTATATCGGTGGTGAACGTGGTTAATAAAAGTTCAGGAGATGTTTCTGGATTGGATATTAAAAAGAGACTGTTGGAAAATGCTTTAAAACCATTGTCATTGAATTATTTCACCCTAACCGATGTATCGGTTGAAATGGGTATTCATGTATTTAGCGAGAGTCGAAAACTGGGGATGTTGGCATTGATTACCAAAAAACGAACCTTTTTTCAAAAGCTCACAACCCGCAGCCACAGTAAGGCCATCAGTCATAATTTAGATGTGCCCTTAATTGTCTTTGACCAAAGAAGATTTTAGAATAACCAAATAGTATCAAACATAAAAAAACGCTCTAACTAAAATGGTTAGAGCGTTTTTTATTGAGGGATTAATTAATAATATGATGTTGTTATTATTGATTACTTTCCATCATCGCAAAAAACTTATTGATGTTTGGTAAGATCACAATACGTGTGCGTCTGTTTTTAGAACGGTTTTCTTTGGTATCGTTGTCAACCAATGGTTGGTAAAAACTTCTACCGGCAGCAATCAGTTTTTCAGGAGCTACATTAAAATCTTCTTGTAATTTCTTAACAACTGAAGTCGCACGCAAAACACTCAAATCCCAATTGTCTTTTACAGCAGCACCTGGCACCATGGTTTTATTATCGGTGTGACCTTCAACCATCACTTCCAAACTTTCTTCAGAATTAATGACATCTGCTAACTTCTGTAAAATACCATCTGCTTTGTTACTCACATAATAGCTACCAGACTTAAATAACATTTTATCTGAAATAGAAATCATGACCACAGTCTCATCAATATTAATGGCAATATCTTCATCTTCGTTCATATCACTGGTATCCATGGATTTGCGTAAGTTGTAACCAACAGCCAGGTTCATAGAATCCTTTAAAGTTTTAGCTTCAGCCAATGCCGCTGGATCTACATTCTTAAGAGTTTCATTCATTTTATTACGTACATCATTAGAGATTACCAGGTCATCTCCAACAGTTACTAATTGGGCGTCATTTTCTTCAGTAAGGGAATTGATTTTGGCATTGTAAGTATCAATACGGGCTTGAATTTCAGCAAATTTAGCCTCTAGGTCTTCTTTCTCAACTTTAGTCTTGGTCAGTTCGCTTTTAATTTCACCATTTTCCTGCTGTAGGGCAACATATTTCTTTTTCGATACACATGACATTACAAACAGTCCGGTTACTACAAGGATTGAAATTTTCTTCATAATTGTTTATTAGTTTTTATTTATGGTTATATGAGTATCTACGCTGAAAAACATCTTTTAGACGTTGAACGACCACTTTTATATTTTTTTTAACAATTGTACTACCGCATCACAACTTTAGTTATATTTATACTACCAACCCGTAAATGCTAAATGAGAAAAGTAGAAGCAACCATCAGTATTGCCTGTAAGCCCGAAATGGTTATTAAGGCATTTACCAATCCCGATATGCTAAAAGGATGGTGGCAGGTCGATCGTGCTTATATTGATCGCGAAGTCGATGGTATGTATGCCCTGACCTGGCAGGTTACCGATAAAGGCTTTGGATATGTATCGGTAGGTACTATTAAAACCTACAATCCTAATATGCAATTGGTGGTAGATAATTTCACTTACATGAATCCCGAAAAACCTATTTTGGGTAATATGACCCTAACGGTTATTGCCAAACACAATGAAAACCATACGGTGTTATACCTCTGTCAGGAAGGCTATCAAAAGGGAGCCGATTGGGATTGGTATTACGAAGCTGTTAAGGAAGCCTGGCCACAAGCGCTCAAGACATTAAAAGACTATCTCGAAAAGCTTTAGACCATTTTCAACTGTTAAATCCTGTTAAACTCCTTGACAACAAGCCGTTTAGTCTGTATGTTATGGTATAACCAAAACATATTATAACAATGAAATCACTTATTTATATGGCTATTTGTCTAATCACCTTTCAGGTCATGGGGCAGG
Source organism: Hanstruepera neustonica (assembly GCF_002895005.1). Lineage (GTDB taxonomy): Bacteria > Bacteroidota > Bacteroidia > Flavobacteriales > Flavobacteriaceae > Hanstruepera > Hanstruepera neustonica. Next base: position 161,250 of record NZ_POWF01000004.1, on the reverse strand, counting down.
ACCCGATGTTGCAAAAACCTGATTTGGCATTAGATGAACAAGCTAAAACACTTACTAAAGAATATGATGCCCAGCTGGGACTAACCAGCGATCAATTGGTACCTTTTGAAATCAAGGTTGAGGAATTCCTGATTCGCAAAGAGAAAATTGAAAATAGGCTAGAAGGCCGTGAAAAGCTCGAAGCCCTAGCAGTCTTGCGTGAGCAGGAGTATGTTGAGATGCAAAACATCCTTACGCAACCACAATTAAACGTGTACAAACGGATAAGACCCAGTATCCAACCACTGGATGTGGTAGAAAAACCCAAGAAATAACCTAGGCACTCATTTGGCGTTGGGTAACCGTTTCTTTAATGTGTAGTAAACTGTTAACCACAGCAATCAATTCAAACTTTAAGAAATTCTTGTTCTTTTTACTGAAATGATTGATAATGTGGGTATACAATGGTTTGCTACCTTTTTTTATGGTCACAAAATAGGTGTCTTTTTCGGCATCCAATATCACCGAACTTTTATAGTTGCTCTCTAATAAGAACCAATAAGACAAACTGTTAATCTGATTGAAAAGGGAAAGATTCGTTTCCATAAGTCTGTTATTTAATAGGTTTGGGGACCTCGTTAATAGAATATGAAGATACCATGGAAGGGGAATCAGGTACTAAAAATTCTGATATATTCCCGTTTTTTTCGTTGAATAACCACAACTTACCGTTCGTCGATGGTTTTATGGAAGTCGCTTCACAGCCAGTGGGAATTTCTATGGTTATCACTATAAAAACGCAAGCATTTATAGACTGATGTATATCCATAAACATTATTTATATATATTATAAGCTATTGTTATTCAATAAGTTACACTGTTAAAATATTCTAAATTTCTTGCAAATGAGGCTAAAATATGGTAACTTAAGGTAAAACTTTTAGCCATGAAAACAATACTCATAACACTCATTACAATTTTATCATTTCAGTCATTTGGGCAGGAGCGTAGTTTCATGTTTATTCCCATGGAAGTGCCCATAACCAATGAAGCCAAAGATCTGGCTCAAGCATATAATAGTGCATTAGCCTTGTCTGATGATCAATACTTTGTATTCGAAATGAAGATACAAGACTTTTTGAACCGACGAAACTACATGCAGGAAACCATGAACGGCAGGGCGCTGTTAGAAGCCTTGTATGAAGTGCGTAACCAGGAAATCATGGAGATGCAGCAATTCTTAAATGTTAATCAGTTAGATGCTTATGTCAAACTGAAACAACGTTTGCAACCCATTCGTATTGATAATCGGGTGATTACAGCCCTGTAAGGTTTACCACCAGACCACAAATAGGCGTTCCAATTGACCATCAGGATGGCGCATCCATATTAATGGTGCCCGTTTGGTTTGCAGGAGTGCTTCCAACTGGGATTTAATCAGGGTATAGGGTTGCCAGCTCACCGTATTATGTGCCAACACCAGCCAATCCAGTTTGTTGGGTATGTATAAACTACAGGTGGTATAGGTTTCTAAATCCGGTAAACGCACATAGGTTCCCATAACGGCTTTGGCATTCAGTTGCTCGAATGGTACAGCAGTAGCCGTAGCTCTCGGTACAAACAACTGTGCCAGAAACAACACTTCTTGCTTTATAGATGCTGAATCCAACCTGTGGCGTTCTAAATAAGGCTGTGTTTCTGGGGCCTGTAGCAAGGGTAGTTGCTTGTTCCGTAATTTATCCAGTTTATAGACCAGACTATCTTTTCGGTTAGGTCCAATCCAATGTTCCAGATCGGTGGTACCAACCAACGGATCGTACACATAGAACTTATAGATTATCTCCAAATGAATGGGTTGGTTATTTACCAAGAGTAAGGCATCCAATTCACCCAAGGTTTGTTTATCTTGCTGTATTTGCAAGTTAGTCTCCAGAATTTTAATATGTGCTTGCTGTGCCAAACTCTGGAACACAAAATATTCTACACGGTTGCCCAAACGTTTGGGCGCATCTTGTGGATGCAATGGTACCGAATCCTGTAAAGCCATCAAACCAAATTGCTGTAAGTTATTATTTAGCTGACCAAACCATAATGGCTGCGTTTGAATAAAACCCTGATATTGTAATTGCAATTGTTGTTGCTGTGAGGTGAGCGTATCCATAGAATGGATTAAAGATACCATTTCTAGATGATTCTCACGAATGTGTTATACTCACGGAATAGGTGTGTTCTGAAAAAGTTCTATTTTACATAATATAAATTATAGAACAAATAGATAATTCATACTATCTTATGAATAGTCCAATTTGTCAAAGTAATTCCTATTTATGCCTAGATTCTAAAAATCACGTATTCGATAAAATACTCACAAAAAAATATTTTAAGCATATCTCACGGATTTGAAAATTATGGGAGATTGCATACTTATATAAGATTTACCCGAAACTGATATGGCGTTTACCTGAAGCTGACCCGAAGTAACTACGGCTTTGATACGACGTAAGCACGGGTGAACCTCCTAGTAGCTATGACGATGCTATGTGGTTTTTATGACTAGAATATGGCTAAAGCACTGCGACACACGCCATAGCCTGTGCGGTTTTAAAGGGACTAAACTCATTTTGGACCATGTTGCCGTATTGGATGCCCAACCAGACCGTAATGGCCGTATTTGCCGGTATGCCTGTGCTTATGGGATTGATGAGCTGTAAATAGATGTTTTGATGCTCTATTTTACATAATAATGGACTAGATTGGCTAGTGACACCTAAACCATTACTATTTGGATGTTGTGGTTGATAGCCTTGTACGGTATCTGACCATTTGTAATTGGATACGATACTTAAGGCAGCAGTTAGCCTGAAATGTGTGGCTGTTTTGGGTGCTTGTTTGAGGTGGTATTTGTCACTTTTTGGAATACTGATATTGACTACAGAACGTGCTGTATTGCTTGTTATTATGGGTTTTACGGTATATATTTGGCTGAATACTTTTGTTTTATTGAGTTGAAAGCCTATTAGTAATTCTGGCTGATTGAAGAGGTTTGCCTCCCGTTGCCCTGGCTCCCCACTACCCTTTTGAATGATTTTACGGCAACAACCCGATAACCTGCTTGTCATGTAGCTGTCTTTAAACGCGGCTACATTTTGCTTCAAGCCTGTACAAATGGCTTTTGCTAGTTTGGAAGCTCCACCGAACTCCAATAAGTTTGCCTTGACGGGTTTGAATGCGGGATCGTTGTAGATGCGCTCTTTGGAAGGGCCCACCGCTGTACGGTAAATGTACGCTCCTTTGAGTGGGTAGTAACACACCCCGTTTAAGGTACCCTTTATTTTTATGAACCCTGTTTGTTTAGGCATTTGATTATAAGTAGGTTATAATATAAATATAAGCATTTTTTTGATTGTTTGGTTGGGCATTTGAGAAATTTTGGGATTCCAAGATCAATCAATATAAGCATAAATGTTTTAGCGATTTCTATTACGCTACAAATCTAATTCTAACTCATCACCGATTCCAGGCAACTCTAATGCTTTTACTGATTGTATAGCATTTCCAGCTATTCCTTTTATTGAACCATACATATCAATTGTGTTTGTTACAACCTTTTCAATTTGCTTTTCTCTTTGTTTCCAAATTCTTTGCATTGAACGTTTTTCACTATCTAAATCTGATTTCATTTGAGTAAACCCTTCAACAATAGCTTCTATTTGCATTCTGAATGTACTACTAGTTAGATAGTCATAAAGTAAATCCATTTTATCTCCTTTATTTTCTTGAGTTATAACAGCATTGTTTACCTGTATAATACCTTCTCTTAAAACTACACATAGTCCTTTAAATTCTTCATAATTGCATATCCAAATACCATCTTTTAATCCCATTCTATCCATATCAGATGGCATTACTTCTGTTACCAAAACACCTATATTTGCTCCTCTATCTCTTATATCTGCTTTAAATTTTTCAATCCAACTGGGTTGAAAATCTTTTGTTCTTTTACTTTCGTAGTAAATTGATCCACAGTTTTGTTCAGTTCTTGTGTGCACAATTTGGATACAATCTCCTCCTCTAGCACCTTTTTTTATTTCTTCAATAGTGTCTATGGGAAACTTTGATGCTAACCACTCCTCTATTGCTAGTTCTTGAACTTCTCCTTGAAGTTGCATAGAACCTTGCTCCTGCTTACGTTTCATCTCTTCAGTAAGCTTTTTCTGGTCTTCCAGTTGCTTTTGCATTTCTTTGAAACGTAATTCATTCTTTTCTTCTTCAGATTTTTTAATCTTCTCCTTTTCAGCAATTAGTATTTCATTTAGCTTCTTTTGTGCTTCTGCTTCAGCGGCTTCTTTTAGTTCATTTTTTTCACGCTTTAACTTTTCAATCTCTGCTTTAGAACGATTCAATTCTTTTACTTGATCTGACTTTTCATTCAATTCTTTTTGTAAGGCATCAAATTGTTCAGATTGTTCTTCTTTTAATTTAAGTTTTAGTTTTAATTCTATTTCTTTCTTTTCTTCTTTTAACTGATTTTCTAATCGTTCTTGAAATAGCTCATTTTCTTGTTTTTTCTTTTTTTCAAACTCAAGTTTATCTTCATTTAACTTTTTTTGTTCTGCTTCATATTTCTTTTTTTCTTCAGCAATTTGAGATTGATATTTTTGTTTTATTTCTTCCTCTAATTGATGAGCCAAAATATCCTGAACATCAATTGAAGTTCCACAATTAGGACATTTTATTTGAGTTTCATTTTTCATTATTAATATAATTATTAATTAGTTTCTTTTATTTGAAATCATTTTCTATAACCTTAAATCGTTCGTAATCGGCTATTAAATCATTCATTGTTGGTGGCGCGTGATGTTCTTCTGGATGACTATGGGCTCTTATAAATCCACTCGCACGCGAAAACATTCCGTCAATTTCAGCTTTATGCTTTTCTATCATATCGCCTTTTACTGCTGGAAATTTTGTCATCATAATGTTATTTCTATATCTCCCAACTATTTCTTGAAAAATTGAATTCGAGACTAATAGTTCTAATCCTGTTCGCAAATAGTCATAGCCTTCAGCTGCTACATCGTTTTCATTACGACCATCTAATCCATTATTACATATAGAATTAAGTTTACTGGTATATGCTCTCAATTTATTTATTGGTGTACCATCAGACAAAATACCAGTATTGACACCATTAGTATTTACTTTGTAAAACTTAAAATTAGTGTTGCTTTTATATAAAACGTGTCCTTCTAAAGAAAAAAACGCATTGTAAAAAAGTACATTATGAGTAAATACAATAACTTGTCTTTCTTTAGACAAATCAACTAATCTCTTTGCCACATCCTGCATAATATTGTGGTCTAAAGAATTTACTGGGTCGTCAAAAACAACGGGAGCTACTGTTGTGTCAAGTTGTAACTCGGTTAAAAATTCACAAAGAGCTATAGTTTTTTGTTCTCCTTCACTTAACACTTTATTAATGTCATATTGTCCAATATTTTGTCTTATTCTTGAACTTCCTTGTTGAGAAAAAAAACCAATACTCACACCGAGATGTTGCTTTCTAAATGCCGTCAATTCAGCTGCAAACTTATCTTGAAAGTCTTGTGCCACAAGTTCTTCACGAGCTTGAGTTGTTTTTGCACTTAATGAAGCTGTATTAAATTGAATTTTATTGTCATCCAGTAATTTTTTAGCAAATAAATTTGATATACAAGTAATTACTTCCTTTTTATGTGCGAACAAGAGTTTTCTATCCTTTAATTCAGCTATTTCTTTTTTCAGCTTTGACTCAAACGTCTCTAAATTTGTTAATGCTTTAATCAATAATGTTTTGGAAGAGATAAACTCTGTTTGTTTATTCTCTAAAAATTTAATTGTCGAAACGTAGTTTATTTCAAAATCAATATCTGTATTAACTGTGTTATTGACTATATGACCTTTATACAATTTAACTTTTGAATTAAGTTCGACAATTTCTTTAGGTTGTATAATTGAATTATCTTCTTTTAAACCAAAAGCCGGTTGGTGAAACACAATTGTATCAGCCAATAAATTAACTCTTTCAACGATAATATTCTTAAGTTTTTCAAATTTAGCAATTTCGTCTTCTGTAGTGTCATTCAATATTTTACTGTAGCTTTCAACCAAGTTTCTTGCTTTTTCATCTTTCAAATCCTGTTTGCAATAAACACATGTATCATCTTCATTATTGGGATAATTTTCTTTAGCAATTAGTTTAATATATGAATCAGCAGACTTCAAAAACTCTTTAAACTCTATAGTGTTAAATTGCTGCAAACCATTTACTTCTGCCAACTCTGCAATACCTTTCTGGGTTTTAGCTCTTAATACTTTTAATGCAGCATTATAATTAATTATATTATCCCAATCATTTTTAGTTAGGTTGGATTGTGTGTATTTTACAAGTGTAATTATTCTTGATAATTCAGACAGAATAAGGTCGATATTCTTTATTTGAGCTTCAAGTGTTGATTTATTAAGCCTTTTTAGCTCTTCTTCTTTATTCATTAGATTAACCTGATTCTCATCAGTAAACAAAGAAAGTTCCTCAAGTTTTTGCTTATCAGAATTATGGGCTAAAGAGTCAATATACGTTTTCTGCGGACTTCCTTCATGAAGCTGATCAACCCAAGGCAGACTTATTGGATATATAGTATACTGTTGTGTATGCATTGTACTTAATGCTCCTAACTCATTTGTTATTAAAGAAAAAAGATAAAATCCTTTTGGAGTAACTAATAATTCACGAGTATTTGATAGTGATATATTCACACAATCACTATTGAAAACCGAAACGGCATTTAAATCTGATGAAAGAATTTCACCTTTCCAATAAATGCTGTATGGTTTTCCATCTGATGTAAATTCTATTTTTGCTTGTTGTCCAACTTGTGTTTCATGAACATTAGAAAGAATGTCAATATTACTATCAAAACTATAGCCTTGAGCCTTTAGAACACGGCTGTAGCCTGTTTTTCCAACACCATTATTTCCATATATTACAGTTATATTCGGGCTAAAATCCATTACTTGGTCTTCAGCCAACATATTAACCCCTTTAATTTCAGATAATTTTGTAAGTGAAACTTCCTTGGTTGGTGGTGTAAAAGTGGGTTTGTTTATGTTTATCGATGGTAATGGAGGGTCAAATTGAAACCCTATTCCCTGTATATAGTAATTAAAAATTTCTTGTTTTTCAGATTGTACCAAAGGAGCCTGTGTTGTTGTTATTTTTTGCACTAGGAGTTTTGCCCAAATGCCTTTAGATTCAGCCCATTCCCATAAGTAGTCTATTAATTCTCTCTGTGTGTTTGCCTTTGACATATTTTTAAAAATTCAATGATTTAATAAATGATTCTAAAAAGAATCACATAAATGGATAGTTCAAAAAAAAATCTTTGATTAAATTATTTTAGGGAGACAATAAATATACTAAATTTTGTAGGAAAGTATGTGAGGGAAAACCGTAAAGTAATCAAAGTTTTTAACATTATAATGATCATTCTTCAAACATAATGTGCCTACCTACATGTAACATGCTTCACTTGAAATGAAAAAAATCCCAGCTCACTAAAAGTTTATTTCTATTTTTTACATTTTCAATCTTATCTATCAATCGAAATCTGTGACCTGCCCCAACAAGAAAAACTCCAACTTTAGGTTTATTTATTTTAAAGTAGTTATGAACAAGATTAATCCATTGGTTTTCTCGTTTATCATTCCATTTTAACCAATCGCTATAAAAATTTGATAACTCTTGATTATTTACTGTTTCAATGAAATACCGCTCCATATCATTTTTATCTCTGAATATTTTGTCGCTGTCGACACTATTTAAAAATTTGAACCCTTTTAAATATGTCTCATTTAAACTCATATTATGCGCATTAATGTATACTTTCATTTTTCGTTTGAATAATGAAAACATTGCCTCAAGGCGTTGGTCGAATGGATCTTCATTCACGTCAACAGGAACAACATTAATAGATTCTTCATTAATTAATCTTTTAATAGCCTCCATTTCAGTTGAACTAACATCAGTTCTTTTTAAAAACTGAGGTAGCTTTTCAGGTGAAACCTCGCAAAAAACGACTTCAGGTTTTATTTCCTGAATAATATTATATAATTCTTCGGATGTACATGCTCCTCCTTCAGAATGAGCAGACCCTAAAACAATTAAAGTACTCATACATACATTAACTCGATTTCACTTAATCAGGTACTAGACCAAATGACTTTTTTAATTCTAACCCTTGCAAATATCCCAGTCCTATGAAGGCAGCCAATTGATCTCGGTAAAAACTTTGGTCTGCTGTGGTAGTATGTGGAAAAGTATAGCCTAGTCGTTTCCATTTCTTTTTATTGTTTAAAAAAGTGGCATAGGTCTCTATCCAAAAGAGAGCTAGGTTATTTAAATTAATGGATTTCGTTTCCTGCCATGCGCTACAATCATGATTTGTTTTACAATTACCATTTGGTTTATATTGTTTACAGGTGGTGTTTTTAAATAGGTTGTTTAATTCTCTTCCATCTTCAATCATATGTAAGTTTCGCCGTTGTGCTAACATGTTTTGTGGCATACTCATTTTAATGTAATAGATATTGATTTCTAGACCATCCTGTTGTTCTGTTGACATAGGTATTTTACTAATTGTGCCATAATGTACTGCTGTTTTAAGAATGCTAGTAGAATCTACCTCACGTTGCATGAGATAGTCATCAATGGTTTTAATATTCAGGTTTAGGTTTAACTCATTTTGCAATTTGGTTTTTAAGATTTTGTACCCATCGAAACTGTAGTTGTCGTTATGTTCGGCATCTATTATTACAATATTTTTAACACGACGACGAATGAGGGCTATGGCTGCCAAGTTCTCAGAATGACCTCCATCTGATAAAGCGAGATAGTCTAAAGTTATGGCATTGCCTAAATATGGTACTTTGTGCAAGAGCTTAAACTTAAGTGCTGCGGCGGAAATAGTTGTGGCTTCACTCCAGTAAATAGGATTATTCGCATTATAAGAGTAAAAGCCCAATTCAGGATTGCCATAGAATGCTGGCGTAAACTCTACCAAACTACTTGCCCAATCTGATTCTTTTGTACTGGTAAGTGTTGTGTTGATTATGAAATAGGGAGCTTCTCCCCTTTTGATTTCTTGGTTAAGGTCTGTTATTTTTAAAGTGCTAGGTGCTTCGTTGCCATAAGAACGTTGAATTTGATTTTTATAAATATTGAAGGCCCCTTTGGGAGGGCTTACAATAGCTTGAACATATTTCCAGTTATTGACAAAATTTGCCAAGCCTTGTTGCTTACAGACATTTTGAAGGAAATAATCATCACTAAATGTAAAATAGCCAAAGGGTTTAACGGAATCTGAATTATGCATATAAAAGTTGGTGTATAGTGCATATGACTGATAGCCGCCACCCGATACACTGGATATTATTTGCATTTTTTGCAACCACCCCATATCATAGAGTGCTTTAAGTGCACCAAAGTTATAGGTTGCCGAACGGACACCTCCACCAGACATGGCCAGACCCCACTCTAGATTATCGCTGTTTTTGATAAATGGTTTTTCGGCATTGTAGACTTCTAGTCTTTTGGCATTTTCTTGGGCTACTTGTTTGGCTTCCTCTGGATTGTCACCTTGATAACCCTGTATAGTATTTTGACTTGGTAAATCTACTTTTTTGTAAACGGTACATGAACTTAGTGCTAATAGGAAACCTACTAGAAATAAGGATTTGATGTTTGACATGTATTATTAGGTTGATTAGTAGCTACAAGCTAAAACATTCTTTGCTAATAACAAATACGTACATGTACGTATTTTTAGATGTTGAAACTCCCGACGCTTCAGTAGAGACTATACAGGATATGAAGGCCTGATGGGCTCTATCCAAAACGTGACTGCTATTCCAACGTATTAATCGTGTTTTCTATTTTTAGATGTAGTTGTTCCAGTTCATTATCATAATACGTCGTGTTTTCTTCAATAGCTTTTCTAAAGAGCTTAAAGGTTTCGACACGTAGTTCGGCATATTCCAATAGCACTGTGTTTTGCTTTACGAGTTCTGGTGGTAAATCTTCTAGGGTGTTTACTTTTTTTATAATAGCCACATTCTCTATCCACTTGGGAATAGCATTGGAGTCCAATTCATATAATAATTCATTGACACTAGCCGTTTCTAAACGATCATAAAACCCTAAAGTATTGTTTTCGTTCTCGAAATATGGTTCCATTTGTGTATCATATTCCTCGTAAACAGCATCATTACCCAATAAAAAAATACCAGCAAGCAGAATAGCAAAGGTAATTATTAGGGATATGAGCCCAATACCGGCGGCACGCCACCCAGAGTAAAATGGCTTATTGGCAGCTTTATGGTTCTTGAGCAGGTCGCCCATTTGCCATTCCACTATTCCCAATCCGATGACTGTATATAAGCTGGGAATTATGACATTAGGTATCTTATCCAAAATGGTTTCTGGAACAAAAAACACCATTGAAAACACCGCTATAGCTACCAAAATAGCCATCAATAAGGCATTGCGCCCTTGAACTGGTTTATTAATGGCTCTAAAGTTTTCGCTAATCATAAAGCCACCTGCCAATGGCCCTCCTAAAAAAGTGGCACCTCCTATGGCACGGATTGAATAGAGTTTAATGTCTTCTGATAGGTTTTCGGTTTCAGGTAGAATAGCGTTATCTGTCATGCTTAATTATTTGGTTTGCTAGTGTGACAAATATAGCCTTTTGAAACTTTTGAGAATAAAAAAAGGTGCCTAAACCTAAAATTTAGACACCATATTATCTTCAAAAAGCTATAAAGCCTTACTCGTCCAATAACAAGTTTAAGGTCACCGTAATATTATCACGGGTTGCTTTACTAAAGGGGCAGATTTCATGGGCTTTTTCAACCAGATCCTCACCGGTTTCCAAATCCACACCTGGGATATAGCAGTCCAGCGTGGCTTCCAGGCAAAAGCCATCCTCGTCCTTACAGAATCCAATAATAGCTGTTACACTTAAAGACTCCTCATCAATATCCAGACCTTGCTGTTGGGCAATAGCTTGTATGGCTCCTCCAAAACAGGCGCCATAAGCTGCACCAAACAATTGTTCCGGGTTGGCACCATTACCGCCATCACCACCCATAGATTTAGGCACAGACAAGCTAAAGTCAATCGGACTGTTTTCAGATTTTACGTGGCCTTTACGCCCACCAACCGCTTCGGTGGTAGCTTCATATAATGTTTTCATGTTTTTTTATTTATGGTTATAAGCTAAAGATAATAAGCTCTGGTTTGTTAGTAAAGGGATTTGTCTTAAAGTTGTCTTAAATTGCTTTATTACTGTTCCTAAGAATGGACAATAATCTTGTCATCCTGCGCTTGACGCAGGATCCATCAGATACTACCTTACATAGATTCCGCATCAAGTGCGGAATGACAAGGTATCTTTGATTTCAGATTCTTGATACAAAGAGGTTCTCTTCCACCCCATCATAACGCAGAGTTTTAACCCACTGAAAACCAGCCTTCTCATAAAAGTACTGTAACTGGGGTTCTTCGGTAGTGAGCCAGTAGCCTTGCTGCGTATCTAATGCCAACAGGTTTTTAAGCCACAGGGTACCATAGTTATTATGGCGTTTTTCCAAAGGCACCCACACATAGCCTATGTAGGCATAATGTTGAGAAAACCAATACTGGGCTTCAGTTTTATAGGCTTCCATTTCGGGAATGATTTCCGAAAACACGATACCACCAGCCAGTATATCCTCTTCAGACGCTAACACATAAATAGTAGATCTTTCCTGTATTTGTGGCCATTGTGGGAGTATGTTGTCTTGCCAATCTAAAGGTAATAATTCAAAGAACCGTTTGGCATCTGTAAGCCGTTTAAATGTTATCATGGTTCGTTACAGCAGTCCCCAGGACCATAATTTATCAGAATCTTCCAGCCAACGATCGCCAATATCGGTACGGTAGTAGCTGTTATTCACAATAACGTTTTGCACACGATTGTACATGTTGCGTTGGGCATCTTTCATGGTCAGTCCCGTGCCACTCACCAACAGGGCAATACCCGTATCTCCCGTGATGAGCCACTCGTTATTGATGTTTTTGAGATGCATGGGATGGATGCCTTCTTTGTTGTTCTTTTTAAAAATAACCACGGCATCTTTAGAGAACAATTTAAAGGTTTTCTTGTCCTCATACGGAAATGGTGGCACCACAATAAACACACCCACTTGAAAGCCTTTTTTTACCTTGATGTCAAAGTGTTGCCCGGAAGCCAGCTTGTAGAAGAAATCGCCCATAGGCTCCGTAATACCTGCCCGCTGAATCATAATTTGTGGGTATCCGAATCGGGAGGTGAACTCTAGCGGATAAATACCATTACCATTCACAATACAGTTGATATCGATATGCCCAATAAAGTTGGCTTTAGCCAATGAGGCTTCAAACTTCTTAAGTGTGGCGTCAAACAAAGGCGAATCGTGGGTCCAGAACATGCTAGTTCCCATTTCACCCGTAGAAACCCCTAATTCCTTTGGGAATAACTTTTTATGTTCGAAGGTGATGTTGACGGGTTTGATAAACTGTTTGCCATTAAAGAAAGCCGCAATGGATATTTCTACCCCTTTGACCTTTTTCTGTAACTGAAAGTCCCCAAAATCATTTCCCCATGATTTTTCATAGGCCTTGAGCACGCGAATGACATCCAAGCCTTCATCATCACTGCCTACAAATAGCAATTGTTTAAACTCCTGGGTTTCCCCAGAGGGTTTAATAACATAGGCGTCCGGATGCTTTTCAATAAACCGAATAGCTTCTTGAAAGTTTGCAAACTCATAGGATGGCAATACCTTTATTTTGTGAAGCTTGAGCTGTTGATGGCCAAAGTTGCGGTCCATTTCTAGCAAGTCGGTGTACTTCGATCCACCGATAACCCGTTTGCCTTGGTTGCGTAGTTGTTCACATATCTCACCATATCCCGTATAGTCGAAAATAATGAGGTCGGCCCAATCGGTATGCTTTTGCCAATCGGTTACTTTGGTACAAAAGCCAAAGCCAATTTCCTTGCAGCCTTTTTCTTCAATATACATTTTAAGGCTATGCCCTTCTGCCTGCATAGCGTTTGCGATATCTAATGTTTCGCCATATTTGGAAACCAAAAGGATTTTTAGTTTTCCGGGTGCTGTTTTTTTCAATTTGAAACAGATGTTATCATCACTAATATTTAAAAAGGTATCGGTAGCCCAAAGGTTTTATATTGTAGTTAAAATTAAAACGTATATACGGTTATCATTCCCTTATGGACTAGGTCCTTATATGATTTATTTTCTATATCAAAAGTATATAAAAAACCCATTCAAAAAACACCGTTATATAAATATTTTAATGTCCCTTAAGTCTTGCTGCTGGTAGGTTTCCAGTACAAAAAATGGTGCTCAAACACATTGCTTGAACACCATTTCAGACTAACTTACTAACTATTTCTTTTTCAATGGTCGTATATTCTAAAACGTCCTTACAATCACCACCGCATTAGAGGCAAAACAAGTGCCTAAAAAGCAATCGCCATTAAAGGTGTTGGGGTTAAAAGTCATGACATACGGCTGATACCCCTCTTTAGTTGATGTCCAGTAGAACTGGGCTTCATCAAAATTACCCATGCCACGCATGTGTACATTATCAAAAATAGCCTCCATAGCACCTTTGCTAGGTACAAACCAATCATCATAACCGGCATATTCTAAATCCCAGACAATCTTAAAGGCATAGTCATCACTGCCAAACTCCAATCCGTTGGGTACACCGCTGTTATCGGCTAGGTTGCCATCTACAATCTGTTGGGTATTGTCACGCCCGGCTCCTATTTCGGCACTGTTGGTTAAATCGAAATGATCGCCCCAAGAGGTTTGCCCTATGGAGGAATAATCGGTGGCCACCATGAGTTTACCATCGGCTTCATCCACATGGAAAATATAACCACCACCATACTCAATACCGTATAAGGCTTCTACGCCTAGTTCGGCCGTAATATCCAATACCGCTACCCCATTGTCTAGATTCTCTACAATAGTGAGATCAGGATTGTAACGGGTTTGGTCTACAGGTGGGTTTTGAATGATGTTGTCATCGGATGAGCAGTTGAACAATGCTACTGCCCCAAGCATTAAAAGTAACTTTTTCATGTTGTCTATTTATTGGTTGTATAGTTATATAACAACCAATACCTAAAAACTCCTGAAAAGTTTTTAACTTTTTTATGCTTTTTTTTCCAAATGACTATGCGCTAACCCTTTAGCGACTTCATATCAATTACAAACCTGTACTTGACATCACTTTTAAGCATGCGCTCATAGGCGTTGTTGATATCCTGCATATTGATAACCTCAATATCAGACACAATATTATGCTTACCACAGAAGTCTAACAATTCTTGGGTTTCAGCAATACCACCAATGAGAGAACCTGCTACAGATTTACGGCCCATAATCATGGGTACGGTAACCACAGGTGGCTCTAAAGGTCCTAAATAGCCTAATACTACCAAGGTTCCATTGGTATTCAAGGTTGCAATGTATGGATTAAAATCATGTGCATAGGGCACCGTATCTAAAATGACATCAAAGCGTCCTGCGGCAGCTTCCATGGCAGATTCATCTGTTGAGATAATCACCTCATTAGCACCTAGTTGTTTGGCGTCATCTATTTTATTGGTAGAACGTGAAAACAAGGTTACATGAGCACCTAAAGCTGATGCCAATTTGATAGCCATGTGGCCCAAACCACCAAGACCCACTACAGCCACTTTGCTGTCCTTACCCACATTCCTGTAACGCAAGGGTGACCATGTGGTGATACCAGCACAGAGTACGGGTGCAATACCCGCTTTATCTAAATTTTCAGGGACGCGAAGGACAAATTCCTCATCAACCACAATGGTTTCGGAATAGCCTCCATGGGTGTTAGTGTCCAAATGTTTGTCGTAACCACCGTAGGTGCCTACCCAGCCACCAGTACAGTATTGTTCTAAATCGGCTTCGCAGTTACTACAGGTACGACAGGAATCTACCAGACAGCCCACAGCTACCAAGTCGCCTACTTTGTATTTGGATACCTCACCACCTACTTGGGTCACACGACCCACGATTTCGTGGCCAGGTACTACTGGATATTCGGTCATGCCCCAATCGTTTCGGGCGAAGTGTAAATCGGAGTGACATACACCACAGTATAGGATATCAATTTCAACGTCTTTTGGTAAAACCGTACGACGGTCTATGTGTAATTGTTTTAAATCGGCTTCGGGAGACTCCGTTCCGTAAGCCTTGACACTTTTAGTATTCATTAGGATTAATCGTTTTTGGTTGCACAGCTGGTTCCATTTTGAAACCTAGAATCCTAAAGGTACAGAAAAAAATGATGATTTATGTTATGAAACTGTTAGTCTTTTTTGACTATGGAAAACTTAATGATACCCGCATTGACATCCGATTTATAAAGTTCCCCATTTCTATAGAAATAGGTATTCTTTTTGCCGCTGGGTGCTGTTTTAAGATAGGTGTGATCGGCTAGTTCCCGTAATTCATGGTATTCGCCGTGTTCTTCAGCATAAATACGGGTGACACCTATAGGCTCATCAAACAACAACTGGATGATGCTATGGGTAATAGAGCCTTTAATGGTTTTGACTAACTCACCTTCGGAATAAAATTCATAACCACTACCCTTTTTTACAGTATTGACTTTGGTTTTATCGTTTCCACGCACTGTGATATGGGCTTTGGCTTCTTGGAGTTCACCTTTTACAAAGGTGACGTCATAGTCATAGGTTACTTCAATATTAACCATGAGCTGATAGGCAATTTCTGTGTGACTGGTATACACCACCTGATCTCCCGTAACCGTTTTGGTGGCATGCAGTGTGCCCAAATGGCGACTGTCGTGCAACACCTCAAAATTACGGGTTGTGGTCTGGCTGTTCGCAATCCATACGCTTGAAACTAGCAGCAAGCACAGTAAGGTTTTCATCTGTTTTTGTTTCGAATCATAAATATAAGAAAGTCCTGTAAATAGGTGGACTCAATTCAAAAACTTATGGGAACCATCGCAATTAGGCATTTTCTTGGAATGCCCGCAAACACAATCATGAATGCCTTTGCCCTTTAAAATACGGTCGCGATACTTATTAATTCGTGTTGTACGGGTTTTGGATTGTTTGGGCGCTGTAAAGTTAAGTA
The DNA here is from genome assembly GCF_002895005.1 of Hanstruepera neustonica. Lineage (GTDB taxonomy): Bacteria > Bacteroidota > Bacteroidia > Flavobacteriales > Flavobacteriaceae > Hanstruepera > Hanstruepera neustonica. The sequence goes on along the minus strand of NZ_POWF01000004.1, from coordinate 144,987 downwards.
CATAGCCTCTTTGTCGACCCGGTGTTAAGGCCAAGAAGGCTTCTTTAAAATCTGAATCTGAATCAAAAACAGCTTCCAGCTCGTCTGGGATTTCCACAGATTCTGATGCCGCAGGAATGCTCATTCCCTTGTTTTCCAATTCTATTGCCTGAAAAATATAGTCTTTAAGCGCAGGAGTTTGTTTCTTGATATCTGTAACTTTAGTAAATGCGGCTATGCGACCGCTACGGGTATTTTCACCCGGTTTGGTTAAGATATTATGAACATCATCAATCAATGCCCCTTTGAGAAAGCTCATAAAAGCATGGGCTTTGAATGCACCCAACAATAGCACGTTTTTGCCATTATGCATATAGCAAGGTTGTTTCCATTTAATAGTTTCAGAAAGTTCGCAGTCTAATGCTATTTGGCGCAACAAACGGAGCTCGTCTTGCCAATGCTCTTGTTGATTTATGTAATCGTCAACGCGTGGATCCATTAGGTGGTTTTTAGGTAAATATAAACAAATTACTGGTTGACTTCCAGCTTATAGCCTACACCATGTACATTGGTTAACTTAATAGACTTATCGCTCTTAAGTTTCTTACGGAGTTTGGAAATATAGGTATCTAAACTGCGTCCCACAAACACACCATTATCTTCCCAAACCGTTTTGGTGAGCTCATCGCGTTTAATGATTTGATTGGGACGCTCAACAAACAATGCTAATATTTCACATTCCTTTTTGGATAGGTTGATTTCAGTGGCTTGCTTGACCAGTTTGTTCTGCTCTGGATAAAAATAAAAGCTTCCAAGTTCCAAGTGTTCACCTGTGGACTGCCCTTTTATAGTGGTTGTTTTGTTATTGAAGAAGCCGAATGCTATCAATATAAAACCCAATACCAACAATAAGTACCATAAATAGCTGTTACTTTCAGCCATTTGTGCAGCTGTAAAAAGCACTGTAATGGTATAGCAATTGCTGGGTAAGTCGCGACCACGACAAGGAATCACATCAGTATCAACGCTTTTCTTCATATCAAAGCTATAAGCCACTTCATTATCGATACATTGCAACACCTCGGTAAGATACTCATTGGGGAGTTCCGTTTTTTTTAAACTGTTATCCAATATGCTAACGAGGCTGTCGGGCTCTATTTTAAGGGGTCTTTCAAAAGACAATTCATATTTTAAAGGTTCCAATTCCTTTATTGGAAGAATTCGCGAGGTAGAATCTTGATTGGCCAACAGCAATTGATTGCCAGCATCACGCAACGCTATTTTAACCTTTTCAGGAAAATTATCGGTATGAGATTCGGGACGCAGTAAATTAATCACTGAAATGATAGCCAAAAGCAATCCAACAGTACTATAAATAACTTTTTTATTCATAACAGGTGTAAATTACACACATTTTTAGGACTTTTTGAAACTGTTTGCACTTCTTTTACATTTTTTTGACACTTTAAACACTTGATAGACCTAGTTTTATGATGAATTAAAAAAACGAACATTATGACTAGATTTATTTTAACCTTTTGCCTACTCACCATGTTGAGTTGCCAAAACCAGCCGATGACTTCACAGGATTTGGCTTTAGCTATGACTGAAACCAAGAGTGAAACAGTACTTACCTGCAAAAAAGGACCTCTTGAATACTCTTTGTTTGATCAACCCGATTTAAACCGGGAACTTTTTGCTGTAGCGTTTCGTGCCGAAGCACAAAGTCATTCCCTTTACAATTTAATTGTGGATATGCGTTTGAAAGATGGTGGGCATTTTGTATCACCCAATGCTACCGGTTATTTCTCTGGTAAATTTACCATGGTAATAGATGATACGGATGCCTTTGAAGTTATTGGCAAACTCATTGAAAATCCCTTAACCAAAGAAGAACTAGATTTGCATCCTTTTATTAATGGTCCTGTAAACTGGGTTCGTGAGAATACCACCTACACGCAACAAATTCAATTGAATACCGAAAACTCATTTGAAGTTCATGGTTATATTCAATTCACTATTGAACCAGCCTGTACCCTCGAAAAGATTCCTTTTATAATCAAGCAGAATGATGGTGTTCTCAAATTTGAATTCTTTGGTTGTTAAGCTGAAATAATTACTTACTTATGATTAAAAAACAATTCATGATGCTCATAGCGATTGGTTTGATTGCTATGAGCTTATCATGCGGTCAGGAACCATCTTCAATTTCAGTATCCGATACAAAAGCCCATAAGATTGATTCGTTAGTTGGTTTATATGCTGATTATGATGGCTTTAATGGCTCGGTATTGGTAGCCCATGAAGGAACGGTTGTTTTTAAAAAGGGTTATGGTTTGGCCAACCGTTCTTGGGAAATTCCGAATACACCAGAAACCAAATTTCAAATTGCTTCTCTATCCAAGCCGTTTACGGCTACTTTGATCATGCAATTGGTGGCTGAAAGTAAACTGGATTTACATGAACCCATTTCTACTTATTTACCAGATTTTGACAATCAATATGCAGAATTTATTACCACACATCACCTTCTAACCCATTCTGCTGGTTTATCACGTGATTTTAATAATACTAGCCAAAGTAACCGACCGAAAGATATCATTCGTGATATTGCTGCTATGCCCATGGACTTCCAACCTGGCGACAAGTTTGAATACAGCAATGCTGGCTACGATATTTTGGGTTACCTAGTCGAAACTGTAACGGGATTAACCTATGAGGAAGCCTTACAAGAACGGATATTTGATCCAGCTGGAATGGAAAGCTCGGGTTACTTTAGGAATAGACCTATTATTAAAAATATGGCTTCAGGTTACTATAAAGGCTTTGGAGATTATTTTAATATTGAGCTTTCCAACAAATCAACAGCCTATGCCTCTGGTGGTTTATATGCCACAGTGGAAGATTTATTTCTATTTAATCAGTCGTTGCATGATGGAACTTTACTGTCCGAAGAACAATTAAAGGTTATGTTTGACAAGCAGATACCAGACTCGGGATATGGCGGTTATTATGGATATGGTTGGGAGCTTTTGGAAAAACCTATAGGCAATATGGGAAAACTAATAGAAACCGTTGGACATAGTGGTGCTATTGATGGATTTTGCTCGTTATATACGTATATTCCCTCAAGTGATACAACCATTATTTTTTTGAACAATACACGGCGTGCTTTTTTGAACAGTATGACAACAGCCATTGCAGGCATCTTGTATGATGAGCCTTATGACTTTCCTAAAATGCCTTTAGCCAAGTTTCTAACGGAAACCATCGACCAAAATGGAATTGAAGCGGGCATTTCATTTTTTAAAATGAATCGAGATAATACCGATTATTATTTGAGTGAACAAGAACTGATTGTTGCAGGCTATCGGTATTTAGAAGAAGGTCAAGCCCGTATTGCAGCCAACGTATTTGAATTGAGTATTGACGCTTTTCCTGATAAGGATAATCCTTATGACAGCTATGCCGAAGCGCTTATGGCGTTAGGAAGAAATCAAGAGGCCATAGAAAACTATAAAAAGTCTTTGGAACTTAATCCGAATAATCGCAACGCTGTTGAAATGCTTAAAAAACTGGAGAAACTATAAAAATTATTGGTTATCAGCTTTCAAGATGATGTCATGGTTAGCCACGTGCAAATCACCTTTTTTAGGTGTTGACAGGATGTTATTGATTCCCTTTTTTGCAAGACGTTTACGGCAGATTTTCGATAAAAATGGATCGTCTTCAAACAGGAATCCATTTAAAGCATAATCCACTTTACCAGCTTCTTTAACTTCTACATGAATATGGCGCTTTTCTTTACTATGAGGATATGAGCCAGGGAAAAATGTATAAAAAGTATATTGACCATCAGCATCCGTTTTTATCCAACCTCTGTGATTGACATAACGCTTATGATTATCCGTTTTCATATCGTAGTAACCATTGGCATCTTGGTGCCAGATATACAGAATGACATCTTTGGCTGGTGTGACACCATCACTTTGGTAAACAGTACCCGTAATTTTTAATTTGGATTCTTGACTTTCGAAATCTGGAATCGTATCCGTATTACTTAACATTTCAGCATCGTAGTCATAGATTGGGTTTCTTGTTAGGTAATCAAATGGAACTTCTTCTAAAACATTGGCAGAATCTTGGGCATTAAGCGTATGAAAAGCTAGAGAAACAAGCATGCATACTAGGAGGCGAATAAGATTTTTCATGGTACAGTAGGTTTTTAATTCATGTAAAACTATGTCATCCAACTTGTTATGTGATAAAAAACCTTATGAACACTAAATATTTTCGTTAAATAGAAAATAGAAGTTAAAATCATCGATAAAATGCGTGTTGACAAAAGATTGTTAAAATTTTAAAAAACCATAAACTCTAACAGTATTTTAACACACTTTATCGAATTTTTTATTATTTTCGTCGACTAAAAATTAAAGCAACCAAGAATCATCAATCAATTAAATTAAAAGGATTAATAGCAAATGAAATCATTATTTAGCCTACTGTTCGCAGGTTTTGTGCTATCTGGATTTGCCCAAAGTAGCCCAGAACTGAAGCAAGCTCATAAAATATTGGACCTGTTTGAAGATATGGATTATGAGCCCATGGATGTAAAAGTTGATTATAATCAGCATGCTGCTACCTATGATATTACAGCAGAAAACTGGGATACAGAACATGTTAAGATTGACTATGATAGCCCCGTTGACTTTCCACTTCAACTGACATTTCAAGATTCGGTTTACTTTTCACCAATAGGAAGAGACAAAGTCATTACTTCTCGTTTTGGTTGGCGTTGGGGTCGTGCTCACAGAGGCATTGACATTGATTTAATTACGGGAGATAGTTTATATGCCATGTTTGATGGTATTGTACGTTTTGCAAATTATTCTTCAGGACACGGTCGTACCGTGGTTGTGAGACATTATAATGGTCTAGAAACTCTTTATGCCCATTTATCCAGTTATGGTGTTAAAGCCAATGATACCGTTAAAGCGGGTGATTTTTTAGGAAAAGGAGGTCGTTCAGGGAACGCGCGTGGTAGCCATTTGCATTTAGAAATGACCTATCAAGGTGTTCATATCAATCCCGAATATCTTTTGAAGTTCGATGAAAATAATGACGTTAATGCTTCCGAATTGTGGGTCACTAAAAAATGGACCCGACCAGAATTACATAGCAGCAAGCGAAGAAGTAAATTGGATTTGCTAACGACTGAAGAGGAATTGGAAGCTTATCTGGAAAGACCAACAGAGGTATACGTTGTGCGCAAAGGTGATACACTGTCCAGGATTTCTGCTCGAAATAATGTGAGTATTACGGCCTTGTGCCAAACCAATCATATTCGTAAAAACTCGACGCTTCGCATCGGGCAAAAACTTGTCATTGAAAAAACGTTATAGATTAATAATATTTTTTTCGAAACCAAAAAGCTACTCTAACCAGAAGTATTAGAGCAGGCACTTCAACCAAAGGGCCAATAACTCCAGTGAACGCCTGGCCAGAGTTCAGTCCGAACACAGCAATGGCAACCGCAATAGCCAATTCAAAATTGTTGCCTGCTGCTGTAAAAGCGACAGCTGTGGTCTTGTCATATTCCCCTCCTAGTGCTTTCGTAAAAAAGAAACCTATAATGAACATGACCGTAAAGTAAATCAACAACGGTATGGCAATTAATAACACGTCCATAGGGATATTTACAATAAGTTCACCTTTTAAGGAGAACATAATGACAATGGTAAATAACAAAGCTACTAATGTTAATGGTGAAATGGTAGGTATAAACGTATTATTATACCAATGTTCACCTTTTAAACTTAACAATATAATACGACTCATAATTCCCAATAAAAAAGGAATGCCTAGGTAAATAGCCACACTTTCAGCAATAGTTTCAATAGAAATATCGACAATGGCACCTTCATAACCGAAAAGTGGTGGTAATTTGGTAATGAATAGCCATGCGTAAAAGCTATAGGCAAATACTTGAAAAATACTATTGAGCGCTACTAATCCTGCACCATATTCACTGCTTCCCTCCGCCAGATCATTCCATACCAAAACCATAGCGATGCATCTTGCCAAGCCTATTAAGATTAAGCCCACCATATATTCGGGGTAATCACTTAAAAAAATGAGGGCTAATACAAACATGAGAATTGGTCCAATGATCCAATTGAGTATTAAAGAAATGGATAATATTTTTACATTTTTAAATACTTTGGGCAACAGACTGTAATCAACTTTTGCCAATGGTGGATACATCATAACAATCAACCCGATAGCAATAGGAATATTGGTAGACCCTGAAGCCATCGTATTTATAATGTTTGGTAATGCTGGAATGAAATAACCTAAACCTACACCTAGTATCATAGCCAAGAAAATCCAAAGGGTCAGGTTTCGATTTAAAAAACTTAATTTCTTCATATTACGATACCTGTTTAATTTGTGAGAACATATATTTGAGTTCCGTTGCTATTTGCAGACTCCGTTCCTTATATTTTGAAGCTTGTTGTGGTGTATTGTCAAATACTTTAGGATCTTCAAAAGTTATAGGGATACGTTTTTCTGCTCCTGGTACAAACGGACAGGCCTCATTGGCTGAATCGCAAGTCATAATGGCTGCAAATTCAGATTTTGGATTAAAAGCATCATCTAATTTTTTAGAAAATCCAATAATTGGATGTTCGTTGTCAGAGTATTTGATGCTGTAAACAGGATTATCGTCTTTTGAAATGGTCTTTATTTGAAACCCTGAATTTATCAATGTTTCTGCAACCATTGGAAAAAGAGCTGTTTCCTCTGTTCCTCCTGAATAACAAAACACGTTTTTAATATTGAAGTAATTTGCCATAGTTTGCGCCCAAACTTGTGACAAATGGCTTCTTCTGGAATTATGCGTACAAATAAAGTTTAGGCGTATCTCTTGATTTGCATTTACTTTTGATTGAATAAAATCAATTAAAGGTTTTAAAACCAACTGACGTTCTTTTGAAATAGATTTAGTATCTAAATGCCCTATGGTATCTAACAATGTTGTGTACATGATAATTTTATATGGATTTAACAGCAATTCCCATCAGGCGAGCAGCAAGGCTCATTTTGCAGTTCAGACAATCTTACTTTTGGTTTACTTTTTGGTATTCCACAATTATCCTTTGCTAAACAATCCGTGTGTTTTGAAGTCAAAAGGAAATTGATGCCATCAAATTCTAGAGCAAATTTTTGAATAGTCTCACCTTGGTACTCCACTTCAATGTCAGAATCATTTAGCCCTAAGGTTTTTTCTGATAAATTAATAATGTGTACAAGCTTTTCAGGGTGCAAACGATGGTTATAATCATTGGCATTCCAGAGTTGGAAGTTAATGACCTCCTCTTCCCTAACGGTGCCACCACAGTCTATAAAATGCTTATTGATTTTACCTATTTCTGTTACATGAAAGTGACTGGGCACCAAAGACCCATTGGGTAGTTTAAACGAAATGGTTTCTAATTGTCCCAAATGCTTTTTTATTTCTGATAGTTTCATAATTTCAATAGTTTAATTGTAATATAACGATGAATACATTTAAATTTTTTTAGCAACAAGATGTGTTGGCATTACAGTTGTCCATATCCAAAAAACTCCCCAATACCTCTTTGATAGTTTGCCATTTAGTTTGATCTATACAATAACACACGCTGGTTCCCTCAACTGTTCCTTTAATGATACCCAATTGCTTTAACTCTTTTAAATGTTGCGAGATAGTTGGTTGCGCCAAACCAATTTCATTGACCAAATCGCCACACACACAGGCATTGATTTTAAATAAGTACTGGATTATAGCCACTCGAGCTGGATGCCCAAATGCTTTGGCCAGTAAAGCAATTTCATTTTGAGTTTCTGTGAATATTTCAGATTTCGTAATACCCATGCTGTATTTATATATTGCAATATTACGATTAATATAGTTTCCTAACTAATGATTTGTATTATTTTTTATTAAATAAAAGTTAATATTTCTTTTTTAATAGTAATACTATTATATTTGCAATTAAAATTAAAATATATGGATAGGCTGTTTTCAAATATTAAAATTGTAGTTCCAGAAAAAATATATCTGAAAGACCCGGAAACCTCTGAATTGGGTAAACGGATCATTAAGCATAGTATTCTATTGATTGATGAGATTGGATTTGATGATTTCACCTTTAAAAAATTAGGCAGTCAAATTAAATCTAATGAAAGTTCTATATACCGATACTTTGAGAGTAAGCATAAACTCCTACTCTATTTATCATCATGGTATTGGGCGTGGTTGGAATATCAATTGGTTTTTGAAACCCATAGTATTTCTGATCCAAAAGAAAAACTTCAAAAAGCCATAGAAGTACTGACGCGCAGCGTAACAGAAGACACCACATATACCCATATTAATGAGATTGTGCTGCACCGCATAATCATTAATGAAAACTCAAAGTCATTTTTGACCAAACAAGTGGATCAAGAAAATAAAGAAGGTTATTTTGTAGCTTACAAGCGCATCATATCTAGATTAAATGATATTATATTGGCTATCAACCCGCATTATAAATACCCGTTAAGTCTAGCCAGTAATATCACGGAAGGTGCTCTTTATCAACATTTTTTAAAGGATCATTTTTCATCATTGACCAATATTAGTAAAACGAGTTCACCTTCTAAATTCTTTATTGAATTAACCCTTAATGCCATAAAATAAATACTATGAAAAATAAAAACTTAACCCCTTGGAACCGTTTTTTGGGACTTCTGCAATTAGACCGGAAAGATATTTTTCAAATATTTTACTATGCTATCTTTTCTGGTATTGTAGGACTGTCATTGCCATTGGGTATTCAGGCTATCATTAATTTAATTCAAGGTGCCCAAGTCTCCACATCCTGGATTGTTTTGGTTATTTTGGTGACTCTAGGCGTTGTGTTTTCTGGAGCTTTACAATTGATGCAACTACGCATTATTGAGACCATTCAACAGCGCATATTTACTAGAGCTTCCTTTGAGTTTAGTTATCGGTTTCCTAAAATTAGAATGACCGAATTACGTGATTATTATCCGCCAGAATTAGCCAATAGGTTTTTTGACACGCTTACTATTCAAAAAAGTTTGTCTAAGATTCTAATTGATGTGCCAGCCGCTTTATTGCAAATTTTATTTGCCTTAATATTGCTGTCATTCTATCATCCGTTTTTTATTGTATTCGGACTCTTTCTGTTACTATTAGTCTATATCGTATTTAAGTTTACCGCCAAAAAGGGCTTGGAAACCAGTTTGGAGGAGTCTAAACACAAGTATATGGTTGCCCACTGGATTCAAGAAGTCGCCAGAGCTGTGGTGAGTTTTAAACTTTCTGGAAACACGAGCTTGGCAGTTACCAAAAACGACACCTATGTATCCGATTACCTAAAAGCCAGGGAAAGTCACTTTAGGGTTTTAGTTACCCAATTCATTCAAATGGTTAGTTTTAAAGTTATTGTTACTGCAGGGCTTTTAACTATAGGTGGTGCCCTGGTGCTTAACCAAGAAATGAATATCGGACAGTTTGTGGCTGCGGAAATCATTATTCTCTTGGTTATTGCTTCGGTTGAAAAACTTATTTTAGGATTGGAATCTTTTTATGACGCCTTGACCTCTTTGGAAAAATTAGGGCAAGTGGTAGATAAAACATTGGAATCCCAAGAAGGTGAAAAGCCTCTGTTGGAAGATGATTTAACTATTGAAATTGATCAGGTTAGCTATAGTGTTAAAAACAGAGAACAACCCATTTTAAATGATATTAATATCACTATTAAGCCCAAGAGCAGAATTTTGGTTCGCGGTGAAAGTAGTTCAGGCAAATCGACCCTACTTCGCTTAATATCAGGTATTATCAAACCAACGACTGGAAAAGTTATTGTTAATAACCAATCTTTAAAAAGTATTAATCTAAATCATTATCGGTCGCATTTAGGGATGTCACTTTCAGAGGAAACCCCTTTTATTGGAACCATACGTGAAAACATCACTTTTGGCAATCCAAACATTTCTGATAAAACTATTTATTGGGCATTGGACCAAGTCGGGTTATCGAACTTTATAAAGGAGCAGGATCACGGTTTACAAACCATTTTACATCCTGAAGGCAGACAAATGTCTTATACAACCTCAAAAAAAATCATTTTAGCCAGAGCCATTGTCAACAAACCCAAAGTGCTCATCCTAGAAGATCCATTAGATCAATTCAGTCAAACCGAAACGACCAAGATCATTAATTTTTTGACAGCTGCAGAAAATCCTTGGTCATTGATTGTTGTTAGTAGAAATGACGAGTGGAAAAAATGCTGTAATCAGATTATTGAGTTAGAAAACGGAAATATTAAAAGTAACACCAAGTAGTCATGTTAAATATATCCAAGAACGAATTAAATAAAAAAATACCATTAACTGATTTTCAATCAGGTAAAATGGTATTGGATAAAAACTATTTTAAAATTTTAAATCGGTTTTTAATCGTCTTTTCAATCATTCTAATCGTCATATTGTTCTTACCATGGACTCAAAATATTACCGGTCAAGGACTAGTGACGACCTTAAAACCTAATCACAGACCACAAACCATCCAATCGCAAATTCCTGGCCGAATTGAAGAATGGTTTGTACAAGAAGGTGACTATGTCAAAAAAGGTGATACTATATTAAGAATTTCTGAAGTCAAAAGTGAATACTTTGATGAGCGTTTGGTGGAGCGTACGGGTGATCAAATTAGCGCCAAAGCTTCATCGGTTACTGCATATGAAGGCAAAGTTGAAGCCTTAAACAGACAGATAGTAGCCTTACAACAAGAACGCCAGTTAAAACTAAAACAAGCCGAAAACAAATTGTTACAAGCCAAGCTTAAGGTTAAAAGTGATAGCATAGATTTTAAGGCTGCTAATACCAATTTAGAAATTGCTGAAAGGCAATATAATCGTACACTTACTTTACAGGAAGAAGGTTTAAAGGCCGTAAAGGATGTTGAAGAAAAACGCTTGAAACTGCAAGAAAATCAGGCTAAATTGATTTCGCAGGAAAATAAATTATTGGCAAGCATCAATGACGTTTTTAATGCAGAAATGGAAATAACGCGCACCAATGCTGAATATTCCGATAAAATATCGAAGGCTGAAAGTGATAAGTTTACGGCGCAATCCAATCAGTTTGATGCTAAAGCACAAGTCACCAAATTGGAAAATAACTACACTAATTATAAAAAGCGAAATGATTTGCTTTATGTAACGGCCCCACAAAATGGTTTTATCAATAAGGCCTTGAGAGGTGGAATTGGTGTGACGTTTAAAGAAGGTGAAGAATTGGTTGGTATTATGCCTGCTGAATTTGAACTGGCGGTTGAAACCTATGTTAGACCCATTGATTTACCGCTACTCCATATTGGGGAAAAAGTAAGGGTTCAATTTGATGGTTGGCCTGCCATTGTCTTTAGTGGTTGGCCCAATGCCTCTTATGGAACTTATGGTGCCAAAATTGTGGCTATTGAAAACTTTATTAGTGCCAATGGTAAATATCGCGTGTTATTAGCACCAGATGAAACCGATTATAAATGGCCAAAAGGTATACGAGTAGGCTCTGGAGCCAGAACCATTGCCTTATTAAATGATGTGCCTATTTGGTATGAAATATGGAGACAATTAAATAGTTTTCCAGCTGAATATTATACACCACAAAAAAATGGATCAGAAGATAAAAGCAAATAAAACCATGAAATATTTTGTATTGGTCATGTTCATTTCCTGTTGTAGTATGTTAAATGCACAGCAGACAACAGATAGCATCATGACATTATCTGAATATTTGGGATTTGTAAAATCCTTTCACCCTATAGTTAAGCAGGCCAATTTAATTGTAGATGAAGGTGAGCTCAAGCTGCTTAAATCACGTGGCGCCTTTGACCCAAAATTGGAAGTGGATTATGATCGAAAAAAATTCAAAAACACAGAATATTACGATAAATTGAACGCCACTTTTAAAATACCCACATGGTATGGTGTTGAGTTTAAAGGTAATTTTGAAGAAAACGAAGGCGTTTACCTCAATCCAGAAGCTACGATTCCTGAAGAGGGTTTATACAGTGTTGGTGTATCTATTGATATTGCTAGAGGTTTGATTATGAATGAGCGTATGTCCATGTTAAAACAGGCCAAGTTGTTTACTCAACAAGCTGCCATGGACCGACAATTATTGGTAAACGACATTTTATATCAAGCTTCGGTTACCTATTTTAACTGGCTACGAGCTTACAACCAAAAACAAGTTTATCAGGATTTTGTTGAGAATGCCAATCTGCGATTTGAAGGTGTTAAAAAAAGCTATCAAGTTGGCGAGCGTGCGGCTATTGACACCACAGAGGCCAGAATTGCTTTAAATGACAGACGCTTGAACTATGAAAAATCGCGAATTACTTATATTAAAGCCAGTTTAGAGCTCTCCAACTATTTATGGTTGGAAAACAATATACCTATTGAACTTCAGGATAATATTATTCCAGATACCAATACATTATTGAATATTGATGCTGTTTTTAGCACATCAGAATTTGATCTAGCCAGTTTTGACATCGCAACACATCCAAAAATGCTGTCATTGGAATATAAATATGAAGGCTTGAATATTAATAGACGTTTGGCTGCCAATAATTTATTACCAAAAATAAATCTGGAGTATAATTTTTTATCTCAAACTCCTGAAGTCATAAATTCATTCAACACCAGTAATTATAAAAGTGGGGTGAATGTGAGTTTGCCATTGTTTTTAAGGAAAGAACGTGCCGATTTGAAATTAGCCAAACTTAAAATGTTGGATACGGAATTTGAAATTGAAGCGACTAAAGTCACGCTTAAGAATAAAATTTCTGCCATTAATCAAGAGTTAAGTTCGTTTACTGTCCAAAATGAATACAATACCAGTATTGTAAGTGATTATGAAACCTTACTGTCTGCTGAAGAGCGCAAGTTCTTCATTGGTGAGAGTTCTATATTTTTGGTTAACAGTCGCGAATCCAAACTTATTGATGCCAAATTAAAAGCTATAGATTTAGAGTATAAGTTTTTTGAAACCAAGGCTAAACTGTTTAATATTTTGGCCGTTTTACCAATTTAATCTTTTTAGGAATCGTTGCTTTTCTAGAATTAATAAAGTACACGCCGAGTAACAGTACAATTGCAGCAACAATGGATTGCAGTGTAATCGTTTCATTCAAAAAGTACCATCCGAGAATCAGCGCAATAACTGGATTGACATATGCTGAAGTTGACACTTTTTCAGTAGAAACCACTTTTAGTAAATAATTAAAAGCCGTAAAAGCAACGATACTTCCAAAAATAACCAAAAGAACCATAGCCGTTTGAACTTTATAACTCCAAAATTCTGGCGTTGTCCATGTTTCATTGAGCCCAAAACTTAAGATAAAGAGCATCAAACCACCAAAAATCATTTGGTAAGCGGTACTGACAAAAAAATTGGACGGCAAATCAGCTTTCGAAACAAAAATACTACCATAGCTCCAACTTAATACTGCCGATAAAATCATCAACATGCCAATGATGCTATGACTATTTAAATCTAATCCGTCTTGATGAACTAGTAAAAACATACCCAATATTCCTAAAAAGACGCCTAGAATGGATTTAACTGCCATTTTAACCCCATACAGTATGCGCATTAATAAAATAACGAACAAGGGTTGTGTAGCTGCTTCTAATGCTGCAAACCCACTATCTACATACTTGAGAGCCCAAACAAAAATTCCATTTCCATAAGTCAGAAATAAAAACCCAGCAATCGCTGAATTGAGCATTTGTTTTTTGCTGATTTTAAGATTGAGTTTCAGAATTAGGGCAATAATAATTACGAGTAAACCAGCACTAATGAATCGATATGCTGCCAATAACAATGGGGCAATTTCAGATACAGCAATTTTATTCAATAAATAGGTAGAACCCCATATAACATAAATAGCAAAGAAGGACAGAATGATGAGTAGTTTATATCTTGGAATTTGTTTCATGCTTAAATAGTTAATCCAATCTATAATACCCACATTTCAGATAAGCGCCTTCTGGAAAACCAATGGGATGATCGTCATCATGTTCGGTTTTTAAAATCACTTTAAACGGGCGATTAGTCGCCTGTAATACTTGCTGATTAATATCAAAAAACGAATCTGATCTCACACGAGATGAACAAGATGCTAAAACCAATATTCCTTTTTTAGCTGTAAGCTTCTCTCCTAGTTTGGCCAATTGTGCATATTTCTTTTTAGCCAATGTTATTTCAGATTGCTGTTTGGCAAAGCTTGGTGGATCTATGACAACCACATCATAAGTCCTTTCTTCTCGAATGAGTTTTTCCATTTCTTCAAACGCATCACCACATATAATATGGTGCTTTCCAGAATAGGCATTACGTTTACCATTTTCCAAAGCAATTGCCAAAGCCTGCTGACTAATATCCAAACTGGTAACTTCTTTAGCTTGATTGGCCAAGGTGTGAACCGAAAAACCACCTGCATAAGCAAAAACATCCAATACCGTTTTACCTTTGCTCAACTCACCTACAAGCTTTCGGTTATGTCTGTGGTCTAAAAAATAACCCGTTTTATGTCCTTTTATGACGTTAGCCGAAAAATGTACACCATGCTCAACAAATTGAACGACTTCATGATCTAATGTACCATAAATGACTTGTCCATCTAAAAAATCTGAATCAGCTTGTTGCAAATTTCTACTTAAGCGTAAAACAACCGTTTCTGCTTTGGAAACAGTAATCAAGCTGGATATAATAACTTTTAAATAAGGATACCAAATTTCAGAATAGAGTTTCACCACCAATACATTAGCATAAACATCTGCTATCAGACCTGGAAAACCATCATTTTCACCGAATAACAACCGATAACTATTGGTATTGGTTTTTAATAAATGGCGTCTTTTGGAATAAGCATCTTGAATGGCATTAGTGAAGAAGGTATCGTCCATTTTTTGAGGACCACCATGATGCAACATCTTGATACGAATTGGTGATGACTTATCCAACAAGCCAATACCTATAACAGCATCATCGCGCTTTCTAAAAATAATACAGATATCTCCTGAATGTCCTTCTTTGTTCTGTTTAACAATACTGTTTTCAAATACCCACGGATGCCCTTGTAAAACACTGCGCTCGCCATTACTATTGAGCTTAACAGCCAATCGGGAAATGGGTTTGTTATAGTCGGGAATGTTTAAAGAGTTGGACAATTTTTTTGCTTTTGAATTATAAGTACTTGTTTTCTACAACCTCCCATTCATACATTTCTCCAAATTCAGAAAGTTTTTTAGGCTTGGTTTTTATTTCAATCAATTTTGTGTTCTCCATATCGTTAGATATATGGCCTGTTGTGCAGGTTATAATATTTGCTTTAAAATCATAAAGGTCACAACTAAAGTTTCCACTTGCTGCATGAACACCCACACTTTTTGCACTTTTTATTATAAAATCACTTTTATTGAATTCAAAAACATAGGACTGATTAGAGCGTGTAAATTGATAGAAAATTGTTAACAAATTATTTTCAATCAATAATTCAGGTTCGATATATGGAGACATACCACCTTCATCCCCTCTGGCTATGAACTTATTATTTTGAACCATCACTTTTGCAGTATTATTTTCATTAATGAGAACCAAGATTATTCTTGGCTTTTGTTTTGATAGCTTACAACTGGGGCATCTTTTTTCAAGAATGCTATCCTTTGATTCAAGAACTAACGCATAATCGATAAGGTGGTCATCGTTTAAGTCACCTGTTGCTTTTACAAGTACTTTCCACTGTAAGTTATTATGAATGGATTCTAATGTTTCTCCAATAAAATCAGGATAAATTAAACCATTGTTTTGAGACAATCCTTTACTAAAGATAAAGGCAAATAACAGTATTAGATTTATTTTATTCATAAGTATGTAAAAATAAAAAATGCACAGCAAGAATATCGCTGTGCATTGTAAATTATTTCATTTTCTTTTATTGAGAGACTACTCGATTTCCAAAAATATCGAGTTCTATTACTGTTTTTCCTAATTTTTGAACTTCATCCCATTGCGTTGCTTTGTCACCAACAACCACATAAATCATATCATCTTCTGTTAGATATTTTTGGATGATGTTTTTATAATCTTCAACCGTCATAGCTATCAATTCTTCCTGATCTTTTTCAATATAATCTTGAGAATAGCCATATTTACTAATATTACGTAATATGCTCAATTTAGCTCCCAAACTTTCGTAGGCACGTGTATTGGCCTTCAATAATTTTTCTCTAGTCAAGGTGACTTCATCCTCACCAAAACTTTCAGCGTAAGTAGCCAACATGTCTTCTATAATCTCTAGAGATTTTAATGTGGCATTAGCACGAACACTGGAACGAACGGTGTAAGGTGCCATTTCTAAACTGTTACTAACACCCGAATAAGCACCGTAAGTGTAGCCTTTTTCAATCCGCAATGTTTGGAATAAACGACCACTGGAACCACCTCCTATAATTTCATTGGCAAAGTCTAGGTTATTGGCGTCGGGATTGGTTGCAGAAAGTGCTAGCTTACCAATATTTAATACGGATTGCTTGGAATCAGGAACGTCAATGAAAAACAATAGATCCTTTTGCGTATTACCATTTATAGTATATTCAGGAATAGCAACTGCTTCTCCTTTCCAATCATTGAGCGTTGCTAAAACAGATTTTGTTTGTTCTGGAGTGATACTACCAGCTATATGGAATGATGCTTTCGCCGGAACTAAATTGGTATAATATGCCTTTAAATCTTCTATACTGATATCCTGAACTGTATTCAAGGTTCCACTCGCAGGTACTGCAAACGGATGGTTATCACCGTACAGAATTTTATCATACACCAAACCTACAATAGCATTTGGATTGGCTTCACGATCTTTTAAGGCTGTTTCCAAAGCTTGTTTTAATCTAATAAATTCAGTTTCATCCCAACGAGGCTCCAAAAGGATTTCCTTAACTAAAGCAATAGTCTCATCAAAATTTTTGGTTAAACATGAGCCTGTAATATGAAAATCTTCATTAGCACTGTACATATTAATGTTAGCACCCAATAAACCTATGGCTTCTTCCAATTCAGCTGGTGTTTTATTGGCAGTGCCTTCCATCATTAAATCACTAACCAAATTAGCAACACCTGCTTTATTTTCAGGATCCAGTAAATGCCCGCCAGGAATGGTGATATCAAATTGTACTAAAGGAATCTCATTGTTTTCAATACCATACAGTTTCATGCCATTTTCCAATTCAGCAGTCCAGATTTCAGGCATGGTAAACTTTGGTAAATCTCCAAAAGGAGGCTCGCTTCTATCGTATTTAGATGGTGTTTTTTCATATTCTGCTTCTTCGCCTTGACTAACTTCTTCATTGGCAACATTTTGCTTTACCTCTTCAATCCATACTTTGGCTTCTTCGGCATTTGAAACAGCTAAATCCAATTGCCCTTTAGGAACGACGCTGGTCATTACATAATTTTGACCTTTGATGTATTTATTATAGACACGCATTACATCGTAAGCGGTAACAGCATTGGTTAACTTAGCTGTTTTGGTAATATAACTTGGATCTCCACCAAATTCATTATCCATACCCAACTGAAAAGCTTTATTTAAAACGGTACTAATACCTTGATACAGATTTGTTTCCAATTCCGCCTTAATGCGTTTTAAATCACGTTCATTCACTCCATTGGTTTCAAATCGTTCCAAACCTTTGTTTATAGCCATTTTAAGGGAATCCAAATCGACACCTGCATTGGCGCGAACTCTAAATATAAATTCGCCAGCTAATTCACTACTAGATTGGTATGTACCAATATTGGGTGCTAATTTTTCCTCTTCAACAACCACTTGATACAATGGTGACTTTTTGCTACCACTCAATAATTGACCCAAGATCTGTAAGGCATAACTATCATTATTATATTCTTCCACAGTCGGGTAAACCATGCGTAGTTCTGGTAATTTTGCAAAGTTATCTTCAAAGTACAATGATTTTGTTTCCTGCAAAGTAACCGGTTTCGGATTCTGAATTTCAACTTCAGGACCACTAGGAATTTCTCCAAACCATTGTTTTACTAAAGCTTTGGTTTCTTCAAAATCAATATCACCAGCAATAACCAATGTCGCATTTGATGCACCATAGTATTTATTGTAAAACTCCTTAACATCATCAATGGTAGCAGCTTGTAAATCAGGCAATGAACCAATAACAGTCCAATTGTATGGATGTCCTTCAGGGTATAAATTGGATCTGATTATTTCATCTGTATAACCATATGGTGCATTATCCACACGTTGGCGTTTTTCATTTTTTACCACTTGTTTTTCACGTTCTAGTGCTGCTTTAGTGACCGTATTAATCATGTAACCAAATCTGTCTGAATCAATCCACATGATTTTCTCAAAAGCGTCTTTGGGGACTACTTCATAATACACCGTGTAGTCATTTGAAGTTCCACCGTTTCGGCTTCCTCCCCATTCTGGTATCATTTTTCTGTTGGCGCCTACGGGAACATTTTCGGAGTCATTAAAACTCATATGTTCAAAAAAGTGAGCGAAACCCGTTTTACCAGGTTTTTCGCGATTGGAGCCCACATGCATGATGGTTGCAACGGCAACAATTGGGTCACTTTTGTCTTGATGGAGTATAACCTCTAGTCCATTGCCCAGAGTAAATTTTTCATAATCTATTGCAAACTCCTTTTCAACAACTTCGGCTTGTGCATTTTCTTTATCGTCCTTACAGGAAATTACGACAATTGAAAAAGCCAGTAAACATAATTTTAAAATACGCATGGTTTAATAATTTTGATTGAATTAAAACTTAATCTATAAATTTCAGGCATTTATAGATAGAATCACAAAAAAAAGGCAATTATTAACATTTTTTTATACATTTATACAAACCAAATGTTCATGAAAAAAATTACGTATTTCCTCGTTTTTCTATTCACTTTTTTATCAATTCAAAGTCATTCCCAGCATTCTATAGCTCGAGAATGGAATGAGCAATTATTGGATGCCATTCGTGTTGATTTTGCCAGACCGACCGTTCATGCCAGAAATTTGTTTCACACATCGATGCTCATGTATGATGCTTGGGCCATTTTTGATGAACAAGCAGAAACTGTATTTTTAGGTAAATCTTTTAGAGGTTTTGATTGTCCATTTTCTGGTATCGATACACCAACTGATGTTGATGCCGCAAGACATGAAGTCATTAGCTATGCCATGTTTAGGTTGTTGAGCCATAGATTTCAAAACTCACCTGGCTCTACTGAATCACTCGCTTCCTTTAGTTCTTATTTAGCCTCATTGGGATATGATGAAAATTTTACATCAACCGATTACAGCACAGGATCATATGCAGCTTTAGGAAACTATCTAGCAAGTGAAATAATTGCTTTTGGATTACAGGATGGTTCTCATGAACAAAGTGGCTATAACAATTTATATTATAATTCCGTAAATGAGCCTTTAGTATTGGAATTATATGAAGACAATACGGGTATTGATCCAAATCGTTGGCAACCTTTGGCATTTGATGTTTTTATAGATCAAAGTGGTAATGTATATCCTTTAAACACGCCAGATTTTGTGAGCCCTGAATGGGGTGAAGTAGCACCTTTTAGTCTGACAACTGATGAATTGGAAATTTTGAACAATGGATTTGATTCGTATCTATATCATAACCCAGGAGATCCAGCATATATTCAAAATTCAAACGAAGATGGATTTGATGATCCTTATAAATGGTATTTTACACTAGTGGCTTCTTGGTCATCCCATTTAGATCCTGATGATAACACATTAATCGATATTTCACCGAATGGATTGGGAAATGTTGATTTTGTTGATTTACCCCAAACATTTGAGGAGTTTCGATTGTTTTATGACTATATGGAAGGTGGCGATCCAGGTTCAGGACATGCTTTAAACCCATACACCAATGCGCCTTACACCCCTCAAATGGTTAAACGAGGTGATTACGCTAGAGTTTTAGCCGAATTTTGGGCCGACGGACCAGACTCTGAAACGCCACCAGGACATTGGTTTACCATTATGAATTATGTTAGTGATCATCCTTTAGTTGAAAAAAGAATAAATGGTCAAGGGCCCGTTTTAAGTAATTTGGAATGGGACGTAAAATGTTATTTGGCCTTAGGTGGTGCTATGCATGATTGTGCTGTCACTACTTGGGGAATTAAAGGATATTACGATTATATTAGACCTATTTCGGCTATTCGCTATATGGCGGGAAAAGGCCAAAGTTCGGATATGTCATTGCCTAATTATGATCCACATGGTATTCCTTTAGTACCAGGTCGTATAGAACTCATTGAATCGGGAGATCCTTTAGCTGGTGATTCTGATGAAAACGTAGGAAGAGTGAAAATTTATGCATGGAAAGGACCAGATTTTATAGCGGATCCAGATGTCGATATTGCCGGTGTCGATTGGGTATTAGGCGAGCATTGGTGGCCTTACCAGCGTCCAACATTCGTCACACCTCCATTTGCAGGATATGTTTCGGGTCATTCAACGTTTTCTAGAGCAGCAGCAGAAGTATTGACCTTGCTGACAGGAGACGCATTTTTCCCTGGAGGCATGGGAACCTTTGATGTGGTTCAAAATGAATTTTTAGTATTTGAAGAAGGACCTAGTGAAACATTTCAATTACAATGGGCCACATATCGTGATGCTTCAGACCAAACCAGTTTGTCCAGAATTTGGGGCGGTATCCACCCTCCCATTGATGATATTCCTGGAAGAATCATTGGAGCAGAAATTGGCGTTGAGGCTTACACTCTAGCAGAACAATATTTTAATGCTACATTAAGCACTGAAGAATTCGTTACAGAGAATAGTATTCGTATTTATCCTAATCCATTTTCTAATGATTTAAATATCCGTAACTATAGGAGCCAATCTTTAAGATTTCAACTGTATGGTTTAGATGGTAAATTAATTCATTCTGAAAGTTCCAATAATCCTCAAGTGACATTAACGATAGAGGGACTTGAAAGTGGTTTGTACCTATTGAAGGTGTTGAATAAAAATAATGACGTGCTAACCGTTGAGAAGCTAATTAAGAACTAACTTTTAATTATTTTCTTAATTACTTTTTGATTTGAAGTCGTAATTTCAACGAGATAAAATCCAGTGCTGTAATTACTTAAATCAATACTATTTGTTCCTAAAGAAAGTTTGGATTGAAATACTGATTGTCCTTTAAGGGTATACAAACGCAATGTACTTTTGGTATCTGTTACAGTGATGTTCATATAATCAATGACTGGATTTGGATACATTTCAAAAACCATATCATTCAACTTCACATCCTGTGTAGATAAGGCATTACATTCTGCTTCATCCTGGACAAAGTTTGCTGAACTGTCAATATCCCAGTTGGCAAGATAATTAGCATTCGTATTATCAACATAAACACAGGTTAATGCTGGATTATTATTTGCATTGAAATCTGAAATACTACTGTTTTGACCATTTCTTATATCAATGCTTTCCAATTCATTATTTTCCAGCCGCACATATTTCAAGTCATTGTTATTAGTTAGGTCTATTTCTCGGATTCCATTAAAACTAGCATAAAAGAGCATTAATTCCGGATTTTGAGAGACATCTAATGATTGGAAATTATTGTTGTTACAAAGAAAACGTGTTAAAGATGAATTAGAACTAACATCAATTTGACTGAAATTATTGCCACTGACATCTAAATAAGAGAGGTCTTGGCAATTATCAAAAATTAACTCTGATAAATTGTTTTGACTACAAGATATTGTTTGCAATAATGGATTACTTGCAATATTCAGGCTACTTAAATTATTATCACCGCAAAACAATGACTCCAACAATATATTTTGTTGCAAATTGATATTTTGCAAATTATTAGAATAACACCATAGCACGGATAGATTCATATTATTATCCACATCCAAATCACTCAAATTATTCAAATTACATGACAGGACTTCTAAATCTAAATTGTTTGACACATCTAGATTGGACAGCAAGTTGTTACTAATGTAAAGTTCCTTGAGTTCCGTATTGGCAGAAATGTCCAAATTTGTCAAACTATTATTTTCAATATCTAAAACTTCTAACTGTAGGTTGCTTTGTAAATTCAATTCTTGGACATTATTGAAATAGCAGTACAAATACTTTAGATTAATAAAGGCCTCTATACCAGTAAGGTCTATAATGTTTTTATTGAAAATATTCAAAGTTATCACACTTTCCGCATCACTGTTCAGAATATTACCGTTTAGACCATTGGTGTCTACACCATAATCTATTAACGCTTGTTCAAAACTTGAATCAGGAATGGAAGTTGTTTGAGCTGAAGTTTTTAAACACCAAATAACTATCGCACAAAAAGTAACGATTACTCTAAAATTTATTGTAGATTTTGTTGAGGCCAAACTATAATAAATATCATTTACAGATTAAAAGTATTACTAAATAGCTATCTCAAAGATTAAAATCGTTATTTGTAACTTTTTATCGTTAAGCTACTTAAAACATAAAATTGTAAATCTGAATTTCAGAACATGTAATTTGTGAAAAGTGTAAAAAAATAGTATTATGAATTGTATTTTTGCTAAACCAAAAACATCATATGTTACCATTATTTAGAATTATAGCGCTGCTTGAAGGCGTATCCTACATTTTGCTGCTATTTATTGCCACTCCTGTTAAATATTTTATGAACGAGCCCAAATATGTCAAGCTCTTGGGGATGCCACATGGCCTTTTGTTTATAGCATATATTGTTTTGGCCATCATTATTGGCAGTAATTTAAAATGGAGTTCCAAAATAATGCGAACTGTTTTATTGGCATCCATAATACCATTCGGAACATTTTGTGTGGATAAAAAATTTTTGAAACCTTAATGCTTTATGAAAGATATTCAATGTTTATTCTATGACTATCTAATCTCAATAGATGTCAATGCCGATACAGCCAAATATTTGAATTTATTAGTTCTTTTAATTGGGTTATTTGTCATTATTTTTATTACAGATTTTGTAACTAGAAAACTGTTAATTAATGCATTTAGCAAGTTCTCCGAGAAATCTAAAACTCATTTTGATGACTTATTAGTTAATCATAAAGCCCCAAGAAACATAGCTCACATAGTGCCTTTAATTCTAACTATCAAGCTTTTTCCCTTTGTTTTTTATGACTTTCCACATTTTGAAAGCTATATAGTTACCATTCTGAAAGTATATGGTATTATTTTGACGGTATGGATTATACGAAGTATCCTCAAAACCTTTGAATCCTATTTTAAGACATTGCCAAGACTAAAGGATAAACCCATCGATAGTTATATACAAGTTGTTATGCTATTCGTATGGATTATTGCCATTGCATCCTGTCTTGCAGTGGTTATTAATTTATCATTCATAAAATTCTTTACAACTTTAGGTGCTGCGTCTGCCATTTTACTATTGATTTTTAAGGATACCATTCTGGGCTTTGTTGCCAGCATTCAAGTGGCAGTTAATGATAGTGTTAGAATTGGTGACTGGATTACCATGGAAAAATATGGAGCCGATGGTGATGTTATTGAAATAAACCTTTCTACGGTTCAAGTGCAGAATTTTGATATGACCATTACACATATTCCTACCTTTGCTCTGATAACAGATTCCTTTAAAAACTGGCGTGGTATGCAGTCATCAGGTGGAAGACGTATTAAACGTTCTATAATTCTAAAGGCCAAAAGTGTAAAATATCTTACTAAAAAGGACATTGAAAACTTCAAGAACATTCAGTTAATCACTGATTATTTAAACACAAGACAAAACGATATTGACAACTATAACAACGCTAACCATATTGACAAAAAAACATTGATAAATGGTAGGAATTTGACTAACATAGGTGTCTTTAGGAAATACCTGCAAAGTTATATTGAAAATCATTCTGCCATAAACAAGGATATGTTTATAATGGTAAGACAATTAGCGCCAACACCTCAAGGCTTGCCACTAGAGATTTATTGTTTTAGTAGTGATAAGCGTTGGGAAAATTATGAATACATCATGTCAGATATTTTTGACCATGCCATTGCAGCCGTCCCTTATTTTGACTTGGAAATTTATGAATTGAATACCATTATTGATTCTCTAAATAATTAAATCAATCGGCCAATCTATCCTTAACAAATTCTATCTGGGTTTTACCATGTGGTGCAGGCTTACCATTCTCGTCTAAATTAACCATAATAATATTATCTACTGTTAATATGGTTTCGCGAGTCATTTTATTTCTGGCCTCACATTTTAGTGTTAAAGAAGACTTACCAAAACGCACAACTTCAATACCCAATTCAACGATATCACCTTGCTTTGCCGAGCTCATGAAATTGATTTCAGACATAAATTTGGTTACAATACGCTTATTTTCTAGCTGTATTAACGTGTATAATGCCACTTCTTCATCGATCCAAGCTAATAATCGACCTCCAAAAAGGGTCTCGTTAGGATTCAAATCTTCGGGTTTGACCCATTTTCTAGTGTGAAATCTCATAGGTTATAATGGTTTTTGTTGCTGATTCTCATTAGGAATTTTCAGTGAAGTTCCTAACGCTTTATTTAATCGTTTTATGAAATAAGCTGAAAGTAGAGGCGATTCCTTTTCTATATTTTGATGGATGAAAAAATCAATTTCTTTGATGCCTTGGTCTTGCCATTCCTCCAATCGTTTTACCCAATCATCCAATCGAGTATAATCTGATGGATGATTTGCTCCCACATAACGCACAAATGCCGTTGGGTTGGTCAATCGCATGTGCATTAAATCGCGTCTACCGGCAGTATCTACAATGACATTTGAAATGTTGTTTGACTCTAATAAATCGTATAGTTGATTGGAAACCACCTCATCATTATACCAATTGGTATGCCTAAATTCTATAGCTAACGGAACCTCATTTGGCCAATTTTCAACAAAATTCACCACTCTATCAAAATCCTTTGGAGCAAAATTATTATGCATCTGTAGAAATACGGTTCCTAATTTTTCTTTGAGGTTAGAGGCATTGTATAAGTAGTTTTCAACAACTGCCTGAACATCATTCAATCTTTTCCAATGGCTAATCTCTTGGTTCAGTTTTGGAAAAAACTTAAAACCCGTAGGTGTTTTATCATACCAAGTTGCAAATTGCTCCGCTGGAAAAATTCTGTAAAACGTTGCATTTAACTCAATAGCATTAAATTGATTGGAATAATAGCCTAATTCATCTTTGGTCCCACGTGGATAAAACCCCTTTAAATCGGCTTTATTCCATTTAGCACAACCCACATAAACTTCAGGTAGATTATCATCTTTAACCTGGTTAAGTACTTTTGCGGTGTCAATATGGTCAGGTGGTAATGAGAAATCAATTAATTCTGGGTTGTCTGCACTTCCAAACTTCATATCTCTTGTTTTTATCAAAGATAGTTTATAAAGATTATAGTAAAAAAGAGTTGGCATAACATTGCTCAATGCAATGATGATGAAAACCTATTTGTTGATAACGCTGTTAATATTCTAAATCATATGAAGGGCAAATGGATGATGTAATTTATATTTTTAATCAAACTTAAATCATGAGCCGATCTACAAACCTATTGCAATGCCGACCAGAAATCACATCGGCAGTTTTTTTTGAGACTATGAGTCCCGATGAACGTTTTCAGAATGCGACACTTCGTCCAATTATAAAATTTCAAAATGATTTATTTGTTGAAGTTTTTAAAAATTATGCTGATAAGCACAAAAATGTATTTTACCATTTGACTGTTGAAAAGCAGATTGACTACATTGAAAATGCCATTCAAAAAGATATGAAATTCAGAAACTCTCTAAAGGGGATGGTCATTGGTCAATTTACAGTAGATGAATATCGTTTTTACATTACGAATTCATCAGCCTTAAATAAGCGCATGATGAATATTGTTAAGGAACGTTTAATTGATAATATTCAAGTTTTTCAGGAACTGGTTGCTTAAATGACAGTTAAAGAGCAATTACTAGCTGTTTGTCAAAACTACGCCAGTAAGCGTATAGCTAGTTATAGGGATGAAATTGAGACTATTAAAGAATCTATTGAAAATAATGACAAAAGTAATGATGAAGATGATGATTCAGGTAATGGAAAGCTTTTCAATGATTTAGAAAAAAATGCCCAGCATTTAACCGAAGCTCTCAAGACTTTAGATACTTTAAAATTAATTAATCCAAAGACTAACCATACCAGTGTCGTTTTAGGCAGCATTGTAAAAACCAATGCATCAAACTTTTTCATTTCAACCAGTATCGGAGCTATAGAATTAGAAGGTACAACCTATTTTGGCATATCACTCCTATCTCCTATTGGGCAATTACTTAAAAATAAAGTTGTTGGAGATTCCATTGAATTTAATGGTAATAAGCATACCATTGTAGCGATTAAATAATGGATTCGCCATTTATATTTGTGGTGAGCACATCACTCATATAATCGAAATACGGCTTGATAGCTTTGAAGGACTTGTTAACATCATCTATAAAATTTGGAGGTAATAGGTCTGCATCTTTATACTTTCTTACGAAAATATATTGCTTTTTACGTATCAGATCAATGTTTGGGTGATCTTTGTCAAAATCTCGCGGTGCAGATTTCAATTCATCACCTTCCAATTCTCCCCAAATATCTTTAAATGATTTTTCTGCCAATAGTTCTCGCATTTCAGAGGCGTCAACCTCAAACTCTCTTCTAATACGCAATAAATCATCTTTATTGGGCTCCCAAAATCCGGTTGCTATAAAAGACCCATTGTTTGGTGCTATATGCAAATAATAACCACCTCGCAATTCTGGTTTTCTGCGGTGAAATGAACCACCAAAATGTGTTTTATAGGGTTGTTTGTTTTTTGAAAACCTAACATCTCTGTATATTCTGAACATTTTAAAGCTATCTACATCATCATGTTTTTTCAAAGTCTCAAAGACATCATTGTAAAGGCTTTTAATATTCTTTTCTATAGATTTAAATTCCTTTTTATGGTCATTAAACCAATCTCTATTATTGTTTTTTTCCAATCTATTTAAAAACCCTAAAGCTTCTTTTAAAGTATCTTTCATAATGCCATGATTTATGTGTTTAAAGTTAAAAAAAAGCCTCAAGTGAATGAGGCTTTTTTAATTAATGTTTCAATCTATTTAGAAGATGTTATAGTCACATATTTTGTAGTTATTAATGAACTGATTTCATTGTTATAGTATTCTACAACAAAATTTCCATTATTGTCAAAATAACCAACTCCTGAATAATCTTTGTTATTAAAAATATAGTATCTATCATCTAGACTTGAACGAACAGCATTACCATACGGTTTCTTTGTGCCTTTGGCTGATACTGAAAAACCTTCAGTGTTTTTAACAAAGCTATACTCTTCGCCCTCTTTGACATAGGTTACTATCTCAATTTCAGAATCGTAAAAAGGATCGTTATCATTATCTATTTCAATAATTTTTGTGACCTTTTGGTTTTTACCAACAACCATGTCTTGGTTTACTTTACCAGCATCGGCTTTATCAAGTGCTACTTCTTTTTCTTTTTTTGTTGTTACTTTGACTTTTTTTTCAACAACTTCTTTGCCATTATTGACCTTAACCGTTTTAACTTCGGTAGTCTCTGACATATTTTTTGATTTTTCTTGTGCATTAAGATTTGCTACTAACATAAATGCACATATATATAATATAGTTTTCATTGTTTTAATTTTAATGGTTAATAATTCGGTTTTATAAAACGTATTACTTTTTACTTAAACCACCTTTTAATAATGACAACACAAAGAGTACTAAAAAAATGTAGAAACATATTTTAGCAATTCCTGCCGATGCTCCCGCAATACCACCAAAACCTAAAACTCCAGCGATGATTGCAATTATTACAAAAGTGATTGTCCAACGTAACATAATATTTAATTTTTTAATTATTGGTTAAGATTACAAACTCGTAATCTAACTCTAGTTTTTAGAGATTTTTTCAAATTCAACAGGGTTGTTAAAAGCTAACTCATTGTCAAATTTTAATGTTCGAATTGGGAACGGTATATTGATTCCTTCTTTATCATAAGCTTTTTTGATTTCAATAATAGCTTTGGTTTTTGCACGGAGTTTTTCCAGCATGCTTTCAGCATCTATCCAAAACCGACATAAGTAGTTAATGGAACTGTTGCCAAACTCTGTGTAATAGAATTCTACATCTTCTGGCTTTTCAACCTGATCAAAAGTTTTGGCAATAACTTCTTTAGTGAGCGATTCTACTTTTTCCAAATCAGATTCATACCCGACTCCACATTCTATAAAAACACGCATTTTGGTTGTTAGCGAATAGTTTTTTAGCGGATTTTCAAGTATTTTTTTGTTTGGTATAACGACGATGTTGTTATCCGCTTCTTTAAGCGTGAAGTCTTTCATGTTAATATCCATAACTTCACCTGAAAAACCGTTAGTCTCTACCCAATTGCCAATTTGAATTTTTTTTCTGAAGGATAGAATGATACCAGAAATTGTATTTGACAATGTGCCCTGTAAGGCCAAACCAATTGCCAAACCAGCTACACCAGCACCAGCTAGTAGTGATGTGAGTGCTTGATTTAAATTCATGATCCCTAAAGCCAAAAACAATCCTGCCAACACAACTATTACAGCTGTAATTCTAGATATCATACCACTTACCGACTCGTCTTGAACTTTCTTATCGACAATCTTTTTTGTTGCTTTATTCACATACTTTGCTATAAAATATGCCGTGATAAGTACTAAAATGGCAAGCACAAAGTTTGGTAGATATTCTATAATTGTATTGAACCAACCTTTTAATTTGTCAATTAAATTATTGAATGCTTCTGCTAATTGCTCTTTCATAATTAAGATTTAATGGCGATTATTAGGCTTCAATAGGTGTTGTGTTCAAAGTATCCTTGGTATCTTTTGCCCAAGCGTCTAACATCCAACTTGTTTTCTCTAGCTCTCTGATATAGGCACCAATCAAATCTATGGTTCCTTCGTCAGAAACTGATTCGGCCTTTTCAATGACTTTACTCATTTGTTTAAGTAGAATTTTATGATCGTTAAGGGTTTCCTTCACCATGTCAACATCTGTTTTTAAACCTTCTTTTTCGGTAATGGCTGACACTTGAAAATAATCCTTAAATGTACTCATGGGATGAAAACGCAAGGTTAAAATACGCTCTGCTATTTCATCAATTTTGATTTTAGCATCATTGTACATCTCTTCAAATTTGTTGTGAAGATCAAAAAAATTCTTACCGAGTATGTTCCAGTGGTTGCTTCGTAATTTTTGGTAGTAAATATGATAATCTGCTAACAAGGTATTTAATTCCACCACCACAGGTATTAACTTTTCATCTTTCATGTTTAAATAACTCATAATTTTTTTTTGCTGATTTATAAATAGTTACGCTTATAAACTAGGGGCTAGATGAGATAAGTCAAGTGATTTAACAAGCTTTAACCTCTTTAAGGTTCTTTTAACATAAATTATGTTAAATAATTATGGGAATTCTTAATGGTTTTTAACAGAATAAAGCGATTATATCACTCTTGAAAATCAACTTTATTAAGAATTAATCCTGAAGCTGGAGCGATATAATCTATGGCTATATTATTATTAGGAAGTAAGCTCGCTTCAATATCCGAAAGTGTCAATTCGCCTTTACCAAGGTTAATAAGTGCACCCATCATCAATCGTATTTGATTACGCATAAACCCTTTACCTTTTACACGTAAAATGTACGATTTTTCAGGAAAAAAATTGGCTGTTAATTGGGTGTTTTCAACTATTTCGCAAACATCAATTTCTCTATCATAAACACCTTTATCTGTGGGTTTGAAACAATACGATTTAAAATAATGTGAGCCTTGAAAAAGTTTGGCACCTTCCTTCATGAGTTCGATATCCAAATCTGTTAAAATGGTTGTCATTATGGGAGCACAAAACGGATGAAATTTGCCACCAAATGCAAAAATATATAAGTATTCCTTAACCTTTGATCCTTGAATAATATTGAAATCACTAGATACTTCAGTAAGGCTTAATACTCGAATATCTTGCGGTAAATTAAAATTAAACAACTCCAAAAAAGTATCTAAATCCTCAATTTTATGATAAAGAAACAATTCAAAAGCCGCTTCGTTAGCTGATACCATGGCATCTGTTCTACCAGCAGTTAATGTTTTGAACTTTTTGCCCTCAAGAATGTATCGCAGTGTTTTATCAATCATCAAATGCAAGGTTTTCAGATTGGGCTGTTTTTGCCAACCATGAAATCTGTAACCCAGATATTGACATTTTACCAGATAATAATATCGTTTGTTCTCAAACACTTGATTTGCTTTTGAAGGTTCGAAATTACTTTATTTTACACATCTCACAAATTTTTTATAACTTGTTATATATAAACTAACTAAATTTTTTAAAATATGACAGATTCAACTAACAAACCACCAGTGTGGTTTTGGATTGTAAGTGTAGTAGCTCTTATCTGGAATGGAATGGGAGTTATGGCCTATTTGGCTCGAGCTTTCGCAACTGATGAAATGATTGCTGCTATGCCAGAAGAACAACAAGCAGAGTTTTTAGTAGACTATCCTGCATGGTATACAGCAGCTTTCGCAATTGCTGTTTTTGCAGGTGCTTTGGGCTGTTTAGCTTTACTTTTAAGAAAAAAATGGGCATATGGTCTATTGGTCCTTTCAGCTATTGGTGCTATTGTTCAACATGTCTACCTATTTATGAATGTGGATATGCCTAGCGTTATTATGCCTATTATAATTATTATTGTTTGCTTGTTCTTGATTTGGCTCTCAAAACAAGCCATTGCAAAAGGCTGGATATCCTAATAAACAAATATTAATAAAAAGAAGGCACTGATTTCAGTGCCTTTTTATTTGGTCAATTATATATTTTATTGATTCCCTAATATTATAGGCATTCCAGAATCTCCTGAACCTATTACAATCACTTTGGAATTATTTGATTCGGATAGCTTAATTGTCGCGTCAATCCCTTTGTCTTGCAAAATTTTATCAGTCAATGAAGCGCTTAATATTCTGTTAGCATCAGCCTTACCCTGTGCTTCAATTCGAACTTTTTCAGCCTCCTTTTCAGCAGTAACTAACCTAAACTCATATTCCAAAGATTCTTGTTCTTGTTTTAATTTACGTTCAATGGCATCTTTTATGGTTGGCGGTAGCGTCACATCACGAACTAGCACCTCGTTTAATTGAATGTATTGATCTTCAACGATTTTTTTGGTTTCTTCAAATATTTCCTGTTGAATGGCATCACGCTTTGTGGAGTACAACTGTTCAGGAGTATAACGTCCAACTACACTCCGAGCTGCTGAACGAATGGCAGGAAGCAATACACGCTCTTTGTACATTTCACTTTTTTCTTGGTGCAACTTTCCTAAATCCGAATATTTTGGTTGAAACCAAACAGATGCTTCTAGCTTGATATCCAATCCATTTGATGACAACACGTTCATTTTTTCAAGTACTTCTTGTTGTCTTACTTCATAAACAAACACCTTGTTCCATGGTGCTACAATATGAAATCCTTCGCCCATTGGTGGCTCATCAATTACAACACCCTCTCCAAAAGTCTTAAACAACACTCCTGCTTCACCAGAGTCAATCGTTACTGCAGACTTTGCTACGACAACAATTAATACAATTATTGTAATAATAATAGGTAATCCTATTTTAGGTAATCTTTCCATAATCTCTTTTTTATTTAAATAAGTCCGTTATATTTTCTAATAAACCATTCTGAAGCTAAACATAAGGCAATTAGAGCCAGAAGATATTTCCAACTTATCAAAGATACTGTATTTTTTGTACTTTTTTCAATAGTAGCAAAACGCGTATCATTCAATAAATCATCAATTAACTTTGAGAAGGTATCGGGAAAATAGAGCTTTCCATTTGTATTCATTGCCGTAGAATTTAACTTCGAAACATTAGCATTTAAAAACTGCTCTTCAATATTATAAGCCAATATTTTAAATTTTCCAGATTTTGAAATATTACTGTTTACTGCTGTTACTTTAAAACTATAGTCCGAAGCTTTTAAATTACTTAAATTAACTTCATAACTATTGTTCTTCAATACAAATGGGAATGATTGTTTATCACCCGAAATATCATCTGTAACTTCAATAATTAAATTCTCTCGATTGTCAAACTCATAGGTTTTATTAAAGTATTGCGCACTTATGATAACACTCGTATTACCATTGTAAAAAGACTCAAACTCCACATTCAATCGTTCCTTTCTTTTTTTGGAAGCTAAATATTGAATGAGTTTACCAATAAAATCATCAAACTGATTAAAAGAATCGTTATTTAGAAAACTCTGCGCTCGCCACCTCCATAAATCTTCTCCAAGTAAAATAGCCTGTCTGTTTGTATTTTGTTCCATAGTGGCCAACAAAACGTCTTCAGTTGTAATACTACCAATTTGTTTAAACAAGATTGTTTGAAATGGAACTGAAAAATTTAAGTTTCCAAATTTCCCTCTTAAAGGCGGAAATGACTGAAAGTCTAAATCTGACAGAATAAATTCAGAATAATTAGTATTTGAAATAGCCTGAAAATCTTCTATTTGTGAATTGATATCATGCTGGAATGCGTTGGAAACACTGTTGAGAAAATTCCAGTCAGTTCTGGTTCCTGATATGATCAATTTATTTAATGGAATCGTGTTAAGGGCTTCAAAGACCGGTCTAAATCTATTGTTGGGTTGATATAATATAACCATTTGAAAATCAGAAATTTTAGAAACAAACTGATTCATATCCATAATAGTTGCCGTACGCTGCTCATTAGTTTCAATACTCTTCTTGAGCATTCCTAAATCAGGATGAATAAAATCACTGACAATAGCAATATTTGATTTCTCATTGACCACTTCCATAGCGAACTCCTTATGATTGTTAACCGTATTTTTTTCATTATCCAAGGGTTCTACAAGGGCTTTGTAAGTAAACACCCCTATTTGATTAGCGGGTAGTGTCAGATTGATAACCCTGGAATTGTCGGTCTTATTAAATTCTATATTTTCTGACCAAACCGTTGTATTTCCATTAAGAATTTTAAAAGATGTCGCAATGCTTTTTTCTCCATTATAGGTCAGTATGGCTTCAACTGGAAATTTATTTTTATAGAAAGCATACTTATTAACATTAAGTTGTTGTAATTTAATATCAGCGTGAACAGTTGTATCACCAACAACTACAGGAAATACAGGCTGATTATATTTCAAAGATTCGTATTCATAATCCGAACCATAGGTTTGATTGCCATCTGATATTAAAATGGTGGGTGCAATATCACTTTTATAAATATCCTTAAGCTTTTTAAAGGCATTTGATACATTAGTTTGACCTCCTGAATAATTTAGGCTGTCAGTCAGAGTAACATCATCACTAAAAGCAAAAAATTCTAAATCAAACTTATCATTAAGATCTTTATTATTTTTAATGGCTTGTATAATTCCAGAAACCGCATTCTTTTGATTCAAAAATTCTATGGAGCTTGAGTTATCTGCGGCAATTACTAGTTTGGGTTTTTCATTATAAAAGGTTTCTTTTTCAACTTTTGGATTTATTAAAAGCAGTAGAATCAGAAAAAATGTTATAAATCTTAAAAAAGTAAGCACTCTGTAAGTATGCGAACGCTTTTTAGATTGATACCAATACTGAAAAAGCGCTAGTAATAGCGCTATGATTCCAGATAATATTATCAATAAAAGAGTGTATGAACCCATTAAAATATTCAAAAATGATTAGGTTAACATGCCGCCATCTACATTCAGGGTTTGACCCGTAATATAAGATGACATATCACTAGCTAAAAATACACATGCATTTGCAATGTCTTCTGGTGTCCCTCCTCTTTTTAAAGGAATGGCATCTCTCCAGCCCTTCACGGTATCTTCATCTAGTTTAGCTGTCATTTCCGTTTCTATAAACCCTGGTGCAATGACATTACTTCTAATGTTACGAGAACCCAACTCTAAAGCAACTGATTTTGAAAATCCTATAATACCTGCTTTTGAAGCTGCGTAATTCGTCTGACCAGCATTACCCTTAACACCAACAACAGAACTCATATTAATGATAGAACCTTGGCGTTGTTTAAGCATAGTGCGTTGTACCGCTTTGGTCATATTAAATACCGACTTTAAATTGACTTCTATAACTTTATCAAAATCTTCTTCACTGATACGCATTAACAGGTTATCTTTTGTAATGCCCGCATTATTAACCAATATATCAATCGAACCAAATTCATTTACTACAGATTCAGCTAGATCTTGGGCTTCTTGAAAACTGGCGGCATTACTTTTATAACCTTTAGCCTTGATACCCAAAGCATTTAATTCATTCTCTAATTCATTTGCTGCTTCAACCGAAGAGCTATATGTAAAGGCAACATTGGCCCCTTGCTGAGCAAATACTTGAGCAATACCACGTCCAATTCCCCTACTGGCTCCTGTAATTATAGCTGTTTTACCTTCTAATAATTTCATTTTCTGTTGTTGAGATTAGTTGTTTGTCAAATATAATAAATACAAGTTGCACCAAATAAAAAAACCTTACAAGATTTTGTAAGGTTTTTAACACTTTATGTTATTATATTAAGCCAATACTTCGGCTACTTTTCTACCTATTTCAGCAGGTGAATCTACAACGTGAATTCCACAAGCTCTCATGATTTTTTTCTTGGCTTGAGCCGTATCATCACTTCCTCCAACAATGGCTCCAGCGTGACCCATAGTACGACCAGCGGGTGCCGTTTCACCAGCAATGAATCCCACTACGGGTTTTTTGCTACCGCTTTCTTTATACCAGTTAGCAGCATCAGCTTCCAATTGACCCCCTATTTCACCAATCATCACAACCGCTTCAGTTTCTGGGTCATTAATTAACAGCTCTACAGCTTCTTTTGTAGTTGTACCAATGATTGGGTCTCCACCTATTCCAATAGCAGTAGTAATACCTAAACCTTGCTTGACAACTTGATCAGCAGCTTCATATGTTAAGGTTCCTGATTTTGACACAATTCCTACTTTTCCTTTTTTGAAAACAAAACCTGGCATGATACCAACTTTTGCTTCTTCTGGTGTAATAACACCTGGGCAATTAGGGCCAATCA
Source organism: Hanstruepera neustonica (assembly GCF_002895005.1). Taxonomy (GTDB): domain Bacteria; phylum Bacteroidota; class Bacteroidia; order Flavobacteriales; family Flavobacteriaceae; genus Hanstruepera; species Hanstruepera neustonica. The sequence goes on along the minus strand of NZ_POWF01000004.1, from coordinate 109,647 downwards.
ATCGGCAATCCTTCCCTTTAATATAATTTGCTGCTGTAATCATATCAGCAACCGGAATACCTTCAGTAATGGTGATAATAACTTTAATTCCAGCATCTGCAGCTTCCATTATAGCATCGGCCGCAAAAGCAGGTGGAACGAAAATGATAGTCGTGTCAGCACCAACTTGTTTTACAGCTTCTTCAACAGTATTGAAAACAGGTTTATCTAAATGGGTTTGACCACCTTTACCTGGTGTTACACCACCAACAACGTTGGTTCCATATTCTATCATTTGACCTGCGTGAAATGTTCCTTCACTACCTGTAAAACCTTGTACAATTATTTTTGAATCTTTGTTGACTAAAACGCTCATTTAAGTTGAATTTTTAATGTTTTTAAAACGTTACAAAAGTAATCTTTTGAACAGTATTTATAAAAGTATTTTTGGATTTCTTTTTTAAAATGAATTGGAATTTAAGGTAACCTGATCCGCTGGTTGACTCATTTCATAAACACGATATATTTTGTCATCCTTGAACTCAATGATTGAAACATAATGTGCCAATGGCATTTCATCTGCAGATTCAATTGTGGTTCCATATAGCGTGTATCTGGCAACAACAGCATTTTTATCCTTCAATAAATGGGTTGTATCAAACCGTAGATTACTATACGATTCTGTTATACCTTTAAAAAATTCTAATGTGCCCTTGAAGTCCCTGAATCTGTAACCTTTACTACTATTCCAATGAACCTCACAATCTTTATGATAAAATTTTTCAATTAAGCTCAAATCATTGGCCAAATCCGAATTGAAAAACTTCTTGATAATCTTTTTGGAAGCCATTTATTTTTCTTTTAATTTTTTAAGGATTTCCGGAATTTGTTTGATGTATGCCATTTCTTTAAACTTCTCTCGAGCCTCTCCAGCTGGCGAACCAAAATAGGTTTTGCCTGGTTCGGTAGTATGGCCTAAACCAGACTGTGCATATAAAACGGTTCCTTTCGATATGGTAATACCACTTTTAACACCTACTTGGCCCCAAAGGGTCACTTCATCTTCAACAACTACGCAGCCTGCAATACCAACCTGTGATGCTAAAAGGCATTTTTTTCCAATAACGGTATCATGACCAACCTGAATCAGGTTGTCTAATTTAGAGCCTTCTCCAATAGTCGTATCACCCGTTACGCCACGATCAATAGTACACAATGCACCAATATCCACATGGTTTTCTATGATGACTCTTCCTCCAGATAATAATCTGTCATATCCTTCAGGTCTTTTCTTGTAATAAAACGCATTGGCTCCTAAAACCGAACCTGCATGAATGGTCACATGGTCTCCAATAATGGCATCGTCATAAATACTGACGTTAGAATGAATAACACAATTTTTTCCAATGACAACATTATTGCCTATAAAGCAGTTGGGCTGAATAATGGTACCATCGCCAATAACCGCACTTTGTGAAATTGAACTTGTTGTCGAGTTAAAGGGCTTAAAATGGCGTGTTAACTTATTAAAATCACGAAACGGATCATCACTAATCAATAAGGCCTTACCTTCAGGACAATCCACCTTTTTGTTTATTAAAACAATGGTCGCTGCAGAATTTAAAGCTTTGTCATAGTATTTAGGATGGTCAACAAAAACAATATCTCCTGGCTCAACTACATGAATTTCATTCATGCCTAAAACCGGAAAATCATCTGCCCCAACATAATCGACATCAATTAAATTGGCAATTTCTTTTAAAGTATGTTTATGCGGAAATTTCACTCTATTCCTTAATACGCTCTTTGTAAGTGCCTTTTTCGGTCTCTATTTTTATCTTATCGCCTTCGTTGATAAATAAAGGCACATTCACTTCTGCTCCGGTTTCAACAGTTGCTGGCTTGGTTGCATTGGTAGCCGTATTTCCCTTAACTCCTGGTTCCGTGTGGGTGACTTCCAAAATAACACTAGCAGGCATCTCAACGGATAACGGCATGTTGTCTTCCGCATTAATCAGAATAGTCACAACTTCACCTTCTTTCATTAGGTCTGGTCTATCTAAAGCAGCCTCCATTAACCGGATTTGGGTATAGTCTTCTTGATTCATGAAATGGTAAAATTCACCATCATGATATAAAAACTGGAACTTATGCGTCTCAACCCGAACATCTTCAATTTTATGTCCTGCTGAAAATGTATTGTCAATAACTTTACCTGTGGTAACACTTTTTAGTTTCGTTCTCACAAACGCAGGTCCTTTACCTGGTTTTACGTGTAAAAACTCTATAATTTTAAAAATATCATGATTGTATCTTATGCACAATCCGTTTCTAATATCTGAAGTACTAGCCATAAATTAATTTGATTTAAAATATCCTTTCATTATACCACGCTGCGAATCCTTAATAAATTGAAGAATTTCATCGCGCTCTGGAGTAGCCTCCATTTCCGCTTCAATGATTTCTGCAGCTTGGGTATTGTTATAGTTTTTTTGATATAAGATTCTATATATATCTTGAATTTCTCTAATTTTTTCAGTTGAAAAACCACGTCTTCTTAATCCTACAGAGTTAATACCGACATAAGATAAAGGTTCACGGGCTGCTTTTACAAAAGGAGGTACATCTTTACGTACTAAAGATCCCCCTGTAACAAAAGCATGATTCCCGACTGAACAGAATTGATGAACAGCAGTCATTCCTGCTAAAACAACATAATCACCCACTGTAATGTGACCTGCTAAAGTACTGTTATTAGAAAAAATACAATTGTTGCCCACAACGCAATCATGTGCAATATGGCAATAAGCCATAATGAGGCAATTGTTTCCAATTACTGTTTTCATTTTGTCGGTGGTGCCTCTATTGATAGTGACACACTCACGAATGGTTACGTTATCACCAATTTCTACAGTAGTGTCCTCATCATTGTACTTTAAATCTTGAGGCACAGCAGATATAACCGCACCTGGAAAAATATTACAATTCTTGCCTATCCTGGCACCTTCCATGATTGTAACATTGCTTCCTATCCATGTGCCTTCACCAATCACTACATTGTTATGAATGGTCGTGAACGGTTCAATGACCACGTTTTTGGCAATTTTTGCTCCTGGGTGAACGTATGCTAAAGGTTGGTTCATTTTCGTAATTTTGTTTTTGATAAATAGGAGAAAATGTGTTCGCCTATTAGGTTAACCGAATAACTTAAAATATAAGTATTGGCTCGGTTCATATTTATTTTACTTTTGAGATTTGTGCCATTAGTTCTGCTTCAGCGCAAAGCTTACCATTGGCATAAGCATAACCTTGCATGTGGCAAATACCACGACGAATTGGTGAAATTAAATCACACTTAAAAATTAGCGTGTCGCCCGGAACCACTTTTTGCTTGAACTTGACATTGTCAATTTTCATAAAAAAGGTGAGATAATTTTCAGGATCAGGAACCGTACTTAACACTAAAATACCGCCTGTTTGTGCCATAGCTTCAACAATCAAAACACCAGGCATGACTGGTGCACCTGGAAAATGTCCCTCAAAAAACGGTTCGTTCATGGTAACGTTTTTGACACCAATAACATGCGAGTCGCTTAACTCAAATATTTTATCAATCAATAAAAACGGCTGACGATGCGGTAACATATTCATAATTTGATTGACATCCATTAATGGATCCTGATTCAAATCAATATTTGGTACGTTATTACGGCGCTCATTTTTAATAATCTTGGACATTTTTTTTGCAAACTGCGTGTTTACAAAATGTCCAGGCTTATTGGCTATAACCTTACCTTTAATGTGTGTTCTTATTAAGGCTAAATCGCCCACAACATCCAATAGCTTATGTCTAGCCGCTTCATTAGGATGATGTAGCGTTAAATTATCCAATATGCCATTGGGTTTAACAGCTATATTATCTTTTTTGAAGGCTATACGCAATTTCTCCATAGTTTCAGGAGATAATTCCTTATCAACGTAAACAATGGCATTATTAAGGTCACCTCCTTTGATTAGTCCGTGCTCCAAAAGCATTTCTATTTCATGTAGAAAACTGAATGTCCTAGAATCTGAAATTTCATCTTTAAATTCAGAAATCGTTTTAATAGAAGCGTTTTGAGTACCTAAAACTTTGGTTCCAAAATCAACCATAGTCGTAATTTGGTATTCCGTTGATGGCATTACCAAAATTTCACTACCAGAATCTTCATCGGTATACGAAATAACATCGGTAACTTCATAAACTTCCCTTGTCGCTTCCTGCTCCACTATACCTGCTTTTTCAAGGGCCTCAACAAAGAATTTTGATGAGCCATCCATGATAGGTGGTTCCGATGCGTCCAATTCTAAAATGGCATTGTCAATGTCTAAACCAACTAAAGCAGCCAACACATGCTCACATGTTTGAATCATCACACCATTTTTTTCCAGACAAGTACCTCTTTGAGTATTTGTAACATAAACAGCATCAGCTTCAATTATAGGACTGCCTTCCAAATCAATACGTTTAAACGCAAAGCCCGTATTTTCAGAAGCGGGCTTGAATGTCAAGGTAACTTCCTTACCAGTATGTAACCCAACACCTTTGAGCGAAACTTCACTCCCAATGGTCTTTTGCTTGATTCCTGTATTAATTATTCCCATCTACTTTTTTTTCTATATCGTTTACAGTTTTAACTAGTCTAGGTAAATTCTTAAAATGAACATAGGACTTATTGAAATCACCATAGTTTAAGGCTGGTGATCCTTGAAGCACTTCGTTATCTTTTACATTTCTTCCAATACCAGATTGCGCCTGAATCTTAACATTATTACCTATGGTTATATGACCCACAATGCCAACTTGTCCTCCAATTTGACAATTTTCGCCAATTTTTGTAGATCCAGCAATGCCTGTTTGTGCTGCAATAACCGTATTCTTACCTATTTCTACATTATGGGCTATTTGAATTTGATTATCAAGCTTCACACCTTGTCTTATAATTGTAGAACCCAAAGTAGCCCTATCAATGGTAGTGGCAGCACCAACATCCACAAAATCTTCCAGAATAACATTTCCAATTTGTGGTACCTTGCTATATTCGCCTTTTTCATTTGGTGTAAATCCAAATCCATCAGCTCCAATAATAGCACCAGAATTAATCACGCAATTACTCCCAACAACACATTCTGAATAAATTTTCACTCCTGAAAATACAATGGTGTTATCCTTTATAACGACATTATCACCAATATAACAGTTGGGGAAAATTTTAACATTATCACCTATTTTCACATTGTCACCTACAAATGTAAAAGCACCCAAATAAATATTGTCTCCTAATTTAGCAGAATCTGAAATAGAAGTTGGTTCATCAATTCCTGATTTATTGAACTTTATTTGGTTGTAGTATTCCAATAATTTAGAGAACGATTTATAAGCATCATCAACTTTTATTAAAGTCGAATTCACTTGATGTTCTGGAACAAAGCTTTTATTGACTATAGCAATCGATGCTTTAGTAGTGTATATATACGGTGTGTATTTTGGATTAGCCAAAAAGGTTAAGGAACCTTCGGTTCCCTCCTCTATTTTAGAAAGCTTGGAGACTTCTACTTGGGCATTACCTACGATGTCTCCTTCTAAAATACCGGCTATTTGTTCTGCTGTGAATTTCATTAAGCGCAAAAATAGAAAAAATGTGTCACATTTTATCTTTGGGATAGCATATAAAATATTTGGTGACAGGTTTTGTTAATGCTTTTAGGTTCAGTTGGTCAGATGCTTTAACAATATCTTGAATTTTTCCAGATTTGAATAAAATGTTGATATTTTGAGACTTTTCTTCATAAGCCTGATTGGAAATCTCACCTTTGAATACAAAGTATTTTGCTTCAGCTTTTGAAATTTGGTATTTATCCATCAGTTTTTGAAGATGTTCCTCAAGTAATTGGTTCTTAATGGGTTTCTTTTTAATCTTTATTTTTAATAAATCACGATTGATGATCATTTCACATAAATTTTTAAGCACAAAATCATCATGAAATTGCCAAGCTTTCATAGCCGAAATAATATCGTAATCATCTAATTGTGAAAACAAGTTTAACGTGTTTCCATCAAATTCCTTGATTGATACATCATGTTCCAAAAAGTATTCTAGTGCTTTACTAGCCTGAAGCTTTATACCATTATTGGTGAGTTCTTTAGCCCGTTGCAACATCCTAGTCAATAATTGCTCTGCTACCAAACCCGTTTTATGTAAATATACCTGCCAGTACATAAACCGTCGAGCCACTAAAAATTTTTCAACGCTGTAAATACCTTTTTCTTCTACTACCAAAGAGTCATCTACCACATTCAACATCGTTATCAAACGCTCGGTATTAATATTTCCTTCAGAAACACCTGTATAAAAACTATCCCGTTTTAAATAATCAGCACGATCCATATCCAATTGACCAGAAATCAACTGACACAAGAATTTTCGCTTATAGGTTCCTTTAAAAATGTCTATGGCAAGCGTTAAAGTTCCGTTAAATTCAGCATTCAAATGTTCCATGAAAAGCAAGGAAATTTGCTCATGACTAACGCCATTTACAATGCTATGTTCCATGGCATGTGAAAAAGGGCCATGACCAATATCATGCAACAAAATGGCAATATATAAAGCTACTTCTTCTTCCTTTGAAATACTAACACCTTTAAAACGAAGTGTCTGGACTGATTTTTGCATGAGATGCATGCATCCCAGCGCATGATGAAAACGTGTGTGATGTGCTCCTGGATAGACTAAATAAGACATGCCCATTTGCGAAATTCGGCGCAGTCTTTGAAAATATTTATGCTCAATTAAATTAAAAATATCCGAATTTGGTATTGTAATAAAACCGTAAATTGGGTCGTTAAATATTTTAAGTTTGTTTTTTGGAATCAAGCTGACTTATTACTTTAATTATATAAACAAATATACATGAACAATATAAATATTCTTTGGGTTGATGATGAAATCGATTTATTAAAACCCCATATTCTCTTTTTGGAACAAAAAAATTATCAGGTTACCACGTGTAAGAGTGGTACAGAAGCCGTAGAAATTTTGGATGATCAAAATTTTGATATTGTTTTTTTAGATGAAAACATGCCTGGTCTAACGGGATTGGAAACGCTGAATGAAATTAAGGAAAAACGCGATACGCTTCCTGTTGTGATGATTACCAAGAGTGAAGAAGAATATATTATGGAAGAAGCTATTGGTAATAAAATAGCCGATTATCTAATAAAACCTGTGAATCCAAATCAAATACTATTGAGTATTAAAAAGAATTTGGACCACTCCCGACTGGTTTCAGAAAAAACCACATCCAACTATCAACAGGAATTTAGAAAGATTGCTATGGATTTAACTATGGTCAATTCTTTTGAAGAATGGGCAAATCTGTATCAAAAATTGATTTATTGGGAAATGCAACTTGAGGATATTGAAGATACTGGGATGTTTGAAATTCTAGAATCCCAAAAAAATGAGGCTAATACACAATTCGGAAAATTTATTGATAAAAATTATCCGAGTTGGTTTGAACCACATGTTGATGCTCCTACGATGTCGCACACCTTGTTTAAAAATAAAGTGGTCCCAGAGTTAAGTAAAGAACAACCCACACTGCTGGTAGTCATTGATAATTTGCGCTATGACCAATGGAAGGCCTTTGAACCAATTGTCAATAATTACTACAAAAAAGAGCAAGAAACACCATTTTTCAGTATTCTGCCAACGGCAACTCAATATGCCAGAAATGCCATATTCTCGGGATTAATGCCAGCTGATATGGAAAAAATGCACCCGAACTTATGGAAAAATGATACGGACGAAGGTGGTAAAAATCTTCACGAAGCTGAATTTTTAGAAGCTCAAATGAAGCGATTGGGATTAACACACCTCAAACATGAATACTACAAGATTACCAACTTAAAGAATGGTAAAAAATTGGTGGATAATTTTAAAGGCTTGAAGGATAATGATTTGACTGTGGTCGTTTACAATTTTGTAGATATGCTCTCGCATTCCAAAACTGAAATGGATGTTGTTAAGGAATTAGCGAGTAATGACAAGGCCTATCGATCTTTGACCCAAAGTTGGTTTAAAAACTCGCCTTTATTAGAAATGGTTCAGCAGGCCCAACAATTGGGCTTCAAACTTATCATGACTACAGATCATGGCACTATAAATGTTAAAAACCCATCCAAAGTGATTGGTGATAAAGATACTAGTCTGAACTTGCGTTATAAAACGGGTAGAAGCCTTACCTATGAAGACAAAGATGTTTTGGTGGCTAAAGACCCAAAAACCATTCACTTGCCCTCAATATCCATGAGTAGCTCCTTTATTTTTGCAAAAAATGATCTCTTCTTTGCGTATCCAAACAATTACAATCATTACGTAAGCTATTATAGAAACACCTATCAACATGGTGGTGTTTCACTGGAAGAAATGATTATTCCACTTGTTGTTTTGAGCCCAAAATAACTCTGTGTAATGCAAAAAAATCCGACGAAATACACTTTTTATTAGTTTTTCTCAATATTTATACTTAATATTGCATGCAAACAAGATGTGAATTGACTATAGAATATAGTTTAGAAGAGCTTGATAATGTTGCTAACCAGATCCTTAAATCTGTGAAATCTAAAACGATTTTATTTCATGGTGACATGGGAACTGGGAAAACCACATTAATTAAAGCTTTAATACAGGCTCTGGGAAGTGAAGATGACGTTAGTAGCCCAACCTACTCTCTAGTCAATGAATATGCTTTGAGCCAAGATATAATCTATCATTTTGACTTATATCGCTTAAAGTCTGTTGAAGAGGCTTTCGATTTTGGAATCGAAGATTATTTGCAAACAACTGGATGGTTGTTTATTGAATGGCCTGAAATAATTAAAACCCATCTTGATAGTGATTACCATGAAATTTGGTTGTCAATATCAGATAATAATAAACGAAAAGTAACGCTGAAATAAGAAATTTATATAAGATCAGAAACAACAAATTGCCCTAAATTGTCTCGTTTTACGGAAAAACCGTAACGAAAAAATTAGAAATCGTTGATTTTAACATAATTTTAACATTTCGACCCTATTTAGTACATGCTTCGGCTATACATTTGGATTATTAATTAATTAATCCCTTAATAAGATGAAAGCAAAAAAGTATGTATTAGCAATCGCAATTTTTGGCGGTATGTTGTTCACAGCGCAAGCAACTAACATTATTGATTTAGATGGACAACAAACAACAAAAATCGAAAAAAGACCTGGTAAAATTCCATCAGCGGGATAGAAAAGGGTTATTAGTAGGAAGTTTTATAGCAACTTTTATTGCTTTGACTCCCTACTTCTATTATTTATATGAAGGTGTTCCTGATACTCAAACATGGAACACCTTTCTATTTACTTATGATGCTGGTGCTTGGGAATATGCTAATTACGCCATGTGGATTCTCACAGGTAAACTAATCCCGTTATTATTGTTGTTTATATGGTTCTTTACCTGCCGACATTGGTGGTATCATACTCTATTGGTACCGATTGCTATGTATTTGTATCAAATACTTAATTTTTTTAATGATAGTGTTAACTATATTGATGAATTTCAGCTTTTACATTTGGTACCTATCATGGCTATTGTTGTGCCTTCTATATACTTATTAAGGGCACGTATGTTTGATAAAATAAATACTGCCAATAAATCAATGGAAGAATTGGAAGACGAGTTCAAATTAAAACCCACTACCCTTTGGGGAAAAATTAAGCAGTATTTTTAGTTCTTGCTTTATAATTTCAAAAATTAATTCGTAATTTGACTAACCATTTAACTAGTCAATAACGATGTCTAAATCTTTATCACCGTTTACCAAACTACAATTATTACCTCAAGAAGAAACATTAGAGGTTTTAAAACAAAAAGGTGAATTGTTTATAGGTATTCCAAAAGAAACAGCCTATCAGGAAAAACGCGTGTGTTTAACTCCAGATGCCGTTTCTGCCTTGGTAACCAATGGTCATAGAATTCTGTTGGAATCTGGCGCTGGAAAAGGTGCTAATTTTAGTGATAAGGATTACAGTGAAGCTGGTGCCGAAATTTCCAAAGATGCGGCAAAAGTTTATGGCTGTCCCATTATCTTAAAAGTAGAACCTCCTACTCTTGAACAAATTAGATTAATCAATCCGCAGACCATATTAATTTCTGCTTTACAATTAAAAACACAATCCAAAAAATATTTTGAAGCCTTGGCTGCTAAACGCATAACGGCCTTGGCGTTCGAATTTATTAGAGATGAAGATGGTGCTTATCCAGCAGTAAGATCGTTAAGTGAAATCGCTGGAACGGCATCTGTTCTAATTGCTTCGGAATTGTTGAGCAACGTTAATAGTGGTAATGGATTAATGTTTGGAAACATTAGTGGTGTACCTCCTGTTGAAGTTGTTATATTGGGTGCTGGTACTGTGGGTGAATTTGCTGCCAGAAGTGCCATTGGATTAGGGGCTAATGTTAAAGTCTTTGATAATTCCATAACCAAATTACGTTGTATCCAAACCAATTTAGGGCGTACCATATTTACATCAACTTTACAACCTAAAAACTTGTCAAAGGCATTAAAGCGTTGTGATGTGGCCATTGGAGCTGTCCGTGGAAAAAATAGAGCACCCGTAATTGTAGGAGAAACCATGGTTGAAAACATGAAATCTGGCGCTGTCATTATTGATGTGAGTATTGATATGGGAGGTTGCTTTGAAACTAGTGAAGTGACCACACACAAGAATCCAACATTTGTAAAACATGGGGTTACGCATTACTGTGTGCCCAATATTCCGGCGCGTTATTCACGGTCTGCGTCCATTTCCATTAGTAATATTTTCACACCCTATCTCTTAAAAATAGGTGAAGAAGGTGGATTGGAAAATTCTTTACGATTTGATAGAGGTTTAAAAAATGGATTGTATTTTTACCACGGCATTTTGACCAACAAATCTGTTGGCGAATGGTTTGATTTAAAACATAGCGATATCAATTTGCTGATTTTTTAATCTCGTTTTTAACACAAAATACATTACGTGAAATTATTACACAGAATTGGTTATTACCTAGGTGGGTTTTCAATTGGACTTATTGTTTTGGCTTTTTTTTTAAATGGGAAAAAAGTCTCATGTGATTATGGTCCCGAAGCTCGCGTATTGAAGAGTATTAACAACAAATCATTGGCAATACCTCAAAATATTCAACAAGAATTTAACGCAAATCAAATCGACTCCATACAAATTCGTGAAATTTTAAAATATGCCCATGTGCTTTTTGCAGAAAGCGATACTCGTAAAGAACCATGTGGTATTTATTATTTAGAGAACTCTGCCGACGATTCTAAATTAGATTTAAAAATTGAAAATTGTGATAGTGTTGCGACCATTACTGAAATTATCTGGAAATAATAAATAAGACTAATTGATATAAACAAAAAGACCTGAATATAATCAGGTCTTTTTGTTTGTTAAGCATTTCTAAATGGCTTGATTTACTTTAAAATCAATCGCTTTGAGAAAGACTCACCATTTTGAGTTATTGTTACAAGATAAATACCTCTTGGCAAATCACTAACATCTAATTTATGCGTTACAGGTCTGGTACTGGGTTGAATAGCTTTGTTTATAAGTTGTCTTCCGGAAAAATCAAACAGTTGTAAACTGGCAACACCTGTAAAACCCGTTATTTTAATGTTAACATTATTTCTAGCCGGATTTGGGTAAACGGTTATAGATGCATCATAAACCGTTTCTTCTACTTCTTCAGTGGTACTATCACAATCAGTTGCAATTACTTGCACTGTTAAGGTTTCTGATGAAATCCCATTAGAAACCGTTACGCTATAATGTGTGGTAGAATCTTCTGGGGACACATCAATACTTTGCGTTGTTTCTCCAGTACTCCAATAATATTCTGTACCTCCAAACGCGGTTAAAGTTGTTGTTTCTCCAAAACAAATCTCAAAATTGTTATCGTTAACAGTAGCATTAACTGGCTCAATTACATGAACCGTAACCGAATCGGTACTTGAACAACCATTCATGTAAACTGTTACTGAATAAGTTGTTGTTTCAGTTGGACTAACCGTAATATTGGAAGATGTTTCTCCAGTATTCCAAACATACCCTGTACCACCTGAAGCTTCTAATACAACAGAATCTCCATTTTCAATAGTTACATCGTTGCCAGCATTGGCTACTGGTATCGGGTTGACTGTTACTATAACAGAATCTGAATCTGATACATCACCTTCACTTACCGTTACCGTATAGGTTGTTGTGCTATTTGGACTTACTGTAATACTTTGCGTCGTTGCACCTGTACTCCATTGGTAACTGGATCCTCCGGATGCGGTTAATGTTGTGCTTTCGTTTTCACAGATACTCACATCTTGACCAGCGTTGGCAGTTACGGTCACATTAGGCTCCACAGTCACCTCTACTGTATCACTGCTGGTACATCCATTTGAGGATACTACTACACTATAGGTTGTAGTCTCACTTGGATTTACTGTGATACTTGGTGTTGTGGCTCCTGTGTTCCATTGATAGGTGTCACCTCCTGTGGCTGTTAAGGTTGTACTCTCACCTGCAGTTATGGTTATATCATTTCCTGCATTGGCTACTGGTATCGGGTTAACTGTTACCGTCACAGAATCTGAATCAGATACTTCACCTTCACTTACCGTTACCGTATAGGTTGTGGTGCTATTTGGACTTACTGTAATACTTTGCGTCGTTGCACCTGTACTCCATTGGTAACTGGATCCTCCGGATGCGGTTAATGTTGTGCTTTCGTTTTCACAGATACTCACATCTTGACCAGCGTTGGCAGTTACGGTCACATTAGGCTCCACAGTCACCTCTACTGTATCACTGCTGGTACATCCATTTGAGGATACTACTACACTATAGGTTGTAGTCTCACTTGGATTTACTGTGATACTTGGTGTTGTGGCTCCTGTGTTCCATTGATAGGTGTCACCTCCTGTGGCTGTTAAGGTTGTACTCTCACCTGCAGTTATGGTTATATCATTTCCTGCATTGGCTACTGGTATCGGGTTAACTGTTACCGTCACAGAATCTGAATCAGATACTTCACCTTCACTTACCGTTACCGTATAGGTTGTGGTGCTATTTGGACTTACTGTAATACTTTGCGTCGTTGCACCTGTACTCCACTGGTAACTAGAACCACCGGATGCAGTTAACGTTGTGCTGTCGTTTTCACAGATACTCACATCTTGACCAGCATTTGCAGTTACGGTCACATTAGGCTCTACAGTCACCTCTACCGTATCACTACTGGTACATCCATTTGAGGTCACTACTACACTATAGGTTGTAGTCTCACTTGGATTGACTGTGATACTTGGTGTTGTGGCTCCTGTGTTCCATTGATAAGTATCTCCTCCTGTAGCTGTTAAGGTCGTACTCTCACCTGCAGTTATCGTTACATCATTTCCTGCATTGGCTACTGGTATCGGTTTGACTGTTACCGTAACAGAATCTGAATCTGATACATCACCTTCACTTACCGTTACCGAATAGGTTGTCGTTTCACTGGGACTGACCGTTATGCTTTGTGTCGTTTCACCGTTACTCCACGCATAATTCGATCCTCCTGATGCAGTTAGTACCACAGTATCATTCTCACAAATGATTACGTCCTGGCCTGCATCGGCTTCTATGGGAGTCGGTATAACTGTTACGGTGACAGTATCTTCAGACATACAACCATTTTGTATGACAGTTACTGTATATGTTGTTGTTACGGTCGGACTAACGGTAATTTCTTGAGTTGTTTCATTCGTGCTCCAAGAATAGTTGCTTCCACCAGTAGCCGCTAACGTGACCGAATCGCCTTCATTGATTGTCACATCGTTTCCTGCGTTGGCAACAGGTAAAGGATTAACAGTTACCGTTACGGAATCAGTTACACTGTTTCCTTCATTGTCCGACAAAGTAACCGTATACGTTGTTGTTTCCGATGGGGAAACTTCGATGTTTTGTGAATTTTCGCCTGTGTTCCAAGAAAAATCATTTCCTCCTGTTCCAAAAGCTGTAAGATTTGTAGATTCACCTTCACAAATTGTAATGTCATTACCAGCATTGACTGTCATTCCAACATTACCTTGTGGATATTCCAAAACAAAAGCTGGTGCACTAGTTTGATTGGTTTGTGTAGGATCGTTCCAATTACTTGCAAAAATCATTTTAGTTCCATTTCTGTTTGGTACGACTTGGGTTTCATGTAAATACCCTGTTGGCGCCGAATGATGTTTGGCATATCGCTCAATAATTCCAGAGTTGTCCAATTTTATAGCAAATATTTCTCTTGGAGCAACTGGATTTGAAGAACAACATTGTTCACTTACATAAGCCCATCCTGGCCTGTCTAAATTTCTGCAGCTCACATGACCTCCCCAAATTCCACGTCCATTAATATATGGGAATAAGTTAGTCATTCCACCACCATCTAAACGAACCATATACATACTATAGCCAGCATCCCATTGGGCTTGATCACCATAACCCACAAATACCTCATTGCCATAGGTATCGTACCCAAGATCTCCATGAGGCGTTGTATCGGCAAGGTGTCTTTCATTCTGCATGTTAATATCATATGATTTTAATCCTTGATTGGGACCAGAACCATCTGTTCTCCAGCACAAAACAGCATACTCGCCAGATTGCGATACTGAAAACCAGTCTAGGTCACCACTTGGAATGACCATGGAACCAGTAACAACATCATTTTGAATATCGTAAACAAAAACCGTTTTTGTACTTCCATTTTGTCCAATCAAACCAACGTATCGATCATCGTTAGATTGATTACCTTCACCATAACCAAAATCAACATTGGAATATTCTGTAAACGTGCGAAGCGTTGTTCGCTGATTGGTTGTTACGTCAAAGGATTGGAAGTTATTATTACTCGCTCCATACATAATATTGGGTTGCGTATTACTCCAACGACCGTACCCAGGAATATTGGCCCAGTATAAAAATTCATAAGTTTCAGCATCTAATATAGCTGCTGGATGACCAGATAACTTTATAAGAGTCTCATCAGAATTCCATGTCTGGTCTTTTGAATAATTATGCCGAATTCTATTGGAACTCGTTCCAAAGACATTTCGATCACCAATCCTTCTAATAATACTTCCAGATAATCCTTCAGTAAAAGCCTCTAAATACTCTGGCATTGATTCCGTAGGAGGTTGATAATTTTGATATTGTACGTCAGGCAATTGGTCTTGTGTCGGATAATTCTGACCGTTCATCGATAAAATCCCACAAAAAAAACATGTGGTTATTATGAAATTCCTGATTTTCAGAAATTCCCATTTGAGATAATAATTCTTCATTTGGGGCTATTTGCTATTAATTAGTGCTAAACTATAGTTTCAGTCTTTTTTAAATTATACTAAAGGGTAAAAATTCGATGAAATACAACATTTTTGTAAAACAAATACTACAAAACATGCATTTTATAGTTGTTTTATTACATTTTATCGATTAAAATATTGATTATAGCTATTCTCTGAAAAAAAAGAATTGCCAAATATACGTTTACATATCAGTTTTAGATTTCGATTAAGATATTTTAACATAATAAGATATTAACACCTTATGAACAAAAGAGTTAACAGTTGTATTTTAACAAAAAAATGGCTACAAATACACTTGATATATTAAATATGGTATTTAGTCTAATATCATCATTTCAATCAGGTGCAGAAACAAAAAATATCTACTTTTAACCTGAAATCTGATTGATATCAAAATTTAAATTCAATTGCAAAGACCAAGAATTGCTTTTTTAATACCAAGCCTAGAAACGGGAGGTGCAGAACGTGTTGTAGCAACACTCTCCAATCATTTAATTGATTTTTTTGATGTTACGATATTGGTACTATACAAAAGCCCCATTTTTTTTGATTTAGATCCAAGAATTCAGGTTGTGTTTTGTGGTGATTCCTACAAGCCTATATATAGCCTTAAACATTCATTTAAAACACATATTAGACTTACTCGAAAAATAGTGAGTTTATTAAAGACCCACAATATTGATTTAATTATAGGCTTTATGACTACCCCTAACATTTATGCTGTACTTGCCTCACGCCTAGTCAAAATACCATGCATTATTAGTGAACGTGTTCATCCAGAATATATTGATACGTCAAAGTTTTGGTTTAAATTAAGAAGACGTTTGTACCCAATAGCCGATAATTTAATTGTACAAACCCAAGATATTGCAGATTACTTTTCCAAATTTGTCAATCCAAAAAAAATACAGATAATTTTAAATCCATTAAACCCTAGTTTAGTCGAAAAGCGTGACCAGCAAGTTTTAAAGGAGAATATTATTTTAAATGTTGGTAGATTAGATTATCAAAAAAACCAAGAGATGCTTATCAAGGCATTTGCTAACATCAATGCCGACAATTGGAAGTTGGTCATTGTTGGCGATGGACAAGAGAAAGAACATTATAAATCCTTAATAAACGAGTTAAACCTTAACGGCAAAATTACGTTAGTAGGCAATACCAATAATATTGCAGAATACTATAACAAAGCGAGCCTGTTTGCTTTTACATCAAGATATGAAGGGTTTCCAAATGCTCTGACTGAAGCCATGTTTTTTGGTTTACCTTGTATTGCAACTGATTGTCCATCTGGCCCATCAGAACTTATTGATGATTCAGTCAATGGACTTTTGATTCCTTCAGAAGATCAATTAGCATTAGAAGAAAAATTACAACTTTTAATATCCAACCCTGAATTAAGATCAAAAATTAGTATCGCAACTGAAAATAATATTGATAAATTTAATGTTGAAAATGTGTCCCAACAATGGCAAAAAATTATAAATAATCTACTTAATTAATTTATGGATTTAAAGTCTTTAATACCAACTTACACCAAACAGAAAAACGGTCAATATGATTACACCTTCACCGTTTTTACGCCCGTTTACAATCGTGCAGATACCATTAAGCGTGTATTTGACTCGTTGAATGCACAAACATATCGAGATTTTGAGTTGCTTATTATCAATGATGGCTCCACCGATAATTCCCATGACGTTATTGAAGACCTCATTAAATCATGTGATTTTCCAGTGCGTTACGTCAACAATAAAGAGAATAAACACAAAATGGCCTGCTTGCTGCAAGGTGTACAATTGGCAAATGGGAAGTTTTTCTTGACTTTTGATTCGGATGACGAATGTACCGAAAATGCTTTAGAGGCATTTAAAAATACTTATGATGCTATTCCAGATAACCAAAAAGAATCCGTTTGTAGCTTAACGTGTTTGTGCCAAGATCAATTTGGTAATTTGGTTGGAGAAAAATTTGATACAGATTTATTTTATAGTTCGACATTTGGTAATATGCTAATGGACAGATTTAAGTCTGAAAAATGGGGATTTACCAAAACAGATGTTTTAAAAGGAATTTCAGTTAATGAGTTTTTATTCGCAAAAGGGTATATTCCTGAAGGTGTCATTTGGAATTTGTTTTCAAAAGAAAACTACAAAACCCTCTATTTTAATGAGATATTACGAATTTACTACATAGACACCGAAAACAACATATCATCAGGGCAAATAAAAAATAATGCTCTTGGATTAGCTATTTACTCATTAGCCAATGCTAACTGGTTTTATAAAAACTATTTTTACAAAAACCCAATTCTTTTTTTCAAGCAAGTTTATTTGCTTTTACTATCATCAAAGTATTTAGATTTCAATAGACGCGATTACAGTAAAGCCCTCAATAGTAATTTGTTGAAATCTCTATTTAACATTTGCTGGCCTTTTAGAGTTTTTATCACTGCAAAACCCATTTCATAATTGATAAATTTTAACGACATAAAGTCCATCATCCAAAAAACCTTTAAAAGTTCTTTGGTTGTCAATATTACAACCGTAGCATTGATAACTATTTTAGTTAAAGGATTTGGTTTCTACAAGGAAGTTGTCGTTGCGTCAAATATTGGTTTATCGGAGTTATTAGATACGTTTTTTATTGCATTACTACTCCCTGGTTTTATCAATCAAGTATTTTTAATTGCATTTAAATCCGTTTTCATACCAAATTATGTAGCTGAACTAAAAGGAGGTGATAATACAGGAACGGTTCAATCCACTAGTTTTCTAATAACCCTTGGTGCTGGGTTA
This sequence comes from Hanstruepera neustonica, assembly GCF_002895005.1. GTDB lineage: Bacteria > Bacteroidota > Bacteroidia > Flavobacteriales > Flavobacteriaceae > Hanstruepera > Hanstruepera neustonica. The sequence continues at coordinate 91,411 of NZ_POWF01000004.1, read as the reverse complement.
GTATTTACGTTAGTAGCCTTCTTATTTACCGATGTTTTTTTAGAAACCTTTTTTAATGGCCATTCGGAAGATTACTATCAGCTTGTTAAAACGCAATTCTATTACCTTGCCCCTTGTATTGTTATTTGGGGGTTTTGTGCTCTTTTGGAAGGTATGCTCAATATATATAACGAATTTAAATTTGCCTCAATTCATCCAATATTAACATCCATTTCGATGCTAGTTTGCTTGTTAATTTTCAAAGAAGAACTACAAGAAAAAGTTTTGGCCGTTGGTATGTTAATAGGGTCTTCTTTAGAACTATTATTACTTATAATTGTTTGCCTGCGCAAACAAATTATTAATTTGAAAAAGGTTGATTTTCAAAATAAGAATGTTAAGATGATGTTCAATCAATTACCCGCTAGGGTTTCATCGGGTTTTTTAACTGGACTAATTCCAGTAACAGACCAATATTTTGCAGCAACACTGGCTGTGGGATCTATTGCTGCTCTTAACTATGGCATGAAAATACCTGCTTTTTTTTCGTCTATCATAGTCATGGCTTTGGGAAGTGTTTTACTACCCTACTTTTCTAATTTGAATTATGATAATAGAGAATTGGCTTTTAAAAAACTCATGACCATTTTAAAAGTGTTGTTTATTTCACTAATTATAATTGTGATACCATTAATCATTTTTTCAACACCAATTATTGCTATACTTTTTGAGCGCAATGCTTTTAAAGCTGATGACACCATACTTGTTGCAAATATTCAAATGATTTTTTTAATCAGTATACCGTTTACCATTTGTGGTGATGCGATTGTTAGATTTTTAACAAGCATCAACAAAAATGCGTTTTTGGCCTATGTCTCTTTTGGGACCATGATATTCAATTTTATACTTGATTATATTTTTATGCAGTATTATGGTATTTTAGGAATTGCTATTTGCACAACTGTAGTTCAAATACTAAAAGTGCTTATTTTTATTCAATATGCTAGAAAGCAACAACAATTACCTATAACTTAATATGAAAATATTAAAATATATATTACTCATATTAATATTGCTTAACATTCCTACGTTTAGCATTGCCAATATTAGTTCAGGCCTGGGAAGTGCCACTAGCATGCTATTATTGCTTTGTGTTATTGTTTTTTATTTTTTTGAAGAAAAGCTACGCCCTGTTGTGCCATTGGTGGTTTTAGGTTTAAGCTACTACATGATATCCAGTTTAAGTTATACAGAAAACACCTCTGAATTTCTCAAGGATTTAATTCGATATTTCATTTTTATTTTAGGAATTCGAAAATTAGCGTCTCTTACTTCAAAACAAGAAGTTTGCTATATTTTGCTGATTGGTGCTATTAGTATCATCATTAATGCATTATTTTTCAGTAACGCTTTTGGTCGCTATAGTGGTTTCTATATAAATCCGAATAAAGCTGGATTTGTGTGTATCATTGGTTTTGCCTTAACATTCAGTATTAAGCAAAAGGGAATTAAATTAGCAGCGCAGTTTCTGTTTGCCATAGCAGGGCTGATGACATTGTCGCGGTCGTTTATATTATTGTTTTTATTAGTCAATATTATTTCAATTATAATTGATAAGAAAAACATTTTCACCCTTATCTCTGGTGTCATTGCCTTGGTTCTAATTTTAAGTTTATCCTCAATAAAGCTTAATACTGATAGATTCAATGCCTTGAAGAGTATATTTTCTGATAATGTAGACACCACGACAATCACAAAAGAAACTAGAGATGAAACCTGGGCAAATTACATGGAAGGCATAATAACCAATCCCGTTTTTGGGCAGGGTTATAAAAAGCTACATGGCAAACCAAAGGGCTATTATAACAATGTTGATGTAGGTGTCCATAATTCATTTTTAATGATTATTGGAGAGGCTGGTATTATCCCCTTTATTATTGTGGTAGTTCTTTACATATCCATGCTTATTAGGAGTTTTATGATTTTTAATCAAGAACCTCTATATCTCATTATTTCTATTTTGCTGCTGTCATATTTGATGGTTAGTCATAATTATTTTGATAATTTTTTATTACTCTTTATGACAGTATGGTTATATGATAAAATAAAATCGCAAAACGAACTTTTACTTAATACGGTTTAATATGTGTGGAATTTATGGCATAACATATTCAAAATATACTTCTGAACAGATTTCAGAAAAACTTAAGCGCATGGATTTTAGAGGTCCTGACCAAAGTGCGCAAAAAACATTTGACAATCGTATCGTTTTCGGGCACAACCGTTTATCAATCATAGATTTAGACCCTCGCTCCAATCAGCCTTTTGCTTTTGAAGAAAAAATCCATATAGTATTCAATGGTGAGATTTACAATTTCAAAATATTAAAATCCGAATTGATTAAAAAAGGATATCAATTTCGCACTGAAAGTGATACGGAAGTTATTTGTGCAGCCTATCTCGAATTTGGAGAGAATTTACCCAATAAATTAAACGGTATGTTTGCCTTTGTAATTTATGACAGTATCAATAATCGATTATTTGGTGCTCGAGATAGACTTGGACAAAAACCGTTTTACTATTTGTTAAACCGAGATGGCTTTGAATTTGCGAGTCAATTGTCCACCATTCAAAAATATAATAGTAATCTAACCATCTCGCGTAAATCTATAACTCAATATTTTGCTTGGGGTGTTGTTCCCGATCCTTATACTATTTTTAATGAAGTACAAAAACTACCTGCCGGTAATTGCTTTACTCTAGATTTAGATAGTAATTCCTTGAACATTACGCAATATTGGGATATTAATAATGAACGTAATGAACTATTTACTGGAACTTACCAAGAAGCCAAATCTGCTCTTTCAGAATTGGTCCAAGATGCTGTAAAAATTAGGTTATATGCTGATGTTCCCGTTGGTGTATTTTTATCTGGTGGTATTGACTCTTCGTTAGTAGCAGCTATGGCGCAAACTACCACCAATAGTCAAGTAAAGACATTTTCTGTAAAATTTAATGAAAAAGGATTTGATGAAAGTGTTTATGCACAAAAAGTAGCCAATCACTTAAAAACTGATCATCATGTTATTTCTTGTAACTATAATGAAGGTCTTGACTTGATCGACAGTTTCAGTCATTACTATGATGAACCATTTGCCGACTCATCAGCCATACCATCGATGTTATTATCTAAATACACAAGAAAACAGGTTACGGTAGCACTGTCAGGAGATGGTGGTGATGAAATGTTTATTGGTTATCAAAGATACCATTGGATGAAGCAAGTCAGTGCCTTATACAAAACACCAAAACAATTTCGACATATAACGGCATTTCTTTTAAATGCATTACCTCATTATAAATTAAAAACCATCGCCAAAGGTCTTCGTTTTGATGATTTAGATAGTTTATATCTGGCTTCGGTAACAGGAATTGATGCCAGTTGGATTCAAACTGATTATGATTATTTAAATGTTTCAGAACGGTCTTATCTTGAACATAACGATAAAAATATTTATGAGCGCATGTCAGATTTTGATATTAAGGCATATTTAAATTGGGATATCAATACCAAAGTAGACAGAGCAACCATGGCTTACTCATTAGAGGGAAGAGCACCTTTAATGGACTATCGTGTTGTCGAACTTGCTCAATCGTTGCCCACTCATTTTAAATATAGAGGTAGTAAGCAAAAAATTATTCTCAAAGATATACTTTATGACCATGTGCCTCAAGAATACTTCAATAGACCGAAAGCTGGATTTACCATGCCGTTTTCGGATTGGTTCCGAAAAGAGCTTAAGGATATGGTTTTGTCGGAATTAAATGATGATGGACTTCATCAAATACCTAACATTAATGTTAGCGAGGTAAAACTGCGTATTAAGCAGCATATGGAAGGAAGCTGGAACAGATATCCCTTGATATGGAAATTATTGGTATTAAAACAATGGTTAAACAAAAATGGACAAGGTTATAGTATTGCTTAATGACTAATAATAAAATAAAAATATTGTTTATTCTTCCATCATTAGCTGCTGGTGGTGCTGAACGCATTTTATCCTTTGTTGCTCAAGAAATAGATAAAACTCTTTTTGATACCACGCTTTTGGTTACAGGTTATGAAAAAGATACCGTGTATACGCTAAAAGATTTAAATGTTGTTTATTTAAACAAACCACGTGTTTTAAAATCAATATTCTCCATAACTAATTATTTAAAACAACATAAACCGAACATTGTTGTTACATCAATTGTGCACCTCAACACAATGGCTGCTCTAATTTCAGTTAGATTTCCAAAAATTAAATTTGTTGCAAGAGAGGCAAATGTACTTTCAACTTTAAGTAGATACAATCCCTACACCAAGTCCATTTTCCCTAAATTTCTTGTAAAAACAGCCTATAAATTAGTAGATACCATAATTTGTCAATCAAAAGATATGCAAGATGATATGATAACAAATTATGGTGTTTTAAAAAGCAAAACGGTTTTAATTAACAATCCGATCACTAAATATCATCCTCTTAAAAAAGTTAACAGAATCGATGATAATAGCCTAAAATTAATCACTGTTGCTAGATTAAGTAAAGAGAAAGGACATGACAGGCTTTTAAGAGCCTTATCGAACATTTCATTCAAATTTTCTTATACTATAATTGGCGATGGAATTGAGAAAAGCACAATTTTAAATTTAGTAAAGCAATATCAATTGGAAGACCATGTGAGATTTATCAAATATACTGATAATGTTAGTGACTATCTTTCGGACAGTGATTTGTTTTTACAAGGCTCCTATGTAGAAGGCTTTCCTAATGTGCTTTTAGAAAGTTGCATTGTTGGTACACCAATTCTGGCATTTAATGCTCCAGGCGGTCTAAATGAGATTATTGAACACGGTGAAAATGGTTTTATAGCTCATGGTATAGAAGAATTTATTGACTATCTTAATAATTTATATTCGGACTTTATTTTTAAACCAGAATCAGTGAGTCAAGTAGTTAAAGATCGTTTTGATAAAATGGTCATTATTGAAAAGTATGAGAATCTTTTTAAAGCCTTAATGGAATAACTATTTATGGAACATAAAAGAAAAATAGCCTTATTTGTTTCTGCCATTGGTTTTGGTGGTGCTGAAAAAGTAGTGAGTTTGTTACTTGATGAGCTAACAAAATACTTTGATGTAACCCTCATATTATTGTATGACGAAATAAAACTACCCATTGCCAAGAATGCTAAAGTAGTTATACTGTCCAAAAAAGGTGAAACATTCAAGTCGTCATCATTTTTGAGACTTATTGACGATATTAAATTTATCTCAAAATATCAAAAGGCTTTAAAAGCTGAAAAAATAGATGTTGCTGTGTCGTTTTTAGTGAGACAGAATATCCTTAATGGTATAGCGAAGATGTTCAACCCTAATCTTAAAACCATTATAAGCGAAAGGTGTTTCCCTTCAATCATGTATAGTCACGATAGAGCTACATCCTTTTTAACGAAACTCTTAATCCCATTTTTTTATAACAAAAACGATAAACTATTTTCCAATTCCATTTACATCAACAATGACTTAGTCTCTAACTACAATATCAAGATTGATACTTCGGTTATCTACAATCCTATTTTAACCGAAAACAGAAAACCCAGATTAAAAACTTACGCTGATACTGAAAAAATATTCAAAGCGGTTACCGTTGGAAGATTGATACCAGTAAAAAACCAAAAAAGTGTTATTGAAAGCATAGGAATGCTTCCAAGTAATTTCTATTTGGACGTCTATGGTGATGGACCGTTAATGAACGATTTAAACGAACAAGCCAAAGCATTAGAAATCGACCAACGAGTTACTTTTCATGGTAATGTAGATAATGTAAAATCTCATATTGTGGAAAATCATTGTTTTGTGTTGAGTTCCCTAACCGAAGGGTTTCCGAATGTCGTATTAGAAGCTATGTCTGTTGGATTGCCAGTTATTTGTACAAATTGTATGTCTGGCCCACTGGAACTTTTAAATGACAATGAAAACGTGACCATCTTATCTGGATCATTTGTGAAAGCAAAATATGGTTTATTGGTTAATGTTGATGACGCTGTAGGACTATCACAGGCCATTAAATTTTTGCAAAAAAACAAAGAATATCGAGATCAATATAGCAGATTGAGTTATGAAAGGGCTAAAACATATGATATTTCCAACATTGGGATTCACGTTAAAAATTTAATTGACAGCCTTTAATTTGAAGATATGTGTGGCATTAATGGCATAATAGGAAATACCCAGGCATCCAGTCAAGATTTGGCCAAGTTGATTCATAAGATGAACTCATTAATTTATCATCGTGGACCTGACGATGATGGTTTTTATCATGACAATAATGTATATATGGCCATGAGAAGATTATCCATTATCGATCTAAGCACTGGAAAACAACCTATTTCCAATGATGACAACAGCATTACCATAGTATTTAATGGGGAAATTTATAATTACAAAACGCTTCGAAGCAAATTAGAATCGGAAGGTGTTCATTTCACAACAAAAAGTGATACTGAAGTCATTTTGAGGCTTTATGAGAAATATGGAACATCAAGTTTTAAAATGCTCGATGGTATGTATGCTTTCAGTATTCACGATACAAAGCTGAACAAGGTTTATATTGCTCGTGATTTTTTTGGAGAAAAACCCCTCTACTACACGCAAACTGGTAACAATTTTTTATGGGCTTCCGAATTAAAGTCTATTGTTTCTGTCTTACCTACTAAACCCAATTTATCAAAACAGGGGTTGAATCTTTATTTCAAACTCACTTACATACCCGCTCCATTTAGTATTTATCAAGATATTTTTAAACTTGAAGCAAATCATTTTATAGAATATGATGTTACTAACAAATCCTATCAAATAAATAAAATCAATCACCTTGTAAACAATCATTCTGATTTATCATTTAATGAAGCAAAATTAAAGCTGCATGACTTACTCATGAAGAGCATTGAAAGCAGATCTGTGAGTGATGTTCCTTTGGGTACATTTTTATCTGGTGGTGTTGATTCATCCATTATAAGTTTAGGGCTTTCAAAATTAATTGATTCAAAAATTGATACGTTTTCAATAGGTTTTGAGAAAGCCTCTTTTGATGAAACTGATAAGTCGCGACTTGTCGCTAAACTTATTAATAGCAACCATCATGAATTTGTGTTAAAAGAATCTGATATCATATCGGATATCGATTCAGTATTATTAAATTTTGACGAGCCGTTTGCAGATTCCTCCGCTCTTCCCACCTATTTAGTGTCCAAACTAACACGGCAATATGTGAAAGTAGCCTTAACTGGTGATGGTGGTGATGAAGTGTTTGGAGGTTATAACAAATATTACATGGGTAAATTAAATACACAATACACCCAGTATGTACCGAAATTTTTACATCATTCGTTCAAGCCAGTTCTCAAAAAACTCTTGAGCACCAAAGATGATAATCGCGGAAAACGTTTCAAATTGAAAAAATTTGTCGATGCAGTTGATTATTCAGGAAACAACTATTGGAACATCATTTCATTGGGCTTTCAAAATACAGCGATGTTGTTATCAAGCGATTATTCTTCCACCAATTTGTTTTCTCAATATTCTAAAGAAATAGCCAACCCTAAAAACATTCATGATTTCCGGGAAGTTGATAGAAGAATGAGTTTGGAAGGCGATATGCTTGTCAAGGTTGATCGAACTAGTATGCTGAATTCATTGGAATGCCGATCGCCTTTTCTCAACAAATCACTTTGGGAATTTTCAAATGGTCTCCCAGAAAACTTCCTCATCAATAAATGGGAGAAAAAACATATCTTAAAAGAAGCTTTTAAGCATGAGTTTCCTGATGACTTCCTTAACAAATCAAAAAAAGGATTTGTTGTACCTGTTGGTGATTGGCTCCGACAAGGCCTAAAAGATGAATTAAAAAGTTATGTTGAGGATAATATACTTGATAAGCAAAACATCTTTAATAAAAATTACATTAAGAATCTGGTTAATGACCATATATCTGGAAAGAGAGATAGTAGTTATCAAATTTGGACTTTTTATACCTTTCAAAAATGGTATCTAAACATTTATTCTAAACTATGATGTTATGAGCAGGAAAATATGTTTAGTAGGTGGCGAGGACGTCCACAAAAGAATTCAATTATCACAGTATCTTATTGATGCCGGTTTTGATGTAACCATTATTGGAACCAGCAAACAATCGTTTCCTGATAATGTAACTTATGTAAACTACAATTTAAAAAGAAACCTCTCGCCTATTAATGATTATAAAACTATTGTTTGGTACAGAGATTTTTTTAATCGAAATCATTTTGATCTCATCCATACATTTGACACAAAACCAGCGTTTTTAGTGCCGTTGGCCTTAAAAAACACCAACACACCTATTACAAGAACCATTACAGGTTTGGGGACTATTTTTATGTCGAAATCAGTTTTGAGCACAGGTTTAAGATTCATTTACAAGTATTTACACAAAAAAGTTAAAGCAAGAGTTTACACAACCATTTTTCAAAATTTAGATGATAGAGACGTTTACCTTAATAATGGATTGATTTCAAAACCTAATTACAAATTAATATATAGTAGCGGCATAGAATTAAAGGATTTTAATGATCGAGCGTTAAGAAAAAACAACCCTTTTAAATTTATTTGTGTGGCCAGAGTTGTCTATGAAAAAGGCATTATCAATTTGCTTGAGGCTTCTGAAAAATGTAAAACCCTTGGATATCATTTCAAAGTCCTTTTGGTTGGTCCAATTGAGGAAAACACAAAACGTTTAAACAAAGACATATTAGATGAATATAAAGACGTGGTTACAGTTTTGGGTGAGCGTCAAGATGTATTGGAGCTACTTTTAAAATCTGATGCATTTGTATTGCCAACGTTCAGAGAAGGTTTTTCAAGAGTTTTATTGGAGGCAGCTGCCATTGGGTTACCAATTATATCAACTAATGTCACGGGTGTGCGCGATTTTGTAAGACACAATCAAGAAGCCATTTTAATAGAACCCAAAGATTCTGAAGGTCTGTCGCAAGCCATGATTACTATTGCTACGAATAAAGACTTGAGTAATAAATTAGTTGAAAACGCCTTAAAAAGGGTTGAACAGTTCAGTCTTGAAAATGTATCCAAACAATATATAACTATCTTTGAAGACGCTATTAATAATTGATCAAAATGAAGATTCCTTTCTCACCACCATATATCGATTCTTCAGTTATTGAAGAAGTTACCGATGCCTTGAATTCCGGATGGATAACAACAGGACCAAAAGTTAAAAAATTGGAAGACTTGGTGTGCGCTTACATAGGTGTTCCTAATGCTCTTTGTGTAAATTCTGCTACGTCAGGATTAATGCTGGCATTAAAATGGTATGGTATTGGCGAAGGAGACGAAGTTATTATACCAGCCTATACCTATGCTGCTACAGCTTTGGCTGTCATTCATGTGGGAGCTACTCCGGTTATGGTCGACATAAATGATGATTTCAATATTTCTTCCGAAAAAATCAATAAGGCAATTTCGCCTAAAACAAAAGCTATTATACCTGTTGATTTTGCTGGATGGCCTTGTGACTATGAGGAAATTAATACAATTATTGAAAGCAAAAAGCATTTATTTAAACCAGTCAATGAGAAACAAAAACAGTTAAACAGAATTATATTGATATCCGATTCTGCTCACGCCATTGGCGCCAAATATGGAACAGATTATTTGGGATTGTGTTCTGATATTACCGTTTTTTCGTTTCATGCTGTAAAAAATGTGACAACGGCCGAAGGTGGTGTAGTCTGTTTAAATCTTCCGAAACCCTTTGATAACCAAGATGAATACAGTTATTTACGCTGTTATGCTTTAAACGGGCAAACAAAAGATGCTTTTACTAAATCTAAAGCTGGTGGTTGGCGTTATGATATTATTTATCCTGGACTCAAAATCAATATGCCCGATGTTCTTGCGGCTATTGGTGTGGCACAATTACCGACATACTTTTCAAGCATTTTAAAGGAAAGAGAAAACATTTATCGATTTTATCAGGATTTTTTCAAAACCAAAAGTTGGGCGATCCTCCCTCCTTTTAAATCTGAATTGAAAACATCATCCTGTCATCTTTATGCTTTGCGAATTAAGGGCATTTCAGAAGAAACCCGAGATAATATCATTAATAGTATTTCAGAAAAAGGGGTTGCAGTAAACGTACACTTTCAACCTCTTCCGTTATTGAGTTTATTTAAAAATATGGGATATCAAATTTCAGATTATCCAATTGCCTATGACAATTACAAAGCGGAAATATCATTACCTATTTACCCGCAACTTACTAGAAAAGAATTGGAATACATAGTAAAATCAGTGGAACAAGCTGTAGAAATGCATTTATGATAAAGCGGAGTTTTGATATTGTTTTTTCTTCCTTGGGATTAATTTTATTCTTACCTTTACTTTTAATAATAGCATTTTTAATAAAATTAGAATCTCAAGGTCCTATTTTCTTCAGGCAAAGTCGCGTTGGAAAAAATAATCGGGATTTTAAGATTTTTAAATTTAGAACCATGTTTATTGGTTCTGACAAAAAAGGTCTACTAACTGTTGGTAATAGAGACCCTAGAGTTACCAAAGTTGGATATTTTTTACGAAAGTATAAATTAGACGAACTCCCGCAATTAATTAATGTATTACTTGGTAATATGAGCTTTGTTGGGCCTAGACCCGAAGTAAGGCATTATGTTAATTTTTATTCGGAAAGTGATTTAAAAATCCTTTCTGTTAAACCAGGAATTACAGATTATGCTTCCATTCATTTTAGGAACGAAGTTGAGCTGTTAAGAGAATCTGAAAACCCTGAAAAATTTTATATTGAACATATTTTACCAGATAAAATAGCCTTAAACAAAAAATATATTGAGCAAAATAGTCTTTTAACCGACATTAAAATTATTTTTAAAACGCTTTTAACCATCATTAACTAATGAACCCAACCAATGGTTATTTTATTGTTTCTTTGGACTTCGAATTATTTTGGGGTGTTTTTGATGTAAAAAAATTAAAAGATTACAAAAGAAACATTGAAAATGTTAGGGTGGTTATTCCAAGGCTTCTTGAACTTGCCGACAAGTATAACATTAAATTAAGCTTTGCCACCATTGGTTTTCTATTTGCAAAAAATAAACAAGAACTTTTAGAGTCGATTCCAGATATTAAACCAACATACGATAATCAAAATTTTGATCCTTATAGGCTAATTGAGAGTATAGGAATCGATGAAAGTGCTGACCCATACCACTATGCCAATTCATTAATTAAATTAATTCAAGAGAATGGGAACCATGAAATAGCCTGTCATACTTTCAGTCATTACTATGTTAATGAAGCTGGTCAAACTACTGAACAATTTGAAGAAGATCTTAAAGCTGCCCTTGCAATCGCCAAGAAAAATCAAGTAACGCTAAAAAGTATTGTTTTCCCGAGAAATCAAATAAACGAATCTTGTTTAGAAATTTGTAAAAAATATGGTATCACAAATTTTAGAGGCACTGAAAAACATTGGATGTTTGACACTCAAAACACGAAGAAGCTCGAAAGTCCTGCTCACAAGGCATTTAGGCTTTTGGATACTTATATTAATCTTTCAGGATACAATACTTATAGTCTGTCCAATGTCAAAAATTATTCAGGTATAGTAAGTATATCTTCCAGCAAATTCTTTAGACCTTATTCCAAAGTATTAGCCTTTTTGGAGCCTATGAGAATTTCTAGAATAAAAAAAGGCATGACACATGCTGCCAAAAATAATGAGGTATATCACATTTGGTGGCATCCTCACAATTTTGGTGATAATACGGAAGCTAATTTCAAAAATCTGGAACAACTTTTTAAACATTATAAGAGTTTAAACCAACAGTATAACTTTAGTAATGAAACCATGGGAGAACTTGCTGAAATTATAAAAACTGGTTAACGGAATCGTAATCTATGTTTCAATTTCCAATACCGTTTGTTGAAATTCTTTTTGCGTAAGTATTGCTTAAACTTATAAAAAGTGCTCACTCCATTAGCAATCATTAGGCTTTTGAAGTTTTTAGAATCATAGATAATGTGGCAATCAAAGATATAACTATCAGTAGCAAAACGCTTTTTATAATCTTGATCTCCTTTAGAAAAATCAAAAATATCATAACCGTTGTCAATACTCCATTCTAATAATTTTATCAGTTCCAAAACTCCCAGACTATATTTACCAAAGGTAATGTCAAAAGCCTTTATAGCACCAATAACAGAGTCTTTAGATAAAAATGCCAGCGATATGGCACCCACCTTACCATCAACACGGATAACATTCAAAATGGCCTTTTTTTCTTGAAGCATTGGATAAACTAAATCCATATAGAATGCCCATTTGGTTAAAATATCATTCTCAACGCCTAAATCATCAAAACGGGTTTCCAGCAAAACTTTAAACTCTTGCATGATTTCCATATAGGTATCATACAAAACATCAGCACCCAAAACCTCATATTCAACTTCATGATCCTTCTCTAGCTTATTAAAATACCCTCTAAACTTTCCTCTACTTTTGGCATTAAAATGATTTTTCAAAAATGCATTGATCGAGTCATAATTTTTAAGATTCAATAAGTGACCTGAATATTGAGCTATTTTTTTTAAACGGTAACTCTGGTTTTGTAACTCAACTAAATGAAAGCTAGGAACATCAAAAATTAAAACAGCACTGTTCTTTATCAAGCTTCCATTATTAAAAAAACGGTAAGTTATTCCATTTGTCATATTTCTACCACAATTTACATAAAGTGGCATCCAAGAAGTTTTGTAGAAATTCAAACTGTCTATAAGTCCAACTGATCTTATGCTTTTGTTAATCATAAAATGATTAATCCAAATCTTTTGATAGGTTGAGCTTGTAAACGGATTATCAATCATTTTTATAAATTTTAAATGCTTGTTTTTTTCCGCTCACATAATATATACCATCCTTTTCATATATTTTCAAAAAACTCGCTCGTTCTGGATTCATATATAAAAAATCATATAAGGCTCTTCTCTCTGAATTGTAGTAATCCGAATAAAAGTCTATAGGCTCCAAAGTTTCAAAATCTGGAATACTATCAGTCATTACCTCAACAGAAAATGACTCTGATGACATATGATTTGCTGCATACCTTGGGAATAATTTATGCTTTATATGATGGTATTTTTCATTGAATTTTTTATCCCGTAAGAATCGCTTCAGATAAAAATAATTTTGAAGAAAGCCAGCAGTTAAGATACTTTTTAAAGATTTAGAATCGTATAAGATATAATAATAAGTGTCATAAGTTTCGTCGCTCCAACGCTTTTTATAATCAAAATCACCTTGAGTATAATCAAATATTTCAATGCCATTTTCAAAACTCCATTCCAGCATTTTTAAAATGGTGGTATGACCAATATTAAAGCGATAATAATCTATATCAAAAACGGTCAAAGCTTCAATTAAAATGTTCCCAAAATGATAGCTAAATGTAACACCAATAGGCAGGTCATCACAATAAATCACGAACAACGATGCTGTTTTTTCATTAATCATTTTATAGGCCAAGTCACAATAATAATTCCAGATTAATGGGTCTAATTCACCACAAGGTTCCCCTTTATCGCTATAACGTTTTTCCAAAAGTTTATAAAAAGTATCAAAAACATTTTCAAATTCTGTTTCTGAAATATGGCCATGATACATGGTATAATCAACTTTAAAACATGCCTCTAGCCTACTCACATTTCTACGTAGTTTAGAACGGGAATTAGATTTATAGATCGTTTTTAGATAATGATCTAAAGAATCATACTTTTTTACTTGGGTTATATATCCTTGATATTGAGAAACTTTTTTTAGCTTTAATCGCTTTCCTTTTGGCTTATCAAAGTTTTGATATGTTGGCAAATCTCGTATCAAAAAAGTCTTTCCCTTAAAATCGTCATAAACATCATCCTGTAAGTTACAGGTAATACCATTGGTCAAGTTCTTTCCAATGTTTACATAATAAGGGAAAAAAGCATGCTTTACAAAAACGATATCTTTAATAAACTGAAAACCGTTTGGTAATTTAGAATCGTAAAAATGGTTACACCATGTTTTAATGAAAGTTTCAGTAATAAATGGGTTTTTTGTCATTTTTGGGTTACTATTTCAACAATTAAAATTAGTACTAAAAAATAACAATATGGAACAGATTATGTTTTTTTAGATGTAATTAAAAAAAGTATGTTCAAAAGGCAAATTATTATCCCACTAAAGGAAGTATGAAAGATTTAAACTATATAGTAATATAAAAATGATGACTTCAATTAATTAACTATTTTTATCTAATTAAAAATACAACTAGTTGAATACGATTAAATGCCTCAAAAAAAGGTTCAAAGTATTCATCAAAATTAAAAAAAATCAAAAATCGTAGAAATTAGTTATTTATCGTATTTATTTGATGAATCCTACGGAAACAATGATATTTACTATGGTTAAAAATGCTGAAAATTTGAATTCAAGAATTTGGTTATCCGCTCCACACATGAGTGGGAATGAACAAGAGTTCATAAATGAGGCTTTTAAATCCAATTGGATTGCACCAATGGGCTCAAACATAAATGGTTTTGAAGAAGACCTTGAAAACTATTTAGAACATGATGCGCATGTGGTTGCATTGACATCTGGAACAGCAGCCATTCATTTGGCTTTGATCCTTTTGAATATTAGTAAAGGTGATGATGTATTATGTCAAACTAAAACGTTTGTAGCGTCTGTCAACCCAGTCACTTATGTTGGTGCCAACCCAATTTTTATAGATAGTGAACCAAACACCTGGAATATGTGTCCAGATTTACTTGAAAAAGCTATTGAAGACAGAATAACCATTGGCAGAAAGCCAAAGGCAATAATAGTAATTAATTTATATGGCATGCCTTATAATGTGAATAGAATACAACAAATATCAGTCAAATATCAGATACCTGTTATTGAAGATAGTGCTGAAGCGCTTGGTAGCAGATACTACGATAGACCATCTGGCACTTTTGGTGATATTTCTGTATTATCTTTTAATGGCAATAAAATAATTACAACATCAGGTGGTGGTGCTTTGATTACCAAAGATGAAAAAACAAAAAAAAGAGCCCTTTTTTTAGCTACACAGGCAAAAAATGAAGGGGTGTCCTATTCCCATTCAGAGACTGGATACAATTACCGCATGTCTAATATTTTAGCTGGCATTGGTCGTGGTCAAATGACCGTGTTAAATGAACATATAGCATTAAGAAGAAGGAATTATGATTTTTATTATAATTCATTAAACAAAAATGACAACATTTCTTTTTTGCAAGAATCAGAGGGCTGTTTT
Organism: Hanstruepera neustonica; assembly: GCF_002895005.1. Taxonomy (GTDB): domain Bacteria; phylum Bacteroidota; class Bacteroidia; order Flavobacteriales; family Flavobacteriaceae; genus Hanstruepera; species Hanstruepera neustonica. The sequence goes on along the minus strand of NZ_POWF01000004.1, from coordinate 76,003 downwards.
TCCAATAGATGGCTAACTTGTGTTTTACTGAAGACAGAAACAATGCGAGATGACATTTTAAATCTATTAGCTAAAAACAATATTGAAGCAAGGCCGTCATGGAAACCCATGCATCAACAAGAACTTTTTAAAGGGTTGCCAGCCTATATCAACGGAACTGCCGATGATTTATATAAGCGTGGGCTATGTTTACCGAGTGGATCTAGTTTAACGACACATGATTTGACAAGGATTACTGAACTAATCAAAAGCTATTTTGGATAAAGTTTATAACATATTAAGAAAGCTTTCCAATCGCTATGCATCAAAATGGCTTGTGCTGTTATTTGATTCATGCATTGTGGCTTTCACTTTCTTTTTGGCTTATTTAATCCGATATAATTTCCGGATTGATTTTGATTTTGCCATGTTTATAAAACAGATTCCTTTTGTTGTTTTAGGTGCCATTATCAGTTTTTTAATTGTAAGTTCTCATAAAGGGGTTGTCAGATTTACAGGCTTTAAGGATGTTGTAAATATTATAATTGGAGTGAACATTTTAGCTACCATGCTCATTATTTCAACTTTTATGAGTCGTAAATATGAGTTTCATAATGTTTTCGATATTCCTGGATCTATAATTTACATTCACCTACTACTCAACATCTTCTTTTTAATAGGGGCTAAATTCTTTATCAAATCCGTATATCGCAGTTTGGTTACTGATTATGACGTGTTAAGCAAAGTGCTTATTTATGGAGCTGGTGATTCTGGAATGATTACTTATAATGCCATAATTAATGATGCCAAAAGCAACATTGAAGTTTTTGGTTTTATTGATGATAATGACAGAAAAGTTGGAAAAAAAATCAATCTGTTAAATGTTTATCACCCAAAGAAAATCACTAAAGAGTTTATAAGCAAACACGAAATTGATGAAGTTATTATTTCCATTCAAAATATCAGTTCAAACAGGTTACTTCAAATTACCAGTTCCCTTTTTGCACTTAATCTAAAAGTAAAGATTGTACCAGCTGTCCAAAACTGGATTGATGGCGATTTGAGTATTGGGCAAATCAAGGAAATCAAAATAGAGGATTTACTTGGTAGAGAACCTATAAATATTGACAATCCACTTTTAATTGATGAATATTCCGGAAAGACCATTCTCGTTACAGGAGCAGCAGGATCTATTGGTAGTGAATTGGTCAGAAAATTAACCAATTTTAAATTTAAAAAAATCATCTTACTGGATAATGCAGAATCTGCTCTATACGATTTGCAACAAGAATTAGAACGGAACCAAATTAATAATGTACACGCTATTGTAGCCGATATCAGGAATATGGTAAGATTAGACAATTTGTTCAATAGCTATAAACCTGAAATCATTTTTCATGCCGCGGCTTACAAGCATGTGCCATTAATGGAACAAAATCCCTTTGAAGCCGTTAGTGTTAACGTTCGAGGTACGCTTAATGTGGTAAATCTATCGGTAAAACATGGTGTAGATAAATTTATACTTGTTTCTACAGACAAAGCGGTAAACCCAACCAATGTAATGGGAGCAACAAAACGAATAGCCGAAATGATTATCTGTTGTCAAAAAAACCTTGAAAACTGTAAAACCAAATTTATAACGACACGTTTTGGAAATGTCTTGGGTTCAAATGGTTCTGTGATTCCACTCTTTAAGAAACAAATCGAGTCTGGCGGTCCCGTTACAGTAACACACAAAGATATTATTCGCTATTTTATGACCATACCAGAAGCCAGTTTATTGGTTTTAGAAGCCGCTGCTATGGGTCTGGGACATGAGATTTTTGTTTTTGACATGGGTAAGCCTGTAAAAATATTTGATTTGGCGGTTAATATGATAACACTTTCTGGACTTAACTATCCTGATGATATAGACATTAAAATCATAGGTCTGCGACCAGGCGAAAAAATTTATGAAGAACTCCTAATTGATGGAGAAAACACGAAACCAACCTATAATGAGAAAATTATGATTGCAAAGTGTAAAACCATTGATATAGATAATGTTGAAAAATTAATAAAAGATCTTTGTTTACTTGGTTCTAATTCTCAAAATATCGAAATTGTATCAAAAATAAAGGAAATTGTAAAAGAATATAACCCTAATAACTCTACTTACGACGTATTAAACTAAACCACACTAAAGTATGATGACTTTAAGAAATTACTTAATTAAACAGATAAGGATTGCTCTAGTAATATTAGTGGCTGTCATTTCTTTTTCATGTGCTACCAGTAAAGAAATTGTTTATTTTCAGGACGAAGCCCTATCAAAAAGTAATCAAGTGAACTTGCAATCGGCAATAATCTATAAACCAAACGACTTACTTTTTATCAGTATTGGTGGCGATAAAGATGCCGTAGCACCTTTTAATTTACCTGCCATTTCTTACAGCACATCTTCTGTTGCAGCAAATGGTGATTTAAAAATGCCTACCTATTTAGTTGACAACAATGGAAATATTGAATATCCTGTTTTAGGCACCTTAACACTTGGAGGATTAACAAGAGAACAGGCTACGATGTACTTAAAAAACAGAATTTCTGAATATGTTAAAGACCCCATAGTCAACATCAGACTAATTAATTTTACAGTTACTGTATTGGGAGAAGTTAACAATCCTGGAACATTCACTATTGAAGATGAGCGTATTTCCTTAACTGAGGCCCTTGGTTTGGCAGGCGATTTGACTATTCACGGAAAACGTGAAAACGTATTTTTAATTCGCGAAAATGATGGAAAAAAGCAATATACCAAAATTGACTTGACATCTGTTAGTGCATTAAATTCACCATCCTATTATCTTCAGCAAAACGATGTTTTGTATATTGAACCAAATAAAGCTAAAGTCCGCTCTGCTTCCTATAATGAAAACAACGGTATTATCATTTCTGCAGTGGCTACTTTGGCAACCATTGCTGCTATATTTTTAGCGAATTAAGCTATCTTTTATGAAACAAAGGGAAGATTTCAGAGATTTAATACAACCTTATTTACACAGATGGAAATTTGTTGTTTTATGTGTTTTTGCGGCAATCGTCTGCGCTTTTCTTTATTTAAGATACGCTGATTATGAATATGAAGCCAACGCAACCATTAAAATAAAGGATGATAAATCCAAAAATAAACTTCCAGAAATATCATCTTTACAAAACTATGGCCTTTTCAGTCAAGACCAGAATAATGTATTAGATGAAATTGAAATCATTAAATCTCGTAACTTAATTGAAAGTGTTATTAAGGATTTAAAATTCAACATTCAATATTTTGTTGAAGGACGAATCCAAGACCATGAAGTTTATAAAAATCCACCTCTTAACATTAACTTTAGTGCTACTGATTCTATTTTACAGAAAATTGATACAACACTAAATATTAGAATTAACTCCTCAAAAGATTTCTACATACAAGGCTTGGTAGAAGAAAATAAGCTTCTCAAAGAAATTAAGGGTTCTAAAGACATTGGTGGTGATTTATATGATTTTGGACAAGGTGTACCAACAAGTTTCGGAGATATTATCATTACACCAAACATTGGACAATATGCGACTAAAATAGGCTCCAACATTAAGATAAAAATATCACCAATTAATGGCATAACAAGTAACTATAAAGCAAAATTACAAATTGAAAGTAATGAGCTGTCAAGTATTATTAAGCTAACCATTCGCGACAATGTTAAAGAGAAAGCGCGACTGTTTTTAGACAAACTAATTGAAAAGTACAATGAAGATGTTGTTAATGATAAAAATTTAGTTGTTGAGACTACATCTGAATTTATTAATAATCGATTGGAAATTGTTTCGAAAGAGTTAGGTCAGGTAGATTTAACAGCAGAAGACCTGCAACAGGCCAACAAATTGACAGACCTTCAAACCCAATCGACCCTTGTTTTACAAAATGAACGTGAAAACGAAGCCAAGCTTGTCGCAGCTGCCAATCAGATACAACTTGTAGATTACATGCGTGATCATTTGGCTGAAAAAAATGCACCTAGTGATTTATTACCAACTAATATTGGTATTAACGATAATAGTATAGCACAAGTTACCCAAAGACATAACGATTTGGTATTAGAGCGTAACAGGATACTTAAAAACTCTAGTGAAAAAAATCCCACGGTGATTAACCTGACCAACCAAATTAATCAACTTAAAAACAATTTAACACAAAGTTTGAATAGTGTTAAATCTTCCAATGAAATAACTTACAACAGTTTAATTGAGGAAAATGCGAGAATAAGTTCAAGAATATATTCTGCTCCAATTAAAGAAAGACAGTTTAGAGACATCAAGAGGCAGCAGGATATTAAAGAGTCACTGTATTTATATCTTTTAGAAAAACGCGAAGAATCAGCCATTACACACGGTGTTTCATCACCCAATGCCAAAATTGTTGACAAAGCTTATGCTTCTTCAGCACCAGTGGCTCCTAAAAAAACAATTATTTTGTTAGCAGCATTAATATTAGGATTTAGTTTCCCGATAGCAATAATTTATTTATTGAATTTACTAGATACTAAAGTGCATAATATTAATGATGTCAAAAAGGCCATTGATGTGCCATTTATTGGGGATATTCCACGTTCAAGTAAGAAAAAACAATTGGTTTCCAAAGTAGATTATTCTCCAAAAGCAGAGGCTTTTAGAATGGTCAGGACGAATATTGACTTTATGCTCAAAAGTATTGAAGGCCGAGCAAAAACAATATTTGTAACTTCTACTACGAGCAAAGAAGGAAAATCGCATACATCGATAAACTTGGCTTTATCTTTATCCTTCTCTGAAAAGAAAACGCTATTGATAGAAACGGATATTCGTGTTCCCAAGGCTACAGATTATCTCAACGTCAAGAATGAAATTGGTTTAACAAATTATATTAGTGACCCAAAATTAACTTTAAAGGATATCATTGTCAACCTAGATGGTAATGATTATTTTGATGTCATCCCATCTGGAGTGATTCCTCCTAATCCAGCTGAATTATTGATGAGTGATCGGATGCAAAAACTCTTTAAGTTAGTTGAGAAAAAATATGACTACATCATTGTAGATACCGCAGCTGTTGGATTGGTCACTGATACTATGTTGATTAGTAGTCATGCTGATTTATTTATTTACGTCATAAGAGCTAATTATTTAGAAACCAGACAGCTAAAATTAGCTGAAACTATGTACAAAGAAAAACGATTACCGAATATGGCTGTATTACTAAACAATGTCAACCATAAAAAAGGAACTGGGTACGGTTATGGATATGGTAAGAATCCTAACAAGAAAAAATGGTGGAAGTTTTCTAAATAAAGTTATTTTAATTTACGTCTCTCCTTCTCTCTTTTTATTAGCATAAGCTCTCTTCCGGTTTGCCCTGCTACGGATGTATTTTCTTCAGCGCGTCTAATTAAATAAGGCATAACATCTTTAACTGGTCCAAAAGGAACATATTTGGCAACATTATAACCTAAATTTGCCAAATTAAAACTAATGTTGTCACTCATGCCAAATAATTGACCAAACCAAACGCGGTTATCATTGTTTGCAACACCTTTCTCTTTCATGATATCCATTACCATATAGCTACTTTCCTCATTATGGGTTCCCACGAAAAGTGAAATTTCAGACAGATTATCTAAAATATATTTGGCAGCTTCATTAAAATTAATATCAGTTGCTTGCTTGCTTTCACAAATTGGTGATGGATAACCTTTGTCCAATGCACGGTCATTTTCCTTTTCCATATAAGCACCCCTGACAATTTTATATCCCAAAGTAAACCCTTCTTTTATAGCCATTTCATGTTGTTTTCTTAAAAACTCCATTCTATCATGTCTATACATTTGCAAGGTATTGTAAACTATGGTTACATCGGTGTTGTACTTACGCATCATATCAGTTACCAAATCATCTGCAGCATCTTGCATCCAGCTTTCTTCGGCATCAATCAAAACTTCTACATCTTTTTCCTTAGCTAGTTTGCAAACCGCATCATAGCGTGCCACAACACGATCCCATTCAGTTTGTTCTTGTGAAGTAAATGATTTTCCCTCTCCTTTCTTTTGATATAAATAAAACCTACCAAATCCTGTTGGTTTAAAAACAGCAATAGGCATAGAATCCTTTTCGGCGGCAAATCGGATAATTTTTAGGGTTTTTTCCATGGCAGCATCAAAATGGTCTTCAGTTTCTTTACCTTCAACTGAAAAATCCAAAACAGAACTCACACCTTTGTCATACATGCGCTCAATAATATCCAAACAATCGTCTTCACTAACGCCTCCACAAAAATGATCAAATACAGTGGACCTAATTAAGCCCTCGACTGGCAAATGAGCTTTGATAGCAAAATTAGTAACGGCTGTCCCTATTTTTACCAAAGGCTCAATTGATATCATCTTAAATAAAAAATGAGCACGCTCAAGCTCTGTATCACTCTTCAACTGAAAAGCTACTTCTGTATTATCAAATAATTTGTGGTTTTCCATGAAATTGAAAATAATGCAAAGATAATTATCATTCAACTACTTTTTTATAAAAAAACTCCATATTTTTCACTTGAAAAACTGCAATAAATTTCCATGGATTCTATTAAAATCAATAATTACTATATACACTTTAATTCAGAATGTTATAAAAAGCTAAATGCGCATTTAGACAATAAAAATTACTCAAAAATTTTTGTTTTAGTTGACGAAAACACCCATAATTTTTGCCTTCCAAAATTTCTATCTGAAGTAATCACTACTGTTGAAATCGAAATTATTGAAATTGAATCTGGGGAAATCCATAAGAACATTGATACGTGCATGGGTGTATGGCATGCCTTATCCGATCTTGAGGCTGACAGAAAAAGTCTAATGATAAATCTAGGTGGTGGTGTTATAACAGATATTGGCGGCTTTATTGCATCTACATTTAAAAGAGGGATTGATTACATAAACGTACCGACATCTCTATTAGCTATGGTTGACGCTTCTGTTGGCGGTAAAACAGGTGTCGATTTGGGTCACTTAAAAAACCAAATTGGTGTTATCAATGCCGGAGAGATGGTTTTAATAGACACTCAATTTCTTTCCACTCTACCCCACAATCAAATGCGTTCTGGTCTAGCCGAAATGCTTAAACACGGATTGATACAAAGCCAAGACTACTGGGACAGGCTAGATAATGTTTTATCTCAAGATTCACATGTTATGGACAACTTAATTCGTGAGTCGGTAATCATTAAAAAAGATATTGTAGAAAAAGATCCTCATGAAAACAACTTAAGAAAAACATTAAACTATGGACATACTTTAGGGCACGCTATTGAAGCCTATTTTTTGGAAAACTCTAACAAAAACAGCTTATTACACGGTGAAGCGGTTGCTATAGGAATGGTTTTGGCCACTTATATTTCTCATAGATTACTTGGTTTCGACAAAAATAAATGTGATGCTATCAAAAAAGTAATACTCGATATATTCGGTAAGGTTTCTTTTAATAATACTGATTTTGATCCTATAATCCACCTACTGAAATTTGATAAGAAAAATGAACATGGGCAGATAAACTTTGTATTATTGGAAGACATTGGCATAACCAAGGTAAACTGCCAGGTAGACAATGATTTGATATTGGAAGCCTTTGATTATTACTTAAGCTAACATTAAAAAAATATTTGTAACTTTAATACAATGCTATAAAACAGATTGTTGAAATTTATTAATCGCCAATTATTATTGAAATGAAAAGGGTTATCGTTGATTATAAAAAACTTACCCCAGAAATTTTAAACCTACTGACAGAAAAATTCCCTGACGGTTATGATGATGATGATATCATCACGTTTGACAATCATAAGAACGAAACCATTGAAGCCGTTGAAGTTAAGACCCATGACTGCATTTATTTAGTTAAAGTGAGCAGTAAGTTGCATTATACCATGACCAATTTTGAGATTGGAGACGATTTGGAGATAAACGATTTAGGGCATGTTATAGTAGATGAAGACATGCGTATTGAGGACGAAGAAGAATAAATACGTCTTTACAAATCTAAATAACGTTCCTTGATTATTTTGCAATGATGGATTTCATGCCCAATAATCACAAATCCTAAAGCCCTTACTGACATATTCGATTCGCTCGCCTGTCCAATTCTTAAAAGCATGTCTTTGTCAAAACTACTGAATAAAGCTACTGTTGATTGCCGCACAGAAGCATAATGGTTTAGTAATTGATCTAGACCTCTATTGTTGGCCAAACTAGCAGGTACATAGGCATTTTCATCAAATCCTGGAAGACTAACTTGATCGTTTCTTGCAAATCGTAACGCGCGGTAGTTAAATATTAATTCCGAATCAATTAGGTGCTGAACTATTTCTTTGATTGTCCATTTTCCTTCAGCATATTGATAGGTCAACTTGTCGTTTGGAATTTCTTTAATAAACGATAAGGTTCTTATAAAACTACTCTCCAACCCTTCAATCAAATTGACATCTCCAACTTGGTCAATGTAATTTTTGTAATATGGATGGTATTCTTGAAACGATAATTCCGAAACTGTCATTTTAAGATTACATGTTGTTGAAAATAGAGTGCATTAATCGTTTTTTATCGTTAATGCTCTCTTCTAGAGAAATCATGGTTTCGGTTCTGTAAACACCTTCAATATCATCTATCATAAAGATAACCTCTTTGGCGTGTTCCGTATTTCGTGCTCTAATTTTACAAAATACGTTAAACTTACCGGTCGTAATATGAGCAACAGTTACAAACGGTATTTCATTTATACGCTCAAGAACAAACTTGGTTTGGGAAGTTTTTTGAAGAAATACACCAACATAGGCTATAAAGGAATATCCTAGCTTCTTATAATCCAAGGTCAAGGAAGATCCCTTAATGATGCCAGCTTCCTCCATTTTCTTGACACGCACGTGAACCGTACCAGCGGATATTACCAATTTTTTGGCAATGTCGGTGAATGGAACACGCGTGTTATCGATTAACATATCTAAAATTTGATGATCTATATCGTCTAACTTGAATTTGCCCATTTTTGCTATTATTTTAAATAAAAATCAAAAATAATACATTATCACTGAATATTCTATATCAAATTTTAAGATTTTTTTAATTTTAATGAAAATAATTCATTATTTATCAATACGAAATCGTTTTCGAAACCTTTATAAATCGGTTCACCTTTATGTGTCAAAACCACACCACTATTGGCATTAACTTCACGGTGAGCATAGAAATTACTCAAATTTCCTAAATTTTCAATTTTTGGTATAAAATTTATCGTTTTATCGATTAAAGTTTCCTGAAATTGGATTCCTATATCTTGAACAGTATCATCAACTGACTTAACATTTCTGATAATGATATCAAAAAAGCTTTTTTCGTTTTCAGGAATGGCGAAGTATTTTTCTTCACCATTATCTACAGTTTGCTGCCTACCAATAAAATCAAGCGACAGTAAAAGAGACTGATAAATAAACTCTCTGGTCTTATCTCGAGCATAATCATCGGCATAGTGACCTGCTTCAAAAAGAATCGTTGGCGTGCCTAAACTCTGAAAAGTATCACCAACACAGTTTGCGTTGAATGAATCATCGTAAATACCGACTTGACCTGGAATTTGTACCTGAAGATTGTCGTTCAATACCGTAATCAGTTCCATAGCTCGCAAGCGATTTGAAGTCACGGTTCGATTCTCATCTACAGCAGGTGACAAAAAAGACACTGTGGCTGGTTTATTGGTCTTACCAACCCCAAATATTGTTCTTTGTCCGTGTAAATTAAAGCAATAATCAGGCTTGAATGAATCATACAAACGCCTTAAAGTGATAGATTCTGGTTGTGATAAATCCTGCGCATCCCTATTTAAATCAACAGCGTTTGCATTGACTCTGGTATATGAGCGAGCTCCGTCAGGATTTAGAATAGGAATAATTGTTATTTGACATGTAGATTCAATGGATTTGGAAATTTCATTATCAGCTTGCAAAGTATTTAACAAATCAAACAATGCTTTGGTTGTTGTCGACTCATTGCCATGCATTTGAGACCAAAAAAGAATCTTATTCTTACCAAATCCGTATTGAATACTAAAAATATCTTCACCATTTACGGATTCACCAATAATACCAATTGTAAATTTTTTGGATAATTTATTAATTAACGGATTGATATGATCAGAGCAAATATATCTATGCGATAAGCTTTTCTCCTGATGTAAAATAAAAGACTCTTTTAATGTTTTCAGTAACATGATTTCTATTTGCGTTTTACAAAGTTAAACATTTAGATATTTACATTTGTGAACAACAAATGATGGGCTTTGATTTATAATTGTATACAATTCTTTTTGCAGCAGCTTCATTTTATTTAATATTTCAAGTGGTTTTTGTATTTGCAATTAAATTATGTTGAATATCAATATTTTATATCATATTATTTAAACTAAAATATTAGCTATTTAAATTAATTATTAGGTATTTAACATATATTAATCGAATAAATTTTTACATTTGTAACAGCCCTATTCTATAATATTAGTTTACAATGATAAACAGCAAAGAATTCACTGAAAGACTTGAAAAAATAATAGATTTTTATGGAGAATCGGCATCTTCTTTTGCCGAAAAAATCGGCGTTCAACGATCGAGTATCTCGCATATACTTTCTGGTAGAAATAAGCCCAGTCTTGATTTTGTTTTAAAGGTGCTTTCGGCCTACCCTGAAGTGGAATTATATTGGCTGTTAAACGGCAAAGGAATTTTTCCAAACCAAACGGCTAGTTTCGAAAATCAATCTAACACATCTGAAACCAAAACTCGCGACGCCTTCGAAACGCAAATCCCTAATGACAAGGATATAGAGCGTATTGTCATTTTTTTTAAAGATGGCACTTTTAAAAACTTCCACAATCAATGATTTTTTAATTGATATCAAATTAATATGCTCAATGTCATGAGTTGGATGAATTGTTTGTAATTTTGTACAAAATTCATTTTATGAGGTGTTTATTATTGTTTGGAATTTCGATGCTCCTTTTTAGCTGTTACGAAACTGAAAGAAACTGTAATGATTATAAATTGGGTACTTTTAGAAGCGAAATTTCCATTAATGATTCTATATACTCTTCAACCTTCACCAGAACAGAAGAGCTGCAAATTGAAAAATATAATCATGTTATAGATTCGTCTGAAGTGAGATGGGTAAATGATTGTGAGGTAATCTTCAAAACCATTAATCCCAAAAATCGTATTGAGAAAAAAGACATTCATTTGAAAATATTGACAACAACAGACTCCAGCTACACATTCGAATATTCTTATGTTGGTGACACTCATAAACAAAAAGGTACCGCTTTCAAAATAAAGTAATATGCTCGATTTTTTATTGACCAGTGATGCCATTATGGCGCTATTGACCCTGACGTTTTTAGAAATTATTCTTGGCATTGACAATATTGTTTTTATTTCTATTGCTGCGAACAAGCTTCCAGAAAATCAGCGCTCAAAAGCCACTAATATTGGTCTCTTATTAGCCATGCTTCAAAGAATTATATTATTGTTTTTTGTGTCTTTTCTTATTGGTCTTAAAGAGCCTTTTTACACCATTGATACATCTTGGCTTCATATTGGCATTAGTTGGCAGGCCATAATATTATTTGCCGGTGGGTTATTTCTGATCTATAAAAGTACTTCAGAAATTCGTGAGAAGGTTGAAACTCCTGAACATGATGAAGACAAGATTAAAGGGGCTAAAATCAAGTCGCTTTCCCAAGCCATCACTCAAATACTGATCATTGACTTTATTTTTTCAATTGATTCCATATTAACAGCTGTTGGTATGACCAATGGCCTTCATGAAAATCACAATTACAATTTGGTGTTAATGATTATTGCCGTTATTATTTCAATTGCAGTGATGATTGGATTTGCAAACCCGATACGAAAGTTTATTGACACCCATCCTAGTATTCAAATTTTGGGATTAGCTTTCTTGATTCTCATTGGATTTATGCTAATTACTGAAGCAGCGCATTTATCGCACACATCATTTTTTGGGAAAACAGTTGGTGCTATTCCAAAAGGATACTTGTACTTTGCAATCGCATTCTCCCTCTTTGTAGAGTTTTTAAATTATAAGGCAATAAAGAAGAAAAAGTAATCAGTTATCTAATTCATCGATTTCATTTAAAAACTGAAGAACTTTTTCGTTAACTATGTTTGCTTGGTCTACAGAGAGAAAATGACCAGCATTACTGATGGTCTCTCCTCTACCGTATGGCAAAATGTCTTTTGCCATTCTAACTGTCTTGTCATTATTTATCATATCGTCATCGCCAATTAATACATAAACTGGCATCTTTAAACTTTTTAATTCGTTAGCTGTATAAGGCATCATGTCAATAGTAAACTTATTAATAGAATCCTTTTCGACAGCTATTTTATACTGATCCAAATATGTTTTATTGATATTATGAGGGTAACGAGACATGGTCTCCAAGGTTTCTTCCATCTGCTTCTCTTTCGAAGAAAACGCATAAACTATGTTCTTTAATAGATTTGTACTGGGTCTAACCCAAATAAACGTTTGAGCAGGACTTAATAATACCATGCTCTTTATTCCTTCTTGATTGTGCAATGCTGTATTAACGGCAAGCCAACCTCCACGTGAAGCACCAATTATATGATATTTCTCCAATTGCAATTTGGATATAACTTCATGATACCACAAGGCAATATCATCAGTAGATTCCATTTCTTTCGTAATGAATGATTTACCTGGCTCTAGAATAAAATCAATTGCAAAAACTCGATAGGAATCTGCTAATGCCTTCATATTGGGATACCACATGGTTGAGCTTGCATTCATACCATGTAACAACACCACAGGAAAACCATCATCAGGTCCACTAACTACTATATGGGCCGTGCCAAAACTTGTTGTTATGTACAACTCTTCAAATGGTACATCCCATATCGCGAGCGTTTTATCATAAGCTTCAAAATAAGCTTGATGCTCGATATTCGGTTTTGTGATGTATTTTGGTTTTTTTTTGAATTTTGAATATTCTGTCTGGCAGCTCACAAAAAATAACATAAGTAAGGCACCGATAATACAGTTTTTGATCATAGTATGATTTTACACTCACTCCAAATCTACACAATAAAAAGTTTCCAATTAATACTTTAGTAATTCTATTAAACTAATCCTTAAATTTGTATCACATTTAAAATGCTTTTGCGCATTGGAAATGGATTGCTATGGTAAATATTCACAATAAAACACTTCAAGATTTAGAATTTACAACCGTTTTAGAACAGGTAAGCGAATACTGTGTTACGGCATTGGGAAATGAAAAAGCACAGCAAATAACGCCCTTAAAAAATATTGAGGAAACCAAACTGGCTCTGAATTTAACCAACGAATACCTAGCTTCATTTTACAACGAAAATCGCATACCTAATCATGGTTTTGAGCCGATTACCAATGAACTGAAGCTTTTAGGTATTGAGAATTCATTTTTAGAAACACATGCCTTAAAAAAGATAGCCTCTATATCTATCACAACTAATGACATTCTCATCTTTCTGAAAAAGTTTCAGGAATATTATCCAAGCCTTTATGGTTTTTATTCAAATATTGAACTCACAAAAGCTATTATTGAACAAATAGATAGCATCATTGACCGATTTGGTGATTTAAAAGATAATGCATCGCCCTTATTAGCTGATTTGAGGCAACAAATAAATAAACTTAAAGGTAAAATAAACCAAAGCTTTGCGACAGCATTAAACACTTATCACAATTTGGAATATCTGGATGATATTCGTGAGACGGTTGTTGACAACAAACGCGTTTTGGCTGTCAAAGCCATGTATAGACGTAAAGTTAAAGGTGCTATTATGGGAGGTAGCAAAACGGGCAGTATTGTTTATATAGAACCTGAAACTACCTTGCAACAAACTAGGGAATTGAACAATTTGGAGTATGAAGAAAATGAAGAAGTCATTCGAATCCTTAAAGAACTTACAGATTTTATACGTCCATACAAACCTCTATTGTCTAACTACCAGGCTTTCTTAACAGACATGGACGTTATTTCAGCAAAAGCCAAATACGCCAAGTCCATAAATGCTATTCTACCTGAAATAACCAATGAGCGTCATTTGTTTTTGAGGGAGGCTTTCCACCCTATTTTATATGTAAACAATAAAAAAAAGAAGGAAAAAACCTTTCCACAAACTGTAGAGCTTGATCAAAATAATCGGATTATTGTCATATCGGGCCCCAATGCTGGAGGTAAAAGTATTACTCTAAAAACGGTAGGTCTTCTTCAAATCATGTTACAATCAGGATTATTGGTTCCAGTACATGAACGCAGTAAGTTATTCTTATTTGACCGTATCATCACAGATATTGGAGATAATCAATCCATTGAAAATCATTTGAGTACGTATAGCTATCGTTTAAAACAAATGAATTATTTCCTAAAAAAATGCAATAAGAACACCTTGTTTTTAATTGATGAATTTGGAACTGGTAGTGATCCAGAATTAGGCGGTGCTTTAGCTGAAACTTTTTTAGAAGAATTTTACCACAGAGAAGCATTTGGTATTATTACAACGCATTATTCCAATTTAAAAATTCTGGCAAACGAACTACCCTATATGCAAAATGCCAACATGATGTTTGATGAAAAAACACTAGAGCCCATATTCAAACTGGCTTTGGGACAGGCAGGTAGCTCGTTCACATTTGAAGTCGCTCAAAAAAATGGCATTCCCTATGGTTTAATTAATCGGGCAAAAAAGAAAATTGAACGTGGCAAAGTGCGATTTGATAGAACGATTGCAAAATTACAGAAAGAGCGTTCAAAACTTGAAAAAACAGAGCAATCCTTAAAACTCAATGAGCGTAAAAAACAAAGCGAGGCAGAAAAACTGGAGGAAATAAACAACAAAATCCAAAAGAAATTGGAAAGCTATCAAGAATTATACGATAGCAACCAACGCTTAATTTATTTAGGACAAAAAGTAAATGATTTGGCTGAAAGTTATTTCAATAATAAACAAAAGCGCGAATTGATGCACGAACTATTTAAGCTTGTTCAGATTGAAAATTCTAAACGTAAAAAAGTTTCTATCAAACAACAAAAAGCCCTCAAAGTTAAAGAGCAACAGGTAAAAAATGAAGCTGATAAAAAAATGGCGGTTATCAGAAAGAAGAAAAAGGAGGCCAAGAAAAAGGAAGCGTTAAAACCTGCCAAACCAAAACCCATTTTAAAAATAGGTGATCGTGTTAGATTAGAGGATGGAAGAGCCATTGGCAGTATTGACAAAATTGAAAAAAACAAGGCTGTTGTGAATTATGGTATCTTTACGACTAATGTATCGATAGACCAATTAGAATTAGTCGAATCCATGAAAAAACCATAAACTAACGTATTAAATATGTTATCCTTGATACCAAAAGAAAAAAAATTAATTCTTTTTGACGGTGTTTGCAATTTGTGCAATTCATCAATACAATACGTTATCAAACACGATAAAAAAAACCTGTTTTTGTTTGCTCCCCTTCAAAGTGAAACTGGACAAAAATTAATTAACCATTATAATATTGACACGTCTAAAACCGACTCAATTATCTTATATTCAGAAGGACATGGACTTGATTTTAAGTCAACAGCTGCACTTAAAATTGGTTTAAAATTAGGGTTTCCCAGAAATTTGATTGGTTTATTTTTTATTGTTCCAACATTCATTAGAAATTGGGTGTATGATGTGATTGCAAAAAATAGGTATAAATGGTTTGGAAGAAAAGATGCTTGCATGATTCCAACACCAAATTTAAAATCAAAATTTTTGAATTAGCATCAATTATATTTGTAATTTTAGACCTCCAATCAAAAAAACTTTAATTATGAAAAAAATATTCTGTCTTGCCCTATTTTTCTCATTAATTACCAACACAATATTCGCCCAAGAATTAGAAGCTGAAAAAAGCAATAAACGTATAGTAAAAAACGAGATTTCATTTGAGGCGTTACAACTTGTAAACGGTGTATATCAATTATCTTATGAACGCTATGTTTGGAAAAATTTCTCGGCTGCTTTAGCCTTCGGGTATAAAGGAAAAGAAGGTTTAGTCAGATTTTCTGGTATTGATTATTATGGCCCTTTTGGCGGAAATATTAAAACAAACGATATATTCTATACTGGATTTCAAATTATTCCAGAAATAAGATATTACCTAAAAAACACCTCAAGCAACAATTTAAATGGGTTTTATATTGGCCTGTATTTTAAATATTCTCAATACAATTCTGACTTAAAAGGAAGATATACTGCATCCGATAATACCCCTTATCAAATTGAGTTTGATGCAAAATTAAATATCTCTTCTACTGGATTTATGATTGGTTATAAATTACCAATCACGAAACGCTTTAATATAGATTTTATAATTGCAGGACCAGGAGCTGGTAATTATAATTTTAAGATAAAAAACAAAGCAGACTTACCTGACGAATTCTATGAAAACCTCAATGATGCACTAGAAGAATATAGTATTTTAGATTTCATAAATGGTGATTTTAGATTCTCAAACGTAGAGTCGCAATCAAAATTTTCAGCTTTTTCATTTAGATATGGAATAGCTCTAGGTTACACATTTTAATAACTATTAATCATATAAATTCATAATGAAACAAACACTAAAATTCTTTACTATCTTATTAGCAGTAGTAACACTTTCGAGTTGTTCTAATGTCAAAGTTTTAACATCTTGGAAATCCGATTCTGTGAGTGAAATAAAAGACAACAATTTTTTAGTAATCGCCAGAACAGATAATAAACAAGCACGTATTGCTTTTGAGCAAGAGATTTCTAATCAAATGCGCGATATTGGTATGAAAGCCACAGAAAGCTTTAGAGAATTGCCTAACTTAAATCCGGATAAGGAATTAACCGAAGAACAAAAAAAGAACTTTCGAGATTTTTTAGATAACGAGGGTTATAATGGCATTGTACTAACTGTCATTAAAGATTATCAAGAAAGCACGAGAACTACGGAAGATGGTGGTTATTATGCAGGTGCTACTTACATGCCTTCTTATTACCCATCTTATTACGGAGGCTTTTATGGTTATTATTACCATCCATTTTCTTATTCTACTTATGGTAGTTATGTACCCATGTCGTCTACAACCTATACGGTTAAAACGTATATATTAGAAACCGTTGCTTATGATTTAAGTCAGGAGGACGGTAAACAATTGGCTGTTGTAGTAACTTCTCAAATAGAAGATCCTAAAGACGTTCAAAAGAATGCTGCAGAGTATACCAAAAAGATTACTGATGCATTGAGAAAGTAATAAGTGTAAAGTTATAGCAATAGAAAAAGGTCTTGATAATCTCAAGACCTTTTTCATAACTTAACTAACCAAAAAAATTAAACAAACAAAAAATAGTGCTGATATTTAGGCTTTTAGCACTCTTATTTTGATATTAAATTTACAAATACATTGCAAAAAGCAGTTAATTTCTCGATGAAAT
Organism: Hanstruepera neustonica; assembly: GCF_002895005.1. Taxonomy (GTDB): domain Bacteria; phylum Bacteroidota; class Bacteroidia; order Flavobacteriales; family Flavobacteriaceae; genus Hanstruepera; species Hanstruepera neustonica. Next base: position 58,431 of record NZ_POWF01000004.1, on the reverse strand, counting down.
GGTAGAATTAATTGTTTAGAATTTATTTTTTGCAAAAATCATCTATGAAATGCTAATTATTTCATTTAAAACAAGTTACCTAAAACACCTTCAGAAGTCCTTCTTTCTCATTCAAAAACACCATTCACTCATTGGTGCTTTTAAAACATGAGGTTTTAAAATATCTTCAGGTTAGAAAACCTTAAAGTAGATTGGTTAATTTGACCCTGGTTTCCGTTAATCAGGAATGAATCAAGTTCTTATTTCTGTGCATTAGTCTACCCTCAGAATTAGTTTTAGCTTTAGCTATCAGACAAAATATCTGCTTTGAGGTTTTTATTTCAGACTTTTCAAAATAAAATCCAAATTCTTATTTGAGTTGTCATTTGTTAAATAGGAATCGGTATAATACTTCGAAGTGTGAGCCAGGCCAAGTTTTTGTAATTCAAGAATACTATCCTTGTACTCAAGCGACACTTTACCAGTTAACAATATATCTAAATCACCATCTTCTTTAGCATATTTATATACCTTGTTAATGCCTGACAGGTATAAATGATCTTTAGTAAAACCACCACCTCTATGTACACGAAGCGTAATCGTAAATGCCTTATTTCTGTTGAGTTTGTATTGATTGTAAAGTAAATCAAATGTATCCGAAAAATTATATCCTTTATTCAAAGTATCTACAGCAATGACACGATACGCTAATTCTTTTAAGCGCTCAATGGTTAAACAACCAGACATATATTCCGAATAAACAGCCAAGCCTTCTTGAGTTTCAACATTATTTGGAAATCCATTTGAAAAGATTTTCAATGGTTGATTGATAGCATTAAAAGTTGTCACCATATGAACGCCTATTTCATGATTGGTCAAAACTTTAAGTTGGTTTAAGCTAAACTTATGATTTTTGCGCAGCAATAAAGTCTGTGAATTATTTTGGACCATAGCTGCCGCTGAAATATTAGTTGAAAATTTCAGATTGTATTCAAAATCATACCGTTTGGAATAATCCTCAAAGAATGCTTTTGCTTCTTCAACAGTATACATAGGCAGCATGTCTTCATCAAAATCACCATCATCAAATCGTAAGATAAATTTGGCATTTTCAATATCCCGTTCAGTGGGTGTTCCAAAGCTTTTAAGACTGTTGAAATAGAATTTTCTACCCAGATTGATAGTCTCTATACATTCAATTAAACCAGAATATTCATAAATAACATCTTCATATAGCTTTCTGATTATATCATTTTCTATACGCTCCAAACGTTGGGAAAAGAATAATCTATGAAGCTTGTAGCCATTGAACTTAATCTTTGGATATTTGAATTGCGGTTCGTACTGATACTTTGAAGCAAAGAATTGCTTTTTCTCGCTTTCAATATTTAAAGGGTTGATATAGTTTAATAGTTCAATTTTTTTTACCAACCTATTAAGGTTAGCGTCTATATCAAAAAGATGTTGATGTTTTTCAATAAGCTTATCAGAAATCATTTAGCAATATGATTGTTATAAAATAAAGAAGCATGTTCTGGCAATCGTATTCGGAGTTCCTTTTCAACTGCTGAAACAACTTCAGGATATATGATTTGGTTATACTCATCGCAGTAAACTTTTGCGATTTCAGTTGCCAAAACTAATGTATTTTTAAAGTTATTCGTAATATATTTCAAGAAATAACCATTGCCCTGAAACGTGTCATTAACTTTAGATTTAGAAACAATACCATTGGGAAAAACGATTTCTGATAATGATTGCCGCCAGGCCTCCACCGTCGCGCCAAAACGATCATTATCTATGTTACTGGTACCTAAATTCCAAGTTGGCACTTCCCGTTCCCATCGTTGCCAATTATAACTATGGATATCATAAACAATACAACCACCAAACTTTTCTTCAATCTTTGAAATTAAAGCATAAACAACCTCATAGAAATTCGAGTGTTTTTGAATACTCTTTAATTTCATATTTTCTTCCAATGGTTTTTTCCATAGTTGTTTTCCCCAAGCTGTTTCAAAAACAGCCTCTTCGGGTATTCGATTTAAATCATATTCAAATCTGGAGTCACAACCTGCAATAACAATTGGGTGAGATTGGATCATGTTTTTGGTTTCAGGATCTTCTTCATACCATCGGTCATGTTCTGTATGCAAACAATTTTCCCATAGTTCCTTTCTAAACTGATGCCCATCGTGCACAGCACCACATACATAATGCACATAACTATCAATTTTAATAGTAAAAGAATAATCATTCACTACAGCATGAAAACATTTCTCATTTTGAATATTTTCAATAATGGATTCTAAAGATAATTTTTCCATAACCATTTTAACTGTCAGTTAGTGAACCCCATTCTGTCCATGAACCGTCATAAACAGAAAGATTTTTATAATTTACCAATTCGGCTCCAATTGCCAGAACACAGGCTGTAATCCCTGAACCACATGAAAATGTGATAGGCTTTGAATCCGTGATTTTTTCTTTAAATAACTCCTCAATTTCAGAAGTTGACTTGAATTTGTGGCCATTCAGCAATTCAGTATAGGGAATGTTAATTGAATTTGGAATGTTTCCACTACGCAAACCCTTTCTAGGCTCTGACTCAAGGCCCTTAAATCGAACTTCAGAACGAGCATCTATAATGATATGAGAGCCCGATTCTGAAATTAATGCCACATCATCAAAAAACTTCATAAAACCCGACTGCAACTGGGCTTCAAAATTGCCTTTAGGACCATTGTAACTCGTTTTCCGCTCTAGTGGATAATAAGCCTCAATCCACAAAGGCAGCCCACCATCCAATACAGCTACATTGGAGAATCCAAAGGCTTTAAACATCCACCATGCTCTAGGACTGGAATATATCCCCTTGTCATCATACACAACAATAAAACTATCCTTATTAATCCCTAGGTTTTGCGCTTCTTTCTCAAATTGAGATTCCAATGGGAAGGTATTTGGAAAGGGTGCATTGGTATCACTAAATTTATTTTTTAAATCAAAAAATCGAGCATTAGGGATACAAAATGTATTTCCAGCATCATTATCAGCAGTCACTTTTGGAATACTGGCATCTAATATTATAAGATTAGTAGCTTGAATATTATTATGGAGCCATTCGACAGAAACTATAGGCTTATGGAACTTTGTTATAACCATATTAAACCAAGTATTTAAGCTTCTTCCACTGTTTTTCTCAAGCGTGAACGTCTATTAAAGGCTTCAAGGTTGTCCAATACCTTGCTTTCTAAAAAGTCAATAACTTTTTCTTCAACCTTAAACTTATTCTTATAAACTTTATTGATGTAAGTTATACCTCCTGGAGACATCACATTGACCTCTACTAATTTACCTCCAATAACATCTATACCCACGAAATACAAACCGTCTTTTACCAATTTAGGACCAATCTGTTTACATAAGGCTTTTTCCGCTTTAGTCAAAGTATGCTTTTGAACCGATCCTCCAGCTGAAACATTGGAACGATGATCATCAGAACCCGGAACACGCCTCATGGCGCCAACAGGCTCACCATTTAGCATGAGAATTCTAACGTCACCTTGATCAGCACCTTCTATATAATCCTGAAGAATAACATAATTGGATTGACCATCACTAGTATTGATATAAAAATCCAATAGCGAATTAATATTACTCATAGCAGATTTCTCTATTAAGATAACTCCTGATCCACCAAAACCATTAAGTGGCTTGAGTATCATTTTATCTGCTTTAGATTCTTTTATTTGCCTTATCAGGTAATTCTTGTTTTTAGACACATGGGTATTTGGAATGATATTACTATGCGCATCTCCAAAAGCAGCCGTATACAGTTTATTGTTAGCCTCACGCATGCCTTCCAAGGAATTTATGATAAACACATCGTCTTTAACCGAATCCAGGAAATTCAACATTAATGGATCCAAAGGTGGGTTAGCTCTGAAGAAAATAGCATCGAATCCTGCTAGTGGCAGCATTTCTTCTCGAAGTTCGGCCCTTTTGTAGAAAACTCGCAATGAATTAGGAACTTTTTCCATTCTACCAATAACAGTACAGAAAGCATTGGTAACACTATTCCTAATCGTTAAATTAGCTGGTGAGCAAATAGCAACACCATGTTTACGTTTTACACATTCCTTTATCAAAGCTAAACTCGTATCGTTTTCAGGGTCTATTTTCTCCCAAGGATACATTAAAAAACATACATTCATTGGTTCAGTTTTTCGGGTTGTTTAATAAAGTTTAAATTAAGTATTTATTTAACTTTATCATAATTGTCATCCCAATTTTTTGGTTTAGGATCATGTAGTTTATCCAAAGATTTCGCAACCATTGTTGAAACTGTTGCATCACCCGTAACATTTACCACTGTTCGACACATATCTAAAGGTCTATCTACTGCAAATATTAATGCTAACCCAATGGGCAACAATTCTGCAGGAAACCCAATAGATTCCAAAACAATCACTAGCATGACCATTCCTGCGCTTGGAACAGCAGCACTACCAATGGATGCTAATAATGCCGTTGCTATAATGACTAATTGATTTGTAAATGTTAAACCCTCTGGCCAGATTACCTGCATAATAAAGACAGCAGCTATGCCTTGATACAAACTCGTACCATCCATATTGACAGTCGCTCCTACTGGCAATACAAATCCAGACACTTCCTTATCTACGCCAATATGCTCTTCAACACGTTCCATGGTAACTGGTAAAGTTGCGGCACTGGAACTAGTAGAAAATGCCAATAATTGTGCTGGTGATATTTCCTTCAAAAACCAAAACGGCGATTTTTTTACATATAAACTAATTAAAAGCATGTAAAATCCAATCATGATAGCCAAACCGACAATAACACACAGTGCATAGTTAACAAGCTTTAATAAAATTTCAGTATCATCAAAAGCAATAATGACGTTGGCCATAAGGGCAAAAACAGCATAAGGCGCGAAAAGCATGATTAAATCCACCATTTTCATAACGACTTCATTCAATGAGTTAAAGAATTTCACTAATGGCTTAGCATCCTTTTCAGAAATCAACAACAAGCAGATCCCTACAAATAAGGCAAAAAATATGACTTGAAGCATTTGGGCTTCTCCCAAAGCTGTAAAGACGTTACTCGGAAAAATATCAACCAAGGCCTGCAAAGGTCCAGCATCATTTTGAGCGTTGGCTTTCGCTAACTTATCAGCCACACCAGCATCGTTTTCATAACGCATTTTAATTTTCTCAATGGTGTCTTGAGACATACCTGCTCCAGGTTTTACCAGATTGACAATAGATAGACCAATGACAATTGCCACCAAAGTTGTACATACATATATAATGATGGTCCGCAATCCCATGGATTTAATTTTAGAAATATCCTTCAAATCTGAAATACCCTTTATCAATGAAGCCAGAATTAATGGTACCGCAATGAGTTTCAGCAAATTAATGAATATGGTGCCAAATGGTGCAATCCAATCAGATACAAAGCCTTTACCTCCGTCAATGGAATTCATTAAGAATCCAAAGATGACACCCAAAACCATTCCTATAATTATTTTCCAATGTAATGCTAATTTTTTCATAGACGTTATTCTGTTTTCAGAATTAATTATAAATTTTATTAATTAGGTAAAAATCGGCTAAAACTAAAGCGGCCATAGCTTCTACAATAGGTACGGCTCTAGGTACAACGCATGGATCATGTCGACCCTTACCTTGCATTTCGACAATGTTGCCTGCTTTATCTAAAGTTTCCTGTTTTTGAATAATAGTCGCCACAGGCTTAAATGCCACTCTAAAATAAATATCCATGCCATTACTAATACCGCCTTGAATACCGCCTGATAAATTGGTCTTCGTACTACCATCCTCATTAAAAAGGTCATTATGCTCTTTTCCTGTCATTCTAGCTCCACAAAAACCACTACCATATTCAAATCCTTTGACGGCATTAATGGATAACATGGCCTTGCCCAAATCGGCATGTAGTTTATCAAAAACCGGTTCGCCTAAACCAACAGGCACATTCTTTAATATACAGGTAACCGTTCCCCCAATGGTATTGCCATCTTTTTTAATAGACTGGATTTTTTCTATCATCTTATTGGCAACCTCTGGATCTGGACAGCGAACAGCGTTAGTTTCTGTTTTAGAAAAATCCAAAGATTGATAGGGCTTTTCCAAAAAGATATCACCCACTGAAGATGTGAACGCATGAATTTCTATCGAATTGATTAATTGTTTGGCTATAGCTCCTGCAACCACGCGACAGGCTGTTTCCCGAGCCGAACTTCGACCACCTCCTCTGTAGTCTCTGACACCATACTTTTTCTCATATGTATAGTCGGCATGACTGGGTCGATAAACATCTTTAATATGTGAATAGTCCTTTGAATTTTGATTGGTGTTCATAATCAAAAACCCAATGGGAGTACCCGTTGTCTTACCTTCAAATAGTCCAGACAGAAATTCAACAGAATCGGACTCTTTTCGTTGGGTTACAATTTTAGATTGACCTGGTTTTCTCCTATCCAGCTCACTCTGAATAGCTTTTAGATCTAACTCCAAACCAGAAGGACAGCCATCAATAATACCGCCTATAGCCTGTCCATGGGATTCACCGAAGGTCGTCAGTTTAAAAATTTTGCCAAAGCTATTACCAGCCATAGTATCAATATTAAAAGCTTTTATTAGTCTTGCTAATGTAAATGTATTATTACAGAAACAAAAATTGATTTTCACCTTACCTAACAATTTAGTAACAAATAACTCACAAACAATTAATTATGAGATAATATTTACATAATCTTAAAGCTAGTTATTTGCAATATATAATTGTATTGTATTGAAGCATAAAAGAAAAATTGAAATTTCAGTTATTTCCGATGTCCATTTGGGCACTTACGGATGTCAAGCCAAACAGCTCCTAACCTATCTAAACAGTATCAGTCCAAAAAAACTCATTTTAAACGGCGATATAATTGATATTTGGCAGTTTAGCAAACGGTATTTCCCTAAATCACACCTAAAAGTCATCAAAAAGATTATTGATATGGCTTCTGATGGTGTTGAGGTTATCTACATAACAGGCAACCACGACGATACGCTTCGTAAGTTCAGTGGCACAGCTATGGGAAATATTTCTATTGTGGACAAATTGGTTTTAAACCTTGATGGAAAAAAAGCCTGGTTTTTTCATGGCGATGTATTTGATGCATCCATTCAAAATGCCAAATGGCTGGCCAAACTTGGTGGATATGGCTATGATTTATTAATTGTAATCAATCGCATGGTTAACTGGTGCTTGGAGCGCTTCGGACGTGAAAAATACTCTTTATCTAAACGCATCAAAAACAGTGTTAAAGGGGCCATCAAGTATATTAGTGATTTTGAAGAAGTGGCTTCTGATTTAGCTATTCAAAACGGTTATGACTATGTAGTTTGTGGCCATATCCATCAACCCAAAATGCTTCTTAAGAAAAGTAAACAAGGAGAGACAACCTACCTAAATTCTGGCGATTGGGTTGAAAATTTTACAGCTTTAGAATATCAATTTAAACGCTGGAAAATCTACAACTATCAGCATGATAAATTATCACCATTTTACGCCGATGAAGATATCAAGGAAATGGAAATGACCGATTTGATTGCAGCTATTACCATTGTTGATAAGAAAGTGATATAATTAATAATGTTTTATCGTTATTTGTTTTGTCTCTATCAAAAATTATTATTTTTGATAGAACTAAAACTTAAAACAGCAATGAAAAAAATAAAACAATTTGTTCCAATATTGGCAATTTTAACTTTTGCTCTATCTTGTTCATCTGATGATGGAGGAACAATTCCCATAATAACTAATCCACCTTCAGATAATACTGGCAACTATTTTCCATTAACCGAAGATGATTATTGGAACTATGATGTAGCCTATAGAGACAACAACGACTCTAATAACAATTCAGATTCCGCAGATTTTCTTTTTGTTGACACACAACTAGGATCTACTTACGATCTAGGTGTTAACACCAATGATATTGCCAATGGAACCATGAATGCCATTTTGGTGAATGGAACTTTGGAGCGTACAGAATCAACGCTCTTATTAGATGGTTCAATAGCCATACCATTTCCTGGATTTGAAACCTCTAATATTGATTTCACTGATATTATACTTTACGACTTAAATGCATCAAATAATAGCCTGTTATCAAGTAACTCTGGCACTATCGTTCAAGATGTAGATTTAGGAGGCGATATTGTACCAATAACAATAAATTATATTATTTCCAGTAATCAAGAAAACAATGATAGTTCAATAACTGTAAATGGTGAAAGTTACTCATCAGTTTCAAAAGCTAATTTCAAAATTAATTTAGACATATCAACAATTGTTACTTTTGGCACGCAAAACATTAATCTTCCCATAATAAGCAGTCAAGATGTTTCTGTTTCAACAAATTATTTTGTTGAAAATGTTGGTTTGGTGAAATCTGAAACCACAATAACTTATCAAATAAACCAATCAACCATTGACTTGTTAAATACAATTGGCGTTGAGATTCCGTTTCCTACTTCAGGATCGGCAACAAATGTTCAGGAGTTGACCGATTATATGGTAACTATCGAATAGTTATTTTAACAACGCATCATAAAGAATTTCGATGGGATGTAATGCTTGGCGTTGCGTCCCATCTTTTATTTGATGCCTACAGCTTGTGCCATTAGCCGCTATTATGGTATCTAAAGGAGCATTTCTAACTGCTGGAAACAACGTCTGTTCCCCTATTTGCATACTAATGTCGTAATGTTCTTTTTCATAACCGAAACTTCCGGCCATTCCACAGCACCCACTGGGAATGATGGTTACCTTATAGTTTTTAGGAAGATTTAGCACCGAAAAGCTCGAAAATTGATTGCTCAAGGCTTTTTGATGACAATGACCATGAAACTTTATGGTCTTATGTTCCAAAGTAAATTGTTCCGAAGAAATATTGCCAAGTACAATTTCCTGTTGTATAAATTCCTCAATTAAAAATGTATTTCTCGCTATTTGCTTGGCAGATTCTTTATCGTCAGCCAATCTTAAATATTCGTCCTTGAATGTCAAAACAGCAGAAGGCTCAACACCAATTAGAGGGCTCTCTTTTGATATTCTATCCTTAAAAATTTCCACATTGAGGTTGGCACATTTGTTTGCTTGTTCCAATAATCCTTTAGATATAAATGCCCTGCCAGATTCTTGATTATTAACAATATTGACTTTATAATTTAAAGTTTTCAGTAGCTTAACAACCTTGATTCCGATTGAGGTATCCAAATAATTGGTAAACTCGTCATTAAATAAAAATATTTCTTTTGTATATTTTTTATTTATATGATATTCAACATCTTTGTGTAGTTTATCTAAACTTTTATATGAAATCAATGGCAGACTTCTTTTCTCATGAATCCCTGAAACTTTCTTTAAAATAGATGCAGTAAAATTATTTGAAAATATAAAATTTACAGCGTTTGGAAACTTACTTCCAATACCATTTAACTTATTGTTATAAGCAAATAATTTTGTTCGGAATGGAATACCATTTACTTTTTGAAATTGATACTGAAATTCGGCTTTCAAGCTAGCCACATCCACACTACTTGGGCATTCACTAGAACAGGCCTTACAACTCAAACACAAATCGAACACCTCTTTCAACTCTGTGTGATTAAATCTATTGGATTTTTCAGATTGTGTTAAAAACTCCCGTAAAGCATTAGCCCTTGCTCTAGTGGTATCTTTCTCATTGCGTGTAGCACGATAACTGGGACACATTGTGCCACCAAACTCTGGTAGTTTCCTGCAATCACCAGAACCATTACACTTTTCCGCATGCCGTAATATGCCCAACGACTCCGAAAAATCCATTAAAGTCTCTATTTCTGGTTCATTCCTTTCTGGCTCATATCGCAACGATTTATCCATAGGCAAGGCATTAACTATCTTTCCGGGATTGAATATATTATCAGGATCAAAAATGTTCTTTATTCGTGCTAATATTTGATAGTTGCGTTCACCGATCATCATTGGAATAAATTCTGAACGAACAATTCCATCACCATGCTCACCACTCATAGAACCTTGAAATTTTTTAACCAAATGTGCTACATCCGTTGTGATTTCTCTGAACAACGCCACATCATGCGCCTTTTTCAGGTTTAGAATTGGACGCAGGTGCAACTCTCCTGCTCCAGCATGAGCATAGTAAACCGCTTTTTGATTATAACGATCCATTAATTGGGTGAACTCACTAATGTAACTGGATAAGTCTGATAAAGCAACAGCAGTATCCTCAATACAGGCTGCCGTTTTATTATCTCCAATCAAATTGCCTAACAAGCCTAAACCAGCTTTTCGCAATTCTATCGCCTTATCGATATCCTCACCCAACAAAATACCATTATGATAACTTAACTGTGAAGCTAATAATGACGAAACTAAATTGGCCACTTGATTTTTAGCTTTCTCTAAAGTAGTTGCCCTAATTTCACACATCAGGATAGCTTCAGGATCACCTTTAATGAACTGCCTATTTTCTTCTTGCTTTTTGTTGTGTTTGGTTAAATCCAAAATGGTTTTATCGAGCATTTCACAGCTGTAGAGATCATGCTTCATAACCGTTTCAACAGCTTCTAGACAACTTTTTATGCTACTAAAATGAGCCACCAACATGATCGTTTCACTTGGAGGCAATACATCAAGTTTAAGCGTAATCTCGGTTGTAAATGCCAAAGTACCTTCACTTCCGGATAATAGTTTGCCCATATTAAAGGGCTTTAATGATTCACTAAAAATATGTGCGTCCAGCAAAGTATCAATAGCGTAACCAGTATTCCTCCTATGAATTTCTGGTTTCGGGAATTGATTGATTATTTCTTCAGCAACACCATCAGAGGAAAACTCTTCATAAATTCCCTGATATATTTTACCTTCCAAAGAATCCAATTGGCATTTTTCAAAAAAAGTAGTTTTGTTGATTTCAGAAAACACAACCTCACTACCATCACTCAATAACGTTTTTAAAGCCAAAACTTTATCACGTGTAACACCGAACTTAATGGAAGTTGTTCCTGATGAATTGTTACCAACCATCCCACCAATCATGCAGCGGTTAGAAGTTGAGGTGTTGGGTCCAAAGAACAAACCATAAGGCTTCAGATAATTGTTTAGTTCGTCTCTGATAACACCCGGTTGCACAATTATTGTACGTTCTTTTTGATTGAGTTTTAAAATCTTGTTGAAATACTTTGAGACATCCACAACAATACCATTACCAACACATTGTCCAGCCAATGACGTTCCTGCTGTTCGTGGTATAAGTGAGGTTTGATTATTCTTGGCAAATGTTATTAAAGCTTTAATATCATCCTCATTTTTTGGTAAGGCAACAGCTGTTGGAAGCATTCTGTATACAGATGCATCCGTAGCATATAACGATTTCATCAAATCATCATAAAACAAATCACCATTTAATTGTGACTTTAATCTTGCTAATTCACTATTACCTACCATAGGAAACTTTGATATGATATAAAACTAAAAAGAAATTCAACACAACGTTATTTTTGGCGTTATTTTTGAATCATAATTCGAGGATTTAATCCATCATCATATTTTTAACGTATATAAAACTGAAACTAAAAAACTTAAACATTTATGAAAAAACTCATTTTATTCGCATTAACATGTATGGCAACGGTTACATTCAGTAACGCACAAGAAATTTCAAAAAACGCTATAGGTCTCCGATTGGGTGATAGTAGAGGCTTTGGAGCAGAAGTTTCTTATCAAAGAGCTATTTTTGAAAATAATCGATTAGAATTTGACTTTGGATGGCGTGATGGAAAGAATTATGATGGTATAAAACTTATTGGACTCTATCAATGGGTGTGGAACATTGATGGTGGGTTTAATTGGTATGCCGGACCAGGAGTTGGTTTTGCTGCATTTAAGCATGAATATGAAAGATATGTTCCCGGTCAAAACGCCTACTACTATGAGGATAAACGAGATGCCTTTCCGATTCTAACAGGAACGGTTGGAATTGAATACAGTTTTGATTTTCCATTATTATTATCATTGGATTTAAGACCAGAACTTGGATTTGGAGATGATATTTACGACAATAATGATTTAGATATTGATGTTGGTCTGGGTGTTAGATACCAATTTTAGAAAAACAAATTGAAAATTTAAAACCACCTATTTTAGGTGGTTTTTTTATTAGATTTACCTAGAATGAGATACCAAGAACTATATAGCAGTAGATTAAATTTAATTAAGCCTTCACGGTTATATACTGAAGACTTATTTTTAATAAGGTCTAACCATTTGGTTAATAAATTCATTCAAAGAGAAAAACCAAAGGCAAAAGAGGACATTATACCCTTTATCGACGCAATCAGAACAAATATTAAAAGCGATAAGGCTTACTATTGGTGTATTCAAGAAAAGAATTACAAAAAAATAATTGGTACCATTTGCCTATGGAATTTTTCAAAAGACAAAAAAACGGCTGAAATTGGTTATGAATTACATCCTGATTTTCAAAATCAAGGATTTATGAATGAGGCAGTTAATATGGTCATGGAATTTGGTTTTAATGTATTGCAGTTTTTAATTATTGAGGCCTACACACACAAAGAAAACATAAGTTCTATCAATCTTTTGAAAAAGAACAGCTATAATCAGAATATTGATAAGTTAGATAAACACAACCCGAACAATGTAGTCTTTGAAATAAAGAGAGATACTTTTCTATCTTAACTCCATACAATTAGAAAGGGTATTCTCATAAATAACCTCATATTGCGGCACAATTTTATGAATATCAAATTTTTGTGCTTGAATTTGAGCTTGTTTTTTAAAATTCATCAAAGTTGGGGCATCTTTCAAAATGGATATGGCATTTTTACTCATGTCTTCAATATCACCAACATGGCTTAAAAATCCTGAAACACCATGAATGTTCACTTCTGGTATTCCTCCAGTGTCACTTGAAATCACAGGGACACCTGAAGCCATGGCCTCCAAAGCCGCTAGACCAAAACTTTCCGTTTCAGACGGTAAAATAAATAAATCGGAAAAGCGCAGAATACGATCAATCTCATTGCTATTGCCTAAAAATACAACCTGGTCTTCAATACCTAAATCATGACATAGTTGTTCAGCTGATTCTTTTTCAGGTCCTTCACCAACCATCATCAATCTAGCTGGGATTCCCTTTTGAATGTTGTAAAATACTTTGATTACATCTTGAACGCGCTTAACAGGTCTAAAATTACTGATATGAGTAACAATACGCTCATTATCATTTGCCATCATGGTTCGTTGACAATCTGTAAACCCGTTTTGATGTTTTGATAAATCAATAAAATTAGTGACTACATGAATCGTGTTTTTAATATCGAATAAACGCAAGGTGTCCTGCTTCAAGCTTTCAGAAACAGATGTTACCGCATCAGATTTATTAATACTGAACTCAACGGCTGTTTTATAAAAAGGATGGCTTCCCACAAGTGTTATATCGGTTCCATGTAACGTGGTAACAATTGGTATGTAAATTCCCGATTCTTGTAGCATTTTCTTCGCCATGTAGGCAGCATAAGCATGAGGTATAGCATAATGCACATGAAGTATTTCTATTTTATGCAACTTCACCATGTCTACCAACTTACTGGACAATGCCAATTCATAGGGCTGATAGTGAAACAGTGGATATTCCGGAACATTGACTTCATGAAAATGAACATGGCTACCCAATAATTCCAACCTAACGGGTTGCTTGTAGGTTATGAAGTGAACCTCATGTCCTCTATTTGATAATTCAATACCCAATTCTGTTGCTACAACTCCACTTCCTCCAAACGTTGGATAACAAACAATTCCTATTTTCATAATTAGTCTTCTATTGATTCATAGATCAAACGCTGAATCTCTGTTCTGATGTTTTCTTTTAATAATGTATTAGATCCTGCAACTGGATATGTTCTATTCGCTAAAAAAACATATACAATTTCCTCTTCAGGATCTGCCCAAGCGTAAGTACCTGTGAAACCAGAATGACCAAAGCTTGTCATGGAAATACAGCCACAGGTAGGACCCGATTCACCCAATTGGGGTTTGTCAAACCCAACTCCTCGTCTATTATCGTCTTCACAAAAATAACAGGTGTTAAACTTATCGAGTGTTTCTGGTTTAAAATAGCGCTTACCGCCATAATATCCCTTTTGTAAAAACAATTGCATGATTTTGGCAACATCATTGGCATTACTAAAAATGCCAGCATGACCTCCTACACCTCCCTGCATTGCCGCTCCCATATCATGAACATATCCTTTTATTTCTTGATAGCGATAATAATCATCTATTTCCGTAGGTACAATGGATTTATTACTAAACTTGTTGTAAGGATTGTATGTTGTATAATTTGCTCCCAAAGATTGATAAAAATGCTCTTGAACCAATTCATCCAAAGGTTTGTCGTAATGCTTCTCAATAAATTTCTTTAGAATGTAATATGGCAAATCACTATAACGATAACGCAACTTACTTAACAAATCAGAATCTTTTATAATTCCTTGTATGGTATCTTGATAATCTTTACGCATGTATAAATTGTTCGCAACCTTAACACTGAAATTACTGCTAAATTCATTGCTATAGTATTTCGAATCTGGTCGTTTTGTGACAGAATCCAAAGTGGCGTAATAGAACGGAATCCATGGCTTTAAACGTGCATAATGCGATAGCATCCTTTTGAGCGTGACATCCTTCTTGTTAGAATTGGCATATTCCGGCAGTAATTCAGATAATTTGGAATCTAAAGTCACAATACCTTGCTCTTCCATTTCCATGAGTAAAGGAAGTGTTGCAATAATTTTAGTTAGCGAAGCCACATCATAAATATCACTAAAGGTAACCGATTCAGAATCTTTATCATATGTATGATGCCCAAAATTCTTATTATAAATCACTTTTCCTTTTCTGGCAACCAACAACTGAATACCAGGTGTCATTTCTTTATCTACAGCCAATTGCGCCACCGAATCTATTTTAGCTAATTTTTCAGAACTCATACCGACACGTTCAGGAATCGAATAACTCAATAGAGCCATAGAATTATAATCAATTCCATGACCTTCATTATAAAAAGTTCCTATGGAAACTGGCAATTGACCTTTAGCTTCAGCGGCACCAAAAATTATTTGCGCCGATTTTTGTTGGGCCGTTTCACTATTTTGATAGCTCACCACCAATCCTTCAATATTTTCAAAAGTGGCTATATCCAATAAGGCATAAGGCTTGACAAACACATCTAAAATTACGGTATTGGTTCTAGCAATTTCATAGAGCCAAACTAACTCCTGATCAGTGAATTTATAATCTTTCCAAGGGTGGTCATTAGACCGATGGAATCCCACAACTACTGTATTATAAGCTTTAAGTTTTTCAATGAGTTCATCCAAATTATCGGCTTTAACCTCATGGACTTTAGTGTATTTTTTAAGTTCATTGAAAAATGTAGAACCGGAGTCATCACCCAATTGCACATAAGCTACCTTCTTTTCTTTTAAATTCCTGATTGGTAATAAATTGGACTTATTTTTAACAACCGTTATGGCATTTTCAAAAGCCACTTCATTCAAAATGACATCTTTTGGCCTGTTTAATTCATTAACTAGGTTTTCAACTTCAATAGGTTTGAAATTATTCAATCCAACCTTATACTTTGCTTGAAGAATTTTTTTAACCGAATGTGCCAATCGCTCTTCGGTAATCACACCAGAGTCATAAGCCTCTCGCATTTTTGATATAGCTTTAGGAACATCTTCAGAAATCAACATCACATCATTACCAGCGAGAAAAGCTGCTAAATCAATATCTCCAGGTTCGCTGAAATCTGCTACACCTTTCATCTCTAAAGCATCTGTATATATTAATCCTTTAAATCCAAGTGAATCCTTCAGGATATCAGTCACAATATGTTTTGATAAAGATGATGGAACGCCAGATTCTGATTCAAGCGCTGGCACATTCAGGTGAGCCACCATGACACTGGATAATCCTTTTTCAATGAGTTTTTTATAAGGGTAAATTTCAATGGAATCAATCCGTTTTTCATCAAAATTGATTGTAGGTAATGTTTTATGCGAATCACTATCGGTATCACCATGTCCCGGAAAATGCTTGGCATTTGCCAGAACACCAGCATCTTGCATACCTTTCATAAAAGCCAGAGCTTTTTCAGTAACATTATCTCTGTCTTCACCAAATGAACGATTACCTATGATAGGGTTTTTAGGATTGGTATTGATATCAACAACAGGAGCAAAATTAAAATGAACTCCTATGCGATTACAATGTTCACCAATTTGATAACCAACCTGCTCAACAATTTTATTATCCTTAATAGCCCCTAAAGTCATATTCCAAGGAAAAGCAAACGTAGAATCCAAACGCATACTCAATCCCCATTCAGCATCCATTCCAATCAATAATGGTGTTTTAGATAATGCCTGCAATCTATTGTTTAGTTTTGCTTGGGCAACTGGACCTCCTGTAGAATAAATGATACCACCTATGTATTGGTCCATTATCAACTGACTGACAATATTCTCATGCTTCAAGCCTTGATTAGAAAATGCTCTAACCATAAAGAGCTGACCAATTTTTTGATCAATATCGAGGCTATTGTAAACACTATCCACCCATTTTTGCTGTAAAACAGGGTTTTTAGCTTCCAATGGATTTTTATTTTGAGAAAATGTCGTATTAAATACTAAAAAAAATATTGCTAGAAATGTGACTCTATGCATACAATCAAGGGCTTTTTACATAATTATCAATAACGATACCAAATTACAGTATTTTGAAGAGAGTCAACAAAACTTTAAGATAGACTTATAAAGAAGGTAATTAACAATTTCACTGATTAAAACTATCCAAGAAAGATTGAAGGAAATGGACTTATTTAATGAAGCGAGCGTGCCAACTCTCACTTGCAGGAACCTCCCAATACTCATTAAATTCAGCAATATTATTAACTAAATTATTAAAAACAATGGTATTCTTGGATACGGCTTTGTCTTTGGCCATTTGTTTAAAATCAGCCAGCGACTTGTAGGCTATAAAATCTCCTTGCTTATAGGATACATTCATTTTATCCATTAAATCCACCTGATATTCTTTTTCCAATTGCTGAATAAAATGCACTGAAGCATCAATAGAACAACCTGTTGCTTTATTCAAGTTTTGATTTAAACCAATTACTATAAACCGTTTATATTTAATTAAATAACCTGATTGTAAATCACTACCATGAGCTGTCCAGTTTTCAATAAAAACATTTAGCTTGTTTTCTATTTCAGCAATCTCACTTTCAGTGAAAGAGCGATTGGCTTGGTAAATCCAAACACGAGATTCTTCGGGTAAATTTTTAAAATCAACTAGCATTATTTCTTATCGGTAATTTTATAACGGAATAAAAAAAAATCCATCAAACTAGATCCGGCTGCAATAAATGCATAAACTGGAAAATTAAAAGGTCTTTCTTTAAAATAATTCCAAAGCATTAAACCAAGGAAGACACACAAAAAAGTAAGCGAGCTAAATAGAATTCTTGTTTTCAATGGCAGTTTTTCCTTTTTCATTTACAAATCCTCGGCATTGGCAATCAATTCAGCTATATCCATAACCTGAACACTAGCCTCTTTTTCTTTTGCCTTGATACCATCGGTCATCATAGTGTTACAAAACGGGCATCCAGCCGCAATAATCTCGGGTTTGGTTACAAGAGCTTGCTCTGTTCGTTCAACATTAATATCCTGATTCCCTTTTTCTGGTTCCTTGAACATTTGTGCGCCACCTGCCCCGCAACATAAACCACGGCTTTTACAACTTTTCATTTCAACCAATTCGGCATCCAACTTTTTAATTAAATCCCGTGGCGCCTCATAAACATTATTAGCGCGACCCAGATAGCAAGGATCATGAAAGGTTATACGTTTACCCTTAAACTGACCACCTTCAATAGTTAATCGGCCATCGTTTAAAAGTGATTTTAAAAATTGTGTATGGTGTAATACTTCGTAATTTCCTCCTAATTCAGGATATTCATTCTTAAGCGTATTAAAACAGTGTGGACAGGTTGTTACAATTTTTGTGACCTCATAAGCGTTTAAAACCTCAATGTTTGTAACGGCCTGCATTTGAAATAGAAATTCATTCCCGGCACGTTTGGCGGGATCTCCAGTACAACTTTCCTCGGTTCCTAAAACTGCAAATTCTACGTTAGCCTTACTTAATAAATTAACAAAGGCTTTGGTGATTTTTTTTGCTCTATCATCAAAACTTCCTGCACAACCTACCCAAAATAAGACTTCCGGTTTTTTTCCTTCGGCCATAAACTCTGCCATTGTGGGCACTTTTAATTGTTCACTCATAATATTTATTCATGTTGACCATCGTCAAAAACTTGAATGGTCACTTTTTTATCAACTAAATCTGTAAACTTTCCTTTATAACGAGTCGCTTTAACCAAATGGTTATCTATCCAGTGATAATTACCACCTCTTGGTTTTCCCATTAATAAACTATGAAATTTAAACCCATGCTTATTGAGCCAATTTTCGGTCACTTCTCTGTGATCTTCAGTTCGTGATGTAAAGAAACAAATCAAATGCCCTTCATCATACCATTTGTTACAGGTGGCCAAAGCATCCGGATAAGGCGCACAGGTTGCCATCCGTTCCGGTTCTTCATTAGGCACATCTTCTGTAATGGTACCATCAATGTCAATTAGATAATTTTTAACTCCTTTTGGTAAAATGGGGCTTACCTTTTCACCTGCTTCAACTTTTTCATGCAATAATTTGTCAGCGTCCTCTCTTTTCATAAACTATTTTTCTACTTATTCTTCCTCTTTATTATTAACAGCATCATCAGTAATTGCTGCAAAATCTTCTTTAGATATTCGTATGATGATAGCCAATTTCTTTGTACCATTCACCAAAATATTCTCGGGTAAATAACGCTCATCATGAGCTCGCAGCAAAGCCGCATAACCTATTTTACTTATTTGGGCATCAGAACAATAATCACAAAAAACCTTTTTTAATGTGATGTCTTTTGCCTCTCTATTTTCATAATCAATTTCAGTATATACTTTTATTTGTAATGAGTCTTTAGCATATCCTTGAGGGAAACTCGCTAAAGTTCCTAAATAAAACAACAAAATGATTAAGCTTATTCTCAACACTCCTTTACTTTACATATAACTTATTCAATCCTATCATTAAGTGAGACAAGCCTATGCCAAATGTCATAGCACCAGTAAATAGTGTAGACTCGTAATCAAACAAAATGACTAACAAAAAACCTACAACTAGAAATAAGAGTCCCAAAAAAACCAATTTCTTGGGTTTTTCATAAAAGTTACTCATGCTATTCGTTTTTCCAGTTTAATCTATCCATTTGATTATAAGGCCATGGTGCACCATTGTTTTCAATATTGGTCATCATATTATTTAATTCTACTGGTGCCGCACTTTGTTCCATTACTAAATAACGACGCATATCCAATATAATGGACAATGGGTCAATACTTACTGGACAAGCCTCAACACAAGCATTGCATGACGTACATGCCCAAAGTTCTTCTCTGGATATATAATCATCTAACAATTGCTTGCCATCATCTTTAAATTCACCATTATTGGCATCGATATTTTTACCCACTTCTTCCAACCGATCACGCGTATCCATCATGATTTTTCGTGGTGATAACTTTTTGCCTGTCAAATTAGCTGGACACTCACTGGTACATCGTCCACATTCGGTACAGGTGTAAGCATTTAACAATTGTACCCAATTCAGGTCTTGCACATCGCTGGCACCAAATTTAGCTGGAGCCACATTTTCAGCTCCTTCGGGAGGTGCAGCAAATGGATCTACGTTTGGATCCATCATCATTTTTACTTCATTGGTGACTGCTTCCAGATTGTTAAATTGCCCTTTGGGCTTCACGCTACCGTAATACGTATTCGGAAAAGCCAACAGAATATGTAAATGCTTGGAATAGTATAAATAATTTAAGAATACCAGTATGCCCAAAATATGTAACCACCAAGCAGAGCGTTCAATAATATGCAATGTTGACTCTGGCAAACTACTGAACCAAGGTGCTATAAACTGACTAATGACATTGCCTGAATCCATATTTTGAAACGGGATATCTGTAGCGTTCATAACCAAAAATAAGGTCATTAAAACCATTTCAAAGTATAGAATGTAATTTGCATCATTTTTTGGCCAAGCAGTCATTTCCGACTTCCAAAAACGTTTAATTTTAATGATGTTTCGTCGAATCCAAAAAACTATAACAGAAACCAATACCAATACAGCTAATATTTCAAACGAACCTATTAAAACACCATAAAGACTGCCGATTGAAGAAAAAATACGATGCGTTCCAAACAACCCATCGATAATGATTTCCAATACTTCAATGTTGATAATAATAAAACCAACATATACTACAATATGCAAAAAACCAGCAATAGGTCTTTTCACCATTTTACTTTGTCCCAGGGCAATCATAGTCATATTACGCCAGCGCTCTGATTTATTATCACTAACATCCACATCATGACCTAATTTTATATTGCGCATGAGTTTTTTTACATTCCCAATAAAAAAGCCAACACCACATATTAAAGCGATAGTAAATGCTATAATTTGTGCAATCTTAATATAATCCATTTTAAGTTAATTTATTGGTCAGTTGAATCATCTTCATAAGGAATCTCTTTTTTTGAAAGTATTCGGAAATATCGTTTTGGGTGTAATTTAATATCTCGTAATAGTTCCTCCAATTCCTTGGTTGCACCTTCTAAGTTATTATACAACTCATCATCTTTCAATAATTTACCAACGGTCCCTTCACCATTATCCAAATTTGTAAGCAATGTGTTGAAATTTAAGAGTGCCGTATCTAAATCATCTATGGTTTTTGATATTTCAGCCTTTTTTAAATCATTTGATAAACTGGCTAAATCTTGACTGATTGAATCAAAATTACTAATTACAGATGTTAGGTTTTTCTCGTTTTTAGCGATGAGCGAATTAAACGAATACGACAAATTTCGAAATGATTTAATAGTAGCATTCAATTCGGCTATGGCGTTTTTTAACCCTTTATCCGAATCGTCTTCAACTATGGCGTTTAATCCAATAAGCAACGAATCGGCTGATTTTAAAGTCGTATCAAGTCCCGTACTTAAATCCGAAAAATTACCTGCTAAACCATCTAGTAAACCACGTTCTACTTCAGATTGAATAACATCACCATCTTGTGCAAACTGATTATCTTCAGCAGGAATAATAGCCATGCCATTACCTCCCATCAAGCCCATTTCATACAAGCGTATTTTACTATTTTTAGAAAATTTCAATCCTTCATCAACGGTAAATGAAACCCTGGTTTTTCCTGTTTCAAAATCGTATTTAATCTTTTTGATTTTACCAACATTGTTTCCCTTAATAGTTACAGGTGAAGACTCGGTAAGCGCATTGTATTCAAACTCTGTGTAGTACGTGTTTGAGGCATCCAACAGGTTTCGTCCCTTCAAATAGTTTATTCCAAAAATCAAAAAAGCGATTCCTAAAATAACAAGTATGGCAGTTTTAACTTCTTTAGTTATTTTCAAAGTCAAGTTATTTGGTTATTAAACAAAATTAAAGATAAATTTATAAAGAATGGCTCTAATTAGCTGATGAATTTAAGACATCTGCCACCGAAACCTGCTTACTATTTTTGTAGGCGACAATAAAACAGGATTTATAACCTTTTGCTTTGGCCTCATCTTGAAGTCGTTTAACCTCATTATAATCAGAAGTATTTCCATAATAATATTTGTACAACTCACCCAAATCTTCTCTTGATATATCATCTAAACCATTAAAATTATAAGATTTCGGTTCTAGCTTTCTAGAACTGGCGGCTATTTGAACCTTAAAAATAACATCTTCATAAATTTGTTTAGGCTCATCAATGGAAACTATTGAATTGTTAGTTTCAATAGGAACAACATTCCCTCCAACATTCATATCCAAGCTGTGCTTATAATCTAAAATCGCATCTTTGATAGCATTTGAAATTTCCGTTTGCCCTTTTTTAGAATTCAAATAGGATCCCTCGTTTTTGTTGGTCACAAAACCTGTTTCAATCAAAACACTTGGCATAGCTGTTCGGTGAATTACCCATAGAGATGCTTGCTTTACACCTCTACTCTTTCGTTTTAATTTTTTGGAAAAGTTGGTTTCAATCAAACTGGCCAAAAGAATGCTCTGCTCGGTATATTCTTCTTGAGTCAGCGTAATTCCAATCATAGATTCTGGCGAACTGGGATCAAAACCTTCATAGTGTTTCTCATAATCTTCCTCTAAAAAAATTACCTCATTTTCTGCTTTAGCTACTTCAAAGTTCCTATTAGTATTGCCTACATCCAAAACATACGTTTCGGTACCATATGCTTCTGTATGATGAGCATTACAGTGAATGGAAACAAACAAGTCGGCATTCGCTCTGTTTGCAATAGCAGCCCTTTCTCTTAACTCAATAAAGACATCCGTTTTTCTGGTATATATAACTTTAATATTCTTGTTTTTTTCTAATTCCTTACCAACCTCTAAAACTATTTTTAAAGCAATATCTTTCTCCTTATAACCATATTTGGAGTTTTTACCAGGATCATGGCCTCCATGTCCTGCATCCAAAACCACGACAAACTTATCAGATGATGCTTGTGCGTTCAGGTTATTGACATTATAAAACATAGTCAAAATGACCAGAAGTAAGAAACGCAATTTTATGATTGTATTCATAGTAAGTATAACAACTTTAAAGCTGGTTTATTTTAATTTTTGAATTTTAAGGTATATTAAAGTAATCACAAAAAATATATGTAATTTTGGCAATTCAAAAACCGAGCCATACTTTTACAAAAATACATTTAAAAGCATTGCGTACAAACATCTTCCACATACTTTTTGCCTTAAGTTTTACAGTGTTTATCAACACTTTTGGCTTTGCTCAAGATATCCCAAAGGAAGGTGGAAAAGTAAGTCCAACTCAAGAAAATGATACACTCAATCTTTCTATTGGAGATGCTTTAAAACCAGTTGCATCGGAAAAGGGACAAGACTCCATTTTACAGGATTCCGTAAAACCAAAACCAGAACTCCTCACAGGACCAGTGACTTACAAAGCTTTGGATTACACCTCGTTTAATAATAAAGAACAAAAACTTTATTTATATAACGAAGCCGAAGTTTACTATGAAGACATGGAACTAAAAGCTGGTTTAATTATAATTGACTATAATACCAATGAGGTATTTGCTGCTGGGATTGTTGACTCGTTAGGAAACTACAACCAAGCTCCCGTTTTTAAGCAGGCTAATAATGTTGTTGAGCCAGATTCCATCAAATTCAATACTAAAACTGAAAAGGCACTCATCTACAATTCAAAAACTGAACAAGGTGGCATGAACATTTTTGCTCCTATCACAAAAAAAGTGAATGATTCGGTTATTTTTTTGCGCAAAGGCCGTTTTACGACAGCAAAAGATATTGAAAATCCAGAGTATTATTTTCAGGCCAATAAAATAAAGATTGTTCCCCAGAAAAAGATTGTCGTTGGACCAACCAATATGGTTATAGCTGATGTGCCAACAATTATTGGCTTACCTTTTGGTTTTTTTCCGCTTACGGATAAACAAACTTCTGGAGTGATTATCCCTAGTTTTGGTGAACAAAACGACCGAGGTTATTTTCTTCAAAATGGTGGTTATTATTTTGCTATTAGCGATTTTGTTGATTTAGCTGTTTTGGGTGATTATTATACCAATGGTAGTTATGGTCTCCGTTTTGAAAGTGCCTACGCAAACAGATACCGCTATAATGGCAATGTCAGTTTTAGATATGAAAACTTAATTAGTAGTGAACGTGGATTTCCAGATTACAATAAATCATCTATATACAACATACGTTGGTCTCACAATCAAGATGCCAAAGCCAATCCTAGTAGTCGTTTTTCAGCATCGGTTAACCTAGGGAGTAGTCGATATTATCAAACATCCATCAACCAAGTTAATACGCCAAGTTTTTTAAACAATACATTAGCATCATCTATTTCATATTCCAAAACTTTTGAAGGTGAACCACAAGTCAACATGAGTGTAACTGCAACGCATTCTCAAAACACCAATACCGAAGTCATTAACATGACCTTACCCACCATTCAGGCTAGTGTTAGCAGGATTTTCCCGTTCGCACCCAAGACTGGTGTTAAAAAGGGGATTATACAAAACATAAACTTTCAATATAACATTCGTGCTGAAAACCGCATCCAGACAACGGATTCTCTATTCTTCAAAAAAGAAATGTGGGACAGCGCCGAAAATGGCATTCGACATAGCATCCCGTTAACAACAAATTTTAAGGTGCTTAAATATTTCAGCTTAAGTGCCAGTACATCTTATGATGAAACTTGGGTATTTGAAACTGTTAGAAAATACTATGATATTGATGAAAACACGGTCATTACAGAACCTGTGAAAGGATTTGATGCTTACAGAACCTATAATTTTAGTACAAATTTAGGAACAACCTTATACGGTATGTTTGACTTCAAAAAAGAAGGTAAAGATCCAAAAATACAAGCCATTCGTCATGTTATGCGTCCATCAATTAGTTACAATATAAACCCATCCTTCAGTAACTATTATGAAACTTATGAAGTAATTGATGCGAACGGCACAACAACCGACCAGGTTGAATATACGCGCTTTGAAGGCGGTATTTATGGCGCTCCCAATAATCGTTATTCCAGTTCACTTGGAATTTCATTATCAAATAACATAGAAGCCAAGGTTCGTGATAAAGATTCTACAGCTACCGAAGCCAAAAAAATTAAAATACTAGACAACCTAAATTTTTCAACAGCTTATAATTTAGCCGGAGACTCCCTGAATTGGAGTCCTTTAAGAATGACAGGCGGTACCCAGCTTTTACAAAATAAGATGACTGTTAATTTTGGTGCTACTTTAGATCCTTATGCACTGGATAATAACAATACCAAAATTGATAAATTCAACATTGATAATGGTGGTAGTTTATTTAGATTGACTAGCGCAAATATGGCTGTCAGTTATTCGTTATCCAGTAGTAATTTTGATGAAACACAGAATGAACGTAGCAAACAGGAAAACCTGCGTAGTGGTGGTCGAGACGATGATCTATTTGGTCGTGCCCAAGATTTTTCTGATCAAAGATTTAATGACGATGACGATGATGACGAAAACGAAAAACCAAGCGATTTATATACTTCTAAAATACCCTGGAACTTAAAACTGGCTTATGCGGTGAATTACAGCAATTCTAGACGTGAAAATGAAATAGCATCTCACTCTCTAATGTTTTCGGGTGATGTTGAATTATCGCCTCGATGGACAGTTGGTGCTTCCTCTGGTTATGATTTTAAAAATAAAGGATTTACCTATACCCAATTGCGTTTTGAGCGTGATTTATTGAGTTGGCGTATGAGTTTTAGTTGGGTCCCTTTTAGTTCAAGAAGTTCCTGGTACTTCTTCATTGGTATCAAATCGAACATCCTTAAAGATATTAAGTATGACCAACGTCGTCAACCCGACCAACAATTATAATTACATTATGAAGAAAATTATTAACACTAAACACGCTCCTGCTCCAATTGGACCTTACAATCAAGCTATTTTAGTAGGGAACACACTCTATACTTCAGGGCAAATAGCCATTAATCCTGCTACGGGTGAATTGGTTTTGGATGATATTAAAACGGAGACCCAACAAGTCATGGAAAATATGCAAGCTGTCCTTAATGAAGCTAATATGACATTTGATAACGTGGTTAAATCATCCATATTTATAAGTGACATGAATAACTTTGCACAAATAAATGAGGTTTATGCCACATACTTCGATTCAAATTCAGCTCCGGCAAGAGAAACCGTTGAAGTTGCCAACCTTCCCAAATTTGTGAATGTTGAAATAAGTATGATTGCGATTAAATAACCAAATTATTCCTTTAAAATAAAATGGAATAGCCAAAACCAAGGGAATCCGTATCAGCTCCAATAGATTTAACAGATTCGGAGTGCAAATAAAATACTTTTACACTTTGTTTTTTTGTAATTGGGACGCCTAATGCCAAAGACGATAAAAAATCACCTCTTTCATCATTATTAGGTTGGCTATCAACAATAGATTGACCTCCCAACCCGTAGCCAGCGCTAACTGAAACCCACATCCTGTTCTTAAATCTACGAATTAGATGCGTTTGAGCTGCAAACGTGGGGTCTTGCTTACGCTCTTGACCATTAAAAAAATCAGTATTATTGGTATATAGAAATACCGAGGCAGTAAACTCATAAGACCACAAACCCCAATTGTGGACAAAACCAACTTGCGGCCTAATTACAAATCTATTTTGACCTAAATTTAATAACTTATCACCTGCATATTGACCTAAAGGAAATGTGACAGATACAGAAGCTCCCAACATCGTACTTGTGGCATGTTCAGCATAATAGGCCATCATTTCTTGAGCATTCAATGCTTTGGGTCCAATCAAATTCATTGAAAACCTAATTCTAGGGTCTGAAAATCCTGTTCTAGTGATACTTGTTGGCGCTCCTCGCAATAAGCCTTCCCAATTAGCTGTGGCATATGGTAAAAGAACATCAATTCTTGCCAATCTATTTCCAATCTTAAAAGGCTGTACATAAGATAAGGCCATGGCATCAACTTTCATTCTAACATCTTCAGCTTGCAAAATAGGATCAAAGAGAATATCGCCAAATGTATGAACATATCCGCCTCCAACAACGTGTGTTCCAAGTGGTAATGGTGTCCACCTTCTGGGTTCGATGTCTTGGGCAGTAATTAATGAAATATTAAAAAAGGAAAAAATGAAAATAAGATTTCCAATAGTTTTGAAAAAACCCATACAATTCATACAGACTAATTTATAATGCAAATTAATCATTTTTAACAATAAATAATGATCCCAAAAATCAATTATTTTTATTTAAATCTAAATCACAAATCTTTATAAATAATAATGGAACTTGTATATTTGATGAAATACCTAAAACAAAAGCCATGCGGATAGAGCAAGACATCAAACTTGGTTTTAAAGATGTTATGATAAGACCTAAAAGATCCACTCTTAAAAGTAGGTCTCAAGTTAATTTAGAACGGGATTTTAAATTTTTAAACAGCCGTGGTTCTTGGAATGGTATTCCAATTATGGCTGCTAATATGGATACCGTAGGTACTTTTGAAATGGCTCTATCAATTTCAAAAAGTAAATTGTTTACCGCCATACACAAACATTATACGGTATATGAGTGGGAAGCGTTTATGAAAAATGCTCCAAAAGATATCGAGAATTACATAGCAATCAGCACAGGTACTGGAAAAGATGATGCTCATAAATTAGAGACTATCTTTTCAATGCTTCCAGAGCTTAAATACATTTGCATAGATGTGGCTAACGGCTATTCGGAGCATTTTGTGAATTTTGTGAAGCAAACAAGAAAACAATACCCTGAAAAGACCATTATTGCTGGAAATGTGGTTACAGGAGAGATGGTTGAAGAATTATTATTGGCTGGTGCCGACATTATAAAAGTTGGCATCGGCCCAGGTTCAGTTTGCACCACACGTGTAAAAACAGGTGTAGGCTATCCGCAATTATCTGCCATAATTGAATGTGCTGATGCTGCTCATGGACTTGGTGGACAAATTATTAGTGATGGTGGCTGTGTAACACCTGGAGATATAGCAAAAGCCTTTGGTGCTGGAGCCGATTTTGTTATGTTAGGAGGCATGTTAGCGGGTCATGATGAAAGTGGTGGTGAAATAATTGAAAAAGATGGTAATGTTTTCAAGCAATTTTATGGCATGAGTTCCGCCACTGCAATGGAAAAACATGTTGGAGGCGTTGCCGAATACCGCGCAAGTGAAGGAAAAACAGTGAAAGTACCCTACAAAGGTAAAGTGGAAATCACCTTACAAGATATCCTGGGAGGACTCCGAAGTACTTGTACTTACGTTGGAGCTCAACGATTAAAAGAATTAACTAAACGTACAACTTTTATTCGCGTAGCAGAACAAGAAAATCAAGTTTACACCAACGAATAATGTTATTTGGTTAGGACTTGATCCTTGCTTGCTAACCTAGACTTTTTAACTTCTATTTTCTTTAACATCCAATCAGGATAATTAGAACTATCTTCAGCATCGAAAACCTGAAGGTTTTGATTTAAGTCTGGTTTTATAAGATCATCCTGTCTACAACCTAAAATTTTGGCAGCTGTTTGTACACCCGAATAACCAGCTCCAGCAACACCATGAGAAACAATACTGGCGCCACACATATATAAATTTTCAATTTCACTTTTTGATTTATAAGCAAAAGGACCAATATGCTTTAAACTTTTTTCAGTACCATATACATTGCCTCGAGTTGTATTCAAGTAATATTCGTTAGTTAATGGTGTCCCCAAATCTTTGTGAACAATATGGTCAGATATTCCAGGGACGACGCGCTCTAGACTATTTAAAAATTTCTGAATGATTTTTGCTTTAAAGTCTAAATATTTCTGTGAACGCTCAATGGTTTCATTTTCAAATTCTTTAAAGGCATCATAATTAATATAAGTGATAACTTCAAGTGTATGGTTGCGACCATCAAAACTCATGGGATCCTTAAGCGTTGTGCAACTTATAAATAAGCCAGAAAACTCATCCCCTTCTAGAATATTAGGTTTCTGCATATCTTCATACAAATCATCCATATCTTTATTAGGCATCATCCATATATTACCAGAATCCAAACCAGCTTTTTTAAGATCCATATCAACGGTTAAAAAAAGCATCAGAGACGTACAAGAATATTTAGTTCGTTGCAGTTTTTTTATTAATCGCTTACTTAAATATTCTTCACCGATTAATCCCATGTAAGTTGTTTCTGGATCTGCATTTGATATAATTCTTTTGGAAAGCAGTGTTTCTCCATTTTCTAAAACAACACCAATAGCATTATTTTTCTTTTTTCCTTTCTCAACAATGATTTTAGAAACACCAGTACTTGTTCTCACGGATCCACCATACGCTTTTATCCTATTAGTCATTGCCTTTACCAACGCACCTCCTCCTCCAACAGGATAATAACCGCCTTCAGAATAATGATCCATGATTGCTGCATGCATTAAGAAACTTGCCTTTGCTGGCGGCAAGCCATGATCACCATATTGAATATTTAAAATTCGTTGTAATAAAGGATCTTTAACGTGCCAATTAACAACCCGTTTTAAAGTAAAAGGCGCATATTTTCCCATATGTTTTGTTCTGAATGGAATGGTTATTTGCTGCCATAAATTTTTAATCTTTGGAATAAGCTGTAATTGGGTACTAACATTTTTAACCAGCGTCAGGTATTTAATGATACCTTTTCGTTCATGTGGAAATTTTTCGATTAACCGCTTTTCAAATTCCGAGAAATCGGCAGGATAGTCGAAACGCTCATCTCCAATACGACAGTGTTCAAAGGCATTAGCATTCATTTTAAAAAAAGCAACATCATTGGCAATACCAAGTCCCTCATATAGTTCTCGAGTTGATTGGCCTTCACCAAGTAAACCTACATAGTGTACACCTGGTGTAAATCGATAGCCGTTTAAGTAAAAGCTGTGACACCAGCCTCCGGGAACATCATGCTGTTCTAAAACTAAAACGCGTTGACCAGCTCTGGCCAGACAAATAGCTGACGATAAGCCACCAACACCCGACCCAATGACAATTGTATCGTATTGATTTTCAGAATGAGCTTTTGATAACTTATCCATTAATAAAAAATTTAAATACCCTTAATTAATAATTCAGCCGTAGCTGGGTTTGTAGCTAAAGGTACATCATGAACATCACATAATCGCATAAGCATTAAAACATCTGGTTCGTGAGGATGTTTTTCTAATGGGTCCCTAAAAAACAATACCATGTGGCATTTACCTTCCGCCACTCTCGCTGCTATCTGTGCATCACCTCCTAAAGGTCCAGATAATAATCGAATAACTTCAAATCCTGCTTTTTTAACTTTCTTCCCTGTTGTGCCTGTAGAAACAAGCGAAATATTTTTTTGATGTAAAGTCTCACGATGTTCATTTAAGAATTGAACCATTTCGGCTTTTTTTCCATCATGCGCAATAATTGCTATTTCCATTATAATAAATCTGTATGATACTGAACCAAACCATCTATTGGTCTTCTTACAATATTCCCTACTTTATACCCTAATTCTTTAGCAACTTCAAAAATTTCATCTTTTGAGAAAAAAGCAATGGATCCAGCAAAATGTACTGGCACGCTTTTCAATTCTTCTTTAAATTGAAAAATCATATTTTTTGAAAATAATCGAAGACCCGATTTTATTAGGTTCTTGATATAGTCAGATTCTTTGTTCAAAAACATAAACTCCGCAAACGAAGCCAAATAAGCATTGGGATTTGGTTGCTTGTATAAATTATATTTTATAAAATCTGAATCTAAATTGTAACGTTCGGCAAAAGAAACCTTTAATGCTTGCGGCATGTGATTAAAATAATAATCTCTAATAAGTTGTTTTCCAAAATAATTACCAGAGGCATCGTCCATTAACGTATATCCCAATGAATTTACGCGTTGATGTAACTGTTTACCATCGAAATAGCTACAGTTGGACCCAGTTCCCAAAATACAAACTACTGCAGCTTCATCTGGACTGTTAATGGTAGCTCGAACAGCTGCAAAAGTGTCTTCCTTAACTTCTACCAAGGCATTTGTAAATATGGATTCCAACACCAATTTTAATTGCAATCTGGGTTTTTCAGTTCCACAACCCGCTCCATAAAAATAGATGTGAGTCACTTCATTTTTATGAGCTTTGAGTTCAGGTTGTTTACTGATAATTTTGTAAAGCTTTTTTTCTTTTAAAATGGCCGGATTTAGACCTTTAGTTCTTATTTTTTCTAGCAATTGATTTCCTTGACTATCAATCGAAATCCAATCGCATTTTGTAGATCCACTATCAACGATTAAAATCATAATTTATACAATAAAAAATCCGTAGTTATTTAGATTTAGCAAACTACGGATTAAAATTTTAAATATTAAATTTTTAAATAGAATTTACATGCATGGCTAAATCAACCAATTTATTGGAATATCCAAACTCATTATCATACCAGGCAACCAATTTAAAGAAACGAGAGTTTAACTCTATGGCTGCATCTGCATCGAAAATAGATGTTCGGGCATCACTAACAAAATCTTGGGAAACAACAAGTTCATCAGTATATCCTAATACACCTTTCATGCTTGTTTCAGAAGCTTTTTTAAATACCTCTTTTATTTCTTCCAAAGACGTTTCTTTTTCAGTTCTAACTGTCAAATCTACCACTGAAACATCAGCCGTTGGCACACGAAAGGCCATACCTGTTAATTTACCATCCAATTTAGGGATAACTTTTCCAACAGCCTTTGCTGCACCAGTAGAAGCAGGAATAATATTAATTAATGCACTTCTTCCACCTCTAAAATCTTTTCTTGAAGGACCATCAACCGTAAGTTGTGTAGCAGTAGTAGCATGAACCGTTGTCATTAATGCTTCGGCTATTCCAAAGTTATCATCTAAAACCTTTGCCATTGGTGCTAAACAATTGGTTGTGCAAGAAGCGTTTGATACGATAACATCAGATGATTTAACATCATGATGATTAACACCCATAACAAACATTGGTGCATCTTTACTTGGTGCCGAGATAACCACTTTTTTAGCACCAGCATCAATATGATATTGAGCCGTTTCCAGAGTTGTGAAGATTCCTGTGCAATCTGCTACAACATCTACTCCAACCGCATCCCATTTTAAATTTTTAGGATCTCTTTCAGCAGTTACGCGCACTTTTTTTCCATTGACAATCAAATGTCCATCTTTTACTTGAATGGTCCCATCAAAACGTCCATGAACAGAATCATATTCCAATAAATATGCTAAATGTTCTACATCCAACAAATCATTAATGGCAACAACATCAACATCTGGTCTATTAATTGTTGCTCGAAAAACTATTCTACCTATTCTTCCAAATCCGTTTATTCCTAATTTTAAACTTGACATATATCTTTTATCTTTTTTTTAAATTCTTATGTTATGTTGTCATGATATCAGAGACTCGTAACAGTTCTTTGTTAATCTCTGTTTTTCCTTTAACAGCTTTATCAAGTGGTGTTAAAATTATCTTATTATCTAAAATTCCAACCATGTAGTTAGATTTACCTTCTAAAAGTGATTCAACAGCCTTCACACCCATTCTACTGGCTAAAACCCGATCAAAACAGCTAGGTGAACCACCACGTTGCATATGACCTAAAACAGACACTCTAACTTCGTATTCTTCCAAATTTTCTTCAACATAATCTTTAAGTTCGAATACATTTTTGCCTATTTTATCACCTTCAGCTACAACAACAATGCTCGAAGATTTTCCAGATTGCTTACTTCTTCTTAAAGAATCCAAGAGCCTATCCAACCCTAAATCTTCTTCAGGGATTAAAATTTCTTCAGCACCAGCACCTACACCTGCATTGAGAGCTATATGACCAACATCGCGACCCATAACCTCAACAAAAAATAATCTTTTGTGAGAACTTGCTGTATCTCTAATTTTATCTATTGCTTCAACAACCGTATTAAGAGCTGTATCATAGCCTAAAGTGAAGTTGGTTCCAAAGATATCATTGTCAATAGTACCAGGAATGCCAATTACAGGAAATCCAAATTCTTCATTAAAAATCATTCCGCCAGTGAACGTTCCATCACCTCCTATTAAAACAAGGGCATCTATTCCTACACTTTTTAATTGCAGATAGGCCTTTTGCCTTCCTTCCTTGGTTCTGAATTCTTTGGAACGTGCTGATTTTAACATCGTACCTCCTGTGTGTATAATATTGTTTACACTACGAGCCGTTAAAATTTTAAAATCACCCTCTATTAAACCTTCATAACCACGGTAAACTCCAACACATTCAATTTTGTGAAAGGCACATGTTCTAACAACAGAACGAATAGCTGCATTCATTCCTGGGGCATCACCTCCCGATGTTAAAACACCAATTTTTTTAATTTTTTTAGTCATAAAAAACCACTTGGTTTAGTAAAACTACTAAAGAAAAACCATATAAAACAAGGTTTTGGAATAATTTAAGGGAAGTTTAAAAACTCAAACGTTTTCGTTAATAAATATGTTAATTTTTTACTATCTGAAACAAGAAATCAGTCTGTAAAATGCGGATTATTTATCCTTTTTCTTTTTAAAACCTATATAGTCAGGAATTTCCTTTTCATTATTTTTTTCTTCGTCTTCAACCTCTTGGTCTTTTTCTTCTTCAACTTTCTTTTTGCCTTTTAAAATAATATCTATTAACTCACCAAAAGTATCAAAATCAACATTCCATGCAATACCAATTCCTTGCGTGTAACCTATTTCTTCTCCTAAATTCCGAATACTATTTTCACGATTAAAAACTTTAGCTCTTAGAGTGCCTTCTTCATTCAACAAGAAATCTATTTGAACATCTCCAGCTACAACAGTTTCACTGACTCCGCCAACTGGGACACCTACTTTACCGTTAACAAGAATTCTATCACTTATATTTGTTTGTAAAGTAACGCCCAACCGATCATCCGTTTGGTAATCCGGTGTGTTTTCACCTGCCTCATAATTCAAGCCTATATTAACTTTGTTATCACTACTAGAGAAAAAGCCATTAATAATGCCATTAAGTCTTTCTGTAACAGTTCCCGTAATATTCACATTTTGTCTATTTGAAAATGCTCCTGTAGCTAAAAGAAACAAAGCTTGGTTGTCTCGTTCTTCCTTGGAATCTAAACGGTAATTCAATTCAGACTTTACGGTTGAGTTTACATTTGGAAACTCAAAATTAAAGTCAATTTCAGGTTTCTCCAACGGACCACTCAAGGTTGTCCTAACCTCTACAGGAATACTTCTATTTATAGGGTTATCTAACAATGGTGATGGATTTGCCTGTGTTCTATATATGGCATTAATTTCTATCTGTGCTCTAAAAGGATCACCTTCCCAAACCAGCGAACCGCCAGGCTCTACTTCAAACTTTTTTTGAACTAGGCCGCCATACATGAAATTGTAAACGCCTTCAAATACAATAAAATCGCCATAAATGTTAAACTTACCATTAGTGTTGATATCAATCAGCATACCTCCTGCGCCTCGGCCTTTAATAGTACTTCCAGATACTTTATCAATGACAATTTCAATCTCTGCGTCTTGGGTAATATCCAATTCAAAATCAAGTTCCAAACCAGAAATATCTTTCGTCTGCACCTCCTTTCCTTCTTTTTTAGCTTTCTTCTCTTCAGGAGTTAAAAAATGAATGAATGAATTGTCTCCAAAAGATTCTGAATCACTCAACGGGATGACAAAAATGGTGCCTGGTTTGGTTTCTCCTACAACACTAATCACTAATTGATCTGTTGGTCCTTGAATACTGGCAACTCCACCTATGTATCCAGTTCCATAATAAGGAGCTTCCTCTGTTTCCTCTTTGGTATCCAACACGAGAAGCCTTGGCGTATTAATATCAATATCTAGGCTCCATTCTGAAAAGTTAACATGATTTATGGAGCCATTCAAAACGCCTACCGAATTATATTTAGTATCAGTTAAATTGATGTTGTTGAAAACAAAGCTCTGATTTTCTAAAGTGATAGAAGATTTGTTGGCAAAGTCATAATCAACATTTAAATATGGTACCGTCAGTCCAGAATTATTTAATTGCAAATCTCCATTGATTTGTGGAAGCTTGAGACTACCATTTACTTTAGCGACACCTGTCACCTCACCACGTATATTGGTTAAAATATCTGATAAAAATGGATTTAAGGGTGCAAGATTAAAATCCTTAAAATTTAGATCGACATCAATAGAGGATGTGTTTGACGCTACATTGATGTTTCCTTTTGCGGAAAATGATTCCGAGAGATCATCTTTAATTTTAGCATCTACGGTATAATTGGTCAAGGACTCATCTCCAACAATATTGGCATCAAAAGAACCCAAAACAAGATTGTTAACCTCCAGATCATCGATGGTTACTGTAGAGTTTGGCACATATTGACCATGTTCTTGTAAAATATCTAACTTCCCGTTAACATTACCTCGTAAATCCAAACTGTCTATAGTTGGCGTAATCTTGGCTAAATCAACATCCTTGAAGTTCAATCTAATGTCTTTGTATGTTGAATCCCTTAAAACCCCAGATAGCTTGATCTCTTCTTGCCCATGATTCATTCTAAATGAGTCGATATCGATGGTTGATAAATCTTTACTAACAATAATTTTGTTGTTATTATCTCGCCTATCATTAATGACCCATTTATTACCCTTGAAGGTAGCGTCAGACCTCTTAAATCCAACTACGGATTTATTATCTTCATTTATAGTATGATAAAAACTTAAATCATAAGAATCGGCATTATTACGACCACCATTAAACTCTGATCGCATATACAAGGTGTCATTAAGCGTAACATTAATTAAATTGAATTTCGATAGATTGTAGAAATTGGTATTAATACTATCAACTTCAATAAAGGTATTATACAAGGGGTTTTTACTGTCAACCTGAAGCGAAATTTGATCAGCAAAATAATCAAAAAGCTTGATTCTAGGTGATTTGAAAGTTAGTTTAAATTCTTTCTCATCACTTTCAACACGCCCTTTGAAATACGTATTAGAACCTAACTCAATATCTGGTACAAAAACTTCAACAATCTTGTTAAAAATTTTAAAGTTGAAATCTATATACTGGTTTTCCTTGACCTTATGGGGTCTGTAATTGGTATACATGCTCCCAAGAGCATTTTCAAATAAGTATCCTATATCTTTAAACAGAAATACACCACTTAATTGCCCTTCAATAATATCGGGAGAATTGACGTCAATAATACGTTTATCATCAATGAATGATGAAGTGATTTGAAAATCTTCGAAAAAATATTCATCATTCTCATTTTTATAATAAGTATCCGTAAAATTGATACTTCCAATGGCATCGTCGAGTGACTTACCCGTCATTTTCATATCAACAAAACCCTTGAATATGGCTTCTTCATCACGCTTTACAATATTCATGGCTTTCAAATTAGCGTAAGTTACGTCGGCAACAAAATCAAACTCATTGACAGTATTGGAAAAATCAGCTAAACCATTAAAAGTAACTTGGAAATTTGGATCATTTGACACTAGCTTGCCATCATAAATATTATTTCCTAAATCACCAGACAATTCCAGATTATTATATTCATAACCATTATAAAGCACCGAATATACATCCCCTAACAACTGGGTATTTAAGCTTTCTAGAGTAAAGCCTTTACCTTTAACATCAAGGTTTAAAGAAGCAATTCCCCATTTGGGATTATCAATGAATTTACCAACATCAAAATCATCAAAAATAATATTACCATTATAGGACGCATTATCTATATCATTAATGGTTTTGAGCTCCAAATTTGAGTGGATAAAGCCTAATTCCGTATTGATACCAATATCCGCACTCACATTTGTTGTGGTAATTTCAGAACGTCCAACAATAGTGAAGTTACCCAGTTTATTAAAAGCCGTTGGAATAGACTCTCCTAAAACATTTGGAAGAAGTGCTGTTAAATCCTGATAATTTGAGGATAAATTGGTGAACTGACCGTTCATATAAAAGTTGTCTTCTTCTGCATTAAATAGGTTTAAAAAATGTATATCACCATAAATTTTACTATTGGAACTGGTGTTCAACTTTAAATTGTTGACATGCATATCATTTAATGTACCTGTGATATTACCCGTCAGAGTTGCATGTTGATTAATTCCAAATTCATCGTAAAAGGTATTTAGTTCATTAAGAGCAATATTGGCCTCGGTAAAGTTGGCTTCAACATTTACTTTGTCCGTGAAGTCCTTTAAGTCCTCACGTTTATATAAAAACTTCACATCCCCTTTTAATTCAGAATTAGTTGTTCTAATATCTAGATCATCTAGAAAAATTTGTTCTCGTGTGTAAGAAAAATTGGTTACTAAATTTTTCATTTTTAATCCTCGACTATCGTTAAACGCTAATGTATTTATGCGCGTACTTACATTAGGACCATTGATTACCAAATTGGTGGAATTAGTAAAAACGTCCGTAAATTCCAATATTTTTGGAGTTTCCTTATTATAATCAATAAGTCTAAAAGTTCCTTTTGAAATGGTCACATCACTTGACGACATGAGAAAATCGCTCGGATCGGTATTGGGTTCTTCCTCATCGAACCTGGCCACAAAAACATCCAGATTCGTATCAGTTTCACCTTCATAGGTTACAATGTTGAAAATCAAACCTTCCAAGTCTATGTCTCCAAATACTAATTTGCCGTTATAGAGATTCTTGAAATTTAAAATAGATGTGTTGATTTCAGTTGCACTAATAAGTGTATCCAATTTATAATCACGAATCAAGACACCTTTAAGTTCCACATCACCATTAAACTGTAATCCAATTTTATCAATATTGATGTTGGTTTTAAAATCTTCGTTAATACGTTTAGTGGCATAATTCCCAAGTCCTGTTTGAACTGCCGGAATGGATAGTATCAATACCAGAATAATAAACAGCAACAACAATGTTGCCAGTAACCGCCCCAGTATTTTAAAAAATTTTTTGATACGTATTGAAAGTTATAACTTTGAAGTCAAAATTAACAATAATTATGCCTAATATTCAGTAATGGGTTCAGAAAATATTTACATCTTGGGAATTGAATCTTCGTGTGATGATACAGCTGCTTCAGTCATTTGCAACGGTAAGGTTTTAAGCAATGTTGTAGCCAACCAAAAAATACATGAAGCTTACGGCGGTGTTGTCCCTGAATTGGCCTCACGAGCCCATCAGCAAAATATTGTCCCTGTTGTAGATCAGGCTCTAAAAAAAGCTAATATCTCAAAAAATGAATTGCATGCTGTTGCCTTTACTAGAGGTCCTGGCCTTTTAGGTTCTCTACTTGTTGGCACTTCGTTTGCTAAATCACTAGCCTTTGGCTTACAAATCCCACTCATTGAAGTCAACCATATGCAGGCCCATATTTTGGCTCATTTTATTGAAGAAGAAGGCTATAACAAACCACCTTTTCCGTTTTTGGCAATGACGATTTCTGGAGGTCATACACAAATAGTCAAGGTTTCCAATTATTTTGACATGGATGTTATTGGCGAAACTATTGATGATGCCGTTGGTGAAGCTTACGATAAAAGCGGAAAAATATTAGGTTTAGGGTATCCTGCTGGACCTGAAATAGACAAGCTTGCCAAACTTGGCAACCCAAAAGCATTTAAATTCACGAAACCTAAAGTTGATGGTCTTAATTTTAGTTTTTCTGGACTAAAAACAGCCATTCTATATTTTGTTCAGAATGAAACGAAGAACAATCCCAATTTTATTGAAGACAACATTAACGATATCTGTGCTTCGATTCAATATACCATCATTGGTATTTTAATTGACAAGTTAAAAATAGCAGTAAAACAAACTGGCATTAAACATATTGCTATTGGTGGCGGTGTTTCAGCTAATTCTGGAATCAGACAGGCATTAAAGGATGGTGAAAACAAATTTGGATGGACCACTTATGTCCCAAAGTTCGAATATACAACTGATAATGCTGCCATGATTGCCATAGTAGGCTATCTGAAATATCTAAATAATGATTTTTCTGAAAATAAAATTACTGCTTCAGCTAGGTTGAAAATCTAATTATATTTAGTGGCACCTTGCATTGTTAAAACTTCTGTTGATAATGTTTTGTGATATTTCTGAATACAAGTAGAATTTTTGTTTTTTTGTTGAAACTAAACTATAGCTATGCACAAAATTTCCCTTCTAGTCTTATTACTTTCTATAGCGTCTTACAGCCAAGAAAGCATTAGCCGTGAATTAGATTCCATTCTAAACATTGATCAAGCTGAAATGTATCTAGCCAATAATCCGTCTAAAGGTAGTAAGCTGATTAGTTTTAATGAGGAAAAGCACAAAACAACGCTAGCCAAGGAATTATTTGAACGTGGACGTTCAACTGTTGAAAGCGATTTTAAAATCACGCATTATAAAGTTGTTGAAAGTAATAATAATTTGCATTACAGATTTAGCTATATCATGTTCAACGGCGAAAATATGAGTAAATCAGAAATATTCACTTTAAGAAGTCAAATAATGACCAAATTTGAAAACGGCATGCCCTTTAATAAGTTGGCTATGCAGTATTCCGAAGACTCTAATGCAAGGCGAGGCGGCGATTCTGGTTGGCTTAAACAAGGTGCTTTGCATCCTAAAATTGAAGATTTTATAATTACAAGTCCAATGAGTATTGGTGATTTAGCAACTTTTGATATTCCAGAAAATCATATGCATTATCTCATTCTTAAGACTCATGATATTAAGTACATAAAAGAGATTAAAGCCTTAAAAATTGTTGAGAAGAAAAACTAATGCAATTATTCTTCAACCCTGATATAACCGAAACTTCCCAAGAAATCATTTTTGACAAAGAAGAGAGCAGACACATTGTTAAGGTGTTGCGGAAAGCTGTTGGTGACTCTTTAGATATTACCAATGGAAAGGGTTGGTTATTCAAAGCCTCCATAATACAAGCTGACATAAAAAAATGTATCGCCAATATTATTGAAAAAGAAAAGAAACCAAAAAAAAATTACAGAATTCATCTTGCGGTTGCACCAACAAAGCTCAATGACCGCTATGAATGGTTTTTAGAAAAAAGTACCGAATTAGGAATAGATGAAATAACGCCTATTATCTGTGATCACAGTGAGCGCAAAACCATTAAACCAGAACGTTATAACAAGATTATCCAATCGGCTATGAAACAATCGCTACAATGTTATTTGCCAAAACTTAATGAGCAAATAAGCTTTAGTGATTTTATGAAAGTAGCATTAATCGGACAACGATTTATTGCCCATTGTGAAGACAATCATAAATTATTTTTAAAAGAGCAGCTTAATAAAGATCAAGATATTACAATACTCATTGGACCTGAAGGCGATTTTAGTGTTAAAGAAATTGAAATGGCTTTACACAATAAATTTATTCCCGTAACTTTGGGTGAAACCAGATTACGCACAGAAACAGCTGCCATAGTAGCTTGTCATAGCGTAGTATTTGTAAATGAATAACTCTATGAAAATCATTTGGTTACTTTTAATTTGTTGCCTTCCTATCACCGCTATTTCTCAAGATATTGCCGTGCTTAAATACAAAGGTGGTGGTGATTGGTATGGGAATCCGACTGCCCTGCCCAATCTCATTAGATTTTGTAACAACAATATTAAGACTAAAATAAATTCCAAACCAGAAACAGTTGAGGTTGGAAGCACCGATATTTTTCAATATCCTTTCATTCACATGACCGGTCATGGCAATGTGTTTTTTAATGAAGATGATGCCACCAACTTAAGAAACTATTTGATTTCTGGTGGATTTTTGCATATTGATGATAACTATGGCATGAAGCCTTACATAACTGAAGAGCTAAAAAAAGTGTTCCCTAATTCTGATTTGATTGAAATTCCTGCCAATCATCCTATATTCAATATTGCTTACTCTTTTCCAGAAGGGTTACCGAAAATTCATGAACATGATGGAAAACGCCCTCAAGCACTTGGAATATTTCATGAATCACGATTAGTTTTACTCTTTACTTTTGAAAGTGATTTAGGTGATGGTTGGGAAGATCAAGTCGTTCATAACGATCCTGAAGATGTTCGAGAAAAGGCTTTGAAAATGGGAGCTAATATTGTTAAATATGCTTTTGAGAATTAATAAGAGATTCTAGAACATATAAAAACTTCAACCTTAAGAGAATTGCAACGCAATCATTACAATACAACATTTACACAAAAACAATTCCCGATTGTTATAATTTGTGACAATATTTCAAATGCCGCAAATATCGGTAGCCTTTTAAGAGCTGCTGATGCTTTTGGGGTTGAAAAAATAATATTCTGTGGTGATGATCTTGCTTTAAGCAGAAAATCCACCAGAGCTTCACGTTCTGCAGAAAAAGTAGTTGCCTATGAATTAAATTGTGATATTCAAACCGCAATCAATAGTTGCAAGGAATCTAATTATCAAATCATCGCACTTGAAATTACTACGGATAGCATACCTCTAAACAATTTCAAAGTAAAATCGAATAGCCCTATTGCTTTAATTATTGGTGACGAAAACTTTGGTGTATCCGAATCGATTTTAGACCAATGTCATAACAAACTACATATTAACATGTATGGACAAAACAGCAGTATGAATGTTGTACAAGCAACTTCTATTGCCCTATATGAAATTACCAAGCAACTAATTGATTCATAAGTAAGGTGAATTGAGCTTCAATCTGTATATTTACTAAATGAATTCAAAAGAAATAGCCAACGGAATTTTAAGGGCATTAGCAATTGTAATTGGTATAAGTGCTTTATTATACTTCATTTATGCTATCCAGTCAGTCATTGTATATATATTGATATCCGTAGTTGTATCACTAACTGGTCGCCCTATAGTAATGTTTCTGCGCAATAAATTAAAGTTTAATAATACCCTTGCTGTTGCCATAACCATGTTTCTTTTGATTGGTGTTATGGTCGGGTTAATTATGTTGTTTATTCCTTTGCTAGCAGAACAAGGTCATAATTTATCGTTATTGGATATTAATCAATTAGAAAGTAGTGTCAAAGACCTTTACAATGAGACTACTCAATATTTTGGAATCAATGCCTTAGAAGTTGAAGAATCCTTGAAAGACAGTCATATTCTTTCAAGAATTGATTATTCTGTTATTCCGAATTTCTTGAATACTTTTATGAGTGGTCTGGGTAATTTCAGTATTGGTCTGTTTTCTGTATTATTTATATCATTTTTCTTTCTAAAGGATAGTAAACTGTTTGAAAATAGTCTCATGACGTTAGTCCCAGATAACAAAGAAACACGACTAAAAAAATCCATTGACAAAATAAAGGATTTGTTGTCTCGATATTTTGTTGGGCTGGTATTGCAGATTTCTGTGCTTTTTATAATATACACGATTGGACTTTTAATAATTGGTGTTGAAAATACTATAGTCATAGCATTTCTATGTGCACTTATCAATTTAATACCTTATTTGGGACCAATGATTGGTGGCGCCATCATGATTTTCCTGACCATGACGAGCAATTTAGGGGAAGGATTTAATGACGTGATTATCCCCATTACTCTTAAAGTAATTGGTGTGATAACTTTTGGGCAACTCATTGATAACTTCATCAGTCAACCATTAATATTCTCAAAAAGTGTTAAATCACATCCTTTGGAAATATTTTTGAC
The DNA here is from genome assembly GCF_002895005.1 of Hanstruepera neustonica. Taxonomy (GTDB): domain Bacteria; phylum Bacteroidota; class Bacteroidia; order Flavobacteriales; family Flavobacteriaceae; genus Hanstruepera; species Hanstruepera neustonica. Next base: position 15,819 of record NZ_POWF01000004.1, on the reverse strand, counting down.
TATTGTTATTGCAGGTCTATTATTTGGTGTAGTAGGCATGATTGTGGCTGTACCAGCATATACCGCCCTAAAAGTAATTTTAAAAGAGTTTCTTTCTGAAAATAAAATCGTCCAAAAACTAACCAAAGATTTATAGTAAGACTTGAATCTATCAATATTAAATATTGAAAATCAAGAGTTTATTAATAAAAATCTTAATGAGGATATTTCTGACCTTTTATTAACAAAACACAAAGATATAACTACAGATATTAAACTGTTAGCCGAGCAGATTGAAGCCAAAAAACGCTGTAAAAATAAGTTACCAACGTGGTTTAATTCCCCTTTTATTCTATATCCAAATAAATTAAATATAGAACAAACATCATCAGAATTTACCGCGCATTACAAAGCTAATTTAATTAAAACTCAAGGAAAGACACTTATTGATATTACTGGTGGTTTTGCCGTTGACGCTTACTATTTTTCAAAATATTTTGATTCAGTAACCCATTGCGAAATTAGTCAGGAATTATCTGAAATCGTTGCGCACAATTTTAAACAGTTACAAGTCGACAATATCAGTTGTGTTCATTCTGATGGAATAGCATACCTGAAAAAACAAAAAACTACTTTTGATTGGATTTACATTGATCCTTCCAGACGGCATGACGCTAAGGGTAAGGTGTTTTTCTTAAACGATTGTCTACCCAATGTCCCTAAACATTTTGATTTGTTATTCTCAAAAAGTGATCATATTCTTATTAAGACTTCTCCACTTCTGGATATTTCAGCGGGTATTAATGAACTGGACCATGTTAAATCCATTTTTGTTTTGGCAGTAAACAATGAAGTCAAGGAACTTTTGTGGGTTTTAGAAAAGAATTATGAAGCCGCTATTAAGATTACGGCAGTCAACTTGATAAAAGACAAGGAAGAAACATTCTGTTTTGACATTTCAAAAGAATCCAGTTATGATGTAAATTTCAGTCATCCACTAACCTATTTATATGAGCCCAATGCTGCCATTTTAAAAGCAGGTGCTTTTAACAGTTTAGCGTCACAATTCAATTTATGTAAGCTCCACAAACATACCCATTTATACACATCAGACACGTTGTTTGAATTTCCTGGCCGCAAATTTAAGGTTGAAAATGTCATACCTTACAATAAAAAAAAATTTAAAAAAACGAATATCAAAAAAGCCAATATCACTACACGAAACTTTCCTGAAACCGTAAAAGACATTCGAAAAAAATTAAGCATTCAGGATGGTGGTGATATTTATCTCTTTTTTACGACCAATCCAAGCAATGAAAGAATTATAATCATTTGTAAAAAACAAAGATGAATTTATGTTAAAAGCTGTATTATTTGATATGGATGGCGTGATTGTAGATACTGAACCACTGCATCACAAAGCTTACTTTGGAATGTTTGACTCTGTAAAAATTGATGTCACGGAAGAACATTATCAGACATTTACAGGTCAATCAACAATTAATGTCTGTAAACATTTATGCGATCATTTTAGCATTCAGAAAAATCCAGAAGAACTCGTACAAATTAAGCGTGACATTTTTAAAGAACTTTTTATAAGTGATTCCAGTCTAAAAATGCTAGACGGCGTTTTTGACTTAATAAAAGACTACTATGAAAATGAACTCACACTAGTATTGGCATCTTCGGCATCAATGCAAACCATCAATAATGTGTTTGATAGATTTGATTTGGATAAATATTTTAAAGGAAAATTGAGCGGTGCTGATTTAAAAGCATCTAAACCACATCCTGAAATCTTTTTGAAAGCCGCCCAAACAGCTGGTTTTGAAACTAAAAACTGCATGGTCATTGAAGACTCAACAAACGGTATTCAAGCAGCCAATTCTGCTGGCATATTCTGTGTTGGGTTTAAAAGTCCGCATTCAAAAAATCAGGATTATTCTAAAGCAGATAAAATCATTTCCAACTTTAATGAAATACGATACGATACGATAAAGAATATTTTATAGTACTAAACGTAAACACATTACTAAAAAAGTTTCTACTGAAGCTACCTTAATTCTAAAAACAGCATAAAAAGTTTAAAAAATAGTTGCGTTCTTTGTAATGAAAAGTTACATTTGCATCCGCATTAAAAGAACGTTCTTTTTAATTGGAGAGGTGCCAGAGTGGTAATGGAGCAGATTGCTAATCTGTCGACGCGTAAGTGTCGCCGGGGTTCGAATCCCCGTCTCTCCGCACTTTAATGATAACCTTATTTCGGGGTGTAGCGTAGCCCGGTTATCGCGCCGCGTTTGGGACGCGGAGGTCGCAGGTTCGAATCCTGCCACCCCGACTTATTTTTTTTCATCGCGCTGTAGCGTGATTGAATGGTCGCGTAGCTCAGCTGGATAGAGCATCTGCCTTCTAAGCAGACGGTCACAGGTTCGAATCCTGTCGCGATCACTATAAAGCCATATCTTTTCAGGATATGGCTTTTTTATTTTTTAATTATTCTGGATATTCTATTCTAAGGTGATAGATGTTAGCGAGCTTATGCTTCAATACTTTTTTTATAGACTGTATTTCTTTGAATGTAATGTTGGCGTTTAAGAACTGACCATCATTCATTTGCTTATTGATAATGTTTTCTACAAAGACATCTATTTTTGATGATGTTGGCTCCTTTAAGCTTTTAGATGCCGCCTCAACACTATCACACATCATTAAGATCGCTGTTTCTTTACTAAAAGGTTTTGGTCCAGGATATTCAAATTCATAAACGTCTAAATCTGAATTAATTTCTTTTTCTTTTTTGTAAAAATAATAGACCACACTGGTTCCATGATGCGTCCGTATAAAATCAATAATCCTATCTGGTAAATTATTCTTACGGGCAATTTCAATACCATTGATTACATGATTAATAATTATTGAAGCACTCTCTCGTGAGGATAACTCATCATGCGGATTGATTCCTGTCGATTGATTTTCAGTAAAATAAGTAGGGTTTTTCATCTTACCAATGTCATGATACAAAGCACCTACTCTAACCAACATGGCATTGGCGCCTATTTCGTTGGCAGCAGCTTCAGCCAGATTTGCAACATTCAATGAATGATGAAATGTTCCCGGAGCTTTATTCGAAAGCTCCTTTAAGAGTTTGGTATTGGTATCCGATAGTTCCAACAACGAGACATCTGAAACCAATCCAAATAATTTTTCATAAGCATATATTAGAGGCTGAACAAAAAGTGTAGCTAAACCACATAAGATAAACAAACCAAATGTTTCCCATTTCAGGGTATCTACACTACCCTCATGAATAACAAAAAAAGCGAAGTATGCAACAATGTAAATCAGGGTTATTTGTCCAACAGATATGAATAAATTAGCTCTTTTATACAACTCCGAGACGGTCAAAATGGTGACAATTCCTGCTATAATTTGCAAAAACATATATTCGTAACTGTTAGACACTATAAAGCCTAAAAGCAAGACTGTTATTACATGGGCAAATAAACCAAGTCTGGCATCAAAGAAAGCTTTTAAGACCAAAGGCAAAATACATATCGGGACTACGTAAACATATTTTGAGTTGTAGTTTACCACCAAAGTTGTAATGAATATCATCAAGAAAATATTGAAGAATATAAAAGTGACTTTAGTGTTATTTTCAAAAACTTCGGGTCTATACTTTTTAATAAAAAGCAGAAGCATCAAAAGTGCTAATGAAACCAATAGCGTGTAGGCTCCAATGACCCAATAGTAATTGGAATCTGTCCAAACTTGAGATTCATATTCTGCTTCAAGCGATTTTAAAATTTGGAATTTATCGCCCTCAACTACTTCTCCTTTTGATATAATTAAGGTTTCGCGTTCAATGCTACCTCTTGTATAAGCCACTTTGTCAAGCTCACTTTGAATAACCCTATCTGTAAACAACTTATTGAAAGTAATGTTGGGCTCAATAACATCATAAAACAACGACACAAAATCTGTCTTGTAAGCCTTGAAAGTATCATCTAACAAACTGTTATCAATAATGTTTGTAAGCTGGTTTTGCTTTATTAATTGTGAAAACTGGGTTCTTTCCTTTATAATATTATTGTTGAGGATAATAATATTTCTATCTCCTGAAAAATTATAATCATCACCTAAAATGCCTTTGGAATAAAGTCTATTAATTATTTGCTCACCATGTGCAAAGAATAATGCGCTTGTGGCAACATCTAATGTATCAGGAAACACATTTTGAAATTCAGATTTGTAATTGGCCAACACTCTTTCGTATACCTTATCATCTATATCAAAATACAATGTGGCATTATCCTTAATGGCTTGCTTTTCGGAATTGATTTCAGCATCTGTTTTTTTAATAGCAAAATCAAAAGGAGCCTGCAAACTTTCAGATTGCCAGGGTTTACCTCTTTCAAAATTATATTTAAACTTACCGCTTTTAGGAAACAGATAAACGATTAAGAAGGTCGTACTTAAAAACAACAATAACTTATAACCCAAGGAATGGTTTCTGTACAATAAATTAATGAAGTCTTTCATTCTATAACTTTATAATGTCAAATGTAATAAAAATATCACCGTTAATTGTGCAAGTATAATGTATCAATCATTCTAGATTCTGTGAAAAAATGATTAATTTTGCACCTATAAAAATTAAACCCACACAAAATGAGTAAAGAAGTTGTTATTGTCTCTGCTGCACGAACTCCAATCGGTAGTTTTTTAGGTTCATTATCTACAATTCCAGCTCCTCGGTTAGGAGCTATTGCCATTAAAGGCGCTTTAAGTAAAATAAACTTGAAGCCCGAGTTGGTTCAGGAGGTATTAATGGGTAATGTCGTTCAGGCCGGAACTGGTCAAGCCCCAGCAAGACAAGCAGCTATTTATGCAGGTATCCCAAATACTGTGCCATGCACTACAGTTAATAAAGTATGTTCTTCAGGAATGAAAGCCGTTATGCAAGGTGCTCAAAGTATTGCTTTGGGTGATGCTGATATAATTGTTGCTGGAGGTATGGAAAATATGAGTTTAATTCCACATTATTTGCACGCCAGAAATGGTACCAAATTTGGTCCAGCAACATTGATTGATGGTATGCAAAAAGATGGTCTGGTTGATGCTTACGACCAAAACGCCATGGGTGTTTGCGCAGATGCCTGTGCTGTAGAGTACAATTTTTCCAGAGAAGAACAAGATGCATTTGCGATTCAATCTTATGAGCGTTCAGCAGCAGCATGGGAATCAGGAAAATTTGACAATGAAGTGGTACCTGTTGAAGTACCTCAAAGACGAGGGGACGCATTGGTTGTTTCAAAAGATGAAGAGTATACTAATGTCAAAATAGAAAAAATCCCTGCACTACGTCCTGCTTTTACAAAAGAAGGGACAGTAACAGCCGCAAACGCTTCAACCATTAATGATGGCGCAGGTGCTATGGTATTAATGAGTAGAGAAAAAGCCGAAGAACTGGGATTAAAACCTTTGGCAACTATAGCAGGCTATGCCGATGCTGCACATGAGCCAGAATGGTTTACAACAGCTCCAGCCAAAGCACTTCCTAAAGCGCTTGACAAAGCTGGAATTACAATTGATGATGTTGATTACTTTGAGTTTAATGAAGCATTTTCCGTGGTTGGTTTAGCCAATATGAAAATTTTAGGCCTCAATGATTCCAATGTCAATGTCAATGGTGGTGCCGTTTCATTAGGACACCCTCTTGGTTGTTCTGGTGTTAGAATTTTGATTACATTATTAAATGTTTTAGAGCAGAATAATGCTAAAATTGGTGCCGCAGCAATATGTAATGGTGGTGGTGGTGCTTCTGCTATGGTAATAAAAAGAAATTAACCACAGTTAGTTCATGCAATACGGCATTTGCAATTTAAGCATAGTTCCGCTTCGGATTGAATCTTCAGATACTTGTGAAATGGTATCTCAAGTATTGTATGGCGACTTTTTTAAAGTACTAGAAAAACGAAAATCTTGGAGTAAAATCCGATTGGCTTTTGACAAATATGAAGGTTGGATTGACAACAAGCAATATATTGAAATATCAAAAGACCAATACGATTTTTTACATGCTGAAAAACCCCTTATATCTACTGATTTAGTTGAATTTGTGAAAGATTCAGCTAATCAACTGTATCCTATTCCACTTGGATCATGTTTGAATGGATTGAGCATTTTAAATCATTCCCACGACGGAAATGCTGTTCAAAAAAAATTCTCAAAAGACCATTTAATTTCGACAGCTTTTTTATATCTAAATGCTCCTTATTTATGGGGAGGAAAAACCCCTTTCGGTATTGATTGCTCTGGATTTACCCAGATGGTCTATAAGCTCAATGGTTATAAAATTTTTAGAGATGCTTCTCAACAAGCTACTCAAGGCGAAGCTTTAAGTTTTATTGAAGAAAGCGATCCTGGTGATTTAGCTTTTTTTGATAATAATGAAGGCCAAATTGTACATGTAGGTATTATTATGAAAGATAATTTTATAATTCATGCCCATGGAAAAGTACGTATAGATAGGCTAGATCATTCAGGAATATACAATGTTGAAAAAGGCATTCATACACATAAATTAAGAGTGATTAAAAAAATAATACCATAAAAAAAGCACTACAATTGTAGTGCTTTTTTTGTTTGTTGTATCATGTCTCTTATCCGCCAAGCTCTTCAACTTTAGCTTTCATTTTCTTTTGGTTATCAGTATCACCAATAGCGCTATAAATATTCATCAGAGTTCTTGCAACATCCACATTATCTGGCTCTACATCTAGTACTGATTTCAAATAAGGTATTGCTTGATGGTAAACACCCTTACGCTTTTCCTTTAACTCATCATAACGTCTATTATCCGCAGCTGAATTGCCTAAACCATTCATTTCTTCAATAATAGATTGTTCTTCCTGTAAAATCAATGCCGATAAATTAGTTAAAGCATTAACATAAGTTGGATCCATTTCAATTACTTGCTTATAGTAACCTTTAGCAGCCTCGATATCGTTTGCTTCAGCAGAAAGTACTCCCAAATTATAAATAAGATCAACATTATTCGGATCTAATTTAACAGCTTCTTGAATTAAAGATTTATACTCTTCATTATTACCTAATTTATATTGCAAATTAGCCTCTGTCAGTATTAAATCAGAATTATCCGGCTCATTGGCTCTTGCTTTTTTTATTGCCGCAATAGCTTCATCTTTTTTATCTAATTGTACATACAAGAGTGCAATATTTTTGGTTATCTCACCTGATTTAGATTCAGACATACGTTCACCTGGTTTGATATAATCACCAGATTTCATGTATAAATCGCGAGTTTGCTTATCCATAACTTCCTCTTCTCCAGTTTCTTTATTGGTTGCGAAATACTCTTTCACTTGACCTGTGTAACCTAAATCATCTAATTTTATATAGTTGTTTAAAGCTTTTTCATAGTCTTGAGCACTCACTGAACTTACCGCTGAATAATACAGATAAGTTGTGTCACTTGGTTTAACTTGATACAATTGCTCAAATTTATTTGCTGCATCAGAATAATTACCACCTGTATAAGATGAGTTTGCTTTAGACAACAAATCATTTTCCATAGTTTGACGCAAAGTTTCAGATTCAGAATTATAATCACTTCCTACCTCATTCAAATGTCCAATAGACGCATTTAAATCATCATTATTAGCTGTCCCTTTTGCATAAAGAGACTCGGCCATCAAAAGATGATATTGTGAAATTTGTTTATCATCCATTTGAGACATCATTGATTTTGCTTGATCTAATGCTGCCTTCGCTTCTGCATAGTTATTGCTTTTAATAGCTTTATCTGCTGCACGTAATTCCTTTTTTTGAGCAAATGATAAAGTACTAACCAAAATTGCTAAAACAAATAATATTGGTTTGTTCATAATTTTTAATTTTTAATTATCGTTATTAGTTTCATTTACGCCATCATTATCAATAGCTGTGCCATTCTCATTATTCAAGTCTGATAAGCTATCTGCTATATCTTCTTCATTTTCATCTTTCATTACTTTCGCAACAGCGGCAATAGAGTCACCTCCTTTAAGATTAATCAACTTAACGCCTTGGGTAGCCCTTCCCATAACACGCAAATCATTAACCTGCATTCTAATGGCAATTCCCGATTTATTGATAATCATTAAATCATCATCATCTGTAACCGATTTGATAGCAACTAAATGACCTGTCTTCTCGGTTATAGAAATAGTTTTGACACCTTTTCCACCACGGTTTGTAATTCTGTAAACAGCTTCGCCATCTTCAGGATCATCAATGTATGTTCGCTTACCATAGCCTTTTTCTGAAACAACTAAAACAGACTCTTCTTGTGGGTTTTCAATAGCAATCATTCCGATGACTTCATCTTGAGAATTGGCCAATGTTATACCTCTTACACCAGACGCATTACGTCCCATTGGTCTCGTTTTGGCTTCCTCAAATCTGATAGCCTTACCAGATTTCAATGCTAACATTACTTGGCTGTTACCAGTTGTTAGTTTTGCTTCTAACAACTCATCATCTTCTTTGATGGTTATAGCATTAATACCATTTGTTCTCGGTCTTGAATATTGCTCCAAAGATGTTTTTTTAACCTGACCATTTTTGGTAGCCATAATAACGTAATGACTATTGATATAATCTTCATCCTTCAAATCTTGGGTACAGATGAAAGCCATGACTTTATCATCTTGCTCAATATTGATCAAATTCTGAATGGCACGTCCTTTTGAAGTTTTACTGCCTTCAGGAATTTCATAAACACGCATCCAGAAACACTTACCTTTTTGAGTAAAGAACAACATATACTGATGATTCGTTCCAACAAACAAGTGCTCTAAGAAATCCTCATTTCGAGTTGTAGATGCTTTTTGTCCAACACCTCCTCTATTTTGGGTTTTATATTCGGTTAAAGATGTTCGTTTAATATATCCTGCATGAGAAATAGTAATCACTACTTGCTCATCAGGAATCATGTCTTCTATACTTAAATCACCTCCAGCATATTCTATTTGAGAACGTCTTTCATCACCATACTTTTCCTTAACCTCAAGAAGCTCTGTTTTGATGATATCCATACGTCGTTCCTTTTTTGCGAGAATATCTTTTAAATCCTCAATGGTTTTCATCAATTCTTCATACTCTGAACGCAGTTTATCCTGCTCTAGACCGGTTAGTTGACGTAATCGCATTTCCACGATTGCTTTCGCCTGAATTTCAGAAAGCTCAAATCGTTCAATTAATTTTTCTCTGGCTTCTTCAGCATTTGACGAAGCTCTAATCAAGGCAATCACTTCATCAATATTATCTGAAGCAATGATTAAACCTTCCAGAATATGAGCACGCTCTTCTGCTTTCCGTAATTCATAAGTTGTACGTCTAACTACAACATCGTGACGGTGTTCCACAAAATGATAAATTAAATCTTTCAGATTCAATAATTGCGGTCTTCCATTTACCAGTGCAATATTATTCACACTAAATGAGGATTGTAAAGCCGTGTATTTAAAAAGTTTGTTTAATACAATATTTGGAATAGCATCGCGCTTTAAGACATAAACGATACGCATACCATTTCTATCTGATTCATCACGAATAGTAGAAATACCTTCTAATTTTTTTTCATTAACAAGATCGGCCGTTTTTTTAATCATGTCCGCCTTGTTCACTTGATAAGGAATCTCTGTTACAATGATACATTCACGACCTTGAACTTCTTCAATGTTCGCCTTTCCACGCATCACAATTCGTCCGCGTCCAGTTTTGAATGCTTCGCGAACACCATCATAGCCGTAGATAGTTCCTCCAGTTGGAAAATCAGGAGCTTTAACGTGTGAGATTAATTCATCTACGTCAATATCATTGTTTTCTATATAGGCAACTGTACCATCAACTACTTCACTTAAATTATGTGGTGGCATATTGGTAGCCATACCAACAGCAATACCAGAGGCTCCATTAACTAATAGACCTGGAATACGTGTTGGTAAAACAGTTGGCTCTTGTAAGGTATCATCAAAATTAAGTTTGTGGTCAACGGTTTCTTTTTCAATATCTGCCAACATGTCTTCAGATATCTTGCGCATACGTGCTTCGGTATAACGCATTGCTGCTGGACTATCGCCATCAATTGAACCAAAGTTTCCTTGACCATCAACAAGCATGTAGCGTAAACTCCATTCTTGCGCCATACGCACCATGGTATCGTATACTGAAGTATCACCATGAGGGTGATACTTACCCAATACCTCACCAACAATTCTTGCTGATTTTTTATGTGCCGAATTAGATCTAACACCAAGTTCATGCATTCCATATAACACACGTCTGTGAACGGGCTTTAAACCATCTCTAACATCAGGTAAAGCACGTGACACTATGACCGACATTGAATAATCAATGTAGGCTGATTTCATTTCATCTTCAATGTTAATTGGAATCAATTTTTCTCCTTCTGCCATATATAAATTTATTAGATTTTGTGTAGGTTTTGTAAACGTGCTAATATAACCATTTCAGTAGTGACAGCAAGACTTGCCTGTTTGTTTTTTCGGATTTTTTATTAACAATTTTACCCGTTATTATAGTTAATAAGTATGCTGTTAATTATTTTGATTTTATAAACTTTTTTTTGTCTATTAGCAAAGAGCATAATTTAGGTACAGTTTTTGACCTTAAGAATATGTTTAGTACATTTAATGCAGAAAGGATTTTATTTATGGACGATAATTTTTCACCAAGAGTTAAAGATGTTATAGCTTACAGTAAAGAGGAAGCTTTACGTTTGGGTCATGATTTTATTGGTACCGAACATTTAATGCTTGGACTATTAAGAGATGGGAACGGAAAGGCTATCAATATCTTGAATGCTTTAGAAATTGATTTAAATCATTTGAGACGAAAAGTAGAAATTTTAAGTCCTGCAAATCCAAATGTAGCGGTTGCATCAAATGAAAAGAAGAACTTACACCTTACAAGACAAGCAGAACGTGCCCTTAAGACCACGTTTTTGGAAGCTAAACTTTTCCAAAGCACGTCAATTAACACAGCACATTTATTGCTATGTATTTTAAGGAATGAGAATGACCCAACCACAAAACTTTTGAATAAATTAAAAGTTGATTATGACAATGTAAAAGAGCAGTTTAAATTTATGATTACAAACGATGAAAATTATATAGAACCCAAAGCAGAATCTTTTCAAGATGATGATTCAGCTGATGAGGATACTTCAAAAGACAATTTATTCAATTCTCCTTCTGGGAAGACTAATAAAAAGTCTAAAACACCTGTTTTAGACAATTTTGGACGCGATTTAACGGCTTTAGCTGAAGAAGGGAAGCTTGACCCTGTTGTGGGCAGAGAAAAAGAAATTGAGCGCGTCTCACAAATTTTAAGTCGTAGAAAGAAAAACAACCCGCTTCTTATCGGGGAGCCAGGTGTTGGTAAATCGGCTATTGCCGAAGGGTTAGCCAACCGAATTGTAAAGCGAAAAGTGTCTAGAATTCTATTCAATAAACGCGTGGTAACTTTAGATTTGGCCAGTTTGGTTGCTGGAACCAAATATCGTGGGCAGTTTGAAGAACGCATGAAAGCTGTTATGAATGAGCTTGAAAAAAATGACGATATCATCTTGTTCATAGACGAAATTCATACCATAGTAGGTGCTGGTGGTGCAACAGGAAGTTTAGATGCGTCCAATATGTTTAAACCAGCTTTGGCTAGGGGTGAAATTCAATGTGTTGGCGCAACAACTCTAGATGAATACAGACAGTATATAGAAAAAGATGGTGCTTTAGAACGTCGTTTTCAAAAGGTTATCATTGAACCGACTTCTGTAGAGGAAACCATTGAGATTTTGAATAATATTAAGGAGAAATACGAAAATCACCATAATGTAGATTATACACCAGAAGCTATCGAAGCTTGTGTGAAATTAACGAATAGATACATGACGGATAGATTCCTTCCTGACAAAGCTATTGATGCTTTAGATGAAGCTGGTTCTCGTGTTCATATCACCAATATTAATGTTCCTGATCAAATAATTGATTTGGAAAAACAACTTGAAGCTGTTAAGGAAACCAAATCTTCTGTGGTAAAAAAACAGAAATACGAGGAGGCAGCAAAATTACGTGATGACGAAAAACGCATTGAAAAAGAATTGGCTATAGCTCAAGAAAAATGGGAAGAAGAAACTAAACAACATCGTGAAATAGTTACTGAAGACAATGTAGCTGATGTAGTCTCCATGATGACCGGTATTCCCGTCAATAGAGTGGCTCAAACCGAAAGCAATAAATTAGCGAAATTACCTGAATTAATTAAAGGAAAAGTTATCGGTCAAGACGATGCCGTTGCCAAAGTCGTTAAAGCTATTCAGAGAAATAGAGCTGGACTAAAGGACCCTAACAAACCGATTGGATCTTTTATATTTTTAGGTCAAACAGGAGTTGGTAAAACACAATTAGCTAAAGTTCTATCAAAAGAACTATTTGATAGTGAGGATTCACTTGTTAGAATTGACATGAGTGAATACATGGAAAAATTTGCAATATCTCGTCTGATTGGCGCACCTCCAGGCTATGTGGGTTATGAAGAAGGTGGACAACTAACCGAAAAAGTTAGACGTAAACCTTATGCCGTAGTTCTTTTAGATGAAATTGAAAAAGCACATCCTGATGTCTTCAACATGTTATTGCAAGTTTTGGATGATGGATATTTAACTGATAGTTTAGGACGAAAAATTGATTTTCGCAATACGATCATCATTATGACCTCAAACATCGGGTCAAGAAAACTTAAAGATTTTGGAACTGGTGTTGGTTTTGGTACGGCCTCTCAAAAAGCTCAAGAAGATGCCAATGCCAGAAGTGTTATTGAAAATGCCCTAAAAAAAGCATTTGCACCAGAATTTTTAAATAGAATTGATGATGTAGTTGTGTTTAATGCGCTCGAAAAAGAAGATATTAATAAAATTATTGATATTGAACTTGAAAAATTGGTTGTGCGCATTAAAGATCTAGGGTATACATTAAAATTAAGTAAAGCCGCCAAGGATTTTATTGCTGATAAAGGTTTCGATAAACAATATGGAGCAAGACCTCTTAAACGAGCTATTCAAAAGTATATAGAGGATGCCTTGGCAGAAGAAATTATCAATTCTCAAATTTCTGAAGGCGATAAAATTTCAATGGATTTGGACACTAAAACCAATGAACTTAAAATAAAAATCGAGTCTCCTAAAAAGAAAACTGAATCTTAAATTTAAAGTCTATTTGCTTTAAAGCTCCGCTAATCGCGGAGTTTTTTTTTGTTTAAATTTTAAATTATTACCTTTATAATATGGGCAAAGTCTTAACATATCCCTTTGGAAAAATCACCATTTACGACAATTATTTGATAGCTGTTATGAATGAAGGGGTGACTATTTTACCTGAATTGAATGATGTACTTGAGAACATTTCCAATGACTATTTTTCAGGTAAGAATTTTGTTTATATCACCCATAGATTAAATTCCTATGCAGTCGATCCCAATATATACTTTAGAACTTCAAAAATTGAAAATCTCGTTGGTTTTGCAGTTGTTTCTGGGAAGAAAATTGTTATTGACAATACTGATCTGGAAAGTGTGTTTCTTTCAAAGCCCTTTAAAACTTATAATAATCTTGATGAAGCAATTAAATGGGCTAATGATTTATGTGAATCATAAGCCTTTCTATTTTTGAAAAAAAAAGGGAGCATTTACATGCTCCCTTTTTCATTTTATGGATTAAACTTTAATCTCTTCTTTGTGGACTAGAAGAAACAATCTTTTTGGTAACTGTTCCTTTACTTGTTGTTAATCTTACAAAGTAGAATTGATTATTGGTATCTGATAAATCTATTCTTGTTGATCCTTCAGTTCCTCTAACATAATTGTTATTAGCAACTTTTCTCACAACTACACCTCGAGCATCAAATACCTCTACTACAACATCAGTTTCAAAATCATAAACATAATTTATGAATACCTCGTTGTCGAATGGTACTGGATGTGCTTTAAAAGTAATCTCTTCCGGAACTTCATTATTTGTTAAATCAGCTCCACAGTTGACAGGATCGTAATTAGATGGCATATATTGACCTCCGTCGTTATCTGATTCAGAACATCTACAAGCCACCTCACAAACAACTGCATGAGCAATAACATATATTGGACCACTTGCATCAATTGGACCTACCGTATAATTGGATACCATATTACCCATATTAGTCGGGTTAAAGTTATACTGTCCAGGTGCTACAGTTGGACTACCATTGTTTCCAGTTGGGTACATATTGCATCCTACGTAAACATGTGCTTCATTCATTATGTAACCTTCATCTAAATTAAACTCTAGAGTTACTTGACCATTTTCATAGGTTACAATCACATCTCCTGCATAAGCACCTCTGGTGATATCACAATGAGCTGCTCCAGCATACATTTCTAATGTGTAAACGCCTTCAGTCTCAAAATAATTAGTCCATCCCCAACGACTAAAGTCAGGTATAAAGCATATACTATTATCAACCGATCTACCAAATGCCGTTTCACAATTACCTCCTGAAGTATTAAATTCACGAGTCAATGTTAATGTCTCAGTAGCTGTGTTTCCACAATCATCAGTAACCGTAAACACATAATCTGCAGTCTCTTGGCATTCAGATACTACAATATTTGTAGGGCCAGCATGTAATTCCCCTCCATCTGAACAATTATCTGTCCAGTTAACTGTAACATTTTTAGGGAATATACCATTACAAATTGGGTCTATTTCAGGAATTTCAATTACTGGTGCTTCAGAATCTACTGTCCATGTATAAGTTACACTTACAGGCTCTGCTTGATTACCACACGGATCAGTATATGTTGCTGTCCATGTTTGGCTATATGCACAACCGTCATTTGAAGGTCCAGCAGTTTCTGGATCTAAATCTACAATTCCTGCGCAATTATCTTCAGCTTTAAACAATGGTGGCACAATTTCTGGGTTACAGCCCAAGTCGCCACTTTGTCCATTAGTTGTAATAACAGGTGCTTCAGTGTCAACAGTCCAAGTGTAAGTTACACTCAATTCAGCTGCTACGTTACCACAAGGGTCAGTATAATTTGCTGTCCAAGTTTGACGATAAGAACACCCATCATTTGATGGTCCACTAGTAACTGGTTCTATTTCCATTTCTCCATCTTGACAGTTATCATCTACTTTAAACTCTGGCACAACAATTTCAGGATTACATCCTAAATAACCGCTTTGACCATTGGTTGTGATTACTGGTGCCTCTGTATCAACTGTCCATGTATAGGTAACAGATACTGGCTCTGCTTGATTACCACATGGGTCAGTGTAGTTGGCTGTCCATGTCTGGCTGTATGTACAACCATCATTCGTTGGACCTTCAGTTGAAGCTTCTAATTCTACTTCGCCTGCACAGTTATCATCTGCCTTAAATAATGGCGGTATAATTACATCCGGATTACAGCCTAAATCATCACTCTCACTATTAGACGTGATTATTGGTGCTTCCATATCTACTGTCCATGTGTATGTAATACTCACTGCTTCAGCTTGATTGCCACAGTTGTCAGTTACATTCGCTGTCCAAGTCTGGCTATAAGCACAACCATCATTTGTTGGACCTTCGGTAGTTACGATTGGCTCGCCTACACCACAGTTGTCTGTAGCTCCGAACATCGGTGCCATAACTTCTGGGTTACAGCCCAAGTCGCCACTCTCATTATCTGTTGTGATTACTGGTGCTTCCATATCTACTGTCCAAGTGTAAGTCA
>NZ_POWF01000003.1 GCF_002895005.1 Hanstruepera neustonica | reverse complement strand
AGTGTCCGAAAGACTTAAGGTGGTTATAGCGACGGGGCTCACCTCTTACCATTCCGAACAGAGTAGTTAAGCCCGTTAGCGCCGATGGTACTGCACTCGTGGGAGAGTAGGTCGCCGCCTTTTTTGAAAACCCTTTCATTATCCAATGAAAGGGTTTTTTGTTTTGTAAGAGACTTTTTTTTAATTGAAATAAGAAAAATAAAAAAGCTTGGTATATACCAAGCTTTTTCTACTTAAAAAAAGTATTATATTTTTATTCAATTATCTAGTAATACCTCTCGAAATCACTATTTTCTGAATTTCTGAAGTACCTTCATATATTTGAGTGATTTTTGCATCACGCATTAATCGTTCTACATGATATTCTTTTACAAAACCATTGCCACCATGAATTTGAACGGCTTCAACAGTTTGTTCCATAGCAACTTTACTGGCATATAGTTTAGCCATTGCACTGGACATATCGTAATTATTGCCTTGGTCTTTATCCCAAGCGGCCTTCATGACTAACATGCGTGCAGCTTCTATTTCGGTATGCATATCAGCTAATTTAAATGCAATTGCCTGGTGATTACAAATCTCGGTTCCAAAAGCCTTACGTTCTTTAGAATATTTTAATGCCAATTCATAGGCGCCTGAAGCTATTCCTAAAGCTTGAGCAGCAATTCCAATGCGTCCGCCTGAAAGCGTTTTCATGGCGAACTTAAACCCAAAACCATCTTCACCAATTCTATTTTCCTTTGGAACTTTTACATCGTTAAATTGCAGTGTATGTGTATCGCTTCCACGAATTCCTAACTTATCTTCTTTTGGACCAATATCAAAACCTTCCATTCCTTTTTCAACAATAAAGGCGTTGATGCCACGATGTCCTTTATCTCGATCGGTTTGGGCTATTACTAAATATACGTCGGAACGACCACCATTGGTTATCCAGTTTTTTGTTCCATTAATAACATAATGATCACCCATATCTATTGCTGTAGTTGCTTGCGATGTTGCGTCACTACCAGCTTCGGGCTCACTTAAACAAAAAGCTCCTAAATACTCTCCAGTAGCTAATTTTGTAAGATATTTTTGTTTTTGCTCTTCAGTCCCATAGGCTTCTAACCCATAACAAACCAAAGAATTATTTACGGAAACCATAACCGAGGCAGATGCATCAATTTTAGATAATTCTTCCATAATTAAAACATACGAAATCGCATCCATACCACTTCCTCCATATTTCGGGTCAACCATAATCCCAAGGAAACCAAGTTCGCCCATTTTACGAACCAATTCGTTAGGAAATGTTTGTGTGTTGTCACGTTCAATAACACCTGGAAGTAATTCGGTTTGTGCAAAGTCGCGAGCAGCATCGCGAATCATAATATGCTCTTCTGTTAAGCTGAAATCCATAATCTAGTTTGCTTGTTTATTTGAAAAATTGATTGCAAAGATAAAGCATTATTAGAAGTATTTCAATCGTTATAGTTATTTTTACGAATATGATTATAGACAAGTATAATGTAATTGGTGTCATGTCTGGAACTTCACTAGATGGTATAGACATTGTTTATGCAACTTATAATTTTGATGAAAGATGGAAATTTGAGATTCATAAAGCTGTGACTTTTCCCTATTCAGAACGTTGGAAAAAAATTTTAAGCGATTTGCCAAATGAATCGATGACTTTCCTACAAGAGATTGATAAAGATTTTACGGCTTTGTTAGCAGAAAAAATTAAGGTTTTTATTGATGTTAACGGAATTGAAGATATTGATTTTGTTGCTTCCCATGGGCATACAGCGTTACATCAACCTGAAAATAAACTAACGTACCAAATTGGCAATATTCCAGATTTGGCAGATATTTTAAAAAGAAAAGTTGTTTGTGATTTTAGAATTCAAGATGTTGAACTTGGTGGTCAAGGCGCACCATTAGTGCCCATAGGTGATCAGTTATTGTTTTCAGATTATGACTACTGTTTGAATTTAGGTGGTTTTGCAAATATTTCAACTGATATAAATAATGAACGTATAGCATATGATATTTGCCCAGTAAATATTGTACTAAACTACTATATGAGTCAAATAGGAAAGGATTTCGATGATAAAGGTCAATTAGCTGCAACTGGAGAAATTTATGAGCCTCTTCTTGATAAATTAAATGCATTACATTTCTATCATTCCGATTATCCAAAATCATTAGGTTATGAGTGGGTTAAGGAGCATATTTTTCCTTTGATAGCTTCATATAAGTTAGACCTGAATGACATTTTGAGAACATTTATAGCTCATTGCGCTTATCAAATTTCAAAAGAGATAAACAAAAAAGATCATGCGAAAGTGCTTATTACAGGTGGAGGAACCTATAATGACTTTTTGATTTCTGAAATAAAAACAATGACGAAAAGCACACTTGTGTTACCGGAGAAAATGTTGATTGAATATAAAGAAGCGTTGATATTTGGTTTATTGGGCGTTCTAAAAATACGCAATGAAGTAAATTGTTTAGCGAGTGTAACGGGAGCATCAAAAGATCACAGCTCTGGTAAAATATTCGAGCCCTAAAATTATTATAAAATTAATATATACCGATTTTTAGTTTTTTATATTTGTTGACAATAACTAACTACATGAAAAATTTACTTCAAAAGTACGAAGACAAAGCTCCCGAAATAATTTTTAATTGGAAAGACCCTGAAACAGAAGCCGAAGGCTGGACCGTTATTAACTCATTGAGGGGTGGCGCTGCTGGAGGCGGCACAAGAATGCGTAAAGGGCTGGATATGAATGAAGTGCTGTCGCTTGCAAAGACTATGGAGGTTAAATTTACAGTGTCTGGACCCGCTATTGGCGGTGCAAAATCCGGAATCAATTTTGATCCCAAAGATCCCAGAAAAAAAGGTGTTTTAGAGCGTTGGTATAAAGCAGTTTCTCCATTATTGAAAAGCTATTATGGTACTGGAGGAGACCTGAATGTTGACGAGATTCATGAAGTTATTCCAATTACTGAAGAAAGTGGTGTTTGGCATCCTCAAGAAGGTGTTTTTGAAGGGCATTTTAAGCCTTCTCAAGCAGATAAAATCAACAGAATAGGGCAGTTACGTCAAGGAGTTATTAAGGTAATTGAAAATCCAAACTATTCTCCAAGTGTATCCCGAAAATATACAGTAGCCGATATGATTACTGGTTTTGGAGTTGCCGAAGCCGTCAAACATTATTACGATATTTATGGAGGTAGTATTAAAGGGAAACGAGTGGTTGTTCAGGGGTTTGGTAATGTAGGGTCTGCAGCGGCGTTTTATATATCGAAAATGGGAGCTAAAGTTGTTGGGATTATTGATATAGCTGGCGGCTTAATTAATGAAAATGGATTTTCGTTTGAGGAAATAACCGATTTGTTTTTAAATAAAAATGGTAATACACTATTTGCTGATAATCTGATTTCATTTGAAGAAATGAATCGTAGGATTTGGTCTTTGGAAACAGAAGTATTTATGCCATGCGCAGCATCAAGATTGATAACCAAAAATCAAATTGATGAAATGATCAAAAGTGGATTAGAGGTCATTTCATGTGGTGCTAATGTGCCTTTTGCAGATAAGGAAATTTTCTTTGGACCTATAATGGAGTATACAGATGGTAAGGTGAGTTTAATACCTGATTTTATTTCAAATTGTGGAATGGCCAGAGTATTTGCCTATTTTATGGAACGACGGGTTCAAATGACAGATGAAGCTATTTTTAACGATACATCCAATACTATAAAAAAAGCATTGCAAAATGTTTATAACCAAAGCCAATCAAAAACAGAATTAAGTAAAACAGCATTTGAAATTGCATTAGGACAATTAATTTAAAAAGATAAAGAAAATTTATGGAGTCATTAATTATCATAGTTTTTGTAGTAGGTTATTTGGCTATTACACTTGAACACAATTTAAAAATAGATAAACTCATTCCAGCTTTAGTTATGATGTCCTTGTGCTGGGCTCTCATAGCATTAGGACTAGAACATTTTCCGCAATGGTTTGATTCAGCCAAACATAATTTGATGGAAAACTTTGGGTTGCTAGATCATGAGGAGAAAATGCATCTCATGGAAGAAACACTATTGCATCATCTTGGTAAGACAGCAGAGATATTAGTATTTTTATTAGGTGCCATGACTATTGTTGAAATAATCGACTATTTTGATGGATTTTCTACCATTAAAACGTTCATAAAAACTAAGAGCAAAAAACGTATCTTATGGATATTCGGGTTTTTGGCGTTTTTCTTATCAGCGATAATAGATAATTTAACCGCAACCATAGTTTTAATATCCATTCTGCAAAAAATAGTTCCGGATAGAAACGTTAGAATCTGGTATGCAGGATTAATTATCATTGCAGCAAACGCAGGAGGAGCATGGTCGCCAATTGGAGATGTTACTACAACCATGCTTTGGATTGGTAAAAAGGTTTCTACTGGACATTTATTTGTGTATTTGTTTGTGCCATCGTTATTATGTATGTTGGTACCTTTCTTTATTGCAAGCTTTTTGCCTGCATTCAAAGGTGATTTGGAGTATGATGATCAGGATGATAAACCGAAAAGTCGTTTCAGTTCCACGATGTTGTATTTAGGTTTGGGTGGTATTGTATCTGTTCCAATTTTTAAAACCGTGACCCATTTGCCACCTTATGTAGGTATGATGCTGGCTTTAGGTGTTGTGGCAGTTTTTGCTGAAATTTATAGCTCTTCAAAATTTAGTTTATCTGGTTTAGATTCAGAACATGACGATGCCCATGGAGCACATAGTCCTGTTCACCATTCGCTTTCAAAAATTGAAATGCCCAGTATTTTGTTCTTTTTAGGAATATTAATGGCGGTTGCCGCACTAGAGTCTTTGGGTATTTTGTTTGGTTTTGCAACATCTTTGCAAGAGAATATGCCGATGCTAGGTACTGAATTACACCATGAAGGGGTTTCTGACTTAGTGGTGCTATTATTAGGTGTTGGTTCTGCTGTAATTGATAATGTCCCATTAGTAGCTGCCAGTTTAGGAATGTTTTCAGTACCAATGGATAACGAATTATGGCATTTTATAGCCTACTCGGCAGGAACAGGCGGTAGTATGCTTATAATAGGGTCGGCTGCCGGAGTTGTTGCAATGGGTATGGAAAAAATTGATTTTTTCTGGTATTTGAAAAAGATTTCATGGCTGGCTTTAGTTGGATTTTTAGTAGGTGCAGTGGCATTCATGTTTACAAGAACCATTTTTTGATATAATTTAGTGACAAATCGCACGTTATAAGTTTAAAATAGACTAATTAAAATATGATAAATTCTTTTATCCAAGAAGTTCAGGAAGGTTCAGAAGTTTTAACTGATGGAGAATCAGTGGAAAAAACCCTATCCATTATTGAGTTGATTACCAGTGGCGGAACAGCAGGAATGCTAATTATATTGCTTTTGTTTGTTTTGTTGATTATGGCTACATATATATACTTTGAAAGACTTTTTGCCATAAAGGCGGCTTCTAAAATAGATAACAACTTTATGAATCAAATTAAAGACCATGTTAGTAATGGTAAGATTGATTCAGCTCAAATGCTGTGTGCACAGGTTAACTCGCCAGTATCTCGCCTCATTAGTAAAGGTATTACGCGTATCGGAAAACCATTGGAAGATATCAATACCGCCATAGAAAATGCTGGACGTTTAGAAATTTATGGTCTTGAAAAAAATGTCAGTATGCTGGCAACAATTTCAGGTGCCGCTCCTATGATTGGATTCCTTGGTACCGTAATTGGTATGATTTTGGCAATATTTGAATTGGCTAATGCTGGCGGAACCATTCAAATGGATGTGTTGGCAAGTGGATTATATACAGCCATGACAACAACTGTAGCAGGTTTGATTGTTGGTATTG
Source organism: Hanstruepera neustonica (assembly GCF_002895005.1). Taxonomy (GTDB): domain Bacteria; phylum Bacteroidota; class Bacteroidia; order Flavobacteriales; family Flavobacteriaceae; genus Hanstruepera; species Hanstruepera neustonica. The sequence continues at coordinate 254,843 of NZ_POWF01000003.1, read as the reverse complement.
TAGCTTATATTGCTTACAACCATTTGGTTGTTAAAACCAATAAGGTAGTTTATCAGATGGAGGCCAATTCTTTGGAGTTTCTAGATCACTTAAACGAACCTATTTAATATGGATATTAGAGGGAGAAATAAGGTAACACCGGAATTCAATATGTCATCCATGACTGATATTGTGTTCCTGTTACTGATATTTTTTATGATAGCATCTACATTAGTAACGACTAGTGCTATTGATATTATATTGCCTAATGCCAGTGGTAAAACTGAAAATAAAAAATCGGTTGCAGTGAGTATTACAAAGGATTTACGGTATTATGTAGACGAAAAGTTGGTTGGTGAAAGTGTTTTAGAAACAGAAGTTTTAAACGCGCTGTCCAACCAAGAGCAACCAACATTGGTTTTGCGAGCAGAAAAAACAGTTCCTGTAGATAATGTTGTCAAGGTTATGGATATTGCCAACAGAAATAAAATTAAAGTGATATTGGCTGTAAAACCAAATTAAAGTGAAGTATTTAGAGACCAAACATGAACGAAATTCAGCAAAAATAACAACATTGATTGTGGTTATTTTATTGTTGCTATTGTTTGTGGTTGGCCCACCTTATATGGATCCTCCCATAGAATATGGTGTTGCTGTCAATTTTGGCAATAGTCCTGTTGGAGAGGGTAATGTTCAGCCTAAAAAACCTGTTAAGTCCGAACCTCAAGAGGTACAGAAACCGGTGGAGGAAGTATCTGAATCCAAACTAGAAACTTCAGCACCAGCTTCATCTGAAAAAGTTAAAACCGAAGATGTTTTAAATCAAGAGAATCAAGAAGCCATCGCCATAAAAAAACAAAAGGAGGCTGAACGTAACGCAAAATTAGAAGCAGAAAGAAAAGCCAAAGCAGAGGCTGACGCCGGAGCAAAGGCTGAAGCAGAACGGATTGCTAAAGAAAAGGCTGAACAGGAAGCTAAAAAGAAAAAGTTGGACGCCTTAATAGGCGGTGTTAGTAAATCAGAGGGTACAGAAACTGGTGGAGAAGGTGATGACAAGGCATCTGGAGATAAAGGGCAATTAGATGGCGATCCTTATGCACCTAGTTATTTTGGGAGTTCTGGGTCAGGAAAAGGAGGTGTCGGCTATGGGCTCAATGGAAGAGGAAGACCATCCAATAAAACATATAAGCAAAATTGCAATGAATATGGTTTAGTTGTAGTAAGAATAGAAGTAGATAAAAATGGCAATGTTACCAAAGCTGAACCTGGAGTACAAGGAACCACCAATACTGCATCATGTTTATTAGAACCTGCTAAAAAGATTGCTTTGTCGTTTCAGTGGCCAGCTGATAATAATGCACCTACTAAACAAATAGGTTTTGTTAGTATTAACTTTGAATACTAATATTACATGACATATCAAGATACTTTAAATTGGATGTTTTCGAAACTTCCAATGTATCAAAGGCAAGGAAAATCGGCTTATAAAGCAGATTTAAAAAATTCCATTAATCTTGCAGCCCATCTTAATAATCCTCAAAGCAGATTAAAATTTATTCATGTAGCTGGAACTAACGGTAAAGGTTCAACTAGCCACATGTTAGCATCCATATTACAAGAATCAGGGTTAAAAGTCGGCTTGTTTACTTCGCCGCATTTAAAGGATTTTAGAGAGCGTATCAAGATCAATGGGCAGATGGTTAGTAAACAGTTTGTCATGGGTTTTATCAAACGTAATCAAACGTTTTTGAATGATAATCACTTGTCTTTTTTTGAGATGACTTCGGGTATGGCATTTGATTATTTTGAAAAACATCAAGTCGATATTGCTGTTATAGAAGTTGGATTGGGTGGCAGATTGGATTCCACAAATATCATAACGCCTCAAGTTTCAGTAATAACCAATATTGGTTTTGACCATACCCAGTTTTTAGGGGATACTTTGGAGAAAATTGCTTTCGAAAAGGCTGGCATCATAAAAGAAAATATACCAATTGTAATTGGTGAGAGTCATAATAAAACGGAAGATGTTTTTAGGCACATCGCCAAAGAAAAAAATGCACCTATTTCTTTTGCTGATAAGGATAACCACGGTAGTTATCAAACAGACTTAAAAGGACACTATCAGCTACATAATATAAAGACCGTACTTGAAACTATAGAGGCTTTAAAAAGGATAGGGTATAAAATAAACGACGAGGCTATTAAAAAAGGATTGTCGCATGTTGTGAAAAACACAGGATTACAAGGGAGATGGCAGATTTTGGGAACCAATCCAAAAATTATTTGTGATACAGCACATAACAAAGAAGGTTTAGAATTGGTTATGGAGCAATTAAAAGCTGAAAGTTACCATAACTTGTTCATGGTTTTTGGGGTGGTCAATGATAAGGACATTGATTCTATCATTCACTTATTACCAAAAGATGCCTACTATTTATATTGCAAACCGAATGTACCAAGAGGTATGAAAGTTGATACATTAAAAAATAAGTTTGATGATTTTAGTTTTCAAGGAGAAGCTTGTTTTAGTGTTTCAGATGCCTTGGAAAATGCAAAAATAAAAGCCACATCTGAAGATTTAATTTACGTAGGCGGAAGTACCTTTGTAGTTGCGGAAATTATTTGATTTTTTTAGTAAAAAAGTTTTTGCGGTAAGAAAAACTAATTTATATTTGCAATCCAATTACAGAGGGCGATTAGCTCAGTTGGTTCAGAGCACCTCGTTTACACCGAGGGGGTCGGGGGTTCGAATCCCTCATCGCCCACAAAAAGTCCGTCATAAAGCGGACTTTTTTATTTTCGGGTCATTAACTCAGTTGGTTCAGAGTGTTACCTTGACAGGGTAGAAGTCACTGGTTCGAATCCAGTATGACCCACAAAAAAATCCTAATGTTTGCGCATTAGGATTTTTTGTTTAAGGTAAATACCAACTAGTCCCATAAATCAAGTACACGCTCAAGTGCCATGCCTCGGGACCCTTTTATTAGTATCAAGGAATTTTTAAAATTAGATGTATCCGCAGCTTCTTTAAAATCCGAAAAGGATTTATAAAAATCAATTGTGCTGTTGTTGTTTTTGGTTTCATAAAAATTTTCTCCAATTAGAATCATTTTGTGAAACGACATGGATTCTACAAGATTTTTTATGGCTTCATGTTCAGCAGGAGCTTCATTTCCCAATTCAAACATATCACCAAGTATAACAACTTTATTTTGATGATTTTGATTGTTGAAATTATGTAATGCTGCTGACATGCTAGTTGGGTTGGCATTATAAGCATCAAGTATAATTTTTACATTTCCTTTGGTAATTATCTGTGAGCGATTATTGGCCGGTATGTATGCTTCAATGGCAGATTTGATATCATTAATAGGTACACCGAAGTAATTACCTATAGCAATAGCTGCTGAAATATTTCCAAAATTGTAGTTGCCTATCAAATTACTGTGTATGACAGTGTTTTTAAATTCAATGGAAACGAAAGGATCGGCATCAAGGAAATCTATGGTTGTTTCGTTGGAATTTTTTTGAGAGCCAAAAGCAATAGTTTTTGCGTTAATAGTCTTTTCCACCTGAATAGGATCATCGGTGTTTATAAAAATATGTTTGTTATGATTAATCAAATGTCGATACATTTCAGTTTTTCCTTTTATAACGCCTTCAACACCACCAAATCCCTCTAAATGGGCCTTACCAAAATTGGTAATGTAGCCAAAGTCGGGTTTTGCTATACTGCATAGGAATTCAATTTCTTTTTGATGATTAGCACCCATTTCGACGATTCCAATTTCTGTATGTTTGGTCATTGATAACAGCGTTAGTGGCACGCCAATATGATTATTTAAATTCCCTATTGTTGCTGTTGTGTTATATTTTTTTGAGAGAACGGCATTAATAAGTTCTTTGGTAGTTGTCTTGCCATTACTACCGGTTAATGCTAAAATTTTTAAACCTAAATAATCTCTGTGAAATGTTGCTAGGCTCTGAAGTGTTTTCAATACGTTTTGAACAAAAATCGTATTTGGTTGGTCAATGAATTCGGGTTCGTCTACAACTGCGTATTTGGCACCTTTTTCTAATGCCTCTTGAGCAAATTTGTTTCCATTAAAATTATCACCTTTTAAGGCAAAAAACATGGCATTTTCAGAAATTTTCCTTGTGTCAGTTGTTACGAAATCACATTCTAAAAAGCAGTTGTGGATTTGGTTTATATTCATAAAATAAATGTATAAAAAAAGTCCTGACTCTTGTCAGGACTTTTAATTTATTTGAAAACTAATTAGTTTTTAGTTTTATTCTTACTTTCTGATTTAGAACCTACACGAGACATAGCACATCTAAATCCAATATAGTCAGTTGCCATATCTTGTGGGAAGTAACGTCTTTGAGCAGGATCTAACCAATATTCACGATCTCTCCAAGAGCCTCCTTTATAGACCCGTACTTCATCATTGATTAATGAGGTACGTTTATCTGACTTGTCATATTCTTTAATCATTTGTCCAGAAGAATCCGTTTCGATACTATGTTGAGGTGAATTGTACATTTTACGTGTCGCTTTCATTTCACCACCTTCAGCACCTTCTTCCTCGTCAAAATTTTCACGATAATATCTAGATGAACTTTGATCACCATCTCTAAAGTTTCTATTATCACTTCTGTCGAATTGGGTTCTTAAATAAGTCTCATCTTCATCAACAGGTACCGTAGCAATTTCACCAGGTAGGTCTCTTGCAACTATTTTACCATTAGAAAGTGTATCAAAGACAATTTCTCCTGGCATGACAACCTTAACAGTACCATCTTCGTTTAACTCATTTTTAGTATAAACGTTTCCACGATAGTAATTAAAATCGTTAAACTCATCATCAACGATAGGTCTATACACATCGGCAACCCATTCAGCTACGTTTCCTGCCATATCATATAAACCATAATCATTAGGCTCATAAGATTTTACGGCATTGGTAATATCAGCACCATCGTCAGACCATCCAGCAATTCCACCGTAGTCACCTTTTCCTTGTTTAAAGTTAGCCAATTGGTCGCCACGAACTTTACGTTTTCCAGAACGTGTGTATTGACCGTCCCATGGATATTTTTTACGACCTCTGTAGATGTTGTAGTTTCTGATAGATGTCAAGCCCAATGCAGCATATTCCCATTCAGCTTCTGTTGGGAGTCTATATTTAGGTGAAATAATACCAGTTTCTCTGGTAGCATGAACATTAATGGTATCACCTGAAGCCGTTGTTTGAACACGTCTTCTTGTGTTAGCAGGATTCGTGATACTATCATTACCTCCATAAACCTTTGAAGGAGCATTGATATAGGTATCAGTACTGAAAGTAGCATCAGAAGAAACTGAATTTAATTTCGCATCTCTAGCAATATACCCAGCATCTTCTAAATACATTTCGTTAACACGGTCAGAACGCCAGTTTGCAAATTCAACTGCCTGAATCCAACTAACACCAACAACAGGGTATTCTTGATAACCTGGATGACGCAAGTAGTTTTCAGTCATAACTTCATTATAACCTAATCGATTCCTCCAAACTAATGTATCTGGAAGGGCACCATCATAAATCTTTTTAAAATTATCTTCAGATGGTGGATAAACACGCTTAATCCAATCTAAATATTCCAAATACATAAGATTGGTAACTTCCGTTTCATCCATATAGAATGATTGAACGTGTTGTTGGTTAGGTGTATTGTTCCAATCATGCATAACATCATCTTGAACTTTACCCATTGTAAACGTTCCGCCTTCAACCATTACAAGACCAGGAGCAGCTTCCTGTCCCTTATAACTTGTATTGTATTGAAAACCGCCGTCTCTGGAATTTATGTCCCAACCAGTAGCTCTGGAGCTGTTAGAGCTGGATGATCTTTTACAACCAACCATTGTGACCGATACCGCTAAAACAAGAAGTATCTTGACTGTTATTACTTTTTTCATATCCATACTTTTAAGTAAGCCATTAATATTTTTGGTGACGCAATATAAGAATTATACCTAAGAATACAAGCAAATTTTTGATTTTTAAGTAAAAAAAAGTGCATTTCGTCCTATTTATGATGCATTACAACGATGTTTTTTGTGTATTTCATCGTCGTTTTAGTGTCATATAACGTCTGATTTTCTATTTTATTATTGTAAATTTGGTTCGTTTTTCAAAAAAGTGTTTTTTTTCATAATAAGACTATGTAAATAGCGTTATTTGTGTAATGAAAAAGAAATTAGTACTGCTTACCATTTTTACTACGCTTGCTGCCTTTTCGCAGCAAAAAACATTTAATATTAATTGGGGAGAAGATGCCAAGGTATTCGGTACAGAGTCTTTTGTCACATCAATGCCTAGCTTTAGTGCTGAAAACTATTATTACAATCCATCGGAAGGCCTTTGGTTTGTGGCTCAATGGGATATACAAGAATTGGTTGATGAAACTTCTATTAGCCTGTCTAACGTAGCGTCTGCTCCAATTTCAAATACTGATTTGGCAGGCTTAAATCGGGCAACTATTCCAAATCAGGTAAAATTTGAATTACATAATTCAATTGCTCGTGATAAAAAATCAGCTTTTTTAAAGGTTTCCCCAATCATTAGAGAGAATGGTGTTTATAAAAAAATAACCTCATTTACGGTTTCTTACAGAAATTCTGGTTTGGGCCAAAGAAGCTCTAATATAAGAACTATAACTAACTCGGTTTTAAGTTCTGGTAGTTGGTACCGATTTCAGGTTGACAAAACAGGTGTTTTTAAATTGTCTAAATCATTTTTGGAGCAACTGGGAATTAATCTTAACACGGTTGACCCCAGAAGTATCAAACTTTATGGTAATGGTGGAAGAATGATTCCTTATGAAAATTCAGAAAACTATCCTTATGATATTCAGGAAAATGCGATTCGTATAATTGGTGAAACGGATGGGTTTTTTAATGATCAGGATTATATTTTGTTCTATGCAGAAGGTCCTAAAGGTTATGATGTCTCAAGAAATACTAATATTAATTGTTACACGGACTTAACGAATTACTATATTAATATAAGTCCAGGGAATGGAAAACGTATTCAACCGTTTATTCAGCCCTCTGGTAATATTGACATGGTAATAGATTCCTTCCAGAATTACCAATTTCACGAGTTGGATGAATATAACGTAGCAAGTGTTGGAAGACGCTGGTTTGGAGATAAATTTGATGTGGAAACCAATAAATCATTTGAATTCAATTTTCCTAACATTATTACAACTGAGCCAGTAAAATTTAAAGCTTTCGTTGCTGGAATTTCTGAAATTCCAACAAGCATGCAAATAAACGTTAATGGTAATGCTATTAGTAACATAACCATTCCTGCCATAAATGAAAATACGCTAGGTAGTGGGGCTGACTATGAAGGGGATATCAATGTAGGTTCAGAAAATATAAGAGTTGATTTGGCGTTTGATAATAATGGCAACCCATCTGCAGAGGCTTTTATAGATTATATTTCTTTAGAAGCCACAAGAGCATTAACTTATTCGGGGCAGCAATTCACTTTTTATAATCTAGATGTGGCTTCAGCATCGGGAATCGCTCAATACAATGTTTCCAATACCTCTCAAGTTTCAGAAATATGGGACGTGACCGATATTTATAATGTTAGAAATTATGTGAATTCTAATTCTGATGCAACCATCAGCTTTACATCACCTTTAGGTACATTAAAAAAATATGCAGTTGTTGGTTCAGGAAATTATTATCAACCATTACCCACTTCTAATCCATTTGTTTTTAACCAAAATTTAAAAGGAACAATATTTAATAATGCACAAGGTGTTTTTGAAGATATTGATTATTTAATCGTGACACCTGCTAATTTTTTTAGTCAAGCAGAGCGCTTAGCCCAAATCAATAGAAATCAGTATGGACTTAATGTTAAGGTGGTTGGCTTAAACCAAATTTATAATGAGTTTAGCACAGGCAACCAAGATATTGGAGCTATAAGGAATTTAGTTAAATACATTTATGATAATGCCAGTAGCCCCGAAAGAAGGTTGAAATATTTATGTTTGTTTGGTGATGGATCCTATGATTATAAAAACAGACTACCTGTCAATACCAATAATATGCCTTCATGGCATGCATATGATAGTTTTACGTTAACCGGTTCATTTGTTTCTGATGATTTTTACGGAATGATGGATGAAAATGAAGGAGGTATGGAAACCTTTAATAAACTGGATATTGCTGTTGGTAGGATTCTAGCTGAAACGCCTCAAAGGGCCAAGCAAATGGTAGATAAGATTGAATCTTATTACATAGAAGCTTCATACGGTAATTGGCGTAATAATTTTGTCGTTGTTTCAGATGATGTAGATGAAGATTGGGAACGAGATTTGCAATTAACGACAGATAGAATAGCTGATGAAGTATCAAGTGAAAAACCATTCATAAATTCAATCAAGATTCATAGCGATGCTTTTTTGCAGGAGACTTCTGCAGGTGGAGATAGATACCCCAGAGTAAACACAGCTATTAATAATGCCATAGAAAAAGGCTCACTGATATTAAACTATTTTGGACATGGTGGAGAAGATGGCCTGGCAACTGAACGTATATTTGAAAAAATTGATGCTCAAGAACTTAATAATGTTTGCAAGTTAAATTTGTTTGTTACGGTAACCTGTGAATTTACACGATTTGATAATCCAATGAGGCCAACAGCTGGCGAATATACCTATTGGAATAGTGATGGCGGTGCAATTGGTTTGATTACTACTACTAGGCAAATTTTTGTAAATGTTGGTCGAAACTTCAATGAAACCTTAAGCGAATACTTGTTTTCTTATAGTGACAATGATGACTATGAAGATTACGAATATCCTACAATGGCGGAAGCTTTAAGGCTTACTAAAATTGATCCGTTAGTGACAACAGCAGGGCAAAAGCGATTGGTGTTTTTTATTGGCGATCCTGCAATGAAATTGGCTTTTGCCAAACCTAACATCAGATTGACTAAAATAAACGACGTTCCTATTAACCAGTCCAATGAAGTTTTAAAGGCTTTAAGTCGGGCAAAGTTGTCCGGTGAAGTAACCAATTTACAAGGAGAAATTGTCATTGATTATAATGGTGTTTTGTCTGTAGTTGTTTATGATAAAAATATTGAACGGCAAACTTTAGGAAATGATAATACGTCGGATGCTGGAGGGCGTATTATTATGGACTTTGAAACTTTAGGAGCTGCCATATTTAGAGGTCAGGCAACAATTACTAACGGCCAATTTGAATTCGAATTTATTGTACCAAGGGATATTGAAATTCCTGAAGGAAATGGTAAAGTGAGTTTTTATGCCAAAAGAGACAATGCATTGGAAGATCAAGCTGGAGCCAATATAACAGATGTTATTATAGGTGGTTTAAACGCAGATGCCCCAGAGGATAATGTGGGTCCAGTTATTAATTTATATATGAATGATGAAAGTTTTGTGTCAGGAGGCATCACCAATGAATCACCCAGCTTATTGGTTAAACTAGAAGATGAAAACGGTATTAATACAGCAAACGGTATTGGTCACGACATTGTAGCTATCATTGATGGTGATGAAACCAATCAATATGTTCTTAATGATTATTATGAAACAGAATTGGATAATTACCAAAGAGGTTCTGCTAACTATCCGCTTCGCGATTTAGAACCAGGTCTTCATACCTTAACACTCAAAGCTTGGGATGTTTATAATAATTCATCAACTTCTGAAATCCAGTTTGTGGTGTATGATGAAAATCAAGGATTGGTTATAAATAATGTGTTAAATTATCCAAATCCTTTTGTGAATTATACAGAATTTTGGTTTAATCACAATAGTTCGGACCCTTTAGACGTTTCTGTACAGATATTTACCGTTTCAGGTAAATTGGTTAGAACACTTAATGGACAAACCAATACCACGGAATGCTGTGGTCAAGGTGGTTCTGCCTTATCTCGAGATATTGTTTGGGATGGTCGTGATGATTTTGGAGATAAAATAGGTAAGGGGGTCTATATTTATAAATTAACTGTGAGATCCCCATTAATGAACAAAACTGTTGAAAAAATAGAGAAACTTGTAATACTATAATAATAAATTATATTTGTTAAATAAATTGAATACATGAAAAACCGAATTTTAATACTTATTGCCTTATTCACTGTAACATATATGAATGCCCAAACGGTGGTAATTCCTGATAACTTTGATTCACGAGTTGTAACAACTGGTGTACCATTTTTATTGGTAGCTCCGGAAGCCAGAGGAGCCTCTATGGGTGACATGGGTGTTGCCACATCAGTTGATGTGTTTTCGCAACAATGGAATGCCTCAAAATACGCGTTTTCGGAAACCAAGCAAGGTGTTGGTGTTAGTTATACACCCTACCTCACAAAGATAGTTAAGGATATTTCTCTTGGTTATCTTTCATATTTTAACAGGATCAATGAGCGAAGTGCCTTTGCTGCTAGTTTTAAGTACTTTGGACTTGGTGAAATAGAATTGGTTCAAGACGAAAATTCAACACCACTTATAGTAAAACCAAATGAAATGGCATTGGATGCGTCATATTCGCTTAAATTGAGCGAACAATTTGCAATGGGTGTAACCATGCGTTATGTAAGATCCGATTTAAAAATTGATGCAGTTGACCCAGAAGCCATAGCAGCAAACACGTTTGGCGTAGATATTTCAGGTTATTATCAAAGTGAGGAACAAGCTTACAGTAGCTTTAATGGTAGAACGCGTTTGGGATTTGCAATCCAAAATATTGGGCCTAAATTTAAATATGATGAAGGTGGTCAAGAAAACTTCCAGCCAACAACCTTACGATTAGGTGGTGGTTTTGATTTTATATTAGACGATTTTAATAAAATCTCCGTTACAGGTGAAGTAACCAAATTATTGGTGCCTACACCTCCAGTTTATGGAACTGAATATGAATATACAGATACCAATGGTAATGGTCAATATGACCCAGATGAGGATGAATTGGGAGCTGTTGTGAATCCAACGGTAATAATAGAAGGTAAAGATCCTGACGTAGGGTTCTTTCAAGGAATGTTCCAGTCATTTGGTGATGCACCAGGCGGATTTAGTGAAGAAATGAAGGAATGGACTTGGGCATTGGGTGTGGAGTACTCCTATCAAGATGCATTTGCCGTTCGCGCTGGCTATTTTAATGAAGCTGAAGAAAAGGGAGCGAGACAGTTTTTTGCTATTGGAGCAGGATTTAAGTATAATATCATTGGTGTTGATTTATCCTATTTGTTTTCGGCTTCCAAAGTCCAAAACCCATTGGAAAATACCTTGCGTTTCTCCTTGTCATTTAATATAGATAGAGGCGCTTATCAGGAATACTAAATATGATATAAACACAAAACTCAAAAACTATTGCACTCGCAATAGTTTTTTTGTCTAAAATTGTTTCTTAAATTAGTCATTATACTTTTCTATGAAAGAAGTCAAAATAGAGTCATTTTTACAGGTCTATGAGAGTTTTGATGAACTTCCAGAACATGTGAAATCCTTAATGCAAGAGGCCATGAAGGCCAGGGAAAGGGCCTATGCACCTTATTCTAATTTTAGCGTGGGTGCGGCAGTGCTTCTGGAAAATGATGAGGTTGTTACCGGGAACAATCAGGAAAATGCCTCCTATCCGTCAGGTCTTTGTGCCGAACGTACCGCTATATATTATGCGGGATCTCAATTTCCAGATGTCAAAATCATGCGCATGGCGTTAACTGCTGGCTCTAGAAAAAAGCAGACTGTTGCGCCAATTCCTCCTTGCGGAGCCTGCAGGCAAGCTATTGCTGAATACGAGGTTAAACAAGAAGCTCCTATTGAAATTTACTTTATGGGTGAAACAGGAAAAGTTGTAAAGTCTGATTCTTTGGCCAATTTATTACCATTGGTTTTTGATAAATCTTTTCTATAACGTTTTCGAAACAAATTTTACAAATTTCAGTTTTTTCATTACTAACTAAAGTGTTACTTTTGTTAATCGTTTACTTAATTAACGTAATCAATGCAAAAAATAACGAAAGAAGTTTACCTGAAATGGTATGAGGACATGCTATTCTGGAGAAAGTTTGAAGATAAACTAGCTGCAGTATACATTCAACAAAAAGTGAGAGGTTTTCTTCACTTGTATAATGGTCAGGAAGCTGTTTTGGCTGGTGCGCTACACGCTATGGACCTGTCCAAAGACAAAATGATCACGGCATATAGAAATCACGTACAACCCATTGGTATGGGTGTTGATCCAAAACGTGTTATGGCAGAACTTTATGGTAAAGCTACTGGTACATCTCAAGGATTAGGTGGTTCTATGCACATATTCTCGAAGGAACATGGTTTCTATGGAGGTCACGGTATTGTTGGTGGACAAATTCCTTTGGGAGCAGGTATGGCATTTGGAGATAAATACAACGAAACAGGAGCTGTAACTTTATGTTATATGGGCGATGGTGCTGTAAGACAAGGATCTTTACATGAAACCTTTAACATGGCAATGAACTGGAAATTACCGGTTGTATTTATCTGTGAAAATAATGGTTATGCCATGGGTACTTCTGTGGAAAGAACGGCCAATCATACAGATATTTGGAAGCTAGGTTTAGGTTACGAAATGCCATGTGGGCCTGTTGATGGGATGAATCCGGTAAAAGTTGCGGAAGCCATGCACGAAGCGATTGATAGAGCACGTAGAGGTGATGGACCAACATTCTTGGAAATGAAAACATATCGTTATCGTGGTCACTCTATGAGTGATGCACAACACTACCGAACTAAAGATGAAGTAGAGGAGTACAAAAAAATAGATCCTATCGAGCAAGTGAAAGACATCATTCTTGAAAAGAAATATGCCACTGAAGCCGATATTAAGAAAATTGATAAACGTGTGAAAGATTTGGTTAGTGAATGTGAAAAGTTTGCTGAAGAATCACCTTGGCCAGAAAAGAATGTTATGTACGATACTGTTTATGAGCAGGAAGATTATCCATTTTTACAACATAAATTATAAGCTATGGCAGAGATTATAAACATGCCTCGTTTGAGTGATACCATGGAAGAGGGAACGGTTGCTACTTGGTTGAAAAAAGTGGGTGACAAGGTTGAAGAAGGCGATATCCTGGCTGAAATAGAAACCGATAAGGCCACCATGGAGTTTGAATCTTTCCATGAAGGCACTTTATTGCATATTGGTGTTCAGGAAGGGGAAACGACTAAAGTAGATGAATTGTTAGCTATTATTGGTGATGAAGGAGAGGATATATCCGATTTGCTAAACGGACAAATCTCCGAGAAAAAAACTGAAGACAAAGAATCGAAAAAAGTAGAAAACAAAGAAGAAACTTCGAGTACTGATGAGGACTCCGCAAAAGAATCACAAAGTAGTGAATCAGTTGATTTACCAGAAGGTGTTACGGTTGTAACCATGCCACGCTTGAGTGATACCATGGAAGAAGGAACTGTTGCTACCTGGTTGAAAAAAGTAGGTGATACTGTTGAAGAAGGTGATATTTTGGCTGAAATAGAAACGGACAAAGCGACAATGGAGTTTGAATCATTTCAATCTGGTACGCTTTTACATGTTGGATTACAGGAAGGAGAATCGGCTAAAGTTGATGCCCTTTTGGCTATAATTGGTCCTGCAGGAACAGATGTCTCTGACGTAGCTAAAAACTTTAAAGCTGCAGGAACATCTTCAGAACCTAAAAAAGAGGAGGCACCAAAAAAGGTTGAGCCTAAACAAGAAACGACATCAACACCAGCTAAAGTTGACGCGCCTGAAGAAAAGCAACCAACAGTAACTAATGGAAGAGTGTTTGTTTCGCCTTTGGCTAAAAAAATGGCCGAAGAACGCGGGATTAATTTATCACAAGTTGCCGGATCTGGTGAAAATGGTCGTATAGTCAAGCGAGATATAGAGAACTTTAACCCAGCTGCCTCATCTGCAGCTTCAGTTGGTAAATTTGTACCAACGGGTCAAGAGGATTTTGATAAAGTGAAACATTCACAAATGCGTAAGGTCATTGCGAAACGTTTGGCCGAATCAAAATTCACAGCACCTCATTATTATTTGAATGTGGAGTTTGATATGGAAAATGCCATGGCGTTCCGTCAACAATACAATTCGATTCCAGATACCAAAATATCATTCAACGATATTGTTATAAAAGCTTGTGCTTTAGCTCTTAAGAAGCATCCACAGGTTAATTCGCAATGGTTTGATGATCGTATGCAATTAAATAACCATGTTCACATTGGGGTTGCTGTTGCTGTACCAGATGGGTTAGTGGTACCTGTTGTGCGTTTTGCAAATGAGCAGAGTTTACCACAAATTGGAGCTGCTGTCAAGGATTACGCCGTAAAAGCCAGAAATAAAAAACTGACACCTCAAGAAATGGAAGGAAGTACCTTTACTATTTCCAATTTAGGTATGTTTGGTATTGAGAGCTTTACATCCATTATTAATCAGCCAAATTCAGCGATTTTGTCTGTTGGAGCTATTGTCGAAAAACCGGTTGTTAAGAATGGTGAGATTGTTGTCGGTCATACCATGAAACTTACTATGGCATGTGATCATAGAACCGTTGATGGGGCTACAGGAGCTGAATTCTTATTGACCTTGAAAGGTTATATCGAGAACCCTATTACCATGTTGGTTTAAGTGAAGTTATCCGAAAATTATACGAATCCCACTTGAATTATTTCAAGTGGGATTTTTTATCTTTAAACTTTAAAAAAATATAGATGAAAAAAATAATCATTCTCCTTGCCATGGTTTTAGCATTTGGTTGTAAATCCACCAAGTCAACAAACCCAGAGATTCAGCAAACAGATACCGTTCAAGAAACTATAAGCAAAAAAGTTGTAGAGCCCAACAAGGCTGAAATTAAACAATCGATTCAAGAAAGCATGGAGTATTTGGCTTCGGATGAGTTGGGAGGAAGGGCAACTGGCTCTGAAGGAATTGAGCTGGCAGCTGTTTATATTGAAAATTTTTTAAGGAAGAATCACATCCAGCCCTACTTTGAAAGTTATCGTGACACCTTTAAATTAAAAGATATTATTGGTTACAATATTGTTGGTGTGGTTGAAGGGAATGACCCTAAACTTAAAAACGAGTTTATCATTTTAGGTGGGCATTATGATCATATTGGATTGGGTAAAGAAGTCAACGGTGATAACATAGCTAACGGTGCCAATGATGACGCTTCTGGAACTATTGCTGCAATGGAGTTTGCTAGATATTTTGCAGAAAGTAAAACAAACAAGCGTAGTATTTTGGTAACCTTGTATGCTGCCGAAGAAATGGGGTTGAAAGGTTCAGCGCACCTCGCCGAACGCCTAAAAAATGAAGGTTTTAATGCCTATACCATGATTAATTTTGAAATGATAGGTGTGCCCAGATCTTCTGATATGTCTATGTCCTATATGAGTGGCTACGAACGGTCTAACTTTGCTGAAACATTAAACCGTTATGCTGGAGAGGAAGTTGTTGGTTTTTTTCAGCAAGCTAAAGAATTCAATTTATTCATGAGGTCCGATAATTTTCCATTTTATCAATCCTTACACATTCCGGCCCATGCCATTTCTACTTTCGATTTCACTAATTTTGACTATTACCATCACGTTGATGATGAACCAGATAAAATGGATTATGATCACATGGCATCATTTGTTGCTAAAATGTTACCAGCAATAGAAGGCATGATGAATGCAGAAACTAAAGAAGTTGTTTTAAAAGATGAGTAAAAATATAATTGTAACTGGTACAAGCAGAGGAATTGGATTTGAGTTGGTACACTTATTTGCCAAGCAGGGATATCATGTTTTAGCACTTTCAAGAAATGCACAGCCAGTCAACAACTTGCATTTTGAGAACATCACATCCATAGCTTTTGATTTATGTAATCAAAATGATTATCAAAAGGTTTCGGAATTTATAAGCCATGAATGGGGACATGTGGATGCATTGGTCAACAATGCGGGATTATTACTCAACAAACCTTTTTTAGAAACCTCTATAACGGATTTTGAAATGGTATATCGTACTAATGTTTTTGGTGTTTCAGAAATGATTCGGACGGTTTTACCATTTATGAAGGATAGAGGTCATGTTGTAACCATAAGTTCTATGGGTGGCATTCAGGGCAGTGTCAAGTTTCCTGGATTAGCGGCTTACAGTTCCAGTAAAGGCGCTGTCATTACATTAACAGAATTATTGGCCGAGGAATATAAAGATTCAGGGATATCATTTAATGCGTTAGCTTTGGGTGCTGTTCAAACGGAAATGTTGGAAGAGGCCTTTCCAGGTTATCAAGCACCGACAACTGCTTTAGAAATGGCGAACTATATATCAGATTTTGTATTGAATGGGCATAAATTCTTCAATGGCAAAACACTTCAGGTTTCCAATTCGACACCTTAATTCATTTTTCTGCTATGCCAATCATGATGTAGCGATTGTCTTTTGGTACCATCCTTTCAATTAGGGTGTCGAAATGACCAAGAATTTGACGTTGTTTTTCAGATTTTCCAAAAGCCCCAAAGAATCCGACCGTATGGTATTTTAGACTTTTATATGAATCAAATAAGTTGACCAAGGCCTTTAACTTCATATAATACCATTTGCTTCCCCAGCCCACAAATTTTTTGCGAGCATACATATGTAAAAATGAACCTTCAAGGTTTTCAATAAAAACAACACGTCCACCTGGTTTTAAGCTTTTATAGATTGAATCGATTGTTTGTTGTTCCAAACGTTTGCCTGTGTCTATGCTAACACCACCTAAAACCGATTTAAATACGACCAAATCAAAATGATTTTCATACGGTATGTTAGAAGCGTCTATGGCTTCGTAGCGAATATGTTGATCACATCCGTGTTTTTGATGTAGCGCAATTGTTTTATCCAATTCATGTTGCTGGTCGGTGTAACTCACATCAGAACAAATGACTTGGTTATTATTTAAAGCCAACCAAAGCGATAGACCTCCTTGTCTGGCACCTAATTCAAGGCATTTATAGCCTTTGTCCTTAACATCTAAATGTTTATTCCAAAAATCAAAGCTTTTGGACCAGTTCACAATATCCCAACCAATAATATCATTAATTTGTTCTTTTTTCATTATTGGATAAAAGATTAGTTTATGGCAATACCTTGAGTTGTGAATGAAATACCCAATTGGCCGATGGTTGAAATCATGACAGCTTCAAAAAACGGTTCATGTAAGTCTGCTTTAGTGGCCCAATCAAACACAAAATTAGCACCAGGGCCACCCGTTGTATCTCTTTCATCAATTACAATTTCTATGGTTTCTAATGGTTTGATGTCAATGGGAAAGTCAAAATATGTACGGATGAGGTTTCCTTTGGTATCGTAATATGAAGCCTTTTTAAGATAAATGGATTCGTGTGGATTGATGTTTCTTAAGCTTACAGTAGCAGTAAGATTAACAGTTAGATGTTCGGATTCACTATAGATTTCTGAATAAACGGGCAAATAGCTTTGTCCATTTTTTAAACTATCATTAATAGGTGCTGTAACACGTCGTTTCTCCCAGTTTACAGGGTTTATGGAACTAATTTCCTTGTCTTTTTCACAAGACCAGAAACATATAGGAATTAGTATGATAATGAATAGATGTTTCATCAAAAGTAATTTATCTCAATTTAGCAATTTTATTGTTTTGTACCAGTGATTTTCATTTTAAAAAAAAGTAATTTTGCATAATTTTAGACAACTATGCATCAAACAACAAATACCATTTTAATGATTCGTCCAGTTAACTTCAGGATGAATGAACAAACTGCCGTTAATAATTATTTTCAGGAAGATTTAAATATCAAAAATGCTGAAATTAATAAAAAGGCCCAAGAAGAATTTGATGCCTTTGTTGATAAATTGCTTGCTGTGGGAGTTCATGTGATTGTTGAAAATGATGATAAATTAATGGATACACCTGATTCCATTTTCCCTAATAATTGGGTGAGTTTTCATGAAAATGGTGACGTAGCGCTATACCCTATGTTTGCTGAAAATAGACGAAAAGAGAGACGGGATGAGGTGTTTATTAGATTGGAGCAAGAAGGATTTAAAATTGAAAATATCATTGATTATACCAGTGCTGAAGACGAGGGGATTTTTTTGGAGGGAACTGGAAGTTTGCTGTTGGACAGAATAAACCATAAGGCTTACTGCGCATTGTCACCAAGAGCAGATGAAGATTTATTCATTGAATTTTGTGAGGATTTTGAATATTCACCCATTGTGTTTACTGCCAATCAAACGGTAGATGGTAAGCGGCTACCAATATATCATACTAATGTCATGATGTGTTTGGCTGAAAAGTTTGCGGTCATATGTTTGGATAGTATTGATGATAAAAAAGAACGAAAACAAGTTGTTAAAAGCCTAAAGGAAGATGGCAAAGCCATTATTGCCATTACTGAATCGCAAATGCATCAATTTGCAGGTAATATGTTACAGGTGCAAGGGCATTTGAATCAGCGTTATTTAGTAATGAGTGAATCGGCATATAATAGTTTAACGAAATCTCAAATAGCTGAAATAGAAAAATTCTGCCCAATTGTTTACAGCTCTCTTGAAACCATTGAAACCTGTGGTGGCGGCAGTGCCCGATGTATGATGGCAGAAGTGTTTTTGCCTAAAGCCTGATTAGGTATTTTGAGGATTTGATTTAGGAAGCTCGACATAGAAAGTACTGCCCTTGTTTAGGTCACTTTCTACCCAAATTTTTCCGTGATTTAAATCCACAAGCTCTTTACAGATACTCAAACCAAGACCGGTACCTTTTTCGTTTCCAGTACCGATAGTGGTAAACGTGCTGCTTTTGAATAATTTTTTCTGATTTTCTGGTGAAATACCAACTCCTGTATCTGAAATACTAATGATTGATTTACCACTGCTAATATGATTTGAAATAGTAATGGTATCACCTTCTTTGCTAAACTTAATAGCGTTGGTCAATAGGTTTTGAATAACAATTTCAATCATGCTTCTGTCCGCATAAACAAAATCGCGAAGGGTTTTATTTCTTAATAGGATGCCTTTCTTGTCCATTTTTTGCTCCAACAACTGAACTTTTTCTTCAAAAACTTCTTGAATATCAAATAATGATGGATTAGACTCTAAAGATTGCATTTGAGATTTTGACCAGTTTAATAAGTTGAATAACAACATGGATGCGTTGTTGGCATTTTCACTTAATTCTGGAATCAAGCTGTTGAATTCACTTTGTGATAATTGATCATCTTTTAATAAATCGATAAACCCTTTAATGGACGATAAGGAATCTTTTAAGTCATGGGATACAATAGAAAATAATTTGTCTTTAACCTTATTAATGTCCTCCAAATGCTTGGTTTGTTCTAAAATAGCCTCGTTCTGTAATTCAATTTTTTTATTTTTGTCTTCCAGTTCACGAGTGTATTGCAGATTGCTGTTTCGTTTGACATAGGTTAAAATAAAAAATACAATAACAATTGCAGTCAATGCAACCAGAGCATAAACTAATAATTTGAGATCTTTAAGTTTTTTCTCATTGGCCAGATTCTCTTTTTTGTGTTCCTCAACAAGTGCTAAATTGGTATTCGTGTTAGATTGAGTGAGACTTTTTAAGGCGTCTTCATCAATAGACGCATACGAAGGTTTTATGATTTTTTCATCATCAAGCTCTTTTTTCAACTCGTAATAATCACGTTGCCATTTAAAAGCCCGTTCAAAGTTTCTGTTGGTAGAATCTAATTGCCTTCTTAATGCTAAATTTTTCAGTAATTCAGGTTTGTTATCAATTGATTCGGCGATATTTCCGGCTTCATTCAATCGAATATCGGCCAGTTTTACACGTCTTTCCTGAATGTTCAGTTTTCCTAAATTGTTTAACGAAATTAAAAGACCCAATTGATTGTTGGTTTTTCTATTAAGTTGTAAGCCTTCTATTAGGTAGGCTGAAGCTTGTTCAAAATCTTTAAAATATAAATATTCACCACCTAAACGCGGTAAAATTTCACCTCTTAAAGAATCGTTTTCAGTACCAATGGCATCCAGAACTTTTTCGTAATATTCTATGGCTTTGCGGTTTTCCTTTTCTTGAGAATACAATTCCGCTAATGCTTTATGCGTATTGATGATACCGGCTTCGTTATTCAAATCTTTTTCAACTTCAAGTCTTTTTAAATTGAATTCAATTGATTTGGTACGATCATTTGTTTTATTGTAAGCCGTAGCTAAATTTTTATATGCTGAACAGAGTTCTCTTTTGAGATTACGCTTTTCTAATTCTTCAATAGCAGAAAGGGAATACTCTAAACCTTTAGCATAATTACCGCGTTCAATTTCTATTAAACCAATACTGTTATTGACTTTAGCAACGTTGAGGGTGTCTTGTTGTGCCAAGAATAACTCTTTGGATTTGGCATAATTGGCAATGGCATTGATGTAGTCATTCTTTTTGGCGTAAATCAAGGCCTTGTAATAGGTTATTTCGGCTATACCTTTTTCGTAATTTAAATCATTGGATAACTTCTCACTTTGTGCAATATATTGCAATGCTTTGCTATAATCACCTTGATTATAAAGCACCTTGACAAGTCGTAAGGATGTTTTGACTTTAGAGGTATCAGATTTTTGAAAAGCTAACTGAATAGTAAGACTGTCCTGTTCCATGGTTTGAGAAAAACCAGTAAAAACAGATAGGAAAATAATTATAGTAATTAAATTCTTCATACAGTAAAAACACAGCAGTCATCAACACCTGTCTTCCATCGAAGTGAAAACATGCATATCCTACAAGCTTGTGATATGTTAGTTAGTTTAAGAAAGTCCATTAATTTGGGGATTAATAGCATTACATAACAAAAATTAACAAAACCCTCACAAAAAGCTAATTTTTGGGTTTTAATACCAAAAAATTAGTTGAAATGGCGTGCCAAATTTTTGTAAAAAAAGGACTACTCGATTAACGGCAAATAACTCGGAAAAACAACACTTTTGTCGATGAAATGCACGTTTTAAAAATTCTAAATTCTGAATCTGTAATTAATTGATTTTGAGCACTATAATTTTATTAGAGATTTTGCGTATCTTCAGTAAAATAAAACTTATAAAATATGAACAATACAATTAAAAAAATCTTGCTGATAGTTGGAATCATAATAGTTGGATACGGAATTTACACGCTAGTAGCACCGGAGGCCTCTATAGGTATTGGCGACTTAAGTATCGAAGCTCAAGACAATGATAACTCTTATGTGACCATAGCTTTGGGATTGGCATCCATAGCCTTGAGCTTTTTGGGAAGAAAAAAATAGTGAATTCAATTATATGTAATTTATGAGTCTGTCGGTTATTTCGACAGACTTTTTTATGTTCCTTAATTACAGGTTTCTCTTTAGGAAAAGTCTTATCTTTGCAGTCTTAAAAAAACAAAAATGAATCTTCAGGAAACGCTTTTAGAGTCAGTAAAACAAGCAGTAAAAGATATCTATAATGTAGAATTGTCTACGGTTGAATTTCAGGCAACACGTAGGGAGTTTCCAGGTGACATTACTGTTGTTGTATTTTCAATGCTGCGTGAGGTTAAAGGTAATCCTGTTCAAATAGGTGAAAAAATAGGTGAACATCTAACCGAACATGTTGATTTGGTTAAAGGCTTCAACGTGGTCAAAGGATTTTTGAATATTGAGATTCAGGACGGTTATTTCTTGGATAGTTTCCATGATATATTTAAAGATTCTGAATTTGGTATTGTGAAGCCAAATCCTAATGATAAGGCAATTATGGTGGAGTATTCATCACCCAATACCAACAAGCCATTGCATTTAGGACATATACGTAATAATCTGTTGGGTTATAGTGTGTCCGAAATTTTAAAGGCTTCAGGTAAAAAGGTTTATAAAACTCAAATTATCAATGACCGAGGCATTCATATTTGCAAGAGTATGTTGGCATGGCAACGCTTTGGGAATGGTGAAACACCCGAAAGCACAGGTTTAAAAGGCGATAAGTTGGTTGGGAACTACTATGTGAAGTTTGACCAAGAATATAAAAAAGAGATAACGGATTTAATTGCTCAAGGTAAAACTGAAGAAGAAGCTAAAAAAGAAGCAACTATTTTA
Source organism: Hanstruepera neustonica (assembly GCF_002895005.1). Classification (GTDB taxonomy): domain Bacteria; phylum Bacteroidota; class Bacteroidia; order Flavobacteriales; family Flavobacteriaceae; genus Hanstruepera; species Hanstruepera neustonica. The sequence continues at coordinate 232,691 of NZ_POWF01000003.1, read as the reverse complement.
TTGGAAGCCCAAGATATGCTTCGTCAATGGGAGGCTGGTGATGCCGAGGTTGTGAAACTTTGGGAAACCATGAACGGTTGGGTTTATGATGGGTTTAATATAACGTATAATAATCTGGGTGTTGACTTTGATAAACTGTACTACGAAAGCGAAACCTATTTGTTGGGTAAGGAGTTTGTAGCAGAAGGACTGAAATCGGGTGTTTTTTATAAAAAAGATGACGGTTCAGTTTGGTGTGATTTGACTGAAGACGGTCTGGATGAAAAGATCGTGCAACGTGCTGATGGCACGGCGGTTTACATGACTCAAGATATTGGAACAGCTATTCAGCGAGTTAAAGATTATCCAGATGTTGGTGGCATGGTTTATACAGTGGGTAATGAGCAGGAATATCATTTTAAAGTCTTGTTTTTAATTATCAAAAAATTAGGCTTTGAATGGGCTGAAAACCTGTATCATTTGAGTTATGGTATGGTTGATTTACCTAGCGGAAAAATGAAAAGCCGTGAAGGAACCGTTGTTGATGCTGATGACTTAATGGTGGAAATGGAACAAACTGCCGAAGATATTTCCAAGGAGTTAGGTAAACTGGATGGATATTCTGATGCTGATAAACAAGACTTGTATCATACCATTGGTTTGGGTGCATTGAAATACTATATTTTAAAGGTTGACCCACGAAAGCGTATTTTGTTTGATCCTAAAGAGTCTGTCGATTTTCAAGGTAATACAGGGCCATTTATTCAATATACCTATGCACGAATTCAGGCGATTTTAAGAAAAGCCAATTTTGATTACAGCAGTCAAGTAACTCCTGAAAATTTGCATGATAAAGAACGTGAACTTATTAAGCAGGTGCAGTTATTCCCAGAAATTGTGCAACAAGCAGCAGCTAATTATAGTCCGGCTTTGATTGCTAATTATACCTATGACCTGGTTAAAGAGTTCAACTCGTTTTACCAAAACGTATCGATTTTAGGAGCAGACAATGACACTGATAAAGTATTTAGAGTTCAATTGTCTCAAGTTGTTGGAAGAACCATTAAGCAAGCTTTTGCGCTATTAGGTATTCAGGTCCCGGATAGGATGTAGGTTATGTTTAGCTTATTGGATTATGTATGACTCAATTTTGGAGAAACTAATTGAGCTTTCAGAGTAGAAATCGAGTCAAACTAAAGGGAATAGTTTTTGGCTCAACATTCAGTAAGTAATGGTTTCAGATCGTTCATGTAGAATGTTTTTTATCTTATAAATTCAGAAACGACAAATTCCATTGTTTTAGTTTCCTCGTTGTAGTCAGTTTTATTATCCATATACCTATCAAATTCTGAAAATCTTAAAATCAGTTTTCCATTTTTTATTTCATATTTTCCCTTTCCTTTTGCTCCTGAAACATAACCAATAGTTCCACATGTTTCGTTTTTGTCTTTTTCTTCTATTTGTTTTTCCTCAATGGTCAAAGGTGACCAATTGTAATACTTCAGATACTCAAATTCATTATTTGAACTTAAGGAGATGTAGGTTAGTTTGTCCTTGTAGACATGCTGTCCAATTTCTAACTTTTTTTGAGCAGAAAGATTAAAGGATTTAAGGAGAATTAATAATATAATTAATCTACTGAAATTCATTTTAGTAATTTACTTTTCAAAAGATTTACAATGTTAAGGAATTGAAGCCGTTTTAAGATTGTTATCCACCATTAGACTAAATTAGGTTTTTAATTTAACAAATTCAATACATACTTACATGTAATTTTTGGTCAATTAATTTTATATGGTCATTTGAGTCTCGAAAATTTGTATAATTTTATAAAAAATTAAAATTATGAAAACGTTAATCTCTAGTACAAAAGTTTTAGCATTGTCTCTGTTATTTGTTTTAGGGGCTTGTTCCAGTTCAAACGATAATAGCAATACCACTGTTGGAGGTGGAAATGGAGGTGGCAATGGTGGTGGTAATAATGTGTCTTTGCAGGTACAACAGGTTAATGCTTTAATGCAGCAAGGTTCCTGGCGTGTCGTTTTTTATTTTGATACAGACCATGAGGAAACTAATAATTATACGGGTTTTGCCTTTATGTTTAATTCGCAGGGCAGTGTAGCGGCAACAGATGGTATTGACACCCACAACGGAACATGGTTAGTGAACAACAATAGTGATAATGATGGTGTGAATTTTAATCTCAATTTTGCATCGCCTCCAAATTATGAAGAACTTTCTGATGATTGGGATGTGGAAGCCTACAACGATACACGAATCGAATTGAAAAGTGTGAGTGGTGGTAATGGTGGTACAGACGAACTGATATTCGAAAAAATATAATCTTTTAAAAACTCACCCTAAACGTCACGTTGGGTGTCATGCCCAAAGATTCTGTATTGATTTCGGAAATGGTGTTTGAATCTGTTAATCGGTAGTAGCGATTAATGGTGTTTTTGGTGTTGAAGATATTCCAAAGGGAAGCACCAATGTGGGCATGCCAGTTTTTGGCAATATTAATTTTATAGGTAGCCGAGCAATCTGCTCTAAAGTAAGACGATAGATTGTTGCTGTTAGGTTCTAAATAATTGATGTCATTTCCCGAAACAGGATTGGAAACATTATAATAAGTCGTGGGTCTGCCAGAACGCCAATTGAAACCCAGTGCCAGTTTTAAATTGTTGATACTGTATGTTCCAGCAAAAGTCACCTGATGTCTAATGTTTATATTGTTTGGAAATTGATTTCCATTGTTTAAATCATCAAAGGTGTAATTGTTTTTACTCAATGAATAGCTTAACCAAGTGCTCCAATTGTCAAATTGCTGATTGATTAAAAAATCTAAACCCGTTACACTATAAGAACCAATGGCATTGGTATATTGGTACTGATTTTGGAATCCTTGGCTTCGGGTTGTAATGCCATCCACGTGTTTGATGTAGCCTTCCAAACTAATAAGGAGTTTCTTCTTTTGGTAATGGGTTCCTAATGATACCTGCTGACTTTGAATGATGGGGATATCATCATTGTTTGCCAGTATCCAGCGTCTTTTTTCGACACCTAAAAAGTCATCTTGTAAATCAATGATTTGAGAAGCTGTTTGGCTTTTTAGCTCAGCCAATAGCTCTAATCGGAAGTCATTGGCTATTTTTTGATTGATCACCAAGCGTGGTTCTAAAAAGAAATCAGAAAACTTCTCAAAATAATTGGCTCTAATACCTAATCTGGCATGTGTTTTTCCTGAATTGGATTTAAAACTTACTTCATTAAAAAGACCATGCGACCTTAAAACATCCTTTATGTAACGTCTGTATTCCGGATTGTTCACATCTTCCAGATTACTCATGCCAATTTCTGCATATTGGTAACCACCCAAATAATTCAAGTTTTGATTTATCTGATAATTGGCTTGCAATTCAAACCGGTTATCACGAACATCATTTTCCTGAATAAGCCGTTGGTTATTATCAATATCATTGTTTCTTGAGTTTAAATCGTAATTAGAAAGTGAAATCTTAAAACTGGTTTGCAACTTCGAATGCCATTGCCGCTTGTAGTCAATTCCTAAAGCTGTACTCTCCTGAATAAGCTTGCTCGTTGAGGATTGTTTGTTCGCTATTCCGGTGGCTGTTTCTCTATAGTCTAAGGAATTAAAAATCTTTAATCCGCTAACGGTGATGAGGTCTTTTTTTGAAAGTTTAAAAGTGAGTTTTGACGACACATCATAAAAATAAAAGCGCTCATCTTGAGTGACCTGATTATTATTCTGTTGTGTTAGGTCCGAATCTTGAAAAATTCGATCAAAATATTGGTCATAAGTAGGTGTGTTAAATACATCGGTGAGAGATCGTCTGGCAGATACCTGAATGCCAATTTTATCAGTAACAGGTATTTTGGCGAAACCATCATAAGCAATCAGGTTGCTTCCCAATCCACCAATTATTTTGTTAGCATTACTATCTGATGTATGCATATTGATTATCCCTGAAACGCCATCACCATATTCCGCACTACTGCCATTTTTGGATATTGAAATATCATGAATCAATGTTGGGTTAAATGGTGAAATCAATCCAAAAAAATGACCTGATTGATACATTTTGATACCATCCCAGAGAATTAAATTTTGGTCATTGGTGCCACCACGAATATTAAGGTTGGATACGCGTTCATCAACACTAATGATGCCTGGTAAGGCCTGTATGGTTTGCAAAACATCGGGTTCGATTAGTCCAGGTAAGATGCCAAATTCATCTAGATTAATTTTTGAAGTACCATCTGTTTGTAATGAGATACCTTCGGTAAGGTATTTGGTTATGAGAACTTCGTCTAAAAACTGGGTAGGCGCATTACCGTTTATGATCACATAATTATTGGGGCTAATTTCTTGGAATACAAGATTGGTTTCCCGTTGTATGAAAGTCAATATCGTATTGAGTGATTGTTCGCCTTTGGGTAAAGTAATCACCTTGTCGGCAATATGCTCATCAGCATATGAAAAGCGTATCTGATACTGCTCGGATAGTAATTCAAGAGCATCGGATAGGGGTTGTTTGCCGTTACTTAAGTTTTGGGCACCAACAGAAATAGTAAATAGCAGTAACAAACAGCTAAAAATTTTGATTTTTATGCTACTCACGGTTTAGTACAATCACACTATTTTTAATTGTAAAGTTAATATTTAGAGGTAATGTAATGGCTTTCAAGGCCAATTCCTGATCGTTATGTACAAAACTACCAGTATACAGCTTGTCCGTATCAATAGATTCTGTATTGAAAGTCACATGATATTGTCTTTCAAACTCGCGTAGCACATACTTGTAAGGAATACTCTTAAAATAACTTTCATTTTGTAACCAACTAGGTTGATTGTTTTTTTCTTTTTCTTGAGCAATATAATTCCCATCAATAATTAAAAACTGATCTCCAGGTTTTAATATTTTAGTTTGGTTATTGGAAATGACTTTGACGGAACCTTCATAGCAAACGGTTTCAAAAAAGCCTGGTCTATTTTTAACATTGAATTCTGTTCCCAACACGGTTACGGTACCATTATCAGTAATCACATTGAATTCCGAACCCTTTTCCACATCAAAGTAGGCTTCGCCATTCAAATTGACATCACGTTTCGATTGCCAATCGTGTTTATTATAGGTCAATTGCGATTGCGCATTCAAACTAACCTTGCTTTGGTCAGGTAGGTAAATCTCCGTTTTTTCAGCAAAATATGTAGTGGTTGTTGTGTCTAATGTGGTCGTGTAGAAATAAACAGCCAGTAGCACAGCAATAATGGAGGCTATGCGCAAAAATGGTTTAAACCAAGATATTTTAGATTTTTCTAATGAAATTTTATCCTGAATATTTAAATATGCAGATTCACTGTCAAAATCCGGAGCCTTAAAACCTTCCAGGGAATTTGATAGTTTTGTTAGTTCACGATAGTCATCCAAAGCCTGAAAAGCCTGAAGTTCCTCGGCGTTTAAGTCGTGGTCTAACCATTTTTTTATTAAATATTCTCTATCCATAAATGGGTCACTTAATTATATAACAGGTTCATCCTCATTTTTCCTACCTCAAAATTTTAAATGCCATCAATTTCTTGACGCAATTGTTTTAATGCACCATAAATTCGCTTTTCTACTGCTTTTTGAGAGATGTTTAAAATGTCTGCGATTTCCTTGAGTTTTTTACCTTCAATCCGATTCATCAAAAAAGCTACACGTTGCGCTTCAGACAAATTAGCAATAGCGTTTTGTAATTTTATTTTATACTCGTGTTCTTCCATGATGAATTCCGGGTTCTCATTGGTTGAAGATTTGGGTTTCGTTTGCTGAAATTTTAAAACTACTTTTTGATGAGCAATATCATTCAGCGTTAAATTATTGGCTACCGTAAATAAAAATGATTTGGCTTTAGATGGTGCTACATCTTGACATTTTTGCCAGAGTTTCACAAAAGCTTCTTGTACTTTATCCTGTGGATTTATATGGCTGCCAAATTTATAGTACAAAAAATCATGTAAATCTTTTGCATAGCTATTAAATGCCTTTGAAAACAGGGCTTCATCACATATATGGTCATTTAAATCTTTAGGCATTTTTAAATTTTATGCTCGTAAATGTATAAAAAAAGAAATTCAGGGTAGGACATTTTTAAATTGAGCTGTTATATTGTAAATAACCAATAAAATTCACGTTATGAAATTTAGATTATCACTTTTCTTGCTGCTTATGCTTTTATTTGTTGGCGTATCATGTCAGGAAGAAGCCAACGAAGAAACACCTCCAAATCAAGAAGAAACGATCGCACCAAATTCTACTTTGGCCAATTTAATGCGACATACGGCTGCCAATGATGGAACGATTGATAATATCATGGATGGTAGTGATTGTTTTTCGGTGAATTTGCCAGTAACCATTATAGCTAATGGTATTACATTGACTATTGAATCGATAGATGATTTTAGTTTGATTGAAGCCATTTTTGATGAAAATAATACTAATGAGGATACTATTGAGTTTTTGTTTCCTATTACGATTATATTAAATGATTATACCGAAATAACTATTGAAACACTTGAGGAACTGGATGCTTTTATTGAAAGCTGTGTAGTAAATGAAGAGGTAATTGAATGTGTGGATTTTGTTTATCCGATAATTTTCTCAATTTATAATACGAATTTCCAAATTATTGATACCGTTGAAATTAATAATGACTATGAATTGTATGTCTTTTTGGAAGGATTGGAAACCGATAATCAAGGTGCTGTATTGGCTAGTTTAAATTTTCCAGTGACGCTTGTTTATGCAAATGGGGATACCGTTGAAGTGAATGGTAATCAAGAGTTGGAAGAGGCCATTAATGCCGCTAATGAGAATTGTGAGGATGATATTATAGTGGATTGCGGAATGAATCTTGCTGAATTGGAAGCACATTTAGTAGAGTGTGATATGGTAGGCTATACATTTAATGTTGCGGGAGATGCCATCGATGAAAATTATTTGAACTTCAATTCAAATGGTGAAGTTATAGTAAATGGTACGCCAGCTGTAACAGAAGTAGCTTCATGGGTTCTAACAGAGTCAAATTCAGGATATATATTAACTATTGCTGGGCTAGAAACGTTTAACCTATTAAATGGTGAATGGTCTTTATTAGGCTGTGAAAGAGATAGAATAGTATTTACCCAAGGAGAAGGAGATAATACTATTACACTAGAATTGGAGCAAGATTGTTCAGGTAATGAAACACCATTCGATTGCTTTGGCAACACCACAGTAACAGCTTGTGATTTTGACAATGACGGATTTGCAACTTTTGAATTGGAAACACTGGTACTTGGTAATGTTATTTGTGATGTTGACTTCACACCGTCTTTTCATATATCTCAAACCAATGCGGAAGCTGATGTAAATCCCATAGCGGAACCAAATGCTTTTGTAAATACGACAAATCCGCAAACGGTTTACTTAAGAATTGAAGCACTCAATGGTGATTTTGAAGTGTTTACCATAGAACTTGTTGTTGAAGATTGCAGTAGTTCGTGTCCTGAACAAGAAGTGGATGCTTATTTGGTAGAATGTATATGGAATGTTGTTGATTTTGATAACAGCAATGATTTAGCAGTATATGATTTAGACTTTAACGCTGATGGTACTGTTGTTATAACTGGTAATGGATTGACCATAGTATCCATGTGGTCTACTTCACAAACAGGTGCAGGTACCATAGTTGAATTTAGCAATGTAGCTGGACCTGATATTCAAGCTATAACTGGTAGCTGGGTTATTGTGGATTGTCGTGATGATAGATTGGTGATGCAAGCTGTAAACAGTAACAGTACCATGGTTATGGAACAGGATTGTTCTAATTGTGACAATCCGGGTGTATTGACCAATGATTTGGTTATTTACATACCATTTGGGGGTGAGGCTCAAGATTTAATTACTGGCGATGTTGTACAAAATATCACCAATGATTTTGTAACTGACAGAGCCGGAAACACTACTTGTGCGATTGGATTCACAGGAAATGATAATATTTCTATTCCAGTCACAGCCGAAAATCAAATTGTACAAGGCGATAGTTTTTCAATAAGTGTTTGGTTTAAAATGCAAAATACAGTAGCTGGTGATTTAGAAATATTTTTTAGAAAACCGGGTAATGCAACTGTTGGTTTCAACCTAGGTGTTTATGACTTAAATACACCATTATTTGGGGATAATTTAGGTACAACATTATGGGATAATGACTGGAATCAAGAGGTTGATGTTACTTGGGATAATACAGATTGGCATCACCTAACGGTAACTGTTGACTCTAATAACACCGTGAGACTTTACAGAGATGGTGCATTGAGAAATGTTGTAGAAAATTCAAATCTTACCATTGGATCTGACCCAACTTCTGAATATCTCATTGGAGAAGGTTTTCAAGGACATTTAGATGATTTACGAGTGTATAAACGTACCTTAAGTGATAATGAAGTAGGCGACTTATACAATTTAGAAGCGGATTGTTTCCAATGTTTGGAATAATTAATAGGTTAATAAATAGTTGATTAAGAGAGGCTACCGCTATGGTGGCCTTTTTTTTAATCCAACTTGTAAAAATTTTCGTATATAAATTGTATAACTACAAAAAGATATGATTATGATGAAAATGAGAATAACGCGCATTCTAGTACTATTAGTTTTAATGATGTCATGCTCTAAAGATGATGCAAGTTCAAACTATTCAAATGGTGTTAATGTTGCAAACTTTCAGAGTACTGGGTCCTCATCTAATGATTTGTTGTCTGCAAATAACTTTACAAGTATGGTTATTGAAATGGCTTATGTAGAAGGTTATGAACCAACAGAATTAGCTAAAAACCACTTGTTAGCATTTTTAGAAGATAGAACATTCAAGCCTAATGGTATCACAATAGAAACTCGCGCAATCCCTTCTCTAGGATTAAGTTCTTATTCCATAGATGATATTTCCAGCATCGAAGCCGCAAACAGAACAAAATACAATTTTGGAGACCAAATAGCAGTTTGGATATTTTTTGCTGATGCACCTTCTTCTAGTAGCAGTTCTTCAGGGGTGGTTTTGGGTACGGCCTATAGAAATACATCATTCGTAATTTTTGAAGAAGATATCCATAATTACAGTGATAGTGCTTTGGAGCCAAGCCGAAGTGTTTTAGAATCCACGGTCATAGAGCATGAGTTTGGACACTTATTAGGATTAACCAATTTAGGTACGCCACTACAATCCCCTCATGAAGATTTAGCGCACCCAAAACATTGTGATGATGAAAATTGCTTAATGTATTGGGCTGCCGAAACAGGTGAAGGCATTTTAAATATGCTCTCTGGTGGAACTGTACCTGAACTTGATAATGCCTGTTTGGCAGACCTTCAGGCTAATGGCGGTAGATAATAAAAAGAAAAGGCAACTCAAAGCGAGTTGCTTTTTTTATTTTCTTTTTAATAAAAGGAAACTTTATAAATACAGGACAAATACTTAAATTTGCATTTCTTAAAATTTCAAGAATTCTATGTTTAATAATTTAAGTGAAAAGTTAGATAAAGCGTTACACGTCTTAAAAGGTCATGGCAGTATTACCGAGGTAAACGTAGCCGAGACGCTTAAGGAGGTTAGAAGAGCGCTTTTAGATGCCGATGTTAACTTTAAAATTGCCAAAGAGTTTACCAATACGGTTAAGGAAAAAGCGCTAGGTCAAAATGTACTGACAACCCTACAACCAGGTCAGTTAATGGTTAAAATCGTAAAAGATGAATTAACTGAATTAATGGGTGGCGATGCCGAAGGGATAAACCTATCTGGAAACCCAAGTATTATTTTAATGTCTGGTTTGCAAGGGTCTGGTAAAACTACTTTTTCTGGTAAACTCGCTAATTACTTAAAGAACAAAAAAACAAAAAAGCCATTATTGGTTGCCTGTGACGTATATCGTCCAGCGGCGATTGATCAGTTGCATGTTGTTGGAGAGCAAATAAATGTTGAGGTTTTCAGCGATAAAGGTAATCAAGACCCTGTTGCCATTGCACAAGCGGGTATTGCTCATGCAAAAGCCAATGGTCATAATGTGGTTATAATAGATACAGCCGGACGTTTGGCAGTTGATGAAGCCATGATGTCCGAGATATCTAACATTCATAAAGCTATTCAGCCTCAAGAAACCTTGTTTGTTGTGGATTCCATGACGGGTCAGGATGCTGTTAATACCGCAAAAGCGTTTAATGACGTATTAAATTTTGATGGTGTTATCTTAACCAAGTTAGATGGTGATACTCGTGGTGGTGCGGCTATTTCCATTAAATCTGTGGTCAATAAACCAATTAAGTTTATTGGTACAGGCGAGAAGATGGAAGCCATAGATGTATTCTATCCATCGCGTATGGCGGATCGTATTTTGGGAATGGGTGATGTGGTGTCTTTAGTTGAAAGAGCACAAGAACAGTACGATGAAGAGGAAGCTCGAAAAATTCAAAAGAAAATTGCTAAAAACCAGTTTGGATTTGATGATTTTTTAAAACAGATTCAGCAAATCAAGAAAATGGGTAACATGAAAGATTTAATTGGCATGATACCTGGAGCTGGGAAAATGATGAAAAATATTGATATTGACGATGATGCTTTCAAGGGTATTGAGGCAATCATTCACTCGATGACGCCGAAAGAACGTGCCAATCCATCAATTATCAATTCCAGTAGAAAGAAACGTATCGGGAAAGGTTCTGGTACTTCAGTGCAAGAGGTCAATCAGCTTTTGAAACAATTTGACCAGATGAGCAAAATGATGAAAATGATGCAAGGCGGTGGCGGTAAACGTATGATGCAAGCTATGAAAAACATGAGGTAACTCATGTTTTTTTATTTATAATAAACCAATAATTCAATTTAACAGATGACCATTTTAGACGGAAAAAAAATCAGCAATGATATCAAGGATGAAATTACCGAAGAGGTAAAAAAAATGAAGGCAAAAGGGGAGAAGGTGCCTCATTTAGCTGCGGTAATTGTGGGAAATGATGGTGCTAGTTTAACCTATGTTGGAAGTAAGGTAAGGGCTTGCGAACGCGTGGGTTTTGAGTCTACTATGATTCGTATGTCTAATACCACAAGCGAGATTGAATTGTTGGATAAAATTGAAGAATTAAACGAAAATCCAGATATTGATGGCTTCATAATCCAATTGCCTTTACCGCCTCAAATTAATACACAAAAAGTGTTAATGGCGGTAGACCCGACTAAAGATGTGGACGGATTTCATCCAGAAAACTTTGGTAAAATGGCATTGGATATGTCCACATTTATTCCTGCAACTCCGTTTGGAATTTTGGAACTATTGGATCGTTACAATGTCGAAACCAAAGGAAAGCATACGGTTGTGATTGGTAGAAGTCATATTGTGGGTAGACCAATGAGTATTTTAATGGGAAGAAAAGGATTTCCGGGTAATTCAACAGTGACGCTAACTCACAGTCACACAAAAAACATTACACAAATCACCTCTCAAGCAGATATTATCATTACGGCTTTAGGAGTTCCTGGATTCCTGAAAGCCGAAATGGTGAAAGATGATGTCGTGATTATTGACGTGGGAATTACGCGTGTTCAGGATGACTCATCTCCAAAAGGGTATGTAATCACGGGTGATGTGGACTTTGAAAATGTTAGTAAAAAAGCCAGTTACATTACACCTGTTCCAGGAGGTGTGGGACCAATGACCATAGCCATGTTATTGAAAAACACCTTGTTGGCTCGAGACATTCACAATCAATAGTCGCCAGAAGATTATTTCTCTCGCTTGCAGTCTATTTTCCATGTGGGAAATACAACAGTTTCTGTTCTGTCAACCCATTCGCCGATCCATTTATATCCGGATTTGTTAATATCGTAAAAGGTCAAACGGAAGAATCCTTCGGTGCCATTCGGTGCTGCTTGGTCGCGATATAATACGATATTACCATTCTCCTTTTTGTTGCCTTCCCAGGTAGGCAATTTAGTAGAACGGGTTTTGGATGAATAATAATGTACGTACCAGCGACTACTGTCTCCTATAAACTGACGGATGCTCCCTGAATGCGACCCATCAGACTTTAAGGTTTCATCCTGAACAGCCATGCCATTCATAATGTATTTCCAGGTCCAAATCATGTTTTCAGGTTCTGTCCAAGAATTATCCTGATTTCTTGTTGTAGAAGTACAATTGCAACTTCCAATTAGTTGATCAAAGTCTGTTATTTGCTGTGGTGCGTTTGGGTTTGGTCTGCCATATGGGAATTCTTCATTGGGTGCATATTCATATTGTGAAAAGGTATGAAAAGGAACAATTAACAGTATAAGAATAATGGTTTTCATAGTGATAGCTTTTTCTAAAGTTACCACTCTTACTTTGAAGAAAATTGCCAATTAGTATTAAATTAACAATTGCTCAATTTGAATTGTTGCGTCTGCGTTGTGTTTTTGGAATAAACGTTTTAGAAGAATCTTCCAACAATTTGTTAAGTTCTGTGATTTCTTTTTGAGTAAATTCTCGGTATTCCCCGACGGGAACATCCAAAGTGATATTCATAATTCTAACCCGTTTTAAGGTTTTGACCTCATAATCAAGATATTCACACATACGTCTGATTTGTCTATTAAGACCCTGGGTTAAAATGATTTTAAATGTATGACTATCTAATTTTTCAACGTAGCATTTTTTAGTAACTGTGTCCAAAATGGGAATGCCATCAGACATACGTTTTATAAAGGTCTGCGAGATAGGTTTATTTACGGTGACTATATATTCCTTTTCATGGTTATTACTAGCTCGCAATATTTTATTGACAATGTCGCCGTCATCGGTTAGGAATATTAATCCTTCACTGGGTTTGTCCAATCGCCCAATTGGGAAAATACGTTTAGGATAATTAATAAAGTCAATGATGTTATCTTTTTCAACCCGAGTATCAGTAGTACAAACAATACCAACAGGTTTGTTGAAGGCCAGATATACAAAGTCTTCTTTGGAATTCTTAATGTTTTTTCCGTCAACCTGAACAATATCGCCTGGCGCTACTTTAGTTCCCATTTCAGGTACGATGCCATTAATGGTTACCCGACCAGCATCTATGAGTTTATCGGCTTCGCGGCGAGAGCAATAGCCAGCTTCGCTTAAATATTTGTTGAGTCGCGTTAAATTTTGATCCATATGGCAAAGATAGCTTAACCTTCCAAAAACTCATAAATATGATGTGAGATACTTTCGTGAGCCATGGAATGTCCCATACCGGATGTGGTTATTAATCTACTGTTTTTGAAACTTTGATTAATTAATACGGCATCAGAATAAGGGATGATGGCATCTTTCTCATCATGAATTATTAGACCCTCAACATTCAATTGTGCCAATTGCTTGGCTGTTGAAAATGAAATGGAATCTATTTTAAAACGCTTTTTTATCAGGTCGACAATGGCATTTTGAGTGCGTTTGGTGTATCCCATCATTTTAAAATAGCGATTTAAAACATCGGTGAATTCTGAAGGTGCTCCAATTAAAATCAGTTTTTTTAGTTTGGAATTGTCATGATTGACATCTGAAAAGGCTGTTGCCATGCCTCCCACAGAGTGGCCAATAATAATATCAGGATTGAATTTTTTAGCCACTTGCTGAATGAATTGTGCATATAACAAGGCATTAAAGCGTTTACTTCCCGATCGGCCATGGGCAGGTGCATCCAAAGCAACAATATTATATTGTAATTTCTTTAAGGGCTCAATTAAATATTGCCATCTCGCCGCATTGCTTTCCCATCCATGAGCTAATAGAACCGTTTTACCTTGACCCAACCAACGATAGGTCATCACCGAAATATCATTAACTTTTAATTCCTCACGGAAAGACGTACCTAAAAAATCAGATTGTTTTTCATTAATGCGACCTTTGAAAGGTTTAGTGAATAAAAACAAGCCTAATCGGGCAGCAAGTTGGCGAGAAACTAAACTGATAAGGTTAATAAATAGACCAATAAATTTCTGAATAATAATCATGAATTTTCTCTATTTACTAAATCCATTGAAAACGCAGGATTACAGATGGCTATATATTCGCAAGCTTCTGTAAAAGGGTTTGAGTATTGTACACGAACATTTTTTTCTATTTTGATGGATTGGCCTGCCTTTAAAACAACAATATCACCATCAATATTAAATTGCTTTCTGCCTTTAATTATAAAAGTGTATTCATCAAACTCCGGAGTTTGGAATGGTTCGCTCCAACCAGCAGGAGCTATCATATGAGCAATACTGATATCTGAATTACCTGCAGAAGCTAAACCAAAATGTTCTTTAATTACTTTGCCGTCAGTAGTCGGAACCACAAAAGGATTATCTTGAAGGATATACTTTTTCATTCGTTTATTTTAATGGTTTTCTTTTAATCATACCACCACGAAGGTCTTTTACCAACCCCATTATGATAAATGCTTTTTTGTCGATTTTATCAATTTCAGTATGTAATTTGGCTAATTCCAATCGTGTTACAACCGTATATATAATGTCTTTGTCGTAACTTTTTCCACTAGTACCATAGCCGCCTTTTCCTGCATAAATTGTACAGGCACGTCTCAATTTATCAATAATCATAACGCGTAATTCTTCGTGTTTATTGGATATGATAGTAACACCAACATATTCTTCAACACCATCCACAACAAAGTCCACTGTTTTGGCTGCTGCAAGATAAGTAAGAATGGCATAAAGTGCGGTTTCAATTGATAGAATATAGGCTCCAAATGAAAATATAAGGATATTGATGAGTAGTAAAACATCTCCAATGGTTATGGATAGCTTTCTACTTAAATAAATAGCTAAAACTTCGGTGCCATCAATAACACTGCCACCTCGCATAGCCATACCTATTCCTAAACCGAGAAAGAAACCTCCAAATACAGCAATGAGCAGTTTGTCTTCGGTTATAGTTGGATATTCGACAAAATGAACAACCACCGCCAAAAAAGTAATAGCAACAATACTCTTGATAGCAAATTTCAGATTAAAGGTTCTGGCGCCCAGAATTAGAAAAGGGATATTGACTAAAATCAATAGAATGCCCAATTCAATGTTCGTTATATTTTCTAGTAGTAAGGAAATACCAGTGGCACCACCATCAATAAACCTATTGGGAAGCAAAAATCCTTTCAGACCAAAACCAGCAGCAAAAACACCTATGATTATAAAGATATACTCTTTTATTGCATGATCTAACTCCACACGTAAATTTCTGACAAGCGGAACAATCTGCTTATTGGAGATTTCTTTAGAAGCCGTTTTAGCCTCGAGCTTTTTTTTAGCAATAAAGCCAAGTAATTTAGATACTATTGATGATTTCATATTGAGGTCACTTTTACCAGCCTATCATAAAATACTTGATTTTAGCTTTGTTGGGTATTTGAACGGCCTCAATTTTGGCGTCTAAATTAAATTGTAATTCAGCAGGGAGTTCTTTTTTATCAATAGTAAAGAAGGCGTCGATTTCATTCACAAAAACAACGATATTTTTAAAAGTATTCTGAATACTTGAAATTTTGTAGTTTTTTTCAATATCTCCAAAGCTACTAGAGATTGATAGGCCTTTGGCTGTTTTGAAACGAGAATCCATGATTTTGACGGTTTCTATGGTTGCGGTTGAGTCTGAAGCTTTATTTGGTGTTAATACCAATAAAGGTTTACCAGAAGTATCAAATATTTCTATATCACGACCGTCATCAACAAACTCATTAGAGTCCTTGACGTAAACCAATGAGTCGTTTTTGTAAATGGTTTTTAGTTCTTGTACTTGGGTTGAATCGGTCAAGAGACCTATGCTTTTTTTACTGATTAAAAATGGATCTTGTTTTTTTGCACAACTAGATAAGACTATAGCAATAATCAAGATAAATAAATGCTTGTTCATTAATTCGATTTGTTTTAAAAATTATTTTTTCATCACTTTTGTCAAAATACCAAATACACTTCGTATAAAAGTAGCACTGGTTAGCACTTTGACTATTGGGTTCATGCGTGTGCTTTTTCTGGATGAAGAACTCTTGCTTTTGGCCTTTTCCAGGGCTGCTTTTTCTTGTTTCGCTTTTTCAAGTTGTTCTTCTTTTTCGGCAAGTTCTATTTTTTTATTGAGCATTTCATAAGCACTTTCCCTATCAATTTTTTCATTATATTTTTTTACGAGTTTAGAATCAGATAGCAAATTGCTTAACTCGGTATCGGTTAAAATGTCCATACGACTCATTGGTGCACGCATCATGGTTGCTGCTAAAGGCGTTGGTCTACCTTTTTCGTTGAGGGCAGAAACCAAAGCTTCTCCAGTGCCCAATGATGTTAAAACATCGGCAGTATCATAGTATTCGGTGTCTGGATAATTTTGAGCTGTTAGTTTGATGGCTTTTCGGTCTTTGGCTGTAAATGCGCGAAGTGCATGTTGTACTTTGAGACCCAATTGACTCAAAACGGCTTCAGGAACATCTGTAGGGTTTTGTGTCACAAAATATAGGCCAACACCTTTACTACGAATTAACTTGACGATACTTTCAATTTGGCTCAAAAGTGCTTTGGAAGCTTCATTGAAAATTAAATGGGCTTCATCTATGAACATGATGAGTTCAGGTCTGCCAGTATCCCCTTGTTCTGGAAAGGTGGAATAAATTTCGGCCAACAAACTCAACATAAATGTCGAAAACAATTTGGGCTTATCTTGAATATCCGTTAAGCGAATAATATTGATGTAGCCTCTACCATTGTCATCAACTCGCAATAAATCATCAACTTCAAATGATTTTTCACCAAAAAACAATTCACCACCTTGCTGCTCGATTTCAACTATTTTTCTCAAGATAGCACCCGTTGAGGCTGTTGAAATTCGACCATAAGCTTCTTCAAACTCTTCTTTTCCTTCGCTTGTTGCATATTGCAATATTTTCTTAAAGTCCTTTAGGTCTAAAAGTGGCAATTTGTTATCGTCGCAATATTTAAAAATAACGGAAATAATGCCTGCTTGAGTTTCAGTGACATCCAAGATTCTGGATATTAATACGGGACCAAACTCGCTAATGGTTGCTCGTAATCTCACACCATTTTGTTCTGATAAGGTTAAAATTTCAACAGGGAATGATTTAGGTTCAAACGGTAAGCCAATGGCTTCATGACGTTCATCTATTTTTGGATGTCCGGGACTGGGTTTAGCCAAACCACTTAAATCACCCTTAATGTCCATAAGTAATACAGGAACCCCTTTCTCACTTAAATTTTCTGCCAACACTTGTAGTGTTTTTGTCTTTCCTGTACCAGTTGCACCAGCTATTAAACCATGTCTGTTCATGGTTTTTAACGGAACATTCACATAAGCATTTTTAACGGTTTTGCCATCTAACATGGCAGAGCCTAATGTTATATATTCGCCTTTATTCGTATTACCTTCAGTTATGTGCTTAAAAAATGCTTCCTGTCTGCTCATTTTCAAAAATTTTCATAAAAATACTAATCTTGGTGCAATACCCTTGAAAATCTTTTCAACAATTTTACAGGAAACTAAAATCAGAGAGTTATCTTTGTGGGCTATGACAAGAAGCGAAAGACAAGAGCTGATAGACAAAGGGTTATTATTGCCTTTAATGGAAGAATTTTATACCATTCAAGGTGAAGGTTATCACAAAGGTACGGCTGCTTATTTTGTGAGAATCGGTGGCTGCGATGTAGGTTGTCACTGGTGTGATGTGAAAGAAAGTTGGTTGGCTGAATTACACCCACCAACTGAAACACATAAAATTGTCGAGAATGCTGTAAAATACAGCGACACGATAGTGGTGACTGGTGGCGAACCCTTAACTTGGGATATGACTGAATTAACAAATCAATTAAAGGCAAAAGGTGTCCAAACCCATATAGAAACTTCTGGTGCATACAAGTTAACAGGTACATGGGATTGGATTTGTTTGTCTCCGAAAAAGTTAAAATTACCCACAGAAGAAATTTATACTAAAGCCCATGAACTTAAAATGATTATTTATAATAAAAGCGATTTTAAGTTTGCTGAAGAACAAGCAGCTAAAGTGAATAGTCATTGCAAATTATTTTTGCAGCCCGAATGGAGTAAACGTGATAAGGTGGTTCCTGAAATAGTGGATTATGTTATGGCTAATCCTAAATGGAAAGTTTCTTTACAAACCCATAAATATTTAAATATACCTTAAAAAAAAGCGTCTTGCGGTTCAAGACGCTTTTTTGTTTGATTGCTTTTTCAAAGCAATTTTATATTCCAATTATTTTTTAATTACAAAAATTAATATAATACTATATTTTAGTTATTAATTGTAATTAAAATAACAATTATAGTTTTTATTTTTTAATTTAACATTCATTTTTGTGATGAATTAGAATTTTTAAAATTGAATTATGTGTGGAATTGTTTGTGCTTTTGATTTAAAGCAAAAATCTGATGAGTTAAGGCCTCAAATTTTGGAGATGGCAAAAACCATTCGTCATCGTGGACCAGACTGGAGTGGTATTTTTGATAATGATAAAGCTGTGATGGCTCATGAACGTTTGGCAATTGTTGATCCGACTTCTGGAAAGCAACCTTTGTTTTCAGAAGACAAACGGTTTGTATTGGCAGCTAACGGCGAAATTTATAATCATAGAGCATTGCGCAAACAGTTTCCTGATTATAATTTTCAAACACAAAGTGACTGTGAAGTCATTTTAGCATTATATCAGGAGAAGGGAACTAAATTTGTTGATGAGCTCAATGGTATTTTTGCTTTTACCTTATATGATGTTGAAAAAGATGAATATTTTATTGCGCGAGATCACATGGGAATCATACCATTATACATTGGGTGGGATCAAAACGGAACTTTTTATGTAGCATCAGAATTAAAGGCATTAGAAGGGACATGTACTAAAATTGAGCTCTTTCCGCCAGGCCATTACTTATCAAGTAAGGACGGTGAGTTTGTAAAATGGTATCAACGTGATTGGATGGAATATCAAGCTGTAAAAGAAAATAAAACCAAAATTGAAGATATCAAAAAAGCCTTGGAAGATGCGGTTCACAGACAACTGATGAGTGATGTGCCTTATGGCGTTTTACTATCGGGTGGTTTAGACTCGTCAGTAACTTCGGCAATTGCCAAAAAGTATGCTGAAAAACGAATCGAATCGGATGATACACAAGCTGCTTGGTGGCCACAATTGCATTCTTTTTCTGTTGGGTTAGAAGGCTCACCAGATTTGGCTGCGGCACGAAAGGTGGCCGAGCATATTGGAACGGTTCACCACGAAATTAAATTTACCATTCAAGAAGGATTAGACGCTATTCGTGATGTTATTTATAATTTGGAAACGTATGATATTACAACAGTTAGAGCTAGTACACCAATGTACTTGATGGCTCGTGTAATAAAATCTATGGGTATTAAAATGGTGCTTTCTGGTGAAGGTGCAGATGAATTGTTTGGCGGTTATTTATATTTCCATAAGGCTCCTAATGCCAAAGAATTTCATGAAGAAACCGTTAGAAAATTAAGTAAACTACATCAATACGATTGTTTAAGAGCTAATAAAAGTCTAGCAGCTTGGGGAATTGAAGGTCGCGTACCTTTTTTGGATAAGGAATTTATGGATGTGGCCATGCGTATTAATCCTGAAGACAAAATGATAAATGGTGAACGTATGGAAAAATGGGTCATCAGGAAAGCCTTTGAAGATATGCTACCAGAAAGCGTGGCTTGGAGGCAAAAAGAACAATTCAGTGATGGTGTAGGTTATAGTTGGATTGATACCTTGAAGGAGCTAGTAAATAACGAAATTACTGATGAGCAAATGAAAAATGCTCATTTTAGATTCCCTATACAAACACCACAAAACAAAGAAGAGTTTTATTATCGCTCTATTTTTGAAGAACATTTCCCAAGTGATGCTGCTGCAAAATCTGTACCTCAAGAACCAAGCGTAGCTTGTAGTACAAAAATTGCTTTGGAGTGGGATGAAGCATTTAAAAACATGAATGACCCTAGTGGAAGAGCAGTAGCGAAAGTACATACAGATGCCTATTAGTTTAAATTGTTTTAAATAATTGAAAGCCAGTTTAAAAGCTGGCTTTTTTTATTATATAAATTAGTTATCTTTAGGCATTAACCAACTAAATTAAATGATTAAGTTCTTCAGACAAATCCGTCAAAACCTTCTTAATGAAGGCAAAACTTCTAAATACTTTAAATACGCTATTGGTGAGATTATTCTTGTGGTAATTGGAATATTGATTGCTTTGCAAATTAATACATGGAATCAAAATCATAAAGACTCTAAAGAGGAATATTTTGTTTTAGAAAAATTACAAGAAAATCTTAAAACTGATACCACAAACTTAAAAAACAGCATATCAAGAATTCAATCGTTTTTAGATGATTTAAAAGTCATTGAGCGGGAAATGAAAGATGAAACTTTGTATAATTTTTCAGTTGAATTATCAGGGCCTTTATTGAGTGTTGTTGGTACGAATTTGGAGACAA
Source organism: Hanstruepera neustonica (assembly GCF_002895005.1). Lineage (GTDB taxonomy): Bacteria > Bacteroidota > Bacteroidia > Flavobacteriales > Flavobacteriaceae > Hanstruepera > Hanstruepera neustonica. Next base: position 212,151 of record NZ_POWF01000003.1, on the reverse strand, counting down.
CTACTTGGGAAAATTTAAAGTCTACTGGTAAACTTGGTTTAATAAAGAATAGAACCCTTGTAGATTCTTTACAAGCATATTATAAAACATTTGAAAATGTAAACCAAAATTGGGTTGAGGGATTTCAGAGCTATAATAGAGGGATTTTAGCACCAAAATTTTTTGAGTTTGATGACCTTTCTTTTTTTGCGCCAAAAGGGAGTTTTTTAAATGAGGATATTCAGCGTTTACCACCTGTTGAATATGGTGATAATGTATTTTTTCGAAATGCTGTACGATTTAGAATAGGTGCTTTAAATAGTATAAAAGCTGTTTTTGAGGCAGACCTCAATAGGGCTGTAGCCCTGTTAAATAGGTTTAATAACGAAATTGAGCTAAAGAAAACAAATGATTAAATTCTTCCACTATTTTCGCAAATCTCTACTAATGGAAAACAAAACTTAAAAATGTTAAAGCATAAATTAGGTAAAATATTCGCGCTATTATCAAAACCTTTAGAGATATCAATTTTAACGACAGAAATGACAAATAACCATGTTTGCGCCTTCTAAACCCTTATGATACTTGCAAATGACAGCTAGGTGACATTTAAATGTCGTATTAAAAACCAACTGCTTACAGTAGATTTGTATCAGAAAAATAATCAAAATGAATAAAAATTCTTTAAGCGAAAATTTAACCTATCAGCGAAAGCTAAAAGGATATACGCAAGAGCAACTTTCTGATAAAACTACTGTTACGGTTAGGACCATTCAGCGTATAGAAAAAGGTGATGTACAACCGCATCTTCAAACAGTAAAACTGTTGGCTGCAGGTCTTGAAATAGAGATTGATGAATTACTAATTCTTGAAGACCCAAAAGAGGAAGTCATACAACGTAAATGGATGTTGATGCTTCACGGTTCTCCTTTTCTAGGGTTAATTATTCCATTTGGGAGTATTTTGTTTCCACTTTTTCTTTGGATTCATAAAGCTGAAGACAATAAGGTGTATGATGCACATGGTAGAGCTGTTGTAAATTTTCATGGGACAATTACCTTATTCTTCTTTTTGTCATTACTGTCCTTTTTTATTATTCCAGGTTATAATTTTTTCATTTCTGGAACGATTGTGCTTTTTGGTATTATCACAACTATATATAATATCTCAAGATCACTTCAAACAGGAACTTTTAAGTATCCATTTTCAATCCCTTTTTTGAAACCAAAAGAGGTATAACCTTAATTTAAAACTTATATAAAATGTTAGGATTATTGATAATACTAGTAATCTCATGGGCGGTTCTGCGCTTTATTGAGAAAAAAAATATTGATGTTTTGGGTGTCATTCCTTACCCAAATAGAATCCTTCAATTCTTTATTGGGCTTGTATTTATGATGTTTCTGTGTCTCTTAATGGTTGCTGCAGAAACCTATATTTTAAATGTAAAGTGGAAACAAAAGGAGACTATTGATTACAGTTTAATCTTCCAATCTTTCATTTATCATATAAGATCGGCTTTAACTGAAGATTTAGTCTTTCGAGGCGCAATTTTGTATGTGTTGATTCGAAGAATTGGGTCAAAAAAGGCTATTCTGCTATCAGCATTGTGTTTTGGTGTTTATCACGTATTCTCCTATGGTATGATGAGTGAGGGAGTAATACCAATCGTATATGTGATATTGGTAACAGGATTTACAGGCTATGTATGGGCCTATGCGTTTTATAAAACAAAATCAATTATGTTAGGTTTGGGCATTCACTTGGGTTATAACTTTTTAATGACGTTCTTTTATGAGTCGTATCCTTATGGAGAGTTAGTTTTTGTGGAGATGTCAAAAACATCTTTACAGGACTGGAATTGGGTAATCTTTAATCTATCTAAAGGATTATTGCCATCTATCTTCACTTTAGTCTTTGTGAATTATTTAATTAAATCAAAATCTATATTAAAATCCAAAAGTAGTCAATCATGAAACGACTGTTTGCGAAGTATCCCAAAGCATTGCAAATTTTGAAGTCAAATCATGATTTTAAACCTAATTTCATTAATTCAAAATCGATTTTAATTACCTCTAATGCATTTTTGTGTTTTCTAAATTTTTTGATAGCCAAAAAAACCTCAGAATCAATTTTAAGACTATTTTTAAGCGTTTTAAGACATTTTTCAGTAATTAACAAATGTTAATAAAAATCGCTCAAACTAGCTAAAAAGCTTTTAATAGGCCTTATTAATTCGTATATTTGTAAGTATCCAAAAATGATGCGCAGGCGTCATTTTTTTATTGTAAAAAATTAAGATTTAAAGATATAATTCATGAGCGAAGAAAATAAAAAACAGTATTCGGCTGATAGTATTCAGGCACTTGAGGGCATGGAACATGTGCGCATGCGTCCGTCTATGTACATTGGAGATGTTGGTGTAAGAGGATTACACCATTTAGTATATGAAGTTGTAGACAACTCCATTGATGAAGCTTTGGCTGGACATTGTGATAATATCACTGTAACCATAAATGAGGATAACTCTATAACTACTGAAGATGATGGTCGTGGTATTCCTGTGGATCTGCATAAAAAAGAAGGTGTCTCAGCATTAGAAGTTGTTATGACCAAAATTGGTGCAGGTGGTAAGTTTGATAAGGACTCCTATAAAGTATCAGGTGGTTTGCATGGTGTTGGGGTTAGTTGTGTTAATGCGCTATCTGAACATTTAAAAGCAACTGTTTATAGAGATGGTAAGGTATGGGAGCAGGAATATGAGCGCGGAAAAACACTTTATCCTGTAAAGCAAATCGGCGATACTGATAAAAGAGGTACTACGGTAACCTTTAAGCCAGATCCAACCATTTTTACACAGACTTTAGAGTATAGCTATGATACCTTGGCTAGTAGAATGCGTGAATTGGCTTACCTTAATAAAGGTATAACCATACATTTGGTTGATAGACGCCATAAAAAGGATGATGGTTCTTTCGAAGGGGAAACATTCCATTCTGAAAACGGTTTGCCAGAATTTGTTAAATATTTAGATGGTAACCGTGAACCATTAATGCAAGATGTTATTGCATTTGAAGGTGAAAAAAATGGTGTTCCAGTTGAGGTCGCCATGGTTTATAATACATCTTATGCCGAGAATTTACATTCATACGTAAATAATATCAATACACATGAAGGCGGAACGCATCTTTCTGGTTTTCGTCGTGGACTGACTCATACACTTAAAAAATATGCCGATGAATCGGGAATGTTGGATAAATTGAAGTTCGATATTGCTGGTGACGACTTCCGTGAAGGTTTAACAGCAATTGTTTCGGTTAAAGTGGCAGAACCACAATTTGAAGGGCAAACGAAGACCAAACTGGGTAACAGAGAAGTGTCGGCTTCAGTGAGTCAGGCGGTTTCAGAAATGCTTACCGATTATTTGGAAGAACATCCGGATGATGCTAAAACCATAGTTCAAAAAGTAATTTTAGCGGCTCAAGCACGTCATGCTGCTCAAAAGGCACGTGAGATGGTGCAGCGTAAAACGGTTATGAGCATTGGAGGCTTACCAGGTAAATTAAGTGATTGTTCAGAACAGGATCCAGCAAAATGCGAGGTGTTCTTGGTTGAGGGTGACTCGGCAGGTGGTACAGCCAAACAAGGACGTGATCGTGCTTTTCAAGCTATCTTACCATTACGTGGTAAAATTTTAAATGTTGAAAAAGCCATGACGCACAAGGTGTTTGAGAACGAAGAGATTAAAAACATTTTTACCGCACTTGGCGTGACTATCGGGACGGAAGAAGATAGTAAAGCCTTGAACCTTTCAAAACTTCGTTACCATAAGATTGTTATTATGTGTGATGCTGATATTGATGGAAGCCATATTGCGACCTTAATTTTGACTTTCTTTTTTAGATACATGCGTGAATTGATTGAAAATGGTCATGTTTATATTGCAACACCACCACTATATTTGGTTAAAAAAGGAAATAAAAAACAATATGCTTGGAATGATAAAGAACGCGATATTATTGCTGAAGAATTTGGAGGAAGTGTCAGTGTTCAACGATACAAAGGTCTTGGGGAAATGAATGCTGAACAATTATGGGATACGACCATGAATCCGGAATTCAGAACTTTACGCCAAGTGAATATTGATAACGGTAGTGAAGCCGATAGAATTTTCTCAATGCTTATGGGTGACGAAGTACCACCTCGTAGAGAATTCATTGAAAAGAATGCTATTTACGCCAATATCGATGCGTAAGGTCATTTTGCTATGTTGCTTTTGTCCATTTTTTGGGTATTCGCAGTTTGAAGGTTTTCAGAATGACTTGGATGCAGTTACGCAAGATTTAATTTTTCTCACTGAAAAATATATTTCTCCAGCAGCTGATGCTTCGGTATACCAGGCATCAGGTGGTTGGTACACTAATTTTACCCCTAAAAGTAAATTTGATGTAGAGATATCTTTGCAATACAACTTATTGTTTATACCGAATAGTAAGAAAAACTTTATTGTGAATGAGTCTGAATTACAAAATTTAGGAATTCAAGGAACTGCAACATCTGCACAAATTCCAACAGCATTGGGAGGCGATAATTTTGTGGTTCTGGAAGGTCGTATAGGTGAAGAAACTTTTGAGTTTGATTCGCCTGAAGGAATAGGACAAGAAACGGTTAAACATGGTCAAATACAAGCAACTGTAGGACTTTGGAAACAGACGAATCTAATCGTAAGATATGCTCCTAATATAAAGATTAATGAAACTAAATATAGTTCTTTTGGATTTGGATTAGCCCATCATTTAAATCAATGGATAAAACCTTTGATGGAAAGTAGCTATCACTTCGGGTTATTGATGACTTATACAAACTATTATGTTGAAGATGAGTTTAATGAAGCCGATTTGATTTTGGGAACTATCAATGCCATAAAGGTTAAGGGAAATTCAATTGGTTTCAATTTAGTAGCTTCTAAATCAGTCAAACAATTTGATTTTTCAACGGCTATTGGATTGGCTTCAACAAAGTTTAATTATGAAGTTGGAGGTTCCAATAAACAGGATTTTATTGATGTTTTAGGCTATTTAAATGATTCGTTGGGATCTTTGGAGGGAACTGAAACCAATGTAAAGTTTGATTTAAACGTCAATTACAGAATAAAGGATTTCTCATTAAATACGATGTTGACTCTAGGTCAATATGCTAATTTAAACATGGGAGTTAGTTATAATATTAATTAGAGTTTCAATCCCTTAATCGTATTCAAATTCATACATTTGCAAAAAAATATAAATAACAAAAAACATATAAATTATCATGAAAGTTACAGTAGTTGGAGCAGGAGCAGTTGGTGCTAGTTGTGCAGAATATATTGCCATCAAAAATTTTGCCAGTGAAGTTGTGTTACTGGACATTAAAGAAGGCTTTGCTGAAGGTAAAGCGATGGATTTAATGCAAACCGCTTCCTTAAACGGATTTGATACAAAAATTACAGGAATTACAAATGATTATTCAGCAACTGCTAATAGTGACATTTGTGTTATTACTTCTGGTATCCCGAGAAAACCTGGTATGACACGTGAGGAGCTTATCGGTATTAATGCTGGAATTGTAAAATCAGTATCATCAAGTTTAATTGAGCACTCTCCAAATACAATCATTATTGTAGTAAGTAACCCTATGGATACTATGACTTATTTAGTTCATAAAACAACCAATTTACCAAAGCATAGAATCATTGGAATGGGTGGAGCTTTAGATTCAGCACGTTTTAAATATCGTTTAGCCGAAGCTTTAGGTGCACCAATCAGTGATGTGGATGGCATGGTAATTGGCGGCCACAGTGATGTTGGAATGGTGCCTTTAACGCGTTTAGCAACAAGGAATAGTGTTTTAGTGTCAGAATTTTTATCTGAAGATAGATTGAATCAAGTTAAAGAAGATACCAAAGTTGGTGGAGCTACCTTAACAAAATTATTGGGAACATCAGCATGGTATGCGCCAGGGGCTGCTGTTAGTGGCTTGGTACAGGCTATAGCTTGTGACCAAAAGAAATTGTTCCCTTGCTCTACATTGTTAGAGGGCGAATACGGTTTAGATGATATTTGTATCGGAGCACCAGTAATTTTAGGAAAGAATGGTATCGAGAGGGTTGTTGAAATTGATTTAAGCGATGCTGAAAAAGAGCATTTACAAACCAGTGCCGAAGGTGTTAGAAAAACTAACGGACTTTTAGAACTATAATTAAGTAACAAAAATGTAAGTTGTGATACTAACACTAAAACAACTTCAACTATTCAATAAATTTTAAAAATAAATCAAATGAAAAAAATACTTTTTGTTTTAGTATGTGTATTAAGTTTGTCATCATTTGCTCAAGAAGCAATAACTGAAGGTATAGCAAAATCAAAGCAAACCATGTCTAGTGACAATGAACAAATGCAAGCACAGTTAGCAATGATAGGTGAAGTGTTGACAACCACTTACTTTAAAGATAATAAAACACGTTCTGAAACTTTTAATTTAATGTCAGGGAATTCCATAACTATCATGAATGCCGACACTAAAGAAATGTTGATTATGATGGATAATCAAATGGTTGGCAAAAAATACATGACAAAAAGTATGGAGCCAGGAGAGGAAGACATGAAAGATGTTACTATTGAAAAGGGAGATGAAACTAAAACTGTTTTAGGCTATGAATGTCAAGAATACAATTTGACTGTGTCTAAAGATGGAGCTGAAGTGAAAATGGATATGTTTGTGACTGATAAAATTTCAGCCATTTCCAATCAAGCAGTTCAAATGGGTACTAAAGTGGAAGGTTTTCCGCTATATATGGAAATGACCATGTCGCAAATGGGCATGAATATTAAAATTACCCACGAAGTGACAGAGATTAAAAAGGAAACCGTTTCTGATGAAAAATTTGAAATGACTCCTGAAGAAGGTTATGAAAAAACCGATAAGTTAATGGGTTTTTAAGATGAAGTAACTCATATTTACACCTAATCCCGTAAAATTATGCATTATATATAAAGACTGTAGCAATACAGTCTTTATTTTTTTATATTTGGCGCATGAGAAAGAAAATACATATTGGTATTTTAATCCTGATTTTGACTTGTTTGGGTGTTGTTAGCCAACAGCAAACTCACAAAGCCAATCAGGAAATTGTTTTTCATTTCAATGATGTCCGGCCTTCATCGAGTGAGGCTCAAAGCACTATTCAAATTGTAAAAAGCAAGTTACAGGAGTTAGGTGTTGAAAATATTAAAATCACTAATCAAGATGATGAGAAATTAAAAATCACCTATTACAGCAAGGCAGATATTGCTAGTGTAAAAGAGGTGGTTTTTAATGAAATGAAATTAAGTCTTGATTTCGCATTTAAAACTAATAAAACTGATAGTGATCATTCATCAAATTCCAACGAGGTTGATTTTGATTTAGATATCTATGAAATACAAAACACGCATCAATCCAATTCTGGTTTGGACAACTGTGTTCTGGTCAAAAAATCTAAAATAGACCGATATTTTGATCCAAATTCCTGGTTTGCTTTCATTGGAACACATCTCAATAATGATTGTGATAACCAAAAAGTTGCCTTTAGGATATGGTGTTATGTTGAAAATACAATCAGTAACCCATCTTATGTTTTTCCAGAAGTTAGAGCAGGACCCGCTCATTTTGGGAATTCATAATTAATCTTCCCTTTTCAAAAAATCTTAAAAATGATCATGACGTGAAAATGATTATTTTAATTAGTCTTCGTTAGATACCATGAAGACTTTTTACAACTATTTTATTTAAAAGAATTAATTGTCAGATTTTGTAGTAAATTCTATATTTGCTCGGTTTTAAAAAATTTGACCCTAAAATATTTATACAATGCAAAATAAAGGATTAGTAAAACTATTTGCGGTGTTGTTTGGTTTGGTTAGTATCTACCAATTGTCATTCACATTTAAGGCAAATAGCATTGAAGATACTGCTGTGGCAGTTTCTAACGGTGATGAAGTTAAAGAGCGCAAGTATCTAGACTCTTTATCAAATGAAGATGTATTTAATTTAGGTATTGCTAACTATACCTATAATGAAGTGAAGGAAAATGCCATGAATTTAGGTCTTGACCTAAAAGGTGGTGTTAGTGTTATTCTTCAAGTATCTGTAAAGGATATCTTAAAAGGTCTTGCTAACTATAGTAAAGATCCAGTTTTTAATAAAGCGCTAGACGATGCTTCAGAACTTCAGAAGAACAGCCAAAATGATTTTGTTGAAGACTTTTTCATAGCCTTTGATGCTATTAAGGGTGATACTAAATTAGCATCTCCAAATATTTTCTATACCCGTGCTTTAGACGGTGAAATTGAAGGTTCTATGACTGATGATGATGTGAAGCCTATTATCAGACGTAAAATTGATGAGTCAATCGTTTCGGCTTTCGAAGTATTGCGTAAGCGTATTGATGAGTTTGGTGTCACATCACCAAGTATCCAACGTTTAGGTAGTTCAGGACGTATTTTGGTTGAATTGCCAGGTGTTAAAGACAAAGAACGTGCTATTAAGTTATTACAAAGTACTGCTCAATTGGAGTTTTGGGATGTTTACAAGCGTGATTTGTTTGGTCCGTTTTTAGTTGAAGCCAACAACTTGCTAAAGGATATGGAAGCTCCAAAGGTTGATTCAGAAACCGAAGCTACAGATCAAGAAGCTGAAGAGGCTACTGAAGACGATGCTATTGCTGACTTATTAGGGTCAGATCCAGATTCAACAGCAGTTGAAGTGAATCCTTTAAGAGATTTATTATTTCAATCACCTAATCCTGCAGTTTTAGCGGTTGTTAATATTAAGGATAAGGACAAAGTCACGGAGTATTTGAATATGCCGCAAGTAAGAGCTTTGTTACCTGCTGAACAACGTAATGTAAAATTTGTATTTGGCAAACCAGCAAAGGATAGTGAAGTAGTCGATTTATATGCTTTAATTGGTAACCGAGATAATGTACCACCATTAAGTGGTGCAGTGGTAACTGATGCTAGACAAGACTATGATGCTGTTGGAAAACCAACGGTTTCTATGCAAATGAATGCTAAAGGTGCGAAGATTTGGGAGGAAATGACAGGTCGTGCCTATACTCAAGGAACACAAATAGCCATTGCTTTAGATAATGTGGTGTATTCAGCACCTGGTGTAACTACCGGACCTATTTCAGGTGGTAACTCATCTATTTCTGGAAATTTCACTTTAAATGAAGCAACCGATTTAGCCAACGTATTGCGTGCTGGTAAGTTACCAGCTTCAGCTGATATTATTCAAGGTGAAGTTGTTGGTCCATCATTAGGGCAAGAGGCCATTGATAGTGGTAAAATGTCGTTTTTAATTGCATTAGGCTTGGTATTGGTTTGGATGTTCCTTTACTATGGCAAGGCTGGTTTATTTGCTGATATTGCCATGTTATTTAACATCGTATTAATTTTTGGCGTGTTGTCAGGCCTTGGAGCTGTATTAACCTTGCCAGGTATTGCGGGTATTGTTTTAACCATAGGTATGTCGGTGGATGCTAACGTACTGATCTTTGAGCGTATTCGAGAGGAATTAGCAAAAGGAAAAGGTATGAAGGAATCTATTGCCGATGGTTTTAGTAATGCACTGTCTTCAATTTTAGATGCCAATATCACGACAGGTTTAACCGCATTGATATTGTTTATTTTTGGAACGGGACCAATCAAAGGTTTTGCCACGACGTTATTAATAGGTATTGGTACATCCTTATTTACGGCTATTTTCATCACGCGTTTATTGGTTGATTGGTATACTGAAAGAGGTGGAAGCCTTGACTTTAGCACAGCAATAACCAAAAACCTATTTAGAAATATTGATATTAATTTCTTGAGAAAACGTAAAGCAGCTTATATCATATCAGGTGCATTAATCTTAATAAGTCTAGGATCGTTATTTACAAATGGATTGGACCAAGGTGTTGACTTTGTTGGAGGTCGTACCTATCAAGTGCGTTTTGACCAAGATGTCAGTGCCAATGAAATATCATCTGAATTGATGGATGCTTTTGGTAGTGCAGAGGCTAAAACATTTGGTAGTGCCAATCAGTTGAAAATCACAACGAAGTTCAAGGTAAACGAGACTGATAATGCTGTTGATGAAGAAATTAGAACAATGTTATATAATGAACTTCAGCCTTATTTGAATGGTATTTCTTACGACGATTTTATTAAAGATGATGCTCATAAAACAGTTGGTTTGATGAAGTATTATAAGGTGAGTCCTACGATTGCTGATGATATCAAACAGGCATCATTCTGGGCTATTTTAGGGTCGTTGATTGTTGTGTTCTTATATATCTTATTCAGATTTAAAAGATGGCAATTCTCACTGGGTGCGGTTGCCGCTGTTTTCCATGATGTTTTGATTGTTTTAGGGGTATTCTCATTGACTTACAAGTACATGCCTTTCAGTATGGAAATTGACCAGGCATTTATTGCCGCCATATTAACGGTAATTGGTTACTCGTTAAATGATACGGTTGTTGTATTTGATAGAATTCGTGAATTCTTTAATGAGCATACATCATGGCCATTTAATAAAGTTATTAATGTATCTTTGAGCAGTACGTTAAGTAGAACATTGAATACGTCTTTAACTACGTTAGTGGTATTGTTAGCCATCTTCATTTTTGGAGGTGATTCCATAAGAGGGTTCATGTTTGCATTGATTGTTGGTGTGATCGTAGGTACCTACTCATCATTATTTATAGCAACACCTCTAATGTATGATTCAGTTAAGAAAGGTGATGCTAAAGAAGCTCTAAAAAATAAAGTAAAAGAAGAGGATTTGGATGAAGCAAAAGCGTAATTCCAAATTCTAATTAAAACAAAAAAGCCTTTTTGAATCTTCAAAAAGGCTTTTTTGTTAAATTCAGTTTTTAGATTATTGTTTGGTATAAGTTATTTTATCTCCCACTTGTAAATTCCATTGTTTTACCAAACCAGCATTGACTTCCAACACATATTTCGCTGGTGCATTTGAAGGAAGGGAATTTTCGTTCAGGGGTTGGGCATTTTCCTGAAAACTAACTATGGTTTTTTTATCATCTAAATAGATAATATCCAATGGGAAACGTGTGTTTTTCATATAAAATGAACGTGGCCTGGAATCATCAAAAACAAATAACATCCCATGATTTTCATTCATGGATTCCCGATACATTAAGCCTGTCTGTGTTTCAAACTCATTATCAGCAATCTCGATATCTAGAATTTTGATTAAGGAATCATTAGAAGCTTTAAGTATTTGCAGCTCACCTTCTTTTTTAAAAGTAACTTTCTTTTGGCTTACTGTTTTAGGTTCATCCTTGCATGAAGTAACAGATGTTAAAATAATAGAACTAGATAATATTGCTATTCTAAAATATTGCCGAATCATAAAACAATTATTGAGCAGATTTTGGTTTAAAAAGAAACATAAAATAAAGTCCGATTAAAATAAACGGAATACTTAACATCTGGCCTGTGTTTAAACCTAACATAGTAATATATTCGTCACCTTGAGGTTCTTTGACAAACTCCACAAAAAACCGAATGGTCCAAAGCATTATTAAGAACAGACCAAACAAAAATCCAGCTTGTTCTGATTTTTTAGTTTTATTGTAAACGTACCATAAAATTAGAAAAACAAAAATGTAGCAAAATGATTCGTACAACTGTGCAGGATGCCTGTAGGGTACGGCCTCCAAAAGATTTTGAAATTGAGGATTGCTTGCAATAGCGTTGTAAGCTTCTTGCGGACTTTGAATGCCTGTAAGCTGAATGGCCTCGTTCTTCGTATATTCTTCTTGAATAAAACGTACTCCAAAAGATGAATCAGTAACCTTACCAATGATTTCAGAGTTAATAAAGTTTCCTATTCTTATAAAAACAGCACCTGAAGCCACCGAAATGACAACACGGTCTAGTATCCACATCAAGGATTTATACTTGTATTTACGTCTGTATAAATACATACCGATTATGATGCCAATCGCAGCACCATGACTGGCAAGTCCTTGAAATCCAGTGAATTCAAACCCGCCTTTAAATCTAAATGGGAGAAAAATACTGAAGAAATCTTCTGATATCAATTCAGATTGATAAAATAATACGTGTCCCAAACGCGCCCCTAGCATGGTTGCTAAAACAGTATAAATGAAAAGCGGATCCAAATATTCTAAATTTACCTTTTCTTTAGTAAAAATGCGTTTCATGATATACCATCCTAAAAGAAAGGCAACAATCCACATCATACTGTAGAAATGTAATTTAAAATTTCCAACAATATCTATACCTGTAATAGGATTCCAATCAAATTTCAGTAAATACATAGGTTTTTAATTGATGTAGTAAATATATATAATTGAAAACGGATACGAAAGCAATGAAATGAAAGACATGATATTTTAAGGAACTGGGTCATAACCTGAACCACCCCAAGGATGACAACTAAAAATCCTTTTTATGGCTAATTTACCACCTTTCCATAAACCATATTTCTCCAAGGCTTCCTTTGAATAGTGGGAACAAGTAGGCTGATATCTACAAGCAGCAGGTGTCAGAGGAGATATAAAAATTTGATAGACTTTTATTAGAAATAGTAGAGGTGCAATCAGTATTTTTTTCATGACTAATTAGTCGAAAAAGTGGTACCATCCCTACTGTCGTTTAATTGAATACCAGCTTCAGCCAATTCATCACGAATTTTATCTGATAATGCGAAATCTTTATTGGCGCGGGCTTCTTGCCTCAATTGAATTAAAATTTCTACAGCTCCTGAAAGCTTGTCAGAATCCGTATTAGATTTTGTAGCATTTTCCAAGCCTAAAATATCAAATACAAATGCATGCATAGAGTCTTTTAATTCAGCTAGATCACTATGTGTTATACTTGCAGATCCATCTTTAATCTGATTAATATATTTTACCGCTTCAAACAAGTTTGCTATGACAATGGGCGTATTGAAATCATCATTCATAGCGTCATAACATTTTTGTTTCCATTCGGATATATTAAAACTTGATTTTTCGCTAGTTTTTAAAACGTCCAGTAAATTGATGGCATCCATTAGTCTGAAAAATCCTTTTTCACTAGCCAATAAACCATCATTGGTGAAATCTAATACACTTCTGTAGTGTGCTTGAAGCATGAAAAAACGCGCAACACTAGGAGAATAAGCTTTGGTGATATGAGGATTGTCTCCTGTGAAAATTTCATTAGGTAAAATGTAATTCCCGGTTGACTTGGCCATTTTTTTACCGTTCATAATCAGCATATTAGCATGCATCCAATAGTTAACAGGAGCAACGTTGTTGGTTGCTTCAGCTTGGGCAATTTCACACTCATGATGCGGAAATTTTAAATCCATTCCACCGCCGTGAATATCAAAATGCTCGCCTAAATATTTTGTACTCATAGCGGTACATTCTAGATGCCATCCTGGAAAACCATCACTCCAAGGAGACGGCCAACGCATGATGTGTTGTGGTTCGGCTTTTTTCCAAAGGGCAAAATCTTGAGGATTTTTTTTGTCACTTTGACCATCTAAAGTCCGAGTGTTATGAATGAGATCTTCAACATTACGCTTGCTCAAAATACCGTAAGGTTTGGTTTCATTATATTTTAAAACGTCAAAATAAACAGAGCCATTTACAACGTAGGCCAAATCATTATCAATAATTTTCCTGATAATTTCTATTTGTTCGATAATATGACCGGTAGCTGTCGGTTCAATGCTTGGTGGTAAAAAATTGAATTTGTTTAAGATATTGTGAAAGTCAACAGTGTAGCGTTGTACAACTTCCATAGGTTCAATTTCCTCCAATCGCGCTTTTTTAGCAATACGATCTTCTCCAACATCAGCGTCATTCTCCAAATGACCAGCGTCCGTAATATTTCTGACATATCGAACTTTATAACCTAAATGCTTAAAATAGCGAAATATCATATCAAAAGACATGAAGGTTCTAACGTTGCCTAGATGGACATTGCTGTATACTGTAGGTCCACAGACATACATGCCAACATGTCCATCATTAATGGGTTTGAATATTTCTTTTTCGCCGCTTAAAGTGTTGTAAACTTTAATTTGCTGTTGGTCAAATAATTGCATGAAATTAGGTTAGGTTTAATTAAAACGAAGTGTCAAGTTTTATGTAGTCAAGAAATTCTCTGCGAGTAGCCTTTTCTTTGAATTTGCCACCAAATTCAGATGTGACTGTGCTGCTCTCGGTATCTCTAATGCCTCTGGAATTAACGCATAAATGCTTGGCATCAATAACACAGGCAACATCTTCTGTTCCCAAAACTTCTTGCAGTTCTTTAACTATTTGAATGGTCAATCGTTCCTGTACTTGAGGTCGCTTGGCATAATAATCAACAATACGATTCATTTTGGATAAACCAACAACGGTACCATTGGAAATATAAGCAACATGTGCTTTTCCAACAATAGGCAATAAGTGGTGTTCGCAGGTTGAATAGACCGTGATATTTTTTTCAACCAACATTTCGCCATACTTGTATTTGTTTTCAAAGGTTGAAGCGCTTGGTTTTTTGGCTGGATCCAGGCCGCCAAAAAGTTCCTTCACAAACATCTTCGCAACTCTGTTAGGGGTTCCTTTAAGACTATCATCTGTCAAATCAAGGCCTAAAGTTTCCATGATACGCCTAACATCATCTTTGATAATTTCAATTTTTTCGTCTTGATTCAGTTTAAAGGCATCTTTGCGTAGTGGTGTGTTGGCAGAAGTACCAATATGGTCATTGCCCATAGCATCAAAATCTTCTATATCAGTATTAAATTTCATGTAATAGAAATATAAGGGTTTTAATCTGCAAAGATAAGCATTTCCATTTTTTCAAAATATGTTATTAACAAACAATTAATTTCACCGAATTTTTAAGGGCTTTTTTCTATTTTTTTCTTATTTTTCGTCGCTTATAGCTATATTGCTAAAATTATAGTTTTCGTACCCCTGTCTATCTTTTAAAAAATTAAAATACCCTCTTTCAATGAAAAAGTTAATTACGCTATTTTTAATTGTTATTGCCCATTCTATCTATGCTCAAGGGCCAGGCTGTCCAAACGTTCAGGCAGGTCCTAATCAGGTTATAGATTGTGACGATGCTGCCTGTGTAGATTTAACGGCTACCTATCTGGAAACAGGTGAAACAAATAGCTATGCAGTGTCATCAATCCCGTTCAACCCACCTTCAAATTTTAATGGATTAGCAAATCCACTTTTTGTGAATATAGATGATATTTGGAGTGGTGTTGTTAATTTACCTTTTGAATTTTGCTTTTTTAATAATAATTATAATCAATTAATTGTTGGAGCTAATGGGGGTATAAGTTTTGATGTAAGTAATGCCAATACTTTTAATGGGTGGGCTTTCAGTCAGACTATACCAAATAATACAAACGCGACATTGGCAGATGTAAATATCTTTGGTGCCGTTCACGATATTGACCCAGCTGCCAGTAATGGAACTCATGAAATTGGATGGGAGGTAAAGGGTACAGCACCTTGTAGAACCTTTGTGGTTAGCTATTTTAATGTAGCGCAATTTTCATGTAATAATTTAAAAACGTTTCAACAGATAGTGTTGTATGAAGGTACAAACACTATTGAAGTATATATTTTAGACAAACCAACATGTTTAACTTGGAATAATGGAAATGCGGTAATCGGAATTCAAAATCCTGCTGGTACGATAGCTTATACACCACCAGGAAGAAATACAGGCAATTGGTCTGCTAGTATTGAAGCTTGGCGATTTACGCCTAATGGCACCCCGAACTATGATATAACATGGTATGATGGGGGTGGTAGCCCAATTGGAAATTCGGATACAGTTAACGTTTGTCCAACTGCTGATGAAACATTCACCGTTGAGGTAGAATACACAAATTGTGACGGTAGTACTTTTACAGATTCAGATACCGTAACAGTATCTGTAAGCACAGGAGGAGGCAATGCTGATTTCACGATGACACCAACCTGTGATGGAGCAATTGCAACCATCAACGGAGATACAGGCGGAACCTTTACATTGAACCCCGACCCAGGCGCACCAGTATCGATAGACCCAGCTACGGGTGTGGTAACCGGTGGAACACCAGGAGTTACTTATACGGTAGATTACACAATTGGTGGTGCTTGTCCTGCGAATGACACGCAATCATTTACAGTACTTACGGCCGCAGATGCTAGTTTTACCATGACAGCGACCTGTGATGGCGGAACAGCAACCATCAACGGTGATGCAGGCGGAACCTTTACATTGAATCCAGATCCAGGCGCACCAGTGTCGATAGACCCAGCCACGGGAGTGGTAACCGGTGGAACACCAGGAGTTACCTACACAGTAGAATATACAATAGCAGGAACTTGTGGGGACAGCGATACCCAGACGGTAACAGTCTTACCAGAGGACGATCCAAGCTTTACGATGACAGCGACTTGTGATGGCGGAACAGCTACCATAACGGGTGATGCAGGCGGAACCTTTACATTGAACCCAGATCCAGGCGCACCAGTATCTATAGACCCGGCAACGGGTGTGGTAACAGGAGGAACACCAGGAGTTACTTATACAGTAGAATATACAACAGCGGGAGTCTGCCCAGACAGCGATACCCAGACGGTAACAGTCTTACCAGAGGACGACCCAAGCTTTACGATGACAGCGACCTGTGATGGCGGAACAGCTACCATAACGGGTGATGCAGGCGGAACCTTTACATTGAACCCAGATCCAGGCGCACCAGTATCTATAGACCCGGCAACGGGTGTGGTAACAGGAGGAACACCAGGAGTTACTTATACAGTAGAATATACAACAGCGGGAGTCTGCCCAGACAGCGATACCCAGACGGTTACTGTATTAACGGAAGGCAATGCTGATTTCACGATGACGCCAACCTGTGATGGAGCAACTGCAACCATCAACGGAGATACCGGCGGAACCTTTACATTGAACCCCGACCCAGGCGCACCAGTATCGATAGACCCGGCTACAGGAGTGGTAACCGGTGGAACACCAGGAGTTACTTATACGGTAGATTACACAATTGGTGGTGCTTGTCCTGCAAATGACACGCAATCATTTACAGTACTTACGGCCGCAGATGCTAGTTTTACCATGACAGCGACCTGTGATGGCGGAACAGCAACCATCAACGGTGATGCAGGCGGAACCTTTACATTGAACCCCGACCCAGGCGCACCAGTGTCGATAGACCCAGCTACGGGAGTGGTAACCGGTGGAACACCAGGAGTTACCTACACAGTAGAATATACAATAGCAGGAACTTGTGGGGACAGCGATACCCAGACGGTAACAGTCTTACCAGAGGACAATCCAAGCTTTACGATGACAGCGACCTGTGATGGAGGAACAGCAACCATCAACGGTGATGCAGGCGGAACGTTTACATTGAATCCAGATCCAGGCGCACCAGTATCGATAGACCCAGCTACGGGTGTGGTAACGGGTGGTACACCAGGAGTTACTTATACAGTAGAATATACAACAGCGGGAGTCTGCCCAGACAGCGATACCCAGACTGTAACGGTATTGCCAGAGGACGATCCAAGCTTTACGATGACAGCGACCTGTGATGGCGGAATAGCAACCATCAATGGTGATGCAGGCGGAACCTTTACGTTAAACCCAGACCCAGGTGCACCAGTATCTATAGACCCGGCTACGGGTGTGGTAACGGGTGGTACACCAGGAGTTACCTATACAGTAGAATATACAACAGCAGGAGTCTGTCCAGACAGTGATACCCAGACGGTAACGGTCTTACCAGAGGACGACCCAAGCTTTACGATGACAGCTACCTGTGATGGTGGAACAGCTACCATCAATGGTGATGCAGGCGGAACCTTTACGTTAAACCCAGACCCAGGTGCACCAGTATCGATAGACCCGGCTACGGGTGTGGTAACGGGTGGTACACCAGGAGTTACTTATACAGTAGAATATACAACAGCGGGAGTCTGTCCAGACAGCGATACCCAGACGGTAACGGTCTTGCCAGAGGACGACCCAAGCTTTACGATGACCGCGACTTGTGATGGCGGTACTGCCACAGTCAGTGGTACAGCTGGCGGAACATTTACGTTAAACCCAGATCCAGGTGCACCAGTGTCGATAGACCCAGCTACGGGTGTGGTAACCGGTGGAACACCAGGAGTTACCTACACAGTAGAATATACAACAGCAGGAGTCTGTCCAGACAGTGATACCCAGACGGTAACGGTCTTACCAGAGGACGACCCAAGCTTTACGATGACGGCGACTTGTGATGGCGGTACGGCTACCATCAACGGAGATACAGGAGGAACCTTTACATTGAATCCAGATCCAGGGGCACCAGTATCGATAAACTCGACTACAGGGGAGGTGACTGGTGGTACAGGCGGAGTCACTTATACGATAGAATATACAACATCTGGTAGTTGTCCTGCGAGTACTACTCAAGATGTGACTGTTCTTACTGAAGCGAATACTGACTTCACAATAACGGCAACTTGCGATGGTGGAACAGCTACCATAACAGGTGATGTTGGTGGAACATTCACCTTAAATCCGGATCCAGGTGCACCAGTATCGATAGATTCAGCTACGGGTTTAGTAACTGGTGGAACACCAGGTGTTACCTATACCGTTCAATATGAAATTACAGGAGCTTGTAGTGGTAGTTCGACGCAAGACGTTACTGTGTTACCGATACCTTCAATAGTGGACCCAACGCCATTGGTAGTTTGCGATGATGATGTCAGTGATGGCATGACCGAACTGGATTTAACCATTAAAAACGATGAAATAGCTGCTGGTAATTCAGATTATGTTGTTACCTACTACAACAGCTTGGTTGCAGCCGAATCTGGTTCTCCAGAAGTTTC
Organism: Hanstruepera neustonica; assembly: GCF_002895005.1. Classification (GTDB taxonomy): domain Bacteria; phylum Bacteroidota; class Bacteroidia; order Flavobacteriales; family Flavobacteriaceae; genus Hanstruepera; species Hanstruepera neustonica. The sequence continues at coordinate 193,211 of NZ_POWF01000003.1, read as the reverse complement.
ACCTTCAGATGATGCCTATATAGGAACCGATGGTGAAGTAGTATACATTAGAGTTGAAGATTCCAATACAGGGTGTTTCACAACCACGACATTGGTTTTAAATGTAACCAATGGACCCGATGTCAATCCATTGACACCATTGACATATTGTGATCCCGACAATGATAATTTGGGTGACTTTGACCTATCAACTACCAGAGATGAAATTCTGGCTAGTGATGCGACACTAGATGTATCTTTCCATTTAACCCTTCAAAATGCACAAGATGATGTGAATCCACAGGGAGATACCTTATCGAATGTGGCAGGACAAATAATCTATGTACGAGTTGATTATGGAGATAATGATGATTGCCCGACCATTGTGCAGTTGCAGTTGATAGTAGAGCCGACACCAGAAATACCGACATCCATTGATCCGTATGTGATATGTGATGATGATTTTGATGGAACAGCCTCATTTGATTTAACAATCATGGACGCTACCATTTACGGTACACAAAACCCGGCAGACTTTATATTGACCTACCATGAGACATTAGCAGATGCTGAAGCATCTCCAGGATTGAATCCTATAATGGAACCGCAACTATCTGACTACGTATCTGGAAATACAACTATTTATGTCAGGTTGGAAGGATTAAACGGATGTATAAAAGTTGGGCAATTTGATTTAATGGTTAACCCATTGCCAGTTATACCGGCTGAAGCACAAGATGGCATCTTTGAAGTATGTGATGACACGAACGATAATGATGGTTATGCCATTTTTGATCTAACATCTCAAAATGATGCTTATACAGGTGGTGATGTGACATTGAGTGTTGATTATTTTGAAACAATGGCCGATATTCCAAGCAATCCAATAGCCAATTATGAATCCTATCAAAATACATCGATAGGCGGATTGCCACACAACCCACAGACCATCTTTGTGACGGTTACCGAAACAACCAGTGGCGGAAATTGTTCATCCATGACCACTTTGACATTAGTGGTCAATACGTTGCCGACGCCCAATGATGTATTGCCTGATATGATTACTTGTGATGACAACAATCCAGGTGATTTACAGGAAGAGTTTGATTTGACCCTCAACGAAGGATTAATGTTGAACGATTTTGATGAAACGGTAACATACCATGAATCGATGGCCGATGCAGAATCAGGGGAGAACCCTATTTCAAACGAAACAGCTTACACCAATATTGCAACACCTCAAACCATTTATGTGCGTGTAACCAATACAGGAGATCCAAACAATGCATCTGATGATGGCACTGGATGTTATACAATCATAACTTTTGATTTAATAGTTAATCCAATTCCGATGTTTACGCCAGATGATTTATATACAATTTGTGTCAATACCAATGGCACCGAAGTTGTTGGATCACCAACCATTGACACGGGATTGAGTGCCACGGACTATACTTTTGAATGGGAAGACCCGAATGGTGTTATCGTCAGTATTGATTCGAGCTATACAGCTGTTCAGGCTGGGGCACATATTGTTACCATAACGAATATAGATACCCAATGTTTCAATGTTATATCAGTTAACGTTGAAGAAAGTTCACCGCCAATTGTAGATGCAACGGTTGTAACTGAAGCCTTTGCCGATGACAATGTTATTCAAGTGATTGCCTCGGGTGATGGAGCGGCATCTTATGAGTTTAGTATTGATAATGGGCCATGGGTGAGCAACGAGCCAAACGACAATACCTATACCTTTACCAACGTTACTCCAGGGGAACACTTCATACAGGTTAGAGATATTTACGGTTGTGGTATTGGAAGCGATACGGTTTTGGTTATGGACTACCCACTGTTCTTTACACCAAACAACGATGGCGATAATGACACTTGGCAGATATCAGGAATCAGTTCACAGATGGATGCCAAGATCTACATCTTTGACAGATATGGCAAACTGTTAAAACAGTTGAGTCCTTCCAGCCCAGGTTGGGATGGAACATTAAATGGTTACCCATTACCTTCTAGTGATTATTGGTTTACAGTGGATTATAGAGAGCCATCGAATGATGCTGCTAAACAATTCCAAGCACATTTTACATTGAAGAGATAGAGATAAAGGTAAGTATAAAAAAGGGGAGCAAACTTTACGTTTGCTCCCCTTTTTTATCTAAAATAAATATATAAGTATTACATATTAAAGCTTAACGTAAACGTTAAAGTAGAATTTTTAGCATCAATGTTGGCTACATCGGTTAAACCAACATTATATAATGATGTTAGGTTTGATTGATTGGTTTGGTCAAAAGTAACATCTAATTTAATGACATTACCAAAATTATAACCAACACCAAAAGAATATCCTGATAAGTCTCCAACTGTAGTGCCATTCTCATAAGGACTCTCTTCAAAACGATAACCACCTCTTAAGCTAAATTGGTTAATTTTGGCTTCACCACCTATACGGTAAGTAGAGGCAGTAGTTAGATTATTACTAATAATGTTGTTCTGTTGTCTAAAGTAATTATCTGAAGTTGGTCTAAATTTAGAATTACTATAATCTTTCAAGGAATAGTCGAAACTAATCAACCCATATTTTCCAAACACATAAGCTAAACTTCCAGTAACTCTTCCGGGAGTTTGCAATCTGTAAGTTGGATATATATTTATGACCCGAGGATCTATAGTAACTGAAGCATTGGTACCATTATCATCAACAATAGTTCTTAAGTATTGAGAAGATTCTTCAGAAATGTTAAACCAAGTTGGCGAATTGAAAGTAAAACCTGCCCGTAGTTGTTCTGTAATTTTGACTATGGTGCCTAACTGAAAAGAAAAGCCAGAACCTACAGTAAATAAATTGTTTTCAAACCTAACCTCGTTAACAAGTGAACCTTGATTATTATTGCTTTCATAAAGAAAAGTTGATCTTTCAAAATTGATAAAATGAGAATTTAAATTTAAACCTAAATAAACTCTATCTCCAAATTGAGTAGCTGCATTGACAGTAAATTTACCATTATAACCTGTTGATGCGTAACTATAATCTTGATAGTAGTCTCCTGAGGCTATATTTGATGTGTAGGATGTATTGTTGTCCGTATTGTCAACAGGTTCAAGGATGTAAGATTCATAACCTAAAAAAGCTTGTTGGTTACCATAACCATAAATACTACCAATTTCAGAATAGGCTTGAGTGTAGGTTTCTCCTGGTAATGCTGATATTTCATCAAGACGCCTGCCATTGGCGTAATGCAAAAAGTAAGTGTCAATGGAATTATTGGTATTGGTTCCAATAGCATACCAGTCATTGTCGTAATCCTGAATTTTGTCATAAGCAACGCTTAAAGCAAATTTTTTCCAGGAAGAATTGGTATTTCTATTATTGAATACAAATGCAGCTCCCGTTTGATTTAAATCAATATTACGGTTTTTAGATTTTTCAAATCCATTGTAGAACTGTGTCTCATTTTTGGTTTGTAAATTTGATAATGATAACGAGATGTGACTGGAATTAAAAACTGCAGATCCTGCTGGATTTATTCCAACGGCACTCATATCACCTCCTAAAGCACCAAAGGCACCACTTAAACCTCTAAATCTGGCTGTTCCTTGAATATTGTCTTCTGAATACCTTAACGCATCAGTCAAGTCTTGAGCATTGACTATACTTACCATTAGAGTAAATACGGCCAACAAAATTTTATTTTTCATATACAATTTTATTTTTTTTTAAAAACCACCTCTTCTTCCGCCGCCACCTGAACTTCTTCCGCCGCCCATAGATGAACTACCTCTTGAAGGTGAGGAATAACTTCTGCTAGGTGTAGAACTGTTATTATAACTTCGTGTTGTTGGTCTGTTTGTTCTAACTCTAGGTGTCGTATTGGAACGGTTTCTTGTTCTAGGTTGTGTAGTGGTTCTTGTTCTTGTTTTACCTTCAGAATTGTAATTTGTTCGTGGTCTTGTTGTATTGCGAACTCTTGGTTTGCCTTCAGAATTGTAATTAGATCTTGGTCTACCAGAGCTATAATCAGTATTAATTCGTCTGCCAGTATTGTAGCGACTTAAATATGAATTGCTATTCAAACCATATCTGTTTGATCTACCCATATATGCAGTACCTCTTCTGCCGTTGGTATATGAAATACTATTCCTGTAATAATATGGGTTATAAAAACCAGCACCATAATAAGGTGGGTAATAGGCCCATCCATAACCAGGATAACCCCAACCCCAGCCAGCATTCCAGCCCCAGCCGGCATTCCAGCCCCAGCCAGCGTTCCAGCCCCAGCCAGCGTTCCAACCCCAGCCATAATATGGATATCCCCATCCCCAGCCAGCGTTCCAACCCCAGCCAGTGTTCCAACCCCAGCCGTAATTAAAACCTCCTGAATAGACATTAATGGAAACATCAGTGTTTTCTTGCCCCCAGCCAGCATATTGATTGTATTCTACTTGAGTAGAATCCGACTCTTCTCTATAGTCACTTGAATAGTCATCTACATCTGTAAACACCTCATCTTGCGTGTAAATATCATATTCGTCTGCTTTTTCTTTGAAATAATTCTTGTAATAGGTATTGCTCGCATTTTGGTTGTCATAAACAACCACAGCGTCTTGATTATCAACAGGGACTTGGGTTGATCCATATATTCCATCATTGTCAGGTACATTCTGATAAGTACCACAAGATGTTAATGCAAGTAGCGCACTTATTATCAGTATTGAAGTTTTCGAAAAAAAGTAATTTTTAATAGGCATAACTAGCAATTTTAATTGTTGGACATTTCAAAAATAGTTAGTTTTGCTGAACTATTTTTATATTTAACATAGTCACAATATTTATGCCAAAACCTTGTATATGAGCAAAAAACTTACTAGTAGAGCAGATGATTATTCAAAATGGTACAACGAATTAGTTGTTAAGGCTGATATGGCAGAGAATTCGGCTGTACGTGGTTGTATGGTTATAAAGCCTTATGGATTTGCGATTTGGGAGAAAATTCAAGCAGAATTAGATAGGATGTTTAAAGAAACTGGTCATCAAAATGCTTATTTTCCGCTTTTTGTTCCTAAAAGTTTGTTTGAGGCTGAAGAAAAAAATGCTGAAGGTTTTGCTAAAGAATGTGCTATTGTCACCCATTATCGACTTCAAAATGACCCTGATAATAAGGGGAAATTGCGAGTTGATCCTGAAGCGAAATTAGAAGAGGAACTTGTGGTGAGGCCAACCAGTGAAGCTATAATTTGGAATACTTATAAAGGGTGGATTCAATCGTACCGCGACTTACCAATATTGGTAAACCAATGGGCAAATGTGGTGCGATGGGAAATGCGAACAAGGTTGTTTTTGAGAACGGCAGAATTTTTATGGCAAGAAGGACATACGGCTCATGCTACAGAAACTGAAGCGATCAAAGAGGCTGAACTGATGAATAATGTCTACGCCACTTTTGTAGAGAACTTTATGGCAATACCTGTTATAAAAGGAATTAAAACCGAAAGTGAACGTTTTGCGGGAGCTGTAGAAACCTATTGTATAGAGGCTTTAATGCAAGATGGCAAGGCCCTTCAAGCTGGTACCTCACATTTTTTAGGACAGAATTTTGCAAAAGCTTTTGATGTCAAGTTTGCCAATAAAGACGGTAAGCAGGATTATGTTTGGGCAACTTCTTGGGGTGTATCTACGAGATTAATGGGTGCTTTGATTATGACTCATAGTGATGATAACGGGTTGGTTTTACCTCCAAGTTTAGCACCTAACCAAGTTGTTATTGTGCCTATTTATAAATCTGAAGAGCAGTTAGAAGCTATTTCTAAATTGGTAAATATCATCATGGATGAATTACGCTCTAAAGGCATTTCTGTCAAGTATGATGATCGTAATACGTTACGTCCTGGTGCTAAATTTGCACAGCATGAATTACAAGGAGTTCCATTAAGGATATCTATTGGGCCAAAAGATTTGGAGAATGGCACAGTTGAATTGGCCAGGAGAGATACATTGACCAAAGAGGTAATATCTGTTGATAATTTAACATCAAAGGTAGTTGCGTTGATGGAGGAAATTCAAAATTCGTTATACTCAAAAGCACTTCAATTTAGAGATAATCATATCACTGAAGTTGATGATTTTGATACTTTTAAGCAAGTTTTGGAATCAAAAGGTGGTTTTATTTCAGCTCATTGGGATGGTACTGAAGAGACAGAATTGAAGATAAAAGAGTTGACTAAAGCGACTATTCGATGTATTCCAATAGATTCAAAAGAAGAAAAAGGTACTTGCGTTTATTCGGGTAACCCTTCAAAACAGCGTGTTTTATTTGCAAAAGCGTACTAAATTGTTTTTTTTCAAAAAAAGATTATTAAGTTATTGCAACATTTAAAAATAGTTGTATTTTTGCATCCGCAATGGAAACATTGAGAGTTATTTGAAAAGTATTGCAAGTGTAAGTTTTTAAATTTATATTTGCGCACTTGAAACCAAATGGCCCGTTCGTCTATCGGCTAGGACGCCAGGTTTTCATCCTGGTAAGAGGGGTTCGATTCCCCTACGGGCTACAATTTTAATAATAAAAGAACAAATGGCAAATCATAAGTCAGCGTTAAAGAGAATTAGAAGTAACGAAGCGAAACGCTTAAGAAACAGATATAAGCACAAAACAACTCGTAATGCAATCAAAAAATTGCGTGACATGAGTGATAAGAAAGAGGCTGAAGAATTATTGGTTTCTGTATCTTCTATGATTGATAAATTAGCAAAAAAGAACATTATTCACAATAACAAAGCTGCTAACCTGAAGTCTGGTTTAGCCAAGCACGTAGCGTCTTTGTAAAAAGTGAAATTAGATAAAGTTTAAAGCTCTTCTATGACGAAGGGCTTTTTTTATGGAATTAATTTAAATGGTTAAAAAAAATGCCTTGAAAATTTTCAAGGCATTTATATTTATATGATAAATGAAATTTATTTAACCATTCATGGAAATCAAGAACTCTTCGTTATTTCTTGTTTGTTTCACACGATCATTTATAAATTCCATGGCTTCCACAGGATTCATGTCGGCCAGATATTTTCTCATAACCCACATACGTTGAATCGTATTCTCATCCAATAGTAAATCATCACGACGCGTACTTGAAGATGTTAAATCGATAGCAGGGAAAATACGACGATTGGATATCTTTCTGTCCAATTGAAGTTCCATATTACCAGTTCCTTTAAATTCTTCAAAAATAACTTCATCCATTTTTGAGCCAGTTTCAGTAAGTGCTGTAGCAATTATGGTTAAAGAACCACCATTTTCTATATTACGTGCAGCACCAAAGAAACGTTTTGGTTTGTGTAGGGCATTAGCGTCAACACCACCACTTAATATTTTACCGGAAGCGGGTTGAACTGTGTTATAGGCTCTGGCCAAACGTGTTATGGAATCCAAAAGAATAACCACATCATGACCACACTCTACCAGTCGTTTTGCTTTTTCTAAAACAATATCTGCAATTTTAACATGCTCATGTGCTTCTTTATCAAAGGTTGAAGAAATAACTTCCCCTCTTACGTTACGTTGCATGTCGGTAACCTCTTCAGGTCTTTCATCAATGAGTAAAATCATTAAATAGACTTCTGGATGATTGGCGGCAATAGCGTTAGCTACGTCCTTAAGTAACATGGTTTTACCAGTTTTTGGTTGCGACACAATCATACCACGTTGACCTTTTCCTATCGGCGAAAACAAATCCATAATCCGAGTAGATATGGTACTTTGCTTTTCAGCGATATTAAATTTCTCTTTTGGGAAAAGAGGTGTTAGGTGTTCAAAAGCCACACGGTCTCTAACGACTTCAGGCTTTTGGCCATTTATTTTGTTAACCTTTATAAGCGGGAAATACTTTTCGCCTTCTTTGGGAGGTCTTACATTTCCTAAAACAGTATCACCTTTTTTCAGTCCGAACAAACGAATTTGAGATTGTGATACATAAATATCATCAGGTGAAGACAAGTAATTGTAATCGGATGATCTTAAAAAACCATAGCCATCTTGCATGATATCCAAGACGCCTTCACTTTCTATTATGGCATCAAACTCAAAATCGGGTTCGCGATAGCGGTTTCTGTTATCCTTGTTGCCATTATTATTATTATTATTATTATTATTATTGTTCGAATTCCCTTTATTATTGTCTCGCTTTTGACGATTATTATCTTTTTTCTTATCGTCTTGAGTGTTGCTTTTTTCTGATTCTCTTTTCTGATTAGAGTTGGGCTTCTGATTATTTGTGTTATCAGAAGACTTCTCATTGGAATCAGTTTTTTTATTGGGATTATTTTGCTGGTTTTGAATGCGTTGTCTAGGGCGTTTTTGAGCAGGTTTGGTATTTGTTTTTTCATTAGTCTTATCAGAAGAATCATCAGTGCTAACAACCTCTTTAACGGCTTTTGGATTAGCAGCTTGATGGTCTAGGATTTGATAAACTAAATCTAATTTTTTTAATGAACGGTATTTGGATACCTTTAATTTTTGAGCTATTTCCTGTAGTTCAGGAAGTTTCATTTCTTTTAATTGAGCTATTTCAAACATTGATACAATAAAATGTTTTGTTAAATAATTTAAGTTGAATAATTCCGAAGAAAAATTGATCTTATGTTTTTGAAGAATTAATAACTTACAACTGTGAGAGTTGCAAATTATTACTGCAATTATACAACTTTATTTTAATTTTTTAAGTTAATTTTAAAAAAGAAACCATTATTTTTGTGCCCGTTAAAAACGAAATTTAATGATTCAAAGAATTCAAACGCTTTATTTACTATTGGCTACAGTTGTTTCAGCTGGACTGATTTTTGTTTTTGAATTATGGACGAATCAGGATGGTGTTAAAGTCTTTGCGCAAGATGTTAGTTATGTTTTTGCGGGATTCTTATTGTCAGCAGTATTATCGTTAATAACCATTTTTAGATTTAAAAACAGAAAGTCACAATTTATGTTGGGACGACTGAATATCATATTAAACTTTATTTTACTAGGATTTTTTGTGTATCAATCTCTAAATTTATCTGGAGAAACGGTTGTTTCTGAGAAAGGTATTGGGATTTTTCTTCCTATTGTTTCTATCGTGTTTTTGGCATTAGCCAATAAAGCCATTAAAAAGGACGAAGATCTCGTAAAATCTGTAGATAGATTACGATAAACCTATCATCTTAGTATATTAGTGCGTGAGCCCAAGGTGAAGATCTTGGGCTTTTTTTATCTCTTGAATTCAATAACTTCAAGGTTTTCAATTTTTCTACCGTCAATGGTAAAGCGCAGCATGGTTCTGGCTTTATGAAAACCGTGTTTGCCAATTGCTCCAGGATTCATATGCAGTAAATTTAGTTTTTTATCGGGCATGACCTTTAAAATGTGTGAATGACCTGTTATGAACAATTGTGGCGGATTCTCTTTAATTTGTTCTCTAATTCTAGGGTTATACCTGCTTGGATATCCGCCAATATGAGTGATCCAAACATCAACTTCCTCACAAAAAAACCGATTATTTAATGGAAATTCCAATCGCGCTTTTTTGTCATCGATGTTTCCATAAACAGCACGTAAGGGTTTGAGAGCTTTAATAGAATCGGTTACTTTTAAGTCGCCAATATCGCCAGCATGCCAGACTTCATCAGCTTGCTTGACATACTTCAATATGCTATCATCAATATAACTATGTGTGTCTGAAAGTAGCAGGATTTTTTTCATTAAGAAAACATTGTGATTTAAAAGCTGGTATTTCTAATTATCTTTGTAGTTTCAAAAACAAAAGTACTACATTCTTGAGATATTTTATTGAACTTTCATATCATGGTAAAGCATATCATGGCTGGCAAAATCAGCCTAATGCTATTTCTGTGCAAGAAGTAGTAGAAAAAGCTTTGAGTACGTTACTTGGTGAAAAAATAGATATTGTAGCAGCAGGTAGGACGGACGCAGGTGTTCATGCGTTACAGATGTTTGTTCATTTTGATATAGATTTAAGTTTGAATGCTGAAGTCTTAACCTATAAACTAAATGCATTTTTACCGCAAGATATTGCCGTTCATGATATTTTTGAAGTTAAACCAGAGGCTCATGCACGATTTGATGCTACTAGTAGAACCTATTTGTACCGATTGGGTTTAAAGAAAAATGCTTTTAATTTTGATTATGCCTACTTAATGAAAAAACCACTGCGATTGCATTTAATGAATGAAGCTGCTAAAGTTTTATTGGGTCATCAAGATTTTCAATGCTTTTCTAAAACAAATACGGACGTCAAAACTTATTATTGTGACATTATGCAAGCAGAATGGAAACAAATTGATGACGAGTTGCATTTCACCATTAAGGCTGACCGGTTTTTAAGGAATATGGTTCGTGCTATTGTTGGAACTTTAATTAATGTCGGCCTTGGAAAAATAACTATTGATGATTTACAAGCTATCATTCAATCTAGAGATAGAAGTGAAGCAGGTTATTCAGTTCCAGCACATGGCTTATATTTGATATATATTGATTACCCAGAAAGTATTAAGCATGACAGATAAAAAACAAAATCAATTATTGGACACTAAACTGTTTAAAAAGTTAATACAGTTCGTCAAACCGTATAAATTGGTTTTTGTGTGGGTTTTAGTAGCCGTTATTTTGCTAGCTCTTTTGGGGGCCGCAAGGCCTTATATTTTACAACAAGCTATAGATAATAATATAGCTAAAAAAGAACTAGATGGCTTCTTACCCTATATTTTACTAATGGGTGCTATGTTATTCGCTGAAGTAATCTTTCAGTTACTTTTTATTTATTATGCCGGATGGTTGGGGCAAACAGTTGTTAAGGATATTCGTATAAAACTCTTTGACCACATGCTCAGTTTTAAAATGAAATATTTTAATAATTCATCGGTAGGTGTATTGATAACAAGAGCAGTAACCGATATGGAGCGTATTGCTGATATTTTTGGAGAGGGTCTGTTTATGATATTCCGAGATTTGTTGACTATGTTGGTAGTATCAAGTGTGATGGTGTGGATGAATTGGGAATTGAGTATAATCGTTTTTCTCATGTTGCCGCTTGTTTTATATGCCACAAGATTGTTTCAAAAGTATATGAAAAAGGCTTTTGAGGAAGTAAGAACCGAAGTTTCCAATTTGAACTCGTTTGTACAAGAGCGTGTGACTGGAATGAAAATCCTTCAGCTTTTTACAAGAGAAAATACGGAATACAGAAAGTTTAAAGAAATTAATGAGCGTCATAAACAAGGCTGGCTCAAAACAGTGTGGTACAACTCTATTTTCTTTCCTATAGCAGAATTATCATCGTCAATAACTATAGGTCTTGTTGCTTGGTATGGTGGGTTGAATACCGTTATCGGTCAAACGGCCTCATTAGGTGATTTGACTGCTTTTATCATGATGATTCCGATGTTGTTTCGACCATTGAGACAAATAGCAGATAAGTTTAATACACTCCAGATGGGTATGGTGGCTGCCAATAGGGTATTTAAAGTATTGGAAACTACTTCTCAAATTGATGATACAGGAACGATGGTAGCATCACATTTTAAGGGTCATATTGCCTTTCAGGATGTTCATTTTAGCTATGTTCCAGATGAGGAGGTTCTTAAGGGAATCAATTTGGAAATAGAACCAGGTAAAACGATAGCCATTGTTGGAGCAACGGGAGCTGGTAAATCGACGATAATCAATTTGTTGAATCGATTTTATGATATTCAAAGTGGATCTATTTTGATTGATAATACCAATATCAAGGACATGACTTTAAAATCATTACGCAGTCAGATAGCGGTTGTATTGCAGGATGTGTTTTTATTTGCCGATACCATTTTAAACAATATTACGCTTAATGATAAATCAATCAGCGAATCTGAAGTTATTCAGGCTGCGAAAGCCATTGGCATCCATGACTTCATCATGAGTTTGCCAAACGGCTATCATTATAATGTTAAAGAACGCGGTGTGATGCTATCTTCTGGTCAAAGACAGTTGATTTCATTTTTAAGAGCTTATGTAACCAATCCAAGTATATTGGTATTGGATGAAGCAACGTCATCGGTTGATTCCCATTCTGAACAACTTATTCAAAATGCTACTGATAAAATAACCAAAGATAGAACATCCATCATTATTGCTCATCGATTGGCAACCATCAAAAAAGCGGATAAAATTGTCGTCATGGATGCGGGACAAATTGTTGAAGAAGGCTCCCATGATGAGCTACTCAAAAAACAGGAGGGGTATTACAAAAATTTATACGAAGTTCAGTTTCTAAAAGAAGAGGTTGCTTAATTTACCATATTTTGAGACTCTGCCATTCGCTTTAAAATATCCATGTTTCCTGTAAGATATAATATGGCTACGGCCGCTATAATGCTTAAAACGTAAAGTATTGAAACAATAATCAAAAATATGAGTGTTTTGATTAAAATTCCTTTCATAGACAGCTTGTAAAGTTTTTTTAAACAGTAAGCAGTGTAGATAAACATAAAAGGCAATAAGAGCATAGAAATGGAGCCAAAGGTTAAACCCAAAATGGCACCTGTAATAGAAATAATCACACTAACAATGGTTGTCTGTGAATAGATATACATAAAAATCGTTAGCAGCTCGGTATAATTATAGGTTTTATTTCTGAAGAATGTTAGTTTACATAGAATGGCATATATAGGTATGTTGACCATCATAGCAATGGCCTGATATTCCTGAGTTAAATCTAAGATGTATTGCATCATTTCTTCTCCACCTGGAGTACCATACGATCCAAAGTTGAACAGTTCCGGATAAAACTTTTTAAAAATAAACACCTGTAGTCCGGCCAATGTTACCGAAATGGCAAAATAACTGATAACATTGACGTAGCGTTTTCTTACTCCAGAAATATAGCCACCAATTACATCGTCTGGTTTGGTAAAAAGCCCAATAAATGTTTGAATAAATTTATTATCGTAATTCAAAAACTGCTCGCTGAAGTGTTCAAACAGATTTCTTAAGGTTAATCTATTACGGATTATTCGGCCTCCACAGGCACTACAAAAATCATCTGATTCTTGAATTTCAGTTTGACAATTCTTGCATTGCATACTAGGTCAAGTCTTTTTGAATCATATTAATGAGATCAGCAGTATCCTTAAACATGATAAATTCTCCATCCTTAAAATAGGAAATCTGTCCTGTTTCTTCACTGACCACTAAAGCCAAAGCATCTGTTTTTTCAGTAATACCAACCGCTGCACGATGCCGTAATCCAAACCGTTGCGGAAGTGTTTTTTCATTATTTACTGGTAAAATAACACGGGTTGCCTTGACAATATTATTTTCAATAATAATGGCTCCATCATGTAAGGGACTATTCTTAAAAAAAATACTTTCGATGATAGGCTGCGTGACTTTTATATTCATTTCGTCACCGGTTGTTGTCAAAAAATCAAGGTTATTATTGTGTTCAAATACAATCAATGCCCCAGTTTTAGAGGTTCCCATTTTGGTACAGGCGTTTACAATGGCAGCAATGTCGGTTTCGGTTTCTGCCTCTGTTTTTAAAAACTTCAATTGCTTGAAGAGCTTTCCGCGTTTGCTAAAATTAGTAGAACCAACCATCAATAAAAACTTTCTGATTTCTTGCTGAAAGACCACAATTAACGCAATCAGGCCAACACTCATAAAACCTCCCAAAATTTTACTTAACATTTTCATTTGGAGAGTTTCCGTAATGAGATAGATAAAATAGATAATAACTATTCCAATAAATATGTTGATTGCTACCGTGCCTTTTACCAACTTGTAAACATAGTATAGAAGAAGTGCCACCAAAATGACATCAATGATATCTACAACGGTAAATTTTAAAAGGTCATCAAAAATTTCCAAAGGCTATCGGTTTTGGTAAATTTAACAAAATAAGCTTAATAAATGAATTCGTTGTTTTCAATAAGAATTTTAGAGTTGTCTAATTCTTCTAATTTTGATTTTACTAGTATATACTGTTGAAAAGTAATACCATTATCAAACTTCAACAGGACATTAACTTTTTTAGAATTTAATTCTAGATTGGTGTTTTTTAAATTAAATAAATCTTTGATTAAATCATTTACAACATTTGAATTTACATTTCTGGCAATATCAATTAGGACATAATCTTTACCAGATTTTTCAATAAAATCTTCGGCGCTTTCATCCATGATATAATAAACATCAGTAAACTCAATAAAACCTAGATTGTTAATACTCAAATCGTGGCAAGTAAAATAGTTTTTTGCATTTTCATTTTTATGCATACCATCGCCATGACGTTTTTCTTGCAAATACTGCAAATGGGGGAGAATTTGTTTTAAAGTTAAACGTTTGTCTATATTTACCAACCAGTTGGTTGTTCCTATCATATTTTTTCTGTTAAACTCAATGCTGTCTGTTTCCTTATCGTAAAACATATAAATGGGTGAAACATCATGGATTTCCGTAATTGTGGCATTCTCAATCTCTGGCAACTGTACGATTTTGTCTGATCCACATGAGAGTATGGTTAACAATAACAATCCATAGAATAGGTGCTTCATAGTTTTAACGACTTAATTGATGAAGTAAAGTGATACATTCAAAAGCTTCCTTAACATCATGAACACGAAGGATATTAGCCTGTTTTTGTAAAGCAATCGTATTTAGAATGCTCGTGCCATTTAGCGCTTGATCGGCAGATGATTCTAAAAGCTTATAAATCATAGATTTTCTGGAAAGGCCAACCAGAATGGGCCTATCAAGATGGGTGAAGAGTTCGAGATGATTGAGTAGTTCATAATTTTGCTCCATTGTTTTCGCAAAACCAAAACCTGGATCAATGATAGTATCAACAATTCCAGCTTTTCTCGTTTCAGACAGTCTTTCTGAAAAGTAAAAAGTGATATCCTCTATTAAATTATTGTATTGGGTTTGCTGCATCATGGTTTGAGGGTTTCCGCGCATGTGCATCATGATATAAGGCACTTGTAGTTGTGCAACTGTCGGAATCATTTTATCATCCAATATTCCAGATGAAATATCATTAACTATGGCAGCGCCAGATTCTATGGCTTCTTTAGCAACGGCACTTCTGAATGTGTCTATGGATATGATGATTTCAGGAAATTCCTTAATCAAAAGTTCAACTATGGGTAACGCTCTTTTTAATTCTTCTGATTCCGTCACTTCAGCAGCATTGGGTCTGGAACTGTATGCACCAATGTCAATAAACGTGGCACCTTCTTTTAACATCACATAGACTTGAGATAAAAATTCGCTATCATTTTTGTATTTGCCACCATCATAAAATGAATCAGGTGTGATATTGAGTATACCCATGACTTTGGGCGCTGATAGGTCTATTAGTTTGCCTTTGCAATTTATGGTCATTAATACCTTATTTATGGTTGTTTGTTTATCTATTGAAAACTTTAAACCTGAAACTTTGAACTTTAAATTTATTTATGCGAAATTTACACAAAATTCAACGTAATTCATGCAAGAAACCTCAAAACAATACGATGCCGTAATTGAAACCTGTAGAAATTTATTTATCAAGAAAATGTCAGATTACGGAAGTGCATGGCGCATTTTACGATTACCATCTTTAACCGATCAAATCTTTATTAAAGCACAACGTATTAGAGGCTTACAACAAAATGATGTGAGAAAAGTTGACGAAGATGAAGTGAGTGAATTCATTGGTATTATTAACTATTGTATCATGGCATTGGTTCAGTTGGAGTTAGGCGTCGTCGAGCAACCTGATTTATCTACAGATGAAGCTATCAAGTATTACGATGAAAAAATATCACTTACCAAACAATTAATGATGGACAAGAACCATGATTATGGTGAAGCTTGGCGTGATATGCGCGTGAGTTCGCTGACTGATTTGATCTTGCAAAAGTTATTGCGTGTGAAGCAAATTGAAAACAATAAAGGCAAAACTTTAGTAAGTGAAGGCATTGATGCCAATTATCAGGATATGATAAATTACGCAGTTTTTGCTATGATTCATTTAAATGAAAAATAATATTATGAAGTATATCGTACAAATATGTAGAATTCTTGTTGGTGTTTTATTCATTATTTCTGGGCTTATCAAACTAAATGATCCGCTTGGGTTTTCTTATAAACTTCAGGAATACTTTAGTGCCGATGTTTTAAATATGCCATTTTTAGAACCCTATGCACTAATGATTTCCATTTTTGTGGTGGTTTTTGAAGTGGTTTTGGGCGTTTTTCTGTTAATAGGATATAAACCAAAATTTACTATTTGGAGTTTGTTGGGGATGATTGTGTTTTTTACATTCTTAACATTCTATTCGGCATATTTTGATAAAGTTAAAGATTGCGGTTGCTTTGGCGATGCGCTTAAATTGACGCCTTGGGAAAGTTTCACCAAAGACGTTATTCTGCTCGTACTAATTTTAATCATATTCTTTGGAATTAAATATATCAAACCAATTTTTAGCTCGTTAGGTGTCACGGTTATTGCATTGATAAGTTTTATTGGTAGTTTATGGTTTGGGTATCATGTTTTGATGCATTTGCCAGCCAAGGATTTTAGAGCCTATAAAGTAGGCGCAAACATTCAGGAAGGTATGATTATTCCCGAAGATGCTCCTAAACCAGTTATTGAGTATTATTGGAAATTCAATGTAAATGGTGAAGAGAAAGTGATTACAACCGATGGGACCTATCCAACAGTTGATGGTGAATTTATTGGCGTGGATACTAAAATAATTGATGAAGGTTATGATCCACCCGTTAAGGACTTTTCGATAGAAACGGATACTGAAGATTTAACGGATAAGTTTTTGAATGAAGACAAATTGATTATGATTATCATGTATAATTTGGCAACAGCTGAACCCGATGGTGTTGCCAAGCTAAAGTCTTTTTCTGAAAAAGCAATGAAAAAAGGTTATACAGTTATTGGTTTGAGTGCATCAGGAACAGATGAGAAATTACAATTTAAAGCCGATCATAAATTAGCATTCGATTTTTATTTATGCGATGAAAAAGCTTTGAAAACAGTCGTTCGAGCCAGTCCTGGAATTGTGAAACTCAATAAAGGGACGGTTATGCAAAAAGCCCATTGGAATGATATTGATGATATAGATTTGTAGTTATTTGATAAGCTATTTCCTAAATAAACTGTTTTATGCTTTACTCACATTATTTGGAGTAATCACCGTTATTTTTTTGTTGTTTAATGTATTGCCAGGAGATCCAGCAAAAATGATGTTGGGTCAAAACCAGTCTGCAGAGCAGGTTGAAGCTGTGCGTAAAAAATACGGTTTTGATAAGCCAAAAATCACGCAATATTTTTATTATTTGAATGACCTATCACCTGTATCATTTCATAATACAGATTCGGAATCTTATACCTATTTGAGAAAAGGTAAGTACTCGGCTTCAAAATTAGTGACGATTGGTCAAACGGACATTGCATTAAAATTTCCTTATTTGCGCGAGTCGTTTACCAAGCAAGGAAAAAAAGTATCTGAAGTCATTGGTGAAACACTTCCTAATACGTTTGTGCTTGCTGTATCTGCGATCCTCATTGCGATTACGCTTGGAATTATTTTCGGGATAATATCAGCCATTTATAAGAATACCTGGTTAGATAAATGCATTCAAATAGTCAGTACAGTTGGTATGAGTGTACCGTCTTTTTTCAGTGCCATATTATTTGCTTGGGTGTTTGGGTTTTTACTGCATGAATTCACCAATCTAGAAATGACTGGAAGTCTCTATGAATTAGACGATTATGGGGAATCGATGCACATTAAATGGAAGAATTTGATTTTGCCAGCCATAGTTTTGGGAATAAGACCATTAGCAGTTGTGATACAATTAATGCGAAATTCCTTGTTGGAAGTTATGAATCAAGATTATATCCGAACGGCTAGAGCCAAGGGCTTAAGTGAATTCCAAATTATTAAATCGCATGCTATAAAAAATGCTATGAATCCTGTGGTTACCGCCATTTCCGGTTGGTTTGCTTCCATGTTGGCAGGCGCTGTATTTGTTGAATATATTTTTGGGTGGAATGGCCTTGGTAAAGAAATTGTTAATGCGCTCAATATGCTAGATTTACCCGTTATAATGGGTGCAGTTCTCATCATTGCCATTATATTTATAATTATCAATATTTTTGTTGATATCATTTATACTTGGCTGGATCCTAAAGTGAATTTAATATGAGTGAATTGACTTATTTAGTTGCTGAAATGGAGTATCCGTTTCCTGCTAAATTTTTGGAAAGAGAATTTCTGAATAATAATATAGAATTCAAACAAATTGAACGAGATTCTTATGAAGGTCATATAGGTTCAACATTATTTTACATTCATGAAAAAGATAAAGTTAAGGCAATACAGCTTAAGGATTTAATTGATAAAGAAAATGCTAAATCAGAATTGCAGCATATAAAACCTATTGAAAAAGTTTTAGCTTATATAGTTTTATTTTTAATAGCTGTTTATTTAATTTATAAGGTGTATAAAATTTTTTAAGATAATCAACAGATCGTTGAACTAAAACAAAACTATTATCATGAGAAGACAAATAGTAGCTGGTAATTGGAAAATGAATTATGGATTAATTCAAACGGAGACACTAATTTCAGAATTAAAACAGCAGAAAAAAACATCACATGCCGAGGTTATGATTGCACCTGCATTTACAAATTTATGGCATGCTTTTGAGGCGACCAGACAATTCCCAATAGAGGTTGCTGCCCAAAATATGCATTTTTCTGAAAATGGTGCTTATACCGGAGAGGTAAGCGCTGGTATGTTGAACAGTATTGGTATAAAAACGGTTATTTTAGGACATAGTGAGCGTCGTGCTTATTTTAATGAAACCGACGAAGCCCTTGCGAAAAAAGTGGACACGGCATTGCAGCATAAAATGCAGGTTATTTTTTGTTTTGGTGAGGAACTTTCCGATAGAAAATCGGACAAACATGAAAATGTTGTAGCAAGCCAAATTAACAATGCATTATTTCATTTAGAGGCTGCTGATTTTGATAATATTATTTTGGCATATGAGCCTGTTTGGGCTATTGGAACAGGCGAGACGGCAACACCGGAACAAGCACAGAGTATGCATGCGTTTATCAGAAAGACATTAGCTAATAAATATGGTCAAGATGTGGCAGAATCTGTCTCCATACTTTATGGAGGTAGTGTGAAACCAAATAATGCAAAAGAAATTTTTTCAAAACCAGATGTTGATGGAGGCTTAATTGGTGGTGCATCTCTGAACGCCGAAGATTTTTTTGCCATTGTAAACGCTTTTTAGTTCGTTATTGAATGTCTAATACAATTTACATCGGGTACGATTTTCAAGTAGTTCCTTCACAACCAGGAGTCGAGATACTTATTGCAGAATTGGGTTTTGCTGGTTTTGAAAGTTTCGTGGAAACAGAAACAGGCGTTACAGCATATATTCAGAAACC
The DNA here is from genome assembly GCF_002895005.1 of Hanstruepera neustonica. Taxonomy (GTDB): domain Bacteria; phylum Bacteroidota; class Bacteroidia; order Flavobacteriales; family Flavobacteriaceae; genus Hanstruepera; species Hanstruepera neustonica. The sequence goes on along the minus strand of NZ_POWF01000003.1, from coordinate 173,735 downwards.
AGAATGGCATGAACATATTTTGGATTCGATTCAGATACTGCATTCAGGTGAATTTGAAATCACCTATGAGTTCCAAGAGATAGAACAGGTCAATTGGAATGAGGAGTGGGAACGGAATTTTACGCCTATTCAAGTTGATAATCAAGTAACCGTTCGTGCACCATTTCATGTAAAACCGGAGACCCAGTATGACATCGTCATTGAGCCCAAAATGAGTTTCGGTACGGGTCATCACGAAACAACTCATATGATGATTCAGCATATTTTAAAAAATGATTTTGAAAATAAGTCTGTATTGGACATGGGTTGTGGCACAGGTGTGTTGGCTATTTTGGCTGAAATGAAAGGTGCTGCAAAGATTGATGCCATTGACATTGATAATTGGTGTTATCTCAACAGTCTAGAAAATGTTGAGCGGAATAATTGCAAACATATTTCAGTATTTGAAGGCGATGCTAATATTTTGGATGGTAAACATTATGATGTCATTATTGCAAATATTAACCGCAATATTTTATTGAACGATTTGAGTGTTTATGTTCCTTGTCTTAATACGTCGGGCATGTTGTTTTTGAGTGGGTTTTACAAAGATGATATTCCAATAATTGTAGATACATGTAATAATTTAGGTCTAACTCACGTTGAAACTATTGAGAAAAATCATTGGGTTGCCCTAAAATTCATAAATTAGTTTAAAAATTACCATGAGTACGCAAGAAAAAACTTTAGAGGATGTTTCTTTGAAAGAAGATGTTCTAAAGCAAAATGAAATTATCTTATATAATGATGATGTCAATACATTTGATCATGTCATTGAAACGTTGATGTATGCCTGTGACCATACGCCAGAACAAGCCGAACAATGTTCCATTATTGTGCATTACAAAGGAAAATGCACGGTAAAAACAGGTGTCTATGATGATCTAAAACCGCGTTGCTCTATGTTGCTGGAAGCTGGTTTAAGTGCGGAAATTATCTGATACAAAAAAAAACGCCCAAATTTACTTGAGCGTTTCTTCCAATCACTATTAACTAGTTTAACCAAAAACTAAACGTCTTTACCTTTTAACATTTTGTTCCAGTACAAATATGGTAAGCCATACTTTTTCAACATCCATAAGCGCCAATGTTCTTTTGAGCTATCAAAAATCAACATTTGCTTTAATTTTGGATCTGGCGTAAAATTACTATCATAATCAAATTCAGCTAGAACCATTTTCCCATAACCTGTAACCAACGGACATGAAGAATAGCCGTTGTAATTGTGATTGCTGGCAGCTTCATTGGCCATTAAATGTAATAGATTATCAACCACTACAGGGGCTTGCTTTCTAATGGCGGCTCCCGTTTTGGCTGTTGGTAATGCGGCAACATCTCCAAGTCCAAAAATATTAGGGTATTTATTATGTTGAAGTGAATGATGATCAACATCCAACCAACCAGCATCATTGACTAAAACCGAGTTCTTTACAAATTTAGGAGGCGTTTGTGGAGGTGCCAAGTGTAACATATCAAATGGCATCTCAATAACGGTATCACCGCTCATTTTTTCACCTAACTCATTATCTTCGATGATTACACATTTATTTTCTTCGGGAGCCGCATTTCTAAAATAAACAATCTTTTTATCGGAATCAATTTTAAAAGGTGCATAGAACGGTTTAAAATGTATGCCATAATTGTGAATGACGTCCATTAGTGTTTCCCTAATGGGTTTGACACCAAAAATTACGCTTCCAGGAGTTGCAAAAATAACGTTGCTCTTATTTTTTAAACCATTTTTTTGGAAATAGTCAGCCGCTAAATAGGCTATTTTTTGTGGAGCACCACCACATTTAATGGGTGTGGTAGGTTGCGTGAATATGGCATTTCCACCTTTGAAGTTTTTAATAACTTCCCAGGTGTGTTCTGGATCGGTATAGTTACTACAAACAACTCCTTTTTCGAGCGCTTCGGGAAGGCCTTCAATTAATTCAGGTGCCATGACGAGTCCTGCAGCAACCACCAAATAATCATAGCTAATGTCTCCATTCGATTCGGTTTGAACAATATTACCTTCGGGATTAAAACCCGTTGCAAAATCTTTAATCCATGTGACGCCATTAGGCATAACATCTCGCATGGGTTTGGCGGTTTTCTTGAAATCAAAAGTTCCCGCTCCAACCAATGTCCATGCTGGTTGATAATAATGGGTGTCTGCAGGCTCAATAATGGCAATATCTAACTGATTGTTAGTTTTTAGTAGCTTGGCTGCAACCATAATACCTGCTGTTCCGCCACCAATTATTAATATTTTATGATGTTTGCTCATAATGTTTTGTTTTGATTAACTTTCTAAAAATAAAAGACTTGCATTTGTAATTCAGTAACAAATGTTACAAAGTCCTAAAAACCATGATTATGATTGCTTTATTAATAGACAGTAGCTAGTTAAGATGATGTGTCTAGAAACAAAAAAAAGCGACCAAATAGAATTTGATCGCTTTAAAACACTAACCATCATAACATAGTTGTAGGGCAAACATAGTCCGATTTTTCAATGTTAGTATTTTTCATCTCATTAAACCCGCCAGTAACGTCTACAAAATCATCCCAACCGCGTTGTTTTAAAATGGATGCGGCAATCATACTTCTATAACCACCAGCACAGTGCAACACAAAAAACTTGTCTTTTGGGAATGTAGATAAATGTTGATTTATTTCATTTAGTGGCACATTTATGGCATCTATAACATGTTCTGAATCAAATTCACTTTTCTTTCTGACATCAATAACCATTGGGTTTTCAGAATACATGTTCTCGAATTCCTTCGGAGAAATTCTAGATACAGTATCCACTTCCTTATGGCTTTCTTGCCAAGAATCAAATCCATCGTTTAAATAACCAATGGTATTGTCATAGCCAACACGGCTTAATCTGGTAATAGCTTCTTCTTCTTTGCCTGGATAGGTTATGAGGAGTATTTCTTGTTTGACATCTGGAATCATTTCGCCAACCCATTGAGCAAAATTGCCCTCTAAACCAATATTAATACTATTTGGTATGAAGCCTTTTGCAAAATCATCGGCATTTCGAGTATCCAGCATCAAAGCTTCGGTTTCATTGGCAAGTAATTCAAATTCTTCAGGGCTCAATGCCTTTGTGGCGCGATCCATGATCGTGTCTAAACTTTCATACCCTTGAATATTCATAAGTACATTTTGCGGAAAATAACCAGGAGGTGTTGTTAAGCCTGTCAGTAATTCTTTAATAAACTCATCTTTGGTCATATCAGGCCTTAAGGCGTAATTGGTTTTCTTTTGGTTTCCTAAAGTATCTGTAGTTTCCTTGCTCATCATTTTTCCACATGCCGAACCAGCGCCATGATTGGGGTAAACAATTAAATCATCACTTAGAGGCATTATTTTATTGCGAAGTGAATCATACAAGTGAGCTGCTAATTTTTCTTCGGTTAAATCGGCAATGACGTGTTGCGCTAAATCTGGTCTACCAACATCGCCAATAAATAAGGTGTCACCTGTAATGATGCCATGTTCCTTGTTGTTTTCATCAATTAAGAGATACGTAGTACTTTCCATAGTGTGTCCAGGTGTATGAATGACCTTCACTTTATAATTGCCAACATGGAATATTTGGCCATCTTCGGCCACTATGGCATTATAATTAGGTTTTGCCGTTGGACCAAAAACTATTTGTGCACCAGTCTTCTTTTTCAAATCTAAATGACCACTGACAAAATCGGCATGAAAATGGGTTTCAAAAACGTACTTAATTTTGGCTTTGTCATTTGTGGCTCTGTCGATGTAGGGTTGTACTTCTCTTAAAGGATCAAAAATGGCTGCTTCGCCATTATTTTCAATATAATATGCTGCATGTGCGATGCATCCTGTATAAATCTGTTCTATTTTCATGTTATATTAGTTTTTCGTTTGGATAAACTTACTACATGAAAAAATGATTTTCAGTTACTTATGTTACATAACAGATATTGAAAATAATTCTATTAATTGTATATTAATGGAAAATGAAGAAGTCTAAAATAAAAAACGTAACTAATATTTATTAATTGCGTTTGTTTTCGTGACCACGGCAGGATTGTTTCTCAAGATGCCATAACCTGGCAAAGCTCCACTTTGAAAACAATTCAAATAAAAAAAACGCTCAAGTAAACTTGGCGTTTTTTTAATCGAATTATTTATTCGTGACCACGGCAGGATTCAAACCTGCAACCTCTTGAGCCGTAATCAAGTGCGCTATTCAGTTGCGCCACGTGGCCATTTTTGTGGGTGCAAATATATTCCTTTTTTAGATAATCTGCCAAATAAAATTTAAATTAATCCAGAGCATTTTTGGTAACATACAATTTCCAACCAAAAATAGCCATTTGTAGTTTGGTGGCTTTGCTCAAATCCAAACGCTGTTTGGTATAACTTGGCAATACAGCTTTGTTGACCTTGGCTAGAAATTTGAAAAATTGTTTTTTCATATACTATTACAAATATAAGACCATTTTAATAAATGCCTGAATGTTAAAATAATGATTTATTAATCCTTAAGGCAAAATATTGACAAGTAGATGATTACTTTTGCATAAATTCTCCTATCATGAAACATGTTTTTTGTGCTGTCATACTATTTTTTGTGTTTCAGCAATCGTTTAGTCAAATAGTTATTAATGAATTGGATTGTGATACGCCAGGTGTTGATGACAAGGAATTTTTAGAATTGAAATCGGATACGCCCAATTTTTCATTGGACGGCTATGTAGTTGTCTTTTTTAATGGTTCAGATTCCGGAGGCGATTCTAGTTATATGACCATAGATTTGGATGGTTATCAAACAGATGTCAATGGTTTGCTCCTCATTGGAAGTAATACAGTTGAACCGTTTCCGCAACTTTTAATTGGTGCAAATGTGATTCAGAATGGAGCTGATGCTGTCGCTATTTATCAGGCAAGTGATTTTGATTTTCCAGAAGGGACTTTAGCAACGCAAACAAACTTGATTGATGCGTTGGTTTATGACACTACAGATGCTGACGATACTGAATTGATGGCGTTGTTAGGTGTTTCCGAACAGATAAATGAAGGTTCAAGCAACAATACCAATTCCATTCAACGAAATAATGATGGTTCATATACCGTTGCCTCGCCAACACCCAGAGCTTTAAATGATGGAAGTGGTGTGGCATTGAACCCCATAACTATTTCTACATCACAATCACAATATAATGAAGGTGAGTCGTTTGATATTGTTTTTACAGCCCAAGATAATGTGACTGCCGATTATGAATTTAGTTTTAGCTTGTTAAATGGTGGGTTTGATATGTCGGATTATAATGGTGACACGACATTAACAATTTTAAGCGGTCAAAATTCAGTTTCAACAACGATTACCATAGTTAATGATGATGTGGACGAAGGTGATGAAGAAATTGTCATAAGCTTCTTTGGTTTGGAAGTGCCTTATATAGCCATGAATAATGATGTGGTTGTGAGAGCGGTAGATGATGATTATGCAGTTGCCAATTTTGGGACACCTATTAATCCCACTTATGGAGTAGTAGAAAGCACGCAACCAGTTGGTTATTATGACAGTTTGGATGGTTTGGCTGATACTGATTTGAGACAAGCATTACAAGACATTATTGCTAATCCTGCTGTTGTAAGAGCGCAAACCTATGCTGATTGTGTGGATATTTTAAAACAAGCTGACCAGAACCCCGAAAATAGTAATCAAGTTTGGTTGGTATATTTAGAACAAGGTCGTGCTAAATTAGATTTTCAAACAACATCAAATAATGTAGGTGCCTGGAATCGAGAACATACCTTTCCACGTTCGCGAGCAGGCTATTTTAGTATCGAGGAAGATGAAATCGCTGATGGCATTGATGTGTACTGGGAAACAAAGGCAGATTCGTTGCGTCATGGTAATTCAGACGCTCATGGTATTCGAGCAGTTGATGGACCAGAAAATAGTAGTCGCGGTAATCAGTTTTACGGGGAATATAATGGTCCTGTTGGAACTTTGGGTGGATTTAAGGGTGATGTGGCTCGAGGAGTATTCTATTTAGCTGTGCGCTACAATGGTTTGGAAATAGTTAATGGTTTCCCTGATGGCATGGTTGGACAGTTTGGTGATTTGGCAACACTGTTGGATTGGCATAGAAATGATCCGCCAGATGATTTTGAAATGAACCGTAACAATGTTATTTATAATTGGCAATTTAACCGAAACCCTTTTATTGATCAACCTGATTTAGTAGAGTACATCTGGGGCAATATGGTCGGGGAGACCTGGGAGCAACCGTTAAGTGTTGCTGAAAACCAATGGAATAATGTTTCAATTTTTCCAAATCCTGCAAAAAATCAGATGTTTATTAATGGGTTAGAAGAAAAGGCTAATATTTCAATTCTAACAATACAGGGAAAAGAAATAATGACTTGGGTTGCTCAATCGAATAGGTCAAACGTAAATCTTAATTTACCGAGCGGCATATATCTCGTCAAGATTGAATCAGAGAAGAAACGGGTTGTCAAGAAACTAATCATACAGTAAAAAAAAATCCCAAGATGTACTTGGGATTTTTTTTATGCTCTTTGCGTGGCAAACTATTCTTTAGTTGTAATAATGATGGCGCCATCTTTTGCTTTATCGCCATATTTACTGGTAGCACTATCGCCTTTCAAAACATTAACACTTTTAATAGAATCAGAATCTAATTCGTTCATTTGTTTTTGAGTAATTTCCTTACCATCCAACAAAATATAGGGTTTCTCGTTGTCATCTGTTGAAATGAATAAAAAGTTGCCCTTGTCTTTGTTTAAAAATTTATATTCTACTTTATCATTATCTTCATCACTTACCCAAGTTGCTGTTGTTCCTGGTTTTGCTTCAAAGAATACATTATTTGATCCAGAAGATCTAACGTGTTGCGTTGAATGAGGGAATTTTTTCAAAGCATAAACATTATTGTCCGATTTCAACTCTATAATTTCATCTTCACCATCTTCATTGGTAATGGTCACTACGCGCTTACCATTGTTTGAGTTACTGTTTTTAATGACATAGGCTTTGCCACTTCTTAAAATAACTTCGTGATCATCATCGTGATTATCATCACTGTGGAATTCATACTCAACATGATTATTGTGTTCACAATCTTCGCTGCAATCATGTGCTTTTATGGAATAAGTAAACCCATTATTTCTGGATTCGTATCGAGCCCTATCTCTATCTCTTGAAGCTCGCTCTCTGGCTCTAGCTGATCTGTCTCTGATTTCATGACTTCTAAATGTAAAGGTGCTTGGTTTTTGTGCGCTGGCATTTCCAATAGAAATATTATCGCCATCGGCATCAAACGAAATGCTTATTGGGTTTATAGGGTCGTCGCCATTTAAGTTGTAGTTAGCTTCGGAATCATTTGAACTGGCATCAATTTTAATAGCAATTATTTCGCCTAAATTATTTCGTTTAACACCTTTAAATTTCACTTTTAATCCTTCTTTTTCCAATTGGGCTTTGGCTAAATTTAAATCAGCTTCAGTAAAGTTTTTGGTGATAGTGACGGTAATTTTATTTGGGAAACTCACTAGGCTAGGTTCTGAAAAGGTTGTTGTGCCGTTTAATATGATAGCACCATCTTTTCCTGGCTTGCCAAAACGTCTTGTAGCTTCAGGTTTGTTTAAAACCTCAATACGACCCTTGGTTGTGAATTTGTTTCCAGGAAGGTCTTCTTTTTTGTAGGTTTTGCCTCCAATAACATACAACGGATTTTCACCGAGATTTTGGTCTTCTCGTTGGGCGTTGTCTTTAGAATTGGCATTGTCAAACTTGGCAAGCGTTTTGTCTGGCGCTAAAGTGATTTCTTGTTTGGTTATTTGAGCCTCGGAATCTTCTTCTAAAATGTTTAGAGTAATATCTTCTTGTTTAGAATCAAAAGAAATTTTAAAAGGCGCAATAACGTTGGAATCAAAATTAGAAACACGCATCCGTTTGATGAAATCGCTACCGTCTTTGTACTTGGTATTTAATGTTAATGCCTTCAAGCTATTATCTGAATTACGTTCAATATCTGAAAATTTCACTTGAACCGTTTTATTCTTAAAATAGTTTGTAATCATTTTCAAGTCAGCTTCTGAACTGGTTGAAGTGATTATAAAATCCTTTTGAATTATAGGAAGCGCTTCAGTTTCTCTAGCAATGTAGACTTCCTTGGTGTTGAAACTCATCAGAAATATAGCCAGTATCGGAATTATTAGAGCATATTTCCATGCATTCAGTTTGTTTGATTTTGATTTGTGTAACATAATTATTCGTTTTTTGATTAATGAATTGTAAAAATTATTAGTTATAGCCAGATGTTGATGAGGCACGCTGGCTTTTAATAAGAGCTTTTGATAACTTTCTTTGCAGTCTGAAATAGTTTGGGCTTTCTGATCGGCAATGAATTCCAGATTTTGCTGAAGTTCTTTCTTGTAAAGCCAGATTAACGGATTGAACCAAAATATAACACAGCAAATTTGTACCAGTAAATTGTCTATGGTATGATGTTCTTTGGCATGGATTTTTTCATGGTTAATAATGTAATTGAGTTCTTGTTTTTTAAATTGTTTAGGATTGTAAACAATCCAATTAAAAAAGGAAAAGGGTGCAATTTTTTCTAATACTTCAATAAGAGAATATCGACCGACACGGACTTTAGAATTAGATTTAATTAGTTTATGTAATGACAATAGTTCAATAGTCAGTTTTCCTGCAAAAAAGATAATGCCAATTAAATATATCATACTTCCTATTTCTAACCAATCAACAGATCCTTTTTGACTTTGCGGATTTGAAATCACTTCAGTGAAATATACTGGCGTACTACTGACTGCCGGCGTGTATTCAATATATATGGGTATAACAACACTAGGCAGAAAGGCTGCCGTTAGCAAACCGATCAACAAGTACCATCTGCTGGATTCAAAAAATGTTTCTCGCTCTAAAAACAAACGGTAACTAATGTAGAACAAAGCAATTATAGCTGATGATTTTAGTAAGTAATCCATATTAGTTGTTTTTTTCTATGATGGCAATAATTTCCTTAAGTTCATCTACGCTAATCTTTTCCTCCTTGGCAAAAAAGGATACTACGTTCTTATAAGAATTATTAAAATAGTTTTCAATAGCCGTATTCATGTACTTCTCTTTATAAACCTCCTTGCTTATAATTGGGTAATATTGATGCGTTTTGCCATAGGCGTTATAACTAACATATCCTTTTTCCTCTAGGTTTCTTATAATTGTTGAAAGGGTATTATAATGGGGTTTGTCCTTTTTTATTTCGGCTAATACATCTTTTACAAAAGCTTTTTCCAGCTTCCATAATATCTGCATGATTTCTTCTTCCTTATTTGTGAGTTTTTGCATGATATGTGAATTTGCTTCAAACATATAACTATTTTTATAGTTATACAACTATCTATATAGTTATTTAACGAAATTTTTAGTTTTTATTGTAAAATGAAATGAAATGGTATCTTCGCAAAAAATAGTTTTTATGAGTTTTGTTTGGGTGTTTTTTGGCCTTGTCTTATTGGTTGTAGGGGGTGAGTTTTTGGTACGTTCATCTGTGGCATTGTCCTTTAAGTTTAATATTTCAAAACTTGTAATCGGTATGACCGTTGTGTCATTTGCCACATCTGTTCCAGAACTTTTGGTCAGTTTACAAGCCGCATTGGATGGTTCGCCGGATATTGCATTGGGCAACGTCATTGGATCTAATATTGCTAATATTGGTTTGGTATTGGGTGTTACTGCATTTATTTCGCCATTGGCCATTAGTAAGGATTTCTATAAGTTGAATTGGCCTATGATGATGCTGTTGTCCATTGCTTTATATTTTATTCTAAAAAGTGGTTTGGTCATAAACTTTGGAGAGGGTTTGGCGCTAGTTTTTTCGCTGATGATTTTCTTGTATATTTTAATAAGAAAATCCATTAAGGAAGGAGTTGAGGCTTCCGAGGAGATAGACGAAGCTTTACAGTCGACTTCCAATTTTAAAATTATCGCTTGGTTAATTATTGGTGGATTGGCTTTATATTATGGTAGTGAATGGTTGGTTGATGGTGCCAAGGAAGTAGCACTTTCTTTTGGTGTCACAGAACGTGTTATTTCAGTAACCATGGTCGCCATTGGTACAAGTGTTCCTGAATTGGCGGCATCAGTCATTGCAGCATTGAAAAAAGAGAAGGCCATATCATTGGGGAATTTAATTGGTTCCAACATATTTAATATCGCTTCAGTTTTAGGTTTAACAGCTATCATACATCCCATCGCTGTTAATAATCCCAACATATTGAGTCAAGACATTTTTTGGATGCTTGGTTTCGCGGCTATTCTTTTGCCGTTAGCCTTTTTGCCAAAAAAATTAACACTCGGTAGATGGAAAGGTATGCTGATATTGGCTTCTTACATTGTTTTTGTCTATGTTACATTTCTAGGTGATAAAATCTAGGGGTAGTTTTTGATTTATTCACAATTGTTGATATTTAACCCTAAAAAAATAGGGGGTAAGTTTATTATATAACTTATTTATTTTATTTTTGCCCTTTAAAACGAAACCTAAATTTAATTTTATGTCAACTTTAAGATTTCATGCCATCAAAGAATCGTATACTAGAAAACCGGTTCATATAGAAGAAAATGAGCGTCGCTCTACAATTTTTGGATCTAATGTTTTCAATGAAGACACGATGCGTCAATATTTGACCAAAGAAGCATTCAATAGCGTAATGGACGCTGTTCAAAATGGATCAAAAATCGATCGTGTTGTTGCCGATCATATATCGACAGGAATGAAAGAATGGGCCATATCAAAAGGTGCCACTCACTACACGCATTGGTTTCAACCCTTAACTGGAGCTACTGCTGAAAAGCATGATGCTTTTTTTGAGCCAATTGGAAATGGCCGCGCTATCGAAAAGTTTGGTGGTGGTCAGTTAGTACAACAAGAGCCTGACGCTTCTAGTTTCCCAAATGGAGGCATTAGAAATACTTTTGAAGCACGCGGTTATACAGCATGGGATCCAACATCACCTGCGTTTATTTTTGGAACAACCCTTTGTATTCCTACAGTTTTTGTGGCCTATACAGGTGAAGCCTTGGATTATAAAACACCATTATTAAGAGCTTTACAGGCAGTTGATACGGCAGCAGTAAATGTTTGTAAATATTTTGACAAAAATGTAAAAAAGGTTAATGCATCTTTAGGTTGGGAGCAAGAGTATTTCTTAATTGATAGCTCATTGGTGGCATCAAGACCCGATATAGTTTTGACTGGTCGAACACTTCTTGGGCACTCGCCAGCAAAAGGACAACAGTTGGATGACCATTACTTTGGAACGATTCCAAACCGTGCAATGGCCTATATGAGAGATTTGGAAAATGAATGCATGCTTTTAGGTATTCCTGTGAAAACAAGACATAATGAAGTGGCGCCAAATCAGTTTGAGTTGGCACCAGTATATGACGAAGCAAATTTGGCAGTAGACCATAACTCACTACTTATGGATGTTATGGACAAAGTTGCCGAAAGACATGATTTTAAAGTATTGTTTCATGAAAAACCATTCGCTGGAGTCAATGGTTCTGGAAAACATAATAACTGGAGTTTAGGAACGGATACAGGGGTTAATTTATTAGGTCCAGGTAAGACACCAATGAGTAACTTACAATTTTTGACATTTTTCATTAATACCATTAAAGCTGTTCATGATAATGAGGAATTATTACGTGCTGCCATTGCTTCTGCAAGTAACGACCATCGTTTAGGAGCCAATGAAGCACCACCTGCAATCATTTCAGTGTTTATCGGCGAACAATTGACCAACGTGCTTAATGAATTGCAAAATGTTACGAATGGTAAATTATCTCCAGAGGAAAAAACCGATTTAAAGCTAAATGTAGTAGGTAAAATTCCTGAAATACTTTTAGATAATACAGATAGAAATAGAACATCGCCATTTGCTTTCACAGGAAATAAATTTGAATTTAGAGCTGTCGGCTCAAAAGCCAACTGTGCAAACGCTATGACGGTTTTAAATACGATTGTTGCCAAACAACTCATGGAGTTCAAGAATGAGGTCGATGCTCTGGTTGATAAAAAAGGCCTCAAAAAAGATGAAGCCATATTTAATATTCTAAGGGAGTATATTAAAAAGTCAAGTAATATTTTATTTGAAGGTAATGGTTATGGTGAAGCGTGGGAAAAGGAAGCTAAAAAAAGAGGTTTGAGTAATAACAAAACGACACCAGAGGCTCTTAAGGCTAAAGTTTCTAAAAAAGCCATTAAGTTGTTTGAGGATTTAGGAGTCATGAATAAAGTGGAATCTGAAGCGCGTTATGAAATTGAAATGGAAGAGTATGTTTTACGTATTCAAATTGAAGGGCGTGTCCTTGGTGATATAGCTCGAAATCACATTGTTCCCACAGCCGTGCGTTACCAAAACATTCTAATTAAAAATGTAAAAGGCTTAAAGGAGATATATGGTACAGGCTTTAAAAAATTAGCTCAAGAACAATTGAATTTGATTGAAGAGATCTCAGGTCATATAGCTTCCATAAATTCAAATGTGACTAAAATGACTAATGAACGTAAGAAAGCCAATGGCATTGAAGATATTGACAAGAAAGCAGATGCTTATTGCTTTAAGGTCAAACCTATCTTTGATGATATAAGATATCATTGTGACAAATTGGAACTTTTGGTTGACGATGAGTTATGGCCATTGACTAAATACAGAGAGCTGTTGTTTACGAAATAAACAATAACAAGACAATTGATGTAAAAAGCCCTGTTTTTCAGGGCTTTCCTGTTTTGGATTGTCGTTAATCTGATAATTTTAGTATGTTAACGAAAAAGAACTATCTATTTAGTGATGATTTTGAATTATTAGTACTTTTGTAATGCTATTAATCATTATTTAAGTTAACATGAAAAGGCTCATAATAAGTGTGCTTATGCTTATGGCGGCAACCCTCATCTTTTCACAAGCAAACGAAACTCATGAAGATGATACTTCATCGCAAGAAATCGTAAAGCAAGAAGGTGATAATTCTGTTTTAGGATAGAGCATACTTTAAAAAGGAAACTTAATTCTCTCTATAACAATCACAGCATCGTGCTGTGATTTTTTTATTTAAAATCTTTTTTTAGAATATTTATGGATATGTTTGGTTTTGCTATATTGCAACATTGTAACTAAACTATTGATTAACAACCAAATGAATCGTTCGCAGTTTCGTGCCAATTATTTTGTTCTATTAATCGTTTTTATGAGCTTGATGGGTATTAACAAAATACTAGCTCAAGAAAATCAATCTGCAACACTTCCAAAAACAGATTTTTATGATTACCGAGGAACCAATACCATTGATATAGGCATCGGGACATCCGTTATGAATGGTGATTTAGATGATCCACTGTTTGAGATTTACACCCACTTTGGTTATAAACGTTATATCATTCCTTATCTGAATGTCAACATTGGATACCATAAATTTAACTTGGCGTACAAGGATGTTTTTAATGAAGGTTTCATGTCTTTCGATTTAAATTTAGAAGTACTTCCCTTTCCACACGAGCGCATTTCGCCGTTTGCTTATGTCGGTGGCGGTATTAATGCTGCTAATTATTTTACACAAGTGGATTCCAAAATTCAAGGAGGACTTGGTATAGAATATATTGCGTATGAAGGGGTTGGTTTAAAATTATACGCTGATTACAATATGGTTTCCAGTGATGAATTGGAAGGAAAGGTATTTGGAGAAGCTGACGATATTTATTGGCGAATTGCCTTTGGAATAAACTTTTATTTTGGCGGTCAGAAAAAGAAAGAAAAAATTCTTAAAAACATTCCAACGGTTATTAAATCAAATCCAATTACAACCAATTAAATAGATTACAATTCTTATTTTTGCAACTCAATTTGTTTCCATGAGCCAAGAAGTAAGTAAACGTTATGCCCAAAGAGGTGTTTCGGCATCCAAAGAAGATGTGCATAATGCCATAAAAAACATTGACAAAGGATTATTCCCAAAAGCTTTCTGTAAAATAGTTCCTGATTATTTAACTAATGATGACAACTATTGTCTGATTATGCATGCCGATGGAGCTGGTACGAAATCTTCATTAGCCTACATGTATTGGAAAGAAACGGGTGATTTATCTGTTTGGAAAGGTATTGCTCAAGATGCCCTGATCATGAATATCGATGACCTTCTATGTGTTGGAGCGACTGATAATATCATGTTGTCCTCGACAATTGGCAGAAACAAAAACTTAATTCCAGGAGAAGTTATTTCTGCAATCATTAATGGAACCGAAGAATTAATTCAAGAGCTTAAAAATTTCGGTGTTACTATTCATTCTACAGGAGGAGAAACAGCGGATGTTGGAGATTTGGTAAGAACTATCATTGTAGATTCGACTGTTACAGCCAGAATGAAGCGTTCAAATGTTATTGACAATGCTAACATTAAAGATGGTGATGTGATTGTTGGTTTGGAATCTTTTGGACAAGCAACATATGAAAAAGAGTATAATGGCGGTATGGGAAGTAATGGTTTAACATCTGCCAGACATGATGTATTCCATAAATATTTAGCTGAAAAATACCCTGAAAGTTATGATGCTTCTGTTCCAAATGAATTAGTGTATTCTGGAAATATGCAATTAACTGATAAAGTTGAAAATGCACCTATTGATGCAGGTAAGTTGGTACTATCTCCCACTAGAACCTATGCGCCAATAATCAAAGCAATTTTGGATAAATATCACAATGATACGGTTCATGGCATGGTACATTGTAGTGGTGGAGCACAAACTAAAATCCTCCATTTTATTGAAGATTTACATATCATAAAGGACAATATGTTTCAGGTACCTCCGTTATTTAAACTTATTCAAGAACAGTCTAAAACGTCTTGGAAAGAAATGTATCAGGTATTTAACTGTGGCCATCGAATGGAATTGTATGTTGCTAAAGAAATAGCTAATGATATTGTTGAAATATCGCAATCTTTTAATATAGAAGCAAAAATTATTGGTCGAGTTGAAAAATCTTCAAAAACGAAATTAACCATACGTAGTGAATTTGGTGAATTTATCTATTAGTTTAAAAATCTCCTTTTTTATTATTGATTATTAGCATGAAAAAAGTATTTGTCGTATTGGTATTGGTTTATTCTCAATATGTTCTTGCCCAACCAAATACATTATTCTTTAAAAAAGAAACTAACATTGATGAGCCTATTTGGACCCAAACCAATCGTGCGGGAGTTGATATAAATGAAGTCGCGTTTGTAAATTGGAATTCTGGTGGAACCAATTCAATTTCTGCTTTGTTTGCTTATACAAGCATTTTAAAGTATGAGTTCAGGCATTTTGTTTGGGATAATAATTTTTCAGCACGATATGGTATTAACGGACAGCAAGATCAAGAATTAAGAAAAACCGATGATGTTTTTGAAGTCAGGTCAAATTTAGGATATCAAAAAAATAAACTAACCAATTGGTATTATTCTGCAAGATTTAGTTTTAAATCCCAATTTTCAAATGGATATAGCTATCCAAACACCTCGAATCCAATTTCAAGATTTATGGCACCTGGTTACCTATTTCTTGGAGGAGGAGCAGAATATGGTAAAAATATCGAAAAACTATCCACTTATTTTTCACCATTAACTTTAAAAACCACATTCGTTTTGGATGAAGACCTGTCGAATGCTGGCTCTTTTGGGGTCATGCCAGCTGAATATGACAGTGAGGGTAATATAATCAAGCAAGGCGAGCGTGTGCGCAAGGAATTAGGGATGCTTTTGACTAGTGCTTATGAGACAACCTTATTTGAAAATGTTTCAATTAAAAACTTTGTAAGTTTTTATACAGATTATATCAATGATTTTGGAAATATAGATGTTGATTGGGAAGTTATATTTGATTTTAAAGTCAATAGTTATATTAAAGCAACTCTTGGGTCGCATTTAAAGTATGATAATGACGTCAAAATGCTGGTAGAGGTACAAAACCCTGAAACGGCCGAAACTGAATTCGTAGAAGAAGGTGCCAGTGTTCAATGGAAACAAATGCTTGGTGTAGGCGTGGTTGTTGATTTTTAATGGACACCCTAAAATTGATTGACATATCTGTAATCTTCCAATTCGTTCATTTTGTTAATCAGTTTAGTACAGCCGTTTTTAATGAGATAAATGGAGTCCGAAACGTCTGTGACTTCTTTATATCGGTGGTCAGTTAAAATTACGATTTTATCATACTTTTGATGATGAATAAAGGCTTTTATCTTTTCAATATATAGTGGAGCAACGCCATTGAATGGCTCGTCCAATAAAATAATGTCTGCGGTTTTATTTAAAACTAGATAGATTTCGACTATTCGTCTTTCGCCACCGGATAATTTGTGGAAACGCTGAAGCTTATATTTTTCAAACAATGGAAATTCTGAAGTGAAATTATCCCAATTCACCCTAAAAAGCTTAAAAGCAGTAGCTATTTTCATTCTATTGGGTATAAAATCGTGTTGCGATAAAAAGGCAATTCTATTATTGAGATAAAGTGGCTCAAGAATGGGCTTGTTGTCAATTCGAATGAGTTTATACTTTGGTTCAAGTGACCCAAAAATAATATTGAGCAAGCAACTTTTTCCACATCCATTATGTCCAAGAATACCTGTTATGCTTCCTGTTTCAGCCTTTAGATATACACCGTTTAGGACAGATTTCTTTTTGTAATTTAGTTCAACATTGTCAATTTCCAATATCATATAAACTCACTAATTAGTAAGGTAAAAACAAGTGTTATAAAGATATCAATTAAAAAAATACTGGCGAAAAGTTTAAAAGTTGAAATCCCTAAATTTTTATAAAAAATGAGTTTCTGTTTTGCTTTGGTTTCAGTCACAAGATACCATAGAAAAATTGTCAGTAGTAATTTTGAAATAATAATCGGAGGTATGAACGGGCTGAAAATCAATAAAACAATATTGATTCCTAATGACCACAGAAAATATGGTCTGTAAAACAGTAGTATGGCCTCAAAGCGTTGCATGTTCAATGAAAACGAAAAAAATTAGCGTTTATTTTTTTGATTTTTTGATATGAGATAAAAAAACAATCAATTCATAAATTATCGTATTTTTGCCACACAATTTAAGAAAGTAGATGTTAGAAAAACTTCAAATAATAAAGCAGCGTTTTGATGAAGTCAGCGATTTGATTATTCAACCGGATATCATTTCCGATCAAAAACGTTATGTTGAATTGAATAAGGAATACAAGGATTTGCGTGTTCTTATGGATAAACGTGATGCCTATATTGAATTGACAGATAATTTAAAAGAGGCTGAAGAAATTTTAGCTGATGGTAGCGATGCAGAAATGGTGGAAATGGCCAAAATGCAATATGAAGAAGCCAAAGAGGGTATACCAAAGTTAGAAGAGGAGATTCGATTTTTATTAATTCCAAAGGATCCAGAAGATTCTAAAAATGCCGTAGTAGAATTACGTGCAGGTACAGGTGGTGATGAAGCCAGTATTTTTGCAGGCGACCTGTTTAGAATGTACTCAAAGTACTGTGAGAGTAAAGGCTGGAAGGTTGATACCGTTGATTTTAGTGAAGGGACTAATGGCGGGTTTAAAGAAATTCAATTCGAAGTAACTGGGGAAGACGTATATGGAACTTTAAAATTTGAAGCAGGTGTACATCGTGTACAACGGGTACCTCAAACTGAAACTCAAGGCCGTGTTCATACCAGTGCAGCGACTTGTATGGTATTCCCGGAAGCGGAGGAATTTGATATTGAAATAGACCCAAAAGATGTACGTATTGATTATTTCTGTTCATCAGGACCTGGAGGTCAATCGGTAAATACGACTTATTCGGCCGTGCGTTTAACACATATTCCAACAGGATTGGTAGCACAATGTCAGGATCAAAAATCCCAACACAAAAACAAGGAAAAGGCATTTAAGGTATTACGTTCCAGGTTGTACGATTTGGAGTTGGCCAAAAAGCAAGAAGAGGATGCTGCCAAGCGTGGTAGTATGGTTTCTTCGGGTGATAGAAGTGCCAAAATTAGAACTTATAATTACCCGCAAGGTCGTGTGACTGATCATAGAATCGGATTGACACTATATGATTTGCAAAACATTGTGAATGGTGACCTTCAAAAAATAATTGATGAATTAATGCTTGCTGAAAACACTGAAAAGTTAAAAGCGAGCGACGAACATATTTAATTTAAGGCCTCTTTTTGAGGCTTTTTTTATAACATGACAACACAACAATTAACTGAACAAATCAAAAAAAAGAAATCATTTCTTTGTATTGGTCTTGATGTCGATTTGACTAAAATTCCACAGCATCTTCTCAAGGAAGATGATCCTATTTTTGCCTTCAACAAAGCTATAATAGACGCTACTCACCATTTATGTGTGGCTTATAAACCCAATTCCGCTTTTTACGAAGCTTATGGTATTAGAGGTTGGAAGGCTTTGGAGAAGACCATAAACTACATAAACACCAATTATCCTGAAATTTTTACAATAGCAGATGCGAAAAGAGGAGACATAGGTAATACCAGTAGTATGTATGCCAAAGCATTTTTTGAGGATTTAGGTTTTGATAGTGTGACGGTTGCTCCTTATATGGGTAAAGATTCGGTAGAGCCATTTTTGGCATTCGAAAACAAACATACCATTTTACTGGCATTAACGTCCAATCAAGGAGCCTTTGATTTTCAAACTAAATCATTGGAAGGAAAAGAATTGTACAAACAGGTTTTACAAACTTCTAAAACCTGGAAGAACGCCAATAATTTAATGTATGTTGTTGGCGCCACTAAAGCAGAATATTTAACTGAAATTAGACAAATAATTCCAGATAGTTTCTTATTAGTTCCAGGTGTTGGAGCACAAGGAGGAAGCTTACTAGACGTTTGCAAGTATGGAATGAATGAGCAGGTTGGTTTGTTGATCAATTCATCAAGGGGGATTATTTATGCGTCAAATCAAGAGGATTTTGCACAAGCAGCTGCGATAAAGGCCAAAGAATTGCAACGCGACATGGAAACTATTTTAAAGTAGTTTCAAAATGCAAGTCAAAGATCAACTTCAGAGAACTATCCATATAGATAAAACGCCTAAACGTATTGTGTCTTTGGTACCCAGTCAAACAGAGTTGCTCTGTTATTTAGGTTTGGAAAATTTATTAGTTGGTGTTACTAAATTTTGTGTTCACCCAAAAAATCTTTTTAAGGATAAAACCATTGTAGGTGGCACTAAACAGGTTCATGTTGATAAAATTCAAGAACTACAACCAGATATTATATTATGTAACAAGGAGGAAAATACGATAGAAATTGTCAATTCATTAGAAGCTATTGCTTCTGTCCATATTAGCGATATCAATTCTATTGAAGACTGTTTGGAATTGATTGCTATGTATGGCCAAATATTTAAGATTGAAGAGAAGGCGAGTAGCTTAATAAAGCGTATTCAAAATGCGCAATCCAAATTTGAATTATTTACAAAGTCACAACCCAAACCCATCGTTTCATATTTTATATGGAAAGATCCCTGGATGGTTGTTGGAAAGGATACGTTTATTAACTACATGTTGGAATTGAATGGGTTTGAAAATTATTTTGCGAACTTGTTACGTTACCCAGAAATTCACTTGAATAAAGAATATTCAGAAATCGATTATGTCTTTCTTTCCAGTGAACCATATCCATTTAAGGAAGCACATTATTCACAAATTAAACCTTATTTTCCCAATGCGAAAATCATAATAGTTGATGGTGAAATGTTTTCATGGTACGGAAGTAGATTGTTGCAATCTTTTGATTACTTCAAAAAACTGCGACAAGATATTTCTAAATAGACATTTTAAGTAAGCGATTGCGTAAAATCTCTGTGCAGGTAATTCAGGCGATTTAATTCATCTAAAAGTTTAATGGCTTGGTATTCTGAAATATCACTTTCAGCAGAATCTGTTTGTCTTAAATTATAGGCATTTTCCATCAATTGCTTGTAGCGTTTTTGAAGTCTTTTACGATGGTTGGTTATTTCAGACAAACTTTTCATTTAAGTCATAATAGAAAAATAAATATATTTAAAATATTGTAATTCAGCAAATTAAAAATCAAAAAAAATTACAAAAAAAATCGGCCTTGAAAAAGCACCGATTTTTTTAACTAACTAACTCTTACTCGTCCTGATTATGTGGAAGTAAATACTTTAATGAGAACACTGCAAATTTGGTGATTTATTTAAAATCTAATGTTATGTTAATATTAGTAATTTATTAAGATTCATTTAATAAATTGAGTTTTTAAATTTTTGAAAATCATGAGATTATTTGTGTCTTTTTTAATTTGTTTAGCTACCTTATCGATACAAGCACAAGGAAATACTTGTAACTGCTGTAGTGAAAAATATTCTGAATTTGATTTTTGGATTGGTGAGTGGACTGTTATCAATCCAGATGGATCCCAGGCAGGAACCAATACCATTACGAAAAGTCAAAATAATTGTTTGTTACAGGAAAATTGGAAAAGTGCCAATGGAAAAGTTACAGGCACGAGTAATAATTTTTATAATTACAAAACTGGCCAGTGGGAACAAATCTGGATTGATAATTTAGGAGGCAGTTTACATCTTAAAGGGAACCGTGAAGGTGATAAGATGATTATGAGAACAGATGATGAAACCAACAAAAAAGGAGATACCATTTACCATAGAATTACCTGGACATTGAATAAAGACGGTTCTGTGCATCAGTTTTGGGAGACCATAACCAATAACAAAGATATTACCGTAGCTTTTGACGGTTTATACCGAAAGAATGTTAATTAGTATTAATCCTGTAACGCAAATACTTTACGCAATAAATCTGTTGATCTTGATGATATTTTAGTGCGAATTTCTTGTTCTTCAACGGCAATCATTTTGTAAACACCTTTTAGGGCTTCTCCTGTAACGTAATCAGTTAGGTCAGGATTGACATCTGCTGTGAATGGAATAGCGTTGTATTTATTGATTAAATTTTCCCAAATAGCATCTGCGCCAACCTTACTGAATGATTCATTAATTACAGGGTGAAATTTGTTGTAGAGACTCGTTTGCGTCCTATTTTCTAGATACGTAGTGGCTGCTCTATTATCACCAAGTAAAATATTTTTTGCATCATTGAATGTGATGCCTTTTACAGCATCTACAAAAATTGGGGTCGCCTCTCCAACAGCATCTTCTGCAGCTCTGTTTAATACCTTAAGGCCTTCATCTGCTAAATTGCCCAAACCGATATCGCGAAGTGCTTTGTCCACTTTCTGAAGTTCTTCCGGAAGTAAAATTTTGACTAATTCATTTTTAAAATATCCATCTTTTAAAGAGAGCTTGCTGACTTGTTTGTCAATTCCTTGGTCCAAAGCTTCACGTAATCCAGAAGCAATTTCGGCATTGCTTATTCCAGTCGTGTTTTCTGGTAACTGATTGACAACCTCCTGCAGTTCAGCACAAGCGGATAGATTTAAAATAAGTACAAAGGCTAACAATTTACGCATCATAGTATTGGGTTTATTATCTTTAACAAAGATAAAAGTAATCCTATGAAACCTATTCAATTATTATGCCTAATTATCTTTATGTTATTCATTGGCTGTGATAAAAAAACAATACTAAATGTTAAAGAACCTTATGAAACTTCAAGGCAGTATATTACCGTATTGGGTATTGCTCAAGATGCTGGTTATCCGCAAATAGGATGTGAAAAAAAATGTTGTGCTTCTTTTTATGGAGGTTTGGAGGATAGGAAGCTAGTTTCTTGTCTAGGTTTAGTAGATTTAAATAAGAAAGGTAAGTGGCTATTTGATGCCACTCCAGATATAACAGAACAAGTTCAAATTTTAAAAGAAAAGCATTTAAAAAATGATAAATTAATTGATGGCGTTTTTTTAACGCATGCACACATTGGGCATTACACGGGTTTGATGTATTTTGGCAGAGAAGCCATAGGTGCGAATAGAATCCCTGTTTATACCATGCCAAGAATGAAATCTTATCTAGAAAATAATGGTCCGTGGAGCCAACTAATAACGTTGGATAATATTGATTTAAAACCCTTGCAAAGTGATTCGACAATCGTTTTAAATACCAACTTAAAAGTCACCCCCTTATTGGTACCACATCGCGATGAATATTCTGAAACAGTAGGTTATAAAATTGAAGGGAAAAATAAATCGGCTTTATTCATACCAGATATTGATAAATGGAATGCATGGAATCGAAATATCATTGATGAGGTCAAAAAAGTGGACTATGCTTTTTTAGATGCTTCTTTCTTTGCTGATGGAGAATTGGAGCGTGATATGAGTAAAATTCCACATCCGTTTACCACTGAAACAACATCTTTATTCGAAAATGAATCGTTAGAAACCAAAAACAAGATTCATTTTATACATTTCAATCATACCAATCCAGCTATTAAAGACTCTCACCCGCTGAAGGATAGTCTTCAGAATCTAGGTTTTCGCTTTCCAAAAGAAGGCAGTCTTTTTGAGCTTTAGACTGTTAGATAATTATTAAAAACAGGAATATTTTTTTGAATATTTCGTAATTTTGCCGCACTAAAAAGTCAGATTCATAATTCATGAAACAAGTAGCACCTTATAAACCAAAGCATAAAGTTAGAATAGTCACCGCAGCCTCATTATTTGATGGACATGATGCCTCCATTAATATCATGAGACGTATCATTCAGGCAACTGGTGTTGAGGTCATTCATTTAGGGCATGATCGCAGTGTAGAGGAAGTGGTCAATACGGCTATTCAAGAAGATGCCAATGCTATTTGTTTAACGTCTTATCAAGGAGGTCATACTGAATACTTTAAGTATATGCATGATTTGTTGGCCGAACGTGGTGCAGGCCATATCAAAATTTTTGGCGGCGGTGGTGGCGTGATTTTGCCTTCTGAAATTAAGGAACTTATGGATTATGGTATTGACCGTATTTATTCTCCTGATGATGGTCGTGAAATGGGTTTACAAGGTATGATTAATGATTTGGTTGAGAAGTCTGATTTTGCGATTGGTGACTCTTTAAATGGTGAAGTAGATAGTTTAGAAAAGAAAAATCCAAAGGCTATTGCGAGAGTGATTTCTTCAGCTGAGAATTTTCCTGAAGTCGCTAAAGATTCATTGGATAAAATTCATAACAAAAATAAAAATTCCAAAACACCAGTTTTAGGAATAACGGGAACTGGTGGTGCAGGTAAGTCGTCCTTGGTTGATGAATTAGTACGCCGATTTTTAATAGATTTTCCAGAAAAAACGGTTGGGTTAATTTCAGTAGACCCCTCAAAAAGGAAAACAGGAGGTGCTTTATTAGGCGATAGAATTCGCATGAATGCCATTAATTCACCACGTGTTTATATGCGAAGTTTGGCAACAAGACAATCCAATCTGGCTTTATCCAAATATGTACATGAAGCGGTTGAGGTGCTCAAGGCCGCTGAATACGATTTAATCATTTTGGAAACATCGGGTATTGGTCAATCGGATACGGAAATTATTGAACATTCTGATGTGTCACTATATGTTATGACCCCTGAATTTGGTGCGGCAACCCAATTGGAGAAAATCGATATGCTTGATTTTGCAGATTTGGTAGCCATCAACAAATTTGACAAACGTGGGTCATTGGATGCCTTACGCGATGTCAAAAAACAATACATGCGTAATAATAATCTTTGGGACATCCCTCAAGAGGAATTACCGGTTTATGGAACAATAGCCTCTCAATTTAATGATCCAGGGATGAATACATTGTATAAAGCCGTTATGGATAAATTAGTGGAAAAAACAAAAACCGATTTAAAATCCACTTTTCATATTTCAAATGAAATGAGTGAAAAGATTTTTGTTATTCCGCCTTCTAGAACGCGTTATTTATCTGAAATAGCAGAAAATAATCGTTCCTATGACAAAACAGCCAATGAACAGGTTGAGGTCGCTCAAAAACTATATGGGATTTATAAAACATTAGAAACAGTTGTCGGTAAAACGCCAGTTTTAGACAAAGCGGGAATCGATTCAAAATCCATTGAATCTAGCAAGCAACCAGATTTTGTAAAGTTATTGGTTGGTGAGTTTGACCGTGTTAAATTAAATTTAGACCCATACAACTGGGAAGTTATATTAGGTTGGGATGATAAAGTCAACAAATACAAAAACCCAGTCTATTCCTTTAAAGTTCGTGATAAGGAAATTAAAATAGAAACCCATACAGAGTCACTGTCACATTTGCAAATACCTAAAGTGGCTCTACCAAAGTATCAGGCCTGGGGCGATATTTTAAGATGGACATTACAAGAAAATGTGCCTGGTGAATTTCCATTTACTTCAGGATTATATCCTTTTAAGCGTACCGGAGAAGATCCAGCACGTATGTTTGCTGGAGAAGGTGGACCCGAAAGAACAAACAAGCGTTTTCATTATGTGAGCCAAGGTATGCCAGCCAAGCGTTTATCTACAGCCTTTGATAGTGTGACTTTGTATGGAAATGATCCTGATTTACGCCCTGACATTTATGGTAAAATTGGTAATGCTGGTGTCAGTATATGTTGTTTAGATGACGCCAAGAAATTGTACTCCGGATTTAATCTAGCCGATGTTATGACTTCTGTGAGCATGACCATTAATGGTCCAGCTCCAATGTTATTAGGATTCTTTATGAACGCAGCCATTGATCAACAATGTGAGATTTATATCAAGGAAAATGGACTTGAAAAAGAAGTAGAAGCCAAGATTGCTAAAATATACAAGGAAAAAGGTGTCGAAAGACCAAAATACAATGGAGACTTACCAGAAGGCAATGATGGTTTAGGTCTAATGTTATTGGGTATTACGGGAGATCAAGTATTACCGGCAGATGTTTATCAAGAGATTAAAACACGAACCATTGCGCAAGTTAGAGGAACGGTTCAAGCGGATATTTTAAAGGAAGACCAGGCTCAAAACACCTGTATTTTTTCAACTGAATTTGCCTTGCGATTAATGGGTGATGTTCAAGAGTATTTCATTGACAACAATGTCCGTAATTTTTACTCGGTTTCCATTTCAGGATATCATATAGCAGAGGCAGGAGCCAATCCTATTACGCAACTGGCTTTAACTTTATCAAACGGTTTTACCTATGTGGAGTACTACTTATCACGAGGGATGGACATTAACAAGTTTGGACCAAACCTATCGTTCTTCTTTTCTAATGGTATTGATCCTGAATATGCCGTTATTGGTCGCGTAGCGAGAAAAATTTGGTCAAAAGCCATGAAGTATAAATATGATGCCAATCCAAGAGCACAAATGCTTAAATATCATATTCAAACTTCTGGACGCAGTTTACACGCGCAGGAAATTGACTTTAACGATATTCGTACAACACTTCAGGCACTATATGCTATTTATGACAACTGTAATTCATTGCATACAAACGCTTATGATGAGGCCATTACAACACCTACTGAAGAATCTGTGCGTCGTGCTATGGCTATCCAGTTAATTATTAATAAAGAGCTCGGATTGGCCAAAAATGAAAATCCAATACAAGGCTCGTTTATTATTGAAGAATTAACCGATTTGGTTGAGGAGGCTGTATTAATGGAATTTGACAGAATCACAGAACGCGGTGGTGTGTTGGGAGCTATGGAAACGATGTACCAACGTAGCAAGATTCAGGAAGAAAGTTTATACTATGAAACCTTGAAACATAATGGGCAGTTCCCAATCATTGGAGTTAATACATTTTTAAGTTCAAAAGGGTCACCAACGGTTCAACCTGCCGAAGTCATTCGTGCGACTGAAGCCGAAAAGCAATATCAAATTAAAACGCTGGAGAACTTACATAAAGGAAATGACACGACAGCCTTATTAAAAAATTTACAACAAACAGCCATTAACAATCAAAACATATTTGAAGCACTAATGGATGTCTGCAAAGTGTGCTCTTTAGGACAAATTACGGATGCGTTATTTGAAGTAGGTGGACAGTATCGTCGTAATATGTAGTGTTATTTTTTATCAAACACTCTTTTTAGAGCAATACCCAATTTAAACCCGGAAATAGTAAAGGCATTTTGAATACGCCTCAAATAGGTCCATTCACTGTCGTTGTCCTCCTTGTCATTATCGGCTGTGGTTATCCCGACAGGAATGGTTGTCATTTTCTTTTTGGTATCCTGTTCAAAGATGTGAAGTTTTAATTTAACTTTTGAAGGCGATTTTGCAATGCCTATATCATATCCTGCATAAATCCATGACACTTCAACCAGCATGTAATAATTCGTGCTCAAGGATTCATCTAAAGAAAAAATTGGCGCTTGATAACGCTCTAATGTTTCATTGAGCTTGGAAACGTAAGCCTCTTGCCATAAAGAGTCTTTATGTTTAAAATAGGCATGGGTCCAACCTGTGCTATCCTTTTGTCTGGAGGCCATTTTTTCCTCGAAATAATCAATAAAAACTATTTCCGAAAGATTATCAGCATTAAATGATAGATTATCATACTTGAATTTAACCAGAACATGGGTTTCGTTTTTTAGAAATTCCAGTTTTTTCTTGTCAATTTTAATATGTTGGGAAAACGCAGAAAGGCTAATTGTCGTTAAAACAACCCATAAGATATGTTTCATGGATATCTGTTAAAGATTCATGTTAAATATAGGAAAAGCGCACTAAAGAGTCAACATCCAGGTGTGTTGTAATTTTTTGAATTTTTGTAGTTCAGAACGTAACAAAGGCAGGTAATCCTTACCATTACTATTGCAGTTTTCCAAACGTTTTACATTTTTGTTTAAGAGCGATGTTAGACGCTTAATAGAGGCAATGTGCTTGTGTTTTTTTTCTGTGTAGCGTTCCTGTTCTGCTTTTTCAATTTCAGGAGCCAATGACACGGATTGCTGCACAATATCTCCTGAAAAGTAAATATGGTCGTCTTCTGCACCATTAGGAAGTAATCCATTTAAATCTTGATTTAAATAAGTAGAAATGCTTCTGGATAGGATAATGATTTCCATAGCCTTCTGATATATAGGCGAATGGAACAAGTTTGATGGCGCGTTTGATAACATGTTTATAATAGCAATTTTATCAAAATTACTTACTAATGCTGAATTTATTCTTTAATATTTAATGTAAAATTGTATATTTGGTTTAATTATTAATTATTTTAAGACATTTTTATTTAAAATGAGTATTGATTCGTTGAACTGGAAGATTCTTGGTTGTTTGCAAAAAAATGCGCGTATGAGCAATGCAGAAATTGGACGACAGGTTGGGATAAGTTCGCCAGCTGTTTCAGAGCGTATCAAGAAAATGGAAGATTTGGGAATTATTCAGGATTATCATACAACTGTTTCACCCTTTGAGGCTGGTTATCAGTTAAAAGCCCTTATTACCATTCGTGCTTTTATGGGTATGTTAAAGCCCTTTTTGGAAAAGGTTAAGACTTATGATGAGGTTATCAATTGTTACCGAATTACCGGAAACGAGAACATTGTCATGGAAGTGGTTTTAAAAAACCAAAAACATCTGGAAACATTCATAGATCAATTAATTGTTTATGGTGAAGCGAAAACGCAGATTGTGCTATCACATGTTGTGAAGCACAATCCGGTTAAGCCATTAAAATAAGGTTAGTCCTCATCAATATCATCTTCATCGCCATTAAAATGAATGTCATCATCGGGATTTGGATCGTCATAGTTTACTCCAGGCGGATTGAACAAACCCCAACGGTCAATAATATAGTTCCAAGGGTCAAATGTTTTAACCCACTCGGCAAATAACACGCGAAATTCTTCCATTTCTTCACGAAGCACGTTAAGGTATTCGATATCCTTAAAGCCAAAGTCTTCAAGTATCATTAAGGAGGATAGAATCTCTCTGGCTGCCATTCTAATAGACGTAGCATTCTCCATTTTTAAATCATAGGGTGTTTCCTCATCCCAAACTTCGGCAATATTCGCAGGAATGATGAGTGAATTATCAACGAGATAATTTATGCTATTATCAATCATTTTGCCATCTTCTTCAGTTTCAAAAAACATCTCGGACTCCATGGCTATCTCAACAATAGAATCAGCAAGTTTTCTGATACTTTCTGCTTTTTGAAATATCGGTGAGTTTTCCCAAGGTCTATTCATGACTCAATTCATTTTTAGCTTTTAAATATCGCTTTAATATCCATAATAAAAAAGCACAAATTATACCAAGTACTGTCATAATGTACCAGGTATTGTCAAATCCCAAGTGATCTACTAATTGCATACCAGCATTATGTCCAAAAATATGGGCTATCGAGAATGAAATGGTGTATAAAGCCATATATTCTCCTTGATTCCCTTTTTTGGCACGTTCCATGGCAAATGCATTGGAAAATGGAAAGGCTATCATTTCACCAACCGTCATAAATAACATACCCACTAGCAAGATACCAACCCAGGAAGTAAGATTTAGGACCAAAAAGCTTGCTGCTGTTAAAAAAGCTCCAACTAACATGAGAAACGTTTTAGAATATTTTGTGTTTTCCAACCATTTAATTAATGGCATTTCCAATATGAAAATAAAGGCACCATTCAATCCTAATAACAACCCAATCTCCAATTCTGTTAAAGCATGGATATCTTTATAGTAAATTGGCATAGTAGAAAAATATTGTAAAAATATAATACCAAATACCGTCATGGATGCTAGAAAAATCCAAAATGCTTTATCGCTGTATGCTGATTGCGGATTCTCATTGATGACGTTGTCCGTTGTTTTCGCTTTTTTAGGATTCAATACTTTCATCAATAAAATGGTAGCCAGAATACAGGTAATGCCATCAACCCAAAATAAACCACTATAACTCATGGTTATAATAATTAAGCCTCCTAAAGCAGGACCTGCTGAAAAACCTAAATTTATTGCCAAGCGAATCAATGTTACGGAACGCGTTTTGTTTTCAGGTTTGCTGTATGCGCTTAATGCCACGTACATAGCTGGACGAAACATATCAGCAACCAACATAACCAAAAAGATGCCTATACAAATGGCAGTAAATGTGTTTAAAAATTGCAAACCAATAAATAAAATACCCGTTGTCAACAAACTTCTAACCATAACTTTATAATAGCCTATGGTATCTGTCAGTTTTCCACCTAACCATGAGCCAACTACAGATCCAAATCCAAAAGCTGACATAACCCATCCAACTTGATTTAATGTAAAGTTTAAGTCGGTTGTGAGGTAGAGTGATAGAAATGGAATAACCATGGTTCCAGCTCTATTGATTAAAGTGATTAGTGCTAACCACCACACTTCTCGAGAAAGTCCTTTAAACGTGTTTAAGTAATTGTTGAATAAAGTTTTCATTTTGATTGATTGTTATAAAAGTAAAAAGTCCGACGATATCGTCGGACTTTTCTATATTGTTTATTTGTATTTTTATATCATCATAATATATAGCTAGCCCAACTCTCAATCCAAGAGGTCTGTCTTTTAGTATATGTTACGATGCAGTTTTGCATAATTTTTCTATTTGTTAACCAAAACTAGGTAAAAAAACTTTAAGTTGTATTTTTGAAAACGAAAAAAATAAAAAATGAAAAAACTTTTTGTCCTTTTTTTGATTATTTCCGTAAGTGCTTGCGCTCAAAAAAAAGAGCCTATTACAGGAGAAACCGATTGGCAACGTGAAATGAATGCCAATTTTAAAGATGCTTCAAAATCACCTTTAAAAGATAAGGATCGAAAGACATTTAAGGGACTCGATTTTTTTAAGTTTGATTCCATTTATGTGGTTCATGCAACATTAACAAGGACCCCAAATGAAAAACCGTTTAAAATGAAAACTACAACAGAGCGTTTGCCTGAATATGTCAAGTATGGGGTTGTTTCATTTAAACTTCATGGTGAAAATCATCAGTTGAATATCTATCAGAATATTGGGTTATTGTCGGAACCTGGATATGAGGATTATTTGTTTTTGCCTTTTTTAGATAGCACCAATGGTGAGACAAGCTATGCTGGAGGCCGTTATGTGGAATGTCGTATTCCAAAGGGGCATAATTTAACCATTGATTTTAACACGGCTTATAATCCGTATTGTGCTTACAACGAAAAATATTCCTGTCCCATTGTTCCCAGAGAGAATTATTTAGACACCAAAATTGAAGCAGGCGTTAAAACATTTAAAAAACATTAAACAAACTTTACGACATACATTCCAAAAAATACAGCCAGAAAACCTAAAATAAAACTTGCAATGGTATAGATTGCAAAACTGGTAAAATCACCAGACTTCAATAAAATATGGTTTTCATAAGCAAATGTTGAGAATGTGGTAAATCCACCACAAAAACCTGTTGCTAGAAACAGCGTTTGGTTGGAGTTAAGGGTGTCGTTTTTTGCTGCCAAACCTAGTATGATTCCAATGAGAAAACTACCTAAAATATTAGCAGCGAACGTACCATATGGAATGCCAGATTCATGACTATTTAAGAACTTACCAATGACGTATCGTAAAACACTTCCTACGCCACCACCAAGAAAAACGAGAAGCAGGTTTTTCATTTATTCCTCAATTGCAATATAAATTTCCGTAATCCAATCGGCTGGATTGGGTTTGGATTCTGGATCGGTTAGATAAACTTCAAGCATAGGCCCAGTTTCTTTGGGAACCAGTTGATAGTTTTCAATATATTTAAAAGTTTCATCCCAAGCCTCTTTTAAGTTGGTGTAATTACCTTTTAAGGTTGTCTTGACTGCTTTAAATGGCTCTAGTTGACCACTTAAAATATCGCTTTCGGTAGTAATTACTTGATTGGTAGTGGGAATGCAACATGAGAATATAACCGCATTGTTAGCTTCATCCCATTTGTGGTAATTAACATAAGGTGCTCCAGCCATAGCAATCCGATTTTTCATAGCGTAGCTGCCAATTTTTGACAACATTTCGGTCATTTTTGCTTCAATATCATCCATTTTACACGATGTCGTATTGTAAATGAAATAACCGCCACCATGATTGGCTATACCATCTACTTTAACAGAATATTTCATCATAGATTCCACAATGAGACTATCTAATTTTTCCAATCCACGTTCGAAATCGGGACCTATCATATTATCAAATCCACCTTTTAATAGTGCATTTGCTTTGAACATAAATGGCACTTTTTCACTGTTCATTTTCCATGTGACATTGGTTTTACCATCATCAGTTGGTTCAAAATTCCAAGTGATTTTAGAAGGTTCAAAATCTTCAAACTGTAATTCCTGTTCTATGGATTGGTTTGGATTGGTTGCCAATGTGGTCATTTTTCCTAACCCATGAGAATCTACCCAACTGTAAGAACCTCCAACACCAGCAGTGGTATCACCCAAAGTTATAACCGTTTCAGGATCTTTTTCTACCCAGCTCGACCAAGCTTCCCAATTTTTAAAATCAATAACATTATTGTAAATAACAGCTGAAGGAGCGTTAATAGTCCGTGTTCTTTTCACCTCAAATGAATTGGGTTGAACGGCAATATAGATAGATATACCAATTACTAGAATTAATATGGCAAAGAGAAGGTATTTGATTGCTTTCATTAGTTTGATTGTTAAGTATATCAAATATAATGAAATTAACGGTATGGTTTCAATTAGAGTGTTGTAGCTATTTTATTGAAACAACCATTTAATGGTAACTAATAACAATATAAAGGAAATAAAAGCAATCAAAACCCAAATACTGCCTTTATAGTACTTTTTGTGAAGTTGGATATCCTTTCTGTAGGCGTAAATGAGTACCACTACAAAAACAATGGCAAATAAAATCCCAAAAACTAATTGACCTTTTGTGAACATATCCTTAATTTTATGCAAATTTAATTAAAATATATTGATGAAGGATAAAATTGAAGCTGTTAAAGCATTCCACACAGCCTTTAAAATTGGGCATAGAGAGACTCCGAAAGCCGATTTGGGTCTGGAAAAGAACATGTTACGTTATAAATTAATGCGTGAGGAAAATGAAGAATATTTAGAAGCGGCCAATAACAATGATTTAGTTGAGGTTGCCGATGCTTTGGGTGATATGCTTTACATATTATGTGGAACCATTATTGAACATGGATTGCAGCATAAAATTGAAGAAGTTTTTGACGAAATTCAACGCAGTAACATGAGCAAGTTGGGTGAAAATGGCGAGCCTATTTACAGGGAGGATGGTAAGGTTCTAAAAGGCCCTAATTACTTTAAACCTCATATTGAAGAAATTCTCAATAAATAATTAAAAAAAGCAGCCATTTGGCTGCTTTTTTCTATTTTACTGGATATCGCCATCCATGTTTATCTTCTGATAGATTATGTTGAATATTGAGCAATTGTTTTTTGAACATCGCTGCATAAGAATCATCTAAATCTGGAATTTCATAAGTCGTTCCAGCATGCTCAAAGGCAGAAACTGGGCTAATGACTGCGGCTGTTCCTGTACCAAAAATTTCCTTTAAGGAGCCATTTCTGGCAGCTTCTTTTATTTCCTCCACTTTGATACGTCTTACTTCCATATCAATATTATTGTCTTCGGCTAATTGAATAACACTTTTTCTGGTGATACCATCCAATATTCTGTCACTGGTAGGAGCAGTTATTAATTTATCATTTATCCTAAAGAAAATATTCATGGTACCAGCTTCTTCCAAATATTCATGTGAATTAGCATCCGTCCAAATAATTTGTTGGAATCCTTTGGCTTGAGCCAAGCTGGTTGGATAGAATTGCGCACCATAATTTCCTGCTGCTTTTGCAAAACCAACACCACCATCGGCAGAACGGCTGTACTTTTCAGCAATCAATACCCGTACCTTTCCAGTATAGTATGCTTTGGCTGGCGAGCAAATAATCATGAATCTATAATTACTTGAAGGCGCCGCTGCAATAGCCGAATCAGTTGCTATGGCAAATGGTCTAATGTATAGAGAATTACCAACACCTGGCTTAACCCATTCTTTATCGAGATTAAGAAGTGTTAACAGTCCATTCATAAAATATTCTTTAGGAAATTCTGGAATGGCCATTCTGGCAGATGATTTATTAATACGACTATGATTGTCTTCTGGTCTGAATAGAAAAACCTCACCATTGTTATCTTTATAGGCCTTCATGCCTTCAAATACAGCTTGGCCGTAATGAAACACGCGCGCTGAAGGATCAATGGACATAGCTTGGTATGGCATTATTTGAGGCTGCTGCCATTTTCCATCAATAAAGTCGCACAAAAACATGTGGTCTGTAAAAATCCGACCAAAATTGATGTTGTCAAAATCTACATCATGAATTTTTGTTTTTTCTGCTTTTACTATATCGATTTCGTGAATGTCTGCTTCTATCATTTTAATTACGTTTTTTGGTCATGCAAAAGTACTTAATTTAGCCCTTATAAAAAACATAATATTTCCTTAAATAAATTGTATATTTGGGCAAATTTTTAAAAAATAAATTTAGAATTATGAAAAACATATTGTCCCTTTTATTGCTAGTATTTTTAGTGGTTTCTTGTAAGAATGAACCTAAAGCTACTGAAGTTGAGACTACTGAAGTTACTGAAACTGAAAGTCAAGAGGTTGCTTATGCTTCTTTTGGTGAAAAAATTGAAGCCGATGATGCTGTGAGCATGGCGGAAATGTCAGAAAAATTTAAGGCTATGCAAGTAGGAGATAGCACAGCTGCTAAATTGGTTGGAAAAGTCAATGAGGTTTGCCAGGCCAAAGGTTGTTGGATGCGTGTAGATTTAGGTAATGATGAAGAAGTGATGGTGAAGTTTAAGGATTATGGTTTCTTTATGCCAAAGAACATAGCAGGTAAAGACGTTATTATGAGAGGTCAAGCTTATGTTTCTGAAGTTTCTGTTGAAGAGCAACGTCACTATGCTGAAGACGCAGGAAAATCTGAAGAAGAAATAGCCGCTATTACCGAACCAAAGCGTACCTATTCATTTATGGCCGATGGTGTGCTATTGATTGAAGAATAAATGAAACAATTTACAGTAATATTATGTCTTCTGGTTGTTGCTTTTAGTTGTCAAAATAAGGCTGAAGAGCCTGTAGAGACTTCTGATAATGACAAGATTGTTTATGATATGTATGAGCCGTCTGAAATGGCCAATCTCATGAACCAGATGTATGCGCACAACCTCAAGGTTAAACAAGATATTCTGGACGGCAAAACACCAACCGAATTCCCGATGGATTTCATGAAAATCCATACAGCCGAGTTGTCTGATTTTAAAGATCGTAATGAGGTTTTTGAGAGTTTTTCCAATGTGTTTTTAAATGCCGAACGCGAAATTTTCAATGAGGATTCTGAAGTTCCTGTGGAAGAGCGATTTAATAATGCTGTAAATGTTTGTATTTCCTGTCATCAAACCGAATGTACAGGCCCAATTCCACGTATTCAAAAGCTACTAATTAAATAGGTTGAAACGTAAAATCATTACGACTGCTGACGGTTCCAAGACCATACAAATTGAAGATTGGAACGAGCAGTACCATTCCATTCACGGTGCATACCAAGAAGCGGTTCATGTCTTTATTAAGCATGGTTTGCGACATGTGATTGATCATGGTAAGATTTCCGAACCTGTATCTATTCTTGAGATGGGTTTTGGAACGGGGCTCAATGCGATGCTGACTTTTCAAGAAGCTCAAAAACTAGATGCATCTATTAACTATGTGGGAGTCGAAGCCTATCCTGTCTCGCAAGACGAGATTAATCAATTGCAATATGATGTACTGTTTGGAAATGATAGCCAAACGTTTTTAAGTATGCATGCGCAGGAGTGGGAAGTTCCTAAATCGATATCACCCAATTTCACCTTAACCAAACGTCAGCAATTTTTTCAGGATATTTCCGATACAGATACTTTTAATCTAATTTATTTTGATGCTTTTGGCGCACGCGTGCAACCTGATTTGTGGACCGAATCCATTTTTTCAAAAATGTACCAGGCATTAAAACCTCAAGGTGTTTTGGTGACCTATTCGGCTAAAGGTAGCGTGAGACGTGCCATGCAAGCCGTAGGTTTTGAGGTAGAACGCTTACCTGGCCCTCCTGGTAAGAGAGAAATGTTAAGAGCTAGAAAAAGCTCTTAACATTCGGTGAGCTTGCGAGCCAAATGCTTCGAGCAATTAAGAATTAGCTAAATTTAAGCGGAGTATTTGATTTACTGTTAACAACCGTTAAATCTGTTAAACCTTAATTAAACCAATGCTCTTTGGGTAAACTAATCCGTATCTTTACAAAAAATGTTTATGAAGGTTCTTATTACAGGAGCAACGGGTTTAATTGGTCAAGCTATTGTAAAGCAATGCTTGGCAAAGGGTTGGGTGGTTCATTATTTAACGACTTCCAAATCTAAAATCGAAAACTCAAATACTTACAAAGGCTTTTATTGGAACCCCAAAGATCAGGTAATCGATGAAGCCTGTTTTGATGGTGTGGACACCATCATCAATCTGGCTGGTGCCAGTATTGCCAAACGCTGGACGGAATCCTACAAGCAAACGATTTTGGATAGTCGCATTGACACCTTAAGATTGCTTTACAGCAAACTTTCTACTACAAAACATACTGTTAAACAGTTGATTTCGGCGAGTGCCATTGGTGCGTACCCAGATTCTTTGACGAATTATTACGAAGAGGACTTTCCAAAATATTCCAATAGTTTTTTGGGAGCCGTTGTTGAAAAATGGGAAGCAGAAACAGATGCCTTTAAAGCGTTGGATATCACAGTTTCCAAAGTGCGTATTGGTTTGGTGTTGGATGCCCAAGAAGGTGCCTTGCCACAGATTGTCAAGCCCACCAAGTTTGGAATGGGAGCAGCTTTTGGCAGTGGTAAACAATGGCAATCCTGGATACATGTTGAGGATTTGGCAGGTATCTTTATGTATGTAGCACAGCATCAATTGGTTGGTGTCTTTAATGGCGTAGCACCAAATCCGGTGAGTAATACGGAACTGACAAAAGCGGTTGCCAGTACCTTAAAACGCCCTTTAATATTACCCAATATCCCAAAAGTGATGATGAAACTGGTATTGGGCGAGATGCATATTCTCTTATTTGAAAGCCAACGGGTGAGTTCTAAAAAAATTGAAAATACTGGTTTTGAGTTTCAATTTGTGAATTTAAAACCTGCTTTGGAAGATTTGCTGTAGTTTTTCAACCCTTACTTCTATGGATTAATATTCAAGTGGGTTGGCATGTTGCAAAACTTTACGAGAATGCTCAATCAAAAGTCTGAAACGACCAATCAAAACTCTAGAACGCTTAATCAAAACTCTAGAACGGTCAATCAAAACTCTGGAGTGGCTAATCAAAACTCTGGAATGCTTAATCAAAACTCTGGAATGCTTAATCAGAAGTCGGGAACGGTTAATCAAAACTATAGAATGCTCAATCAAAGGTTGAACATGACCAATCTAAAGTGGAACATGACCAATCTAAAATAGAACATGGTCAATCTAAAGAAGAACATGGTCAATCAAAAGTGGAACATAGCTAATCAAAAGTGGAACATAGCCAATCAAAGCTGGAACATGAGTAATCTAAAGTGGAACATAGCCAATCAAAGCTGGAACATGAGTAATCTAAAGTGGAACATGGTCAATCAAAGGTGGAACATGGTCAATCTAAAGTAGAACATAGTCAATCAAAAGTGGAACATATTCAATCAAAAGTGGAACATGGTCAATCAAAGGTGGAACATGACTAATCAAAAGTAGAACATGGTCAATCAAAAGTAGAACATAGTCAATCTAAAGTGGAACATGAGTAATCAAAAGTAGAACATGGTCAATCAAAGGTCTAACATGACCAATCAAAAGTGGAACATGTTTGTTATTTCGTTTTATCACTTTCGCCCCAATTGTTTATAGCCAATGTTGTACACAGTTATTTTTAATTCAACATCTTTCCTTTCTCATCAAACAATTTAAAACTTTTATAAGAAGTCGATAAGAATGATTTTTCTTCTTTAGTCACTAATTCCTCGAACTTATAGTCTAACAATTCAAAACCCTTTGGAATCCCTAACATCAATAAGTTTCCATTATTTAATAAAACAAAGCGCACATATTTTCTTTTCGGAAATGACACATATAGAGAAATTGCATTTTCAAAGTCCAATTCGTCTACTAATTCCTTTGGCATATCTTCGGTCACTCTGTTTCTGTGATTAACAAATGACTTGTCGGTTGTGAATTTTATGTAAACCCTATTCTCTTTATTATCATTGATAATTTTCTGTAAGAATGAATGTTCCTCAACACTAGATTTCAAATTGCTTTTTTTGTCAATAAAATTTTGAAGTGGCGTTATTTCATCTCCGATTGCCATTGTTAAGTCGTAAATAATTTTTCCATCAGAGTTTTTGTCAATAAGTTCCGCTTGCCAACAGTCTCCGCCGAAACTGTAAGAATAAATATTTGCGATTATTGAGGATTTGATTTCAAAGCTATCCAACGTTTGCTTTTCACGATAAAGCAAATCGTATAATTGTTTGTTGGGGTTTTCAATTCTTGATTTTATCTCTTTTGGAAGGAATGGAATTAGATTTTCAATATGTTTTTCTAATTGATTTTTTTTGATACTGTCTTTAACGAAGTATTGGAAATTTTTGAGCGTATTATAAAAATGAAGTTTATTGAAAGCATCAATTTCTTTGTCTTTAATTATTTCGAAAGTTTTATTCTCGAAATATTCTTGTTTGTCAGAATTTAGGTTAGCATATGCTTTTGCGATTTTGCTACCATCTGAAAAATAGTGTTTTCGAGTTGCATCTTCAATTCTAACATTGGAACCCAATAAGATTTTATCAATATCTAAATCAAGTTTTGCAAGCTCTTCGATATAAGTTTTTCTAGCGTTTGAAGCAATATTACTATTTGCATTTCTGGAAACGTTATCATTCATCACATTTAAGAATGACTTAATAAAAACGTCCCAATTTTGAGTTTTGGAAGCCAAACTTGCAATCCTTTTTTGTTGAATGATTGGACCATTATCGAAACTGCAAGTTCCAACCTGTCTATTTTGTCTCATTAATTCCAAAGCTCTTTTTTTGGAAATTAAATGTGCGGTAAAGTCCTCTAAATCTCCATTAGAAACTTTATTTTCTTCTGCATATTCTAACGCTTCAAATAAGAGTTTTTTGAAATTTTGGTCATTAGTATAAAGACTATCTGCAAATTTTTCTTTTTTAGATTGCCAATCATTTAATTCCTTTCTTCGGGTAATGAAATCTTGCTCTTTTTTGTAAGGTGGTTTGTTGGTTTTTAGTTCGTAATAATTTACTAATGAGTCAATGATAGTTCTTTTATATGCTCTAAATCCCTTTGATTTATTGTCACTATCATAAAAAATAGAGGTTTCTGGTCTTACTATTAAATCAGCGTAGTTAATCCAATCCGAAAGTCTTTTTGGAAGTTTAATTGATTTAAATTCATTATTCAAATAAAAGCCACGAATTGTGGTTATGCTATCCCTTTTGTTTGTATAACTTGAGTGAAAATGTTTTAAGTTATTTTGGTTAAGGGAATCATTAAATGATAGTTTAATGCCGTGGTTTTGATTGTTCGCAATTTCAAAAGATTTTATTTCTAATTTCTTTTCATTTTTATAATCAGAATAAACGTTTTTTATTACCAGTAAATCATTGTCAACTTGTAGTCCTTTGAATTTATTTTGTAGTTGTTCCGGATTCTCTGATTTTTTTAATTCAGCAAGAAAATTTTTTGGGTCTTTAGTTTTGATTTCGAAATAACTAGCTGATGTCTGTGGTAGTGAGTAAAAATTAGGTGTTTCACTTTGATTGTAATTCTTTTCCAAGTTTCTTATGATAGAATCAAGTTTTGGAATATCACTTTCGCTAATTATTGAATTTTGACAGAAAATATTTCCTGAAATTAGTAATGATAGTAATATGTAGATTGATTTTGTCATAATTGTGTACAACAATTGGATAAACACCATTGTGTTTATTCCCATTATATTTATTCCCCTAAAAATAGCTAAAAATCTTACAACCCGAGCCGGTTTTATGAATAATTGGAGTGGTTTGGTAGTTGGTACAAGTGATTTTAGATACTGAAACGCGTTTCGAGAGCATTTCGACATCTCTACTTCGCTCGATGCAGGCTTGCTCAATGTGACACCTCAATGCAGGTAAGTTCAATACAAGTTTAATTTTTTTGATAAATTCAAATTACAAATACCCATAAGCCCAATACATCAGGACAAACTGTAATGGTATACGGAGTATTAAAATCCATTTGGGAATGCCTGCACTGGCTTTTTTGCCTGATAGCATATAGAAGTGGACCAACAAAAATACCGTGAGCATTAACATAATGCCGTAAATAGCCCAAGCCTTTGTTTCTTTAAATAGTAGTGCAGCACCCAGAATGATTTCGGCCAAACCGCTTAAAAACACCAAGGTTTTGTGGTTTGGTAAGTACCGTGGCATAATGCGCATATACATTTTGGGTTTGACAAAGTGCATGATGCCTGCCACTATATACAGTGCTGCCATGGCATATAGATGCCAGGGGTTATTCATCTTTATAAACCTTGTAGGTGATACCAATGCCGTAATTGGTGAGTCCGGTTTTAAGCAAACTGGAGTCCATACTACCGGGTTTAAACTGCACCCAGTCGTTGCCACTTATAAACACACGTTTTATAAAGGTGTTGTAGGTTTCAATCTCGTTGGTAAATGGTAATAACGGTCTGAAATTGGTGGGTATTTTTACGATACCACCATCCCGACCTTTTAGTTCCTTGTATTTTTTGTTGGGCAACAGTTTGCCAGCTTCATCCGTGTAACCCAATACCTGTAAGGATACAAAGAATCCATTTTCGGGATAGATGATATTGTTGTCAGTCACATCTAAATCATAGGAATCGCCATCTTTTTCAGTGGCTCTAAATACAATATTATCATATACCAAAACCTCGCCGGGTTTGCCGTTGTTGTTTTTATAAAACTTGACCTTAAACAAGGTTGAAAACGGTTTTTTGTCGGCGTTTTTCTTTTTGCGTTGTTCCCAGTCCCGAGACTCTAGAGTGATGGGAAAATGAACGGTACTTAATTTCTTAAGTTTGTCATTGGGATTGGAAAAATAAACCGCAATCTCCGATTCTATGGTTGGCAACCAGCAATGGTAATAATCATCATCCAGATACGGTTCCATAGTTTCTTCCTTAAATTTCCGGTTGTTGGCAATCAGGACCACTTCATCTAATTGACTGATTTCCTCTTCCAGTAAAATAGTTTTTGGTAATTCTGCAGTTGGAATGGTTACATTCTTATAACTCAATGCCGAAATGTACAGGGTATCGACATCGGGATAGAGTTTTTTAGTAAACACAAAAGCACCTTCGTCATCAGCAAAAATACCTTGTCCGTCACCAAATGAAATGGTGGCATAGGCAATGGGTGTTTTAGACGCTTGGTCTAGAATAGTTGTTTTTTGCGCATAGGAAACCCATGTTAACAGAACAAAATTTAATAGGGCAATTCTTTTTAAAATCATATTATTTGTTTGCCGAAATCCACGCATTGATTTTGTCTTCCAATAGTGCTAAAGGCACGCAACCAGGCTCCAGGACTTCGTTATGAAACTGACTAATATCAAATTTAGTGCCTAATTCCTTTTCGGCTTTGGCACGTAGTTCTCTAATTTTTAATTGACCGATTTTATAGGATAGTGCTTGCCCTGGCATAGCCATATAGCGTTCAATTTCAGAAATGATACTGGCTTCACCTTCCGCTTCATGATCCAACGAATATTGAATGGCTTGTTCACGTGTCCAGCCTTTGGTATGCATGCCTGTGTCAACCACCAAACGAATAGCACGATGCATTTCCATACCGAGCATTCCAAAATATTGATACGGATCGGTGTATAAACCCAGTTCTTTACCTAGTGATTCTGAGTATAAAGCCCACCCTTCGCCATAGGCACTGTACCACAGGGTTTTTCTGAATTCTGGTAAATCGGTATCTTCTTGTTGCAACGAAATTTGGTAATGATGGCCTGGAATAGCTTCATGCAGGAATAAGGCTTCATCACTAAAGGTATTGTAAGCCGTCACATCTGGAATAGGTACATAAAAAATACCCGGTCTGGTGCCATCCAATGACCCTTGATTGTATTCCGCACTAGCGGAAGCTTCACGGAAAGCCTCGGTACGACGGACTTCAAAAGGTGTTTTCGGTTTGACGTCAAACAATTTTTCTATCTGTGGTTTCATGGTTTCATGAATCGCATTGAAATTGTCAATAACCTGTTGAGGCTCGGTAAACGGCATCAATTCCTTGTTATTTCTAACAAAATCAAAAAACGCTTTTAAATCGCCTTCA
Organism: Hanstruepera neustonica; assembly: GCF_002895005.1. Taxonomy (GTDB): domain Bacteria; phylum Bacteroidota; class Bacteroidia; order Flavobacteriales; family Flavobacteriaceae; genus Hanstruepera; species Hanstruepera neustonica. The sequence continues at coordinate 132,227 of NZ_POWF01000003.1, read as the reverse complement.
AAACCAACTTGTTCCTTCACTTTTTCCATTTCCGCTGAAATACGCGCTACCTCACTTAAACCAAGTTTGTGGATTTCATCGGCTGTCATATTGGTGGTCGTAAACAACTTAATCATGTGGTTGTAATAGGCCGTTCCATAAGGCGTATCGTCAATTCCAGAGGATTCCCGACCAGCAGGGAGATAATCCGTTTTTAAGAAATCATAAAGACTTTTGTAAGCAGGAATAATTTTGTCATTCAGTTTGGCTGTATAAGCTTCTTTTAGTGTTGTTTTGTCTTCGTCGCTAAAACTATCTGGCATATTTTTGATAGGTGAGTAGAATAGGTGGTTTTCAATATCTTCTGAAGCACCAGATTCTATTTGTGGCAATACTTTGACAATTAATGATTTTGGTAATACATAACCTTCGGCAATCCCTTTTTCCATATTACTTTTAACGGATTGTAGCCACTCGGTGTAACCATCCAAACGCTTTAACCAATTGTAATAATCTTCAACTGTTTCAAAAGGTTGTGCACCTGCACCACTTGCTAATTGACCCACAGAAAGATGAGGGGACCACATTTGATCGATTGGCACCAGTTCACGCTGTTTGAATTTAAAATCTTCCAAGGCAATTTCAACTTCCCATTTTAAAATAGCTTTAGACATTTTTTGACTATCAGTCAAGGTGCTGTCTGGAAATGCCATGAGGTCATTCAAGTATTGACTGTAATAGTTTTTGCGCTTTAAAATATGTTCGTCAGATAGGGTATTGGGATATTGGTCATTATAACGATTATCTCCAGCATAGGTTGCACTCACTGGGTTTAATTTCAATCCATCTTCGTAATAGTTGTCCAATAAGGTATCAAAAGCTTCATTTGGCATGGTCATGGTTGTTTCGGTGTTTTCTGTAGTTTTTTCTTCCTTGCAAGATGTTAAAACAAAAAGGAGGCAACAAAAGGTTAAAAGGGTTCTCATAAAGTATTAAAATCAAAATTTGAAAGCTAAAGATACACATTCTATTATTCAATCTATAGCAAAAAAAAAGCTACAATCTAAATGACTGTAGCTTCAAGGAGTGTTTAATTGTAATTGGTTAGTCTTTGTCCAAATTTTTGGTCATGTTGAAACCGATAAATAATCCCACTCCAGCTGTAAAGAAAATGGTAGCAGGATATATAGCATCGCTATCCAAAGTGGTGTAATTATCCAGTAAGGAGGCAATAAAGGTTCCCAATCCAATGCCCATTAACAGTAAAGCCAAGTTTAAGATAATGACTTTCCAGATTGGCGCCGTATGCTGCTTACCTTTCATGAAGATACTGGCATCGGCACCTTTTTCTATTAGAGCCAAGCGTTCTTTGTTTCTAGTAGAGAAGTATAAGTAAAATACTCCAAATACTGCCCCGAAAATAACCGGTATTATTATTAATTCTGATCCCATAAGTGTTTGTTTTTAATTGATTACTTTTAATGTGTTCATAGCTTATGACGACAACTTGTAATTTATGGTTACAACTTTTTTAAATTATTTTTCATTTTTTGATGTAACCGCTACACATGAGATGTCGTCTAAAAAACAGATGACCACCAACAACGAACAGACTGTAATCAATGACATTATAGCAGGTAATACCAATGCCTTTGCTGTATTGGTTGATAATTATAAAGATATGGTGTTCACCTTGGCATTAAGAATGCTGAAGAATCGAGAGGAAGCGGAAGAGGTGTCTCAAGACTCGTTTATTAAAATTTACAAATCCCTAAGTAAGTTTAAAGGGGATTCTAAATTTTCAACATGGGTTTATAGGGTTGCTTATAATACCTGTTTAGATCGAATTAAGAAACATAAACGGAGTCAGACTCATATTCCTATTGATGTGTTTACCGAGCGTCATATCAAAACAATTGATAATGCGCTGGATAGGATGGAACAGGAAGAAAGAGCGCAGGCCATTCAGAACTGTTTGCAATTATTGCCCAGTGAGGATAGTTTTTTATTGACCTTGTATTATTTTGAGGAGCAGTCATTAGAAGAAATATCAAAAATTACGGGTCTGGCAGCTAATAATGTTAAAGTGAAATTATTCAGAAGCCGTAAAAAGCTGGCGGTTATTTTCAGCCAGCAATTAGAACCAGAAATCATTGAATCGTATGGAAAAGCATTTAGATAAAAAGATAGAGCAAGTAACGGACAAGTTAATGAAAGAAAGCACCGTTGAAAAACCGTCTTTCAATTTCACGGATTCCGTAATGCAAAGTGTACATGGTATTTCATCTAATCATATAACTGAATACAAACCATTAATATCAAAACAAGGCTGGATTGGTATTTGTTTAGCTTTTATCTTGATTGTGTATCTCATTTTTACTAATGCATCTTCTCAAGAGTCCGGTTGGTTACAGACAATAAATTTCAATAAGCTATTTAACTTTAAATTTATGGAAAGCCTATTTTCAATGAGTGTATCCAAAACGGTGTTGTATTCAATCTTGTTCTTTGGATTGATGCTTTTTGTCCAAATTCCGTTATTAAAAAACCATTTTGATAAGCGTTTTGAAGTTTAAATTTAGTTTTATAAAGCTTTGAATCCCTTTAAAAATAGGGTTATTAAGCTTTATTGAAAAAAATAATACATTTTTTAAAACCCTCCCAAAAGTTTTTTCGTAAGTGTTGGCAATGGTACTTGTTGCCAGATTAATTATTAATCCTAAAACCAAACATTATGAAAAAAGTATCTCTATTGGCCTGTGCCATAATGCTATGTTTTGCAACTGGTTGCGAAACGGAATCGATTGACGCCACAAATCAACCTTCCAACATATCAAGTCTCAAAAAAGCTTCAAAAACGGGTTCTTCCGTGTATGTCTCCTCAAACACGTCAGGGATGTTGGGAATATTCAACATTGAAAATGGGTCCTCTAAAATGATTGGACTCCCTTATGCTGATGCTGACGGCGTTGTATATGATGGTAGCCGCGATGCGATTTATCATGTTAATAGAAGCGATTCAAGATTGGTAGCTATATCCAATATTAGTAACGCCATGACAGGTGATATGGTCATGCCAACAGCTATGGGGCCGACTTCATTTACAAACGGCCGTGAAGCTACCTATTACAATAACAAAGTGGTTGTTGTAGATGATGTAACACCAGGCAGGTTATCGAGTTACCACGTTAACACCAGACAGATCAGTGATTTTAGAAATTATGATGTTGGTTTTGAAGTTTGGGGAATCCAATCTACAGGTAAAGATCTTTGGGCTATAGAAGATGTCTCAAACGTATTGGCTTATTTTGAAAACTTCCACAATGCGCCAAGCGGTGATTTACCTGCAACCAGTGAAGTGGCTATAGAAGGGTTGGTGCGTACACACGGATTGAATTATGATGAATCATCAGATATCATGGTATTGACAGATATTGGATCAGCGGGTTCGCCTGATGATGGTGCATTGGTGGTTATAACCGATTTTAAAAATAAATTTATGCAAGCAGGCGATGGTGGGACTATTAGTTTGTCTGATCAGATTCGCATTGCAGGTGATTTAACGCAATTGGGTAATCCAGTTGATGTTGTTGTGCGTGCTCAAGAGGGAGCTATTTATGTAGCAGAACGCGCACAACAAAAATTCTTGGTGTTTGATATACCAATGGATAATTGTAACTGTGAGCCAACCCATAGTTATGACTTTCCGGGAGCAAGTGCTCTTACAACAGATTTTTAGTGGGCTATTAATTGAAATCGTTACGTTAGGGCGTAACAACACTAAACTGAAAACCTTTTGTGTTAAGAAGCAAAAGGTTTTCTATTATAAAAAAAGCCGCTTCATGTGAAGCGGCTTTTAAATTCAAGCTCTTTATTTTTTAAGATTCTTTGTTAGCAACCAATGTAATTTGTAATTCAAATTCATCATTGATAAACTTGTCACCTAAATCATCGAAGAAGGATTTAGAACCATATTTTACATTCCATTTAGAACGGTCAATTGTAAACGTTTCACTGGTTAAAGTAACCGTGTCACCATTTTCAGTGATGGTAACAGGAATCGTAATGTTATTTTCAGCATCCTTCATTTTTAAGTTTCCTGAAAGCATCCCTTTTCCGTCCTTCATTTCAAAACCAGTAACTGTAAATGCTGAAGAAGGATATTGTTCTACATGAAAAAAGTCATCACTTTTTAAGTGACCAGTCAATTTAGCATTTCCTTCTTTTTCTGCTGGAATATCAGTTACTGTAATAGAATTCATGTCTATTAAGAATGTACCGCTTTCTATAGCATCACCTTTCATGGTCAAAACACCATTTTCGATAGAAATAGTACCTGTGTGCGTGCCAGTTGGCTTAAATCCTTTCCACATAATAGTAGAATTGGCAGCATCAGCTAAATATTTTGTTGAAACAGCCGTCATTTCCGCAGTTTCTTCAGCAGCTGTTGTTTCAGCTTCTTTGGCTTTATCTTTACAATTGGTTAATGCAAGTGCGAATACAGCGATACCTGCAAAGGTCAAAAATCTTTTTGTCATAATAATTTCTTTTAGTGTTAAGCAACAAAAATAATCATTTGTTAGTAAGATTTGTTTAAAAAAAACTTAAAAAATAATTGGTGACATTTTGACATTTTAATCATAATGGCAGTACTTTTGCCATCGTTTTTATGTTAAAATAATTGATTGTAAAGCAATGAGCAAAAAAGATAATAAAGAAGTAGAATCTTCAGAGCAGGTTGAAGAGCAAGTATTGCAGAAGGATGAATCAACCGTTGAAGAAAAGCTTACAGAATCATTAGAGCAAGAAAAGGATAAATTTCTGCGATTGTTTGCGGAATTTGAAAATTATAAAAGACGTACAGCCAAAGAGCGTATAGACTTGTTTAAAACAGCCAGTGAGGATGTTATGTTGGCCATGTTGCCTGTTTTAGATGATTTTGAGCGCGCCTTAACCCATATTGAAGAGGACAAGGAAGCCGAAGAACTTCGTAAAGGCGTACTATTAATTTACCAAAAATTGATGAATACTCTGGAACAAAAAGGTTTGAAGCCTTTGACTGTAACAAGTGGGGATGATTTTAATGCTGATGTGCATGAAGCCATTACACAAATTCCAGCACCAACAGATGATTTAAAAGGTAAAATTATTGATGTTGTTGAAAAAGGTTATCAATTAGGAGACAAAATAATCAGATTTCCAAAAGTAGTTATAGGACAATAAGGACATGGCAAAAAGAGATTTTTACGAAGTATTAGGTGTTGATAAAAGTGCTAGCCCAGCAGACATTAAAAAAGCTTACCGAAAACTGGCTTTAAAATATCATCCGGATAAAAATCCAGATGATAAGGAAGCTGAAGCTAAATTTAAAGAAGCTGCAGAAGCATATGAAGTGTTGAGTAATGCTGATAAAAAATCGCGTTACGACCAATTTGGTCACCAAGCCTTTGAAGGTGCTGGTGGCTTTGGTGGTGGCGGCATGAATATGGATGATATTTTTAGTCAGTTCGGCGATATTTTTGGTGGAGCTTTTGGTGGCGGCGGATTCTCTGGGTTTGGCGGTGGCTTTGGTGGCGGTCAACGTCGTGTAAAAGGGAGTAACTTAAGAATTCGTGTGAAACTGTCTTTGGAAGAAATTGCCAATAGTGTTGAGAAGAAGGTGAAAGTAAGACGTAAAGTTCAAGCTTCAGGAACAACCTATAAAACCTGTCCAACCTGTAATGGTTCTGGTCAAGTTATGCGCGTTACAAATACCATATTAGGTCGTATGCAAACGGCTACAACCTGTAATACTTGTGGCGGTGCTGGCCAAACTATCGATAAAAAACCTCATGATGCAGATGCTCAAGGCATGATTGTTAAGGAAGAAACGGTTTCTATAAAAATTCCTGCAGGTGTGGTTGATGGTATGCAGTTAAAAGTTACTGGAAAAGGGAATGAAGCCCCAGGAAATGGAATTTCTGGAGATTTATTGGTAGCTATTGAAGAAGAAACTCATGAAACGCTTCAAAGAGAAGGTGACAACTTACATTATGATTTATATATCAGCTTTCCAGATGCTGTTTTAGGTACTTCTAAAGAAATAGATACGGTTACTGGAAAAGTGCGTATTAAAATTGAAGCAGGTGTACAATCAGGAAAAATATTAAGGTTAAGAGGAAAAGGAATACCTTCCATAAACGGCTATGGTAAAGGCGATTTATTGGTCCATGTAAATGTCTGGACACCAAAAACATTGAATAAGCAGCAAAAGGAATTTTTTGAAGCTATGCGTGAGGATGATCATTTTGATCCAAAACCTGAAAGTGGTGATAAATCATTCTTTGAAAAGGTGAAAGATATGTTTTCATAAAATAATTATTGAGTCCAAAACATCTGTAATTCAATTATCTAAAGAATATCTGTAAGATTTTTATTAAAGATATTTTTTAGCTTTTGGCCTCTATATCAGAAAATAATACTATATTTGATTCATCACTATTTAATAATAGTGGTAATTTTTCTTTTTCATAGCAATTTTTTCCCATCCTTTAATTAATTTTTTAGGATGGGTTTTGTTTTTTTAGAGCCCAATTAAAAGATAAATAAATTTAGTTTGCGGCTTACATTTAATATATTTACATCCAACTAAATCATAATAAAACCAGTATGGAAAACTTATTGGAAGCGCATGCTGTTTCCAAAAAATTTGGACACTTTACAGCCTTAAACAACGTTTCTATAGCTGTTCCAAAAGGAAGTATTTTTGGTCTGTTAGGACCAAATGGTGCTGGTAAAACAACCCTTATTCGAGTTATTAATCAAATCACTATGCCCGATAGTGGCCACGTGATTTTGGATAATGAGCCATTACAGCCACACCATGTCAGGGATATAGGCTATTTGCCTGAAGAAAGAGGTTTGTATAAATCTATGAAAGTTGGTGAGCAAGCATTGTATTTGGCACAATTAAAGGGTTTGAGTAAAAGTGAGGCCAAAGTACGATTGAAGTATTGGTTTGACAGATTGGAGATAGGTGATTGGTGGAATAAGAAAATTCAGGAGCTATCTAAAGGTATGGCCCAAAAGATTCAGTTTGTGGTAACTGTTTTACATAACCCAAAACTATTGATTTTTGATGAGCCGTTCTCTGGATTTGACCCTATTAATGCTAATTTAATCAAGGATGAAATCTTGAGATTAAAAAATGAAGGTGCCACTGTTATTTTTTCAACACATCGCATGGAGTCCGTTGAAGAATTATGTGATCATATTGCATTAATTCATCAATCCAATAAAATTCTTGATGGAAAACTAATCGACATAAAAAAGCAGTTTAAGACCAATACATTTGAAATAGGTATTAGAACCAATGATGACAGCAGTCTTCAAAAGGAAATTGCTGATAAGTTTGTGGTTTCGCCTGCAGATTTTAGAACTATAGGTGATGAGTTAAAACTAAAGGTCAAGTTAACTGATAATTTATCGCCCAACGATTTATTAAGTTACTTAACTTCAAAAGGAGAAGTTTCTCATTTCGTTGAATTGGTGCCATCAGCCAATGATATATTTATTCAAGCAGTCAAGAATCATTAAGCATGAATCATTTACCACTTATAATAAAGCGCGAGTATTTAACCAAGGTTAAGAATAAGTCTTTTTTGATTATGACTATTTTGAGCCCAGTTATCATGATTGCTTTAATAGCAGTAGTTGCTTATTTGTCGCAATTAAACAATAATTCAAAGCGACATATTTCTATTTTGGATGAATCAGGTAAAATCAGTTCCATATTCGAAGATTCCGATAATATCACGTACACTGTTTTAGAAAATGTGTCCCTCAATGATGCCATGGACATAGTTAAGGAACAAGAAAACTATGGACTTTTATATGTTGAAAAACAACTTGATATTAGTGACATAGCAAAACACATTAAGTTCTATTCTGAAGAATCACCTTCAATAACCCTAATTTCTGATTTAGAGGGTAAATTGGAAAAACGTTTAACCGATTTAAAATTGGAAGCTGTTGGCGTTGATATCAAGAAGATCCAGTCAGCGAAAGTGAGAGTTGATATTGAGCAGGAGAGTTTTGCTGGCGAGAAAACGTCAAAGATTGACAGCATTATGAAATTGGCATTCGGTGGTGCTGCTGGTTACTTACTCTTTATGTTTATCATAATTTATGGTAATATGATTATGAGAAGTATTATTGAAGAAAAAACGAGCAGGATTATTGAAGTTATTATTTCTTCGGTAAAACCCGTTCAACTCATGTTGGGAAAGATTATAGGTACGTCATTGGCAGGAATTACTCAATTTGTTATTTGGATCCTGCTGGGTGGTGTATTGCTATCCATTGTATCAGCTGTTTTTGGTTTGGATCTCATGCAATCTCAATTGCCTAGAGAAGAATTGATGAATCAGGCTATGAATAATAATAACATGACTATGGAAATGCAAAATATCATTGTGGCTTTTAATAATTTACCGATTACCAACTTGATTTTTGCATTCATTCTATTTTTTATAGGCGGGTATTTGCTTTACAGTTCATTATATGCTGCTATTGGGGCAGCTGTTGATAATGAAACTGATACACAACAGTTTTTGTTACCTATTCTGATGCCTTTGATTTTGGCTGTTTATATTGGTATTTTTACAGTAATCGAAGATCCACATGGAACAGTTTCAACGGTATTTTCCTTTATTCCGTTTACCTCACCTGTGGTCATGCTTATGCGGATACCATTTGGAGTTCCTATTTGGCAACAATTGTTGTCTTTGTTACTATTGTTGGGAACATTTATGTTTACAGTTTGGTTTGCTGCAAAAATTTATAGAGTTGGAATTTTAATGTATGGAAAAAAACCAAGCTACAAAGAACTTATAAAGTGGATTAAATATTGATAGACTATGCAAAATCAACTAACCGATATAGAGGATATTGTAAAAGAAAGTTCCATTTGGGAAACTTTTGTTGACTTTTTAGGAACAGTACTTTACGTCAATGAGGATAAAACCATTAAAATAACAATCGGTCTTATCCTATTGGTTGTTGTCATCTATTTGGTGACAACGGTTGTATTAAATATTGTTAAACGTTTGTTTACAAGGAATTTGCCTAAAGATGATAAAGCCAAGTTTAATACAGTTTTTTCTTTTGCAAGGTGGGTAGTCTATTTGGTTGTTTTATTGATTGTATTTGATTCGGTAGGTGTTAATGTTACAGCCATATTTGCAGCTTCGGCAGCATTATTGATCGGTATTGGTTTGGCATTGCAAACCTTGTTCCAAGATATTATTTCAGGTGTCTTTATTTTGATTGATCAATCCGTTCATGTTGGTGATATTATTGAGATTGAAGACAAGGTGGGTCGTGTTGAAGAAATTAAATTACGAACAACCAGAGCGGTAACCATAGACAATAAAGTACTTATTATACCAAACCATTTATATTTAACAAATAGCCTGTACAACTGGACTCAAAATGGCGTGTCAACTCGAGAAAGTGTTACCGTGGGCGTTGCTTATGGTAGTGATGTACAGTTGGTAAAGAAATTGTTATTGCAAGCGGCAAGTTCCCATAAAGATGTTATTGACTATCCCGAACCTACTGTTTTATTTACGGATTTTGGAGACAGTTCCTTAAATTTTAAAGTCATTTTTACAATTAATGACAGTTTTAAAGCACAATTTCCAAGAAGTGATATTCGTTTTGAAATAGATAGATTGTTCAGGGAAAATAATGTTACCATACCATTTCCACAAAGGGACATTCATATTATTGAAAATAAGAAATAAAAAACAATGCCTAAAATATTAGTAATAGAAGATGAAGCGGCTATTCGTCGTGTGTTAGTTAAAATATTATCAGAAGAAAGTGATACCTATCAAGTTGAGGAAGCTGAAGATGGCCTCCAAGGAGTTGAGGCTATAAAAAAAGAGGATTATGATTTGGTCTTGTGTGATATTAAGATGCCCAAAATGGACGGTGTTGAAGTTCTGGAAGCCGTTAAAAAGATAAAACCTGAAATACCAATCGTGATGATTTCTGGTCACGGCGATTTGGATACAGCCGTCAATACGATGCGCTTGGGTGCTTTTGACTATATCTCAAAACCACCCGATTTAAATCGTTTGTTGAATACTGTCCGCATTGCTTTAGACAGAAAGGAACTTGTTGTAGAGAACAAGATGCTCAAGAAAAAGGTCAGTAAAAACTATGAGATGATTGGAGCGAGTGATGCTATCAATCAAATCAAAGAAATGATAGACAAGGTGGCCTTGACAGATGCACGTGTTTTAATAACAGGGCCTAATGGTACAGGTAAGGAGTTGGTTGCTCATTGGTTACATCAAAAAAGTGAACGTTCAAAGGGACCACTCATTGAAGTTAACTGTGCTGCAATTCCAGCTGAATTGATTGAAAGTGAGTTGTTTGGTCATGTGAAAGGTGCTTTTACGAGTGCTGTTAAAGATCGTGCAGGAAAGTTTGAAGCGGCAAATGGCGGCACAATCTTTTTAGATGAAATTGGAGATATGAGCTTATCCGCTCAGGCCAAAGTTTTAAGAGCTTTACAAGAAAACAAAATACAGCGCGTTGGAAATGATAAGGACATAAAAGTTGACGTTCGGGTCGTTGCTGCCACAAACAAAAACCTAAAGAAAGAAATTGAAGACGGAAATTTCCGTGAGGATTTATATCACAGGTTGGCTGTTATTTTGATTAAGGTCCCAGCATTAAACGACAGGCGAGAGGATATTCCGTTGTTGGTTGAGCATTTTTCCGATAAAATAGCTCAAGAGCAAGGAACAGTTAAAAAATCTTTTTCTGATAAAGCAATCAAGTTGTTACAAGAGTATGATTGGACGGGTAATATTAGAGAGTTACGAAATGTGGTTGAACGGTTAATTATCCTCGGAGGCAAAGAAGTCAGTGAAGCAGATGTTAAGATGTTTGCTTCTAAATAAGTTATTATAATTCACTCATTAAGCACCTAAAATAGGTGCTTTTTATTTTTAAAATATCATTCGATTGATGCCCTAACAAGGGTATTTAATTATAGATTTCAGAATTATTATATTTATGAACCATTAAAATGCATTTATGAAAGATATCAATATTCAAGAGTTTAAAATTGAGACCCCTGTTAAAATAAAAAACCTACCAACATCTTTTGATTTGGATGCTTCGGAAAAGAAAATAGAAGATGGATTGGAGGATGTCTGTAAAAAATTAGGCAAAATTCAAAACGCCATGTATGCTCATGGTAAATATGCCGTATTAATTTGTATTCAAGGTACTGATACTGCTGGCAAGGATAGTTTGATTCGTGAAGTTTTTAAAGATCTTAACGCTAGAGGTGTGGTCGTGCATAGTTTTAAGGTTCCTACCGAATTGGAGTTGAAACATGATTACCTTTGGAGACATTATATAGCCCTTCCCGCTCGAGGGAAGTTCGGTGTCTTTAATAGAACCCATTATGAAAATGTATTGGTAACTCGGGTACATCCGGAATATATTTTGGGAGAACACCTGCCTCATGTAAACTCATTGGATGATATAAATGACGAATTCTGGGAAAAACGATTTCGGCAGATTAATGATTTTGAAAAGCACATTGCTGAAAACGGCACCATTATTTTTAAGTTCTTCCTACATCTATCCAAAGATGAACAAAAAAATAGGTTGTTGAGAAGATTGGATAAACCTAATAAAAATTGGAAGTTTTCACCATCAGATTTAAAAGAACGTGAGCTTTGGGATGCCTATCAAGAATGTTATGAAGATGCCATAAATAGAACATCTAAACCGCATGCGCCTTGGTATACCATACCAGCAGATGATAAAGCGACAGCTCGATATATAGTCGCCAGAGTTCTATTGGACACCTTGAAAACCTATAAGGATATCAAAGAGCCTGAATTGGATGATGAAGTGAAAGCTAATATTGAAATTTACAGAACGCAACTGCAAAACGAATAAATTAAGGTTTCTTTTAGAATTGATGTCTACTAGAAAGCCTATCTTTATTTCATAATTATAAATTAAAATTCATGAAGCAATTTCTTGGGCTGATGCTTTTATTGCTGGCAGCCAATATTCAAGCACAATCAGATACAGAGACTTTAAGAACTATTTATACTACGTCATTGACCAATGGTAAAAGCTATGAATGGCTTGATTATTTATCCAATCAAATAGGAGGCAGGCTTTCGGGTTCACTCAATGCTGAAAAAGCGGTTCAATACACTAAAGAAGAACTTGAAAAATTAGGACTTGATAAAGTTTGGTTGCAACCAGTAATGGTTCCTAAATGGGTTCGTGGAACGAAAGAATATGCTTTTATTGAATCGAATACAGGTGTGACTACTACCGTGAACATTTGTGCGCTGGGAGGTTCTATTGCAACACCGTTTGGAGGAATTAAAGCGCCCGTAATTGAGGTTCAGGATTTTGATGAATTAAAAGCCATGGGTAAGGAAAAGGTAAGTGGCAAAATCGTATTCTTTAACCGACCTATGCAAGCCGATTTAATCCAAACGTTTGAAGCATATGGAGGTTGTGTCAATCAACGATATTCTGGAGCTATGGAAGCTGGAAAATTGGGTGCTGTAGGTGTAATTGTGCGATCTATGAATTTACGTTTAGACGATTTACCTCACACAGGGAGTATGAGTTATGGCGACTTACCTAATTCACAACGTATTCCTTCGGCTGCAATCAGCACCAATGATGCTGAAAAATTAAGTAGCATGTTGGCTTTAGATAAAAACTTAAAATTCTTTTTCAATCAAACCTGTCAACAGCTTAAAGAAGTACAATCTTATAATGTCATCGGCGAAATAACGGGAAGCGAATATCCAAATGAATACATAATTGTTGGTGGACACTTGGATTCCTGGGATTTGGGAGATGGTTCTCATGATGATGGTGCTGGTTGTGTGCAGTCCATGGATGTGTTACGCTTGTTAAAGGAAAGTGGCATAAAGCCAAAGCGAAGTATCCGAGTCGTTTTGTTTATGAACGAAGAAAATGGCTTAAGAGGTGCCACAAAATATGCTGAAGTAGCCAAGCAAAAAGGAGAGAATCATATTTTTTCATTAGAAAGTGATGCTGGCGGTTTTACGCCTCGTGGTTTTAGTTTTGATTGTTCTGATGCCGTCTTTAATAAAATTGAAAGCTGGAAATCATTATTTAAGCCGTATTTAATACACTATTTTGAGCAAGGTGGCAGTGGAGCCGATGTTGGTCCGTTAAAGACCGAAACCAATGTTTGTGCTGGTTTGCGTCCGGATTCACAACGTTATTTTGATCATCATCATGCTGCCAATGACACCTTTGAGCATGTGAACAAACGTGAGCTGGAATTAGGAGCTGCTACTATGACCAGTTTGGTGTATTTGATTGATAAATACGGCATATCACCAATTTCTAACAATGAAAAAATAAAAGACTGATGGCATGAAAAAACTATTACTCATATTCATATGTTTTATTTCGGTCAAGAGTTTTGCCCAAGACCCACAATTAGATGATAACACTTGGTATTTATATAATGTGATTGTAAATGGAGAGGATCACATTCCTCCTGTGAATGTTGAAGTTACGGATATTACATTAGATTTTTTTGATGGACAAGATTTTCATTCCGTAGTTTGTAATGATTTTTTCGGTACGCTTAATTTTGATGATGCCGAATCTACGTTCACATTTATTGGGATTGGAATTACCTTAATTAATTGTAATCTAACCGAAAACAATGTTTACGAGTCATCATATTTTAATTTTTATGGCAGTAATCAATCTGATCCATTTACCTATGAAATCACCAATGATTCTGGTATGAGTACGCTTATTATTACTGCTTCAAATGGAGATCAAGCTATCTATGGTAGTGTTAGGCTTAATGTTATGGAGTTTAAATCATCCAAAATAAAAACTTACCCGAATCCAATGATTAATAAATTGACCGTAGAGAAGATAAATACTATTAAAGACCTCAAGGTTAATGTGTATAACTTACAGGGTCGATTAATGTTTTCTGAAATGCTTGAAGGTGACCAAAATTCAATTATCAATGTTGAATCTCTTGACAAGGGTATTTACTTTTTTGTTTTTGAAGGAGATGGCTTTAAATCAAAAACCACTAAAATTATAAAACAATGATAAAAAATATAATAGGCACATGTTTTTTCTTCATCTTCATGAGTGCTATCTCGCAGACCAATGACAATCAACTACCTTACTACGAAATTCCTGAATACCCTGAATCCTTTACGGCTGGAACTGTAGCGGCAAGAGCGATTGATGGTTTAGGTTTTCGGTATTATTGGGCAACAGAGAGTTTAAGAACAGAGGATTTGAATTTTAAACCTAATGATGATGCGCGTTCCTCTATGGAAACCATCGAGCATATTTATGGACTGTCTAAAGTTATTGTGAATGCGACGCTAAAGAAAGATAATAGTCAAAATGATGAATTAGCTATGAGTTTTGAAAACATGCGAAAAGCCACGTTGATGAATTTTAAAACTGCAGCCGATATTTTAAGAAATAGCGATGATATTAGTCAATACAAACTTATTTTCAGCGATCGGGAATTTCCATTTTGGAATCAAATTAATGGACCTATTGAGGATGCTGTTTGGCATTGTGGACAGGTTGTGCTTTTAAGAAGATCTTCTGGGAACCCCTTTAATTCAAAGGCCAGCGTTTTTACAGGGAAATTAAGAGAGTAACTATTTAAGACTGTTTTTCTTCCTTTTCCTCACGCTTCATTTCAAAATATTTAGTTATCAGCCGCATTCCCAATCTTGCAAACAGGATAATTGCAAATGCCATAACTATACTAAAACCGTCCATAACAATTATTTGCTACAAAGATACGGGCTTTAGCATATCTGAAAGCATATAAGGAGCGCTTTAACTAATAATTATGACAAGAAAGAAATTGCATTAATTGACGAAATAAACTTTTTTGATTTTTCCTTTTTCAATGTGATAAATGGCTGTGGCTTCCATGAATCTGTCTCCAAACCGAACACGTTCTTCATCAATAACCACATTGCCTTGAACAATTCTGTTTTCTAACTCGCAATGTAAATTAGGCGTGTTTTCAAACATAGCTTCATAACCAGAGCGCATGGCATCTTTTCCTTTAAATAATAATTTATCAGGGAAATTATAAACTTCAACGTCATCAGCATAAGGCTCTAAAAAAGCATCAATGTTCCTTGAGTTATAAGCATTTAATTGCCTTTGTGCTAATACTTCAGGTGTGTCTTCAACAATTGAATCTACCTTAAATACCTGGCCTTTATTAATAACTTGGTCAATAGTCGTTAAATTATTTATGTTTTCAATGGGGTTTTTATCTAAAAGTATCAAGTTTGCTTGTTTGCCAACACTTACAGAACCAAGATTGTTTTCGTGACCTAATACCTTTGCACCATTTATGGTAGAAGCTTCTATAATTTGCCAATTGGTCATACCGCTTTCTTTCATGGCTAAAACTTCTGCTTGGTATGATGAAGCATGCATAGTCCCTATGTTTCCAGCATCAGTTCCTGTAGCAATTGTAACACCGGCATCAACTAATGTTTTTAGATTGGTCATCATGTTGGAGTTCATGTTTTCAGACCGGGTTTTCGATTGTTGTGAACTGGCCATAGTTTTATATCCGTCAACCAATTCCTTATTGTCTATATGTGATAAATCCATTAAAGAACCCAATTGATAAGGATTGGATTCCATTAATTCATGATTGTCAAAGCTATAATCTTGAGCAAATGTTTTCAAATACCTGTCATGCACTATAAGCGTAGGACATAAAATAATGTTATTCTTTTTAAGAAGGTTAGCGAATTCAGTTGTTATTAACTCGTCATCAACACTATGAACCAAAAAATCAGCGCCATTTTCAACTGCTAGTTGTGCTGTAATACGCTGTGTAGCATGAACAGCGACCTTTAAATTGTTTTTATGTGATTCTTCTATTATGGCTTTAATAATTGGTAGATTTTTACGTGCACTGGTTTCTATATCTAAACCATCCGCTCCTACGATATACCAAATTTTAATAAAATCGGGATTGTGTTTTAGTTCTTTTTGAACCATTTTTATACCCTCTTCTTCAGTTTTGACCAAGATAAACGGGTTATCATTCTCTAATCCTTTAAATGCTGCTGGTTCATAAGTAGTGAGTAATGGCCCAGTCATGTTTATGATTGGTGAGTGGTCTGAATTTTCAAAATCTTTACGTTGCTTTAAAAAGTTAAAGGTAGAACCCACATCAATAACATTAGTAATACCATTTTTAAGATATCGTCTTAAAACATCTTCCATGTTATCATGTGTCCAAGCTATTTCTGTTTCATAAGACAATTCATTTTTTAGGTCAATGACATCTGGTCTTGTATATAAACCACCACTTTGAGAGAAATGAACATGAGCATCAACCAAACCAGGCGCTAAAAATTTATTGGTGCCATCAATAATTGTGGATGATTCTTGGATTTTCACTTTTTTGCTGGATTGGATATTTGAAATTTTATTACCTGTAATTTCAACAGTTTGACTGGGAATTAATTTTTGATTCTCAACATCTATAATGGTAACATTTGTGATATAGATTTGTGAAAAAACAGTAGTTGATATAAGAAATAAACATAAACGTAAAAGTGATTTTTTCATGAAGTGGTTTTTTAAAATTGAAAATAAATAAATTGTTCGCCACTGCCTTGGGCAATAACAATTAGGAAAACCAAAATAGCCCAAAACACTCCAAACAAAATTGGATTTGATTTTTTAGAAACAGCCTTCATAGAGGTATTTCTCATAATCCAGTGGCTTGTAAAAAGTATTAAGATAACAACTAATACTTTAATAATATCAAATGATTGTAAAACTTTAGTGCCCTCGGTATTCATAAAGAACATAGATGCAATCATATTTTTGGCAGTCACAAATTCCCTAGCTCTAAAAAATACCCATGTCACATTTACCAGCATATAGGTCAAGAGAGCTAGGAAGATTCCGTTGTAGGCTGTTATTTTGATTTTAATCTTACTTTTTAATAATCTTTCAACTACCAAGTATATGCCGTGAAGGGCTCCCCAAATGACGAAAGTCCATGCAGCACCATGCCATAATCCGCCCAAAAGCATGGTTAGCATCAAAGCCACATACATTCTGATTATTCCATTTCGGTTGCCTCCCAATGGAATATAAAGGTAATCTCTGAGCCAGGTAGAAAGTGAAATGTGCCATCGCTTCCATAAATCAGAAAAACCAATAGCAGCATAGGGATACTTAAAATTATCAGGTAAAATAATACCTAGCATAAGTGCTATACCAATAGCGCAAGTTGAATACCCTGCAAAATCAAAGAATATCTGTCCAGAAAAAGCCAAAGTTCCCGTCCAGGCATCCAAACTGTGTAAAACATCTTTGGACCCAAATACTGTATCAGAAGTTTCAGCAAGGAGCGTATCGGCCAAAACTATTTTTTGAAACAATCCTATTGTTAATAGAAAGGTTCCCCAAAAAAATTGATTGGCACTTGCTTTTTTCTCCTCATAAAATTGGGTTATCAAATCTTTGGCTCTAACAATTGGACCTGCTACCAGTTGTGGGAAGAAGGTGACATAAAGTGCGAAATCCAAAAATGTTCTGGCAGGCTCAATTTTTCGATTATACATATCTATGGTATATGACATGGTTTGGAATGTATAAAATGAGATTCCCATAGGTAGAATAATATCCATAGGTTGTGCTTGAAATTCAACACCAATGGCATACAAACAACTCGTAAAGTTTTCCAAAAGGAAATTCCCGTATTTAAAGAAAGCTAGAAATCCAAGGTTTACAATCATGCTTAACAGTAACCACATTTTTCGCTTTCGTTGATTTTCTTCTATTGCCAATTTTTTACCAGCAGTCCAATCAACCACAGTTGAAATCCAAAGCAAAATGACCAATGGTGGATTCCAAAGTCCATAAAATATATAACTAGCCAATAAAAGCATTCGCTTTTTATTGTTCCAACTAAATAGTTTTGAGTAATAGAGTGCTAAAACGATTACCAAAAACACCATAAAACTTAATGAATTAAACAGCATAATTAGTTGGTTTTAGAGTTAAACGAAATACCGTCTTCTTTCATGATTTTGATAAGTTCGGCTGTGAAAAATCTGGCATCTTCAGTTGAGAGATGAGACCATTCTGGCAGATTTAGGTTGCCAAATTGTTCATAATCCATGTAATGATAACTTTTGACATCTGCTTTTTTGACCAATTCATCCCAAAATAGATCTCTTGAAAAACCTTTGCTTTCCGCCTCTTTAAAAAGGCCGGAGGAAGGACATCTAACTAAAACCAATTGACCCCCTTTATCCTTGAATTTTTTTGCCAGCTCCACAAAAGCATTTGTTGTTGCTTCCCTTTCAGGAGGTGGAAAATCACCACCTAAAAGTGTTTTCCAGACTTCCTTGACGGTGTTGGCATAGGCCGTATCCGTTATCATGCGTTCAGGCATTTTCATATGTCGCTCTAAAGTGATTTCTTCAAAATTATTGAATGGTGGATAAAAGGGTTCAGATCGTTCCTTTAATTGAATTTTGTTCAATAATGTTTTAAGGTCAACATCACTATCCCAACTTTCATCACCATCCCTGTAGAAGGCTAAATGTTTTTGAAGTGGCACGGATAGTTTATGATTAAGCCTTTGAGCGTATGTTCTATTGTAATAATAATCGACGAGTGACTGCGGTCGTTTTATGGGCGAGGCTTCAGGAAAAAGGGTTGAAAAAAACAACCCTGGTGTGACACCAACTACCAACAAGCCATTGTAATTGGTTTTTTCAACTATGTCTTTAAAAACAGGTATAGGTGAAGCCCCTTGAACGGCTAACATGATAGGTTTAGTATTTGTATCAGTTTCCCAAACATCTAATTGAATGTCATATAGGATTCTAGATGAGCCTATAAAAATGGCTGTGTTTGCTTGAAAATTCTCCAGTTTAGCACGCTGATTGGCCCAAAGGTTTTTATTGTCGTCAATATTAGGTTCAAGCCCTTGATAGCGCCAATAACATTCCCAAGATACTATTGCCACAAGACTTAAGATTAGCGTAACAAAGAATGAAAGTTTAAGGTTCATATGGTTTTTGGTTGGTTAAAAGTGTTTTTAGTAAATTAGAAAAGTAGGAGATGTATGCATTATCTGTTGTACAGATGGCAAATCTTATGGATAGGAAATAAGCTGTAGGTTTAGAATAGTGATTTGAAGTCAAATTTATTGCAGCCCAGGGCGCAAAAATTTTGGTTGATTTCATATATACGAGTCTTTTATATGCTATTAAAAAGACTTGAGGAGATTTTAAAGATAGTAAAAAAAAGGTTAGGTTACATATTTACAAACACATAGCCTGAAAGTTCATTTTCCTTTAAATTAATTTCAGTTTCATTGAGCAAAATGCCATGTTCAACGAATGCCTTTAAGTTTGTGAGCCAAAAAGTCCATCCGTTGCTACACCCAAAATGAATACGCAATTTACTTTCGTCATCTTCTGGAATTTCAAACTGTTTTAAAATAACAATGACAACTCCATTTTTTTCTTCCAATTTTATAGAGACTTTAGAACCTTCGAAAGTAAATTCCAAATAATCTTTGCCATTGGCCTGCAATATGGTTCCATTGGCTTCACCATCCCAATTATGCCAATGCCAAGTATAAGTATCTCTATTTTGAACGAATTCTGTTTTATCTTTTAAGTTTCCGTTTTTATCCTTAAACTTTGCTTGACTTAAGAACCAAGAGGTGATACCCTTTTCGGAAGCCCATAATTCATAAAGTTTTTCAACGGTAGATTTTATGTAAATCTTCTTTTCAAACGAATGCCATTGAAGTTTTTCCATACTATTTTAAATATTTAGCAAGCAAACCATGAAAATGATGAACCCCTTTTTCACGAGTTGGCGAAAAACGACCTGTGTTATAATAGCGCGATTGAACACCTTTGTGGACGCCTTCAACTACAAACTCGTCTTCGCGTTCTACTTTATCCAAAAGTGCACCAGCACCTTTATTCAGTTTCGTTTCGTCATAAACGTAAGTAATAAAGGATACTTTGGTTTTGTTCAGGCTAATAGGTTTAACCACATTAATAGACAAGCCCCAAGGATAAAAATTAAACATCATATTCGGGAAAATCCAATAATAATAAGCGGCAATGTTTTCGCCATAATCTTTATGATATTGTGGTAGGTCAAAAACCTCTTCACCTTCATTAGCATAGCCTATTTGTAAATTACAATGGGTGTAGATTTCAGTAGTATAATTACCATAGTCCAGAACACTATTTAGGTCGTCATGAACAAAAGGAATATGAAATCCTTCCAAATAATTATCACAATATAACGCCCAATGACAATTAACCAAATAATCTTTACTAGAACCAGTATCCCATTTAAACTGATGCAATGGTAAAAAACCAATACGTTCTATCATAACGCTCAATACATCATCCAAATCAAAAGATGGGTTTAAGCCCACAAATACAAAAGGTCCCAATGTTCTCACCAAAAACTCACGTAAACTATCACAAGGTCTCGGGAAGTTTTCGGCTTCTTCAAACTCGGGCATGGATTTAAAGGTTCCATCCAATCCAAAACGGCGACCATGATACATGCACCGCAGCTGTTTCATCTTCCCAGGATTGTTAACAACAATGTTGCCTCGGTGGGTACAGACATTGCTGAAGCATTTGATACTGTCTTCCTCATCTCGAGATAACACCAAGGGTTCGGTAATGTAATTATCCAGAAGAATAAATGGATGAACTGTTTGATTGAATGGGACTAAATTTTCGTCACCAATGAATTGCCAAGTTTTGACAAAAACCTTTTCCTTAATGTCCTCGAAAACGTTTTGGCTTCTATAAAAATCAGCAGGCAATGTCTCTGCAACTTTTATATCAGGATCTACAAAGAATTTTTTGCTCATGGATACCGAAATTTATGGTCACAAAAATTACAGTAATTTCAGAACATGAGCAAATCTATATTCTTTAATTCGTCCAATGGACAAATGTTCTTATAATGTTATTTCTATTTGGTTTTTAATGATATCATCAAAAGTTTCACGCTTGCGTATCAAATGTGGCTTGCCCTTCAGCCATAAAACCTCGGCAGGTCTGTATCGGGAATTATAGTTAGACGCCATAGAATAACAATAGGCTCCAGCATTTTTAAATGCCAAAATATCACCTTCTGTAATTTCACTAATTCGTCTATTGTTAGCGAAAGTATCTGTTTCACAAATATACCCTACAACCGAATAAAAGCGCTCGCGTCCATCGGGATTTGAAATATTAATAATTTCATGTTGTGAACCGTATAGCATAGGTCGGATGAGGTGGTTAAAACCCGAATCCACTTGAGCGAAAACTGTTGAGGTTGTTTGTTTGACCACGTTAACTTTAGTTAAAAAATAACCAGCTTCACTCACTAGAAATTTTCCAGGTTCAAAAGCCAAGGTGAGTTCTTTACCATATTCTTCACAAAACGCAGTAAAACGCTTGCTCAATTTTTTGCCAAACTCTTCAATATTGGTCTCAATATCACCTTCTTTATACGGCACTTTAAATCCTGACCCAAAATCTATAAATTCAAGATTTTTAAAGTTTTTGGCTGTTTCAAAAAGGATTTCACTGGCATATAAAAACACATCAATATCCAAAATATCACTTCCCGTGTGCATATGAATTCCATTAATGGTCATATGGGTATTTTCAACAATCCTTAAAATATGAGGTATTTGATGGATGGAAATGCCAAATTTACTATCAATGTGCCCAACGGAAATATTCGTGTTTCCGCCAGCCATAACGTGTGGGTTAATGCGAATGCAAACAGGTGTTTTTGGATATTTTGTACCAAATTGTTCTAATATAGATAGGTTATCAATATTAATTTGAACTCCTAAATTGGCAGCAAGTTCTATTTCCTCAAGCGATACACCATTAGGGGTGTAAATAATGTTTTCAGGTGAAAAACCAGCAACCAACCCTAGTTTTACCTCTTGGATAGAAACCGTATCCAATCCTGAACCCAATGAGTTCATAAGTTTAAGAACAGAAATATTGGATAACGCCTTCACGGCGTAGTTAATCTTCACCTGTTTCACCTTATTAAAAGCATTTGTTAAACGTTTATATTGGGAGGCCATTTTTTCAGAGTCATAAACATAAACCGGACTTCCATATTCCGATGCAATTTCTAATAAGGTGTTTGAATGCATTTTATTAAATTTTTAGATTTTGCAAAACTAAAAAGTATTTCATTTCAGGCTATAGAATATAAGGGTATTTATATCAAATTTCGGCCAATTAAAAAGCAAATAAATACTTCCGCTAAAATTTATTGGTAAAAAGTATTAGTATGATTACTTTTGTGCCACTTTAAATTTTGATTACAAGATGAACTTACACGAATATCAAGGAAAAGAAATATTAAATAGTTTTGGTGTGCGTATTCAACGCGGAATTGTTGCGCAAAGTCCTCAAGAAGCTGTTGCTGCGGCCAAACAATTAACCGATGAAACAGGCACAGGTTGGCATGTTATAAAAGCACAGGTTCATGCTGGCGGACGTGGTAAAGGAGGTGGTGTTAAGTTGGCCAAAAACTTAAAAGAAGTAGAAGAAATTGCTGGACAAATCATTGGGATGAATTTAGTGACACCTCAAACTTCTGCTGAAGGTAAACGTGTTCATCAGGTTTTAATTGCTGAAGATGTTTACTATCCTGGTGAAAGTGAAACGAGTGAGTTCTATATGTCAGTATTGTTGAATAGAGGCACCGGGCGTAACATGATCATGTATTCTACAGAAGGCGGTATGGATATTGAAACCGTTGCAGAAGAAACGCCTCATTTGATATTTACAGAAGAAATTGATCCTGCTGTTGGTTTGATGCCTTTTCAAGCGAGACGAGTTGCTTTTAACCTAGGTTTGAGTGGAACCGCATTTAAGGAAATGACCAAGTTTGTTACGGCGCTTTACACCGCTTATGTAAAATCAGATTCATCTCTATTTGAAATCAACCCAGTTTTAAAAACTAGTGATAACAAAATTATGGCTGTTGATGCTAAAGTAACCATTGACGACAATGCGCTTTACAGACATAAAGATTACACCGATTTAAGAGACTTACGTGAAGAAAACCCGATTGAGGTTGAAGCTAAAGAAGTTGGCTTAAACTATGTAGATTTAGATGGTAATGTTGGTTGT
Source organism: Hanstruepera neustonica (assembly GCF_002895005.1). Taxonomy (GTDB): domain Bacteria; phylum Bacteroidota; class Bacteroidia; order Flavobacteriales; family Flavobacteriaceae; genus Hanstruepera; species Hanstruepera neustonica. Next base: position 108,972 of record NZ_POWF01000003.1, on the reverse strand, counting down.
ATGGTTAATGGAGCTGGATTGGCTATGGCTACTATGGATTTAATCAAGCAAGCAGGTGGTGAACCAGCCAACTTTTTAGATGTTGGAGGAACTGCTGATGCTGCCAGAGTAGAAGCTGCCTTTAAGATCATTTTAAAGGATCCTAATGTTAAGGCTATCTTAATCAATATCTTTGGAGGTATTGTGCGTTGTGATCGTGTAGCACAGGGTGTTATTGATGCCTATAAGAATATGGGAACGATAAATGTGCCAATTATTGTACGCTTGCAGGGTACCAATGCCGATATAGCGAAAGAGTTAATAGATAACTCTGGATTAGATGTTATGAGTGCCACTGAATTTCAGGAAGCAGCTGATAAAGTACAGCAAGTCCTTTCTTAAAACAGGAAATAATATTATAAATATTAAAAGAGCAACATTTATTTGTTGCTCTTTTTTTGTTCAGGCTTATGGTACCTTTTTGCAGATTTCTTTTTAGGAGGCATGGGCCCTCTTAAATGTATAACCAATCCGTTAAGGAAATTACGTAAAATCTGATCGCCACATTCTTTATATTTTGGGTGATCCTCATTTCTGAAAAAAGCCCCTAATTCACTTTTGGAAATTCTAAAATCTACCAATTCTAAAATTTTCACGATTTCATCATCGCGGAGTTTTAGAGCTACACGCAGTTTTTTAAAAATATCGTTGTTTGTCATTATTATGTATTTGGTTTGATTGGGTGTTTAAAATCCGTGTCTAAAACCTGAAATCTGAATTTATCGACGAAACACAAAAATCACATAAATGGCTTAATTTCAGATAAATACACTTTTATCTTTGAGTAAATGTAGGAAAATATCGATTAAAAGCACCCGATTTTTCGATAAGTTACAATTTATAGCGGATTATTAAAGAGTCTTTATCAGTATCTTTATATCACTAATTAATAATCCATTCCTCACAATGATAAACAGGGTTGAAAAATTGAGCCTCCTATCTGAAATGATTTCGTTTGCAAAAAATGAAAGTCACCTAAAACCTATTGAATATAACTTTCTTTTGGCGATAGCAAAGCAATTGGATATATCAAGAGAGGATTTTGATTATTTAATTGAACACCCTATTAATTATATTCATTTAGAATCGCATAGTGAACGCATTGTTCAATTCCATCGATTGGTGTTATTAATGAATATCGACCAAGAGAATAGTCCAAAGGATAAAATCAAGTTGCATAATTTTGGTTTACGCATGGGATTAAGTCATGAATCCATTAATAAGGTTCTTTACTTAATGGAGAGTTTTCCTAATAAAATCGTGCCACCAGATGTGTTGATTGACATTTTTAGGGTCCAATACAATTAAATTTTAAGCTTTTCCAATTTGTCTTGATAGACTTTTATTTCATCCCTAAATTTTGCTGCTTCCAGGAAATCTAGTGCTTTAGCGGCAGTTTCCATCATTTTACGCTTTTCACGAATTTTTTTCTCTAACTGACTTTTGGTTAAATAGTCACTTTCTGGTTCTGCAGCCTTGGCGGCTTCTAGTTCATAGCTATATGTGCTCACTGAATTTTTAGCCAAGGCATTGTCCAGACTTTTATTTAAGGCTTTTGGCTTGATATTGTTTTCAGTATTATATTGAATTTGCTTTTCCCGTCTATAATTGGTTTCATCGATCGTCTTTTGCATGCTGTTGGTTATTTTATCAGCATACATGATGGCTTTACCATTCAGATTTCTGGCAGCTCTTCCAACGGTCTGGGTCAATGATCTAGCAGAACGTAAGAACCCTTCCTTATCCGCATCCAGAATGGCCACCAAAGACACTTCGGGTAAATCCAATCCTTCTCTCAATAAATTAACACCAACCAATACATCAAAAAGACCTTTACGCAAATCTTGCATAATCTCCACACGTTCTAAGGTGTCTACATCGCTATGGATATAGCGTACTCTAATTTGAATTCGTGATAAATATTTGGTTAATTCTTCTGCCATACGCTTCGTCAGCGTAGTAACTAAAGTACGTTCATCCTTTTCAACACGCTGCTGAATTTCCTCAATGAGATCATCAATTTGATTCAAACTAGGTCTTACTTCTATTTCTGGATCAAGAAGTCCTGTAGGACGAATAACTTGTTCCACATAAACACCACCTGTTTTTTGAAGTTCATAGTCGGCTGGTGTGGCACTAACATAAATCACTTGATTTTGCAATGCTTCAAACTCTTCAAACTTCAACGGTCGGTTATCCATGGCAGCAGGAAGCCTAAAACCATATTCGACTAAATTTTCTTTACGGCTTCTATCACCACCATACATAGCATGTACCTGGGAAATAGTTACGTGGCTTTCGTCTACCACCATTAAATAATCATCTGGGAAATAATCCAACAGACAGAACGGTCTCGTTCCTGGTTGTCTACCATCTAAATAACGCGAGTAATTTTCTATACCTGAACAATAGCCTAACTCCCGTATCATTTCCAAATCAAATTCTGTCCGTTCCTTAAGGCGTTTAGCTTCCAAATGCTTGCCAATATCCTTAAAATAATCATATTGTTTCACCAAGTCGTCTTGAATATCCCGAATGGCATTTTGCAAAACTTCTGGTGAAGTCACAAACATATTTGCTGGATAAATATTCAAGCGGTCGTATTTTTCAATGACTTCGTTTGTTTGAATGTTGAATGCTTCAATATCTTCAATTTCATCACCAAAAAAATGAATGCGAAAAGCATGATCATCATAACTCGGGAAAATATCTACGGTGTCACCTTTGATTCTGAAGTTACCATGATTAAAATCTGCTTCCGTTCTAGAATACAAACTTTGAACTAATTGATGCAGCAGTTTGGTACGCGAAATTACTTGGTCGCGCTTTAATGTGATGACATTTTTCTGAAATTCAACGGGATTACCGATACCATATAAACAGGATACTGAAGCCACTACCAAAACATCCCGTCGACCTGACAATAGGGAAGAGGTGGTGCTTAATCGCATTTTTTCTATTTCTTCATTAATGGAGAGGTCCTTCTCAATATAAACGCCTGAAACTGGAATATAGGCTTCAGGTTGATAGTAGTCATAATAGGAAACAAAATATTCCACCGCGTTGTTTGGAAAAAACTGTTTGAATTCGGAATACAACTGGGCTGCTAAAGTTTTGTTGTGAGCCAGCACCAAAGTTGGTTTTTGAACTTCCTGAACAACATTGGCAACGGTAAACGTTTTACCAGAACCCGTAACACCTAATAGCGTTTGGTATTTCTCGTCTTGACGGATACCTTCAACTAACTGACTAATAGCCTCTGGCTGATCACCTGTGGGTTGGAATTCGGATTCTATTTTGAATTTCATAGCAAAATTTCAGCTTGTTCTAAAGCCCTAAATTACTTATTCTTTATGAGTTTAAAAACCTTCTGGCCTTTTACCTTTTAAGTGTAAAATGACCAGTGAATGTCCTGCCGTTCGGTAAAGTGGCCAGATACCAATAATCATCAGTCTTTAACAGTTTTCCGTTAAAGGTACCATCCCAGCTATTTTCTGATGTGCCAATCTCTTTAATGAGTTTACCGTACCTATCAAATATTTTGATTCTGATAGCCCTAGTTTTGGCACTGATTCCTTTTGGGTTCCATGTATCATTTATACCGTCACCATTAGGAGTGAAAAATTTCGGAAAGCCAAAAACGGCGACTTCTTCGGTGATGACACCACAACCGTTTTTATCACGAATCAAGAGTAAATGTGTGTCAGCCAAAACATTTGAGAAAAAAGGTTCATCTTGATACACACCATAGTCTAAAGCATATTCATAATCACCTTCACCAGAAACCGTAATCGCGATGGTATTGTTTTCAACCCCGTCATTGACTGCAATACTTTCTATAGTAGCGATATTAGAGGGATTTACGGTTATTTCCCGACTTATTGAACAGCCATTAGTATTGGTAGCAATGACTGTGTATATGCCAATTTCATTGATTTGGATACTTTCAGAGTTTAAAAATAAAATAGTACCATTTAAAAACCATTCATAAGTCAGGGTGCCGTGACCAATTACGCCAGATTCCACAACAATGGTTTCTGGATACTCATTTAAGCAATAAATTAGTGTTTCGTCATCAAGAATTTCGGGACTATCAAATACGGCTAAAGGTAACGTGGTGTATGCAAAACAATTACCATTGTCTCGTATTTGAATAAACAATTCATCGACATAGGGATTGCTTATATTTTCATATTCTGAAGTAAAAGGGTTGTCTTGATTGATTAAATCTGCTTCCGAAGCATAAAATGTGATGTTAGCCGTATTGGGCACATCAGGATTGTTTAAAACATGGCTTTCCAAATCGGCAATACTAAAGATTGTAATGCCATCATTGTTGTCATCACATGCAGGAAATGCATCTAATGAAACAGGATTATTGGCAATATCGAGTATGACTTGAGCAACAGAAATACAACCATTGCGATTAACAACTCTGGCATAAACGGTTTGGCCAATGCTAGTATTTAGGTAATTGGATGGATCCTCAATAAGTCCAATATCTGAACCTTCAGCACCAGTTTGTGTTTCATAAAAATCGACAACAGTTAGATTTTGGTCGCTACCCGTAATAACTAAACTGGCATCCCATAAATTATAAGTTGTAAAGCCATCCAAATCGATATCGCAGGCAATCAATGTGGTATCGAAAACAATAGGATCTGACGAATATTCAACAGTGATGCCACCATAGGCTATACAGGTTCCGTTGACGGTTACTTCCACGTCATAGGTTCCAGATTGCGTTACTTCATAAGTTGCGCTGGTTTCAGAAGTGAGCTCTATACCATTTTGAAACCAGGTATAACTATCAGCATTAGTCTGGAATGCGTCAAGGATTAAGGTCTCATCCGTACATAAGGCATTGTAGTTGGCAATAAGCCTATCAGGGCCTAAATCTGCACTCAATTGAAAGCTGCCAGCTTCCAAAAAGACAGCCGAATCGTAACGATAGTTAATATGGTCTGCGATCACCAGTTTGACGTGATAGGTTGTATTAGGAATGACATCAGCAACAGCTGTTAAAATAGCCGTTTGGCCATTAAAATTTATTGGTGCCGATGTGTCGTTCCATCCACCAAAATAACCTTCATTAATAGGATCGCATCCACCGCCTCCTGGAATCCCTGAATGCACAGTTGTTACTTTTATTGGCGTTTCGGTGCCAGGAACTACGGCAATATTTTCGTATTGTGTTGTTCCATCAGGGCGAATGAGAAAACCGAATAGGTCTGAATATTGACAAGTATTATTATTACCTTCCTGATATTCTTCGGAAGCAAAAATATATCGAAAGCTGATTTGGTTAGCAACAGCTTCAAAATTGAACTCAATAATGGTTGCATTTAGGGTGCTACTTTCATCCAGAACTGTTTCCAAGTCGTTGTCACCATTCCAATTGGGTGCATCATCATCACTTAAGGACGTATTGGGGCCTTGGACATTATTTAATCTGCCTGTAGATAATACCACACCACTTTGAAACGGGAAACTACTGCCTGTAGCATCAAAATAACCATAACTTAAATCGGAATCTCCGAAATCACCACCAACCACATTAGTCACATTGACATTGGTAATACAGTTACTGTCAACCAAAATATCCTCAATAAGTTGTTGTGGGGAATAGGTGTTGGCGTCTACTTGGACATTTTGGGACCACGAGACGAAAGAAGCGAACAAAGCCAATAAAAACAAGTAGTTTTTCATTCCATGCAATTGGAATACAAAGATAAGTAATATCCTATGTTTAAACCTTAATTACTTGTTAATGCATTAGCGCTTAAGCGCAAAATGCCCTTTGACTTCAAATTTGATATCGCCTTTAACTACTTTAGCTACAAACCAATAATCGTTTGATGGCATGGGGCTGCCATTATAAGTGCCATCCCAACCAACGGAAGTATGTGGTAGGGTTTTAAGCAGTTTACCATAACGATCATAAATATGCACTATGGTACCTGCTAATTGATTGACACCAGTAATATGCCAATAATCATTTTGACCGTCTTGGTTTGGTGTGAAGAAAAGAGGCGTGTCAATAATCACAATTTCTTTTATTGCCGATGCGCAGCCATTTAAATCGTAAACTTCAATGGTGTGAGGTCCAAGCGTTACGTTATAAAACACATTGGATTCCTGTGGTATACCATTATCGAGAATGTACATATAATTACCAATACCACTTATGGTTACGGTAATATTGTTTGGGTTGGAAAAGTCAACAGTCTCTGTAAATTCGATAGTAGCTTGTTCTGATTCGATAACATTGAATGTACTGGTTGTTGTACAGCCATCAACGGAAGTTACAGTAACAGAGTAAGTACCTATTTCGGTTATTTCAATTTCTGAAGCAGTAGCATTTGTTGACCACTGATAGGTGTCGGTGTTAAAACCTGTTTCGGCAGAAACGACTAATGGTAAGTTATCCAAGCAAACCGTTTGGTCTGGGATGTTAACATCGGGTTTTCTGAAAATAATGGTTTCAAATTGGGTAATATTGAAACAACCTGTTTGATTATTTTCAACACGCACATATAAAGTTTGCTCATTAAAAGCGAAATAGTTTAAGTCTGCTATGGCATTTACACTATCCATAGCTTCTTCTTCCAGTTCAAAATAGGAAACTGTGAATAGGTTTGGGTTTTGACTGCCCAAAACTATGGAAGTTTGAACCGATAAATCAAAAACCATCATACCATCGTAATCATCATCACAAGCTTCTAAATCTGGAGGTGTCACCGCATTAGGTCTTGGATTGACTATTAAATTGAAACTGTCAATGGCAACACAACCCGTTTGCGTATTAACGGCTCTAATGAAAATGGTATCGTTGTTACTGGTGTATGTATAATTTTCAGATAATGCATTTTGAGCATTATTGGCATTGGTTTGGTTACTGTAAAATGATACTGCTACATACTCTTGATTTCCAATAAGCGCATCTAATGTTTCGTTTAAATTAAAACTGTTGGTATCGTTATCACAAATTGGGTAATTGTCAATATCATTGATTGTAGGTGGTAGGTTTACAATTAAATCCAAAGGAATGGTCACATAACAATTGGAAACCGTATTGGTTATTTTGATATAAACGGTTTGTGGATTGGCAATGTTGCTATAATTGCTTGGATTTGAAATCGGGTTAATCCCAGATTCAACATCCTCCAAGGATTCATGATAAATGACCACAATATCGTCTTGTCGGATATCCAAAACTTCTATTTCGGAGACTGTTAAATCGAATGTCACAGAACCATCGTAATCTGTGTCGCATTGCTCCATAGCTGATGCTAGATTCACTAACGGTACTTGAATAACATTTAATCCAAATTCAGCAATACCATGACAATAGGTGCCGTTCTCAATACGTGCATAAATTTGTTGTGGATTGGTTTGGTTACTATAGTTTAATGGTAATTCATTTTGCTCATTTTCAGCATTTTCCAGGCTGTCATAAAAAGTGATTGTTAAATTGTCTGTACTCCCTTGAGACATATCAAAAACGACTTGCTGAAGATCAAATTCCTCCTGACCATCATTAGATATATTATCACATAAATAAACATCTAAAGGTGGATTATAAACTGGTAACGAACCGACTTCAATATTGAAATTAGAAACACCAAAACAGGTTTCATCCGTTAGGTTTTCAACTCTAACATATATGATTTGCGGATTAGAAGTGTTTTGATATGCGTTATTTTTATCAATTTCATTGGTACGGTTTATAGCATCCGTTTCCGTTTCAAAATAAAGAACCTGTTTACCGGTCTGACCGTTTAATATTTCAGTGTCTTTTTCAATAAAATAAAAATCAGCTATTTGATCTCCATCGCTTTCACAATTTCTAAAATTGGAAATATCAGGAAAGATAGGTGTGGTGTTGATGTATACTTCAAATATTTCTAAAGAGAAACAACCAGTATCTTGGTTTTCAATACGGGTGTATATAGTTTGTGTTTGCGTATTATATGCAGAAGGACTACTAACGGCATTGATATTGTTTTCGGCGTCAGATTGTGAGGTGTGAAAACTGATGTTAAGCCCATTGGTATCTGTAACAATTTCAGAGATTTTGGCTTCTAGATTAACCACCGAAAAACCATCTTGGTTATCGTCACAAACAATAATATCGCTTGCTTCTGAAATGCTAGGTGCTATTAAGACTTCAATTTCTAAAGGAGCCACATCACTACAATTGGTATCGTTGCTTACAATACGAACGAATATTGTTTGAGGGTTGCTGATATTGTTGTAAAATGGTGGTAATAGGTTTTCGTTATTATCGGCATCTTCCTGTGTTAAGAAATAAGATATGTTTGGATTGGTTATTCCAGAACTCACATAAGAATCAAAAGTCGCTAATTCAATAGCGGTAAAGCCATCATCATCATTATCACAATAAGTAACAGGGTCTAGTGTTGGTATAATAACTGCTGGGTGAATAATTAAACTGACATCAGAAAAATACGTACAATCGTTACTGAAAACGGTCAAAAATAATTGATGCGGACTGTCCGAGACTTCATAAGGAATTGTTTGATCAATTGGGTTTGTGTTATTGTCTCTATCTATTTCTGTTTCAAAGAAATTAATCTGGACATTTTCTAGACCATTGACAATATTTTCAGCAATATTTTCAAGATTGAATGTTTCTATGCCATCATTGGATGCGTCGTCACATCGATAAAAGTTTCTGATGTTGGTGCCTGATTCTAGAATATTAGTGTGTAATTCAATATTAGAAATGGAAACACACCCTGTATTGTCATCAATGACTCTTATGTAAATAGTTTGAACATTAGGAATGGTATTTTCATAATTTTCAATATCGCTTATCGGGTTGTCACCTGTTTGTGCATCCTCATAACTAGTGTGAAATGAGGTAGAAACACCTGTTGTTCCTTGCAATACATCATCAATAATAGTTGATAAGTCAAACGTTTCAAAACCGTCTCCGTCTTGTTCGCAAGTATCAATTACTTGGGTTTCATTGTTAATGAAGGGTGTATCTAGTACATTAACAACCAAAGATGTTGTAGTCATACACCCTGTAATAGCATTAACGACTCTAATAAACAGTTGTTCAGTTTGGTTGGTGTTAACATAAGGAGTGGGTACTGCATTTATTCCTGCATCGGCATCTTCTTGAGAATAATGATAGGATACCAATAAGTCTGGATTACTATTGGTTATTTCATCGTTTTTAATGGTTAAATCTATGGATGTAAAACCATCTGAAGTAGCATCATCGCAAACATCTAATTGTGTGGGTTCGGTAATAGTTGGTATCGGATTTACGATGAGATTAAAAGTGGTAAAAGCCAAACAACCGTTATCAATATCTTCAATTCTTACAAAAATGGTTTGTGGATTGCTTGTATTCTGTATACTGGTTGTAATAGGATTGTTATTGTTCTCTGCTTCACTTTGCGAGTAATGATAACTGATGTTGTAATTGGAACTGGGCACGGCATTCAGTACTTCATCATTTTTAATTGTCAAGTCAAAGATTGCAATACCATCATTACTTGAGTCGTCACAAACTTCATAATCGCTGATATTTTCAGCAGATTGTTCGGAATTTAACGTCACTTCAATAGTGTCTTCAATTTCACAAGTTGTATTGTTAATGGGGATGGATATTTGAACCGTGTATGATCCACTGGAAGTAACTAACAGATTTGGACTCGTTTCACCGAAAATTAGATTGCCATTTAGAAACCAGTTGTAAGTGGCCAAATTGTTTTCTGTGTCGGCCGATAAGGCAACATCTTCAGCACATGTTGTGATGTCTGGACCTAAATCGACTGTTGCATTAAAACTATTACCTTCAATAAAAACGGCAGAGTCAAAGTTTTCATCTGTTTGATCAGCAATGACTAACTTAATATGATATTGTACATTGGGTTGAATGGCAGCTGTAGCTGTTAAAACTGTCGTTCTTCCATTAAAATTGGTATCACCTAAATTATAACCTTCAAAGTAAGATTCATTGGAGGCTTCACAAAAACCAACTATTTCCTCATGAATGGTATTGGTGTTAACAGGCGTAGAGGTTCCAGGAATTAATGCCACATTTTCATAAGGATTAGTCGTACCAGCTTCTTTGATTAAAAATGCAAATCCATCGGAGTATTCACAAGGATAATTGGCAAAATATTCTTCTGAGGCTAAAATATAATTGAATTGTACTTGATTGGTTACAGAAACAAAATCAAACTCGATAGATGTGGCGTTTAATGTGTTGGAAATTCCCAAAGCATTTTCTAAATCAGCATCCGTCCCCCAGTTCGTTTCGCCATCGTTTAGGGTATTGGCATTAGTGGTGTTGCCAGCAGAATTTGCATTTCCGGAGGATAATAGAATACCATTTTCAAATGGAAAATTGGAACTGGCGCGTTCAAAATACCCGAAACTACCAATGCCATTTACAGAACCATTGCTGTTAGAAGTAATATTGGACACTTCTACACAGCCTTGAATCAGTCGATTTTGAATCAGGTCTTGAACTGAAACGGTATTATCAATAGAGATTTGTTGCCCGAAAACGTGGTGATTAAACCCGAAAAACAGATTTAATAAAATAGAACAAAACAGTAGTTTGTTGAGGGAGTAGGGATTAATGTGATTTTTCACGTTTCGATCTGTTGGCTTTTACGGTGGTAAACCTAAACAAAAAAACGATAAAATGCAAATAATATCGATGAAATGCAATATTTTTAATATGTCATATACACAAAACCAGTTAAAGGTTTGTAATTGCCGTCATTTAGATAGAGCACATAATAATATGTGCCAACTGGTAATAAAATTCCTTGATTAGTTAAACCTCTATTGGCTCTGCCATCCCATTTAGTATCATTGTTTCCTTCAAATATGAGTGTTCCCCAACGGTTGTAGATGAGCAATCGGTGTCTTTCAAAAATGTCATACAACCCTTGTATATTAAACCAGTCGTTATAACCATCATTATTAGGTGTAAAAACCTGCGGCACATAAGGTGGGCAATTATCAACTAAAAGTTCAAATACATAGATTTCATAACATAAATCTGTCTCAACTCTTATATAAATAAATTCGGGTAATGTATTATTTTGATAATTGTCAGGTATTAAAATGGCATTAGAATTAGCTTGTAAGTCCTCCAATGAGGTGAAATAATTAATATCATTTGGCGATTCTACTGATAGATTCTCTTCTTTAATAGTTAGATCAAAAATTGCTGTATTGAAACCAATATCACAGCCTATAAGTGGATCAAGCGGCTGTATTTCAGGAAATGGGATGAGTTCAATGGCAGTGTTGGTGTTATTGTTGGTTTCATTAAGTTCTAATACAATTCCATTACTACTACCGTCGTCATCTACCATTACGTTTAAAATAAAATTCAATGGCAAACTATCAGGAATAGTTATCAATATGCTACTACTTTCACTTCCACCTATAGGGATATCATTCATCGTTTGGCTTTGAGCAATGAGTTGAGAATCTGCATAAAACGCAATTGGCGTATTGGCTGGTAAAATATCAGTTGCATTGTTATTGTAGACCGTGTAATCAATTTCTAGGTCTCTAGACGCACAAAATTTTTCTATGTTATCAATTTGAACAGTCGCATCAGGTAGTTGACTGTTTAATACGGTTATAACATTATTTAATATGATAAGGTCGGCAAAAATAGTCCCACCAATGGTCTGACCTGTAGTCAGTTTTATTTCAACTGACGTATCTCCAATGTTGATATTATTCTCAATATTATAAAAGTCCAAATCGCAATTATAGAATTCAGTACTGTTTGTAAAGGAATTAGTGCCATTGAAGGCATTGTTGGCAGGATTTAATGGTGGATTGGAGATAATATTATTATTAATTGAAAGCGATTCGCCAAAATTTAGCAACGAATCACCTTCCCATGCTAAAAACCCAATTTTAGCACCATCGTTATCGAGAACATTGATGTTTTCTAAAGTGATTATTTTTTCCTGGACGTTTCTATTAATAATTTCCAATCCTTGAAATAGATTGATTTGATTAAGTGGCAGGTTATCATTTTCATAAATAATGTAAATGGCCCAACCTCCAAAATTAGTTCTATTTCCGCAATAACCAGGAAATGTTGCCAAAGGTTCAGAAATGTCTAAATCAGAAAATGTGTAGATACCGTTTCCGGTTGTCTGTATGTATTGTGTAATGTCAGTATAGCAGGCAAAATACGTAAGTAAACCATAATTTGGGTCGTCGTAGTCTACGGTATAGGTGTCGTCAGCTGCAATAAATTCTTCATTTAGTTTTACTTGCGTGTCGCCACTTCCTGATCCTGCCCAATATAGGAATGCTGCGACTATAGTGTCATCCGAATTTAAGGTTAGTTCGGCTTCAGATTCAGGAAGCAACTCACAAAACGATTGGTCAATATTATTTTCAAACTGATTTAAAGTATTTCCAATTGCCGTATAGTCAAAACGACCATTAAAATGTTGAAAAAGTTCTATTTCCTGACAAAATATTTTATCAGAAAAAATGAAAATTAATAATGGAAATAATATAAACCGATACATATCAAACGTTGCAACAGTTTAAATTTACAACAATTTAGCAATTAACGCTTTAAAGTAAAGTGATCTTTATATATAGTGCCATCTTGAAGTGTTACAGAAAACCAATACCCTCCTGTAGGTAAAAGGTTTCCATTAAATGTGCCGTCCCAACCTTCACTTGTGGGTAATAACTCCTTCATGAGTTTTCCGTAACGATTGAAAATATAGATTTTGGCATTGGGTTGAAATTGAGCTGTTAAACCCTTTACTTGCCAAATATCATTGTCTCCATCACCATTTGGTGTGAATACTTTTGGGAAACCAATGATTGAAAATTGACTGTCAACAATACCACAGTTATTTTTATCACGAACATAAACCGTATGAACACCTGGTTCTAAATCTGAAAACTGTGAGCTATCCTGATAAGGGCCAGAAACATCATCAACAGCATATTCATAATTACCTATTCCGTTTGCAAAAACGGTGATTGAATTGCCATAATTAACGGCCACATCGGTAATAGTTGCAACACTGGATGAACTAACTGAAATAATGCGTTCAGCGTAACAGCCATCAGGATTTTGGTTTGAAATGGTAGCTATTGGTGTTATTCTAACTGTATAATCACCTTGACTTTGAACCATTATTTCTGATGTTGTTTCAGAAGTTTCTAACCATAAAAAATTATAATCTGAAAGACTGCCTTCCAATGGACCAACATCTATTGTTACGTAATCTCCTGGGTTGTTTTCACAGAAAAAAGCCGTGTCGAATGCTTCAATATTTGGTATTGGAGCAGTAATCAACTCTAACTCACTGATGCTGTAACAATCGGCACTTAAAATATTTTGTAATCTGACGTATATTGTTTGGCTGCCATTTGAGTTTTCAAAATCAGAAACAGCTATTATGGCATTAACTCTATTTTCGGCATCATCCAATGTTTCATAAAATGAAACGGAAACATTTGGATTTGATGTAATATCTTCAGGAATGGCACTTAATAAATCGAATGTTGCTAAACCATTACTGTCTTCACAGCCAACTAAAGGATCTAGATTGAGTGGTTCAGGTTGTTCGGAAATAGTGACAGTTCGATATACTACTTGGGTTTCACCTTCAGTATCTATAGTAATAGTGACTAAATATTCACCAACACTTGAAAAAACATGAGTTGGATTAATGTCAGTTGAGGTATTATTGATTCCCGATGCAGGGTCACCAAAATCCCAACTGATACCATCTATAACTGTTGAAGTATTGATTGAAAATTCCGTGGTATCACCAAAACAGGTATATCTAAAAACGTTAGTAGCAAAAAAATAGGACTGAATGAATGGAGGTAGCCCATAGTGACTACTATTGCCATCTAAATAGACCCCATTAAAATCGTAGTTAGCGGCGGTTCCAATTTCATTGGGGTTTGATATCACAGCAAGTGTTTCACCACCTTGTACAGCAATATAAATTCTACCATCCAATGCTTGCTGAAGACCACCAAGTTCTTCGTCATTTTGAACAGCAATAACAACAGCAGAATTTAAAATAGCAGCTTCATTGGGTTGTGTTAAGTCGTACTGATGCACTTTAGAGATAACATTAGCTCTGTCAATTTCTGTAACATATAATAAATTACTGTCTGGTGAGAATTCACAACCATAAGGGCCTATATCTTCCGAGGAATAATTAGATAAGGTGATTGGATTAGATAAAATTCCTGTTGCCGCATCAAAATCAAATACTTGTGTTTCATTATTTTGATAAGACATCACACTAGCAATTTTTTCACGGTTAGGAGAAGCTTTCAAATATCCGATGGAATTATTATTGTTATTATTTGTACGTTGATGTACAGATCCCACTGCGCTTATAACGGGAGTTGTATTAACACCTGTGTCAGATACTAAATACGAAATGAATTCATTGCTATTCCACTTGTGACTAATGACCCAAATGCTTCTTCCGTCGGCACTTTCAATAGCAGTTATTTTTTCTGTGGTAGGTGTTTCTAAAAGTATATTTTTGTTTGATGTTACGCCACCCAAGCCACCATCAAATGTCATATTTATTTCAGAATATCTTAACCCATTTGCTCTCGCGCGATCATCAACTGTGAAAATATAATAGATATTATCGTCATTAGGTTTAGGGATTATCATTGCCGATTGTGTACTGGATTTATCACCAAATAATCCTTCACCATTAAGCATGATACTATGGTTTCGATTCCAAACGGTACTTCCATCACTATAGAATAACAAATTACCTAGTCTATCCGAAATGGACGAACAGCCTTCTTGCGTATCAATTTGACTTCCTTGTTCGGGTATCGGATACCCAAAGTTAAAATCCAAAGCAGCTCGTTGGCCAAAAACCCAATTTGCAGCTTCGTTTTGGGCTAAACACCAAGTGGAAGCCGTTAATAAGATGAAAAGGATACTATATTTGAATTCTGTTTTCAATATTTTATCGTTTTAATGTGAAATGATCTTTAATTGAACGACCATCTTGCAAAGTTATTTCAAACCAATAATCGCTTACGGGTAAATCTTGTCCATTAAAAGTCCCATCCCAACCATCTCCCAAAGGGGATAATTCCTTAATAAACTTACCGTAACGGTCAAAAATTAAAATTTTGGAATTAGCTTGAAAAAATGGTGTTACTCCTTTAATATTCCAAGTATCATTAAGCCCGTCACCATTTGGAGTAAAAACTTTAGGAAATCCTATTACAAATACATCTAAAGTAGTTATTCCACAACCATTTTTAATGTCTCTAACGTGAACGGTATATACACCTCCTAAAACATTACTGAATACGTTATTGGTTTGATAAGGCGTGTAACTACCAAATTCATCAAACAAAGCATATTCATATACACCTTCTCCATTTGTTAAAACAGTGACAATATTGTTGTCTGAAGCATCATTTACTTCAATTGATTCTATGGTAGCTATGTTAGAAGGCTCAACTACTATAGTTCGTGTTTTCATACATCCAGTAGCTATATTTAATATTTCTACTGTAAAACTTCCAGTTTCATTGACTTGAATTGATTCTGTTATTTCACCTGTTGACCATAAAAATGCATAGTTTGCGTTATCCATTATTCCAGAATCTAATGTGATGCTTTCTGGAAAACTGTTTAGACAATAATATTGTAACTCTTCAGATTCAATATCTGGTAACTCATTAACTATTAGCTCAATTTCTGCAATCCCATAACAATTATTATCGTTTTCAACTCTGGCATATACGGTTTGAGAATATGGTACCTCGTTAATATAGTTTGTTGCAATAGGATTATTTTCTAATATGGCATCGTCCAAATTTTCATAATATCCAATTGTAGCTGTGCCAGGCACACCATTTAGGATATCTGGTTCAGATTCTGTTAAATCAAAACTGTGAAGACCGTCTTCGTTGCCATCATCATCACAAACTAGAATTTGAGAGTCGTTAACACTGGTGGTACTAATTCGCAGTGTCAGTTCGGCTATACTAGAACATTCAGTGGTGCTATTAGTGACCTGGACATATACGATTTGTGGATTGCTTGTATTTATAAAATTTGTCTCGTTAACTATGGCATTCGTGCCATTTAATGCATCGTTAAAGTTTAGGAAAAATTTTGTGATTAGGTCACTTTGATTACCTGTGAGTTCGTCATTTGAATTGGTTAAATTAAATGGCGCTGAATTATTATCACTACATTGAATTTGTTCCGCGTTAAAACTTTCTGGAGCATCCAAAACTATAAGGTTGAAGCTCCTAACACTAAAACAATTTACATTTTCAGAATTTTCAATTCTAACAAAAATCTCTTGATTATAAGGAATATCGTTATAATACAGGTTAGGCAAAGGATTTATGTCGAATTCAGCATCATTCATTGATTCATGATAAGTTATTAACAAATCATTTTCATTTTGCCCATCTAGTATTTCGGCATTTTTAATCAATAGATCAAAAACAACTTGACCATTGCTAGAATCTCCATCGGCATCATTGTCGCATAGGCGATAGTCTGTTGGTGTTGGATAATTGGCTCCTGTTCCTACAAATAACCTGAAAGGAACGATTTCAAAACAACCTGTTAAATCATCTGTAATTTTTGCATAGACTTCTTGAGGGTTAGATGTGTTTGTGTAGAGACCAATTATTGGATTGCTGCCAATGCTGGCATCTGTTTCGCTTTCAAAATAAGTGACGCTAACATTAGTTTGAGTACCGGCTATTAAATTGGTATTAACACTTAAATCAAAAGTTGTTGTAAAATCATCAAAAGGAAATACAGCATCACATTCAGAAAGATTTAATTCTAAATCAGAACTTGATTCATTGGTTGGCGGACTGGCAAATTCAGCTGATCCAATCCATTCTAAATTAAAAGGACTATTACCAATAGGTCTATCAATAACTATATAGTAAGTATCTCCTGCAGATACATCAAGCCAGCGAACAAAGCTATTTCCAATTGCTCCTGGTCCTTCGGACGTATCAGTTTGACTTCCGTTCATACCAGTTAGATTATTGCCTTGATTAGCGGCTTGTGGGTTTGTAGTTGAACATCTAATTGCTTGACCTAAATTACCACAATCTCTATTAGGGCCAAAAACAAAAAAATCATAGTCTTCAACAATGCTAGTGCTTTCTGGAGTTAGAATAAACCCAAGTGTTCCATCTGTTACCAGAGTCACTTTTAGCCAAAGACTGTTATTTTCTTGACTACTACAATTGTTTAACCCAGATAATTCTTGGAATCCAATACCGTTGACATCCAAATTAATTTCAGAATCACCACAAACCGTTATGGCGTTTACACAATCTGTTGGTTGTTGGGCTTGTGAATTTAAGCCATAAAAACAAATAGCTAAAAGCAGTAAAGTATATAGTTTACTGGATTTCAAAGTATTAACGTTTTAAAGTAAAGTGGCTTTTAAATAGTCTACCGTCTTGTAACTGAACAGAAAACCAATAGTCACTCACAGGTAAAAGCTCACCATTGAAGGTTCCGTCCCATCCTTCACCTGAAGGGCTTATTTCTTTTAATAATTTGCCATATCTGTCAAAAATTAAAATTTTTGAATTGGGTTGGAACATTCCGGAAACACCTTTTACATTCCAAGTATCATTGCTGCCATCCCCATTAGGGGTAAAAAATTTAGGAAAACCAATTACTGATACTATTTCTTGTACTATTCCACAATCATTTTTTAGATCTCGAACATGAACGGTGTAAATGCCTGGAGGAATATTGGTAAAGATATTTTCAGTTTGCCAGTAAGCAAAAAGACCATTTTCATCAAATAAGGCATAATCATATTCTCCTTCACCAGAAACAAATACTGTAATAGAATTGTTAGGTGATGCATCGACAATATCAAAGGATTCAAAAGTAGCGACATTTGAGGGTTCTACTGTGATATTACGTGTTTTAGAACAACCAAATTCATTTGTAGCTGTAACTGTATAAACACCAGTTTGATTGATTTCTATCTCATAAGTGTCTTGTCCCGATGACCAACTATATGTAAAGTCGTTAGGGTCAGCATCTATAATACCAGCATCAATTTGCGAAGTGATAGGAAATTCATTCAGACAATAAAGAATGGTTTCGTCCTCTTCTAATTGTGGTAGTGGATTGATTGTTAATATAACTTCTCCAATTCCATAGCAGGCATTGTCATTTTCAACCCGTGAAAAAATTGTTTGGTTATAAGGTATGGTATTTTCAAAAGGAGAAGCCAATTCATTTTGTTCTAAAAGCGCATCGTTATATGATGTGTAATAGGTAATTGGAAATATTAACCCGTTATCTGCTTGGATATTTAAGGTTATAGCATCTAAGTCAAATGTATTGATACCGTCTTCTGATCCCAATTCATCGCATACGGGTTCTACTATATAGTCGTTAATTTGTGTAGTACTAACTTCTAAAGTTAAAGTAACGATACTGTAACAGTTTGTACTATTCTGAATTACTTTGGCATAAATAGTTTCAGGATTGGACGTGTTGTTGTAACCTACAGCATCTAACATTCCGGTACTTGCTTGAGCATCCAATATGGACGGATAAAATTCAATAAAAACAGTATCAGAACTGCCAGTTAAATCATCAAAAGCCTCATCAAGGTTAAAAGAAGTGAAGCCATCCACATTTCCATCTTCATCACATTGTATTAACTCTGAATTAAAAGATTCTGGAATTGGATTTACGTTTATCAAAAATGAAGTCGTGTCGAAACATTCTTCGTAAAGATTATTTTCAATTCTCACAAAAATCTCTTCTTGGAATGGCATGGAATTGTAATAGTTAAGAGGTAAAGCACCAGTACCATCTTCTGCATCCATTTGAGAATTGTGATAAGTTACTGAAAAATCTAAAGGGTTTTGGCTTGCCAAGACCAAATCATCAAAATCTTCTAAATTAATTGATGTTTGACCATTAGCATTGTCTCCATCACTATTATCGTCGCAAATTTCTTGAGTTTGTATTGTGTTAGCAATAGGAGAACTAAAAACTTGAACCTCAAATTCTGTAATGTCATAACAGTTAGGATTATTCACATTATGGATACGTGCATAAATTGTAGTTTGTGCCATGGTATTGGCAAAAAAACCAATAACTTCATTTTCATTATTATCGGCATTCAATTGAGACTCAAAATAATGTACACTAAAATCAGTAGGATCTTGAGAACCCATAACTTCAATGTCTTTGGTAGTTAAATCAAAATTCCAAACGCCATCATTATCATCATCACAAACAATAAAATCAGTCACAGGATTGGCAACAGGGATTTCAAAATAGTCTACTATAGCTTCACCCTCTAAACGTTCGCAGTCACCAGTATTTAAATCAATAATGAGTTCATAAGTACCTGCTTCGGTTACTTCAAGTTGAGCCCCAGTTTCAGTAGCAATAACCCGACCATCTTTGTACCATGTATATGTGGCGCCAGAGATTAAATCGGCTGTTAGAGTATATGTGTCGCCTAGGCATAATGGTAAATAGGTTGATTCTTGACCATTCCTGATAATATCGATTTTTTCTGTAAAAAATGATGCAATGAATGGAGGTAGCCCTTGAGTCGATTTATTATTGCCCAATGAAATGGCATTGTTAACATAATCACAATCAGTACCAACTTCGTTTGGATTATTTATGACACTTAAAAAAGGAAGTCCTGTTTCATACGTAGCAGCCATCGAGCGATAAATTTTTCCATTAGGGCCTAACTGCAATGCACTTCTATAAAGATTCCTGTCGTCTATTACAATAGCTGAATTATTAATATTGGCACTGTTTAGATTATATTGAACCAAGGTAGAACTATGGCTAGCTGGATTATTGTCGAAAGCATCTGCATCGTTATATCCTGAAACATATAATACTTGACTATTTGGAGAAAACTCTGCTCCATAGGGTTGATTGTTTGGACCAGGCAAGGTTATACGAAGTCTATTGCTCAATATACCTGTGGTAACATCAAAATCATACAAATCTAATCCATTGTCTACACTGGCACATGCCACTTTACTGCCATCTGGAGAAATTTTTAAATAGCCTCTAGCATCGGTTATATTGAGGCCTCTAAATTCTGAAATGACAGCTGTATTGCTCACACCTGCGGCAGAAACCTCAAATGCGTGAAACGTATCAAAAAGACTTGTTGAATTTCCTGTAAGATTTGAAAATCCAATAACCCATATATTGCCAGTCTCACAATCTTTCAATACCGCTGCAACTTTTTCAGAACATTGGTTAAGCAAATTGGCATTTCTAGTGACTACTTCACCACGACCACTATCCCTAGTCATATCGACCACTGAATATTTTAGCCCTGTCTGTGTGGCATTAGATCCTACTGTAAAAATGTAATAAATGGTAGAGCTATTAGGTTTTGGTACTACAATACCTGATTGAGTACTGGAGTCATTACCGAGTAATCCAGTACCGTTGACCATCACATTATGCTCTCTTGTATAAACTGTTGAACCATCTGTGTAGAATAATAGATTACCATCATCGTCAGATATTGAAGAACAGCCTTCCTTTGTGAATAATCGGCCACCATTTAATGATGAGACATTTCCGTCAGAATCAAAATGAATACCAGCATTTTCCCCAAAATACCAGTTAGCTGCCTGTCTTTGACCAAAGACAGTAGAAATACACAGTAAAATTGTATAAAAAAGTAGTTTTTTCATTTAGATAGCAATAGCTACCAAATATATCACAAATCTCGCTTTTTTAATAATCTAAACGATAAAAAGATGAATAAAGCAGTCCAACCTAAAACGATTGCAATTTCATACCAATGAACGGCATAATCATAAATTAAGTCTGTTTTTTCAGGGAACTTGGTAATCATGATTCGTTGAAAGGGCTGATCGATAAGTTTATACATGGATTCCAGCGGTAAAAAACGCTTAACTTTAAAAGCTGTTTCTGTATCGCCAAAGGATTCATAGGCACCCCAAAATATTAACCATTCAACAATGTAAAGTACAAATAAAAACGCCAGTGCAAATGCTGATCGTCTTAATAGCATGCCAAAGAATAAACACAAACTAAAGAATCCAACTAATTTGACAAAATAAGCCAATAAAAAACTAGTTTCTCTAAAAATAATATTTACTTCAGTGTAACTGGAATAGTACAGACCAATAAAAAATGAAGCTACTGCAATTAAAATTGTCGCTAAAAGAGAGAAAAAGACTATGGTATAAAATTTCGACAGAATGAATTCCTTTTTGCTTACCCCGTCAATCAGATTTTGTTTTATGGTTTTATTGCTGTATTCATTGCCTATCATACTCACGACAACAATTGCGAAGAAAAACTTAAAATAGGAGGCAAAGAATGTCGTAATATGCCAAATAATGGGGAAATTGAAAATACCAAGTTCGCCCAATTCCAATGTGAAAAAACCAAAGAAATTAATTTTTATAGACGATAAAACCAATACTGTAAATGGTAAAATAAACGATACGAAAATGAGTATTTTACTGGTTCGGTTTAATAATAACTTTTGTAACTCTAGGTTTAGAAGTCGTAACATAAATGAATTTTTTGATTGATTAGTTGTTGTCGGTAAGTTGTAAGAATTGTTCTTCCAAACTTTCTTTACGTTTGACGAGGTGTGTCAATACAATGCCATTTTCAAACATCAGCTTGTTGACATCTTTAGCATCCATAGGTTCGTCTAAAAAAGCCGTAATGAGTTCGTCCTCAATTTTAATCTTCCCGAACATCTTTTTGGCTTCCAAAAATTGTACTAAACCATCTGTGTTTTCAGCTTTCAATTCTAAATAACCATGACTCGAAATCATTTCGTCAACTCGGCCAGAATACAATTTTTCACCTTTGCGCAATACAACAACGTGTGTACACACTTTCTCAACTTCATCTAATAAGTGTGAAGCTAATAAAATCGTGGTGCCTTGGCTGGCAATTTGTTTGATTAGAGACCTAATTTGATGAATACCTTGAGGATCTAATCCGTTTGTTGGCTCATCTAAAATTAATATTTCTGGGTCATTCAAAAGGGCAGAAGCTATGGCTAAACGTTGTTTCATACCCAACGAATATGTTTGAAACTTACTATCCTTGCGTTCCATTAGACCTACTATTTCTAGTTTTTCATCAATTTTTGAATAATCAACACCTTTGATTTTACAAACTAATTTTAAATTTTGGTAGGCAGACATATAGGGATAGAAATTAGGCCGTTCTATGATTGCGCCAACTTTCTTAAGTGCATCGTGTGTGGTTGTGTTCCCATCAAACCAATGAAAGTCGCCACTAGTCTTATTGACAACATTGAGAACTATGCCTAATGTTGTAGACTTTCCACTGCCATTAGGTCCTAAAATACCATAGACATTGCCCTTATTGATTGTGAACGATAAATCTTTGACAGCCGTTAAATAGCCAAATTTTTTGGTCAGATTATTAATGGTTAGAATAGTATCCAATATATATATGTTTGTATACTGAAACGATCAGTATGGGTTGGTATTGTAAGTATGACGAGTTATTGCAGAAATTGTTACATGAATAAATAAAAAAAGCATTCAAATTGAATGCTTTTTTGTTTGTTTATTTAATTCCAATTTTCATCAAAATCCAAACTATCATAATCGTCAATGTCGAGGTCATCTTCAAATTCATTATAATCATCAAAATCATCTGCCTCAAAGGATTTTTCTGGCGCTTGGTCAGGTATTTGGCCATGTACAAACATCAGGTTTGGGTAGTCTGTTCCTTCAGCTTCTTCGACAATTTCAGCCAACTCCACATAGAATGTCCACATACTCAAAAAATCATAGACATAGATTAATTTGGTTTGAGCTTCATGCACCGTATCACTCAAAATGGTTTTACCCATGAGTTTTACAGGATTAAGTCCATCGCTCATGTCAAATAAGGAAATTTCTTCACCTTGGTTCCATTCATCATCCGAAACATAAAACGAAGCCATTTCATTGCCATCAAAACCAAAGGATTGTGTAATGGCATTATGTAGATCTTCCAAAGTGTCTGTTTCACGGATTTCTAGATCCCTGAAAACGTCATCTTCAGTGTCATTGTCAAGTATAATTCTAAAGCGGTAAATCATATGCTAAATTATGTTGCAAATGTAATTAAATTTAAGTTATTTACTGAATCGGTGCAAGGTAAATGTCATGGCACTTAACAGAAAAAATGCACCTACCTGATGCGCTATTCCTAACCAAACTGGCACGGCATAAATCAATGTCAATACACCCAATAGAAATTGAAGTCCAACTAACAGAAATAGGGCATTGATACCTTTAATTTGATAAGCTGTAAGGGTTGTTTTTTTTGCCTTAAACCAAATAACAAGAATAAAAATAACGACCGCATAAGCCAGAGTTCTATGTACAAATTGCACACCGCTTTTACCTTCAAAAAAGTTTTTAATTATAGGTGATTGTTCAATATAAACTGTTTCATGTATGAGTTTGCCTTCACTCATAAATGGCCAAAAATTATGAATAAATCCAGCATCAAGCCCTGCGACAAAGGCACCGTAAATAATTTGAATCAGTAGGACTACCATTCCCATTCGTATGAGATTTCGCAATTTAATATTAACCTCTTTTTTTGATGGAAAGATAAGGTCCAGTGCTACCCAAAAGGTGTATGCAAAAGTGATAAAAGCAGTTGTTAAATGTGCCGCAAGTCTAAAGTGGCTTACGTCAGGTCTGTCAACCAAACCACTTTTTACCATATACCACCCTAAAAACCCTTGAAAGCTGCCCAGCACCATTAAAATCAAGGACTTTTTTATGGTCGGTTTGGTCAATTGCTTTTTAATGAGAAAATACATAAACGGAATGAAGAAAACCAATCCAATGAATCTACCAATCACACGATGTAGCCATTCCCAAAAATAGATATCCTTGAAGTCTTCTAAATCAAAATGATTATTTAGTTTTTGATATTCTGGATACTGTTTATATAAATCAAATGCTTCTTGCCATTCAACCTCATTCATTGGTGGAATAGTGCCGGAAATAAGTTTGTAGTTGGAAATAGATAATCCAGAGTGTGTTAATCTGGTTATTCCACCAACAACGACCATAATAAAGATGAGGATGCAACCAATAAGCAACCAATAAATAACACGTTTATTATCTTTTTTCATTACTTAATATTTTTTTAAAACACATGCTATTATCCATATTGGCATATTGACCAAAATTAGGAATGATCTGATAATTATTCTTTTTATAAAAATGAACCGCTTCAATTTGGCGTTTGCCTGTTTCCAGAATTGTTGTGTTGAAGTTTAATTCTTTTGCCCAGTTTTCCAATTCTGATAGAATTTGAGCAGCAATACCCAAATTCCTAAATTCAGGATTGGTGTACATACGTTTAACTTCGACTGTTGAGTCATCATATTTTTTGAAGGCACCACATCCAACAGGTATATTGTTTATATACGCAACAATAGTATGTTTCAGCACATCAATATTATTGAATTGATTGTAAAAGTCGTGCTCATCACCATCAGTTACTTTTAAATAAGCATCCAACTGTTTAACCAATTGTTTGAAGTCTTGATTTTCCGAATTTGTTCGAACAACATTTACCATCTAATCAACTTTTTTTAAACCTAATTTTTCACCTTCAGTAATCATGAGGTCATAAGCTGCGTCATAATCATTGGGAATATCACCTTCTAAAATGGCTTCTTTTATAGCTTCTTTTATAATACCAATTTCCCGAGATGGGTTTAAGTTAAAGGTCTTCATAATTTCTTCACCCGTAATAGGTGGCTGAAAATTGCGGACATGGTCCCGTTCTTCAACTTCAACAATTTTTTGACGAACAATCTGAAAGTTATTGTGATATTTTTTGAATTTTTTAGGATTTTTAGTTGTGATATCGGCTTCGCAAAGAGTCATTAAATCATCTACATAGTCACCAGCATCGAAGACCAAGCGACGTACAGCAGAATCTGTTACCTCGTCGTTAACCAAAGCTATGGGACGCGAGCTCATAAGTACCATCTTTTGAACAAACTTCATCTTGTCGTTTAGTGGCATTTTTAAACGCTTGAATAAGCGGTAAACCATTTTAGAGCCTTCAAATTCATGAGCATGAAAGGTCCAGCCAATTTTTTTATGAAACCGTTTCGTTGGTGCCTTGCCAATATCATGCAAAAGTGCTGCCCAACGAAGCCATAGATTATCGGTGTTTTCACAAATGTTATCCACTACTTCCAGTGTGTGATAAAAATTGTCTTTATGACGTTGCCCTTCAATTTCGTCAATACCCTTTAATGCTGTTAATTCAGGCATGATAATTTGTAATAAACCAGTCTTTTCCAATAGGATAAAGCCAATGGAAGGTTTCTCGCTTTCAAGAATTTTATTGAGTTCTACGACAATACGCTCATTGGTGATGATTTTTATGCGCTCACAATTTCTGGTAATTGCTTTAAGCGATTTGTCTTCAATTTGAAACCCTAACTGGGTTGCAAAACGAATGGCTCTCATCATTCTTAATGGATCATCGCTATAAGTGATGTCTGGGTTTAGAGGTGTTCGGATAATTTTATTTTCTAGGTCTTCCATGCCATTGAAAGGATCCAATAAATCACCAAATTTTGATTCTGCCAGATTTAAAGCCATAGCATTAATCGTGAAATCCCGTCTATTTTGGTCATCCTGCAAACAGCCATCCTCAACAATTGGATTGCGACTATGCTCGTGATAACTTTCTTTTCTGGCACCCACAAATTCAATCTCGATATCATCAAATCGCAACATGGCTGTTCCGTATGTTTTAAACACCTGTACTTTGGGATTTGTCGGAAGATTTTTAGCTACTTGTTTTGCCAATGCGATACCACTGCCTATGGCGACAATGTCTATATCTTTTGCGGTGCCTCTGTTTAACATATGATCTCTTACAAATCCACCTATAGCGTAGCTTTCAACTTGTAATTCTTTAGCAGATTGCGATACGATTTGAAATATGGGATGTTGTAAAGCTTCTTTATAATTCATTTGGAACAAAAATCCAGCTATTTAAGGATTTCGATGCTTGAAATTTCTAAATTATTCTCTAATGACTTGAACAGTACCATCTCTATTCAACTTAATAATGGAAGATGGTCGTGTGTCTGTTTTTATGTCGGGCAAATTTACGATATAGTCTACACCTTTTAAAATTCCTTCAGATATTTCTTTGAAGCTTTTTGGTGATGGTTCACCACTGATATTGGCCGAAGTAGATACCAAAGGTTTGTTGAATTTACTAATCAAATCATGAGCAAATCCAGAATGAGCTATTCTGATAGCTATAGAGCCATCTTCAGCTAATAAATTTTGAGCAAAGTTAAGAGGTTTGTTATAGATAATAGTTGTAGGTTTTTTTGCTTCTCGAATAATTTCTACAGCCTCTTCAGGAATGTATTCAACATAGTTTTCAAGCATTTTGAAATCACTGACCAAACAAATGAGCGCTTTGCTTTCAATGCGTTTTTTTAAAGTATAGATTTTGGAGACAGCTTTCGGATTTGTGGCATCGCAACCAATACCCCAAATAGTATCACTAGGGTAAAGGATTACGTGACCTTTTTCTAGATTTTTTAGGGATTTTTCAAGCTCTATAATCATTAAACAAAAATAACAATTGGTATGACAATAGTAATCATTTATATTTGTATTTAACTAATTAACACTTGCAATTGTAAACCAAATAATTGTTGAATACTCTATTGTCAAACAAGAAGGTGAGTTGTAAATATTTTAATGAATAGAAACAGAAAACTATCTAAAGATTATAAGTCTGAATCAAATTTTTTAGATGGAATTATCGAAAATTTTGACAATTCAGGTCAAGATTTTGGTAATCAAGACCGCAATTCTTTAAAGTTATTTGAATTCAATGGTAAGACTATTAATGTTAAGTCTTTTAAGATACCAAATGTTATTAATCAAATAGCCTATAGGTTTTTTAGAAAAAGTAAAGCCCATCGTTCTTTTGAATACGCAAATAAGTTAATTGAACTGCAGATTGGAACACCAGAACCTATTGCTTATTATGAGTTTGTTACACCATTTCTGTTTAAAAACAGTTATTATATAAGTGAACACTTGCCTTATGACTTGACTTTTAGAGAGTTGACTACTGATTTGAATTTCCCAAATCATGAAGACATTCTTCGGGCTTTTGTACAGTTTACCTATACATTACACGAAAAAGGGATTAATTTTTTGGATCATTCTCCGGGAAATACATTAATTCAATTGAACAATGGCGATTACAAGTTCTTTTTGGTTGATTTGAATCGCATGCGTTTTGGCTCCATGGATTTTAATGACAGGATGAAAAACCTATCGCGTTTAACTAAACAGGATGAATTAATTAAGGTAATGAGTGATGAATATGCCAAATTATATAGTGTGCCTTTTGATGAAGTTTATTCTAAATTATGGGAATGCATTAACACTTTTCAGAATAAAATAAAAAGAAAAAAAGAATTAAAAAAGAAGTTACTTTTTAGAAAGTGACATTTTATTGAGACGCTTCAATTCATCATAACGTTTTTTAACTTCATACGCATTCAATTTAGATATTTGATACCCTACTTTGCCATCTAAAATACCCAATCGCATGATGTAGTGATTGAAAAAGCGGTAATAGATTTTGATGTATTTAATTAGAGGGTTTGCGGTTTTTCCTTGTTTATGAAGTTTATTTGCCTTTAGGATGGCATATTGAGTCATTTTTTCTTTATAATGGTCGTAACTCCTAAAGCTGTAATGCAAGATTTTATTTGAAAGAACTTCCGTTTTCCCTTTAACAATCAAGTGTTCATGTACAGGTCTGGATTCATCATATTTACAAACAGATTTTTTGAATAACCTAAATGATTTGGCACTTTGAAAACCACTAAATTTTATAGGTTTTTTACCAAAGAAATATTGAAATAAACCATAGTATGCTACTATTGGATTATTAGGTTTTGATATTTCTTTTAAAATTTCATCCCTTAACTCATTAGTTAATCGCTCATCAGCATCAAGAAAGAGCACCCAATCATATGTGGCTTTACTTAATGCAAAGTTTTTTTGATTTGGGAAATTTTTAAAAGTATTCTGATACGTTTTAATATGCTTAAAATTCTGAAGCTTCTGCAAAGTGTCATCAGAACTGAAACTATCTATGACAACAATTTCATCGGCAAAGGCTAAATTTTCAATAAGAGCATCTATATTTGGTGCCTCATTGTAAGTAATAACCACTGCTGATAGTTTAGGCATAATACTATAAGGTTTGTTCTAAAAATAAATTTAGCTTTTCTCTGAAGAAATGTGGTTTAAAAGCTATGTAAAGTTCATTGGCTTTTGGTTTGAGCTCTTTTTCGGATTTCTTTGAATAAAGTTCGGCTTTGAAATCTTTTAAATGAACCGATTCATTCTTGCCTAGTTCTTCAAAAATATTCCATGTGGCTTTATCAATCCATGGAGAAAAAATTGCAAAGGTTTTTACATTTAGTGCTTTAGCCATATTAATAGCACCACCTTCATTTCCAATGATAGCATTACAATGGGACGTAATGGCCAAAAATTCTCGTAATGATTTTCCAAATACCTGAAAGTGGATTAAGTTTTGGGTTTTAGGTTTGCATAAATCATATATGGCTTTGGCATCTTTTTCTTGATTGGGAATATAATTGAATAAGATTTGTCCTTTGGTTGTTTCAGCAACTTGGTCTATTACTTGAGCCATATATTCAAAAGGATATGTTTTTGTTGCACCACTTCCTAAAACGCTTATCATATATAAAGGTTTTTTAAGTGATATATTATGACTTTCTAAAAACAATTTGCTATTAGCCAGTTCTTTATCGGTTAAATAAATTTGTGGTTTAATAGCCTTGAATTCAATATTGAGTGGTTCCAGCAGCTGCATTCTGTTAACAATGGCTAGGCCGCAATCCAATTCAGTAGATGATAATCTTTTTATATTATGATTGTAAATAAAAGCTGAATAAGGCTTGTAATAGGATATTTTGGTTTTAGCTTTTGAATATAACGTGATAATGTTACTGGATATTTTGGAATAGACATCTATGACCATATCATAGTTTTTGGTTCCAATGTATTTCGCAAATTGAAAGAGCTTGCGTTTGCTGTTTTCTTCAATTTGGGTAAAGAAAATAAAATTGTCAATAAACGGATTGTTCTCTACAACAGGATGAGTATGGGTATTGATTAAATAATCCAAATGAGCGTTTGGATACTTTTGTCTTAATGCTTCAAATAGAATACTACTTGTTAGCACATCGCCAATCATTTTTTGTTGTATGACAAGAATTTTCATTTAAACAGCTACATCGTATTCACGTAAAGCGTCATTAAGTGATGTTTTTTTGTTGGTACTTTCTTTTCGTTTGCCAATAATTAAGGCACATGGGACATTGTAATTACCAGCAGCAAAAGTTTTGGTGTAGCTGCCAGGAATAACAACTGATCTGGCAGGAACAACTCCTTTCATTTCTTTTGGTTCATCTCCGGTAACATCAATTATTTTTGTTGAGGCTGTTAAAACAACGTTGGCACCTAAAACGGCTTCCTTTTCAACGCGAACACCTTCTACCACAATACATCTAGAGCCAATAAAAGCATTATCCTCAATAACAACTGGAGCAGCTTGTAAAGGTTCCAACACACCACCGATACCAACACCACCTGAAAGATGTACATTTTTACCTATTTGAGCACAACTTCCTACTGTGGCCCAAGTATCTACCATGGTGCCTTGATCAACGTAAGCACCTATATTGACATAGCTAGGCATCATGATCACACCACTGGAAATGTAGGCGCCATGACGAGCAACGGCATGTGGTACAACGCGTATACCTTTTTCTTGATAGCCTGTTTTAAGGGGAATTTTATCATGATACTCAAAAATACCAACCTCAAATGTTTCCATTTTTTGGATTGGGAAATATAAAACAACAGCCTTTTTTACCCACTCATTAACTTGCCAGCCAGATTCCGTTGGTTCAGCAACTCTCAATGTTCCAGCATCCAATAAGTCTAGAACATTTCTAATACTGTCGATAGTTATTTTGTCGGTAAGTAGGGAGCGGTCATCCCAAGCCTTTTCAATAATTTGCTGTAGTTGTTTCATGAAAATAATTTGAAATTTTAATCAAAATGCAAATATACTTCTACTATTTGACATTAGTAAGTTAAGATATAAAAACCTGTGACTTAATTGCCATTAGTGTGTCTCTATGAGCAGTAGGTACTGATTAAATTTCAGTTACATACGATTTGGTTGGTTGATAGTTAGGATAAAACCATTGATTTGGGCTAAGTCAATTGATGAAAAATTATCCAACTATCACATGTAGACTCCTTTGCAATTTTGCAAGGGAGTTTTTTTTGAATGTTATTAGTCGTAATTTTGCAGTCTATGGGAAGATTGTTGGCAATAGATTATGGTAAAGTTAGAACAGGCATTGCTATAACCGATGAATTACAAATAATTGCTTCGGGTTTAACAACCGTACTTACTAAAGACCTTATCAGTTTTTTGAAAGATTACATAACTAAAGAAAATGTAGATCTTTTTTTAGTTGGCGAGCCTAAACAAATGAACAATCAACCTTCTGAAAGCGAAATACTAATTATTAAATTTTTGGAAGCGCTTGAAAAGGCAATTCCTAATATTCCTATTGAGCGTGTTGATGAGCGTTTTACTTCTAAAATGGCTTTTCAAACAATGATTGATAGTGGATTGTCAAAAAAGAAACGCCAAAACAAAGCGCTTATTGATGAAATTAGTGCCACTTTGATCCTTCAAAATTATCTAAATTCAAGGTGACTTTTAGGTGTTAAAATTTCGACTATCGATGAAATGCACGCTGTAAAGGTTTAAAAACAGTACGTTTATCGATGAAATGCACGGTTTCATCATATCATCGAGTTTTCGTTTTGTTTCATCAATTTTTTTGGGGTTTAGCTTGTTGGCGAACATATATTTGTCCTGTCTAAAATAATAAAGAACAAGACAATGAAACAATTTTTATTTATATGTATGTTTGCCGCTTTAAGTTTTTCAGGACTACAAGCACAATCTGATTCTCAAGTAGTTACTTTGGAGAAAAAGACTGAACGTATCACTAAAGAAAACGTTTCTAATAAGGCCGTTGATAAAGTGGCCGCTAAAAAGAAAGATATCTTAAACGAAAAAATAAACTTGAAACTTAATGGTCAAGAAGGTTTGTTTTTAGTAGCCGATAAACGTATAGTTTGTTAATATTCAACAAATTTTTATATCCATAATTAGAAGAGACTCCTTTATTTAAAGGAGTTTTTTTATGCATTTAAGTTATAAGAATTGTATTTTTGCGACCAATAAAAGAAAGTTATAATAATGGTATTACCAATAGTCGCTTATGGCGACCCTGTTCTAAAGAAAAGGGGAAAAGAAATAACCAAAGATTATCCAAAACTACATGAGCTTTTAGACAATATGTATGAAACCATGTACAATGCGTATGGTGTTGGTTTGGCTGCGCCTCAAATAGGATTGGATATTCGCTTGTTTTTAGTTGACACAGCTGCTTTTGCTGAAGATGCTGATTTGGATAAAGAAGAACAGGAGTTTTTAAAGAATTTTAAGCGTACATTCATTAATGCTAAAATTGTTGAGGAAACTGGAGATGAATGGGCCTTTAATGAAGGGTGTTTGAGTATTCCAGATGTTAGAGAGGATGTTTTTAGAAAACCAACCATTACAATTGAATATTTTGACGAAAATTTTGAAAAACATAAAGAAACCTTTGATGGACTGGTTGCGCGAGTCATCCAACATGAATATGACCATATTGAAGGTATTTTGTTTACCGATAAACTATCTAGTTTGAAAAAACGGTTAATCAAAGGGAAGTTGTCCAATATCTCCAAAGGGAAAATTAATGTGGATTACAAAATGCGTTTTCCTAACTTAAAAAAGAAACGATAATATTTGTTTTACAATAGCAAACAAAAGATATTTGCGCACTTAAAAAAATAATATGAGTTTAGATAAAGTTTTATCAATAACAGGAAAACCAGGTTTGTTTCAAATGATTGCACAAACACGTACTGGTTTTATAGCAGAATCATTGATTGATAAAAAACGAGTGTCTGTTGGGATACATCACAATGTGAGTATATTGAGCGAAATAGCTATTTATACCTTGACCGAAGAGAAACCGTTAAGAGAGGTTTTGGCACTTATTAAAGATAAAGAAAATGGGCAGGAAACGCCAATCAGCCATAAAGACAGCAAGGATAAATTAGAAGAATATTTCTTTGAAGTTTTGCCAGATTATGATGAAGATCGCGTTTATGCCAGTGACATCAAAAAAATTATTCAATGGTACAATTTGCTCCAAAAACACGACCTATTGCATTTAGAAGAAGATGTGTTAGCAGCCGAGGAAGAAGAATAACACCCATTATAATTCATAAAATCCAGTTTTAAACTGGATTTTTTTATACACCTTACTGAAAATATTAATCGTATTTTTAACAAAACTTCAAATATGAATTCTAGAGTAGACCAATTGAAAGCCTTTGATAGATTATTGACTATTATGGATGAACTTCGGGAACAATGTCCATGGGATAAAAAGCAAACTATGGAAACCTTGCGTCATCTTACCATTGAAGAAACTTATGAGCTTGGGGATGCTATTTTAGATAATGATCTCGATGAGATTAAAAAAGAACTGGGCGATGTATTGTTGCATATCGTTTTTTATTCCAAAATAGGTAGTGAAACTAATGATTTTGATATCGCCGATGTCTGTAATACGATTTGTGATAAACTAATTAATAGACATCCACATATTTACGGTGACGTCACTGTTGAGAATGAAGAAGATGTAAAGCGTAACTGGGAGAATTTAAAATTAAAGGAAGGGAAAGCCAGCGTGCTTGAAGGAGTTCCTAAAAGTTTACCAGCACTAGTTAAGGCTAATAGAATCCAGGATAAAGTAGCTGGTGTGGGGTTTGATTGGGAAGAACCTAATCAAGTTTGGGAAAAAGTAGAAGAGGAATTAAAAGAACTGCAGGAAGAGATTAAAATTGGAGATAGTAATGCTATTGAGAATGAGTTTGGAGATGTCATGTTTTCAATGGTCAACTACGCCAGATTTTTAAAAATTAACCCAGAGAACGCATTGGAGCGAACCAATAAAAAATTCTCAAAACGTTTTCAATATTTAGAATCAAGAGCTAAAGCCTTGAACAAAAATTTAAAGGATATGACGCTTCAGGAAATGGACGTGTTTTGGGAAGAAGCTAAGCAATTGCCAAAATAGGTAATAGGAAAATCTATGATTTTCAAAAACTAACTTTTGAGAATTGGCAAAAAAAAAGATATAATTTCTAGTTCAAAACATCCAAATATAAAATCTGAACGTATATACTACCAAATGACAACTTCATAAGTAGGTTAATAGCATAATCACAAGAGAGCAATCTCGAATGTCATTTTGGTAAAGGTGGTTGTAATAGTTGGGAAAAGCAACCCTTTAGTTAGTTTAGTTAGAACTAAAATCCCGCTTAAGTTAAACCTTAAGCGGGATTTGGTTTTTTTAAAGTCGTTATATTATCTAATATAAATCCTTAATTTTTCTCAATTTGGTTTTCCAAAGATCTAATGATTGCTTTTGCTTTTCAATATTTTGGTGGACTTCCTGTACCAAAGGATTGTCGTCATCTACATTACTAAAAAACTGTAAATTGTTTTCCAATTGGTTTATTTCTGCTTTGACATCATTGATTTTCTTTCTGATAAACGATCGCTCGTTGTCCAAATGTCTTGGGTCTTTGGCATTGTTTAGGGAGTCTAATTTGGTTTCAAATTTAATGAGTTCAGCCTCTTCATGGTTGATATCTAACTTTTTGAAGATTGAATCTAAAACTTTGTTTAATTTTCCTTCAACATATCGCTTATTTGGAGGCACATTACCAATGTCTTTCCATTTTTCAACATATCCTTTCACCTGCTCTAAATCAGTATCTTTTTTTCCAGAAAGTTCTAAATTTTTTAATTCGTCCAAGAGTTTAACTTTTTGAACATATGCTTCATTACCTTCTGCGTTTTCAGCGTCTTTTAGGGCATGAAGTCTGTCAAAGTAATGGTTGCAGGCAGTTTTGAATTGCTTCCATATTTTATCACTATTTTTTCTAGGGACGTGTCCAATTTTTTTCCAATCACTTTGGATTTTTTTCATCAATGGTGTGGTAGTTTCAAAATCTTCACTGTCCTTATTGTCTTCAGCAATTTTGATTAAATCCAATTTCTTTTGAAGGTTATCATATTGCGATTTTTTGAGATTCTTGTAAAAGGCATTCTTATTTCTGTTGAAGGTTCTAACAGAATCCTTAAAACTGGCCCACGTAGCTTCGTTTACTTTGATGGGAACTTTTCCGGCTCCAAAAAAATCATTGCGAAGCGCTTCCACTTCCTTGATAGCATTTTGCCAAGCGTTGTGCGAATTAGCCCCTTTATCAGCAATTGCTTGAATTTTTGAGATTATTTCGTGTTTAATCTCTAGATTTTTTTCATAAATTTTATCCAATTCAACAAAGTAAGCCTGACGCTTATCGTTAATTTTTTTGGTGGCTGCTTTAAAGCGATCCCAAATTTCTTCACGGTGTTCTTTTCCTACTGGGCCAAGCTCTTCTTTCCACATTTTGTGAAGCGCTTGTAACTCTCTGAAAGCTCTATTATGATTGTCATCTTCTGCCAGTTCTTCGGCACGCTCGATAATTTTTAACTTCTGTTCTAAATTATGCTTGAAATCTAAATCACGAAGGTCTCTATTCAAGTGTAAAAAGTCGTAGAACATTTCAACATGATGGTGGTAACTATTCCAGGCATTGTTGTATTTATCCCTTGGAATAGGTCCGGCATTTTTCCAACGTTCTTGTAACTCTTTAAAATGCTTATAGGTCGTGTTTATATTTTCTTCAACATTAAAAAGACCTTTAATTTCTTCAATTATTTCCAGCCTATTGGCTAAGTTTTCTTTTAGGTTTTTCTCAATGTTCTTATAATGTGCATTTAGCTTGTCACGATATTCAGCATAAGTTTCTTTGAATTTCTTTTGAACTGGACTGGAATAGTAAAAATCTATTTCGTTCCCACCATCGTTCAAGAACTCTTCTTTTTTCTCATCGAGCAATGAATTGAACTTTGATTTGAATTCGGATCGTAAATTTTCTACATGAGACCTAATAGCTTGAACTTTTTCACTCTTAACAAGTTTTTCGAGCTCGCTGACCAATTCATCAAGAGACATTTTATCGTAATCCTTATGCTCAATATCATGCCTGTCTTTATTGCCTTCATCTTCAGCATCTTCCGCATTAGATTCGTCTATTTCACTTAGAACAGATTCATCGTCATCAACATCTGAATCTTCCGACTTTTCTGAACGTTTATCGGAATCGGAACTTGGAGTGTTTTCAAGAACAGGTTCTTCTGGAACTTCTTCTGGAGTATCAGTT
Source organism: Hanstruepera neustonica (assembly GCF_002895005.1). Lineage (GTDB taxonomy): Bacteria > Bacteroidota > Bacteroidia > Flavobacteriales > Flavobacteriaceae > Hanstruepera > Hanstruepera neustonica. The sequence continues at coordinate 73,311 of NZ_POWF01000003.1, read as the reverse complement.
GATTCTTGCTCTATGTCGTTTACAGGTTCGCTAATTACTTTTTTTTCTTCTTTTCCGTCTGCTTGTTGCAGGTTATCATGCTCTGACATTTTACTAAATGTTTAGGTTCGTAATACTACTGAAGTGTTAAAGATAACAACAACTGCAATATTTACAAAGGCTTGAACGATTTTTAATGATATTGTCTATTTGTTCCAAATACTCCAAGCTTTTTTAGCCTGGTGCTTTAGCATTTTGGAACCGTTAATGATTGTGGCTTTTTGGGCTAGCGCTTTTTTTAAAAAAAGGGTTTGTTCGGGATTGTAAATGAGATCGAACGCTATATGATTTTTCCCGATACCATTGTAGGGAATGTCTGGAAATTGATCAACATTTGGATAGGTACCCAAAGGGGTACAGTTTATAATTATTTGGTGGGTACTAATAATATCTTCTGTGAGGGCATTGTAAGTTAATTGTCCTTTTTTTGATGGTTTTCTGGAAACAAACTGATAGTCAATATCCATTGACTTTAAAGCAAAGGCAATGGCTTTACTGGCACCACCTGTGCCTAAAATTAATGCACGCTTGTGCTTAAACTTCAAAAGAGGTTTTAAAGCTTTTTTAAAACCGTAATAATCGGTATTATAACCTTTAAGCTTACCATTTTTAGTAATTTTAATGGTATTGATGGCACCAATTTTTTTGGCTTTTTTGTTCAAGGTATCCAAATAGGGGATGATTTGTTCTTTATAGGGTATGGTTACGTTTAAACCTAGCAATTCGGGATTGTTTGTAATAATACTGGGGAATGTGTCTAAATCTTCAATATCAAAATTGGTGTAGGAAGCATCGACAACACCCTCTTTTTCAAATTTTCTTTCAAAGAAGCTTTTAGAAAAAGAGTAGGAGATATTCTTACCAATCAAACCGAATTTACGCATAACGTTTCCTGGTTTTTTGTCCGTAAATTTCAAGTGCCAGAACAATTAATATTCCCATAATAACAAACCCTATGGCGAATCCTGTTTCAGAATTCCATTCGGGCATATAACGTTGGTAGTTTTCTATTATTTTTTCTCCAGAAGAGTCCAGAGCAAATGTGCCATTTTGGTTGAGCTTAAAAATAGTTTTTTTCCATGGCCATACAACACCCAGAGACCCAACAATAAAGCCGATAATGGACGCAATTGTAATGCTTTTATAGTGTTTTAAAATGTAGTTTAAAACATGGGAAAACGTTACCAATCCAGCAATGGAGCCTAATGTAAATACGGCGAGAACTTTCAGCATACGCAGGCGTTCAGAATTGTCCACAAAACCAAAATCTCCTTTAATGATCTCAATAAAGGTATCATAAAGGGCGTTTACAGAATCAACTAAAAGCAATACATAATTACCCAATAAAATTAAAATAAATGATCCCGAAAACCCTGGTAAGGTCATACCAGAGACACTAATCATTCCACAGAAAAAAACAAACCACAGATTGTCATTTTCCTTGGCTGGATCTAAAAAACTAATACTCACACCAAGTATAATGCCTATTGCTAAAGATAGATATGTTTTGTAGTTCCAGTCTTTAAAATCTTTGCTGATGTAATAAATGGAGCCTATGATCATTCCAAAAAAGACACTCCAAACATACAATTCATAGTGAATAATAAGATAATCCAATAGTTTGGAGACACTGAAGTAGCTAATTATCATCCCCAAAAAAAGCAGGCTTAAAAAACGGCCATTGATGTATTGGAAAAAGCTCTTGAATCGACCATTAATAAGTAGTTTAAATGCTTTACGATTGACCTTTTGAAGGGAATAAATAAATTCTTCATAAAAACCAGCAACAAAGGCAACGACACCACCTGATACTCCAGGTACTTTATTGGCAGCACCCATTCCCAATCCTTTAAGGACTAGAAAGACTTTATCGGTGAATGTGCGTGTACTTTGCATTTACTGTGATTTTTTACCAAGTCGCTCCAAGATGAAAATTGTTAGAAACCCAACTAACATGAGTGCTATTGCCATGAGCCATTGCGAATCGATTTGATTGTTCAGCTCTGAATAGCGAACTGCTAAAATGCTTTTTTCACTAACAACTTTATAAGACTCAAAATCGGCTATTTGCTGTTGGTATAGCGTCAAATTGCCCAGTTCGGATATGTCAGAAAAAGGCATGATTTTACCACTGGACTTTTCCATGACGGTTTCAGTCAGTTTCCAGGGCCAGACTTTGTTCAATGATCCAAAAATAAAGCCTGTTAGTAAGGCCAAGGTTAGGTTGTGGTAATGTTTGAACAACCATTTTAATAAATGGCTAAAACTTAACAAACCTACTAGGGCACCAGCAGCAAAAATGGCGATACGCCTAAAATCAAAATCATGAAGGGCATCGCTCAAGGTTTTGTAGGCCCCTAATATGACCAGAATAAATGAACCGGATATACCAGGCAGAATCATGGCGCAAATAGCAATAGCTCCAGCTATGAACAAAAACAATGGCGATTCGTTACTCGCTGATGAAGGTATAAGAGTAATATAATAAGCTACAATGGTACCAATAATTAAGGCTGCTATAGTAGCTGGTGACCATTTGGTAATCTGTTTTCCAACAAAATAGATACTGGCTATAATGAGCCCAAAGAAAAATGACCATATTAAAACAGGATGGTATTCAATAAGGTATTTTGCCAGCCTCATGAATGATACGAAGCTTACAATGATGCCCAGCAGTAAAGCAATTAGAAAATTACCATTTAAAGCTTGCCAGAACGATTTAAAACCTTCTTTTCGGAGTTTTTTTAACAAGTTTAGATTTATACCGCTTATGGTAGAAATTAGCTCTTCATAAATACCAGAAATAAAGGCAATAGTTCCGCCAGAAACACCAGGAACAGCATCAGCTGCACCCATAGCCAATCCCTTCAGCGAAATCAAAAAATAATCTGAAAAACGTCTTTGCATTTTGGATTTTTAATAAAATCCAAAGGTAGTCAATTTAAGTTACAAGAATACTTACAACTTTGCTTTTAAGAGCGTTTTAACTTGGCTCTTTTCGTATACTTGAGGAAACAATTCCTCAATAATCAGGGCAAATTCTGCATTAAAACGCATTCCGTTTTTTAAGTGGTAGGAACCCTTTTCTGTTTCGTGCAAGGTATAATATAAACCAGCCAACCTAAATTCTATTTCGGCATTTTCGGGGTAAAATTCAGCTGCTTGTAAAAAATTATAAACAGCTGCTTCGTGTTCTCCAATTTTCAAAAGAATGTCACCTCTTGTTAGCCAGGTGCTCAATTCATAGTTGCCCAATTCCAAAGCTTTTTTATAGCCGTTTTCAGCTTCTTCCCAATAGGATAGACGCTCATTTATTTGAGCATAGAGTTTCCAATAAACAACATTTTCGGTATCAATGTTCAAGGCTTTGTTTATGTAGTACAAGGATTTTTTGTAATTCCTTTTCTTCATGTAAAACTTGGTAATGGCTATCCAACCTTTATCCAAAAGTGGATCTTCCTGAACGGTTTTCTTATAATATTGGACTGCCAATTCCATGTTTTTAAGCTTTTCATGACAAGAACCTATTCGTAGTAGAGCAAATGAGGTAGGGTCTTCCAGTTTTAGTGTGATACTGTAATTTTCAATGGCATCTTCAAAGCGCTTCAATTTTTCCAACACTTTGCCTTTTTCTAAATAGGCCCCAATAAAGGTGTCTTCGGAAATAATAGCAAAATCATAGGCCGCCAACGCTTTTTTGTAGTCCTTAAGCTCGTAATACTGCTTGCCCAACTGATGCCAAGCAACTTCACAATATGGATTACTGTCCAAAAACGTATTTAAGTACGAAATGGCATCTTCATGCTGTCCCAAAAAGTCAAAACAATAAATCATATTGTGCAATGCAGCATAATCATGTAAATCAGCTTCAAGGCACTTCATAAAATAGGTTTTGGCTTCTTCAAACTTATCCAAAAACAAATATTCCATACCAATCAAGGAGTAGATGTCTACAACATCATCGGTAAGATCAAGAGATTGTTTCAATACTTCAATGGCCTTTTCGTGGTCATCTCTTTTGGATAGGATGTTGGCTTTTTGAATGTAAATCTCTTCATTATGTGGGTCTATAACATGCAATTCATTGATTAGCATGTCTGCCTTATCCAAATCATTTTCAAACACATAGATTTCTACCTTAAACAATTTTAAATTAACGGATGTTGGATGTTGTGATAGCCCTAATTTAATGGCTTTTTTAGCGAGTGCTATTTTTCCTTGGTTGAGGTAGTGGTGAATGATATTTTCAAATTCTTCTGAATCAAAAAACAAAACGTGGTTTGTTTTTAACATGGATTCGAATCGGGTAAGTGGCAAATTGTTGTTGTCGTTGGGACGTAACTCCATAGGCACGTTTATATGATTTTCCTTGAATAAATGTAATGTTCTATATGGCTAATTGCAGTTAAAAATCCAAATGTTTTTAACAAAGTAATCAACAGTAATCACTGGATTAATAGTTTGTTGCTGATTTTCAGGTGCTTGAATTTAGTTTTGAAGACTATCTAAAATGGAGGTGATGATTTTACACCCTGTAATCAATTCGTCATTTGAAATTGTCAAAGGTGGTGTTATGCGGATGGCTTTGGGTTCAAACAGCAACCAAAACAGAATGAGTCCCTCGTCTTGTGCTTTTAAAATAACTTCGTTTGTAATATCAGCTGAAGGTGTCATAGCGGCCAGCATCAAACCCTTGCCACGAATTTCAGTAATTAAAGGATGTCTCAAGTGTTCTCTGATGAGTTTTTCCTTTTCTAAAGTTTGAATCATTAAATCACTTTCAATCACTTCGGATAGTGTTGCCAATGCAGCAGCAGCAATTACAGGATGACCACCAAAGGTTGTGATGTGACCCAGTTTTGGATTGTCGGCCAATAAACTCATTAACTCACCAGAAGCGGTAAAAGCACCAATGGGCATACCGCCACCCAAGCCTTTGCCTGTTACCAAAATATCGGGTACACACTTATAGTGTTCAAATGCAAATAAGGTTCCCGTACGACCAACACCCGGTTGTATTTCATCTAAAATTAATAAGGCACCAACGGCATCACAGCGTTTTCTGATTAATTCCAAATAGTTATTTTTTGGTTCAATAAACCCAGCACCACCTTGAATGGTTTCTAGTATGACACAGGCCGTTTTATTGCTGATGGTATTTATGTCTTGAATATTATTGAACTCCATAAACCGTACATCAGGAATCAGGGGTCTAAAAGCTTGCTTGCGTTCTTCAAAGCCCATAACGCTCATGGCCCCCATGGTATTCCCGTGATAAGCGTGTTTAGCAGAAATGATTTCACTACGACCCGTAGCACGTTTTGCCAATTTAATAGCACCTTCAATGGCTTCAGTGCCAGAATTGGTTAAATAGGTTTGCTCGAGGTTGTCTGGTAAATGTTTGGCCAATAATTTGGTAAGTGCCACAGCAGGTTGCTGCACATACTCACCATAAACCATAACATGCAAGTATTTATCCAGTTGTTCTTTTATGGCTGTAACCACTTTGGGATGTTTATGTCCCAATGTACAGGCCGAAACGCCTGCCACAAAATCCAAATAGGCCTTGCCTTTTGTGTCATAAATATAGGAGCCTTCGGCGTGGGAGATTTCCATAGCCAATGGATGGGTTGAGGTTTGCGCTTGGTATTTGAAAAAATCAGCTTTCACAACTAGTCATTATCCTTTTCAAGCGTTGGTCTATCATCTTCTGCTTTTTCTGCTCTTTTTTCCAAGACTTCTTTGGGAATATTTCTGGAAACCTTGTTGCGTTCCCTATCACGCATGGCTTGGGTTTTCTTGTCTAGTTCAGTAGGTTTTTTCGTTTTTGTGTCTTTCTCTTTCTCTTCTTCGGCTTTTTCAATACGTTTCATTAAGGCGTCATCAAAGAACTCTTCTTGTGGAACATATTCTTCCAAACCTTTTATAACAGGAAGTTCTAAAGGAGGGTCGTCGTTAAATAGGTCTTCCACACTTTTGGGCCGTTCATCATCACGCCATACAAAACCACGTAGTAATCTGGCATTTTCCGGAAACTGGGATTCTGGTGTAGTAACGGCATCGGGTTGTTTGTAGCGAATGAACTGTGAAATGGCTCCTTCTTCAAAAAACACCGAAATACTGCCTGAACGGGCTTTGTCTATGCCAAAGAGTTCATTGTTTTCATTTCTGGCATAAAATATAGACTCCGCATTTTTGTCAATATCTACTTGTTTAAGATTGTTTTGGTCGTCAAAAAGACCAACCAAGGTTTTACCTTTTATTTGATTGAACCCGTTGTCGCTTAAGGTATCTTTACTGACAATAAAGGCATTTTCAAATACCAATAGCGAATCCAGTTTTTCAGTTTCGGGGTTAGACTTTATGTGAATGGTGTCACCAGTCATTTGATTCTCTAAATTCCAAATTACGGGATCCCGTCGTTTGGCAAAGGCATCTTGGGAAGATAATCGCGAGAGATTAATTAGTTCAGTAAGCCCAGTGGCATGATTCACATGTACTGAATCGGCTTTGCCACTCATGTCAGACTTATAGAACTTGGCATTCCTAAAAGCCCTAGTAATGCGCTTTTCAGGTTTACCTGTTACCATGAGTGTGTCTGCATGCATGTAGATGGAATCGTTTTCTTGGACCGTTATAGCCAAAGCGCGCTTAGTTATGAATACGGAATCTTTCGCCTTATATATTTCGGCATAATGTCCTTTAATAACACTTTTATTGGTGGTATCGGTTACTTTAATATTATTGGTAGCCGAAGCAAAGTTTCGGTTATTGTCAAAATACATGCTATCACCTTCAAATACCCTGAAATCATATTCTATTTTGGTGTTTTTCATGCCATAACCTGTTTTCTGTTCGGTGTCATAAAAACCACGCTCGCAATAGGTTTTACTTTCGGAAGTCACAATGGTCGATGGTCCAAAAAGATAGGCATGTCCCGTTTCCGAGTAGAAATCCAACTGGTCGGTATTGATGGTATAATCAGGATTAACCAATACCACCTTATTGACAAACTGGTATTTTTTGCTGTTCATGTAGTAACGACCAATGTTGCTTGTAATGGTCCCAGATGAATCCCGAACCACACGACCGCCACTTTTGTAAAAAGACTGCTGTTTAACTCGATCAAAAAACAAGGTATCTGTGGTTAGGGTGGAGTTAGGCTCGGTCAATACCACATCACCACTGGCAAAGGCCAGTTTGGTCTTGCCACTGTACTCCACGTATTTCGCGTTCATGTTGATGGTGTCACCTTGTTTCATACGGACGTTTCCGTAAGCTTCCACAAAGTTTTCGTTGCTATACAAGTTGGCTTGGTCGCACCACATATCGACGCCCTCATGAATCACATGTACTTGACCTGAATCATCACGTGTCATAACCTTAAGGCCTGGTGCTTCACCTTCTTTAAACTCCAAGAAACCACCATAGACAATTTCAATACGCTTTTGGTCTTGAGCTTGCAAGCCCAAAGGCAGTAATAGGATTGCCAAGATAATGGTATATATGTTTTGGTTTGCTTTCAAACAATAGATTTTGGCTCAAAAATAATGATAATATTGGTGTGGCGTGTGGCATTAGGAATTTTTTAATAGAAATGATCAATTGCTGTGTTTAATCAGGTGTTTTTAAATTGTTATTTTTAACTTATTTTAGAGAAATAAACATATTTATGTTTAGCCAATTCTTGGCTGTAATATAAACCGAACGTTATCTGAATGTATAGTATCGAAGAAATTAGAGAAAACTATAAATGGTTTTCAGATTCAAAAATTGAGACTATTGCTAGGAATGAATCAAAAGGATTACGGAAAGAAGTACTCAGAATATTAAAAGAGGAAATTGAAAAGCGGAATTTAGACAAAAGACTAATTACTTGGGTAAATGCAGAGACCAATGCTTTAACTGATTTTGAAAAGCAAACTCTAATTCGAAAGATAGAAAATTTAAAATGTCCATATTGCGGATTAAAAGAAAATAAATTAATCGGACAAGAATTTAATACAATTGTTTCGGTAATCCTTTTTTGCATTGACACAACCGAAAACAGAATCCTATGCTCGAAGTGTGGTAGAAATAAAAAAATCAAATCGTTTCTAATTAATGTATTAGCTGGTTGGTGGTCAAGACGCGGATTTTTTTTAACACCTTATACTTTGATAAAAGACACAATTAACCTTTTTTATAAAAAGAAAATTAACGATAGAATAATTGCCGAATTTATTGAACAAAATAATGGAATGTTTAGATTGCACGGAACAGATGACCAGACTTTGTTTGGACTAATCTCGTGGCATAATAACAATTACGAAATTCCTGAGGCAGATTAATAAACTTAAAATGAAAACAATTCAACTTAAACTTCTTCTAGTAAGCATATTTATAGTTTCAATATTTCCAACACCAATTTTCGCACAAGAAGATATCTTTATTAAAGAGTTTTTGGAGCGTCTAGAAAGTTCTAAAAGTTATTTGATTCTCGTGGCTGAAACCATGCCGGAAGACCAATACACATTTAAAGCGACACCAAAATCCATGAATTTTGCAGAGCATTTGATGCATATTTCTTGGGCTATGGATTGGCACAGTCAATCCCTAATGGGTGGGCGTAAAGCTAGAGACTGGAATACCGATACCGAGTTACAAGTTGCTGACAAGACAAAAAAAGAAATGATTGACAAGATTGACGAAACGTTCAATAAGACCATCGATTTTATCAAAAATTTTGATGTTGATAGGCTAGGCGAGCGGTTAGACTATTTTGGACAGAGCAGAACCAAAAGACAGATTTTATTATTGCTTACAGACCATATTACCCATCATAGAGCACAAATGTTGGTTTATATGCGACTAAATGGTTTGAAACCACCTAGATATGTTTTGTTTCAATAACTTTGATATTTGAATTAATGATCTAGTTAATTCACTCTAATGAAGTTCTTGTATTGGATAACAATTCATGCCAAAATAATCTATCAGAATTAAGGAAAAATGGAATGAAAGTTAATGGTGTTATTCTTATAATTGTTCTGATTAAAGTTCTCCACCATAAACCTTGAGGGCTATTTGAGTAAATTACCTTAATCTTAAACATTTTTTTTCCTATTGTAGTTTTAAACATAGATTCTAAAAGAAAAAAATAAAGAAAATAACTTGAAAGTTGACAATAGCCCAACACTATTAAATTGACTCCTTCTTTTAAGATAATTTTATTGTTTAAATTATAAAATGCGCAATAAAGTAAATAGGTCAAAATAACTATAAATATACCATCTATATTAAATGCAATTAAACGGTTGAATAGTTGTTTCAAAACAATTACCTAAAAATTGTCTGTTTTCTATCTGGTCCCACGGATACTATTGTAATAGGTGTTTCCAATTCTTTTTCCAAAAAGGCAATGTAAGCGTTTAACGCATCTGGTAATTGCGATGCTTCAGACATTTCAGTTAAATCGGCTGCCCAGCCTTTAAATTCCGTGTAGATTGGCTCTACGTTTTCGGGTTCTATATTATATGGTAAATGCGTGATGGTCTCACCTTTGTATTTGTAAGCCGTGCATACTTTTAGGGTTTTAAATCCAGATAACACATCGGCTTTCATCATCATGAGTTGGGTGACACCATTGACTTGACAAGCATATTTTAAAGCAACCAAATCCAGCCAGCCACAACGACGTGGTCTTCCGGTTGTGGCACCAAATTCATGACCTACTTTGGCCATGGTTTTGCCATTATCGTCAAACAATTCTGTTGGAAACGGGCCAGAACCTACGCGTGTGGTGTAGGCCTTAAAAATCCCAAAAACATCACCAATTTTGTTTGGCGCAACCCCTAATCCCGTGCAAGCACCAGCAGCTGTTGTGTTACTTGAAGTGACAAATGGATAGGTTCCAAAATCGATATCTAACAAAGACCCTTGGGCACCTTCGGCTAAAATGGTTTTTCCATCTTTTTGTGCTTGGAAAATATATTCTTCAGAATCTATTAATTTTAAGGATTTTAAAACTTTTACAGCTTCAAAGAATTCGTTTTCCAATTCCTTCAAGTCATATTGAATTTCAACATTGTAGAAGTTGATCATAGCCTCGTGCTTATTCGCTAGAGCACGATATTTATCTTTCCAGTCAGCTAATTCCAAATCGCCAACACGAAGGCCATTTCTACCGGTTTTATCCATATACGTCGGGCCAATACCTTTAAGCGTAGAGCCTATTTTGGCTTTGCCTTTAGCAGTTTCGCTGGCAGCATCCAACAAACGGTGGGTTGGTAAAATAATATGAGCCTTTCTGGAAATGTAAAGTGATTTTTTATAATCAACCTGTTGTTCAGTCAACTTATCCAATTCCTTTTTAAAAATCACAGGGTCTATTACGACACCATTACCCACTAAATTGATAGCATCCTCATGAAAAATACCTGAAGGAATAGTGTGGAGCACGTGTTTCATGCCATTAAAAACAAGTGTGTGTCCCGCATTGGGTCCGCCTTGAAAACGTGCAATAATGTTGTATTTGGAGGTGAGTACATCGACAATTTTTCCTTTGCCTTCATCGCCCCATTGTAATCCTAGTAGTAAGTCTACTGCCATCTGTGAAATTGGTTATTTAGTTGATTTTCGGTTGCCGTAAAAGTAGAGTGAGTGATTTTTAATTTCGATATCAAAGACCTCTTCTATGGTTTTTTTGATAGATTGAATACGTGGGTCGCAAAATTCAATAACTTCACCAGTGTCTGTCAAAATAACATGGTCATGCTGTTTATCAAAATACGACTTTTCATAATGCGCCTGATTTTGTCCAAACTGATGCTTGCGTACCAAACCACATTCCAAAAGTAATTCAATAGTGTTATACAACGTAGCACGACTTACCCGATATTTTTTGTTCTTCATGTTGAGGTATAGAGATTCAATATCGAAATGCTCACTACTGTTGTAAATTTCTTGAAGAATGGCATAGCGTTCGGGTGTTTTACGATGCCCTTTTTCGGTTAAAAAGGCCGTGAACACGTTCTTTACTATCTCCTGGTTTTTTGTATCGGTTTTAACACTCATAATTTCGCTGCAAATTTACACTTATTTTTAAACTCTGGACACTTTATCGATACCATTAATTTTTTTTAAGTTGTCCATAAGCTTTTTAAGCATGTTGTTGTTTTTAACAACCACATTAATTTTTCCAGAGAAAATACCGTCATCACTTTCAAAACTGATGCTTTTCATGTTAACATGCATATTGGATGAAATGACCTTGGTGATGTTGTTTACCAATCCTAGGTTGTCGATTCCTGAAAGTTTTATTTGAGCCGCAAATTCCTGTTGTGAGGAATCTATCCACTTGGCTTGCATGATACGATAGGCATAATTAGATTGCAAGCTGACTGCATTCGGACAATTTTTCTTATGAACTTTGATGCCATCATTAATGGTTAAAAAACCAAAAACAGGATCGCCAGGAATTGGGTTGCAGCAATTGGCAAATTTGTAGTCTAGTTTCTCTTCTTCCTTACCAAATACGAGCATGTCATATTTGGAGGTGATTTCATCTTTATCTATTTCTTCTTTTGGAATAGAAGGTTTTCTTGAGATTTTATTCTTGATGTAGCTCATCAAAGCGTTGCTTCTAGATGAAGCATATTCCTTGAGCATCGTGTTGTCAATAGAGCCAACGCCAACACGATAAAACAAATCGAGACTGGTTTTTAATTTGAAATGATTGACCATTTCATTAACCGATTTTTCGTCTAAATTAATTTTAAGCTGTTTTAATTTTCTGCGTAAGACTTCCTTGCCTTCTTCGGCAATTTCTTTTTTATCTTCTTTTAAGGCTGATTTAATCTTACTTCTGGCTCTAGCGGTTGTTGCATAATCTAACCAGTTTGAATTGGGCTTGGCGTTTTCAGCAGTTAAAATATCAACACGATCGCCACTTTTTAGAACATGACTTAAGGGCACCAATTTGCCATTTACTTTAGCACCACGAGTTCTCATGCCTACTTCCGTGTGAATGCTAAAGGCGAAATCCAATGGTGTAGCACCTTTAGGCAAGGACTTCAAATCACCTTTAGGTGTAAATACAAAAATTTCTTTGGAATAGAGATTCAACTTGAATTGCTCTACAAAGTCTACAGCATCAATTTCTGGGTTTTCCAATGTCTCCTGAAGTTTGGCAACCCACGTGTCTATGCTATCGTCATCCTCGCCACCTTCTTTGTATTTATAATGAGCGGCGTAACCTTTTTCGGCAATTTCATTCATCCGTTCACTTCGAATTTGCACTTCAACCCAACGCCCTTTAGGGCCAACTACGGTTATATGCAAGGCTTCATAACCCGTTGACTTGGGCGATGAAATCCAGTCTCGTAATCGCGTAGGGTTGGGTCTAAAATGGTCAGTTACGATGGAATAAATTTTCCAGGCTAGAAACTTTTCGTTTTCAGGGTCACTCTTGTAAATGATTCGCACGGCAAATTTGTCATAGACTTCATCAAACGAAACACCTTGATTGAGCATTTTTCGTCGAATGGAGAAAATGGATTTTGGACGGCCTTTGATTTCATAATCCAAATGTTCTTTGTCCAGTGATGTGGAAATAACTTTGCTAAACTCCTTAATGTAATTATCTTGTTCTTCCTTACTCTCCTTAATTTTGTTTAGTATGTCATAGTAAACATCAGGCTCTGTATATTTCAAGCCTAAATCTTCAAGTTCGGTTTTAATATTATAGAGTCCAATTCTATGAGCTAAAGGTGCATAAATATAAAGAGTTTCGGATGCAATTTTGACTTGTTTGTCTGCACGCATGGAATCCATAGTTTGCATGTTATGCAATCTGTCGGCTATCTTGATGATGATAACCCGGACATCATCATTAAGCGTTAGAAGCATTTTTCTAAAATTCTCTGCCTGCATGGATACGTCCATGTCTTTTTTAAGGGATGAAATTTTAGTTAATCCATCGACAATTCGAGCAACAGTCTCACCAAACATTCTCTCGATGTCTTTGAGAGTATAATTGTCATTGTCCTCTACAACATCATGAAGTAAGGCTGCAGTAATGGAAGTGGCATCCAAACCGATTTCCTGTGCCACTATTTTGGCAACCGCAATAGGGTGAAATATATAGGCTTCACCAGATTTTCTGCGCTGATCTTTATGGGCATCGACAGCGACGTCAAATGCCTTACGGATTTGCTTCTTGTCTTGAGCCGAAAGCGTTCTGTAACTGACGCGAAGCAATTCTTTATAAGCTTGGGCAATTGCAGCATTTTCCTTTTCAATATCTATTTCTGTCATATACTAAAATTACTAAAACATAATGAACTAACAACGCTTTTTGGAAAGTTAAAACTATAAATTTTCGATTTTTTGTGGTTTATTTTTTTGGAGCAACCGAGATGCCTTTTTCAGCAAAATTTTTGAAATCTTCTAAATATTTTTTCGATTGTTTTTTAAAAGCTCCTGGCATTAAAAGTGTCATCATTCGAAGCATAAAGCTTGTGGGTAAAAATTCACTTTTTGATGTCCATTTTGTTCTATTCTCATCCAGTTCTTCAAAGAAATTTTCCTGAAGGTTGTGCATGCCTTTAGTGTCGTATGTAACGTGAAAAGCGTGTGGCAAATCTTGAAAGGTGATTGTTTCAATTAATTCCATTTCCCGTTTACCCATTTTATAAACAAGTTTCATTTTGGAGCCAATTTCACCTGGAACACCGGAAATGTGATCATAGTCAATTAAACCGCGTTGCCAATGCTTCATATTTTCTGGATTGTCTAATTTTTCTATGAATTCCTTTAGAGGAACATTCACTATTATTTCTGTCGTGTAAATCATAATAGATACTATTAAGGAAATCTAAAGATACGTTATTTTTGAATTTTATTTTACAGTGATAATCCAATACTAAAAAACTTTATAAACCGTTTGTTTTTACATCTTGTATTATAGGCTATTATTCCTATTTTTGCATGAATTGAAAAAATCAATATACACTTATGACTAAATATATTTATACTATCCTAATGGTATTTGGTTTGTTTGTTGCAAAAGCGCAGACAACCGAATCAGATGTATTGTTTACAGTAGTAGATGAGCCCGTTTATGCCTCCGAATTTGTTAGGATCTTTAATAAGAATTTGGATTTAGTCCAAGATGAATCTCAAAAAAACGTAGATGAATATTTAAAGCTCTTTGTTAATTATAAGTTGAAGCTAAAGGAAGCTAAAGAGCAAGGCCTTGATGAAAAGCCTTCCTATATTAGGGAATTAAGTAATTATAAAAAACAATTGGCCAAGAATTATCTTACCGATTCTGAGGTAACTGATGAGCTTGTCGCTGAAGCTTATGAACGCATATCAAAAGAGGTTAATGCAGATCACATATTAATAAGACTAGACGAAAATGCTTCACCTGAAGACACTTTAGCCGCCTACAATCAGCTTTTGAAATTCCGAGATCGCGTTGCCAAAGAAGGTTTTGGAAATGTTCAGAAAGACATTCATAACGGTAAAACAATTTATGCTGAAAATTTGGGATATTTTACTGGTTTTAAAATGGTTTATCCATTTGAAACAGCAGCTTATAATACGCCAGTTGGAGAAATTTCTATGCCGTTTAAAACCCGATTTGGATACCATATCGTCATCGTCAATGACGTTCGTCAGTCCAGAGGTGAGCGCACGGTTGCCCATATTATGGTTAGTGATAATCAGGAGGATCCTAATGTAGCTGAAACCCGAATTAACGATATATATAATAAGTTACAACAAGGTGAATCATTTGAGTCTTTAGCAAAACAGTTTTCAGACGATAAAAGTTCGGCAAAAAATGGCGGTAAGCTAGCACCTTTTAGTGGCGGGCAATTAAGTTCAACAGCATTTGAAGAGCAGGCTTTTGATCTTGAGAATGTTGGTGATGTTTCCAAACCTTTTAAAACTGAATTTGGTTGGCACATCATTAAGTTGTTTGACAAAAAAAGCGTCGAGTCTTTTGAGGAGATGAAACCTGAATTAGAAGCCAAAGTTAAAAAAGATACCCGTTCACAATTGATTAATACTTCGTTGGTGAACAATCTCATGAAAAAATACCGAGTGACTTATCAACAACCAGCATTGCTATACTTCCAGTCAATTTTGAATGATGAGTATTTTTCGGGTAGATGGGTTTTGCCAGAAGATTTTGAAGGTGATAAAGATTTGGTTGTAATCGACACTAAAAAGCTCTCTTATAATGATTTTGGGATGTATTTGCTAAAAAGTCAGAGAAGAGCTACTGCCAAGAAGGCTATGGATAAGTTGGTTGAAGAAAAATACCAAGAATTTCTAGATGCCAATTTGCTTCAATATCAGGAAGAAAATTTAGAAAATGAAAATGAAGATTTTGCGCATATTTTAGCTGAATATCGAGATGGCTTGTTGTTGTTCGATTTAATGGAAACTGAAATATGGAATGCAGCTAAAACGGATTCTGTAGGTCTTAATGACTATTATCAGAATAATAAAAATAGCTATATGTGGAACAATCGTGTAGACGCTCTTGTCGCATCATCTTCTAACAAAGAATCAATAAATCAGGTCAAAAAAATGCTGGAAGAAGGAAAGTCTGAAAATGAAATTAAAGAGGCATTAAACACCAAAGAAACCGTAAATGTTATTTTTACAACTGGTATCATGGATAAAGAGCATCAAGCGCTACCGCAAGATTTTGAATTCAAAAACGGGATATCAAATATATATCCGCACAATGATGCCTATATAGTTGCTTCGGTAAACGCGGTATTGCCCAAAGAACCTAAAGCTTATGAAGATGCCAAAGGTCAGATTATGAGTGATTATCAGGTTTATAAGGAAGAGAAGTGGTTGGAAGAGTTGGCAAAAAAATATCCTGTTGTTATCAACCAAGAAGTACTAGCTAGGGTTAAAAAACAAATTAAAAGCTAATTGAGAAGGTCTGGATTTCTGGTCATATCATTAATTATTTTATCAACTTCATGTAGTTATTTTTATAAGCAAGAGGATGATTTAAATCCGTTGGCAAGAGTCAATGATAATTTTTTATACCCTAATGATGTAGCTCATTTATTTACTGAAAACATTTCAGAAGAGGATAGTTTGATTAGATTGAGCAACTTTATTAATAAATGGGCAACTGAACAATTATTGGTTGATGGTGCCAAACGAAATTTAAATGATGAAAAACTTAAAAGATTTGATGATTTAGCCAGTCAATATAAAAACGACTTATACTCCAATGCTTACATCGAAGCTTTAGTTACCAGAAACATTGATACCGTGGTATCTTGGTCTGTAGCTGAAAATTATTTTAATGAGAACAAGGAAATCTTCAAGTTAAATGAAGAACTCATAAAATTCCGATATATCAATATTGACGAGAACAGATTTGAATTACCCGATTTGAAGACAAAATTCACGCGGTTCAATGATGAGGATAAAAAAGAGTTAGATTCCATTGCTATTCAATTTAAATCTTATTCATTGAATGATTCCATTTGGATTAAGGTTACTCAAGCTATTGACAAAATACCCGCTATTACAACTGAAAACAAAAATGAATTGTTAAAAAAATCTAATTTTATACAACTCAAAGATTCATTAGGACTATATTTGATGCAAATTGAAGATGTCCTTGAACGAAATAGTTTAGCGCCTTTAGAATATGTAAAACCAACCATTGATCAAATCGTCATCAATAAGCGAAAATTAGAACTTATTAAAGAATTAGAAAAAGATATAATTACTGATGCTATCAAAAACAAACAATTTGAAATTTTTAACTAAAACGCTTTTTTTAGGTTTCCTTTTGCTATTACCTGAATTGGTCAAAGCCCAGGAAATTATTGAAGAAGAGACCAAAGAAGCACCAAAAAAAGTTGACAGTGTTTTAACTGCTGGAGCTCAAAAGTTAGATGGTGTTGCCGCTGTTGTGGGTGATTATGTTGTGCTAGATTCCGATATTGATAGAACCATTATTCAATTAAAAGCTCAAGGAGCATCTTTAGAAGGTGTAACAAGGTGTCAATTGTTTGGTAAATTATTGGAAGATAAGCTATATGCGCATCACGCCATTCAAGATAGTATTGAGGTGTCAGATGCCGAAATACGCTCCAATGTAGATTACCAGATTCAACAATTTTTGGCGCAATCGGGCAAGTCAATGGAAGAGTTAGTGGCATTTTACAATAAGCCTGATGAAAAAAGTTTCAGGGATGAGATGTATGAAATCAACAAGAGTAATAAGCTTGCAAGTGAAATGCAAAATAAAATTATTGATGAAATTGAGGTGACTCCTGAAGAAGTTCGTCAGTTTTTTAATAATATTCCTAAGGATGAACGTCCTACTTTTGGAACTGAATTAAAAGTTTCACGAATAGTTATTGAACCGCAAGTTTCTGAAGAAGAAAAGCAACGTGTTATTGACCAATTGAAGCAATTTAAAGCTGACGTTTTGGAAAATGGTGCTAGTTTTAGGTCAAAAGTAGTTTTATATTCTGATGATAAAGCATCTATTCCTCAAGGAGGACTCTATACACTAAATAGAAAACAACCGCGAATGGTAAAGGAGTTCCGTGAAGTGGCTTTTTCATTGCAGGAAGGCGAAATTTCAGATCCATTTGAAACAGATTTTGGCTACCATATTATTTATTTAGAAAAAGTAAGAGGGCAAGAATATGATGTTCGTCATATCCTCTTAATTCCGAAGGTGTCTGATGATGCTGTTAAGGAAGCTCGTGAGAAACTTGTTAAAATAAGACAACGCATTGTTGATGGTTTAATTAGTTTTGAGGATGCCGCCAGAGAATCAAGTGATGAAAAGGAAACAAAAAGTGAAGGTGGCTATTTGATAAATCCGGTTACTCAAGATTATAATTTTGAGTTGACTAAAATGGACCCTGAATTGTATGGTCAAATTCAAGATTTGAAAGAAGGTGAAATTAGTTTGGTTCAAACTGATCGTGGTCAAACAGGAAATGTCAAGTTTCAAATACTTAAGGTTAGTGATCGTGTTGATGAACATGTGGCTGATTATTCAAAGGACTATTTAAAGATTAAAGATTTAGCTTTAAGTGAAAAGCGTTTTAGAGCGATTGATAAATGGCAAGAGGAGAAAATTATGGATACTTATATTAAGATAAATGGTGAGTATCGAGATTGTGAATTTACTGGAAACTGGTTAAAAAAATAAATATGTCGGATGTAGCTGCTATTGAGGGATTTGTAAGAAAGTATCAAGAATTAAAGACTGAAATTGCCAAAGTAATCATTGGGCAAGATGAGGTTGTTAATCAAATTTTGATTGCTATTTTTTCAGGAGGTCATGCCTTGCTTATTGGTGTTCCTGGTTTAGCAAAAACCCTCATGGTTAATACAATTTCTCAAGCCCTAGGCCTAGAATTTAAAAGAATTCAGTTTACTCCAGACTTAATGCCCAGTGACATTTTAGGTAGTGAAATTTTAGATGAAAATAGAAATTTTAAGTTTATAAAAGGACCAGTTTTTTCCAATATCATATTGGCAGATGAAATCAATAGAACGCCACCAAAAACCCAAGCGGCACTTTTGGAAGCTATGCAAGAGCGGGCTGTAACAGTTGCAGGACATCATTATAAACTTAATTTGCCTTACTTTGTATTAGCTACCCAAAACCCTATTGAACAAGAAGGAACGTACCCATTACCAGAAGCCCAGCTAGATCGTTTTATGTTTGCGGTAAATTTGGATTACCCTTCTTTTGAAGAAGAAGTGCAGGTTGTTAAATCGACAACTACAGATGTTGAAAGTAAAGTAAATTCATTATTTACTGCCCAAGAGATTATTGATATTCAACATTTAATCAGGCGAATTCCAGTGGCAGATAATGTCATTGAATATGCTGTAAGAATGACTGGTAAAACCAGGCCAAAAAGCCCAGAAGCAACGGATTTAGTCAAGAACTACATTGATTGGGGTGCAGGACCAAGAGCTTCACAAAATCTTATTTTGGCCGCTAAAACTCATGCTGCTATTCATGGGAAATTTTCTCCAGATATTGAAAATGTTCAAGCCGTAGCTAATTCAATATTTAAACATCGAATCATCAAAAACTACAAAGCCGAAGCCGAAGGCATAACAGAAGAACAAATAATTAAAGATTTGTTCTAATATTTCTTCACATTTTTATTGTTAATTTATTATTATTTTAGAGTTAAAATTACAGATATTATAAAATTAATATATTTTTATCCCTTAAAATTAAATAATTCTCATTAAAAACAGTATTTCGTTACATAATTTTTAAATGTCTGTTAATTTTTGTAATTTTGCCAGACTTAAAAAATTAATCAAACCTAAAAATATTATTGTATATGGCATTCGATGTAGATATGATCAAAAAGGTTTATGCTAATATGGCTGAACGCGTTGATAAGGCACGTGAAATCGTTGGTAAACCGTTAACACTTTCAGAAAAGATTTTATACGCTCACCTATGGGATGGTGAACCAACTAAAGCCTTTGTAAGAGGTAAAGATTATGTGGACTTTGCTCCGGATCGTATTGCTTGTCAAGATGCTACTGCTCAAATGGCTTTGTTGCAGTTTATGCAAGCAGGAAAGTCTAAAGTGGCAGTGCCAACAACAGTACATTGTGATCATTTGATTCAAGCCAAACAAGGAGCAGCAGCCGATTTAAAACGTGCTAATGAAACCAGTAATGAGGTATTTGATTTTTTAGCATCAGTTTCCAATAAATATGGAATTGGCTTTTGGAAGCCAGGAGCTGGTATTATTCACCAAGTAGTACTGGAGAACTATGCCTTTCCAGGAGGCATGATGATTGGTACAGATTCTCATACGGTTAATGCTGGTGGACTTGGCATGGTAGCTATTGGAGTTGGTGGTGCAGACGCTGTTGATGTTATGGCTGGAATGGCATGGGAGCTAAAATTTCCAAAATTGATTGGTGTTAAACTAACAGGTAAATTAAACGGTTGGACTTCAGCAAAGGATGTGATTCTCAAAGTGGCAGGAATTTTGACTGTTAAAGGAGGTACTGGAGCCATTGTTGAATATTTTGGGCCTGGAGCTAAAAATCTTTCTTGTACAGGAAAGGGTACTATTTGTAATATGGGTGCCGAAATTGGAGCTACAACATCTACATTTGGATATGATGACTCTATGGAGCGTTATCTTCGTGCCACTGATAGAAGTGAGATAGCTGATGAGGCAAATAAAATTCGTGAATATTTAACTGGAGATGATGAAGTTTATTCAAATCCAGAGACTTATTTTGATCAAGTTATTGAAATAGATTTGGATACTTTACGTCCTCATTTAAATGGACCGTTTACTCCTGATTTGGCAACACCAGTAGGTGAACTAGGACCAAAAGCTAAAGAAAATGGATGGCCTATTAAGGTTGATTGGGGGCTCATAGGGTCTTGTACCAATTCATCTTATGAAGATTTAACGCGTGCTGCATCGATTGCCAAACAAGCCGTTGACAAGAATATCAAAGCAAAATCAGATTTTGGTATTAATCCAGGATCTGAACAAATTCGCTATACTGCAGAACGCGACGGCATTTTGAAGATTTTCGAAGATTTGGATGCCACTATTTTCACAAATGCTTGCGGACCGTGTATTGGTCAATGGGATAGAAGTGATTTAAAAGGAGAAGAGAAAAATACCATTGTACATTCGTTTAACAGAAACTTTTCTAAACGTGCCGATGGCAATCCAAATACTCATGCTTTTGTTGGATCGCCAGAGATGGTGGCAGCTATAGCTATTTCCGGGCGTTTAGATTTTGATCCATTGAATGATACGCTATTAAATGAAGATGGTCAAGAGGTGAAATTGGACGAACCAGAGGGAATAGAATTACCGCCTCAAGGGTTTGATGTAGAAGATGCTGGATATGTTGAACCAGTAGCTGATGGAAGTAATGTTACTGTATCAGTAAGTCCAACTTCTGAAAGATTACAACTTTTAACACCTTTCGAGCCAATAGGGAATTCTATTAAGGGTGCTAAATTATTAATAAAAGCATTTGGTAAATGTACTACTGATCATATATCAATGGCTGGACCATGGTTACGTTTTCGTGGACATTTGGACAACATTTCGAATAATATGCTAATAGGAGCAGTAAATGCCTTTAATAAGAAGACAAACTTTGTTAAAAATCAATTAACAGGTGATTATGAAGGGGTGCCGGATGTTGCCAGACAATATAAGGCCAAAGGTATTTATTCAGTCGTTGTTGGTGATCATAACTATGGTGAGGGTTCTTCACGTGAGCATGCTGCCATGGAGCCACGACATTTAGGTGTTGCTGCCGTTATTGTTAAGTCATTTGCTCGTATACATGAAACAAACCTCAAAAAGCAGGGTATGCTGGGCTTAACATTTGCTAACGAAAACGATTATGATTTGATTCAGGAAGATGATACTATCAGTTTTTTAGATTTAGATAGCTTTGCACCTGATAAACCATTAAATATTGAGTTTGTTCATAAAGATGGAACAAAAGATGTTATCAAGGTCAATCACACGTATAACCAAGCTCAAATAGATTGGTACAATGAAGGATCTGCTTTAAATTTAATTAAAAAGCAAAATGCTTCATAGATGATTATGAAAAAAGTATTAGAAATAAAAAAAGCTCTTGAAATTTTCAAGAGCTTTTTTTATGTAATCACAAAAATTAAAACCGAATGATAAATTCAGCGGTATGTTGAATATAATTTTTAAGATATTGGTTATCATTAAAGCCAAATTTACCCATGGTTTGAAGTCTTAAACCAATGTCTTCATATAACCAAAAATTAAAACCTAATCCAACATCCAGCATAATGCTGTCAGTGTTTAAAACAGAAGTATAGCCAACACCTAGTAGTGCGTAACCTTCAAAAGGATCAATTCTGGGGTTTTGTTCCCATATGTATTGGTCAAATATAAAACGTCCAGTTAGGTCAAGAGCAAATAGGTTGCTAGATTCAGTTAAGTATCCGTTATTTTGCTTATTATCTTTTGTTAATTTATTAAGTGTAATGGCCAAGTTTGTTGACAAAAAATCCCGCCATTTTCTCTCAACATTAATGGATAGTGGGTTTTTAAAATTCCAATTATTTGTATCAAATGGTTTGTCAAACCTAAAACCGTCATTATCTACAATATTCACACCAATACCAATAGTCCAAGGTACATCTGTGTCTAAATTGACAGATTGAGAAGACGCCAATGACGACACAAAAAACAATGCTATAAAAAAATACTTATTCATAAAATGACGAATTTAAGAGTAAAAATAAGATTAATTAAAACATTATCAAACTTAATTTTGGATAATAAGCGATGTTTCAATAAATACAACATTAAGAGTTATTTATTTTTTACGTTTGATTTTATGGTTTCGGTTTAATGACTTTAATGATGTCTTTTCTGTAGTCGCTGTTTGTCAGGAATAATATACCTCTTTTAAACAAAACTTTTAGATAGACTATCTTCTTGATTAGAAAACACCAAATATTATTTAATGGTTTTTGTTTTAGCCTTAACAGAAAAAAACCATGCAATATTTTATCCCAAATGGTTTTATTAACCGAATCAAAATCAAGAAAATAAATAGAGCTAAAAAGAAAGTATTTTCTGTAATCAGGAATCGTGTCTATTCTTAAAAGTTTATCTTTTTTTGCAATGACCAAGCCATCAAATATGTGCTTTAAATGAATGGAATTGTAATAATTACCACGATCGTTAATTTGAAAATCTAATATGTTATGTGCCATTAAGTCTTTTGAACTCGGCACAAAAACTCCATTCATGTTTCGCTTGTTTTGTAGAACTTTAAGAGCTTCAAGTTTGTGTGTATGTCCAACTCTTAATAATTGACTATGAATCTCTAATGCGGCTAGCTTTTCATTATTGACTAATCTGGGAATATGCCTTTTTTTTTGGTATTTATCGCTTAATCGCAACGGGATTTTTTTATACCCATGTTCTATAAGGTTTATTTTTGCTAGAGTTATTTGGTTAGCATCAACTAAAATATCTATGTCACCAATCATACGTTCGCCTAAATCTTCAAAATAATCAGAAACCAACAATGCTGAACCCTTTAAGAAAACATGATTGATGTGAGCCTTGCTCAATAGCGAAGAGACACTTTTAATATCTTCTAAAAGATCTAAATTTCTATTTCTGTTTATTGCGGTTATTTCCTCTAAATATTGCTTTAGGTCATTTGGAATTAAATTGAGTAATGATTTTTCTTGAAGTCTACAAAAAACCGTTGTTAAAACCAGGTGGTCGCTAGCAACTTTTACAACATCATCCCAATCTATTAAATTATTTTTAATGTCATTGCAAAGCTTAATTTGGTCACTTTTATAGCTGATTATGTTCGCTATGTGAGTAAAAGTCTGGTGCAATGATGCCATTGGAATAAAAGATTATTGGAGAATTTCTCTATTGATAAGGTACTAATTAGTCTTGAACAAATCTTTAAAAATTTCTATTACTTCAATATTATTTGAGTAGGTTAATTTATAAAAAGTTAGTGTTTCCAACCAATTTAAAAAATGTTCAGCATTTTCTGCTTTTGGTGAGAGCCATGAATCTGGTATTAGTGTATTTAAAATGGTTTCAATTGGTGTTTCTTCAAGTAAGGTGGGAGCGCTATCTTCATAATTTACAAGAACTATTTTATTGCAGGGCAGTGGTTTTTGATAGCTTTTATCATTAGGGGCTATGTATTTAATACTGCCCTTAGAACCAAGACTTTTGAAAGCTTGAAAATCATGAAAATTATCAATTAACGATTGCAATATCTCAAAAGAACCCTCTTTAATTGAAACTGCGGATGGATAATGATATATTAGCTTTGATTTTGCCATTACTGGCGTGAAATCGTCTGCAAGTAACTTAAATCCGTTGGACATTAGAATAGCAGAGAGTGTACTTTTGCCTTTTCCTGATTCACCTATTAACATGATAGCTTCATTATTATTTGCAACAGTTGATGCATGAAAGGTGCCAAGCCAATCATCTTCTGTACTTTGGGTTAAAGCACAAAGTAATTCCATAGCAAATTGACCTTGTAGTAGATGAAATTGGGATTTTGGAAAACTGTTACAAAAATTAAGATTTTTGTATAAATGTAAATAGTCGTCATTTAAGGCAACATGAAATTCAGTAAAATTTCCATTCGAATTTTTTGTTTCGAGATGAGCAATTTGTGGATGAAGAATTTTTTGAATGTTTTTAATAGAATAATTTATACGAAAACAGTAGGAATCTACATTGTAGTTTTTTGTGATCCAATTTCCTTTGGGATTGATTAATGATATGTTTTCATTAATTTTTGGAGGGTTATATTCTCTGCTTTCTATTATGAGTTGATCTATCTCATCAAAAAGTCTGTAATAATTTTTGGTATTTAATGCCTTTAAACTACTAATGAATTCATCTTTAGACTGGCTATCAAAATAAATATCCATAAGATGCATGGTTTCTTCTTCTAGAAGAATATATCTATTGGAATATTCAAACCAAAGAACATACTTACCATTAATTTGGCGTATATATTTTGGAGCTAATTCTGAATTCAAATTAAATGAGATTAATCCCAAGGATCACCACCCGGATCAGGAGGTGAAGTTGCATGAGCTTTTTTTGGGCTTAATATTAAAAATGTACCAACGGCAGTCATAGCTGCATATTTCCCCATCTTTTTTAACGCTTCTTTACGTGTAATTTGGTTTTTGGACATTTTTTTATTCATGGTACAAATATATAAATCATTTCAAAAATAAATAAATTAAATGAGCATATTAGCTTTTAATTTATACAATCTGCACATTAATTGAATTTATTTGTGATAACATCCAATTAATGTCCAAAATAAAGGTTTATCTTACTATTATTTTTTTGGTTTTATAAACGGATTCGTTAATTAGAGAAACTGTGTAAATCCCTGACACTAAATTTGACAAATCAATTTCATTTTTATTGTTCGAGGTATTCAAGCTAGTATTCATTACTAAACGGCCTTGCATATCATAAATTTTAACAGATGTTTGACTGTTTAAATAACCTAAAATGTATAGACTTTTAGGGTTAGTAGTTGCATAAACTTGAATAGTGTCGTTGTAATCTAATTCGTCAACTGATAGTGATGCATCTGAAAATCTTAAGAAAAAACGACCAGTACCATTTAAATCTGTAGCAGGAGTAAGAATAAAGTCGTTTTCGGTTAATAATGTTGATGTGTTTTGGACATTGTCTTCTAGATACACTTCAGCTGAAGCAGGTAAAGTTGATTGAGAAATACTTATATTTATTTGTTCTCCTTGGTTGGCGTTGATACCAAGAGGGATAATAACATCAGATATATCTGAATCAGACAAAGATTGTATAGCCATATTATTCCCGGAATTTTCATCGACTAAATGAGAATAGATTGAAAATTCTGGTACAGAACCACCAAATGTTTCAGAATCATAACCAGGATCTAAACCTAATGAGGCATTTTCAGTAAAATAAAAATCGGTATTATAAGTTTTTGATGCATTGCTCAAAGATAATTCCAAATGCGAAATATCAGGATTCCTTACTCTTCCAGGAATAAAATCATCAGTAGTGCCAACAGATCGCATATTAGTAGTAAATGAAACTATCTCATTTGCAGTAGCAGCAGCTACCAAAAAGCCTTGGCCAGGCGTAATTAGGGCACCAGGATTAGCATCTGAATAGGCTTGGTTCCAAATTTCCCATCCATCAGAAGCATCACCATCGTATCCATATACACCAGAACTTATAGGAGCAAAAGCAGCATTATTGACAGCTAAAAACTCTGATAGACTAATATAAGATGGATATGGATTACCAATTAAATTCCATTCTGGATTATTAGGTCCTGCAGTTACAATAGCAACATCAATATTATTAGTATTGACTATACCATTAAAATCAAAATTTAATCCATCAGTGGATGCAGCCCTGTACCCAACTCCTGGGTCCAGTATTACAGCAGATTCAGCAGGAATATTAGTGTCATAAGTTAAATACAGACCAACGGTTTTATCAAATGGTCCAAACAATTTTTCGGTTGTATTTGATGGATTGGAAACAATATTACTATTGTTAGCCGCAAAAACTCCAAAAGTTTCTCCAGTTACTGGGGCAGATATTAAATCATTACCACCACTAGCGGCATTAGTGTTGACATGTCTGCTGTAGGTAACATTCCCTAAAGATTTATTTTCAACTATCAAACTTGAGTAACTGGTAGATACTGAATTCAGTAAAACCGAACCACTATTGGCTAAATTGTTGTTAAGCGTAATTGATTGGCCAGCTGCAACACTCACAGTAGCTCCATCTTCAACTATAAGGTTGTTTAGTGCAATATCCGAACCTAATATATAATTACCGTCCTTAACATAAGCATTATCAGATCCTGTAATGTCTGATGGAGGGTAAGGAGTCCATGCACTATTTGTGTATATCAATCCAGTAAATTCCGTAGTTAATTTGAAATTATCAAAGCCAGAAAAACCTGTTTCGCCATTATTTCTAACTGAAACAATTAAAGAAACAGTTGCCACGCTTGATGGTATTACAATATTGACAGTGCCTTGATTATCTGTTTCAGCATTATTACCGTCATGTAAAATTACAACCCCTTGACTGACGCCATCATAAAATAATTCGTATTGTGCATCATCTGGATTAGCATTGTAACCAATTACCTGCCAATCAAAAGACAGATTTACATTTTCATAGCTACTAATATCAATTTCGCTAAATATGAGATTGGCAAAACCACTGGTTCCAATTCCTCCTTCATCTTGCAAGTCGTTTTCTCCCAAAATGTTCCCACTAAATGTGGGATAATCTAATGGACTTATGTTTGATACATCAATTGGTCCATAGTATCCATCAACACTCCAGCCATTATCAAAAAACGGAACATCATTAGAGTAAGTCCATTCCGGGGTACTACCATCAAAATCTTGGACAGCAATACAAATAAGCGGTCCTAAAACATTAAAAGTATCACTTAAAGCAAAACCTAGGCTACCAGAACTTATTGCTAAAAGAGAAATATCGGATTCTTGAAGATTAAATATAAGTGAGTCCAATGAAGCGGTACCATTTACAATGGTGTAATTTATTGGAGCTCCAGACAAATCTCCTGTTGAATCAACAGTGATGGATCCCGATGCATCTAAATCGTGATTATCATTAGAGTCAACAGTGATAACTGTTGGAAAGGGTGTCATTGTTTCAGCTAAATAGGCATTTACAGGTTGAGTACCAAATGCTATACTTGTTGCAACAACTTCCATTCTATTGTTATCTCCATCTGTAGAAGTTTGTGCACCACCAGCGTTCAGGTCAACGAATGTTGAACCACTAACGCCATCAGCTGTTGCAGAATTTATACTAAATACCAATTGTTCGTTGTCAATAACAGTATTTGTAAAAGTTGCATAGAGGTCAAATGATTTGGCAGCATCATCATTTGCAGTTATTCCAGATCCTCCACTTAATGAAGAAACAATAAAAGTTGCCCCCGATTGTACTCCTTCTCCCAAATTGGTGGTTCCATCGAAAACAGCTAGTGCAGCAATACTATTAGGATTTGAAACAGTGAACTCTATATCGGTTAAAATGGTTCCTACAGCATCACTATCGTTTAAATCATCACCACCGTCTTGAATAATAAATTCACCAACTTTTATGGCATTAGAAGTAGTAAGCCCTGAAGTAGCATTATAATTTAAGTAAAGTATGTTATCGGGTTCATCAAAAGTTGTTGAACGAACAATGTTGGATTCAATACTATTGCTCGTGGTAGGTGTGATATTTCCTACTAATCTTAATCCAGGTAATGAGATGCCAAAATCTGCCCAAGCCGCATTGTCTTCAAATCGAAACCAACCACTTCCAACACTTGGACCCCAAGCATATAATCTAAAGGTGATTGTTTCATCTGAACCATTAATACTCAACCCATTTAAATTATAATCAGTAGCTGTTAATGGAACAGTGGTTGGCGAACCTATAGGCGTTCCAGTAGTTGCAAAACCATCAGCGCTATAAAGAATTTGCCAAAAATCAGGGCCATTACTATTTCCACGAACCCTTAAATCAATTTCAGTGACCTCTATATCAAAGTTCTCATTAGATGTTACAGTCCATTCAACATACTCGTCATTAATAATAGCTTCAGCAAGTGATGAGGCATCCCAATCTCTGGAATTAAATAAGTCTGCACCAGAACGTCTATTAATTCCCGCTCCTCTTGTCAAACCAGTTGAGGTAATAAGAGGTGAATTGCCAGAAATAGTTGTCCCGAAAACATTGGCTCTGTCAACAGTTACAATAGGACTTTGTGCATAGGAGAGGGAAATCATACTCAAAAATGATATCAATAAGTAAATTTTTTTCATAATAATTTTATTAAATACCTGAATTTTAGAGGGGTAATACAGATGTTGTTCTTAATATGGGCTTATTCAAAGGTAGTAAAACTAAATAATTAACAAAAATAAATAATCAACATAAGAAAAGTCTTGTTAATGGCTTTATATAAGATATCTTTGCTAAAAATATTTTTAGCTGTTAATTAATGACAATTAAATCAAAAAAATAGTATTAAGATATTGTTTATTTGGTGGAGATTGTATTTTAAAGTAATTCCATAAAATATAATTTTGTTTAATCATTTTTCCAGTCAAAATAAATATTTAATATTGTCCTTATTATAAAGAAGATTAAGACGTCTATGATTACTGTCACTAAAACTTTTTTTCCTCCAATAGAAGACTATAAATCTCAATTAGATAGAATATGGGAGTATAAATGGTTAACAAATAATGGGCAATTAAGTAAGGAGCTTACGGCTAACTTAAAAGAGTATTTGGGGGTCAATTATTTGATACCAATGACTAATGGAACTCTCCCTATTCAAATTGCCTTAAATGCTTATGCTAATCAAGGTGAGGTGATTACAACACCATTTTCCTATGTCGCGACCACATCAAGTATCGTTTGGGAAAAATGCACG
The DNA here is from genome assembly GCF_002895005.1 of Hanstruepera neustonica. Taxonomy (GTDB): domain Bacteria; phylum Bacteroidota; class Bacteroidia; order Flavobacteriales; family Flavobacteriaceae; genus Hanstruepera; species Hanstruepera neustonica. The sequence continues at coordinate 44,199 of NZ_POWF01000003.1, read as the reverse complement.
CCAGTTTTTGTGGACATTCACCCAGAGTATTTAACAATTGATGAAACAAAGATAGAGCAGGCTATAACCAGCAAAACAAGCGCAATTTTAGTGACTCATGTATATGGTAATCCTTGTAATATCGAAGCCATTGAAGCAATAGCCAATAATCATGGATTAAAAGTGATTTATGATGCTGCTCACTGTTTTGGAGTAACTTATAAAGGCCAATCCCTATTTAACTATGGTGATGTGAGCATTTGCAGTTTTCATGCCACAAAATTGTTTCATACTGGAGAAGGTGGAGCTTTATTTTGTAAAGATGAAGTAACTTACAAAGAGATGCTTTATAGGCATAATTTTGGGCACAATGGACCTCTTGAATATCATGGATTAGGTATAAACGCCAAAATTAGTGAGCTTCAAGCGGCTATGGGATTGAGTGTTTTACCGTATATCGATCAGATAATTGAAGATAGAAAGCGAGTTTGCGAGTTGTATGATGCTTTATTGGATTTTTCTAAAGTTAGTAGACTTAAGATTAGAGAAAATACCAAATGGAATTATAGTTACTACCCAATTATTTTTAATTCTGAAGAAACTTTACTCAAAGTGGAAAAATTCTTGAGTGTAAACGATATCTTCCCAAGGCGTTATTTTTATCCTTCGCTATCAAGTTTGCCTTATGTAAATAAAGATGATACACCTATTGCTGATAAACTTTCAAAAAGAGTCATGTGCCTCCCTCTGTATTACCAATTAGAAGAAAAAAATATCAGAAAAATCTGTGACCTAATTTTGGATTCAATCCAATGACGATATTTATAGAAAGCTTTAGAACATGATTTATCAAAACCTATTTATTATTGGAAGCCCTAGGTCAGGAACATCTATGTTCAGGATGATGCTAAGTAGTCATGAGTCCATTGTTGTGCCTCCTGAATGTGGTTTTATTCAATGGTGGTATGAAAAATATAAAGATTGGAATAAAAGCTCTAGTCAATCAGAAAGGATGCTAAATGACTTTTTAACAGATTTAAAAACGTCAAAAAAAATTGAAACTTGGGGTTTAGATTTTAAAGCCCTCAAATTATTAATTATTGAAGAGTCCCCAGTGAGTTATTCCCAATTAATGAATATGGTAATATTGCAATATGCTTTTCAAAATGGAAAAAAACCATCTGTTTTAGGAGATAAAAACAATTACTATATCGATTATTTAAGGTTTTTAAAACAAACATACCCTAATGCAAAATTTTTAGTCATAATAAGGGATCCTAGAGATGTTGTATGTAGTTATTTGAATGTTAATTCCCTTCAAACAAGTTCTGAATACAAACCTAAATTTCCAAATACTATTAAGGAAATGAGTTTGGATTGGTATAGTAAAAACATGAAAATAGCCGAATTTTTAGAATCAATTAACCCTTCTACTTACAAAATTGTAAAATATGAAGATTTACTCTCCCAACCTGAATTGGAATTAGAAAAGTGTACAAACCTTCTTGATCTAGAGTTTGAGTATAGCATGATGGATTTTTATAAAAATAACATGGAGCCTTCAGAACTTTTAGATTGGAAAAAGAAAACAAATCAGCAATTGGATAAAAATAATACCCAAAAATATTTAAAACAGCTTACTCAATCTGAAATCGAAGAAATTGTATCTGTTTCAGGAGAATTAATGGAGAAATTTGGTTATGAGTAGAAGGGCTTTTTATGAAACAATCTGAACATCATATTAAAAAATTATATTATATCTCACCACGAGATATGAGGAAAAATCGTGCAGATGCCGTACATATTATGTATAGCTGCGCAGCTTTTTCCAATAATGGGGTTGATGTTGAATTAGTAGCGCCAAGTATAAAGCGAAAGGACTATAAGGTGTCAAAAGATGATATATTTTCACTTTATGATGTGCCAAAAAATTTCACTATAACAGAGTTAAGGACTAAGATTAAAGAAGTAAAAAATAAGTCGTCTACTATTTCACTTGTTGTAAAAAAGCTACTTTTTACTGTTGTATTCATACTGAATAATTTAAAAAGCCTACGTAATAAAAATGTTTTGATTTATAGTAAATGTTATATTTCTACAATACCCTACATTGTATTGCGAACTCTAAAATTGATTCGTTGCAAATTAGTATTTGAGACACCGTTCTTAAAGCAGAATTCTTATCATAAGTTTATAGTAAAACGAGTCGATATGATTGTTGTGATGACCGATTTTGTGAAAGACTTTGCAGTAAAAAACTTTGGTATTGAAAAAGAGAGGATAGTTAAATCACCAATACGATTTCAAACGGATTATTTGGAATCGAAAGTCGAAAATAAAATTGAAATTAGAAATGAATTGAATTGGGAGGTGAATTCGAGGTATATTGTTTATGCCGGTAAAGCTGGTGAGAAGTTGAACAGAATTAAAATTTTTGCAGAAGCATCAAATGTTTTTGAAGACGTAAAATTTGTAATTGTTGGTGCAACCCCAGGTTTAATGAAAGAATATGATAGTCATAATTACAACAATTTACTGTTGTATCCTTTTCAAACTTATTCTGATTATTTAAAGTTTGTAAATGCGGCAGATGTTTTGGTAGCAACTTATGAAGATACACACTACAATAGATACACCTTAAGCCCAGGTAAGGGAGGCGCTTATTTGCAAAGTTGTAATCCTGTGGTGTTTACGGATTTACCATGTTTGAGAGAGCGGTTTCCAGAAAGCATGGTGTCATTTGTAAAGCCTAATGATTCAAAGAGCTTGTCAGAAAAAATAGAACATATTTTAAATAATTACGACCATTACACAGAACGGGCTCAAAAGGGGCGTGAGTATGTAATGCGTAATACATTTACAGACGCTTCAAAGTTTATTTTGAACGCATTAAATGAGCAACTTTTTTAATTGGATAAGAACAAAATAATAAAAGGTGGTTTTTATTTAACAATTGTTAATGTATTATCTCAATTATTGGCTATTGTTGTCAATATTGTTTTGGCTAGACTCTTGTTGCCTGAAGATTTTGGATTAGTAGCATTAGCGATGACCTTTATTGGGTTTATAACCTTATTTACAAATATGGGATTTGGATCTTCCATAATTCATGAGAGGAATTCATCACAAAATCAACTATCTTCACTTTTTTGGCTTAACTATACTTTGTCTATAGGATCATTTATCATAATTGTTGCTTCGGCACAACTAGCTGCAAGTTTTTATAATGAACCTAAATTAACTTCCATTGTCCAAATTGCGGCATTAAGTATTTTGTTAAATCCTATTTTCATTATTCATTACAAATTACTTGAACGGGATTTAGAATTTAGAATCATATCACAAGTAAATTTAGCAAGTATCGTTATTGGGTCTTTGTCTGCAATCATTGGGGCTTTTATTGGCTTAGGCGTTTATGCTCTAATCTTACAAACATTAATGGCAGTTATGGTTCGGTTGGTATTGGTATTACTCCTTAAAAAGTGGCGACCAAAATTGCATTTCAATTTCGAGGAAATTAGGCAAATGGTATGGTATTCAATGAAATTTAAAGCTTCTGATATGGCTTTGTATTTTGAGCGTAATGTCGATTATTTAATTTTAGGTAAATTCTTCACGAGTGTTATTTTGGGTTATTATGCTTTTGCATATAACATTATGTACACACCGGTTAAGAGAATTTCCTATATTTTTAGTGATATTTTATTTCCATCATTTTCCTCAATAAAGGACGACAGTACAAAAATAATAAGCGGTTATTATAAGTCACTGCGATTAATTGGAATGGTTTCAATTCCAGTAATGAGCATTATTGCATTTAATGCAGAGTTTATTATCCAGACCGTATTTGGTGAGAAATGGGATGCAGCAATTCCAATTGTCCAAATTTTGTGCTTCGCAGGTGCCATACAGTCTATTAGTCAATTCGGAGGTGTTATTTTTTCAAGTATTGGTAAGCCTGAAGTTAGATTGTACATTTCTGCTGCTCGATCTATTTTAACTGTCATAGCTATAATTGTTGGTGTTCAATATGGTGTGTTATGGGTTGCCTACTTATTGGTATTGGCAAAATTAATGTCGTTTATAATGTTTTTAATCATTTTAAATTATCATATTTCAATCTCGATTCATGCCATATTAAACAGCCTTAAAGCATCTCTTTTAACCTTACTTATTTTAAGCGTGATGTTCGTTTTGTTTGAAAGTAACAAGGTCTCCATAAATGAATGGTTTTCACTGATTTTAATGTGTTTAATTGCAACCATTATTATTTATTCAATTCACAGAACCTTAATTAACGAGATTTTTCTAATTATTAAAAATAAAGCAAAGGCAGGGTCTTAATGAAAAAAGAGGAATATATAGTAAATGGATTCGATGAAAATATGGACTTCTTATTAAGTTTAAATAAGCTTATAGAAGGTAAATATTCTGAATTGTTTTTTGCTGTTATTGCTCACGGAAGCGTTGGTACCAATGAAATTATACCGTATAGTGATTTTGATGGATTGCTCATAGTAAAGGATCATTTTATTAATTCGCAGCAGTTAGAAAAATTCAAGTTTGAATCCATGAAATTGATTTTGAAATTTGATCCCCTTCAACATCATGGTTGGTTTCAAATAACCGAGTCTCAATTATCAAATTATCCGCAAAGTTACTTGCCACATGAAGTTTTAATTGGATCTAAAGTTATTTATCCAAAAATTGAGAAGTTGGAGTTACAGGTTGTTTTTAATATTGAAAGCCTCGATTATATGCAAAGCTTAAAACAATTAATAAATAGTATTGAAAAGCAATATATTAATTATGAGTCTTTTAAGGATGTAAGGGTTTATGAGCTTAAAAGTTTTTTAAGTAAAATTATGTTGCTTCCTTCAATGTATTATGCGGCAAAGAATGAAAAAGGAATATTTAAAAAACAAAGTTTTGATGCTGTTCGATTCGAATTTAAAGAAGAAGAATGGGCATGCATAGAAATGGCCACGTTGATCAGGCGAAACTGGTCATATAATTTAAACCCAATTCAAAGGTTTGTTATGACAAGGCCAGAAATATTTTTCAGAAGGTTGACAAAAAAAATGGTTGCGCCTAAACCTAGCAAAGAAATTTTTGACACTATTAATGAAGATTTTTTTAAAAGCTTAAAATTATTTATCAAAAAAATTAATAAGGATATATTTGTAGCTTGACTAATGTTTTATGAATAAAAATCTCAAATTACTTAAATATCATCTCTTAAAACGACTTTTTAAATCAAGAAGAGAGGTGCCTATTTTTATTTTTGGATACCATAAATGTGGCACAAAACTTTTAGGGAAGATTTTTTTAGAATTAAGTTTGAAATATGGTTGGACGTTCAAAAGTATTCCTGGCCATGTAGATACCATTCCTGATGTCGATGTTTTGTTTTTTCTTCATTCACAGGTCAATTACGATAAATTGCCCAAAGAGTATATAGGTATTCATGTGGTCAGAGATCCAAGGGATATCATTGTTTCTGGTTATTTATATCATAAAAGGACTATTGAGGAATGGTGTATTAATAAAAATTTTCAGACAAACAAACCTATTGAATATCCTCAAGTACCCAATTCACAAATGTATAGGTCAGAAGACTGGAAAATTGCATACTTAAAGAGTTTAAATGGAAAATCATATCAAGAATATATAAATTCATTGAATCAAGAAGATGGAATTCACTTTGAAATGAATCACTATGGTAAATGGACCATAGAAGATATGTTGAAATGGGATTTTGATAAAACAAATTGTCTTGAATTAAAATTCGAAGATTTAATGTCTGATTACGAAGCGGTAATGATCCAGATTCTTGATTTTTGCAAACTGACACCAAATCAATTGAATTTTGCAAAATCAATTGCTAATAAGGAAGATTTGAGCAAAATGAGTAAAAAAGAAATAGAAAATAATCCACATATTTCATCAGTGCAAACAAAAAAATGGGAACGTTACTTTTCACCTCAAAACAAGGCTTATTTTGATAACCATTTTTCTGATGTATTAAAAAAATATAATTACTGATAGTTTTATGAAGATTATAGATATTCCAAATAAGTATAATGAAGCTGCCTACCATGAGGCGATAAACAATCAAGTCAATTATTTATCAAAATCTGAAGGAGTTTTGTCTATATATCAAATTGGAGGACTTTCTACACCAGGAATTTCGGATATTGATTTAGTCGTTGTTTTTAAAGATAATTTTAAATTTGAAGAGAATCCAAGAATTGCTAATTCTGCAGTCGCTAATTATTTGTTTACGCATGGATTGTACGGCGCCTCTAAATCTCATTTTAGCGCTTGTTTAAAATTTACTTTTTTTCACAATTTCAGACATTTGTACGGTGAAGAACTGGATTTGAGTAATCCTACACCGGATTATTTACAAAAAGAGCTTAAAGAACAAATTGCCTTGGAGTTTTTATTTAAAATGTACATAAACTTGGCTATTCAAAAAAGCTATAATACTATAAAACTGCGATCTCTATTCTTGCATATTAAGGCATTGCCATATGATTTTGAATTTTTAAATATTGAGCCAAAAGCACTGCTTGAAATGGTTCAAGAAGGAATAGAATTAAGAAATAACTGGTTCCATGAAACTATACCTAGCGATACTGTTATTAGTTGGTTCAAACAATTTTTTATTAGTTACGAATCTTTTTTAGTGAAATTGTTTGATAAACAAAAGATGTTTAGTCCAGCATTACAATTTAAAATAGCACCAAATATCGAAATTCAAAATGATAATGCGTTGGGGTATAATAGAAGAGGTTTAATATGGCCTGACTTTTTTAATTTGTTGGATAAAAAATATTTTAAGGCCTTAAACCGAATGAATCAATTTACCTTTCAGGTTCCTTTGAATGTAAATCCTCCTGAAATTATAAGTTCGTATTTTAAATATGCTGAAACGGTAGATAGTTATAATAAAAACCACTTACCATTTTTTATGACATTAACTTCAAGTTTAAAGGTTTATAAGTAATGTCAGAAAAAGGTTTAAAAATAGAATGGCTTACCAAGTCAAATGCTATGAAAGCCTATTTTGAAGGTGATAGAACGACAGCATTTACAGGTGGAACACTATATGAAATCGATGCTATTAAATCTATTATTACTAAATACCCTGTTTCTGTAAATTTTCATTTTGTAAAAACCGAAAACATTATAAAGTATCTTTACAAGAATCATGTGAAAACTATTCAATCGGATATTTGCGTAGTAGATCCATTTGTCTTGGCTTGTAATAAACTTAACTATGACAAGTATAATATAGCTATGATTCATCATATAGATGAATCCATTGCTCAAAAGTCAATATTTGGGAAGCTATTTTTAAAGCGATTAAAACAACATTTAAAGAAAGTTGATTTGGTAATAGTCGTTTCAAAATATTGGAAGGACTACGTAGATGAATTAGGCGTAAAAAAGAGTCAGATTATTTATAATTCATATAATTTGGATGAATTCCGGATTAGTGAAGAACAGCGTAATCAATTAAAAGAAAAACTGCAATTAGATCCTGCCAAACCAACTATTTATTTAGGTAAACTTGGTAAAGGTAAGGGGGTAGAAAAGGTTATGGAGTTTATTAATGTTGAGAAGTATAATTTAATAGCTACAGGAAAAAATGATTCGAGTTCAAATAAGTATAAGTCTGTTTTTCTATCAAGGCATGAATTTCCAATTCTGTTAGATGTTGCTGATATTGTGTTAGCTATGTCAACCATGCCAGAGGGGTGGAACAGGATTGCTCATGAAGCCCTTTTAATGAAAACTCCAGTTATTGGTTCAGGCTCTGGAGGAATGATGGAATTATTGCAGAATTCTGGTCAAAAAATTGTTCATGATTTAACCAACTTAAATATGGCAATTGAAAATGGTTTAAATCACAAAGATGAATTAGGTGTCATAGGATATAGTTATGTTAAACAATTTGATTCTGAATATTTTAAAAGAGAATGGCTTGATGTCATTGATCAAATCAAACCAAAACTCTAATAGATTATGTGCGGTATAAACGGTGTTTTTGTTCGAAAATCTGATGGGCTAGATTTGAAATCTGCTATAGTTACCATGAATAAAAAGTTGGTACATAGAGGACCTGATGATAATGGCACATGGTCACATGAGAACGGGAATTTAGCCTTGGGTCAAACCAGATTAAGTATTTTAGATTTATCAGATGCTGGACATCAACCCATGATTGAGAAAAGCACAGGTAATGTAATTGTCTATAATGGTGAAATATTTAATTATAAAATTCTGAATGATCAATTTTTACGAGATGAGAAATTTGATTCACATTCAGATACTGAAACTATTTTAAAACTATACCGAAAGTTTGGTCTGGAAATGCTAAAATATCTGAACGGTATGTTCGCCTTTGGACTCTGGGATGCCAAAAAAGAGCAGTTAATTTTAGCACGAGACCGTTCTGGTAAGAAGCCCTTGTATTATACAGAGATGAATAATGGTTTTACATTTTCATCTGAATTAAAGGCCCTTTTCGAGTTACCGTATGTAAGAAAGGAAATTGATAATAAGGTATTATACGATTTTTTAACTTTTAATACTGTTTCAACACCAAATACAATGTTCCAAGGTATATCAAAATTTAAACCAGGACATTATATGGTAGTCGATAATAATGGTATTGTAGACTATGGTTCCTTTAATGATTTAAAATTTAAAGAGCTTAATTTCTCAACTGAAAATGAGTTAACGGATTTGGTTTATAACAAATTAGATGAATCTGTTAAATTAAGAATGATCTCGGATGTTCCAGTTGGTGCTTTTTTAAGTGGAGGTGTAGATTCTTCGGCTATAGTTGCTCTAATGCGTGAAAATACCAAAAATGAAATAAAAACATTTACGATAGGTTTTGAGGGACAACCAGATTATAATGAGCTTCACTATGCCGAGCAAATTGCGCATCGCTATCATACCAATCACTTTGTAAAAACTGTCACACCTCAAGATTTGTTGGATTTCATACCTAAAATCACTGATATCTATGATGAGCCACAAGCAGATCCAACTGCCATCCCTATATATTTTATTTCAAAACTGGCTAAAGAAAATGACATCAAAGTTGTTTTAAATGGCGATGGTCCTGACGAATTATTTAGTGGCTATTCAAATTATCAGCGGTATGTCAATAGCTATTGTTATTATCGGATGGGAAAAAAAGCGCCAAGAGTTTTAAAAAGCGTTGTAAATAAAGCTGTTGAAATAATTAAACCAGATAGTCCATGGTCCGAAATGACTAACCGTTTGCTTAAACATCAGGACTTTTATTGGCCTGGTGCTGGTGGTATGAAAGAGCATGTTAAAAATAAATTATTGTCGGACAATTTTAAACAGCAAATTGAGGGGCATTCTTCATATTTTTACGTCAAGGAACTGAAACAAGATTATTTGAATTTTTTAGATGGTCATCCTTATGATTTCGTGAACTGGCTATGCTATTCTGGCTATAGACAAGCTATAACAGAAAAGTTTTTGTTTAGAGCAGATAGACTTGGGATGGCAAATTCAATAGAAGCTAGAAGTCCATTTCTGAATCATGAAATGGTGCAACTTGCATTGTCTATTCCCGGAGCCTATAAAATTAAGAATAGGGTTAATAAATATATACTAAAAAAGGCATTAGAAAGAATCTTGCCAGACGATATTTTATATAGAAAAAAAATGGGATTCAATCTGCCTATTAGAGAATGGGCAAGTGAAACCATATATAATGGTGTAAAAAGTGATATTACTCTGTTTAATAAGGAAACGAATTTATTTAATTTGGATGAAGTAAATAATCAATTGCAACTGCTAAAGGATGGTAATCAGCAATATACCAATAATGTTTGGACTATTTATTTCTTAATGAATTGGTTTAAAAAGTGGTTTTAATCTAAAACATGGTTTTGGAAGCAAATAACTTAATTTGGAATAAACGGCTATATAAGCAATGGTTTAAATCAAGACCACTTAACCTTAAGTGGATGCTGCTGGTTATATTAGTGTTTCCCTTTTTTGCAGCAACATGGGAAATGAAAAAATCTTCAGGATTTTCGCCATTACAGGTTTTGGGACTATTAGTTTTTGGTTTTGCAATTATGTCTAATATGCAAAAACGAATAAAAACGAAAAAATTAATTGCCACCTTTTATATCTTTTTGTTTCTGCTATTTTTTAATTTACTACTTGTATTAACATTTGAGCAATCCATAGCGCAATTTGGAGATACTATTAGAACGATGTTGCCTTTTGTTCTATTCTTCTATTTTAGAAAAAATATCAATTCGTTAATTGATATTGAAGGGTTTTTAATAACATTTCTAGTTGCATCTATTTTTCCAATTGCAACCTTGTATTATGAAATATTGTTCGATCCTATTCGTGAAGTATACAATACTGAATCTAGAGGTGGCGGACTTCGTTTAAGTGGTTTTTATGCGGATTTATTTGGTTATATGAGTCATTTAATATGCGGATTTATATGCTATTGTTATTTTTTCATAAAATATCTTGATCGGAAGAAAAAATCCTTCTTTTTTAAACAATTTGGCTTCCTTATAATACTCTTAATAACACTTGTAGGTATCTATAATTTAAGGCATCAAGCATCTTGGGCTGTTTCGTTAACTTTAGTTTTAACCTTTGTTTATTTTGTAAGAAAAAAGGTAGCACCTTACCAATTAATAAGCTTTGTGATAATAATGATTGGGGTAGGTGCTTATTTTTATATCGAAATATTCAATGAATTATTTGCCAAAGATATTCAAGTCTACGAGGGTGATGCTCGTGATAGCGCCGCCTTAAATGGTAGGGTTTGGATTTGGGAAAGGTATTTCGCGATATGGGAGAGTTTTAATGTGATTTCACAATGGCTTGGTGCTGGTTTTGCACAGCATTTAAAATCACGTGTAATGATGAGTGGTGGTATGCATAGTGATTATGTGAGGTTATTTTTCTCAACTGGAATCGTTGGTGCTATTTGTTATCTTACATTTTTGATTTACCTAATAAAGAATGCTATTAAAGTTAAAATAACACAATTGAAGTATCTGATGTTGGCAACTGTATTGGTACTAATTTTGTATGGGATTAGTTCATTGCCAATGTTAGCATCTGGAGCAATGATGTATTTTATTGTTGCTATAATTTCTCAAACGAACAAAAGAAATCTATGCTAAATATATTGTGGTTATCACCAAATTTTAATCATTACAAGGCTCGTTTTCTAAATCACTTGTCTTCTGACTCTGATATTCAATTAACTGTTTTGTCAGGTTCGGGAAGGGAAAGATATGGGGATAAAGAGTTAGATCAAGAATGGGGCTTCACCCTAATGAAGGTAGATGTGCCTAAAAAACAATTTGGAAGATCTATAAAAGTGAAGCATGAGATCGATGTCATTTGTGACCAATTCGATTGGATTATGTTACCCGCTGAAAAGAAAAACTTATCACTTTTTCATTTCATATTAACTAAAAGAAAAAAGACGAGCACATTTAAAATATTTTCTTACAATCACGAGGCACTTAAATCAGGGAACAAGTTTTTGTCTATTACAGATAAGATGCTTACAAAATACTATTACCATAAACTTGATCGAGTCGTATTTTATTCTGAAAGTGCCTGTCAAAATGCTATAAGAAAAGGACTAATCAAATCTGAAAAAGCATTTTGGGCTAACAATACCATAGACAGCTCTGAAGTGGACAAATATTATAGTTTTCAAATGCCACCAGAAGGGCATCCCATAATATTATTTATTGGACGTTTAATTTCATCAAAACGTGTGACCGATTTATTTACTTATTACAAGGAACTCAAAAAACAGCACAGTAATTTAAAATTGGAAATAATAGGAGATGGTCCTGAAAGAAATATTGTTGAGGATAGTGTCGTAAAAGATAGAGATATTCTGTGGCATGGTACTTTAGTCGAAGAAGATAAAATTGCTCCTATAATGCAGAGATGCTCCATGGTTTTTGTTCCTGGACTTTCTGGATTATCAATTAACCATGCTTTTGCATATGGAAGGCCATACTTGACCATGAAGGCTGAAAAGCATGGCCCTGAATTAGATTACTTGATCCATGGTAAAAACGGCTATATTTTAGAAGGAATTTTAGATAAAGACATTCAGATAATTAATGAACTTATTTTTGACCGAGTCAAGCTTGAGCAATTTTGTATAAATGCCAAACAAAAAGGAGAAGAGCTTTCTGTTGAAAATTGGGTCAAACAAGTTAAAAGTAGTTTACTGCATGAGTAAGTCAAGACCTAAAATATTATTTATTGGTCCAACACCGCCTCCGTATTCAGGTCCCGAATTGAGTATGCAGCAATTTCTGGAATCAAAATCTCTTAATAACTCATTCGAAATATCTTTTTTAAAAACCAACTTTAGAACCGACAATACAAAAAAGGGAAAGTTTGGACTGTCAATGGTTACACAGTTTTTTTTGTTTTTTTTTAAGCTTTTAAAACATTTGGTTTTAAATAGACCTAAATGTGTCTATTATCCTGTAACACCAACCCAAATTGGTTGGTTAGGTAGAGATGTATGGACTATTTTGTTGAGTAAACTTTTCGGTGCTAAAATAATCATCCATCTTCGGGGTAGCCATTTTAAATTAAATTTTAACGAGTTTAGTGCTATAGCCAAAAAGCTAATAGCTTTTGCTCTCAAACATGTTGACAAAGCAATAGTGCAGGCTAAATACCTGAAAGATCAGTTTAGTCCTTTCATTTCCGAAGAGAAAGTTGCAGTGCTTTATCAGGCAATGGACATTAATGAATTTAAATACGACGAAAATTATCCAGTTGAAAAAGGTAAAATTCTAGTTATTGGTCATATGACTAAAGCTAAAGGCTATACAGATATTTTAAAAGCTATTCCTGAAGTTTGTAAAGTATTCTCAGAAGCAAAGTTTTATTTTGCTGGTAATATGCGCAAAGGTGAGCGAGGTGTTTTTTATAATCAGGTTACTGGTGAGAAAATAATTTATGAAGATCCTTTTGTTGAAGAAAAACGCATTCTGGACTCGGCATTCAAAAACAACTACGTAAATTTGGGAATTATTGAAGGCGAGGATAAATTAAGACATCTAAAATCTTCTGAAATATTTTTGACAGCGTCTTATTCAGAAGGTTTTTCAAGGTCGCTATTGGAAGCCATGGCTGTTGGAAAACCATTGGCCTATACGCCTGTTGGAGCGCACAGAGAAGTTCTTAAAGATAGAATAAACGGACACGTTTTTGATCCAGGAAACATCAATGAAATGCAAAATGTCTTAACAAATATGCTGGCTAATCCTGACCAGCTTAAAAATATGGGATTAGAAAATAGAGAATATGTTGTCAATGATTTTTCGGTAGAAAAAATAGTTGATGATTTTAAGAATATTATAAATAGTACGATTCCAAAATGAAAAAAATTGTTCGTTTAGCGATACATCTTTTGGGTAATATTTTACGGTTCTTTCAACTGACATTTTTAAGAGCATCTGGTGCCAAAATTGGAAAAAATACTATGATTAGTTTAGGGGCGAAGATAGATGTAAGACGAGGTAAAATAACCATCGGTGACCATTGTTTGATAACACATGGATGTTATATATTGTCCCATGATGGTGCAGCTCATGTGTTGGATGATCAAGATGATGGATCAGGATATGTTACAATTGGTGACCATGTTTTTATTGGTGTAAATACGGTTGTTATGAGAAACGTTACAATAGGAAGCCATAGCATTATAGGTGCTGGTTCAGTGGTAAATAAAGATGTCCCAGAAGGTGTGGTAGCAGTTGGTAACCCAATTAAAATAATAAAAGAAATCCAAAAACCCTATAAACCTTTACCAAAGGTTCATAAGTTATAAATACATGCAACAACTCACTCAAAAGCTCGGTTCGGGCGATATGGTTATTCAAGAAGTACCTTATCCTCAATTAGGAAAAGGAATGGTGATTGTTAAAAATCATTACTCAATAATTAGCGCTGGAACAGAAGGATCTACAGTGCAAGCGGCAAGAAAAAGCCTTATTGGAAAAGCTAAAGAGAGACCACAACAGGTTAATCAGGTGATTGATACTTTAAAAAAGCAAGGCCCAATTCAAACCTATAGGGCTGTTATGAAAAAACTGGATGCCTATTCACCTTTAGGGTACAGTTGCGCTGGTGAGGTCATTGAAGTAGGGGAAGGTGTTACTGAATTTGAAGTAGGTGATAGGGTGGCCTGTGCAGGTGCTGGCTATGCCAATCATGCGGAAATTGTTTCAGTGCCAGTTAATCTGTGTGTAAAACTTGATGAAACCACAAATTTGAAAAACGCCGCCTACAATACACTTGGAGCGATTTCCATGCAAGGCATCAGACAAGCTGATTTAAGATTGGGAGAATCATGTGTTGTAATAGGCTTGGGCTTATTAGGACAATTAGCCGCTTTAATACTAAAAGCATCAGGTGTAACAGTTATAGGAGTTGATGTAGCTGAATCAGCAGTGAATCAAGCCATTGAAAACAACGCTGTGGATATTGGACTTGTTCGAAATGCGGCTGGTATTGAAGAGCAAATTTTGAATGCCACTAATGGTATTGGCGCTGATGCGGTTATTATTGCTGCCGCAACTTCTAGTTTAGATCCCATAAATTTTGCAGGAGCGATAGCTCGAAAAAAAGGCAAGGTGGTTGTTTTAGGTGCTGTTCCTACGGGATTTGATCGGGATCCGTTTTGGTATAGAAAAGAGTTGGAGCTTAAAATGGCCTGTTCTTATGGGCCTGGTCGTTACGATTTGAACTATGAAGAAAAAGGGATTGATTATCCTGTAGCGTACGTGAGATGGACTGAAAAGCGCAATATGGAAGCCTTCCAATCGCTTTTAATCACAAATAAAATCAATATTGACTATTTGACCACCCACGAATTTGATTTCGACAATGCCAAACAGGCTTTTGATTTGGTGGTTGAAAAGTCAGAACCTTTTACTGGTATTGCACTAAAATATGATACTGCCAAAGAACCATCAAAAGCTTCCGTTAAGACTTCAGATTCCGAAGCATTAGGGAAAGTCAATATTTCATTTATTGGAGCTGGTAGTTACGCTCAAGGTAATTTATTGCCAAACATTCCAGAGCATTCAGAGGTTACTAAAGTTGGTGTTTTAACTAATACAGGAACAACCTCTAAACGGGTTGCTGAAAAATTTAAGTTTCAGTTTTGCGCTAGTGAAGAAAACGATATTTTAAACGAAAATACCAATACGGTTTTTATTGCAACGCGTCATGATTCTCATGGACCGTATACTATAAAATCCTTGCAAGCTAATAAGCATGTGTTTGTTGAAAAGCCTTTGTGTTTAAAAGAGGAGGAATTAGAAAAAATCATTGAATTGAAAGAAGTATCTGGCAAATCAGTCATGATTGGTTTCAACAGACGCTTTTCACCTTTAACTAAAAAGCTAAAAAAATCTTTGGGCAACAATCCAGTATCCATGATTTACCGAATTAATGCAGGTGCTATTCCAAAGGATAATTGGATACAAGATATGGAAATTGGTGGTGGCCGAATTCATGGAGAAGTTTGTCACTTTGTTGACTACTTAACTTACATGAATGGAAGCTTGCCGATTAAGGTTTCGGCCACAGCAATACCAGATGCGAATCAGTTAAACGACACACTTAATGTGTTGATTCAATTCAAAAACGGTTCATCAGGTGTAATTGCTTATTATTCAAATGGATCAAAATCATTGACTAAAGAATATATTGAGGTTTTTTCAGCTGGTTTTTCAGGGATTATCCATGACTTTAAGGAGCTGAAAGTGTATGGAAAAGGAAAGCCCAAAAAGAAAAAACTATTGAATCAGAATAAAGGTCAAAAAGAAATGGTAAAAGCTTATGTTGATGGTTTGCTAAAAGATGGAAAAGCGCCAATTTCTTTTGATGAAGTGGTGGCTGTATCCAAAACATGTTTTGCAATTGTTGAATCTATAAAGCGTGGAGGAGAGCAGATTGACATCTAAATTTCAAGACAGTTTTTTAAGATTAAAAACCTATTGTGAAAAGGAGGGTTTTAAAGGCTGGGATCCTTATGACGGTTTAAATTCCAAAGTATTCCAAGCTTTGCCATTTAAGCATTGGGATTTAGCTCGATTGGCTTGGATTCAAGGATTTAAAAGAAGTCCAATAAATTTCAGGAATTTGTTACTGGTACCCAAAGAGCACAATGCTAAAGGCGTGGCTTTGTTTTTATTAGGCTATTGTAAATTGTTCAAAGCATCTTTAAAAGGTGATGAAACTTATGGCTCCACTACTTCTATTTTAAAGCATATCAATGAATTGACAGAATTACTTTTAAGTATGAAATCTGAAGGCTATTCTGGAGTTTGTTGGGGTTATAATTTTGATTGGCAGGCCAGACGCTTGTTTTTGTTCAAAAAACATACACCAACCGTTGTGGCTACTGCTTTTTGTGTAGAGGCTCTTTTGGAGAGTTATGAAATCACTAAAAATGAAACAGTTTTAAAACAGGCTTTAACGGCTGCAGATTTTGTAACCAATGATTTGTCGAGAACCCCTCAAAGAAGCGGCTTTTTGTTTTCTTATAGCGTGAAGGTTGGTAACAATACGGTTATCAATGCCTCGCTTTTGGGAGCTAAAATTTTAAGTTATTCATATAAGTATAACCAAAACGAAGCGCATCTAAAATTAGCCAAACAAGCTGTGCTTGCCGCATGTGAATTACAAGAGGAAGATGGTTCTTGGATATATGGTTTATTGCCTATCCAATCTTGGATTGATAGTTTCCATACGGGTTTCAATTTAGATGCCATAGAAACCTATCAGAAAAACACAGGAGATAATTCTTTTCAAGATTATATTAAAAAAGGCATGGATTTTTACGTCAAACATTTTTTTGAAGATAGTGGCATGCCCAAATATTACCATAATAAAACTTATCCTATTGATATTCATTGCCCGGCTCAAATAATAGTAACCTGCTCTAAACTAGATGTTTTTAAAACTTATCAAGGTCTTTTAGAAAAGGTACTGAATTGGACTATAGACAACATGCAGCATAAAAAAGGTTACTTTTACTATCAGTTAAAACAAGGATTGAGTTCTAAAATTCCTTACATGCGTTGGAGCAATGCTTTTATGTTTAATGCTATGGCGCATTATAATCTAGAAACCAAATCTATCTGATGATTGCTGAACAACTTAACGGAATAAAAACCTATGCTCCTAATTCACGCAAGGAGTTAATGGATTATGCAATGCTACATAAAAGTATCATGATAGCAGTAAATGCAGAAAAAATATTACATGCAACTGATGAAAGTCGCAATCTCATTAATAGAAATTTAGGATATCCTGATGGTATTGGAGCTGTTTGGGCCTTAAAGAAAAAAGGTCATCAATCCGTTGTAAAAATTCCTGGCTGTGAATTATGGTTGGATATTGTTCAAAGGTTTTACAAAGAAAAATCATTTTATCTTGTTGGAGGAAAACAGGAAGTTATTGAAGAAACAGTTGAAAAGTTAAAGGAAGATTTCACGGGTATAAACATCTGTAATTTTAGAAATGGCTACTTGAAAACGGAAGTTGAAGAAACTGATTTGATTGCTGACATTCTAAAACATAAACCAGATATTGTTTTTGTTGCCATGGGATCACCTAAACAGGAATTACTTATGGAACAAATGCAAAAAGAGCATCAAGCAGTATATCAAGGATTAGGAGGAAGTTTTGATGTTTACACGGGTAATGTCAAGCGAGCTCCTGAATGGTGGGTAAAAAACAATTTAGAATGGACTTATCGATTAATAAATCAACCCTCGAGAATAAAAAGGCAAATACATTTGGTGAAATTCTTTGTTAATTTGCATTTGAATAGATACTAAAACATTTTCTTTTATGTACAAAATAACCATTATTGCTGGTGCAAGACCAAATTTCATGAAAATAGCACCAATTATTCATGAAATCGATAAAGCAAAGCAACAAGGAAAGGATATTGATTTTAGATTGGTCCATACAGGACAACATTATGATAAAAACATGTCTGGCGATTTTTTCGAGCAGTTGCAAATTCCAGAGCCACATGTTAATTTAGAATGTAGTGGCGGAACCCAAGCTGAACAAACAGCAAATATTATGGTTGCTTTTGAAAAAGATTTGATGGAAAATCCTTCAGATTTAGTTTTAGTAGTAGGAGATGTGACATCTACAATGGCTTGTGCTTTGGTAGCCCAAAAACTACATACAAAAGTGGCTCATGTAGAAGGAGGAATTCGATCTAACGATTGGACTATGCCTGAAGAAATTAACAGATTAGTAACGGACAGTATTACTAATTATTTTTTTACAACTTCAGAAACGGCAAATGATTATCTTAAGAAGAGTGGTGTACAAGACCATCAAATATTTTTTGTGGGTAATACCATGATTGATACTCTTATGAAACAAATGCCAAATTTCAAAAAACCTTTAGTCTGGAATGAATTGTCATTAAAGCCAAAGGGGTATATTGTCATGACTTTGCATCGTCCGGCCAATGTTGATGAAGAAAATCAATTAAAGTCAATGATTGATGAGATCATGTTAAATACTCAAAACACGCCTATTGTTTTTCCGGTACACCCAAGAACAGCAAAAATTCTTGATAAATTAAGTATTAATCATAATCGTCTTCATACAATCAATCCCTTAAGCTACCTTGAATTTAATTATCTCGTTCAAAATGCGAAAGCAGTCATTACGGATTCAGGAGGCATTACCGAAGAGGCATCAATTATGAATGTGCCATGTATGACTTTAAGGAATAATACAGAACGTCCAGAGACGATGACACTAGGTACTAATGAATTGGTAGGAACAAACCCCAAAAACATGAAGACCTATTTAGATAAATTGTTTTCAGGGTCTTGGAAACAAGCTCAAAATATACCATTGTGGGATGGGAAAACTTCTCAACGAATTGTTGATACTCTCATAGGTTTTAGTCAATAGTTTTTGCCTAAAGATAATATTGATGTCCAAATTCGTGTATAGTTCAATTAATTGACGGATATTTGTATTAACCATCACAAAAGAGTGCCCTAATGATAGAATCTTTAATTAATATATTCAATCCTGAAGAACATATAATTGTCTGGTTGATTTCGGCGTTTATTATGGCTTTTTTTATTGCATACAATACGTTTCCTACAATTTTGTATGTTGCCAAAGAGAAGCATTTATTAGATGAACCTGATGACAGAAGTACACACTCTTATAAAGTTCCTACGTTGGGAGGCATCGGTATTTTTATAAGTCTGGTTGTTGTTATGACAATCACTGGAGCATTCTTGAATACTAAAGTTTTGCTTTTGGTTATGGGAGCTATAACCATTTTATTTTTTTTAGGCCTCAAGGATGATTTAACCGTTCTTTCTGCTAGAAAAAAATTCATGGGACAACTATTTGCCGCATTACTTTTAATAGTTTTTACAGATACTAGAATAATTGGTTTTTCAAAAATATTGGACGTAGAAACTTTGCCTTACTGGGTGTCTATTGGATTCACTTTGTTCGTTTACATCTTAATAATAAACGCCTATAATTTAATTGATGGTGTAGATGGATTAGCTGGGGCATTCGCTTTTTTTGCAAGTGCTGTTTTTTCTATTTTATTTATAAAAGCAGATATGATTAGTTTGGCAACAATTGCGATAGCTTTGATGGGTGCATTAATAGCATTTTTAAGATTGAACTTTTCAAATAAGAACAAGCTCTTCATGGGAGATACGGGTTCAATGATAGTTGGATTTCTATTGGCTTTTTTTACAATTAGTTTCATTTCTGAAGCGCAATTAAATGTCAATTCACAATACCACAAAGCATCGCCAGCTTTGGCAATAGCCATTTTATTTTTTCCTCTTATAGACACTTTGAGAGTTGTATTGGTAAGGTTGTTAATTTTAAAAAGCAATCCGTTTAAGCCAGACAAAAAACACATACACCATTGTTTATTGAATATGGGATTCAGTCATGTTATGACCACAACTATTATTATTGTGATTAATGTTGCCATAATTGGAATTGCATTCAATTTACTTCATTTAAATTTAAACACTCAAATTGCTTTACTCCTTTTTTATGGAAGCCTATTGTATGTTTTACCGTTTGTTTTACTGCGAGGAAAATTAAAAGCTGAAATTGGGACTTGATTTTATATTACTTATGTTTCTAAATCAATTAAAGCCTTTGCGGTTGATTCAAATGCGCTTATATTTGTTTTTAAATGCAGACAGTATGAGAATTAAATTATTGGGAATTGTTTTGTTGTTAGCGCTTTCATCTTGTGTTTCTAAGAAAGAAATCTTGTATTTGCAAAATGCAGATGATGCCAATAATACTATTATAGATTATAGCAGTATTACAATTCAACCAAATGATATATTGAACATAAGCGTAGGTGCTTTAGTGCCTGAAACAGCAATACCTTATAACCGAAAGTTAGGTGATAATGCTCCACAAAATTCAATAGACTTGTTAAAGTTGGAAGGTTACCTTGTTTCTAAAGAGAAAAAGATAATTTTTCCTGTTTTAGGAGAGATAACAGTTGAAAATATGACTACAGCCCAATTGGAAATGTATTTAAAAGACAGGCTAAAGGAAGGTGGGCATTTGGTGGATCCAACGGTAAGTGTAAGAATTTTAAATGCAAAAGTAACTGTATTGGGGGAGGTTAAAAATCCTGGTACTTATTCGTTTTCAGAAGAAAGTATTTCTATTTTTCAAGCTCTAGGCTATGCTGGTGATTTGACGATTAAAGGTGTTAGAGAAGACGTATTAGTGGTTCGTGAAATAGATGGTGTTCGTAAAATAACCCATTTAAACTTAACTTCAGCTGAATTGTTGAATAGCCCTTTTTACTATGTAAAGCCTAATGATGTGATTGTGGTTAATCAAAACAACCCCAAAGTTAAAACTGCAGGTTTTATTGGAGACGTTGGTACATTGTTAGCTGTTACCACTGTTGTTTTAAGTATTGTTATTTTATTAAGTCGTTAATTATGGAGATGAATTCAAATAACCCATATTTTGGTCAAGAGGATGATAATGTCGACTTTAAACATGAAATCAAAAGGTATTTAAGGTATTGGCCTTGGTTTGCTTTAGCTATTTTTATTGCGCTGTCTGGAGCTTATTTGTATTTAAGGTATTCTCCTAGAATTTATCAAACAGTTACTAAAATTAAAATATTAGATGAAGCTGATGGATTAGAATTACCGTCTTCTGCTTTTATTTTCAAACGGTCCAATATCAATCTTGAGAATGAAATAGAAATATTAAATTCTTACAGAATAATAGAAGATGTTGTTAAAAAACTTAATCTTAATACTACTTTTTTTGAGGAAGGTCAAATACAAACATCTCAAATGGCCGAGTTGCCATTTTCTTTTAAACAAAGAATACAAGTAGATAGTATCCTCACTAGTATGCAATATGAGATTTATGTGGATTCTGATAAGTTTGAGATTACAAACTTGAAAACAGAAAAATCAATAACATTTCCAAATCATGATTCATATTTAAAGTCACACAGATTACCATTTGATATCAAAGTATATGATACTTCTGATTTGCAAGCCATAATCGGTAAAACCTATATTGTTAAATTCACACCACTTAAGTCAACAGTTTTAAGTTTAAAAAATAGAATAAAAACGGAGGCTATAGGTGATCAAAGCCATTTACTGAAATTGACTATTAAAGGAGAGAGTCCAAAATGGTCCGAAATGGTTTTAGATTCTTTAGTTGGGACATTTAATCAGGATGGGATTGATGATAGGCGAGAAGTATTTCTTACGACAACAAGATTTATTGATGATCGGTTTGAATATTTAGCATTTGAGCTCGATTCAATTGAAGATAACAAACAAGAGTTTAAACAAAGAAATAATCTAGTTTTTTTACCGAGTGATGCTGAACTAGGTATTCAAAAGAGATCTAAATCCGAAGAGGAGGTTTTTAGAATTGAAAGTCAGCTGGCCTTAGCCGATTTGATTGAGGATGCATTGAAAGACCAGGATTTTTCAGATGGGTTATTACCTTCAAATATTGGAATTGAAAGTGGCGGTATTAATGAGTTGATATCGCAATATAATTCAGCTATATTGGAACGCAATAAATATGTAGTCAGTGGAGGTGTAAACAACCCTATGGTTAAGCAATTGAATGCTACTATCGCCGACTTAAAAAATAATATCAATCAATCATTAGTTTCTTACAAAAGTCAATTGCAAGCATCAAAGAAACAACTGGATGCTAGAGATCGCAAGTTTAGAGGTGAGGTTAGTCAGCTGCCTCTTCAGGAAAAATTACTACGAGAAATTGATAGACAGCAGCAAATAAAAGAAAGTCTATACTTGTTTTTATTTCAAAAGAGAGAAGAAGCTGCCATTAATTACGAAATTACTGAACCTTCCATAAAGGTTGTTGAATATGCGCTATCAGGATCGAATCCAATTTCTCCAAAACCAAACATTGTTTACGCAGCAGCGATTTTAGGAGGGTTGTTGTTACCTTTTGCTTCTTTATACTTATTTTTTATGTTGGATACTAAAGTACATGATAAGCGAGATGTTGAGAAAGCTGTTAAAAATGTACCGATTATAGGCCAAATTCCAGAAGTTAAGGATAAAGATGGTCTAATTTTTGAAAACCCTAATGACCGATCAATATTAGCTGAATCTTTTCGGATTTTGAGTTCCAATGTCAGGTATGTATTGCCAAAAAACAATAATAATGTTGGTCAAGTTATTTTTTGTACTTCAACAATTAAAGGAGAGGGTAAGACTTATGTGAGTATCAATTTATCGTTAGCATTATCTAGTTTAAATAAAAAAGTACTATTGATAGGAGCTGATTTAAGAAATCCGCAAATACATGCTTATTCAACAAAAGACAAGAATGCACTTGGATTATCGAATTACCTTCATGATTTTAAATTGGATTGGAAAGACATGCTAATTAAAGGTTTTAAAAATCATCAAACACATGATGTTTTACTTTCGGGTTCAATACCGCCTAATCCGGCACATTTGCTAACTAACGGTCGTTTTGATTCGTTGATTGAAGAAGCTAAAAAACTATATGATTATATCATAGTTGATACCGCACCAACTATTTTAGTTACTGACACGATGTTGATTTCACATTTGGCCGACACCAATGTGTACATAGTTAAAGCCAACTTTACTGAAAAGAATTTATTAGAGTTTTCAAAAGAACTTGTGGAGTCAGGTAAATTGAAAAATATGGCTTACGTGGTCAATAGTGTTGGGGCTAGCAAATCAAGAGGTTATGGCTATAACTATGGATATGGTTATGGCTATAGTGATCAAAGTTAACTTTTTGACAGTAAAAATAGGACTTTGTCTCTTTACTGTAATGTTTTGTTGATTATTACGACAGCTATTACATCTATCCGAATTATTATATTATGAATACAATCTGGTTTTTTGAAGATGTTAATCTATTTAAGGTGCTTTGTCCTCATAAATTTAAAGCATACAAGAAGAGTCACAGCTTTAATACCTTCAAAAAGAAAGATTATATCTACTTTGAAGAGGATGCTGCCAATAAGATATATCTCATAGAAAAAGGTAAGGTCAAGATAGGATACTACAGTGAAGATGGTGAGGAGGTCGTTAAAGCGATTTTAACTAAGGGTGAATTGTTTGGTGAAAAAGCCATTCTCGGCGAATCAAAAAGAGATGAGTTTGCCCAATCTGTAGAAAATACCACATCAATCTGTCCTATTGGTGTGCAAACCATGCATGATTTAATGCGAGACAACCAAACTTTTAGCTTCAAAATATATAAGTTCATTGGATTGAAGTTTAAAAAACTAGAAAGACGTCTCCAATTATTACTTTTTAAGGACACCAAAACTAGGCTCATTGAATTTTTGGAAGAACTATGCGAAGATTATGGTTATGACTGCGCTAAAACAGGCGATCATGTCATTAAACATCCATATACACAAAAGGATATGGCATCACTTATTGGAACATCCAGACCTACTTTAAATATCCTACTAAAAGAGCTTAAAGACGAAAGCTACCTTGATTTTTCCAGAAAGGAAATCAGAATTTATAAAAAAGCCATTTAGTGTTAGCTAGCTAACATTTTGAATCATTGCATAAATATATTTTTGAGTATTAATTTAAAAATATAACGCAATGATAAAAAAAGTAATTTTTTCAGTATTAAGCTCTATGATTTTGTTTATGTCATGCAGTAGTGATGATGACAGTAAAATAGTGTTGCCTACAAATTCAGAATTAACATTAAACTTAAACGGATTAGAGCCACTCGGACCAGATTTTGTGTATGAAGGTTGGATTATTGTAGATGGAGAGCCCATTTCAACGGGAACATTTTCAAGTGTCACATTTCCACAGTCTTTTACGGTTAACAGATCGCAATTAAATAATGCAACGATGTTTGTCTTGTCAATTGAGCCAGCTATAGATACAGATCCAGCGCCTGCTGAAACTAAAATTTTAGCTGGACCTTTTTCTGGAAGTTCAGCACAAGTTGATAGTAATAGTATCGTTGGAGATTTTAGATCCGCTTCAGGGACTTATATTTTAGCAACTCCTACAGATATGGATGATACTAATGAAGCCAGTGGTGTTTGGTTTTTGGATAATACCACTGGTAGTCCTATGGTGGGATTGGATTTACCTACGCTGCAAAATGGCTGGAAATATGAAGGTTGGGCTGTTATTGATGGTATGCCAGTTAGTACTGGGACGTTTACAGATATTATGGATTTTGATAACAACGCTGCAACATCTCCATATAAAGGTGATTCGGGTAATGGACCAAGTTACCCGGGAGAAGATTTTTTACAAAATGCTCCAAATGGTTTAAGCTTTCCAACAGATTTAAGAGGGGCAACTGTCGTCATATCGGTTGAGCCATACCCTGACAATAGCCCTATGCCATTTACTTTAAAACCTCTAGCTCATGTAGTGCCGAATGATGCTATGGTACATTCTGCCATTAATATGGCAGAAGGTCCAACTGTTTCATTATCGGGAACAGTAACTAGATAATTTATTAATAGCACATATATTTTGTAAGTTTTAAGGTATAGTTTTGTCAAAGAAACTATACCTTAAGTTGTTCTATGAAGTTTTTAAAAGTCAAATTCAGTAATATTTTATTTTTGGTCGTTATCATTTTATTGATTGTTCCAACTACGCGTAAACCTATTCAAGTTTTTATCCATAAGGGTTTGGCCCTAATAAGCCCTTCAAAAGTCGAAGAATCTGATCAAAAAACCTTGTCTAATTACAATTGGAATTTACAAGGTGGTGATGCTACTATTTATAATTTTAACAATGCAAAAGGAAAGGTTGTCTTTATAAATTTCTGGGCTACTTGGTGTCCGCCTTGTATAGCTGAAATGCAAAGTATTAATGAACTTTATAAAGATTATAATAACGATGTGGTCTTTCTGTTGGTCACGAGTGAAAATGAAAAAAAAGTATCAAATTTTATTTTGAAGAATAACTATGATTTCAACTTCTACATGCCTTTAAGTGAAGAGCCCGATTTGTTGTATACATCTAGTATACCACAGACCTATGTTATTGATAAATTGGGCAATATTGTTATTGAAAAAAATGGTGCTGCCAATTGGAATAGCGAGTCAGTGAGATCCTTGTTAGATGACCTCTTGAAAAAGGAATAGCTTTAAAGTGCGCACGAGAAGACTCGAACTTCCACGACCTAAACGGTCACTGGCCCCTCAAGCCAGCGCGTCTACCAATTCCGCCACGTGCGCATTAAGTTTGGTAAAAATAAAAAAAGTTAAGCATTTGCTTAACTTTTTGTGACCGGGCTGGGGCTCGAACCCAGGACCCTCTCCTTAAAAGGGAGATGCTCTACCAACTGAGCTACCCGGTCATTTGTTCTCTCTAATGAGGGTGCAAATATAAAATGTTTAATTAATAAAACAATACTTTTTTCAGATTAATTTTTGTTTTTTTGTTGAACAATTTGATAGTAAATTAATTATCAATTTCAATCTAGAATATGAATGTCATTTTATTAGGATATATGGGGTCGGGCAAGTCCTTTATCGGTCAAGAATTAAGCAAAACTTTACAGATGCCATTTATCGATTTTGATGGTTTTATTGAAGAAAATGAAAGGTCGACGATTAATGAAATATTCGATACAAAAGGAGAAATTTATTTCAGAAAAATAGAACACCATTATTTAAAGGCATTATTGAACAAAAGCACAAATTCAATAATAGCACTTGGTGGTGGTACACCCTGTTATTATGATAATATGCAAATCATTAAAAGTAGAGAAAATACCAAAGTCATTTATATTAATGTTAGTGTTGCTGAATTGTCTAAAAGGCTGCTGAAAGAAAAACAAGCAAGACCATTGTTGAAGTATGTGAGCTCAATAGATGATATGGAGGAATTTGTGGGCAAGCATTTATTTGAAAGAATCAATTTCTATAATCAAGCAGATATAATCATAAATGGAAATAATAGTCCTGAAAAAATAATTGAGGAGATTGTTCTGCGGTTATTTTAAAAAAGCCTCATAAGGTTTTGAGTCTAAAACCACATCTATATGTTCATGAAGCGAAGTAGACAACGAAATTCCTTTGAAATCGGCTTTTACAGGATACTTTTTATGGTTTCTATT
This sequence comes from Hanstruepera neustonica, assembly GCF_002895005.1. Classification (GTDB taxonomy): domain Bacteria; phylum Bacteroidota; class Bacteroidia; order Flavobacteriales; family Flavobacteriaceae; genus Hanstruepera; species Hanstruepera neustonica. Next base: position 17,451 of record NZ_POWF01000003.1, on the reverse strand, counting down.
CACCAGAACAGCCGTTTTAAATCGTTTTAAAGGGACTTCTAAAAAGTGCTTTACACCATAAATCAATGTAGTCCCTGAATTAAGGACATCATCAATCAGTACCACAGATTTGTTGGTGTAATCTTCTATCTTTAATGAGGTTTTAATTGGGTTACGAGGATTTTTTTTGTCAATCACAACACGACATAAAACAGGGGAAATAGGAGAGATTTTAGATAAAATCGTCTTTAGTTTTTTAGCCAAGATATAGCCATTGGAATCAATTCCAGCCAATATAACTTCACTTTCGTTAACATTACTCTCATAAATTTGATAGGCAATGCGCCTTAACTTGTGCGTAATTTCATCGTGATTGAGAATAATATTTTTTTCAACTGTCTCCATGTGCATTTGTTTTTTCAAAGATAAAAGAGAAATTATTAGCAGCCGTATTTTTAACCATCAAATTCATCGGTATAATCTTCAATATCCCGTCTGTCTTTTTTTGTTGGTCTTCCAGTACCTTTTTTTCTATAGTAGTCCTTTGAAAATTTAATGAGTTCTTGAGCTTCAAAGGCTTCTTTTGGTGTGGTGTCCGTTCGGTAAATATCAACTAGTTTGGCTCCAACTCTGTTAGGAGGAATATCGTTGACTGTTAGAGAATAGTTGATTTGATTCTTTCGTAAATCAATTTTGTCTGTTGGGTAAACATCACGACTAGGTTTTGCAACTTCATTATTTATTTTAACATGACCTTTTTTGCAAGCAGTTGTAGCCAAAGATCTAGTCTTATAATACCTCACACACCATAAATACTTATCAATACGCATATAATTACTCAAAAAACTACGTTAATGTTGTTGTGCAAAATTATTTAAATATTGTATCTTGCTCTACAAAAATAAGCAATTATGAAATTAAGAAAATTAACCCTAATGATGTTATTAGGTTTTGTGGTTTTTTTAGGATGTAATAACGATGACGATAGCTCAACAACAATTCCAGATAGAGACAGAGGCGTTGTTTATGAAGAAGATTTAGCCGAAATCGAAGAATTCTTAATGACACATACCTACAACTATGAAGATTTTGATTTTGATAATCTTTACACCAACCCATCTAATGATACTTTCGAGATTGTTTTTGAAGAAATTATAGTTGGAGTCAATGATGATAAGGATCCTTTAATGGACAGACCAGAACTATTGTTCAAAACAGTTGAAGATTCAGGAATTGATTATAAGCTTTACTATTTAAATATAAGACAAGGTAACGGCAACATCGTTCATTTTTGTGATCAGGCTTTTGTGACTTATGAAGGTAGTTTAACAACTGGATATGTCTTTGATAGTGCAGTTTCACCAAGTGGTTTTAATTTAATAACTACAGGAACGGAAGCTGGGGTTGTGAAGGGCTTTCAACAAGGGTTAATAGAATTTAAGACTAGTACAAGTTATACAGATAATGGAAATGGAACCATTTCTTATCATAACCATGGTATTGGTGCTGTTTTTATTCCTTCGGGATTAGGATACTTTTCTCAACCACTCGTTGGTGTTACAAGTTATACACCTTTGATATTTAAGTTTAATTTATTCGAACGCGTTATCAAAGATCACGATAATGATAACATTCCTTCCTACATGGAAGATTTGAATAATAACGGAGACCTTTATGATGATGACACGGATGGTGATTTAGGACCAAATTTTATTGATAATGAAGATGATGGTGATGGTTATTTTACAAGAGATGAAATTGAGTTGGTTGCGTACACCGAAGATGAAACCATGACACCATTTACATCAAAAGAGGATGCCCAAGATTATTTTGATAATAATGCCTTGCCAAATGAAATATTTGATAACATTGAAGATAATTTTGATGGAACATTTACTCTAAATACGGTTATAATTACCGATACTGATGGTGATGGCACTCCTGATTATTTAGATAAGAATACAACGCCTGAATAAAAAATTATTAATAATTACAAAAAAAGCCGCTGCATTTTGAGAAACTCAATAAACAGCGGCTTTTTTATATTATAGAATTAAAGACAAACTCAATATTAACTGATCAGGTCGTGTATCAATTCTTCCAATGCCTAATCCATTATTATTAATAAATGTGGCTTCGTTTTCTGAAAAGCCACGCTCATAACGTAAATCAACCCCTAGTTTTTTTAGGCTAAAACCAACTCCAAAGTTTAGGCCAACTGTAAACTCATTTTTAACGTTATCTATAGAATATCTTCCAAATTCAGTGTCCAATATATATTGGAGAGATGGTCCTGCGAAAATATTCAAATGTCTGAAGAATGTTATCCCAGTCAAAAGAGGAGCATCTAATTTTTGCATTTTGAAGCTCTCATTATCATAATCACTTTTAGTACTTGTATAGACCAATTCAGGTTTAAAGTATAGCTTTTTACCTACCTTACCAAAAACACCGAAATGAAAACCAATATTCCTATCTGGGCTTTTAGCATTGGCATTGATTGATTCAAAGTAATCACCATTGGCGTTGTAATTAACTCCCCCTTTAAACCCAAAGCCATAGGCATTTTGAGAACATAGTTGATTAGAAAATAATAGACAAGTCAACAAACTTAAAACTAAATATCTCATAATTGTTGTTTTTTTTTTTTGATTACAACACTAGAACGAGATTCTAGATTATTTATTTTCTTCTGATAACAGTTTGAACTGCATTGACAATCGCAGCAGCATTCAAACCGTATTTTTCCATAAGCTGTTCAGGAGTTCCTGATTCACCAAATGTATCATTGGTAGCTACAAATTCTTGTGGTGTAGGCTTGGTGGTTGCCAATACTCTGGATACACTTTCTCCCAGACCACCTAGATAATTGTGTTCTTCGGCGGTTACGATACAACCAGTTTTGTTTACTGAATCTAAAATAGCTTTTTCATCTAAAGGCTTGATGGTATGAATATTAATAACTTCTGCAGAAATGCCTTTTCCCTCTAATTCTTTTGCTGCTTCCAAAGCTTCCCAAACCAAATGGCCAGTAGCTACTATGGTTACGTCATTACCTTCGGTTAGGTGCAAAGCTTTTCCAATTTCAAAAGTTTGATTTTCAGGCGTAAAATTAGCAACCTTTGGACGTCCAAAACGTAAGTAAACGGGACCATCATGATCAGCAATAGCCATTGTTGCTGCTTTTGTTTGATTAAAATCACAAGGATTGATAACCACCATGCCAGGCAGCATTTTCATTAAACCGATGTCTTCGAGAATTTGATGAGTGGCACCATCTTCACCAAGCGTTAATCCAGCATGTGAAGCGCATATTTTTACATTCTTGCCAGAATAAGCAACACTTTGACGTATTTGATCATACACACGCCCAGTTGAGAAATTGGCAAAGGTTCCCGTAAATGGAATTTTACCACCTATAGTCATACCTGCAGCTAAACCAATCATATTAGCTTCAGCAATACCAACTTGAAAAAAGCGTTCGGGATGATTGGCTTTAAAATCATCCATTTTAAGTGAACCAATTAAATCAGCACAAAGGGCAACCACGTTTTCATTTGTTTGTCCCAATTCGGTTAAACCAGCTCCAAATCCTGAACGAGTATCTTTACTTCCTGTGTTTGTATATGTTTTCATAATTGCTTTTTGATTGATATTAATAGTCCCCTAAAGTTTCTACATTCTGTGCTAATCCAACAGCTAATTGTTCGTCGTTTGGAGCCTTGCCATGCCAAGCATGCGTATACATCATAAAATCAACACCATTACCCATTACGGTTTTAAGTAACACACAAACAGGTTTTCCTTGTCCAGTTTTTGTTTTAGCTTCTGCCATACCCTTTAAAATGGCTTCAATATTATTACCTTCATTAATTTCAATAACGGTCCATCCAAAAGCTTCAAACTTGGTTCTTACATTTCCCATTGGTAAAACATCATCTGTTGAGCCATCAATCTGCTGACCATTTAAATCGACAGTTGCAATAATATTGTCAATGTTGTTTCCAGCGGCATACATAATGGCTTCCCAGTTTTGACCTTCTTGAAGTTCGCCATCACCGTGAAGACTATATACTAAATGTGAGTCATTATTCAACTTTTTAGCTTGTGCTGCACCTAACGCCACAGACATGCCTTGTCCTAGAGAACCAGATGCAATGCGCACACCAGGCAGACCTTCGTGAGTTGTAGGATGTCCCTGTAATCGGGAATTGATTAATCTAAAGGTGTTTAATTCATCTACCGGAAAGTATCCTGATCGTGCCAAAACGCTGTAGTAAACAGGAGAAATATGACCATTTGATAGGAAGAAAATATCTTCACCAATACCGTCCATGTCGAAATCATCATGGCGTTCCATGATCTCATTGTAAAGAGCCACAAAAAATTCAGCACACCCTAATGAACCTCCTGGGTGACCAGAATTAACCTTGTGTACCATGCGTAAAATGTCCCTGCGGACTTGGGTTGTTAAATCTTCTAATTGTTGGATATTTGCCATGATAAAGAATTGATTTTTATGGGCACAAAAATATGCTTTTATCATAGTTTATAAAAGAAAATAAATTGTATTGTTAAAAAGGTTTGGCTATTGTTGATAAGTTAATTTAATTACAATTGTAATGCATAAAATATTCAGTTAATTATCTTTGTCGCCTGATGATTATAGCATATGACATTTGATTTAAAAGCAAAGGATTTACAGTCAAAAGCGCGGGCTGGTTTGATTACTACAGACCATGGCAAAATTGAAACACCAATTTTCATGCCTGTAGGCACTGTGGCATCAGTGAAAGGGGTTCATCAACGTGAATTAAAGAACGACATCAATCCGGACATTATTTTAGGTAACACCTATCATTTATATTTAAGACCGCAGACAGATATTCTGGAACAGGCAGGTGGCTTACATAAATTCATGAATTGGGATCGGAATATCTTGACTGATTCTGGAGGTTATCAGGTGTATTCTTTGTCCGCCAATAGAAAAATTAAAGAAGAGGGGGTTAAGTTTAAATCGCATATAGATGGTAGTTATCATGTGTTCACTCCTGAAAATGTGATGGAGATCCAGCGCTCAATAGGTGCGGATATTATTATGGCCTTTGATGAATGCACGCCGTATCCATGTGATTATAATTATGCCAAACGTTCTATGCATATGACGCATAGATGGCTGGATAGATGTATCAATCATTTAGAAAAAACACCTTTAAAATATGATTATAATCAAGCGTTTTTTCCAATAGTTCAAGGAAGCACTTATAAGGATTTGAGAGAGCAATCAGCAGAATATATTGCTAATGCTGGAGCAGTTGGAAATGCCATTGGAGGCTTGTCTGTAGGAGAACCAGCAGAGGAAATGTATGCTATGACCGAAGTGGTTACGAATATCCTCCCAGAAGATAAACCACGTTATTTAATGGGTGTTGGTACACCAATTAATATTTTGGAGAATATCGCTTTAGGTATTGATATGTTTGACTGTGTGATGCCTACGCGAAATGCCAGAAATGGTATGTTGTTTACGGCCCATGGTACTATTAATATCAAGAATAAGAAATGGGAAGCTGATTTTTCACCTGTTGATGATATGGGTATCACATTTGTTGATACAGATTATACAAAAGCTTATTTAAGACATCTCTTTAGTGTGAACGAAAGATTGGGAGCTCAAATTGCAACCATTCATAATTTGGGATTCTATCTTTGGTTGGTTCGAGAGGCTAGAAAGCATATATTAGCAGGAGATTTTAGAGATTGGAAGAATAAAATGGTCAAGCAAATGGATAAGCGTTTATAATTGCATGAAGATTTTAGATTGGTACATATTAAAGCGTTATTTGTTTACATTTTTTGTAATGCTTTTGCTTTTTATCCCAATTGGTATAACGGTCCATTTGGCTGAAAAAATTGGTAAAATTCTTGAAAATGAGGTGCCTTTTGGTGAGGTCATGCTTTATTTTTACGATTTCACCATCTATTTTGCCCATTTATTATTTCCCTTGTTTTTGTTTCTTTCGGTTATTTGGTTCACCTCAAAGTTGGCTAATAATACTGAAGTAATAGCCTTTTTAAGTTCAGGAGTATCATTTTCTAGGTTTTTAAGACCGTATATGATCGGTGCGGCTATTGTAGCTGCTTTAGCAATAGCATTGGGACTTTATTTGGCTCCTATGGCCAGTAAAGGTTTTAATGACTTTAACTACAAGTATCTTAAAAGCCACAAAAGTGCCGTTGATAATGTAAATGTTTACAGGCAGATCAATGATAATGACTATATATATGTAAGTAGTTTTGACGCAGCCCAAAGTTTGGGACAAAACTTTTCGTTGGAGCATTTTGAAAATGATAAATTGATTTACAAGATAAGTGCTACTTCTATTCGTTATCGAGAACAAGATTCAAGTTATCGATTGATTAACTATGTCAAGCGAACGATAACGGAAAATAAGGACATTATTGAAAATGCTAGAAGAAAGGATACGTTGTTTTCTTTTGATCTTGAAGACTTAACACCAGTAGAGTATATTGCAGAAACCCTGCCTTACGGAGAGCTCAACAGATTTATAAAAAAGGAAGAAAAAAGAGGTTCGTCTTACATTAGCCGATATAAATTAGTGCAATATCGAAAATGGAGTTTACCAGTTTCAGTATTTATTTTGACTATTATTGCTGTGGCAGTTTCTTCTATTAAACGCCGCGGCGGTATGGGTGTGAACTTGGCATTTGGAATTTGTATTGCCATGGTATTTGTGTTCTTTGACAAAATATTTGGTGTTTTGGCTTCCCAATCTGATTTCCCGCCATTAGTGGCCGTGTGGTTTCCAAATGTTTTATTTGGTATTTTAGCTTTTTACCTGCTTTATAATGCCAAGCGCTAAACTTAAAAATTACCTTCACTTACATGTTCTGGTATTTATTGCTGGTTTTACAGCAATTTTAGGCGAACTTATTTCGGTAGAAGCCATTCCGTTGGTATGGTATCGTATGGTATTTGCTCTGGTGTTGATTGCTATTTTCGCAATAATTTCAAAAGCCAAAGTGAAGATTTCATTAAAATCAATTTTAAAATTAGGCTTTGCTGGAGTAATTATAGCCTTACATTGGATTACATTTTTTGGTTCCATTAAGGCATCAAATATTTCAATTGCTTTAGTAATGTTTTCAACAGGTGCTTTTTTTGCCTCTTTAATCGAACCCATTATTTATAAAAGAAGAATAATTTGGTATGAGTTGATTTTTGGAGCATTGGTCATTGTTGGTGTGTTTATCATTACTCAAAGTGAACTGCGTTATTTGACAGGGATTGTTTTGGGGATAGTATCGGCCTTTTTAGCTTCGTTATTTGCAGTAATGAATGGGAAATTTTTGGAAAAGTTTACGGCAACTGTTATTACCTTTTATGAGTTTATAAGTGGTGTCTTGTTCATTAGCCTGTATTTGTTTTTTGCAAAATCAGGCTTTTCAATAGGGTTTTTTAAGTTGACTACTTCTGATGTTATTTACCTATTAATATTAGCATCAGTTTGCACGGCTTATGCATTTATTGCATCTGTTTATGTTATGCGTTATGTGAGCCCCTATACAGTTGTTTTGACCTACAATTTAGAACCCGTTTATGGAATCATTTTAGCCATTTTATTATTTCCTGAAAAGGAAAAAATGAGCCCTAATTTTTATATCGGAGCTTTCATAATCATTGGAATCGTTCTATTTAATGGGATTCTTAAAAATTCAAAAAAACTAAAAAGGAAACGGTCATAACATTTTAACCGTTTAAAGTTTTTATATTTGTACACTAACTAAATTTAATAACAAATTTCTATGGAATATTTAGAATTTGAACTACCCATTAAAGAACTGGAAGAGCAGCTTGAAAAGTGTCAGATTATAGGCGAGGAGAGTGATGTTGATGTGACAGAAACCTGCAAGCAAATTGAAAAGAAGTTAAAAGCTACTAAAAAAGAAATTTATAAAAACTTGACACCATGGCAGCGTGTTCAAATGTCAAGACATCCTAACAGACCGTATACTCTTGATTATGTAAAAGCCTTATGTGGTGATTCTTTTTTGGAACTACATGGTGATAGAAATGTGAAGGATGATAAGGCCATGATTGGTGGATTGGGTAAAATTGGAGACCAAAGTTTTATGATTGTTGGCCAACAAAAGGGCTACAATACAAAAACAAGACAATACCGAAATTTTGGTATGGCTAATCCGGAAGGTTACCGAAAGGCCTTAAGATTAATGAAATCAGCCGAAAAGTTTGGAATTCCTGTCATTACCTTAATTGATACACCTGGAGCATATCCAGGCCTTGAAGCCGAAGAGCGTGGTCAAGGGGAAGCGATTGCTCGAAACATACTGGAAATGACACGTCTGCAAGTTCCTATAATCACAATTATTATTGGTGAAGGTGCTTCAGGTGGCGCATTGGGAATTGGAGTTGGAGACAAAGTTTTAATGTTGGAAAATACATGGTATTCAGTTATTTCACCTGAATCCTGTTCATCGATACTTTGGAGAAGCTGGGAGTATAAAGAGCAAGCAGCCGATGCACTTAAATTAACAGCAACCGACATGAAGAAACTTAAGTTAGTTGATGAAATTATCAAAGAACCTCTTGGCGGTGCTCACAGTGATCGTGAAAAGACATTTTTGGCGGTTAGAGATGCGATTTTAAAAACCCATGAGGAGTTAAAAAACTTATCACCAAAAGATTTAGTGTCCAGCAGAATGGAAAAATATTTGGAAATGGGTGTCTTTAAAGGATAACTTCCCTATAATCAATGTACATTAAAATCTGGAATAGTTTATTTCAGATTTTTTTATGCTTATCAACAATAAAATTAACTTATTAACAGTTAGATTGTTAACTTATAGTTGACAACCCAACTTCTTTAGCGCTTTATTTATAGCGTTGTTTTAATTACTTTCGCCTACATGAAACAACCAAACCAAATAAAAGGATATCAGGTGGACAAGAGCACCTTAATTAATCTTGAAAAAGGCAAAATACCACCACAAGCACTTGATTTAGAGGAAGTTGTACTTGGAGCGATGATGATTGACAAAAAGGGTGTTGATGAGGTTATTGATATTTTAAGTCCCGAAGCATTCTACAAGGAAGCACATCAATATATTTTTGAAGCTATTTTTCAACTCTTTGAGAATAGTGAACCTATTGACTTATTAACCGTTTCAAGTCAACTCAAGAAAAATCAAAAGTTGGATTTGGTTGGTGGTGATTTTTACCTCATTTCTTTGACGCAAAAAGTGTCTTCTTCTGCCCATATTGAGTTCCATGCCAGAATTATTTTGCAGAAATTCATTCAACGAAGCCTCATAAAAATTTCGTCTGAAATTATTGAAGATTCTTACGATGAAACCCAGGATGTTTTTGATTTATTGGACAAGGCTGAAGCTAAACTATATGAGGTTACTCAGGGTAATATCAAAAAATCAAGTGAAACAGCACAAAGTTTAGTTATACAAGCCAAAAAGAAAATTGAAGAAATCTCCAATAAAGAGGGTTTAAGTGGTATTCCTACGGGCTTTTCAAAACTGGACAAATTAACATCTGGTTGGCAGGATAGCGATTTAATTATCGTAGCAGCTCGTCCAGGTATGGGTAAAACGGCTTTAACACTGTCAATGGCAAGAAACATTGCAGTAGATCAAAATATTCCTGTGGCGTTTTTCTCTCTGGAAATGGCATCAGTTCAATTAATCACACGTTTGATTTCAAGCGAGACTGGCCTATCCTCTGAAAAATTAAGAACCGGTAAATTGGAAAAGCACGAATGGGAGCAGTTAAATGTGAAAGTAAAAGGCTTGGAAAAAGCACCACTTTTTATTGATGATACACCATCATTGTCCATTTTTGATCTTCGGGCCAAAGCCAGACGTTTGGCATCACAGCATGGTATCCGATTGATAGTTATTGATTATTTGCAATTAATGACTGCTGGAGGAAGCCAAAAAGGAGGAAACCGGGAACAGGAAATTTCTACAATTTCTAGAAACTTGAAAGCCTTGGCTAAAGAATTAAGTGTCCCTGTTATTGCGCTTTCGCAATTGTCCCGTGCTGTTGAAACACGTGGTGGTAGCAAACGTCCATTGTTATCGGATTTACGTGAATCAGGAGCCATAGAGCAGGATGCCGATATTGTAAGCTTTATTTACAGACCTGAATATTATAAAATTGATGAATGGGATGATGAAGAGCGTTCTCCTACCGAAGGCCAAGCAGAATTTATTGTTGCTAAGCACAGAAATGGTGGTTTGGACAACATCCGGTTGAAGTTTATTGGTCATTTGGGTAAATTCGATAATTTGGATGATTTCGATTCGCCTTTTGGTCACGAGTTTCATTCTAAAATGAACGCTGCCGCAAATGATGATACCTTTAAACCAGAAAACTTCCCTTCAGCAAATGAGGCTTTTGGCTCACCTGATGATGAAGACAGCGACGTACCTTTTTAATAATTCCAGAAGCTATTTATAAAATTAATCATGGATCAAAGACGAACCACGAATATTCTCTTATTGGTTATAGTTATTCCTTTAGTATTCTATCTACTGAAAATATTGTCGTTTATTTTTATTCCGCTGATATTTTCTATGTTTATAGCGCTTTTATTCTTACCCTTAATGCGTTGGTTGGGAAAAAAAAGGGTGCCAAAGCCTTTGAGCATTGTTATCGTGGTTTTACTAATTATTGGCGGATTAAAAATTGGAGCTGAATTGATTCAGATTTCAAGTCGAGAAATTCTAAATTCTGAAACAGATTTTTTTGTAAAAGCAGAAGAAAAATTTGATAATTTACTAGTAACTGCGCAAGAAACATTTGGTTTTCAAATAGAAAACAAGCGTGAATTTATGAAGGAATTCATTCATAAAGAAGATATTTCAGTCACGATTGAATTTGTGAGGAAGTTTGTAACCATGATACTGATGACTGCATTTTTTGTTGTACTATGGTTGGCAGAATCCATCAATATCCAAAAAGTTATTAATAGCACAATTTTAAAACAAAAGCATACCTCGGTAAAGGCTTTTATTAAAATTGAAAAGGATTTGATTACGTTCATTAAAGTGAAGTTTTTGGTGAGTTTGGCTACTGGTATTGGAACCGGATTGGCTTGTTTGTTCTTTGATGTCAGCTTTCCAATTTTTTGGGGTCTGTTTGCATTTATTATAAATTTTGTTCAAATGGTGGGATCCATCATAACAGTTGTTTTATTATCAGCTTTTGCATTCATTGAACTGGATCCAACAAGTACGCTATTCTTTTTTATTGTTTCCATAACAGGTGTTCAGGTGTTATTTGGTTCAATACTTGAACCGATTTTCATGGGTAAATCATTTTCATTAAATGTGATTACAGTATTGGTAATGCTTATGTTGTGGGGCTATATTTGGGGTGTTCCGGGCTTGATAATGTCTATTCCAATTACCGTGTTCCTAAAAATTATGTTGGAGCAATTTCCTAATACAAAAGTTGTAGCAAACTTGCTATCGGGTAAGCACTAAAGTTTTATTCAGGTTAAATTTATTTTAAAACCTCTTTAAAGGTATATTTTTTGAGTATATTTCAAATATGAAAAAGATTTTACTGACACTTTTTATATTAATTTCTGTTAACTCTTTTGCATCTTATATTCTAATTCCAATGGATGCCGAAAGTCAAAAGAATCATTTAAAGGCTTATGGTATTACTTATTGGACATTGGAGCAGCAGTTAAAAGTTAAATGGCTTTTGAATTATCGGGGCGGATCTTTTTTGTTGCCAGATTCAGAGCGCATTCAACGTGAATGCCAAATTAGAGGTGTTTCATATGAGGTACTTTCAAACGCTAAAGCAGAATCTATTTTGGAAGAAATTTCTAGTCCCAGTAAAAATATGGAAGCTGTGGTATTGGAAAAAGCACCTAAAATTGCCGTTTATACTCCCAAAGGGAAGTTGCCATGGGATGATGCAGTAACCATGGTTTTAACCTATGCCGAAATTCCCTATGAAACCGTTTACGATGAAGAAGTTCTCAATGACGGTTTGTTACTATTTGATTGGCTGCATTTACATCATGAAGATTTTACAGGTCAATATGGAAAGTTTTATGGTAATTATCGAACTGCGGCATGGTATATTGAGGAAAAAAAGGAGGCTGAAGCATTAGCAACCAAATTGGGTTACAATAAGGTCTCAGAGGAAAAACTGGCTGTTTCCAAAAAGATACGAGACTATGTCATTGGAGGAGGTTTTATGTTTGCCATGTGTAGTGCTACGGATAGCTTTGATATAGCATTATCTGCAGAAGGTGTTGATATTTGTGAACCTATGTTTGATGGAGATGGAAGCGACCCCAATTATCAGGCTAAAGTAGATTATAACAAAACATTTGCCTTCAAGGATTTTACTTTGGAAAGAAATCCTCTAGTATATGAATTTTCTTCAATCGATATGACTCAAAAACGGAGAATTCCAAAAATGACAGATTATTTTACATTAATGGACTTTTCAGCCAAATGGGATCCAATACCAACAATGCTCTGTCAAAATCACACGGCTTTGGTTAAGGGTTTTATGGGGCAGACAACAGCGTTTACCAGAGATGAGATTAAATCGAATGTATTGGTGATGGGAGAAAATAAAACCAACGGCGAGGCCAAATACATTCACGGTATTAAAGGAAAAGGCTTTTTTACCTTTTATGGAGGACATGACCCAGAGGATTATACACATAGAGTAGGTGATCCTAAAACAGAGTTGGACTTATATCCAACATCGCCTGGTTATAGATTGATATTAAATAATGTGTTGTTTCCCGCAGCCAAAAAGAAAAAGCAAAAAACCTAAAGTAATCCAGCCCCAAGAGCTATAGAAATACTAATCAGTAATATAGCAACCAGTTTCTGAATAAATTCTAATGTAATCTTTTTTAATAATTTATTACCAAAGTAGGCACCAATAATAGCGGATATTGTTGCACAAAGGATAAGCGGAATATTATCTTTTAGACCAGATTTTAAAAATCTGGTTGAGTAAATGGATATTCTTGTGAAATCTACAAAGGCTGAAATAACTACTGCAGACCCAATAAACACTTCTTTTGTCAATCCAGCATTAATTAAAAAAGCACTTCTCAAGGCACCTTGATGACCAGAAAGCCCACCAAAAAAACCACTTAATAAACCACCAATAGGTAAGTGTTTTTTCTTAAAATGGAGTTTTTTGAAAAAAGGGAGTAACTCTAAAATGGCAAATACAATTAAAAGAATGGCAATTATAAGTTTTACTGGAGTAATAGTAAATACTTGGTTGCTTATCTGATATTGATATAGGGGTTTTAAATCAGTAATATTTAATAATAAATAGGCACCAATAAATGATGCAATAACAGCTGGAAGCCCAAAATAAATAAGTACATTTTTATTGGCATTTTTTCCAACCAATACGAACTTGTATATATTATTAAAAAAATGGACAACACCTGTTAGAGCTATGGCTATTTCAACTGGAAAAAACAATGAAAAGACTGGAAGTAGAATCGTTCCTAAACCAAAGCCAGAAAAAAATGTTAAGATTGATGCTGCAAAAGCAACCAAGCAAATTATTATATACTCCATATAGTAAAATTATATTTTTTCTGAATATGCTTGCTCTCTTGCTGGATTAAAATAATATAAAACAGTTCAAAAAAAAGACCGACTCAAGTGAGTCGGTCTTTTTATAAGCGAAATATGTTTTACAATAGGCGAAACGCCTTATTTTACTTTATTTACAATAGCCGCAAATGCTTCTGGGTTGTTCATCGCTAAATCGGCTAAAACCTTACGGTTTAATTCAATATTATTAGCTTTTAACTTGCCCATAAATTGCGAATAAGACATACCATGTAGTCTGGCACCTGCATTAATACGGGTAATCCATAAAGCACGGAATGTTCTCTTTTTATTTCTACGGTCTCTATACGAGTATTGCATCGCTTTGTCAACCGCATTTTTTGCTACTGTCCAAACGTTTTTACGACGTCCGAAGTAACCTTTTGCTTGTTTAAGAACCTTTTTTCTTCGGGCTCTTTTTGCTACAGAATTTACTGATCTTGGCATAATTTTAATTGTTTTTTGTAGTAGGCGATTGTTTCCAATACTTTAAATGAGCCTAACTCCAGGGTTTAAAAATAATTTAACCGAACAATATTACTTTAAACGTAATTGTTCCTTAATGCTGTCAACATCATTCTCATGTACCAAAGTACTATGAGTTAATGCTAACTTACGCTTTTTAGACTTCTTTGTTAAGATGTGACTTTTAAAAGCGTGCTTTCTTTTGATTTTACCAGTGCCAGTGATTTTAAATCGCTTTTTGGCACTAGATTTGGTTTTCATTTTAGGCATCTTTCTTCCTAGTTTTATTACTTCGCTTATTATCTTAAACCCGAATTAATCGGGTATTTATTTTGTTTTTTTGGGTGCAATGAACATAGTCATACGCTTTCCCTCTAATTTTGGCATTTGTTCAACTTTACCAAATTCCTCTAAATCTTGAGCAAGTCTTAATAATAATATTTGACCTTGCTCTTTAAAAACAATAGATCGTCCTTTAAAAAACACGAAGGCTTTTAATTTGGCACCTTCTTTCAAGAACTTTTCAGCATGCTTCTTTTTGAATTCGTAATCATGATCATCGGTTTGGGGACCAAAACGAATCTCTTTTATAACAACTTTAGAAGCTTTAGCCTTTAGAGCTTTTTCACGTTTTTTTTGCTCGTAAAGAAATTTCTTATAATCCATTACTTTACATACAGGCGGATCGGCTTTTGGTGAAATTTCTACAAGATCTAAACCTTGTTCATCAGCTATGGCTAATGCTTGTTTAGTTGAGTAGATACCTACTTCAACATTGTCACCTACTACACGCACTTTTTCGGCTCTGATTTTAGAGTTTATTCTGTGCTGATCTTCTTGATTTACTCGCCTGGGAGCTTGTTTTCTTCTACGTATTGCTATGGCTATTAAATTTTAGTTTAACTTATTTTAAAATTGCTTTAATGATTTATTTATGTCATTTTTTATTATTTGTGAAAATTCTTCAACACGTATCATGCCAAGATCGTCACCTCCATGCTGACGAACAGATATCATATTTTCCTGCTCTTCATTCTCACCAACAATAATCATATATGGGATTTTTTTCATTTCGGCTTCCCGAATTTTTTTACCCATAGTCTCGTTCCTATTGTCAATTAGGGCGCGAATTTCGTGATTTTCTAACAAATTTAAAACTTTTTTGGCGTATTTTTCGTATTTCTCACTTATGGATAAGACGATAACTTGTTCAGGAACTAACCATAAAGGAAAGTTTCCAGCAGTATGTTCCAGTAAAATGGCAACAAATCGCTCCATACTTCCAAATGGTGCACGGTGTATCATGACCGGTCTATGAATTTGGTTGTCACTTCCAACATAAGTTAAATCAAAACGTTCAGGAAGGTTGTAATCAACTTGTATGGTACCCAATTGCCATTGTCTTCCCAAAGCATCTTTAACCATGAAATCTAATTTTGGCCCATAAAATGCTGCTTCGCCAGTTTCAACTACATAATTTAGACCCTTGTCTTTAGCGGCATTCAGTATAGCGGCTTCAGCTTTTTCCCAATTCTCATCACTGCCTATATATTTATCTGGATTTTCAGGATCTCTTAATGACACTTGAGCCGTAAAGTTTTCAAAACCTAATGAACCAAATACATATAGAACCAAATCAATGACATTTTTGAATTCTTCATCTAATTGGTCTGGTGTACAGAATAGGTGTGCGTCATCCTGCGTAAAGCCACGAACTCGTGTTAGACCATGCAACTCACCGCTTTGTTCATATCTGTAGACAGTTCCAAATTCAGCAAAACGTTTAGGTAGATCCCTGTAAGACCACTGGCTACTTTTGTAAATTTCACAATGGTGAGGACAGTTCATGGGTTTTAACAAGAATTCTTCATCTTCTTTTGGAGTGTGAATAGGCTGAAAACTATCTTCACCATATTTGGCATAGTGCCCTGAAGTTACATACAATTCTTTTTGGCCAATATGTGGTGTAACTACCATTTCATAGCCTGCTTTCTTTTGAGCTTGTTTAAGGAAATTTTCTAGGCGTTCTCTCAATGCAGCTCCTTTAGGCAGCCATAAGGGGAGACCTTGTCCTACTTTTTGTGAAAAGGTAAACAGTTCAAGTTCTTTGCCTAACTTTCTATGGTCTCTCTTTTTTGCTTCTTCAAGTAACTCTAGATATTCAGTAAGCTCTTTTTGTTTAGGAAACGAAATACCATAAACTCGAGTAAGTTGTTTGTTGTTTTCATCGCCTTTCCAATAAGCGCCTGCTACACTCAATATTTTAACGGCTTTAACTATGCCTGTATTTGGAATGTGTCCACCACGACATAAGTCGGTAAACGTAGAATGATCACAAAATGTAATGGTGCCATCTTCAAGGTTATCTACTAAATCAACTTTGTACTCGTTTTTATCTTTATAATATGATAGCGCTTCTTCTTTTGATGCGGCACGCATGTTAAACTCGTGTTTGCCTCTGGCTATCTCTAACATTTTATCTTCAATACGTTTGAAATCCTTATCAGAGATTGTTGCATCACCTAAATCAATATCGTAATAAAAACCATTTTCAATGGCAGGCCCTACCCACAATTTAGCCGAAGGATACAATTCTTCAATAGCTTGTGCTAAAATATGTGCTGAAGAATGCCAAAAGGCTTTTTTGCCTTCATCATCATTCCAGGTATATAATATAAGACTACCGTTTTCGGTTAATGGTGTTTTGGTTTCAACCGTAGTATCATTAAATTTAGCAGAAATAACATTCCTTGCTAATCCCTCACTAATAGATTTAGCCACATCCATGGGAGTGGAATTCTTCTCAACTGATTTTAGGCTACCGTCAGGTAAAGTAATCTCTATCATTATATACGTATATATTATTTTGAATGGGCAAAGATAATGGTATAAATAATTATGTACAATATATAATGATTAGTTAATGAAAATATAAATTTTCTATCTAACTCCTTGATATTAAGGGTTGGTTTGATTGGCCTAAAAAAATTATCAAAAAAAGTTTGTTTGGGAAAGGAAAAGGGTTTTATATTTGCGCCCTCGTTCGGGGCACTGATGTGTTTAAGGGCGTGGAAGTTCTTGGGGATTTATTGGGTTTTTTGTGAGGGTTGAAAAAATATTTCAATTTTTTTTCAAAAAACATTGTGGGTAAAAAAAAGAGTAATTATATTTGCACCCGCTTAAGAGATAAACGCCTTAAGGGATAATAAAAAAGTTCATAGACATATTGAATTGACAGCGTAGGAAAATGTTTGGAAACGGACATTTTCAACAAAGAGAATAGGCCATTTTGAGTACCAAGGAGAAGGAAGAACAATTCTGTTAGTTGTTAAATAA
>NZ_POWF01000002.1 GCF_002895005.1 Hanstruepera neustonica | reverse complement strand
GCTAACTTTAGTATTCAGCTTAAACAACAGACTATAATTAGCATTATTAGTCAGAGGTGGGAAAAAAGCAATGTGTGCGATAGCACTCTTTGCTTTTGTGTGGTTGGTTTTTCAGCTTGTGGGTAACGGTCTCGGCTATGAGTAGTTGCGTGTGTTAGCACTTAACTTAGCAAGTACACACCAAACTGAAAATCCGCAAGGATTTTCAGAAGTAGGCGAGAACAAGCAATTACTTATAGCCAATGTTGTGCACAGTAATTTTTAATTTAATTTATTCAGTTCAATTTCCAATTGGTCAAGCGTAAATTCCTGGAAATTAGTAAGTTCAAAATCTTTAGAATCAGTAAATGATTCACCAACTGCAAGTGTCGGTTTTCCATTTGAATAACTTATTCCAATAACCTTTATTTCTTTTCCTTTTGGAATGTTCTTAAAGACTAAAACTCCATTTTCATAAGTTCCAGTCATTATGCTCTTAATATCTTTGAATATTATTTGAATTTTAGTTTCGGTTGGATTGTTGGTTTTTACAATAAAATCTGTTTTTTCGCTGTCTTCAATATCCCAAAACCTATCGCAATTTATCCAGCCCATTTCTGTTGCAGAAAACATATAGTACTGTAATGTATTTTGGTCAATTTTTTGAATAGCTTGATTTGTATAATCAGAATACTGATTCCTAAATTTTTGTTTAAATCTTTTCCAATTAATTGAACGACTACTCATAATTCCGAGAGAATAATCCCAATCATTTCTTATATCTCTTTCATAGTTTTCAATATCAAAAGGTGGTAAGGATTCGAATAGTTCTCTTGCAATTTTTAAAGCCTGTTTATTATATGTTATTCCAATATCCTTATTTGGCCTTAAATTGTAGATTTCCCCCTTTTTATTGATGTAGAAATCGAAATCAGCTCTCCAGTTATTTTTGTAAAAAAGATGTGCATTTACACTATCAATATTTTTAGGATTCTCTATAAAGTCTACAACTGTTTCTTCTCTATTTAATAGTTTTATTTCATCAAATGTTGCAGTTCGCAATGAAATCCAATAACCATAGTCATAAAGGTCTTCAGTCATTTCAATAGGATACTCAATTTCATATCCTATGTCTTCTCCGATTAAATCTAAACTATCAATTTCAACTACAGTTTCAGTGGTCGATTTAGTCTCAAAGAATTTATAATCAGGAATCCAAGTTTTTACACTATCATTAAGTTTAAATTCATAGAACAAATCCATTTCTTTATCCAATCCGTTCTTTGGAAATCCAATAGCAATAGCTTTGCCTTGTTTTATGGATAGTTTTTTACCATCTGCCTCTGCATTTAGATAAACCATTCCGTTGGTTTCAAGTATTTTGTCTCCGGAAACAGTGTGAAGATTTTCGGAAATCATATCTGTAAGACTAAAGCACTCTTTAATTTTGATTGTGATAGTTTCTTTTGGTTCAGTTCCATCTGTGAATTGAAATGCATTAGCAGGAATGTATATGGAAGTTCCCTTTTTGCCTTTTATAACACTTTCTTGGTTCCCTTGAATTTCGAAATTTTCAGTTATTGGGGAAAGAATAGAATCGATTTCGGTAATCGATTCGACAGGAATATTCCTATTCTTCTTTTTGTCAGAGGAACAATTTGTAAATAGCAATGAAGCTATTAATATTCCCGAAATTATATTGATTGTTCTTGTCATTTTCTTATTGTGCACAACTCGTTATATGTGGATAAATATACTCATTTTTGGGTGCTATTTTCGGGATAATAGGAACTTTTGTTCCACTTTATCACTTTTTGATAATTGCTTTACAGCCATATCCAATGGACTCGTTATATCCATTAAATCCTTACGTGCTACATGGGTGTAAATCATTGTGGTTTCTGGTTTGGCATGTCCCAATAATTCTTGGATATGACGTAACCCTACACCATTTTCTAATAAATGCGTTGCATAACTATGTCTTAAAGTATGTGGTGTCACAGGCTTATGTATCCCAGCAGCTTTACAAGATCGAGCTAAAACTTTTCGAATACTGCTTGCTGTATAAGGTTTGCCTTTGGCACCTTCTACAAAATAGTAGGTAGGTTCATAAGTGGACATATAATTATTAAGTAAGGGTAAAAAACTTTCAGCTAATGTGGCATACCTGTCTTTTCTGCCTTTACCACTTTGTATATGTATTTGCTTTCTTGTTAAGCTAATATCCCTCAATTTTAAAGCCAATAATTCACCAATCCGTAATCCAGCTGAATATAAAAGGGTAATAATAGCTCTATGCTTTAGATTACGAGTGCATTGAATAATGGCTATGATTTCTTCTGGAGATAAAACAGTTGGTAGCTTTTTTGATTTTTTTGGACGAGTGAGTGCCAGATTACTAATTTGGGTTTCAGGATAAAAAATGATAAACTGCTTCACAGCACTAATAAATTGCCGTTGGGTGCTAATAGAGTAGTTACGTTTAATAAAAACAGATTCAATAAAAAGCTCAACATCCCTATTGGTAAGAGAAATTAAATCTTTACTTTGGTTAAATTCAATAAAATCTGCAATAAAAAAACTATAGGTTTCAACGGTACTTTTACTATACCTTTTGCCTTTTAAATACTTATAAAAGCTATTAAGTAAATCCCTTTGCTCTAGTGATAATTGACGTTTTTGTTTTTTGGGAAACTCCTGCGTTTTTGTAATGGATTTGCTAAACAAATGGTCACTGTTTACATGGGCATGTCCTTTAAATACATCGTAAATTTTCTTTAGATTATTGGGTGTGTTTTTAATATACCAACTTTTTAAAGTGGCGCTCCATCTGGCTTGTGGTAAATGTTTTACAACATCTATTAAAACCCAATCGTGCTTAAATTCTATTAATATTTGATGTTCTTTTCTATGGTTGGCTTTCGAAAGTGTTACAATAGGTAGATTACTCATAATTAATATGATTGCAAATCTTAAATTTACAAAAAAGCGAATAAAAAATCTAATGCGCCTCCAACCAATTGTCACCTGTATCTAAATCAACTACCAAAGGGACAGTTAATTTATAGGCGTTTTCCATTTCTGATTTAATGAGTGTTTTAATAGTGTCTAATTCGGCTTTAAAAACATCAAAAACCAATTCATCATGTACTTGCAACAACATTTTAGTTTTGTATTGCCCAGCCTCTAATTTATTATGAATATTAATCATGGCAATTTTTATAATGTCAGCGGCACTACCTTGAATAGGGGCATTAACGGCGTTGCGTTCTGCGGCTCCTCGCACCACAGCATTTCGGGAATTGATATCCTTTAAATAACGACGACGACCCAAAACTGTTTGCACATAGCCATGGTCTCTGGCAAAATCAACCTGTTTGCCAATATAGCTTTTAAGTTTCGGATAGGTTTCGTAATAGGTGTCAATCAATTCCTTGGACTCACTACGTGACAAATTGGTCTGATTACTCAAACCAAAAGCTGAAACCCCATAAATAATCCCAAAATTAACTGTTTTAGCATTACTACGTTGTTCTCTGGTGACTTCTGAAATAGGTACATTAAATACTTTTGAGGCCGTTGATGCGTGAATATCCTCGCCATTTTTAAAGGCTTCAATCATGGTTTCTTCTTCACTTAAAGCGGCAATGATACGCAGTTCTATTTGTGAATAATCGGCAGCTAAAAGGGTGTAATCTTCGTTTCTGGGAATAAAAGCTTTCCGTACTTGACGACCGCGTTCGGTACGAATAGGAATGTTCTGTAAATTAGGGTTATTACTACTCAATCGGCCAGTAGCGGCAACCGTTTGCATATAGTCAGTATGTACACGACCTGTAGTTGGTTCAACCTGCAGCGGTAAGGCATCTACATAGGTGCTTTTAAGTTTGCTCAAACCTCTAAAGTCTAGAATATCCTGAATAATCTCATGATCTTTTGCCAAGTAACTCAAGACATCTTCAGCGGTTGAATATTGTCCTGTTTTTGTCTTTTTAGGCTTATCTACCAATTTCATTTTCTCAAATAAAATGTCTCCTAATTGCTTGGGTGAGGCAATATTGAACTCCTCCCCAGCTTCGGTGTAAATTTTTTGTTCGAGATTAGATATATCCTTGGTTAATTCTACGGATAAGGTATTCAAAAACTCGGTATCTAAATTGATGCCTTCCAATTCCATGGAAGCCAGAACACGCAATAGCGGAATTTCAATGTCATCAAACAGTTTTTGCGTATTGGCTTCGCCCAATTCATTTTGAAAGTGTTCTTTAAGCTGCAAGGTGATATCAGCATCTTCTACGGCGTATTCGGTCTGTTTATCCAAGGGAACGTCACGCATGGATAATTGATTTTTCCCTTTTTTACCAATCAACGTTTCAATGGAAATAGGGGTGTAGTTTAAATAGGTTTCAGCCAGCACATCCATATTATGTCGCATGTCAGGATTAATCAGGTAATGGGCTAACATGGTGTCAAATAGCTTGCCTTTAACCTGAAGGTTGTATTTGGCTAAAACTTTAATATCATATTTTAAATTTTGTCCTATTTTTTCAATGGCATCATTTTCAAAAAATGGGCGTAACTGTTCAATTAATTCTTGAGCATCATCGTTATTTTCAGGAAAGGGAAGGTAAAAACCTTTGCCTGTTTCCCAAGAGAATGCAATACCAACCAATTGGGCTTCAATGGGATTGATACTCGTTGTTTCGGTATCAAAACATACACTGGTTTGATTCATTAAGTTTTTAATAAACAGTTTGGTTGCCATACCTGGTGCGATGCTCTGATAAAAATGGCTTGTGGTTTCAGCTGTTTTTCGGGTAAACTCTGAAATGTTTTCTTCTGAAACATCGCCATCATTGCCGAATAATGAAAATTGGCCTGCCCCAGCCGTAGCTTTAGCTACAGGTTTAGGTTTTTCTTCCGTTTTTGATGCTTCTGTGGTAGCATTTGTAACGTCTTCTTCAGTAGCAAATGTTTTTATAAAGTTTTCAGTGAGGCGTCTAAATTCCAACTCCTGAAAAATTTCTTTGACCTTTTCTATATCCGGCGTGTTGAGTTCAAAATCTTTTTCATCAAATTCCACTGGAACATCCAGCATAATGGTCGCTAATTTTTTAGATAAAAGACCCAATTCTTGATTGGACTCAACCTTTTCTTTCATTTTACCTTTTAATTCATGGATGTTTTCAAATAGCCCTTCGATACTACCATAGGCCTGAATAAATTTTTTGGCTGTTTTTTCACCAACACCAGGCAATCCTGGAATATTGTCGCTGGAATCTCCCATCATACCCAAAAGGTCAATAACCTGCAACGGGCTTTCAACCTCGAATTTTTTCTGCACTTCAGGAATTCCCCAGGTTTCATAACCACCACCAAAGGATTTAGGGCGGTACATGAAGACATTTTCCGTTACCAATTGGGCAAAGTCTTTATCTGGTGTGACCATAAAGGTTTGATAGCCTTGCTTTTCTGCTTGAACAGATAAGGTTCCAATAACATCATCAGCCTCATAACCTTCCTTGACCATAATAGGAATATGCATGGCTTTTAAAATCTCCTGAATGTAGGGCACTGCTACTTTTATAGCTTCGGGTGTTTCATCTCGATTGGCTTTGTATTCCTCAAACATTTCTACGCGATCCACACTACCACCCTTATCAAAACAAACCGCTAGATGATCAGGACGTTCACGCTTAATCACATCCAATAGTGAGTTCATAAAACCCATGATGGCCGAGGTATCAACACCTTTGCTATTGATTCTTGGATTTTTTATAAAAGCATAATAACCACGGAAAATGAGTGCATAGGCATCAACAAGGAATAGGCGTTTTTGTTCTGACATAGGATTGTTTTTGTAAGAATCTCAAAACTACAAAAAGTTATGCTTTCATGAATGCGAATTGGTTTGCAATTTGTAATTTCACAACCTCAAAAATTCGCAAATGAGAACTTTTTCAATAGCCATTCATGGTGGCGCTGGTACCTTGGTGAAAGGTATGATGACACCAGAATTGGAAACTAAATATAAAGACGCTCTAAAAGATGCGTTAGATGCTGGCTATTACTTATTAGAAAATGGCGGCACTGCAGTTGATGCTGTTGAGGCAGCTGTAAAAGTTTTAGAGGACTCGCCCTTGTTCAATGCTGGTAAGGGTAGTGTTTTTACCGCTGAAGGTTCTCATGAAATGGATGCAGCCATTATGGATGGTAAAACCCTAAATGCTGGTGCAGTAAGTTTGATTACCGGAATCAAAAACCCTGTATGCCTGGCAAAGGATGTTATGAATAAGAGCGAGCATGTATTTTTGGCAGGTGATGGCGCTATGCAGTTTGCGAAAGAGCTAAATTATAGGTTGGAAGATGCCGATTATTTTTATGATGAATTTAGACACAAGCAGTGGTTGGATATAAAGGACACCAATAATTTTCAGTTAGATCATTCTACAAAGAAAGATTCTAAATTTGGGACCGTTGGTGCGGTAGCTTGCGACCAAGATGGAAACATAGCCGCTGCCACTTCTACTGGCGGTATGACCAATAAAAAATGGGGTCGTGTTGGTGATAGCCCGATGATAGGTGCCGGAAATTATGCCAATAACAATACTTGTGCCGTGAGCTGTACTGGAAGTGGTGAGTTTTTTATTCGTGGTGTCGTGGCTTATGATTTGGCTTGCCTCATGGAGTATAAAAATATGGGTTTGCAAGAAGCAGCCAATGAGGTTATCAATAAACGCATTCTGAAAATAGGAGGTGATGGCGGTTTGATAGCTGTAGATTCCCAAGGAAATATCGCTATGCCTTTTAATACAGAAGGCATGTATCGTGCCTGTAAATCATCTATGGGAACGGAAACAATTGCTATTTATAAGTAAAATTCTACTGGAAGTATACTTTAGATAAAAGGTGATTCTACGGGTAGTACTTTTACCTTTTTCTTTTTAATATTAAAGCGGTCACCATTGGCTAAAACATGAACTTTTAAGTTGGTCAAAGACATGGGTGTACCAACCTTTAGAATCCTTTCGTTATTGTGTTTCAGTTTTCGAGGATCAAATATAATAACCATACCTGAACCAATAACTTCAACAATGCCATGCTTGATGATGAGTCCGGTATCTTCAGCCAATCCAATACCAATTTTATCAGGGAACTTGGCAACAGCTTCTGAAACCCGTCCAAATCGACCACGTTGAATAAAATGCGTATCTATAATCAATTCAGGAATCAGACTTAAACCTTTATACATATTGACAGCGCCCTTAACAAAGGATTCTGTAGCACTGCCACCAGCAATCATTTCTTGAGCCATAGCCATAGCGCCAGCACTGGTTCCCGCAATCACGAAACCTTTTTCGTTTTTGTAACGATTGATTAGAATATTATGAATGGATGAACCACCGATTCTGTCGGTAATTTTGGACTGATCGCCACCAGAAAACATGACGCAATTCGCTGCTTTGACGGCTGTAATGAATTCAGGATTTTCAGAATCTTGTTTGCTTCTGATATTCAAAACAGTAACATGTTTACAACCCAATGTTTCAAAGGCATCTATGTAATTGTTACCCACTTCCTTTGGGATTCTGGAAGCTGTGGGTATGACTACAATTTTGGCTTCAACACCACCTGCTTCTCTAACCACATGGGATAAGATACCTTCTTCAATATAGTCAAGCTTGTTAAAGTCATCTTCAACAACACCTTTATCTTCATTTCCGCCAATAGGGATTAATGTGCCTTTATTCCGCTTCATACAATCTGTTTCAAAAAAATTATTGGACAAAAATAAACTAAAATTTTATTAGAAAAATGTATATATTTATAATCTTTCACTTTAAATAAAACTAAAAACTAACAATATGAAAATAAGGGAAATCAATGCTATGAGAGGGCCGAATTATTGGTCTGTTCGTCGTCATAAACTAATCGTCATGGTTCTAGATTTAGAAGACATGGAAGAGCGACCATCCAACAAGGTTGATGGGTTTTATGATAGGCTTAAAGCAATGTTTCCTGGCATGTATGAGCATCGTTGTTCTGTTGGAGAGCCGGGTGGTTTTTTTCAGCGGGTAGAGGAAGGTACATGGATGGGTCATATTATTGAGCACATTGCTCTGGAAATCCAAACATTGGCTGGCATGGATGTGGGATTTGGAAGAACTCGCGGTTATGGTGAAAAAGGGGTTTATAATGTTGTGTTCGCCTATATGGAAGAATCGGTTGGGCGTTATGCAGCCAAGGCATCAGTCAGAATATGTGAAGCATTAATTGCAGGTGAGGATTATGACATGGCAGACGATATTCAAAAAATGCGCGAATTGCGTGAGGATGATCGTTTAGGGCCAAGTACCGGCTCTATTGTTGAAGAAGCAGAAGCACGTGGCATTCCTTGGATTCGCTTGAATAAATATTCCTTATGTCAATTGGGTTATGGTGCCAATCAAAAACGTATTCAAGCAACGGTAACCAGTGAAACAAGTAGTATTGGTGTAGAGTTGGCTTGTGATAAAGAAGATACTAAATTCCTTTTGGAGCAAGCAGAAGTCGAAGTACCTCGTGGTGATATTATTCGAAGAGAAAGTAGTTTGGAAGATGCCTGTGATTATGTGGGATTCCCATTGGTAATCAAACCAATAGACGGTAATCATGGCCGTGGGATTACTGTTAATATTCAAAACTATGATGAGGCTTTGGAAGCCTTCAGACAAGCCAAAGAAAGTTCCAGAAGCGGCGCCATAATCGTTGAAAAATTTATAGTTGGTGAAGATTACCGATTATTAGTTATTAACAACAAATTGGTTGCAGCAGCCAAGCGAACACCTGCTCATGTCATCGGTAATGGTAAGTCAACCGTTCAAGAATTGATTGATGAAGTCAATAAAGATCCGCGTCGTGGTTATGGACATGAGAATGTACTTACACAGATTACTGTTAACGAACTGACCAAAACCATCATTAAAGATGCTGGTTATACATTAGAATCCATAATTCCAGACGGTGAACGATTAATATTAAAAGACACAGCTAACTTAAGCACGGGTGGAACCGCTGAAGATGTCACCGATATTGTGCATCCAGCAAACGTAAGTATGGCAGAGCGTATTTCAAAAATTATTGATTTGGATATATGTGGCATTGATATCATGACGACTGATATTTCACAACCGCTTTCGGAAACAGGTGGAGCCGTTTTAGAGGTTAATGCAGGTCCTGGGTTTAGAATGCACCTGGCACCAACATCTGGGTTGCCTCGTAACGTGGCGGCACCAGTAATTGATAAATTATTCCCACAAAAAGGGGATACAGGCCGAATTCCTATTATCGCTATCACGGGAACCAATGGAAAGACCACAACATCGCGCTTAATGGCTCACATTGCAAAAATGAAAGGATATAGAGTGGGTTATACAACCAGTGATGGTGTTTATATTCAAAACCGATTATTGATGAAAGGGGATTGTACGGGTCCAGCTAGTGCGGAATTTGTATTGAAAGACCCAACCGTCAATTTTGCAGTTTTGGAATGTGCTAGAGGCGGTTTATTACGTGCTGGTTTGGGCTTTAAAAAATGTGATGTCGGGATTGTGACCAATGTGGCTGCAGACCATTTAGGATTAAAAGGGATTCACACCATTGAGCAATTGGCAAAGGTTAAAGGTGTTATTCCTGAAACGGTTTTACCAAGTGGTTATGCCATTTTGAATGCTGATGATGACTTGGTTTATGATATGAGACGTTCTGTAGAATGTAACGTAGCCTTGTTTTCAATGGATGAAAATAACCCTAGAATAAAAGCCTTACAGCGTTTAAATGGTATCACAGCAGTTCATGAAAACGGATATGTAACTATTTGCAGAGGTGTTTGGAAAATGCGCATTATGAGAGCCGAAAACATTCCATTAACCTATGGAGGCAAAGCGACTTTTATGATTCAAAATGTACTAGCAGCCGTATTGGCAGCCCATGTACAAGGAATCAGTATAGAAGACATTAAAGCTGCTTTGGAAACCTTCATACCTTCGGCATCACAAACACCAGGTCGACTGAATTTATTCGAATTTAAAGATTTTACCATTTTACTGGATTATGCACACAATCCAGCTGGGATGATGGCATTAAAGAAATTTACAGATGAACTGGATGCTACCGTCAAGGTCGGTATTATCGCGGGTGTAGGTGATAGACGTGATGAAGATACTAACCAAGTAGGGAGTATTGCTGCAGAGATGTTTGATGAAATCATAATCCGTCAAGATAAACGTTTAAGAGGTCGCACGGAAGAGGAACTTATTAAACTCTTGAATGATGGTATTAAAATGAAAGACCCGAATAAGAAGACCACTATTATTCCTTCCGAAAGAGAGGCCATAACCCATGCGGTTAAAAATGCTCAAAAGGGATCATTAATTATTTTATGCAGTGATGTCATTCCTGATGCTTTGGAGTTGGTAAAGAAATTTAAAGAACAAGATTTAAAAGGAGAGCCATTTTTGGCCTAATGAATTTATGAGTTATTCTGACAATATGTTTGCGAGTTTGTTTGACAAACAAAAAGCAAACCAATTCAATATTGGTAATACCAATTATAAGGAGCGTGTCATAAAACTCAAAAAATTAAAACACGCATTAGAGAGCACTTATAAACAAGATATTCGAGATGCGTTGTATGCCGATTTTAAAAAACCCCAATTAGAGGTTGACCTTACTGAAATTTATCCTGTTATTGATGAAATCAAGTATGTTTCCAAAAACTTGAAATCATGGCTAAAAAAACAACACGTAGGTACGCCTTTAGCTATGTTGGGAAGCAGTTCATACATTATCAACGAACCAAAAGGTGTTTGTTTGGTTATTTCACCTTGGAATTATCCTATAAATTTAACATTTGGGCCTCTGGTATCAGCAATTGCCGGTGGTAACGCCGTTATCTTGAAGCCTTCGGAAATGACTCCGAATACATCTCGTTTGATGGCTAAAATAGTCGCTGATTTATTTGATGAAAACGAAATAGCATTAGTCGAAGGTGAAGTAGAAACCTCTCAAGCGTTATTGGAATTACCTTTTAATCATATTTTTTTCACAGGTTCACCAGCTGTAGGTAAAATTGTAATGAAAGCGGCTTCTAAACATCTTACTTCGGTGACTTTGGAATTAGGAGGGAAGTCCCCAACAATTATTGATGATTCAGTGAATATTGATAAAGTTGTCGGTAAAATAATTTATGGCAAGTTCATGAATGCAGGCCAGACTTGTATTGCACCAGATTATGTGCTTGTTGACGAACGCATCAAAGAATCATTTATAACAAGTTTCAAAAAGCAGGTGAGCAAATTTTATTCTGAACAACCAGAATCTTCTGAAGCTTATAGCCGTATTGTAAACAAAAAGCATTTTAGTCGCCTGAACGAATTACTTGAAGACTCAAAATCCCAAAACGCCAAAATAGACTCGGGAGGTCAGTCAAATGATGAGAACAACTATATAGAGCCAACATTGATTTCAGATTTGAATGAGGATAGTAAACTTATGCAGGAAGAAATTTTTGGTCCCGTTTTACCTTTGAAAACGTATAAGACACTTGAAGAAGCTGTAGATTATATTAATTCAAAAGAAAAACCTTTGGCTTTATATATTTATAGCAAAAAGAAAAAAAACATCAATTATATTTTAGATAATACACGAGCTGGAGGAACATGTATCAATCATAACTTACTGCAATACTTAAACCATAATTTACCTTTTGGTGGCTCTAACAATAGTGGAATTGGTAAATCCCATGGCTATTTTGGGTTTTTGGAGTTTACCAACCAACGGTCGCTATTAAAACAACATACCTTTGGGGCAGTTGATTTATTAAAACCACCATATAACAATTGGAAACAAAAAATAGTGGATTTAACGATTAAATGGTTTTAAGATTTATTGAAAAAATCTGACTGAATCTGCTCATTGACACCATCTTGGTATTTAGTCATACTAAACCATTGATGAATAGAATAGCTTCCCGTTTCGCCTTGTTTGTTGACTGCAATATAACCAACTTGAAAATCCTTATAATTGCTATTGGGCTTATTTACAATGCGGCTAATAGCTTCTTCACAAGCTTCTTGAGGCGTTTTACCTTGACGCATCAATTCCACAACCAAAAAGGATCCCACGGTTTTAACTACTTCTTCGCCCAAACCTGTGGCTACACACGCACCAATTTCATTATCCACGAACAATCCAGAACCAATAATGGGAGAGTCACCAACACGGCCATGCATTTTGTAGGCCAATCCACTAGTAGTACAAGCACCAGAAATATCACCATTTTTATCAATAGCTAGCATGCCAATGGTATCGTGATTTTCTATGTTTATTATGGGTTTGTACTCACTGTTAACTTTCCATTCTTCCCAAGCTTTTTTTGAGGCTTCAGTCAATAAATTCTCCTTTTTAAAGCCTTGCTCCAATGCAAATTGTTCAGCCCCTTTTCCAGCAAGCATGACATGAGGTGTGTCCTCCATCACTTTTCTGGCTACAGAAACAGCGTGAACAATATTTTCTAAAAAAACAACAGAACCACAATTACCATGTTTGTCCATAATGCAAGCGTCTAATGTCACATGGCCATCACGATCTGGCAAACCACCTTTACCAACCGATTGACCTTTTTCGTTAGCTTCTTCCACCATACAACCTTGCTCTACGGCATCTAAAGCATTGCCGCCAGCTTGTAATACTTCCCAGGCTTTAGCGGTAGCTTCTTTAACATGCCAAGTGGCAATAACCAATGGTAAGCTTGCTTTTGAATTTGGTGTTGGAGTTGCCACGCTTGTTTCAACTTTTTTATCGTTATCAGCGCAACTTAATAGTGTGCTACCAACAGCAACACCTGCTCCAGATAATGCTGCGTTTTTTAAAAAATGTCTTCGTTTCATAATAATTATTTTATGGTGATTTCATCTACAAATAGCCAACTACGTCCATCATGTTCGTAACCTATATGCCATTCTGGAAGTTTGCCCAATTTTTTGGCGATTATTTGTATATAACGAGCTTTACTCTTATTTAACTCAAAATTTAAGGTTTCTATATGTGAACCTTCCCCAGGTGTTGGAGTATCAAATGTTTTTGAATAAACAGATTTGAAATTTTTACCATCAGATGATATTAAAAAATCGACTACTGTAGGAAGAAAAATCCAGCTCTTTTGGTCTTGAAGAAAGTTAACTGAAATAGTTTGAATATCCTTTTCACCTCCTATATCAACCGTTGCTATTAAATCGGTATCAAAATACCCTTGCCATGTGCCTGTTCTAAAATCTTGCGTACCATAAATGCCATCAATAAGGGCGTTATTACCACCACCATTATATTGGTTAGCATATTCGGTGTCTAGTTTTATGGAAATGTTAGGGTCTATTTTATAAAATTGGGTAGTAATTTTAGCACTTTCAATATTGCCTTTTTTAGAATAAATTTCTAGTGTTGTAGGTTCTGAAATGGTAAACGGATTCTCATACGTTTTAAATTCACCATCATTTAATCTATAGAGGATTTGAGCTTCCTTATCCACATTTTCTAACATAACCTCTGTTTCACCTTTAAATGCCACATCGCCTTTGGCAATAAATGGCACAGGTACAATTAAATTGTCGGAAATACGCGTTACGGGTTCTTCGCCTTCTTGTGTGGCCCACTCCGTAGTTTGATTGGTCATATTGAAGACTAATTGACCGCTTTTCATAATATCTTCATGAGAGATATAGGATTGGTTTAATGGTTGGCCATTAAGTTCAACCGATGCGATATAGATGTTG
Source organism: Hanstruepera neustonica (assembly GCF_002895005.1). Lineage (GTDB taxonomy): Bacteria > Bacteroidota > Bacteroidia > Flavobacteriales > Flavobacteriaceae > Hanstruepera > Hanstruepera neustonica. Next base: position 485,257 of record NZ_POWF01000002.1, on the reverse strand, counting down.
TCGTCAGACAGGTTATTGGCTTGAATGGTGAATTGCTTGCCATTTTCTAAATTAATGGTTGCTTTTTCAAACAAAGGTGTCCCAATAATGTATTGATTGCTTGCTGGAGTAACTGGATAAAATCCCATGGAAGAAAACACATACCATGCACTCATCTGTCCGCAATCTTCATTCCCTGAAATACCATCGGGTTCGTTGGTATATAGTTCCGTTAAAATCTGATGGACTTTCTCTTGGGTTTTATAAGGTTTATTGACAAAGTTGTACAGGTAGGCCATGTGGTGGCTAGGTTCATTGCCATGGGCATACTGGCCAATTAAACCAGTAATATCGGCTTGATCTCTCCCAGAAGTTTCCGCTTCGGCTGTAAATAATTTGTCCAAATGAGCATCCAATTTATCTTTTCCGCCTAACAAATTCATGAACCCTGTAATGTCTTGTGGCACATAATAACTGTATTGCCAGGAATTAGCTTCGGTGTAGTTAAAATTCACTTCGTAAGGATCAAAAGGTGCGAACCAGGTGTTGCGAAAACGACCACGCATAAATTGACTTTCTGGGTCAAACACGTTTTTATAATATTGGGCGCGCTCTGAATAAGTTTTATAGTCTTCAGTTTTATTCATGGCCTTGGCCATTTGTGCAATGGTCCAGTCGTCATAAGCATATTCCAAAGTTTTGGATACCGACTCGCTTTCCTCCTCAACAGGAATAAAACCGAATTCCTTATAGCCTTTCAATCCTAATTTATCACGGGTAGCCGAATGTTTCATGGCCTCCAAAGCCTTTTCGGTGTTATAACCTTTAATGCCTTTTAAATAGGCGTCGGCAATCACTGGAACCGCATGATACCCGATCATACAACCTGTATAACAGGCTGATAAATCCCAGATGGGCATGATGCTGCCTTCGTCATATTTGGCTAAAAACGTATTGATAAAATCATTGGTTCGGTCTTCTTCAATAATGGTGTAAAGTGGATGTGTGGCTCGATAGGTGTCCCAAAGTGAGAACACGGTGTAATACTTAAAATCTTTGGTTTCATGAATGTTTAAATCCATACCACGATAGCGACCATCAACATCTTGATATAAATTTGGAGCAATCATGGTATGATACAATGAGGTATAAAAATTGGTTTTGTAATCGTCATTGTCACTCTCAACCACTATTTTTTCAAGCTGACTTTCCCAGGCATCTTGGGCTTCTTGTTTTACTTCTTCAAAGCTTTTGTTACCAATTTCAGTTTCTAAATTCTTTCGTGCACCTTCCTCATCAACCGGGGAAATGCCAATTTTTAAATAAACTGGTTCGTGAGTTGGATTATTCAGACTTAAAATAGCTTTTGTAGGTTTATCAGGAGCTGGATATTGTGTAATTGCCTCATGAGATAATTCAAAATAATAAAACAATTTTTGATTGGTTGCCCATGCTTTAGAATGTCTGTAGCCTTTAAATATTTTTGGGCTTACTTGTGTAATATTGTAATCAAGTAACTCGTCTCTATGTTCCAAATCCAGTACGATGTATTGACTGCTTGATTTTTGGAACTGATACTTGTGTATACCACTGCGTTTGGAAACGGTTAGTTCCACATCAATATTAGTTGAATCCAAATGTACTTTATAATAACCAGGTTCTGCAATTTCGTTGTCGTGACTAAAATGAGCCCGATAGCCTTTTTTGCCATCGGCTCCATTGTTAAAGTTCACTTCATTGGTTGGCATCAATAAAATATCACCATAGTCTGATACGCCTGTTCCGCTTAAATGCGTATGTGAAAAACCATAGATGTAATTGTCGGAATAATGATAGCCAGAACAGCCATCCCAACCATCCAATCGCGTATCTGGACTTAATTGCATCATCCCAAAAGGCATGGTCGCACCAGGATAGGTATGTCCATGTCCGCCAGTTCCAATAAACGGATTGACATAGGATATTAGTGATGTGTCTTTTTGGGCTGGTTGAATGTCTTTATTTTCCTTGCAGGCAGTAAATAGTATTACCAATGCAAAAAAGAAGGTAATAGGGAGTTTCATTTAAAATAGGATTGCTAAATTTAAAGCATCTAATATACTAAAATGCCAATCAAGAAATTTACTGTTTTCATTGTTTTTGCTGTCCTGTTTTGGAGCTGCCAACAAAAACCATCTGAAGTAATTGTACCACAGATCATTCCTAACCTTCAAAATCAATCAATTATGGAGGGAAATTTTGTTTTAAGAGATGGAATGGGCATTCAAAATGATTCGGATTTTAGTATTTCTGCTGATTTTTTAAAGAATTTTATTCAAGATGGGAGTCATATCACGTTAAAAGAAAACGATGATATCGTTTTTGTAAAAGATACCAGTATTTCCAATGTTGAAGGATATGTTTTAGAGATTAGCACGTCACAAATTCGGATAAAAGCCAATTCAGACCAAGGTGCTTTTTATGCGGTACAAACCTTAAGGCAATTATTACCTGTTGGTTTTGAAAATGGTTCGTTTTATAAGAATGAAGTGGCTATTCCTTGTTTAAAAATTGAAGACGAACCTAGATTTCAGTATCGAGGTATGCATCTAGATGTTGCTAGACATATGTTTTCAGTTGAATTCATCAAAAAATATATTGATGCTTTAGCCATGTTGAAAATGAACACCTTTCATTGGCATTTAACAGATGATCAAGGTTGGCGCTTAGAGATAAAAAAATACCCGAAACTTCAGGAATTGGCTAGCTATCGTGACCAAACATTGGTAGGGCATTTTTCAGATCAACCAACAACTTATGATGGCAAACGCTATGGTGGATTTTACACGCAAGAAGACATCAAGGAAGTAGTTGCCTATGCTCAAAAACAACATATAACTGTTATCCCGGAAATTGAAATGCCTGGCCATGCGCAAGCGGCAATTTCGGCTTATCCGGAATTGGGTTGTCGTGGCGATTCCATTAAAGTAGCCCAGACTTGGGGTGTATTTGAAGATATTTTTTGCGCAGGAAAAGAAAGCACCTTCACTTTTTTAGAATCTGTTTTGGATGAGGTTATTGACTTATTCCCAAGCGAGTATGTTCACATTGGAGGTGACGAAGCGCCAAAGACGCATTGGAAAACCTGTGATGCTTGTCAAAACAGAATTAAAGATTTAGGGTTAAAAGACGAACATGAATTGCAGAATTATTTTATCACACGAATTGAAAAATATTTAAATTCGAAAGGAAGACAAATTATTGGATGGGATGAGATTTTGGAAGGCGGTCTGGCTCCAAATGCCACGGTGATGTCTTGGCGAGGCACTAATGGTGCCGTTGAAGCCGCTAAAGCAGGACACAACGTTATCATGACGCCTACCAGCCATTGTTATTTTGATTATTACCAGTCTACTAATGAAGGGGAACCCCTGGCTATTGGTGGCTATTTACCATTGGAAAAGGTGTATGGTTTCAACCCTATTCCAGAAGAATTAAATCAAGATGAGTCGCAATATGTTTTGGGCGTTCAGGGCAATCTTTGGACAGAATATATTCCAACCGAACGCCAGGTTGAGTATATGGTATTTCCTAGAATTTTAGCCATGAGTGAAGTCGCTTGGACCAACCCTGAATACAAAAACTATGAGGATTTTGTGTCAAGAGTAGAAACCTTTAATATGCGTTTGGATGCTTTGGCAAAAAATTATGCCAACCATTTGTATGAAGTTGAAGGTGCACTCATTACTGAAAAGGAACAGTCATTCTATGCTTTAAAAACGCTCACTAAAGACAAAGTTATACGCTATACCACCAATGGTTCTGAACCAAATGAACAATCGGTAATATATGAAGACCCGATTCCTTTTAATGAAAATATGACATTGAAAGCCGCTGTCTTCAAAAATGGAAAACAATTAGGGACAACATTTACAGAGCATTTCAATTATCATAAAGCCGTAGGTAAAAAGATTACAATCAGTCCTGATCCCAGCAAGGTGTATGCTGGAAGTGGCGCTCAAGGTTTAATAAATGGCATTTCAGGTAGTGACACACGCTATGGCGACAAAGAGTGGTTAGGATTTTGGGGAGATGATGTTGGAATCACTATTGATTTGGGCGAGGAAATGGAAATCAATGCAATTAAAACACGTTTTCATAATGGTCAAGGTCAATGGATTTATGCACCGAAATACATTGAATTTCAATTTGATCATGACAGTCAAATTATAGAAGTTCCTGATTCTAATGATATTTTAGTTCTTGTTGAATTTGATAAAAAAGTGAGAACAAGATATATAAAATTAATAGTGCCTAATTACGGAATTATTCCAGAAGAGTATCAAGGTTCTGGTAATAAGGCTTGGACCTTTATTGATGAAATTATAGTGAATTAATATGCTTCTAGAAATTTGTGCCAATTCCTATCAATCTGCTATCAGCGCTCAAGAAGCAGGTGCACATCGTATTGAGTTATGCAGTGAGTTATCAGTAGGAGGGATCACTCCTAGTTACGGACTCATCAAACAAGTTGTTGCTGCTTTATCCATTCCTGTGTATGTGTTGATTCGTCCACGTAGTGGGAATTTTTGCTATTCCTCTGCCGAATTCGAAATTATGAAACAGGACATAGAGGTATGTAAAGCATTAGGAGTTCAGGGCATTGTATCTGGAGTTCTTAAGGAAGATAATACCATCGATATAAAACGCACGCAGGAGTTAATAAAATGGGCAGATCCATTACCATTCACATATCATCGCGCCTTCGACTGTGTACCAAACCCTGAACAAGCGTTAGAAGCACTCATCAATTTAGGCGTTAATCGTATACTGACTTCTGGTCAGCAATCTAAAGCTATAAATGGCATGCAATTGTTATCTGACTTGAAGGAACAGGCTAAAAATAACATTACTATTTTGGTAGGGAGCGGTATTAACCCTGAAAATGCGGCTGATTTCAAAAAAGCTGGATTTGAAGAAATACATGCGTCTGCTTCCAAAATAATGAGTAATGCTGCTTCAGAATATTTTGGAAACACACCACAAACCGTTTCAGATATTAAAATTATTCGGGACATTTTAAACGCTATTCAATGAGATATGGTCTAATTGCTTTTCTGCTAGTTTGCTGTTTGTCATGCCAAACCGAATATGAAACGCCAAAAACTATAATACTACATGATAGTTGGCAATTCAAGCAAACTGACTCCGATACGTGGTTGTCGGCAAAGGTGCCAGGTAATGTGTTTTCAGATTTAATGGAAAATGGACTTATCAATGACCCTTTTATTGGTAATAATGAGGAATTAGTACAGGGTATTTCAAAAACCGATTGGGAATACAAAACGAATTTTAAGGTTGATGCAAAAACTTTGAATCGTAAGCATATAGAACTAATATTTGAAGGCTTGGACACCTACGCAACCGTGTATTTAAGTGACAGCTTGATTTTAAAAACCAATAATGCCTTTAGAAGGTTTGCTGTTGATGTGAAACCTTACTTAAAAGCAGAAAATGAATTGCGAATTCTATTTGAAAGCACTTCTAAATATGAAGAAGAAGCCAAAGTAAAACTGAATTACACGTTACCAGAAGGGAATCGGATTTTTACCAGAAAAGCCCAATTTCAATATGGCTGGGATTGGGGGCCCAAACTGAATACTAGTGGTATTTGGCGTGATGTGAAATTACAGGCTTGGGATGATTTTAAGATAGATGATGTTTATGTTAAGCAGTTAGAATTAAATGATTCGATAGCAAAACTAAATACAAGTTTTGAGTTAAGGACTTCAATAGCAAACCTGAATTATGATTTATATATTAATGATTCACTAACCAAATCAGCAGATTTATCAGACAAGGACAACTCTCAATTTGATTTCTATATCAAAAACCCCAAACGCTGGTGGCCTCATAATTTAGGGCAACCCTATTTGTATGACATCAAAGTTGTTGTAAAAGATGGTGAAACCCTTTTAGATAGCGTTTCCAAAAAAGTTGGTTTACGAACAATTGATTTAGTTAACGAAAAGGATAGTCTTGGTGAATCGTTTTATTTTAAGGTTAATGGTGTTCCTGTATACGCCAAAGGCGCTAATTACATTCCGCAAAATAGTTTTCAAAATCAAGTAACTGATGAGCATTATGAAAAATTGTTGAATGATGTGGTTACTGCCAATATGAATGTGCTACGTGTTTGGGGTGGAGGCATCTATGAGAATGATGTATTTTATGAGTTATGTGATGAAAAAGGCATTTTAGTCTGGCAGGATTTTATGTTTGCCTGTGCCATGTATCCAGGTGATGATGCGTTTTTAGAAAATGTTGAACAAGAAGCTATTGACAATATCACGCGTTTACGAAATCATCCATCTATAGCCTTATGGTGTGGCAATAATGAAAATAGCGAAGGCTGGCATCGGTGGGGCTGGCAAGATGGTAGAAGAGAGGAAGAGAAACATGAAATTTGGAGCAGCTATTTAAAGGTTTTTGATTCTATTTTACCAAGAACAGTCGGGCAATATTCAGATACTGATTATTGGGAAAGCTCTCCAAAATTTGGGCGCGGCAATCCAAAGTACGAATTTGAAGGCGACGCCCATGACTGGTGGATTTGGCATGATGGTTACCCCTTTGAACATCTTGAAGAACACGTGCCACGATTTATGAGTGAGTTTGGATTTCAATCCTTTCCAAGTTATCAAGCAATTAAATATATCAACCAAAATGATTCACTTGATATTACTTCTGAAGGGTTTAAAAATCATCAGAAGCATACTCGAGGATTTCAAATTATCGATGCCTATATGCAACGTGATTTTCCAGTTTCTGATAATGCAGAAGATTATGTCTATGTAAGTCAGTTGTTGCAAGCTTATGGTATTACAAAAGGTATAGAAGCACAGCGTAGAGCGAAACCGTATAATATGGGTACACTCTTTTGGCAATTAAACGACTGTTGGCCAGCCGTGTCATGGTCAAGTATTGACTTCTTTGGGAACTGGAAAGCATTGCATTATAAAGCTAAGCGTAGTTTTGAAAACCTATTGATTTCCTCAAAAGTTGAAAACAATATTTTAAATGTATATGCTATAAATGATAGTCTGGAAAAGGTGCCCTTAAACCTCAATGTGCGGTTGCTAGATTTTGACGGCAAAAGTATCATGCATAAACAAATTCAAGATGTCATTCCTTTTGATGTTAGTAAGCAAATTTTTAATATGGATTTAAATGATATTAATTTTGATAAGCAATCAACCGTTTTAAGGATTGATAACAATGATCAAACATGGCTTTACTATTTCTCAAAACCAAAAGATCTCAAGCTGAAACCTCAAGCTATTCAAAAAACAATTACCAAAACAGACGAAGGCTTTAAAATAGAACTATCATGTAGTACGCTTCAAAAAGATGTATTTTTATTTTGTAATGAAAAAGGGCATTTTTCCGACAACTATTTTGATTTGTTGCCCAAAGAAAAGAAAACAATTATGTTTTTTAGTCAAGCAATCAACCTATCATCTTTGAAAATAAAAACTCTAAACGGATTAAAAAATTAACAGAGTATTAAAAGACTTCGCTTTATTTGCCAGTATATTTGTAAAGCCTTAAGAAAAGATATTTATGTCACGGTGGATTATAACCCTTATCGTATTTTCAATAATATTCTTATTTATTGAAATCTATGCGTTCCAAGCAATTAAAACATTAACTAAAAGCCGAATAATAAAATGGGTTTGGTTATTGGTTTCATTGGCTATCTATGCTAATTTTTTATATGTCATCTTTTCGACACCACGAAGTGCCGGTCAAACGGTTAACTTTCAGTTGGCGGCAGGCCTTATGTTGACGTTTTTAATACCCAAATTGGTCTTGTTAGTCATTATGTTTGGAGAAGATGTTTTTAGAGTAATGGGCAAGCTGTTTTCATTTTTATCGCCCGGTGAAACAAAAGATTTTTCAGGTAGGCGCGAGTTTATTGCGAAAATTGCTTTGGGAATTGCGACCATTCCATTCGCATCATTTCTATATGGTATATGGCAAGGACGTTATAACTATAAAGTTCTAAAGTACCAATTGTTTTTTGAAGATTTACCCAAGGCCTTTGATGGATTTACCATTACGCAGATTTCCGATATCCATTCCGGGAGTTTTACGAATAAGGAAAAAATAAAGTATGGTGTTGATTTAATTAATGAACAAAAATCCGATGTCATGCTGTTTACTGGTGATATTGTAAACAATAAGGCCGATGAAATGGATGATTGGATTGATATGTTCAAGGAGTTAGACGCACCTTATGGTAAATATTCTATTTTGGGAAATCATGACTATGGTGATTATGTGGAATGGAAAAAACCTGAAGATAAAGTAGCCAATTTTCAGGCTGTGAAGGATATTCATCCTAAAATTGGTTTTGATTTATTGTTGGATGAACATCGCTATATCGAAAAAGATGGTGACAAATTAGCACTCATTGGTGTTGAAAATTGGGGGAAGGGATTTAATCAAGCAGGCGATTTACAAAAGGCATCATCACAAATTAGCCAAGATGATTTTAAAATTTTAATGACACATGACCCATCTCATTGGGAATATCAGGTTAAGCAAGATGACTTTCACTATCACCTTACCTTAAGTGGACACACGCATGGACTACAAATGGGAATTGAAATCCCTGGGTTTTTTAGATGGAGTCCATCTCAATATGTTTACAAACAATGGGCTGGTTTGTACAATGAATTTGGAAGGTTTATAAACGTGAATCGCGGTTTTGGATATCATGCGTTTCCTGGGCGAGTGGGAATCTGGCCAGAGATCACGGTTATTGAACTTAAGCAAGGTACTCGGGACACTTAATTTCTTGCAATAGTGCTATTTTCTTAAAAAATGTTTATTTTTATATTACATGACAATAACCTATTGAAAATAAACAAGTTTTATTTAAGTAAAATGTTGTAGGTTTGTAGGAACAGGTTGACTAAAATTGTTGCATATGTCAAAATTTGGGGAACTAATAGATGTTAACATTCCTGTGTTGTTGGATTTTTTCACAGAATGGAATGAGCAATCGACAGCTATGCATGCCGTATTGAGAGATGTGGCGGCTGCCCTTGGTGATAAGGCCAAAGTTATTAAAATTGATGTTGATAAGAATAAGGAGCTTGCTGAAGCCCTTCGTGTTAAAGGTTTACCAACATTGATTATCTACAAAAATGGCGAAATGAAATGGCGTCATAGTGGCGAACAGGATGCCAATACACTTATTGGTATTATTCAAGAATATGTTTAGCTAGCTAATGCTTTAAAAGTATAGCCCTTGTTAGAGAAATGCTCCAAAACTTTTGGTAGAGCATACAAAAGATTTTTTGCGGCTTTTTCACTGTCATGAAAAACAATAATGCTTCCAGGTTCAGATTTATCTAAAACATTTTTTAAGCAAGTGTCAGGGGAGGTTTGATTGTCCCAATCAAAGGATAAAACATTCCACATAACAATGGTATATCCCAAATTAATTAATGCTTTTCCTTGGCTTGGTTTTATTTTGCCATATGGTGGACGAAATAGTTTCTGACTAAACTTATTATCTTTCAATTCTGAATTGATGACATCTTGAGCTTTATCGACATCAGCTAGATAATGTTCTAAATCAGTTTTCCAACCTTTTAAATGGTTTTGGGTGTGGTTACCAATAGCATGTCCTTTTGATAAAATATTTTTAAAAATTTCAGGATGCTTTTCAACATTATTTCCAATACAAAAAAAAGTTGCTTTGGCATGGAACTCTGACAATAAGTTTAAGACTTGATCCGTGATATTTGGTGTTGGACCATCATCAAAAGTGAGATAGAGAATTTTCTCGTTAGTTTGTTTTTCCCAAACATACTTAGGTAGAGCCTTTTTGACAATTTTAGGCGTTTTTACAGGCGTTATTCCCATGTATCTAAGTTATTGTTTGGGTTCAATAATACTACTGTCACCTTGTAGGATGTCAGAATCCAAATCCAGTGAATCTTCTTCAGGACTTGGTTCATCATCATAGAAATGCTTGAATAAATTCAAATAATTTGAAAAAGTCTTGGCTTCTTGAGCACCAAAGTCCCTATCATATTCTATAACCACGTCAACGATACTCTTGTAGCGTTCAATATCGGTATAGATTTCCTCAAAAACACGTCTTTGTTGCTCACCATCCAACTTACTGTAATACGTTAAATTCTCTTGATATTTTTTGGCAACATCTTTAAACAATTTTTGCGCTTTATTCTTGGCGTCAACTTCATAATAAGCACTTATGTAGGGTTCTAAAAGGGTGTAATATCCAAAATAGTCTACTGGCATATTATCCATGGCGATATCTGCAATTTTTTCAGCTTTATCTAGCTTTTCTTCATTGATTAATTGTTCAATCAATCGTGCCAGGTTTCCTCTATAGGTTATGGAATTTCGACGGGTTTCGGTATCATGGTAAATATTTGGGTCACCACTATTACCCCAATCCCAGTTTACAACTTTATCAAACATTAAATCAGAATCCACACGCCCCATATCAAACGGATTGGCTTTATCAACCGGTGTTTTGATAGGAACTAACTTGTAACACATACCATCAAGTTGTAAGTAATCTTTCATCCAGATATAATCGTCATCACCAAAGGCACCACCCGTAAAATAAATAGGGCGTTTCCAATCGTTATTGGCAATGATATCCAGCATTAGCAGTCTATTTTTATATAAGGCACCATCAGTAATTTTGATAGTGATGTTATCCACAATATCATCTGAATCTTGTGCTTTTACGATACCATATTTTAAAACATTTTCTTTGTTGACCGGAATTTGCACATATTCAACAGGAAAATAGTTGGAGTTTTGATATTGTACGGGATAGAAACTAGGGTCTTCACCTTGTTGTTGTAATAAATATTTGAACTTGGTTCTCGGATTGTCACTGGAAACAAATTCCAAAAAGTCCTTAATATTTAATGTATCCTTATTCAGCAATCGTTGTGGTCTGCCATTGGCATCATAAATAAATAATTTTTTCAATATATAATCACGTGTGCCATAACGGTATTGATCATGGGTGAGTGATGAAGGAACAGGATCACTCTCATAAGCCTTACGCTTCATTTGGTCAATGTACCAATCTGTCTGGAACAAACTGGTATTAACTACACGAACATCCGTTCTGTAGCCCTCAATTTCTTGAGCATACCAAAGTGCAAATGTATCATTATCACCGATTGAGAACAAGATGCCGTTTTCAGCACAAGAATCCAGATATTTTTTGGCCATCGCTTGAGCTGTATATTTGTTTGAACGGTCATGGTCATCCCAATTGTTCGCAGCCAAAATACCAGGCACCAAAATGAGGCAAACAACTGAAACAGCAGGAGCTAGTAATTTAGATGAAAACTTTTGTTTCAGAGAGTCAACTATGGCGTACACACCGAATCCAATCCAAAGGGCAAATACATAAAAAGAACCAACTACAGAGTAATCTCTTTCACGAGGCTCAAAGGGTCTCACATTCGTATAAACCTGAATAGCCAAACCGGTAAACAGGAAGAAAACCAACATAACCCAGAATAATTTTTTGTCTTTGTTGAATAAAAAGAACAAGCCAATTAACCCTAAAATGAAGGGTAAAAAATAATAGGTGTTTCGCGCTTTATTATTTTCAACATCACTTGGTAAGTTTTCTTGAGATAACCCCAAATGCCACTCATCTATAAAATTAATACCACTTAACCAATTACCGTGATTATCATATTTACCTTGAATATCATCCTGTCTACCTACAAAATTCCACATAAAATAACGCCAGTACATATAACCTAATTGGTATTCCAGCATATAGGCGATATTACTACCCAAAGATGGCTTTTCAACATCAATATATTGGCTAAATTGTCGTAAGAAATTATGATAATCTTCATAGTCAACCATGCCATTAGCCACGTCATTCTTAAAATTAGTAATAGCTCCGCGAAGCTCATTTTCCATTTGGTATTCAGGCTTCAATTTGAAGTCTAAATATCCTGTAAAGATCATATAGTTTTCAGCGTTTTCGCCACTCCACATCCTTGGTAAAATGGAGGCATGTTTAGAATTGTAATTCTGTCTGGCATTCTCCCAATCGTTTATAATGACGTATTTACCCGTTTTCTCATCTTTCTCATAATTGGGTTTATCATCGATGTAAGGTTCGTTTTCATCCAAACCTGAATACTGGTCTGTAAACTGCGGCCCATAAAATAAATGGGTTTCTGGGTATTGTTCTAAATTATAATAAGCCAGCAATTCCCTGGCATCAGATGGGTCATTCTCATTGATAACCACATCTGCGTTAGCACGAATGGGTAACATCATCCAGGACGAGAAACCAACCATTACAAACGTTACACACAATATAGCTGTGTTCAAGTGTTTGTATTGTTTTTCTCTGGTGTATTTCAGCCCAAAATAAATGACTGCTACCAACAGAACTCCTGCGATAATGGACCCTGAATTAAATGGTAAGCCAATGGAATTCACAAAGAAAATTTCCATCGCACTAAAGTATCTTAAGATATTCGGTGCCAACAATTTAAAAATGAACAGCAGAATAGCAACAGAAACCACATTGGCAATTATAAAATTCTTGACTGTTATTTCTTTATAGTTTTTAAAATAGTATATCAATCCTATTGCAGGAATGGTTAATAAACCCATGAAATGAACACCAAATGACAATCCAATAACAAAAGCAATGAGGATTAACCAACGATTCCCGCGAGGTTGATCCATTTCGCGCTCCCAACGTAATGCCAAATAAAATATCACGGACATTATGAGGGTGGCCATAGCATAAACCTCCGTTTCAACCGCATTAAACCAAAATGAATCTGTAAAAGTGAAAGCTAAACTTCCAACTAAAGAACTACCTAAAATCGCTATTTTTTGAGTTTCGGATAAGGTCTCTTCATTTCCAGCTAATTTTCTCAATAAAAGGGAAATCGTCCAAAACATAAATAAAATGGTAAAGGCACTGGCAACGGCACTCATCATATTTAACATAAAACCTATTTGAGAAGGTTCTAACGCAAACATCGAGAAAAATGCACCAAACATTTGAAATAATGGAGCTCCTGGTGGATGTCCAACTTGAAGTTTAGAAGAGGTTAAAATATATTCTCCGGCATCCCAAAAACTAACAGTAGGTTCAACAGTAAGACCGAATGTGAATAAAGCCACTAAAAATGAAAACCAAGCTAATAGATTGTTCCATTTTTTAAAGCTAATATGTGCCATGTAATTGCTGTTTATTAGATTAGGCGAATTTAACAATAAATATCAAACCAAAAATACTTTTAAGGAAACGTTAAGTTTTGGAGTATTATTTTATGTAAAAAATGTTTGTGCAAACGAAACTTTGTTTTAAATTTGCAACCTCAATTACACAATGGCCTATGGTGTAACTGGCAACACGTCTGGTTTTGGTCCAGAAGAGTCTAGGTTCGAGCCCTAGTAGGCCAACAAGTAATTAAAAAAACCTAATCTTTATTGATTAGGTTTTTTGTTTTATGATGGTTTTTCAATTAAATTTTAAAAGTCACTACCGGTCGCTTGGCATGGTTGACTAAATCTTCACTGATACTGCCATTAAAGAAATGCGCGATTCCTTGCCTTCCGTGTGTACTAATCCCTATTAAATCGGCACCAATGATGTGAGAAAAATTTAAAATGCCTTTTTCAACACTTTCATCATTATAAATAGAAATAGAATAATCCTCAAAATCATAATCTTTAATAAAATCCATTATTCTGGCTTTGGCAGTGGCTGTTGTAACGAAATTACTGGCAGTATTAACAAATAATAAATGAATTTTAGCACCAAACGCTTTAGCTAACTCAGTCGCTTGTCTGTAAGTTTCTTTGTTGTCATTTTTAAAGTCGGATGCAAAAACAAAGTTGTCAATTTTAAAATTCTCATGCTCATTTTTAATCACTAGAACAGGTACTTCAGCTGTTCTAACCACTTTTTCCGTATTGGATCCAATAAACATTTCTTTGAATCCGCTAGAGCCATGAGAGCCCATAATGATTAAATCAATTCCATGTTCCTTACAAGTGTTTTTTATGCCTGTAAATGTTTGATTGAAATCAACGGTTTCATGCACAACCACATCATCTAAATAATCTTGACTCATGGTTTGCTCAAACTTTTTATGTGCTAATTTCATAAAAAACATGGCTTCAGGTAATTCGCTGTGTTGGCTTAAAGCATCCACTTGGCTTAAAGGCAATTCAAGCATGTGGAGTAAATAAATCTCACTACCATGTTTTTTGGCTAATTGAGCTGCAACTTGTAAGGCATTTTCGGCTTGTTTTGAAAAATCTGTAGGAACGAGTATTTTTTTCATAAAAGGAATTTCTGGATTAGTAGTTGCGAATAAAATTAAGAATAAAAATTGATATTTCAATCATTATGGAATTCAATTTAATTGTTGTATATTTGCACCGTTGAAAGTTAAAAGATATTATGAGGGGACGGGAAGTCCCCTCTTTTTATACCAAAAATGTTTAAGGAACTAGTAGAAAAATTATTGGCTGAAGGACTTGAGGAAAGAGAAGATCTTTTTCTTATAGACCTGACTATTTCAAATGATAATAACATTAAGGTTATCATTGACGGCGATCGAGGCGTTACAGTAGATGATTGTATTTTTATAAGTCGGGCCATTGAGCATAATTTAGATCGTGAGGATCAAGATTTTTCCTTGGAAGTAGCGTCAGCTGGAGCTGCTGCACCTTTAGTTAATCAAAGACAATATGTTAAAAGTGTTGGCAGGGATTTAGAGGTAGCGACTCATGATGGACAGTATAAAGGAACACTTACGAATGCTGATGAGGCGAAAATCACCTTAAACTGGAAAGCTAGAGAACCTAAACCAGTTGGTAAAGGAAAAGTGACGGTTCAAAAACAGGCAGACATTGCCTATGAAGATATTGTAGAAGCAAAAGTTATGATAAAATTTTAATTAAAAGAGAGATATGGAAAATCTTGCGTTAATTGAGTCTTTCTCAGAATTTAAAGACGATAAATTAATAGATCGTGTAACCCTAATGGCGATTTTAGAAGATGTGTTTAGAAATGCATTGAAGAAGAAGTTTGGTGATGATGACAATTTCGATATCATTATTAACCCTGATAAGGGAGATTTGGAAATCTGGAGAAATCGTGTGGTTGTAGCCGATGGAGAAGTAGAAGAGCCTAATCAGGAAATATCGTTGTCTGAAGCTAGAAAGATTGAGCCTGATTTTGAAGTTGGAGAGGATGTATCCGAAGAAGTGAAGTTAATAGATTTAGGACGTCGTTCAATTTTAGCATTAAGGCAGAACTTGATTTCTAAAATCCATGAGCATGATAATACCAATATCTATAAGCAATTTAAGGATTTAGTTGGTGATATTTACACGGCTGAAGTTCACCACATACGTCATAGAGCAGTTATTTTACTGGATGATGAAGGCAATGAAATTATCCTTCCAAAGGAAAAACAAATACCATCAGATTTCTTTAGAAAAGGCGATAATGTTCGTGGTATAATTGAGAGTGTTGAGCTTAAAGGAAACAAACCAGCTATTATCATGTCAAGAACGGCTCCAGAATTTTTGGAGAAATTGTTCGAGCAAGAAATTCCTGAAGTTTTTGATGGCTTGATTACGGTTAAAAAAGTTGTTAGGATTCCAGGTGAAAAAGCTAAAGTAGCTGTGGATTCTTATGATGACAGAATTGATCCAGTAGGTGCGTGTGTTGGTATGAAAGGATCCAGAATTCATGGTATTGTTCGTGAGTTGGGTAATGAAAATATTGATGTTATTAATTATACCAATAACTTACAACTATTCATTACAAGAGCCTTGAGTCCTGCAAGAGTGACTTCTATAAAGATTGATGAAGAAAACAAACGCGCTGAAGCTATCTTAAAGCCTGAAGAGGTAAGCAAGGCTATCGGTAGAGGTGGTCATAACATTCGTTTGGCTGGCCAATTAACTGGTTATGAGATTGATGTGTTCAGGGAAGGTGCCGAAGAAGACGTCGAGTTACGTGAGTTCTCTGATGAAATCGATGAGTGGATTATTGAAGAATTCAGCAAAGCTGGATTGGATACAGCAAAAAGTATTTTAGAGCAGGAAGTTGATGATTTAGTTAAGCGTACAGATTTAGAAGAAGAAACAATTTTAGATGTTATTAGAATTCTTAAGGAGGAATTCGAAGATTAAATATAATTTTAGGTTATTTTAAAGGCAATTTATGGCTGAAACAATTAGATTAAATAAAGTATTACGTGAACTTAATATTTCGCTAGATCGTGCTGTTGAGTATTTAGACTCTAAAGGCATTGAAATAGAGAAGCGACCAACCACAAAAATATCTGAAGAAGTACACCAACTTTTGCAGGACGAGTTTGAGACAGATGCCAATAAAAAAGCAAAATCTCAAGAGGTTAGTGAGGCTAAACAGAAAGAAAAGGAAGCATTAAGGATTCAGCGTGAACGTGAATTAGAAGAGAAAGAGCAAGCAAGAGCCAAAAAAGAAGCAGCGGAGAAAGAAGAAGTTGTTAAAGCAAAATCAACGCTTTCAGGGCCTAAGCAAGTTGGAAAAATCGACTTGGATGCCGATAAGAAAAAGCCTGCAAAACCTAAAGAACCTAAAGTTGAAGAAGCTGAAGAAACTGGAAATAAAGAAGTGCCTGTAAAAGAGGAGACTCCTAAAGCAAAAAAAGAAGAGAAAGCTTCAGATAAACCGAAGAAAGAAACAGCAGAAAAGAAAACCGAAAGTCAAGAGCAAGAAGAACCTGCTGAAGAAAAAGTAAAAACTCAATATCAAAAACTTTCTGGGCCTAAAATTGCTGGCGATAAGATTGATTTAACACAATTCAATAAGCCTAAAAAGAAAAAAGAAGAGAAAAAGACTGATAATAAAGAAGCTGGTACCGGAAGGAAAAAGCGTAGACGTATCAGTAAAGCTGGAGGTCCAGACGACAATAATTTTTCTAGAGGTGGCGGTAATGACAGATTTAAAGGTAAGTCTGGAGGAAAAGGCAGAAGAAATATTGTTAAGGAGGAGCCAAGTGAAGAAGAAGTACAAAAACAAGTACGTGAAACACTAGAAAAACTTCAAGGTAAATCAAGTAAAGGTAAGGGTGCTAAGTACCGTCGTGAAAAGCGTGACCAGCACAGAGAACAAACCGAAAAAGATTTACAGGCAGAAGCAGCTGAAAGTAAGATCCTGAAGGTAACCGAGTTTGTTACAGCCAGTGAAGTTGCCACTATGATGGATGTATCGGTAACCGAAATTATTTCGGCCTGTATGTCGCTGGGAATGATGGTGACCATGAACCAACGATTGGATGCTGAAACATTGACCATTGTTGCTGAAGAATTTGGTTATGAAGTGGAGTTTGTTACAGCTGATATTGAAGAATCAATCGAAGAAGTTGAAGATAAACCAGAAGACTTAAAACCACGTGCGCCAATTGTTACAGTAATGGGTCACGTTGATCACGGTAAAACCTCGTTATTGGATTATATTCGTGAAGAGAATGTCATAGCAGGTGAGTCAGGTGGTATCACACAGCACATTGGTGCTTATGGTGTTGAATTGGAAAGTGGTCAAAAAATCGCGTTTTTAGATACACCAGGTCACGAGGCCTTTACGGCCATGCGTGCTCGTGGTGCTCAAGTCACAGATATTGCCATCATTGTCATTGCAGCTGATGATGATATCATGCCACAAACCAAAGAAGCCATTTCGCATGCACAAGCAGCGGGTGTGCCAATTGTATTTGCGATTAACAAGATAGATAGACCAACTGCAAATCCGGATAAGATAAAAGAAGGATTGGCCAATATGAATTTATTGGTTGAAGATTGGGGTGGAAAAATTCAATCGCATGATATTTCAGCGAAAACAGGCCAAGGTGTAAAAGAATTATTGGAAAAAGTGTTGCTTGAGGCGGAATTATTAGAGCTCAAAGCCAACCCAGATAAACCAGCGCAAGGGACCGTTGTGGAAGCATTCTTGGATAAAGGTCGAGGATATGTATCCACGATTCTAGTTCAGGCTGGTACCTTAAAAGTCGGTGATTATGTGTTGGCTGGTAAAAACAGCGGTAAGGTGAAAGCCATGCACGATGAACGTGGTAAAGAAGTTAAAGCAGCTGGACCATCAACACCTGTGTCAATATTAGGTTTAGACGGTGCACCTCAAGCAGGTGATAAGTTTAGTGTATTTGAGGATGAACGCGAAGCAAAACAAATTGCATCGAAACGTACACAATTACAGCGAGAACAATCTGTTAGAACGCAGCGTCATATTACGCTAGATGAAATTGGTCGTCGAATTGCTTTAGGCGATTTCCAAGAGCTGAATATCATACTTAAAGGAGATGTGGATGGTTCTGTGGAAGCATTAACAGATTCATTCCAGAAACTATCTACAGAAGAAATTCAAGTGAATATTATCCATAAAGGTGTTGGTCCAATTACAGAAAGCGACGTCTTATTAGCTTCGGCTTCAGATGCGGTAATTATTGGATTTAACGTGAGACCAATGGGTAACGCCCGTCAAATAGCCGATAAGGAAGAAATAGATATCAGAATGTACTCAATCATCTATGATGCTATTAATGACCTTAAGGATGCTATGGAAGGTATGTTGTCTCCTGAATTAAAAGAAGAGATAACAGGTACTGCTGAAATCAGAGAAATATTCAAGGTGTCTAAAATTGGAAGTATCGCTGGTTGTATGGTAACAAGTGGCAAGATTTATAGAAATTCAGGCGTGCGTTTAATTCGCGATGGTGTTGTGGTTTACACAGGTGAACTGGCTTCGCTAAAACGTTTTAAAGACGATGTAAAAGAAGTTTCTAAAGGATACGATTGTGGTATGCAAATTAAAAACTACAACGATATTAAAGAAGGTGATATCATTGAAGCTTTCCAAGAAGTAGAAGTAAAAAAGAAGCTAAAATAAGCTTTGAAAACAGACTATAAAAAAAGCGACCAATCGGTCGCTTTTTTTGTTTATTCTTTTTCTTTTTTAGGTTTAAATACAAAAGCGTTTTGGAATTCTTTCTGGACTTTAACCAAACTTCTGTCAGCTTCCAATCGGCTTCTAAAATTTCCAACCCAAACTTTATAATTCGGTGTTTCAAACTCCAAACTTACTGGTAAATTGGGTAATTTTGCCTGTAATTTTGACTTGGCTTTTTGGGCATCATCATGACGATTACCTGAAAAAATCTGAATTTTATAACGATCGGAATCATTATCATTCAGATTCATATCTCGCTTTAGAGCCAATAATTTTACCAAATCATCATCTTGATTTATGACCACACGGCCTTGTTGAGCATGGGAAGTATGAATGGTTATGACTGCTAAAAATAAGGTTGGTATCAGGAATTTTATGTTCAATAATTTCATTTTCAATGGTGTTTTATACAAATGTAAATGATAATAACTAAATCTTCGGGTATTTTATTATTTAGAATTTCTCTAAATTAACAATTAACACTTCTGTAACATTTCTAAAATCGACTTTAAATGTTACTTTTGCGTGAGATTTTATTATTGTATTTTTTTCTGTTATTAAATGAAAAAATCATACCAAAGTTTAGAAGTTAATTCAACTAATAATATGAAACAGGTGAATCACCGAAAATTAAGCCAAAACATTCTCCGTTTAAGTTTAATTATTTTACTAGCGTTTTCAACCTCACTTTCTGCCCAAGAAGGCGACCCAGCAAAAGGAAAAACTTTATTTAACACCAATTGTGCTGCTTGTCATCAGCTGGATAAGAAGATGACAGGGCCTGCTCTTAGAAATGTCGAGCAACGATTGGCAGATGAAGAAGGATTGGATAGAGCATGGATTACTGCTTGGATTCACAACAGTGCGGCTGTTGTAGCTTCAGGAGATGCTTATGCAGTAAAGATTTATAATGAGTATGGCGGTGCAGCGATGACGCCAATGCCTCAATTAACTGATCAGGATATTTCAGACATTTTGGCTTATACGGCTGAAGAGGCTCCTGCGCCTGTTGTTGAAGTTACAACTGGTGGTGGTGAAGGCTCTTCTCAAGAAAGCGGTTTCTCAAATAAATTAGTTTTAGGTGCTTTAGCGGTGTTGTTTGCCTTATTAGCCATGGCGCTTATTTTGGTCAGACAAACGTTAAATCGTTTTGCTGAAGCTAAAGGTGTGGATGTTTCTGAAACGAAAGGCACACCAATTTGGAAAGCGTTTATTCAAAATCAATTTTTGGTATTGGTTACAGCTATTTTCTTATTGTTGGCTAGTGGTTATTTTGTTTATGGTTACCTCATGCAAATAGGTATTGATCAAGGCTACCAACCAGTACAGCCAATACATTTCTCTCATAAAATTCACGCAGGTGATAACGGTATCGATTGTAAATACTGCCACTCTTCGGCTAGAGTTAGTAAGCATTCAGGAATTCCTTCCTTGAATATTTGTATGAACTGTCATAAATCTATTTACGAATACAAAGGAGAGACTAGTCCAGAATATTCAAAAGAGTTCTATGACGGTGAAATTCAAAAATTATATGCCGCTGCAGGATGGAGTGATGCCGATCAAAAATATACCGGTGAATCACAACCTGTAAAATGGGTGCGTATTCATAATTTACCAGACTTTGCTTATTTCAATCACTCTCAACATGTTTCTGTTGCAGGTATTGAATGTCAAACTTGTCATGGACCAGTTGAAGAAATGGAGATTATGTATCAACATGCACCATTGACCATGGGTTGGTGTATTAACTGTCACAGAGAAACCAATGTGAAAGTACAAGACAATGCTTACTACGAGAAAATTCATGCAGAATTATCTAAAAAGTACGGTGTAGACCAATTGACAGCTGCTCAAATGGGCGGATTGGAATGTGGTAAGTGTCATTATTAATTTATTAAGAAGTAATTCAATTATATAATATGTCATCAAACAAGAAATACTGGAAAAGTGTTGAAGAGCTAAACGAGAATAGCTCTATTGTTGAGACGCTGAAACAAAACGAATTTGTTCAAGAGATTCCTACTGATGAGTTTTTAGGGAATAAAGAATCATTAAGTGACTCGAAAACAACCCGTCGTGATTTCTTAAAATATGTTGGTTTTAGTACAGCTGCAGCTTCTTTAGCTGCCTGTGAAGGACCAGTTATTAAATCTATACCTTATGTTGTGCAGCCAGAGGAGATTATTCCAGGTGTTGCCAATTACTATGCAACAACCATTGCAGATGGGTATGATTTTGCAAGTGTTTTAGTGAAAACCCGTGAAGGTCGTCCAATTAAAATTGAGAACAATGCTATGGCTGCTACCAATGGTAGTGCAAATGCCAGAGTAAATGCATCGGTTCTTGGTTTGTATGATAGTTTGAGAGTACAAGGCCCAACGAAAGATGGTAACCCAATTTCTTGGAGCAATTTTGATACGGAAACTACTCAAAAATTGAACAGCTTAAGTGGATCTGGTAAACAAATTGTGTTATTGACACAAACTTTTGCCAGTCCATCAACTTCGAAATTGGTTGCTGAATTCAAAGCTAAATATGGCAATGTTCGTCATGTGGTTTATGATGCGGTTTCAGAATCTGCTGCTTTAGATGCCTATCAAGCTAATTACGGAGAGCGTGGTTTAGCCAATTATGATTTCTCTAAAGCGATGACGATTGTTTCTGTTGGTGCAGACTTTTTAGGTGATTGGCAAGGTGGCGGATTTGATTCTGGCTATGCAAAAAATCGCGTGCCAGATCATGGTAAAATGTCTCGTCATATTCAGTTTGAATCTAATATGTCATTAACGGGTGCTAATGCTGATAAGCGTGTGCCCATGACAGCTAGTCAGCAAAAATTGGCTTTAGCAAAATTATATAGCGAAGTAGTTGGCGGTTCGGTATCTGTAGAATTACCAGAACATATAGCAGAGGCTGTAAGTAAAGCAGCGTCTGAACTTAAAGCAGCAAAAGGAAAAGCTGTAGTGGTTACAGGTATTCAAGATGTCAATGCGCAAACGGTTGTATTTGCCATCAATGAGCATTTAGGAAGTCAAGCATTTGATCCTATTACACCTATAAAAACCAGACAAGGAAATGATAAAGCGGTACAAACTTTAATTGCAGATATGAATGCAGGTAAGGTTGGTGCTATTATCATGAGTGGTGTGAACCCCATGTATACTTTAGCTAATGCCTCGGAATTTGAATCAGGTTTAGCTAAAACTGAATTGTCTGTTGCATTTTCAATGAAGTCAGATGAGACATCTTCAAAATGTCAATACATAGCTGCAGCACCACATTATTTGGAGTCTTGGGGTGATGTTGAAATGAAGAAAGGGCATTTTGCTTTGACGCAGCCTACAATCCGTCCATTGTTTGATACTAGACAGTTTCAAGAAATGCTTATCCTGTGGACTCAAGGTAGTTTAGGTTCAAATTCTTATCATAATTATATAAAGGAAACTTGGAATACCAGTGTATTGGGTGGATCGTCTTTTAACAAAGCATTACATGATGGTGTTTTTGTTAAAGGTAGTGTTTACTTTGGAGGTGCTTCAACCAGTACTACAGAAACTATCGAAACCACTTCAACGGAATTAAAAGAGAAAAAAGACAGAACATTAGTAGGAGGTATTATTCATGATGCTGCAGTTGGATTAGGTATTGCTGAGGAAGATAAAGAAGAATACGTCACAACAACATCTACGGAGACTGTTTCAACAGGAGGTTCTGCAGATGGATCTGCTGCAATGAATGTGGTGTCCGCTGGAGCAGCTGCGAGAGCTTTGGCTAACACATCGGGTTCTGATATGGAATTGGTGTTATACACCAAAACAGGAATGGGTGATGGCCAACAAGCAAACAACCCATGGTTGCAGGAGTTTCCTGATCCAATTTCAAGAGTATCTTGGGATAACTACTTAACGGTTTCCAAAGCGGATGCCGACAGAATTGGACTTAAGAATGTTCATGTAGCAACAGGCGCTTTAGACGGTAGCTATGCAAACGTTACTGTTAACGGAACGACTTTAAATAACGTTCCTGTTCTTATTCAGCCAGGTCAGGCTAATGGGACTGTTGGTCTATCCTTTGGATATGGTCGTTCAGCTGGATTAAAAGACGAAATGAAAACAGGCGTTAACGCCTTCACCTTATATTACGGTTCCAATAATGTTCAAAACGTTATAGTTGAACCAGCATCTGGAATGCATGAATTTGCTTGTGTTCAGTTGCATAACACTTTAATGGGTCGTGGTGATATTATTAAGGAAACCTCATTAGAAATTTTCAATACTAAAGATAAAAAATACTGGAATGCAATTCCTGTTGTTTCTTTAAATCATGAAGAAACGCCAGTAACATCTCCAGATGTTGATCTTTGGGATGAGTTTGATCGTTCTATCGGTCATCACTTCAATCTTTCAATTGATTTGAATGCTTGTACAGGTTGTGGTGCTTGTGTGATTGCATGTCACGCAGAAAACAACGTACCTGTTGTAGGTAAAGAAGAAGTTCGTCGTAGTCGTGATATGCACTGGTTACGTATTGACAGATATTATTCTTCTGAAGAGTCTTTTGAAGGCGATAATAAAGAAAAAGAAAATGCCGATGGTTTAGGTCTAGGGAACTATGTCTTTGGAGATAGACAAGGGGATGGGTCTTTATCTACATTTGAAAGAATGGAAAGCGCTTCTGAAAACCCACAAGTAGCTTTCCAACCAGTTATGTGTCAGCATTGTAATCATGCACCTTGTGAAACAGTTTGTCCAGTAGCGGCAACATCACATGGTCGTCAAGGTCAAAACCACATGGCTTATAACCGTTGTGTAGGTACGAGATACTGTGCAAACAACTGTCCTTATAAAGTACGTCGTTTCAACTGGTTCTTATACGCTCAAAACGATGAGTTTGATTACCACATGAATGATGATTTAGGTCGTATGGTATTGAATCCAGATGTAACAGTTCGTTCACGTGGTGTGATGGAAAAATGTTCTATGTGTATCCAAATGACACAAAAGACCATTTTAGATGCCAAGCGTGATGGACGTCAAATCAAGGATGGTGAATTCCAAACAGCATGTTCTGCTGCATGTAGCAGTGGCGCTATGACATTTGGAGATATCAATGATAAAGAAAGTAAGGTGGCTCACCTTAAAGAAGATAACCGTATGTACCACTTATTGGAGCACGTTGGAACAAAACCAAACGTGATGTACCAAACTAAAGTGAGAAATACAACTGAAGCATAAACATTAATTAAGAAACAATTATAAAAGGATTATGGCGTCTCATTACGAAGCACCTATTAGAAGACCTTTAGTTACAGGCGAAAAATCATACCACGATGTATCTGTGGATGTAGCAGCACCTGTTGAAGGTAAAGCAAATAAATCTTGGTGGATTGTATTTTCTATAAGTCTTGTAGCATTCCTTTGGGGAATAGGCTGTATTATCTATACAATTTCAACAGGTATTGGAACTTGGGGTTTAAATAAAACCGTAGGTTGGGCTTGGGATATTACTAACTTCGTTTGGTGGGTTGGTATTGGTCACGCAGGAACGTTGATTTCTGCAGTACTATTACTGTTCCGTCAAAAATGGAGAATGGCAATTAACCGTTCTGCGGAAGCCATGACAATATTCTCGGTAGTTCAGGCTGGTTTGTTTCCTATTATTCACATGGGTCGTCCTTGGTTAGGATATTGGGTATTACCAATTCCAAACCAATTTGGATCGCTTTGGGTGAACTTTAACTCGCCATTACTTTGGGACGTTTTTGCAATTTCCACCTATTTATCAGTATCGTTAGTATTCTGGTGGACAGGATTATTACCTGATTTCGCCATGATTCGTGATAGAGCTGTGAAACCATTTCAAAAGAAAATATATTCTTTATTGAGCTTCGGTTGGACAGGTCGTGCGAAAGATTGGCAACGTTTTGAAGAAGTTTCTTTGGTTCTTGCAGGTTTAGCAACGCCTTTAGTACTTTCTGTACATACTATTGTATCGTTTGACTTCGCAACGTCGGTAATTCCAGGTTGGCACACTACTATATTCCCGCCATACTTCGTTGCTGGTGCTATTTTCTCTGGATTTGCTATGGTAAACACGCTTCTTATTATTATGAGAAAAGTGTGTAGCCTTGAAGATTATATTACGGTTCAACACATTGAATTAATGAACATAGTCATCATGATTACGGGTTCAATAGTTGGTGTGGCCTACATTACGGAGTTGTTTATTGCGTGGTACTCTGGAGTTGAATACGAACAATATGCCTTTTTAAACAGAGCAACTGGACCTTACTGGTGGGCATATTGGGCTATGATGAGCTGTAACGTGTTTTCACCACAATTTATGTGGTTCAAAAAATTACGTACCAGTATTATGTTCTCATTCTTTATCTCTATTGTAGTAAATATTGGTATGTGGTTTGAGCGTTTTGTAATTATTGTAACGTCTTTACACCGTGATTACTTACCATCTTCTTGGACTATGTTCTCACCAACGTTTGTGGATATTGGAATTTTCATCGGAACGATTGGATTCTTCTTTGTATTATTCCTATTGTATGCTAGAACATTCCCTGTAATTGCACAAGCAGAGGTTAAAACTATTTTGAAATCTTCTGGACAACGTTATAAGAATATCAGAGAAAGAGGTGAAAGTTTAGTTGGTACTGGAGCGGATGCTAGAACATCTGTATTAAAACTACCAAAAGAAACAGCTGAATCACATCTGGCGGTTGATCATTCTGATAAAATCAATAATTTATTATCAAGTATTGGTTCTTTTGATTCAGAATCGCAATCTGCTGATGATTTAAAGAAGATAAATGGTGTTGGTCCTAAAATGGAAGAAGCACTCAATAGCATAGGCATTTATACTTTCTTACAAGTGAGTAAAATGACTAAAAAAGAATATGATTTGTTGGATGAAATTACCGGTTTGTTCCCAGGAAGAGCAGAACGTGATGATTGGTCTGGACAAGCTAAAAATTTATTAAACTAAAGTAGCATATGGAAGCTTCAAAAGTAATTCACGCTATTTATACAGATGACGATGTATTAATGTCCGCTGTTAAACGAGTTAAAGCAGAAAAACATCATATAGAAGAAGTTTACACACCTTTTCCTGTTCATGGATTGGACAAGGCAATGGGCTTGGAACCAACACGAATAGCCATTGCATCATTTATTTATGGTTGCATTGGTTTAACAGTTGCGATAGTGATGATGAATTTCATCATGATACAAGATTGGCCTCAAAATATTGGTGGAAAGCCTAGCTTTAGCTACTTGGAGAATATGCCAGCTTTCGTACCTATTATGTTCGAGTTAACGGTATTCTTCGCAGCGCATTTAATGGTAATCACTTTTTATTTACGTAGTAGAATGTGGCCATTTAAAAAAGCTGAAAATCCTGATAAAAGAACAACTGATGATCATTTCTTGATGGAAATTGCCATTCATGGAAATGAAAAGGAATTAGAAAGTTTATTGAAAGAAACCGGAGCTGTAGAATTAAATATAGTTGAAAAAGAAGCGCACTAGTATATTATGAAAAGCTTATTTAAAATAACACTTGTAGCATTAGTATTGATTGTGGTGGTTTCCTGTAAAAAGGATTCTAGACCGAACTATCAATTCATGCCAAACATGTACGAACCAGTTGGTTATGAAACCTATGCTGAATCGGATGCATTTAAAAACGGTAAAGAAGGACAGTTACCTGCAGAGGGCAGTATTCCAAGAGGTTTCAAACCTTTTGACATTGAAAATACAACTGACGGCTACAATTTTGCAAAAGAAAATTTAATGAGTCCTCTCGATTCAATGCAAGTTGATCTGGCTAAAGGGAAAGAACTGTATGATATTTATTGTGGTATTTGTCATGGTAATAAAGGTGATGGTCAAGGTAATTTAGTCAAGCGTGAGAAAATTTTAGGTATCCCTAGTTATGATGATGTGGGAAGGGCTATTACCGAAGGTAGTGTATACCACACTATTTATTATGGTAAAAATGCCATGGGGTCTTACGCTAACCAATTGAATGAACAAGAGCGTTGGCAAGTTGTGGCTTACGTTATGGATCTAAAAGCTAAATTAGAAAAATAAGAACGATAAAGTTTATATATAGATATGTACACATTCTCGAATAAATTAAAGACCGTTTCTATAGCCCTAATGATTATTGGAGCGCTTGGTGTGGGATATGGTTTTATGACATCTCACAAATCTTTTGAAGAGGTGGAAACCATCTTGACAGAAGAGGCTTCCCATCACGGAGGAGGTCATGGTGAAGAAGCTGCACATGGAACTAGTCATGATGCTCACGCTGCTGAAGCTGCTCATGGAGAAGGTCATGCTGATTCAGCTGAAGAACAAGTAGATGAGCATACGAAACATGTAGAGCATGTACAACATCAGATAGCCAATAGACCTTGGTCGGCTTTCTATGTAGCCGCTTTCTTTTTCTTTATGATTGCATTGGGTGTTTTAGCGTTTTATGCCATTCAGTTTGCAGCGCAAGCAGGTTGGTCACCCGTACTGTTCAGAATTATGGAAGCTATTACAGCTTATGTGTTGCCTGGTGCTTTAATTGTATTGGCAATTGCAGTTGCTTCAGGAACGATTGGGCATTATAATATTTTTATTTGGATGGATCCTGAAGAGGTTGCACACGATAAATTATTACAAGGTAAATCAGGATTTTTAAATATGACTGGTTTTATCATTCGTGGATTAATCTTTATTGCTGGATGGAGTTTATACAGACACTTTGCACGTAAGTTCTCATTGGCGCAAGATAAAGCTGATGTGAATGATAATCGAAATTTCAAAAAATCATTTAGAATCGCTGCTGGATTTTTAGTGTTCTATATCTATACCGAGTCTATGATGTCTTGGGATTGGATTATGAGTGTTGATCCGCACTGGTTTAGTACCTTATTTGGTTGGTATGTATTTGCCAGCATGTTTGTAAGTGGTATTACCGTTATTGCGATGATTACCATGTATCTAAAATCAAAAGATTTATTACCATTTGTTAATGACAGTCACTTACATGATTTAGCGAAATTCATGTTTGCTATCAGTATTTTCTGGACTTACCTGTGGTTCTCGCAATTCATGCTTATTTGGTATTCGAACATCCCAGAAGAGGTTACTTATTTTGTAACGCGTTTTGCAGATTATAAATTACCATTCCTTGGCATGGTAGTCATGAATTTCGTATTCCCATTATTGGTGCTTATGAATAGTGATTACAAGCGTATTCCTTGGTTTGTAGTAATGGCAGGTATCGTCATATTATGTGGTCACTATATTGATGTTTTCAATATGATTATGCCAGCTACAGTGGGAGACAGATGGTTTATTGGTATCCCTGAAATAAGTTCAATCATGTTCTTTGCTGGGTTGTTCATATTTATAGTGTTTACAGCACTATCTAAACATCCATTATTAGCTAAAGGGAATCCATTTATTAAAGAGAGTGAACACTTTCATTATTAATATTTAATTAAAGTAGAGAAAAGACAATGACAGCTTTTTTATCCATTATAATAGTACTTTTTATAGCTATTGCAATTTGGCAAATGGTCAAGATATTTGATTTGGCACAGGTTGGTGTATCAAATAACCAAGTGGCCAATGATCATGATAACCGCTTGAATGGTTATTTAATGATTGGTTTCCTAATCTTTATTTATGTCATAACCATAGTTTGCATGGTCAAATGGGGTGATTTGCCATTAATGTCAAATTCGGCATCTGAACATGGACCTGGAATCGATAATTTAATGATTATCTCTATGGTCATCATTTTTATTGTACAGACTATTACTCAATATCTATTGCATTATTTCGCATTTAAATATAGAGGTGAAGAAGGTAAGAAAGCCTTGTATTTTGCAGATAACAATACATTAGAAGCCATTTGGACTATCATTCCAGTAATAGTTTTGGCTGGACTAATCATATACGGTTTGTTTACCTGGAATACCATCATGAATGTCAATGAAGATGATGATCCATTGGTTGTGGAGCTATATGCGCAACAATTTAACTGGAAAGCGCGCTATGCAGGTGAAGACAATACTTTGGGACAAGCAAATGTGCGTTTAATCAATATTGATAACGCCAACATTTTAGGATTGGATGAATCGGATCCCAATGCTCAAGATGATGTAATTACAACCGAACTTCACTTACCGGTTGGTAGACCAGTATTATTCAAAATGCGTTCTCAAGATGTATTACACTCGGCTTACATGCCGCATTTTAGAGCTCAAATGAACTGTGTTCCTGGTATGATCACGCAGTTTGGATTTACACCAACAGTAACGACTGCTGAAATGAGACAAACACCTCAAATGATCGATAAAGTTGCTAACATCAACAGAATCAGAGTCGAGAAAAGTAAGGAATTAGTTGCCAAAGGTGAGGCTGAATTAGAACGCTATGAGTTTGATTATTTATTGCTTTGTAATAAAATTTGTGGAAAATCACATTACAACATGCAAATGAAAATAATTGTTGAGACTCAAGAAGAATATGACGCTTGGATGGCTGAACAAAAAGAATTTAAAGATTCTTTATTAAAGTAATTAAAAAAACAGTTTTTAAAAGTATATAGAAGATTATGTCAACACACGCAGATACTCACGCACACGAAGACGATCACGGACATCATCATAAAGAAACATTCGTGACTAAATACATTTTTAGTCAGGATCATAAGATGATTGCCAAGCAGTATCTTATTACAGGTACTATTATGGGTGTTATAGGTGTATTAATGTCTTTAATGTTTCGTATGCAAATTGCATGGCCAGAAGAGCCTAATGTATTGTTTGAGGCATTGTTGGGCAAATGGGCACCTGATGGTGTTATGGATGCTGATATTTATTTGGCTCTAGTAACGATTCATGGTACAATCATGGTGTTCTTTGTACTTACAGCTGGATTAAGTGGTACATTTAGTAACCTGTTGATTCCATTGCAGATTGGGGCTAGAGATATGGCATCAGGGTTTTTGAATATGGTATCTTATTGGTTATTCTTCCTTTCTAGTGTTGTCATGGTTATCTCTTTATTTGTTGAAGCAGGACCTGCTGCAGCTGGTTGGACTATCTACCCACCGCTTTCAGCATTGCCAATGGCACAAGGCGGATCAGGTATGGGTATGACTCTATGGTTAGTCTCCATGGCTATCTTTATTGCGTCTTCTTTATTAGGTTCATTGAACTACATAGTTACTGTCATTAACTTACGTACCAAAGGGATGTCAATGACACGTTTGCCATTAACAATCTGGGCATTCTTTGTTACAGCAATAATTGGGGTAGTATCATTTCCAGTATTATTATCTGCTGCGTTATTATTAATAATGGATAGAAGCTTTGGAACCTCATTTTTCCTATCAGATATATTTATCCAGGGGGAAGTGTTGCACTATCAGGGGGGGTCGCCTGTTTTATTTGAACACTTATTCTGGTTCTTAGGTCATCCTGAAGTATACATTGTAATTTTACCTGCAATGGGCTTGGTGTCTGAAATTATGGCTTCCAACTCGAGAAAACCAATTTTCGGTTACCGAGCAATGGTAATGTCTATTTTAGCCATTGCTTTTCTATCTACCATTGTATGGGGTCATCATATGTTCGTTTCTGGTATGAATCCATTTCTTGGGTCAGTGTTTACTTTTACAACATTATTGATTGCAATCCCTTCGGCGGTAAAAGCTTTTAACTGGATTACAACTATTTGGAAAGGAAACCTCCAAATGAACCCGGCTATGCTATTCTCAATCGGATTTGTTTCGACGTTTATCACAGGTGGACTTACTGGTATTATTTTAGGTGATAGTGCATTAGACATCAATGTGCATGATACGTATTTCGTAGTGGCTCACTTCCATTTGGTAATGGGTATTTCGGCACTATATGGAATGTTTGCTGGTATTTACCATTGGTTCCCTAAAATGTTTGGTCGTATGTTGAATAAACGTTTGGGTTATATCCATTTTTGGGTAACTGCCGTTTGTGCTTATGGCGTGTTCTTCCCAATGCATTTTATTGGTATGGCAGGATTACCAAGACGTTATTATACGAACTCTAATTTTCCATTGTTTGATGATTTAGCTGATGTGAATGTCATCATTACAGTCTTTGCATTGGTTGGTGGTGTATTCCAATTGGTATACTTATACAACTTCTTTAGTAGTATTTTCTTTGGAGAGAAAACAGTTCAGAATCCATGGAGATCGACTACTTTAGAATGGACAGCTCCAATTAAACATATTCACGGAAACTGGGAAGGTGAGATACCACATGTTTACCGTTGGTCATATGATTATAGTAAACCAGGTCACGATGATGATTTTGTACCTCAAAATGTGCCTTTAAAAGAAGGAGAAGAAGAGTTGCATCATTAGTGAGTGATACTTAATAATACTAACAAGGCCTTTCTGATTTAGAAAGGCTTTTTGTTTATATTTGTGTTATATGAACGAGAATCTCAATCCAACAAACGAACATTTTTCATCTGAAGAACTTGATGTAGAAAAAAAATTAAGGCCCTTAACCTTTGATGATTTTACGGGTCAAGATCAGGTGCTGGAAAATCTTCAAATTTTTGTTCAAGCAGCTAATGGTCGTGAAGAAGCTTTAGATCATACCTTATTTCATGGCCCTCCAGGACTGGGAAAAACAACCTTGGCTCATATTCTAGCAAGCGAATTGAATGTTGGTATTAAAGTAACTTCTGGTCCTGTCTTGGATAAACCAGGAGATTTGGCTGGGTTACTAACCAATCTGGAAGATCGTGATGTGTTGTTTATTGATGAAATCCATCGATTGAGTCCCATAGTTGAAGAATATTTATACTCGGCCATGGAGGATTATAAAATTGATATCATGATTGAATCTGGGCCTAATGCCAGAACGGTTCAAATCAATTTAAACCCCTTTACATTAGTTGGAGCTACTACGCGTTCAGGATTGCTTACAGCTCCCATGCGAGCACGATTTGGTATACAAAGTAGATTACAATATTATAACACCGAATTACTAACAACTATTGTACAGCGAAGTGCATCCATTTTACAGGTACCCATTACCATGGAAGCTGCCGTTGAAATAGCAGGAAGAAGCCGAGGAACACCACGAATAGCTAATGCCCTTTTAAGAAGAGTGCGTGATTTTGCACAGATAAAAGGTGATGGCAATATCGATATTAAAATTGCTCGTTTTGCCCTTGAAGCGTTGAATGTGGATGCTCATGGATTGGATGAAATGGACAATAAAATACTGTCAACCATTATTGATAAATTCAAAGGCGGTCCAGTAGGAATTACCACTTTAGCCACAGCAGTAAGTGAAAGTGCGGAAACCATAGAAGAGGTTTATGAACCTTTTTTAATTCAACAAGGTTTTATTATGAGAACACCTCGTGGAAGGGAAGTAACAGAACAGGCCTATAAACACCTAGGTAAGATTAAGGGACCTATTCAAGGTGGATTGTTTTAAAGTTTATTGTTCTGAATGTCACTTAAAGAAAAATATTCCCAACTTATTAAAACCGAAGCTAAACGCCTCGGTTTTTTATCTTGTGGTATTAGTAAAGCTCAATTTTTAGAAGAAGAAGCGCCCAGACTTGAAAAATGGTTGAAAGACAACAGGCATGGAGAAATGCGATATATGGAAAATCATTTTGATAAACGTCTGGATCCAACAAAATTAGTTGAAGGTTCCAAAAGTGTCATTTCACTATTGCTCAATTATTATAATCCTGAAAAACAGAACGATGAATCGGCTCCAAAAATAAGCCAATATGCTTATGGAATTGATTACCATTTTGTGATTAAAGATAAATTGAAAGCCTTACTACAATTTATTCAAGAAGAAATAGGTCAAATATCTGGTCGCGCCTTTGTAGACTCGGCACCAGTTTTAGATAAAGCCTGGGCAGCCAAAAGTGGTTTAGGTTGGATCGGGAAGCATAGTAATTTGTTAACGCAGCAGGTTGGGTCATTTTATTTTATTGCCGAATTGATTGTAGATTTAGAATTGGATTATGATTCACCAACTACCGACCATTGCGGTACCTGTACAGCCTGCATTGATGCGTGCCCAACAGAAGCCATTATTCAGCCTTATGTTGTAGACGGTAGTAAATGTATTTCGTATTTAACGATCGAGTTGAAAGATAATATCCCGACAACGTTTAAAGGCCAAATGGATAATTGGATGTTTGGATGTGATGTGTGTCAAGACGTTTGTCCTTGGAATCGTTTTTCTAAACCACACCAAGAACCTTTATTCGATCCACATCCAGACCTTTTAGATATGACCAAACA
Source organism: Hanstruepera neustonica (assembly GCF_002895005.1). Lineage (GTDB taxonomy): Bacteria > Bacteroidota > Bacteroidia > Flavobacteriales > Flavobacteriaceae > Hanstruepera > Hanstruepera neustonica. The sequence goes on along the minus strand of NZ_POWF01000002.1, from coordinate 451,863 downwards.
AGATTGGGAGGAAATTACCGAAGAGACATTCAAAAAAGTATTCAAAAAATCAGCCGTAAAACGAACTAAATTCTCTGGGTTGAAAAGAAATATCAATTTCTTAAAACAATAGACTATAATTTTTTGGTCGAATCCCTTAATATAATATCAGTTTTTAGCTCAATGTTTTTATAATTAATTTTCTTACCTTCTTTTCTTTTCTTAATTTCTTTATAAAGTAACTTGAAAGATTTTTTTCCCATCAAATAGCCAGGTTGATTCACTGTAGATAGAGAAGGAGAAATTACTGAAGACATAAACCAATTGCTAAACCCAATTATAGAAATTTGTTCAGGAATTTTTATATTTCTTTTATTTAATTCAGTAATTGACCCAATAGCAACCAAATCAGTATTAATAAATATACCATCAATATCATCATGATCCTTTAATAACTCTTTAGTAAAATGTTGACCTTCTTCAAAACTCATAGAATCCAAAATATAAACTAAAGAAGGGTCATAAGGAATCTGATTGTGAAGTAATGCTTTTTTATAACCTAAAAATCTATCTATAGAATTTTGGGGAGTTAATGGTCCTCTGAAATGAGCTATTCTTTTGCATCCGGTATCGATGAGATGTTGGGTTGCATCAAAAGCCGCTTTTTGATCATCAATAATTACTTTTGAACAGTCCACAATTTTAGCGATTTTGTCAAACATTACTAAAGGGATACCTTGATTCATAACAGCTTTTATATGTGAGAAGTCATATGTGCCATTGGCTAATGATATCAAAATACCATCAACTTGCTTGTTGGCTAATAATTCAATTTGTTTTTTTTCCAATTCAAATGATTCATTTGATTGTAATATTATCACCAAATATCCTTTATCTTCCGCTTCACTAATTATTCCCTTTATTACACTTGAAAAAAAATGATGGACAACTTCAGGTATAACAAGTCCAATCGTTTTAGATTCTTTTGTTCTTAAATTTACCGCAAAAGCATTCGGTCGATAATTTAAAGTTTCTGCTAACTCTTTTACCAGTTTTTTAGTCTTATTACTTACATCTGGGTAATCTTTAAGCGCTTTTGATACAGTTGAAATAGATAACCCCAAGGTTGCTGCTATTTCTTTAAGGGTAGCTGGCTTCATAATTAATTTGAAAGTAAATATAATTAATTTTTACATGATCGAAAACGTTTTCGGTAAAATCGAAAACGTTTTCGATATTAAATTGTCATTTTTTAATATTGTTAACTAATAATTTAGAAGATAAATAAATAAAATATCACTAATTCAATAAAAACCAAAATGAAAAAACTAACGAAGCTCAAAAAGTTCTTTATAACAATCTTGGTATTAACTACATCCTTTGTAATGGGGCAGGTTAATATTTCAGGAACAGTAAGCGACACAAATGGGGAGACGCTACCTGGTGTAAATGTAATCATCTCAGGAACAACACAAGGTGCAGTTTCAGACATAGACGGTAATTTTGTCATTGAAAATGTGGAAGATGGAACATACACTATACAAGCTAGTTTTTTAGGCTACGCTAATGTAAATAGTAGTGTTGAGGTCTCTGGAAATGATGTCACACTTGATATTGTAATGAATGAAGATACTGAATCTTTAGATGAGGTTATTATTACTGGAGTTGTAAATCCTAGGTCAAAAATTGAATCAAGTGTTTCAATTACAACAATGAAGCCTAAAACAATTGTTGAATCTGCTCCGAGAACAACAGCGGAAATTTTTAGAACATTACCTGGTATTCGATCAGAATCATCAGGTGGTGAGGGTAATGCTAATATAGCGGTTCGTGGTGTGCCCATTTCCTCAGGTGGATCTAAATATGTACAACTACAAGAAGATGGGTTGCCTGTGTTATTATATGGAGATATTTCATTTGGAACAGCAGATATTTTTACAAGATTTGATGCTAATGTTGCACGTATTGAAGCAATTAGAGGTGGATCTGCTTCAACATTATCATCCAACGCACCTGGAGGAATAATAAATATTATTAGTAAAACAGGTAGAGTAGAAGGAGGATCAATTGCAACTAGCTTTGGTTTAGATTATAATTCTTTCAGAACAGATTTTGATTATGGATCAAGGATAGGAGAAGATTTATATTTCCATATGGGAGGATTTTACAGAGTTGGTGAAGGTGTACGTGAAACAGGTTTTACAGCTAATAATGGAGGTCAATTTAAACTGAACTTCACTAAAGATTTCAAGAATGGTTATGTTAGAGTATATGGTAAGTATTTGAATGATAAGGCTGTTGCTTATTTGCCAATGCCAATGAAGGTGACAGGTACTAATAGCGACCCAGATTGGGGAGATGCTCCAAATTTTGATGCAACAACTGGATCTTTACATACATCTAATTTAACTCAAAATGTAGGTTTAGGCGGTGATGGTCAATTAAGAAGATCTAATGTTGCCGATGGAATGAACCCAATTTCGACTTCGGTTGGCTTTGAAGCTTCATTTGATTTAGGAAATAACTGGAAAGTTAGAAATAACGGAAGGTATTCATCAAATAAAGGAGCATTTGTTTCGCCATTTCCTGCAGAAGTTGCATCTGCATCGGCAATCGCTGAATCTTTTGGGACAGGGTCAACTTTATCGTTTACTGATGGAACATCAGTTGCAGATAATAGTTTAGTGGCTAGAATTCACATGTTTGATGTTGAATTGAATAATTTTAACAATTTTATGAATGATTTTAAATTGTCTAAATCGTTTGGTAATGTTGATGTTACATTAGGATATTTTAAGGCAATTCAAGATATTTCTATGTCATGGTTATGGAATTCTTACCTACAAGAGGTAAATGATGACAATGCTAGATTGATTAACGTATTTGATTCAGCTAGTAATCCTTTAAGTGATAACGGCTTATATGCTTACGGAGTACCGTTTTGGGGTAACTGTTGTACTAGAAATTATGATACTCAATATAACGTTTCTGCACCATATGCAAACGTAACAATTGAAGCTGGTGAAAAATTTACAATTGATGGTAGTGTAAGATATGATAAAGGACGTGTTGATGGTTCATTTGCTGGAACAGTTCAAACGGAGTTCGATATTAATAACGACGGGTTTATTTCTGTGCCAGAACAAGATGTTTCGGCTGTTGATACTGCTAACCCAACTGCTGTTGATTATGACTATGATTATGTTTCTTACTCGTTAGGATTAAATTTCAAGATACAGGATAACCAGTCTGTTTTTGGTAGATACTCAAGTGGTGCATCGGCAAAGGCGGACAGGATTTTGTTTTCAGGTTTAAATTATCAAGATGGAGATAGAATTAATGCATTAGATTTTATAGATCAAGCCGAATTGGGTTATAAGCGTGGTTTTGCTAACGGAGCAATTTATGCAACTGCATTCTATGCAAAAACTAGAGAAGAAGGTGGTTTTGAAGCTACTTCAAATAGTATTATCGAGAATGATTATAAATCTATTGGTGTTGAACTAGAAGGATATTATAGATTTAATAATTTTAATTTAAGAGGTGCAATAACGTATACTGATGCTGAAGTAAACTCTGGGGACAATAAGGGAAATACGCCAAGAAGACAACCAGACTTAATTTACAATATCATACCATCTTATAATTTTGGTACAACTAAACAGAATGCTGTAGGATTAAGTTTTATTGGGCAAACAAAGGCATATGCACAAGATACCAATGAATTGGTAATGCCTGGTTTTATGATAGTAAATGGATTTGTAAACGTAGGAATTACGAAAGATTTATTTGTTAACCTATCAGCTAACAATATTTTTGATTCAATTGGTGTTACCGAAGTTGAAGAAGGTAGTATTACTGAAGGTCAGGATAATTATGTTAGAGCAAGACCATTGCCCGGTAGATCAATGTCATTAGCACTACAATATAGATTTTAGAATTAGTCTTTAGGATTTAAAATGGGTTGGTTTTTAAAATTGATATAACCTTTTTTAAGTGTGTGAAAGGAGTTGGTGTTAACACATTTAATACCGGCTCTTTTCTTATTAAATTTAGTTTCATGAAAAAAAATGTGTTTTTTATTACTGTAATTCTTGCTCTATTGAATAATTTTTCAGCATTTAGCCAAGGAATTAAAACAGATGATATAAATAATCAGGTAGTTTCTGAAAAACTTATAATTTATGGAAGTGATACCTGCCATTATTGTTTAGAAACAAAAATATTTTTAAAAAAGAATAATATTGAATTTCAATATTATGATATTGATCTAAATCTTGCTAAACAAAAGGAAATGATTGCCAAATTAAAAGCCGCTAAAATTTCACTTTCCAATTTAAGTCTTCCAGTAGTTGATAAAGCTGGTAGTATATTCACAAATAATGATGAGTTTGAAGAGTTTCTAAATAAATTATTAGAAAGATCATGATAAAGAAACCTAAATTAAGTTTTTGGCAAATATGGAATATGAATGTTGGTTTTTTTGGCATTCAATTCAGTTTTGGTTTACAACAAACCGCTGTAAACCCAATTTTTTCCTTTTTAGGGGCACATCATGAGGAATTACCATTACTTAATTTGGCAGGTCCGGTTACAGGATTATTAATACAACCAATTATTGGAGCTATATCCGATAAAACTTGGTCACCACGTTATGGAAGGCGAAAACCATTTTTTCTTATAGGAGCTATTATCGCGAGTATGTGTTTAATCTTATTTCCTTTTAGTTCCGAACTATGGTTTGCTGTTGGGTTACTCTGGATATTAGATGCAGCTAATAATACAGCTATGGAGCCCTACAGAGCTTTCGTTGGAGATAAATTACCAGATGAACAATTAACTTATGGCTTTCAAATGCAGAGTTTGTTTGTTGGTGCAGGTATAACTTTGGCAAATTTTTCTTTGTTTTTGTTTCAAGATTGGTTTAGCGTTCCAGCTGTTGAAGGGGCTTCATTATGCGGTAGTGAAACAGAAACTATTACAGCTATACCTAAATGGGTATACTATTCATTCTTTTTAGGCGCAATAGCTTCAATCGGAACTATTTTATGGTCAGTTTTTAAAACACCAGAAATACCTCCATCAGAGGAAGAGTTAAAATATATTAACGAGCGCAATAAAAACGCTTCTTTTTTGCATCGAACAATCGAGCCTTTCATTGAAATTTACCAAGCTATTGGAGAGATGCCAAAACTATTGAAAAAATTAGCTGGTATTTACCTATTCCAATGGTATGCATTGTTTATTTATTGGCAGTTTATTACTCCCATGTTACGTTCAAGTATGTTTGGAATAAGCAATGAGGATACCAATAAGTTTGACTCCATTATAGATGCATGCAAATCTGGAGCTGAAATCAGTATATCTGACACAATGTTTGCTCAAAACATACAATCGTTATCTGAACAAGCATTGGCTCAAACTGGATTAATGAATGGGACTTATAATTTTGTTACTATGATAGTTGCATTAATACTAGTTCCAATTGCTTTAAGATTTAGTAATAAGCTCGTTTATGTTGGAAGCTTATTTTTGACTGGTATAGCAATGATTAGCATGCCATATATAACTAACCAATATGCATTATTGGCACCAATGATTTTATTAGGTATTGGATGGGCTGCCATGATGGGTATTCCTTATGCCATGGTCTCAAAAGTTATTCCTGAAGAACGCAGAGGTGTTTACATGGGAATAGTTAACATGATGATTGTTATTCCAATGGGTATTCAAACTTTAACGTTTGGACCAATAGTAAAAAATGTGCTCGGTAACGATGCTATTAATGCCATATTATTTGCTGGAGTCTTATTTGTTATTGCCGGTTTGTTAGCTCTTCGTTTAAAGGGAAGGCCCAATGATAATTTAGAATTTGAAAATCAGAAATAATATAATATTCATTTTAGTAAAATGATAGTCTCAATGAATAATATTCCAAAAGCCCACGAAACATTGTTTTTAAATGGTATTAAACACCCTTATTTATACTTATGGGATGCATGGTCTTATTGTGAGGATGAAACACTTCATTTGTATTGTCTGGCTGTGCCACGATTTTTATCTGATGGTTCAAAGTTAGACCCCAACGAGCGTAATAATTTTCCGTTTCATATCAGGCATTTTTCATCCAAAGATGTCGGCAATTCTTGGAGGGATGAAGGATGTTTATTAAGTACAGATGAAGTAAGTAAACTCAATTTTAAAACTATTTGGAGTGGAAGTGTAATGCCGCTTTCAGATGAAAGAAAACTTGTGGCTTTTACTGGTATTGAAAATATTGATTCCAGTAGAAATTATCATCAAAGCATTGCGTTAGCAATTTCAAATGATGGTCATTCAGTGCTAGAAAATAGTATAAAAACCATTTCTTCTCCATCTAAAGATTGGGATGAAATTGTAGATAGAGGATATTATTTAGATAGAATAGATAATTTGGGGAGTAATTTGGGAGAAGAGAATGGACCTATTATGTCATGGAGGGATCCGTTTATTTTTTCTGATAAAAATGGTGAGTTAAACCTATTTTGGGGAGCAAAAGCAAATCCTATAACAGGAGCTTTAGCAAGAGCAACAATTGTAGAAAATGATGGTGTTTTTAAAATAAATAAACTATATCCTCCAATTTTAATTCCTGATGGTGATGATTTTACTCAATTGGAAGTTCCCAAAATTTTGTATAATAAAGATAAAGATTTATATTATCTCATAATTTCTACCTGTAACCGTTTGCATGAAAGCCAACCTTCCAATGAAGTATCAAAAGAAGTTAGGGTATATACATCTCAAAATGTTGAAGGTCCATGGATTTCTCTAGGTTCTAAAATTCTAAAAGATGAAAATCTGTTTGGTTTGACTGTATTAAAAGCGGATTTTAATAATAACCGATTATTATGCATTGCCCCTTATACTGAAAATGCGGAGCCAGATTTAAGGTTAACATTTCCAGAGACTTTCTTTATAAATTTAGACCCATTTAGAGTTGAATTTACTAAAAAAGACTAATCTAGAATATGAAGAAATTAAAAGTAGTCTGTTTTGGCGAAGTTCTTTGGGATGTGTTTTCAACATATAAAAAGGTTGGAGGGGCACCTCTTAATGTGGCAATTAGATTAAAATCGTTTGGGAATGAAGTTTCTATTATTAGTTGCATTGGTAAAGACGCTTTAGGAATGGAACTTCTAGAAATTTTTAAAGAAAACAAACTAGATTTTTCAAATGTGCAATTGGCTTCAGATTTGAAAACAGGAGTTGTTCAAGTTAGTTTAAGTAAAGAAGGTTCTGCTTCTTATGAAATTATGTTTCCAAGTGCTTGGGATTATATAAAATATAATGATGCTTGCAAAAATTTAGTTGCCAATTCGGATATATTCATTTTCGGAAGTCTAGCTGCGCGAAACGACACGTCTAGATCATCTTTATTAAGCCTTTTAGAATACGCCAATTTTAAAGTTTTTGATATCAACTTAAGAGCACCGCACTATACTCAAGATTTATTGAATGAATTAATGGGAAGGGCAGATTTTATTAAATTAAATGATGAAGAGCTTATCGAAATTATTAATAATCTAGGTTTAGATTCAACTTCAATAGAAGATAGTATTAAGAGATTATCAAATCATACCAAAACATCAAGTATATGTGTGACCCTAGGAGATAAGGGAGCAGTGCTATATTATAGTGATAAATTCTATTACAATAAAGGCTATAAAGTAAGCGTGATTGATACTGTTGGTTCAGGAGATTCGTTCCTTGCAACACTAATAAATTCTATCAAAAAAAATGAGTCCCCTCAAAAAGCAATTGATCATGCCTGTGCTGTTGGAGCAATGGTTGCTCAAAGTGAAGGAGCAAACCCAGTTATTACTAATGACGGTATAAGAAAATTTATAAGTAGTAAAATTAAATAATTCAATATCACTTAAAAGTAAAACTAACATTAAACTTAAATACAAGGTTGTCTCCTGAATCAGGCAAAGCATGATAGCCATATCTGTAAAAGGCACCAGCACCAAAGCCCATGTTTGCCATATCTAAATAATTGACTTTTATAAGATTCTTCATTTCCAAGCCAGTTTCCAAAAACCAGCGATCTTTGGTTGTAAAAGGAACACCAAGGTGATTGGTAGTGTTTGTTATGTTACCAATACCTACATTGTTATGCCAAAGAATATCTGGTTGAAAATTACCTGTTTTAAAAAGCAGCCCTCCAAAATTATGATAGGTAAAGAGGTTGACATACTTGTCAGATAAGAACTCATAAGGTTGCAAGGTTTGAAAATAGTTCTTCATAAAAAACGGAAATTTTTTATCATAAGAACCTTCACCTGTAAATAACAATCCATATGGTAAAGAGGTATCAATATACCCTGATTCCAATCTGTAAGTCGTTACCCCAAGATTGGTGATTGTGAAAGTATGATCAAGGCTGAAGACAAATTTATTGTAGTTAAAGTCGCCATTTAGTACACCATTTAATCCCCGCGAGTATGTAAGATTGATTACGGGATCATTACTGTCAATTCTCATTTTACCACCAAAATAAGTCACAACTTTTTCGTTAAAATAGTATTCAAATTTTGCAGTAAAGGTTGTATTGGTATAATTGCTTATAATCTGATTATTATCTATAAAGGTATAATTGTATTTAGGGATTGTTTTAGTGTTTCTGAAATCAAACGTCCAATACAAATTCCTTATAAGTTTCATCTTGCTTTGAAAACTAACGGATTCGATGTGATCCATGTTTTCAGAAATAAAATCTCTTGCCGAGCTAAAAAGACCATATTTATGAAATATCGATTTTCCAGCTTCCCTTAATGTGTTATCATAGCTTAAACTAAAAGATACATCTTTTCTTGTGGGTAAAATGGTATTTACTTTAAAGCCATATTTCCAAGTATGGTCTCTAAAACCATAACCTGCATAACCACCAAATGAAACATTTTCAATCAAATCATCATTAGTGTATAGTCCAACTCCCAATCTGGTGCCTTCATACTTATTGAAGTTGGCCAATTGGTTAATATCAAAATCCACATAGTTAAAAGATAACATTCCTGAATCTAAAGCTTCCAAGTAATTGGCGTATTTATCAAAGTTAACTTCATTACCTATACTGTCAATAAACTTGTAAGTTCTTTTTTCTCTTATATCTAGGGAGTCTGTTCTATGTAAATTCCAAAAAGTTGAATCTTTTACAACGTCTCTTTTTTTAAAGGTTACGGTCTCAAATGGGAAGTCTTTTTTAGTTAATGGCGCATTGGGTAAAATGTCAGTTATATAACTTTTACCAATATACTTGAGTCCAATTTCACTTACACCTACATTTATAATAAAATTAAGTTGTTCAGGGAACCAATAAGCGTCATCTATAAAAGTATATTGTTGTTGAATTTTTATTGAGGTTTTCTGCTTAATAGCAGGTTCAGCATCGATATTTTGAACAGCATATCTATTTGAGTTTATGTAGAAAACACCTTTTAGTCCATCAAAATTCTTATTCTTTTGGGGCTTGAAAGAGATAACATAAATAGTGTCATTCTCTTTTTGAAACGTTTCTTCCAATACAAAATCATATTTTTTAAGACTACCATTACTAATTGGATTTAAATAGTTAATGCCAATTAGATTAATGTATTCGTCGTAAAAAGAAAAAGGTTGAAAGTCAGTTGATAGGACTGAAAATATAGGTTTTTTTAAACCGGAAACACGTGTTGCAATAATACTGTCTTCAACAAAATTAGGCTTCAGGTACTTACGCTTCGAAAGGGTTTCTGTTATAAATAAGTATTTGTCCTTCAAAAATTCATTTATGGTATCATTGTCTTTAGTATTGGAATCTAGAACCACCTTGTTGTAAGAAGTAAACGAAAATGAATTAATGTTTTCAGGGTTGTTCAGTTCCTTGTTGGCGATCACCTTCTTAATAATCGGTATTGCTGGGTTTTCTTTAGGATTCAAAACGACCTCGTCTAAAGAGATAGGATCTTTCTTTAGGGAAATAGTTAAATCTGAAATATTATTTATGCTGATAGATTTAGTCTCATAGCCCAAATGGCTTATGGTTAAAGTTTGTACTTTTTTGTTATCAATAAGAAAGGCACCGTCTATATCACTAGTTGTACCTACAAATTTGTTGTCATTGAATATAATGTTTGCAAAGGCTATGGGTTTATTATTGTCAAAATCAACAACGGTGTATTTGGAGTTAGCTTGTGAAAAAATAGTTATGGAAGTAAGTATAAAAAGTAGAGAAATGATAAAGTGGTTAGGTTTTAACATATTTGAATTAATGATTGTTATGTGTTATTAAAACGATTGTAGGTTAAAAATGTTATAAAAAAATTAAAACACTACATGAGAAATTTTATTAGAATATTCAGTTGTTATACTATAATCTAAAAATAGGATTTATATTTAAAAACACAACATTCATTAAATTGTCAATCACAGTTAAAATGTACTACCTTTGTGTCTTATAAACATTCAAATTTATGAGCAAGCAGAGTAGAAGAAGAGAGGCTTTAGTTTATCATGCCAAGCCAACTCCTGGGAAGATTAAAGTTGTTCCAACAAAAAAATATGCAAGTCAAAGAGATTTATCATTGGCTTACTCGCCAGGTGTAGCGGAACCTTGTCTCGAAATTGAAAAAGACAAAAACAACGTTTATAAATATACTACCAAAGGTAATTTAGTAGCAGTAATTTCTAATGGAACAGCCGTTTTAGGGCTCGGGAATATTGGTCCTGAAGCTTCCAAACCTGTTATGGAAGGAAAAGGTCTGCTTTTTAAAATATTTGCCGACATTGATGTTTTCGATATTGAAATAGATACAGAAAACATTGAAGAATTTATTGCAACGGTCAAAAATATTGCGCCAACATTTGGCGGTATAAACCTTGAAGATATCAAAGCTCCAGAGGCGTTTGAGATTGAACGTCGTTTAAAGGAAGAATTAGATATTCCGGTGATGCACGATGATCAGCATGGAACAGCTATCATTTCAGCCGCTGCTTTGATTAACGCTTTGGAATTAGCAGAAAAAAAGATTGACGAAGTAAAGATTGTAATCAGTGGTGCAGGAGCTGCAGCCATTTCTTGTTCGAGATTATACCAAGCTTGTGGAGCAGTTCGTGAAAATATGGTGATGTTGGATAGTAAAGGCGTTATAAGACAAGACCGAGAAAACCTGACTAAAGAAAAAGCAGAATTTGCGACACATAGAAAAATTGACACTTTAGAAGAAGCTATGGTAGACGCCGATGTATTTATCGGATTGTCTACGGCCAATATTGTGTCTCCTGAAATGCTAAAATCTATGTCAGCTAACCCTATTGTATTTGCCATGTCAAACCCGGATCCGGAGATCGCTTACGATTTGGCAATCGATACGCGCGATGATATTATTATGGCAACAGGAAGAAGTGACCATCCCAATCAAGTAAATAATGTACTTGGTTTTCCTTTTATTTTTAGGGGAGCGTTAGATGTTCGTGCCACTAAAATCAATGAGGAAATGAAAATGGCGGCAGTTCGTGCTTTAGCTGAATTAGCTAAAGAACCTGTACCTGAACAAGTGAATATTGCCTATGGCGAAACGCGCTTGACGTTTGGTACGGATTACATCATTCCGAAGCCATTTGACCCAAGATTAATTGCTCAAGTTCCTCCAGCAGTTGCAAAAGCGGCTATGGAAAGTGGGGTTGCAAAACAACCAATAACGGATTGGCAGAAATACGAAGATGAATTATTGGAACGTTCAGGTTCCGATAATAAAATAGTTCGCTTATTACTTAATAGGGCCAAAACAAATCCAAAACGCGTTGTTTATGCTGAAGCTGACCATTTAGATGTATTAAAAGCAGCTCAAATAGCTTATGACGAAGGAATTGCATTTCCAATTTTATTGGGAAGACGTGATACTATAGAAAAACTAAAAGAAGATATAGAATTTGATGCCGATGTCCCTATAATTGATCCAAAAGCTGATGAAGAAGAGGTAAGGAAGAATAAATATGCTAAAGTTTATTGGGAACAACGTAAAAGAAAAGGTGTCACACTATATTCTGCTGAAAAAATAATGCGTGAACGTAATTATTTTGCCGCTATGATGGTTAATGAAGGTGATGCCGATGCCATGATTTCAGGTTACTCTCGCAGTTATCCTTCTGTAGTAAAACCCATGTTAGAATTAATAGGTCTAGCGCCAGGCTCAACACGAGTAGCGACTACCAATGTCATGATGACCCAACGCGGTCCTATGTTTTTAAGTGATACGTCCATCAATATTAATCCTTCGGCAAGTGATTTAACCAAGATTGCTCAAATGACAGCAGGCGTTGTTAAAATGTTTGGGATGGAACCTGTAATGGCTATGATTTCATACTCCAATTTTGGGTCGTCAAAAAATCAAACAGCCACAAAAGTTGGTGAGGCAGTTGCCTATTTGCATAAAAGACATCCAAACTTATTGGTTGATGGCGAACTTCAAACGGACTTTGCATTGAATAGTGAGATGCTTCAAGATATTTTTCCATTCTCGAAATTGGCAGGAAAAAAGGTCAATACACTTATATTTCCTAATTTGGAATCGGCTAATATTACCTACAAATTACTCAAGGAGTTGAACAAAGCTGACTCCATTGGTCCAATCATGATGGGTATGCGAAAACCAGTGCATATTTTACAACTGGATGCCAGTGTTGATGAGATTGTGAATATGACAGCAATTGCGGTCATAGATGCACAGCAAAAAGAAAAAAGAGAACTTGAATTAAAAGCGGGAATCACTAAATAAACAACTTTGTTTTGTAAATAATTTTATTACATTTGAGAGGTAATAGATTCCTATTTAATGATTTCACATATTCAAGGAAAACTTGTCGAAAAAAAACCAACGAATGTTATTATTGATTGTGGTGGAGTTGGCTATCAATTAAATATTTCCTTACATACATTTTCTCAAATTCCTGATCAGGAAAACTTGAAACTCTTTACGCATTTGCAAGTTAAAGAAGATTCTCACACCCTTTTCGGCTTTACAACGACTTCTGAAAGGGACATTTTTAGACTATTAATATCAGTAAGTGGTGTTGGCGCAAGTACGGCCCGAACCATGTTATCGTCTTTGACGCCCAAACAGGTCAGGGAAGGTATAGCTGTTGGTGATGTGGCATTGATTCAATCCATTAAGGGAATTGGAGCTAAAACCGCTCAACGAGTAATTTTGGATTTGAAAGATAAAATTTTGAAAGTCTACGATATTGATGAAAATTCTGCTCTTGAAAGCAATACAAATAAAGATGAGGCGTTATCAGCTTTAGAAGTTTTGGGCTTTTTGAAAAAACAATCGGAACGTGTTGTCGATAAGATTTTATCACAAGATCCAAATGCTGATGTAGAAACTATTATAAAGCAGGCGCTAAAAAATTTATAATTGATTTTGAATACAACCAACTCAAGTATATTTATATCACATAAGAACCGTTTAGTCTCCATTGTTGCACTGTTGTGTACGGTATTTGCTTTTTCACAAGAACCTGTAGAGCAAGATTCGACTGCTACTGTTACAGGTTTTAATTTAGGTAATATGCAAATGCCTAACCCTAATAGTATAGAATCTAAATATACTTACGATCCTATAACTGATAGATATATTTATACAGAAACTGTAGGTAGTTTTAATATTAATTATCCTATTATTCTGACTAGGGAAGAATATGAAGATTTGATTTTAAAAGAAAGTATTCAATCTTATTATAAGCAACAGATTGATGCGTTGGATGGGAAAAAGGAAGGAGCTGAAGAAGAACAGAGAAATCTTCTCCCAGAATTCTATATCAATTCAGGGTTTTTCGAAACGATTTTCGGTAGTAATACCATTGAAGTTATTCCACAAGGGTCTGTTGAAATGGATTTGGGGATACTATACACCAAGCAAGATAATCCAGCATTTTCACCTAGAAATAGAAGTAGTTTTACCTTCGATTTTGATCAAAGAATCAGTTTAAGTTTATTGGGTAAAGTTGGTACCCGTTTACAAGTTACTGCGAACTATGACACGGAGTCTACTTTCGACTTCCAAAACCTGATTAAGTTAGAATATACACCTACAGAAGATGATATTATTCAAAAAATTGAAGTAGGTAATGTCAGTATGCCGCTCAATAGTTCTCTAATAACGGGAGCACAAAGTTTATTTGGTGTTAAAACGCAGTTACAATTTGGTAGAACAACTATCACAGGCGTGTTTTCAGAGCAACGTTCGGATAGAAGAACCGTCGTAGCTCAAGGCGGAGGTACTCTTGAAGAGTTTGAGTTTTTTGCTCGTGACTATGATGAAAACCGTCACTTCTTTTTAGCACATTATTTTAGAGACCATTATGATGAAGCTTTGGCTAACTATCCATTCATTAATACCAATGTCCAAATAACAAGGATTGAAGTTTGGGTAACGAATAGAACCAACAGAACGGAGAATGTTAGAAATGTGGTAGCTATTCAAGATTTAGGTGAATCAAATCCAGATCCAGTTGACAATGACATCTATTTGCAGCCAATTCCACCAGGATTTTTGAACGCCGGGCCTAATGCCTTCCCAGATAACGGAAATAATGATTATGACCCTACGGCCATTGGATCAGGATCAGTTTTAAATAACCTGATTAGAGATATTGCGACGGCACAACAAGGTTTTGGAATTCTTTCGAATAGAGTTAATGAAGGGTCTGATTATGCTAAATTAGAAAATGCTAGAAAATTAATAGAAGGACAAGAGTATACAGTTAACACGCAATTAGGGTATATATCCTTAAATCAACGTTTGCTAAATGATGAGGTTGTTGCAGTAGCTTTCCAATATACCGTTGGTGGTCAGGTTTTTCAAGTTGGTGAATTTGCCAATGGGGGAGTTGACCCAACTGGGGTTGATACCTCTGGAACTATTACAACAGTAACCAACAACAGTTTGGTGTTAAAACTATTAAAGAGTCCTGTAACCAATGTTCAGCAACCTATTTGGGATTTAATGATGAAGAACATTTATGATACAGGAGCTTATCAGTTAAGTCAGGAAGATTTTAAGTTAAACATTTTTTACAACGAGGCCTCACCGCTTAACTTTATTACTCCTGTTGATGGGACTGCTTTTCCATCGTTTGAAGGTAATCCCATACAAGAAACAACATTATTGAGACTATTCAATTTAGATAGACTAAATTTTAACAATGATCCTCAGGCAAACGGTGATGGTTTTTTTGACTTTGTACCAGGAATAACAGTATTGCCACAGAATGGGAAAATAGTATTTACGAAGGCTGAACCTTTTGGAGAGTATTTATTTAATACACTGGCATTGGGTACAGAAGATTATAACAATACAGCAACATATAATGATAATCAATCAAAATATGTTTATGATATACTATATAAGGAAACCAAAACAGCCGCTTTAGAGGAAGCAGACAAAAATAAATTCAAAATCAAAGGACGGTATAAGTCAGCCGGAGGCGATGGAATACCAATAGGCGCATTTAATGTCCCGCGTGGTTCAGTGACCGTTACTGCTGGAGGACGAACTTTAGTTGAAGGAATAGACTATACAGTAAATTATCAGCAAGGAACGGTACAAATTTTAGACGAAGCACTTAAAGCATCCAACACACCTATTCAAGTTTCAACTGAAAACAATGCGGTATTTGGCCAACAAACCAAACGCTTTACTGGGGTAAATGTTGAGCATAAATTCAATGATAATTTTGTGATAGGGGGTACATGGTTGCATTTAAATGAACGACCAATTACTCAAAAGGCCAATTATGCGCAAGAGCCCATCAATAACCATATTTTTGGCTTTAACGGAAACTACTCCACTGAAGTCCCATTTCTAACAAGAATGGTTAATAAATTACCAAATATTGATACCGATGTGCCTTCAAATGTATCCTTAAGGGGAGAATTTGCCTATCTGGCTCCTGGATCGCCTAAAGGAACCGATTTTCAAGGCGAAGCAACTGCTTATGTTGACGATTTTGAAGGGACACAGAATAATATCGATCTTAAATCACCACAATCTTGGTTTCTGTCAACTAGGCCAAGAGGTATTAATAATAATGATGATGATCAAAACGGTATCGAGCAAGGGTTTAATAGAGCCATGCTGAATTGGTATTTTATTGACCCAATTTTCTACAGTAATAGAGCACCAAGTGGAATAACTGATGAAGATATTTCTGATTTGTTTACCAGTCGCGTGTTTATTAATGAATTATTTCCGCAACAAGATATCGCGCAAGGACAAACAACCATTCTCAACACATTAGATCTAGCCTTCTATCCCGAAGAAAGGGGGCCATACAATTTTCAAACGACCAACATCGATATAAACACCAACACGCTAACAAACCCTGAAGATAGTTGGGCTGGTATAACACGTCAAATAACATCAACAGATTTCGAACAGGCCAATGTCGAGTATATAGAATTTTGGTTACAAGATCCTTTTCAAGACAACCCGACTAATACAGGGGGTAAATTAGTATTCAATTTGGGTAATATTTCGGAAGATATTATTAAGGATGGAAGAAAATTATACGAAAATGGTCTTCCAGCTGATGGAAATGTCATAGGTGTACTTCCAGAATCTCCATCTTGGGGAACGGTTTACCCTCAAAATCAATCGCTGATTTATGCATTTGATACTACTGGACAAGAACGAACCAACCAAGATGTTGGATATGACGGGTATGATGATGCAGAAGAACGCATCAAATTTTCCTCGTTTGCGACATTGAATGATCCAGCAAATGATAATTACGCTTATTTTTTAAATGCAGAAGGCGATATTTTTGAACGCTATAAGCGTTATAATGGCGTTGAGGGAAATTCTCCTGATACGTTTTCAGATACTAATCGAGGCGCAAACCCACAGCCTGATGTAGAAGATGTAAACCGCGATAATACCATGAATACTATTGATAGTTATTTTGAGTATGAAGTGGAACTATCTCCTGCAACTCTGAACCTGAACAACCCGTATATTGTAGATATTAAAAATACTCAAATAAGAAGTCTTCCTAATGGTACAACAGTAACACCTGTTTGGTACCAATTTAGAATTCCAGTTTCTGAATACACAAATGCTGAAGGCGGCATAACAGATTTAAGATCTATTCGTTTTGCCCGAATGTATCTTAAGGAGTTTTCTGAAAAGACCGTTTTTCGTTTTGGGACATTAGATCTTGTAAGAAGTGAATGGAGACGTTATACGCAAACTCTAGATGAAGATGAAGGAGATCCATCATTGGATAATACGGAATTTTCTGTAGGAGTAATCAGTACTTTAAGAAATGATGGTAGTTACCAGTCACCACCAGGTGTGGTTCCTGAAGAGTTATTTAATAATAATACAGTAATTAGGCAAAATGAGCAATCACTATTATTGGATGTTTGTGATTTAGAATCTCATGATGGAAGAGCGGTATTTAAAAACATTAACGTTGACATGCGCCAATATAAACGTTTACGAATGTTTATGCACGCTGAACCAGGAAGTGTTCCAGGTTTAGCTGATGATGATTTGGTGGGCTTTATTAGAATGGGTAATGACTTAACACAAAACTACTATCAAATAGAAGTGCCGTTAAAAGTGTCTCAAGGAACCTCACAAGCGGCATTATGGCCAGAAGCTAACCAAATTAATTTACCATTAAAAGTCCTTCAAGAAATTAAAGCTAAATCAATTGCTTCTGGAAACATCAGTAGTCCAGATCCAACATTTTATGATGTAATCAGTGAACAGGTTAGTGAGAATCCAGTTTTAGAATATGACCCTCTGCCTACTGGAGCTGGTCTTGGAGATGGGTACCATCGTGTTGCCATTGTCGGTAATCCGAATTTTGGTGATATTAGAACATTGATGGTTGGGGTTAAAAACCGAACAGATATTGATCAATGTGGTGTACTTTGGTTTAATGAACTACGCCTATCCGATATGGAAAATAAAGGTGGTTGGGCTGCTGTATTAAGTATGGATTCTAATATTGCGGACTTTGCAAGCATCAGTGCTACTGGTAGACAAAGTACATCAGGATTTGGAACCATAGAACAAGGACCCTTGGAAAGAAGTATTGAAGATGTTGTTCAATATGATGTTGTTACCAATGTTAATATAGGGCAGCTACTGCCACAAAAATGGGGAGTGGAAATACCGTTTAATTACGGTGTTGGTGAAGAAAAAATTACACCAAAGTTTGATGAATTCTACAGAGACATTGAATTGGAAACTCAATTAGATAACAATAGCAACAAAGACTCGATATTAAATGTCAATGAAAATTATACTAAAAGAAAAAGTATTAATTTCATAGGTGTTCGTAAGGTTCGAACAGGTGAATCAGCTCCACGTTTTTACGATGTGGAGAACTTTACGTTCAATTATTCTTACAACAAAATAGAGCACCGGGATTTTGAAATTGAACGATCTGTAGATAAAAATTTATCAACAGGTGTCAATTATGCTTATAATTTCAACCCATTAGTTATAGAACCATTCAAAAAAAATGATTCTCTATTTACTGGTAAGTATTGGAAAATATTAAAGGATTTTAATGTTAACCCGTTGCCAGCGAGTTTTGTTGTTAACACAAATATCAATAGACAATTCAACAGGCAAAAATTTCGAGAAGTGGATTTAACCGGAGCAAATATTGGCCTCGAGGAGTTGTTTAGAAGAAATTACACCTTTGATTTTGGTTATACTATAAATTACAACTTGACAAATTCCTTAAGTGTAAATTTCACAGCTTCCAATGTCAATATTGTTCGAAATTATTTTAAGAACGACATCTTAAACGGAGAACAAGACCCTGAATTGGACATTTGGGATGGCATGTTTGATTTTGGAGACCCCAATACGCAGTATCAACAATTAGGGGTAAACTATGAAATTCCTCTAAATAAAATACCCACCTTCGCATTTATAGATGCCAACTATTCTTACAGTGGTGAATTTCAATGGCAAAAGGGATCTGATTTATTTGGTGATTTACAAGTAGATGGACAAACGTATGATTTGGGAAATACTGTTTCTAACGCCAACCAGCATACATTGAATACAACCTTCAACATGAACAAATTCTATAATTATATAGGATTGAAAAAGAAACCGGTTAGAAGAAGCAGAACATCTGGACCGATAAGTCGAGATAGTAAATCAGAGCCACCTTCATCTAAAGATGGAGAGGACTCCAAAGACGACAAAAAACCGAAAAAGAAAGCATCCAATAGTGCAGGCACAAAGTTATTAAATACAGGAATTGGAATTTTGACCAGCGTTAAACGAATGACACTTAATTATTCGGAGACTAATGGAACCTACTTGCCAGGATATTTGCAAACACCCGGTTTCATTGGGACTTTAAAACCAACTGTTGGTTTTACATTTGGTAGCCAAAATGATGTAAGGGAGTTGGCAGCACGAAGAGGTTGGTTAACCCTTTATCCAGAATTTAATGACCAGTATCGTGTCAATAAAACAAGGCAATTGGATTATACGGCCACTGTAGAGCCTTTCAAGGACTTGAAAATTGATTTGGTTGGGAATAGAATTTATGCTGAAAACTATACGGAAAACTATCGAGTTAATGATTTGGGAGATGAATTAGAATATGAGTCTTTGACGCCAAATTCATTTGGGAACTTTAATATTTCAACCATTTTAATCAAGACAGCCTTTAGTAAAAGTGACGAAAGACAATCGGAAGCATTCACTGAATTTAGAAATAACAGAATTAAGGTAGCCAATAGGCTCGCGACACAATTTTATGGCACCACAGCCTTTCCGGTTGATGCCGAAGGTTACCCTGTAGGATTTGGTAAAAACAGTCAGGCTGTTTTACTCCCTTCATTTCTATCGGCTTATTCTGGACAAGATGCAGGAAAAGTGTCTCTAGATGCGTTTAGGGATATACCAATTCCAAACTGGGACATCAAATATACAGGGTTAATGAATTTTAAATGGTTTAAGGATAGATTTAAGCGATTTTCAATTATTCATGGGTACCGTTCAAATTATACCATTAATCAATTTCGTTCTAATTTAGATTACGATCCAGATAACCCTACGGAAGTAGACCAAAGTGGAAACTTTAAGAACGAGACAATATATAGCAATATCAATTTAGCTGAAATGTTTACGCCACTTTTCAGGGTGGATATGGAAATGAATAACTCCATAAAGATATTAGCCGAAATGAAAAAGGATAGGCTGCTTTCCTTAAGTTTTGACAATAATCTCATGACCGAAATACAAGGCAATGAATACATTTTAGGACTGGGTTATCGAGTTAAAGATGTTAGAATAAAATCGAAATTGGCAGGTCCACGACGGATGATTGTCAGTGATTTGAATATGAAAGCAGATGTTTCAGTACGTGATAATAAAACCATTATCAGGTATCTTGATTTGGATAACAACCAGATTACGTCTGGACAAACCATTTGGTCAGCTAAATTTACTGCCGATTATGCCTTTAGTAAAAATTTAACAGGTATATTTTATTTTGATTATGCCTTTTCAGAGTATGCCATTTCTACTGCATTTCCACAAACTACTATTCGTTCTGGAATAACATTGCGATATAATTTCGGTAATTAAAAACTATTTGTTTGATTTTAAAAACCGAATAAATACATTTGTAAAAAATTTAATTGACCATGAATATACCATCAGAATTAAAGTATACAAAAGATCACGAATGGGTTAAAATTGAAGGTGACATAGCCACTGTAGGCATTACAGATTTTGCTCAAAGTGAGTTGGGCGACATTGTTTATGTAGAAGTGGAAACCGTTGATGACACTTTGGAAGCTGATGAGGTTTTTGGAACCGTTGAAGCTGTTAAAACAGTTTCAGATCTCTTTCTACCGGTTTCGGGTGAAATCATTGAGTTTAATGAATCTTTGGAAGATGAACCAGAAAAGGTGAATTCCGATCCTTATGGCGAAGGCTGGATGATTAAAGTAAAATGTTCTGATGTTTCACAAATAGACAACTTAATGTCTCCGGATGAATACAAGGAACTCATTGGTGCTTAAAGAAAAATCATTACAAATAGCCATATTATATACCATCTTATTGCTAATTGTAAGTTTAATTACAATCGATTTTGGTGGCTTGGACTCTCTTGTGCCCTCTTACGGTGACAAGATTTTCCATTTTTTAGCCTACGGCTTATTAACCCTGTTGTGGTTTATTGCCATAAAATGGCAATTTAATACTTCAAAAATTAAAACTTTAATAGTGGTAGCTGGATCCTGTATAGCATTTGGTACAGTTGTTGAAGTATTACAAAAAGTATTGACCATTTCACGCTCATATGACGAAGCCGATATTATATCGAATATAGCAGGTGTCATGCTCATGAGTATTTTGATACTGTTGGTCAAAAAAACAGACGTTAAAATATATTAATCGTTTGCTTATTTACCATTAATTTGGTTATTTTAGCGAACAGTAATAAACTTAAAATTATGGAACCTAAAAAAAATCCAGAATCAAATGTAGGTAGAAACAGTTCCCTGTTTTTTGCGATTGGTTTAGCACTTATGCTGTTTTTAACCAATTATGCCATAAACTACAAAACATACGATAAGTCAGATATCGACATAGGACAGTTGAATTTAGATGAAGAACTGGAAGAAGAAGTTCCAATTACTGAACAGATTGCGACACCACCGCCACCACCGCCACCACCAGCAGCTCCAGAAGTTATTGAGGTAGTTGAAGATGAGGAAGAGGTAGAGGAAACAGTAATCGAATCAACAGAAACTAGCCAAGAGGAAGAGATTGTTGAGGTTGAGGAAGTTGAGGTAGAGGAAGTTGAAGAAGATGTTGAAGTTCCTTTCGCTGTTATTGAAAACGTGCCAGTTTTCCCTGGATGCGAAAAAGGAAATAACGATGCTAAAAAAGCTTGTATGAACCAAAAAATGAACGATTTCATTAGAAAGAAGTTTAACACTGAATTGGCTCAAGAATTAGGACTATCAGGAATTCAACAAATTCGTGTATTCTTTAAAATTGACAAAACAGGTGAAATCGTTGATGTTCAAGTTAGAGCACCTCACCCAAGTTTGGAAAAAGAGGCTAGACGTGTAATTGGTTTATTGCCACAAATGCAACCTGGAAGACAACGCGGTAAAGCTGTAAGAGTACCGTATTACTTACCAATTAAATTCCAAGTACAAGATTAAGTAGTATAAGATTCATTTATAAATTAAAATCCCGTTACAAATTTTGTAACGGGATTTCTTTTTTGGTATGCTTATTGTGATTTTATCATAATATTAACAATTTAAACTATAGTATTATGAATTTTTCAAGAAAAAACCACGAACTCATTCGGCAAAATGAGGTAAACGTGAAAAAATCGCAAAAGCATGATGTAAATTTACAAAAAAACTCAACGCTCTATTTTCAAATAGGACTTATTCTTTGTTTGCTCTTTGCCTATGGTCTTTTAGAAATGAAATTTCTAAAAACTGAAACAACTATTCCTGATATGGCTTATGTTGACGATGTGCCAACAGAATTCTCAATGGACAAGTATGAAATTTACAGAGAGCCAGTTGAAAAGATTGAGAAGACCATTAAAAAGCAAATAAAGTATTCCAACAAGATTGAGGTCGCCAAAAACACTGATGATGTCGAGGAGAATACAGACGAAATCTTTGATGAGAATTTACCAACAACGGACGAGCCTATTAAACCAGAGAAGATTGTTGTGGATAAAGAACCTGAAGGTCTTATGAATATTATGCTGGTTGAAACAGTTCCTGTGTTTCCAGGTTGTGAAAAATTGAATTCTAATCAAGAAAGACGTGACTGCATGTCTTCCAAATTGACCAAGTTCATTCAGAAAAAGTTTGATACAGATTTAGGGTCTGAATTAGGACTTAAGGGTAAACAGAAAATCTATGTAAACTTTAAAATTAACAGACAAGGCGAGGTAGAAATTTTACAAACCCAAGCCACTCATGATAAGTTGGGTGAAGAGGCTAATCGAGTCGTTAATAAGCTGCCTCGAATGACTCCGGGTAAGCATGGGAATAAAACTGTTGATGTTTTATATACATTACCTATAGCGTTTACCATTCAAAATTAAGTCATACTTTTTAAGTATCATACCGCTATTAACACCTTTTTGATAGCGGTATTTTTTATGACATTATTAAAAAAATAGTATCTTTCTGCACTCATAAAAATTGTATCAATGAATTGGAAACCACTTTTGGTAATAGTGTTGTGTGCTATACAATACAATCTGTATTCACAGGATGATTTATTTTTTGAAAAGCCCCCTGTTTTTCCTGAATGTGAGAGCGTGTCGGTCGATTCGCTTCAAGCCTGTTTTGACAAGCAAGTTTATACTAAAATATTTAATGAATTTCAGGTTCCTGAAAAGGTAACTAAAGACAATTACAAAGGTGAAGTCGTTATTCTTTTTGAAGTAGATGTTGAAGGGGAATTTCGCGTAATTTATGTAGATGCCATGTATAGAGAATTAAAGGAAGAAGCCAGGCGCATTTTTGAAAGCTTTCCTAAAATTCAGCCTGCCACTTATAATGGTAATTCGACCTTCAAGCAATACTCTATGGGAATTCAAATCCCATTAGTTGACCAATCGGTAACTACCAAGGATCTTTCCGAAGATGAAGAATTAGCAGAATTAGAAAACGCTGCCAAATCAGAGTACGATAGTGTCAATCAAAATTTGAAACCATTTTCAAATAGAGAATATTCCAGTACATTAAATATTCCGTTTACCCATAGTTATTATGCCCAGTTTGATAGAAACATCAATTTAGTTGGAACTAATAGCCATACAGGTTCAAAACCTTATATGTATGAAGATGTTGCCAAGTATTATGATTTTGAAGCTGAACAAGCCAAACTAGCCAAGGAAAAATCATCTTTTGCCGGCAGAAAATTATGGAATGAGCGTTTTGTCAGGGTAGAAGGGAAGGATTATTGGTTTACTGTAGACCCCATTTTTGATTTTGAAGTTGGTAAAGATACAGAAGCTGAATTCAATAGCACATTTAATAATACTAGAGGTATTATGTTTCAAGGTGGCTTGGGTAAAAAGTTAACTTTCTACACTTCGGTTTTTGAGAGTCAAGGACGTTTTCCACAGTACTTCAACCAATACGCAGAATCTATAAGGGCAGCCGATGAAATTGCTATTATTCCTGGACGAGGTATAGCAAAAGAATTCAAGAAAGACGCTTATGATTATCCTGTTGCAGAAGCTTATCTTTCCTATTCCCCAGTTAAATTTTTCAATGTCCAGTTTGGACAAGGGAAAAACTTTATAGGCGATGGTTACCGTTCATTATTTACTAGTGATGTTGCCAGCCCTTATCCTTTTTTAAAGCTAAACACTAAATTTTGGAAAATTAAATACACCAGTACTTGGATGTGGTTAAAAGATTCTAGACCTGAAGCAACCGATCCTGAAGGCGCCTATTTAAGTAAGTACATGGCAACCCATTTTTTAAGTTGGAATGCCACCAAACGTTTGAATATTGGAATGTTTGAATCGGTTATTTGGGCAAAATCTGATAATCGTGGTTTTGATGTCAGCTATTTAAATCCTATTATTTTTTATCGCGCTATTGAGTTCCAAACGGGACAGGATGCGGGAAATGCGGTGATGGGACTATCAGCTAAGTATAAATTTACCGATAATATCTACAGCTATGGGCAATTTATATTAGACGAATTTTCTCTAGATGATATAACAGGTGGCAATAAAAGTTGGAAAAACAAATATGGCTATCAATTGGGCGTAAAATATTTTAATGCCTTTAAGGTTAAAAACTTGATGGTTCAAGCAGAATACAATAGAGTAAGACCTTATACTTATTCCCATAATACCATTGTACTAAATTATGGGCATAACAACCAGTCTATGGCGCATTTATGGGGAGCCAATTTTAGTGAGTTTGTATTAATTGGCCGCTATCATTTTAAACGCTGGTTTGCCAATGCCAAGATGGTAGTTGGTGAACGTGGATTGGATTTTAACACTACAGGAGATAATTTTAGTTATGGTGGTGATATTTATCGTAATTATAATGACAGACCTAGCGATAATGGTATAGAGTTGGGTCAGGGAAATAAAACTACCACGTTTTTTACCAACGTCCAAGCTGGATATTTAATTAATCCAGCTACCAATCTTAAGATTTTTGCTGATCTGACCTTTAGAGACTTTAACCCCAACACCATAACCAACACGGCCATTAAGAGTAATACCGTTTGGTTTAATTTGGGTATCAGAACAGACTTGTTCAACTGGTATTTTGATTTGTAAAATTCACACAATTAATCAAAAGTCTCGTTCACGTATTATAAGTATTTTAGCTTATTAAGTTTTATTAGTTTTGACTATGAAACAGACACTTTTAATAATTATAATAACCCTATCCGTTTTATTCTGCAAGGCACAAAGCCCTATTATCGATATAGCAGATAAGGAGACAGAATTGGTTGATGGTGCTTATATTAAAGATGTCCATAATGAGCTTGACAAGTTTGTTGGTACTTGGGTATATCGCCATGGAAATACGTCATTAACAATTACATTTCAGAAGAAAGTTCAAGTGCAAAGTAGATATTTCAGAGATTTATTAATTGGTGAATATCAATATATAGAGGATGGTGTAGAAAAGATAAATACGCTGTCTATTTTACAGAACCAAGCAAATTTAGAAAGTCCATATGAACATAATTTAGTTGGCAGTTCAATTCTCCTTAAATATGAATTTCCAGGCTGCCCTGAATGTGACCCTAGTGAGAAACGTGTAAAAATAGAATTTACTGACCCTAGCCCAAATATGAAGCACTTAAATGGTATTATGTTTATGGGACTCCGTTATATTAATGACAACCCAGAAAAATTGCAAATTAGTTTTGGGAAAATTGGAACTATTATCATTGAGGATGGTGCACCACTTGAGCCCAATGTTCCGTTTGGTAATTACTTATTGGTTAAGCAATAAAAACTTAAAGGTCCTTGGTTCAATAAAGACTATGGAGTTTTTATCAGTATTTGGTGGTTAATTTAACTTTTCAAAGTATCTTTGCACGGCAATAAACAAGCAAATAAGCAAGTATTACTTTGAGTAAATCGGTTACGTCTAAAACATCCCATTCCCTAATTTCAGATTTTAAGGAAATTACCAAAATGCGTTTGGCGTTAAGCGTGGTGTTTTCATCATTAGCTGGATACTTGTTAGGTGCCGAGATTGTCGATTTTCAAACTTTACTGCTGCTAGCGTTGGGCGGTTATTTTATGGTGGGTGCATCCAATGCTTACAACCAGATTATTGAAAAGGATCTGGACGCCTTAATGGATCGCACCAAAAACAGGCCCATTCCTGCGGGACGTATGTCGGTGACCACTGCATTTATTATTGCCACTATTTTTGCCATTTTAGGTATTGTGATTTTGTATATCATCAATCCACAAACGGCTATGTTTGGAGCTATTTCCATATTTCTTTATACTTGTATATACACGCCTTTAAAAACCAAAACACCATTAGCGGTATTTGTTGGCGCCATTCCTGGAGCCATCCCTTTTATGTTAGGGTGGGTTGCAGCAACCGACGATTTTGGTATTGAGCCAGGAACCTTGTTTGCGATTCAGTTTTTTTGGCAGTTCCCACATTTTTGGGCTATAGGATGGTTTTTGTATGACG
Source organism: Hanstruepera neustonica (assembly GCF_002895005.1). Classification (GTDB taxonomy): domain Bacteria; phylum Bacteroidota; class Bacteroidia; order Flavobacteriales; family Flavobacteriaceae; genus Hanstruepera; species Hanstruepera neustonica. Next base: position 425,120 of record NZ_POWF01000002.1, on the reverse strand, counting down.
ATTACAAAAAAGGTGGGTTTTTTATGTTACCAACTGGCAAACAGGATAAAGCCACGGCTTTACAAACCTTGATGTATTCCATTTGGACCTTATTGGTCTCACTTATACCAGTTTTTGGATTTACAGGGCGTTTATATTTAACTCCGCTTTCGGCTATAGTGGTAGCCTTGTTGGGCTTGGGAATGGTTTATTTTGCCATTCAACTGTATAAAAAAATGACGGTTAAAGCTGCTAAACAACTCATGTTGGCAAGTGTATCGTATATAACCCTTTTACAAATAGTTTACGTTTTAGATAAATTTTTAAGATAACCATGGATTTAACCCAAGGAACCCAGGAAGAAAAAAACAACAGAGCCAAAAAAATGATGCTGTGGTTTGGTATTGTTTCTTTAATCATGTCTTTTGCAGGTTGGACAAGTGCTTACATAGTAAGTAGAACAAGACCAGATTGGTTACATGATTTTGATTTGCCACAGGCTTTTATTGTAAGTACAGTGCTCATTATATTGAGTAGTGTGACGGTTATTTTAGCCAAAAGAGCCTTGCAAAATGGCAATAGACAATTAACAACTATAGGGGTTTTGGCAACGGTTGTTTTGGGAATTCTATTCATCTCATTTCAGTTTGTAGGTTTTGGCGATATTGTTGGTCTTGGATATAATTTTACTGGGCCAACAAGCAATCCCAAAACATCATTTATATATGTCATTGCCGTTGTACATATCTTGCATGTGGTCGTTGGGTTAATATGTTTATTGGTGGTGATGATCAATCATTTTAGAAATAAATATACATCTAATAACATGTTGGGCTTTGAATTGGCGGCTACTTTTTGGCACTTTGTTGATATTCTATGGGTTTTTCTCTTCTTGTTTCTATACTATGTGAAATAGAAACAGGAAGCTTAAATCATGCAGAAGTTAAGCCTTATTTAGAGTGTTTAAAATTTAGCTTGTTAGTTTCGTTAGATAAATAAAATGATTATTTTTGTGCAACTTTTATAAACTAAACCTTAAATATGAATACTACAGTTGTAAATACTGGAACGGAAGGTAAAACTTGGGGAGGCGGAAATGAGCCTCTAAAAGCGAGTTACGGTAAAATGATGATGTGGTTTTTTATCGTATCGGATGCCTTGACGTTTTCTGGGTTTTTAGCAGCCTACGGATTTTCAAGATTTAAATTTATTGAATCATGGCCAATTGCCGATGAAGTTTTTACCCACGTGCCATTTCTGCATGGTCAAGAATTGCCCATGATCTATGTGGCGTTCATGACGTTCATACTGATTATGTCATCGGTGACTATGGTATTAGCGGTTGATGCTGGACATAAAATGCAAAAGACCAAAGTAACTTGGTATATGTTTTTGACAATCATAGGTGGTTTAATTTTCGTTGGTTCTCAAGCATGGGAATGGGCTACGTTTATAAAAGGAGATTACGGTGCTGTTCAAACAAAAGGTGGCAATATTTTACAGTTTGTGGATACTGATGGACACCGTGTGGCTTTAAGCGATTTTGTTGTTGCAGAACACAAAGATAGAACAGCTCACGAACGTAAAAATGGTCTTTGGTTTGTTGATGAAGGTACATTACCAACCTATACTGTGGATGAAGTTATTCATGGGTTGGAATCTCATGAAAATGTGTTGGTAAGAACACAAATGATTAATGAGCATGGTGAGAAAACGGTTTTATCTAGAGAAGAGTCTTTGAAACAATTAAAAGATAATGGAAAGCTTGTGGTTGAAGGAGCAAACCTGCACGTCAATGAATATGGATCACCATTATTTGCTGATTTCTTTTTCTTTATCACAGGATTCCATGGATTCCACGTGTTTTCGGGAGTAGTAATCAATATCATCATATTTTTCAATGTGATATTGGGAACTTATGAAAGACGCAAGAGTTATGAAATGGTTGAAAAAGTTGGTCTTTATTGGCACTTTGTAGATTTAGTTTGGGTATTTGTATTCACATTCTTCTACCTTGTTTAATTTCAGATAATACAATTTAAAAATGGCACACGCACATAAATTAGAAATATTAAGAGGACTTGTTAAGTTTAAATCCAACACCCAAAAAATTTGGGGCGTCCTGGTACTACTGTCAATTGTTACCGCTGTTGAGGTTGTTTTAGGTATTTACAAGCCAGAAGCTTTGATGGCAAAAGTATTAGGCATGAAAATATTAAACTGGATTTTCATCATCTTGACCATTGTAAAAGCTTATTATATTACTTGGGACTTCATGCACATGCGTGATGAAACCAAAGCTTTAAGACGTATGGTAGTATGGACAGCCGTATTTTTAATATGTTACTTAATATTTATTTTACTACAAGAAGGTGGTTATATTGAAGGTGTTTACTCAACAGGATTTGTGAAGCGCGATTTTTAATTTACCATTTAGAAATATACAGTATTAAAGGCGGTTATTAAACCGCCTTTTTTTATTTTTGCACTATGAACAAAAATCTGATAAAAAGAAACCTGATTCTGGGAATTTTATTCTTATTGCCTGTTTTTTTTGTACTGATTTTGTCGCTTTCCAAGGACAATTATAACACACTGGATATCGTCAAGGAAGGTGTTGTTGAGTTACCAAAAAACGAAGCGAATATAACTTTAAAGGATCATATTACTGTATTGGCTTTTTTAGGTAATAAACCAATGGACAACGTTATTGCGGCTTCCAATTTAAAGGAGTTGATTTATGACAAATTCAAGGGATTTAAGAAATTCCAGATAGTTGTTCTGGTAAATGAATCAGCTAGGGCAGAAGCACAAGAGCTGTTTCGCGAAATAGCAACCTATGAAGATTTGCGGTTTTGGCATTTTGTGTATGCCAACGACTATGAGATATTAAGTACGTTTAAAGGGCTGAATTCGGATATTGAGTTAGATGAAAATCTGGCAACAGATCATGTTTTTATTATTGATACAGATTTGAATCAACGTGGTCGATTGGATGACCGAACTGATAATGAAATTGAAAAGGACAAACCAATTTATGGCTTGTTTTCCTATGACTGCATTGAAGTAGCCGTCTTGAAAAACAAAATGGGTTCAGAAGATTTACGAGTTTTGTTTACAGAATATCGTCAAAAACGCAAAGGAAATTTTGACTCGACTACGAGGCGAGCAGAAGATTTAAACAGAAAAGATGAATAAGAAAACAAATTACTCTTTTGTTGGAATAGCATTTATCATTTTGGTTTTCGGAATTATTTTTATTCCTAAAATCATTGATAGAATATCCAATGATGATACCGTAAGGAATGATAGCAGAAGTCAGCAGGTTTCCACCAATGTAAATGATACCAATGCTGCTTCAGATTTGATGTTTTTGGAAATAAATGGTGCTCCAAAAAAAGTACCTGCATTTAGTTTTGTGGACCAGAATCGGGATACCATAACCCAAAATGATTATTTAGGTAAAGTTTATGTAGTGGAATTCTTTTTTACAACATGTCCTACTATCTGTCCTAGAATGAATCGTAATCTGGTTGAAATACAAAATGAATTTGAAGAGTTTGATAATTTTGGAGTCGCATCTTTCACGATTACTCCAGAAATAGATACCCCTGAAGTGTTGAAAACCTATGCTGACAATTATGGGATTACCAACCCTAATTGGCATTTAATGACGGGTGACGAAGATAAAATTTATGATTTGGCCAACGTTGGGTTTAATATTTATGTAGGTAAAGATGATTCAGTAGCGGCTGGATTTGAACACTCTGGAAATTTTGCATTAATTGATAAGAATGGATTTATCCGTTCTAGAAAAGACGACTTTGGTAATCCCAAAATTTTCTATTCAGGGATCATTAGTGAAGCTGAAAAGGTTGATGATGAAGGTATGAAAGAAGAGATTAGTATGCTAAAAGAAGATATTGCTAAACTATTAAGGGAATAATGGAGAACACAAATTTAGAAAGTAAGAAGTATAATAAATGGATTGTAGTTTTATCCATTGCCATTCCATTGGTTGTAGCTGCCTTGTTTGGAGTAAAGCTGGATGTGGAATTACCTGTTTTTCTGCCACCCATTTACGCTACCATTAATGCCATAACTGCTTTGGTTTTGGTTTTGGCTTTTGTAGCAATCACTAATGGCAAAAGAACCTTGCATGAACGCCTCATGAAGTTTGCTATTGTATTATCGGTATTATTTTTGGTTATGTATGTTGCCTACCATATGACCAGTGACTCTACAAAATATGGAGGAGAGGGTATGATGCGGTATGTATATTTTACGATCTTGGTATTACATATTGTATTGTCAGTAGTGGTTATTCCTTTTGTTTTGATCACCTATGTGAGAGCCATAACCAATGATTTTGAAAAACATAAAAAAATAGCCAAAGTTACTTTCCCTATCTGGTTGTTTGTAGCAATTTCTGGCGTTGTGGTTTATATTATGATTTCACCCTATTATTAACTTGAAAAAGTATATCGTCATATTGCTCTTGGTGTTGTTGGTAACTGTTCCGGCAGAGGCGCAATGTGCCATGTGTCGTGCCGTATTGGAGAGTGAAGAAGGGCAAGGTGCAGCCAAAGGAATCAATGATGGAATTGTATATTTAATGGCTATACCCTACCTGTTAATAGGTGGTATAGGGTTTCTAATTTATAAAAAGTTTAACAAGCCAAAAAAAGGTAAGGCTTAATTAATATTTACTTTTGTTGTAACAATTTTTCGGTTCAGTAGTCTAACTAATAACTGTAGGAATAAACAATAAGTAAATTATGCTAACCATCAATAAACTACACAAGTCTTATCCAATTGGCGATTCCAGCTTACATGTTTTAAAAGGTATTGATCTTTCGGTAAAAGAAGGTGAAATGGTGGCCATTATGGGCTCTTCTGGTTCGGGAAAGTCTACTTTGCTCAATATCATTGGGATGTTAGATGAAGCTGATGAAGGTGAATACATTTTAGATGGTGTTCCCATTAAGAACTTAACAGAAAAGAAAGCAGCTATTTACAGAAATAAATTTTTGGGGTTTATTTTCCAATCTTTTAACCTGATTAATTATAAAAATGCCCTTGAAAATGTAGCCTTGCCGTTATATTATCAAGGTATGAAACGCAAAGAGCGTCAAGAAAAAGCTATGTTCCATTTAGGGAAAGTAGGTTTGAAGGATTGGGCGCATCACTTACCTAATGAATTGTCTGGAGGTCAAAAGCAACGTGTGGCCATTGCAAGGGCATTGGCAGCAAATCCTAAATTGCTTTTGGCTGATGAACCTACGGGAGCTTTGGATACCAAGACATCCTACGAGATCATGGAGTTTATTCAACAACTTAATGACGAAGGTAAAACCATTTTAATGGTAACTCATGAAGAAGACATTGCCAATATGTGTAAACGAATTGTAAGACTTCGTGATGGTGTTATCATGGAAGACACGTTTGTAGAACAAGTAAGAGCAGGAGAGTATGTTTGATATAGATCTTTGGCGCGAAATATTTCAAAGTATAAACAAAAACAGAACCCGTAGCCTGTTGTCAGGTTTTACGGTAGCATTTGCTATTTTGTTGTTTGCTATATTATTTGGTTTAGCCAATGGTTTACAAAACACTTTTTCTGAAGCTTTTAATGATGATGCCAACAATGCCATTTTTATTTACGCAGGAAGAACGGCAAAAGCCAACAAAGGGTTACAGGCAGGAAGACGCATTCAATTTAAAAATGAAGATTTAGATTATGTTAAAGATGAATTTTCAGACAAAGTACAATACATTACCGCTAGAATTTATAGAAATGTAACCGCAACATTCAGAAATGAAAAAAACACCTACAATGTAAGAGCGGTTCATCCAGATCATCAATACCTTGAGATGACACTCATGAAAGAAGGTCGTTATGTCAATCAAAATGATATAGAGAATCATACCAAAGTAGTTGTCATAGGTAGATTGGTTGAAGAAGATTTGTTCTTAAAAACTACAGCATTAGGAAAGTACATTAACCTAGACGGTATTCAGTATAAAGTTGTGGGCATATTTACAGATGAGGGAAATGATAATGAAGAGCGTATTATTTACATGCCCATTACTACTGCTCAAAGAATTTATGGTAATAATGATTACATCGATCAAATAAACCTGACCTATAATCCAGATATGGATTATGACCAGGCCATTGGTTTTGGCAGGTCACTCACAGATAAGCTAAAGAATCGTTTTGATGTTGCTGCTTCTGACCAAAGAGCTATTAGAATACAAAACATGGCCGAAGCCAATAAAAATGTTGGGCAAATGACGGGAGCTTTAGGCATCATTATTTTAATAATAGGCTTTGGAACACTTATAGCTGGTGTAGTGGGTATCAGTAACATTATGATTTTTATTGTAAAAGAACGCACCAAAGAAATTGGCATTCGTAAGGCTTTGGGAGCCACGCCACGCTCCATAGTTTCCATTATTTTAATAGAATCTATCTTAATTACTGCCATAGCGGGTTATTTTGGATTATTAATTGGTATGGGCGTTTTGGAATGGGCAGGACCCATGTTGGAAACTTATTTTATTAAAGACCCAAGTGTTAAGCCATCATTAATCATCGGAGCAACCATAACACTAATATTTGCTGGCGCCATTGCAGGGTATTTACCTGCTAAAAAAGCATCGAAAATAAAACCAATTGTAGCATTAAGAGACGACTAATATGTTTAAATTTTTAACAGATAGAGATACTTGGCAAGAGGTTTTTGACAGTTTAAGCAAAAATAAGTTGCGCTCCATATTAACCATGGTTGGTGTCTGGTGGGGAATTTTATTGTTAATAGGTTTGTTGGGTTCTGCAAGAGGATTGGAGAATGCATTTAACAGACTTTTTGGAGACTTTGCCACCAATAGTGTGTTTATTTGGGGACAAAGCACGAGTAAACCATTCAAAGGTTTTCAAGAGGGTAAGCAGGTTCAACTTACTTTAACTGATGCCAAAAAAGTTGAAGAAAATATTGAGGGTATTGAATTTGTAGTGCCAAGAAATCAAAGCCAAGCCACTGTAGTGCGTAACTTTTTGTCGGGAACTTTTGGAATTAACGGTGACTACCCTTTACTAGATAAAGTTCAGAAAAAGAAACTCATTCATGGACGTTTTATCAACCAGAATGATATTGATGATAACAAAAAGGTAGCTGTAATTTCAGAAAATGTTTACAAGCAGCTCTTTGAGAAAGATGAACAAGCCATTGGAGAGTTGATTCAAATAAATGGCATGAATTTTCAGGTAATAGGCATTTTTGAAGACGGTAATATCAATATGGGGCCATCATCAGATATGCATATACCATTTACTACTTTTCAGCAAATTTATAATCGTGGTGACCGAATTGGTTGGATGATGATAACTGGAAAACCAGATTACGATATCAAGCAAATTGAGGAAGATGCCAAATTATTGTTAAAGAACCTAAATCGCATTCACCCCAAAGATAATCGTGCCTTTGGTAGCTTTAACTTGGGTAACGAGTTTGCAAAAATGACAGGCTTTTTAACGGGTATGCAATTTTTAACTTGGTTTGTGGGTATCGCAACCCTTATAGCAGGTGTCTTTGCTATTGGTAATATATTATTGATTACCGTTAAGGAACGCACCAAGGAAATTGGGGTGAGACGTGCTTTGGGTGCAACACCGTTTGAAATAAAGAGACAAATATTAGTTGAAGCTGTCTTTATCACATTATTGGCAGGATTCATGGGAATTATTAGTGGAGGTTGGATATTAATTTTATTGGATTGGGCATTTGGTCAAGGTGAAGATGCAGCCATTGTGAATGCATCCGTTTCAATAGCCGTAGTATTTATAGCCTTAATTATATTGGTGGTTTTAGGTACGTTAATTGGTTTAATACCTGCATTTAAGGCCACAAGTATCAAGCCTATAGAAGCATTAAGAGAAGAATAGAATAATCAATCATAATTTAAAAATGAACAAAACAATTAAAATAATCGTTGGAATAATAGTGTTGGTGCTATTTGTTTGGGTAATTAAATATTTTAAAGACTCCAACTCAAAGGAAATTGAAGAATTTAAAGTAGAAGAGCCTTTTTACACGTCTATCAAAACAAAAGTTGTTGCAACTGGTAAATTAAACCCTGAAGAAGAAATTGAATTAAAGCCGCAAATATCAGGTATTGTAGATAAGATACTTGTTGAAGAAGGGGATATAGTGAGTAAGGGAGATCTTATTGCCAAGATTCGCGTGGTGCCAAATGAGCAAAATCTGGTAAGTGCCAGAAGCCGTATCAATACAGCGCAATTATCCTATGATAATGCCAAAACCCTATATGATAGAAACAAGGCCCTATTTGAAAAAGGAGTTATTTCTAAACAGGATTTTGAAAACAGTGAGTTATCACTTAACCAAGCTAAAGAATCCTTAAGACAAGCGCAAAATGATTTTCAAATCATTAGACAAGGGTCACTTTCTGGTGGTAGCTCAGCCAATACCAATATTGTTGCGCAAATTTCAGGAACTATTTTAGAGATTCCAGTAAGAGAAGGAGACCAAGTTATAGAGAGTAACAACTTTAACGAAGGTACAACCATTGCGTCTGTAGCTGATATGAGTAAAATGATTTTTGAAGGAAAGGTTGATGAAGCAGAGGTTGGTAAATTGGAAGAAGGTAAGGAAATCATAGTCGTATTAGGTGCCATTAACCAAAAGGAGTTTCCAGCAAAATTAACTTTTGTGGCACCAAAAGGAGTTGAAGAAAATGGTGCTGTGCAATTTACTATAAAAGCTGATGTCAATGTAGAACAGTCTACAAAAATTAGAGCAGGCTACAGTGCCAACGCCGAAATTGAACTAGAAAGTAAAGACAGCATCTTGGTTGTAAAAGAAGCCTTATTACAATTCAATAGAATTACTGAAAAGCCTTATGTTGAAATTCAAAAAGAAGATGGTTCTTTTGAGGAAAAGTATGTTGAATTGGGTATTTCGGATGGTATAAATGTTGAAATTACCGAAGGTGTGAGTGAAGGTGATAAAATTAAGATTTGGAATAAAGCATCAAAAGATAATGAAGATGAATAATAGAAAAGGTTTAATATTAGTTTTTACAATACTGTTTTCAGCTTTTACACAAGCGCAAGACAAAAAAGTCTGGACCTTGGAGGAATGTGTAAATTATGCGTTGGAAAATAATATATCAGTTCAGCAAGGCGAGAACACACTTTTAATTAATGAGCAAGATGTAATTGCTAATAAAGGAGGTTTTCTTCCTTCGGTTTCTGGTGGTTTAGGAGAAAGGTTAACTATTGGTTCTGGTTTTGATCCTGTGTCTAATAGAAGAGTTAGTAATCAAACAACTAACTCATTTAGCTATAATTTTAGTGTTAATCAAAACGTTTTTAATGGTTTTAGAACGCTTAATATCTATAAACAATCTCTAATAACTCTTGAGAGAAATGAACTAGAGTTAAAACGTATTAAAGATGATATTTCGTTGAATGTTGTTAATACATATTTAAATGTATTATTTAACAAGGAAAACCTAGAAACAGCTGAAGCCCAAGTAGATTTTTCGCAAAAACAATTAGATCAGGTAAGAGAATTGGTTGATGCTGGAGTGCAGCCACGGGCTAATATTTATGACGTTGAGGCGACCTTAAGCAGTGATGAACAAAACTTGACTATTGCAGAAAACAACTATAATTTAGCATTATTGAGCTTGTCGCAATTATTACAACTACCATTTGATGGTTTTGAAGTGGAAATAATTGAGATAGACAGTCCGTCTGCAGCATTGATGTACAATGATATTAGTTCTATACTGGACTATGCTTATTCAAATCGATATGAAATAAAAGTTGCCGAAAAAGACATTGAAAATGCTATACTTGGTAGAGAAATATCGAAATCAGGATATTACCCTTCGGTTGGATTTAGTTATGGTTTTGGGTCAGTTTGGAGTGAATCAAAAAACGATTTAAGAAAAGATGCATTTTTTAAAGAGTTGGATATAAACAAAGGTCATACTTTAAACTTGAATGTAAGTATACCCATTTTTTCTCAATACCAAAATAAAACTGCTGTTGCCCAAGCTCAAATTCGAGAAGACAATGCAAAACTAAATTTAGAACAAGCTAAATTAGATTTAGAAAGTAACATTCAAAGGGCTTTTACGGATGCCCAAGCGGCTTTAAAGGCTTATGAAGCAGCAAAAAAGTCTAGAGAGGCGCAACAGTTGGCATTTCAAAATTCTCAAGAACGTTATAACTTGGGTTCAATGAACTCCTTTGATTTGGAGCAGTCTAGAATTCAGCTTATAAATGCACAATCCCGATTAATAAATGCTAAATATGATTTTGTGTTTAAAACAAAAGTGTTAGATTTCTATCTTGGTAAACCAATAACCCAATAACTTGGCTATAATATTAAGCATAGAAACAGCTACAACAAACTGCTCGGTCTCTCTTTCTAAGAATGGAGAGACTTTTGCTTTAAAGGAAGATTATAAGGATGGTTTTTCCCATGCTGAAAAGCTCCATGTTTTTATTGAGGATATCTTAGTAGAGAACGATATTAAGAAAACCGATATTGACGCCATAGCCGTGAGTAAAGGACCAGGTTCTTACACAGGATTAAGAATAGGTGTTTCGGCTGCTAAAGGTCTTTGTTTTGCATTGAATATTCCGTTAATTAGTGTTTCTACTTTAGAATCTTTAGCACATCAAGTCCATGCTAAAAGAGGGCTTATTGTCCCGATGTTAGATGCTAGGCGTATGGAAGTTTATTCAGAAATATTCGATTTTAATCATGTCTCTATGAGAGGGATTGAAGCTGAAATTCTTGAGGAGTCTTCTTATGAGGAATTTTTGAAAAATGATTTAGTACACTTTATTGGAAGCGGTGTTGGAAAAACCAAATCATTGCTATCGAGTGATAATGCCATTTTTATTGAAGACAAACTACCATCTGCTGATCAAATGAGTGCTTTGGCTTATGCCAAATATCAAATAAGCGACACTGAAGATGTCGCTTATTTTGAACCTTATTATTTAAAAGACTTTGTGGCCTTAAAGCCTAAATCAAAATAACTTACTTATTCTTTGTGTATTTCAACTTGGTGTGGGTAAGGAATTTCAATACCGGCCGCATCTAGAGCTTCTTTGACTTGTTCGGTTACATCAAAATATACGGTCCAGTAATCTTCCGTCTTACACCAAGGTCTTGTTGCAAAGTTTACAGAGCTATCTGCTAATTCTAAAACTGTAACTGCGGGAGCAGGGTCCTTTAATATCATTGGATGTGATGTTAATACATTCATGATAACATTCTTGGTTTGTTTGATATCAGCATCATAACTCACGCCAAATACCAAATCCACTCTTCGGGTTCCTTCAGTTGTGTAGTTTACAATATTACCATTGGACAATGCACCGTTAGGGATAATGATTTCCTTGTTAGATAAGCCTGTCAGTTTGGTTGTGAAAATTTCTATTTCTTTGACAACGCCAATTTCGCCTTGAGCTTCAATCAAATCACCAATTTTTATAGGCTTAAAAATCATCAATAATACACCTCCAGCAAAATTGCCCAGTGAACCCTGTAATGCCATACCAACGGCTAAACCAGCCGCTGCTAGTATTGCAGCAAATGAAGTGGTTTCAATACCCAATTGGGATAAAATAGCCAAAATAAGCAGGATTTTTAACGCCCAGCCTATCAGATTTAAGAGGAATTTTTGAAGACTTTCCTCATAATTACTTTTAGTCATGACTCTTTTTACAGCTTTGATCATTTTTTTAATGATCCATGAACCTATAATCCATATGATTATAGCGCCTATTATTTTTATTCCATAGGTAGTTATGATATTCATACCCATTTCAGTCCATTTACTTAAATCGATGTTTTCCATGTTTTTGTTGTTAATTTATTGATTTACAAATTTAGCAATCAGATTAAACTTTATAAATGATTAGATGTTAATTAAACATTATTAACAGAAGCGCCAGAATAGCAGGTAGGGATTGCACATAAAACAGTTTTATTTTTTTTGTGGAAAATGCGCCATAAACTCCAGCAACAATAACACAGCCTAAAAAGAAGCAAATAAAAGGTAAGCTTTCAATAAAATGTGCAAATAGGAGACCTAGTGCCAAAAACCCATTATATAGGCCTTGATTAGCTGCCAATACTTTGGTTTCTTCGGCATATGATTTTGATTTTAAACCAAAAGTTTTAATACCCTTTGGCTTGGTCCACAAGAACATTTCCAAAGTTAAAAAGTAGAAATGTTCTAAAGCCACAAAAAAAATAAGAATGGTAATAATGTTATTCATCAAATAAAAAAGCGCCTTTTTGTGGCGCTTCCAATATAATTTATTTTACTTCAAAAGTCAATTTTAGATTTACTCTAAACTCGGTAACGTCATTGCCGTTTACTATCGCACTTTGTTCTTTTACATAAACGGATTTGATATTTTTGACTGTTTTAGAAGCTTCCTTAACTGCTTTTTTAGTTGCATCTTCCCAACTTTTATCAGAATTTGATAATACTTCAATTACTTTTAATACTGCCATAATAGTTTTTAAATTTTAATTTGAGATTACTTAAAGTTAACTATTTTTTCTGACACATAAAAAAGTAAAAAGTCACGATTCTAACCATTGATAGCTTCAACGGTTTCTACTTTTCCATTGAGCATTTCCTTAAGCATGTTTTCAATGCCATTTTTAAGAGTAAAAGTTGAGGATGGACAACCACTGCAAGCACCTTGTAAAATAACTTTAACCAGTTTGCTGGAAGGGTTATAGGATTCGAATTTAATATTGCCGCCATCACTAGCCACAGCTGGTTTAATAAATTCTTCAATGATATTGACTATTTCTTTAGAAGTGTCGTCTAATGCTTCAAAAGATTTATCCAAAGCTTCGGTTGTGGTTTTTAAAACTTCAGGAGCATGTGCATCAACAACATCTTTGCCTTGTTCAATATAAGCCCTTATAAACTCACGTATTTCCATGGTAATGGTTTCCCATTCCGCAATATCATATTTAGTAACAGATATATAATTGTCCTCAATAAAAACACTTTTAACAAAAGGAAAATGGAATAATTCTTTAGCAAGCGGTGATAATTTAGCTTCATCAATAGAGGTGAATTCGTAAGTGGCTGTAACCAATTTTTTGTTGGCAACAAACTTGAGAACTGCTGGATTAGGTGTACTTTCAGCATAAACCGTTACAGGAACTTTTTTAGTTGTTTCGGTCTCATTGATCACAATACCTCCAGAATTAAGATAATCTTGTATTTGTGTGGCAACCTCTTCTTGCACATCTTGCCACTCCGCAATGCTGAAACGTTCAATGGCAATAAAATGACTGGTTATATAAACTTTTTTAACAAAAGGCAAATAGAATAATTGTTGTGCTAAGGGCGAATTTTTAGCCTCGTCAATGTTGTTGTACTCAAAACTTTGATGGTTTGTGATGAACTTGTTAAGTTCAAATTTTATAATAGTATCGTTGGAAGTCTCTTTAATTGAAACTATGTAGGAATTCATAATAATTATTTTTTGCAAAAATACTAAAAGATAAGCATCTAAACATTTGAATTTTGAGATTAAAGATTGTTTTAATATTTCGGAATATTAAAAGGCTTTAACTATTCTAAATGCTTTGGATAAAAAGTAATTTTATATATTTGGAGTTTTGATTTATAATTTTATCAAAAAAATGGAGTTTATATAGGTTAAAAGCCATTTATGTATGCCAATCTACCTTGAAAAAAAGACTATGAGATTTAAAAGGTTTTGTTTAATAGCAATCATTACCCTATTTGCCCAGTTAGTTAACGGGCAAGAAGGACTTCCAATATATACGGACTACCTTACGGATAATTATTACTTAATTCACCCCTCAATGGCTGGTGCGGCCAATTGTGCCAAAATTAGAATGACTGGTCGTCAGCAGTGGTTTGGTCATGAAAATGCACCAAAATTATTAACGTTAAGCGCTAATGGAAGAATTGGTGAGTCAGATTCGGGTATTGGTGCTATGTTTTATACTGACCAAAATGGATTTCATTCACAAACTGGAGGATATATTACCTATGCGCACCATATTTTATTTTCGAGAAATGAGATAGACTTGAATATGTTGTCATTTGGATTAAGTGTTGGTGCCATTCAGTATAAGTTAGATGAAACTCAATTTATAAATGAATTACCTGATAGATTAATTTCTGGTATTGAACAAAGTTCAACTAACTTCAACATTGACTTCGGATTTTCCTATCATTTATATAATTTTTATGCCCACGCTACTGTGAAAAATATACTTAAAAATGAAGGTATCAATAACGATTTGGAGATTACCAGTAATTTAAGACGTTATTTATTATCAGCAGGTTATGTTTTTGGTAAGTTTGGTAGTGAATGGAGTTTTGAGCCATCGTTAATGTATCAATACAGAGATGCTACTAAAGAATCGTCTATTGATGTCAATTTTAAAGCATACAAAGAAATGGACTTTGGAAAACTTTGGGCGGGACTATCTTATCGTAGAAGTTTTGATGGAGCCGAATACTATGATAATGGTAGTGTAAGCAGTCAAAAATTACAATTAATTTCGCCTCTTGTAGGTATTAACTATAATCAATTTATGTTTGCATATACTTATGCCTATCAAGCAAATTCTATTGTATTTAACAATGGTGGCTTTCATCAAATAACATTAGGCTATAATTTTAGTTGTAAGAAAGAACGTTATCACTGTAACTGTCCTGCTGTTAATTAACAATGAGTCTTTAAAAAAATAAAAAAACGCCTTGATTTTCAAGGCGTTTTTTATTGCAATTTTCTCCGCAGTAATTTCTAAATTTTCTATTTCATATAATGTTTGAATGCCAGACTAATTTATGATGAAACTATTTTTTATAAAACCTATAATGAGTCAATAGGTTATTTAATTGAGTTAAACCCTACTTTCAATTTGTCATTGGGTCTATTTTGTTGAGCAAAGCACTTAAAATAAAGGTTGAGCATTTTATTTTAAACTTGAAAGTATGTATGTTTATACAATTCATTTCTTAAATCATGAAAGCAGGTTTGAAGTTATTAGTTCTATTGGTTGCTGTTTGTTACAGCCAAGGTTTTTATGCTCAAAACTCTCAATCGGCTCAAACATTCACTGTTCGTGGAGTTATTTTTGATAGTGAATTTCAAAAACCTGTTTCCAATGCCAATATTGAAGTGAATGGAGGAGCTTATACAACATCTAATGCTTCAGGAGAATTTAGAATACAAGTAAAAAAAGGGGATGAGATTGTTATTAAACATAAGGATTTTGAAACCGTTTATTATACTATCAAAAATCAAGAGCGCATACGGGTTGAAGTATTTCCCTATCGCTATTCGAGTGAAGGAGAAATTAGTGATGAACCCGATATGCCATTTAATTCATTAATTGATTCAGCCAGTATTTATTTGAAAACCGATTTTGAAAAGAGTATCCGTTTTGTGACACAAGCACTTGCAGAAAGTCGTTCAGTTAAAGAAAATTCGGAAGTTTATGAAATTCTGGGTGATATTTATTTACACTGGAAGCAATACGATTTAGCCGTAACTAACTACCGAATTAGTTTGCAAAGTGTTCAGGCAAATGAGGTTAAATTAAAATTAGCTAAAGCCTACTGGCATAATAAAAATTATCAAGAAAGTTTAAGTGTTTATAATGACATAAACAAAGAAGAACTATCAAATTGGCAATTGGCAGTTTTATATCAGGGCAAAGGTGATACGTATTATAGTATGCAAGATTTTTCTAAAGCTTTAGAGGAATTTAATAAGGGTCTTCAAGTTGCAAAAAAGCATGATATAAAACCAAAGGTTATTGATTTAAACTCAAAAATTGCACAAACTTACGATGCTAAAGGAGATGTGGTTGAAGCTGAAGAATATTTTGAAAGTTCATTGAATTTAGCTGCTCAAGAGGATAAAAAAAGAGCTTTAGAAGAGAAAGTTAAAGTCGCAGATTTTAAAGCAACTAAACAAAACTTTAATGATGAAATTGAATTGCGTAAGGAGGCCATTGAAAATATTAGAGAAATTGAAAGAGATTCCGTAATTGGAATTGAAAGTGCTCTAACCACTCAAAAACAAAATTATAAAATAGGTAATGCATATTTTCTGAAAAATGATTTTGAAAATGCCATAACCTATTTAGACAAAAGTATAGTAGAGGCCAAATCAAAAAATGATTTGGTAGTTGAAAAAGATGCTACTAGAAAATTGTCTGAAGTTTATAGTAGTTCTGGAGACTATAATAAGGCTTTGGAGACCTATAAAGAATATACAAATCTGGTTGAAGCGTTATATGTCAAAAAGGAACAGGAAATCATTCGGGCAGCACGATTTAGCCGTGAGATTGCTAATAAGCAGAGTCGTATAGCCAGTTTGGAAACCGATAGACAGTTGTCTGAGAGTAAATACCAACTAACTACGGAACGCAATAAACGTCAGCAGTTATGGATCTATTCTTTGATTGGAGGATTGGCTCTATTGTTAGTGACAGCCTATTTTATGTATAAATATATCAAACAACAACGCTTAGCCAATAATTTACTAGCATTGAAGTCCCTAAGAAGTCAAATGAATCCGCATTTTATTTTTAATGCCTTGAATTCTGTAAACGATTTTATAGCAAAAAGCGACGAGCGTACGGCCAACAAATACCTTACCGATTTTTCATTCTTAATGCGTGCGGTTTTAGAAAACAGCGAAGAAGATTTCATTCCATTAGAAAAGGAAATAGAATTGTTAGAACGCTATACACAATTGGAACATTTTAGATTTCAGGAAAAATTTGATTACACAATTGATATTGATGAGGACATAGATGTTTCGTCATACAAAATACCTCCTATGTTATTACAGCCTTATATTGAAAATGCTGTGTGGCATGGCTTGCGATACAAAACCGAAAAAGGACACCTGAAGATTAGTTTACAAAAAAAGAGTGAAAATGAAATAACCATTTCCATAATTGATGATGGCATTGGTCGTGAACGCTCGAGGCAACTAAAAACGGAGAACCAGAAAAAACACAATTCCAAAGGCATGAGTAATATTAAAAAACGGGTTGCTATTTTGAATGATATGTACCATGATAAGGTAGATGTCACCATCGATGATTTTCAATCAGAAGGAGATGTAGGAACAACAGTAATTGTAACATTAAAAAAGGATTGATTGTGAAACTTAGGTTAACTCTATTGTCGTTTTTTTTAATGTTGATCTTTAATTGTAAATCAGCAAAACAGAAAAAAAGTTGTTTTGAATTGGTTGAGAATAATTCACCAATTACATTAAAAAATTATGAAGAATTTATTGAATATGTTGGCATAGATAAATTGGAGAATATTACTATTTGGGTAGTTGATGGTATTATTTCTTCACCTGAGAATGTTAAAAATATAATTAATAATAAAAGATATAAACTACTAACAATAGATTTAATAAAAGGAGCAGATGGTTCAACTTTGGACGGGCCAAACGTAGATAGAGCTCTAATTATTACAACAAACAAATGTCTAGAAAAATATAAATCATGGAACTAAAAGCATTAATCGTAGAAGACGAAAAAACAAGTCGCGATATTTTAAAGAATTATTTAAACAAATATTGCCCCAATGTGCAAGTACTTGGAGAAGCTGAAAATATTGACCAAGCTCTGGAATTAATCAGAAATAATGAATTGGACTTGGTTTTTTTGGATGTTGAAATGCCTTATGGTAACGCCTTTGATCTTTTGGAACAAGTAGGTGATATCAATTTCGAGACCATATTTGTAACGGCCTATAATCAGTATGCCATGGATGCCTTAAATGCACATGCATCCTATTACTTGATGAAACCCATATCTATTGAAGAACTCATTAAGGCAGTCGATTATGTTACAGAAATAAAAACTAAAGAAAATGCATTGCATGAAGAAGTACTTATTCCTAAAACCAATCCAGTAAATGGTAAGATTACCATACCGCAGCAAGATGGTTTTGAAGTTATTAATACAGCCGATATTTTGTTCTGTAAAGCCGATGATAATTACACCGAAATATATTTAAACAATAACAAAAAGAAGTTGGTCAGCAAAACCCTTAAGTATTTTGAAGACGCACTAAATGATGGTGGCTTTGCCAGAGTTCACAAATCTTATTTGGTCAATGTTAATGAAATCGTGAAGTATGTCAAGGGCAAAGGAGGCAGCGTGGTTTTAAGAAATGGTAAACAAATTATGGTATCGGCTTCAAAAAAGTCAGATTTATTATCTTATTTTAAGTAACAATTGATTTTTAATTATTGTAAATTATACCTAATTTTTATTTTTCTGCCTATAGGTAGTTTTACACAAACTTTCGATGAAATTTTTGAATTGGATAAATTCCATAATGGGATTAAAATATATAATAAATTGAAATTGAGTTCAGATGGAACTTATCATAAAAAAATATTAAACTCTGGACATCAATTGGAGTCTTATGAGGAAAATGGGAAATGGTATAAGAAAGGAGATACCCTGTATTTACAATTGGAAAGATTAATTGCTTTTCCTGAATTTCCGGAAAGTAAATGGAAGGATTTTACTAGAGAAGATGTGTTTTTAATGAAAAGAAGAAGAATTATACCAATTTATAATCAAAAAAAGGCTTTGAAGTTTAGTCTGATAAGAAAAAATATAAAATATGCCAATAATTAAACCTGTTAACGGGAAACACCCTGAAATACCTAATGATTGTTTTATAGCTGATAACGCTACCATTGTTGGGGAAGTGAGCATGGGCAATGACTGTAGTGTCTGGTTCAATGCCGTTATAAGAGGTGATGTGCATTTTATAAAAATGGGGAACAAGGTTAATGTTCAGGATGGCGCGGTAATTCATGCCACTTATCAAAAATCGCCAACAACTATTGGTAATAATGTTTCTATTGGACATAACGCCATTGTACATGGTTGCACCATTCATGATAATGTATTGATTGGCATGGGCAGTATTGTCATGGATGATTGTGTGGTAGAAAGCAATAGTATTATTGCAGCAGGTGCAGTTGTAACTCAAAACACTAGAGTAGAAGCAGGGAGTATTTATGCGGGCGTTCCCGCCAAAAAAGTTAAGGATATAAGTAAGGACTTAATATCTGGTGAAATTGATCGTATAGCCAATAATTATGTGAAATATTCCAGTTGGTTTAAAAACGAATAGCATGAAAAATATTGGTTGCATAGTAATATTAGGTATTCTTTTATTGGCCTGTAAAAATGACCCAAACTGAAAACGGTCGATTCAAAAACTTATGCTAAAATTGAACAATTACACTGGTTAGTTGGTAAATGGGAGAATTTAACTGAACTAGAAAAGTCCTATGAAAATTGGACCCAAAAAAACGATAGTACCCTTTTGGGACATAGTTTTACTTTAATAGGGACTGATACGGTTTTTGCAGAAAGGGTAACTTTAAAACAATTAGGTGATGAGGTGTTTTTCACAGTCATTGCCTATCAGCAAAATGATGATAAACCAGTAACCTTTAAACTGTCATCAGTGGAAGCGGGTATTTTTTCATTTGATAATCCAGAACATGATTTTCCAACGCGTATTTCTTATTCAAATCCTACAAAAGATTCCATTCATGCATGGATAGAAGGCTATACGGCTGGTGAATTTCAAAAAATTGATTTCCTATTTAAGCGGTCCAATTAAAAATCCAATGGGAGAACTTCATGTCTATTTCCCAGAAGAGAAGCCATTACTTCAGGATTAGCATTACTGTAAAACTTTATGTTTGGTTCTCTGTTGGACGTATTAACTAAATCATTTTGTTTTAAAATAGATAACGTTTGTTTCGCGACAGCCTCACCTGAATCAATTATTTTAATGTGCTTAGGAAGCAACTCCAAAAGTTGAGGCAAAAGGTATGGGTAATGAGTACAACCTAAAACCAAATAATCAATATTTGCCTTAATCATAGGATTTAAGTATTCCTGCAATAATGCTTTCATTTCAGGTGAATACAATTTTCCAGATTCAATTAGAGGAACAATACCTTCACCTTCTTGTTCTATTACATGAATGCCATTACTATAAAGGTCTGTGGTTTGGTGAAACAAGTCACTGGATAGTGTTCCTTTTGTAGCTAAAATACCAATGGCTTTGGTTTGTGTTTTAAGTGCTGCTGGTTTAATAGCAGGTTCTATACCAATGAACGGGATGTTATAATTATTTCGGAGTGTTTTAATGGCATTAGTTGTAGCCGTATTACAAGCTACCACAATCAGTTTACAACCTTTTTCAATCAAAAGTTCGGTGTTCTTAATACTCAACTCTAATATTTTCTCTTTGGGTTTATTACCATATGGGGCATTTTTACTGTCGGCTAAATATATGGTATTTTCAAAAGGCATTAACGCATGGATTTCCTTCCAAATGGAGGTGCCTCCAACACCAGAATCAAATATGCCGATAGGATTTGTATTCATACAGTATAAAAATAAAAAAAGCCACTTTATAAAGTGGCTCTAGAATTTATATTTTAAAAAAATTAAATACCTAATTCTTTTTTAACATCATCCAATAAGTTTTTACCATCTGCCATAATAACACCACCGCCTTGTGTAGAATCTAAAACATATTGGTACCCTTGTGCTCTGGCAACTTTTAAAATAGCTGCTTTTGCCTTTTCAGTGATTGGCTTCAATAAATCAAGCTCTTTTTGTTGCATTTGTTGTTGCGCAGTACCTTGATATTGTTGAATGTTTTGTTGCATGGTTTGTACTTCAACCAAACGCTTTTGATTTTCCTCATCAGTTTTTGATGAAGCTTCAGCTTCATACTGCTTCATTTTGTTCTGATATTCAGTTGCCATGGCTTTAATATCAGCTTCGTAGGTTTTTCCAAGTTTTTCCATTTCAGACTGTGCTGCTGCCATTTCTGGCATGGCCTGAATAAGATCTTGGGTATTAATATGAGCAACTTTGCTTTGAGCTTGCGTGTAACTAGTCGCTCCAATAAATAATGCTGCTGCAAATAATAGGGTTTTGAATTGTTTCATTTTAAAAGTATTAATGTGTGTTATAAATTATTAATTATCTCCACCGCCTTCATCGTCGGGTGCTTCGTCTTGTTCGTCTTCGTTGTTATTATTTTGTTGATTTTCTCTTTCTTCTTTTGCTCGTTGTCTTTCTTCTAATATTCGTTGTTTGCGTTCTTCAAGTTCCTGTTTTCTACGTTCTCTATCTGCAATTTTAGCCTGTCTTCGTTCTTCTGCTATTTGTTCAGGTGTTTTGGCTTGTTCATCAGAATTAGGTGCTGAATCTGTTTCAACACTTTCTGATTCACCTTGTATATCCTCAACAGATTCTTGATCTTGCTGTTGGTTGCGTTCTTGTAATTTAGCCTCTCTAGCAGCATTACGAGCTTCAATAATACTGTCTCTTCGTCTTTGAGCAGCCTGTTTTCTAGCTTCACGTTCATCGAGAACAGCTTGTCTACGCTCTTCATCGGCTGCTTGTTTTGCCTCTAATTCCTCATTAATTTCAATCACAACATCTTCTTCTTCGGCAGCCTTTCTTTCAGCTTTAGAACTAGCTTGTTGACGTTTTGCGCTTCTGGTGATACTTCTAATCACTTGTTCGCTAAAATCAAATCGCTTTGCAGAGTACAGCATAACCACATCAGCAGATTTATCAAAAACAAAATCATATTTTTGTTTTTCAGCAATATCTTGAACTGCTGCAAATATTTGGTCCTGAATAGGTTGAATCAATTGTTTTTTCTGAATCATTAAATCACCATTAGGCCCAAAACGCTTTTGCTGATAATCTAAAATTTCCTTTTCCTCAAAAGCTATATCTTCTTCACGTTCTTCAATCAACTCTTTTGTTAAAAGTGCTTTTTCGTTGCTTAAATCCTTACGTTTCTGTTCAATACCGCTCAATTGTGTTTCAATTTCACTTTTCCATTTTTGAACTTTATTTTCCAGCTGTAAAGTTGCTTCTTGATATTCAGGAACATTTTCAAGTATGTACTCTGTATCAATATAACCGATTCTCACACCACGTTGCGCAAATGTGGAGAGGCTTAACAGAAATACTATAGTCACTAAAAAAAGAACTTTTAATTTCATCTGTTTCATATTTTATAATTTATTGGCATGTAAATTCTAAAACGACAGACCTTTATAATTATTCTACCTGTTTCGAATTTATCTCTCAAAATTAAGGAAATTTAATTTTAAAAAAATTAATTCGGGTTTAAATAACTAATTTGATACTAGAAAATATCGTGCCAAAATTAAAATTGTTGACCAATTATGAAATGTGTTTCCCAACCATTGGCTTTAGATTGACCAGGTAACGGGTCAAATCCATAACCAAAATCAATACCCAATAATCCAAATGCTGGCATAAAAATTCGTAAACCTGCTCCAGTAGATCTATAAAGCGCAAATGGATTATAATCTTTAAAGTCGTTATACGAAACACCACCTTCAACAAAACCTAATACAAAGATTTTGGCTTGTTGTTTCAGGCTGATAGGATACCGAAGTTCCATAGAAAACTTATTATAGATACTTCCTCCATCGTTAGTTATATTGCCATTTTCATCTAATGGTTGAAGCGATTGGTTAGGGTATCCACGTAAGGCCACCGCTTCACGCCCATCTAGGCTGAAATTACCTAAACCATCACCTCCAAGAAAAAACCGTTCAAATGGAATAACGCCTCTATATTGATTATAGGCTCCAAGGAAACCAAATTCAGCTGAAGATTTTACAATTAGTTTTCCAACCAATCGCGTATACCAATCACCTCGCATTTTAATTTTATAAAATTCTAGCCACTTAAAGCGTTCTTGATCTATTGCGGCAATAGCATCAGATGCTTCATTTCTTAAGACTATTGTTTCAGCGTTATCTCTTGCTTCAACCAAATCTTCACGTTCTTCAGATAATGCTTTATAATCTACACCATTGAATAACGAATAGGGTAAAGATAATTTGGCACTAATACTAAAATTAGATCCACCCATTGGAAAAATAGGATCATTATAAGTGTTGTTTCTGGTCAAGCCGATAGTATAGGATAAATTGTTAGAATATCCATCACCAAAAGTAAAGAGACCAGTATTATAGTTTTTAAGATTATAATGTTGGAAACTGATAGCTTGCGATAGGGTGAAAAAATCATCTGGGATGGTCAATCTTTTTGCCAATCCTATAGTTACCCCAGTGATGTTAAATCGTTTATCCTTGTCAGCATTACCAGTTGCTGGGTCATATAAAAATTGTTGTGAATGAGATAATGATGTTGAGAATTGCACCGGTTTTTTACCTCCCATCCAAGGTTCTGTAAAAGAAAAGCTATAGGTTCTAAAAAAGCGACTTACTTGCAAACGAAGCGCCAATTTTTGGCCATCACCTCTAGGCACTGGTTTATAGGCTTCTAAATTAAACAAATTACGTAATGAAAAGTTATTAAAAGAGAGACCTAAAGTTCCAATAAAACCACCGCCACCATAGCCACCTTGCAATTCTATTTGACTGGATCCTGTTTCTACAACACCATACTCCAAATCTATAGTGCCTTCATTAGGATTAGGATTTTGAAAATTGGTAGCTATTTGTTCTGCATCAAAATACCCAAGCTGACTTAGTTCACGAATGGTCCGTACGACATTTTCTTTACTGTAAAGTTGGCCAGGTCTTGTATGTAATTCCCTGTAAATAACCTTGTCATTGGTGACATCATTTCCAGTAACTGATATATTGTTAAAATAAACGGGTTTTCCTTCTGTGATACGGATTTCCATGTCAATGACATTGCCTTCAGTGTTAACTTCAACTGGGTTGATTGTAGAAAATAAATATCCTGAGTTTTGATATAGGTTAGTAATATCCTGAGCGTCAGGACGTGAATTGTCGGCAATTCTTTTTTCCAATTCTACACCGTTGTAAATATCTCCTTTGTTAATTCTAAGAACGTTTTTTAATACCTGATCTGAATAAACAGTATTACCAATGAAATCTATATTTCCATATCTATATTGCTCACCCTCTTCAATTTTTAGTTGTATTGAAATGTTCTTTTTGTCAACCGAAACAATAGTATCAGATATAACACGAGCATCGCGATAACCATTTTCCTTGTATTTATCTATAAGGCTTACCAAATCTTCTTTGTAATCTTCTTCAATGTATTTTGATCTTTTAAAAGGATGCCCAAAAACACTTTTTTGTTTTGTGTTTTTCATGGCGCCACGTAATTTAGACTCCTTTAAAACACTGTCACCAATAAATTCAATATCCTTGACCTTTACTTTTTTACCCTTATCAATATTAATGACCATATTAACTTGTGGTCGATTGGTTGAATCTTGAACCTCTATAGTATTGATGTAAACTTTAGTATTATAAAAACCATCTTTTTGGTATTTGTGAGTTAGATAGTTTTTGGTTGTTGTCAATAGGTTTTCTGTAACTTTTACACCCGTTTGAAGATTGTTTTCCTTTATTAAATCGTCCTTTTTTCCTTTTTTAATACCATTGATCTTTAATTCGTTAAGTTCAGGTAGATCAAACAACCTGATTTCAAGATAGGCAACATCACCTTCGGTTTTCACGAGATATATGTTGATATCACTAAATAAATTTGATTTCCATAATTTTTTAATAGCGTCACTAATTTTATCACCTGGAATCAAAATTTCCTGGCCTTTACGCAAGCCAGAATAGGTAACTATTGTTTGCGGACTAAAATGGGTGTTACCTGAAACAGTAATGTCACCCAAAGTATATTGTTTTCCTTCAGTATTGAAAGATTCTTGAGCAAAAGTGTTGAAACTACCTAATAAAAATAAAAAAGTAATGGTTAGACCTATATATGTTCTCAATGATGTTGGCTTAATTAATTTGTTCACTTGTTTTCCCAAATCGTCTTTCTCTTTTTTGATATTCAATAATAGCTTCATATAAACTTTCTTTGGTAAAATCAGGCCAAAGAATAGGTGTAAAGTACAATTCTGCATAAGCTATTTGCCATAAAAGAAAATTACTAATACGTTGTTCACCACTAGTGCGAATCAATAAATCCACATCCGGTAAATTTTGCGTGTAAAGATGCTCATTTATAACTGATTCATCAATTTTTTCGGGCGAAATTATATTATTTTTAACTTTAACACTTATTTTTTTAACGGTATTTAATATTTCTTCCCTCGAGCCGTAGCTTAGTGCTAATGTTAAGCACATTC
Organism: Hanstruepera neustonica; assembly: GCF_002895005.1. GTDB lineage: Bacteria > Bacteroidota > Bacteroidia > Flavobacteriales > Flavobacteriaceae > Hanstruepera > Hanstruepera neustonica. The sequence continues at coordinate 399,839 of NZ_POWF01000002.1, read as the reverse complement.
TTTTATTGTCTTTTGTCTTTTGAATGACTTCATTGAGTTCTTCGTGAACTTTTTTTGGGAGTTCATTTAGACGGCCGATAGCAGAAAGTTTGATGTCATTGTCATTTAAAGTTTTTATTTCCTTCTTTAAAGATGATACCAATAGCCTCATTAAAGTTTGCACTTCCAATTTTGGCCGATTCCAGTTTTCGGTAGAAAAGGCATATAGGGTTAAATTCTCAATTCCTAACTCGGCACAACTCTCCACGGTTTCCCTGACTGATTTCGTGCCATTTTCATGTCCTACAGTTCTTAAAAGCCCTTTTTGTTTAGCCCAACGACCATTACCATCCATGATGATGGCAATATGTTTTGGGAGTGATTTTATGTCAATAGATTCTTTTAAGCTCATTTAAAAAATACAAAAACAAGGTTTTTTACCAAACGTGTAAGTTAATGTTAGACCAGTAAACATATACCAGTCATTATTATTTGTATTTCCAAAACCAAAAACATCTTTCAAGTTTTCAGAATCAGGAACACTGCCATCCAATTCGTCAGAAAAAGTATAACGAGCACCAATCTCGGCAGAAACAATAATACTTTGAAGAACGTTCATTTTAAAGCCTAAAACCATTGGAATGCCATAAGCATAACTTGATGTGTTTTCAGATTTTAACTGACCTTGATTGTTAAAATAAAAGTTGTCATGATAAGCCACTGTAATACCAGAATATAAATATGGCGTAGCGACATTTTTACCAGTATGTAAATCAAAATCAAAAAAAGTGAACTCTAATCCAACAGAAGCTTCAACTATTTGATTGGTAAAACTATAATTTCTTTCAAGGCGTCTTGGGTCATCAGATTTTGAATCTTTTCCTTCTAATTCAGTATAAATTAACGAGAATCTAAAGGAATGCCGTGGACTTCTATTCCATTTATATACACCGCCAAATGCCGGTTTATTTGGAGATATATATTTGGTGGATCCAACATCGCCAATAAAATTGCTTCCACCAACAAACAATCCAATTTCATGAGTTTGAGATTGGCAAAGTTGATAGCCGAAAAATAATAATACTATAGCGGTTAAATCCCTCATAAATGTTCAAAAGTTTGCAAATATAATAAATATGATTAGCCTATGACAATTTGAATCAAATTGTATTTGATTTAAACTGTTTTTAGTACAAATTATTGTTTAGTTGCGTTTGTCTTCTCCCCAAAGTAATTTTTTTCGGAGGGTATCCAAAAAACTTTCCTCCAATAATTCAATCATTTTTATTGTGAAAGGAGCTTTTTTAATAGTTACAACGGTATCATTTGATAATGTAGCAATTCGGGAGTCTAATGATACTAAATAATTGTCTTCACGACCACTAACACGTAATTGAATTTCAGTAGAATCAGTGATGACTAGTGGCCTAGCACTCAAATTGTGGGGAGCAATTGGTGTAATAACAAAACTATTGGTGTCGGGTGTTATAACAGGCCCACCGCAGCTCAAGGAATACCCTGTTGAACCCGTAGGAGTTGACACTATTAATCCGTCACTCCAATAGGAAGTGAGATATTCGTCATTTAATCGTGTTTCAACAGTTATCATGGAAGTCGTATTTTTTCGACTAACTGCAATTTCGTTTAGAGCAAAATCAAGAATTTTAAATTCTTCGTGCTCTGGTTCTGTGGCAATGGTCAATAAGTTGCGTTCGGATATTTTGTATTTATTTTCCAAAATAGCATCAATAGCATGTGTGATATTTTCATTTTGAATGGTAGCTAAAAATCCTAGTCGACCAGTGTTGATTCCAATAATAGGAATATCAAAATCTTTAACATAAGTAATGGCTCTCAATATAGTTCCATCGCCACCAATACTAATCAGTAAATCATAACTAGTATCTAAAATGTCAAATGTTTTGTGGATTTCAGAATCAAAAAGATTGTTAAATAAGTTTTTGGCAGTATTAAAAAATTGACGTTCAATATAAATTGACACATTTTTATTTTTTAAATGATCCAAAAGAATTTGAAGCGACTCTTCGTTACTTTTTTGATAGGATTGACCAAAAACAGCAATTTTCATAACCTTACATGTTTAAATATTTATTCAAATATTCCGATCGCTCTTTAAGACTCTGTAAATAGCTATCTTCTTCATGTCCTGAAACAATATTGTAACTGTAACGCCTAAAGGTTTGCATGATATCATTTAGTCCAGTATTTCCAATTTTTAGTGTTATCTGGACGATATCATTTTCAATTTTTGAAATAAAAGCCCCCAAAAGTTTTCCGTCATTGGATTCTACTATTTGACTAACCTCACTAAAGGAATAGTCAACAAGTCCTTTTTCAATAACCAAAATGCCACCTGCCTCGGAGAAAAACGGTGTTTCATTAAACAAGCTAATGATGTCATTTAATTCATAATATCCTAGATACGTGTTTTTGGCATTAAGAACAGGCATAATGTTGGTTGAGTTCATGGCAAAGGCCTCAAGTACATCTAGCCAATTAGTACTTTCCCGAACAAAAAAACCTTCAAGGGCATGAGCATACTCCAGAATATCTTTCCTACTATCAAAACAATGCGCATCAGTTTCAGACATACAACCCAAATACATATTGCTTGCATTTTTTATGGGAATATGCGAATAGGTCAACTGATTGAATAATACCTGAATATCACCAATTTTATCAGTATTGTTTAAGGGTTTTATGTCGTTAATAATGTATTCTGAAAGATTCATTTTTGAGTATGGCTATGAACATGCAAATTAATTAAAAAATACTACATTAAGCCTTAATGAGTTTGTATTTTTGTATTCCAAAAAACTAGAGAATGACTAAATTAAGTGTGAATATAAATAAGATAGCGACTTTAAGAAATTCCCGAGGAGGTAATGAACCTAACGTGGTCCGTTTTGCTAAAGATGCTCAACGTTTTGGAGCAGAGGGTATTACTATTCATCCTAGGCCAGATGAACGTCACATCCGCTATCAGGATGCCTATGATTTGAAATCAGAAGTTTATACCGAATACAACATTGAGGGTAATCCTATTGCAAAATTTATGGACATGGTTTTAGAAATAAAACCAACTCAAGTAACATTGGTTCCCGATGCTGTTGATGCCATAACAAGTAATGCGGGCTGGGATACTATAAAACATCGGGATTTTTTAGTTGAGACCATCAAAGAGTTTAAAAACAATGGCATTCGCACATCTATATTTGTGGATCCCGTTTTAAAACAGATTGAAGGTGCTAAAGAAACAGGGACTGACAGGATAGAACTTTACACCGAGGCTTATGCGCATCAATATGGATTTGGAAATAAAGACGCCATTCAACCTTATTTTGAATGCGCGGAATTGGCCAATAATCTAGGATTGGGTGTTAATGCAGGTCATGACTTATCCTTGGATAATATTCGTTTTTTTAAGGAAAACATTCCTGGTCTATTAGAAGTTTCTATTGGGCATGCCTTAATTTCTGAAAGCCTGTATTTAGGAGCTGAAAATGTTATTCAAATGTATTTACATAAACTAAAATGATGGATTTATACTCAAATATTCTAGGTGAAGGAAAACCATTTATAATCTTACATGGCTTTTTGGGTATGGGCGATAATTGGAAAACATTGGGGCAACAATTTAGTGAAGCTGGATATGAAGTGCATTTGCTTGACCAACGCAATCACGGTAGAAGTTTCCATGATGAGGTTTTTAATTATGATGTCTTGGTAGAGGATTTAAAGCGCTATTTAGATGATAAGGCATTAAGAGAAATAGTGCTTTTGGGGCATTCCATGGGAGGGAAGACGGCCATGTTATTTGCTGCTAAATATCCAGAATATGTCAGTAAACTAATTGTAGCCGATATTTCACCAAGATATTACCCAGTGCATCATGATATGATTCTAAAAGGTTTGAGCAGTTTGGACTTTTCTAAAATAAAAAGTAGAGGTGCTGCCGATAAGCAATTAGCTAATTATGTACCCGAATTTGGTATACGTCAGTTTTTATTAAAAAATCTGTATTGGAAAGAAAAAGGTCAGTTAGCGTTGCGAATGAATATTGACGTTTTGCGTGAGCAAGTAAGTGAGGTTGGTGAGGCTTTGCCAGTTCATGCTAGGTTTGAAGGTGATGTATTGTTTTTGCGAGGCGATAAATCGGAATATATAGGGCATCAAGACGAGGCCATCATCAAAAATCACTTTCCTCATTATAAGTTAGTAACTATTTCAAACGCCGGTCACTGGTTACATGCTGAAAATCCCGAAGATTTTTACAATGCTGTAATCAGTTTTTTAAACTAAAAAATTGTACCTTTTTAAAAACTAAACATTAAAGATTATGAAAATTATTTTAAAGGTATTACTAACCGCTGTTGCCGTTGTTTTATTATCCAAGTTATTATCAGGCGTTTCAGTGGATGGCTATACAACAGCCATAATTGTTGCTGCGGTTTTAGGTCTGCTCAATATTTTTGTTAAACCATTGTTGGTGCTCTTTACATTGCCAGCAACTATCCTGACACTAGGTTTATTCCTATTTGTAATAAATGCCTGCATAATTCTTTTGGCTGATAAATTGGTCGATGGTTTTGCGGTAAGTAGTTTCTGGACAGCGCTGTTATTTAGCATACTACTTACCATTTTACAATCGATATTTTACTCCGTTTTGGGAGAGGAGAAAACGGACTGAAATACAATACGTTAAAATACTTTGTTGGAGTGTGAAAAAGTAGTACTTTTGCACTCCAATTTTTATAGTTAGAAAATGAATATTACAAGAGAAAACATTGATGCATTAAATGCTGTAGTAAAAGTAGATATTGCTAAAGAAGATTATAATGACAAAGTCGAAAAAATCTTATCAGATTATCGAAAAACAGCCAACATTCCAGGATTTAGAAAAGGACATGTGCCAATGGGAATGGTAAAAAAGCAATATGGTAAAGCTGTATTGGTTGATGAGGTTAATAAATTACTTCAAGATGCATTAAACAAATATTTAACTGAAGAAAAATTAGATGTTTTAGGTAATCCATTACCAAAACCTCAAGATAATTTGGATTGGGATGCCGATAAATTGTCTTTTGAGTTCGAATTGGGTTTAGCGCCTGAATTTGATGTTAACCTAAAACCAAAGAAAGCATTCATTCATTACAATATTGTTGCTGGAGATAAAATGATCAATGATCAGGTTGAGAATATCCAAAAGCAGTATGGTAAACTGGTTTCTCAAAAAGAGGTAGCTAAAGACAGTGAAATCACAGGTATTTTTAAAAATGAAGAGCGTGAAATTGAAAACACGGTAACCTTAACTTTAGATAAATTTAAAGGAAAAGCTACTGAAAAGAAATTTGTGGGAGCCAAAGCAGGAGATGTTATTGAGCTAAAAACCAAAGGTCTTTATGATGATGAGCACGAGTTAATGCATGCGTTAAAATTAGGTCATGACGATGTTCACGGTTTGGATATCAATGTAACATTTACCATTACTGAAATTAACGAACGCGTATTGGCGGATTTAGATCAAGAGTTATTTGATAAGTTGTTTGGAAAGGGTGTAGTAACTTCAGTGACTGAATTGAAGGAGAAGATAAAAGAAGATGCTGAAAAGCAATTTACCCAACAGTCAGATCAAAAACTTTTGAATGATGTTACTGAATATTTAGTAGAAAACACCAAGTTTGATTTACCATCAGTATTTTTACAAAAATGGATGCAAACGGCAGGTGAGCAGGAATTGTCTGAAGATCAAGCAAAAGAGGAATACGAGAAGTCTGAAAAAAGCTTGCGTTACCAGTTAATTGAAGGCAAATTAATTACGGACAATGACATCAAAGTAACCATGGATGACATTAAAAATCATGCAAAAAACATGATTAAAGCTCAAATGGCACAATTTGGGCAAATGAATCCAACTGATAAAGAGCTAGAAGATATTGCTGCACGTGTATTATCGAATCAAGAAGAGGCGCGTCGTATTTCAGAACAAATTATTAGTCAAAGACTATTGGCCATGTATAAAGAAAAAGCCAATATCAAGACTAAGGAAATTACTTATGATGACTTTGTAAAAGAAGTATATGGTGATAAATAAGCCATAAAGCTTTTAAAGAATAAATCATTATATTTAGGCGCTGAAACTATTAGAGTTCAGCGCCTAAATTTTTATAAAAAACCCTATATATAACTATGGATTACGCTAAAGAATTTGAAAAATTCGCTATAAAGGACCAAGGGATAAGCAGCACATATTACAACAAGATAATAAGCAGTATGTATCCTACTAATTTAACTCCAAACATCATTGAAGAACGCCAAATGAACATTGCGATTTTTGACGTGTTTTCGCGCTTGATGATGGATCGTATTATTTTTCTTGGCACAGGCATTAATGATCAAGTTGCCAATATCATTCAGGCTCAATTGTTGTTTTTAGAAAGCACAGATTCCTCAAAGGATATTCAAATCTATATTAATTCGCCTGGAGGAAGTGTTTATGCTGGATTGGGAATTTATGATACCATGCAATTTATAAAGCCAGATGTGGCAACAATTTGTACGGGAATGGCTGCATCAATGGGTGCTGTCCTATTATGTGCTGGAGAAAAAGGTAAGCGCAGTGGATTAACACATTCGCGTGTCATGATACATCAGCCTTTAGGGGGAGCTCAAGGTCAAGCAAGTGATATTGAAATTACAGCTAGAGAAATTCTTACATTAAAAGAAGAGCTTTATAAAATAATCAGTAAGCATTCTGGTCAGGATTACGACAAAGTATATTCTGATAGTGATCGTGATTATTGGATGAAAGCCGATAAAGCCAAAGAATATGGAATGATTGACGAAATATTGGTACGCAGTTAATCGTTTTTAAAAGAATACAGAATTTAGATTTATGTCAAAGGAAGATTTAGAATGCTCATTTTGTGGTCGAAAAAAACCTGAAACCAATTTACTTATTGCCGGATTGGATGCTCATATCTGCGATAGGTGTATTGAGCAGGCACATGGAATTGTTTTAGAGGAATCTAAACAAAGTGATAATAGTGAGCTATCTGCTGAATTAATGCTTCGAAAGCCTCAAAAAATAAAATCATTTCTTGATGAGTATATCATTGGTCAAGAAGCCACTAAAAAAGTAATGTCTGTTGCCGTTTATAATCACTACAAGCGTTTATTGCAACCACCATCGGATGATGATATTGAAATTCAAAAAAGTAATATTATCATGGTTGGTCAAACGGGTACAGGAAAAACCCTGATGGCCAAAACAGTTGCTAAAATGTTGAATGTGCCTTTGGCTATTGTTGATGCTACGGTTCTAACAGAAGCAGGTTATGTAGGAGAGGATGTTGAAAGTATTTTGACAAGACTTTTACAGGCTGCTGATTATAATTTGGAAAAAGCAGAAAAAGGTATCGTATTTATTGATGAAATTGACAAAATTGCTCGAAAAAGTGATAACCCTTCAATTACGCGAGATGTCTCTGGTGAAGGTGTGCAGCAAGCTTTGTTGAAATTATTGGAGGGTACTACAGTGAATGTTCCACCTAAAGGAGGTCGAAAGCATCCTGATCAAAAATTTATCGAGGTTAACACGGAAAATATTTTGTTTATTGCTGGCGGCGCTTTTGATGGGATTGAAAAAGTAATCTCCAAGCGTTTGAACATGCAGGCCGTTGGATATAGCGCCTCGATGTCTGATGAGCGTGTTGATCAGGCTAATTTACTACAATATATCATTCCAAAAGATTTAAAGGACTTTGGTTTAATTCCTGAAATAATTGGGCGATTACCAGTGTTGACTTATATGGATCCGCTAGATGCCCATACGTTAAGAGCTATTTTAACAGAGCCTAAAAACGCTATTATTAAGCAATATAAAAAGTTGTTTGAAATGGATGAAATTGATTTCAGTATTACGGATGGCGCGTTAGATTTTATTGTTGATAAAGCTATTGAATACAAACTCGGTGCCAGAGGCCTTCGTTCATTATGTGAAGAAATTTTAACCGATGCCATGTTTGAAATGCCAGGAAGTGACGAAAAGGAATTAAAAGTCACAAAAGCTTACGCTGAAGATAAAATTACCAAGACGACGCTCAAAAAATTGAAAGCCGTATCCTAGGTAAACTGACTTATTAAAGACCACTGTATTAAGATGCAGTGGTTTTTTATGCTTTAGATTTAAAATATTCATAACCCTCAATATTCATGAGGATCAGCAATAAACCGTAAATAGTATCTTCAATTGGGATGTTGAACAACCTGATACCCAAATTTTCTAGATCATTATACCAGACTATAGGTTCAACAAGGAAGCTTCCTGTTAGAACTCCATTGCTCAAAATAAAAAATGGGAAAATAAATAAGTAACTCAAATAATGATAAGAAAGATCTTTCTTTTTAATGATCAAATATATCAAATAGAAACTGGCACTAAAAAATGTTATGGACGTATAGAGCCTATTGTAGTAAATGATTGCTGTAATTAATAAAATGCCAATTAGAGCATAGGAAATAATATGTTGTAGTTTTTCAATGGGATTCTTCTTGATTAGGAATTTAAATGCGAAATAACTGAAAACACAACAAAAAGGAATACAAATAAAAAATAGGATTTCCTCTAAAGGGATAACTCCTAAATAAATTCCAGTTACATAATCATTATTAAATCCCCAAACCCCAATTTCAGTAAACCAATAGTCCCAAATTAAAAAGATTATGGCTACTAAAATATTAGCCTTGAAAAATGATTTCCATTCTCTGTAAAAAGGTTTTTTTGGATAAAAGCTAGCAAATAAGGGTATGCTTATACATGCCAGATTAACCAAAAGATAAGTAAAGGATTTCATTATTTGTATTGGTCATGATATTTTTTTGGAACATAAAGCATTCCAAAACACTCACCATCTTCTTTTCCTAAATGCTTATGATGAACTTTGTGGGCTTTTCTCAAACCTAGTAAAAATTTATTTTTAGTGTGTTTAAACCACTTAAAGCGCTGATGGATTAAAACATCATGAACCAAAAAATAGGTTACACCATAAAAGAAGATACCAAGACCAATGAAAAACATGAAATTAAGTTCGGGAACTAATCCAAAATAGAACAATAAGATACTGGGAATGGCAAAAATCACGAAAAAAGCATCGTTTTTTTCAAAAACATGGGGGTATTTTGGCTGATGGTGATCTTCATGCAAATACCATAGAAACCCATGCATAATGTACTTATGAGTGAACCATGTAATGAGTTCCATTAAGAAAAACGTTGCCAAAGTTATTATGATAAATAAAAGAATCTGCATATTGTAATGTAAGAAAATTTAAGCTTATTAAAAAGCATGTAATTTATATCTAATGTAGGATTTGGTTAGTATGAACAATTTCAATCCGTTTGAAATTCTGATGCGTTCGGTTGCAATTTTTTTTGAATCAGCTTTTTTTAGTTTTTTAAGTAACTTTAAATAGTATCTATAAGCAATATAAACGCCAAGCTTGCTTTCCATGGGTAGTTGAATGATTCCTTTGTAGGCTATATGCAAATCCTGTTCGATATCTTGAACAATTTCTTTTTTCGAAACATTATTCAACGCATTACTGGATAAGTTCGGGAAATAGGATCTGCCAAGTTTTTCAGTATCATCTTTAAAATCCCTTAAAAAATTAACTTTTTGGAACGCAGACCCTAAATGTTTAGCTGCGTGTTTCAAATCGTTGAATTTTTCTTCATCATTATTTACAAAAACCCGTAAACACATGAGTCCAACAACATCAGCAGACCCATAAATATAATTCTCATAATCTTCTTGGGTAGTATAATCTGAAACATACAAGTCAGCTTCCATGCGCTTTAGGAAGTCTTCAGCGTAGGTTTCTAGCTTGTAATGTCTGGCTACTTCTTGAAACGAATTTATAATAGGGTTTAGACTTATTTTTCGTTCCAAAGATTTATGATATTCATCAACAAAATCTTTGAATAGTTCACTTTGATCGTAGTTTTCAAATGAATCAACTATTTCGTCAGCATAGCGCACAAAACCATAAATGGCATAAATGGCTGGCCTGATTGAAGGAGCAAATAGTTTTATACCAAGTGAAAATGACGTGCTGTATGAATTGGTTACAATTTTACTGCATTTTAAACTTGATTTGTCAAATAATGCTTTCATAGTTTGTGATATTTATTGATTAAGTCACTGACAATTTTGCCAGAAATAAGAGAAGGTGGAACTCCTGGTCCAGGAACCGTTAACTGGCCACAGAAATATAAGTTCGATACTTTTTTACTTTTTAATTTAGGCCTTAAGATGTGCGTTTGCATTAAGGTGTTAGCTAAACCATAAGCATTGCCTTTATAGGAATGGTAGTCTTCTTTAAAATCTTTAACACAGTAAGATTCTTTGAACAAAATATGTTCTCTAACGGCTTCTCCTGTAATAGTTTCCAATCTGGTTATAAGTTGATCAAAATAACGTTCTCTAATGGCTTGAGTGTCCTCAATATCTGGAGCAATCGGAATAAGGAAAATACCAGCTTCTTTATCTTTTGGTGCAGATGAATCATCTGTTATACTCGGAAAACTGGCATAGAACAATGGTTTTTCAGCCCATTCTTTGGTATCATAAATGGTTTTGGCATGTGCTTCAAAATCGGTATCAAAAAACAAGGTGTGATGAGAGACGTTCTTGAGCTTTTTATTAAAACCAACATAGAATAATAAGGCTGAAGGCGCAAACGTTTTTTTATCCCAAAAGGATTCCGAATATTGCCTGAACTTTTGAGGTAAAAGCGATTCAGTATGATGGTAATCTGCACCGCTTAACAAAATATCACAATCAAAATAATCTGAATCGGTTATTACATGCGAAACTTTATCACCTGATAATTCTATCGTTCTTACTTCCGAATTGGTTAGAATCTTGACGCCTAGAGTAGTTGCTAGATTCGTCATGGCTTGAACAACTTGATACATGCCACCTTTTGGATGCCAAGTCCCAAGTTTAAAGTCTGCATAATTCATGAAATTATAGAAAGACGGTGTGTTACTTGGTTTCGCCCCTAGGAATAAAACTGGAAATTCTAGTATCTTTTGTAATTTTTCATTTTTCACATAACCAGATACTTGATTTTTGATAGTTTGAATAAACTCATGAAGTTTCAAAAATGTTTTACCATTGATAATTTCGAAAATATTTTCACCAGGCTTATAAACTAAATCTTTTATAGCTATGTTATAGTTTATTTGAGCCTTGTCAATAAACTTTTGTAAATTTTTACCACTTCCTGGCTCAATGGATTCGAATGTTTCTTTAATGTTTTCAAGATTATCAGAAATACTAACTGAATCATCTTTTCCAAAGTATATTTGATAGGCTGGATTGAGTTTTTCTAATTTATAATAATCTTTTGTGGATTTATTAAAATCATTGAAGAATCGCTCAAAAACATCAGGCATCCAATAAAACGTAGGCCCTATATCAAATGTAAAACCATCTTTTTTTAATTGGCGGGCGCGCCCACCGACTGTTTCGTTTTTTTCTAAAACAGTAACATGATGTCCACTATTTGCAAGATAACATGCTGCCGACAAGGATGAAAATCCCGATCCAATTATGATTATGTTTTTAGAAGACATCTTTAAATTTACGTTTTTTTAATTAAGTAAACCGGTAACCATAAATAGCTACCGGCTCACTAACTAACTAACTTAAAACAACTGAAATTAGTTCGTTTTAAATTTTAGATAATTAAAATAAGACTAATCTCAATATTAGTTTGGTAACATAACCTTGTTGAGTACATGTATGACGCCGTTAGCTGCTTGAACATCAACAGCAACAACACCAATATCTGTAGCTCCAGAACCATCAGTTATATCAGCAATGTTGTCTCCAGTTCCTGGAACATTAAGAGTAAATGATCCTCCTTGCAAAGAAGTGACTGGATTAGCTCCTGGCATTAAATCACCAGATGTCACATTAGCTTCACTAGCAACATGGTATAATAATACTTGAGTTAGGGTAGATTCGTCTGGAACACCTCCAAGGTCCTCAATTAGGGCATCAAAAGCGTCATTGGTCGGGGCAAAAACAGTATAATCGGGATTAATACCATCAGCATTACTTCCTGATGTTCTGGAAAGTATTTCTACAAAGTCGGTTCCTGGAGTCAAGTCTGTTAAGGCAGAAACTAAAGTGCTGAAGTTTGGGTCAGCAGCAGCAAATGTCACCACAGTTGGTAAGCCAATTACAGCATCAACAGCATGAATAATACCATTAGTTCCAACTACATCAGCTTCAAACACAGAAGAAATACCGTTAAACATGACACCATTGTCTGTATTGAAATACAAGCTCATGGCATTACCACCAGCTCCATTGGCTAGCGTATTGGTATATCCAGCACCTGCATTAATAAGAAATTCTGAATTAACTGCTGCGGATAACACATGATTTAATAAAATCTGTCTCAAAACAGCTGTGTCAACACTTCCTAGTGGGGTGCCATCCAAAAATGTTTCAAACGCATCATTGTCAGGAGCAAGAACTGTATAAGGGCCATCTAATCTTAAATCGGAAACCAAATCACCATCAGCAGCACCAAGAGCAGTTACCAAACTTGTAAAAGAAGGATTGTTAATGGCGTGGTCAACGATATCTGGAAGTCCTAGCACACCATTAATGATGTGTATAGTACCATTAGAAGCGTCAATATCTGGAGTTGTCACCGTGCCAGCATTGTTGAATCTAACACCGCTTGTAGTATCAAAGAAGATGCTAATATTCATTCCAGCAGCGCCGGTAGCACTACCTGAAGCATAACCTGCACCCATGGCAACCAAATCACTAGATGTTACATCAGCCATGATAACATGGTTTAATAAAATTTGTGATAGAACATCAGTAGGTACATCCTCCAGTGAAGCAAATCCGTTTTGGTTCAAAAATGCAGTAAATGCAGCGTTAGTTGGCGCTAAAACGGTGAAGGGTCCGTCACCATTTAATACATCAACTAAATTTCCATCTGCTCTGGTTAAGGCGGCTACTAAAGTCGATAATTCAGGAGTGTCTAGGGCAATCTCAACAATATTTTGTTGTTGTGGGGTTGGATTAAAGGGTATTGAATTGTCGTCGTCACTACTACATGACACACCCAATAAAGTCATGCAGAATAATAGTAAAGTAATTTTAATAGTTTTCATTTTGTCAATTGTTTTATGTTATATGTTAGACAAAAGTATAAATAATTTTTTAATTGTCAAATAATTATACAAAATAATTAGACAAAAAATTTATTTATTAATTGTGTGCTTTCATTTTTTTGTATAAGTTTGTAATGTAAAACGCTAGACATGAGTAAATATACTATGGCACAAATCGTGACTTTAACAGGTATCAATGCCCATACCTTGAGAAAGTGGGAAACACGATATAATATTATAGAACCCGAAAGGACTGATACCAATATTAGGTATTATTCAGATGCTCAACTTAAAAAGCTTTTGAACATCAGCCTATTGACAAAAAACGGTTTCAGGATTTCCAAAATCGATAAAATGTCTGAATCTGAAATCCATGAAGCGGTTAGTAATCAGGTTTCAGATGGACACCATGAAGCTGAAATAAATGCACTGATTGCAGCCATGTTGGATATGGATGAAAGGGCATTTGATCAAATTTTTAAAGAACAAATAATCAAACGTGGTCTTTTAGCTACTACCGTTCAAATTATCTATCCCTTTTTAAATCAGGTTGGTGTGCTTTGGGGAATTGATAAAGTGATGCCAGCTCAAGAGCACTTTATATCAAGTCTTATTAAAAAACGATTTTACTCGTCCATTGATCAATTACCTTATTCAAAAAATGAGTCGCCATCAATAGTGATGTTTCTTACGGAATATGAGCACCATGAGTTGGGTCTTTTACTTGCTTATTATATCGCAAGAAAAATGGGATGGAAAGTTTACTATTTGGGACAAAATGTTCCCATAGTCAATTTGAAACAGGTCTTACAGGATGTCAAACCAGATGTCATGTTCACCATGTTCGTCACACCAATTCATAAAACAATTATACCTAAAGTTGATGACCTTTTTGCCCATGCTGGAAACACACCATTGTGGGTTTCAGGTAACCCTGATAACATAGATGAATTAAAAAATGATAAAAGGGTCTTTTATTTACCAACACCTGAAGATTTTATTGATAAACTGAAAGAGAAAGATTGATGAATGTCATCAAAAAAAAAGAACCCACTCGATTGAGTGGGTTTTTTATTTGGTTGTATGGATAGTTGTTAATTAATACTTATACATTATGATAAAGTATATTGTTCAATGATTAATAGCTTTGTAAAACTATCATTTTTTTTGTAAGAATAAAGAGACCGTATTAATTTTTAGATTAACCACCTTTTAAATTCGATTACAGTTTTTTTTTGGTTGATTTATTCGTTTAAATGCTGTGGTTTAGATTTAATAAATCGTCTAAATAATTTCGTGAATTTGATAATCTGGGAACTTTGTGTTGGCCGCCTAATTTATTCTTCTCTTTGAGCCAATCATAGAACAAACGTTCACGCGCCATATGGATTTTAGGTTTATTCAACGTCATGTTGTTGTATCGTTTTGCTTCGTAATCTGAATTCAAGGCTTTTAAAGCATTGTCTAGCAGTTCGTTGAAATAATCAATATCATTGGGAGGTGTCTTGAACTCAATGAGCCATTCGTGAGCTCCTTTTTCTTTGCCATCCATAAAAATGGGTGCTGCTGTATAATCTACAATCTCTGCTTTAGTTTTTTTACAAACTTTTTTCAGTGCATCTTCGGCATTTTCAATGATTAACTCTTCTCCAAATGCGTTAATATGATGTTTGGTTCTTCCTGAAACTTTAATTCTATAGGGGTTAACAGATGTAAACCTTACTGTGTCACCAATTTTATAGCGCCAAAGCCCAGCATTGGTAGTAATAATTACAGCATAATTTTTATTGACTTCTACCTCACTCAATGGAATAACTTTTTCGTTTTTGGTACCATAGGTATCCATAGGAATAAATTCATAAAATATGCCGTAGTCTAACATCAACAATAATTCACTGGATCTATTTTGATCTTGTATGGCAAAAAAACCTTCAGAGGCATTATAGATTTCGTAATATCTGAAATCTTTTTTGGGTAGAATTTTTTTATACTGATCAGCATAGGGCAGAAAACTCACGCCTCCATGAAAGTAGACTTCTAGGTTGGGCCAAATATCAAAAAGATTGTTTTTGCCCGTTTCCTCCAAAACGTTATTAAGTAGTACAAGCATCCAAGATGGTACACCAGCCAAACTGGTAACATTTTCTTGAATCGTTTCATTTACAATGGCTTGCATTTTTTCTTCCCAGTTACTCATTAATGAAACTTTGCTACTTGGTGTACTACTGAATTCAGCCCAAAAAGGCATGTTATCTATAAGTATGGCTGAAAGATCTCCAAAAACGGTTCCGTTTTCTTTATATAGTTCTTTACTGCCTCCAAGCCTTAAACTTTTTCCAGTGAATAATTGAGAGTCTTCATTGTTGTTGAGGTACATGCAAAGCAAATCTTTACTCGCTGCATAATGACAATCCTCTAATGAATCTTCACTAACAGGGATAAATTTGCTTTTCGCGTTAGTAGTGCCACTAGATTTGGCGAACCATTTTATGGGTTGCGGCCAAAAGATATTATCTTCACCCAAACGCGATCGCTCAATATAATCTTGATAGTCTTCGTAAGTTGATATGGGAATCTGCTCTGTAAATGCTTGATAACTATTGATGGATTCAAAGCTGTATTTTTTACCAAGCTCGGTGTCTTTTGCTTTAGCCAACAAGTTGTTTAGTAATTCTGTTTGTACTTCATTGGGGTATTTTAGAAACAATTCAATTTGATGAAATCGTTTTTTTAAAAACCATGAAGCAATTGAATTTACTATAGGAATTGGCATATTTGCATTATCTTTAAAAAAAACTAAAAATAATACTTTTTTTTATGACCTACCAAGGTGTTCTGACAAAAATGGAGAGTGAGTTTCTGGAGCCAATTCAATACTATTTGGTGTTTGAGAATGACTTTATCAATATTAACCAATTATTGGAAAAACGAATAACTTTAGAGTTTGTTGTTTATCAGTGTTTAAACTGCGGCTTAAACAAGCCCATATTCAGACAAGGATTCTGTAAAAGCTGTTTTTTTGATATTCCGCAAGCTGCCGATTGGATCATGAGACCTGAATTGAGCACAGCGCATTTGGATCAAGAAGATCGGGATCTAGAATATGAAAAGAAGGTGCAGTTGCAACCCCATATTGTGTATTTAGCAAATTCCAGTAATGTTAAAGTTGGCGTAACCCGAAAAAGTCAGGTGCCCACGCGATGGATAGATCAAGGTGCTCATGAAGCCATTGAGATTGTTGAGGTGCCCAATAGGTATTTGGCTGGTATAACGGAGGTAGCACTTAAGGAGCATGTTAGTGATAAAACCAATTGGCGCAACATGTTAAAAAATGACATTCAAGATGAAGATTTGGTAGCATGGCGTGAACGTTTAAAATCTTACATTCCTGAAGAAGCGCATGACTACTATATTGCTAATAATACGGAAACCAATTTGGTTTTTCCTGTTGACAAGTATCCTGAAAAACCTAAAAGCTTAAACTTGGTTAAAGAGAAACAATATTCAGGAAAACTGGTGGGTATTAAAGGGCAGTATTTGATTTTTGACGATGATAGGGTTTTTAATATTCGATCTAACGAAGGTCTTGTGATAGGATTGAGTTTATAAAATAAAAAACGCACTATTTCAATATAGTGCGTTTTTTAAAATTGTGTAAGTTTAAAAAGACTAAATATCTTCTTGATCTCTTAAGCTTTGTATGTATGATGCTTTTTGAATTTCACGTCTACGTTTAACTGAAGGTTTTGTAAAAAATTGTCTTTCTCTTAAGTTTTGCATAACCTTAACGTTTCTGTGTTTACGCTTGTAACGTTTTAATGCTCTTTCGATATTTTCGCCTTCTTTAATCTCTATTTTAATCATAAATTCTGTTTAATTCTTAAATTTCTCATAAGTTACGGCTATTATTTTAATTAAGCGTATCCTTTTCCTTTTTATTCTTATTTAGAATACCTCCCAAAATATTTTTAATGGTTTGTTGACCGCTAGTTGTGTTGCTTGAAGTTGAATCTTGTGTGCTTGAAGAATCATTGGTGTTTTCTGAATTCCCACTAATAATATCTCCCAAAATGTCCTTGACGGTGTCTTGCCCTTGATTCAATAATTTTTGTTTCTGTATTTCCAATAATTGATTCATTAAGTTGGAAACACTTGAACTTAAATCCGTTTTCACCTGCGGATTTGTAAATGACCCTGTCAAGTTAGCAGTAACGGGAATACTAATTTTATTGACTTCAGGGTCGTTTATTTGTCCTATAAGTCTGTTTACGTCACTGCCTAAATATTTTGCTGGGACATTAAAAACCACATCGTAGTCCATAGTTTTGTCAAATCCATGGTTTCCAGCTACAGCTATATCAATATCGTCATATTTAAGATAAAACGGTTTCACATTCACACCACCATCCTCAAAAGTCAAAGAGGTTTTTAAATCCTTCAGATTTAATTTATCAAAGTCAACAAAACTTATTTTGTCTTCCAATGCTTTTAAAACAGTACTGTTGTCCGAATTGAATTGGGTAGTCATTAATTCAGCAAAAGCATTTCCAGAAACAGTCTGTAAGTTGGGTGAAAACGATTCGTTCAGCATACCTTGTAAGTTGATTGTTGAATTTAACTTACCATTAAATACCTTGGCTATTGGTGCTAAAGCGTGCAATAAATCTAAATCGGTGAAAGATTGTGCAATATCAAATCCATCAGCTCCTAAATTTAAATTAAATGAAGGTGTTTTCGCTTGGGTATTAACATCACCAGCAATAGTCATTTTACCATCAAAAATGTTTGAGGTCATATTTTGTAGACTGGCTATTTGATCTTTTATAACAAGTTTACCCGTAACATTTTTTAGATTGAGGTTGTCATAAACTACTGTTTGAACGTTGGCATTAATGGTGCAATCCAAAAAGGCTGGGATTTTTAGTGATTCACCTTCGGAAGTTGTTTTGTTCGATTCTATAGAATCGTCATCAGCTACCATAAAATCACTTACCAAAAATTGTTTGGAATTCACATTGAAAGTTCCTTGAAGGTTTTTGTCACTCAATAAGAAACCTAATAAATTGGTAATGGTCCCTGTAGCCGCAATATCACTGTTGCCTGAAATAGCATCGAATGCATTTAACGATACGGTTCCTGGGTTAAAACTCATTTGAGCCGTTTTTATATGAATGGGATTGACAATATCTTCAGAAGAAAACACAAAATCAGAAACACTGGCCGTTCCATTGTTTTTGATTCGATTATAAGCATTGGTTTCAATGGCATTCATATCAAATTCGGTATTCAGTTTGGCTTTTAGGATACCGCTCAATTCCTTTTCAAGTTCAATAGGGTAGGCCTTTGAAATATTGGCAAGATTTAAAGTGCCATCTATATTGGCATTCACCAACATGTTTTCGGTAATATTCTTAAGCGTTGCAGACGATTTGAATTCATCTGCATCAATCTTAAAATTAAACCTGTTTATATTTACAAAGGTTTCATCGGGATTACCAGTTGTGTTTTTTAGAGCAGCGTCAATTGAAATATTTTCAACGCGTTTTGGTAAATCAGGGTATTTAAATGAGGCATTGTTTGATAGTATACTAATATCCAATTCTGGGATGGTTTCCTCTGAAAGCAGACCCCTAATGATACCATTCACCTTAAAATCACCTTGTGTTTCTACATCGGCAATGCTTTTAGAATAATTGGACGGAATGACCGCTAGAAAATCTTTAAATGAAGCACCAGGATTTTGAAAGGACAAATCAAATTGCTGGCCATTATCAACCTGTTGTACAAAACCATCAAATTTCAATAGAAGATCATTGATATACCCTGTGTTTTCTTTAAATGTGTATTTGTTGTTCGCTAAATCTAAATCAATTAGCGCATCCAGTTTTAAGGTGTTGTTGTTTAAGTAATTGGTACTATCAATGGTTAAACTCAAACGCGCATCGGTTTCAGTTTCCAATTCAGAGATATCACCCGAAAAAGTCCCTTTACCAATATGGTTGAACTCTGTTATATAAAATGTGGTATTATTAGTCTCATCAATATAAGTAAGCGCACTGTTTTCAATACGATAGTCTTGAACATCAAATGTAAAGCCATTCGAGTCAGAAAGATCTTGATCATTGTTTTTGGATGGCTTTAAAATGTCATAATTAACATCGCCTAGTTTATTGGTTTTAAGTGTTAAAAGGGTTTCATCAACATAAATTTTGTTGATAATCAAAGCCTCATCTCCCGAAGTCTTAAAAACTTCGGCAATTGGCAAGGTTAATGAAATGGATTTGGATGTTGCCAAAGTTTCACCTTCAAAGGGTTTGTAAGTAGTTATGGCCAGATCGTTAATGTCAACCTGTGCATTGGGGAAGCTTTTAATTAAGCTTAAGTTTACCGAACTAAAAGATACCTTGGCATTCAGGTTTTCGTCGGCATAACGCTGTACAATGGTTTCTATTTGGGATTGCAATACAAAAGGAATTGCGAATAAAATTAGTAAGAAGATAAGTAAAGTAATTCCAATAATTTTGAATACTTTTTTCATAAAATGTGATTAAGTGTTTAGCTATCAGTATATACGTATAGAATAACCTAAAGGTTGCCTGAAACCAAAACTTTAATAAAACTTTAGTAATTACTGCAAAGGGATTTCATCATTGATTTTCAGCTTAAATCGCCTTCTGAACAGAAAAACACCTAGATATAGAAATGGGGTGTCCAGAATGGCAATTAACACCTTAAATAAAAATCCTGCTATCAATAAACCCAGAAATTTATCCCATTCAATAATATGGAATGAGCACAGCAGCAATAAAATGGTACAGGTATCCACAAACTGTGAGAAAAAGGTTGAAAAATTATTGCGTAGCCAGAGGTGTTTGCCTTTCGTCAGGCGTTTCCAAAAATGATAGATTTGTATATCCACAAACTGTGCAAATAAGTAAGCTAGCATGCTGGCCAACACGGCAATAGCCGTACTACCAAAAACAGTTGTAAATAAATCATCTGTTACTGGAGACCATGTTGTTGCAGGAACAGCATTGGCTGTATACACAATAAGCATGGAGAAAAATGATGCAAAAATTCCCGTAACCACCACTTGATTGGCGGCTTTTTTGCCATAAATCTCACTGATTAAGTCTGTTATTAAAAAGGTAATGGGATAGGGCAGAATACCCACCGAAATTTCAAATAACTTGGTTCCAAAAATCTCAACATCTATAGGATACCAATAAAAAAACTTTTGAAAGATGAGATTGGAAACCACCAACGAGGTAATGAATAGTGCCGCTAGGAGTAAATAAATACGATGGGCTAGTAATCGGTCTTTTAAAGTCATTTAAAATTGTGGATAAATAGACTTTGTAAATATAAACTATTAAATTTTCTTTTAGTTATTTTGGCATGCGCTATGAGTCAACAAAATGCTGTTTATATATCTCTGGGAAGTAATCAAGGTGACCGATTACAAAACTTGCAATTGGCAGTGGATGCCATTTTTAAACAAGTTGGAAATGTGAAGCTAATTGCTAAAGTCTACAATACACCAGCTTTAGGATTTAAAGGTCCTGATTTCCTGAATACCTGTTTGATGCTTTTAACTGATTTATCTGCCCAAGAGGTTTTGGAGGGTCTATTAAAAATCGAATCGCAAATGGGTCGTGAGCGCTCGCAATCTGGTGGCTATGAATCGCGAATAATTGATTTAGATATTTTATTGTTTAATGATGAGGTTGTTCATACTAAAGAACTTACTATTCCGCACCCGCAGATTCCAAATCGTCGATTTGTATTACAGCCACTCTATGAAATTGCTCCAAAACAGGAACATCCTGTATTGAAAGTACCTATTTCTGAATTGTTGAAGCAATGTAGTGATGACAGTGTTTTGGAATCGATTAATATTTGGTTGAAGAACCCAAGTAAGCAATATGGTTTGTCGCAATTCAATTACATAGCCATCGAGGGGAACATTGGTGCCGGTAAAACTAGTTTGGCTACCAAAATCTCAATTGATTACAATGCCAAACTCATTTTGGAACGATTTGCCGACAATCCGTTTTTGCCCAAGTTTTATGAAGATGCGAAGCGCTATGCCTTTACTTTGGAAATGAGTTTTTTGGCCGACCGTTACCAACAAATTTCTGATGATTTATCGCAATTGGATTTGTTTAAGGATTTTATAGTGAGCGATTATGACATCTATAAATCTTTAATTTTCTCAAAAATTACTTTGCCCGAAGACGAGTTCAGATTGTACCGACGCTTGTTTTACCTGATGTATAAGGATATTGCCAAACCCGAATTGTATGTGTATCTCTATCAGAACACGGAGCGTTTGCAGGAAAACATTAAAAAACGAGGTCGCGATTACGAGCAGAATATCGATAATGACTATTTAGATAAAATCAATGCAGGATATCTGGAATTCCTAAAAAATCAAACGGATTTGAATGTCAAAACCATTAACATTTCGGATAAGGATTTTGTAAAAAACCGTGAAGACTATCTGTGGATTTTAAATGAAATTTGTAATGGCGTATAGCATTATCACCCAAAACGATATTTTGGTTGTTGGCAAGAATGCCCAAGTAGATTTTCAGACCATGCCCATGAAAATGGGTCAGTTGGCCAGAGAGTTCATGCCCAGAAGACATGAGATTGTAGGCATAGTAGGAACACATAGTTTTTCTATTCAAGATTATGCTAACAAAGATTTTAATAAGATAACACCACAAACCACATTTGACAAATGGGTAGCTGTTGAAGTTGAAAATCATAATCACGTTCCTGAAGGCATGCAGCCCTTCATTTTAAAAGGCGGCGACTTTTTATTGGTTGATTATAAAGGTAGCTTGCCCGATTTCCCAATACTCTGGCAAACTATTTTAACCGATTGGTTGCCTAATTCTAAATATGAACTGGACAACAGACCACATTTTGAAAAGTTACCTGAAAGTTACAATCCGCAAAACGCAATTAATGAAGAACAGGTTTGGGTGCCTGTGAGGTTGAATTGATTTTTTTGTCCAAATAATTAGGATGAATCAGTTGATAGCTTTCTTGTGTTTTAGCATTAAGCTACATTTTTTAAAAGCGTGATTGACAATAAGATTAGTGATTATTGACTCATTCTTTTACATAAAGTGATTTATCGAAGAATAATCTTCTTCCGAAATTTTTATTATTTAGTTTATTTCTCTCAATAATTACACCTCGAACCCTCTTACTCCCAGATTCCTCATATATAAGCCCAAAATGCACAATAAGATTTAGGGGTAAATCTAATTCTGTTAATTCAGGATGAGGTATTTTGTCGTTTTTTAAACTATAAAAAGTATCTAATTCAATTTCAAAAAGATTTGAGAAGTCATCCTTTAATTCTTCGTCGTAAGTTGGAAGTAAAATATACATATCTGAATTATAACTTATTCTTGGTTCCAAGATAAATCTAAATTCAGTGACCTCTCCAAGTTGAGTTGTATCTTTAAAAATAGCTTCAAAATAATTACCCCCAATGGTATCATTTTTTTTATTAACTACCCAAATTTGATTAACATATTCCTCCCCATTTACGTTTATATATTCTACAATGCTATCCTTGTTAGTGGTCTGGATTTTTTTTATTCCGACTTTATTTGTTGATTTAATAATTGGAGCACCTTTTCTTTTTTTATCAGATTTACAGCTAAAAATTGAGATACATAAAATTAGAATAAAAATTTGCCTCATTAGTTTATTTGTATTATTGATTGTTATTTTGATTGATTCTTGTGGATATTAATTAATTCTAATGTGAACGAAAGTAATCTATTAAACTTTTAAAATCAAACTGTACTAATAGTTGGTATACAATGTCGTCACAATCCGCCCTTTATGATCATCCAAAACAATTTCGCTTAAGATACTTTGAGATTTGGCTTTAAAATTAAAAGGAGGTTGCATTATATCAACACCACTGTTGTTTTTCAATCTGATGCCTTGCCCTGAAATAATATTGCGGTTTGGTACAAAGTCGCCCATTGGAAGGTGTTCGGTGAGTATAATGTATCGGTAAGTCGTTAACTTATTAAGAATATCTTGTATTTCAGCATTGGATAAATGTTGTAACACTTGCCGTATAATGATGCAATCTGCTTTAGGGAGTTCGTCTTTAGAAATATCTAAACACACAAAGCTTATGTTGTCATTTTGATACAGCTTTTGGTTTCTTTCAATGAGTCCTTCGACAATATCAATACCTACATAGCTTTTGGTAAAAGGTGCTAATTGTTTACTGATATTAAAATCACCGCAACCTAAATCGCAAACAGTTAAAGGGTTTTTATGACTTTTTAGAAACGATGTGACACTTTTTATGTATGGTTTAACTATATGTGCCTTGTGCGAACCTTCTCCCGAATAAAAATCATGGTCTTTCCCACCCCAAAGATGCTGGTCATAGATTTGCTCCATTACGGCTTTAGTTGGCCAAGGTTTTTTGGACTTTTTGATCATGGTTTTATTCTTCAAATTCCAAAATATCACCAGGCTGACAATCCAAGACCTTGCAAATGGCTTCCAAAGTGCTAAATCGAACGGCTTTGGCCTTACCAGTTTTGAGTATGGAAAGGTTGGAGAGCGTTACACCAACACTTTCCGAGAGTTCGTTGAGGGACATTTTTCGTTTCGCCATCATGACGTCTAAATTTACAATGATTGGCATGGCTTAAATAGTTAATTCGTTTTCAGTTTGAATGTCTATCCCTTTTCTGAAAATGATAGCAATAACATAGATTATAGCTGCCATCAGAATAAAGGCTTGGCTATCTGCCCAAAACATATTTAGCATATCGGTATCATACCCTTTGTGTTGTAGGTTTTTAGCAGTCTGAAGACCTAGATAACTCAACAACCCAATTGAAAAGGTGTAGTAACTAATTTGTGAAATCTTTTTTGATACAAAATCATTGAATGGTTTTGACAGGTCAATTTTGGTTACCAGCACAATGACTTGGTAAAATAAAATAGCTTTAAGAATGGATATAATTAAGATAAAACTATACATGCTAAAGTAAGCCCACTTACTGCGATCATACATTTGGCTTAAATCTAACTTTTGATACAGATTTTCAACAAATTCAGGTTTGAAAAGACTGAAAATAAAGTTTACGATAAGGCCTCCTGCCTCAATGCATAAACCTACAAAAATGATCCAAGCAACAATTTTTAAGAAGTTGAATACGAAATTATTTGTTTTCATAGTAGTATTATTTTAAATAATAATAACAAATAACGGCAAATATATATTGAAAAACAATAAATATTTTGTAAAAAATAATAAATACCGATATTTCACTCCATATCAAGTGAGGAATTCATTATCTTGGATACCTGCCTGCGCAGGAATAACAAGAAGATTTAGAAAAATGAGAATAGTTTATAAGATACTGAATCATCTTTCGAGTGCATTTCGACAAGTTTAGTGTGACGCCTCTTCGTTCAGGATGACAAACTTTCTAGTTTACTAAACACATCCCACACCACGACACCACAACTCACAGAAATATTTAAGGAATGCTTGGTGCCAAACTGAGGGATCTCCAGAACAACATCACTATTAGAAACCACATCTTGCTGGACACCCTTGACCTCATTGCCGAATACTAGAGCGTATTTTTGGTCGGGTTTGGGCGTAAAGTCATTAAGCATCATGGCGTTTTCGGCTTGTTCAATGGAACAAACGGTTATGTTTTCAGCTTGAAGTTTTTTAACCAATTCAAGCGTGTCTGTAACATATTCCCATGCCACTGTTTCGGTACTGCCCAATGCCGTTTTGTGGATATCTTTATGAGGTGGTTTGGCTGTAATACCGCAGAGATAAATTTTTTCAATTAAAAAAGCATCGCTAGTTCTAAACACCGATCCAATGTTGTTTAAACTCCGGATATTGTCCAAAACAATAATTAAAGGCGTCTTTTCGGTGTTTTTAAACTCATCAACACTCAATCGGTCCAGCTCGCTATTTTTTAATTTACGCATGTTAATTTCTTATGATAATTGTAGATAACTTATAAGTTTCAGGTTTTAAAAACCTTAAATTAATAAGTACTTTAGCAATCCTACATTTTATGCAAAAGTAACATATAAAAATCAGTTAATCATTGGCTAAAAAAGTTAAGAAGGAAACACCGTTAATGAAGCAGTACAATACCATCAAGGCCAAGTATCCTGATGCCCTGTTGCTGTTTCGTGTGGGCGATTTTTATGAAACTTTTGGTGAAGATGCTGTGCGTACAGCCAAAATATTGGATATTATTCTCACCAAACGTGGCGCTGGCAGTGAGAGCGAAACCGAACTAGCAGGTTTTCCACACCATTCCTTAAACACCTATTTGCCTAAATTAGTTAAAGCTGGTGAACGCGTGGCTATTTGTGATCAGCTGGAAGATCCCAAACAAACCAAAACCATTGTAAAACGTGGGGTAACTGAATTGGTGACTCCTGGAGTTGCTTTGAATGATGAGGTGCTGAAATCAAAGTCCAATAATTTTTTATGTTCGGTTTATTTTGGTAAAACCTTTATTGGAATTTCTTTTTTAGATATTTCTACTGGTGAATTTCTCACCTCCCAAGGAAATGCTGAATATATTGATAAATTACTTCAGAATTTTAGCCCAAGTGAAATATTGGTTTCCAAGCAAAAAAGAATGCATTTCAATGAAACCTTCGGTCAGGATTTTCATACCTTTTATTTAGAAGATTGGGTCTATCAAACCGATTATGCCCATGAAACTCTAATCAAGCATTTCAATACCAAAACGCTCAAAGGGTATGGTATTGAAGATTTATATGAAGGTATCATTGCTTCAGGCGCTATCTTACATTATTTAAGCGAAACGCAACATCACAAGTTGCAACATATCATATCCATTAGTCGCATAGCTGAAGATGATTATGTGTGGATGGATAAGTTTACCATTCGGAATTTAGAGCTTTATCATTCTACTAATAACAATGCGGTAACCTTGCTGAATGTTATTGATAAAACTATTTCACCCATGGGTGGGCGCATGCTCAAACGTTGGCTGGCTTTACCGCTTAAGGATGTCAAAAAAATAAAACAGCGTCATGAGGTTGTTGACTTTTTAAGCAAGAACAAGTCCATTCTTCAAAAAATCCAAAACCACATCAAGCACATTGGTGATCTGGAGCGTTTGATTTCCAAGATTGCAACTGCGAAAGTGAACCCCAGAGAAGTTATTCAACTAAAAAATTCTTTGGAAGCCATTGTTCCGATCAAGGCTTTGGCGACAAATACCGATAATGAAGCGCTCAATATTATAGGTGATACCTTACAAAGTTGCGATCTACTGCGTGAAAAAATAAAAGAAACTTTAAATGAAGATGCACCTGTAAATGTATTAAAAGGGCATACTATTGCCGAAGGTTTTTCCATGGAACTGGATGAACTGCGTGCTTTGTCTACTTCAGGAAAGGATTATTTAGATAAAATGCTGGAGCGCGAGAGTGAACGCACCGGAATAACTTCTTTAAAAATAGCATCTAATAACGTGTTTGGTTACTACATCGAAGTACGTAATACTCACAAGGATAAAGTCCCTCAAGAATGGATACGTAAGCAAACTTTAGTTAGTGCGGAACGATATATTACCGAAGAACTTAAAGAATACGAAGCAAAAATATTAGGTGCAGAAGAACGTATTTTGGCTATTGAACAACAATTGTTTTCGGAATTGATTCAATGGATGACCCAATACATCAAACCCGTCCAACAAAATGCGCATGTAATTGGTCAACTTGACTGTTTGTGTGGATTTGCGCAATTGGCCAATGATAATAATTATACCTATCCAACAATTGATGATTCCTTTGATTTAGATATCAAAGATGGTCGTCATCCTGTAATCGAAAAGCAGTTGCCACCCAGTGAGGCCTATATTGCCAATGATGTCTATTTAGACCGTGAAAAACAGCAAATGATTATGATTACAGGTCCCAATATGTCTGGTAAATCGGCTATATTACGTCAAACAGCCCTTATTGTACTGTTGGCACAAACGGGGAGTTTTGTGCCTGCTAAATCGGCGAGAATTGGTCTTGTTGATAAAATATTTACCCGTGTAGGTGCCAGTGACAATATTTCTATGGGCGAATCGACTTTTATGGTGGAGATGAATGAAACGGCATCTATTCTAAACAATATTTCTGAACGTAGCTTGGTTTTGCTTGATGAAATTGGTCGTGGTACTAGTACATATGATGGGATTTCTATTGCTTGGGCCATAAGTGAGTATTTACATGAGCATCCAGCGAAAGCTAAAACCTTGTTTGCAACACATTATCATGAACTTAATGAAATGACGGAAACATTTGAGCGTATCAAAAATTACAATGTTTCGGTTAAAGAATTGAAAGATAATGTGCTTTTTTTACGTAAGCTTGTGGAAGGTGGTAGTGAACACAGTTTTGGTATTCACGTAGCTAAAATGGCAGGAATGCCGCAACAGGTTATTCATCGCGCAAATAAGATATTAAAGAAATTAGAAAAATCGCATTCCAGTGAAGAGTTGACTGATAAGGTGAAATCGTTAAAAGATGATGAGATGCAATTGAGTTTCTTTAATTTGGATGACCCACTATTGGAAAACATCAAAGAAGAGATCCTTCATATTGATATCAATACCCTGACTCCTGTGGAAGCACTCATGAAACTCAATGAGATAAAACGCATGTTGGTCAAGAAAAAACATGCCTAAAATAAAATCTATTATTTTTTTAAAAAGGCTTTGCATTTCCTAGAAATATTTTAAATTTGCATCCGCAATCGCAAGATTGTAAGTTCATTTAAATTGCGAAAGTAGCTCAGGGGTAGAGCATCACCTTGCCAAGGTGAGGGTCGCGGGTTCAAATCCC
Organism: Hanstruepera neustonica; assembly: GCF_002895005.1. GTDB lineage: Bacteria > Bacteroidota > Bacteroidia > Flavobacteriales > Flavobacteriaceae > Hanstruepera > Hanstruepera neustonica. The sequence continues at coordinate 371,723 of NZ_POWF01000002.1, read as the reverse complement.
GTCTTTCGCTCTGAAAACTTTCTTGAAAAATAAATCGAGATGCTGAAGTGGTGGAATTGGTAGACACGTTGGACTTAAAATCCAATGGCCATTATGGCCGTGCGGGTTCAAGTCCCGCCTTCAGTACTAAAAAAAGCCGAAACTAATGTTTCGGCTTTTTTGTTTTATTGTAAAAAGTATACAACTAAAAAATGCCCTCAATTTTGAGGGCATTTTTTATTTCAAAAGATTCACTGATTAGTGACCTCCTGTTAATTCTTTAGCTTTTTCGTCTACTTTGTCAGCAGCTTTGTTGGCAGCATCATCAACAGCGTCAGCAGCATCGTCAACCATTTCACCTGCAGCATCAGCAGCGTTATCGATGGCTTCACCAGTAGCGTCAACAGCATCGTCAACAGCTTCACCAGCGTCTTCTACAGCTTCTTCAACTGCATCACCAGCATCTTCCATTGTTTCTTCAGTAGCATCAACAGCATTTTCTACAGCTTCCTCTGCAGAATCACCTTTTTTCTCATCTCTACAAGATGTGAAAGAAATACTTAAGGCTAATAAGAAAGCAACACTTAATAATAATTTTTTCATTAGTTTAAAGTTTTAGTGTTAATTAATAATGCGAATTTAATAACAAATTTGAAATGTCAATTAATTTTCTTAACATTTTTTAACATTGTTATTAACGTCACTTTAGGACTATATACGTATGTGGTTCATAATTTGGATTACGGCACCAGTATTTTTTTCAATAAAATTAAAGTTTTTTCTTCCGGAATTTTCTCTGAAGGCTTCATTGTTGGCTAACTTATTCATTATCAATTTAAAGGAATCGGCATCCTTAACTGGGAACATACCACCAATTTCAATCATGTTTTTAGCTTCAGGAAACTTATTGTAGTGGGTTCCAATAATAATTGGAATGCCAAATACCGCTGGTTCAAGAGTATTGTGTAAACCAGTTGAGCCTATAGCACCACCTACATAGGCAATATCAGCATAGCTGTAAATTTTGGAGAGTAATCCAATAGTGTCAATTATTAAAACAGAATATTCAGAAAGGTTTTGCCCTTTTTTTTCCGAGTATAGTACGGTTTTTTTAGAGAGATGTTGTTTTAGTTTTTGTATTTGACCACTTTTGATATTATGAGGTGCAATTATAAATTTTAGATTTTCAGGAGCATTATTGATATAGTCAATTAAGACATTTTCGTCTTCAGGCCATGTACTTCCTGCAACAAGACATAAAGAATCATTTTTGAAAGTTTTAATGAAATCTAATTCATTGTCTTGGCTTAATTGACTGTGAACACGGTCAAAACGCGTATCACCAGATACAGTCGTATTGTGGTAACCAATTTGCTCCAACAACTCCTTCGAATTGAGATCTTGAGTGAAAATATGTTCAAACGTAAAAAGTTTGTTTCGCATAAAGCCACCATAAAACTTGAAATAGGATTGATTTTCACGAAATAAGGCTGAAATCAATACGGCTTTAAGGCCTCGCTTTTTTAGTTCCTTTAAATAGTTTGGCCAAATGTCATATTTCACAAAAATGGTTAAATCCGGATTGACTAACTTCAAAAAACGATTGGCATTAAATGACGTATCTATCGGGAGATAGCATACAACGTCAGCCACAGTTGTGTTTTTTCTAACTTCATAACCCGATGGAGAGAAAAAAGTGAGTACGATCTTGTGATCTGGATACTGTTTTCTGACTTCCTGAAATACAGGTAGTCCTTGCTCGAATTCTCCCAAGGAAGCACAATGGAACCACAAACATTTGTCTGTTTCTTGGATGCTTTTTTTTAAAATCCGGAATGTTTCTGATCGGCCATTAACGCCTAATTTTATCTTATGGTTGAATAAGGCAATCACCTGGAGGCCAAGTTGCGCTAAAAGAATTCCAATATTGTATAAAATACCCAATGTTTGTACTTTGTTGCTAAAATACATTTCTTTAAAATAACATCCCGATTAAAATTAATATTATTAGTGAATCATTCATTGGTTTGCAAAGGTGAATTTTGTAATTTCGTAACGTATGAAAAAAATTCAAATGGTTGACCTTAAGGGTCAATATGCCGCAATAAAAGACGTTGTCGACCCTGCAATTCAGGAAGTTATTGAGACAACTGCATTTATAAATGGACCAAAGGTTCATGAGTTTCAAAAGAATCTTGAAAATTATTTAGGCGTAAAACACGTCATTCCTTGTGCCAATGGTACAGATGCATTACAGATTGCCATGATGGGACTAGGATTGAAGCCTGGTGATGAAGTCATTACGGCAGATTTTACGTTTGCAGCGACTGTTGAGGTAATTGCTTTGCTGCAGTTAACACCTGTTTTGGTTGATGTTAATCCGGACGACTTTAACATTAGTGTTGAAGCAATCAAAAAAGCCATTACACCTAAAACAAAAGCCATTGTTCCCGTTCATTTATTTGGTCAAGCCGCTGATATGGAATCTATCATGGAGATAGCTAACGAGCATAATTTATATGTAATTGAAGATAATGCGCAAGGTATTGGAGCAAATTACACATTCAGCAATGGTAATAAAGCCAAAACGGGGACTATTGGTCATGTTGCATCAACGTCGTTTTTTCCATCAAAAAATTTGGGTTGTTATGGTGATGGTGGCGCTATTTTTACCAACGACGATGATTTAGCCCATATAATCAGGGGAATTGTAAACCACGGAATGTATGAGCGTTATCATCATGATGTTGTAGGAGTGAACTCGCGTTTAGATTCTATTCAAGCAGTTGTTCTAGATGCAAAATTACCGCATTTGGACACCTATAATAAAGCACGTCAAAAGGCGGCGTCAAAATATGATAAAGCTTTTCAAAATCACCCTAAGATTGAAACCCCATTTAGAAAAAGCAATGGCTGTTCAGGAAATTGTGATACTTGTGATTGCCATGTATTTCATCAATATACCCTTAAGTTAAGTGGTGTTGATCGCGATGGTTTGGTTAAGTTTTTAAATGCCAACGATATTCCTTGTGGTGTTTATTATCCCATACCGCTGCACAAACAGAAAGCCTATCTTGATGAGCGTTACAATGAAGCTGATTTTACAGTAACCAATCAGCTTGTTAAGGAGGTTGTTTCTTTACCTATGCATACCGAACTGGATGATGAACAAATTGATTTTATTACATCAAAAGTTTTAGAATTTATTGATGGATAAAATACTAGTTACTGGAGGGTTAGGTTTTATTGGTTCACATACCGTTGTCGAATTACAAAATGAAGGTTTTGAAGTCGTTGTTATTGACGATTTATCCAATTCGTCCATTGATGTGTTGCATGGCATAACTTCTATTACAGGTAAAACGCCAATTTTTGAAAAATTGGATTTAAAGGATAAATCAAAAGTTAAGAAATTTTTCAAGGCGCATCAAGACATTAAAGGCGTTATTCATTTTGCTGCAAGTAAAGCAGTAGGCGAAAGTGTACAGAAACCATTAATGTATTATGAAAATAACATTAACACCTTGGTTTATGTCCTTCATGAGGTATGCAATTTATTAGAAGCAAATGTTATTTTTAGTTCATCTTGTACGGTTTACGGTCAAGCTGATGTGATGCCAATAACCGAAGATGCTCCGATAAAACCTGCGGAATCGCCTTATGGAAATACCAAACAGATAGGTGAGGAGATTATTCGGGATACCTGTAATGTTGTACAATCTTTAAAAGCTATTTCCTTAAGGTATTTCAATCCAATCGGTGCGCATCCAAGTGCTAAAATAGGGGAGTTGCCCATTGGTGTTCCCCAAAACTTAGTGCCGTTTATTACCCAAACTGCGGCTGGATTGCGTGATTGTCTTTCTGTTTTTGGAGATGATTATCCCACGGCAGATGGTACTTGTATTAGGGATTATATTCATGTAGTCGATTTAGCAAAAGCCCATGTAGTAGCACTGCAACGATTACTAAAAGGTCAGAATAAAAGCAATTATGAAACCTTTAACGTCGGGACGGGAGTAGGGAGTTCAGTTTTAGAAGTTATTCAATCTTTTGAACGTGTTACAGGATTATCCTTGAATTACAAAATAGCTCCAAGACGTGAAGGAGATGTAACACAAGCTTATGCCGATACCACTAAAGCCAATCTCGAATTGGGATGGCGAGCCAAATCTACTTTAGATGATGCCATGAAATCTGCCTGGTTGTGGGAAAAGCACATTCGAAACTTATAAAACCACCATAATGAAAAATCTCATTTATTTTTTCGCACTATTATTGGCAAATTCAGTAATAGGCCAGAACACCTATTTGCACTGTGGTAAAATTTTGGATACCAAAAATGGCAAAGTTTTAGAAACTAAAACCATTGTCATCAGTGCAGATAAAATCATGGCAGTTGAAGATGGTTATATACAACCTAGTTCACCAGATGATGGCGTCATAGATCTCAAAGATAAAACAGTGATGCCAGGTTTTATCGATATGCATGTACATTTGGAAATGGAAACAAATCCGCAAGAATATTTAGAAGGATTTACGCTCAATGACGCCGATGTTGCCTATAATACAATTGATTTTGCCCAACGAACATTGATGGCTGGTTTTACAACTGTTAGGGATTTAGGAGGTAGTGGAATCAATGTGTCCTTACGTGATGCCATAAATTCAGGAAAAGTTGAAGGGCCTAGAATTTTCACTGCTGAAAAAGCTTTAGCAACAACAGGTGGTCATGCTGACCCAACTAATGGTGTAAAAGATGAATTGCAAGGTGACCCAGGTCCAAAAGATGGTGTGGTAAATAGTATAGACGATGCCAAAAAAGCAGTTAGACAACGCTATAAAAATGGAGCCGATTTAATAAAAATAACAGCTACAGGAGGTGTTTTGAGTGTTGCTAAAAGTGGACAAAACCCACAATTTACGCTTGAAGAAATAAAGGCTATTTGTGAAACAGCTAAAGATTATGGATTCCACGTTGCTGCACATGCACATGGCGATGAAGGTATGCAGCGTGCTGTATTAGGTGGTGTTAAAACCATTGAGCACGGCACCTTAATGAGTGCTGAAACTATGCAATTGATGATAGAGCATGATGCGTATTTGGTACCAACTATTACGGCTGGAAAATCAGTTACTGAAAAAGCTAAAATTCCAGATTATTACCCAGATGTGGTTGTAGGAAAGGCGTTGGATATTGGTCCTAAAATTCAGGACACATTTGGGAAAGCTTATAAAAAAGGGGTTGGTATTGCTTTTGGAACAGATGCTGGCGTATTTTTACATGGTGAAAATGCCAAAGAATTTGGTTATATGGTAGAAGCTGGTATGCCTGAAATGAAAGCTTTACAAAGCGCAACCATTACCAATGCCAAAATATTGAATATGGAAACGGAAATTGGGCAATTACAACCTGGTTTTATTGCGGACATCATTGCCACCAATGACAACCCTGTTGAAAATATTAAAACAACTGAAAACGTCATTTTTGTAATGAAATCGGGTAAAATCTATAAAAAATAGTTTTTAAGACTGTTAATAATTTCAGGGAATTATTAGAAATTTCTTAATTATACCTTGATATCATTATGGTATTCATATTAATCAATTGATTAACAAAGGTTTAATATTGATTTTTTGGATTAGCGGCAGATCCTTTGTTACTTTGTACCAAATGATAAATGATATTATGAAATTGATTACAGTAAAACGCGAAACCCTAATCGAAAAGCGATTCACACCAAAAATGGGTGAATTATTGACCAAAGTAACTTATATCAAAAAACAATTTTTAAGTATTCCTTTTAAGACAATTCATAAGTACCGAGAGACTTATTATGGTGAAGTTAAAGATTGTGAAGCTTGCGAATTGGCAAGATAAGACATAAAAAAGCCTCAATTTAGTTTGAGGTTTTTTCTTTTTTTGTATTTGCGAAACTACTGTAGAGTAGTAATCCCATACCTAGCATAACGGACATGTCGGCTATGTTAAAAATACCGGTTTTAAAAACACCACCCAAATCTATATGGAAAAAATCGGTCACGGATTTATGAACAATTCTATCATAAACGTTGGCAACACCACCGCCTATTATACAGCAAAATCCCACTAAAGAAAAGCGATCCAATGTTTTATTTTTAATGATATAATATAGTACATAGCCCAGCACAACAATTGGAAGTAATAATAACAAGATTAACCGTAAGGTTGGGTTTAAATCACTACCCATTCCCAAAAAGGCTCCTGTATTCTCTACATTATGTAAAGTAAAATAATCGCCAATTATCGGTGTTTCACTAAAAGGTGTGATTTTGGCCCTGACAATGATTTTAGAGATTTGATCAATGGCAATATTGAAAACAATCAACAGAACAATAAATGCCGTTCTAGATAATTTCATTAAGCGTTGGTTTCAAATGTGGCAGATGCTGTTTGGGCGTCTCTATTTATTTTCTTTACTAATCCTTGCAAAACATTTCCCGGACCTACTTCAGTGAATAGTGTTGCACCATCAGCAATCATTTGTTGCACAGATTGGGTCCATTTTACAGGAGCCGTTAATTGAGAAATTAAGTTTGCTTTAATGGTGTTTTCATCCATGACAGCAGTCGTAGATACATTTTGGTAAATCGGACAAATAGGCTTGTTAAATGCTGTATTTTCAATGGCGGAGGCCAGTTCTTCACGAGCTGGTTCCATAAGTGGTGAATGAAATGCACCGCCCACTGGTAATACTAATGCCCGACGCGCACCTTCTTCTTTTAGTGTTTCACAAGCTTTGTTAATAGCATCAACTTCACCGGAAATCACCAATTGTCCTGGGCAATTATAATTGGCAGCCACAACAATCCCATCAGTCATGGCGCATACTTTTTCAACGATATCATCATCCAGGCCTAATACAGCAGCCATGGTACTAGGTTTTAATTCACAGGCTTTTTGCATGGCCATAGCACGTTGAGAAACCAATCTCAATCCATCTTCAAAATTTAAGGAACCATTAGCAACTAGCGCCGAAAATTCGCCTAATGAATGACCAGCAACCATATCAGGTTTAAAACTATCTCCCAATGTTTTAGCCAAAATAACAGAGTGTAAAAATATAGCAGGTTGGGTGACCTTGGTCTGTTTTAAATCGTCTGCCGACCCTTCAAACATGGTGTCGGTAATAGAAAATCCCAATATTTCATTGGCTCGTTCAAACAATTCTTGAGCTAATGATGAGTTTTCATAAAGATCTAACCCCATACCTGTAAACTGGGCTCCTTGACCAGGAAATATAAATGCATTCATGTGATTCAAATTTTGTTTGGTGCAAAAATAGGAATTATATCTTTAAAAGAATTCTGTAATTATTGGTGAAGATCAAACTATCAAAAGTTTGATAAAAACCGATGGATAGCTTCAAAATAACCTTCAGGCTGTTCTAGCCAGCCATAATGCACACATTCATTCAAAAATACCAATTCAGAATTTTCGAGTAATTTATGAGCTTCTCTGGCAATAGTATTTCCCATGACATCTTGCTTGCCCTGAATGATTAAAACAGGATTTGTGAAATTTCTATAGCCATCACGGCAATTAAATTCAATGGCACGCATATTTTGCCAAATTAAACTATTTACTACTGAATTACCTTGTGTTAAACGTTCTGCAATGACAGGTACATGTTTTCGATCATACACATAAGCAGGTGCTAAATACTTCCCACGATTATAGCTTGCCAAATACGTGGTGTCACCTTGGTTGATTCGTTGATTCCAATAATTAAGTGAATCACGTTCAGTTTCAGATAACCTAGCTAGTAAATTTAAATTTCGTGTGATGTTTAAATCAAATCCACCAGATCCGGATAGAATTAATCCGCGAATACGCTCAGGTTGTTTTTTGAGATAATAGGAGGCTAACATACCTCCAAAAGAATGACCCAAAACTATCCAATTTTCAAAACCAAAATACTGTCTAATAATTTCAATATCGGAAACCATCAAGTCCATGGTCATGGTTTCAGAATTAATTTCAGATATAGTAGATTTTCCTGTTCCGCGTTGGTCGTATAAAATGGCTAGATGGGTTTTACCTAATTCTTGAGCCAAAGAAACAAAACCATTGCTATTCATGCCTGGACCACCATTAATAATCAGTATTGGCTCTCCACCACCATAAGTGGTTACATGTATATTACCATTTTGAATTGGGATATTAAGCATGGTTTGCGCTTGAGTAGAATACGCAGTAATTAGCAAAAACCATATAATAAGAGTCCTCATGTTTAGGAGCTTGTTAAGCTCTTTTGTAAGTAATAAATGAAAATGCATAGTTGTGTTTTTCATCCTTATCATGAAACGTTTTAGTCACTTCTTTCCAAGCAGAGCTATTAATTTCTGGGAAGAAAGTATCAGCATTTTCAAAGCTACCATGAACGCGAGTCAGTTCAATTTTATCTGCAAAAGGCATAGCCTGTTTATAAATTTCACCACCACCTATTACAAAAGGCTGCTTGTCATTTTTGGCAGCGTCAAAAGCATCTTCTAAATTATTGACCACAATAATGCCATTGGGAACTTGGTAGTTGTTTTGACGTGTAATGACAATATGAGTCCTGTTTGGAAGTGGTTTTGGAAAACTCTCAAAAGTTTTACGACCCATTATGATGTGGTGCCCATTCGTAAGATTTTTAAACCGTTTGAGGTCATCACTCAAATGCCATATAAGATCATTGTCCTTTCCAATAGCATTGTCCTCACCAGCAGCTACAATAAGTGTTATTTCAGAGTTTTTAGAGTTCTTTACTGGAGTTTTTTTTTCAGTAGGTAACGGATAGTCTTTATCAACCCGTTCTTGAAGTTCAGCAATGCGTTCTTTTTGTTTAGCGACTAAATCATTAAGTTGTTTTTCCTCCCATTTTTTGCTCAATAATTTGGATGTGACAAAAACGTTGAAAAGATGATAAACAAACAGAAAAAACCAAAATAAAATAGCATATACAAACCAGTCTATACCAAAAAAAGTGACGTCTTTTCCTATGTTTAAAACCAAATTGGCAATTATTAAAAATACAGCACCTATCAAAAACACCACAAAATGTGCGTATAAACGTTTTTTTTGTTTAATCCGTTTTTGAGCATGCTTAATAAGTTCTAACTGCTCTTTATCTATTTCTAGAGTTTGGGATTTCTTTTTTCCGAACATGGCTTGTTATTATCTGATGTAAATTTAACTTTTTTCTAGCATTAATAAGAAGAAGTTAAAAATATATGGTCATCAATATTTCCATTTCTGTATTTACAGGTTTACCATTCTTGTACCCAGGACTTTTTAATTTTGGCATACGTTTTAGGACATTGATTGCTTCAGCAGCCATTTCACGTTTGTGAGCTTTGGCAGTAATATTTTCTAATTTGCCCTTTTTGTTAATAGAAAAGCTTACCAAAAATTGTGTGGTTTTATCTAAAGGAAATAATTTGTCAGCCAACTCATAGTTGATACTAACTTTAATATAATCCATGATTTTTTGAGTAGTGCACTCCTTTTGGGTATTATAACTTAATGCTGGGTCACAACCTCTATACACAGGGAATTGCCTGTTAGCATTGTTTTCTTGAGAAAATAATGAATTACAAAATAAAAAAGCCGTTAGTAGCAGTATTCTCAGAACCATGATTTTAAACTGCCACAATACCTTTAATATGCGGATGCGGATTATAATCTACCAAGGTAAAATCCTCAAATGTAAAATCGAAAATATCTGTTACTTCAGGATTTAGAATCATTTTTGGTAATGGTCTAATATCGCGAGACAATTGTAGTTCCAATTGATCATAGTGATTGCTGTAAATATGGGCGTCACCAAAGGTGTGGATAAAATCGCCTGGTTGGTAGCCACAAACTTGAGCCATCATTAAAGTCAATAATGCATAAGAGGCAATATTGAAAGGTACACCTAGGAAAATATCAGCGCTGCGTTGGTATAATTGGCAAGACAATTTGCCATCAGCTACATAAAATTGAAAAAAAGCATGGCAAGGTGGTAAGGCCGCTTTCCCGTTAGCTACATTTTCTGCAAATGATTTGGAGGTGTCTGGCAAAACCGATGGATTCCAAGCTGAAACCAACATGCGACGGCTATCAGGATTGTTTTTGAGTGTATTGATGACATCTTTTATTTGATCGATTTCATCACTATTCCAATTACGCCACTGGTGACCATAAACAGGCCCTAAATCGCCGTTGTCATCAGCCCACTCGTTCCAAATTCGGACGCCATTTTCTGTAAGATAGTTTATGTTGGTATCACCTTTTAAAAACCATAATAATTCATATACGATAGATTTTAAATGAAGCTTCTTGGTGGTGATCATTGGAAACCCTTCACTTAAATCAAAACGCATTTGATAACCAAAAACACTTTTGGTTCCCGTTCCCGTGCGGTCAGATTTCTCATTGCCATTTTCTAAAACATGCTTTACAAGGTCGTGATATTGCTTCATCGTCAATTTATTTTACTGGAAATAAAAATAGAAAAAAGGGTCAAATCAGAATAAACCAACCAATAAATTCTATAAAAAGTTATTAACTAAAATCAGGGAGTAATTAGCCAATAATCATTCCTGCAATGGTCGCTGAAATTAAAGAGGCTATTGTTCCGCCAATTAACGCTTTCATACCAAATTCGGACAAGGTTTTGCGTTGACCCGGAGCCAAAGATCCAATTCCGCCAATTTGAATGCCTATGGAAGCAAAATTGGCAAAACCACAAAGCATATAGGTAGCCATAATAATTGACTTATTGTAGTTCAAGTGTGTGGCGCTAGCAACATTTTTCAAGTCGGCCAATTGGATGTATCCAACAAATTCACTTGCTGCCAGTTTAATACCTAACAATTGCCCCATCATCATCATATCTTCTTTGGCAACGCCAATAAGCCACATAAGGGGTGCAAAAATATAGCCCAAAATCAACTCTAATGATAAATTTTGATAAGGGGTGTTTTCAGCTATCCATGAGTTTAATCCAGAGAAACTACCAATTTGTAAAAAAATGTAGTTAATCATAGCAATAAAAGCTACAAACACCAAAAGCATAGCACCGACGTTAACAGCTAATCTCAAGCCTTCCGTTGTGCCATTGGCAATGGCATCTAAAAAATTAGAACCAATTTTTTCGGACTCAACGGTGACATCTGTGTTGATTTGTTCGGTTTGAGGGGATAATATTTTTGAAATTACAATGGCACCTGGAGCCGCCATGACCGATGCCGCGAGAAGATGCTTGGCATAAACCAATCGCAACGCCGGGTCATCACCACCTAAAAAACCAATATAGGCCGCTAAAACAGCACCCGCAACCGTAGCCATACCACCAATCATCACCAACAACATTTCAGATTTATTCATTTTTTCCAAGTAAGCCTTGATAAGCAATGGCGCCTCCGTTTGGCCTAAAAATATATTTCCTGCAACACTTAAACTTTCAGCACCAGAAATCTTTAATAATTTAGAAAGAAGCCAGCCAAATGCTTTAACAACTCTCTGAATAATACCCAAATAGAACAGTACTGAAGTTAATGCTGAAAAGAACAAAATGGTAGGTAATACTTGAAAGGCGAAAATGAAACCAAAAGTATCCATATCAACAACAAGACCTTCAAATAAAAATTGACTACCTGCCCTGGTAAAATCTAATACCTTGATAAATAATTTCCCTATGGTTTCGAATATTTTTTGAATTATCGGCACTTTTAAAACACCAACAGCAATAACCAATTGAAAAGCCAGGCCAATACCAACCGTTTTCCAGTTAATAGCGCGTCTGTTGCTGCTGAATAAAAAGGCTATGAAAATTAAGGAAATCATTCCTAATATACCTCTCCAAAGGCTATTTATTGAAAATCCTTGACTAGGAATTATGGTGTCTTTATTGTTTTCTGAAATGCTATTGCCTGTTGCTTCCTGAAGTTCCGGAAATGATTTAAAACGATATGTTGTATTGTTTTCAACAAAAACCAATGTTGAATCAGTAAGTTCAGATATTTTATATCTTCTTATCGTATCATTAGGTTGGTTGTAATAAAAAACCAATAAGTTATTTTGATGGATATAATCTCCTGATGCTTCAAGATTTCGAGATGCAATATTATATTTAAAATCGCCTTTATCTAAAACAAAAACATCAGATTCAGATAATTGAAATAGATTGGAAACAGTATCATTTTCTATTGCTTGAAACTGCCATTTTTTTTCAATACTTTGAGCACAAATTGCGTTTAGACCAAAAAAAATAGCTGTAATAGCTAATAAAAACTGTTTCATAGTTTGTTATCGTTTAGAAATTTCGTCTCGAATTTTTGCAGCCTTTTCGTAGTCTTCATTGGCAACAGCTTCATCGAGTAGGTTGTGAAGTTCTTCCAAAGTTTTACTCTTGTAACTTTCTTGAACACTTCCCGTTTCGAGTTCTTCAGCAATTAAATCATCAACCAAGACACTATCCTCTTCGGACTCGTCTTCTTTTTCTGGATTTATTTTTAGGTAAATACCAGCTTTATCCAAGATGTTCTTGTAGGTGAAAATAGGTGCTTGAAATCGCAATGCCAAAGCTATGGCATCACTGGTTCGGGCATCAATAATCTCTTCAATTTTATCGCGTTCACAAATAATACTGGAGTAAAACACACCATCAACTAATTTGTGGATAATAACCTGCTTAACAACAATATCAAATCGATCAGCAAAATTCTTAAAGAGATCATGGGTTAAGGGTCTGGGTGGTCTAATTTCCTTTTCTAGAGCAATGGCAATGGATTGAGCTTCAAAAGCACCAATAACAATTGGTAATTTTCGATCGCTATCTACTTCATTTAATATTAAGGCATAAGCTCCATTTTGCGTTTGGCTGTAGGAAATACCTTTTATTTTCAGTCGAACTAAACTCATAGAATATAAAAAAGCAAAGAACTGTTTAAATTAGGACTTTACCAAACGGTTATGAACAGTTTTTGGTACTTTAAACTAATTTAAACAGCCCTTTATAAATACAATTTAAAAAAAATATATTTATTGTTGTGCCTTAAACGCTTTTAAATTCTCAATGAGTTTTGGAACTACTTCGAAGGCATCACCAACGATTCCATAATCTGCAGCCTTAAAGAAAGGTGCTTCAGGATCGGTATTGATGACCACTTTTACTTTAGAAGCATTGATTCCAGCCAAATGTTGAATTGCTCCTGAAATGCCTACGGCTATATATAAGTTTGAAGCTACTGGCTTACCTGTTTGCCCCACGTGTTCACTATGTGGTCTCCATCCTAAATCACTTACGGGTTTCGAGCATGCTGTAGCAGCACCCAATACATCAGCCAATTCTTCAATCATACCCCAATTTTCTGGGCCTTTTAAACCACGACCACCTGATACAACTATTTCAGCATCAGCTATTGTGACTTTTCCAGTGACTTTATCAACCGATTCCACCGAAACACCTAATTCAGGAATGTTTGGTGAAAAATCTTCTGCACTTGCCGATGCTGATGTTTCGACCACCCCAAAGGCGTTTTTGGAAACACCTACTAACTTCACATCAGTGTTGATTGAGGTTGAATTGAATGCCTTATTGGTAAAAGCGGTTCTCTTAACGGTAAATGGGGAAACACTACTTGGAGCTTCAACCACATTTGAGGCATAGCCAGCTTCCAAATCAATAGCTAAAAGAGGTGCTAGATACTTACTGTCTGCACTTGAGCTAACGACAACCACTTTTGCATTTTCGTTTTTTGCGGCTTGTGATATGGCACTTGCATACGCTTTGGCGTTGAAGGATTCTAATTGCGAATTGGTTACCTTTAGAACTTTGTCAACACCATGATTTCCTAAAACACTAACATCATTGGCATTAAATGTAATAGCCGTAACCGATGTTCCCATTTGTTCGGCAACAGCCTTGGCATAGGAAGCCACTTCCAAAGCGGTTTTCTTAAATTTTCCGTTTTCTGATTCTGTATATACTAAAACTGACATTTTCTTTTCTTTTTGTACGTTAATTATATGACTTTGGCTTCGTTATGCAATAAATTTACAAGCTCTTGGACATTGTCTGCGTCAACTAACTTGACTGCACCTTTTGGTGCTGGTTTTTCAAACTTGACAGAGTCTGTTTCGGCTTGAGCATCCGTTGGATCAACAACTTGAAGGGGTTTTTGACGAGCCATCATAATACCTCTCATGTTTGGAATACGTAAATCACTTTCTTCAACCAATCCCTTCTGTCCGCCAATCACCAAAGGCAGATTAGTGGAAACGGTTTCCTTACCGCCATCAATTTCTCTCACAGCTTTGGCATTATTGCCGTCTACTTCAAGACTGATGCAGTTATTCACAAAATTGGCATTGGTTAAACCCGCTAACATCCCAGGAACCATACCGCCATTGTAATCAATGGATTCTCTACCAGCAATTACTAAATCATAACCACCATCCTGAACAACTTTTGCTAATTCTTTGGCAACTTGAAATCCGTCTTTTGCAGTCGTATTAACACGTATGGCACTATCCGCTCCAATAGCCAAAGCCTTACGAAGTGTTGGTTCAGTTTCAGCACCTCCAACATTAACAACAGTAACGTTGGCACCTTGTTTTTCTTTAAACCACATTGCTCTCGTCAAACCAAATTCATCGTTTGGATTAATCACAAATTGAACACCATTAGTATCAAACTTTGTGTCATTTTCAGTGAAATTGATTTTGGAAGTCGTATCAGGAACATGACTAATACATACTAATATTTTCATATCGAAATTTTTAAATAAAATGTTTAATTTTTTGAGGTTACGAAGTTACTTATTTTATTCTGATTTTTTACTATGCACGCATAGTAAATTTTTAATTAATTCTATGAAGTAAAGTTTTTCATTTATTTCTATTTTTGCTCATTATAATAATTGATACTATGAAGACAATACAATTTAGGGAAGCCGTATGTGAGGCCATGAGTGAAGAAATGCGCCGTGATGAGAGCATTTACTTGATGGGAGAGGAAGTAGCCGAATACAATGGTGCATACAAGGCTAGTAAAGGTATGTTGGATGAATTTGGCCCAAAGCGTGTGATTGACACACCAATTGCCGAATTGGGTTTTGCAGGAATTGGAGTCGGCTCTACCATGACGGGTTGTCGTCCAATAATTGAGTTTATGACCTTTAATTTCTCTTTAGTTGGTATAGATCAAATTATTAATAACGCTGCAAAGATCAGACAAATGTCTGGCGGACAGTTTAAATGTCCTATTGTTTTTAGAGGGCCTACGGCTTCTGCTGGGCAATTGGCAGCTACACATTCCCAGGCATTTGAGAGCTGGTATGCCAATACACCTGGTTTAAAAGTCATTGTACCGTCCAATCCCTATGATGCTAAAGGTTTGTTAAAATCAGCTATTCGTGATGATGATCCTGTGATTTTTATGGAAAGTGAGCAGATGTATGGTGATAAGGGTGAAGTGCCTGAAGGTGAATATGTGATCCCTATTGGTGTGGCTGATATCAAACGTCAAGGTACTGACGTGACCATCGTGTCATTCGGAAAAATTATTAAAGAAGCGCACAAAGCAGCTGAAGAATTAGAAAAGGAAGGTATTTCTTGCGAAATTATAGATTTAAGAACCGTGAGACCAATGGATCATGATGCCATTTTAAATTCGGTTAAGAAAACCAACAGATTGGTTATTTTGGAAGAGGCTTGGCCTTTTGGTAATGTCGCAACTGAAATTACTTATCAAGTGCAATCTAAAGCGTTTGATTATTTGGATGCACCCATTGTAAAAATAAACACTGCAGATACACCTGCACCTTATTCTCCTGTTTTATTGGAAGAATGGTTGCCAAATAGTAACGATGTTATTAAGGCAGTTAAAAAGGTTATGTATAAATAAAATGACGTTTTTTACGTTGAATTAACTTCATTGGCAACATTGTTGATGAAGTTTTTTTGTAATTATGAGGTTTAATCTACTACTTGCATTATTATTTTTTGGATTTATATCTGGTTTCTCCCAGACCAAAGTAAGTGGTCATGTTACAGAGGCAGGAAATGAGCCAGTTCCTTATGCCAATATCATATTTAAGAATTCTTCTGAAGGTACTATAACCAATGAAAATGGCCGTTTTTATCTGGAGTCTGATTCAACGTGGGACACGCTCATAGTTTCATTTGTTGGCTATAAAACGATTGAATACCCATTGATTAAAAAAGTCAATTACGATTTAAATTTTGTTATTGAGGAAGAAGCTGCCGCTTTAAATGAAGTGGTTCTGGTTTCTGGTAAACAATCCAAAAAAGCGGAAGAAAATCCGGCTATTGCCATATTACATAAAATATGGGAACGTAAACGCCAAAATGGTCTTCGCCAATTTAAGCAGTATGCTTATGACAGATATGAAAAGGTAGAATTTGACTTGAATACCATTGATAGTTCACTCATCAAAAGTAACTTATTCAAGGGCATGGAGTTTGTTTTTGAACAAGTTGATACCTCTAAAGTAACTGGTAAAACATATTTACCAATTTTTGTCAATGAGGAGGCGGCAAAAGTTTATGGTGATAACTTGTTAGATAAGGAAAAGGTTGAGCTTAAAGGGAATAAAAATTCTGGATTTAGCAACAATCAAACCATTATAGATTTTATAAAGGATTTGTATTCGCAGTATGACGTATATGACAATTATCTCAAGTTCTTTGATAAAAGTTTTGTTAGCCCATTATCAAAAACAGGTGTCAATACCTATAACTATGTTTTAGCCGATAGTGCCTATATTGGTGATAAATGGTGCTATAATATTATTTATTACCCGCGTAGAAAGAACGAATTAACCTTCAAAGGCGATTTCTGGGTTAACGATTCAACCTTTGCCATTAAGGAAATTAATCTTCAAGCTTCAAAAAGTGCCAATATTAACTGGGTTAAAGAAATATATATTGAGCAAGAATTTGATGTTGTCAACGATTCTGTATTTTTAATTAAACGTGATTACTTCATGTCTGACTTCACCTTCAACAAAAAGGAGAAATCTCGAGGTATTTATGGTAAACGAACAACCTTATATGATAACTATGTCTTTGATGAAGTCAAAGACGAAAAGTTCTACAAGGAAGAGGTCTTTGATTATGATAAGGATGCCTATAATCGCGATGATGCCTTTTGGGAAGCCAATCGCATGGAGGAATTGAGCAAGGATGAGAAAGCTGTTTATAAAATGCTGGACACCTTAAAAACAGTTAAAAAGTTCAAGCGACTTTATAATGTTGGAAGTGTTTTAGCCTCTGGGTACATTGAATTTGATGACTTGAACCTAGATTATGGACCCATATTTTCCACAGTGGGCTATAATGATGTTGAAGGCATTAGATTACGAGCGGGAGGAAGAACCTATTTTGGCCCAAATGACCTTTGGCGTTTGCAAGGTTTTCTGGCATATGGTTTTAATGACGATAAGTTCAAATATGGCTTTTCAGCAAAATGGTTGTTGAATAAACGCAACCGATTGATTATATCGGCAGGTCATAGGCGAGACATTGAACAAATAGGAGCTAGTTTGACCACGTCAACTGATGTTCTTGGTCGAAGTTTGGCTTCAAATGCGGTTTTTACTACAGCTCCTAATGATAAACTTTCCAATATTAATTTAACGGCATTAGCTATTGAGATTGAGCCTATAAAGAATGTATTATTTCGGGTTGGTGGCGATTATCGGACACTGTCCTCCGCTTCACCAACATTCAGCTTGGATTATGTGGATTTGGAATCACCTACCGGAATATCATCTGAAGTACATCAGTTTGAAAGCACCTTTGCAGTTTCCTATTTCCCAGGACGAAAGATGTCAGGTTTCGGAGTTGAAAGGCGTAATGCTAATGATACCTATGCGTCTATTTTTGCTCAAATGAGTGTTGGTCGAAAAGATCTGTTTCATAGTGATTTTACCTACACTAAATTACAATTTTCTTATATACAACCCTGGATATTAGGTGGTTTTGGAAGATTGTATTCTACTGTGGAAGTGGGTAAAACATTTGGAGAAGTGCCTCTGGGTTTGTTGAGTGTTGTGCCTGGTAACCAATCCTATTTTTCTATTTATAAATCGTTTTCCCAATTGAATTTCTACGAATTTGTCACAGATACTTATGCCTCATTACATCTGGAACATAATTTTAACGGTAGGCTTTTTTCAAGGATTCCATTACTACGAAAACTCAATTGGCGTGAAATAATTGGAATACGCGGTGTATGGGGAGAAATTTCTCAAGAGAATGTCGCTTTAAGTGCACCTTCCAATATCCCGTTAGTCGCTCCAACCGATGAAATATATTACGAATACAGCTTTGGTATTGGTAATATTTTCAAGGTCTTTAGGATTGACTTCAACTTTAGAGGCAATTACCTAGATAATCCAGATTCACGTGATTTTGGAATTACGGGAAGCTTTGGTTTTATGTTTTAATCAGACTTCTTATTTTTAAACTCATCAAATTGTGAAGCTTCTTCAACCTTTGGAAAGTTATTATTCGTCATATCTGTATCAGCAAATTCAAAATTAGGATCCAGATTTACCTTTTCAACTTCTTTATCTTTAAGAAATGTTTTGGTTACCTGATATTCATTGCGTCTCCAAATATCAGCAGGAAGCATATCCGTTTCTTTGCTACCATCTTTAAAAACCCACTCTATTTTAACAGGCATGACTAAACCACCCATATTTTTGATGGTTACTTCGTAGATGTTCTTTCCGGAAACCTGTTTACGTAATTCGTCTTCATCTATACGAGATAAGAATCCACCATAAGCTTGGTCAGGTGTTTCAGACAATTTAATCATATCTGGTCCACTTGAAAAATCTTTGGCCTTTTGTTCTGTACCTTCACCTGTTGCTGCTATTGTAACTTTTTTCTGCTGGTCTTCAATATTTAAATCTTCTTCATAAACCTTAAACCATTTCACATCGGTTAATTCCATATCCACATGATCGGTGGTAAAAAACCATCCTCTAAAAAACCAGTCTAAATCCGTAGCTGTGGCATCTTCCAGTGTTCGGAACAAATCTCCTGGATTCGGGTGTTTGTATTTCCAACGGTTAGCATATTCCTTAAACGCTTGATCAAATAATTCAGGGCCTATGATGGAATTACGTAACATTTGTAATCCTACCGTTGGCTTTTGATAGAAATTGTTTCCAAACTGCGTGAGTAATTCACTATCTGAAGTTGTCATAATAGGGCGTAATATATTTTTATCGCCTTGCATAAACGGAACAATGTCTTTGGGCTCCGTACTATGAAATTCTGGGTAACGTTCTGCAACCGTTCTCTGGTGTAAAAAGGTATTGAGCCCTTCATCCATCCACATCCATTTGCGCTCATCAGAACTGACAATCATCGGGAACCAATTATGGCCTACTTCATGAATGATGGTTCCAATCATACCAGACTTGGCATTATCGCTAATTTTACCATTACGAGGTCTACCTCCATTGAAACTAATCATGGGAAATTCCATGCCAATGTTGGATGTATTAACCGAGATAGCCACAGGGTAAGGATATTCAAAGGTCGCTTCGGAATATACTTCTAAAGCCGCCTTTACAGCTTTGGTAGATTCTTCACTCCAAACAGGCAAGCCTTCTTTGGGATAAAAAGACATCGCCATAACTTTATTCGTTTCCAATTGAACCGCTTGTGCATCCCAGATAAATTTTCTAGAGGATGCAAAAGCAAAATCACGCACATTTTTAGCGGTATATCGCCATGTTTTTGATTTGGTTGATTTGGACTTTTCATTGGCTTTTGCTTCGTCAACTGTCACAATCATAAGCGGTTTGTCAAAGGTGTTTTCGGCCTGTTCCAGACGCTGTCTTTGAGTTTTGGTTAAAACCGATTCACTATTTTGAAGTCGTCCCGTGGACGCTACAATATGATCTTCAGGTACGGTAATCTCCACATCATAGTCTCCAAATTCCAAAGCAAATTCTCCCAATCGTTGAAATTGTTGATTTTGCCAGCCTTCAGTATCGTTATAAACAGCCATTCTGGGGAACCAATGCGCTATAAGATATACCGTATTATCGTCTTCAGGGAAGTATTCATACCCTTCACGTGAAAGTAAAAACATGCTTCTATCGGTAATAGGGTAGGACCACGCCAATGAAAAACTCATGGATTCACCAGATTTTAGTGGCTGGTTTAGCATGACCTTCATCATGGTATTATTAACAAAGGCTTTCATATTATTGCCTGAATTATCTTTAATGTATTTGATGCTGTAACCAGCAGGAAAGTCAATGGCACGCGTTAAGCTTTGCATTTGTTTAGTGGTCATGTTGTTACGAACACCACCAAAGGCATCGCCAAAATCAGGATTTCCTTTTTTATTGACGTTTTGTTCTAACTGAATCCACAGATAGCTCAAATCGTCTGGTGAGTTATTATGATAAGTTATGGTTTCTTCGCCTGAAAGCACGTTGTTTTTTTCATCAAGGGTAGCCTTTATTTTGTAATCAGCACGTTGTTGCCAATAAGCTTTTCCTGGAGCTCCACTAGCGTTTCGGTAGGTATTGGGTGGTGCTATCATATTATCAATGGGTTCAAACTTGCCTTGCCAAGGTTGCGTTTGCGATTGAATGGTAGAAACGCTGATACTAAAAACGAATAGGAAAAGAAAATGCCTCATAATGTGTGGTCTGATTAATTTTTTTGATTGAAACAGCAAGATATAAAAAAAATGAAATGAGAATTTTTATTTTAACATATCAATAAAGTTAAGAAGATTCAATGCTATTAAAAGTATAAACTTCACTAACTTTGCAGTCCTAAAAAATTCACAATGACAAATACAGGTAAAACCACCTTTGATGTACTGATTGAAATACCAAAAGGTAGCCGTAACAAATACGAATACGATTTTGAATTAAACAAAATACGTTTTGACCGTATGCTGTTTTCTTCTATGATGTATCCTGGTGATTATGGCTTTATTCCAGAAACCTTGGCATTGGATGGTGACCCTTTGGATGTTTTGGTTATGGGAACAGAACCTACCTTTCCTATGTGTGTGATGGAAGTAAAACCTATTGGTGTGTTTCACATGGCTGATGAAAAAGGACCTGACGAGAAGTTGGTTTGTGTACCTGTGAGTGATCCTATCTGGAATAGTTATAATGATATTCAGGATTTGAATCCGCATAGAATCAAAGAGATTACCCATTTCTTTCAAGTTTACAAGGATCTGGAAAAAAAGAAAGTTGATGTTGGAGGTTGGGGAAATGCTGAAGAAGCTTATGATATTTTTAATAAATGTGTAGAACGCTATGAAAATAGTGAGCATAAAGCCCAAGGAAATTTCAAGATTTAATTCATCTGAAAAAATCAAAAATAAAAACCCTTTTAATCTATTAGTTAAGAGGGTTTTTCTTTTAGAATCCATTTCACTACTTTTGCGCAGCTAATTATTAAAATAAACTAAAAAATATGGAATCAAACATGATTTTTGTGCCAATTGCTATGGCGGTGATAGGGCTCATTTTTATGATGATAAAAATGGCTTGGGTAAAAAAGCAAGCGCCTGGAAACGACAAAATGCAAGGCATATCTAAAGCCATTAAAGAAGGAGCTTTAGCTTTTTTAGGTGCTGAATATAGGTTGCTATTGATCTTTGTGGTTATTGCAGCAGTAGCACTGGGTATTATTTCTATGATGGTTGACACAACCCATTGGATTATTATAGTGGCATTTATTGTTGGAGCATTTGCTTCGGCATTAGCAGGAAACATTGGTATGCGAATAGCAACAGAAGCGAACGCTCGTACTGCTGAAGCTGCTAAAACAAGCTTGCCTCAAGCTTTAAAAGTATCGTTTGGTGGAGGAACTGTTATGGGACTTGGTGTAGCGAGTTTGGCTGTATTAGGTTTGAGTTTGTTCTTTTTCGTGTTTGTAAAAATGTTTGTGGATGGCGGTTCGTCATTCTATAATGATATGACCATGGCTCTTGAAGCCTTGGCTGGATTCTCATTGGGTGCTGAATCGATTGCTTTGTTTGCACGTGTTGGTGGTGGTATTTATACAAAAGCTGCCGATGTTGGAGCTGATTTAGTAGGTAAAGTTGAAGCGGGTATCCCTGAAGATGATCCTCGTAACCCAGCTACTATTGCAGATAACGTGGGTGATAATGTAGGTGATGTTGCGGGTATGGGAGCTGACTTATTTGGTTCTTATGTGGCAACAGTTCTAGCCGCTATGGTATTAGGAAATTATTTGATTAAAGACATATCTTTATTTACAAATGCACCTTTTACGGATTCGTTTAACAATATGGGGCCTATTTTATTACCAATCGTTATTGCTGGTGTTGGTATCCTTGCTTCTATATTAGGAACATTTTTGGTTAAGATTTCGAATAATGATGCTAAAGAACCACAAGTTCAAAAAGCATTGGATATGGGTAACTGGGTAGCTATCGTGATTACATTAATTGCTAGTTGGTTCTTAATTGATATGATGTTACCAGAAACTATGAATATGAAGTTCTTTGGTGAGGGCTATAAAGCGATTCCATCTATCAATGTATTTTGGTCAGCCTGTATTGGTTTGGCTGTTGGTGCGTTAATCTCTATGGTAACAGCTTTCTATACAAGTCTTGGTAAAAAGCCCGTGTTGGATATCGTAAAAAACAGTTCTACTGGTGCTGCAACCAACATTATTGCAGGTTTGGCAGTAGGTATGAAATCAACATTTTTGTCAGTGGTATTATTTGCTGCTGCTATTTATGGTTCTTATGAGTTAGCAGGTTTTTATGGTGTTGCTTTAGCGGCTTCTGCTATGATGGCTACAACAGCTATGCAATTGGCTATTGATGCTTTTGGACCAATTGCTGATAATGCTGGAGGTGTTGCTGAAATGAGTGAATTGGAACCTCACGTTCGTGAGCGTACGGATATATTAGATTCAGTTGGTAATACAACTGCTGCTGTTGGTAAAGGATTTGCCATCGCTTCAGCGGCTTTAACAGCTTTAGCTTTATTTGCAGCTTATGTAACCTTTACAGGTATTGATGGTATCAATATTTTTAGAGCTGATGTATTGGCTATGCTATTTGTTGGAGGTATGATTCCAGTCATATTTTCGGCTTTGGCTATGCAATCAGTTGGTAAAGCGGCTATGGAAATGGTTCAGGAAGTACGTCGTCAGTTTAGAGAAATTCCAGGTATTATGGAAGGGACTGGAACACCTGAATATGCGAAGTGTGTGGATATTTCGACTAAAGCAGCTTTAAAAGAAATGATTTTACCAGGTTTAATTACAATCATTACGCCAATCATAATAGGATTGGTATTTGGTGCTGAACCACTGGGAGGTTATATGGCCGGTGTTTGTGTTTCTGGTGTTATGTGGGCTATCTTCCAAAACAATGCTGGTGGCGCATGGGATAATGCTAAGAAATCATTTGAAGCTGGTGTTGAAATCAATGGAGAGATGACTTACAAAGGTTCAGATGCTCATAAAGCGGCTGTAACTGGTGATACTGTAGGTGATCCATTTAAAGATACTTCAGGACCTTCAATGAATATCTTGATTAAATTAACATGTTTAGTTGGATTGGTCATTGCGCCTATTTTAGGTGGTCATGATATTGAGGAAGGCATGGCTATGGAAACAACTACAACCGCAAAATCTCCTGACGATGTTTATAAAAAAGTCTTGATAGATATGGAAGTAGTGAGTGATGACATTGCGAAAGCAGTAGTTACTACGACATCAGTGGTAAACGGCGAAGCAGTTGTTGAAGAAAAAGTTATTTCAGGAACAAAAGCTGAAGTTAAAGCACGTGTTGAAGAAATTAAAACTGGCGCTTCTCAAGTGAAAGAGAACGTCAATGACTTAACAATTGAAGAAGAAGTTATAAAAGAATAACTATTCAATATACAATAAATAAAAAGCCACGCATTGCGTGGCTTTTTTAATATATTATTTAAGGTTTTTAAAAGAGACCATGTATTTCGGCTTCTATTTTATTGACAATGGTTCCTAAATCTTCAGGGTTTGAAACAAAATCCATATTATCTACATCAATAACCAATAATTTGCCTTTGTCATAACCGTGAATCCATGCCTCGTATCGTTCATTCAAACGACTTAAATAATCAATGCTGATAGAGTTTTCATAATCCCGACCACGTTTGTGAATCTGATTGACCAAATTTGGAATGGAACTTCTTAAATAGATCAATAAATCAGGTCCTTGCACAAACGATTCCATTAAATCAAAGAGTGACCGATAATTCTCATAATCACGATTGGTCATGAGTCCCATGGCATGTAAATTGGGAGCAAAAATATGGGCGTCTTCGTAAATGGTCCTATCCTGAATAATGTCTTTGCCGCTTTGTCTAATTTGAGCGACTTGGCGGAAACGACTATTCAAAAAATATACTTGCAAATTAAAACTCCAACGTTCCATTTGGTTGTAAAAATCATCCAAATAAGGATTGTCAACTACATCTTCTAATTGAGGTTCCCATCTGTAATGTTTGGCTAATAATTTGGTAAGTGTCGTTTTTCCTGCGCCAATATTTCCCGCTACTGCAACATGCATATATTCTTTAGTTTTTTAGTTGGAATTCATGTAGAATTTTAGAATCGTAAATATACAAGGTTTCGGCGGTTACTAAAAACTGATTTATTAACAATTCAGGTGTTTTTACGGGCGTTATTTTTTGGGTCTTATCATCTAAATAAAAGAGCGCATTGCCCTGGTTTAAAATGATATTGTCATTGCTTTCAGAGAGTTTTGAAAAACCCTTGTTTTCAATCTTAAATAGCAAGCTACCAAAATAACTATACTTATACAGGTAGTTTTCTGTCAAAAGCCAGCAGTAATTGTAGTTGCTGGTAAGGTCCAACACATTAGAAACTACAGGAAGTGTAGTCGCTCGAACCAACTTGGCTTTATAATCATAAAGTTGCAATTGCTGTAAATCTTGATTAAAGGTCCAAATAGTATTGTCATTGCCAATGGAAACATGGGTAATGTTTTTGTAGGGCTGCGTGCTATTAAAATCAATTTTATAAACTTCAGCCAGTCTATTATCCAAAATAATGACGGTGTTGAAGTCCTTATAAAATAATACTAATTTCAACGGGTTGAATGTGTTTACAGTTGTCAAGTTTCCAAGTTGCACATTACTGTAATTGATGGTGTTGTCCGTAGTTTTTTTATAAAAAATATTGTTTTTCAGAAAATATTCAGTCCCAAAATTATCAATACCAATAATTTGTGAGACATCCAAAGGACTTTGTCTTTGTTTGATAACGGAAATACTGTCTTGGGAGTTGACCGTAATGACGCAAAAAAATAATAAATAGTTAAGCCATTTCATTGAACTTGAAAAGTACAAAAATCAATCCAAAAATCAACAGATTAATTTATAGCCAAATCCACGAACATTTAAAATTTGAATATGCTCGTCACGATTTAATTTTTTTCGGAGTTTGGTAATAAAAACATCCATACTGCGTCCGCTAAAAAAATCGTCATTGCCCCAAAGTTTATTTAAAATAAGCGAACGGTCCAAGACCTGATTTTTGTTGTTTATTAAATGAAAGAGCAAATGCGCTTCTCTATGTGTTAATTGCATGGGTTCGTTGTCACCAAACTGTAATAATTGTTTGGGAAAATCAAATGTATATTGGCCAACAGATAAAATTTTGGAGTTGCTTTGAACGTGTTTTCTGTTGAGGAGATTTTGAATGCGTACAATCAATTCCTCCATGCTAAAAGGTTTCTTTAAATAATCATTACCACCAATGCTAAACCCTTCAACCACATCTTGGGTTTGTGACTTGGCTGTCAAAAAAATAATGGGAATATGATCATCAATGGCTCTGATTTCTTTAGCTAATGTGAAACCATCTTTTTTTGGCATCATCACGTCCAAAACTAAAAGTTCAGGTTGATTTTCATGGTATCCTTGTAGTGCCTTTTCGCCATTTTCAAACAAATAAACCTCAAAGTCTCGAGTTTCTAGACTTTCCTTTATAATCTGGCCCAAGGCAGGTTCATCTTCAGCCAATAATATGCTTGTTTTTTTAGACATTAGGCAGCGTGATTTTAAACGTTGTTAGTTTTGGCTCCAGATGTAGAGTGATTAACCCACCGTGTTTTTCAATAATTTTTTTAGTGTAGTAAAGTCCGATACCAAATCCTTTGACATCATGAGTATTGCCTTTTGGAACCCGATAGAATTTTTCAAAAATGTGATTTTTTGATTCGTTATTCAAAGAAGCACCATTATCAGAAATTGAAATGGACAATGATATGGCGGTTTTCTGAATACTAACTGTAATGGTCTCACCACCATATTTTACAGCATTATCGATAACATTACTAATGGCATTTTCAAAATGAAAGACGTCAACCATGACCGTAATTTCCTGCTGGGGTTTGATAAAGGTTAGAGTTTTATGAGGTGCCTGAATTTGATATTTAGCCATGAGACTTTCCAATAATGGAATCATATCGCAAGATTCTTTGTTGAGGTCTATTTCCTCACTATCTAGCGTGGCAGTTTCCAAAAGTTTTTCAACCATGGTATTTAATTTTTCCAATTGGTTGGAAGACATCTCTAAATATGACTTCGTCTTTTCTGGGTCATTTTTGGTATTGAAGTTTTTAATGCTTTCCAGAGCTACACTAATAGTCGCTATAGGAGTTTTGAACTCGTGTGTGATGTTGCTAATCAAATCATTCTTAACTTCAGCTAATTGTTTTTGATGCTTGATGATTTTGAGAAGATACATTAAACATCCAATAACTGATAAGACCAATAGCAATGACACGAATATGCCTAACATAATGCGTTTTAAAATGAGTGCTGTGGCATTGCTAAAGTATATTTCTAATTCACTGCCTTTTGGCAAATACGTAGATTTGGAAGTGGTCTTTAAGGCAGATAGTTTTATGTTGTCTAATTGCTTACTGGTGAAACTGTCGATAGGCGATTTAAACAATAAGCCGTAATCAATATTTAAATTTTTACGGGTTAACTCGGTTTTTACTAGGGAGTCTAATTGTTCCAATTTTAACGTGTCATTGGTCATAGAATAAATGACTTTTGATGTTAGCATTTTGAAAGAATCTTGGGTGAGTGAATCGATTGAAAAATCCCTGTCTGTACCCATTTCAAGTTTTATAGGTTGCCATTTTTTGACCACCTTTTTTTGGACGGTATCGGAATTACCGAAATAAGAGACATCGTCAAAGATTTCTATTTTTAATGAGTCCCTGTCAGAATCAATATCAATGTGTTTAATGATATCATTAATTTGTTTGTGATGATTGTGCATTTCTGTGGAATCATCCACACTAAAAGCAAATGCTAAAGTATTTTGTTTAGCAATTTTGGCGTAATAGCTGTCAACTGCATTGTCCAAACTTATTTGAACATCATTAATAAGTTGTTGTTTATTGATCAAATAATTTTTGTAATTCCAATACACTTGAATAGCGATTGTGCACATAGCAACAATCACAATAGTATTTAAAATCCAACCGTAACGCACATTATTCATATTTCAAATGTAGAGGTTAAAAATTAGTAAAACTAATCGGTTAACACACGTTAACACTGGTTAACTTAAAAACGAAATCAATCGTTGCATATTTGTAGGGTATAAAAACAAAAACATCAAATTATGAAACGAACAGTTATGCTATTTGCCTTATTCTTAACGACTAGTTTGGTTATGGCACAAGATTTCCAAGGGAAGGCTATTTACAAAACGTCCAGAAAAGTAGATATTCAATTGGATAGCACACAAGTCAATTCCGAACAACATCAAATGATGATGGACATGTTAAAGAAGCAATTTCAAAAAACGTACATATTGAGTTTTAACA
This sequence comes from Hanstruepera neustonica, assembly GCF_002895005.1. Taxonomy (GTDB): domain Bacteria; phylum Bacteroidota; class Bacteroidia; order Flavobacteriales; family Flavobacteriaceae; genus Hanstruepera; species Hanstruepera neustonica. The sequence continues at coordinate 343,818 of NZ_POWF01000002.1, read as the reverse complement.
AAGAAGCTTCCATTTACAAAGAAGATAAAGAATTAGAAGCTCCTCAACCAGCAGGTGTTCAGGTTATGGTTATCAATACTGGTGGAGCAGATATCCTCTACAAGAATATAAAGGAGAACCGCTATACTAATCAAAGTGAATCCTTTAGTAAATTGTTTTTAATCCAAGATGCCTTGGAGGAACATGATTGGGAATTGACCAATGAGAAAAAGTATATTGGAGATTATGAATGTTTTAAGGCTACCAAAATTCGTGAGATGGAAGTTGTTCGTGGCGGTATTAGTATCAATGGCGATAAAGATTTAGATGCTGAAACCGAAGCCGAGCCCGAAATGAAAGAGGTTACAGTAACCGCTTGGTATACACCGCAGATTCCTGTTAACAATGGACCTGGGAACTACCAAGGACTTCCTGGGTTGATTTTGGAAGTGAACGATGGTACAACAACTATGGTTTGCAGTAAACTGGTTTTGAACCCAGAAAAAGATTTGAATATAGAAGAACCAACCAAAGGCAAAAAAGTAAATCAGGAAGAGTACGATGCCATCATCGAGAAGAAACTCAATGAAATGCAAGAACGCATGAAATCCAATTGGAATGAAAACGGCCGAGGCGAAAACGTTGAAATCCGGATTGGAGGCTAAATTTTTATGATAACTTTAACAAATTCAAGTTAAACATTTATTGCGTTTGTAAGTCTTATTGTAATTATAGGTAATTTTACTAAAATTAATAAAAACAGTTATAATGAGACTATTTCCAACAAGATTACTGATTGCTACTTTAATTTTAATGATGCCATTGTTCACAATGGCCCAACAAGACTTTCAAGGAAAGGCCTATTATCAAACCAAAACTACTATGGATTTGGATAATTGGGGACGAGGTCAAATGAGTGAACAACAAAAAAAGCAGATAATGGAACGCATGAAGAGCTTTTTGGAAAAACAATATATTTTGACATTTACACAATCTGAATCCATTTATAAAGAAGATGAAAAACTAGAAGCTCCTGGAGCTGGAGGGCGAGGATTTGGAATGATGAGCAGTTTCACAGGTGGCGCACAATATAAAAATGTTAAGGAGAAGCAACAGTTACAAGAGCAAGAGTTTTTCGGTAAACAGTTTCTTATAAAAGATTCCCTACCAGATTTAGTGTGGGAAATGGGTACCGAAACCAAGCAAATTGGTCAATATACTTGCTTTAAGGCGACGGCAGTTAAAAAAGTAGATGAATTTGATTGGAGCAGTATGAGACGTCGTGATCGTGATAAGGAAGAGGGCGAAAAGAAAAAAGACTCTACGGAAACAGCAGATGCTAAAAGTGATAACCCAATGGATGAAATTGAAGTGCCCAAAGAAATTGTTGTTACAGCTTGGTACACACCACAAATCCCAGTCAATAATGGACCTGGAGAATATTGGGGATTACCTGGTTTAATTCTAGAAATAAATGCGGATAGAACAACGATGCTATGTACCAAAATAGTATTGAATCCGGATGAAAAAGACGATATCAAAAAACCATCAAAAGGTAAAGAAGTGACACGAAAGGAATATAATGACATCTTCAAACAGAAAATGGAAGAAATGCGCGAAATGTATGGAGGCCGTAGAGGTGGTGGAAGAGGCCATTAATTTTGTGATACTACAATCAAAAAAATCAAAAACCAAAACATGAAGAAATTCTTTTTCATGCTGCTTATTGCAGCATCAAGCACTGCTTTTGCCCAAGTTAAAATTGAGGGTGTGGTTAAAGATAGTATTGGCAATCCATTAGAGTTAGCCAACGTTATTGCCATTAATCAAGAAACTAATAAATTGGATTCCTATGGTATCACCAATGATCAAGGACGCTACAAGTTATCATTAGAGAAAAATACCAATTATAAACTTCAGGTGAGCTACATCGGAATGAAAACAGCCGATGAATCTATTTCTACAACCGACCAGGATATTACCAAAAACTTTACATTGGCTAACGACAATAGTCTGGATGAGGTTGAGCTTATTTATGAAATGCCAGTGACCATCAAAGGGGATACGTTGGTTTATAATGCCGATTCTTTTAATACCGGAACTGAACGTAAACTAGAAGACGTGCTTAAAAATCTTCCAGGCGTAGAGATTAATGATGATGGTCAAATTGAAGTAGAAGGTAAGGTAGTCTCAAAAGTCATGGTTGAAGGAAAAGACTTTTTCGATGGCGATTCTAAATTGGCCACCAAAAATATACCAGCCAATGCGGTTGATAAGGTTCAGGTGCTTAAAAATTATGCTGAAGTTGGGCAGTTGAGTGGTGTGCAAAACAATCAGGACAATGTGGCTTTAAATATCAAACTCAAAGAAGGTAAGGAAAGCTTTTGGTTTGGAACTGTGACTGCTGGAGGAGGTATAACAGATGACAATGGTCTGTATTTGGCACAACCCAAGCTCTTTTATTATAGCCCCAAATACAGTGTGAACGTTATTGGCGATATTAATAATATAGGTGAACTCGCCTTTACAAGACGGGATTATTTTAACTTTTCTGGAGGCTTCAGGCAACCTAGTCAAAGTAGCGGTACTAATATTAGTTTAGGCGATAATGGATTAGGGTTTTTAACCTTGCAAAACAATAATGCCAAACAAATAAACGCGCGTTTCGCGGCAGCCAATTTTAGTTATTCACCAACAGATAAATTAGATATAGGCGGTTTTGGAATTTACACAGGAAACAAAATTTTACTTCAAGAAAGTAATGACCGAATCTATACCGACCCAGAATTGGGAATTCCTGACGAATTTACATCCAGCAATACCGTACAGCGCAGTGATTTGGGAATGTTAAAATTAAATGCATCTTATAAACCCAATGCCAATAATCAATTGGATTATGAGATTTTAGGGCGCATGTCGCAAGAAACGCAAGAGCAAAATGTATTTTCTTCTGTAATTGGCGATGTTGCACAAGGCGAAGAAACTAATCCGTTTAGTATCAATCAAATTTTGAACTATTATTACACGCTAAACGAAACAAATATTTTTGCCTTTGAAGCCACGCACGTCATCAAAGATGAAGATCCTTTTTACAATGCGATATTAGCGAACGACCCATTTAACAATGACGCAACTCCTCCAGATACCAACGACCCTTATGATGACACTGCTGAAAATTTAGGAATGGACCGCAGTCAGTTCAATTATGATATTTCACAAGAAAAACGGGTGAAATCTAATCAATTGGATGCCAAATTGGATTATTGGAATGTACTGAACAGCAAGAGCAATATTAATTTTACGTTGGGGACAATCTACAGTAACCAAAAGTTCAATTCTGAAATTTTCCAGACTTTGGATAATGGCTCTATTTTTTACAATCAACCAGTAATACCTGTTCCACCAGACGATCCATACAGTCCAATGAATGATACCGATTATACATTTAATGACGTGTATTTAGGAGTGCATTATCGATTAAAAGCCGGTATTTTTACATTCACACCAGGATTGTCAGCTCATGCTTATTCCATGAGAAATAATCAGTTTGGATTTACTTATACAGATAATTTCTTCAGAGTTCTACCAGATTTTAATGCCAGAATCCAATTAAAGAAAAGTGAGCAAATAACTTTTGATTACCGCATGCAAACCCAATTTACCGATGTCAATCAATTGGCAGAAGGATTGGTATTGAATAGTTATGACTCGTTTTATGCGGGAAATCAGCAGTTGGAAAGCTCCTTGACACATAACCTTAGCTTGAATTATTTTAGCTTTAATATGTTCAACTATACCAATGTATTTGCTAGAGTCAATTATTCCAAAAACATTGATAACATTCGAACAGCTTCAAGTTTTCAACCAGGAAGTGTTATTAGGGTTTCTAGTCCGTTTAATTCTAATTTTGCCGATGAGACACTTACGGCATTCGGGCGATTCCAACGTAATTTTGGTAAGTTTAGGACTTCGGTAAATGCCAATTTTAATTATAGTAAGTTCAACCAGTTTATTTCATCAGGTCAAGATGTAAATGATTTTAGACGCTCGGTGAATGAAAACTATAGACAAACCTACGGTGCTGAAATACGTACCAATTTTAAGGAAGCACCAAATTTTGAAGTCGGTTATAGTTACGGAATTCAAGATATTGACCAAGGTTCTAGCCGTACCAAAGCCTACACAAGTTCTCCAACCATTGAGTTTGATGCGCTTATTTGGAAATCTTTTACGCTGCGTTCTGAATATCAATATACCAATATTAGTAGAGAAGCAGGTGGTTCTAACAGTTTTGATTTTTGGGATGCTTCGTTGGCTTACCGTAAAGATGCCGATGCCAAATGGGAGTTTGAACTCAAAGCTACAAACTTACTAAATACCCAATCGCAAACACAGGTAAATGCTGGTGGTTTAAGTGTGAGTACCAATGAATATTTTATTCAACCACGGTTTTTAACCTTTAGGGTAATCTATAATTTATAACAAAAAAGCCTCACAAGTGTGAGGCTTTTTTGTTAGTAGTCTCTGATGACATGAATAGTTCCTGAAATGGAATGTTCTATGTTAGTATTGAAATCAATAAATATGCCGTTAAAATTGATATCAATATATTCTCCTAATTCGCCAAGCAATGAAATATTCGCTTCAATGTTTGTGTTTATTCCATCTGGATATGAAGCGTAATTTTCATCTCTAAAACTAAAGAATACATTTGGGTCTGAATAGGTATTAACAATAATGGGTTCGCCATAATTATTTATATTCAATGATAGAAATGAATTATTATCGTTATAATAAATACTTAAAAAGGAATCGAAATCCAAGCCTCCCTGAATATTAAATAAAGTCACAGTGCCTCCATCGTCAACTTGATAGGTTATAAATTCATCTACTGCGTTACAAGCTGCTATAGAACCAACATCGGTAATTGGAGGGGTATATGTAAAACTTAATGTGTCTGTTTCTTGGATGTTTACATAATCTTCAGCTTTTAATTTGAATATATTAGAAGAGTTACTGCATCTAACTGTTGTTAATTCGAAGTTGCCGTTATCAACAAAATCATAATCAAGCGGGTAGTCATTTTCTTTAAATAGTTTGACATAGCCATCTGTTATTGCATTGCCATCACAATCTGTAAAAATACCTGTCACTGTTTCAGTAAGCCATTCATTGCCGTTAGAATTGGATTCAACTAAAATATCTATTTCAGAATCTGATGTAAATGGTCCAGTGGTGTTGGTGTAAAGGTTTCCTGTACATAAATCATTATATTGGCTAACAGTAACGGTTAGTGTTTCGTTGCTTGGCACTAAACCACAAACTTGACCGTCTGTATTCGTATAACCATATCGTGAGCCATAATTTTCGCTCGTAATGATAACCCGTAGATTGGATAAAGCATTGCCTTCTTCATCAATTACATTTATACATAGCATAACAGCTTCCGCAGGAATATCACAATTCCAAAACGAGAAATGGGAAACAGTTCCTACATAGTTATTACCAACTAGAGTCGCTTCACCTTCTTCTTTCCAATAACCTGAGACTTCATCAAAATACCATAAGGGTATCGTTGCTGGTGCTGTATCTAATAAAGTGGCATCAAGAGGTACCGTAATTTCGGCAGTACTGCCTGTGGCCAAATTTAAGTCTTCACCATTACTACCGCGTAATTCCACGGCCAACATGCCAAAGGTTTGCAACATACGCTCCTCATTTTGGGCATTGGCAGCATAGAGCATGCCTGGCATTTGGTCGCGCATGTTTTCATCGGTTGGGTCTAGGTGGTGCATAATCACATTGACACTGCCTGAATAGGCAGAACCATCTTCTTTAATATACTCGCCTTCCAAAGCAACCGAAGCACCATTGGATAAGTTAATGGTTTCTGAAGTACCACTAGCAGTTGTTCCCACAATGGTTTCTTCTAGCAACATAATTTTCACCTTGTTGGTTCCGTTAGTTGGCACTACCGAACGTGAACCATGAATATAACCCGCTTTTTCAACTTTTACATAACCAAAGCGTTCATAAATATTAGCGCCTCTGATAATAAATATACCATTGGCATCTGTCAAGGTGGTTTGGTCACCAAGGGTAACAGTGGCATTGTGGATAGGATTGTTGTTTTTGTCTACCACCTCACCCAAAAAGTCCCTGTTAATATCATTACCAAAATTCTCGGTAAAAACTTCGGGATTTGGATTGGGATTGGTGTCAGACAAACTATTGTCGTCATCATTTTTGCAGGAGTAGATAACAACAAATAATAGACAAAGAGATATAATTTTAAGAAATTTCATAAGCGTGATTGGTTATAGCGTTTTTTTTATAGATGCAGAAACTACAAAAAGGTTGCGTGAATTCTGACAATAGTTTTAAAAAAAAGCCCCGAAAATTCATTTCGAGGCTTTTAATTATGTTGGTAAACACTTATAAATCAAAGGCTTGTTTGACCTTATCGACATAATCTAATTTTTCCCAAGTGAACAACTCCACATCCAAGGTCACATCCTCACCATTAGGTTGTGAAAATGTTTTTGAGATGGTTTCGGGTTTACGTCCCATATGGCCATAAGCAGCAGTTTCACTATACATAGGTTGGCGTAATTTTAAGCGTTCTTCTATAGCAGATGGTCGCATGTCAAATATTTCAGAAACTTTTTGAGCAATTTCACCATCGGTCATATTAAATGGACAAGTACCATAGGTATCAATAAAAATACCCATAGGCTCTACAACACCAATAGCATAACTAACCTGTACCAATACTTCATCACAAACGCCTGCAGCTACTAAATTTTTAGCAATATGTCTGGTGGCATAGGCAGCACTGCGATCAACCTTACTAGGGTCTTTTCCTGAAAACGCACCACCACCATGAGCTCCTTTGCCGCCATAAGTGTCCACAATAATTTTACGACCCGTTAGTCCAGTATCCCCATGAGGTCCACCAATGACAAACTTGCCTGTTGGATTGATATGATATTTTATGTCGCTATTAAATAATGCCTGTAAATGCTCTGGTAATTTCGCAACCACACGAGGTATTAAAATCTCTACAATATCTTTACGGATTTTTGATAACATGTCGTCGTCGGAACCAAAATCATCATGTTGTGTAGAAACAACTATGGCATCAATGCGTTGTGGGATATTATCGTCACTATATTCAATAGTTACCTGGCTTTTTGAATCGGGACGTAGATAAGTAATCTCTTTATTTTCACGGCGTAAGGTAGCTAATTCAATTAATATGCGGTGTGCCAAGTCTAATGCCAATGGCATGTAATTTTCTGTTTCGCGAGTGGCATAACCAAACATCATCCCTTGATCACCAGCTCCTTGTTCTTCCTTTTTAGCTCTATCGACACCACGATTGATATCTTCAGATTGTTCGTGAATAGCAGAAAATACACCGCAGGAATTTCCATCAAACATATAAGCGCCTTTGGTATATCCTATTTTGTTAATAGTATCTCTGGCAATTTTTTGAACATCCAAATAGGTGTTGGATTTGACTTCACCGGCTAAAACAACTTGCCCTGTGGTTACCAAAGTTTCACAAGCAACTTTTGATTCTTTGTCGAATGCTAAAAAGTGATCGATTAAAGCATCACTAATCTGATCGGCTACTTTATCTGGGTGTCCTTCAGATACACTTTCTGAAGTAAATAAATATGGCATAAATCCTAATTTTTTATGGTTTTGAAATTGCGGAAAAAAAGTGAGATTGCGTACTAGCTAAAGAAGTGAAATCGGTACTGCTTTAGCATTTTTTAATGAGGTTGCAATCAGACAAATTTTTCCTCTAATTAATTGTTCGGCAAATGTAAAAAAATAAAATAAAACCCTAACTGATTTCATTTTTTTTATAAAATAATTTGGTTTTTAAATTATTGAATTGCAATATTTGTACACGACAACGTTCAATAATTTACTGATTTGTTATCACGAAAGGCAGAGGGAATAGACCCGTTGAAGCCTTAGCAACCCTTTATTTTTAAAGAAGGTGCTAAATTCTACCCATATAGAATGGGACAGATAACCCGAGAATAATTCTTCTCTCTTTTCTTGATGACATTTTAAATACACTAAAATGTCAGAAATTTTCAAAATATTACAAAATCGTATTCTCGTGCTTGATGGCGCCATGGGTACCATGTTGCAACGCTATAAATTTGATGAAGCAGATTATCGCGGCGAACGATTTAAAGATTTTCCTCATCCCTTAAAAGGAAATAACGATTTACTGTCCTTAACCCAACCACAGGCTATTGCTGAAGTACATAGAAAGTACTTTGAGGCAGGAGCCGATATTGTGGAAACCAATACGTTTTCTGGGACTTCCATAGGAATGGCTGATTACCATATGGAAGATTTGGTTTATGAGTTGAATTATGAGTCAGCAAAAATAGCTAAACTGGTTGCTAAAGAATTTACAAAAACTAATCCTACTAAACCGCGTTTTGTTGCTGGAAGTATTGGGCCGACCAATCGTACGGCGAGTTTATCACCCGATGTTAACCGTCCGGAATATAGAGCCATTACATTTGAAGAACTACGTATTGCCTATAAAGAGCAAGTGGAAGCTTTGATTGATGGTGGAGTTGATATGCTTTTGGTGGAAACCATATTTGATACACTCAATGCGAAGGCGGCTTTATTTGCCATTGAAGAGGTTAAAGAAGTGCGTCAGATAGATATACCAGTTATGGTTTCAGGTACCATTACGGATGCTTCAGGGAGAACGCTTTCAGGACAAACGGTAGAAGCATTCATGGCTTCTGTTTCCCATATCCCGTTATTAAGTATTGGGTTTAATTGTGCTTTGGGAGCTGAACAATTGAAGCCCTATTTACAACGATTAGCCCAAAAAACAGATTTTTTTACTTCGGCACATCCTAATGCAGGCTTACCCAATGCCTTTGGGGAATATGATCAAACGCCAAAAGAAATGCAAGCACTCATCAAAGATTATATGGATCATGAGCTAGTCAACATTATTGGTGGTTGCTGTGGTACCACACCTGAACATATTAAAGCCATTGCTGAAGTGGCTAAAGAATATAGACCTAGACCCTTAAAAACTGCCGCCAATGTCTAATTGTAACTATTTAACATTATCAGGTTTAGAACCATTGGTTGTTACGCCTGAAAGTAATTTTATTAATGTTGGAGAACGCACCAATGTTACAGGTTCTAGAAAATTTTTGCGATTGATTCAGGAAGAAAATTTTTCTGAAGCTTTGGATATTGCTCGGCATCAAGTGGAAGGTGGTGCGCAGATTTTGGATGTGAATATGGATGAAGGCATGCTTGATGGTGTGCAAGCTATGACTACCTTTCTTAATTTGATTGCTTCAGAGCCAGATATTGCGCGAATTCCCATTATGATTGACAGTTCCAAATGGGAAATTATTGAAGCGGGTTTGAGAGTGGTGCAGGGGAAGTGTGTCGTAAACTCGATAAGCTTGAAAGAAGGTGAAGCTGAATTTATACGTCAGGCTAAATTGATAAAACGTTATGGAGCTGCTGTAATCGTCATGGCTTTTGACGAGCAAGGACAGGCTGATAACTATGAGCGACGCATAGAAATTTGTGAACGTTCGTATAACATATTAGTGGATATTGTTCGCTTTTCACCTGAAGATATCATTTTTGATCCTAATATTTTTCCAGTTGCGACTGGGATGGAGGAACACAGAAAGAATGCTATAGATTTTTTCAAAGCAACCCAATGGATTCGAGAAAATTTACCATGCGTGAATGTTTCCGGAGGTGTTAGTAATGTGTCCTTTTCATTCCGTGGAAACGATACGGTTAGAGAAGCCATGCATTCAGCATTTCTTTACCATGCCATTAAACACGGCATGACTATGGGAATTGTGAATCCTGCTATGTTGGAAGTTTATGATGAAATACCAAAAGATTTACTTGAGCATGTAGAAGATGTTCTACTTGACCGTCGTGATGATGCCACTGAACGCTTGTTGGAGTTTGCCGAAAAAGTCAAAGGACAGAAAAAGGATGATAATACCAAAGTTCAAGAATGGCGTCAAGAGCCTCTTCAAGAACGAATTACCCATGCCTTGGTAAAAGGTATTGATGCCTTTATTGTTGATGATGTGGAAGAGGCCAGACAATCTGTAGCGCGGCCTATTGAAGTGATAGAAGGCCATTTAATGAAAGGCATGAATGTCGTTGGCGATTTATTTGGAAGCGGAAAAATGTTCTTACCGCAAGTTGTAAAATCGGCACGCGTGATGAAAAAAGCTGTAGCATATTTACAACCGTTTATAGAAAAAGACAAAGATTCCACCGCAAAAAGTGCCGGTCGTATATTGCTTGCGACGGTTAAGGGCGATGTACACGATATTGGTAAAAATATTGTCAGTGTGGTTCTGGGATGTAATAACTATGACATTATTGACCTAGGCGTCATGGTGCCACCCGAAAAAATTATTCAAACAGCTATTGAAGAGAATGTGGACGTCATTGGATTAAGTGGATTAATCACACCATCTTTAGATGAAATGGTTTATGTTTCGAAAGCCATGGAAGAAAAAGGTTTTCATATTCCATTAATGATTGGAGGGGCTACAACTTCCAGGGCACATTCGGCTGTAAAAATTGCGCCAAATTATTCCAATACGGTGGTGCATGTCAATGATGCTTCTCGGGCAGTAACGGTTGTTGGAAATTTGCTACAAAAGGATAACCGTGTTTATAAGGAACAAATTCGAGAAGAATACGAAAATTTCCGTGAACAATTCCTGGGACGAAGTAAGCAAAAGGAATATGTGACTTTAGAGGAAGCCCGAAAGAGAAAATTCCAAATTAATTGGGAGAGGGCTGACATTATTAAGCCAAATCAACTGGGTATTCAAGTTTTACAGGATTTCAATATATCAATTTTGGAGGACTATATTGATTGGACACCGTTTTTTAGAAGTTGGGATTTACATGGGAAATATCCTGATATTTTAACTGATCAGGTAGTTGGTAATCAAGCTTCAGAATTATTCAATGATGCACAAAAACTACTTCAAAAAATATTCAAAGAAAAACTCTTGAAAGCTAAAGCTGTTTTTGGTTTGTTTCCAGCAAATACCATAAATGTTGATGATATTGAGTTCTCGACTGCGCTCAAACAGACAAACGAACTGTCACCTCGAGCGGAGTCGAGAGGTCTCACAAAATTCCTAACCTTACGTCAGCAACTAAAAAAACGTGAAGGCGTTCCCAATTTTGCATTAGCCGATTTTATCGCGCCAAAAGACACAGGAATTCAAGATTACATAGGTTGCTTTTGCGCGACTACAGGTTTCGGCACCGATGAAATAGCTAAAGAATTTGAAGCAAATCACGATGATTATAACGCCATCATGATTAAAGCTTTGGCTGATCGATTGGCTGAAGCCTTTGCCGAATACTTGCATGAACAGGTTCGTAAGAAGTTTTGGGGTTATGCTGCTGAAGAAAATTTGAGTAATGACCAATTAATTTCGGAACATTACAAGGGTATTCGTCCAGCGCCTGGTTATCCTGCTTGTCCCGACCATCTGGAGAAGAAAACCATTTGGGATGTTTTAAACGTTGAAGAAACCATAGGTGTGAAACTCACAGAAAGTTTAGCCATGTGGCCAGCTGCCAGTGTTAGTGGTTATTATTTTGGCAATAAAGAAGCTAAGTATTTTGGTTTGGGTAAGATTACCAACGACCAATTGGAGGATTATGCCAAACGGAGACAACTAAGTAAAGAAGTCGCTGAAAAATGGTTGAGTCCAAACTTGGTAGAATAACTGTCATTCCTGCGTAGGCAGGAATCTATTGAAAGCATAAACATTAAATAAAAAGATACCTGCTTTTGCAGGCATGCGTATGAAAGTAACAGAACACATAAAAAATGCCAACGGGAAAACGCAGTTTTCCTTTGAAATTTTACCACCATTAAAAGGGCAGCACATACAGTCCATTTTTGATAATATTGACCCGTTGATGGAGTTTAAACCACCATTTATTGATGTGACTTATCATCGAGAAGAGTATGTCTATAAAGAATTGGAGAATGGCTTATTAAAAAAGCAGGTCGTAAAAAAACGTCCAGGGACTGTTGGGATTTGTGCGGCCATTCAAAACAAATATGGTGTTGATGCTATCCCACATATTTTATGCGGTGGATTTACCAAGGAGGATACGGAGAATTTTTTAATTGATTTAGATTTTTTGGGCATTTATAATGTCATGGCCTTACGAGGTGATGCCGTAAAAACAGAAACCTATTTTAGACCTGAAAAAGAGGGTCATGCTTATGCCAGTGAATTGGTGAATCAAATTCAAGAATTGAATCAGGGGAATTATTTGGATGATGATTTACAGAATTCGTCCAAAACAAACTTTTGCATTGGTGTGGCTGCATACCCAGAAAAGCATGCTGAAGCACCTAGTTTGGAAAGTGATATTCATTTTTTAAAAAAGAAAATAAAAAAAGGGGCTGAATATATTGTAACCCAAATGTTTTTTGATAATGAAAAATATTTCAAGTTTGTTGAAAAATGCCGTAATGAGGGTATAGGCGTGCCCATTATACCAGGTTTAAAACCCATAGCAACCAAAAAACAATTGAACTTAATTCCGCATCGGTTTCATGTAGACTTGCCTGAAGCTTTAATTTTGGAGATTATAAAGTGTCAAGACAATACCCAAGTCGCTCAAGTGGGCATGGAATGGTGTATTCAACAATCTAAAGAACTTCAAAAAGCAGGTATCCCGGTATTGCATTATTACTCAATGGGTAAGAGTGATAATATTAGATCAATTGCCCAAGCCGTGTTTTAATAAAAGCGTGATGCTTTATAAAAATAGGTTTATAAAGTGTACTTTTGCGGAAAATATGTCAGGTAATGAAAACGTCTAAATTAGCCGAAGGGTTAAAAGGTTCAGAAATTATTAAAATTGCGGGAGAAGTTAATGCTCTAAAAGAACAAGGGGTAGTGGTGTATAACCAAACTATTGGTGATTTTGATCCTAATATTTTTCCTATTCCAAATGCCCTTAAGGAAGAGATTATAAAAGCTTATGGTAACAATCACACAAATTATCCTGCTGCCAATGGTATGGAATCGCTGCGTGTGAGTGTTGCTAATTATTTATCTGAAAATCTCCAATTAGATTATTCAAAAGACGAAATTTTAATATCTGGTGGCGCAAGGCCTTTAATTTATGCCATTTACCAGACGATACTAGATATTAACGATACCGTTTTGTATCCCGTTCCCTCTTGGAATAATGATGCCTACACATATTTGTCAAGAAACAATGCGGTGGTTGTTGAAACAAAAGCGGAAAATAAATTCATGCCAACAGTTGCTGATATTGAACCTCATATTGAGTCAGTGAATTTAATAGCACTGTGTTCACCGTTAAACCCAACTGGTACCACGTTTAATAAGGAAACACTGTTTGAAATATCTGAACTGGTTGTCAAGGAAAACAAACGCAGAACGGTAAATGATGAAAAACCATTATATGTGTTATACGATCAAATTTATTGGCAATTAACCTATGGAGAAACCGTTCACTATAATCCAGTAGAGTTGGTTCCTGAAATGAGAGCCTATACCATTTTTGTCGATGGAATCTCTAAAGCTTTTGCTGCTACAGGTGTTCGTGTAGGCTGGGCATTTGGACCAAGTCACGTTATCAATAAAATGAAAGCCATGCTCAGTCATATAGGTGCATGGTCACCTAAAGCGGAACAATTGGCAACAGCAACCTACCTGAAACAAGATGCTGAAGTCGCTGATTATCTTTCAAACATTAAATCGGAATTAAATGATCGTTTGGTGTCATTTTATAAGGGGTTTAGTGCGTTGCAGGACAAAGGATTTCCAGTAAAAGCCATAGAACCCGAAGCCGCTTTGTATTTGACTGTTCAGTTTGATTTGATTGGTAAAACAAATCAAGATGGTAGCCAATTGCATACCATTCAAGAAGTAACCAGTTATTTATTAAATGAAGCCAAGTTAGCAATCGTTCCCTTTTATGCATTTGGGGCATCGACAGATTCTAATTGGTTCAGATTATCAGTTGGAACAGCAAGAACGGAAGATATTGAAACCATTTTTGAGTTGTTGGAAGCTGCTTTGTTAAAATTAAGCTAATGACTGTTTAAGAATTTACATACATTTACGCCACAACTTTGTTCATGAGGCTTTATTTAGCGTTTTTTCTTTTTAGTTTTTGTTTATTGAGTTTTTCTCAAGAAAAACAGGCCAATTCTTACTTTGATATTAACTACTTTAAGGGTAATATCGCGCTTCATAACAACGATATACTGCATTTAATCAAAGGACATCCTGAAGGTTTTATTTTAAGTTGGAATAAAAAGACCTTTGGTAATCAAGATTGGGAACAACGCTATTGGTATCCCGATTATGGCGTATCATTTGCCTATCAAAATTTAAAAAATGACGTGTTAGGAAATAACTACTCATTGTATGCCCATTACAATTTTTATTTCTTGAAGCGTAACCTGATGTTACGAATTGGTCAAGGTCTAGCATATACTACCAATCCTTATGATAAGGTTGATAATCACAAAAATATAGCGTTTGGATCGCGATTATTAAGTAGTACGTATTTGATGCTTAATTATAAAAAGGAGCGCATTTTAGATAGGTTTGGATTGCAGGCAGGTGTGAGTTTAATTCACTATAGCAATGCCAATGTTAAGGCGCCAAATACCAGTGTTAATTCCATAACGTTCAATGTTGGTGTAACCTATAATTTGGATGAGGAAGATGCTGAATACATTAAAACCATCACTAAAGAAAAATTTACTGAGCGTATAAAGTATAATTTGGTATTTAGAAGTGGTGTGAATGAAAGTGATGTGGTAGGTAGTGGTCAGTTTCCATTTTATATTGTGTCGGCCTATGCTGATAAGCGATTGGGTTACAAAAGTGCTGTTCAATTAGGTGTCGATGCTTTTTTCTCGAAGTTTTTGGATGAATTAATATATTACCAATCGGTTGCCTTTCCAGAAGAGAATGTGTCTGGTGATGAAGATTATAAGCGTGTAGGTTTGTTTGCAGGGCATGAATTATTTATCAATAAAATGTCGGTGGTTACTCAATTGGGCTACTATGTGTATTACCCGTTCGATTTTGAAGGCAGAACTTATATTCGGGTTGGTTTGAAACGTTATTTTGGTGATAAATGGTTTGGTGCTTTGACTTTAAAATCTCATGGCGCTAAAGCCGAAGCCGTTGAATTTGGTGTTGGAATTCGATTATAAATGAAGAAACTAATTTACATATTATTCGTTTCGATGATAGTGTCTTGTAGCAAGGAGAATGCCAATGACTGTATTCAAAATGCCGGGAATATCATTCAGCAGGAGGTTCCGGTTTCAGAATTTGACAAGATTTTGGTTAATCGCGATGTGGAATTAATTGTGAAGGAAGCTTTCGACTATCAAGTTATTATTGAAACTGGTGAATACTTGTTGAATGATGTGGAAGCTCGCGTTGTAGATAATGAATTACAATTAATAGACCATAACACGTGTAATTATGTGCGTGAATATGGTATCACCAAAGTCTATGTGTCTGCACCCAATATTAGAACCATTAGAACGTCTTCACAATATACCGTAAAATCTGATGGTGTTTTAAATTACCAAACATTGAACCTGCTTTCGGAAGATTTTAATGCTACTCGTACCTTTACGGTTGGGGATTATAATTTACAGGTAAATACCAACAATTTGCGAATCGTATCGAATAATATTTCTTCTTTTTATATCTCTGGTGAAACCAATAATCTCACAGTTGAATTCTATTCGGGCGCTGGACGATTTGAAGGTGCTCATTTAATAGCTCAAAATGTGGAAGTATACCATCGCGGCAGTAATGATATGATTGTGAACCCGCAACAATCCTTGAGTGGCGAATTAGTTGGAACAGGCGATTTGATTTCGGTCAATAGACCACCAACAGTTGAGGTGGAGCAATTATATACTGGAAGGCTTATTTTTAATTAGCTGTTAACTCCCTAAACAAACTCTCCAAGCTGGCATTTTTTTGATTCAATTGAAGAATTTTTAACTGATTATCATGGGCAAAATCAAACACATGCGAGCGCATATCATCAGTTGTTGAAAAGGTGATTTCATAAACAAAGTCATGGGTGTTTTCAACCTGTTTCACTTTTGGAAGTTTTAATAAAAAGGCATCTTCCACACGATAGTCAAATTCCACAATAACCACTTGCTCCTTATCATCTCGTAATTCCTTGAGGGTTTTGTTGGCTACAATTTCACCCTTATTGATGATAATAACACGGTCGCACATAGCTTCCACCTCTTGCATGATATGAGTTGATAAGAATACCGTTTTTTCTTTACCAATGGATTTGATTAAGTTGCGTATATCCACCAATTGATTCGGGTCCAGACCCGTTGTAGGTTCATCAAGAATGAGCACATCAGGATTGTGTAACATGGCATTGGCGAGTCCAACACGTTGTCTGTAACCTTTGGATAGTTGCCCTATTTTTTTATGAGCTTCCGGCGTTAATCCGGTCAATTCAATGACTTCATCTATGCGTGTTTTGTTTACCCCATAAACTTGGGCATTGAACGCTAAATACTCTTTGACATATTGTTCCAGATATAATGGATTGTGTTCAGGCAAATAACCAACGCTTTGTTGTACTTGTTTTTTTTGAGCCGTAATATCAAAATCATTGACTTTGGCTTGACCCTCCGATGGTTCAATGTAGGTTGTCAAGATTTTCATCATCGTTGACTTACCAGCACCGTTAGGACCTAAAAACCCAACAATTTCAGGTTTTTTAACCTTAAACGTAACATGGTTCAAAGCTTTTTGTTCGCCATAAAGTTTGCTTATGTTTTCAACGGATATTGACATAGGTGTGAATTGTTTCTCAAAAATAGGATTTAATTCGATAAAAAAAGAATTCCGTTGAAATTGTCATTCCCGTGAAGGCGGGAATCCAAAATAATAGAATTTCTTTTTTAGAGCACTCAATTTAGAAATTCTATTATTGCCTTGTACTACGAAAACGATATAATTTTGAAAGATTTTAAAAATGATTTTGTTTTTTCATTTTATTGGTTACTTTAGCTATTCAGATTATGAAAACAAGCTCAAATTTTACATACTATAGCGGTTATTATTTCTTTTTTTACAGAAGAAACGAGACGTTATAGGTGTATTTTGAATAAACTATAAATATAAGTCTCGATGGAAATCGGGACTTTTTTTTTACATGATAAAATCGGTTGCCATACAAGGTATAAAAGGATCATTCCATCATATCGTTTCCAATCAATATTTTGGAAAGGAAGTTACCATTCAAGAATGTTTGACTTTTGATAGTGCGGTTCAAAGTTTGTTGACTGATGAAACAGATGCTGTGGTTATGGCATTAGAAAATTCAATTGCAGGCTCCATAATTCCTAACTATGCTTTGATTGATACACATAATTTGCATATTGTCGGTGAGCATTATTTGGATATTCAGCACTGTTTAATGGCATTGCCAAATCAATCTTTACAAGAAATTGAGGAAGTTCGTTCACACCCAATGGCACTGCTACAGTGTAAGGATTTTTTTAAGACCTACCCGCATATGAAACTTGTAGAAGATATTGATACAGCCGAAGTAGCTAAACGGATTGCAGATACTGAAGTCAAAAAAATAGCAGCTATTGGAAGCCAATTAGCTTCCGAACTATATGGTTTAGAGATAGTAGCCAAAAGTATTCAGACTATTAAACATAACGAAACGCGATTTGTTATAGTGAAACGAGAAAATCATGAAGTTGCTGAAAATCGTATAAATAAAGCATCACTGAAATTTGAGTTGGAACACAAAAGGGGGAGTTTGGCAGCTATGTTGAATGTGATGAGTGATTGTCATTTGAATTTAACCAAAATACAATCCCTGCCTAAAATTGAAACACCTTGGAAATATGCTTTTTTTATTGATGTTACTTTTGATGATTATAAACATTTTAAAAAAGCCAAGTCCATAATGACCATAATGACAGAACATTTTAAGGTATTGGGAGAATATATAAATGCGAAACCATGATTGAATTTGCAAATAGACTGGAATCAGTAGAGGAATACTATTTCTCAAGGAAGTTGCGCGAGGTCAATTTTTTAAAGGCTAACGGTAAACCAATTATTAACTTGGGTATTGGTAGTCCGGATTTGCAGCCACCTCAAAAAGTCATTTCGGCTTTGGTTGAAGGTTTGAATGATGAACAGGCGCATAAATATCAAAGTTATCAAGGCTTACCGGAACTGCGCGAGGCTATTGTGGCATTTTATCGTGATATGTTTGATGTGTATATGAGTCCTTCAACTGAAGTATTGCCGCTTATGGGAAGCAAAGAAGGGATTATGCACATCTCGATGGCTTTTTTAAATGAAGGTGATGGTGTGCTTATTCCAAATCCGGGTTATCCGACTTATACATCGGTGACTAAATTGGTTGGTGCCAAACCCATTTTTTATGAATTGGATGCTTCCAATAATTGGTTGCCCGACTTAGATGCTCTGGAAGAACAAGATTTGTCAAACGTCAAACTCATGTGGATAAGCTATCCCCATATGCCAACAGGAGCAAAGGCTAGTGAAGCTTTTTTTACACGATTGGTGGCTTTTGCAAAAAGGCATCAAATTTTACTTGTCAATGATAATCCGTATAGTTTTATCTTGAATGATTCACCAAAAAGTTTGTTTAGCATTTCGGGAGCCAAAGAGGTTTGTTTGGAGTTAAACTCATTAAGCAAAACCTTTAATATGGCTGGATGGCGCGTAGGAATGGTCTTGGGAAAATCCGAGTTCATTAATGCCATTTTAAAAGTTAAGAGCAATATGGATTCCGGGATGTTTTATGGTATTCAAAAAGGTGCTATAGAAGCTTTAAAGTGTACCAAACTATGGTATGTCAGTCTCAATAATGTCTATGAACAGCGACGTGAAATTGTTTGGAAAATAGCCGAAGCACTCAACTGTACTTATGACAAATATAGCTCAGGGATGTTTGTTTGGGCAAAATTACCGGCTTATGTAAAATCGGAAGAATTTATTGATGTGTTACTTAAGGACAAAAACATTTTTGTCGCTCCAGGTACCATCTTCGGTTCAAAAGGCGAAGGGTATATTCGTTTTTCACTGTGTGCTACTACGGATGATTTAGAAGAAGCATTAGCCAGAATATAAAAAAGTATGAAGAATATTTATATCATAGGAGTTGGTTTAATTGGTGGCAGTATTGCCAAAGATGTTAAAAAGCTCAATCCAGAAATTACCATTCATGGAATTGATAGTAATAACAGTCATCTGGAAGAAGCTTTGGAACTTGGAATCATTGACAAGAAAGCGGCGTTTAACGATTTAAAACAGGCCGATATTGTGATTGTGTCTATTCCAGTAGATGCTACGGTTGAAATGCTTCCGAAAATTTTAGATGCTGTTTCAGATGATGCCTTGGTAATGGAGTCCGGTTCCACAAAGTCAGCCATTTGTAACAGTGTTGCTAACCACCCCAAACGCCGAAATTTTTTAGCAACCCATCCCATTGCTGGAACGGAGTTTTCTGGGCCAAAAGCTGCTATGGAAGGTCTATTTCAGGGAAAAACCAACATTATCTGCGAAGTTGAAAAAACGGCATTCAAGTTACAGGAACGTGCATTGGCGATATTTAAAATTATGGGTATGCGTATTCGTTATATGAACCCTGAAGCCCATGACAAACATATTGCGTATGTGTCGCATTTATCACACATCAGTTCATTTATGCTTGGAAAAACAGTCATAGAAAAGGAAAAAAACGAACGGGATATTTTTGATTTGGCGGGCAGTGGTTTCGCTTCAACAGTTCGATTGGCAAAAAGTTCACCTGACATGTGGACACCTATTTTTAGACAAAATAAAACGAATGTTATTGAAACCTTGGAAGAGTATATTCAAAATTTGACTGCTTTTAAAGATTTTATGAAGCATGATGATTTTGATGAAATCTACAATGAAATGAGAAATACCAATCATATTAAGGATATATTAAACGGAATAAAATAAAGGAAAAAGACTATGGAAAACAAAAAGGAATTAAGGTCTTGGTTAGATGCATTTGGGTTGAATCATCCATTGGTCATAGCAGGTCCCTGTAGCGCAGAGACCGAAGAGCAGGTCTTAAAAATAGCGCATCAATTAAAAGATAGTGATGCTACGGTTTTACGAGCCGGTATCTGGAAACCCAGAACACGTCCAGGAAATTTTGAGGGTGTAGGTGCATTGGGACTTAAATGGTTGCAAAAAGCAAAAGAAGAAACGGGTATGCTCATTACCACGGAAGTGGCCAATGCGAATCATGTGGATTTGGCATTACAGCATGATGTGGATATTCTATGGATAGGTGCCAGAACGACTGTGAGCCCATTTATAGTTCAGGAAATTGCTGAAGCCTTAAAGGGGACGGATAAAACGGTATTGGTCAAGAATCCGGTTAATCCAGATTTGGCTTTATGGTTGGGAGCTGTCGAAAGATTTTATACAGCCAATGTCAAAAAATTAGGAGTTATCCATAGAGGGTTTTCAACCTACGAAAAAACCCGATATAGAAATAACCCAGAATGGCAATTACCTATTGATTTACAAAATCGTTTCCCAGATTTACCCCTTATTTTGGACCCTTCTCATATAGCTGGACGACGCGATATCATTTTCGATTTATGTCAAACGGCTCTAGATTTAAATTATGATGGTTTAATGGTAGAAACGCATTTTGATCCTGATAATGCTTGGAGTGATGCAGCACAGCAAATTACACCGAGCACACTTATTCAGTTTATGGACGACTTAAAAATCAGAAAGGAAACTGGTGAGGCGGCTGAATTCAAAAATAAGATAAACACACTTCGAACACAGATAGATGTTATAGATCATCAACTAATTGAAATACTTGGTAAGCGTATGAAGGTAGCCGATGACATTGGATCCCTTAAAAAAGTTCACAATGTGGCTGTTTTACAAACCAAACGTTGGAATGAAATTTTGGGTAAAATGATATTGCAGGGTGAAGAAAAGAATTTAAGTGAAGAATTTATATTAAGAGTTTTTAAAGCCGTTCACCAAGAATCTATCAATCATCAGGAGAAGATTATCAATGCTAATTAGAATTTTAGCATCTTTGTAGTAATGACAGGAACTGTTTATAAATCTACTGGAAGTTGGTACACCGTAAAAACAACATTGGGTGCAAGTTATCAATGCCGAATTAAAGGTAAGTTTAGGCTTAAAGGCATAAAAAGTACCAATCCTATTGCAGTTGGTGATGTTGTAGATTTTGAACTGGAAACCAAAAATGATGAAGTTACTGGTGTGATTGAATCCATTCACGACCGTGAAAACTACATCGTAAGAAAATCGGTAAACCTATCGAAACAAACCCACATCATTGCTGCCAATATTGATCAAGTATTTTTGTTGATTACCATTGACAATCCACCAACATTTACCAGCTTTATCGATCGCTTTTTGGTCACAGCTCAAGCTTATGACGTCAAAACGGTTTTACTGTTTAATAAAGTTGATTCCTATTACGGTGACACATTGGATGAGGTAAAATATTTGGCTCATGTTTATAGAAAGATTGGTTATGAGTGTATTGGTATTTCTGCCAAAACAGGAAAAAATATTGATAAAGTTAAAGCCTTGATGAAGGATAAGGTGAGTATGTTTGCTGGACACTCTGGTGTTGGAAAATCGACTTTAGTTAATGTTATTGAACCAACGCTGGATTTGAAAACCAAAGAAATATCCAATCAACATATGCAAGGTCAACATACCACAACGTTTGCTGAAATGTTTGATTTAAGTTTCGGAGCCAAGATAATTGATACTCCTGGTATCAAAGGCTTTGGAGTGGTGGATATGGATCGAGAAGAAGTTGGAGATTATTTTCCTGAATTTTTTGCGCTAAAACAGGACTGTAAGTTTAACAATTGTATTCACATTGATGAACCAAAATGTGCTGTAAAAGATGCCCTTGAAAATGGTGATATTGCGTATTCACGTTATCGTAGTTATATTCAAATACTCGAGGGTGAAGATGAAAACTATCGAACAGATAATTGGGATAATGAATCATTATGAAGGTAGTTATACAAAGAGTGTCAAAAGCCAGTGTTACGGTTGAAAATGTGAAAATAGCTGATATTCAAAACGGACTGTTGATATTGCTTGGTATTGTTGATGACGATACATTGGAAGACATTCAGTGGTTATCCAATAAGATTGTTAATATGCGCATTTTTCCTGATGCGAATGGTGTTATGAATAGATCAATTCTAGACGTGAATGGTGAAATTATTGTGGTTAGTCAGTTTACATTGCATGCTAGTACAAAAAAGGGAAACAGACCCAGTTACATCAAAGCCGCAAAACCTGAATTGGCTATTCCATTGTATGAGACTTTTATTAAACAACTAGAAACTGATTTTGGCAAAAAGGTGCAATCTGGTGAATTTGGTGCCGATATGAAAGTGGGATTGTTGAATGATGGACCAGTGACCATAATTGTTGATTCTAAAGATAAAATTTAAGTTATTTTTTTTACTTTCTGGCTTAATCTTTTGTAATTAATTATATTTTTATGGAATAATTTCCAGTAATGAGTTCTAGATTTTTCATTCTATTCATTTTATGTAGTTTCCCTTTTATCTTGTTTTCTCAAGATGAGGACGTATTCAATGCTTACAATATTCCATTGGATTTAAAAAATAAAGCTAATGCCGTAATTCGTTTCAATAGTGAAAAACTGGAAGTATCCGATTATAATGATGTCTATTATACGAATCGTAGAATTATTACTGTATTAAATGAATATGGTGATTCTAACGTGAGAGCTTTAGCAGGTTACAATAGTAACCGTATCATTAAAAAAATGGAATGTAGAATTTATGATGCAAATGGAAACCAAATAAAAAAAATTAAAGAAAAAGATTTTAATGATGTTAGTGCCGTTTCAGGAGGAACACTATATTCAGAAAACAGACAAAAATATTTAAATTACACACCTATCAGTTATCCATATACTGTGGACTTTGAATTAGAGGTGCAATTCAAATCAACGGCATTTTTGCCTGATTGGATGCCTATAGAAGGGTATTTTGTGAGTACCCAAGAATCGCATTATGAAGTTGTCAACACTTCAGGAGTAGATTTAAAAATTAAAACCTTAAATTTTGAAGATTATGAAATTGAAAAAATAGGTGACACATATTACAAAGCCACTCATTTAAGTTCACTAAAGCCAGAAGCCTATGCGCCGTCATTTAGGGCTTTTGCACCTCATTTACGATTAGCATTAGCGGAGTTTGAAATGGAAGGCGTGAGAGGAAGTAATAATGGCTGGAAAGGATTTGGAATGTGGGTAAATAATCAATTGCTTTCAAATACTTCCGAATTACCACAAAGTATTAAGGATGAAATTAAAATCCTCACAGCTAATTCAACAACAGACCTTGAAAAAGCAAGAATAGTCTATGAATATATGCAAAACAAAACACGCTATATTAGTGTTCAGGTTGGAATAGGAGGATGGAAACCTATGTATGCTTCAGATGTTGACAGATTGGGATATGGTGATTGTAAAGCACTCACAAATTATACAAAAGCCTTAATGCAGGAGGTCGGTTTAGAATCATACTATACTATTATCTATGGTGATAGAAATATTGTGAATGTAGATAAAGATTTTTCGGCTACCGAAGGTAATCACGCCATTTTATACTTACCTGTAGATGGCGAGGATATTTGGTTAGAATGCACTAGTCAAACAAACCCATTTGGACATATCGCTAGTTTTACTGATGACAGAGATGCTCTTGTAATAACACCTGATGGAGGCCAAGTTATGCATACTAGGGTATATAATGCAAATGATAATTTACTAAAAACTAATGCGCAAATTACATTAGATGAGGCTGGAAATATCAAGGCATCAGTTCAAATGACATCAACTGGCACGCAATACAGCACACATGAAAAGGTCTTAGGAAAAACGGATAAGGATAAGGATTTACATTTTAAGGAGTATTGGGATTATATTAATGGATTGACCATAGGTGATTGTGAAATAATTAATGATAAAACAAAGGTTCAGTTATCAGAAAACATTCATGTTGAAGCTTCTAATTATGCTTCAAAATCTGGCAATAGATTGCTATTTCAGCCAAATGCTTTTAATAGAGTTATGAATGCTCCACCTCGATATAATGACAGAAAGCATCCAGTCGAAGTTGATAGAGGTTTTTTAGATATTGATGAATTTGAAATAGCTATTCCAAATAATTTTGAGGTGGAATCTTTACAAGAAGATGTCAATATAAATAATCAATTTGGAGAATATACCTATTCAATAAAAGAAGTTGAACCCAATAAATTGATGTTTAAAAGAAAATTTCTTCTCAAAAAAGGGACTTATAATCAAGAACACTATCAGGATTTTAGAAAATTTTGGCTTGATATTATAAGGCACGATAAATCTAAAATAGCATTAAAACGAAAACAGTAAAAATTTAAAAATGAAATACACACTAACCATTCTTCTATTTATCACCATTCACATTAGTTTTGCCCAAAATTTCAAATTTGGAAAAGTTAGTAAAGAAGAACTTTCAGAAAAAGTACATCCGTTAGATTCTTCCGCACATGCAGCAGTTCTTTATAAAAGTTATAAGGTTTATTTTGATTATCGTGAAAATGAAGGTTTTGTTCAAGTCAATGAAATTACCGAAAGAATTAAAATTTATGATAAGGACGGTTATGATTATGCAACCCATCAAGTTAGGTTATATGATGAATCAGCTACAAAAAAGCAAGAATTAAAAGGCTTGAAAGCTTATACTTATTACTTGGATGGTGGGAAGGTTGAAAAAGATAAATTGAAAAACGAAAGTATTTTTGAGGAAAAGGTCAATGATTATTGGGCTACTACCAAATTTACTATGCCTAGTATTAATGACGGTGTTGTAATTGAGTATGAATATCGTATTGAGTCCCCATTTTATGGCATAGAGGATATTATTCTTCAATATAACGTACCAATTAATGTATTGGAGGTTGATGTTAGAACACCTGAATACTTTGTATTCAATAAATTGCTGAATCCCAAATCAACTTTTTATCCAAATTTGGAAGAAAATTCAGTTTCAAGAACAGAAATTAGAAAGGGAAGTCGATCCGATTTTGAGCAAGCAGGTGTAAATAGATCTTCTGCCGATTGGCAATTTCAAGAAAATATAGTTATGATTAACGCCAACAATGTGCCAGCGTTAAAATTAGAACCCTATACTGACAACATTAATAATTACAGAGCAAAATTAATAATGGAGTATGCCTATTTCAAGGGGCCGAATGGACAGTCAGAAATCTATGCGACGGATTGGGATCAAGTAGTTAAAAGAATATATGATAGTGAGAGTTTTGGAGGTCAACTTCAAAAAACCAATTATTTTGAAGATGATTTGAATGCTATTTTACAAGGAGTTAGTGACCCCATGGAAAAGGCTTTTAAAATATACAGCTTTGTAAAGAGTAAGGTTAAACAAAATGACTTTGTTGGTTATTCTTCAGATCAAGGTGTGAAACAAGCTTACAAAACTGGTGAAGGCAATGTGGCGGATATTAATTTGATGTTGGTTGCTATGCTACGATATGCAGGGCTTAATGCGAATCCTGTATTGTTGAGTACACGCAGTAATGGTATCCCTATTGTTGCCACTAGAAAGGGATTTAATTATGTTATTGCCGCAATTGAGGTGCCAGATGGATTGATAATGTTGGATGCAACCGATGCTAATGCAACAGCCAATATCTTGCCAACGCATACATTAAATTGGCAAGGAAGAATTGTTAGGGAACATGGTAGTTCGGCTTGGGTTAATTTATTACCTAGTATGAGTTCAAAGGAAATTACTTCTATTAATGCAAAATTGAATACTGATTTATCTGTGGATGGAAAAGTAAGAACATTATTTTCAAATTATTTAGCCTATAACTTTAGAGATGATTATAAAGGGTTAGATGAGGAGTCTCACATAGCACGTTTGGAAAAAAATAAGGGTAACATTGAAATTTCAAATCTGGAATTTACAAATCAGTATGAGGTTGAAAAACCAATAACCTATTCATATGATTACCACGTGGAAAATGAAGTGGAAGAAATTGGAGATAAATTGTATTTCTCACCAATGTTATTTTTTACGCCAAAGGAGAATATATTTAAACAAGAAAATAGATCTTATCCGATTGATTTCATTTTTCCAATTTCAGAAAAATATACGGTCAACGTTATGTTGCCAGAAGGTTATGTTGTTGAAAGTTTACCTGAAAGTTCAAAAATTGAATTTAATGGTAGAGAAGGCGAATTCTCATATTTAGCACGCGAAAATGGTAGTATGTTGCAATTTTCTATAAATTTAGACCTTAACAAATCACTAATTTTAACGAATGAATACAAGCAATTCAAGAAGTTTTTTGAATTTGTAATAGAAAAAGAAACAGAAAAAGTTGTGTTGAAAAAAGGGTAACATGAATTTACAAAACGCACAGAAAATAGTTGACAATTGGATACAAGAACATGGTGTTCGTTATTTCAATGAACTCACTAATATGGCGCAACTTACGGAAGAGGTTGGTGAAGTTGCACGCATTATAGCGAGACGTTATGGAGAACAAAGTGAAAAAGAAAGTGACAAGGATAAGGATCTTGGCGAAGAATTGGCTGATGTTGTTTTTGTAGTATTGTGTTTGGCCAATCAGACAGGTATTGATTTGCAAGCGGCTTTTGACAAAAAGATGGCAAAAAAAACCAAAAGAGATCACGATAGGCACCACAATAATGATAAGCTAAAAAAATAATGGATATTACACTCCATCAATCGGCATTATCAAATCAATCATCTCCAATTGTCATTACAGGCTCAAAAAGTGAATCCAATAGATTACTGTTGTTACAAGCGCTTTTCCCTAATTTAAACATAACCAACTTATCGCATTCAGATGATTCTGAAGTCATGCAAAGAGCGCTCCAAAGCGATTTAAAGACAATTGATGTTCATCATGCTGGCACCGCTATGCGCTTTCTTACTGCGTATTACGCTGTTCAAATAGGAAAGGAAATTACCTTAACGGGATCTTCAAGAATGCAGGAACGTCCTATAGAAATTTTAGTTGATGCTTTAAAGGATCTAGGAGCCGATATGGGTTATTTAGGGAAGAAAGGATATCCACCATTGAGAATCAAAGGAAAAATACTTTCAAAATCTGAAGTGGTTTTAAAAGCCGATGTTAGCAGCCAATATATATCGGCATTGCTACTTATCGCTCCGAAACTTCAAAATGGTTTAAAATTGATTTTGGAAGGCAACATCACTTCCAAGCCTTACATAAATATGACACTGAGTTTATTGAATCAAATTGGAATTGAAACCAGTTTTGAAGGACAGGTTATCCAAGTACAACATCAAGATGAAATCAATAATCAAACCATTGTGGTGGAAAGCGATTGGTCTTCGGCTTCGTATTTTTATAGTTTAGCGGCGTTAAGTCCCATAGGGACAACGATTACGTTAGTCTCATTTAATGAACAAAGTATTCAAGGTGATACGGTTTTAAAGGAAATCTACAAGGATTTTGGGGTAAATTCCATTTTTAAAGATGGCAGATTGACGCTGCAAAAAATCAATGAGCCTTTAAAAACTCATTTCGAGTGTCATTTGGTAAACGCACCTGATATAGCGCAAACCATTGCTGTTACTTCTTTTGGACTCGGATTGTCATGTGAGCTAACAGGATTACACACTCTTAAAATAAAGGAGACTGATAGATTACAGGCTCTCAAAACCGAGCTAGAAAAGTTAGGAGGAACAGTCCATATTTCTAATGATAGCCTAAAGTTAGAAGTATGTAATACCATAACGAAAGCTGTTTCCATTGACACCTATAATGATCATAGAATGGCCATGGCCTTTGCGCCACTTTGCCTTAAAACAGATATCGTAATTAACGATTTTGAAGTGGTTTCCAAATCGTACCCTAGTTTTTGGGATGATCTAAAAACACTTGGGATCAAAGTATCTCAATAATAATTGGTTAAATACTTGACAACCCCTACTTTCAGATTGTATATTTGCACCTTTTACAAAAAACAAACACAAATTTTAATTAAATAACAGCAAATGAAATTATCACACTTTAATTTTAATCTGCCAGATGAATTGTTGGCCGAATACCCTTCTGAAAACAGGGATGAAGCACGATTAATGGTTCTTAATAGAAAAGATGAATCTATCGAACACAAATACTTCAAAGATTTAATTGATTATTTTGATGAGGATGACGTGATGATTTTAAACAACACCAAGGTATTTCCTGCTAGACTTTATGGTAATAAGGAAAAAACTGGAGCTAGAATTGAAGTGTTTTTGTTACGCGAGTTAAATGAGGAACAGCGTCTATGGGATGTTTTGGTTGATCCAGCTAGAAAGATTAGAATTGGTAATAAGTTATACTTTGGTGATGATGAAACGTTAGTAGCTGAAGTTATTGACAATACAACCTCCAGAGGACGTACCCTACGTTTTTTATATGATGGATCGTACAGGGATTTTAGAATGAAATTAAACGAGTTGGGTCAGACACCATTACCAAAATATATAAAACGTGATGTAGAGCCAGAAGATGAAGAACGTTACCAAACGATTTTCGCAAAAAATGAAGGTGCGGTTGCTGCTCCCACAGCTGGCTTACACTTTTCAAAGCACTTATTAAAACGTTTGGAAATTAAAGGAGTCAATTTTGCAGAAGTAACTCTTCATGTGGGATTAGGTACTTTTAACCCTGTTGAAGTTGAGGATTTATCCAAACATAAAATGGATAGTGAAGAGATTATTATTAATAAGCCAGCAGTTGATACTATAAACAAGGGTATCAAAAATAAAAAACGTGTATGTGCTGTAGGAACTACCGTAATGCGTGCTATTGAAAGTTCGGTGTCATCTAGTGGTACTTTGAATGAATTTGAAGGATGGTCCAACAAGTTTATTTTTCCACCCTACGATTTTAGTATAGCCAATTGCATGATAACCAATTTCCATACACCAAAATCAACACTATTAATGATGGCATCTGCTTTTGCAGGACATGATTTTATTAAAAGAGCTTATGATGAAGCCGTAAAAGAAAAGTACAAATTTTACAGTTATGGTGATGCCATGTTAATTTTATAAATTATATAAGGCCTTGTTTTTACAAGGCTTTTTTAATGATACTAATATTTTTGCAACTACATGCAGACTCAAAAAAGAGACATACGAGCACTGACTAAAGAGCAATTAAGAGATTTCTTTGTAGCGGAAGGTGATAAAGCCTTCCGTGGCAATCAAGTTTATGAATGGCTTTGGCAAAAGTCTGCGCATTCTTTTGATGATATGACCAATATATCAAAAGAAACCAGAGCTATGTTGGAAGCGAATTTTGTGATCAATCACATTAAGGTTGATTCTATGCAAAAAAGTAGTGATGGAACCATTAAGAATGCGGTTAAATTGCATGATGGGTTGATTGTTGAATCGGTTTTGATTCCTACAAAAAGTAGAACAACAGCCTGTGTGTCAAGTCAAGTGGGTTGTAGTTTGGATTGTAAGTTTTGTGCCACGGCTAGGTTAAAGCGTATGCGAAACTTAAACCCTGACGAAATTGTAGATCAGGTTGTAGCCATCGACAAGGAAAGCCGATTATATTATAACAGACCATTGAGTAACATTGTATTTATGGGGATGGGTGAACCACTTATGAATTACAACAATGTTTTGAAAGCCATTGATAAGATTACATCACCTGAAGGTTTAGGGATGTCACCAAAACGTATTGTGGTTTCAACTTCAGGTGTGCCAAAAATGATTAAAAAAATGGCCGATGATGAGGTTAAATTCAAATTAGCCGTATCATTGCATTCTGCAATAGATGAGGTCCGAACATCAATCATGCCGTTTAACGAAACATTTCCGCTGAAGGACTTGAGGGAAGCTCTAGAGTACTGGTATGCTAAAACCAAAAATAGAATTACTTATGAGTATGTGGTTTGGAAAGGCATTAATGATCAACAAAAAGACATCAAAGCATTGGTGGATTTTTGCAAATTTGCACCCAGTAAGGTAAATTTAATTGAGTACAACCCTATTGATGACGGCGTTTTTCAACAGGCCAATTCCGAAGCTATCGACCGTTACGTTTCCGTTTTAGAACAAAACAACATTACGGTTACCGTCAGACGATCACGAGGTAAGGACATAGATGCTGCCTGTGGCCAATTAGCTAATAAAAGTTAAAAAAAGCGACTATATTTAGTCGCTTTTTTGTGTAAAATTATTGAATGACAATCTTTTTCCGTTCAACGGCATTAGAATCGGCACTTCTTACTTCTACAATGTAAATTCCAGAAGCTAAATTACTGGCATTAATTTCCTTTGATTCCACGTGGGTTTCTCCATTAATCAATTGTTTTCCCGTAAGAGATAAAATACGATAATTGGCATTGCCTGTTAATTTAGAAATAGTTACAATTTTATCTTTACAACTGATGTCACAAAACACTTGTGAGGAAAATTTATCTACGCTCAAAGTTTGCCCTGCGCTAATTGGTTCTCCAGCTACAGAGTTATAAGCATAATCTTTGATGGTGTATCCATCCGTACCGGGAGATAGACCTGCATCAAGTCTTGCCCAACCATAATGTGTGTTTGCACCAATATTAAATCGTAGTCCAAGATATTTATCAGTAACAGCACACCATTGGCTGCTAGAATAATTACAGCTATTGTAGTTCATGGTTTTATAGTAGCCATTTCCAGATAACCAATCGGTTAATCCGGCACTAATATTATCACCATTGTCAAGAGCAAATGGGTAATCGTATGTGCTGTCAATCCCTAAAATAGCTGCGCTACTCGGGATAGGTGCCGCAAACAAGTTGTTACCCGTTTGATTAATCACAAACTCACTATTACCATCATTATCCATATCTAAAAGATATTGCACACCTACACCACCGTCATCTGGGTCAATGTCGGTATAGACTATTTGCCCGTTAGCATCGGCAACACCTGTAATGGCAGCTGTCAATGCTCCATATTGGGCTAATCTTTTAGTTAAAGATTTTGGAGTAGTTTTTTTCATGTTTTTTGTATTTCAATGTTACACAATGTTTTAAATATACTAATTTTTTGGTAAAAATTTAATCAACACCTATAATTAATGTACTTGCCTATGAATTAACACGTTTCTAATCTAGTTTCAATTATGTATCTTTTTATGGAAAATTTGCATATCAATCATAACTTTTGTTCATTTAACCAATACCTTAATTTTCATGAATGAATAATAATAAAAAACCATTTGATATTCGTGTTGAAGGTTCTTTAGGAATCTTGGCATATGGTGATATTGGGCTGCGTGAGTGGCGCAAAGTAAAAAAGAACGATAAAAATAGAGATGAAATAGATGAAGAAGAATAAAGTTCTGTTGATTGGTTGGGATGCGGCTGATTGGGAAATTATTGGCCCTTTATTGGCAAAAGGACAAATGCCATCGCTAAAAGAATTAATAGACAAAGGGGTGTATGGTAACATGAGTACTATGAACCCGCCATATTCTCCTATGCTTTGGTCTAGTGTAGCCACAGGAAAAACTCCCGACAAACACGGGATTCTTGGCTTTATTGAGGTTCATCCAAACAAAAAAAGTATTCGTCCAGTTACCGTAAATTCAAGAAAATGTAGAGCACTATGGAATATTTTGCATAACCAAGGTTATAAGAGTAATTTGGTTGGATGGTGGCCAAGTTTTCCTGCAGAACCAATTAACGGTACAGTTGTTTCTGACCGTTTTCAAAAAGTTAAATCTGACCCTAAAGAAAGAAATCCAATCATAGAAGGTACTATTCATCCATCAGAGTTTACAAAAACGATTCGAGACCTTCGCATGTTTCCTTATGAAATAACCGAAGCACATATTTTACCCTTTATTCCAAAAGCCAATGAAATAAACCAAGAAGTAGACAAGGGATTACAATCTTTTGCCAAAATAATGGCAGAAAATACATCTATACATGCAGCGGCTACCTACATCGCTAGAAATTCTGATTGGAACTTCATGGGTGTTTATTTTGATTTGATTGATCATTTTTGTCATGCTTTTATGAAGTTTCACCCACCAAAGCAGCCAGAAATTCCTCAAAAGATTTTTGAAATATATAAAGGCGCTGTTGAAGGCGCTTATCGTTTTCAAGATATGATGTTAGGACGTATGATGGAATTAGTTGATGAGGAAACAACCATTATTGTCATGTCTGATCACGGATATGAATCAGGTCATAAACGTATTCTTAAAATGCCTAAATATCCGGCTGCACCTGCTTTGGAACATCGGCAATTTGGAATTTTTGTAGCAGCGGGTCCCAATATTAAGAAAAACGAAAAAGTATTTGGATTAGGATTGATTGATGTTGCTCCAACAATTCTTCACATGTTTGATTTGCCCATTGGAAAAGATATGGATGGAAAACCAGCTTTGGATATTTTTGAAAATCCAAAAGAACCTAGCTTTATTGATAGTTGGGAAAGTGTTGATGGAGATTTTGGAGAACATCCAAAAACTAACAATCAAGATATTTTTGACGAAGAAGAAACGATTGAGCAATTGGTTGATTTGGGATATATTGAGAGACCAGATGAGAATATTGAAATAGCAGTTTTAAAAACAAAAAGTGATTTGAAGCATAATTTAGCAAGGGTACATCTTGGTAAAAAGAATTATGATCAAGCAAAACAACTTTTATTCGAACTTATTAGTGCCAAATATCCTGTTTATGATGAAGATGCTTTTCAAGGAAAAAATAAGGAATCACTTAAAAAGCAAGGTTATAAAGTTGGTGATTCGGTTGTAAATATAATACCATATTATATGGACCTTCTCAATATAAGTTTAGCCGAAAAGGAATTTGACAAAGCAAGACTGTATTTTAATGAATTAAAGCGACGGGATAAGAAAAATGAAATAGGTTTGGATCTTGCGGAATCTAAAATTTTATATGGTGAGAACAAGCCTTTTGAGGCTTTGAATATTTTGCTGAATAAAAAGAAGAATAAACCAAGTTCCGAAATTTGGTATCAAATAGGTAAGATTTACAGAGGGTTAAGTCGTTTTGAAGAGGCCAGAGACTCCTTTGTAAAAGCATTGGAAATTGAAGTAGATAAAGCCAAATTACATCAAGCACTGGCTGAAACTCTTATTAGATTGGGAGAATATGAAGAGGCTGCTGAACATGCGTTAACAAGTATTGAATTAGTCAAATATTATCCTGAAGCACATTATACTTTGGGTGAGGCACTGGAGAAATTAGGTGATTTGGAAAATGCAAAAATTGCTTATAACATGGCGTCAAAACTTAAACCTAAAGCGCATGATAGAGCTGAATTGGCGATTGAAAACATTCAAGGTAAATTGGAACAAAAAGATAAGTTAAAAAATAGGCCAATCAAAAATCAAATTACAATTGTTTCAGGACTGCCACGCTCTGGAACATCGCTTATGATGCAAATGATGAAAGCTGGAGGAATTGAGCCTTTAACGGATTCAAAAAGAGTATCAGATATTTCAAACCCCAAAGGATATTATGAATATGAACCTGTTATGTCTTTACACAAGGATAATACCTGGCTTGAATTGGCACAAAATAAAGTTTTAAAAGTAGTTGCACCACTTTTAAAATTTCTCAATCCAAAATACCGTTATAAAATAATCTTTATGAATAGGGATTTATCTGAGGTATTGAAATCACAACAAAAGATGATTGGTAAGGATCCTGAGACTTTGCCAACAAAGCTTTTTGAAAGTTATTTAAATCATTTACAACAAGTTGAGGTTTGGAAAGAGAAAGAACCTGGAGTCGAACTTATTTATATCGACTATCAAGATGTTTTAAATAACACCAAAGAAACTGTCACTAAAATTGAAGCCTTTGTTGGAACCCAATTGAATACAGATGCAATGATTAACTGTGTTGACAAAACATTGTATCGAACCAAGGTTTAGTTTATAATAATATAGCATTTAATAAGCTTTTTTAGTAGGTTTGTTAAACCAATTATAGTCTTTCATTTTTTTTGAAAATTGTAGAACAAATAAAGCAACCAGTTGCATTTGAGATGGAGCTCTTCGAGCAGAAATTTCAACTGTCAATGTCTTCAAAAGTTGCCTTACTCAATCGAATTACGCATTACATAGTCAATAGAAAAGGCAAACAAATGCGACCCATGTTTGTTTTTTTGGTGGCCAAAATGGTTGCTAATGGTGAAATTAGCGAGCGCACATATCGAGGCGCATCGGTTATAGAGCTTATTCACACTGCTACATTAGTTCATGACGATGTGGTTGACGATAGTAACAGACGTCGTGGATTTTTTTCCATTAATGCCTTATGGAAGAATAAGATTGCCGTTTTGGTTGGGGACTATTTACTATCAAAAGGACTATTGCTCTCAATCGACAATAATGATTTTGACTTATTGAAGATTATTTCCATCGCAGTTCGGGAAATGAGCGAAGGCGAGTTGCTACAAATAGAAAAAGCCAGAAAGCTAGACATTACTGAAGAAGTCTATTACGAAATTATTCGTCAAAAAACGGCTACCTTAATTGCTGCTTGCTGTAGTCTGGGTGCGGCTTCTGTGAAACCAGATTCGCAGGATATTGAAAAAATGAGGTGCTTTGGTGAGCTCATAGGGATGGCCTTTCAGATTAAGGATGACCTATTTGATTACGGTGAGGAAAAGATTGGAAAGCCTACAGGGATTGATATTAAGGAGCAGAAAATGACATTGCCTTTAATTTATGTTTTGAATAATGTGCCAAAAAAAGATAAAAGCTGGCTTATAAATTCAATCAAAAATCATAATAAAGATAAAAAAAGGGTCAAGGAAGTTATTGCATTTGTTAAGCAAAATAATGGACTAGAGTATGCCATCAACAAGATGAAAGCGTTTCAGGCTGAAGCATTAAATATACTCAAGACCTACCCAGAATCTACTTACAGGTCATCTTTAGAATTAATGGTCAATTACGTGATCGAACGTAAAAAATAATTTTTTTTCATAGTCAGGCAACCATTTGCATCATAATTGCGTCTTTATAAATAGAAGTTTCAATGAAAGCTATTTTGAAGGTTATTCAACTCTATAAAAATAATAACGAGCTAATCAATAAAGCTGCCAAAGGCAATCGCGAAGCCCAAAACAGACTTTACAATATCCATGCTCCCAAAATGTTGAGCGTTTGCCGCTATTACATCAGTGATGTGCAACATGCTGAAGAGGCTATGCTCAACGGATTTTACAAAGCGTTTATAAATCTCAAAAAGTTTGAAGATAAAGGGAGTTTTGAAGGTTGGTTACGAAAAATTATGGTCAGAGAGTCTATCTCATTTTTAAGAAGTCAAAAAAATGTTGAGTTTTTTGAAGAAGATATGGCCACCCAAAATAGTTATGAAAACAACATTCAAAGTAATCTTGAAGTAGCGGCAATTCAACAACTCATAGACAATTTGCCTTCAGGTTATAGAATGGTATTTGTGATGTATGCCGTAGAAGGGTATAAACATCATGAAATCGCTGATCTACTGGATATTTCCGAAGGAACTTCAAAATCACAGTTGTTTAAGGCACGACAAATCCTACAACAACAAGTTAAAGAATTAAACAATCAAAATTATGGCACCAATTAAGTTGGAAAACAACATAAAAGAAACATTGGAGAAGCGTACCATCACACCATCTTCAAAATCATGGGAGAGCCTTTCAAATAGATTGGATAGCCATGAAAATAAAAAGAACAACAATATTATTTGGTATCTAGGTGTTGCGGCGAGTATTGTGGGGATTTTGTTTTTAATGAATGGATTGTTTTTTAATCCCACAATTCCAATTGAAAACACTCCCAATGTTGTCAATTCAGATGAATTAGACTCCAAAAATACAGTTGATATAGCAGTTGGTGAATCTGATGAAAATTTACAGGAGCAACAAAAAGCTGTTGGAGTTGAGAATTTTAAATCTGCAATAGAATCTAACGGAGAACTTGTTTCGCAACATACAGCAACGTCTAATAGACAGCAGGATCCTGCTGTTAGTGTAAAAAGTAATCAAACAATTAATCAAAATAACAAAGTGGCGGCTTTAAAAAATGACCACAAGAAACCAATAAATGATATTGAAAGTAATGGCTTAGAAGAAGAAGCTATAGAAGGGCGCATGGCTATTAATGATCAACAGGATATCATTGACGCGACAATTTTGGATTCTGAAATCGAAACGTTATTAAGTGAGGCGCAATTGCAGATAGATGCAGAGAGTGTCAAACGATCGGTTGATGCCAATAGTTTATTACAGGATGTTGAGGACGATTTGGAACAATCCTTTAGAGATAAAGTATTTGAAACTATAAAAACAAATTTCAAGAAAGTAAAAACGGCTGTTGCAGACCGTAATAATTAAAATTATCAATTAAAAAACAAACAGTTATGCAAAATTTTACAAAATTTCTAGTAGTCATCGCACTAGTATTTGCAGTTCAAAAAATGGCTGCACAAGAAACAGATAATGGAGATGAAATTGAACGTCTAAAGGCACAACGGGAGTATGTTCAAAATAGTGAAAAAGATGCCTTGAAACGCGAAGTTGAAGCAATCAATGAACGATTGGATAATGACGAAATATCGCTTGAAGAAGCAACGGAGCTTAAAAAAGAACTCGCTGAAAAACATGCCTTAAACATTGAAAACAGATTGGCAATTATTGATAACCGTATTGCTTTATTAGAACGCAATGAGCATGTGGATTATGATACGGGAGCCAATCTAGAAGGTTATATCCTCGAGATTGGAAAAAATGAAGATTCGGACGAATATGATATTGGTAGTATATACATAGGTCCTCACAAAAAACGTAAACCACGAGTTTATGACCGTAGAACGACCAGCGATTTGGTTTTTGCCATAGGTTTCAACAATGCCATAATTGAAGGACAATCCTTAAATGATTCACCGTATAAAATAGGCGGTTCTGGTTTCGTGGAATTAGGTTGGGCATGGAAAACACGTGTATTTAAAAATACCAATGCCATGCGGATAAAATATGGTTTGTCATTCCAGTGGAATAAACTGGATATTAAAGACAATCTCTATTTCACGGAAACCAATGATGTGGTTACATTGGAAGAATATCCTTTAAATCTAAAAAAATCCAAATTCAGGACAACTAATTTGGTGGTGCCAATCCATTTTGAGTTTGGACCTTCTAAAAAGATTGAGCGTGAGGACTACTTCAGGTATTCAACATATCGAAAATTTAAAGTTGGTGTTGGAGGCTATGGTGGATTTGTAATCCAATCACTTCAAAAATTGAAATATACTGAAGATGGTCAAAAACAAAAGGATAAATTCAAGGATTACAACACCAATAATTTTGTCTATGGCGTTAGTGGTTATATTTCTTGGGGAAATGTTGGAATTTATGCTAAATATGATTTGTCTACTATATTCAAGGATCAGGCAATTGATCAAAATAACATATCATTAGGTATTCGTTTTGATATGGACTAGTGTTAATTATATTGAATTGGTTAAAAAAGGCTGCAAGTTTTTCTTGGAGCCTTTTTTCATGTAACTATTAATTTTAAAAACAAGAAGATTATGTTACTTTTACGGTAACAAGAATTCAACTGAAATTGATAGCCAAAACCACCATAGACCAAGTGTTTGAAACCGCCCGAGTAGAGGAGGTTATTGGTGATTTTGTTCAATTAAAGAAGTCTGGAAGCAATTATAAAGGATTGAGTCCTTTTAGTGATGAACGTACACCAAGTTTTATGGTGTCACCAGTTAAGCAAATCTGGAAAGATTTTTCAAGTGGTAAAGGTGGCAATGTCGTAGCTTTTTTAATGGAGCACGAGCATTTTACCTACCCTGAAGCTATAAAGTATTTAGCAAAAAAATACAATATTGAAATTGAAGAAACCGAACAAACCAATGAAGATAAGGAAAAAGCCAATGAGCGAGAAAGCCTCTATTTGGTAAACGAGTTTGCCAATACCTATTTTCAGAAAACCCTTCATAAAACAGATCCTGGCAAAGCCATTGGCTTAAGCTATTTCAAAGAAAGAGGTTTTACAGAGGAGACCATTAAGAAATTTAATCTTGGATATTCGCTTGATGAATGGGAGGCCTTTACCAACGAGGCTATTAAAAAAGGTTATAAGCTAGAATATCTTGAAAGAACGGGATTAACTATTGTTAAGGAGGAGAAGCGTTTCGATAGATTTAAAGGACGCGTGATGTTTCCTATTCAAAGTATGAGCGGAAGGGTTTTAGGTTTTGGAGGCCGAATTTTAACCAACGACAAAAAAGCCGCTAAATACTTAAACTCCCCCGAAAGCGATATCTATCATAAAAGTAAAGTACTTTATGGCATTTATCATGCAAAGCAAAGTATTGCCAAAGAAGATAATTGTTATTTGGTTGAAGGGTATACGGACGTCATACAATTACACCAATCGGGAATAAAAAATGTGGTGTCATCCTCGGGTACGGCATTAACGCCAGAACAGATCAGGCTTATTAACCGATTGACCAAAAACATCACGGTTTTATTTGATGGTGATGCAGCTGGATTACGAGCATCTTTGCGTGGCATTGATTTGATTTTGGAACAGGGCATGAATGTGAAAGTATGCACCTTTCCTGAAGGTGATGATCCGGATAGTTTTGCTAAAAACAATACATTGGAAGAAATCACCTTATATCTGTCGGAACATGCTCAAGATTTTATCCAATTTAAAGCTTCTTTATTGTTTGAAGTATCAAAAAACGATCCTATAAAAAAAGCGGAAACGGTTCGTGATATTGTCAATAGTATATCCAAAATTCCCGATCGTATAAAAAAAGAGATTTACATTCAGGAATGTGCCCGAATAATGGATATCAGTGAAGAAGTCTTATTTAGCACACTGGCACAAATAAATAAAAAACAATTTCAAGATACCAATAAACAATATCAGCAAGAACAAAAGGCATTTGAAGTGATAAAACATAAACAGCCTGTAAAAAAGGTTGATATCCAGTATGAATTGGAGCGAAAAATCATTCAAATATTGTTGTTATATGGTAATGAAAAAGAGGAATTTGAAGATCTGATTTTAAAAGAAAATGACCACAATGAGTTGGTTTTGGAGCCCGTTAAACATGAGGCTAAAGTATTTGAAAAGATATACCTGGATTTACAGGATGATGAGATGCAATTCTCAAATGAAAATTTCAGGGAGTTATACTATACCATTATTGATACGTTGAATCAAAATCCAGATTTTGCTATTGAAAGTTTTGTTAATACGGTTACTCCTGAAATGGCCAATGAAATTACAACTATTTTAATGGAAGATGAACGTTATGTGCTGTCTAATTGGGAACGCAAAAACATATTTCCAAAGGAAAAACAACATACTGTTTCACAGCTTGTTAGCGAAACGATTTTGAGTTTACGGTGTTATTTAATTGAACAAAAAGTCACCGAATTTAAACAAGAAACATTAGATACTAAAAATCAAGTGAATAAAAATATTCTAGAAGAAGTTAAAGACTATTCCAGCCTTAAAATGTTGTTATCTCGGAAATTAAATAGGGTTTTATAGTTCCAGAAGTTTTGCACGACTAATTAAGTCAACAATATTGTTCACGTTCAATTTTTTCATCAATCGTGCTTTATAAGTACTTACGGTTTTCTCATTAATGTTGAGTTCGTTGGCAACTTCTTTGTTTTTTCTTCCGGAAGACAACAATTTTAAAACTTCAATCTCTCTGGTTGAAAGCTTTTTATAAACGGATCCAGATCTGGTAACCCGTCGACCCATAGTCATCTGTTGCGCGATATCATTACTCAAATAAGTACCTCCCTCATAAACTTTGATGATGGCTTCTTTCAACGTAATAATATTAGCCGTTTTATTGAGATAGCCTTCAGCACCAGCCTTTATGGTATTAATGGCATAAATTTCTTCAGGTTGTGAAGAAAACATAATGGTTTTAACTTCGGGATATTCTCGTTTTAAACGTCTCAATGCTGTAATACCATTGAGTTTGGGAAGATCAATTTCACTTAAAATGATATCTACACGATGTTCCTTTAAAAAGTCAAAAATGGCCTCACCATTTTCTACACCACCAACAACTTGTATTTGTGGTGACGTGACGAAAAGTAGTTCAAGACCTTTCCTAATAATTGGGTGGCTATCAGCAACCAACAGTTTAATCATTACTTAAAAGTTTTAGACATTAACACTGTTGAGGCAATGATGTATTAGCATATACACTACAGTAAAGATATGAAATTCGTAGCGATTTGTAGAATTTATTTTAAATTCTTTGGAATTTCGCAAATGGGTATCGGAATCATTTTGTGCTTGTTGGCCGTATTAAAACGCTTATAAATTTTAAACACATCTTTACTGCGTCCAGTAAAATCATCAACCGTTTTGCCTTGGTCGTCCATGAGCATGGCCCACTCAAGCTCTGGGTAAGAGGCGCCTATTTGGTCCTCGTCCGTTCTATCATCTCCCCACAATCCATCTGTAGGTGCGGCGTCAATAATTTCTTGATTAATGTTTAAAAACTTACCAATTTCATAAACTTCAGACTTCATCAAGTCGGCAATAGGGCTTAAATCAACACCGCCATCACCATATTTTGTGTAAAAGCCTACACCGAAATCTTCCACTTTATTGCCAGTGCCTGCAACCAATAGTTTGTTTAAGGCAGCAAAATAATATAAGGTCGTCATACGAAGTCTGGCTCGTGTATTAGCCAAAGACATAAAACGATCTTCTTCTTTCTCAACACTTGGTAATACATCAATAAGATTGTCAAAAACAGGCGTTAAATTAACTTCAACTTTTTTGACAGTATCAAAATTTGATTGCAACCAATCAATGTGGTTCACGGCTCTGGTAACTTGCGATTTTGCTTGATGAATAGGCATTTCCACACATAGTAGTTGTAGTCCCGTTTTAGCACAAAGGGTTGATGTAACAGCTGAATCGATTCCACCTGATATCCCTATAACAAATCCGTTAACTTTTGCGTTATTAGCATAATCTTTGAGCCAATTTACAATATAGTCTATGACTTTTTCTGTGTGCATTTTGTAGAGGTTTTTAAGCAAAGTAATGTACCTTTGCTTCACAAAAGTAAATCAATAAGATTAGTTATAAAAATTAATAGTTTGAACAATAACATGAGGTTTATAATTATACTATTTTCTTTCGGAATGCTGCTTTCCTGTAATCAAGAATCTAAAGTTGAGGCTGAAATATCCAAGATTGATATTGATTTCGTTGTTGAACGATTTGATATGGCAATGCATGAAGCCGAAGCCAAAGATTTGCCAATGCTAAAAGAGGCTTATCCTTTCATGTTTCCAGATCGCTATGACGATGCCTTTTGGATTGCGAGAATGCAAGACACCTTGCAACAAGAATTGATAACAGAATCAACAAAAGCCTTTGATGATTTTATTGATGAAGAAGATGATATTACGAAATTGTTTCAGCACTTGAAGTACTATTTTCCAGAATTTAGTACCCCTAGAGTAATCACCACAACATCATCTGTTGATTACAGAAATAAAGTCATTGCTACCGATACGATAGTATTAATTTCTATTGACACGTATCTTGGAAAAGATCATGAGTTTTATCAGGGTATTCAGCATTATTTACGACAAAATTTTGAAAGGGAACAAATGGTTGTTGATATGGCAAATGCCTATGCTGAAAAATATGCTTTTCAGGTTAATCGAAAAACATTGTTAGATGAGATGGTTTATTTTGGGAAACTCCTTTATTTTAAGGATATCATGATTCCATTTAAGTCAGATGCTCAAAAAATAGGTTATACTGATGAGCAAATGGAGTGGGCAAAATCTAATGAGTTTTTTATTTGGAATCATTTTATTGACAAGGAATTATTGTATAGCACTGATTCCAAATTACCATCTCGATTTATAAACCCAGCACCTTTTTCAAAGTTTTATTTGGAGGTGATTGACAGAGAATCTCCCGGTAGAATAGGGCAATTTATTGGTTGGCAGATTGTAAAGTCCTATATGGCTAATAACGATGTTGGCTTAAAGGATATGATGACAAAAGAACCCGTAGAAATTTTTAATAATTCAAAATACAAACCACAAAAATAATGGCAAATATAAAATCGACTATAGAACTAAC
Source organism: Hanstruepera neustonica (assembly GCF_002895005.1). Lineage (GTDB taxonomy): Bacteria > Bacteroidota > Bacteroidia > Flavobacteriales > Flavobacteriaceae > Hanstruepera > Hanstruepera neustonica. Next base: position 301,399 of record NZ_POWF01000002.1, on the reverse strand, counting down.
GGTAGAATTGGATGAGAATCGTATTCCTGAAAATTTAAGTTGGACTGCAGAAGATGGCGGTATCAATAATGAAGAAGCCAAAGCGATGCTGTTGTCTGTTTGGGATCACAAATCTCAAGAAACACTGCGAATAGACCTATGGACAAAAGATATGCCTGTTGATGAAATGAAGGTGTTTTTTCATCAGACGCTTGTGGCTATGAGTGATACATTTAACAGAGCTACACAAGACGAAAAAATGACGGCAACCATGAAGGACTTTTGCGATTATTTTGCTGAAAAGTTAGAACTCAAAAAATAAAAAAAGGCTGGATATTTCCAGCCTTTTTTATTGAGAAAAAATTTGTTAGTCTTGATTTGGAGCCAAATATTTATAAACGATTCCAGCGAGAATAGCTCCAACGATAGGTGCTACCCAGAATAACCATAACTGACCTGTTGCCCAATCGCCTACAAACAATGCCTGACTGGTACTTCTAGCAGGGTTCACGGATGTATTGGTAACCGGAATACTGATAAGATGTATTAAAGTCAATGCTAAACCAATGGCTAATCCAGCAAAACCAGGAGAGGCATTTTTATGGGTTGCCCCTAAAATGACAATCAAGAACATGAATGTCATGACAATTTCCGTAACTAAAGCGGATGTCATATCATAGCCCATAGGAGAGTGCTCTCCGAAGCCATTAGCTGCAAAGCCATCAGATAGACTAAATGAATCAATACCAGTAGCCATTAAATACAAAAGACCAGCACCAGCTAGCCCGCCTAGTACTTGTGACACAATGTAACCTGGTAATTCTTTCCCATCAAATCTGCCACCCATCCATAATCCTATAGAAACGGCTGGGTTAAAATGGGCTCCTGAAATATGCCCTAAAGCATATGCACCAGTTAAGACAGTTAAACCAAAAGCCAGTGCTACACCGGCAAATCCAATACCTAAATCAGGTATGCCAGCAGCTAATACAGCACTGCCACATCCACCAAGGACAAGCCATAGGGTTCCAATAAATTCTGCTAAAAGTTTTTTCATAAGTTAATTGTTTAATTAGTATAAAGTTATGACACCGATATGGTATTGATGTCACTTAAAATTAGTTTATTTTTAATTATTAAACAACTAAAAATGAGAGGCTTATTTAATATCTTGAACGCATCTAAAACCCAAGTGGTTTTGGCCAGAATCGGTAGAGGTAGCCATTCGGGATGTTGAACGGTAATTGGAACAATATTGTTCACTACACAAAAAGGACCCACCTTTAATTACGCGTTTTTGAGTCACATAGGGATCATTAGGGTCAAAGCTACTTTCCGGACCTGTTGGATTATAACATAATTTTGTACCGTTAGATAAGTACAGTTTTTTAGTATCAGGACGATACCAATCACTAGTCCATTCCCAAACATTTCCAATCATATCATAAAGTCCAAAAATATTGGCAGGAAAGGATTTAACAGGAGCAGAAGTTTCAAAACCATCTTTCTGTGTGTTATTATGAGGGAAATCTCCTTGAAAAAAATTTGCTAAATAGGTTCCTTGAGGCGTTAATTCCTTGCCCCAAACAAATTGATTGTTATTGTCTGAACCTCTGGATGCGAATTCCCATTCAGCCTCTGTTGGTAAACGTTTTCCAGCCCATTTTGCAAAGGCTTGGGCATCTTCATAGGCAATGTGAACCACAGGATGATTGTCTTTGCCTTCAATGGAGCTATTAGGACCTTGAGGGTGTTTCCAGTCGGCACCATTCACCCATCGCCACCATTGACTGTAATCGTTTAAATTAACAGCATCTGAAGGTGGGGAAAAAACCAGTGATCCAGGTTGCAATAACGAGTCATGTGGTTTTGGTGTGCCAGAAGGCAGGTCTTTTTTTATTTGCTCCCAATCCACAGGTCTTTCTGAAACAGTCACGTAACCTGTTTCATTAACAAATTTTGTAAATTGAGCATTGGTTACTTCGGTTTCATCCATAAAAAATGGATCTACTTTTACCAATACTTCGGGACCTTCGTCTTTTTCAGCATAGGCTTCACTACTACCCATAGTAAATGTACCTCCGGGAATATAAACCATCCCTTTTGGAGCACTGACGGTTTTAACCTGTGGAGAAGTTTCGGAAATCGGATTGGTTTTTGAAGAATCATTTTTGCAACTAAATACCAACATTGCATATACCACAATAAAATAAAGATAAGGTCTCATAAAATAAAATAAGTGATTAAAGATACTATCTAACTGTAAGGCTTAAAAATAATTTAATGAAAAAGTCACGTTAAATAAAAAAGGGAATAAACACTATGGTATTATTCCCTTTAAAACTGCTATTAATTAACACAAACTACTGACTCATCATTAAGCGTTTGGCTTCAGCTTCTAGATCCATATAAGGAGTTCCTTCAACTGTAACTCCAACTGCTTGTATGATTCCGCCTTCAAACTCTCCTGGAGATTTATATAAATTACTCACATTATCACCACTATCATATCCTACACACAAGCCATCACCAGATAAGGTGAATTTAGCAGGTTGTGTGCGCATTGGACCTTCGGCAACAACTTCTTCATTAATGTATAATTTGGTATTCCCCAATGACTCACCATATTCACCTCGGTTTTCCTTTACGAATTCCATTCCTAAAGTATATTTTCCAGGTTTTAAGGTTGTATTGGAAACAAATACCTGTTCTGGTTTAATGCCCAAGAAATTATATACATAATGCAATTTTTTGTCTTTGATGAAAAGCGCATGACCTCCAAAGCGAGAACCATGAGCAAAAATAACACCTGAAGCATTAGGATCGGTTATTTCAACATTGGCCAAGATTTTGTAGTTTCGACCTCTTATATTTACTGCCACACCTTCAGGAACCGGAGCTGTATTAGGATAGTAGATATATCTATCTTTTTTAGCCTCTTGAGATGGTCTCTCAACAGTTAATAGTTCGGCTGCACCTCTATCATCTAAAGGCAATACTTTGTTAATTTCAGCTTGTTTAAACCATTCATCAATCAATTCTTGTAATTTTTCAGGGTTTTCTTCTGCTAGATTGTTAGTTTCTGAACGATCTTCAGCCACATGGTATAATTCCCAAACATCTTTATCAAAATTTCCTTTTCCAGATATTGGTGCGTGAACTGCTGCTGCCTTCCAGCCATCTTTCCAAATACCTCTGGTTCCAAGCATGCAATAGTACTGCACTTCTTTTTGAGTTGGAGCATCTGGTTCTGCATCAAAAGAATAAACCATGGAAACACCAGAAAGTGGCGTTTGCTCTACACCATTGTATACCTTTGGCATTTCAATACCGCAGGCTTCCAATAATGTTGGTACAATATCAGTTGAATGATGATATTGATGACGAATTTCACCTTTGGCTTTTATACCTTTTGGCCAAGAAATTACTAATGGGTCATTGGTACCACCAGCATATTGCGAATAACGCTTAAACATTTTAAAAGGTGCCGAAAATGCTGCAGCCCAACCAGTAGGGAAGTGATTATAAGTATCTGGCCCTCCGAGAACATCTAAATACTTCATGTTTTCTGATAGTTCATCAGGGTAACCATTAAAAAATTTATTTTCGTTTACAGAACCGTTTGGACTTCCTTCTCCAGATGCACCATTGTCAGCTGCATAAAGTACAATGGTGTTTTCCAATTGTCCGGTTTCTTCTAAATAATCAATGACTCTGCCAACTTGGGCATCTGTATACTCTGAAAAACCAGCATATACTTCAGCCATTCTTGAGAATAGTTTTTTCTCGTCAGCATTTAATTCATCCCAAGGGCGCACATAATCTCCTGGATTAGCCATATCTTCAGGCATTGGATTAAAATCTGCCATACCAGTATTTTCAGGAAGAATGCCTTTCTCTTTCATACGTTTTACTACCCAATCACGATAAGCATCGTAACCATCATCAAACATGCCTTTGTACTTGGCCGTATATTCAGCAGGCGAGTGGTGAGGTGCATGGTTGGCACCTGGATTAAACCACATATAGAATGGTTTTGATGGATTGGTTGCATTTTTATCACGTAACATTCTGATAGCTTGATCAGCCAAATCTTTAGATAAATGATAACCTTCTTCTGGAGTAGCAGGAGCTTCTATAAAATGATTGTCTTCAACTAAATCTGGATACCAGTTGTTGGTTTCGCCTCCTAGGAAACCATAAAAACGGTCAAACCCAATTTGGGTTGGCCATTCTGCACGGCTACCACCAGGTGCAACATCCTGTTCTGGAACATTATGGTTTTTACCTATCCAAAACGTACTCCAACCGTTATCTCTCAAAATTTGCGCAAATGGTGCACAATCATCTGGAACACGACCATTTGATCCTGGGAATCCATCAGCAGTTTCTGTGATGGAAGCCATACCGTTTAAATGGTGGTTTCTACCTGTTAAAATGGTTGAACGGGTTGGTGAACACAATGCTGTGGTGTGCCATTGGGTGTACGTTAATCCGTTGGCTGCCAAACGATCCATGGTTGGCATATTGATGCGTCCGCCATAAGGAGACCAAGCTCCTAATCCCGTATCATCATAAAGTATGAATAGAATATTAGGTGCGCCTTCTGGTGCTGATTTTGGTGTGTATGCTGACCAATCGGATTCTGAATCACGAATGTCTAGAGCTATTTTTCCTTTAAAACCATCATCTGTTGTGGTGGTTTTGGTTTCTGCTGTTTCTTGCTTTGTGTTACAAGAAACGATAATTGTTAAGCAAAATGTCAAAATTAATGTATGGAAAACATTAAACTTTGTTTGTTTTTGATTTTTCATTTTTGGTTATTAATGTGATTAATTTAAGCTGTGTAAAATTAGTGTAAAGCCCTATTTAAAAAAATATCATTTGATAACTTTTAGTTTTTTTTTGATACGATGTAATGTTAAAGGTTTAATACCTAGAAAACTGGCAATGTGTTTATCAAATGTTGATTCAAGATACAGTGGGTTCATATCCACTAAATCTAAATAACGCTCTTCAGAGTTCATGGAAACAAATGTGTGGATTCTGTGTGAAAATGCTTGAATGATTTCTTTTAGAATATTCAAATACATGTTCATGATTTCCGGGTTATCATATCCAATAGACTCCAATCTTTCAATGTCAAATTTCAAAACATGAGTTTCTCCAATAGCTTCCGTGTTTAATATTTGAACTTGATTACTAAATACCCTAGGGTCTCCAAAAATGTATCCTTTTGATCTAATATGGTAAATACGTTCTTGACCATTTTCATCAATGCTGTATGCTCGGGAGGAACCTTCAAGTATTAAAAAAACATTTTTATCAGTTCGTCCACTTTTTTGAATTATTTCCTTGTTTTTATAAATGTCATATTTGGACATTTTAAGAAAGATATCAACTTCTTTGTTTTTTAAATAGGGGTAAAATGTTTTAACCAGATGTTTTATCTCTGATTTTGAAAGCGTCATAATTAAGTGTTTATTTTAATTCGAAAGGATAAATTACCTTCCAATCATTTTTCATGTCAATTATTGTCCAACCTTTTTCTAGAGCTTCATCAAGCCCTTTGTTTAATTGTCCAATGTGGGATTCTCTGTCGTAAGCCCATTCGCGTTCGGCATCGGTATGGTGCAAGTACAATTGAAATGACTTATATGAATTGGAATCTGTCCATTGCATCATTTGTAAGTCACCATCAGAATTGCCTGAAGCAAAAACCGGTTTTTTACCAATAATTTTTTGAATGTTTAAGGGTTTGCCTTCCTTGTCATCATTATAATCTAAACCAGGTAATCTTTTAATGATTGGGTTTCCATTATTATAATCATACTCGGTTTTTACGCGACTGCCTAAAATTTGTTCATTTGGGATACCATATACCTCTGTGACTATGGCTCTCATAAAGTCTACACCACCGCCAGAAACAATATACGTTTTGAAATCATTAGCTCTTAAATATTGAAGTAATTCTAACATAGGTTGATAAACTAATTCATTATAGCCTACGTTTTTTGTTGGGTGTTTAGCATTTTTAACCCAATCTTTCACAATGGAATCAAACTCCTCTACGGTAACTCCAGCATGAGTAGCCATAATGATTTCAACAATACCTTTCATTCCAGACTCCATTAAGGCTTTCATATCATCTTCTAAAATGGCTTTATAGGGTTGTTGGTCTTTCCATTCTGGATGTTCGGGAGCCAATGCTTTGACTCTGTCAATGGCAAAAAACAACTGAAAATAAGCTGGTTGCTCACTCCATAGGTTACCGTCGTTATCAAAGGTGGCTATTCGGTCTGGGATAGGGATAAAATTTGCGCTGTTAGAATTAGTAACATCCTCAACAAATGCTATTATTGCAGATTTGCTATTGCTTTCATTCCAAGAGGGTAGAGGGTCTGAAACTTCTTCTTTATAAACTTCAATATTATCACCAGAAACAACAATACCATTCGTAGTATTATTTTTACATCCAAAAGCTATTATTGTTATCAATAATATTGAAACGAGATTTTTAATTTTCATAACAAATGGTTTTAAATAAAAAAGCTGTGCCATTTAATGACACAGCTCTTCTAAAGTTTTAGTTAATTACTTTTTGTGACCATTTCTTCAATTTGCTTTTCAACTTTGCCTAAACTCCAATCTCCAGCAGTTTGACTGGGTGGGTAATCTTTGAAAGTAGACAAGAAATTAAAAGCATAACTTTGTATGGCTATTAAGATATAAGCTCTATCAATATACCAATCATAATATGTGTTGGATCCTTCATAAGCTTTTTCAAATGGGTCACGGCGCAGATTGAATAATAATGGTGCTCTTAACTCCACAAAAGGCTCCAGCCAAATCTGCAGTTGTCTTGCTCTATTTTCTAAAAACATGGCTTTCCAATCTCCATAACGTAAGGCTGCAATAGACCCACCATCATCTACATAAATAAAACCCTCTCGTGGTGATTCTTTTGCTTTGCCAGTCAGGTAATCTAATTGATTGTATCCGTCAATATGATTTTTATAGCTTCTGCCATTTAAGGTAGTGCCTTTAGCTAATTGATCTTTGATGTTTGAATTTCCAGCAATGGCTGCAAAGGTTGGCAACCAATCTTCATGAGCCACAATACCATTTAAGGTTACATTTTCTGGGAAATGTCCTGGCCATTTTACAAATGCAGGCACTCTAAAGGCTCCTTCCCAACTGCTATTTTTCTCACCGTGAAAAGGTGTTGTTCCTGCATCTGGCCATGTATTGTAATGTGGTCCATTATCGGTAGAATACATAACCACCGTATTATCGGCTATGCCTAATTCATCCAGTAAGTCCAATAGTTGCCCCACATGCATATCGTGTTCAATCATCCCATCGGTATATTCATCATGTCCAGGGTTACGCATGTCGTCTTTTACGTGTGTGCGAAAGTGCATTCTAGTAGCATTCCACCAAGTGAAAAAAGGCTTTCCTGACTCTACCTGTTTTTTAATAAATGCTTTAGCAGCTTCGAGAGTTTCATAATCTACATTCTCCATACGTTTTTTGGTCAATGGACCTGTATCTTCAATACGTTGTCCGCCTTTACCATCTGCCCAGCTATGAATAACACCACGTGGCCCGAACTTTTCTCTGAAGGTTTGTCCGTCTTTTAAGACCATATCACCAGGATAATCAAAGTTTTCTGGTTCTTCTTCAGCGTTTAAATGATATAAATTTCCAAAGAACTCATCAAAACCATGCATGGTAGGCAAGTGCTCGTCACGATCGCCTTGATGGTTTTTTCCAAATTGACCAGTAGCATAGCCTTGACTTTTAAGAACGGTTGCCATAGTGACATCCGTTTTTTGCCAGCCTTCTTGAGCACCAGGCATACCAACTTTGGTCATTCCTGTTCTAACAGGTACTACACCACCAATAAAAGCGGCACGGCCCGCTGTACAAGATTGCTGTGCATAATAATCTGTAAAGCCAACACCTTCTTTGGCTATACGATCAATATTGGGTGTCCTATAACCCATCATACCTCTGTTATTATGGCTAATATTCCATGTGCCAATATCATCTCCCCAAATCACTAGAATATTGGGTTTTTTGTTGTTTTGCGAAACTGCCAGCAAAGGAACTAATGCTAGCAAAAAAAGCATGTTTAATTTTTTCATAAGGTTTAGTTTATCGATTAATAGTTAATTAATAGCTTAATTTAAAGTTAAATAGCAATCTAATTTAAGGATTTATTTACTTTTTTAAGTTCTATCTGAAAATTTCTTATTGTCAAATGATACGCTGTTATTTTATTAGTTTTCATTAGTCATTTCTTCATTTAACATGTCAAATTTTATTTTAAACTTTGATTGAGATCCTTTATTATCTGGTTCTTTCCCATCTGATTGAAAGACGGATATATGTGTTTCAGGATTTTTAGTTTGTAAATAATTAGACGTATTTTCTAAAAGTTTTTTGTTAATTATAATTGACAAAGAATCTATTGTTGAAGGTGCCAGCAGCTGTTTGACCGCTTTTTTAATGTCCAATGAATCTGTTTGTGTTTTCTCTTTTAAATATTTTGCAAAATCTTTTTCATCTTTTATGTAATCTTTTTGAGTTTCCTGATAGAACATATTACCTAATTGATCCAAAGCAATGGCTTCTTTTTGTAGATCTTTATCTACATAATGTTCTAATTCTATTTTTAGACCTTCTTTTTTCGACTCTATTTCAAGTAGCTTATCTAGTTTTAAAAATTGTTCTTCACTCGGAATGGTATCCCTGTAATTAAAAACCAATTCCTGATAGTCTTTAGGGTCAACATCAACTAACATCGCGAGAGAATTGACTGGGTTAGTGGCAGCTCCTGTTATTTTTCTTTTGAAGGTAGTCCAAACTATTTTGCCAATGCTAATTTCAGGGTCGTTTAAATTTCCACGTACTGGAATTTCTAGATTCACATCGCCATTTTTATCCTTTAGAATGAATAGGGCAAATTTAAGTGGAAGGCTAAACAAGCCGTTCTTATTATTTTTAACTTCAACATTTTTTACCAATAAATTATTTTCACTTTCTATATTTCCGTTTGTGATAACAGAGCTTGAATAATAATAAAAATCACCAACTAATATACTGTGACCAGTATAATATTGAGAGTATATATTAATGTCTGAAAGCAGAAAGTTTTCTATGACTAGGTCTAATTTGAGGTTGTTGTAGTCTAATGGATTAAAGCCTAATTTAGCATTAAGCGTTCCTCTTTCGTTAAGTAACATATCTGAATACATATTCACCCATTCAGCATTGCTTGAAAAGCCATCTGAATCCATTTTTATTTTACTTAAATGATAATCAAAGCGCTCTCCAGTCAAGTTGTCACTGTAGTCCATGACACCCTCTTCAATATTAATGTTATTGATTGCGTAGTATAGGTTTGAGTCTTCATTAATGGTTGAGGTCGAATCTGCTTCTGTTATTTGATACCCTTGTGGTGTTGGTTCCTCGGTTTGATCTATTTTGAATATTTGAAAAAAGTTATTAGTGATGGAGTCCATTTCAAAATATACATAAGGTTGATATACATTGAGTGAATCCAATTCATAGGAACTGTTTGTATAGTCAATCTTTTTTAAGCTACAATCAACCCGGTTAGCCTTTAAAAACTCTTTATCTTGATTATCGGTCATACTAAAATGATGAACATCGACATGCCCTGAAACTATAGATTTAACAGCTTCATTGGTATTGCCAACTATTTTGATTTTCGAGTTCAGGTTTCCTCTTAAAGTATTTATTTCAGCATATTGTGCCGCGTATTCATAGAATGGTTCTAAATTCAAATTATTTATTGTAATATCGGAATCATAGTCACCAGAAACCGGATCTATATTTAATTTAGATTCAAGATAACCACCATTTTTAAAATTAAACTTAAGATCGGCATTACTTTTTTCTTCTTGATCCCAACCAATAAATGGAATAAAAAATGAAAAATCTTCGATATGTGTGATGTGATTGATATCTTGATTGTCAAAGAAGAAATTAGCATCTTTTAGCTCGAGATTTGAAAGCATATATTTGAAAGTTTCTTCATTTTCAGTTGAAACCGAGTCTTTAGGTGTATTATGGTATGCAATCAAATCGTCAAAGTTGAAAGTGGAGTCTTTCATGACAGTTCTTACCATCAGCCCTTGAAGGTAAAACTGTTCTAAAGCCTTGGTGTTACTAATTAATTTGTAAGGCTCAAGATTTATAATGAGTGTGTCAAATGATGTGAAAATGTCTTTGTCATTTTGCTCAAACATTTGAAAGTCGTAAACTTTAATTGTGCTGGTGAAGTAATTATATTTTAATTTCTCAATAGCGACTTGTCTACCCACTAACTCTTTACTGTTCTTAATGATATAACCTTTTATGATTGTTGGTAAGAAAAAAAGTAGCACAACAATTGTAAGAAACAATATGATTAATATTTTCTTTCTTCGGCTCATCGGTTGGTTGGTTGAACTCTGTTATTAAGAATTTTTATTGCCAAAAAAAGGCATGATCTTTTTGGATTATGCCTTTTTTTGGGAGTGATTCATTTTATTCTTTTTTTACTTCTACAATTTCATACATGTTTTTTCCATCAACCTGAATGGGTTGGTAGTAGGTTTCGCCAAATTGCACGTAGGTGACATCGCCTATTTTCACTTCCTCACCACCTTCAGGTAAACCAGGTACAATGGTGCCAGCAGTTGCAGGAACAACAATATAGCCATCCTTGTTTTGCTCGTAAAAGGCGCCACCATAGTAATAATTGGTGGTATTGTTGACTTCAACTTTTTCAGCTTCGTCAGGAATATCGGGTACTTGCGCGCCAACAGGAGCCTGCACAGCAACAAAGCCATCTTCGGTTTTTAGATAATAGTTACCGTTTTCATAGTGATATTCTTCATCATCGTCATCATCATTATTATTAACAATACTCACAATAATTGCAGTTGTTGCCAGGGAAGTCACAAAATAACCCCAAGGATGGTAATAAGGACCCCAATAAAAAGGCACAAACGGATGATAAAAATATGGCCTATGGCAATAGTAATGGAAACCACCATAGGCATAAGGAGGCCTAACATAGGCTCGAGGACTAGGTCTCACTACGGTATTGCGTCGGTTAATATTAATGTTTTTACTATTGTCTATATTTATATTATTTCTTCTATTTCCACTATTAATATTATTTCCATTCCCTCTATTTCCACTTCTATCTTTAATATTGGAGGTTTTTTTATCTCGCGAATTTAGCTTGGGTGCAGCATTGTCATTCTTTCTATCGGCTATTTTTGAATTTCCAGTGGAAGGGCGGTTAGTACTTCTGTTTGTGGTGCGATTTTTAGAAAAATCACGACTACTCGCTTTACTATGACCCCCATTAATGGATCGAGATGGTGTTCTATTGGTAGTTGGCGTTGTAGCTCTATTTCTACTGGTACTTCTATTCATAGTAGCAGCCCTGTTATTTGACGGTCGAGATATTGAGTGACTGGAGCCACGTGACATAGTGTGACCACCACCTCTGGACATGCCATGTCCCATTCGCTGCGCCAATAATTCAGATGGCATAATCAGTGCGAAAAATATTAAGCTGATACCGAGAATTTGTTTTATGCTTTTTGTTTTCATTTTAGTTGGTTTAGCAAAAATTTAAAATTAGGATTTTTTTAAAATACTGATTAGGCTCGCATTTGGAGGGGGCAAAAAGTCAAACACAGAATCCGGAATATTGGGGTTTAAACTCCAGTTACTAAAGGTAGCTTCGTATTGCAGATTGGACTTTTTCTTGTAAATCATTACAAAATGTTTTGGCAATACGTAAGTTTTATTGGAAATCCAAAGCTGGACATTCAAATCTGAATTGGTTGCCATGATATGATAACATGCTTCATCACCTATCATCTTTTTTCCAAGAAACTTAATCGTGTCAAACTGCTCCATCATGTCATCTGTAAAATTAGGGTAAAAGAAATCGGCTGCTGGAAACTGAAAATCATAATTGATGTGCATCTCATCAATCATTTCGAGTGTGGTCTCTGGAGCTTCTAGGATGACATAATTATTTTCATCAAAGTTGTAATAGGAAAGATATTCGCCGTCATACCACAATCCTTTGCTTCCTTTTGAACCATCTATTTTGGCCATTAGTTTATTGGGTCCAGAAAACGAAACTGTAGATTTTGAATAATGCTTTTCAATTTCATTGTTACTACTCATTTTGTCAGTTGAACTGTTTAGATCAAAAGAAACGGATTCTAAATCACCTATAACATCTGCCATTTTATCTAAAATAAAAATGGCTGTGGAGTCATGATCTTTTGTGACCTGTGAAAAGGTGAAAATTGTAAAAAAAAGAAAACAGAATAATAAAAAATAGTTTTTCATAATTTGGTTGGTTGAAAAGTGACAATTTTTTTCTTTGTAAGAAAATAAAGATAGTTAATTTCTTTGAAATTAGAAACTTCTAAATACAGGCAACTATAAAAAATTAACGATTATTTTAAACACTCAGCAGTACCAGAATAAAAGCCAACCTGTTTTAAATGAGTAGAAAAAATCTGGGCTCCATTATCGTTTAAGTGACTAATGTCGCTAAAATAGGTTTCATCTTGAAAATAATTGGAGTAATTTATTAAGGTAGCTTCAGGCATATTTTGTGAAGCAAAATCACAATACAATTCCTTATTAGTTTGAAGATCCTCATCCATTTTTGGATGAATAGGTGAATTTAGTAAAATCAATTTGATGTTATTCCTATTACAATAATCGTATATCTTCAGGAGATACGTGTCTTGATATTTAGGAGGTTTAGCTGTTGTATTAATATAGTAGTTGGGGTCATATCGTTTCAAAGATTCCTCTAATTTACTTCTGTCAGAATGGACATGGCCACCTAAATAAGGATATCCTTTATATAAAACTTTCAAGCTATGGACAATGACTTGTGGTGTATTAGTAATTACAGAACGTGGATTCGATTTTAATAGTTCCCAATAATCATTGGAGGTAAATAAAAAGAAATGATCACGCATTTTAAATTTTATTTTGTCTTCACCCGCAAACCAGTTGACACGATATTCAGAAAAATCTTCATAAGAATAGCCCAAAACAACAGTGTCAATTTGTTTATTTCTATTGGCAATTTCTCTGACTTTTAAATAACTGTAAAAATAACCAGAACCACTTTGGGCAATATTAAAAGCTTGAGGTATGATATCATCATCAATGGCATATTCTAAATGAGAATTTCCTACAACTAGGATGTTTTTGTTTTGATCAATGGTGTAATCAAAAAACTGTCGAGTAACGAAATGAGTAATTAGGACTAGGCTAACAACTAGCAGCATGACGATGCCAAATAAAATCACACTATTTTTAATGAATTTTTTCATTTAGAACTGAAAATAAATAAACTCCTGTTGCGAATTTCCAAATACAACTATTACCAAAATAATAACAATATATAAACTCCATCTTACTGGTTTAGAAATCCATGTCGTATTCAATTCCAGACCATGTTCTTTGTTGCGTTGTAACCACTCAACAACAACCAAAGCTATTATTAAACCTAAATAAATAAAATTGAGTCCTTGATAATTAGGTAATTCAAAAAAGGATCTTGAGAATAGACTTCCCAAATAGCTGAATGCATGACTGACATTTTCGGCTCTAAAGAAAATCCAAGCTATAACCGTTATAAAAAAGGTGATGCCAATTTGGGATATTTCTTTCATATTGGCAAATAGGTTTCCTTCTGCAACGGTATTCGTGTTAATTCTATTTTTGTTTAATAGCATCAGAGGTAAAAAATACAAAGCATTTAAAAATCCCCATACAATAAATGTCCAATTTGCTCCATGCCAAAAACCGCTGACTAAAAAAATGATAAATATATTTCTGATTTTTTTTGATGTAGAGCCTTTACTTCCTCCCAATGGAATATAAAGATAATCACGAAACCAAGTGGATAATGAAATGTGCCATCTTCTCCAAAATTCGGCTATATCTCTTGAAAAATAGGGGAATGCAAAGTTTTTCATGAGATTAAAACCAAATAACCGTGAAACACCTATGGCTATATCCGAGTATCCAGAAAAATCGCAATAAATCTGGAATGCAAACAAAATCCCTCCTAATAACAAAGTGCTTCCGTTATAGTCTTGGTAATTATCAAAAATCTCATTAACATACACGGCACAATTATCGGCAATCACAATTTTTTTGAATAATCCCCATAAAATTTGACGCATACCATCCGTTGCTATATGGTAATTGAAAACTCTTTTTTTACTGAATTGAGGTAACAAGTTGGAAGCCCTCTCAATCGGGCCAGCCACTAATTGTGGAAAAAAGCTGACAAACGCGAAAAAGGAAATGATGTTTTTTGTTGGTTCCAACTTGTTTCTGTAAACATCAATGGTGTAACTCAACGTTTGAAATGTATAGAAACTGATGCCGACTGGAAGAACAATGTTCAATCGATTCGCATGAAATGTTGATCCCATAAAGGTAAACGCTTGTTCAAAACTCTCGGCGAAAAAATTATAGTATTTAAATACGCCTAACAATCCCAAATTGACGCATAAGCTTAAAATGAGCAGTGATTTTCTTTTCAGACCTGATTTTGATTGACCCATTAAATTTCCAATGGTGTAATCTACAAGGGAGCTGAAAATAATTAATGATAAAAAACGCCAATCCCACCATCCGTAAAAAACGTAACTAGCTATGAGTAAAAATAAGTTCTGAAGTTTTAAGTTACGATTTGTAACAAACCAATAGAGTAGGAAAACAATAGGTAAGAATATTACAAAATCTATTGAATTGAATAGCATTATTCCATTGGGTTATTTTAGCAATATTATAAAAGTTTGCTTAAAATTCTAGCAGTAAATTCATTTAATTACCATTCGTTGATTCTGTTCGAATCAAGTTTTATGAAAATGAACAATAAGATTGTAAAGCCCCATAAACCTGAACCACCATAACTAAAAAAGGGAAGGGGAATACCAATAGTTGGTATTAAACCCATGACCATGCCAATGTTAATCATAAAATGAAAAAACAAAATGGAAGCAACGCTGTAGCCGTAAACACGACTAAATTGTGACTTTTGTAATTCAGCTAATCGCAATATTCTTAAAAGAAGTAATACAAATACAATAACTACCAAAGCACTGCCCAAAAAGCCCCATTCTTCACCTACAGTACTAAATATATAATCGGTGTGTTGTTCAGGTACAAATTTCCCAGTTGTTCGAGTGCCTTCTAAAAACCCTTTACCCTTAAAACCACCTGCGCTAATGGCTTTTTCCGATTCATAAAGATTGTACAAAATATCGCGACGCATTTGCTCTATTTTTTCAGGGTCTTTTTCAAGACGTAACCATAAACTTATACGATCCTGTTGATGAGGTTGCAGTATTTTTTGATAGAAAAAATTGACTCCGAATGTAATTATCATAGCCGCTAATAGCATGGCAATAGGTTGAATAATGGAAGGTCTTTTTTTTCGTAAAAAATGAAAAGTAAAAATCAAGACACTTGTTGAAGCAATGGTAATTAATGAGCCAAATTTAAGAGCTGCCATGGAAATAAGACCAAGGATAACGATAATTGATAAATAAATTCTGGGTAAACCTTCTCTGTAAAGAACAAAGAAGAAAGATCCGTAAACCAAGGTGCTTCCTGCGTCATTTTGAAGTAAAACCAAGATGGCAGGTAGCGCAATAATGATACAAAGTCTTATTTGATCTTTGAAGGATTTGATATCCGTATTCATATCACTAATGTATTTTGCAACTGCCAAGGCTGTTGCGGCCTTAGCAAACTCGCTAGGTTGTATGGTCATACCGCCTATACCATACCATGAGGTTGCACCATTGACATTCTTCCCAAAAAGAAACAGTCCAACCAAAGACAACAAGCCAATCAGGTAAATAATACTTGAAAATCGCTCATAAAACTTGGCTTCTATGGACAACAATAAAATTATTAGCAAAAAGGTGAGTAGTATAAAAATAAGTTGCTTACCGTAAGGTTGCGAAAAATCAAAGTAGTCTATACTTTCACCAATATGGGAAGCCGATAAAATGTTCATCCAGCCAAAACCAACTAGTAACAGGAAAAGAACAATCGTTATCCAATCAAATTTAAAATATCTATCGGTTTGTCTCATTTGGGGGGAATAGTTATTGACTGACTTTCTGTTTCTGAATTTTTGGGTAAGTCGATTATTTGGTACTGTGATTGCGCATTGATTTTAAATGGTTGACCGGAATAGGGTTTGGCATATTCATTTTCAAGACTATGTGTTAATATCCAATGTTCCAGATCTTTTCGACTAATTTCATCTTTTAAATATTTTTCAATCATTAAACTGGCAATTCTACCCGCGAACCTTGCTCCAAAATACCCATTTTCAACAAACACGGCCAATGCTATTTTAGGGTTGTCTTTTGGTGCAAAAGCGATAAATATAGAATGGTCAGTTAATTGGGTTCTAACACTATCAATAATGGTAAAGTTTTCGGCTGTTCCTGTTTTTCCACAAATTTCGATTCCTGGAACTTGTAAAAAATGGGCTGTTCCTTTATTGTAAACATCAAACAAACCTTGCACAACAGGTTCAAAATGAATTTGGTCAATGCTGGTTTCATGTTTAGTGGTGAATTTTTTATCAATTTCTTGACCTTCGATATTTTTTATAATATGTGGGGTGTAATAGTATCCTCTGTTAGCAATTGCGGCAGTCATATTAGCCAGATGCATTGGTGTTACTTGTACTTCACCTTGACCAATAGCATTGGAAATTATGGTAGTAGCACCCCAATTAAAATCGGGATACCACTTATCGTAATAAGCGCCATCAGGAATATTTCCTTTTTTACCAATAGGTAGATCGGTTCCCAGGTATTGACCAAGTCCAAAACTCTTTATATGGCCACTCCATATATCCATAGCATGGCTGGCATTATCATATTTATCTATAGTTTTTCTAAAGGCATTAGCAAAATAAGAGTTGCAAGATTTAGCAATACCTAAATTTAAACTTCGAGTGCCACCACCACAGTGACAACCCATGGTACCGCGTCGTCCATAACGATAAACACCTGAACAACTTATGGAAGTCTGGGTATTTAATACGCCTTCTTGTAATGCTGTTAATGCCACCAATGATTTAAACGGTGAACCTGGTTCATGAACCCGAAGTAAACTCTTATCAATTAAAGGTAGATTTATAGAATCATTGTACAATTTGGTGTAATTGCGCGAACGTTTTCTACCAACTAATAGATTGGGATTGTACGAAGGAGCAGAAACCAAGGCTAATATTTCACCTGAACTAGGCTCAATGGCAACAATTCCTCCACGTTTGTGCTGCATGAGTAATTCGCCATACTCTTGCAATTTGGAATCAATGGAAATGGTAATGTCTTTTCCTTGTTTCGGAAGAGTATCAAATTTACCCTCTTTGTAAGGCCCAATATCCCTATTAAAGCGGTCTTTTTGAATAAATTTTATGCCCTTTACACCTCTTAACTCTTCTTCATAAGACAATTCTACTCCTTGTTTTCCAATCAAATCGCCCATTTTGTAATAAGGAGATCTATCAATTTGACTCGGTGTAACTTCTGCAATAAAACCTAAAACATTGGCACCTACATCTGTTTGGTAATCTCTCAACAAACGTTTTTGAATATAAAAACCCTCATATTTTCGCATTTTTTCCTGCAAAACGGCATAATCTTCTTTAGAAAGATGTGGAATAAATACATAGGGTAATCTTGGTGAATAATGATAAGCTTTATTAAAGGTTTTAATGAATTGTTCTTTACTGATTTTTAATAATGAACAAAATTCAAGAGTGTCCAATGGTTTTACCTCTCTTGGAATGACCATGACATCATAGGAGGGCTGGTTTCCAACCAACAAGGTGCCATTTCTGTCGTAAACGAATCCACGCTTTGGGTAATCGTATACTTTTCTAATGGCGTTATCTTCATACAAACTTTGGGTATTGAAGGAGTAGATTTGAAGATAAAACAAACGCCCGAGGAATGTAAAGCCGACTATTATTATTAAGATAAACAGTAAAAATTGACGCATTATGTTTTTCTACTAAAAATTATAGATGTAACCAGACACAATAAAATAGTGAATATTCCTGAAAATAACGTTTTTTGAAGTATCAAAAGTATTTTCGATAAGTTAAATATCTCCAGAGAGAACAAGATAATATGGTGCGCCAAAACCAAAATGGTAAAATAAATAGTTTTAGCACCAAAGTCAACATTTTTAAACTTAATGGTTTGATGTTCATAAACCGATCCAAAACAGAATTTCAACACAACTGGTCTTATAAAAGCTATTGTGACAGAAGCGGCTGCATGGACACCACCCGAATCTGAAAACAAATCAACAGTCAATCCTAATAAGAAACTTAATAGTAAAAACAACAAACGGTTATTGCTTACTGGAAACAGGCAAATGAAAATTACGTAGAGGTATGGATTGATATTGCCTAAAAAATTAATATGGTTTAAAATCAATACCTGCACCAAAACGAGTACAATAAACCGAATGCTAAAAGAAAAAACTATATTATTCATTATTCAATAGCTCGTTTATTTCTTCTCTGTTGATATTTTCTATAACATAAACATATTCAATATCGGTCATGTCATTAAATAGTTTCACGTTTATGGTGTAAAAATTTTCGGCATCATCAAGCTTAAAACTTTCAATGGTACCAATTTGAATGCCCTTTGGAAAAATAATGGAACGTCCTGAAGTTATTATGGTGTCACCCTTTTTTAAAGGTGCTATTTTTTGAATTTCGGTCAATTGAACCATATTTGGAGACTTCGTATCCCAAACCAGCGAACCAAAATGATTAGTGTTTTTTAATTGGGCACTAATTTTAACATTGGTGTTTAGAATAGAAAGTACCGTTGCATATTTGTTGCTGGTGTTGTCAACAATTCCTAATATGCCCTTGGATGTAATAACTCCAAAATCTTGTTTTATGCTATCCTTTTCCCCTTTATTTAAGGTTAAGACATTGTTGTTTAATGCATAACTGTTTTTAATAATTCTAGCAGGGGTAAATTTATAATTGCCATAAAATCTCGTGCTATCAATAAAGGCACTTTTAAGATTACCATCAGCATTATATAAAATAGATTTCAGATAATTATTCTCTTCTTGAAGCAATTGGTTTTGCTCTCTTAAATTGAAAAAGGACTGAATATTGTTGACAGAATTATAAATTCCTCCAGTTAAAAAATTGGCAGAATTAATAAAGCGACTTCTATGATATGAATGGGATTGTATGGTAAAAACTATTGATAAAAAGAGCAAAAACAAATACAACAAAAACGTTTTGTTTCTTAAAAAGAAGTTGATTATTTGTTGCATGATTTAAAAGCTATTTAATCAATACGCTTTTGTATTTAGATAGATTTTTTAGTGTAATTCCCGTACCTCGAACAACAGCTCGTAAAGGGTCTTCAGCAATATAAACTGGTAAATCTGTTTTTTGAGATAATCGTTTATCCAATCCCCGTAACATGGAGCCTCCACCGGCTAAATAAATACCGGTATTATAAATGTCAGCCGCTAATTCGGGAGGCGTTTGCGATAAGGTTTCCATAACAGCATCTTCAATTCTAAGTATGGATTTATCAAGTGCCTTGGCAATTTCACGATAGGAAATGGAAACTTGTTTTGGTTTTCCAGTAAGTAAGTCACGCCCTTGAACGCTCATGTCTTCAGGAGGTAATTCCAAGTCTTCAGTTGCCGCCCCAATTTGGATTTTTATTTTTTCGGCAGTGCGTTCACCAACATATAAATTGTGCTGTGTTCGCATGTAGTAAATAATATCATTAGTAAACACATCACCGGCAATCTTAACGGATTTATCACAAACAATACCACCTAATGCAATTACGGCGATTTCTGTTGTACCACCACCAATATCAACAACCATGTTTCCCTTTGGTTGCATAATGTCAACACCAATACCAATAGCCGCCGCCATAGGTTCGTGAATCAAATAGACTTCCTTACCATTAACACGTTCAGCACTTTCCTTAACAGCACGCATTTCTACTTCAGTGATACCGGAAGGAATACAAATAACCATACGAAGTGATGGTGGAAATAATTTCTTCTTGAGAGCAGGAATATTTTTAATGAACATACTGATCATTTGCTCTGAAGCATCAAAATCGGCTATTACACCATCTTTCAATGGTCTAATGGTTTTGATGTTTTCGTGAGTTTTTCCCTGCATCATACTTGCTTCCTTACCAGCTGCAATAATTTTACCAGAAACTCTATCACGAGCAACAATAGAAGGGCTATCTACGACAACCTTATCATTATGAATTATCAATGTGTTGGCGGTTCCTAAATCTATTGCTATTTCCTCGGTTAGGAAGTCAAAAAATCCCATGTGCTATAAGTAAATTTTTGAGGTTAATTAAGTCTATCTCGTAAATGTAATAAAATTAATGTTTAAAATGACGTGTTCCAGTAAATACCATGGCAATATTATTATCGTTACAGTAATCAATACTTAATTGATCTTTAATAGAGCCTCCTGGTTGGATAACAGCCTTAATTCCTGCGTTATTGGCAATTTCTACACAATCTGGAAATGGAAAAAATGCATCACTAGCCATTACGGCTCCATTTAAATCAAAATTAAAGGATTGCGCTTTGTGAATAGCTTGGTTCAGTGCGTCAACACGACTAGTTTGTCCAGTTCCGCTGGCGCATAATTGTTTGTTTTTTGCCAAAACGATGGTATTAGATTTGGTGTGTTTGCAAATTTTAGATGCAAAAATCAAATCCTCTAACTCACTTTTTGTTGGTTTATTGTTTGTGGCATGAGATAAATTTTCAATACTGTCCGTAACGTTATCTCTATCTTGAACCAATATGCCGTTTAAACAACTTCTAACAGTGGTTTTTGGAAGTTCGATATCATTTAAAACTAAAATGATTCGGTTCTTTTTACCTTTTAAAATTTCTAGAGCATCATCCGAAAAAGAAGGCGCAATAACTACTTCGCAAAATAGAGAGTGAATTTCATTGGCTGTTGCTTCATCTATTTCGGTATTGGCAATTAAAATACCACCAAACGCCGAAACAGGATCGCCAGCTAAGGCATCAACATAAGCCTGGTGAATAGTTACGCGTTGAGCAAAACCACAGGCGTTGTTATGCTTTAATATAGCAAAGGCCGGTTCTTCACCTTTAAATTCATTCATGAGCGTGACGGCTGCATCGACATCCAGAAGATTGTTATAACTTAACTCTTTTCCATGCAGTTTGGTGAACATATCATCAAAGTTTCCAAAGAAAAATCCTCTTTGATGTGGGTTTTCACCATATCTCAATACTTGACCATTGGTTTCACTGATTTTTAAGCTGGCAATTTCGAGATTGGAGTTGAAATAATTGAAAATTGCAGAGTCGTAATGAGAGGAGACATTAAATGCTTTTGCTGCAAAACGTTTTCTATCGTCTTCTGAAGTTTCTCCTTTTTTAATTTGTAAAATCTCCAAAAATTCGGCATAATCTTCAACTGAAGAAACGCAAACAACATCAGCATAGTTTTTGGCTGCTGCTCTAATTAATGAAATACCACCAATATCTATTTTTTCGATTATATCTTGATTGCTGGCACCTGAAGCTACAGTTTTCTCAAATGGATAAAGGTCTACAATGACCAAGTCAATCTGCGGAATATCAAAATCAACCAATTCGGCTACATCGCTAACGTTATTTTGCCTATTTAAAATGCCACCAAATACTTTTGGGTGTAAGGTTTTAACACGGCCTCCCAAAATAGAAGGGTAGGAAGTGACCTCCTCAACAGGGACCACATTGATTCCTAAATCCTTGATAAATTTTTCAGTGCCACCAGTTGAATAAATAGTAACATTTAGATTGTTTAATTCACGAACGATAGGCTCTAGACCCTCTTTGCTAAATACAGAAATCAGTGCCGATTTAATGGTTTTGTTGTTGCTCATTATAGAAGTGTTGTTATATGACTGCAAAAGTAGTTAATTCAATCAAAAACCAATACCCAAAAAAGCTTCAAAAACGCATGTTTTTTTAACTAAAGAGCAAAGTTGTTAACAACTATAAAATAGACGCTACTTTTTTACAAACAAACTCTAAAAAACGCTCATCAGCTTCAGTGAATGGATCCGGTGTATTGGAGTCAATATCTATTTGACCAATGTTTTCACTATTTACAAAAATGGGAATTACAATTTCAGCTTTTACAGTAATGCTACATGCTATGTAATTGTCCTGTGCCGACACATCTGGCACTACAAAATTTTTATTACTGACAGCTACCTGACCGCAAATACCTTTCCCAAAAGGAATAATAGTATGGTCAGTCGGTGCACCAACGTATGGACCTAATTTTAATTCATTTTTATCGCCATTTTTAAAGTAGAATCCTACCCAATTATAATAAGCAACTTCTTTTTCCAAAAGTTGGCATATGGCGTATAACTTATCATTTACTGATGTTCCTTTGCTGGAAACTATTTGCGTTATTTTAGGTTTTAATTCTTGGAGCGTCATTGTTCAAAAGTTTTGGTAAAAGTATTTAAAATACTATGATATTGATATGCCATTTTATATAAATTTAACATCAAATAGTTTATTGCTCAATGAAGAAATTATTTGCGAAGTATCAGTCGGTTATAAAATTTATCCTAACATTTTTATTGGTTTATTTTGTACTGTCTTTTGCTTACAAATTTTATTTACAATGGTCTACCGGTGAAAGGTTTTATCCGGATTACTTCACTTATATAGTCGCACAACAAAGTGCAGACCTGCTTCATGATTTGGATTATAGGGTTCAAGTGATTCCGCATCCTGACGAGGCTTCATTGAAATTAATAATTAATGAAAAATACGTTGCTCGTATTATAGAAGGCTGTAATTCCGCGAGTGTTATTATTTTGTTCATTTCCTTTATCATCGCGTTTTCAGGAGATTTTAAAATAACGTTCTTATACATTCTTGCTGGAAGTGTGTTGATTTATATTGCCAATTTGTTTCGTGTGGTAATTTTGGCAGTAGGTCTTTATCACTACCCCTGGCGAAAGGATATTTTGCACACGGTTATTTTTCCGGGTATTATTTACGGGATGGTTTGTTTGCTTTGGGTGTTATGGGTCAATAGGTTTTCAAATATTAAGCGAGTCAAATGAGAACAAGCATAAAAATAGTGTGGTTGTTACTGCTGTTTGGATTATTAGTACTCATACGCGTTTTTGAAAACCATTTGTTCTACGATCCCTTTTTAATGTTTTTTAAAAATGATTACCTCTACATTGATTCGCCAAGGCGTGAAGTGTTTAAGCTAACGGCCTTCACAAGTTTACGCTATGTGATGAATACGGTTATTTCTTTGGGTATACTTTATGTGCTATTCAAGGATAAGAGTATTATTAGATTTTCAGCAATACTCTATGGTATAGCCTTTTTAATATTGATAATTCTATATCTCTACTTTGTTATTAATCCTAGGCAAGAAGATTATTATTTGTTTTTTAATATTCGTCGTTTTTTAATCCAACCCTTATTGTTGCTATTGCTGATTCCGGCATTTTATTATTATAAGCAACACGAGTAATGTTAAGCATTTTTTAAATGTAAGACCTGTTGCTGTTATTTTTTGTAAATTTGTATCGTGGTAAAGCAATACATACATAAAGTATTTTCTGTTTTAATGGCATTACTGGTGCTATTCTCTACAGTATCATTTACCGTAGAAAAACATTTTTGTGGTGATGTTTTGGTAGACATTTCAGTGTTTTCCGAGGTCCAAAAATGTGGTATGGAAATGGACGCTGCAGAACAGCCTTCGATGACTAAAAAAAGTTGTTGTAAAGACACCACTGATGTTATAAAAGGTCAGGACGAATTAACAGTCAAAACTTTTGATGATATTGAGTTTGAGCAACAGGTTTTTCTTGTAGCCTTTTCACATACATATTTTGATCTTTTTGAAGATTTAACTGAAAGAGAAATTCTTCATAAAGATTATTCTCCTCCCAACTTGGTTTATGACATTCAGGTGCGTGATCAAGTTTTCTTAATTTGATTTTTTTTGGACAGTCTCCGCTAAAACGGATAGGTAATTAATTGTTCAATCAATAAATCAAATAAAAATGACACATACATATACCGTTACAGGAATGACCTGTAATAATTGTAAGGCAAAAGTTGAAAGTGCTTTACAAAATTTATATTATGTTGATGAAGTTCATGTGGATTTAGAAGCTCAAGAAGCACGAATCATGATGTCACAACATATAGCAACTAAAACGTTGCAAGATGCTTTATCGGAAAAATATCAGATTTCAGAAAAAAAGGAGCGAAACGTCTTTGCATCAACCTCACAACAAATGGAGGAAAAATCAAACTTAAAACAATTGTTTCCTTTGTTTTTAATTTTTGGTTATATCATTATAACAGCCTTCTTGCTAAATAACAACCCAATGGATTGGAGTAATTTTATGCTTGATTTTATGGGCTTGTTTTATATAGTATTTAGCTTTTTTAAGCTATTGGATTTAAAAGGATTTCCAGAATCATTTAGAATGTATGACCCATTGGCTAAAGTCGTTCCTGCTTATGGTTGGGTTTATCCATTTATTGAAGTTGTTTTGGGACTCATGTTTCTGATGCGTTTTCAAATCACTTTGGCGCTTATTATCACTCTAGTAATTTTAGGGATTACCACGTTTGGAGTGACCAAAACGTTGTTGGACAAAAAGGTCATTCAGTGCGCCTGTTTAGGAACAGCATTAAAACTTCCAATGACCAAAGCCACCTTTATTGAGAATAGCATTATGATTGTCATGGCCATTATCATGCTTTTTAAAATCTACAGCGCATGAAAAGGATATTAATCATACTGTTATGGCTTCCTTTGTTCTCTTTTTCACAAACTGAAATCAGTGGTGAGATAGTGGAAGTTAATGCTGAAAATAAAGAAGTGCCCTTGCCAGGAGCCAATGTGTACTGGCTTAACTCAACGATAGGTGATGTAACCGATTTTGATGGAAAATTTACGATTCCATACCAAAGTGATTACAATAAACTGGTAATAAGTTATGTGGGTTATAAAACGGATACCTTGACTATAAGAGAACCAAAGCCAATTCGTCATATTTTACAAAGTACCAGCACCCTTGATGAGGTAACTGTTACCTCTAGAAAACAAGCTACTGCAAAATCCTATTTACAGGCTCAAAATATCATGACTGTTAGTAGTGATGAATTGTTAAAAGCAGCATGCTGCAACCTGTCAGAGAGTTTTGAAACCAATCCATCAATTGATGTAAATTTTGCCGATGCTGTTACAGGAACACGTCAAATAAAGATGTTGGGATTGACAAGTCCATATATCTTAATCGCTACCGAGAATATTCCAACGGTTCGAGGAGCGTCACAGGCTTATGGATTATCCTTTACACCAGGAACATGGGTGGAAAGTATTCAAATAACAAAAGGTATGGGAAGTGTGGTTAATGGTTATGAGAGCATTGCAGGGCAAATCAATGCTGAACTTCAAAAACCCACTAAAGATGATAGGCTTTTTGTAAACCTTTACGGAGCCAGTAATGAGCGCCTAGAGCTGAATACCCATTTAAATACTAAAATTAGTGATAGATGGAGTACAGGGCTATACTTGCATGGTAATACCCATCAAAAAAAACATGACGTCAATGATGATGGTTTCTTGGATATACCGCTTTATAATCAAATCAACGTCATGAATAGATGGCAATATACCGATGCAGAGAATGGGTTTGTAGGCTTTTTTAATGTCAGGTATTTGATTGATGAAAAGCAAACGGGTGAGTTAGATTTTAATCCAGAAACCGATAAGTTGACTGCCAATGCTTGGGGAAGCGAAATAGATACCAAGCGATTTGACTTTTCAGGCAAAATGGGTTATGTAAATCCGGAGTTACCATGGCAAAGTTTAGGCGTACAGTTTGCAGTAAGTAACCACCAACAGGATTCCTATTTTGGATTACGTGAATATAATATAGAGCACAACAGTATTTATTCCAACGTTATATACAACTCCATAATAAGCGATTCAAGACACAAGATTAAGACTGGTGTTAGTTTTACTTATGACTACTATGATGAGTTAGTGGTGTCCAATGACTTTGAACGTACAGAGAATTCAGTAGGTGCTTTTTTTGAGTATAATTTTGATAATTTAGAGAAATTAAATCTCACTGCAGGAATTCGGGTAGATAACCATAATAAACTCGGGTTTTTTATAACACCACGTTTTCACGTTCGCTATACACCTTGGGAAAAATCGGCATTTCGAGCGTCATTTGGCCGCGGAAAACGTTCTGCAAATATATTTGCAGAAAACCAAAGCCTATTTGCAACTTCAAGAAACATAAATATTTTTAATTCCAATGGCGGTGAAATTTATGGATTAGATCCAGAGATTGCCTGGAACTATGGAGTGTCCTATTTGCAAGGATTCAATCTTTTTGGAAGAAAGGCAGATGTAACGGTGGATTTTTATAGAACTGATTTCCAAAACCAAGTAGTGGTTGATTGGGAAAACCCTAGAGAAATTAATTTCTATAATTTGAAAAACGGAAGTTATGCCAATAGTTTTCAAACGGAATTAAACTACAATGCCTTTGAGCGTTTTGATTTGCGATTGGCGTATAAATTTTATGATGTCAAAACTAGATATCAATCGGGTGAAAACATCCGGCCTTTAACACCAAAGCATCGATTTTTTGCCAATGTGGGTTATGAAACCAATCTAAATGATAAAGGAGGTTTATGGAAGTTTGATGCAACTTTTAATTGGTTGGGTGAACAGCGTTTCGCTTCAACGTTGAGTAATCCAGTCGAATATCAATTACCTGAAAATTCTCCAACAGTAGGAACCCTTAATGTTCAAATAACCAAAGTGTTCTCTCCAAAATTTGAAGTATATTTAGGAGGAGAGAATATTACCAATGTTCGTCAGGATAATCCTATATTGGGTGCTGATGACCCTTTTGGAGCGAATTTTGATACCACGTTTGTATATGGTCCAATCTTTGGGAGTATGTATTATGCAGGATTACGATTTAGAATAAAATAACAATTTTTAAATAATTGAAAGATGAAAAAAATAGTAGTATTCGCCATGTTTTTAATGGCAACAATATCCTTCGCGCAGAACAAAAATGCTAAAGCTTCATTAGAAGTAGATGGCGTGTGTATGATGTGCAAAGACCGAATAGAGAAAGCTTGTATAAAGACCAAAGGGGTTAAAAGTGCCAATTGGAATGTAGAAACACACGAGCTCAAGTTAATTTATAATGAAGAAAAAACAACTTTGGACGATATTAAGAAGAATATCGTGGCAGTAGGACATGATCTAAAAGATATGAAAGCAACCGATGAGGCTTACAATAGTGTTCATGATTGCTGTAGATATCGTGATGACGATGTTAAGAAAGATCATGAATAAAATTTTTGTAGTTTTTAAGTTTGAAAGAAATTTTGACTTTTAGTTAAATTTTTCCCAACGGAATAATAATGAATTTAACTTATCACTACATTTAATATGTTCTTTTAAATTATAAAATTATGGGACAATTAAAGTCAAAAGGCAAGTCTGTTTTACCAAAACAAGCGGTAAAAAAGACTCCACAGGCTCCTGCTAAAAAGAAGTAGTCTGTTTTTGGGTTACAAAGGATAACCCTTTAGTTAAGGATAATAAAAGCAAATAGCCATCTTTTTGAGATGGCTATTATATTTTTCGGTAAGGTCTAAACTTAATCAATATTTATTGTGATTGTTTTGGAAATAAGACTGCCGTCAGATCCCATGCCCTCAATAAACAATAAGATATCTTCATATCTATAATTAGGTATTTTAAATTCAAATTCACCATTTTCATCATTAGATAAATTAGGAATCCAATTCAAAACACCATATTTGGAAAAAGATTCTTGTTGGCTGGCATTGTAAAAGGGTGATTGGTACTTTTCAGGTAATGAATAACCAAATTCAACAATTTTTGATGAAAATGAAGATTGTTTTTCTAAATATTTACCGGAGAAAGATTTTTTGGTGTATATATTAATATTTCCGCCTAATCCTCCCGCAACACCAACTGTACCTGGAGAAGGGGTTCGGGATATAAATATCTCATCGACGTCTTTCACCATCAAATTCATAAGAATGATCATTTGTGCCTCACCCATTAACTGATTATCAATGTAGATATTGGGCGACGCTGGTTTGCCACTAAAGCTATATCCAACACCTCTTCTGGCCGCAATTTCAATACCTCTAGGAGAATTATAAACATCAAAACCATTGGCGCTAATAATGTCTGTTACTAGGGTTACATCGTCATAAATGTTTTCAAGTTCAATTTTCTTGGTATTAAACCCACCATAAATAATTTGATTTTTTGATTGTCTTTTTTTTGACACTTCAAGCATTACCGTGTCTAAAGAAGTTGTATTCTCTAAAATAAAATTTTCATAGAATGCATTATTATCTAAAATATTTATTGGTTTTTTGGATTTTAAACCATGAGTATTAATACTGTCCTTTTGGTAAGCAGGATAAATATTCACATAAACATTTGCCTTTGATAAGTTCTCTTTTTTGTTCTTTAAGCTAAAATATATTTTAGTACTATCCAATAATAATAAATTTTCAAAACCGAAATAACCATCCTCTGAAATGCCCGAATTAAGCATCGTGTTGCTTTCTTTGTGCAAAAAGATTATTTCGGTATTCTTGTCTTTATCAGATACTTTTCCTTTGACTTGCATGCCACTTTCAAAATGAAAAAGTTCTTTTGGAGGTGAACTAAAAATCTTGTTCCATGAATATTTGCTCCATCCTTGAGTGAGTAATAACAAGTCTAAATCATAAGTGGTTTGTCTGTCGTTATTGCTAAAATAATAATCAGCGTTTTCAATATTTCCTTCAATGTAAGGCGAAAGAAGAAATTTGCTAATAATATTTTCGGAAGCTGTATATGCTTTGGTGGATGACGGAAGAACCGATATACTAATGTTTTTTTGAATGGTATCTTTAAGTTTTGTTCGTAATCTTATTTTGGTTGAATCACTGTTTGGATAGGTGTTGACAAGTTCCACATTTTCTATTGGGGTTTTAGAGCTGTTGAAAATAACTCTTTCAACCAAAGGTTTATTTTCATCGTTAAAAACGGTTATGATATTGATGCCAGATAATAAATCTTGTTTGGGAACATTAATAAGATAATCATATTTTCCATCCTGAAAATTCAAGTCGATTTTCTTCATTAAACCATCACGATGTATTGCTAGTGAATAGGTTTTGTCAAGTAATTCGGGTAATGTGCTCTTGTTTGTTTGAATACTGATAAATAAATTTGTAGCGTTCAGATTATTGATTTTAACCGCAATTCCTCTTGGTTGTGCTTTAGGAATTTCCGTGTTTATTTTTGTTCCATCTTCTAGTAAAGCCTCAACAAAATGGGTGTCATTATTTTTTAGCATTAGGCTAAATTTTCCCATGCCTAGTTCATTACTCTTAAACGTTGTAATTACTTGACCTTTAGAATCCAGTACTTTTCCACTTTCTATTATTGCACCTTCACCATTAGCATTAAGGATTTTAAATCCAATAGTATTATTTACATCGTTTAATAGATGTCCGCCTTCAGGCAAAAGCTGGAAGTCGTATTCATTTTCTAAAGACTCATTTTCTTGTTGAGCAAAATCATCTCCTAAAATTTCAATTTCCTGTAAGCTATGATAGCTTTCGCTGAAATTACGCATATAATTGGTGAAAACTTTCAAGAAATAGGTGCCAGGAGCATATTCAGATAGTTTGAATTCGCCATTTGTTATCCCATCAATAGCATACAGTAATTTTTTGTCAATCATCCTTCCGTCTACGTCATAAATAGCGGCGTAAACATTTGTAGTACTTAAATAAGGTAACTGGGTTTTAGTATTATATATATAAGACTTGAACCACAGTGTTTCATTGGCAAAATATTTTGATTTATTAGTTTGTGTATAAATGGTTTCAGGTTCTAACTCAAAATACTTTACATAGCGACCTTCTATTTGACTGTCGTTGGGTTTTTGCGCAAAACAAGTAGCATGAAATAAAATGAAGTAGGCCAGCAGGGCAAATGTCTTAAACATAATTAGATTGATTAATAGATAAAAAATAAAGATACTATTTTAGTCCATAAAAAAAAGTGCCCTAAGAAATTCTTCGAGCACTTTTTAAGTTTGCTATTAATGCGTTTATTACATCATGCCTGGCATACCGCCACCCATAGGAGGCATAGCAGGTGCATCTTCTTTAATATCAATTAAGGCACATTCTGTAGTTAGAATCATACCTGCAACCGAAGCGGCATTTTCCAATGCAATTCGTGTTACTTTTTTAGGATCGATAATACCAGCCTTCAGCATGTCTACATAGGTTTCAGATTTGGCATCAAAACCAAAGTCTTTTTTGCCCTCCATAACTTTAGAAATAACGACACTACCTTCACCGCCAGCATTAGAAACAATCGTTCTTAAAGGTGCCTCAATAGCACGAGCTACAATTTGAATACCTGTTACTTCGTCAAGGTTTTCTGTTGTTAATTTTTCAAGTACTTTTTTAGCTCTTACCAAAGCAACACCACCACCAGCAACAATACCTTCTTCTACGGCTGCTCTGGTAGCATGTAAGGCATCATCCACACGGTCTTTCTTTTCTTTCATTTCAACTTCAGAAGCGGCACCTACATATAATACTGCAACACCACCAGCCAATTTAGCCAGACGTTCTTGAAGTTTTTCTTTATCATAATCAGAAGTAGTTGTCTCAATTTGAGCCTTGATTTGGTTTACTCTGGCTTTAATATCAGAAGCTTTTCCCGAACCGTTAACTATGGTTGTATTATCTTTATCAATAGTAACCGTTTCAGCAGTTCCCAACATGCTTAAATCAGCATTTTCTAATGAGAAACCACGTTCTTCTGAAATAACTACACCACCAGTTAAAATAGCAATGTCTTCTAACATCGCTTTGCGTCTGTCACCAAAACCAGGTGCTTTTACAGCAGCTATTTTTAAACCACCACGTAGTTTGTTTACAACTAATGTAGCTAAAGCTTGACCTTCTACATCTTCGGCAATAATTAACAATGGACGACCAGATTGTGCTACTGGTTCTAGGATAGGAAGTATTTCCTGTAAGTTGGAAATCTTTTTGTCAAATAATAAAATGTACGGATTTTCTAAATCGGCAATCATTTTATCAGCGTCAGTCACAAAATAAGGAGATAAATATCCTCTGTCAAACTGCATACCCTCTACAACATCTACATAGGTATCTGTTCCTTTGGCTTCTTCAACAGTAATGACACCTTCTTTTCCAACTTTTCTAAAGGCTTTAGCGATTAAATCACCAATAGTGTCGTCATTGTTCGCTGAAATTGAAGCAACTTGTTTTATTTTTTCAGATGAATTGCCAACTTGTTTTGATTGCTTTTCAAGGTCTTTGGTAATGGCCTCAACCGCTTTGTCAATCCCGCGTTTTAAGTCCATTGGATTGGCGCCGGCAGCAACGTTACGTAAACCTTCTTTAACAATTGCTTGGGCTAAAACGGTGGCTGTTGTCGTACCGTCTCCCGCTAAATCATTCGTTTTTGAAGCTACTTCCTTTACCATTTGAGCGCCCATATTTTCAAGCTCATCTTCTAACTCTACTTCTTTGGCTACAGTAACACCATCTTTGGTTACTTGAGGAGCGCCAAAACTTTTACTGATAATAACATTTCTACCTTTTGGACCTAATGTTACTTTTACTGCATCGGCTAATGCATCTACACCACGTTTTAATCCGTCACGTGCGTCAATATCAAATTTTATATCTTTTGCCATTTTTCTAGTTTTTTAAATGATGATTAAACAATTGCAAGAATGTCACTCTCTCGCATAATTAAATAGTCTTTGCCTTCTAACTTTAACTCAGTTCCAGCATATTTTCCATAAAGCACATTATCACCAACTTTCACTGTCATTGGTTCGTCTTTGGTTCCTTTTCCAACGGCCATCACTTTACCTTGTTGCGGTTTTTCTTTGGCGTTGTCAGGAATGATAATTCCGGATGCTGTTTTAGTTTCAGCAGCAGCAGGCTCTATTAAAACGCGATCTGCTAATGGTTTAATGTTTAATGCCATTTTTTATATTGTTTTGATTAATTAAACTTGTTTTACGAATAGGTGTTAAGCTAAAAATGTGCCAATAGAAAGAGACTGACAAATTTTCACTTGCTTAAAAATGGGGTATAAAAAAAGCCAACAAAACTGTCGGCTTTTTAGTGTTTTCAATATAAAATTACTTCGCAGAATCATTAACTGCACCTGTATTTTCAGTTTGAGCTGGCGTTGTTGCAGGGACAACCGGTTGCTCTGTAGTATTGATATTGTCAATAGCTTTAGATTCGGCATTACCTGAACCTCTGTTAATTGCAACATTAGATAGTAAAATCAATACTAACATTAAGGTTGCTAATGTCCAAGTACTTTTGTCTAAAAAGTCTGTTGTTTTTTTAACACCACCTAGTTGCTGTGTGCCACCACCACCAAAAGATGACGATAAACCACCACCTTTAGGATTTTGTACCATGATTACTACCACTAATAAAAATGCTACAACAACTATTAAGGCTAAAAATATTGTAAACGTACTCATTGTTCTTTATTATTTTGTTCTTGTAATTGTTTTATTGCTTTAATTTGGTCTGCAAAGAAACCACTTTTTTCTGGATATTTCAAACTTAAAATTTTATAAGATTGAATAGCTTTTTTGTAGTTCTTTTGCTCAACATAAATACGCGCCAAAGTTTCTGTCATCAAAGCTTCGGGTTGTATCATTTGCTCCTCTGCTAAATTGACATTTTTGGTCTGTGTTTTTTCTGGTTTAAGCTTTGGGTTTTTACTTAAAAAATTGTCAATAAGATCAAACTTTTTGCTGCGCTCATCAGCTTGGATGGTATTTTCTTCTGTATTGGGAATGTTAGTTTTGTCTTGTTCTTCAGAACGATCAATAGGTTTAAATCGCGTTAGTTTAAGCCATTCGTTAAAGGAATGTCTTTCATTAATGTCGAATTGTAGGGGTGTGCCAATTTTTAGGATATCTTCAGGAGAATCTTCATTAATATTGGAAGTCTCAAAATTCTCTTCAATGGGTTCACTTTCATCCAATTGAAAATTGACAATTTTAGATTTTTTAACCTTTGGTTGAAATAATTCGGGATCCAAAATTTGCTCGGTATCCTTGATCTGTTGTTTTAAAGCAGCATCAATTACCACACTTTTATCAACTGAAACATCTTCTGCTGAAACTTCTAAATCCTTAATATGGTCTGTGTGTTTTTTGATGTATTCTGAAATTTCGTTTTGTACAAATTTATCGGATGTTATGTAATCAAATAAGATGCTTCTATCTGTTGTATAGGCTGCAGCTGTTTTTAAAGCATCATTATATTCAAAGCTTTCGGCATTTTTTAGAGCTTTTAAATAGATTGCTCGAGCTGATTGGAAATAAGGGTATTTTTCAATAATGGCCTCAAGTGTTCCGGTATGATTACTTGAAACAGCTTGTGGATTTTGAACAATATGTGAAAATTCAGCACGATTCATATTACCATTTGGCTAAAGAGGCATTAAAAATATCTTGGGTTATACGTGTAAAAAGCTCTTCATGTGCAGCGTCTTTGGTTGCTCCCGTCAATAAACTACTTCCAGTGTAGTCGTAGAAAAATGAAAAGTTTTGCTCAAAATCATCTTCTTCATTCTTTTTGTTGAAAAACCGTACTCTTACTGACATGGTCAATCGGTTTTGAGCAGCTGTATTGTTGGCTGTTGCCGTTGTTGGTGCGATTCTATATTCGGTTATTTCACCTTCATAAACTAAATCACCGTTGGATTTTACCAAATCTAAATTTGTTTGATTGAGCAGTAAATCTTGCAGAGCCAACGTGAAATCTCGGTCCAAACCTGGTTCTATCAACATAGAACTATTTTGGAAATAATTCACCTGAAAGGTTTTGACATCTGATGATATGGAAGCACCAGTAAATGAATAAATGCCACAACCAAAAAGTGTCAAACTGATGATGGGAATAAATATATATTTTAAGAATGTCTTCATGTATTACAAATCAAATTGTTTAATCTTTCTATACAGTGTACGTTCACTAATGCCCAATTCTTGAGCAGCCAATTTGCGCTTGCCATTGTGGCGTTCCAAAGATTTTTTAATGAGTTCTAATTCTTTGTCATGTAAAGATAAAGTTTCCTCTTCTTCTATTTCTTCAGCAAAATGGTATTTGTCTGGAATCTCTTCAGCTTCTTGATAATTGGGTTCGGAAGAGGACTTTTCAGGAATTGAAAGAACTTCAAGGTCTTCTACAGTAGCATCCTCTTCGTCGTCACCATAAATTTTTTGAATCAGTCCCTCATTTTGTTTTTGTACTTCGGAAACGTTACCACTTTTCATGAGTTCCATCGTGAGCTTTTTTAAATCATTTAAGTCACTTTTCATATCGAAAAGTACCTTGTACAAAATTTCTCGTTCACTACTGAAATCACTTTCTGATTTGGTCGTGCTAATGACAGCAGGTAGGTTGCTGGAACCACTTGGTAAATATTCCTGAAGCGTGGCAGCATTAATATTTCTATTTTGTTCCAAAACAGAAATTTGCTCGGCAACATTTCGTAATTGACGAATATTACCGCTCCAACGATGTTTTAATAATAGATGGACCGCATCATCCGTTAATTTGATGGTTGGCATTTTGTATTTAAGAGCGAAATCACTGGCAAATTTTCTAAAAAGTAAATGAATGTCTTCTTTACGGTCGCGTAATGGCGGCAAGTGAATTTCAACGGTACTTAAACGATAATATAAATCTTCACGGAACTTTTCCTTTTTTATGGCCTCAAACATATTGACGTTGGTTGCAGCCACAATGCGTACATTGGTTTTTTGAACTTTACTGGAGCCAACTTTTATAAACTCACCATTCTCGAGAACACGCAATAAACGTACTTGAGTTGTTAATGGTAATTCACCAACTTCATCCAGGAAAATGGTTCCGCCATCGGCTACTTCAAAATAGCCAGAACGCGTTTGCGTGGCTCCTGTAAAAGACCCCTTTTCGTGACCAAACAATTCACTATCAATGGTGCCTTCAGGAATCGCTCCACAGTTTACCGCAATGTATTTGCCATGCTTTCTATGCGAAAGCTGATGGATAATTTTTGGAATACTTTCTTTACCAACACCAGATTCACCGGTAACTAAAACCGAAATATCGGTTGGAGCTACCTGTATAGCTTTTTCAATGGCACGATTTAAACTTGGGTCGTTACCAATAATGCCAAAACGTTGTTTTATAGCTTGAACGGATTCCATAATTAATTG
The DNA here is from genome assembly GCF_002895005.1 of Hanstruepera neustonica. Lineage (GTDB taxonomy): Bacteria > Bacteroidota > Bacteroidia > Flavobacteriales > Flavobacteriaceae > Hanstruepera > Hanstruepera neustonica. The sequence continues at coordinate 265,874 of NZ_POWF01000002.1, read as the reverse complement.
TTTTCAGAATAACCAACGGCTTCACCTAAAAGCGTGGCTGTGGTACAATCAGTTATTTGGACATTTACAAAATCGCCCACTTGATAATGTTCTTTTGGGAAAATCACCACCGTATTATAGGTATTTCTGCCAGACCAATGAGCGTCAGAACGCTTGGATTCTTTTTCAATCAAGACTTCTTCAATCTTGCCCAAGTGTTGCTGGGTTCTGTAATGTCCATGTTGGCGCTGCAATTCGATGATTTCCTGTAAACGACGTTTTTTTGTAGCTTCGGGAACATCATCTTCCATCTTGCGTTCGGCCAATGTGCCTGGTCTTTCGGAATAGGCAAACATAAATCCAAAATCATATTTTACATATTCCATAAGACTCAACGTATCCTGATGATCGGCTTCGGTTTCAGTGGGGAAACCTGCAATCATATCCTGACTAAAAGCAATATCAGGAATTAAGTTTTTAATATCGTCAATAAGTTTGAAGTATTCCTCACGCGTATGTTGACGATTCATTTCCTTTAAAATACGATTACTACCGCTTTGTACTGGTAAATGAATGTATTTACAGATGTTATTGTGTTTAGCCATAATTTCTATAACATCCATGGTCATATCTTGTGGGTTGGATGTAGAAAAACGTATACGCATTTTGGGTTGAGCCGTTGCGCACATATCTAATAGCTTGGCAAAATTAACAGCCGTCGCCTTTTGAAGATCGCTGGCTTTTTCAAAATCTTTTTTAAGTCCACCACCGTACCATAAATAACTATCTACATTTTGACCTAATAACGTGATTTCCTTGTAACCCTTATTCCATAAATCATTGACTTCCTCAATAATACTTTGAGGGTCTCTACTGCGTTCACGACCTCTAGTGAATGGTACCACACAAAAGGTACACATGTTATCACATCCTCTGGTAATGGAAACAAATGCCGTAACACCATTGGAATCTAATCTCACAGGTGAAATATCTCCGTAGGTTTCTTCTTTAGATAGAATGACATTTATTGCTTCACGGCCATCCTCAACTTCCGAAAGTAAATTGGGTAAATCCTTGTAGGCATCAGGTCCAACCACTAAATCAACAATTTTCTCTTCTTCTAAAAATTTGCTTTTTAAACGTTCAGCCATGCAGCCTAAAACCCCAACTTTCATTTTTGGGTTAATCTTTTTTACAGCATTGTATTTTTCCAAACGCTTGCGCACAGTTTGTTCGGCCTTATCTCGAATTGAACAGGTATTTACCAATACCAAATCGGCATCTTCAAGATTTTGGGTTGTATTAAACCCTTCATTTGAAAGAATAGAAGCTACTATTTCACTATCACTAAAATTCATTTGACAGCCATAACTTTCAATAAATAGCTTTCTGCTGTTTTCTTTTTTAGCTTCTAAATGTAGACTTTGTCCTTGTTTTGATTCGTCTATAACCTTCTCCATAGTCATTTTCAAAATTTACTGAAATCCATAATAATGATATATTGGATTGTCAATTTCTATGCCCAGAAATTACGGGCGGTTGCAAAGTTACGATTATTTTCAAAACAGTGACAAAGTGTCAGACAATAAAAATTAATTTATGAATGCTCCCAAATTATACTTACTTTGGTATGAAACACTAACAAACTTCAAAAAGTATGAACACAATTACTTCAATTTTAGAACGCGTCAAAACCGCTCCTTCTCTGGATTTTGGTGAAATTTTTAGCAATTCTATTGAGCTTTTCAAAAAAACTTGGGTACAAGGCTTTTTACTGCAATTATTCTCGGTACTAATTATGTTGCCATTTATAATATTAATTTATGTACCGTTTGTTATGGCTATGATTGCGCAAGTACAAACAGATGGTGGGAATCCAGATTCCATGGAAGCCTTTAATGCAGTTTTTGCTGGTTTCTCCTTGTTGTTTATTGTTTTGATTTTTGTTGGCATGTTGGTTTTGAGTGTTGTTACTCTCGCACTTCAATCCGGGTTTTATAGAATTATGAAAATGCTCGATCATGATGAGCAAGTTACAACTGCGGATTTTTTCCACTTTGTTAAGGGGAATCATTTGAGCAAGTTGTTTGTTTTGATGTTGGCCTCATTGGTTATTTCTACCATAGCAGCATTATTGTGTTTTATACCTATTATATATGTCATGGTTCCTATGTCGTTTTTCACCATGTTTTTTGCGTTCAATCCTGAACTTTCAGTTAGTGATATCATAAAAGGTAGTTTTGCGTTAGGGAATAAAAAGTGGTTATTGGTATTTGGATTAATAATAGTTTCTTCTTTATTGGCCGAAATAGTAGGTCTCTTACTTTGTGGAGTAGGTGTGTTCTTTACAGCTGCCTTTGTATATCACCCAACATACTTGGTTTACAAAAACGTCATAGGGTTTAATGATGACAAACCCGTGAATCATATTGTTGAATAATAATAAATATTATATTTTGAAACCTACATTTTATACATTTAAAATGTGGGTTTTTTATATATAACTGGTGTTAATTTTTAGGTTATGAAAACTGAAAATTAGGTACATAAACTTTTTTTCATATACATTTGTAGCCTTAAAAAATGATAAATGGCAAAGAATTTAGTAATTGTTGAGTCGCCAGCAAAAGCAAAAACAATCGAGAAATTTTTAGGGAAAGACTTTAAAGTGGAATCCAGTTTTGGTCACATTGCCGATTTGCCTTCAAAAGAATTGGGTGTAGATGTTGATGGTGATTTCAAACCGAAATATGAGGTTTCTAAAGACAAAAAAGCAGTAGTAAAAAAATTAAAAGAGCTTGCCAAAAAAGCTGAAATAGTCTGGTTAGCAAGTGATGAGGATCGTGAGGGAGAAGCTATTGCATGGCATTTGGCCGAATCTTTAAATTTGGACAAAGCGAAGACCAAACGTATTGTTTTTCATGAGATTACTAAAACAGCCATCCAAAAAGCCATTCAAAATCCCAGAGGGATAGATTATGATTTGGTCGATGCGCAGCAGGCAAGACGGGTTTTAGATAGAATAGTTGGATACGAGTTGTCTCCGGTACTTTGGAGAAAAGTAAAAGGCGGCCTATCTGCTGGACGCGTACAATCAGTATCCGTAAGATTAATTGTAGAGCGCGAACGCGAAATTCAGGATTTTGAGCCACAAGCCTCCTTTAGAATTGATGCTGAATTTTCAAATGAGGAAGGACAGACATTCAAGGCAAAACTTCCAAAGAACTTTAATACTAAAAAAGAAGCGGAAGATTTTCTAAAGGCTAATATTTCTGCAGATTTCAAAGTTGCGGAATTAGATAAAAAACCAGCTAAAAAATCACCAGCTGCACCGTTTACTACGTCAACATTACAACAAGAGGCTTCTCGTAAGTTGTATTTTTCCGTGAGTAAAACCATGACAATGGCGCAACGTCTTTACGAGGCTGGTTTGATTACTTACATGAGAACAGATAGTGTGAATTTATCTGACGAAGCCCGCAATGGCGCTAAAGCTGCTATAGAATCATCTTATGGTTCTGAATATAGTGAGCCTAGAAATTATAAAGGTAAGGCTAAAGGTGCTCAGGAAGCGCATGAGGCCATTAGACCTACGGATTTCTCAAGACAATCCGTAAATGTTGAAAGAGATCAAGCCCGACTATACGATTTAATATGGAAACGTGCTATTGCATCACAAATGACCGATGCTAAATTAGAGCGCACAAACGTCAAGATTTCGGCAAGTAAGCATGATGAGTTGTTTTCTGCAAATGGCGAGGTTATCACTTTTGATGGCTTTTTAAAAGTCTATCTGGAAGGAACAGATGATGAGGATGTTGAACAAGATGGTATGTTGCCTGCTATGCGAGTTAATGAAACCTTGTTGAACAATTATATTACGGCAACAGAGCGTTACACCAGACCACCAGCAAGATATACCGAAGCATCATTAGTTAAAAAATTGGAGGAATTGGGTATTGGTAGACCATCTACTTATGCGCCAACAATCTCAACTATTCAAAATAGGAACTATGTCGAGAAGGGTTCGGTTGATGGTGTAGAAAGAAATTATTCGCAAATAACGCTTGAAAATGGTCAGGTTCAGGAGAAACAATTGTCTGAAAAAGTTGGGTCCGATAAAGGTAAGCTGGTACCAACTGATATAGGCATGATTGTAACGGATTTCTTGGTCAATCATTTTGAACAAATATTAGATTACAATTTCACGGCCAAGGTCGAAGAAGATTTTGATGATATTGCTGATGGTAAAGTAGATTGGTCTAAAATGATGAAAGATTTTTACAAAGACTTTCATCCTCAAGTTGAAGATGTTCAGGAAAATGCGGATAGAGAATCTGGGGAACGCATTTTGGGAACAGATCCGAAAACTGGTCGCCAAGTCAGTGTTCGATTAGGTAAGTTTGGTCCCATGGTCCAAATTGGAACAGCCGACGAAGAAGAAAAACCCATGTTCGCTAGTTTGTCACCAGACCAACAATTGAACACCATAACCTACGAAGAGGCTATGGATTTATTCAAGCTGCCTAAAGCCTTAGGGACTTATGAAGGTGAGGAGGTTGAAGTCAATAATGGTCGTTTTGGACCTTATGTGAAGTTTGGGAAATCATTCGTGTCTTTACCTCAAGGTGTTGATCCATTAAGTGTTGAGTTGGATGATGCTATCATTTTGATTAAAGAAAAGCAAAAAGCTGATGCTCCTATATATATGTATCAAGGATTGCCTGTCCAAAAAGGTAAAGGGCGTTTTGGTCCATTCATTAAGTGGAATAACATGTTCATTAATGTGAACAAGCAATATGATTGGGATAATTTATCTGATAACGATATCATCACATTGATTGAGGATAAAATTCAAAAAGAAAAGGATAAATTAATCCATAATTGGGAAGATGCTGGAATTCGTGTTGAAAAAGCAAGATGGGGAAGGCATCATATTATAAAAGGTAAAACCAAAGTTGAATTGGCCAAGACAGTTGATGTTTCCGAAATGACTTTAGAGGAAGCTCAAGACATCTTGGATAAGAACGCACCCAAAAAGAAAAAAACTACTAAAAAGAAATAGCGGCACATGAATTTTAATTTTTTATCCCCAGTATCAGATTCGGTTGTAGCACATAACGAATTGTTGTCGTCGCAATCACTCGGTAAAAAAATTACTATTCACTCCAAACATAATGGCTTCCCAGATCTTGATGATGCGCAAATTGCAATCATAGGCGTTTTGGAAAACAGAAATGATGTCAATTATTTAGGTGAGGAATTTAGTCTTAATGAAATTCGCAAAGCACTTTATGAGCTTTACCCTGGGAACTGGCACACCCGAATAGTTGATTTGGGTGATATAAATAAAGGTGAAACAGTAGAGGATACCTATTTTGCCCTAAAGACTGCGGTTTCATTATTGGTTCAAAAAAATATTATACCTATAATATTAGGCGGTAGTCAAGATTTAACTTATCCAATATATAGGGCTTATGATTCCATACAGCCCATGGTCAATATTGTTAATGTTGATTCCAGGTTTGATTTAGGTGATTCCAACAAACCAATAAAAAACAACAGTTTTGTAGGTAAGATTATATTGGACCAGCCATACAATTTATTTAACTACGCTTCCATAGGCTATCAAACCTATTATAATTCGCAAGAGGAAATAGACCTCATGGATAAACTCTATTTTGAATCATATCGTTTGGGCGAGGTTTCCAAAAACATTACCATTGTTGAGCCGGTCATGAGAGATGCCAATATAGTGACCATAGATATGAATGCTATTAAAGCTTCGGAAGTCAGTTTAAAGCAAAAGTCATCTCCCAATGGATTAGATGGAAAGGAAATTTGTGCTATTGCCCGTTATGCAGGTATCAGTAATAAGGTATCTTCATTCGGCCTTTTTGAATACAAACCTTCTCAAGACGATGAAATTACAGCTGGATTAATTTCGCAAGCTTTGTGGTATTTTATTGAAGGTGTGAATTTTAGGGTTAAAGATGATGATTTTTTAAATGATGATAACTATCAAAAATTCACTACTTTAGCAGATTTACAAGAATTGGTGTTTTATAAGAGTAAGAAGACCGAGCGTTGGTGGATTGAAATACCTTTTTTAGAAGAAGTAAATAATAAATTAAAAAGGCATACGTTATTACCATGCATGCATCAAGATTATCTTGACGCCTGCAATAATAAGGTTCCAGAGCGCTGGTACAAAGCGTTTCAAAAGAATTGTGTGTAAATGCATTACCGTTCGTCGATGTTTTCATCGGTAAAATGCACTTTTTTTACGATGAAACGTAATTTTTTTTGATAAAAAGTTGTTTTTTACGAAATATATAAATATGTTTACGCTCTTAAATTTTTTAAGGCAATTATTAACCTCGAGTTTTCTATGGATATGAAGAAATTATTTTTATTAACCGCAGTTTTAGCTATACTGACAAGTTGTGGCTCTGGTGACAGGGGTCAGTTAGTAGGAGTTAAAGGAAAAAAATGGCATCCCGAGAAGCCATATGGTATGGAATTAGTACCAGGTGGGGCGTTTATTATGGGTAAGGCAGACGATGATCTGGCTGGTATTCATGATGCGCCTGCAAAGACCGTTACGGTGCGTTCATTTTATATGGATGCTACCGAAATTACCAATAGTGAATATAAACAGTTCGTCGAGTGGGTTCGTGACTCAACTATTAGAACACGTTTGGCTATTTTGGCTGATGAAGTTGGAATGACTCAAGCGGATGCAGGAACTATTGGTGATTACGCTTTTGTTGATCAAAACCCAGATGATATGTCTGTATATGAAAAATATATGTATGACAATTATGCTGGATTAGGACCTACAGGATACGAAGGCAGAAAATTAAATAAAGATATTGATATTGAGTTTGATACCGCAAATTATATTGATGAGTATTATGCTGAAGTTATGGACACCATGTACCTACCAATGGAAGAGTCTTATAACGGGCAACGTACTTGGGATGTAACCAAGTTCAAATTCCAATATAAATATATGGATATTGAAAAAGCTGCAAAAGCTAAAAACAAGGGTAAAAAGCGTTCAGAATTTATTATTACTGAAGAAGTTGAAGTTTATCCTGATACTACAGCTTGGATTCGTGACTTTGCTTATTCATATAATGAGCCAATGCACAATGACTATTTCTGGCATGCTGCTTATGATGAGTATCCAGTAGTTGGAGTGTCTTGGAAACAAGCTAAAGCATTTTGTGAGTGGAGATGGTTATACCATAATGCTTACAGAAAAGAAAAAAAGCAACACTTTGTACCTAAATACCGTTTGCCATCAGAGGCTGAATGGGAGTATGCGGCTAGAGGAGGTCTTCAGGCAGCAACCTATCCTTGGGGTGGTCCTTACACCAAAAATGACAGAGGGTGCTTTATGGCTAACTTTAAACCTTTAAGAGGTGATTATGCTGCAGATCAGGCACTATACACTGTAGAAGCCAAATCTTACGAGCCAAACGATTATAATCTATATAATATGGCTGGTAATGTTTCGGAGTGGGTGCATGCATCGTATGATCCGTCTTCTTATGAGTTTGTGTCATCTGTAAACCCAAGTGTGAACGATGTTAACAATGAGCGTAAAGTTGTTCGCGGAGGTTCATGGAAGGATGTGGCGTATTACATGCAGGTGAGTTCTAGAGACTACGAATATGCTGATTCGGCAAGAAGTTATATTGGCTTCAGAACTGTTCAGGATTATATGGGTACGGATGTAACCTTAAACGCAAAAAACTAAAAATTAAACTATAACTAAATTTTATTAAACTACCTAAGTATTATACTTAACTAAAAAACCAGAAATTATGGCAGGACAATCAAGAGCATTCAAGAAATTCATGGCAATGGCCTATGGATTAGGAGCATCAATCGTAATCGTTGGAGCACTTTTTAAAATCATTCACTTTGAAATAGGACCATTAACAGGTAATGTTATGTTGACAATAGGTCTTGTAACTGAAGCAATTATTTTTGCGCTTTCAGCTTTTGAACCTGTTGATGACGATTTAGATTGGTCATTAGTTTACCCTGAATTAGCAGGTGGAATGAGTACCAAAAAGAAAGAAGAGAAACCTAAAGATGCTGAAGGTTTATTATCTCAAAAATTAGATCAATTATTAAAAGACGCTAAAATTGACGCAGAATTAATGTCAAGTTTAGGAGAGAGCATCAAAAACTTTGAAGGTGCGGCTAAAGGTATCAGCCCAACAGTTGATTCAATCGCTGCTACTAAAAAGTACGGTGAAGAAATGTCATTAGCTGCTGCTCAAATGGAGTCTTTAAACAGTCTTTATAAAGTTCAAATGGAAGCTGCCAACAGACAAGCGGCCATTAACGAAGAAGCTGTAGAAAATGCTACAAAATTAAAAGAACAAATGCAATCATTGGCATCTAACTTATCATCATTAAATGGTGTGTATGGAGGAATGCTTTCTGCAATGAACAAGCGCTAATTAGTTTTTAAAAACTAAATATTTATTTAAACAATAATTATAACTTAAAAAACTAATTAGAAATGGCAGGAGGAAAATTATCTGCAAGACAGAAAATGATTAACTTGATGTATTTAGTGTTCATTGCGATGCTTGCATTAAATATGTCAAAAGAGGTGCTTTCTGCATTTGGTTTGATGAACGAAAAGTTAACAGAATCAAATGAAGCGGCAACTCAAAGAAATGAAGCATTTATGCAAGGATTGGCTGAAAAGGTTGAGGAACAACCAGCTAAATACCAACCTTTGAAAATGCAAGCGGATCAAATATCGACATTAGCTAACGATTTCAATTCTTACATTGTAGATTTGAAAGGTAAAATGACAGCTACTGTTGAAGATCCTAAAGATTATGAAATCATGGATAAAGGTGATTTCTTGGATGAATATTTTTTCATTGGTGAAAAATTAAAGCCAGAAGGTCAAAAATTTATTGATGAGATTTCAAAATTTAGAGATGGTGTAGTTGCTGTATTGGCTACTAATCCTGATATGGCAAGTATTGCCGAAGATGTTAAAAAGAAATTTGCTACCGATCCAGTAACCAATAGAGATGGTAACAAAATTGATTGGTTGGATTACCATTATAAAGGTTTCCCTTTGGTGGCTTCATTAACCAAAATGACACAATTGCAAGCTGATGTTAAAACTACGGAGTCGGAAGTATTGTCATCTATGCTAGCTGGTAAGTTAAAAGTGGAGGCATCGCTAACAAATTTTGACGCTATTGTGGTACCAGATAAAACAGCTTTCTTTTCTGGAGAAAACTTTACTGGTCGTATCATTTTAGGTAAGAATGATAAAACATTAAAGGCTAATAAAGTAATTATTAATGGTACAGAATTACCAGATTCATCTATGCAAGCAGGTCAGACTTTATTAAAGTTCCCTGCTGGAGCGGTTGGTGAACGTGAAATTGAAGGAGAATTCCAATTTAAGGAAGGTGACTCTATCATTTCTATACCAGTGAAGTCAACTTATGCCGTTGTACCAAAGCCAAATTCAGCAACAATTTCTGCTGACAAGATGAACGTAGTTTATCGTGGTGTAACAAACCCAATGACTATTTCTTTCGCAGGTATTTCAGATAACAATGTATCTGCTAGTGCACCTGGTTTAAGTAAAGGTTCTGGAGTTGGTAAATATAACATGAATCCTGGTTCTGGTAGAGAAGTTACAATTAATGTATCTGGTACATTGCCTGATGGACAAAAAGTTAGTGATAAGGCTACCTTTAGAATTAAAGATATTCCAAAACCAACAGGTACAGTAAGTGGTCAAGATGGAATCGTTAATTTACCAAGAAATAGTGTTGAGATTTCAACCATTGGTGCAAAATTAGAAGATTTTGATTTTGAATTACCAATACAAGTAACGTCTTTTAAAATTAAAGTACCTGGTCAACCATCAGTTTCAGTTAATGGAACCAAGCTAAACAGTCAAGCAAAAAATGCATTACGTAAGGCTAGACGTGGAGACCAAGTGTCGATATTTGATATTAAAGCTCAAATTCAAGGAAATTCATCTTATAAGTTAAAAGGTGTTTCTCCTGTAGTTGTTGAGATTACGAATTAAAACAAGGTTTAAGCATCTGAATGATAAGCCCTAATAACTAAAATTAAAACAGATGAGATTAAGAAGTTTATTATTAACCGTTATAAGTGTGTCCTTTGTGACTACTGCGTTCTCACAAGCCAATTTGTTGAGTGCGAAATCACCAGAAGAAATTGGTGTGCGAACTGAAGCACAAAAGGCATTAGACAATGACAAACCGTTAGAATATGGTTATGTTGATGATAGAGATATCATGTACTCTAAAATGACATGGGAACGTGTTGTTCTTGATGAGCGTGTTAATTTCCCATTATACTACCCTGTAGACACCAATAATATTGGTAAAAACAGACGTTCGTTGTTTGATGTACTTTGGAATAGTGTAAAAAAAGGTGATTTAGAGAACATTTATGATGATTCTTATTTTACTGCTAAACGTACTATAAAGGATTTACAAGCTAGTATGTCAAAAATAGATACGTTAGATATCGGTTATGAACAATATAATGCTGATGGTTATGTAGACCCAGAATATATTATTAAAACTGATATTACTTCTTATCACATTAGTGCTTATTTAATGAAAGGTTTATGGTATTTTGATAAGCGACAAGCAGAAATGAAGTATCGTTTAATCGGTATAGCACCTGCTGCTCCAGACGTAAACTTTTTAGATTCGGATGATGAAGCTAACAAAGAGCCAATTCCATTATTTTGGGTATTTTACCCAGATGCCAGAGATATCTTGCATGAAGCCAAAGCATTTAATAATGAAAATAGTGCCGTTCCATTCAGTTTTGATCATTTGTTAAATTCAAGACGCTTTAATGGCTACGTTTACAAAGAGGAAAATGTCTATGGAGACCGAAAGGTAACCGAATATATTTCTGAAAATGCTTTGATGCAATTGTTAGAGTCAGATAGAATTAAGGAGAAGATTAGAAACTTCGAATTAGATATGTGGGCTTATTAATTTAGGTCCTGCAATAAAAGGTTTAAACGCTCACTTTTCAGTGAGCGTTTTTTATTACGATATTTGCGAAAGATTTTAAAAAACTGAATATTGCAAAAAGTTGATTATATAGTTGTTGGTTGTGGTTTAGCAGGAATTGCATTTTGCGAACAATTACGAAAACATAATAAATCATTTTTAGTATTTGATGATCGTTCGCAACAGTCCTCTTTGGTTGCTGCTGGTATGTATAATCCAGTCATCCTAAAACGTTTTTCAGAAGTTTGGATGGCCGAGATGCAATTGCAACTCGCCAAACCATTTTACAAGGATTTAGAAAAACTACTTCACACTAAAATAGATTATGAGTTTGGGCTATTAAGACGGTTTTCTTCTATAGAAGAGCAAAATCTTTGGTTTTCGGCCATGGATAAGCCAAAATTAGAACCTTTTTTATCTGGAAATATTGTCAAAAATAGCAGTCCGGTCATAGACGCACCATTTGGTTTTGGAGAAGTTTTACAAGCTGGTAGAATTGATACCAATACATTAATCGATAATTATTTGAAGTATTTAGATGGCCAGAAACTTTTGAAATCACGACCATTCAATCATGACAGTCTAAAAATTCACGAAAGCTATGTTGAATATGAAAATATTCAAGCTTCTAATATGGTGTTTTGTGAAGGATTTGGAATGAAAAAAAATCCATATTTCAATCAACTACCCTTAAATGGGACCAAAGGAGAAGTGTTGACCATAGAAGCACCAGAATTAAAGATTAATTTTGCCATAAAGTCTTCGGTTTTTATAATTCCTGAAGGCAACAATCTCTATTCTGTTGGAGCCACTTATAATTGGGAAGATAAAACTAATTCAGTCACAGAAGAAGCAAAAATTGAGATGACTGATAAATTGAAGGTCTTTCTAAAGTGCGATTTTAAAGTCGTTGATCAAGTGGCTGGTATCAGACCGACTGTTAAGGATAGAAGACCTCTGGTCGGAACGCATTCAAATTACAGAAATATCCATGTCATGAATGGTTTGGGCACAAGAGGTGTGATGATTGCTCCTTATATATCAGAGGAATTATTTAATTATGTAGAGTTTGGAAAACCCCTAAATCCAGAAATTGATATTAATCGGTTTTCTTCTTAACCAAATTTTTATCGTAATTCATAAATAGGTTAATCCAAATATTTCGAGATAAGCGCATGATAATAGGCATGAAAACAATCAGCGTTCCAATAATTGAGATAAAAGCTATATTACGACTACTTCCCAAAAACACATAACTAATAACAAATGCTGCCACAGCAAAGGCTATACCCACAGCATAGCTTACGTACATAGAACCATAAAAGAACGAGGGTTCCATTCTATATTTGGTTCCACAATGTGAACATTTTTCGTTGATTTTTAGGACATCTGGAAGTACATACGGATTTTTATTCTCATACATGGATTCTTGGTGGCATTTAGGGCATGCTCCAGTTAAAATACTATATAGCTTGGTTCCTTTTTTAATCATCTTTAAAAGTTTACTTTTGCATTTTGGATTACACAAAATTAACCTTTTAAACAACATTAACTTGTAACTTTTGTAACATAATGCTTAACATCCACAATCTTTCAATATCATTTCAAGGTGAGTATTTGTTCGAAGAAATCACCTTTAAGCTAACTTCAGGAGATCGTATAGGGTTAATTGGAAAAAATGGCGCTGGGAAATCTACCATGCTTAAAATTCTATCAAAAGAATTGCAACCTGATTCCGGACAGATTGCTGCAGATAAAAATCTTAAGATTGGATTTCTAAAACAAGATATTGATTTTGAGTTTGGTCGAACAGTATTAGAAGAGTCCTACGAAGCCTTTACCGAAATAAAAGAACTGGAAGCTAAACTGGAAGATATCAATACGCAATTAGCGGAACGAACCGATTATGAAAGTGATGGATATCATCAGTTAATGGTTGATTTAAATGATTTACAGCATCAATATGAAATTTTAGGCGGTTATAATTATCAGGGCGAAACCGAAAAGATACTACAAGGATTGGGTTTTAAACGTGAGGATTTTAATAATCTAACTGATACTTTTTCTGGAGGTTGGCGCATGCGTATTGAGTTGGCAAAACTGTTACTTCAAAACAATGATTTATTGCTATTGGATGAGCCTACAAACCATTTGGATATCGAATCTATTATCTGGCTGGAGGGCTTCCTTAAAAATTATCCTGGTGCGGTTGTCATTGTATCTCACGATAAAATGTTCTTGGATAATGTTACTAATAGGACAATAGAAATTTCGTTGGGTCGTATTTATGATTACAATAAACCATATTCCAAATTTTTGGTATTGCGAAAAGAGATTAAAGAGCAGCAATTAGCAACTCAAAAAAATCAGGAGAAGCAAATCCAGCAAACAGAACGATTAATAGAAAAGTTCCGAGCAAAGGCATCCAAGGCCACTATGGCGCAGTCATTGATCAAAAAATTGGATCGAATGGAACGCGTGGAGGTTGATGAAGATGACAACAGTGTCATGTCATTAAATTTTCCTGTATCTGTTACGCCTGGAAAAGTTGTGGTTGAAGCTTTAAACGTGTCTAAAAATTATGATGATTTACAAGTCTTAAAAAATATCAATCTCACTATAGCTAGAGATACCAAGACGGCTTTTGTAGGGCAAAATGGTCAAGGTAAATCAACTTTAGCCAAAATTATTGTGGGTGAAATAAAACATCAAGGTGACTTAAATTTAGGACACAATGTACAAATTGCCTACTTCGCCCAAAATCAGGCAGAATATTTAGATGGTAGTAAAACAGTTTTAGATACCATGATTGATGCGGCCAATGAAAGCAATAGAAGCCGTGTCAGGGATATTTTGGGAGCCTTTTTATTTCGTGGTGATGAAGTTGAAAAATATGTTCGGGTGTTATCAGGTGGCGAGCGAAACAGATTAGCTTTGGCCAAATTACTGTTACAGCCATTTAACGTATTGGTCATGGATGAGCCCACAAACCATTTGGATATAAAGTCTAAAAATGTTTTGAAAGAAGCGCTGAAGAAATTTGAAGGAACTTTAATTTTAGTGTCTCACGATCGGGACTTCCTGCAAGGCTTAACCGATACGGTTTATGAGTTCAAAGACCAAAAAATAAAGGAGTATTTAGGAAATATAGATTTTTATTTGGAACAACGCAATGTCGAAAACCTTCGTGAGGTTGAAAAACGCGATATAGTCAAGCAGACCCCAAAATCGAGTAATAAGGATTCTTATGAATCTCAAAAGAAATTGAAGTCCCTTACCAATAAGTTAAGTAATATAGAAGCTAAAATAAATCAGCTGGAAAAAGATATTAAGTCCATTGATGTCGAATTGGCAACTAATTATGATCAGGTTGTTTCTGACCCAGCGTTCTTCGATAAATATCAGGCTAAAAAAGACCGTTTGGAGTCATTGATGGTAGATTGGGAATCCGTTCAGGATGCTATCGAATCGTACAATTAATAAGTAAATTCTTACATGAAATAGTATTTCAACGAATATTTTTGGTTTTAAGCGTTCTTTGTTCTAATATTGATTCAGATTAATCCCAAATCTATTGAATATGAAAACCTTAAAACTAACACTACTGTGTCTTTTCTTGACTGCATTTTCGTTTGCAGACGTTTCAAATAGCGAGAAAGAAGCTCTAATAGCATTATACAATTCAACCAATGGTGACGAATGGGTCAACACTTGGGATTTGAATGCATCAATCAACACTTGGTATGGTGTTACAACCGAAAATGATCAAGTTGTTGCATTGAATTTAGAATTTAATAATCTTCAAGGAAGTCTTCCTGAAGAGCTTGGAAATTTAGTTCATTTAAGATCTATGAATTTAGGTTTCAATAAAATTACAGGTAGTTTACCAAATTCCATTGGTGAATTAGAAAATCTGGTTTCGTTGGAATTATTTATGAATAGTATTGAAGGTGAGATTCCTGCTCAAATTGGAAACCTTCATAATCTTGAAGTATTAAAATTATACAGCAATAGTTTAACTGGTGATATTCCAGAGTCTATTGAAGGTTTAGCAAGTTTAAAGGAAATGTTACTTGGTAGCAATATGTTGTCCGGTACGATTCCAACTCAAATAAAATCCCTCACCAAATTAGAAAAATTAAGTTTAATCGATAATAAGATTTCTGGTGAGATTCCTGTTGAAATTGCTGCACTAACAGAACTGGAAGAATTGGTTTTAGCGAGTAATGAATTTACAGGCGATTTGCCCTTTGAGTTATCTTATTTTCCTAAATTATCTACATTTATGGTAAGTGATAACAAATTAAACCAAGAGTACATTAGCATGGTGAATGGTAACAATCCTAACTTTATGGATTTAAATAATGCAGATACCACAATCACCGACAATGATTGATTTTAAGTTTTTTAGTAATTGTTTAATAAAGAGGCCATATTTTATGGTCTCTTTTTTTTGTATTTTAAGTTCATGTTTGAACACTTTTATACCTGTCCATATTGTTGGGAAACGGTTTCCCTAATGTTGGATAGTTCGATTCCATCTCAACAATATATTGAAGATTGTGAGGTGTGCTGTAACCCTATTCAGTTTGCAATTGAATTTAGAGCAGGCGAACTCCATTCTTTTTCAGCAATTAGCATTGAACAATAAATTTCTTAAAAATACCCTTGTTTTATCTAAAAAGCATTGTATATTTGCAGTCCACATCGCGGGATAGAGCAGTAGGTAGCTCGTCGGGCTCATAACCCGAAGGTCACAGGTTCGAGTCCTGTTCCCGCTACTAAAGGCTCCTAGAATTTTCTAGGAGCTTTTTTGTTTTTAACATATGGTAGACAATTTTCATAACGAATTCTTTGGTATTGGTATTCAAAATGGTAAAACCCCAGAAAATTTAGGTGTGCTGTGGCGTTCAGCTCAAAACCTTGGAGCAAGTTTTATTTTTACTATTGGAAATCGCTATGCCAAACAAGCTTGTGATACCCACAATGCGGTTAAGGCCATGCCGTATTTTCATTATGAGACTTTTGATGATTTCTACAATCATTTACCCAAAGGGGCTATGCTGGTAGGTGTTGAGTTGAGTGATCATGCAGTGTCTTTAGAGACTTTTCATCATCCCAGACGTTGCGTGTATCTTCTCGGTGCTGAAGATCATGGTTTGTCGAAACAGGCCATAGAAAAATCCCACCATTTAGTAAAATTTAATTCGGAATTAAGTTTAAATGTATCGGTTGCTGGAAGTATTGTCATGTATGATAGAGGAATAAACAAACCAAGGTCGTAACTTTGTAAAAAATTTGACATGCACAAAGCTGGTTTTGTAAATATTATAGGGAATCCCAATGTGGGTAAGTCTACATTAATGAATGCTTTTGTTGGTGAAAAACTTTCCATTATTACATCAAAGGCACAAACTACAAGACACCGCATTCTCGGTATTGTCAATGGTGCCGATTTTCAGGTGATTTTTTCGGACACACCTGGTATCATTAAACCGGCTTATGAGTTACAAGAATCCATGATGGATTTTGTGAAATCGGCTTTTGACGATGCTGATGTATTAATCTATATGGTTGAAATCGGCGAAAAAGAATTAAAAGATGAAGCCTTTTTTAAAAAAATAACCAATTCCAAAATTCCTGTTTTACTATTACTCAATAAGATTGACACCTCCAATCAGGAACAATTAGAAACACAAGTAGCCTTATGGTCTGAAAAAGTACCCAATGCTGAAATATTTGCCATTTCTGCTTTAGAAGGATTTCAGGTTCAGGAAGTTTTCAATCGCATTATTGAATTGTTACCAGAGTCACCACCCTTTTATCCGAAAGATCAACTAACGGATAAGCCCGAACGCTTTTTTGTTAATGAAACCATTCGTGAGAAAATATTATTGCACTACAAGAAAGAAATTCCCTATGCTGTTGAAATAGACACCGAAGAATTTTTTGAAGAAGATGATATTATTAGAATGCGATCGGTTATCATGGTCGAAAGAGATACACAAAAAGGGATTATTATTGGACATAAGGGAAGTGCCTTAAAGCGTGTTGGGATAGAAGCTCGAAAAGATCTGGAAAAGTTCTTTGGAAAGCAGGTGCATTTGGAATTATATGTTAAGGTGAATAAAAATTGGCGCAGCAACCAACAGCAGCTGAAACGTTTTGGTTACAATCAGTAGCAATATCTAAACATTCCTTTATTTTTAAGTAACGCTAACTTTACAATTGGAGTTTACATTTGGATGAATTTAAATAATCATCCAATGAAAAAATTAATTAATCTATCCATTTTAACGTTTTTATTAACCATAGTTTCTTGTTCCAATGTAGAGGATAACGTGGTTGAAACCAATCAAGAAAATCAATTCCGATCGTCAACTGTCAATTTTCAACATAAGGCTACTGTTTATGTTGGCGGTGAGGGTGCTTCAGAGATTTCAGCATTTGATTCCAAAAACAACAAGCTTTTCGTAGTTAATGTAGCATCCACCCAAATTTCTGTTTACAACTTAACAGACCTTGATAATATTATAGAAGAGCCAGCCATTTCGTTGCCATCGGGAGCGCCAAATAGTGTGGCTGTTCATAACGGTAAATTGGCTGTTGCTGTTGAAGCAGACACCAAGCAAAATCCTGGTTCTGTATTGTTATTTGATACAGATTCTGGCGCTTTAATAGCGTCTTATACTGTGGGAGCCTTACCAGATATGGTTACCTTTTCACCAAACGGACAATTTATTGTATCGGCCAATGAAGGAGAACCAAATGATGAGTATACAGTGGATCCAGATGGTACAATAAGTATAATTGAAGTTGTTTCAGGTAATGTGACGACTTTAGGCTTTGATGCATTTGCAGCCCAACAAGAAAATTTAGAAGCTAACGGTTTCCGAGTATTTGGTCCGAATGCCTCTTTTACACAAGATATTGAGCCAGAATATGTGGCTATTTCAGATAATTCAAATTATGCTTGGGTGACTTTACAAGAGAATAATGGCGTGGCGAAAGTTAATTTACTTACCAAAACCATTGAAGCTATTTATCCACTTGGATTTAAAGATTTTAATATGCCAGGAAATGCTATAGATGTCAGCGACCGAGATGATGCCAAAGTATTAGCAAATTGGCCAGTTTTTGGTGTTTATATGCCTGATGCTATTGAATACATCAAAGTCAATGGAACAGATTACATTATCACTGCCAATGAAGGTGATTCGAGAGATTATGATGGTTTTAGTGAGGAAGCGCGTATTAAGGATGACAATATCATATTAGATCCAGTAGCATTTCCAGATGCTGAATTTTTGAAAGAAGATGAAAATTTAGGGCGTTTAAAGATTACTACCTCCTTGGGTGATACCGATAATGATGGCGATTATGATGAGCTATACAGCTATGGTGGACGGTCATTTACCGTTTGGAATGGCAATGGTCAAATGGTTTATGATAGTGCTAATGATATTTCGCAACAAACATTGAACTTGACACCAGATACGTTTAATGATGATGATGGAAGAAGTGATGATAAAGGTGCGGAACCAGAAGCTGTTGAGGTGTTAAAGGTCAAGGGTAATAAATATGTATTATTTGTTGGTTTAGAAAGAACCGATCAAGTTTTGGTTTATGATATCACGAATCCAATGGCTCCAGAGTTTATGACAATCTTATCGACACCTGGCGATGAAGCTCCGGAGGGATTGTTGGCTGTTCCGTCAAAAGATAGTCCAAATGGTAAAGATTTATTGATTGTTTCCAATGAAGATAGTGGTACAGTAACGATATACGAAAACAGAAATTAGTCTGATAAGTTTTTATTTTTAAGTTAGTTAGGAAGGAAAGTTCAACTGTATTTAGTTGGACTTTTCTTCTATAATGCTATTCATAAAATCATACAGGTCGTGCATTTCTTCCTTACTGGAATCTTTACCTATGCGCCCAGCAAAATAAAGCACAAACCATAACACAACTAATAAAAACATCACACCTAATTGAACACTATAGGAGTTGTCTAAAGACCAATTGGAGTAGGCCCAAATGGCAAAAGCAATAAACAAACCAGCTACCAAAAAGTGCAAAAACATGAACATGGTCCAAACGGTTGGATTTGGGCCGAAAACCCCATAAAGGATAGATGTTTTTTCGCCATCTTCATTAATTTCCAAATGCAATTGCGGAGACCAAAACTGTTGTTTGTCTTTGGGAAGTTTTAAAAAGACATGGTCGTCAATAACCGAGACAATAAATTTATTTTGGGTAGTTTTAGCCAGTTTAAACTGTTCTAAATAAAATATGTTTCTTTTATTTAATAACTTTTTAAATCGTGGTCTTAATACAATGTCTTGTTTGTTGATGGACATTTTTATTGGACTTAATTTTGATATCGACTAAAGTAACCTTTTTTGTTGTCACTAAAATATAACGAAATCATAAGGTTATCATTATATTTGCAGCAAATTTTACAAGCAATGGTCAATATTGTAGCCATAGTAGGAAGGCCAAATGTGGGCAAATCAACTTTTTTTAACCGCTTAATTCAACGACGCGAAGCTATTGTTGATGCTGTAAGTGGTGTGACAAGAGACCGTCATTATGGGAAAAGTGATTGGAATGGGAGAGAGTTTTCCTTAATAGACACAGGAGGTTATGTCAAGGGTAGTGATGATATTTTTGAGGCTGAAATTGATAAACAGGTTGAAATAGCCATTGAAGAAGCCGATGCTATAATATTTATGGTTGATGTTGAAACTGGCGTTACTGGAATGGATGAAGATGTGGCTAGACTATTACGAAAAGTCAAAAAACCTGTTTTTTTAGCTGTTAATAAAGTGGATAATGCCAAACGCGCTGAAGATGCTGTTGAATTTTATTCATTGGGATTAGGTGATTATTTTACAATTGCTAGTATAAATGGTAGTGGTACAGGTGATCTTTTGGATGCACTTGTTGCTGCTTTGCCGGAAAAAGAAGAAACGCAGGAAGAAGAATTACCGCGATTTGCAGTTGTTGGAAGACCCAATGCTGGAAAATCATCATTCATTAATGCGTTAATAGGTGAGGATAGATACATAGTTACTGATATTGCGGGAACCACTCGTGATGCCATAGATACCAAATACAATCGGTTTGGATTTGAATTTAATTTGGTTGATACAGCAGGAATCAGAAAAAAATCAAAAGTCAAGGAGGATTTAGAATTCTATTCCGTGATGCGCAGTGTTCGTGCCATTGAGCATTGTGATGTTTGTTTGTTGGTTTTGGATGCAACTAGAGGGTTTGATGGTCAAGTACAAAACATTTTTTGGTTGGCAGAACGTAACCGAAAAGGTATCGTGATTTTGGTGAATAAATGGGATTTGGTTGAGAAGGACAATAAAACTATTAAAGAGTTTGAAAAGTATATAAAATCCCAAATTGAACCATTTACCGATGTGCCAATTGTTTTCATTTCAGTTTTAAACAAGCAACGTATTTTTAAAGCTATTGAAACGGCTGTTGAGGTTTATAATAACCGAACCAAAAAGATTAAGACTAGTAAGCTTAATGAAATTTTGCTTCCCATCATTGAAAGCTATCCGCCACCAGCCTACAAAGGGAAGTTTGTAAAAATTAAATATATTATGCAACTGCCAACACCACAGCCGCAGTTTGCGTTTTTCTGTAATTTACCGCAATATGTTCGAGACCCGTATAAGAGATTCTTGGAAAACAAACTTCGGGAACATTTTGACTTTCATGGTGTTCCGGTAAGTGTCTACATGCGCAAAAAATAACAGAACTTTATCTTTTTTTTAAGAAAATTCATACGAAATTCGAATTACTTTCGTTTTTTGAAAAAAATCTAATCATCCATCAATCAAAAAACATGAAGTACCTATTTCTTGTAATTACTTTTTTTTGCCTTACTTTTTCATTTTCGCAATCTGAAGATTTTAGAATCATTGGAAGTATAAAATCAATTGACGAAAATGTGCCTTTGGAATCAGCAACGGTTCATGTAGAGCGAGTGAAGGATAGTACTGTAATCACTTACACTATTACGAATAAAGAAGGAAGATTTGAATTGGAGGATAAATCCAATGACGAATCTGTAAACCTATTTGTATCCTATGTAGGTTATAAGACCTATTTCAAAAAAGTTGATTTAAAAAGTGAGGTCATTGATTTGGGTGAAATTGAAATGGAAGTTTCCAATGCTTTGGATGAAGTAGTCATTAAATCGGCTGCACCAATAACCATTAAAAAAGACACATTGGAATTTAATGTGAAGTCATTTAAAACCAAGAAAGACGCAACCGTTGAAGATTTGCTCAAACAATTGCCTGGTGTAGAGGTGGATGATGAGGGTAAAATTCGGGTTAATGGTAAAGAAGTTAACAAGATATTGGTGAATGGGAAGCCCTTTTTTGGTGACGATCCAACAATCACTACTAAAAACCTTACCAAAGACATCATTGAAAAAATACAGGTAGTTGATACCAAAACTAAATCGGAAGCCTTTACGGGTGAAACGGTTGATGGTGAGAACAAAACAATAAACCTAACCATAAAAGAAGAAAACAATAAAGGTGTTTTTGGTCGGGTTGCTGCTGGAGGTGGAACGGATGAACGGTACGAAATGGCGGGAATGCTAAATTATTTTGACAACGACCAAAGAATTAGTGTTTTGGCAGGAGGGAATAATATTAATTCGCCTGGTTTTAGTTTTGGTGAGATCAGAAAAATGTTTGGTGGTGGATATAGTATGTCTATGTCCAGCAACGGATCGTTTACCATTGATGGACGTTCGTTTGGAGGCGGTGAAGGTATTGTGAAATCTCAAAATGTAGGTGCTAATTATGCTGATGAATTAAGCGAAACAACCGATATTTCGGCTGATTATTTTCACTCTGGTAGTAGTTCTGAAAATAAGACAGCTACTCAAAGAGAAAATATATTGCCTGACTCTAGATATTATACTAACTCCCTATCGAGTAGCTACAATGATAGTGATAGTCATAGTGCCAATATTGGATTTGATATTGAAGTAGATTCTACTTTTTTAATAAATATAGATCCGTCATTTAGATATTCCATTAGTAAGAATACCTATGACAGATATGAGGAATCCTTAAATGACGACAAAGTATTGACCAACGAATCGAATACCAATTCATTTGTAGAAAATTACGCTAAAAATTTTAGAAATCGAATCAGTACTACTAAACGTTTTGGAGATAAAGGTGCATTTGTTAGGGTCAATTTAACAAATGAGATAACAGCTAGGAATTCTGATGATTATTTAACCTCTCAAACGAATGTTTATGGAGAAGATCCTAATGATATAAATAACCCGGATTACGTACTTATTGACCAGGTTATTAGAGATCAATTTACGGAGGGAGAAGGAAAAGTCAATAATTTTAGTTCAGATATTAGATACCGATTGCCAATTATTAAAAAAGAGTTTTTTATAAACTTTGATTATGAATATAATCGTGATAAAAGCACCAATAGAAGAAGTACTTTCGATAACGATGGCACTGGTAATTTTAACGATTTTAATACAGATTTGAGTACTGATTTCGAGTACTTAAATGAGAGTATGGCTCCTGGAATTAG
The DNA here is from genome assembly GCF_002895005.1 of Hanstruepera neustonica. Lineage (GTDB taxonomy): Bacteria > Bacteroidota > Bacteroidia > Flavobacteriales > Flavobacteriaceae > Hanstruepera > Hanstruepera neustonica. The sequence goes on along the minus strand of NZ_POWF01000002.1, from coordinate 243,228 downwards.
TTTGAGCTACCGAAAGGAAAAATGGTCAGCAAGAGCAGGTTTTGATTATATTTTTAGAACACTTGAAAATATTGATTTATTAAGGCCGGAATTAAATATTAAACGTCGTTTTGAGGCCATGGAGTCTTGGGCGAGTTTTAATTATCGATTTAATCCTAAAGCGTCTTTATGGACAAGTTATCGTTTAAATAATAATCCACCACAATTGGAGCAATTGCAGCCATTTGCCAACGTAACGGACCCTTTGAATACCGTAGTGGGTAATCCTAATCTGGAACCTACTAATAGTCATTGGATAAGTTTAGGAGTTAATGCCTTTGATTGGCAAAAACGCACAGGATTTTACAGTTATTTCAGTGCTAATTTTATTAATAATCAAGTCGTTTCTAAAACGACAATTGATGAAAATTTTGTAAGAGAAACTACCTATGCCAATGTTAATGGTAATTATAGGATCAACGGAAATTTAGACTATAGTAAAGATGTTAAAATAGATAGCTTAAGAACTATTAAGTTGGGTGTTGGAGCATTTGGTGAATTAAGTAAGAATATCAATTTTAATAATGATGTTCAATATGCCAGTAGAGTGCGATCTATATCACCTAGTGCCAGCTTAACTTTTACATGGAAAGACATACTAGAAATCAGACCTAGATACCGCATTTCATTTACAAAAAATCAATATGATATTGATGATTTTGAAGATAGGGAATTTGCTTTTCATGATTTGAACATCAAAACAGCTTTATTCCTACCTAAAAATTTTGAATGGCGTAATGACATACTCTACAATTATAACCCTAATATTGGTGCAGGTTTTCAGAAAAGTGCCTGGTTTTGGAATTCAACGTTGGCCTATTCCGTGTTGAAAGATAATGGCACAGTTACTTTAAAGGTGTATGATTTATTAAATCAAAACACCAATGCTCGAAGAACGGCTACACAAAATTATATCCAAGATTCTCAAAGTACGGTATTGGAACAATATTTTATGTTGAGTTTTAGCTGGAAATTTAACAGCCTTGGTAAAAAAGGAGAATCAGGTGGAGATGACGTGTTCTTTTTTGATTAAGAATTTAAGGTTACCAACCGCCTGAAGCGCCGCCTCCGCCGAAGCCACCTCCGCCGAAGCCGCCTCCAAAACCACCGCCTCCAAAACCACCGCTGGAACCACCACCAAATAAGCCGCCTCCAGAGCTGCGGCCATAACTGCCACGTCCCATATTGCTCAAAATTATGGCATCCAATATACTCATGCCTTCGTGTTTTTTACCACCAGAGCCACCATTGTTACCACCTCGTCGGTTTTTAGAAATGGCAATCAAAATGATGATAAAAACAATGAATAGAAAGAAGAATAAACCAATTGGGAAATCATTTGAGGAAGATTGCCTTGTGCCTTGATATTCACCAGTCATGACCTCAAAAATGGCATCTGCTCCACGATTTAATCCACCTGCATAGTCATTATTTTTAAAATAGGGTATAATATCTCGCTCAATAATCCGCTTTGACATAGCATCAGTTAATAGATGCTCAACACCATAACCCGTATTAATAGCAATTTTACGATCATCTTTAGCTAATAGAATTAAAATACCGTTGTCTTCCTTTTCTTGACCAATGCCCCACTTTTGGCCCCATTGTGCACCAAGATAATTGATGTTCTCACCATCGGTTGAAGAAATTATGGCTATCACTATTTGGGTAGAGGTGGTGTCCGAATATCTGATTAATTTTTCCTCAAGTCTATTTCTTTCTGATGATGGCAGTAAATTGATGTAATCATAGACACTGGTTTGCTCAGCTGGTTTTTCAGGTATTTTGAATTGAGCAAAAGAGTTTCTATTACTAATCAGTAAAATACTGATTAGGATGACAATTTTGAAAAATATATTACTTGTTTTTATCAACCTTTTGAAATAGTATTTGGAAGTTCGTTGGTATCTCCATGTTCCCAAGGGAAATAGGTTTCTAGTTCTTTACCAGCTTTTAAAACACCGTCAACAAGTCCTTGTTTAAAATGTCCTTTTTTAAAGTGGGAGAGCATGGCATCTCTTGTAGCATCCCAAAAATCACTGGCAACCATATCATTGATACCTTGGTCTCCATAAATAACAAATGTTTTGTCTTCCACAGCTACATAAATCAACACGCCATTTTGCTGTTTGGTATTGTCCATTTTAAGCATGTGGAACACCTCTTTGGCACGTTCAAAAACATCTAATGTTGTAGATGCTTCAATGTGAACGCGAATTTCACCAGATGTGTTTTTTTCGGCTATTCGTATAGCCTCAATGATTTCTTGTTCCTCTTGTGCAGTTAGAAAATCCTCAATTTTAGACATACCTGATTATTCAAAATCAAAATCTACGTCAGGTGCATTTTCGCTACCAGGATCGGCTTTATATCGTGGCATGTCATCAAAACCGAACAAACCAGCTAACAATTTCCCTGGGAATTTTGAAATATGTTTGTCGTAAATATTCACACTTTCATTATAACGATCTCTCGCCACATTTATACGATTTTCAGTACCTTCTAATTGGGTTTGAAGTTCCAGAAAGTTTTGATTGGCTTTGATGTCTGGATAGCGTTCAACAGATACTAATAATTTAGATAATGCTCCACTTAACCCTGTTTGTGCCTGTTGGAATTGGGCCATATTTTCAGCAGTTAAATTACTGGCATCAATGGTTGTAGAAGTCGCTTTGGCACGTGCTTCAATAACTTCTCGTAATGTGGTACGCTCGAAATCGGCAGCACCTTGTACCGTTTTGACTAAATTACCTATTAAATCGTTTCTACGCTGATAAGAACTTTCTACATCAGCCCATGCTGTTTCGGCATCAGCTTGATATTCTACTGCGGTATTGTTAAATCCTACTGCCCATGAATAAAGTGAAAAAGCAATAACGGCAATAATGATTACAGGAATAAGCCATTTTTTCATAATATCTAAAATTTTAATGTTAGTGTAAAATAGTGTTTTATCTATTTGTTGTAAAAACAAATATTTTGTTACAGTTGCTCCTTGATTTTAATAAGCTGGGCTTTGACATCTTCTAACTTAATAATAATATCGAACGTGCTTAATGTTTGTTGCTTTTCTTCTTTTAAATGGATTTTAGCTCCTTCCAAAGTAAAGCCACGCTCTTTAACTAAATGATAAATAAGCTTTAAGTTTTTAATATCATCTGGTGTGAATTTTCGATTGCCTTTGGCATTTTTTTTGGGTTTGAGAACATCAAATTCCTTTTCCCAAAATCGAATCAATGATGTATTAACGTCAAATGCCTTGGCAACTTCGCCAATTCCATAATAACGTTTTTCAGGTAATTCAATATGCATTAGTCTAAAGATTGGTTTTCTAAAGTTGCTTTTTCCAGTAGCTCATTAAATTCTTGAGGCGATAAACTACCATAGTAGAAATTAATCGGGTTAATGCGCTGCTCGTCCTTGAAAATTTCATAGTGTAAATGCGGTGCTTCAGAACGTCCAGAACTTCCGACGAAGCCAATGAGGTCACCACGTTTTACTTTTTGGTTTTTTCTTACGTTATATTTGTATAAATGTGCATAAAGGCTCACGTAACCATAACCATGATCAATTCTTATGTGCTTGCCATAACCTGAGGAGTTGCTATCAGCACGAGTAACAACACCATCTCCAGATGCATATACTGGTGTACCTCTAGGAGCTGTAAAGTCCATTCCCCAGTGCATTTTTCTTATTTTAGTAAAAGGATCATTACGCATTCCATAACCTGAAGCCATTCGCGTTAAATCTTCGTTTCTAACGGGTTGAATGGCAGGAATGGCAGCTAGTAATTTTTCCTTTTCTTCAGCAAGTTTAGCTATTTCATCAAGTGATTTTGATTGTACAACGATTTGTTTTTGAAGGATATCCAAGCGTTTACTACTCTCTATAATTAGCTTTGAATTGTCAAAGCCCTCAAGATATTTGTAGCGATTTACCCCTCCAAAACCTGCTTTGCGCTGCTCATCTGGTATGGGATTGGCTTCAAAATAAAGACGGTAGATATTATTATCTCTATTGGCGATATCTTCTAAAACCAATTGGGCCTCGTCCATCTTTCTGTTCAATAATTCATATTGCAACTGCATATTGGCTAATTCACGTTTTAACGCTTTTTCTTTAGGTGATTCCAAATATTGGCTCGTAATGAAAACAGTAAGAAAACCAAACAAAGCAGACCCTAATAGAAATACAGATATATATTTAAGAGTACGACCCTTTCTTTTCTCAATTTTTCGGTAAGAAAGCGTTTCGGAATCGTAATAATATTTTACCTTACTCATTGGCTAAATTTACTATTTTTGCAGTTAATTATAAGGAATAATTAGTTTTTATAGCACGTAAACTAACAAATATAAAAATAGTTTAGCACATTACTGAATTTTAACATAAGCCTGAAACACAAATTCATATATGAAATCCCAAGATATCCGCTCTAAATTTTTAAAGTTTTTTGAAGACAAGCAACATGCCATCGTACCTTCAGCACCTATGGTCTTAAAGGATGATCCAACGTTGATGTTTGTTAACTCAGGAATGGCACCTTTTAAAGAGTATTTTTTGGGAAATGCCGAGCCTAAAAGCAAGCGTATAGCTGATACGCAAAAATGTTTGCGTGTTTCTGGTAAGCATAATGATTTAGAAGAAGTTGGTTATGATACTTACCATCATACCTTGTTTGAGATGTTGGGTAACTGGAGTTTTGGTGATTACTTTAAAAAAGAGGCTATTGCCTGGGCTTGGGAGTTGTTGACAGAAGTATACAAGATTGATAAAAATATATTATATGTAACAGTTTTTGAGGGTGACAAAGGTGATGATTTACCTATGGACCAAGAGGCTTATGATTTTTGGAAAGAACACATTTCCGAAGATAGAATCCTGATGGGTAATAAAAAGGATAACTTCTGGGAAATGGGTGATCAAGGACCATGCGGACCCTGTAGTGAGATACATGTAGATATTCGCTCTGATGAAGAAAAATCGAAAGTTTCTGGAAAGGATTTAGTTAATATGGATCATCCACAAGTGGTTGAAATTTGGAATTTGGTTTTTATGCAATACAATCGAAAAGCCAATGGATCACTTGAAAGCTTGCCAAGTAAGCACATAGATACAGGTATGGGCTTTGAGCGTTTGTGTATGGTGCTTCAAGGTGTGAAAAGTAATTATGATACCGATGTTTTCACGCCTATCATTCGAGAAATTGAAACCATAGCAGGAAAGGATTATGGTAAAAACGAGAAGGTAGATGTGGCCATTCGAGTAATTTCTGACCACGTACGAGCCGTGGCATTCTCTATTGCTGATGGACAATTACCAAGTAATACTGGTGCTGGTTATGTCATTCGTAGAATTTTACGTCGTGCCATTCGTTATAGTTTTACTTTTTTAGATCAAAAAGACCCATTTATTTACAGATTAGTTGATGTATTGAGCAAGAAGATGGGAGAGGCCTTTCCAGAGTTAAAAAAGGAGAAACATTTGATTGAGAATGTGATTAAAGAAGAGGAAGCCTCATTTTTACGAACACTGGATCAGGGTCTGGTGTTGTTGGATGGTATTGTTTCTAATACAAAAGGGGATACTGTTTCCGGAGAGCGAGCTTTTGAATTATATGACACCTATGGCTTTCCAATAGACTTGACCGCTTTGATCCTTTCTGAAAAGGGATTGAAATTGGATGAACAAGGTTTTCAGGAACAATTGGAGAAACAGAAAAACCGTTCGCGAGCGGCAAGTGAAATGAGTACGGAGGACTGGACGGTTTTAATTGATGATGCCGAGCAGGAATTTATTGGGTACGATAATCTTGAAGCTAATGTAAAAATCACAAGATATCGTAAGGTGACATCAAAAAAAGATGGTGATATGTACCAGTTGGTGTTTAATTTAACGCCATTTTATGCCGAAGGTGGTGGGCAAGTTGGTGACAAAGGATATTTGGAAGATATCAATGGTGATGTGGTCTATGTTTTGGATACTAAAAAGGAAAATAATGTCATCATACATTTTGTCAAAAATCTACCCGAGCATTTATCTGAAACCCACAAAGCCGTTGTGGATGCCAATCAGCGTTATCGAACTGAATGTAACCATACAGCCACACATTTGTTACATCAAGCATTACGTGATATTTTAGGAACACATGTGGAACAAAAAGGAAGTGCGGTACATGCCAAACACTTACGATTTGATTTTTCTCACTTTTCTAAAGTAACTTCAGAGGAATTACAAGAAGTTGAAAACTTTGTCAATGCTAGAATAGCAGGAAAATTGCCTTTGAAGGAACAACGAAACGTACCCATGGAACAAGCCATTTCTGAAGGTGCTATGGCACTATTTGGTGAAAAATATGGCGATACGGTACGTACGGTAAGATTTGGGCAGTCAATAGAATTGTGTGGAGGTACCCATGTTAAAAATACAGGTGATATTTGGTATTTTAAAATAGTTTCAGAAAGTGCTGTGGCCGCTGGAATAAGAAGAATTGAGGCCATTACTAATGACGCCATGAAAGATTATTTTGAAGAAGGCTACCAAGTTTTATCAGAAATTAAAAGCCTATTGAATAATGCCAAGGAACCAGTTAAAGCAATTGAAAATTTACAAGAAGAGAACAGTAGTTTAAAAAAGCAGATTGAACAACTTCTTAAAGATAAGGCTAAAAACATAAAAGGCGAGTTGAAAAATGAAATTACCAATATAAATGGTATTCAGTTTTTGACCAAGCAAGTAGATTTAGATGCAGCAGGTATTAAGGATCTATGCTTTGAATTGGGAAGTCAGTATGATAATTTGTTCTTGCTTTTTGGTGCTGAAAATGATGGAAAAGCCTTATTGACCTGTTATATTTCAAAAGAATTGGTAGCTGAAAAAGGCTTGAATGCAGGGCAAATAGTTAGGGAGTTAGGAAAGTATATTCAAGGTGGAGGTGGTGGACAGCCATTTTTTGCGACTGCTGGTGGAAAAAATCCTAGCGGTATAAAAGAAGCTTTAGGGGCTGTAAAAAACTATATAGCATAAAACTATCTTTCTGAAGACTATTCAGAATCTCATGTTATGAAACTACAAACCCAAATACCGTTGCAATCAGAGCCCTATAATCAGATTGATTATCACTCCAAAATAGTATTATTGGGATCTTGTTTTGCTGAAAATATTGGGGAGAAGTTCAACTACTATAAATTTCAACATCTTCAAAACCCGTTTGGAATTTTATTCCATCCGTTGGCCATTGAACAATTAATTACCAATGCTATCAATGAAAACGAATATCAAGAGCAGGATATTTTTTTTCATAATGAACAATGGCATTGTTTTGATGCGCATTCTAAATTGAGTGATGCCTCAAAAGGAAGTTTTTTAAATACTCTAAATAATCAAATTTTACTTACTTCAAGTTTTATAAAATCGTGTTCACATGTCATAATTACATTGGGGACAGCTTGGGTTTATAGACATATTGAATCGGATTCTTTAGTGGCAAACTGTCATAAAGTGCCACAAAAACAGTTTGAAAAAGAACTATTGACGGTTGATCAGATAACAGAGTCGTTAGAGGCTATTAGGGTTATGTTAAAAAGTGTCAATCCGAAGGTTTCGATTATTTTTACGGTTTCGCCGGTGAGGCATTTAAAAGATGGTTTTATTGCTAATTCACAAAGTAAAGCACATTTAATATCTGCCATTCATAATGTGGTGGAACCCAGAAATCAGAGTTATTATTTTCCTTCCTATGAAATCATGTTGGATGAACTGCGCGATTATCGATTCTATAAGGATGATATGATACATCCCAATAACTTGGCCATAGAATATATATGGAAGAAGTTTCAAGATGTTTGGATTTCAAAAGAAGCTAATAGTACACTTAAAGAGATTGAGGCTATTCAAAAAGGATTAGACCATAAGCCATTTAATCCGAATTCTGAATCCTACCAAGAGTTTCTTGAAGAATTAAAAACAAAGCAACAAAAGGTACAAGAGGTATATTCTCATATCATATTTTAGAAAAATACGTAATTCATCGTATTGTTTTCACTTTCATTTTATCTCATTTTTGAACCATTATTAACAATAAATATTATCAACAATGAGAACTTTAAAACAAATTATGTTACTGGTTATAGTAACGTCTATGGTAACATTAACATCGTGTAAGAGTGATGATGATGGAGGAAACCCATTCAATGTTGGCGCTAGTTCAGGAACTATTGAGGCCAAAATAGACGGAAACCAATTCACTTCGTTAGCAATAACGTCATTTGCAAATATGGCTTCAGGAGGAGGTCAGACAACTCTGGTAATTCAGGGAAATACCCAGTCCCAGGCAATTAACATTGTTATCAATGGCTATGAAGGTGTCGGTAGTTATGAAATTTCGGATAATAATGTATTTATCACAGCTTCATACATAGAGCCTAACATCAGTAATCCTTCAGAAACTCAAACATGGACTGCACCATATCAAGATTCAGGAGTAATCGGAGAAATAAGTATTTCTGAAGAGACTGATACTAAAGTAAAAGGAACGTTTAGTTTTGATTGTAAGAATAGTAATGATGATACCATAAAAAGTGTTACTGAAGGGTCATTTGACTTAACACTTCAATCATCATAGTATTTGATTTTTAAGTCAATGTCCGAAAATCTTAACAAGTAAATTGATAAATCTTGTTGTTGAGATTTGTTGATTAGGCGTGATGACAAGAGTGTTATTACGCTTAATCTTTTTTAAAAGCCGTTTATCGAAAATTTAATTTGGAAACCACTTTTAGTTGTAAATTTATTATGCTATTAATCAATATATAAAGAAACATCAATTTATTAGATCGGGTAAAAGCGATTTAAGATTGGTGTTTTTTTTGTTTAATACCTTTCCTGAAAATGTATTTTACTGTTATACTTTTTATATTTATAGTTCTCCTTACCATTGTGTCTATTTTTAAAACATTGGAAGTTTTTCAAGAGTCCATAAAAATGAACAAAGAAATCAAAATTATAAGGAGCAAATTATATACGGAACTAGAAATTCAAAGGTCTCTTAAACCTAGAATAAAGTTGTTGGATGGACTTAATGCAATCATGCTCAAACGTGTAACAGTTATAATTAAGGAGCTGATAGATTTGCAAAACAGCATTATATCCTATAGAATGATGGATAATTAATTTTTATTTATTATTGAGATGTTAAAAAACACCTATATGAAGCAAGTAATTTATTGTCTGTTAGTTTTCTTTACATCACTTTCTTTTTCACAAAACCAAGCGCAAGTTTTGAATGATTCAGCCTTAAAGGTTTACAAAAAAGACCACCAAAAGGCTATGTTGATATTGGAAGAAGGATTGACTTTTGCCGAGAGAAATAATGATAACAAAGAAAAAGGGCGGTTAAAGAATAGTATGGGAATTGTTTATAGGGATTTAGGTGAGTTTGAGAAATCAAAATCACTTTCTCTGGAATCCTTGAAATATACCAATGATTCCATCATTAATGCCTCTGCATATAACAATATTGGTGTTGTTAACAGGAGTTTGGGGCTTTACGATGAAGCTGTAGAATATCTTATAAAGGCTTTAGAAATCTATGATGTTAAGAACATGCTGAAAGAATCGGCGACAACCAATAATAATATTGGAATTGTTTACAGTTTCAATAATCTGTATGAGAAAGCAATTGAATATCATTTAAAGGCCAAATTAGATTTTGAAAAACTAGATGATAAAAAAGGTATTTCAGAAGTATATAATAATATTGCCATCATTTATGCCAATGAAGGAGATTTAAAAAAGGCATTGGAATACTTTCAATACTCTTTGGAAATAGAAGAAAATTTAGAAGATAAGAAAGGCATAGCTGAATCGGCTAATAATGTGGGGGCTGTGTATTATTATATGTCACAAATAGACTCGGCACTGGTCTATTTTGAGAAGTCTGCTCAACTGGAAAAAGAAATAGGGAATTATGCAGGTTTAGGTGCTAGTTACAATAATATGGCCCAGGTTTTACTAGAAAACAATAGGCTGTCACAAGCAAAAATGTATATTGATAGTGCTTATGCTACAGCAAAAGAATACAAGGTTGCTACGGATATTGAAATGGCTCTTGAGAATTATTCTACGTATTATCAGGCGAATAATGAGCCACAAAAAGCATTGGAATACTATAAAAATTTTACAGCATTTAAAGATAGTATTCATAATCAATCAACAAAAAGCAAGATAGCCGAATTGGAGATTGAATACCAAACGGAAAAAAAAGAGAAGGAAATTCTTGCTCAAAGAGCTGATTTGGCTGAAAAAGAACTGAATTTAAATAGAAAAAACACACAAGTCATAGGTCTGATCATATTGACTGTGCTCTTGACGATATTGGGTTATTTATTTTACAGCCAGCAAAAACTCAAAAACAAACAACTACAACGAGAAGGTGAACTAAAAGAGGCTTTGGTAAAAATTGAAACCCAAAACAGGCTTCAAGAGCAGAGATTGAGAATATCAAGGGATTTACATGATAATATTGGAGCTCAATTGACTTTTATTATATCGTCTCTGGATAATCTTAAATACGGTTTTGATTTACCTAAAAAATTAAATGATAAGTTAAACGCTATTGGCAATTTTACAACATCGACCATTTACGAATTACGCGATACTATTTGGGCCATGAATAAAAGTGAAATCACTTTGGAAGATCTACAAACCAGAATTTCAAACTTTATTGACAAAGCCCATTTAGCATCTGAAGGCATTTCGTTCCAATTCATAAAAAATGAAAATGTAGACAGTAATCTGAAGTTCAGTTCGGTTAAGGGTATGAATATTTACCGAATTATTCAAGAAGCTGTCAATAATGCTTTAAAATATGCTTCAGCGAATAAAATTGAAGTAAAAGTTGAAAATGAAGATGATGAATTACAAGTTGAAATAACCGATAATGGCAAGGGTTTTAATGAACAGGAGGTAGAATTAGGTAACGGATTGAGCAATATGAAAAAGCGTGCGCTTGAAATAGGCGCAAGGTTTCATTTAAGTTCCAAAAAAGGTGAAGGTACTACCATAACAATTGATCATATTGCCAATTCGTAATTGATTTTATGACAAAAGGATACTGAAACACCAGATTAATTTCTTTTTATGAATGTTAAAATAGCTATAGTTGATGACAATTCTTTTCTGATAAACACAGTGAAGGAAAAGCTGTCTTTTTTTGAAGATTTAAATTTCAAATTTTCTGCAAAAGATGGTTCAGATTTATTGAGCAAGCTTGAAGAAAACCACAATTTAGATTTAATCCTCATGGATATCGAAATGCCAGTTTTAAATGGCATAGAAAGTACGCAAATTGTCAAGCAAAAATATCCGCACATAAAAATCATCATGCTAACAGTTTTTGACAATGATGAAAATATTTTTAATGCTATCAAAGCAGGAGCCGATGGTTATTTACTTAAGGAAATTAACGCTAAGGACTTACACGATGGTATTTTAGAAACCTTAAACGGTGGAGCCGCTATGAATCCTTCTATTGCGATGAAAACTTTAAAGCTGCTGCGAAATCCCATAGATATTGAAAGTAAAAAAGATCAAGACGACATCAAACTAACTCCACGGGAGGTGGAAGTCTTGGAACAATTGAGTAAAGGTTTGAGTTATAACTTAATTGCTGAAAACTTAATTTTGTCTTCAGGGACTGTGAGAAAACACATCGAAAACATCTACAAAAAGTTACAGGTTCACAATAAACTGGAAGCCGTTCAAAAAGCCAAAAAGAATAATCTGATTTAATGGTTAATTAACTTTTAAATAACATCGTTATTATGGTTATGGTATACTTTTGAAGTGCTATTAATCAAGGAGGACTTAAGCATTGGTAAGACTTCAACGTCGAAGTTTCCAATGCTTTGTTTTTTTTATGTATTTTAGGGTATGAGAAAAATATTGTTGGGTGTTATCATAACACTTATTACCCTATTGATAGTCAAGAACTGTAACGATAAAGTAAGTGATCAAGTCATATTGAAAGAAAGCTCGTCATTGATTCAGGAACAGATTAATAATGTCAGTAAGCTAATAGTTACCGAAGGCCATTTTAGTGAGGTGTTTAATTATAAAAACTCCAAAGAGATTTTTGGGGAATATATTACTTCAGAAAAAAAAGCATTGGTTGTTGTTAATGCTGATGTTTATGTGGCTTATGATTTGAGTAAGATTGCTTTTAAAATTGATGAAGCTACTAAAACATTAACCATAATCGATATCCCAAAAGAAGAAATTAAAATAAGTCCAGACTTGGAGTATTATGATATTCAGGCCGATTTTTTTAACCCCTTTGAGGCTAATGATTACAATAGCATCAAAGAAACTGTCAAGGCATCTTTATTAAAAAAACTAGAAAAATCAGAATTAAAGCAAAATGCTAAAAATAGATTGATTAGTGAATTGTCCAAGTTCTATATTCTGACAAATTCATTGGGTTGGACATTAAAGTATCATGAAACACCAATATTGCTTCCAGAAGATTTTCAAGGGTTAAAACTATAATTTTCGCTTAAGGCTCACCCAACCGCCACCATTAGTAGCCTCAATATTATGCAGATTCAAAAATTTTGCAGCTTTTGCCGAACGCACGCCACTGGCACAACATACTATAAAGGGCTTTTCTAAAGATTTAAGTTCGTCCACATGATTTTGTAAATCATTAAGGGGAATATGTCTGGCACCTTCAATATGGCCATGGTCCCACTCCCGTTGCGTTCTCACATCAAGAATTTCAGCACCATTTTCCATATAAAATTGTACCTGCCTCTTTTTAGCTCCAAACAAAAAATCTAAAAATCCCATAATCCTCCTTTTTACTTAAATTTACAATAAAATTATAGAATATAAAATTGAGGCAAGAAACAAGAAGAGAAGAAATCATCAATACAGCGGCTAAACTTTTTAAAGAAAAAGGCTATAGCGCTGTTACTATGAGGGATTTAGCTGCAGAAATGGGTATCAAAGCAGCCAGTCTTTACAATCATATTAGCTCTAAACAGGAAATTTTAAAGGAGATCATTATTTCTTTAGCTGAAAATTTCACGAAAGGCATGCAAAATATCAAGCAGGCTAATATTTCCAATATTGACAAATTGGAAAAGGTTGTCCAGCTACACGTTGATATTACGGCTAATAATACCTATGGTATGGCATCGCTGAATAATGACTGGATGCATTTAGAAGAAAAAAGAGATTACTATCTGGCTTTGCGTGCGGCCTATGAAAATGATTTTAGAAATGTTTTGATTGACGGTGTCAATAAAGGTGAAATTGTTAATGTCAACATTGAAGTTATGCTGTTTTCGGTCCTATCAACCTTACGCTCATTGTATCTTTGGATACCTAAAAAAGAAGATTTAGATACCCAATTACTATCGTCTCAATTGAGTAAGGTCTTGATAAACGGTATTAACATCTAAATTGAAAATTATTTTGTAAATTTGTCAAGCAAACTAACAAGTGTTAGTTTAATGGTTTTTTTAATTTGTATGGCAGACTTTCATAAAATAAAAATTAAAGATATTTACAAAGAGACAAAAGATACTTCGGTAGTAACTTTTGATATCCCGGAAGATTTAAAAGAGACTTTTAAATACGCACAAGGTCAACATTTAACGTTGCGAACCCTTATAGATGGTGAAGATTTAAGACGATCCTATTCCTTATGTTCAAGCCCTATGGAAGACCAATGGAAAGTGGCTGTAAAGCAAATTCCAGGAGGTAAATTCTCTACCTATGTCAATACCACACTTAAAAAAGGTGACGTGCTCGATATTATGGAACCGAGTGGTACATTTGGAGTAAAAACGAATACCACAAATGCTAAAAATTATTTGTTTTTTGCTGCTGGCAGTGGTATTACACCAATCATGTCCATGATTAAAACACATTTAGCAGCTGAACCTAATTCTACATGCAAGCTGTTTTATGTGAATAAGACCGCAAAATCCATTATCTTTAAGGAAGAACTAGAGCAATTACGAAACACCTATTTTGGGCGATTGGAAATCTATTATTTCCTAACTAAAGAAAGACGTGATATAGAACTTTTCAACGGTCGTTTTGATGATGAAAAAATGAAAGTTCTTACGGGAACATTTATTGATATTCCGGATACTAGCGAGGTGTTTTTATGTGGTCCGGAAGATATGGTCAATTACGTGAGTAATTATTTAGCCAATGCCGGTTTGCCAAAAGAGTTAATTCACTTTGAGTTATTTGTTAAAGGGCTGACTGAAGAAGACATAAAAAGGGCTGAACGTCTCTCACAACAAAATGTAGAAGGTACTCAAGTAACCATAATTGATGGTGGTAAAGAGTTTTTATTTACCATGACCAAGGAATATGATAATATTTTAGATGCTGCTTTAGGTGCAGGGGCCGATTTGCCTTTTGCTTGTAAAGGAGGGGTGTGTAGCACCTGTAAATGTCAAGTTAAGGAAGGAGCGGTAGAAATGAAAATTAATTATGCCCTAGAAGATAAGGAAGTGGCTCAAAACTATGTATTGAGTTGCCAAGCGGTGCCAACATCAGATAAAGTAGTCGTTGATTTCGATGTTTAAATAAAAAGATTTGTCATTCTCCACGGACATTGAGGTGCTCGAAATGTGATGTGGAATCTAAATACTGAATTATGAGTGAAGAACAAATAAAAAATTTAGAAGAACAATTTGAAGCGCGAATTTTACGTGATGATAAAATTGAACCTAAAGATTGGATGCCTGAAAAATACAGGCAAACCCACATTCGTCAGATTTCGCAGCATGCCCATTCTGAAATTGTGGGAATGCTACCAGAAGGTAACTGGATAACCAGAGCACCTTCTTTAAGACGAAAAGTGGCGCTTCTGGCAAAAGTTCAGGATGAAGGCGGACATGGTCTGTATCTCTATAGTGCAGCTGAAACATTAGGTATTTCACGTGATGAAATGTTTGATCAATTGCATACAGGTAAGGCTAAATATTCGTCCATATTCAATTATCCAGCCTTAACATGGGCTGATATGGGAGCTATTGGTTGGTTGGTTGATGGCGCAGCAATTATTAATCAAGTGGCGTTATGTGGAACATCTTATGGGCCATATGCCAGAGCTATGGTCAGAATTTGTAAGGAAGAAAGTTTTCATCAAAGACAAGGCTATGAAATCATGCTAAAATTAGCTAACGGAGCGCCAGAGCAAAAGGACATGGCGCAAGACGCATTAAATCGTTTTTGGTGGCCATCTTTAATGATGTTCGGTCCTAAAGATGATGAATCACCACATACGGCTCAATCCATGAAGTGGAAACTAAAAAGAAAAACAAATGATGACTTGCGTCAACAATTTATTGACCAAACAGTACCTCAAGCCGACATATTAGGATTGACAATTCCGGATCCGGATTTAAAATGGAATGAAGCCAAGCAAGGTTATGACTTTGGTGAAATTGATTGGGATGAGTTTTGGCAAGTGGTAAAAGGTCATGGTCCATGTAATAAAGAGCGTATGAAAGCAAGAGTTAATGCTTGGGAAAATGGCGCTTGGGTAAGAGATGCTGCCATGGCTTATGCCGATAAAAAGAGTGAATTAAAAAATAAACAAGCGGTTTAGATATGTCAGATAAAAAGAACTGGCCTCTATGGGAGGTATTTGTGAGAAGTAAAAATGGATTAGAACACCGTCATTTTGGAAGTCTTCATGCGGCTGATGCAGAAATGGCTCTTGAAAATGCTCGTGACGTCTACACGCGTCGTAATGAAGGCGTCAGTATTTGGGTAGTTGAATCAAAGCATATTACAGCTTCAAACCCAGAACACAATGGAGAATTGTTTGAGCCAGCTCAAGATAAGGTATATCGTCACCCAACGTTTTATGATTTACCAGATGAAGTAAAACATATGTAATGAAAAACGAAAATTTATACAATTATATTCTTGGTATTGCTGACAATAATCTGATTTTAGGTCAGCGTTTAGGTGAATTATGTGGGCATGGTCCAACTTTGGAAACAGATATTGCATGTACTAATATCTCTCTGGATTTGTTAGGTCAAGTGCGAAGCTTTTATCAATATGCTGCTAAAATTGCTGGAGATGGGCGAAAAGAAGATGACATCGCTATGCTACGAAAAGAGCGTGATTATTTAAATGTACTATTAGTAGAACAGCCCAATACGGATTTTGGCTATACCATAGCTAGACAATTTTTGTTTGATGTTTATCATTTCTTAATGCTAACGGAACTTGAAAAAAGTCAAGATTTAACACTTTCAGCCATTGCAACTAAATCACTAAAGGAAGTTAGTTATCATAAACGATTTTCTTCAGATTGGATCAAACGTTTGGGTGATGGGACATCAGAAAGTCATGACCGTATTCAAATGGCCATAAATGATTTATGGACATATACCGATGAGTTATTTCATCAAACAGAAGCCGATAAAGTCATGGTAGCTGAAGGTATAGGTGTAGATGTTACGAAGTTAAAAGATGACTATTACAATCAAGTTGGGAATATCTTGGAAGAAGCTACCTTGGAAATTCCAGAGAGGAAATATTTTCAAAAAGGCGGCAAACAAGGTATTCACACCGAACATTTAGGCTATTTATTGGCTGAATTACAATATATGCAACGGGCATATCCCAATATGGAATGGTAACCAATTCCTGTGTATACAGGAATCTTATAAAAAAATGTCACCTCGAGCCTAGTCGAGAGGTCTCAAAATGGTAACACAAGAACAACATATAGACGAAAACTTAATTCCAATTTTGGAACAAGTGTCAGACCCTGAAATTCCTGTGCTTTCTATTATGGATATGGGTGTTGTACGTTCAGCTGTTATCGAAAATAATCTAGTGAAAATTGAAATCACACCAACCTACAGTGGTTGCCCAGCCATGGATGTTATTGGTGATGATATTAAAAAGGCTTTAAAAGATGCTGGTTATGAGTCTGAAATTGATTTAATTCTGCATCCTGCTTGGACAACCGATTGGATTACACCAAAAGGAAGGGAAGCATTGGAAAAATATGGTATAGCGGCTCCATTGGAAGCTGAAGCTGATAAAGATGTTTTGCTTCATGGTAAGAAATTAGTGAAATGCCCTCAATGTGGAAGTAAAAACACTAAAATGGTCAGTCAATTTGGTTCAACAGCGTGCAAGGCACAATTTCAGTGTGAAGACTGCCAAGAGCCATTTGATTATTTTAAATGTTTAAAATAAAGATTTGTCATTCTGAACTAGTTTCAGAATCTAAAAATAAATAAAAGGTATGAGTAGCAATTCAATTGCATTAAAAATTGAAGACAACATAGCGTACATAACACTTAACCGACCTGAAGTTTTTAACAGTTTCAATCGTGAAATGGCTTTAAGGTTACAGACAGTTTTTGATGATTGTGAATCAAATAAAGAAGTTAGAGCCATTGTTTTAACTGGAAATGGAAAAGCGTTTTGCGCTGGTCAAGATTTAAAAGAAGTCACAACTCCAGAATTGAATCCAGGGTTTAAAAAGATATTGGAGGAGCATTACAATCCGATTATTACAAGAATAAGGAATATAAAAAAACCTGTAATTGGAGCAATAAATGGTGTGGCTGCTGGAGCTGGAGCAAATATTGCCCTAGCTTGTGATGTTGTTGTGGCCCACGAAAATGTCAGTTTTATTCAAGCCTTTAGTCTTATAGGACTGATACCTGATAGTGCGGGTACATTTTTCTTACCGCGTTTAATTGGGTTTCAAAAAGCATCAGCATTAGCTATGTTAGGAGATAAGGTTTCGGCAGAAGAAGCTGAAAAAATGGGAATGATTTATAAAGTCATTCCGTTTGATAGTTTTCAAGAGGAAGTGAACAAGTTAGCACTTAAAATGGCCAATATGCCAACATTGGCATTAGGAAAAATAAAAGAAGCCTTCAACCAATCGTTGACTAATAATTTGGAGCAGCAATTGGCGTTGGAATCAAAATTACAAATCGAAGCGGCTCAAACAGATGATTACACCGAAGGTGTTTCGGCATTTGTTGAAAAACGCAAGCCAACTTTTAAAGGAAAATAATGAATGTAGGAATCATCGGTTCTGGAACTATGGGAAGTGGCATTGCGCAAGTGGCTGCCACTGCAGGTTGCCAGGTCAAATTATACGATACCAACCAAGCGGCTTTAGATAAAGCCAAAGATAGTTTAGAAAAAATATTGAGTCGATTAGTGGAAAAGGGACGTATCGATTCTGATGAAAAATCAAGAATACAAGGACATATTACCTATGTGGATAGCTTAAAGGATTTAGGAGATTCCAACTTGACCATTGAAGCCATTATCGAAAACCTAGATATAAAAAAGAAAGTTTTTTCTGAATTGGAAAGCTATGTTGCAGACGAATGCATTATCGCATCAAACACGTCGAGTTTGTCAATAGCTTCAATAGCTTCATCATTGCAAAAACCGGAACGCTGTATCGGTATACACTTTTTCAATCCAGCACCATTAATGAAATTGGTTGAGGTCATTCCAGCTGTGCAAACCTCAAAGACGGTTTTAGATAAATCAGTTGATATCATTAAAAACTGGAAAAAAACAGTGGCTGTAGCCAAAGATACTCCCGGGTTTATTGTCAATAGAGTTGCAAGGCCGTTTTATGGTGAATCCCTCCGTATCTATGAAGAAGGTATAGCTGATTTTGCAACGATAGACCATAGTTTAAAAACTCTCGGTGGTTTTAGAATGGGACCATTTGAACTAATGGATTTCATAGGGAACGATGTTAATTATACAGTAACAGAAACTGTGTTTACGGCGTTCTATTTCGATCCAAGGTATAAACCAAGCTTTACTCAAAAACGATTTGCAGAAGCAGGTTATTTAGGACGAAAATCTGGAAAAGGCTATTATGACTATTCAGAAGCTGCGACTAAACCTGAACCAACGCAAGACCATGAATTATCACAATCAATTTTTGACCGTGTGTTAGTAATGCTTATTAATGAGGCGGCAGATGCCTTGTTTTTGAATATTGCTTCTGCTGAAGATATTGATAATGCCATGACAAAAGGGGTTAACTATCCTAAAGGCTTATTAGCATGGGCTGATGAAAAAGGTATTGATTGGTGTGTTGCAAAACTAGATGAGTTGTATAACGAGTATCACGAAGACCGCTATCGTTGTAGTCCGATGTTACGGGAAATGAATAGAGAAAATAAAACATTTTTTAACTAGCGTCAGTTCGATTGCGAAGCGTATCGAGAACAAGCGAAACTTCTCGATACAATTTTCTTTCGAAAATCACTCGAAGTGACAAATTCAAATATGAAAGGAGAATTAATTCCACATAAAATGTTGAGTCTAGATCCATTCAGCACATGGTTGGGTATAGAAATATTGGAATGTGAAATTGGTCGTTGCCGTGTTGCAATGACTGTCAGGAATGATATGTTAAATAGTATGGGGAAAGCTCATGGCGGCATTAGTTATGCATTAGCTGACACCGCTTTTGGATTTGCAGCCAATACACATGGTAAATTTGCAGTATCCATCGAAACTAGTATTAATCATATTGAAGCATTGGAAGAAGGTGATTATTTGGTTGCCGAATCAGTCATTGAAAAGGTTAATACTAAATTAGGATTTAATATCATAGAAGTCAAACGCGATGATGAATTGGTAGCCCTTTTTAAGGGAGTGGTTTATCGCACTCAAAAAGATTGGGAATAATGAATAGATTTTTTAAAGTTTTAATATGTCTATTTTTCGTTACAAATAGTTATTTGTCATTGGGTCAAAACGAGATATCTTTTGAAATAAATAGAAATGTATTTAAGGATCTAGGAGAGTTTCTAATCACGGAGGATGGAGCCATGCTGAAAACGATGATAGTCCCAGGTGATTTTCAAAATTTGATAAATGAAGCTAAAGGTGATAAATCCTTTGGAGAAAATGTTGAAATGGGATTCATTGAGGGAACTAAAATTTTCTTTATTCAAGAAGTTGAGCAAAAAAACGAAGAAGTTGTTTTTACATTATTGATAATGAAAAAAGCTGGAGAAAATCAAATAATAAATTTGATGGCATTCATGCCAAATGATAAAAAAGAGAATTATTATCAGATGATTGTTGAAGCTGCAAAATCTGCTAAAATAATAGAAGAATGAAAGAAGCATATATAATAGATGGTATCAGAACACCTATAGGAAATTACAAAGGGACCTTATCAGTCGTTCGTACAGATGATTTAGGAGCATTGGTCATTAAAGAAATTGTAAAGCGCAATCCTAATATCCCAAAAGAGGCTTATGACGATGTTATTTTAGGCTGTGCCAATCAAGCAGGTGAGGATAACCGTAACGTGGCACGTATGTGCTCGCTATTGGCAGGATTACCATATACCGTTCCTGGTGAAACTGTTAATCGCTTATGTAGTTCAGGATTATCAGCTATCATTCACGCTAATAGAGCTATTAAAGCCGGAGATGGCGATCTTTTTATTTCAGGAGGTGTGGAAAATATGACCAGAGGCCCATATGTCATTGCAAAAGCGTCAAGTGCCTTTGGTACAGATGCTAAAATGTATGACAGTAGTTTTGGCTGGCGTTTTATAAATCCGATGATGGAAAAAATGTATGGTACAGATGGCATGGGAAACACGGCTGAAAACTTGGTGGAAATTCATAATATTTCACGTGAAGATCAGGACGCATTTGCCTATTGGAGTCAAATGAAAGCAACCAAAGCGCAGGAAAATGGACGGTTAGCTAAGGAGATTGTTCCAGTGACCATTCCGCAACGTAAAAAAGACCCCATCGTGTTTTCAAAAGATGAATTTGTTAAACCAACAACCACAAAAGATATCTTAGCAAAATTACGCCCTGCTTTTAAAAGCGAAGGCGGAAGTGTGACTGCTGGTAATTCATCAGGATTGAATGATGGTGCAGTAGCTACCATTATTGCATCAGACGAAGCGGTTAAAAAATATAACTTAAAACCATTGGCAAGAATCGTTAGTTCCGCTGTGGTTGGGGTAGAACCCAGAATTATGGGCATAGGTCCTGTTGAAGCTTCAAACAAAGCATTGGCAAAAGCGGGTCTAACGATGGACGATATAGATATCATTGAGCTTAACGAAGCTTTTGCAGCACAAGCTTTGGCATGTACTAGAGCTTGGGGATTAGCCGATGATGATCCTAGATTAAATCCAAATGGAGGATCCATTGCTATTGGTCATCCATTGGGTGTTACAGGGGCAAGAATTGCTTATTCGGCTGCTTTAGAATTACAAGAACAAAATAAACGTTATGCTTTGGTCACAATGTGTGTAGGTGTTGGGCAAGGTTATGCTGCAATTATTGAAAATGTAAATATTAAATGATTTGTCATTCCACGTTTGATGTGGAGTCTACTATAAAGTTTCAAGTATGAACAAAATAAAACATTATGTCCAAGGACAATGGACTGAAGGCAAAGAAGAAGGTATGCCTATTTATGATGCCATAACGGGTGAACATTTTACTAACTGGGCAGTAGAAGGATTGGATATTCCGGAGGTTCTTAATTATGGACGAACAAAAGGAGGAGAGGAACTTCGTAAGATGACTTTTCAAGAGCGTGGAAACATGCTTAAGAGTCTCGCGTTATATTTGACCAAACGAAAGGAGGCTTTTTACGAATTAAGTTATCGCACAGGTGCGACAAAAGTAGATAGTTGGATAGATATTGAAGGTGGTTTCGGTAACTTGTTCGCCAATGCATCCTTAAGAAAGTTATTCCCCAACCAACCCTATCATGTTGAAGGTGATCCTATTGATTTATCACGTGGCGGACGATTTATGGCGCATCACATCATGGTCCCTAAAAAAGGGGTTGCTGTGCACATCAATGCATTTAACTTCCCAGTTTGGGGAATGCTAGAAAAGTGTGCGGTTAACTGGATGGCCGGAGTGCCAGCAATTGTTTTGCCAGCACCTTCGTCATCATATTTGGCAGAAGCTGTTGCAAGAGAAATTATTAATTCGGGTATCTTACCAGAAGGCGCTTTACAAATAATTAATGGTACGGTGACTTCTATATTAGATACAGTTGAATCTCAAGATGTTGTGACTTTTACTGGTTCTGCTTCTACAGGAAGATTATTAAAAGCGCATCCAAGATTAATTCAGGAATCCGTGCCATTTACTATGGAAGCTGATTCCTTAAATGCGGCTGTTTTAGGTGAAGATGCGGTTCCTGGAACACCTGAATTTGATCTCTTTATTAAAGAGATTAGAAAAGAAATGACGGTTAAAGCTGGTCAAAAATGTACTGCTATCCGACGTATTATTGTTCCGGAAAATTTAGTTGAAGATGTTCAGATTGCTTTAGGGAAAGAATTGGATAAAGTAACTATCGGTGACCCGCGATTAAAAGAGGTTCGCATGGGATCTTTAGTAAGTAAACAACAAGTCGAAGCCGTTAGAAATTCTATTTCAGATATCGCCAAAGAGGCTGAAATAGTATATGGCAATTTAGATAAATTGGAGACCATTGGTGCTGATGCTAATAAAGGCGCGTTCATAAGCCCAGTATTATTTAGAACAAATGAACCCTTTAAAAGTCACGCGGTTCATGAAAGAGAAGCTTTTGGTCCAGTAAGTACCATTATGCCGTACAAAACTCTGGATGAGGCAGTTCAATTAGCGCAAATGGGTAAAGGATCTTTAGTTTCATCAATCGCAACTTTTGATGATAAAATTGCAACCGAATATGTTGTAAATGCAGCGAGTCATCATGGACGTATTTTGGTGATTAATCGTGAAATGGCAAAAGAAAGTACAGGACATGGCTCACCACTACCTTATTTGGTTCATGGTGGTCCCGGACGCGCAGGTGGTGGTGAAGAAATGGGTGGATTGCGTGGTATAAAACACTATTTACAACGTACAGCTATTCAAGGTACGCCTTCAACTATTACTAAAATTACTGGTATTTATCAGCAAAACGCCAAGTATAAAGATGCCGAGGATCATCTGTTTAAATATCACTGGGAGGATATTCAACCAGGAATGTCTTTAAAAACGCACAAGCGTACACTAACAGATTCCGATATACAAAATTTTGCCAATTTAACTTGGGATCATTTTTATGCACATACCGATATTACATCACTGGATGGCAGTATTTTTGAAAAACGTACGGCTCATGGTTACTTCATTATTTCAGCTGCGGCTGGTTTATTTGTTTATCCCAACAAGGGTCCTGTCGCAGCAAATTATGGTTTGGATTCCATCCGATTTTTAAGACCCTTATATCACAACGACACCATTTATGTGCGATTGACCTGTAAAGAAAAAGTTGATAGAGATGTTAACGGTAAAGAACATCCAAGTGGTATTGTCAAGTGGCATGTTGAGGTATTCGATGCAAATTTTGAGAATAGGCCAGCAAGTCAAAAGACGGATAAGGATAGTCCATTAGTAGCAGTGGCTACAATATTAACCATGGTCGAGAAAAAGCAACAGACTTTTGTTGAAATGACTAATGATAAAATCCATGAATGCCTAAACAAATTAACAGAAGATTCTAAACCGCTATGGGGAACCATGACGCCACAACAAATGGTCGAACATTTAGAATATACCTATAGAATTGCATCGGGTGACATTCAAGATTTTGATATAGCAACACCAGAAAAGATATTGGAAAAAGTTCATGCGACTTTATACAATTATGATAAAATGCCGCGTCAATATGATTTTCCATTAGCCGAAAAATCAAAGATAAAAGAAACCAAATATGATAGTTTGGAAGCCGCCAAATCCAAACTAATCGAATCTCGCGAAGCCTATTTGGAGTTTTTTAAAGAACAGCCAGAGGCAGTATTGAAAAATGCGGTGTTTGGCAACATGAACCGATATGAATGGTATTTATTGGAGCGTAAGCACTTGAATCACCATTTTGAACAATTTGGATTAATATAATAAACTTAAATAATAATTGATAGTATGAGTGATCCTTACGTAAAGTTGGATATTGTAAATGAAGTAGGCTATATAGAATTTTTTCATCCTGCACATAATTCCTTGCCAGGTGATGTTTTGGCAGAATTAGCCCAAACCATAACCGATGCGGGAACAAATGATGCTATAAAAGTCATCGTATTAAAAAGTGGCGGAGACAGAACATTTTGTGCTGGGGCCAGTTTTAAAGAATTAATTAATATAAATGATGATGCCACAGGTAAAGTGTTTTTCTCTGGTTTTGCTAATGTCATTAATGCCATGCGAAAATGTTCCAAATTTATTATTGGCCGTATTCAAGGCAAAACGGTTGGAGGTGGAGTAGGATTGGCAGCCGCTACAGATTATTGCATGGCAACCAAGTTTGCAGCTATAAAATTAAGCGAATTGAATATTGGTATAGGACCGTTTGTAGTTGGTCCAGCTATTGAGCGTAAAATGGGGTTAAGTGCCATGTCTCAAATAGCCATTGATGCGAATACCTTTTATCCAGCCGAATGGGCAAAAGAAAAAGGTTTGTTTACGCAAGTATTTGAAAGTACCGAAGCATTGGACGAAGCTGTCAAGACTGCTGCAGAACATTTATGTACTTACAATCCTGAAGCCATGCAAGAGATGAAAGCCATTTTTTGGAAAGGCACTGAAGATTGGGATAACTTATTAGCTGAACGTGCTGCCATTAGTGGTCGTTTGGTATTAAGTGAATTTACAAAAGAGACCTTAAAACGATTTAAATGATAAGAGTGTAGCGGGTAGAGAATAGTTTTTTTTAGAAATAAATAAATGAAAAGTAAATATCATTTTAATTTTGAAGAGTTAAAAGTGTATCAAAAAGCTATTGAGTATGGTGAGTTAGTGCATCAACAGCTTAATGATTTTCCAAAAATTGAAGATTATAGGCTATCATCACAATTTGCGCGAGCAGCTGATTCTATTGCCTTTAATATTGCAGAAGGTTCAGGAAGTTCAGATGCAGTTTTTTTGAATTATTTAAGAATTGCAAGAGATAGTTCAAAAGAATGTGTAGCTGCTACCACAAAGGCATATTTGAGAGGTTACATTTCTTTTGAACAAAGCGAAAGTAACAGAGAGGTTTTAGTAGAAATCAATAAAATGTTATCTGCTTTGATGAAACATTTAAAAAGCAAATCTAAATGAAATACTACCCTCTACTAACTAGTTTCTACCAGCTATGATATATTCATTTAAAGATTACATACCAGTTGTTCACGAAAGTAGTTTTGTTCACCCATTGGCGGCAATTACAGGAAATGTAATTATTGGTAAAAACTGTTACATAGGTCCTGGAGCTGCTATTCGTGGTGATTGGGGACAGATCATTCTGGAAGATGGTGTAAACGTTCAAGAAAACTGTACCGTTCATATGTTTCCGGGTAAATCAATTACATTAAAAGAAAGTGCCCATGTTGGTCATGGTGCCATTATTCATGGTGCCAATTTGGGAAGGAATTGCTTGATTGGTATGAACTCGGTTATTATGGACGATGCTGAAATAGGTGATGAAAGTATAGTGGGAGCCATGGCTTTTGTAAAAGCCGAAACCAAAATTCCAAAGCGAAGTTTAGTGGTTGGTAATCCAGCTAAAGTAGTAAAAGAAGTGAGTGATGATATGATTGCATGGAAAACTAAAGGAACACAATTGTATCAACAGTTGCCTAAAGATTGTCATGCGAGTTTAAAGGAAGTAGAACCATTACGCGAGGTTCCAAAAAAAATGAAAATACAAGAAGGAGCTTATGATACCCTTCGCGATTTTATGAAACAATAAAGAATGTCAAAATTCGAATTTAAAATGCCCAAATTGGGTGAAAGTATAACCGAAGCCGCCATTATAACTTGGTTTAAGAATGTTGGTGATACGGTTGAGCAAGACGAAATGCTATTGGAAGTTGCCACAGATAAAGTAGATTCCGAGGTGCCTTCAAGCGTTACAGGTGTTGTTGAGGAAATTCGGTATAAGGCGAATGAGGTTATTAAAATAGGCGAGACTATTGCAATTATCAAAACAGACGGTAAAGTTTCTGCATCTAAAAAGAAAGAAACACCTTTGAAGGTTGAAGAAAAGCCTCAAGTAAAACAAAAGGAAAATAAGAAAAGAACAGTATCAAAGCCGTCTATAAGCATGCCTTCGAGCGGCACGTCATTTACAGTTTCTAACGAAGATCGATTCTTTTCACCATTGGTCATTTCAATTGCCAAACAACACCATATTAGTTTTGAAGAATTAGCTCGAATTCCAGCAACAGGAAAGGAAGGACGTTTACGAAAAAGTGATGTATTCAATTATATAGAAGAAGGTCGTCCGTATCAATTTGCCCAACCAATGCTTCAAGACCCTACGGCATATCGTATTCCACAGTTAAATTTTGATAAAGGCAAAGGTAAAATTGTGGAAATGGACAGAATGCGTCAAATGATAGCCGATCATATGGTGTACTCCAAGCACACATCACCACATGTAACGGCCTATGTGGAAGCCGATTTGACGAATATGGTTAACTGGCGAAATAAACATAAAAAGGCCTTTCAGGAAAAATATGGCGAACGTTTAACCTTCACACCGTTATTTGTTGAGGCTGTTGCCAAAGCCATAAAAGATTTCCCAAATATCAATGCTTCTGTAGATGGAAAAAATATCATTGTTAAAGATGATATCAATATTGGTATGGCGACCGCTTTGCCAAGTGGTAATCTTATAGTGCCAGTGGTCAGGAATGCGGATTCCAAAAATCTTCAGGAATTAGCTGCTAATGTCAATGATCTAGCTGAAAAAGCGCGTGATAATAACCTGAAAGCAGATGATATTCAAGGTAGTACATTCACTATTTCTAACGTTGGAACGTTTGGAAGTGTTATGGGTACGCCAATTATTAACCAACCAGAAGTGGCTATTTTGGCTTTGGGCATTATTAAAAAACGACCAGAAGTGATTGAAACTGAAAAAGGTGATGAAATTGCTATTCGTAGTATGATGTATTTATCCTTGTCTTTTGATCATCGTGTGGTGGATGGATTTCTTGGAGGTAGTTTTGTACGACGGGTAGCCGATTATTTTGAACAATTTGATGTAGATAGAAAGATATGAACAAAACAATATTAAAGAAGGCATTTACAAATTTGGTTACTGCCAAAACCATGGCGGAATTATACGAAGCTAATTTTAAAGTGGTGTCTAAATATGTGCATGCCACGTCTCGAGGACATGAAGCCATTCAAACTGCCTTGGGCATGCAATTACTTCCGCAGGATTACGCTTTCCCTTATTATCGAGATGATGCCATGCTTCTGGCTTTTGGTATGCGTCCACATGATTTAATGCTTCAAGTGTTAGCCAAAAAAGACGATCCGTTTTCTGGTGGTCGAACTTACTATGCTCACCCCAGTTTAAAAGATACCGATAAACCAAAAATCCCGCATCAATCTTCGGCTACAGGAATGCAAGCTATTCCAGCAACAGGTGTTGCCATGGGTATGCAATATTTAGAAAAGAAGAACCTAAAAAACCCAAATTTGAGTGATGCTAATTTATCTTCGGATTTACCAATTACGGTATGTAGTTTGGGAGATGCTTCTGTTACGGAAGGTGAAATTGCGGAGGCATTTCAAATGGCTGCTTTAAAGCAAATGCCCATTTTATATTTAGTGCAAGATAATGGTTGGGATATTTCGGCAAATGAAGCTGAAACTAGGGCACAAAATGCAGCTGAATATGCAAAAGGGTTTCACGGATTAGAAGCTATTTCTATAGATGGCGCTAATTTTATGGAAAGTTATATGGCACTTGAGAAAGTCATAAAAACCATTCGTAAGGAACGTCGTCCGTTTTTAGTTCACGCAAAAGTTCCCTTATTAAATCACCATACATCTGGTGTGCGCATGGAATGGTATCGTGACGATTTGGAAGAAGCTAAATCACGTGATCCATACCCGGTTTTAAAACAGCAATTATTGGATAATGGTTTTACACAAAAAGATATAAATAAGATTGAAGCTGATGTAAAAACGTTAGTAGAAAATGATTTTAAAAAAGCGTTAAAAGCGGAAGATCCAAAACCTGAAGATTTATTTACACATGATTTTGCTCCAACACCTATTTTAGAAGAAACAGGTGAGCGTTCACCAAAAGGAGCTGATAAGGTAGTGATGGTTGACTGTGCTTTATTTGCTGTTGAAGAACTTATGAAAGAATACCCAGAGTGTTTGTTGTATGGTCAAGACGTAGGAGGGAGACTTGGAGGTGTCTTTCGTGAAGCGGCAACACTGGCACAAAAGTTTGGCGATGACCGCGTTTTTAATACACCCATTCAAGAAGCGTTTATTATTGGCTCTACAGTTGGGATGAGTGCTGTTGGATTAAAACCAATTGTTGAGGTCCAATTTGCGGATTACATTTGGCCAGGACTAAACCAATTATTTACTGAAGTAAGTCGTAGCTGCTATTTAAGTAATGGCAAATGGCCAGTCAGTATGATTTTACGTGTGCCAATTGGTGCGTATGGTAGTGGCGGACCTTATCACTCATCTTCAGTTGAAAGTGTTGTGACAAATATTAGAGGTGTAAAAATAGCCTATCCAAGTAATGGAGCTGATTTGAAAGGCTTGATGAAGGCTGCCTATCATGATCCTAATCCAGTCGTGATTTTTGAGCATAAAGGTTTATATTGGTCTAAAGTTCCAGGAACACAAGGGGCTACGTCCGTGGAACCTGCAGAAGATTATGTGTTGCCTTTTGGAAAAGCTTGGTTGTTACAGGAAATCTGGAAACAGGAAGATGTAGAAACCTGTACGATTGTTACATACGGAATGGGTGTACACTGGGCTTATAATGCTTCGGGAGAATTAAATTTGAGGGATCAAATTGAGATTATTGATTTGAGAACATTGTATCCATTGGACGAGGATACCGTCATGAAGTCTGTTAAGAAAACAGGAAAATGTTTAGTTGTTACTGAAGAGCCTAGTAATAATAGTTTTGCAAGAGCTTTGGCAGGTAAAATTCAAGAAGAATGTTTCCAATATTTGGATGCGCCTGTTATGACTATAGGTAGTGAAAACATGCCGGCAATTCCGTTAAATTCTACATTGGAACAAACCATGATTCCTTCAACAGCAAAAGTGAAAAAGAAGATAGAAGATTTATTGAACTATTGAGTTTAAGTTTATCGATTTAGTATGGGCTATTGTTAGCATTGGTGTACTTTACCCGATATTTTGGTAGTATGAGGAATATTAAATATGTTCTTAATGTAATAGTGATATATTTTGTATATTCAACATCTTAAAATCAATAAAACAAAAAGTTATCATGAAAAAATACATTACATTATTTAGTGTTATTGCCTTGTTTTTTGTGGGAATGCAAAATTCAGTAGCGCAAGAAAAAAAACAGAGACCTGAAGAAATTGCTAAAATTAAAACACATGATCTTCACCAATTGGTAGATTTAACTGGTGAGCAACAAGGAGAGATTTTTAAGGTTTTTGTTGATGCTGAAAGTAACATGTCTGCAATTAGTTCACAAGGTCAAAATATACAGGCATCTCAAAAAACTAAATCAGCTGTTCTAGAAAATACAAATACTAGAATAAAGGCTATTTTAAATCCAGAGCAGTATGCTATTTATTTAAAATCGCTGGAAAAAGAAAAAGATAAGGTAAAAAAATAAGTTTGAGTTAACTACTAAAAAAGCGGCTTTAAGCCGCTTTTTTTATTTATTGTTTTTGAGGTGGATATTTTTCAAGTATCGTATTTACAAATTCCTTGATTCGCGCTTCTTTTTTATCTATGTTGTTAGAAACACTTAAGTAGCCTACACCTTGTCCTTGCCAAACCAGCTCCTTTTTATTCGCATCAATCAAATCAATGTATAAAACCCCTTCTGTTGAAGTAGATACAGTATTGTAATTACCGTAAAAATAAGGGTTCCAACCCCAACCCCAACCAGGGCCATAGAAATTGTTGTAAACATCAATTTTTTCTCGTGATGAGGCTATAATACTTACCAGTAAATCTGGATTTTCAGATTTCGTAAATCCTTTTGCCAATAATTCAGACTCAATGGCTTTTAAAATACGTCTTTTGTCCAAATCACTTATTTCAGCTTTGTCAATTCCGGTTTTGTAAAAAGCAAATGTTTGATAATTATCAAAATTCACTTGTTTATCGTAATCTGCAATAACCCTAACAGAACTACAAGATGTTATAAAAAGGGTCAAGACAACCAAGATAGGCAGGTTATAAAATTTATTTTTCATAGCGTTTGTTTTAAATTAAATTATAACGAGTTTAGTAAATCCTTGTCTACAATATTTGGTAACGTAACTTTTAAATCTGGATTGCTTTCCATAGCACGTTTTAAAGCGAAAATAGCACCTTCATTTTTTGCCCAACTTCTACGAGATATACCATTGTTAACATCCCAGAAAAGCATCGATTTTAAACGTCTTTGCGCATCATTACTACCATCAAGAACCATGCCGAACCCACCATTTATAACCTCTCCCCAACCTACGCCACCACCATTATGAATACTCACCCAGGTAGCTCCTCTAAAACTATCACCAATGACGTTATGAATGGCCATATCGGCTGTAAAACGTGAACCATCATAAATATTACTGGTTTCTCTGTAAGGAGAATCGGTTCCTGATACATCGTGATGATCACGACCAAGCACTACATAACCAATATCGCCTTTTGCTATAGCGTCATTGAAGGCTTTAGCAATTTTCATACGTCCTTCGGCATCAGCATACAAGATGCGTGCTTGTGAGCCTACAACCAATTTATTTTCTTGAGCGCCCTTTATCCATTGAATGTTATCGGCCATTTGCTGCTGAATTTCATTTGGAGAATTCTTCATAATATCCTCCAAAACACTACATGCAATGGCATCTGTTTTAGCTAAATCTTCTGATTTACCAGATGCACATACCCAACGAAAAGGACCAAAACCATAATCAAAACACATGGGTCCCATAATGTCTTGAACATAACTTGGGTATTTAAATTCACGCCCAATGGTTGGATTATCAGACATGACATCTGCTCCGGCTCGAGAGGCTTCCAGTAAAAAGGCGTTTCCGTAGTCAAAGAAATAGGTGCCCTTTTCTGTATGTTTATTGATAGCTGCCGCATGACGACGAAGACTTTCTTGAACTTTGGTTTTAAAAAGTTCTGGATTGTTAACCATCAAATCATTGGATTCTTCAAATGATAAACCCACTGGATAGTAGCCACCAGCCCAGGGGTTATGTAAGGACGTTTGATCACTTCCTAAATCAATATGGATATTAGCTTCATTAAATTTTTCCCAAACCTCAACGACATTGCCTAAATAGGCTATGGAAACTGTTTCACTATTTCTTTGTGCTGTATTCACACGTTCAACCAACTGATCCAAATCAGTTATTTTTTCATCTATCCAACCTTGATCTAAACGTATTTGAGTGATTTTAGGATTCACCTCGGCACAGATTGTAATGCAACCTGCAATATTACCGGCTTTGGGTTGTGCACCAGACATACCTCCCAAACCAGAAGTAACAAATATGTTCCCTTTGGGTGATTTATTTATTTTTCTAAAACCATTTAAGACGGTTATGGTTGTCCCATGGACAATTCCTTGTGGCCCAATGTACATATAACTGCCTGCAGTCATTTGACCATATTGGGTAACCCCAAGTGCATTGAATTTTTCCCAATCATCAGGTTTGGAATAATTTGGAATCATCATCCCATTCGTAACGACTACACGAGGTGCATCTTTATGAGATGGAAATAATCCCATTGGATGTCCAGAATACATCACTAACGTTTGCTCATTGGTCATGGTAGCCAAGTATTGCATGGTTAACAAATATTGCGCCCAATTGGAGAAAACGGCACCATTACCACCATAGGTAATCAATTCATGAGGGTGCTGGGCTACAGCATAATCCAAGTTATTTTGAATCATGAGCATGATTGCTGCAGCTTGTTTGCTTTTTGCAGGATATTCTTCTATAGGTCTCGCATACATTTTGTAATCTGGACGGAAACGATACATATAAATACGGCCAAATGTTTCGAGTTCTTTTTTAAACTCGGGAAGTAATGTAGCATGGTGTTTTGATTCAAAGTAGCGCAAGGCGTTTTGTAACGCTAATTTTTTCTCTTCATCAGAAAGGATATCCTTTCGTTTTGGTGCATGGTTGATGGTTGCATCAAAAGGTTTTTTATTGGGTAATATTTCAGGTATACCCTGAAGTATATGTTCTTGAAATGTCATTTAATTTGTGTTTTTATCAATATTATCATCTAAATTTTATGTCTGAATTTAGATAGAAACTAAGGATAGCGAATATCAACACGATGATGTGTGTTGGCAACTTTAATACGGTATGTCATTAAAAGAATGTCCAAATTCTTTATTGTGAATTCGTTTTTTTATTGTAGCCATACGGACAATGTCTACAACCACTTTCGCAACAATAACCACGTTTTAAATGGTATTGTTCGGTGAAACAACGATACCCTTCAGGTGTCCAATAAAAATCACCTTCTTCAATAGGTATTATTTTTTTCATACCACAAAGATAATGTAATTTGGATTGATTTTTGATTGTTGTAAAATATGATTTTGATTTCAAAATATCTGGTACCTAGAGGCTATATTGGAATTTCATTATTTCCATTTATCATCCTAAAATATCACACAAATAAACAGGATAGGGTATTGATTAATCATGAACGGATTCATTTACGTCAACAATTGGAATTACTTATTGTATTGTTTTATGTTTGGTATGTTATAGAGTTTTTAATTAGGTTTTTTCACTGTAAGAATTGGCGTTTAGCTTATCTTAATATTTCATTTGAAAGAGAAGCATATCAACATGAAAAAGACCTTGATTATTTAAAGTCAAGGTCCTTTTGGGCATTTAAAAAATATTTATGATTTTTATTTCAATACAACTTTTTGAATTTTTTGACTACCGTCCATCAAAGTAACTTTAATCAGTAAAACATTTCCTTGTCCGATATGATTTATTTTTAATTCATTCAGGTTTAGTTGTTTTTTATCAAGTAAGGTTCTGCCTAAAAGGTTATAAATAGTTACTTTATCAATAGTACTTGTGTTAGAGACAATTTTAATATACTCACTTTTAGGAGCGGAAATTGTCAATCCAGCTATATCATTAATGCTTTCAGTAGAAAGGGAATTGTTAGTATATCGCAAGACAAAACGGTCATGACGACCAGGTTCAACAGTAAAAGTATAAGGTTGTTCCCTTAAGTTATGAATAATGCCTAATTCTAAATCTTCCAAATAAATGGCTTGATTATCATTATCAAAAAGACCATCCACGCCATTAATAGCAATAGTATGTATACCGGAAACTTTAGTTATTACTCCCATAGGAACAAGGTCATTTGTATTAAAAGGCAAACTTCGTCCTTGAATGACCATGCGGTCATTATCAATCAATGAGTAAATGTTCATGCTATTTATTTGATTGGTTTCGGCGTCATATAATCTATCTTTTCCCATAGTTGCATTTTCGGTGTATGCTACAAGTGTTCCAAAAACCTGTTCTGAAGGAGAAATCAAACTTAACCATATACGATGGCGTTCCTCTGAACCACTATGGGAAGAATTGGAAGTTCTATAAAATTGGTTATTTCCATAATGGGTATATGGCGAAACACCAAAATAGCGCATACTGTTATCGAATGTAACTGTTCCATTATTAGGATATGAAGGGCCAACATGATTCATTAGTATCATAAACCCTTGCCCTGAAGCAATATTACCATGAAATCCATTTTGGATTTGAGGACCAGAGCCATTATAAGCTATGTAATCTGAAACAGAATAATTTTGTCCAAAATCATAATAAAAAGGATCATCAGTATCTCCTATTGGTGTTCCATGCGTCCAGATGTTTATGTAACCAGCGATATTGGTGTTGGTGCTTAAAAAATCGCTAGCACTAATAGAAGATGGATAAGGATTGCCAATTAAGTTCCAGTTATCATCATCAAAAGTTGCATTGGTGGTACTACCGCTTGTATTATAAGGACCTCCCGTATAACTTCCACTCGAAATAGGAGTGCTTATATTACCATTGTTAAGGTTGTTGTTTGTACCCGTAAATGTCGTTGTGATACTAGGCGTTGTTGATGCACGTTTGATGTATCCTTTTCCTACCTGCATAGCACCAGAAGCTCCTGCCCAATCACCATGATTTCCTATACCATATCCATTTATGGTAGGCGTCCATTGATAGGTTAAATCTCCAGGAATACTACCAACATTGAAACCAGCAATAGGTGTTGACCAATAAACATAATCTGAAGCATCATTGATAATGCTTTCTCTAACGACATTAGTGATTCCAGATCCAATATTAGCTACATTATCAATCTGAACCAAACTAGCATCATCTTGAATATTTAAGGTGCCATTATTATTTATGACATTTTGAATGGTTAATGTTGAAGCAGTTGGACTACCACTAAACGGAGGAGAAGAAGCTGTATCACCTTCTAATGTTAAAATAGCATCCGTAGCAATATACAAATTAAGTCCATATCCAGAATCCCCATCATATATAATTGGATCATAAGGTCTATCAGGAATAATTACACAGTCTGATATGGTAGGCACGGAATTACCTAACCAGTTTTCTGGATTCATCCAATCCTCTGGATCTGTATTACCACCAATAGTGGTGTCTCCACCCAACCATATTTTACCAGAAGGATTAACAGTCACTTCATCTGTAACTGTAATAGTGGATGCATCGCATAGTGTGTAGGTTATTGCTGCCGTGTAGGTGGTTGGTACTAAAGGTGAAACAGTAATGATATCAGTTGATCCCAAATTAGGGCCACTAGTACCAGAACCCTCGTACCATGTTAAGTTTGTTATGCTTCCACCATCTGGTGTAAATCGATAAGCTTCGTCGGTTGCTGTCCAATTAGCATCTTGCGTATTTCTTCCTGGTGCTGCTAAACCATCACTACCATTGGCATTTTGGATAGCAATAGTTGCATTTCCTTCATTCCAAATGACACCTGGGCTGGTTTCATCATCTAAAACTTTTTCTTTGATATAGACCTCAATGACATTCGTATCCTCGTAAAGGACGATCATGCCAGTATAGCGTTTTGACAAATCACCCGCGTTAGCATTTAGGAAATAAGGCACTTCATTCCAAGAGGCAACTAACGCACGACATCCTGTATCTAGAGTAATAAGTTCCCAACCAACTTCACCGCCAAAACGCGGATCAATATCATTATGTGCACCAAAAATTGAAGGACCATAATGAAATTGATATAAAAATGGAAAAACTACTTCATACGCATTCTCTGTCGGATGTGGAACATTTTCATAGGTTGCCCACGCTGAATATTGATTAGCTAAAGCGGTATCGAAACTAATAACTCCATTGGATCCAATAACACAAGAGTTATAGGTTTGTCCATAGAAACAGAAATTAAATGGTAAGCTAATGCTTGAAGACCAAACATCATCTTGATCTAAACTCACCTGATTGGCTAAACATCCAAAATCAAAAGGTGGGTCTGTCCCAGAAATATCAGTAACATTATAAGATGTGGTGTCGCCTAAATCCAGATAGGTTGCTTCTAAATTCACACTTGTGGCACCACTGCAATAATCTAAATTAACAGGATTGTTTCCTGTTATAGATTCAGCTGAAATAACTGAAGGACAAGCCAAATCAGAATGATTAGGCGTACTGGTAGGATTACAAGTATCTACACAAGTTCTTGAGATAGTAAAATCACCCGTGAATGTGGAACTGGCACCTGCAAAATAATCAGCGACATAAATATAATAATTGGTGCCATTAACGGTATCAAAGGTGTAAGATTCTACTTCACCATCAAGATTGTCATCTTCACAAGTAACTTGAGTAAAAGTTCCAGAACAATCACTACTGGAACTCATAATGGCCATTTCAGGATCAAATCCAGTTTCCGGTGTTACAATGATAGTCGTTTGGTTTCCATCACCAACAAACGTGTACCAAACACCGTAGTTACTTAAAGAACATGGTGTGTTTTCAGGTGTGTTTGATGTGCCAACCGTAGTTCCTGGAATATTGACATCATTACAATTTAATGTTGTGGCATCAGTACATAAGTCGTTTGAAAGAGGCGTGGGAGCCGTTATACAGATATCAAAAGTTCCTTGATCAATTCCATTACCCCAACTAAATACCCGAATATAATAGGTTACACCAACTGTAAATCCTGTGATGTCGCCCACTTCATCCGTACCGCCAAAAAAGTTGTCAACACATAAAGCACTTGTCAAACCACCACAAGATCCGACAAAAATCTCAAAAACAATATCGTTAATGGTGCCTTCTGAAACGGTGATGATATGGTCTGTATTTGTTGCTGTAAAGGAATACCAGACATCATCATCCGATGTCCCAGAACAACCAGCAGGCCCAGAATAGGTAGCACCAACTGTTGTGCCTGCTGTTGTAACACAAGTGGCATTGGGTGTCAGGGTAATAGCACCACTACAGTTGTCATTTGATGGTGGAGGTGTTGAATTGTATACACAAATGGTACCAGTCATATTATTATTTGAATTGTAACGCTGAATGCGTACAATATAAACTGTACCAATTGTTGTAGCATAATTTATTGTTTCCGTACCACCTGCAACAAAATTATCAGCACACGCTAAACTAGTCATATTGACATTACATGCACCGGTAAATAATGTTAAGATAGCATCTTGACTAGAGGTATAAGAAATGGTTGTATTGGTGCTTGTGGCGGTAAACCATCCCCAAGCATCATCTCGGTCTTGTGCATTACATCCAGAGGCGCCATTCCAGTAATCAGTACTGTTAGTACTGTTAAAGGAAACAGGCGTGCAGCTAGACCCAACGGTTAGTTCAAATCCTGTAGCAAGAGACGTATCACAATCATTAGATTGAGAATACCCCAAAAAAGGAATAAAAAAAGTTAAAAAAAGGTACTTAAGAAAGTTACCAGCAAATGTATTTTTCTTCATATTCCACCTCAATTGATTAATAGCTCATTTAAATTACTAAAAATTAAGCGTTTAAGCTAATTTTGTTAACAATTTTATGTAATTAATTCTCAAATAAAAATCAAATTCGGTGAACGACTAAAATTTTATTTGTAATACCATTTGTTGCTGAAAATCAACTATATAAAAAAAGGACCTTAAAATTTCAAGGCCCTTTTGAGGGAATTATGGATTAATTAGTATGTTATTGTCTTAACACTAATTTTTGGATTTTCTGTGCACCATTAGCCAAGGTTACTTTAACCATCAGTACACCATCACTCAAGGAACTATTTTCAATAATAAGTTCTTGCTCATTAACTTTATCAAAACTCATTAAGTTGCGGCCTAAAATATCATAGACTACAACCGAATCAATAACATCAGTAGTTGAATTGATTTTAATATAATCGCTATTTGGCGCAATTATCGATATAATGGTATCAGACGTAAATTCATCAACACCTAAAGAATTTGTTGTGAATCGAATTCTGAAACGATCAGTAAATTCTCCCATTTCAGTTGGTGTAAAGAAATAAGGTGATTCCTTAATATTATGGATAATACCTAAATCTAAATCTTCAATAAAGATGTTCTGAGAAAGTTCCATATCAAACAATCCATCAACATCTTCCAGATTTATGGCATATTCACCTTCTTGGTCAATAATTATTCCTAACGGAATAGTGTCTGACTCATCAAAAGGTAACGCTCTACCTTGAATGACATATTTTTTCTCATCATCATTAATGATAGAATATAGTTTTCTGCTACTGCCACTCATGAGACCAGCATCAAACATTCTATCTTTTTCCATGGTAGCACCTTCAATATATCCAACTAGAAGCGTGCTAACATTGTCAGAAGGTTGCACCAAACTTAACCAAATTCTATGACGTTCTAAATCGGAAGGTCTTTGAATTCTGTTTCTGTCAGGATTAGATTGTCTGAAGTACATTTCATCAGATCCCACACGCATACTATTGTTGAATGTAACCGTGCCGTCAAATTGGTTGCCATTTGGAGAACCATGACTATCTTCCATATATACAAAGAATCCTTGACCTGATCCAATTGTGCCATTAAAACCACCAGTTGAGCCAGAATAGTTGTAAGCTAAATAATCAGCTTCATCATAGGTAAATACGAAGTCACCAAAGAATGGACTATTCCCTCTTCTAATCTGAAGACCATGTTGCCATAAATAAACCACACCATCAATTCGAACATTGGAAACTGCATTTTCAAAAAGAAAATCATCAGCACTTAACCCAGAAGGGTAGGGGTTACCTAATAAATTCCAGTTATCATCTTCTGCGGTAGCATCTTCATCACCAGGATCACCATTGTTATTTCCATTTGAAGTACCAGATGTAAACGTACCTCTTGAAACAGTTGGTTGATATATACCATTATGAGGAACACCAGTAAATGAGGCCGAATTCCAGGTGCCTAAAATTGGAGTATTACCATTTCCACTTGGCCCACGTATAATATAACCTTTGCCGGGATCCATGATAGTATTAGTTGCTGAACTCCAATTTCCGAATTGGGTAGTTGCATTTGTGTAAATTGTTGGTATCCATTCATAAATATAGGGCGTAGTATAAATAGATGATGTATTCCAGTTTTCAACTGGTGATGACCAATAGACATAATCTCGTGATCTAACATATACGTGTCTTTCTATAGTGATTTCTCCAGAATTAGTGGCCGAATCATCATTTTGTATCAGGTTAGCGGTCAAACTTGAGTCAAATGTAGTTTGGTTACCACTTGTCGTTCCTGAAGCACCGGCTACTCCTTCCAATTCCAAAATAGCTTCATTTTCAACAATAACGTCATTATTAACAGTCAATGTACCACCAGCTAAAATTAACAGGCTACCATAATCGGTACCACCAGGAACGGTTGGTCCTTGAATGGTTAGCGTACCAGCTTGTGCATTATCATAGGTGCCGTCAATAATTGGGTATCTGGATAGTCCTTGAGGAATTAAAACACAATCCGTCAAATCTGGTTCAGCAGCAGGTGTCCAGTTATTGGCATCAGTCCATGCCGTACTAACTGAACCATTCCATAATTTCAATGAACTTGATGTCACTACAATATCATCAGTTAATGTCACCGTATTTCCACAAATAGTATATTCAGAAGTAGCTGTATAGGTATCTGCAGTAGTTACGCTTAATGTTGTTCCTGATCCAACAGAAGCACCACTGCTTGCAGCAACCCAATCTACAGAGTTTGGTGCAATAACTGCTCCGTCTGGAGTAAAACGCCACGCCTCGTTAAAGGTTTCCCAGTTTGGATCTAATGAATTACGGCAAGGGGCTACAACATATTCATTGGCAGGATTACCAGGGTTAGAATCCACATTATTACCTTGAATGGCTACTATAGCATTACCATCATTCCAAGGGCTCACATTACCATTCTCAATGAGTTTTTGTTCGATAAATACTTCAATAATGTTCGTGGTTTCATGCAATACTATCATACCTGTATATGTTCTGGATGAATCGCCAAACATGGGTATATCATGATATGTAATTTGGAATTGCCTGCATGGTGCTGTACCAATTGTTCTCGTTTTTACTGAATTTGAGGGTGCGCCTACGGGATAAATATCATGCATAACACCGAAAATTGTGTACTCGAGTAGTTTTGGAGAAAAGCCATTATCATGTCTTCCTGGCAAATTACTGTCAATTACCCAATCATGACCTGTGCCAGCAAAATTATTGGCTAAATCAAAGGTTACCATTCCATTTGCTCCCACAAGCAAATTAGAGTAACAGTTACCATAAAACTGGAAATCAAAACCAATGCTTGTAGTAGTACCTGCCCAAGTGTCATCAGAGGTATTTAATCCTTGATTAGTACCAGTCCCAAGACCATCTGTGAATTCATAATTAGGTGGAGTAGTTGGGTATTGTATTTGTTCAACAATATAATCTGTGGTTTCCCTCAAGTTAGCGTGCGCTTCTAGAGTCACGGCACTACTGTTACAATCTATAAATGCTGTTGGATCAGCATCAAATGGATCTGCATTAAAAGGGTCATTTCCAGCCTCATCTACAATAATTCCACAAAGTGTTGGTGTACTTACAGTTGTGGTACAACCGGTACTAAAAGTAGAACTTTGCCAGAGACCTTGATCTGTACCGTTACAATCACCTCTTACAAACACGTAATAAGTAGTTCCTGCTGAAAGCCCTGTTATCGTAACACTCGTAGAAAATGTTGTACCAGTAATATCTCCGCCTGGTGTGTTTGGGGTATTATCCAATGAAACAATGTATTCATAACCATTTCCTGGTGGTGGTGCGGGTGCCGTCCAACTAATGGTGCCCGAAGTTGGGGAGGTAGCCGATGCAACCACAGAAATAGGGTCAGCAGTACAATTCAAAGGAGAAACCCTTAATGTATAGTCATGGGTTTCGCTACGATCATTATCAAAGCACGAATTAGGATTTGTTGTATTTTCATCAGATCTTACACGCATTCTATAATCGCCTGCTACCGCACTGGCTAAAACTGTAAAGGAACCAGCTGTCGGGTTGCTATATCCTGTAGTTTGAAATACCAATTCATTGGCATCGTTAAAATCTAAATCATTGTTCCAGTCCACCCAAATATTAGTTTCAAAAGTACCACCAACAAAGGTCATATTAAAGTTAACATTACTAGCTGGCAGTTGTGTAACAACCATGCCAGTAAAATCACCATAACCAATTCCTGAAAAGCCTGAATTAGTATGCGTAATATTGGTAGAGCCACCTGAAGTTGTGAAGTCATCAATATAATATGATGAAGCGTTGGTAGTCGATTCTGGTATACAATAAGTGGGTATTATTGTTGTAGCACTACTACTTAAAGGCGGTGTGCTATACAGAGGTCCACCACCACAGTTGTCATTATTGAAAGCAAAAACGTAGAAGAAATAAGTTGTATTTTGAGTTAAGCCTGTTGCGGTAAAATTCACGTTACTATCATCATCAATTACGGTAGCACCTAATGATGTGTCTCCCACTGGATACAACACCCCATCTGTTGGTTGGATTGGAGGTGTTCCAGTAGTATTAATTAAAACCAAGTAATTGTCAGCAGCAGGAACGGATGGTGGAAATGTTCCATCTATTAGCGAGTCCGTTATGGTTCCAAATGTTATAGGTGCCGCTGGGGTGATAGGGGTTGTACAAGCAGGTGGTGTTCCTACACAAATATCAAAGGTTGTATTTTGGCCTCCTATCGATGTCCAGGTATACACTTGAACGTAATAGGTGTTTCCCGGAGTCAACCCAGTTAGATCAGATGTATTAGGATCACTACAAATAATAGGAGCAGCTAAACTACCACATCCTGGCGCAGCGTCATAAACTGCGTGGTACATATCGGTAGTAGAACCACTAACGTTTAATATAGATACTCTATGAGAGGTTGAGGTTGCAACAAAACTGTACCATACATCATCATCTTCAGTACCACCACAATTAGCGACGCCAGAAGGCGTAGCATACTCTACCGTGCCAGCAGTAACCGTTGTACAAGAATAATCTGGGTTAACCGTTAATGACGTTGCAGTTGTACACACATTGTTGCTAGGAGGAGGGGGAGGAGTCCCTATACAAATATCAAAATCAGATGTTTGAGCTATAGAAGACCAAGAATATATCTGTACGTAATAAGTTGCTCCTGGTGTAAATCCTGTAACAACAATATTTTCATCGTCCGAACATAAAAGTGCCGTATCAGGTCCTGAACAAGGATCACTACCATAAATGGCGATATACAGGTCGGAAGTACTTCCCACTATATTTAATAAATCAATGGTATGCGATGCACTAGTTGCTGTAAAGGTATACCAAACGTCGTCATCATCTGTACCACCACAAGCAGAGCTAATTCCTGAATTTGTTGCACTGTCAATGGTTCCTGAAGTTACCACACTACAACTTTCATCTGGGTTTACGGTTAAGACTTCGGCATTAGCACATTCATCATTAGGTGGAGCAAAACT
The DNA here is from genome assembly GCF_002895005.1 of Hanstruepera neustonica. Taxonomy (GTDB): domain Bacteria; phylum Bacteroidota; class Bacteroidia; order Flavobacteriales; family Flavobacteriaceae; genus Hanstruepera; species Hanstruepera neustonica. The sequence continues at coordinate 201,068 of NZ_POWF01000002.1, read as the reverse complement.
AATGGTATAAGTTATTCTTATTTGACCATTGGCACCAGCGCCACCGGTTCTATTACCACCTTGTCTAATGGCACCACCACCACCACCACCAGGCGGCAATCCAGGATTTCCATTCCCACTTGTTGCACCAGCACCTCCAGCACCACCATTCGCACCATCACCACCATTACCACCATTGCCAGTAGTTCCTAATATACCTGGCTGCCCAACGGCATTAGTTGAACCTCCTGTAGCCGTTCCACCAGCACCTGGAGTCCCCATATTAGCACCACCACCAGCGCCACCATTGGCAGCTAGATTAAATGGAGCATTTACTGTCGTATTAGTACCAGCTCCACCAGCTGCTTGTGAAGCACCAGCACCACCAGATCCTACTCTATATGTCACTACTTGGCCAACAGTCACAGTAAAGGTGTTTATGGTGTAGCCACCACCACCACCGCCAGAACCACCGGAGCTACCACTCGAACTACCACCACCAGCACCACCAGCACCCCAACATTCTATAGTGATGGAAGATACTCCAGCAGGCACAGTCCATGTTTCTGCTGCTGCTTGAGGGGTATTATCTGTAAAAGTCTGTCCAAAACCCTGAAGGGAGAAAAACAGCATAAATACAGCGGACAATAATAGGTTAAAAAATAATGTTGTTTTAGTAAACGTGGCAAGCTTGTAATTGTGGCTCATTGTATTGTTAATTAAAAACGATATACTCGTTTTAGGGTTGCTAAAAATTAATTCTGACAAAAAATGTCATGTATAACAATAGTGGTTAAACCGATGTGTAGATTTTGGGGAAATCTATAATAAATTCGCAATCAAACGAATAAGGCAATAAAGTTACGAAAAATAGCAATTTTATTCTCTAAAAGATAACAATTTATTATTGATTTTACGCAAATTTATTAACATAAAAATATTATAGATTTTTGAATATACATACTAGTTCGGCAACAAATCGATATATGGACTATAATATTAGTTGAATAACTTTTCTATTTTGATAATCAGTAGTTTGTAGGATTTTTACAGCAATTAAAAGAAAGATAAAAAAAAGAAAAGCTGGACAGTTTTAACTGTCCAGCTTTTTTATTAATCAAACGATAAGAACCGATTGATTGATATTTATTTACAATTCCTAGTTGTTGGCTATCATTAACTTTTTAGTTGATACACCAGAAGGCGTTGCTACACGAACAAAGTACATGCCATAAGCCATACCTGACGTGCTTAAACGATATCTAGGAGTTTGTAAGTTTGGTTCATCTTTGTTAACCAATACTTTACCAGAGAAGTCCATCATTTGGATGCTAACATCTTGGTTTAAGTAATTGGAAAGATCTAATTGCACCTCACCGTTTGTTGCTGGGTTAGGATATAAGCTCCAGTCTGCCGTTGAACTAGAAATAGTTCGATTAGAAGAGCCACAAGTTATATCAGCAACCCAACCAGTTTCATTTACAGAACTATCAGAATCAAAAACAATCGTTAAGGCTCCAGAAGGATCTGTAGATGTAAATGACATCCCAACAGATAATAAACTACTTGCATTTGAAGGTGCACCACCATCACCACTTTCCTCACCACAAAGCGTTTGGGCTAAAACAGGAGAAGAAGTACTTGGTCCATTGTAAATTGTTAAGAAATCCCAACAACTATTAGTACCATTACCAAAAGAAGACGATTCAATATCAACGTATGTAAAAGTTATAGTCACTGCTTCGCCAGCAACATCTGGTGAAATTGTAGTCGTTCTAAGTTCGTTAGTCGAATAATTTCCTAAAACACCACCTGAATCTACATAAATTCCACCACATACATCTTCAGGAGCTGGAGGTTCTGAGCAAGTGACAGTTAAGTCAAATGTTCCAATATCACCAGAGTTAAACCCGGTTACATAAATGAAATATGTGGTTCCTGCTTCAGTTGGGAAGGCCACTTCTGAAGTACCTCCTGAACAACCTGAACTATCGTCATTTCCTGCTACACAAGTAAATAATGCGCAATCATCAGATGTGAATACACCTATTTTAGTGTCAAATCCGCTGCTTGCTGCATTACATGTACTAGCAATCAACAATTCACCTGTACCTTCAATTTTATAGAATACTCCTGGTGCGTTATTTGTGCTAAAATTAGTAGTACAAGTACCTAAATCATTAAAAACTGCACCACCTGCGTTAGTACCAGAAAGTGTTTGACCACATTCAATACTAGTAGCTGCCTCACAAGCTGGTAATACTGGTGGTGGGCCTGCACATGTTAAATTCAACGTAAATGGGCCTCTACCAGAAGTAGTTGGGCTGAAAGATGTTACAAAAACATAATATGTAGCACCTTCAGTTGTAGGAATCGTTGATGTAGAAGCTAGTGAAGAACCAGAACCTCCAAATGGACATCCGTCGTCATCAACATCTACACAATTAAGTGATGAGCAATCACCTTCATAAATACCAAGTGTTGTATCCCATGTAGCACCGCACAAGCTTACTTCAACATCGTATCCTGTACCAGTAAATGAATACCAAACACCTGGTGCATCGTTGATACTTGTAAATGAAGAACCTCCGCAAGAAGTTAAATAACTGTTTATTTCACCGTCATTAACATTTCCATCGGTTGAGCTATTACAATCAATAGGAGTTGCTACACACCATGGTCCAGATTCCGTTGTGAAGTAAGAAGATTCACAAGATTCACCAACACCAATGTTATTATAAGGTACAATTGTTACATGATAAGTCGTGTTGAAATCTAATAGACCATCTAAACTGTAATCTAATACATAACCAACATCTACAGCATTTAATACATCAGTACCACCTGCAGTTGTTCCAACACTTAAGAGGTAACCTTGAACATAACCTGTTGCCGCACCCCAAGAAATTTCAATAGATGCATCTACATCTGTTGCCATTGGAGCAGGTACTTTTAAACGAGCATCACATAATGGTATCGTGTTACAATCTACTAAATCATCACAAGCACCTAGTGAATCACCATGATTTAAGTGCGCTTGCACTGCATTGGTAGATACACATAATGGTTCACCATCATGGCATACATTAACTTTAGCATTATTTGGATTGCCATTGTCTTGACAAGAAATATCTTGAACAAGTACAGTAGTATTAATTACTTGAGTGCAACCAGCAGCATCAGTAACTGTTACCATATAATCAGTTTGAGAAGTTGGTGCTACATTTATTGTAGCTGTAGTTTCTCCTGTACTCCACTCATAGGTGTAAGGCGCCAAACCAAATTGACCAACAGCAGTTAAATCAGTGCTAGACGTTGGACCATATCCAGTGAATAATTTTACGCACTCACCCTGTTCAATATAAGCATCACAAATACAGTCAATAGAAATAACATAATCTCCAGAAGAAAAACTGCTAAAACCTGTTACATAAACATAGTATGTGGTTCCCATTACTGATCCAAAAGTCAATCTAGAATCCAAACCAGTTCCACCATCATCATCAGAAGCCTCACAAACTAATGCGCCACAACTTCCAGAGAATATAGCTAATTTGGTATCAAAATCAGATCCAGATAAGTCTACAACAATATCACCGCCTGTACCAACAAGTGAGTACCAAACACCATTTCCAGAAGAAATTCCTAAACCATCACAATCAGCAAGAGACTCGCTGTTTGCATATTCTGTTGAACCTGTTTTAACATCACCACAAACAATAGCTTCAGCATAGCCACAAGTATCATTAGGTGGTGGGCAGTTATAAACAAACTCTCCTAAATTGATATTACATTCTGCATCAGAGTGTACCACAGTTAATGTAACTGGTGTACCACTTGCAAATGGTCCTACTTGGTTGTTTCCTGTACTTAAAATAGGGAAGTTACTAACACCATCAGTAATTGAAACGGCATCAGCACCTTGCTGAACATCTACATTCACAAAGAAAACAGGGTTTTCTGGGTTACAATCAGGTTGAATTGTTGTATCTCCTATAGTAGCTGGCTGACATAAAGGTTCAATAATTTCAATAGCAGCATCTACAGTTACACCCCAGTTGCCATCGTAGCATGGGTCACCGTTGTAATAACCTGGAAAATCACCAGTTCCAATACGCATGGTGTGTGATCCTAAATCTCCTGGGAAAGTGAATGATGCATTAAACGTACCATTACCATTACCATCTGGCACAACCCCATCAAAGAATTGTTCGCTAGAATCAAATGTAAAATCATCGTTAACATCAATCCAGATGTCAACATCATACTCATATGAGCCAGTTGCAAATGTAATTATGACATTGCCTTGAAGACCTGCTTGGAATACAACTGGTGTTCCAGTTAAATCATAATAAGCAGCATCGGTTGAACTTAAGTCAAACGATTCAGATCCTAAGTCAAGAGCAGTAATACCTTGACCATCGGTTAGGTTACCTGGATCACGCTCGCAGTACGATGTTGCTACTGCACATACTGCTGTTGCAGAAACACCAGATTGAGCAGCACTTGCTACTGCATTACCAGTGTTATCCAAAATTCTGTAAGAAGTTTCATAGCCATATGATCCTCCACCGTTCCATACAACAGTAATTGCATCACCAGTGGTAACGCCAAAATTTAATGTTGCTTGATAGTTGCCAAAGCCACTAAACGTAGCATTATCCAGAACTAGTCCACCATTGACAAACAAATCAAGACTGTTTCCATTCCAACCATCGCCATACGAGTCATTCATTTCTAATGTAAAATTACATTGTGAAAAACCCGACAGCGCAAACATAGAGAACAGCACAAATGCAATCCCTCTAAAAAATGTGTTGATTTTTTTCATAAAAAAATAATTAATAGTTAATAAATTAGGTTAACGTAACAATTTGGGTAACAACATGTTAGGAATAAAATTTATTAAACGTAGCTTGGGGGGAGACGTTAAATATATAGATATTTTAACACAATGTTAAATTATTGATAAAAAATTCGACAAAATGCAAATTTTTAGTATCACATGTTTTAAATTTTTTTCATTTCGATTTTATGGTATTCGTTTTTAGTTAGTTATGGTTTAGTAGTTTCATTATTTTAAAATAACCCGTTGCTTTTTCTGTTTACCATTTTGTAAATTAACCGTTACTAGATAAACACCATTAGAAAAACTTTGGGTATTTGGTCTATAATTTAATTTATTGATGTTTCTGTTTTGAACCAACTCTCTTCCTAACATATCATAAATACTCACAGAATCAATTGGACTATTGCTCGATAGAATAGAAATGAATTCCGAACGTGGCGCTGTAATTAAAATATCGTTAGTAGTAACCAATTCCTCAACACCTAATGATTGCGAAGTATAACGCAATATGAAACGATCGTTAAACTCACCTTGATCGGTATTAAATTCATAAGGGGTAAGCCTTAAGTCATGGATTATATTTAAATAGGTGTCTTCTAAAAATATAGCTTGTTCTTCAGATTCGAATAAGCCATCTACCTTATTAATGGCTATGCTATAATGTCCACTTTGAGAAACTTCTATACCCAATGGAATTATATCGGTATCCATAAAAGGAAGTGCCTTACCTTGAATGGCCATTTTTTCATCTCCAATTAAAGAATAAAAGCTAGTGCTGGTTTCATTGAAATCTAAACCATCAAATAAGCGATCTTTTTGATTAGTAGCTCCTTCAATATAGCCAACCAATAAAGACGTTGCCATATTATTACTCGCAATGAGATCAATCCATATTCGGTGGTGTTCAGGTTCTCCTTCTGTTGTTCTATAAAATTGATCATTTCGATGGGTTTCATGACGCATGGAGTTTCCAAAAGTAACTTGACTTGATGCAGTTGGCGAATTATGATCCATCAAAATGAAAAAAGCTTGGCCAGCGCCAATATAACCTGAAAAACCAGCAGGTGATGACCCTGTGTGATTGAATTTTATATAATCATTTGGGTTGTAATTGTACCCAAAATCACCATAAAAAGGATCATCTATTGAAATACTAGGAGCACTTAAATGGCGCCACAAGTAAACTGTTCCCATAATACTCGCACTAACATCATCTGATAAGTCTAGGGCATTGGCTGTAATAAAATCTCTGGCCGATATAGATGAAGGATATGGGTTTCCAATTAAATTCCAGTTATCGTCATGAGCCGTGGCCATTGAAGAGCCTGCTCCAGGGTAGTCTATACCATTATATGTACCTCTTTGAATCGGGACATTTATTTTCCCATTGTTAGCTTTTCCACTAAATTCAGTAGTAAAGGCTGCTGCGGGTGGTGTTGGTGATGTGCCTGAAAGTCCTCGTATAATATAACCTTTTCCAGTGGTCATTCTTTCACCAGTTGGTATCCATTCACCATAATTACCAACACCATTTCCAGATTGCGTTGGAATCCATTTGTATATGCGATTCGATCCTGGTGAAACATCATTAACATCAAATCGATCAACAGGACTAGACCAGTAAACGTAATCTAAATTAGAGACACCACCAGGCACTGTGCGTTGCATTTTAATGTTTCCAGTGTTGTTATTAACGGTTACATTAGTAATTTGAATCAAGTTGGCACTATCTCTTATTAAAAATTCTGCAGTACTTGAAACATTAATCCAATCGGTAACGGTTAATGAAGTGCCTGAGGACAATTCTACTGAAGCGTTGGCACCTACTGTAAAGTTTTTGGCAAAGGCAGGTGTTGGCGGTATTGGAGCATTTGGATATGTTAAAACTGCTGAATTGGGTCCATTTTCTATAAAAACACAGTCATTTGCTGTTGGCTTACCAATGGGCTTCCAATTGTTAATGTTATTCCAGTCAGAATCAACAGTACCTTTCCAAATTTTTCCTATGGTAAATTCAGCTTTCACACGAGGCCCTGAACTACCGGGACAAGTTACCCAATAGGAGTAAACACCTGGTGTATTGGTGTCTGGCAAATTGGAACCACTAACGCCAACAGGGTTGAATGTAGCTCCAGATGCTATGGGGGAGCCACCAGTTTCAGTAGTATACCAGTCCACATCGGTAGGTGGCCCTAAAACATTCCATTGGTAAGGACCTACATGTGAAGTATCTTGAAAAGCAAATTTAGTAGTCACCAGAGTATATTGTACGCCAGCCGTAAGAGTTGCGGTTATTTGGGGGTTTAATGAAGGTCCATCGTCATCATCACCTGCAATAAAAATACCTGTGGCACATGATCCAGGGTTAAAATTACCATTATTAACATAGATATAACCCATAGCATCAAAAAATGGAGCTGGAGTATTCATAGTAAACACGTAAGTTCCTGTGGTTGTTACGGTAAAGTCAATAGATGAATAATTAGATGTATTGTCTGTGTCAAAACTGCATGGGTCTGAACTTGAAATAAAAATAATTGGTTGTAAAGCTACAGGATCAGAACTTTGCATTATACCACTTAACGTGTTTCCAAGATTAGTAGTTCCAGTACAGGCAAGTGTCGCATATAAAGGCTCACTTGGATTGCCAGGGCAGGTTAAAGTAACATCTATGGTATCTTCATTTGTGGGTGAGGTGACACAAATACCAAAAGTACCATTGTTGTCATTACCTTCCTCCCAAACTCGAATATAGATAATCTCACCAGGGGTTAATCCAGTTCTGGTAATTGATGGCATTAGTCCATTAGCACTACTATTGTCATCGCAATCTAATAGTGATAGAGCACTACAACTATTACCGCTATAAATGGCCATACCGCCATTAGTCATGTCTAGATCTTCTGTGTCAATCGTTATTTCTCCAGTGTCATCAACAACCACATAAAACCAAACATCTCCTCCTAAATAATTTGCACAACCTGGATTTGGTACACCAGTTGTTGCTGCCGCACCTGCATTGGTAAAGGTTTGATAGTTACATATAGGTGATACTGGTAAACCAATGGCGCTTGAGCAATAATTATTTGGTGGTGGATCAGGTGTAGTACTCACACAAATGTTAAAATTTACTTGAGCGGCATTTGGGCTGGCATCAAAGCCGTAAACTCTAATAAAATAAGTATCACCTACATTGAGTCCGTTTATTGTTAATGTTTGAGAATTGATACTAGTTACCAAATTGAGAGAAGAACAGTTAGTTGAAGGACTATTATAAACACCTATCCCCATATTAGTATTTGATCCAATTACAGGATTGACATCTAATAATGAGACTTGATGGTTGGTGTTGGTTGCAACAAACGAAAACCAAACATCATTATCAGGAACACCCACAACATTGTCGGGTTGTGGAGATTGTGTAGCAAAAGCAGTTGACCCAAAGGTAACATCATTACAAATTAGAGAAGGATTTACTACTAATCCAATAGCATTTGAACACTCATCATTACTTGGTGGTGGTGGTGGTGGTGTAACGCAAATACCAAAAGTGCCATTATTGTTGTTGCCATTTTCCCATACTCTAATATAGACTGTTTGTCCAGGGGTTAAATTAGTAACCATGATTTGAGGCATAAGACCATTAGAACTGGTATTGTCATCACAACTTAAAAGTGTTAACGAACCGCAAGTTCCAGAATACAATGCCATGCCACCATCGGTCATTTCATCTATTTGAGTATCTACAATAATCCCACCGCTGGCTGGGACTACGGTTCTAAACCAGACATCAGATCCACCATAATTTGCGCAACCTGGATTTGGTACAGAACTTGTGTCAGATGCACCATAATTGGTGTAATAGCTGTAAGTACAATTAGAATTTGATGATAAAAGAATAGCATTGCATGGTTCGTCATTAACCGGTATGGGTGGGAAATCTGATATTATTGAGATGTCATCAATAGCAGCTGGTGGATCTGCACCCGTATTATCATCATTAGCCCACTCCACTACAAATCTGAATGTTGTTCCAGCATAACTTCTAGGAATAGTTAGTGTGGGAGAAGCTGACCAAGTACTACTGCCACTGTAATTACCTCCTAATCTTATTCGATCTGCAGCAGGCGTAATTTCTGTACCATAGATTGGAGCGTAAGTAATTGGCACTATCCAAATACGCATACGGTCTCTAATGCTTTGGCCTTGACCAATCCATTTAAAGTCGACTGTTATTTCGCTTTCTCCAGCAGGAACAGAAATATCTCTATAAATATGTGCCACTCTTGCCGGACTGTATGTATACTTATGAGGAGGGACAGCAAATCCTGCATTGTTAGTTATGTAGGCACAGCCACGACCTGTAAAACCAGGCTCTGCACCTGCATTACTAACCCATTGATTATAAGTTTCTTCTCTATCACTTGTAACCCGCCACCCAAGATTATCAAAACTCAGGCTCTCAAAGCCACCACCACCCGTTGGTGATAATAATACTGTTTGCCCAAAACTTACATTTATGGCAAATGCAAAGACTACCAACAATACGAACTTGACCATAGGATTATGATAAGGAAGTATTTTTTCTTGTAAAAGAGTAAAGTTTAATTGCAGCATTTAAGCTTTTGAGTTTTTTTAAATGTATCCTTATAATAGCATTAAAAATGTATGAATTTCATACTTTCGTTAGGGTGTTAAATTATCACAATTTTAGAAAATGTGTAAGTATCTGTTTTTAAATTCGTTAAAATGATGAAAATCATAGACCAATTAAATATTAAAATTGATGAAAATCTATTTTTGAAGCCAGAATACAAAACAGACACGCAGATTTCTGGAAATAAGTATCGGAAATTAAAGTATAATTTGCTTGAAGCTCAAGCTAATAATTGTAAGACTTTATTGACTTTTGGAGGTGCTTATTCAAATCATATTGCCGCTGTGGCATATGCTGGCAAAAAGTATGGATTTGAGACCATTGGAGTTATAAGGGGAGAGGAGTTAATGAATAAATGGCATGATAATCCAACCTTATTTTCAGCTCAAAAGCATGGTATGAAATTAAAATTTGTATCTCGAGATGTGTATAGAAATAAAGCGAACAACGATTTTGTTGAAACTTTAAAAAAAGAGTTTGGAGATTTTAATCTTATTGCAGAAGGCGGTACTAATAACTTGGCAGTTAAAGGTTGTGAAGAAATATTAACATCGGTTGATTCAGAGTTTGATTTTATCTGTTGCCCTGTTGGTACTGGAGGTACTATTTCGGGTTTGATTAATTCGAGCAAGTCTCATCAGAAAATTTTAGGATTTCCGGCTCTTAAAGGTGATTTTTTAAAGCAAGATATTCGTAAATTTGCAAAAAAAAATAATTGGGATTTGATAAATGACTATCATTTTGGAGGCTATGCCAAAATAAATGAAGAATTAATCTGTTTTATAAATAGTTTTAAAGAAAAAAATGACATTCCATTGGATCCTATTTATACGGGAAAAATGATGTATGGTATTTTTGATTTGATGAAAAATGGTTACTTTCCTGAAAACTCCAAAATATTAGCAATCCATACTGGCGGTTTACAGGGAATAGAAGGTATGAATAAAAAGTTGGAACGAAATAAAATGACCCTTATATTGTGAAAAGAAGCATACTAATTTTTAGTTTGACATTGTTGATTTTAAGCTGTGGCTCCAAAAAAAGAGCAGTGAGTCAATCAAATAAAAATAAGACAAGAACGGAGCGTGTTGTTAAGCGCACACAAGAGCCTAATAGTCAAATAGGGAATGAGCCTATACAAACAAACAATTCAACAAAATTAACAGGGACTCCAACGGAGCAGTATATTCAATTATATGGGCCCATTGCTCAAAATGAAATGCGTTTATATGGTATTCCAGCGAGTATTACTTTGGCACAAGGTATTTTAGAATCTGGTTCAGGTCAGGGGCGTCTCTCAAAGGAAGCCAATAACCATTTTGGTATAAAATGTCACGAATGGACTGGAGCAAAAATCTATCATGACGATGATGCACACCAAGAGTGTTTTAGAAAGTATAACGACCCGAGATATTCGTTTAGAGACCACTCCTTATTTTTAAAAGAACGAAAACGGTATTATAAATTATTTGAATTAAAACCAGATGATTATAAGGGTTGGGCAAGAGAATTACGTGCAGCTGGTTATGCTACTGATAGAAAATATCCAGACAAATTAATCAGCTTGATTGAACGCTATGAGTTATATAAGTTTGACCAAGCTATTTTGGGCTATGAGTCTCCAACTGTAGATTCTGTAAAAATGGCTTTGACGCATCAAATTATCAAAGGGGATACCCTGTATTCGCTTTCTAAACGATATAATACTACTGTTGATGAGCTTAAGCGATTGAATAATTTAAAATCTAATGATTTGACCATTGGTAATGTTTTGGTAGTCAAATCACAATAATCTATTATATATGAATTATCAAAGAAGTAGTGCTTTATTTACTGAAGCTGAACTTGTAATTCCTGGCGGCGTGAATTCGCCAGTAAGGGCATTTAAGGCTGTTGGAGGCACTCCCATTTTTATAGAAAAAGCCAAAGGCCCTTATTTATTTGATGTAGATGGAAATCAATATATTGATTATATTAATTCTTGGGGTCCTATGATTTTAGGGCATGGTTATGAGCCAGTGGTTAAAGCTATTATAGATAAAACAAAATCGGGCACATCATTCGGGACGCCAACAGAGATTGAGACAAAAATCGCCGAATTAGCGGTTTCTATGGTTCCTAATATTGATAAAATCCGTTTTGTCAATTCTGGAACCGAGGCTTGCATGAGTGCTGTTAGGCTAGCTAGAGGTTATACGGGTAAAGAAAAGATAATCAAGTTTTCGGGTTGCTATCATGGACATAGTGACAGCTTCCTGATACAAGCGGGAAGTGGTGCTGTAACTTTTGGATCGCCCAATAGCCCAGGAGTAACTGAAGGAACAGCAAAAGATACGTTATTGGCTAAGTACAACGATATTGAGCATGTTGAAGAAATTTTAAATGCCAATAAACAAGCAGTTGCATGCATTATTCTAGAGCCTGTTGCAGGCAATATGGGATGTATTCCGCCTAAAAAGGATTTTCTGAATCAATTAAGAAATCTATGTGATAAGCATAAAGTGCTTTTAATTTTTGATGAAGTAATGACTGGTTTCAGATTGGCAAGAGGCGGTGCCCAAGAATTGTATGATGTTTCAGCTGATATTGTTTGTTTTGGTAAGGTCATTGGAGGTGGTTTACCAGTTGGTGCATTTGCAGCCCGTAACGACATTATGAATCATTTAGCACCATTGGGTTCTGTATATCAAGCAGGCACCTTAAGTGGGAATCCTTTGGCCATGGCGGCAGGATTGGCTATGCTTGAAGAGTTGAATGGCGATTCGGAAATTTATAATCGATTAGAAGAAAAAACAAAATATCTTCATGACGGACTGACTAAAGTTTTGAGTGCAAATGATGTTCAGCATACGATCAACAGAGTTGGTTCTATGATTTCGGTTCATTTTTGCGATACAGAAGTTATGGATTTTGAAACGGCTGCACTTGGAAATAATGAAACTTTCAAGAAGTTTTTTCATGGTATGTTAAAGGAAGGTATTTACATTGCACCTAGCGCGTTTGAGACCTGGTTTATTGCTGATGCCTTATCTTATGAGGATTTAGATAAAACCATAGATGCTTGTAATAAAGTAGCAAAAAGTTTATAAAATAAAAGCGGGTTGAACGCTTATTGCCCAACCCGCTTCAACAAACTAACCAATCTAACTAACTCAAATTATTTTCTAGACATCATTTGCTTTTTTTGATGACGACCTTTGCTCATTTTTTCTTTTGCCATAGCTTCCCACTTTTCATATTGTTCTTTGTTTAGAACTTCTTTCATTTGCTTTTTCATTTCAATTTTCCGATCAAGCATATCATTTTTCAGTTTTAACTTTTCCTCTTTAGAAATTGCTTTGACCTCTTTGTTCTCCTCCATGCGTGCTTTTCTGGCTTCCATCATAGCTTTTCTTGATTGGGCATTTTTAAGATTGATGGCCATAATTTGCTTTTGCTGGGCTTCGGTTAAGTCTAAATCCAAAGTCATTTTTTTGGTTTGCAGTTGCGCCATTTCTTCTGGGGTGTATTCGCTCATGCGTTCGGCACGTTCCATTTTTTGTTTTCTCTCATAGTCTCTTTTTTCTTGTGCTGTCATTTGTAGGCTAACAAATGCCAGAGCTATTAGGAATATTTTTTTCATCGTTGTTTTTTTTAAATGATTTATACGATTAGGACTTTGGAAAATGATTTTAGTTTAATCCATAGGATGATTTTAACCTGACATTAACATTTAAACTCATTTGATTTTAGAATCCCATATTGAAGTTGTTTTATTAAAATCCTTAACGTTTTGTATTCGAGATTCTTAACAAAAGCATAAAGTATTCTGCATCAGTGTTAAAGATTTCAAAATAGCTGTAACGATTTGAAATAAAATCAGTCACTTCAATATAAATTAAACTATTAAATCTTTACCACTATGAAACTAGTATTTTTTATGAGCAGCTTGATACTTGCAGCAAGTTCAGCTGTAGCCGATTCAATCATCGATGAACCAGACGATTATGCGTCTAATAAAACAGAAACTGTTTTAAGCGAGAAAAGTTACTTGGAGACTGTCTTATTTCACAATCCTGATAGTGAACCTGTTGCTATTGAAGACATTCAGGTATTGGAGTTAGAGGAAGATGTTTGTTTGCCTTTTGAGATTAGCAAGTACTTGCCAAAAAACTTTAATCCTTTAAAGGGAAAAGATGATTTAGATTGGAGTAAAATTACCCTGATTGAGTTGGAGGAGGACGTCAACTTGGGTTTTGATACGCGAAATTATCTTCCAAAACATTTTAATCCTTACAAAGGGATGCTAAAGCCATCCACATATATTAAATAAAAACAATATGGAGCAGAAAAAAGAATAAATCCAGTGATTTGAATTCAAATCACTGGATTTATTAATTATTGTAACGTTTGTAAATAAGATCTAATTAAAGAATACCCCTTGTCATGCACCATGGTTGTACCAATTAAAGGCATCGTGTATGGTGGGTTATAGGTACTCATTCGGGTATCTATTTGATCTCTCACTTCAAATATGTAAGAATCTGCAAACGGTGTTTCATAAGGTAAACGCAGTAAGGTTTGTACTTCACAAAAACCACCATCAGAATGGCAATGCGCACAGTTTACGTCCATGTAAGCTCTTGCACGTTCTTCAAGTGTGTAACTTTCATCCAACCAATTTGGCAATACAGAAACGGTATTGGGATCGGTTAAATTAGTTAAATGACCAGCGTCAATAAAATTTTGAAGCTGATTGTTGAAGTTCATGGTTCGTAGTTTAGGACCAATAGGTGTTACCTCGTCATAGCTGTTATGACAATCAAAACATTGATTTGCTGAAGGAATTACATAGTTAATATCAAAACTCTCACCATCGGCATCAATAAAACTCACAGGAACTGTTCCAGTAGTATTATCTAAAACTGCAACTGTTTGATCATCGTTCCATTTGTAGTTGCCAAGTTCCCAAACACCATCATTTTTAATTAATATTCTGGTTTCAATAATTTTCTTACCTAATGACTCATCGCGTTCATCATTGAAATAGTAAAATGTTTTAGCGATAACCGTTTTGTTTGGGAAATCAGGAAAACCATCATCAACATACTCCATGGTCGTGCCTTGAGGTAGTGCAATAATTCGCTGTTTGTGAGCAAAATCTGTAAACAACGGTGTGCTCAATTCATATTCAAAGGCATATGGGCTAGGCGTTAAGTCTTCAATATCTCCAATAAACAAATTAAGTTCAGACAATGTTGGCATAAACTCGGGTACAACCAAAGGCGCCGCAGTTGTAAAGCTGAATGCATCAGTGTACATACTGGTGTTTGATGAACTGCAATTGGCCATTACATAAACATCATAAGTGGTATTTGCTGTTAACCCCATTAAAGATAAATTATTTGTATTGGAATTGGTCGAATTACCCATACCTAAACTAAACCCTGAAGGGCCAAATTCAACAGTATAAGAGGTAGCATTCGTATCATCCCAAGACAGAGAAGCACTTTCATAAGTTATATTGCTAGCCGAAACATTGGTTGGTTTGGCACATTGCGGAACGGTTATGATGGTATTATCATCATCACTCGAGCAAGACATGACTAAAAACAGCATGAATGCTGAAAAAAGTAAGGATTTCATTATAGATTCGAATTTTAAGAGGTGTGAAAATAATAATTTTAGTTCAATACACCGTAAAAAAATCGGTAAAAATCTGATTCATAAGATTTAATGATGCTTATGGTTTTGCAAAAAATAGGAACTTTCGCTATTTTTTTGGAAGAAATAATGTCATATTATCAATTTCCAGAGCGTCCAAATGACCCATTTTTTGCTCGTCTTTAGTTACAAGATGCATGTGCAAAAATGAATCATGATGGGTGAAAATACCCTGATGTTCGGTTGAGAAAAACCCAATGATTTCTACTGTTTCATTTTTTAGTTTGTAATTGGTTTGACCTTGGTGAGCTTCATCAGGCGATGACACTTTTGTGCCTTTGGGTAAATTCTGAACGTGGATTATGGCATCTGAAACTTGACCAACTAATTTAAAGGTAAAAGGTCTTTTAAGATCCATTGTTTGCTGGTCAACAAATGTTTCTAATTCCTGGATGGTCTTTATGTTTTCTGGCAATTCAATGTTGTGCCATTCTTTCACATGACTATACACAAAGAAAGGCGCAGAAACATCATATCGTTTCTCAACAGTCATAGTCGAGTCCGAAGTTACTTTGGACAAATAGCTCACGCCATTGTTAATCATTAGTTCACCTGTTAAATAGCTTGTTGGTCCAAGCCCATAAAGATTAGATTTATTCATGATGGTGTCCAAATCAATGCTACTGCCCAATTCGCCTTTCCACATCACATGTTTCATGGCACCAACAACCTGAATGTCAGGATATGTTGTGCTTTCTTTTTTTTGTGATTGACAAGCTAAAGTTGTAAACGCCAAAACCACAATACCTACAAATAAAGGATGCTTATTTTTCTTGATTTCCATAAACCACATTAGTTTTTTCGTGTTCCAGTCCAAGGTGCGGTAAACTGTCGGTTCGGGCAGTAGGTCATACCATACAGTTTGTCATCTAATAAATAGCCGGAATGATAATACACATTACTCTGGTCTTTGGTGCTAAAGGCAAAATAGAGTTTGTCCCATTTGTTATTAATAAGGCCTTGCTCTAAACTACTGCCATAAAAAGTTCCAGTAAATGTGTTGTCGGATATGGATTGCACGACAAAATCTTGAAAATATCCTTCCGATTGTGGGGTGGGACGCAAGTCAATGAGCCATTCCCCAATAAGCTGACTGTTAGGAGATGTATCTACGCTGGTTTCTTGATTTTGAGCTTGACTATTTATGCCCATTAAGAGTAAAAACATAACGGAAGTGACAATCTTTTTCATAATTGTTTAAGTTCTAAATTTATGTGAGTAAGGTATTAATTAAATTCTTTGGAAACACGCCAAAATGTAATATCTGGAGGTCCAGCTAGAAAGTTATTAGAGCTGGCCATAAACGCTTTAATGTACTCCGTTTCCATGTGTTCATTATTGTAGTAGTCAACATCTTCCCATTCTTCGTAAAGTAAGATATTGGTATCATCATTGGGGTCCACATGAAGCGTAATACCTTTAAAGTAGGGTTCATGCTTTACCTGTTCAATCAATTTGGTTAATGCCGTTATGGTTTCGGAACTCTTATTAGGTTGGGTCTTAAACTTTAATAATACAATAGTGTTTGTTGTATTGTTACTAGCATTGTTTGTGTTTTTCTCACAGCCTAATGTCATTACAAACAAAGTTATCATGAGAATAAGATTCTTGATGCTTTTCATGGAAATGTGGTTTGATTAATTGGTTTATTTAACCACAAGTAGAGTTAAAGGTTTTTGGGAAGCGAATCCTAAAATTTACAAAATTTAAAATGGATGAGGAATTTTGGTTTAAAGAATCAGATTTAATACCCTGCAAATGTTGTTGTAAAAAGTGTTTTTTTCAATTATTTAGTAGAAAGAGAATCAATATCAAGAGAACGACTGACACAAAAATATAAACCAAAGCAACTTTTTTTGCTTCTTTCTTTGCACGAAGACGTATATCAGTTTTAATTCTTTTCAATTCTTCAGGAGTAACTTCTTTAAATTCAAGTTCAGTCTTTCCTGAATGGTATTTCATCAATGCTTTTGTGTCTTTAAATTTCCGACGCTTGAGTAATTTTCGATTTTCTCTACTGCTAACAACGGCATGAGCCATGCTTCCCTCTCCACCCATAATTCATTTTTTGGTTAACTTACTGTTCATCATTGATTTCATTGTTTGCAACGGTTGGTGTATGGTACGTATCCCAAAGGGTATGCACTATACACAGTGTTGGCAAACGTTTTTATTCTTTTAAATTGCTCAAAAATCAAAAAATAATTATTCCATCTTAATTTGATTTTTCAACTTCGGGAACCAAATAATCACCACTTAAAACTTCTTCTCCTGGCAGGTAAACTCTTAATAAAAAATTCCAACCTTCAGGAGCATCTAAACGGTTTGTAACATCGCCACAAACATCTTTTGATCCATAATGTACGGTAAAGGTGCCATCTCCGTTTAGTTGAACATTGGAATTATTTAACAGACAATTCTCTGTTTTGATATAACCGTCTTCTCCGTAAACGGTAATAGACCAAAACCCTTTATTCTCTGGTACTTTATAAGTGGCTTTGTAGCACTCTGAAGCAATTATTTCTTTTGGCTTATAATTTAAATAGGTTGCAGCTTCTTCAGGCAACAAGCCCCATGCAGCTGCTGCAGCAATGTGTCTTGTCTTTTCATTTACTTCACCTCTTTTTCCCATCATACCTTCCCAGCTAGAAAACTTTGCACTTTCCTCATTGTAGACTGCTCTTAAAGAATCCAGAGACTCTAAACTCCATTTAAATTCTGGAAACTCTTGTGCGGACTTGGACTTTACAATAAATTGACCTTGAAGATCATTGAGTTTTTCAATTTCTTCATTGTCATCTGCATTTAAGACCTGAAGTCTTATTATAATGTAAAGAAAATCAGTGTTGCCCTCTATTTTGTATTGACCAGGTTGATAAATCAAATCTTGTACGTAGTGGTCATTATCAATGATGAAAATAGATGCATATCGATCATCTGGCATTTCAGGAAATGTAATATCCAAGCCATCACTTGCATCAAACACTCCTCCTGAATATAGTACATCTCTATTCATACGAATCACTGTTTGCTTGTCTAACGGTGTTGGTTTTCGAAAGTGGAAAAACTTGTTAGTTTGTCCCGCATTTTTAATCATTTCCATGAAGGCACGATCCGTTTCGGCTCGAATAAATGTTTCCGGAGTAACCATTACTGGCTCATTTGCAGCTTTGGTTTTTTTCGGGTTTGATTTCTTGCTTTGATTGCATGCCAGCAGGGAGATGATTACAATAATAAATAATACTTTTTTCATATCGTCTTCTTTTAATGTTTGCCAACAATTGGATAAACGCAATGGCGTTTATTCCCATTATGTTTACATCTTTAAAAATAGCTAAAATTATGACTTTTCTCGAAGTTTAACCTATAAATTCCTGAACAAAAAACTGTAAGTTTGCAGTATGCAAGCACACCTACATCAGCACATACCTCAAGCAGCCATACAACAGCTGGAAAGCCTGCTGGATCATGACCATGTTAGTGTCCAAGTCAAACGGGAGCGTAAAACCCGACATGGTGACTACAGACGCTTGCCCAATGGGTGGCACCAAATTACTATCAACGCCAATCTCAATCCCTATCGGTTTTTAATCACCTTGGTACATGAGGTGGCGCATTTGGAAGCTTATCTAAAATTTGGGAGAGCCATCAAGCCACATGGCAAGGAGTGGAAGCGTACGTTTCAACGACTCATGTTGCCCTTTCTAAACCCACAGGTATTTCCGCAGGATTTATTACCATTACTGGCCAGACATTTTAAAAATCCCAAGGCGTCTAGCGACACCGACGTTCAATTGGCTTGGGCCCTCAAACAGTTTGATGCTCCCAATGATAAAACCTTTGTTTTCGAAGTCCCTTTGGGGCAAACTTTTAAGTTATATAATGGGCGAATATTCAAAAAAGGTGAAAAGCGTGTAAAACGTTATGAATGTGTTGAGGTTGCATCAGGAAAATTGTATCTTTTCAACCCCAATGCCGAGGTAGAACTAGTAAATTAAATTATGAATAAAAACTATTATGCCATACTCATGGCAGGTGGTGTGGGCTCAAGATTTTGGCCAGTAAGCACCCAAGACTTTCCAAAGCAGTTTCACGATATGTTGGGAACGGGCGAAACCCTGATTCAAAAAACCTTTAGCAGGTTGGCCAACATGATCCCCAAAGAAAATATATTCATTCTTACCAATGCGCGTTACAACGATTTGGTTTTGCAACAATTGCCAGATATTTCTCAACGTCAGGTAGTACTGGAACCAGCTATGCGTAATACAGCACCTTGCATTTTGTATGCATCACTTAAAATCCAAAAGGAAAATCCCAATGCGGTCATGATTGTAGCGCCTAGTGATCATTGGATTGAAGATGAGCAAGCCTTTACCCAAAACGTACAGCAAGCCTTCGATTTTTGTACGCAAAATAATACACTAATGACTTTGGGTATCCAACCCACTTTCCCCAATACGGGTTATGGTTACATTGAATATGATAAAAATAACAGTGAAGCAATAAAACCTGTAGCACAGTTTCGAGAAAAACCCGATTATGAAACCGCCAAACAGTTTATAGCCCAAGGTAATTTTTTATGGAATGCTGGTATTTTTATGTGGAGTGTCCACAGTGTTATTGAAGCTTTTAAGGGTAATCAACCCGAATTATTTCAGCTTTTTGAAAAAGGGATTGCTACTTATAATACATCAGACGAAGCAAACTTTATTGCCGAGAATTATGCTAAAGCCGAAAATATATCGGTAGATTATGCCATTATGGAAGCTTCCCAAAACGTGTTTGTGCTTCCGGCTAATTTTGATTGGAATGATCTAGGTACTTGGGGAAGTCTCTATGATAAAATAGACAAAGATGATCAAAATAATGCGGTGGTGAATGCTCAAGTTTTAATCCAGGATGCATCGGGAAACATGATCAGGACTCCTAAAAATAAGGTTGTGGTTTTAGATGGTATAAATGATTACATCATTGTTGATAAAAAGGAAGTTTTGCTTATCTTTCCTAAAGCAAAAGAGCAGGATATTAAAAAGATACTGCAGGGTGTGAAAGATAAGTTTGGTGATAATTTAGCCTAGATTATGGAAGAAAATAAATTCAATTTCTCTGACGAAGAAGAAAAAAAGCAGACATCAGCCGACGAAGCCAAAAAAGATGCGGCTGTTGAAGAATCTAAAAAAGCAGTTCAGAAAGATGCTAAAGGTTTATTTCAAAACATACGCAAATTCCTGAATGAACTGTTAGATTTTAGGGAAGATACTGATCGCGATGAAACTATAGAAGCCATAAAAAAAGACATTCCTTTTAAAGGTGCCACAGCCTGGATTTTGGTGTGTTCAATTTTTGTAGCCTCCATTGGATTAAATGCCAACTCCACGGCTGTAGTTATTGGAGCCATGTTAATTTCGCCCCTAATGGGACCTATTTTGGGTATTGGCTTGTCGGTAGCGGTAAATGATATTGATACCATGCGGAAGTCATTAATCAATTTGGCTACCATGATTGTATTGAGTTTATTAACTGCCTATTTATTCTTTTGGCTATTTCCTTTGAGTGAAGATACCTCCGAACTTTTGGGAAGAGTAAAACCTGATATTCGTGATGTTTTGATAGCCTTTTTTGGTGGATCGGCATTGATTATTGCCAAAACTAAAAAAGGAACAATTGCGTCGGTTATTTTTGGTGTGGCCATTGCTACAGCCTTAATGCCGCCCTTGTGTACGGCTGGTTATGGATTGGCAAAGGCTAACTGGACGTACTTTTTAGGCGCCATGTATTTATTCATAATCAATACTATTTTTATTGCATTAGCAACTTTTATTGTATTGAAGGCTTTACGCTTTCCGATGCTTAAATATGCCAATTCAAAAAAGCGCAAGCGTATTGCCAGAATTGCCTCATTATTAGCCATTATTGTGATGGTTCCTGCAGTCTGGACTTTTTGGTCGGTACTAAAAGAAAGTAATTTCAACACGGCAGCCAAATCATTCATTGACACCGAACTAAAAGGGTTAGCCCAATATGAATATATCAAAAAGAATGCATCTTATAATTTTAATGATGGGGACTCATACATAACCTTCAATACCTATGGTCTTGAAGAAATTCCAGAAACGACGATCAATTTATTGAGAAATAGAAAGTCAGCCTATCCTGCATTGGAAAATACACGCGTTGTCTTTAACCAAAGTCGTACGGAAGGTTTTGACAACTTAAAATATATGGAGCAGCTTCGATACCGTGATTCGATAGATTTAATTAGACAAAATCAAAAAATAGCCTATTTAGAAGAGCGCGAAAAGCAACTGACTGCTTTGGAGAAAAAAATGATTCCATTTAATCAGGTTTCCAAGGAAGTTCAAATTAATTACGAAGCACTATCAAGTTTTAGTTATGCCAATGAAATGACAACCAATTTTGAAAAAGCTGATACCTTATCGGTATTTACAGTTCAATGGGATATGTCTAAAATTAATGAACGCGATATTCCTACAGAAACCGATAAGTTGAGTCGCTGGTTAAAGGTGAAGCTGAACCTAGATACGCTTGTGGTAAGGCGTCAACGTTAAAGTTGTTAGATTTCTGAAGAATTATTGCCGTTCCTCAATATACATTTGACGCACCTTTTTAAATAACTCCGAAGAATACACAAAGTTTGTGACCGCTTCATTATCGGTTTTAAAAATGGTTTCATTGGAACCTTCCCAGGCTTTGTAGCCATCTTTTAAGAACACAATTTTTTCACCGATTTCCATCACGGAGTTCATGTCATGAGAATTGATGACTGTAGTGATGTTATATTCGTCTGTAATCTCTTGAATCAGGTTGTCAATGACTGTCGCGGTTTTTGGGTCTAAACCCGAATTGGGTTCGTCACAAAACAAGTACTTGGGTTTGTTTACTATGGCTCTGGCAATAGCTACCCGTTTTTGCATGCCACCAGAAGCCTCACTGGGCATTTTATTATGGGCATCGGCTAGGTTAACGCGTTTTAATACAAAATCCACTCGATCCATCATTTCACTTTTGCTTTGTTTGGTAAACATCCGCAGTGGGAACATAACATTTTGGGCTATGGTCATAGAGTCGAATAAGGCACTTCCTTGAAATACCATACCCATTTCGGCACGTAGTTCCCTTTTTTGATCTCTGGATAATTCAGAATATATTTTCCCATCATAAGAAATAGTTCCTTTTTCAGGGTGAAATAATCCTAACAAACATTTTAAAAATACAGTTTTTCCAGAACCACTTTGACCAATGACCAAGCTGGTTTTACCTTTTTCAAAAGTAGTCGAAATGCCTTTTAAAATATGGGCATCTCCAAACGATTTATGTAAATCTTTAACTTCAATCATTAGCTTAACATCAATTGTGTTAAAATATAATTTAACAATATAATCATCACACTGGTCCAAACAAAGGAGGTGGTACTGGCCTTTCCTACTTCCAGTGCACCGCCTTTCATATAATAACCATAATATGATGGAATGGTTGCCAGCAAAAATGCAAAAACAAATGTTTTGATAAAAGCATAGGTGATGTGGAATGGTATAAAATCCATTTGAACACCTGTTATATAATCTTCTAGAGTGCTAAATCCACCATAAATACAAGCTGCCATACCACCTAAAATTCCTAAAAACATGGCTATGGAAATAACAAATGGATAAAGCATCATAGCCACGAATTTCGGGAAAACCAAATAATTAATGGTATTGATTCCCATTACTTCTAAAGCATCAATTTGCTCTGTAACACGCATGGTACCAATGCTCGATGTTATGAATGATCCTACTTTACCAGCCATAATAATGGAAATAAAGGTGGGTGCAAATTCTAAAATGACCGATTGTCTGGTAGCAAACCCAACCAAGTATTTTGGTATTAATGGATTCGAGATGTTTAATGCCGTTTGAATGGTTACAACGCCACCAACAAAGAATGAAATAAAGGCAACAATACCCAAAGAGCCCATGATTAAATCATCAACATCCTTAAAAATCAAACTTTTCATAACCGACCATTTGGTAGGTTTGCGAAACATCTCCTTAATCATTAAGAAATAGGTTCCAATATTATGAAGGTAGGTCATAGATTTTATTGTTCACGCTAAAATAAAAAACTAAAACGTATTTAACCGTAATTTTAAATAGCGATATTTAAAAATGAGTATTTTTGAGGCCTAATTGTGTTAAGTCATTATGAAAAAGATTTTTTTGTCCCTTATTTTTAGTATCAGTCTAGTTTCTTGTAAAGCCCAGAATACGGTTTTAAACCAAAATGAACAATTCACTGAAGTTGATTCTAATCGACCCAAATTAGTCATAGGAATAGTGGTGGACCAAATGCGCTATGATTTTTTAACACGTTTTATGGATCGCTATGGAGAGGGTGGTTTTAAGCGTATGATTCGGGAAGGATTTAACTGTCAAAACAATCATTTCAATTACATTCCAACCAAGACAGGGCCAGGGCATGCTTCCATTTTCACAGGAACGACGCCTAAATATCATGGTATAATTGGTAATAATTGGTTTGATAAACAATTGGGAGAAGACGTTAACTGTGTTCAAGATGACAATGTTAAACCCATAGGAACGGAAAGCAAGGACGGTATGAAGTCGCCTATACGCATGTTGAATACCACATTTGCAGATGAGAATCGATTGTTTACACAAATGAAAGGGAAAACAGTGGGGATTTCATTAAAGCACAGAGGCGCCATTTTGCCTGCTGGACATACGGCCAATGCGGCCTACTGGTTTGATTATGATCACGATGGCACTGGTAATTGGATTTCAAGTTCGTTTTATATGGATGATTTGCCAGAATGGGTTAAGAATTTTAACGAATCTGATAAGGCTGAATCTTATTTTAAAGTTTGGAATACTTTGTACGACATCAAATCTTATTTAGCGAGTGGTACAGATTTAAATACGTTTGAAAGAATATTTAAAGGAAAGGAAACGGCAACATTTTCTTATGACCTAAAAGCCTTAAAAGACTATAATGGTGGGTTTAAGATTATTGCCGAATCACCATTTGGCAATAGTTTAACAACAGATTTTACAATTAAGGCCATTGAAGCCGAAGGTTTAGGAACAGATGCTATTACAGATGTTCTTACCGTAAGTTATTCTAGTACGGATAAAGTAGGCCATGATTTTGGCCCAAATTCAGTTGAGGTTGAAGATACCTATTTGCGATTGGATTTGGAATTGGAACGTTTGTTTAGTGCCCTAGATAAGAAGATAGGCAATGGTGAGTATGTTGTCTTTTTAACGTCAGACCATGCGGCCCCTAATGTACCATCATATTTGTTGTCCCAAAGAATTCCTGCTGGACTTTTTGATGAAAGTGCCATGAGAAAGGAAATGAATGATTATTTGTTACAGAAGTACCAACAGTCCAATTTAATTTTAAGTAGAATAAATAATCAATTGTTTTTGAACCATAACAAAATAAATGAGTCTGGGTTAAATCTTGAAATACTTAAAAATGATATAGCCAATAAATTATTGAACTACCCTTTAATTGATAAGGTTTATGTCACATCGCCTATCAATCAATTTATGGGGCCGGAAGGGTATTTGGAAACCTTGCTACGCAATGGCCATAATCAAAAACGTTCGGGCGATATTCTGTTTGTTTATGAACCAGCAGTATTTAAGGATACACCATGGAACAGAACAGGAACCGATCATCATTCGGGTATGAATTATGACACGCATGTACCGTTACTATTTTTTGGTAAAGGAATTGCACACGGTAGTACCTTGAAGCGTACTGAAATTACGGACATAGCCCCAACGATATCAGCATTGTTAGGTATTAGTTTTCCAAATGGGTCTATTGGCACACCACTTGAGTTTGTAATTAAGAATTAATTCTTATTTGCGGTACAGAAAATAGTTATTTACTAAATCAATGTAAGTTCTTTTGGCCTCTTCCTGCGAAATGTTTTTTACTTGAAACAGGGCATTGGTTTTAAAGGCATTGATTATAGGTTTTCGGCTACTGGGCCTGCCGTAATTATTAGTTGCCTTTTTATAGTAGGCATACAGACGTAATAAGAAATCAGCAGGAAATGGCTCTGTGTGCGCGTTGATGCGCTCAACGGCCTCTTCAAAAGCGATATCTAATTCTTCAGAAGTCATTTTTCAGCTATAATACTTTCGCCTCCTCGAACCTTGTCGTTAAGAGCTACTTTGATATTTGAATCTAAAGGTAAAAATAAATCAACTCTGGAGCCAAATTTAATAAATCCAGAATCACTTCCCTGGACTACCTGTTCTCCTTCAATAGCATAATTTACGATACGTTTGGCTAAAGCGCCCGCAATTTGCCGATATAACACCTTGCCAAATCCATGATTCTCGACAACAACGGTTGTTCGTTCATTTTCTTCGCTAGCTTTGGGATGCCATGCTACCAGATATTTTCCGGGATGGTACTTACTATATAGAATTTTGCCGCCAACTGGATAGCGAGTGACATGCACATTAATTGGAGACATAAACACACTGACTTGGATACATTTTTCTTTTAGATATTCCTTTTCAAAAACTTCTTCAATAACAACCACTTTTCCATCAACGGGAGACACCACATTATCATCATTAATGTGAACAAAGCGTTTTGGATTTCTGAAGAATTGTAAAATAAGCACTAAAAATACTAATAGTGCTATCATAACGGAAGTTTTAATCCATGAAGCTAGATTGAAGCCATCAATCAATAAAAACAAGCCAACAACTATAATAAGTGTTCCTAAAATTATTTTATGGCCTTCTTTGTGAAACATAGTTATAGAATTTGTAAGTACAGGTAAATAAATGGTGAAGCAAAAATAATACTGTCCAATCGATCTAAAAGACCACCATGACCGGGCATTATAATACCACTATCCTTAACATTCGCCTGACGCTTAAATTTGGACTCTATTAAATCGCCCAAAGTGCCAAACACACTAATAATAATGGCTAAAATAAGCCATTGATTAAAATGAAGTGTTTCTGTAAAGGTAGCAATAAAATAACTTGCTACACATGAAAAAAAGAGTCCGCCCAAAAATCCTTCAACGGTTTTTTTAGGTGATATTTTCGAGAATAACTTTTGCTTACCAAAATTCTTGCCCACTAAAAACGCAAAAGTATCATTGGTCCATACCAATATAAAGGACCCCAAAAGGATTAAAGGTTCGAAATTATGTTTAGGATTGGCAATGAGGATTAAAAAGACAAAGCTACTAGAAAGGTAAAACGTGGTGATAATAAACCGTTTCGAGATAAACAACGGAATTGTTTTCTCCGTAAACAAATCTTTAA
The DNA here is from genome assembly GCF_002895005.1 of Hanstruepera neustonica. Classification (GTDB taxonomy): domain Bacteria; phylum Bacteroidota; class Bacteroidia; order Flavobacteriales; family Flavobacteriaceae; genus Hanstruepera; species Hanstruepera neustonica. Next base: position 174,547 of record NZ_POWF01000002.1, on the reverse strand, counting down.
TGAGAAACAATTGAACAAAAATAGTGATGACTTGTAAAATTCTTGTGGCTTCTTCCAAGCCATTGTGGGAATTCATAAAAAACTGCCAATATCCAAAGACCAGATAAAGAACCGTAAAAATTATAAATGGGATTAGCGATTTGTAATCAATGAGTTTTTTAAATTCTGCCAGACATATCAATCCAAAAGCATAGAACAAGACAATTAAGGCATGCTCGTTTAAAAGAGAAACCATTAAAAGGCTTATGTAGAGTAATCCAGTAAATGATCGGGTGAGGATTTCTTTCATTTTAAAGATCTTCTAATAGCAACAAATATAGGTTTTTGGAGCTGCTACCATAAGTCATAAAATCTTTTTCTTCAATAGATTTGAAATGTTTGATAGTGGTAATGTTCGTTGGTATTTTTTTTCTGTTTTTAGATTTAATACCACGTAATCCCTCACCAATGTTGGCAGTAATCTGACTGGTTGTAGCAAATACTATAAAGTTATCAGGAAATTCCTTTAATTTTTTTTCGGCAATTTGGTTTGAAGAAATTAATAGAGAGCCATCGTCCGCTATCAAATTTTCACAAGTTGTAAAAAAATAGACAGATTCAGAAACTGTGTTGGTGGAAGTGATTTCAGAATCGCTAAAACGGTCTTTTAGGTTTTTATCTAGTATTAAACCTTTTTTTTCGTGCCAGTCATTTTCAGAAAGAATATTGTTGAATGATTCAAATACTTCATCCAGGTTTTCACAATACAAGAACTTGCCGCCATTAGCCTTAAAGTTTATTGTAAACCGTTCGTCTATAGGCAGTTTGATTTCAGGCATGTATTTACTACGTTCCCCTGATTTTACTTCTTCCTCTTTGTCATCAGATTTGGAACCAAAAAGTTTTCTAAACAGACTCATGTATTAAATAGCTATTAATCTGTGTAATTTAGGTGTTTTTCAAATATAAAAAATCTTAAACGAACCTTTAGGTTTATTTAAGATTTTTAGTTAAAGTTAACAGAATAAAAGATTATTCTTCTTCGTCAGTATCCGTATCATTTGATTTAAAAGGTCTTTTGCCAAATATTTTTTCAAGATTGTCTTTGAAAATAACCTCTTTTTCAAGTAATACCTCTGCCAATTGGGTTAATTTATCTTTGTTAGCTTCTAGCAGGCTAATAGCACGTTGATATTGCTCTTCAATGATGCTTGATATTTCTTTATCAATCAATTCGGCTGTTTGCTCACTGTAAGGTTTTGTGAAACCATATTCACTTTGTCCAGACGAATCGTAATAGGTTAAGTTTCCTACCTTGTCACTCAACCCATAGATGGTTACCATAGCACGGGCTTGTTTGGTAACTTTTTCCAAATCACTTAAAGCTCCCGTTGAAATTTTATTGAAAATGACCTTTTCAGCAGCACGACCACCAAGAGCAGCACACATCTCGTCCAGCATTTGTTCAGGTCTCACAATCAAGCGTTCTTCAGGTAAGTACCAAGCAGCACCCAATGAACGTCCTCTAGGTACAATGGTGACTTTTACAAGTGGCGCGGCATGTTCCAACATCCAACTGACAGTGGCATGGCCAGCTTCATGATAGGCAACTGCTTTCTTTTCATCTGGTGTGATGATTTTATTCTTCTTTTCCAATCCACCAACAATTCGGTCAACAGCGTCCAAGAAGTCTTGTTTGTCAACCGATTTTTTACCTTGTCTGGCAGCAATTAGTGCGGCTTCATTACAGACATTGGCTATATCGGCACCTGAAAATCCAGGAGTTTGTTTTGACAAGAAATCTATATCCAAGCCTTTGGCTTTTTTAAGCGGTCTTAAGTGAACCTCAAAAATCTCTTTACGCTCACGAACATCTGGAAGATCGACAAAAATTTGTCTATCAAAACGTCCGGCACGCATTAAGGCCTTATCTAAAATATCAGCACGATTGGTTGCAGCCAGAACAATCACATTGGTGTTGGTTCCAAAACCATCCATTTCTGTCAATAACTGATTCAAGGTATTCTCACGTTCATCATTACTTCCAGACATGGCATTCTTTCCTCTAGCACGACCAATAGCATCAATTTCATCTATAAAAATGATAGCTGGTGATTTTTCTTTTGCCTGTTTGAATAAATCACGAACTCTGGAAGCACCAACACCAACAAACATCTCCACAAAGTCAGAACCAGACAATGAGAAAAAAGGTACTTTAGCTTCACCAGCTACGGCTTTGGCCAATAAGGTTTTACCAGTCCCTGGAGGTCCTACCAGCAAGGCACCTTTTGGAATTTTACCTCCCAAAGACGTATATTTTTCTGGATTTTTTAGGAAATCAACAATTTCCTGAACTTCTTCTTTAGCGCCTTCCAATCCAGCAACATCTTTGAAAGTCGTTTTAACTTCGGTGTTTTGGTCAAATAGTTTGGCTTTAGATTTTCCAATATTGAAAATCTGCCCTCCAGCACCACCGCCAGCACCACCTGACATACGTCGCATGATGAATATCCAAACACCAATCAATAATATAAAAGGCAGGATTCCTATCAAGAAATCGCCCCAAAGGTTTTGTTCTGTTTTATATTCTATACGTGGTTTGGGATCTAAATTTTCAGAGTTGACAATTTGTGCAATGTCATCTTCAAAATTCTGTAGGTCTCCAAATTCAAAAGTGTAGTTTGGCAGTCTTGTTGCACTTGGCAAAAAGTTGGTAGGCTTTGACTTTTTATGCACATCTTTAGATTCGGCTTCTTTGGTCAAATAAACTTTAGCCTCACGTCTGTTTACTATTTCAACCTTTTCAACATCGCCATCCCTTAAATAATTCATAAATTGAGAAGGCGTTGTAGGATTGGCGTCCTGAAAACCACTACCGCCTAAAATGTTCAATATTAAGAATATACCAATAATGCCAGCGTAAATCCAATAGGGGCTAAACTTGGGTTTTTTATTTTTAGGTTTTTTGTTATCGTTTGTCATTAATCTGCTTAATAATTTGTTTCAATCACAGTTGTTTTGGCATCTCCCCAAAGACTTTCAATATCATAGTATTCACGAATATGCTTTTGAAATACGTGTACCACTACATTAACATAGTCCATAAGCACCCATTCGGCATTATCTTCTCCTTCAATGTGCCAAGGTTTGTCTTTAAGTTCTTTACTTACTTTTTTCTGAATGGAATTAACAATGGCATTTACTTGTGTGTTTGAGGTTCCTTCGCAAACAATAAAGTAGTCGCAAACCGTATTCTCAATTTCCCGTAAATCTAGAATGTTTATTTCCCTTCCCTTTACATCTTCAATCCCGCTTAATATAGAAGTTATTAATTGGTCTGCATTAGAATGTTTTTTCGCCATTAACTTGATTTAATTTGTGCAAAGTTATTATTTTTTAGTTCTTTATAGTGTAAAAAAATCATAAGATTTTACCTCTACGTAAGATTACAATTATATGCATATCATCAAACTTAATGCCACCGATTCCACGAATTCATATTTAAGGCATTTAAGTAATACTGAAACTTTAGAGGATTACACGGTTGTTGTAGCAGAATTTCAAGAGTCCGGTCGTGGACAAATGGGAACAGTTTGGGAGTCGGAACCAGGTAAAAACCTGATGTTTAGCGTATTGAAAGATGTTTCTTTTCTAAAGATACAGTCTAATTTTTACATTAGTAGGGTAGTGTCACTGGCATTAATAAAATCGTTACAGCAATTTTCTGTTCCCAAATTAAGTATCAAATGGCCTAACGACATTTTGTCAGAAAACAGCAAAATTTGTGGTGTTTTAATTGAGAATATGCTTAAGCAGGATTCTTTAAAATCAACAATTATTGGAATTGGAATGAATGTTAATCAAGTTAATTTTAATGATTTGCCTAGAGCTTCATCGTTGAAGCTTATTCTGGGAACCCAATTTGATTTGGATGAGTTACTCATTGCTGTTGTCAAGAACCTAAAGTACTATTTTAAAAAATTGGAAAAACAGCAATTCCATGTTCTAAAAACAGAGTATGAAAATTATTTGTTCAGAAAAGATAGGCCCTCCACTTTTCAGGATGTTCACGGGAATTTATTTTCTGGATATATCAAACAAGTCACTGAATCTGGATGTCTTCAAGTTCTTTTGGAGGATGATAAATTATCCGATTTCGATTTAAAAGAAATTACCTTACTTTATTAAATAGCACTTGGAATATTGGTTGATAAGGTCTCAATAAATTTTGATATTGGCCCTTTAATCATCATGGCCATCATAGGGTTGAAATCACCATTGAAAACTAATTGAACCGCACTTTTATCAGATTCAATTTCAGTAATATTGCCGACCAATGAAAAATCTATTTTACCACCAGCAGCTCCCAGAACTATTTGGTTTGGAGGAATGGTTTCTTTCTTTTTAAGGACAATTTCAGGCATCCCTTTCAAAGCAAACAAAAATGTGTCATCACTCAATACTTCAAATTTACTAATGTTTTCAGGCATTAATTTTTCAAAGTTCTTGACATCGGAAAGAAAATCAAATACCTCTTGTGGTGATTTTTTGACAGTTGTTTGCGGAGATTCTAAATTCATAAGTTTTGTATTGTTTTCTATTGGAATATCAATTAGCGTTCCATTCTGCAGGATTGGCATTCCAAGATGCTAAAATGTCTTGTTCTTTGCTGGAAATATAATTGGTGTGTTGAGCCTGTTCTAATAGTGATTCGTAATCACTCAATGTTAACAAGTGTACGTTTTCTTTTTCGAAATTGTCTTTGGCAACCTGAAAATCGTAAGAGAAAATAGCTATCATTCCCTTGACATTGGCATTATTTGCTCTAATGGCTTTAACGGCATTCAAGCTGCTTTTCCCGGTACTGATTAAATCTTCAACGACTACCACGTTTTGTCCACCTTCGAGATGACCTTCAATTTGATTTTGTCGACCGTGACTTTTAGCTTCAGGTCTTACATAAATAAAAGGCAAGCCTAAATACTCCGCCACAAGCATGCCTATTCCAATCGCACCAGTAGCAACCCCAGCAATAACATCCGGTCTTCCGTATTGTTTTTCAATTTGTTTAGCCATGGTTTCACGAATATAATTGCGAATAGGTGGGTAGGATAGTACAATTCTATTGTCACAGTATATAGGTGATTTCCAACCAGATGCCCAAGTAAAGGGATTTTTTGGTTGCAGTTTAATGGCATTAACCTGAAGTAAGACTTCAGCGGTTTTTCTGGCGGTGTGTTTGTTGAAGATCATGTAGGCAAAATTACATTTTTTTTGAAAATCTCCGTTTCAAAAAAGGAGATAAAATTATTTTTTAAAGTCTTTGCAGTGATTTAAAAATTGATATTTTTACAGAACTTAATTAAGATAAGTCTTAAGGTATGTATAAAGTTTTTGTTAATGATAAACCTATTATCTTAACAACAGAGGTTGAAAAAGAAAGTAAATTCAAAAACTATCTTTTAAAATCTGTAGATATTAGGAAAGTAATAAAAGAACTGAATACAACTTCAATCAAAGAGGTGCGACTCGTGCATCACAAAGAAGACAAACTTTTAAAACTATTTCTCAAAAAATTACCCAATGTTGTAGCTGGTGGCGGTAAAGTCATTAACAAAAAAGGAGAGGTTCTGTTTATTTTTAGAAACGGTAAATGGGATTTGCCTAAAGGTCGAACTGAAAAAAAGGAATCGATTGAAGTATCGGCCTTAAGAGAGGTGGAGGAAGAAACTGGTGTGATAGGGTTAGAAATCATAAAGCCTTTAGATACAACTTATCATATCTTTAAACGCAATAGTAGATTCCGCATTAAAATTACCTATTGGTTTGAAATGACAAGCGACTTCGATGGCGAATTCAAACCAGAAGAATCCGAGGGTATTACCAAAGTTGCATGGTTAAATTCTGAAGAACAACAGGAGGCGCTTAAAAATTCTTATGCTAACATTCGGTCCTTAATTTAAATTTAGAATTCTAATTACCAAAGTATTCAGATAATTTCACCAATAATTGTTCAGGTTTATAGGGTTTGGGTATAACAGCATTCATGCCAGACTCGATACATTTGTCAAGTTCTGATTTAACAATGTTTGCCGTCATTGCCAATATGGGAATTGGCATCATTTGATTGTTACTGCTTTCTATTTTCCGAATTTCAATTGTAGCTTCAATCCCGTTTAATACAGGCATGTGCATGTCCATTAAAATTATGTCAAACGAATTAGATTTGAAAAGTTCCAGTGCCTCATGTCCATTTTTAGCCTTTTTAAGCGAAAAATCCTTGATAAAATAATTCAAGTCATCTTCAATGACCATAGTATTAAATTCATCATCTTCTGCCAATAAAATGCGGATGCCTTTTAATTCTGTCCCAATTTTTAATAGTTCTGGTTCGGTATAAATAGCTTTTTCCATACTTTCGGTTGATTGATTAATCAATGGTAAGGTGAAACAAAATTTACTGCCTTTGTTTATTTCACTTTCCACCCAAATCTCACCATCTTGTAGCTCAACTAATTTTTTTGAAATACTCAATCCCAAACCCGTACCTTGAAATATTTGAGATTTTGATTTCTCGCCTTGTTCAAACGAATTAAAAATAGTTTCTAGTTTTTCTTGAGATATTCCTATCCCAGTATCTTCAACACAAAAGAGTAGGTTATTAGTTGTTTTTAGTGAGCAGGTTAATTGAATGGAACCTTGCTCGGTAAACTTGATAGCGTTTCCAACAAGATTCATCAAGATTTGATTTAATCGTAAGGAGTCACCAACTATTTGATCAGGAACGTTAGAATCTAATTTATAGCTTATTTTCAATCCTTTATCTTTTGCTCGGTATTGCAAGGTTTTAACGACGCTTTCTACCACTGACTTTGGATTCATTAAAACATACTGTATTTCGAGTTTTCCAGATTCAATCTTTGATAAATCAAGTATGTCATCTAACAAAACCAAGAGATTGTCGGAACTGGTTTTCATAGCCTCCAAATAAGGTAATTGTTCATTGAGGTGAGAATTGCGTAGTAGACTATTTGTCATGCCTGAAATAGCATGCATAGGAGTTCGAATCTCATGACTCATATTGGCTAAAAACTGTTCTTTATATTTTTCTGACTGTTCTGCACGTGCTTTTTCTTGAACAATGATTGTGTTTTGTCTTCTAATAAGTTTTAAACGATTGAAAATATAAATTAATCCTATGATTAAGATTATTAAACTACCAGAAATTATCCAAATTATCAGACGCTGATTAGCTAATTTTTCAGCATTTATGGCTTCTTTTATGCGAGTTAATTCCTTTTGTCTTTGCAAGTTATAGTTCCCTATTTTTTGGGCCGTTTTATAGGAGTTATGCTTCTCGCTAATTTTATAATATTCATTAAAATGGTAATAGGCCTGTTCAAAATCATTTAAGGCAGCATAGCTTTTTCTTAAGCTTTGATGAGCGTTGGCTCTATCAGCCATATGGCCAGTACTTACAACAGCATTATAAGCCTTTTTCGCATAAATTAATGCTGAATCAGGCTTGTTCAATTTTAAGTATGCTTCTGACATATTATTGTAGGTGGTTCGGACAAAATTGTTACTGAGTTTTAGGCATATATTTCCATATCTTATGGTTTCCGTATAATTTTCTTGAATAAGTGCCATCCAGGCTTTTGTTTCATATTGAGCTGCAAGGAATTCAGTATCGTTTTGAGATATTGCCCATTCTTGTATGTGTTGGAATATAGAATCTGATTTTTGTTTATTACCTAAATCATTTTCCAATATGGCCAGCCTTATTAAATGGGTTTTAGCTTGTTTTATATCCTTATCGTTATTGGCTGCTTGAATAGCTTTTTTTATATATACGATGCTCTCTTCGGTTTCTTCCTGACTTTGTAACAACCAACTTATATTGTCAAATAACTTGGATTTTAATTTGTTTGAAACATAAATTTGCGGATTTTCTTCAATTAAATCCTCAAGGTTTTTCGCATCGAAATAGCTAGATGTAAAATCTTGAAAGCTCCCTAATTTATGATATAATATATCATTTAAAATGTGTATTTCGGATTGGATATCTCCAGTAGCTCTAACGTTTTCCAATTCACTTTCAAGTCTTTCAAACTCAAGCAAATTAGCGTTCTGTAATGAGTCTTGATCATGTTGTCCAAAAGCCAATACAGATATTAATATTACAAATAGAGTTATGGTGTATCTCATATTAATTCATTATTGAACCAATTATTAAAAGTGTCTTTTTTTCGTCTTGAAATTGGAATTTTCATTCCATTTGATAAAAATAGTGTAGAGCCGTTAGGGTTTTCGGTAATATGCAACTTATTAATTAAATACGATTTATGACATCTAAAAAAGCCTTTGTCTTCCAGTAACTCCTCCAGATTACTTAACGTTTTTGACACTAATTCTTTCTTGCTGTTTACCATATTGATGTAGCTATAATTCCGTTCGCCTTCTATACTAATAATGTCTTTTAATTGTATATGTAATTCACCTTGCTGGGTTTTTAAAATTAAAATTTGATCGCTTGCTTGTTTTGATTTCAAATTTTGTAGAGCAATCGGAACATTATCTGATTTTTGATTCTTCTTAAAACGAAGTATGGCATTTTTTAATTCTTCTAAATCAAATGGTTTTAACAAATAATCCAAAGCATTGAATCTGATTGCTTTAATTGCATAATGCTTGTATGATGTAATAAAAATCGTTTTAAATGTAATAGCATCCAATCTGGAAAGCATCTCGAATCCAGTCATATCAGTCATTTCGACATCTAAAAAAACCAAATTAGGTTTTAATTGTTGGATTTTAAGAATACCTTCTCGACCATTATTCCCTAAACCCAGAATCTGAATTTCGGGGAAATATTGATTGAGTTTATCCTTCAATAATTCTTGAATAAATGGGTCGTCATCAATGATAACTGCCGAAATAGAATTCAATTGAATATTAGACATGATATTTTTGGATGGTTTTGGTGACTTCAATTAAAGCACCTTCCAATTTACTAATTATTTCAGTGACTAAAACTTCTAATTCCTGATTGGGCATCGTTTCGTATTCAAACTCCAAACGCTGAATAGGAATGATAATATTTTGAATACCAAAAAACTGTAACTGTGGACTCATTTTATGTAGTATCTGTCGTATTTGAGTTCGGTTGTCTTGGTTTTTTGCCTTTTTTAATTGATTTAATCGCTCAGGAATTAATTCTTGAAATTGAAATAAATACTTAAGCATGCGTTCAGTACTACCTCTTGAAACGGCTAATACATTTTCAAGATTAATATAGTGCATTTGTTGTTCAGCATTCATTTCAATAATTTTTTTGGTCATGCAATTTTATTTAAAGATACCTTATTTATTAATAACTTGATTATCAATTAATCAAACGGTTTATTTATGCGTTTTTTACCGTTAGATAAACCGCTTGTACAATTGTCATGGAGTTGGATAAAAAAACATAGGATGATCAAAATTGATATGTTAATATTGGTTTAAGATTTAGAAACGTAAATGCTAAATCAACTGAAAATTAATCTATTAATCTAAAACCAACTATTATGAAAAATTTAGTACTAATTTTTACACTTGCCCTTTTTACGATAAGCTGTTCAACTGAAGAAGTATCGGGACCAATCGAACAAAATGTTAATTTGGAAAAAAACACCAACTTAACGGAATCTCTAAACATTATTCAATCTGATTCTCAGATTATGGAGTTTATTAATTCAAATCAAACGCATCGAAACAACGGAAATGGCGTTATGCTATTGGATGACGGATTTAACTTATCCTATCTAGCAAATACAGGCGATTACTTTTATATTATTGGTGGAGCAGGTAGTATTGAGGCCATGCCAGATGGTAGAGCAAGATTTTCAATTCACACGAATTCGCCTTCAGCAGCTGTAATTAGTTTGCCATTTTTTGAAACGACGTATTCAAGTGATTGTATAGAAGGGCCACTAGGGACTTTTAATTATAATTACATAAGCGAATATGTGGTTGAAGTATTTGAGCCAATTCCTGGAATGGTATTTACTTTTTACTTGCCTACTGGTGAAAATGCTTCTAATGAAACAGTAAATGGTCATTGTAACATGAGTGACGCTCAAGTGATGTTTGATGAAAATTTTGAATTTACAGGTTGTACTGAAGCTACAGAATATAAAACTATGCGAATAAGACCAAATTCTGGTATATCTGTAGAATAAAGCTTTTCTAATTAACCAACCATTTTTTAGTTAAGAAAGATCTCGCCTCAATTTAATTGGGGCGTTTTCTATTTTAACCTAAATATGGGATATTGCAAATGAGCATTCTCATAATGATTGGAGCGTTCAAAAATCCAGTTGAGTTGAGCGTACCAATTATTGGCAAATTCTGAATCGGAATTCTTCTTATTTTCAAACTCTGATTTTAATTTAGGATTATCTCTTAATATAATTATAGCTTCATCTTCAAAAACATAAGGGGAAAAACCTTCCTTTTGTTGCAAAATAGTATCAAAGAAATTCCAATTAAAAAACGAATCGGGTGCATTAGGCTCTAATGTTTCTAACAAGTAACGCATGGCTGGTTGGTTGGTTGGTATCAAGTAGTCTCCTTTTCTAAAGGCTATAGATTCTTCATTGATTCTTACAACGGTATTATAATGTGGATAATGGCCTTCAAAGGAATTGTTTCTAGTTTCAAAGTCTTTAGTTTTATAAGACTGAACTGAAATAATTGTGTCTTTTTCAAAACGTTTCATTTCAACTTGATTTAATTTCAACAAATCAATGATATTATGCCAACCTTGAGGGATGATGTATGCTTTTGGAATGGTTACTTCTACAGATGGTTTAAAATAATTTTGGTAATCGACGTCTTTTGTAAATGGTTTATCACGATTGTATTTTAAACGATTGCTTCCAGTAATGTCACTTTCAACAAACTCCCCTTCATAGCCCTTAAATAGCAAGGTGCTTGTTTGGCTTTCATCTATTTCCCAATCCAATGGATATTTTTCGCCTATTCTAAATCCATTAAAAGCTGCTTCTCTCAACAAACCAATGGCTTCATGATTTTCTTCAATAATGTCAATCATGCTTATCATGAGTTCATAAGTGCCTTCAACACGTTGCTTGTAGGGTTTTAACATGTGGGTTTCCACCATCATGCCTAGGGTGTTCCAAAGCGTTGTATAGCCTGTAGAATATCTCGGGTAATCCATAAACTGATTAAAGCCTTTTTCGGGAACTTGATTAAAAACATTTACATAAGGCGTGATGTCCCAATTTTTTTCAGCCAATTTGTTTTCCAGTTGTGGCATTAATTCTCGGTGTAAAAATTCTCCAAGAGAACCACCTAGTTTATTATGCTGGGTGAATAAATGCGTTAAGGTGTATTGGTAATCAGCGCCATTGCTCACATGGTTGTCTATAAAAACATCGGGTTTTAATAAATGGAAAATTTGAGCAAAGGTTTTGGCGTTTTCAGTATCACATTTAATAAAATCACGATTTAAGTCGTAATTTCTAGCATTTCCTCTAAAACCGTATTCCTTTGGGCCGTTTTGATTGGCGCGTGTTCCTGAATTTCGATTCAAACTACCGCCAACATTATAAATTGGAATAGTTGCCAGAACGGTGTGCTTGGGTAGGTTAATTCTGCCTTGAACCATATCGCGAAAGAGCATCATAGTGGCATCAATGCCATCGCTTTCACCTGGATGGATACCGTTGTTGATGAGTAAAATGCGTTTATCGGTTTGCCTGATTTTATTAAAATCAAATTCTTTCTCTAGATTTAATGTCACCACATGCAAAGGTTCTCCGGAATCCGTTTTTCCAATAGCTTGAATAGAAATCTCTGGATATGCTTTAGCTAAACGTTTGTAATACGAAATGGTTTGGTGGTACGTAGCTGTTTCGGTACCCTTGCTTTTTTCAAAAACCGTCTCAAAATCTTGAGCATTCAAATTTTGGTACAGCAAACAAGAAATCAGAAAAACAAACAATCTATTCATAAAGGCAAGTTTTAAACTATAAACTTAATCAAAATCTAACAATATAAACTTGTGCTTGTTCATATTAACCGTATTTTTGCAGCCTGAAAAACGACCATCATGACAGAGTTTATTAGAAAACGAGCGGCTAATGCCAAAAACGATATTTTATCAGGTTTAACGGTTGCTTTGGCATTGGTACCTGAAGCTGTTGCCTTTGCTTTTGTAGCAGGTGTAGATCCTTTAGTTGGTTTATATGCAGCCTTTATGATTGGTTTGATAACCTCTATTTTTGGCGGCCGTCCAGGTATGATTAGTGGCGCTACAGGTGCTTTGGCGGTTGTGATGGTGAATTTGGTAGCTGAAGGAAATGCCATGGGAGCCGCTGATGAACAGTTAGGCTTATATTACTTGTTTGCAACCGTTATTCTTATGGGTGTCATTCAAATGCTGGCCGGAGTCTTTAAACTTGGAAAATTTGTTCGGTTAATACCACATCCTGTCATGATGGGCTTTGTGAATGGTTTAGCTATTGTGATTTTCCTGTCGCAGTTAGGAATGTTTATGACTACTGAAAATGGTAAAGAAGTTTGGTTGCATGGAAGTGAGTTATGGATAATGATTGGACTTGTAGCATTGACCATGGGAATTATGTTTGGTTTACCCAAGTTGACTAAAAAGTTACCAGAAGCATTAATGGCGATATTGGTTGTTTCTGCCATTGTGATTTTCGGAAATTTAGACGTGGCTACCGTAGGAAGTTTTATCAGAGATGGAGGAGGAGAAGGATTAAAAGGTGGCTTACCACAATTTCAGTTTGACATATTTAATAAGGTTTCTTTTACTTGGCAAACCTTAAAATTCATTGGACCTTATGCATTGATCTTGGCGGCCATTGGCTTGATAGAATCCTTAATGACCTTAAATCTGATTGATGAATTAACAGAAACTCGCGGAAATACCAATCGGGAATGTTTGGCACAAGGTGGTGCCAATATCGTTACGGGTCTGTTTGGTGGTATGGGTGGTTGTGCCATGATTGGCCAATCTATCATCAACATTAAAGCAGGCGGTCGAACTAGGTTATCTGGTATCGTAGCGGCTGTTGCTCTGTTGATGTTTATATTATTTGCATCAGGACTTATTGAGCAAGTGCCTATTGCGGCCTTGGTTGGTGTGATGTTTATGGTGGTCATCGGAACCTTTGCATGGTCTAGTTTTAGAATTGCACGAAAAATTCCGCGATCTGATTTATTTGTGTTGGTTTTGGTTTCTGGTTTGACGGTATTGTTTGATTTGGCCGTTGCTGTAATTGCTGGAGTTATTGTTAGTGCTTTGGTATTCTCTTGGGAAAATGCGAAACGTATTCGTGCTCGTAAACGCTTTAAGGATGATGGTACTAAAGTTTATGAAATTTGGGGACCATTGTTCTTCGGCTCCATAAAGGCGTTTAATGAAAAATTTGATGTAAAGAATGACCCTGAAACGGTTGAAATCGATTTTGTGGAATCGCGTGTGAGTGACCATTCGGCTTTAGAGGCTATTTTCAATCTGGTTGAAAAGTATGAAGCCGAAGGTAAATCCATTAAACTAAAGCATTTGAGTGAGGATTGTAAAATCTTATTATACAAAGCCAGTCCGAAATTCCGAGAAGTTATTATTGAGGCAATAGATGATCCGCGTTATCATTTGGCAGCAAATCCCGAAGAATTTCCAAAACCGCTTTCGGAATATAAGTTTTAATCTAAATTTCGAGATTGTCCGTTCAGGAGTTTCCAACCGTCAGTACGCTTAATAAGTGTGCCCGATTCTATTATTTTGAAGTTGGAAGTCGCATTAGCTGTATCAATCATTTTCCCTTTTACAATACCAGAATAGTTAGCAATTTCTGGTGACAAAGGAAATATTTCCAAAGTTTCAAATTCAAAAGAAATGGATTGTATGCTTTTGTTATTCTGGATAAGAATGGATTTTATGGAATCATACTTAATAACAGACTTGTAACCTGGTGGTACCCAGAAAAAATCATCAGAATCATCTAAATAATCAAATTCAGCAGGTAAACCATTTTGTTTGATCGCTTCATGATAATTATCAAACATGGATTTAATTTCGGTGATGGTTTCTTCTTTATTAAATACTTCAGCCTTTTCCTTTTGACATCCTAATAACACAAAAATTAGGAGTAAAGCATTTAGCTTGAGATATTTCATCAGTTTACTATTTAACGCGAACACTTTTTGGCACCAATTTGGTGTAATCACCGTTATTTCGGATGACATCACGAACGATTGAAGATGAAATATATGAGGTATCAGCAGCAGTCAATAAAAACACCGTTTCAATGGGCGCTAAATCCCGATTGGTATGGGCAATGGCTTTTTCAAATTCGAAATCAGCTGGATTTCGTAAGCCGCGTAAAATGAATTTGACATTATTTTTTTTACAGAAATCAACCGTGAGCCCTTGATAGGACACCACCGTTACCTTCGGTTCATTGGCAAAGGCTTCCTTGATAAATTGCATGCGTTCTTCTAAAGAGAACATATACTTCTTCTCTGCATTAATACCAATGGCCACAATAACTTCATCAAACAAATTGACAGCTCGTTTAATGATGTCGTAATGCCCTAGAGTAATGGGGTCAAATGACCCTGGAAAAATCGCGCGTTTCATGTTTTAAAATTACAATTTTTATTTCAAAGCTTCCTCAATGGCATTTTCAAAGAGTTCAGAAAGACTGATTCCAGCAGCTTGTGCCTGTTGCGGTAAAATGCTAGCCTGCGTTAATCCGGGAACGGTATTGATTTCCAATAAATGTGGTTCGCCATTTTTGAAAATATATTCACTCCTTGAAAATCCAGTCATTTTTAAAACCTCATATACTTTTTTGGCCAGTTCCTTTACCTTGTTCGTGTCTGCTTCAGAAATGCGAGCAGGTGTGATTTCTTGTGATTCACCCAAGTATTTGGCTTTGTAATCAAAAAAATCGTTTTCACTGACAATTTCTGTAATGGGAAGTACTCTTGTTTCGCCTTTATAGCTGATAACACCAACGGAAACTTCGGTGCCATCTAGAAACGATTCTATAATAATCTCATTATCCTCTTTGTAGGCAAAATCTACTGCTGCTTGTAAATCTTCTTTTTTATAAACTTTGGTTATACCAAAACTACTGCCGGCTCTGTTGGCTTTCACAAAACAGGGTAGGCCAACCGCTTTTACAATGGCTTCTTCATCAACCGTGTCACCTAAATTTAAATAATAGCTTTCGGCTGTTTTAATTCCAAATGGCTTTAAGACACTCAAGCAATCTCTTTTGTTGAACGTTAATGCCGCTTGATACATGCCACAACTGGTATGCGGTATGTTCAGTAATTTAAAGTATGCTTGCATATAGCCGTCTTCACCTGGCGAACCATGGATAGCATTAAAAATACAGTGAAAGTTTACTTTTTCACCATCAACCCTGATGGAGAAATCATTTTTGTCAATGGGATATTCTCTGTCGTTGTCATCAACATAAACCCATTTATCTGAAAAGATATGCAAGCGATACGCATGGTACTTTTCAGGATTTAATGTTTTGTAAACAACGTTGCCACTTTTCAGTGAAATTTCGTATTCACTCGAGTAGCCACCCATGATGATGCCTATGTTTTTTTTCATAGATAATTTCTGCAGTAGCAGAACCGTGTTAATTAATACTATCTATATAATCTGAAACGTGCAATAAAACGTATCTATTATTAGTTAAGCTAAAATATCACTTAAAAATCAAAACTAAAAACAGTTCTGTTTTTATATATTTGTTTCAGAAATTATCTTTCATGAGTTTATTAGGATTCCTTAAGAGTAAAGTATTTTTAAAACAATTGGCCTTGGCTGTAGTAGCTTTGGTAGTGATTGTTTTTATCATGTTAAAATGGTTGAATATTTCCACCAATCACGGTGAATTTGAAACGGTGCCTGATTTAAAAGGGAAATCCATTGAAGTAGCTAATATTGAGCTGAAAGAAAACAATCTTGTGATGGAAATTTTGGATTCTTCAAATTTCAATCCGGATTACCCCAAATTTTCAGTTATTGAGCAAGATCCTGATGCTGGTAAACAGGTTAAGGAAAATAGAAAAATATACCTAACCTTAAATCCTTCTGGTTACCGAAAAGTTATGGTGCCTGAATTAAAGGAACGAACGCTTCGTCAGGCAAAACCAACTTTGGAAGCCCTTGGTTTTAAATTGGGAGAGTTAAAGTATGTGGATAATATTGCCATTGATGTGGTTTTGAAAATGACTCATGACGGTCAAGAAATAGCAGCAGGCGATATGTTGCCTAAAACATCAAAAATAGATTTGGTCTTGGGTAACGGAAAACGTCCTGGTTCAACCGAATAATGATGGAGGACTACACACCCGAAAATCAAGAAGAAGATGATGACTTGTATGAGCATTATGCTTTTACAGCCGAAAAAGGTCAGCAACCACTTCGCATAGATAAATACCTTATGAATTTTATTGAGAATGCCACGCGCAATAAAATTCAAGCTGCTGCCAAGAATGGGAATATCTACGTCAATGATTCGCCAGTAAAATCCAATTACAAGGTCAAGCCATTTGACAAAATCCGTGTGTTGTTTGAGCATCCACCTTATGAGTATTTACTGACTCCAGAAAATATTCCGCTTGACATTGTCTATGAAGATGATGATTTGTTGGTGGTCAATAAAGAAGCTGGTATGGTTGTGCATCCTGGGCATGGTAATTATTCGGGGACGTTGATTAACGCATTGATTTACCATTTTGATAATCTGCCCAATAACTCCAGTAATAGACCAGGTTTGGTTCACCGAATCGATAAAGACACCAGTGGGCTTTTGGTGATTGCCAAGAACGAGGAGACTATGGCGCATTTATCCAAGCAGTTTTTTGATAAAACCAGTGAGCGCGAATATGTGGCTTTGGTTTGGGGCAATATTGAGGAAGATGAGGGAACCATTGAAGGCAACATAGGGAGACATCCTAAAAACCGCTTACAAAATACCGTTTTTGAAGGTGATGAAGCCGATAAAGGTAAACCTGCCGTAACGCACTACAAAGTTCTGGAACGACTAGGTTACGTGACTTTGGTGTCTTGTAAGTTGGAGACCGGACGTACACACCAAATTCGGGTGCACATGAAACACATTGGGCATACCTTATTCAATGATGAGCGATATGGTGGTGAAAAAATTCTAAAAGGTACCACCTTTACCAAATACAAGCAGTTTGTAGATAACTGTTTTAAAGTATTGCCAAGGCAAGCACTACACGCCAAAACATTAGGTTTTGAGCACCCCAAAACTGGTAAGATGTTACGATTTGATTCTGAAATTCCGGAGGATATGCAAGCTTGCATTGAGAAATGGCGTCAATATTCCAAGCATCAAGCTGACGAATAAATTTTAATTATCATTTCATAGGAAACAACTAAATTATAAAGTTGATTCTTACCAAGCGTCATTGTAAATTTGTTAAAAATTTAGATACTCATGAAACTCGTTTTATCTCCTGCCAAATCATTGGATTTTGAAAGTAAACTACCAACACCAAAAAGCACTGAAGCCTGTTTTTTAAATGAAGCTGAACGCCTGAACAAGTTGTTAAAAAAGAAATCGGCTAAAAGTTTATCCAAATTGATGAGCATATCTGATAATTTGGGACAACTCAACTATGAGCGTAATCAAGAGTGGCAGTTGCCTTTTACCAAAGATACTGCACGGCAAGCGGTTTATGCCTTTAATGGTGATGTGTATAGAGGCATGGATGCCTATACCATCCCAAAGGATCAGATTGATAGATTACAAGATACCGTAAGAATTCTATCTGGACTTTATGGTGTTTTGAAGCCCTTGGATTTGATTATGCCTTACCGCCTAGAGATGGGAACCAAATTCCCTGTTGGTAAAAACAAGAACCTTTATGAGTTTTGGAAAAAGAAAGTCACCCAAGCTTTAAATGATGAATTGGAAGACGATGAACTGTTTTTAAACTTGGCGAGTAACGAGTATTTTAAAGCAGTTGATACCAAAGCCTTGAAAGTTCCGGTTATACATATAGATTTCAAGGAGTTTAAAAATGGCGACTACAAAACCATTGGAATTTTTGCCAAAGTGGCTCGTGGATTAATGGCACGGTATATTATTGATACTAATGCCAAAACATTAGATGATATCAAGAATTTTAATGTAGAAAACTACAGATTCCATGAGCAGCTCTCAAAAGAAAACAATCTGGTCTTTACAAGATAACAAGCGTACCGAAGAAGAGCGCAATATTTTTAAGCCAACTGGAAAGAAGCCTAAAAACAAAACCTTGCAATACATCCTTGTTGCTATATTGGTCTTGTTTGTAATGAGTTTTATGCTTATTCAAATTTACGAAGAGCCTCTTGAAACCTGTGTTACAGCGCGTTTTTGCATCAATTCCAAAGAAGATGTCTTGCTGTATACCGGCTATGTTTTTGTGAATATAATAATCATACTGGTAGCTATAGCTGTTGCCTATAAAATTGGTAAACGATTAGGAAATAAAATCAAGGTTTAGCCTTCTTGTTGATATTGATTTTATCTTCAGGTTTTACTTTTTTCTTGATACGTGGACGTCTGACACCATAAGTACCTCGATTGATTTTGCCACGTTTTGTTTTTTTATCGCCTTTTCCCATAGTTTATTGCCCACGAAAGTGGGAATCTCATTTAATTAAACTTATTTTTATTAGCTATAAAATACGAAATTTGGTTCTCGATACAAATTTTTCTCATTTCAATCGAAAAATTCACTCGAATTGACGAAATTTATCAAAATGTACTTTAGATTCCTGCCTGCGCAGGAATTGTATTATGTTCCTACACAAACACCCATACGAACCTTTTATTCAAGAAAACACCACGAAATTGATTCTTGGCACCTTGCCACCGCCACGTTTTTCTACGGGCGATTTACTGGAAAAGGATGTTGATTTTTGCTATGGGAGTTACTACAACAGTTTGTGGTTGTTTATTGATGCCATACACCAACTGGGGCTGCGGTATGACAACTCGCAGGAAGCCATAGACCAACGAAAAGCGTTTTTAATTGAGCATCGAATAGGTGTCTGTGATATTGTAGCCTCTGCTGAACGTGACAAGATTGATGCGTCTGATTTGGGGATGAGAAACATTGTATTACGCAATTTAGTGGGCTATTTAAAGCAATATCCCAATATTGATACCCTGTTGTTTACTGGTGGCAACAGTAAGAATGGTCCGGAATATTTTTTTAGGAGGCATATAAAGGATTACAACCTAAAATTGGAATTGGTAGAACAAGAGATTCCTAGAATTCACAAATTTGAACTTGATGGTAAAATCATTCAAACCGTATCATTGACCTCGGCTTCTGGTTCTGCAAATAGGGCCATTGGTAGCAACCCACTTTATAAACAACTTAAAGCTAAAAATCCCAAGTTCAATACCTTTGATTTTCGGGTCATGCAGTATCGGGAGTTTTTTTGAACTATTTGATCGTTTTGTTAGCTAGGATTGACTCAATGTTTAACCCCTCACCAAAATTATAAATGGCGGACATAGCTTCTTTCATGGTAATGGGATAGTATTCAAATTCCGAATTAATCATATAACGGACTTCGCCAGCATCAATTTTAGGGGCATCAGGAATGTAGATAGTGGTGTGGTTTTCTTTTTTGTCGGTAATGAAAGCAATTCTGTAAGCATTGTCTTCCTTGAATACAATACCTTGCCAGACTTCGTTAATGACTTTGTTTTTGTCGCCAATTAGTCTAAACTTGAGCATTTGTAATGATGGGAAAAAGACAAATAGTTTTTTCTCCAATCGGGTATTCCAGTTTCTTACCAACCCTTTTTCAATGAGCATGCCTGCCAAATAGCAAACGAGAATGATAATAAGAATCGTGACTATGAGTACAGATGATTTACCAAAAATGGTATGCAAGTCTAACAGCGAACTTATTTTTTGACCTAATGGGTGAAGGATTTCAAAAAGCTGCTTGCCAGCAACAACAACCAAAAAGAACGGAATTATGAAAAACAGACCGCCAAAGATTAATGCTCTTGTTGATTTATTAAAAAGTGCCATAAGCTAATTAATTAAATTCCCATCCAAAGGTTGATTGAAACACATAGTCAGATACTGAAGCGCCTTCAACAGGTTTGCTATCGTAGTTATAGGTTAACCCGAGTTTTATAAAGAAATCCAGTGGTAAATCATACTTTAAGTTCAAGGTGTAGTCCAGCCTGTATCGACCACCTTCGGTCAAACTAGGGTAAAACGTGACGTTGGTGTTCAAGCTAAAGTCCTTAACATCAAAAATGTCAAGAGCTAATCCACCATAGGCCTCCAAAGAATTTCTGTTAGTGTTATTAACATCCGTAAAGCTTTCGTTGTTCCAAGCTAAACCAAATCCGCCACCAAAATATAATTTATTGGAATGGATGATATATTTACCGAGACCAGACTTGACGGTTGAACGTAGTTTTAGTTTTTGTTCATCGTTTGAAAGGAAATCTCCAGAAAGGGAATAAAACCAATCCCGTTTCATAAAATACTTAAGGCCTAAAGTAGCATCCGTACGGCTGGTGGCTTCGGTATTATCTTGATTACTTCTCACGGAATTATAGCTTCCGTTTAAAACCCATTTGTAAGCGGTATAGCTCAAATTACTGTTAATAGATAATTGACTCAAATTGTTACTTTTGGTAATGTTATACCCTACTGAAACCGAGGCTTTAATTCGAGAAATAAATTTATTTTTTACGGGATTGATATAAACGATATCCTTAATTTTTACTGTGGAATCATTGTAACCTTTAAGTGTTACCACAGCTGAATCGCCTTGTTGCGTGTACATGGAACTGTTTATGCGCGTGCCATCAGACAAGGTCATGAGATAGGTTTGCTTACTTTTAATACTGATGATGTCAATCCAAGTAATGGTAAAATCAGAATCGCTATAATCTGTTTCAATAGTTACGACACCACGATCCATTGATTTAATTTCCCCAACTAATTTGTCATTATTTTTTAAAACAATCGTGTCATTTTGAGCGCACAAAGTCAATGGTGTGAGGAGCAGTAAATAGGCACAAATTATTTTAAAGTATTTCATTAAAAATGATTTTGTATGTTTTTTATCCTTTTGGGAACAATAATACGATCATGGCTCTAAAACCCCAATCGGCTGTGTTGGCATTGCCGTATGGTATTCTTGGACCAATGGCAAATTGCGTTAACTGTTTACCAATGCTAAATACTTTTGCACCAATTAGATGAAGACTACCCGAAGTAGCATCAGCATCCCAATTTTGTGTAAGTTCGGTGTTGATGGTCAAGGAATAACCACCTTTAAAGTTTCTAGCTATAAAAGGTTGTAAAAATGTATTATTGACATCGGCTCTATTATCACTGCCAGCTACAGACCAAATGTGGTTTGCCAAAGCACCAATGGTAAATTGTCCGGCTTGTTTGAGCATCACCACTGTAGGACCCATGCCAAACTTTTCGGTGCCTAGACGATTATCGGTGGCAGTTGGAACCAAAAATACTGGGCCTGCTCCCCAAATAAGTCCACCAGAAGTTGGCTCTTTAGGCGAAAAGAAGCCACTAACAACAGCATCGCTTAATCCAAACTGACTGCCACTGTTTCCTTGCACATCTTGTTGTGAAATAACCGGTAATATAACCCGCCCAATTAAATTCCAATTCTCACTTAAGCTAATGGGGACAACAGGTTGAATGTTTAAAGTCATTCGTGAACCATTTGCAGCGCCAATACCAAAGTCAAAATTTCCTTGAAAGGGTACACTTATCAAACTGGCAACAGGATTCTGTAATTGCTTGGCTAGAGCATCTGCTTGGGATTCTTGAGGAGCTTCCTCATTATTTTCTGTGTTTTGTGAAAAGGTAAAACAATAACAGAATATAAATAAAAGTAGAAAATATGATTTCATTTTTTGGTTGTTGGTTTGTACTACTAAAATAGCCTTTTTTTTATTAAAGCTATTTGTTTAGGATAGAAACTACAAATTTTTCAATAGCCTGCAATGTATTTGTTTTAATGACCTTAATAAAAGCACTGCCAATTATGGCGCCTTTGGTAAACTGTGTGGCTTGTGAAAAGGTTTCATGGTTTGAAATACCAAACCCAACTATTAAAGGATTTTTAAGTTTCATGTTGGCAATGCGCTTGAAGTAGTCTAATTGCGTATCATCAAAACCTGTTTTGACACCTGTTGTGCTGGCTGAACTTACCATATAAATAAAGCTCTTGGAAATGGCATCAATATATGTAATGCGCTCATTTGAAGTTTGGGGTGTAATTAAGAGTATGTTGATCAGTCCATATTTTTCAAAAGTGGATTGGTACTGTTCGGTATACACATCAACAGGTAAATCGGGAAGTATTAAACCATCTATACCAATGTCCTGACATGTTTTACAAAAGGCTTCCACACCATATTGTAAAATAGGGTTAAAATAACCCATAATAATTAATGGAATTGAAACCGATTTACGAATGTCTTTTAATTGATTGAACAACACTTCGGTAGTCATACCATTTTTCAAAGCTTGCGTTGAACTGGCTTGAATAGTTGGGCCATCAGCTAACGGATCACTAAAGGGCAAACCAATTTCAATCATATCGACATCGCTTTTTTCAAGGGTTTGAATGATGCGTACCGTATCATTTAAATTAGGATAACCCGCTGTAAAATATATAGACAGTAGCTTTTTATCTTCTTGTAATTTTTGATTTATCCGATTCACAATTTAAAGTTCAAAATGTTTCATATAAGTCTCTAAATCTTTGTCACCACGACCCGACAGGCTCAATACCACAATATCTTCAGGGCTGAACGTTTTCTTATTAAAAACAGCTAGGGCATGTGCACTTTCAATAGCAGGAATGATGCCTTCCAGTTTACAGAGTTCAAGTCCCGCTACCATGGCTTCGTCATCTGTGACGGACAGAAACTGGGCTCTATTGGTTTGGTATAGATGGGCATGCATTGGCCCTACGCCAGGATAATCCAATCCTGCTGAAATGGAATAAGGTTCGGTAATTTGCCCATCTTTGGTTTGCATTAATAGGGTTTTGCTGCCATGTATAATACCGATGTTTCCTAAAGCAGATGTTGCTGCACTTTCTCCAGAATGAATACCTTTTCCTGCGGCTTCAACAGCAATTAAATGAACTTGGGTGTCATTTAAGAAATGATAAAAGGCACCAGCAGCATTGCTGCCTCCACCAACACAGGCAACTATATAGTTTGGTTTTGAAATGCCTTCTTGTTCTAGTAATTGTTTTTGTATTTCTTCTGATATAACTGATTGAAATCGGGCAACCATATCAGGATATGGATGTGGGCCAACAACGCTTCCAATGATATAATGGGTATCTGTTGGATTGCTTATCCAATCGCGAATAGCTTCATTGGTGGCATCTTTTAGGGTTTTGCTGCCTGATGTGGCAGGAATTACAGTAGCTCCCAACATTTTCATTCTAGCAACATTAGGCGCTTGCCTAGCAATATCTATTTCACCCATATAAACCACACATTTCAAACCCATTAAGGCACAAACCGTAGCTGTGGCAACACCATGTTGTCCAGCGCCAGTTTCGGCAATGATTCGGTGTTTGCCCAAACGTTTTGCCATGATAATTTGACCTATGGTGTTGTTTATTTTGTGTGCACCTGTATGATTGAGGTCTTCACGCTTTAAATAGATTTTTGTATGGTATTTTTCTGAAAGACGTTTGGCAAAATAGAGTGGAGACGGACGACCAACGTAGTCCTTTAATAATTGGTCAAACTCTGCTTTAAAAGAAGGGTCAGCCATTATTTTCAGGTAGTTTTGGCGTAACTCTTCTACGTTTGGATAGAGCATCTCTGGAATGAAAGCACCTCCAAATTCTCCATAATAGCCTTTTTCGTTGATGTTATAAGTTTTTTTCATAAAGCTTTGTCAATTCGACATGAGCAAAGTGATTGAGAAATCTCGTAATGAGATGTCTCAACTGCGCTCGACATGACATGTTAATTCTTTAAATGCCTTTAATTCTTCAATATTTTTTAATCCTGGTTTATCTTCAAATTTACTATTGACATCAATGGCATGACAATATTTAGATTCCTGCTTGCGCAGGAATGACAAGATAGCGTCAGCTTCATTTAAACCAATACCGCCACTTAAAAAATAGGGCTTGGTAGAAGGGTATTTATCGAGCACCTTCCAGTTGAATGTATAGCCATTTCCACCTGGGTGTTTTCCTTTGGTATCAAACAAAAAATAATCACAAACAGCCTCATAATCTTTTAAAACACTGAAGTCAAATTCGTTTTTAATTGAGAATACTTTGATGATTTGTTTCCCAATTGATTTAATTGAATTGCAAAACTCTGGTGATTCCTGACCATGCAATTGAATAAAATCGAAATTGTATTCTTCATTTTTTCTTTTTATCAAGCTTTCATCTTCATCAACAAAAACACCAACTTTTTTTATCCCTTTTGGTAATGCTGGAATAATACCCTTATAATGTCTGGGTGACTTTTCATAGAATATAAAGCCCATGTAATCTGGTTGCAATGCTGCAACTTCAGCAATATTATATTTCATGCCACAGATTTTTAGTTTCATGCTTCAAGGTTTCTTATGAATTCTGTTGCGCTTTTTCCAGGATTATTAGTTTTCATGAAATTCTCACCAATCAAAAAACCCTTATAGCCATATTGCTTAAGATCTCTTATGGCTTCAATAGTACTTAAGCCGCTTTCAGATATTTTTATAAAATCTTTTGGTATCATAGCACTTAACCTTTTGCTAGTCTCTAAACTAACTTCAAAGGTTTTTAAATTGCGGTTATTTACGCCAAGCATATCTACTGTTGATATGATTGATTTTTGTAATTCTTCTTCATTGTGTACTTCTAATAATACCTCCAAATGTAGCTGTTTTGCCAGTTCTGAAAATTGCTTAATTTCCTCTTTTGAAAGTACGGCAGCAATTAATAGAATGACATCAGCACCATGTGCTTTAGCTTCTATAATTTGATACTCTGATATTATAAAATCTTTGCGTAACAGAGGAAGTTTGCAACTGGCTCTAGCTAAAATAAAATCATCTAGAGAGCCGCCAAAATATTTACCATCAGTTAAGACTGATATACCCGAAGCACCAGCAGTTTCATAACCTGAAACAACATCTTGAACATTTGCGTTTTGATTGATAGTTGCTTTTGATGGTGAACGACGCTTATGCTCGGCAATGATTCCAGTTCGGCTTTGTTTTAAGTTTTTTACAAGAGAATATGTTTTTATTTCAAATAGTTTTGCTTGTTCCAATTGTTTTATGGGAACAAGTTGCTTTTTCAAATCAATTTCAACACGTTTATCGGTTATTATTTTTTGAAGGATATTCATGCTATTTACTTAATGCTATTAATGTTTCAAAAGAAGCTTTGGCTTTACCACTTAAAAGGGATTCCAAGGCTATTTCAAAACATGTATTTACTGGTTTTTGGGTAGCTGTTGAGATGGCTATGGCTGCATTGGCACAAACGACATGGTTTTGTGCATTGGTGCCATGACCATTTAAAATATGGGTGAATATTTTTGCCGATGATGCAATGGAGTTTCCGCCATGAATGTCGGCCTGTTTGAGTTGTTCAACACCAAATTCTGAAGCCGAAATCATATATTCAGTATGATTGGTAACGACTTTGGCAGTGTCTGTTAAAGACAGTTCATCATAGCCATCTAAAGCGTGAACAATGCTATAGTTTTTATTGGTGTCTTGATACAGGTAATTATAAAGTCGCAAAAGTTCCAAACTAAATACGCCAACCATCTGATTTTTTGGAGACGCCGGATTTACCATGGGACCTAGCATATTGAAAAAGGTTTTAACGCCTAGTGCTTTTCTAATGGGAGCCACCTCCTTCATAGCAGGATGAAATAATGGTGCATGCAGCACACAAATATTAGCTTTATCCAAGCATTGCTTTAAAAATCCCATTTTATTGGAAAACCTCACGCCAAGATATTCCATAACATTTGATGAGCCACAAGTTGATGATACACCATAATTGCCATGTTTGGTAACTTGAATACCAGCGCCTGCTGTTACAAATGAAGCCAAGGTCGATATGTTAAATGTATCTTTGCCATCACCACCTGTTCCGCAAAGATCTATGGTATTATACCCTCTTAAATTTACCGGAACGCAAAGCTCCAAAAGCGCATCACGGAACCCTTTTAATTCTTCAATAGTTATGGAACGCATCATATAAACTGTTAGAAACGAAGCCACAAGACTGGGGTTGTATTCCCCTCTGGAAATAGCAATAAGTACTTTTTTTGCTTCTTCGGTTGAGATGCTTTCCTGATTAATTAATCTGTTTAAAGTATCCTTCATCTGTTAATATTTATTTGTTTGAATGGTCAGGTGGAATACTCTGATCAACATGGTCGGTTGGTTTGCAAATTTTGTTAATGGGTATTTCATATTAGTTGTTTACCCAATTCTTTAAAATTTGTTTGCCATTAGGTGTCAATACCGATTCTGGATGAAATTGCACAGCTCTCACATCATACTCCAAGTGTTTTAAAGACATAATCTGATTTTGTTCATCATATGAAGTTACAACGAGACATTCGGGCAGTTTTGGATTAACCACCCAGGAATGATATCTGCCAATCGCTATGGTTTTGTCTAATCCTTCAAATAGGTAGTCCCCTTCATCGGTGATTGTTATGTTTGTTGCTACCCCATGAAAAACGGTATCTAGATTTATTAGTTCACCACCAAAAACTTCGGCTATCGCCTGTTGACCCAAACAAATACCCAAAATGCTTTTAGTTGTGGCATATTCTTTTATCAATGGTTTGAGTAAACCAGCTTCTTCTGGTATTCCTGGACCTGGCGATAGTAATATTTTGTCGAATTTCTCAACATCTTTTAAGTTGAATTGATCGTTTCTAACTACTGTGACCTCACAATCTAAATCTTCTAAATAGTGAACAAGATTATAAGTGAAACTGTCGTAATTATCTATAACTAGAATTCTTTTCATGATTTTAGAGTGTTTTAGCAATTTCAATGGCCTTTGTTAGCGCACCTAATTTATTGTAAACTTCCTGAAGCTCACTTTCAGGATTTGATTTTGAAACTAGACCGGCACCAGCTTGCCAGTGCAACTGATGGTCTTTGCTTAAAAAAGTACGAATCATTATTGCGTGATTAAAATTACCATTGAAGTCCATAAACCCAATGGCGCCACCGTAAAAACCACGATTGGTCTTTTCGTATTTATCAATTAACTGCATGGCTCTATGTTTTGGGGCACCACTTAATGTGCCAGCAGGGAAGGTATCGGCTACTACCTGAAAAGTTGGTGTTTTACTGTTTTTAATAGCCCTTACTTTACTTACTAAATGGATAACGTGTGAGAAGAATTGAACTTCTCGATAGGTCTCAACAGTTACCTGACTACCATGTCGACTTAAATCATTTCTGGCCAAGTCAACCAGCATCACATGCTCAGCATTTTCCTTTTCATCAACGGCTAATTTTTTTGCAAGTTCTGCATCCTGTTCATCATTTCCTGTTCTTTTAAATGTTCCTGCAATAGGATGTATTTCAGTTTTATTGTTATTAACAATAAGTTGAGCCTCTGGCGAGCTGCCAAATATTTTGAAATTGCCATAGTCAAAATAAAATAGGTAAGGTGATGGGTTAATACTTCTCAAAGCTCTATAGACATTAAAATCATCGCCTTTAAATTTTTGAGAGAATTTTTTTGAGAGAACCATTTGAAAAACATCGCCTCTTGCACAATGCTTTTTGGCTAACTCTACCTGCTCTTTGTACTCTGCATCCGTTAAATTAGAGATTGTTTTTCCATTAGTTGAAAAATTAAAAGCGGTAAAGTTTTTGGCTTTTATAAGTTGGAGAATCTCATCAATATTATTGTCTGCATTAAAACAATGTGCAAAAACATAGGCTTCGTTCTTAAAATGATTGATGGCGATGATATTTTGATATACAGCGTAATAGATATCTGGAATATCTAGTTTATTATCCTTGTCAGTAATTTCAATGTCTTCAAAGTACTTGACGGAATCATAATTCATATAACCAAAAATCCCATTATTAATAAATTTAAATTCATTTTTAGTTTTGGTTTTAAAGCGCTTTGTAAACCCATGTATTTTGTTAGTGATGTTTGTTTTGGATGTTATTTTGGTGTTTAGGGTGCTGCCATCGGGAAACGTTTGTTTTATGAGTCCATCTTTTATTTCTATTGAAGCAATCGGGTTACAGCATATATAGGAAAAGCTGTTATCATTTGTGTGATAATCACTACTTTCCAACAAGATACTATTGGGGTATTTGTCCCTTAGCTTTAGGTAGATACTCACAGGTGTAATAGTATCGGCCAATATTTTTTTATTATGTGTGTAAAGACTAAAAAGTTTCATGCTTATAAATTAAAAAAGGCTTGTCGTGAATGACAAGCCTTTTGAGATATTTTGTTTAAATATACGAATAGCGTTAATTCACGAAATGAGATTTCGAAATTTCCACCACCATGTATTATTTAATATTGTTTTCATTATTGGTTCAAATATAGAATGAATTTAGAAGTTTCCAAAATAAATAAAAAAAAACTACCATACAATGATGGTAGTTCTTCTAGTTACCAGATGTTTAAAGAGAATTAGTTAGCTATTAATCGAATCTTTTCCAGTAACTTGTTTAATTCTCGGGATTCTTCTTTGGTTAGTTGGCTTGTTATATCTTTTTCTGTGTTATCAATTAAAACATCCAAAATCTTTAAAGCCTCCAGGCCTTTATCCGTAATGTTTATGTTAATTTTTCGTTTGTTTTTAGCATTTACTTCTTTGGTCACATACCCTTTTGCAATTAATTTATCTATCAGGCGCGTGGCATTGCTGCTTTTGGTAACCATACGCTCTTGAACGTTTGCTAACGTTGAGGCGACACCTTTTTGACCTCTCAAAATCCTCAAAACATTAAACTGTTCAAGTGAAATACCATGTGACTTCAGAACATCATTTAGTTTATAGTTAACCAAATTAGCTGTATAAACTAAATTCACAACAGTTTTTTTTGAATCGGATAACGATTTACTTGTTTTAAGAATGTCTTCAATTCTCATTGTAACTGTTGTATATACAAATGTAAAAAAATAAATATATAAATGGCTTAAAATTAAATATTTGTTAAACATTATTGGGTTTCAGTAGTTATATCTAATTTTAGTGAAATGAAGTATTTAATTTTATTCCTTGGAATTTGTTTGTTCAGTTGCAATCAAGACAAAAAAAATGTTGTGGCTGATTACAAGACTAATGAAGTCGAAAAAGTTCAAACTCAAGAGCCTGCAATTTCCCTTGAGGTTCATGATTTTAATGGTATTGAAAAATATTTGAGTTTTTCTGATGAAAAGACTTATGTTGTGAATTTTTGGGCTACCTGGTGCGGACCTTGTGTGAAGGAACTTCCATATTTTGAAAAATTAGGAGCAACGTATCAATCTGATAATGTTGAAGTGATTTTGATTAGTCTGGACTTCCCAAAACAGTATGAATCCAAATTAAAACCTTTCATTGTTGAAAAGAAGTTACAATCTAAAGTTGTTCTGTTGAATGATGTGGATAGTAATTCTTGGATTCCTAAAGTTGATGAAAATTGGTCAGGAGCCATTCCAGCCACATTGATATACAATAAAGAGAAAAGACAGTTTTACGAACAGTCTTTTACCTATGAAGAACTAGAAACCGAACTCAAACACTTTTTAAACTAATTATTATGAAAACACTAAAAACAGTATTCGCACTTATAGCAGTTGTGACCTTATTTTCATTTACCGCAATCAATGACAGTGGCGGTTATGAAATAGGCGATATAGCTACAGATTTTAGTCTGGAAAACATTGATGGTAAGATGGTATCCTTGGCCGATTTTAAAGAAGCCAAAGGTTTTATTGTTGTATTTACTTGCAATACCTGCCCTTACGCAGTTGCCTATGAAGACCGTGTTGAAGCGTTGAACAAAAAGTATGCTGATAAAGGCTATCCGGTTATTGCCATCATGCCTAATAATACCGATGTGAAACCTGGTGACAATATGGAGGCTATGCAAGCCAGAGCCAAAGCCAAAGGCTTTACCTTTCCTTATTTAATGGATCAAGGACAAAAGATTTATCCGCAATATGGCGCTACAAAAACACCGCATGTATTTGTATTGCAAAAAACCAAAAAAGGTAATGTGGTAAAATATATTGGAGCCATAGATGATAATTACCAAGATGCCAATGCCGTTAATCAGAAATATGTAGAAAATGCTGTCGATGCGTTATTGTCAGGCAAAGAAATTACGGAAACCAAGACGCGAGCTATTGGTTGCTCTATAAAAGTTTAGAAAAATAAAGAATCCGAAGCGTAACACTTCGGATTTTTTTTCGTCTGTTAATCAATAAATCTTAATTTTGTTATAAATCAAAAAAAAGAGATATGGCAGATTTGACCCAAACCGAATGGCGCGAGAAATTGGAAAACGATTCCAATGCCGTCCTCATTGATGTCCGAACAGAGCAAGAGATAGATGAAGGCTATATTCCTAAAGCATTACATATGGATATTTATCAAGGTCAGACTTTTATGGACAAAGTTCAAGAACTTGATAAAGATAAGACCTACTATATTTATTGCCGCTCTGGCGGCAGGAGCGCCCAGGCATGTGCCATCATGAATCAGTTGGGATTCAATAAAACCTACAATCTTTTAGGTGGTTTTTCAGAATGGCAAGGAGCGATAACCCATAAATAATTTAGAGATGAAAAAAAATATTGTATTCGTTGCACTCCTTATGATGATTGGAGTTAGCAGTTGTAAAAAAGAAGAAAAAAAAGGTGAAGTAAAAGTGGTTTCTGTTGAAGAAATGCAGTCATTAATGGAGTTGGATGATATTCAATTGGTAGATGTTAGAACACCAGGCGAATATGCTGAAGGATATATTGAAAATTTTCAGAACATTGATTTTTTATCACCAACCTTTGATGAAGATATAGCCAAATTGGACAAAAACAAACCTGTGATTTTATATTGTAAATCCGGAGGTCGCAGTGCCAGTTGTGCAAAAAAAATGGTGGATGCGGGTTTTGTAAAAGTTTACGATTTGGAAGGTGGTATTTCCAAATGGCAACATGAAGGTATGGAAGTAAAAGTGGTGCAGTAAACCCTTTTAGTTAAAAATCTATTTTTTTGAAATTGCCGAAAACGAGATTTTATAAGTATTTATCTGAATATTTAGAAAATTAAATCAATCGTTTGTTTCTAACAGCCTTCCCCGAACCTGTTTTTAAATATCGTTCAAAATCATAAGCTTTTTGTTTGTCTTTAAATAATGATAGATGTACTAATTTTACAGGTAGTTTATCTTTTGTATAGTGCACTTCTTGATTATTGTGTGCTTTCAATCTACTTTTAATATTTGTTGTAAATCCTGTATAATAAGTCTTGTCATTACATTCTAAAATGTAAACAGCATAAGGTAATTCCATAATTATTTTTTTAAACAGTGGACGAGTCCACCGAAGCTCGTAAAAATCAAATTAAGGAATTTTGAGTGAAAGTAAAATAAAAAGCCCTCTTTCGCTTAAAGCTACAGAGGGCGTAGGTGGAGTCGGAGAGAATCGAACTCTCGTCCAAACAAGTAACCAAAGGGCTTTCTACACGTTTATTCTGTTCTTGTTTTTTCGATTGCAAGCTGGTTACAGACAACCTACTGACAACTTATCTTCTTTAGTTTCAAACGTAAATCGAAGCGCTTCACGTTCTATATTAACATTTACGATGCCTCTAATCGAACGCCGTTAATCAAGGCTTTCAGGAGACATTTAGCTTGTACACCTTGTGTACCTAGGCCAATCCTACTATGATTCGGATTAGGCAGCTAAAGCGTAGTTATTCTCGCCGTTTAAAAGTTTGACCTAGCCTTTTACGTGTTTCAAAGTCATTACACGACGTGCTTACCATTTCATTAATCTTGCTGTCAAAACCAGTCGACCCCAATTTTCAATTATCTAAAATGATAAAGGTCTGCAAAGTTATCAAAAAGTTTGTATAACCTTACCAATACACTTATTTTCGTGCAATAATTATTCCAATTTTCAACTTATGAAGTTTGCCATTATTAAAGAGCGCAAAAACCCACCAGATAGACGAGTGGTTTTTTCACCTAAAAAACTTGCTGAAGCCAGAGCGCAGTTTCCACAAGCGGAGTTTGTGGTTGAATCCAGCGATATTCGTGTGTTTCCTGACGCTGCTTATGAAGCTTTAGGTTTTCAGGTGACTGATAATGTGTCAGATTGTGATGTCATGATTGGTGTTAAGGAAGTGCCTATTGAAAATCTAATCCCCAATAAAAAATACTTTTATTTCTCACATACCATCAAAAAGCAACCCTATAACCGTAAGTTGCTTCAAGCGATGCTAAAGAAAAATATTGATATGTATGACCACGAAACTATAGTAAAAAAAAGTGGTGCGCGTTTAATTGGCTTTGGACGTTATGCTGGTTTGGTTGGTGCTTACAATGGATTTAGAGCACTTGGATTACGAGAAGGTTTGTTTGATTTACCAAAAGTGGAAACCTTGGCCGATTTAAATGAAGTCAAAGCAGAATTGGATAAAATAACCATTCCAAATATTAAAATTTTATTGTCCGGAACAGGTAAGGTAGCGCTTGGCGCCAAAGAAATATTAGATCATTTACAAATCAAGGAGGTTAGCGATGCCTTGTATTTAACTTCTGAATTTTCAGAACCAGTTTATTGTCGGGTGGATGTGATGGAATACAACAAACGCAAAGATGGTAAAGTAGGAGAGAAGTGGGAGTTTTATAAGGACCCAACTGGTTATGAAAGCAATTTTATGCCTTATGCCAAGCAAACAGACTTTTTTATTGCGGGTCATTTTTATGGAAACAATGCACCTTATTTGTTCACCAGGGATGACGCCAAACACCCTGAATTTAGAATTAACTTGGTGGCTGATATTAGCTGTGATGTTGATGGTCCTGTTGCATCAACCTTGAGAGCGTCAACAATAGCAGACCCATTTTATGGCTATGATGCCAAAACCGAAAAAGAAGTAGCTTATGATGCCAAAGGCGCTATAACGGTTATGGCAGTCGATAATTTGCCTTGTGAATTACCAAAAGATGCCAGTGAAGGATTTGGTGAGATGTTTTTGGAGCATGTGATTCCAGCATTTTTTAATAATGACGAACGCGGTATTTTAAAGCGAGCCAAAATAACCAATAAAGGTAAGTTAACCGAAAGGTTTGCCTACCTTCAAGACTATGTAGATGGGAAATAATAAAACAGCATTAATAACAGGAGGTGCTTCTGGACTAGGTTATGAGTTAGCATTGCTATTTGCCAAAGATGGCTATAATTTGGTTTTAGTTGATATTAATGCTGATAAACTTGAGGAAACGAAGCATGAAATTGAATCGGCGTTTGACGTGTCCATACAAATTATGGCGAAGGATTTAAGCATAGTCAATATTTCTCAAGAAATTGTTTCTGAATTAGGTGATATTCAAATAGATGCTTTGGTTAATAATGCCGGTTTTGGAGCCTTTGGTGCTTTTCATGAGGTTGATTGGGAGCGCCAATCGCAAATGCTCAATTTACATGTTCTAACTACCACACATTTAACAAAATTACTTTTGGAAGGTATGGTTGAACGCGGATCTGGAATGATTTTAAATCTATCATCTTTAGCAGCTTTTCAACCTGGACCATTAATGTCTTTGTATTATGCCACCAAAGGTTATATTCTGTCGTTTTCAGAAGCTATTGCCAATGAATTAAAAGGAACAGGTGTCACCGTTACGGCTTTGTGTCCTGGACCAACCAAAACCTCTTTTCAAGAAGTGGTGGCCAGTGCCTCTTCAGAAAATAAAATAACCTTTAATATGGCTAGTGCCAAGGCTGTTGCTGCATATGGTTATGAGGCCATGAAAAAAGGAAAAACCGTTGCTATTCCTGGTGGCTTGAATAAAATATTAGGAACCTTGCCACGCTTTATACCCAGAAATATGGCTACAAGAATTGTTAGACGTATTCAAGAAAAGAATAGGGAGTAAAGTAAATAGGTTAATGCTTCAATTTTTCAAATATTAGTATAAGCATACTACCTGTGGAATAGGCTACCAAATCAGATACTTGGAAGGTACTGCCTAAAATCAATGCTGCCATATTATTGTGTTGTAACCCTAAAAACTCTAAAAAATTGAACAGTTGTAGGAATTCAATAATGAATGCAAATAACAACACGCTTAAAGCAAGTGGTATTGGTCTGATGTCAATAAAACTTTTTACAAAACAGTAAATAAGTATCACGACTAAAACATCACCAAAAGTATGGCGGATAAATCCAGATTTTAAATATATAGCTATCAATACTTCTGTAATGAATAGGACTATGAAGTATATAAAATAGGATTTTTTAAAATGTAGTTTCATAAACTGTTTGCGTAAATGGAAATGTAAATAGGATATAAAAATAAAGAATGGATATTGGGATATTAAATAACATAATACCACATGTTTTTAATAGTTCCAAGCGATATTTCTGATTTAAAATTGCGGCTCCCAATAATACCGAAAACAATACGGTGTTGAAAATGATAGTCGCAATAATGAAACCAATCACCAATTCAACAGGAAAGCTGGGTTCACCAAAATATAAGTAAAAGGACAACAATATCGTTCCTAAAACAAAGCTGATTAATGCTGTTATTTGTCCTGTTTCTATTAAGTTTTCCATAATAAAACATTAATTTAACCTCACACATTACTAGAGCAAGCGGTGTGAGGTTACCAACTAAACTTATCCGTTATTCCAATCAATTTTTCGCGATACGTACATCACACTTGCCAAGATGAGGAATAAACCAATACTGCCTACTAAAAGCGCATAGTTTTCCAATTGAATGATAACGTATATAAATGTGTAAAGTGCTGTGAGTGAAATACCAATGAACAATGGGAATTTCCAATTTTTTAAAATGGATTTAGAATATAATGTAATGAGCACAATAACCGAAATTCCTGCAACCAAGTAAGCCTTTAAAAAATCACTATGTTCTGATATGGAAACCAATAGGGTGTAAAACATGGTTAGAGCCAAACCAATCATTAAATATTGAAACGGATGAATTGAAATTTTACTCATCGTCTGTATTAAAAAGAATATCAAGAAGGTCAATCCAATCACCAAAAACCCATATTTGGCAGAACGTTCACTTTTTTGATATTCATCGACCATAACCATAAATTTAGTTCCAAACGAGAAGGCGTCTAAATTGGGAATTTTGTTAAAATACTGCTGTGAAAATGCTCTGTTTATATGTAACACTTTCCAATCGGCTTTAAAGCCTTCTTTAGTAATCTCTTTTGTTTCGTCATTGGGCAGGTAATTTCCAATAAAACTAGGGTCTGCCCAATTCGATTCCATGTGCATGGTTGTTGTTTTTCCAATGGGAATGATTTGAATATCCTGACTCCCATTAAAGGCCATATTTATTTTGAAGCTTGATGACGTTAATTGCTTCAGAATATCTTGATTTAAGTAAGAGGATTCCAACTCTTCTAAATAGCCAGAATAGGTTTTAGAATCGTTATTAAAGTTGGTTTCAAAGTCTAGTGTTTGAGTATCAATTTTTAAATGAATAGCATCCTTGATGCCTTTCAGGTTTGAGGTCTTTATCAATAATGTGGCCTTATCCCAAATGATGTCTTCGTTTTTGATGTCCTTGGCTGATAAATCAAGAGTGTCAAATTTTCCACTGAAGTCCATATTGGTTGTAAACACAGCCGATTCAAAATTTCCTCGGTTTAATGTTTTGGAGTTTACATTGACATCAACATCTAGGTTTTCTGGAAAAATGTAGGCATGGTTGATGTATGTTTTTGTTTCCTTTAAATACGTTTTTGTTTGTTCGTTGTATGTAGATGTTTCAGTATACGTTTTATAGGGTAGCTTTAAAATAGGACCGTAAACCAGAACCTGGTGTCCCCATTTATCATTGATTTCATTTACTACATCCTGTTGCCTGTTGGCACGTTCAGCAATAAGACTGTTAATGTAAGATAAAGGAATAAGCAATACAATAACCAAGAAGCCTACCATGAGCATTCTTGCGGTTATAGAAGTTTTAAGCCAATTGCCAAATTTGTTTGTGTTTTGTTTTTCCGAGTTTTCCATGACGATTATATTAAAGTGAATTGAAATTGAGTGATTTAATATCTTCCATATAGGTTGATGGCAAAATGATATGCTTAATAATATTGTCTAGCTTTAACGTTTTAGATAGTTTATACGTTGGTATTAGAGGACTTAAAAATGAGAACCGGCGAAACTTGAGCTGTTTTCTAGCAATATTTGGCAAAAGCATAATTTGTGCTTCTTTCAATAATTGGTATCTAAACCGTCCTAAATGTTTACAATATTGTTTGTACAAATCTTTTGTGAAAGGTCCATTCAACAAATTTTCTTGTAGATGTTTGCTTCTCATGACTTTGAATTCTTGATAATTTTTGGGTAAATCATGGATGTTCATGAGTGTGCCAACTTTGTGAAAAACGCTAAAGACTTCTTCTTTTTCTTCTAGTTTTAGTGGTCGTTCCAAGAGTTCATAAGAGCGGATGGAATAATCAATAAGCATGAACAAAACATCTTTATATGCCCAATTTGGGATAGATTGTTCACGTTTTGTTTCAACGGCCTGATGTATGTTGTTGATGTTTTTTATAGCCAGTTTGGCTTTAGATTCTTCTGAAAAAACTATTTGTCTCGCATAGGCTACTGTTGAGAATAACCTACCTAAAGGGTCATTGGGCAGGCGACCTGTGTAGTAAAGCCAATCAACAGCTTTGTTGAGAGCAAATTCTGCGGAAGCTCCAGCAAAAATGAGCAATATCGTATCACTGTTGCCCCAAATAGTTCTAACAATAGAATCTTTTTGTGTGAAATATGCCATAGTCTTATTATTTTAAAGTACTTTGAAAAACAAAGTAAAATAATAAATTTTTTTATTCTTTATTGATTAATTTTTCTAAAGCATCTATGTGCTTTTTAAATTCAGCTCGGCCCAATTTGGTTGTGGCATAGCGTGTGTTTGGTTTTCTACCAATAAACTGCTTTTCAACTGATATATAATCAGCTTTTTCCAAGGCTTTGGTATGACTGGCCAAATTGCCATCAGTGACATCCAACAATTCTTTTAGGGTATTAAAATCGGCATATTCATTAACCATTAAAATAGACATGATCCCCAAACGAATGCGGTGATCAAAAACTTTATTTATGTTGGTTATGATGCTCATTAAAAATTAACTTCCGGCAAATGGTGTTCCAAAAATTCCTACTGCCAATTCGGCCCAAATTAATAAGAATGCCAATATTAAAAAAGCGATTAAAATAATGCGTCTTTCCTGATTTTTAACAATTCGTAGTATATATTCGGCTAAAACACCAATTGTTAAAAGTAATGCACCCATAATTATAAAATCGGTATAACTCCAATTTACTTCAGGGGTGAATTGAATGGCAATTAGAGGGATGAGTAAAAGTGCTTCTAAACACAAAATGATTGTGAGAAAGCGTTTGCTTTGTGCTATCATAATTTTAGTTTTTAATTAATAATTTATTGTTTGTCGTATTTAAAATGCATCCATGTGCCATAGACTATGTGCATGACACCAAAGCCCAATGCCCAAAGCCAGAAGCCATACCCAGGAAATAAGGCACAGATTAATCCCAATACAATTTCTATGAGGCCCAAATAGCGAATATCACCTAAACTATATTTGGAGGCACTAACTAAAGATAGGCCATAGAAAATGAGCATTAAGGCACCTGCTTGCCCATATTTTTGTTGATTGAGTATAATTAAAATGTATAAACCTCCAGTAATCAATGGAATTAAAAAGTTGAAGACTAAACGTTTTGAAGTATTATCCCAGATTTTTTCATGATTCTTTTTGGCTTTTTTAGTGGTTAGAATAATAGCAGTGACAATACTCAAAAAGGCTACAGCTGCTAAAATTACCAAACAGGTTCTGAAAACCCAACCATCCAATAATAAGGTGCCATAGCTGTAAGTTGTTACCAACCAGTAAGCAGTGGCAGCACCTATTAGGGCATAAATACCTGCTAATATTCCTGATAGCCCAGAAAGAGAGATAAAACGAGATGATTTATTCATCAAATTTTTAATCTCGGCTATGTCTTTTAGATAATCTTTAGATTCCATATAAAGTACTTTGAAATACAAAGTAAAATAAAAATATGTTTTCAAACAAGTAAAAAGTTGAAATATTTAATAGCGAAATTTAGTTATCAGATTTTGGACTTGATAGCTCAATTATTTTTTTCAGGGATTCTTGCAGTTTTTGTAATTCGCCACTGGTATTTAAGATTTGATCAAGAAAATCATATCTGCTTTTCATTAAATATTCAAACTCCAAAGTTTGAAGAGCATCAAAATTGTTTCTTTCGTCATTAAAATTAAAATTCCAATCAAAATTTTTAGACATATAAGGATCATATTGGTCCCAAAGATGATCTCTAGAACGAGATTCTTCTTCCTGATAATCTTTTACTAAATCATTCCATGAAATTAATAAATCACGTAACGTATCATTTTTAATGATATCAAAAGATGATGTACTGGCCAATGCACTAATACTGGTTTGCGAAGGATTAAACGTATGACCTCCATAAGTCCACCAAAGCTGAACTGTTAAAGAATCCAATACTTTTTGTTCAGGTTTTGATTTTATGGGAAAAAGATCGATTACTTTTTTACAATTATTAAAAACCCTTCTGTGTTCAAATAGTACGGAGTCCAGTTGTTTTTGGTTTTTCTTGAACTCGTTATGAATATTTTTAAGAATGGCAGTTTCCTTATTTGATTTTATGCGTTTCTCATTCCAATTATTAATTTGAAGGGCAATAAGAATCCCAATGACTACGAGTACAATTTCGCCTATGGCATATCTAGAATAGGCCGCAGCTTTATTTTCGGAAGCCAGTTTTTTGCGAATGTTTCTAAAAAATTTGATCATTTACCTTTCAATTTCTTTATTAATAAGTGCTATAATTTCTATTATATTTTCTTGTAGTGCTAGAGATTGGATATTAGCAATATTACTCCACGTAATAGCCATAGCTGCTAAACCTTCCAATTCAACATTATTTAAAATTTCTTCTATAGCGAGACTATGTTTTGAAGAGCCAATTTTAGTTTTTAGGTTTATTTTTTGGTTTAAAGCATGTATGGGAGTATAGCCATCTTTCCATATGTTGTTTGATAAGTCACGTGCTAATCCGTTGCTTACCATAAAAGGCATGACAACTTCGGTTCGAAACTTTTGCCATTCTAATTCATTTTCCTGAACTTGATAGACATCAGATGTCCAGTTTGATAGTCGTTGTTTTAGGCTTTCGTTATTTATTAAATGCAGGTTTCCTGATTCAATGAGGTCATTCTTGATAGGATCAAAGGTAGGGTCGGTTCCTATAAAATTTAGGTGATATAATAGACTGTCTTTGGAAACGTTGATTGGGTTATCAATATAGCTTAATACCTTTGAGGAAGCCGTAATTATATTGTTACGCATTGTGATTTTTTGCTGAAGTTGGGCGAGATTTTTTGTGTATTCTTCCTTAAGCTGTAACAATATTTTTTGTTCCTTCACTAAATCCTTTTGGTGGTTATTCCAGTTATTTATTTGGAGCGCGATGAGAATTCCAATCACGACTAAGATGATTTCACCAATAGCGTATTTAAGGTATTTGCCTGTTTTGTTTTCACTCATAAGGTTATAGCGTATTTTTCTAAAAAATTTAATCATTTTTCGTTGAGTTCTTTATTGATTAATTCAATGGTTTTATTTGTAACGTCTAAAAGCCCATATTTAACCCAAACTTCATCACTTATAAAGGTGAGGTATATTTTATTAAGTGTTAAGTAGGTTTCGGGATTTTTCACTAAAGTTGAAAGCTCCGTATCGGTCAGTAAAAATTCAGGATGGGTCGGAATTATGGGATGGATTTTTAATTCATCTGGTACTTCAGGAGACATGTACAAGCTAGTAGTTACTTTCTCTATTTGATTGTCAGTACCAAAATAAAATCTATTATAACCGTTTTCTAGTATAGAACTTCTAGAGTTGGTATAATCTTTTAATAAAGACAAACTTTGTTTAAGGTTATCGCTTAATAATTCAAATTTACCAGAACTAATGGCTTCTTCTTGGACTGAACTAAAAATTGATAAGGTCCTATCGTAAAGCATTTCAGAGAGATAGTATTTTAAGCTATCTATGGGAATCGTGTAGTCTCCAACTGAATAACGTAGCACTTTGTTAAATTTTGAATTAGTAAGGTTAATATTTTGGAGATAAGTCTCCAGCGTATTTTTGTTGTTAACCAATTCATTTTTTAGAGCCAGCATTAGTTTTTGTTTGCTGTTCTCCAGTTTCCTACTTTCATTCCAATTATTTATTTGTAGTGCGATTAGAATTCCAATCACAACTAATACAATTTCACCAATGGCATACTTGAAGTACTTGCCGGTTTTACCTTCGTTGAGTAAGTTTTTGCGGATGTTTCTGAAAAATTTTATCATTATTTAATTTTTATTGCAGAACTGTTTCGTGTTGAATCTTTAAGGTGATTTAATTTCATACCATTAACTCTGCCGTCAGCATCTCGAGTAAAAATATTCTGCCAATCTGGATAATCAATATACAGAAATGTGTCCCTTTTTATTTCTTTTAAAGCACCAGTAGTATTATATCCTTCAAACAGATGTCCGCCTATTTGCTGGATTCTAGTTGTATTATTGGTTTGTAGATTTTTATATTCTCCAACATATTCATTGGCGTTAGCTATAGGTTTTCCGTACTTATTGAGTATATCTTCATCTTTAAATTCATATGAATCACCTATTGTTTCAGTTAGCTTTTGTAGTAAACCAAAACCTCTGGATTGCAACATTTTTAAGGTGCCATACTTGCCTGCAGTATTATCCATTTGGTATTGTGATACCCAATTTTTATACATTGGGTTGTTAAGATAAAAATCAATCATTTCATCAGTGGTTTCTCCATTCCTCATTTTATAATACCAGTTGGTATTATTTACTAAATAGCTATGGTGGTCATTTATTCTTTCTCTAAAAATGCCATATATATCGTCATAAAACTGACCTAAATCAATATAATAATGATTGATGTCTTTAATAATGGAATCATATTTTGCGGGAACAACACCTTGGAAACTCTCAAATTTTTTAAAAGCCGTTTTTTGATAATCAAAAGGCGAAAACTGTAAACCTACCCAAAATAGATTCCGAGACCCTTTTTCTAAATAATCGTCTTTAGTAAACTTATGGTCTAAAACTAAATTAGACAAAGAATCAACTTTCAGATTATCTTTCAGTAACGGTTCAGAGTTTAGGATGTCTGTTTCTAAATCTTTGCGAAGTTCTTTTAGTATTTTTTTGAAACGTGCTTCGTTGTTTTTTGCTTCATTGATATTGTTTATTTGTAACGCTATCAAGATTCCAATAACAACTAATACAATTTCACCAATGGCATACTTGAAGTACTTACTGGTTTTGCCTTCGTTGAGTAAGTTTTTACGAATATTTCTGAATAACTTTATCATGGATTTTCTTCGAGTTCTTGCTTAATAATCTGTAATATTTCTTTAATCCTATTTTGTAGACTTAAGGATTGAATGTTAGCAATTTTGGCATTGGTTGCACAAGCTGCAAGATGATCTTCAAAATTTGCACTCTCAAAAATGTTTGAAAAATCGGTATGAGTCCGTGAGTTCTTTAGATCGAACTTAACGCTCGTTCCTTTGTCCAAATAAAAGGTTTCCATAGCATTGTCTTGCCAGTATTGATTGGTTATTGACCTTATTGAAGCTTCTTTGAGTAAGAAAGGTTGGTATTGATTGTATTTATACTCTCTCCAAGCAACCTCTTCTTCGGTAACCTGAATAATTTCACTTGTCCATAGGGTCAATAGTTCTTTCAATGTATTGTTTTTTAGTAACTGAATTCTTCCCGAACTCATAATGTCATTTATTATTGGATCGAAGGTAGGAACCAAAATTGTTTGAACGAGATAGCTATTTATACTATCTGAATGCCGTTTTTCAGGGTGGTCTATATAATCTAAAAGCTTAAAGGATGCAGCAATCATATTATTACGAATGATTATTTTTTCGTTCAGTTGCTTTTGATTGCTTTCAAATTCAGATTGCAACTGTTGTAACAGCGCTCTTTCCTCTTCGCGCTCTTTGCGGGTTTCATTCCAATTATTAATCTGAAGGGCAATGAGAATTCCAATAACTACGAGTACAATTTCGCCTATAGCATATCTTGAATAGGCCGCAGCTTTATTTTCGGATGCCAGTTTTTTACGAATGTTTCTAAAAAATTTTATCATTTTTTGATTTTTAGTTGTACACCATAAGTTAGTTTTCGCCAGAGCCATTCCATGGGTCCAAACTTGAAATAATTGAGCCAAATTTTACTACATACAATTTGTATGATAAATACACACAAACCAATCATCATGACATAAGTAAAGCCAAATTTTCCGACGAGGTTAAATCCAAATCCGTAAAAAATAATGGTAGAAATAGCTGTTTGAAACAGGTAGTTGGATAATGCCGTTTTCCCAACAGGTTTAAACCAATCAAGAAAATGCACTTTTTTCTTTACTAACAAGGCAATCCCAGCGGCATAACTCAACGCTAAAGGTAACGTTCCTAAAGCATATGCAAGAACATGAAACAGTTTTGTAGTATCTGTGCTATCAACAAAAAACTCGATGTAACCTCTAACAATATTTACAGGTAAGCCTACCAATAAGCCAATTAGAAACACTTTTTTTAAAAATGCGGTATTATCCAGAATATTTTCATTGAGAATTTTTCTACCTGCCCAAATGCCTATTAAAAAGATTCCAAAAACTTTAAACAATCGACCTTCATCTAAAATCCTACCTATTCTAACAAAGGTATTTCCCAAATTCATTTTAAAAAAATCAGCGATATTCTCATTGAGTTGGTAGGCAACAAAATCAGGAACTATCTGACCTTGGAATTCTATAATTGGCATCCCAAAATTTTGATAAAT
Organism: Hanstruepera neustonica; assembly: GCF_002895005.1. Lineage (GTDB taxonomy): Bacteria > Bacteroidota > Bacteroidia > Flavobacteriales > Flavobacteriaceae > Hanstruepera > Hanstruepera neustonica. The sequence continues at coordinate 131,248 of NZ_POWF01000002.1, read as the reverse complement.
TTCTGTGCTCTTTTGAAAAGCCATTCCAGGATAATAGACGCCTGAAAAGTGCATGAAAGCCCAATTTACTAATGGAAACAAAATGAGGATAACAGCAGTGGTTAAAAGTGTTTTATTGGATTTTCTAACAAACCATATCAAGAAAAAACCAAGAACAGCGTAAAGAGTCAAAATATCACCTGGCCAAAATAGCACTAAATGAATGCCTCCAATAATTAATAGCCAAAACATGCGCCTTCTAAAAAAAGGAGCGAATGCCTTACCATGAGCCGTTAAGTTGTTAAATTGAATAACACAGCCAATACCAAAAAGAAGCGAGAAAATAGAGTAGAACTTACCATCAACCAAAACATAGTTTAAAAAGTCGAAAACTTCATCAGTAGGTAAGGTATATATCCTTCTAGGTGTGTCCTCTGGAAAAAACCATATGCCTGAAAACATGATTATATTTGCAGTATAAATAAACAGAATCGAAATACCTCTTAAGATATCTAGGTAGGCTATACGTTCACTTTTGGAGATTGGTTTTACATTGTCGCTTTCCATGGTTTGGCGTTTTAAACATTAAACAATTATTAATTACTAGATTGTATTTCGTCTTCAATAAAACTTAAAAGCTTTTTAATTTGCCCTTCTGTTCGTTTGGCTCTGTTTTGCACTCCAGCATTTTCAAATGCAATGGTTGCTAATAACCTGGAGAATGATTCGTCTACCTTGAGCCTTTCATAATCTGCTTGTGTTATTTTGTAATTGGCATACCAGGTGGCTGTACTATCAAAGTTTTTATAAAAATATTCCAATAACTTGGGTTGCGTATTTAGATTAAAGAAATCCAATCGCTCGTCTTCATATCGCCTGTAATAGGGATAGGCTCTTTCGTAAAGCAGCGAGATATTATTTCGCAAACTATCGTTTGAAATAACTTCAACACCTTTAGATTGTAGAAGTCCATAACCGCTTTTATTGGGATCAAAATGTGGTATAACTCTCAACAATGTCGCCGAATAATTAAATTTGGAATCAGGTGTTTCATGTGTTTTTATATAATCTTTTAGGTTCTTACAAGCTTTAACTATGGAATCCATAGTAGCAATATCATGTTGAATTTCTTTTAAGTCCAACATTAAATTACTTTGGAATTCTTTCAAGATTTTTGTTTCTAACTGTTTGGTCTTGTTTGCTTCATTCCAAGTATTGATTTGAAGAGCAATCAGAATTCCAATAACTACAAGAACAATTTCACCTATAGCGTATTTGAAGTACTTAGCCATTTTGTTTTCATTCATCAGATTGTAGCGTATTTTACGGAAGAGTTTAATCATAAATCAAGCTATTAATATTTGTCATAGTCAAAAACACTTACTCATTCCTAATATTCATCACAAAGCGCAATAATAGTTGTTAATCTATTTTTGGCATCTAAATAAAATCGGAGCATGAATCCATTGTGGGTTATACGTTGCGTCAAATTATTCTCAAATGAGCGCATTCTTAAAAGTTCTTCGTTTGATCCTACAAATTTAGATTTGCTAAATTTCATGGGTCCAGTTTTATCTAAATTTCTGTTTACTGAATTTTCTACCAAATAATTAAAATAATAATGTCCTCTTTCAACATAGAAATCGCCCCAATCCAATAAATTACCATAAAAACTTTCCCACTCTATAAGTTGTACTTTTAATGCTTCGTTTGACAGATTGGATAGTTTACCAGAATTCTTGATATTGCTTAAAGTGTAAAGGCTAGGATCCCAAACGGACATTCTTGGAGTCATACTAATTAAACTATCCACATTACTCAATGATCCAAATTCATAATCAGGATCTGTATGTTCCAATAAAATATTACCAGCTGAAATAATTTTTTCAATGGTATCAATATTGTCTTCGAGGTCTACGAGATTTTTTTGAAACTCCAGTTTTAAACTAGCGATAGTTGCTTTTTCCTGTTTTAGTATTTTTTTGTCTTCATTCCAGTTGTTAATCTGTAAAGCAATGAGTATGCCTATTACCACAAGTACGATTTCTCCAATGGCATATTTGAGGTACTTACCAGTTTTATTTTCACTCATAAGGTTGTAGCGTATTTTTCGAAAGAGTTTAATCATAGGTTGATACTTTCATTATTTATTTTTCTTTTAATTCTTGTTTGATGATGTCTTCCATTACCTCAATGTTTTCAAGAACTTGTTTTAAACGGTTACAGGTGTTTTTTTCAGTATATATTTTAATAATGAAGGCGCTTTCGGCAGTTAGAATAGTTTCAATAGGGTTGATATGGTTATCTATTGCTTGTTTGATATCTGGTTGACTATTTAATCGAGGAATAAAAGTGCCCAATCCTTTTTCTCCATATTTCAACAAACCAGTTACATATACATTTAGGTTGCCATTGTTAACGGTTGTCCAAGCATCTAATTTGCTTTTATGTGTAATAAGTTTATTTCGTAAATCTTCAGGAATAATCTTGATGTCTCCAGTAGATTGTAAGGTTTCCATGGTGTTGAAACGAAAGTTAAGATAGGGTGTTATTCTCTCTACTTTATTGAGCGCATCTAGAGCTTCATTAACAGTTAGGTTTTTAGTTTCAAATAATTTGGTGTAAACCTCATAAGAGGCGATACTGGAATCTAATTGCGTAATGGTTTCTGCCGAATATTTTTTTTGTTCATCTAAATCCTCCAGAATTTGCTTGTAATAGGTTTGTAACAGTCTTTGTTCTTTTCTACTTTCATTCCAATTATTAATCTGTAAGGCAATCAAAATACCAATGACTACAAGTATAATTTCTCCGATAGCGTATTTGAAATACTTGCCTGTTTTGTTCTCACTCATAAGGTTGTAGCGTATTTTTCTAAAGAATTTAATCATCTTCTATGTTGGCTTCTATTAAACTTAAAGTATCTTTCAAAAAACGCATAATCACATTTTCATTTACGGTAACGTAGGATTGATTCATATAATAATCAAACAACATGCTATCAACTTCTAGGCTTGACAAGAAAGCTACGTAATTTTCTTTTGGAACTTCCATAGGTTGAATAATAATATCACGTTTGTAATCAGATCTGTTCATTGAAGCGTCTACATTTCGCAGTGGAATGAACTTGTACAATATTCCAGGTACATTGTTTACCCAATATTCTCTTCTGATAATAATGTCTTCTTTATAATCGTCAAGTTCACCTGTCCACTGGTTAAGTGCATATTTTAATTTAGAGTCTCTTATGAGTTCCAGATTACCAGAAGATGTGATGTCGTTCATAACACCTAATCGCGCATCAAAGGTGGCGTAATTATACATTTGCCCTAGTAAGCTATCAATAGTTTTGGTTTTAAATGGATTTGTATGGTCAAAATTCATTAACGTAACAATGGCATTTAAACACCCTTCATTTAAGGTATGGTCAAATTCGAGCTCTTTTATATTTTGCTTGAATTCTTCCCTTAAACTCAAAAGGATTTGCTGTTCCTTTTCTATATCCTTTTGCTTTTCATTCCAATTGTTTATCTGAAGCGCAATGAGAATACCAATGACGACTAGAATGATTTCGCCGATGGCATATTTAAAGTACTTGGCTGTTTTATTTTCACTCATCAGGTTGTAGCGTATTTTTCTAAAGAGTTTAATCATTATATGTTTAGTATCAATTTGGAATTTTATTTAAAACGTTATCTATTTCATTACTTGTGAGTACAAGTACATTTTCATACCACTGTAGTTGTATAAAATGGAAGTAAAGGTCATCTAATGTTTTTGTAAGATATAGTGAGTCTGTTACATTGAATTTTTTTGAACGGCGTTCATGAATGTACATTTTACTAATGTCACTCCACCTAATGTCCAATATTTTACCGTTATCAATAACCCTTTCGTAAGAGGAATTGTAGAGTTTTATAATAGATTGCATTAATTCCTTGTTTTTGTATGTATTTATTTGGTTGCCTGAAATGGCGGCTTGGTAGGAACCGGAAATTGGGTAAAAGGTACGTTGTCCAGTATTGAGGTATACTTTGAGTAAGGAATCTATAGAAGCTTTATCTTTGGAAATATCCAAAGAGTCTGTGTTAAGTTTTTTGAAAGCTTGCATTTTGGGTTCCGTAATATTTAGAACCTGTTCAATAAATAACTTGTCTTGAGAGAGGTCGTTTTTAATACCTTTCAAAAACTCAATCTCGGCTTGTTTTTGTTTTCTGCTCTCATTCCAATTGTTTATCTGAAGTGCAATCAAAATACCAATAACCACTAAAACAATTTCACCTATAGCATACTTAAAATACTTACCTGTTTTGTTCTCACTCATAAGATTATAGCGTATTTTTCGGAAGAATTTAATCATGATTGCTGTTTATCTGTTGCTCCAATAAAATCTTTAAACTCTTCAAGTCTCTATCAAGTTTCCTGTAGCTTTCTTCTAGCAGTGTGTTATATATAAAATGGAGGTTGTCAATTTCATTTTCCCAAAATAACATGGAGAGTATTTGACGATTATCAATTTCTTTTATTTGACTTTTTCCAAGGTTTTCAAGGTTAGAGAATTGGTGGTCAACATTCCTTAGAGAGATGTAATTGTATAGAAACGGAATTAAATTGGTATTGGTGTCTTGTTCAATGTTTTGCTCTCGAAATTTGACTGTTTCCATGGTCGTTGGAATGCTGTAAATGATATTTTTTAAACTGTCATTTTCAAAACTGGACACTTGACCAGTAGATAAGGCTTCATTTAAAACAGCATCATTAAAATAATAGGTTGGTGTGCCTAAAATATCATAAATTAAACTGTCAACTTTTTTGGGATCAACGTCATGGTAATCTTCACCTGTAAGGTGTAACATCATAAGTAATGAGTTTATTGATTTTTCTATTGAAATGATTTCTTTTTCTAGTTCAATGATGTTTTTATCAGTTTCTACAAGTAGCCGCTTACTTAAGAATATATTATTGTTTTCTTGTTTTTTGAGAGCATTCCAATTATTTATTTGAAGTGCAATGAGAATGCCTATAACCACAAGGATAATTTCACCAATGGCATATTTTAGGTATTTGCTGGTTTTGCCTTCGTTAATAAAGGACCTACGGATATTTCTGAAAAACTTAATCATGGGTTAGCTCAATGATTTGTTTAATTAATTTTTCTAAACGTTTTAATACGATTCTATAATTTACAACAGCCCATCCAAGATTGTCCAAGTGGTTTTCAAATTCCAAATCATTGAAAACGCTTTCATAGTCAATCTCGAATTTTGATTTTTCCTCCCAAGCCATTAAGGAATATTTGTCAATATTTTTCATTGAAGCTTTTGTAGTTAAGTAAGGAATAACCATATGTTGGTTAAAGTCGTCTAGGGTTTCCCAGGCTTCATTTAATTCATTGAATTCACCAGACCAATGGAGTAATTGGTATTTTAAGGAATCATTCTTGATTAAATTTAAATTCCCTGTCGATAATATTTCGGTCAAGATATTTTGTGTAGGATGGTATTCATAGACATCAACTGCTGCAGCAAGGAGACTGTCTATATTTTCAGTTTTTAACTCTTCTGAAGACGCTTTTATTTTAGACATTAAAAACCGAATGGCTTGCTCGGTTTTGTCATATTGAACAATGCTGGTTTTAATTTTTGTCAGGTTGTTTTTGAATTCGGAATGGATACTGGCCATCATTTCTTTTTCAAACTTTCTGTTGTTATGTTCTTGATTCCAGGTGTTAATCTGTAAAGCAATGAGAATACCTATAACCACAAGAATAATTTCTCCAATGGCATACTTGAAGTACTTGCCTGTTTTATTTTCATTCATAAGATTGTAGCGTATTTTTCGAAAGAATTTTATCATATAGAATCAATTTTTGATTTTACCTTTTTTGCATCTGAATTTATACGCTCCATAAAATAGACAAAACCTCGCCAGTGTATGCCCATTCTAGAAAAAGTGTTGATAAAAAGAGTATCTTGACAAAGTTGGTTAAAGTCATATTTAAAAGTGATATTTAAAGTTTCTGGATTAGTATAAGCTCTAATTTGATAATTATAAACACTGAATTGGCTTTCAATGTCTTGACTTAATTTCTCATAAACTGATTCAACTTGCTGAAGATAACTGTAAAACTCTGCTAATTCATTTCTTAATTCAATATTCTCTATAAGATGTAAATCGCCACTTTCTTTCATTTCTTCATAGGTAAGCATACTTGGCATTTGGTAGGTCGTTCTGGGAAACCATAAGAAGGCATAGTCTACTGTTTTTTTCTCTTCATCATTAAGAGCAGTCCCTCGCTCCAACAGTTTTTGAGTGTCAGTTACGGATTTTAAAATTTTTTTATTCAGCTTCAGAAGATTTTCACTTCTTGAAATGGATCTATTTAAGTCTTCTTCAATTCTTTCCATATAATTGGAAGCTCTTATTTTTTCTTTTCTCTGCTCATTCCAATTGTTGATTTGAAGGGCAATCAATATTCCAATCACTACAAGAATAATCTCACCGATAGCATATTTAAAGTACTTACTGGTTTTGCCTTCAGAAAGAAGAGACTTTCTAATATTTCTAAAAAGTTTAATCATAGTGAATTCAAATTCTTTTTTAGGAAGGTTAACGTGTTGGATAATTCTTCCTTCAAATCTTTTCGACTTAAGTTTAATGAAAACTGACAGCCATTCATGATACCCAATAATGAATAAAATTCATTGTTTAGAGGGAAATCTGTTTTGTAATTTTTATCAATTTTGACAGTTCCAATATAAATTCCCAAACCAGATTTTGTGAAATACTCCATTACTTTGTTATTCCAAAATTCATCAACATATAATTGCGTATCGTCAGATCGATCATAGGCTTGTTTTAAGGTTCTCAATCGCGCGATGGTTTCATCATTTGAAATAAGTGCTCTAGAATTTGTTCCAAAAATTTCATTAATTATCGAAGTTTCGTATTTATTTGTGTTATAACCCAACGACTGAATTATCTCGGCAGGATTTGAATTATATTTTGGATTTAAAAGACTTTCATTTAATAGTCTAGAAGATATTTTCAGAATGTCATCGTTGTCTTTTATTGTTGTATCTAATGATGATAAGTTGGACTCAATTTCTTTTTCTAAAGCATGTAGGAGTTTTATTTCTTCTTTTTTTAGCTTTTGATTTTCATTCCAGTTATTAATCTGTAAGGCAATGAGAATACCGATGACCACGAGGATAATTTCGCCCAAGGCATATTTGAGGTATTTGCCAGTTTTATTTTCGCTCATAAGATTGTAGCGTATTTTTCGGAAGAATTTAATCATCTGTATGGGTTTCTTTATCTATAAGTTTCATGAGCTCTTCAGACATGGTTTTCATTTCACGCAATTGTCCATTCATAACCGTAAACTCGTAATCTGCCATAACAAATCCGTTTTTATGCTCTAGGTCTTTAAGAATGGTTTCAAAGTTTGCCCTAGGGATTTCGCGGTTTTCACCTGCTTGACCATTTGTAACATTATAGATGTATTTTTTAGTCAATGGGTTTAGGTCTAAAGTTCTGAATGAGGGTCCATAAAGGAGCTCTTCAGTATCAAAGCGATAGTGTTCTTCTTCGCCTTTTAGTTCCTTGTAAAGTGCATCTATGTTGAGCAATTGGTTTTTAATGGAATCGTTTGATATTAGAGCCAAATTCCCAGAATTGGTAAGCTCTAAAAAGGTGTTGTTTATTTGATAGAATTTGTGCCAAATATACACGTTCAAACAGTGGTTGTTAAAGTCGTCAAGATCCGTAAGAGGCTTGCCTTCATAATATTCTAAAACAACATTGGCCGATGCAATGGAGCTTTCTCTTTTTTCAATAAAACTATTAATGTTGTCAATGTTAAGCAGTAAATCGGTTTTGATGTTTTTAAGGTACTTTAGTTCTTTTTCACGTGCTTTGTTTAGTTCGTTATTATTATTTATTTGTAGTGCAATCAAAATACCAATAACCACTAGCACAATTTCTCCAATGGCATAAAGCAAATACTTGCTGACTCTGTTTTCTTTAATCATATTTTGACGTATTTTTCGGAAGAATTTTATCATAACATTAGTTTGTTATTTCCTTTTCCAGTAATTGGACTATGCTTTCGGTATCATCAATTAAAGTAAGTAGTTGATCGATAGCATCTTTATTAAGCCAATAGTGTACAGCGGCATTATTGATATATTCAATTTTTTTTGACAGTAAATGCTGTGCTAGCTCCCTTGTGTCTTGTTTACCAAATAAACTATTTGAATTAGGTTCAAAACGCATTATACTGTTTTGATAGGTGAAAGGCGCATCTACAGGTAAAGCCCAGTCGGTGCCTATTCTTATGCGTTCAGAAACTTGTTTGTGAAAGGCATAGTGTTTAACTAATTGGTCTCTTAAAATGGTGTTTTGAATAACTTTTAAATTTCCAGTACTTGATAAATCATCAAAAGTAGAAGTTGAAGAGGTAAAAATGGGGTAGATGCTACCGTAACCAAAAAAATCATTGGCTGCTGAAATAACCAGGGAATCTGAAGCGTTTGGGTTATTTAAGGCTTTGGATAGGGCTTCATCTGTTTCAATGCCTTTTTCGAGATTTTTAATGTTGTTTTTAAAAGTAACAAGGTCTTCATTGTTCTCTACAAGTAATCTTTTTAAATAAAGCTGCTCTTGGATATTGGATTTTCTATTTTCGTTCCAATTATTGATTTGAAGTGCAATCAAAATACCAATAACCACTAGCACAATTTCTCCAATGGCATAAAGCAAATACTTGCTGACTCTGTTTTCTTTAATCATATTTTGACGTATTTTTCTAAAGAATTTTATCATTTATTCAAGACTTTAATAAGGTGTCTGATTTCAGTAATTTTAATTAGAGCAGACTCAATGTGCCTAACATTTCCCTTTCGGTTATCGTTAAATAATTTAATTTGTGTTATGGTAGATGGCTTGGTAAAGAAAGCTTTAGAATCAATGGGCTCACAAGATACTCGCCACTGAAAATCTTTAAAGTCAGATTTTAATATTGGAACCCAATCCAGATTGAATGCACTTTCAACATCCTCCATTGCTTGATATACATTATACAGGCTTTCATCGTAATACGCTATTAATTCTTGTTGAATTGTATTTTCTGAAATAGTTTCAATACCCTTTGCTTTCAAAACTTCAAAAGCACTTGACTTGGCTCTAAATCTTTCAAAACAAATGATTTTTGCAAGCCAATGTTTTAAACTATCGTTGTATTTGTCGTTTGAAACTTGTTCAAGAATTAAATCAGTGGTTAGAATAGCATCTTTTGCTTTTTGTAATTCAATTGATAAGGCTATTGAGTCACTTTTAAGGTTTTGATTTATTAAGGATAATATTTCTTGTTCATATTTTTGGGTTTTACGATGGTCATTCCAATTATTAATCTGTAAGGCAATCAAAATACCTATGACGACCAAGACAATTTCACCAATGGCATATTTTAGGTATTTACCTGTTTTATTTTCGGCAAGAAGATTTTGCCTGATGTGGCGAAAGAATTTTAGCATTTACTGGTTAGTTCCAAGTAAATTAAATGGCGTGGTAGTTTTGGTTGGTTGTTTTCGATTAGTAATTTAGTAATTTCTTACAAAATAAAATCAATTCCGAGTAACTAAATGAAACCTGTTGATGCTTATTTTTTAGAACAGAAGGAACCCTATCGGTCCATAATGCTTTATGTCAGAGAGGTGATATTGAAGACGTTGCCCAATGTTCAAGAGCGATATAGTTATAAAATCCCATTTTATAACATAGGTAAAAAGCCTATGATTTACATAAATATTTTAAAAGGGACCGATTTTGTAGATGTGGCTTTTGTTCAAGGTATTTTGTTGGAAAAAGATTTCCCTGAATTGCAGAATTATAACAATCGCAAACAGGTGCGTTCAATTCAAATTAAACACATTGAAGATTTGGATGAACATCGCTTTGTTATGTTACTACAAGCTGCAGGCAAGCAATTGGAACAGAGTAAAAAAGCTTGGTTTATTTAGAGAGCTTTTGAAACTATATAGTTTTCAAAGGTCATGCCCTTAAGGACCTTTTTCTGCTTTTTAATGACATCGAAATAGTGATTTTCAAAAAATGGCAAAGCCGTAATACTGACATCAGATTTGATTTCACCAAAACCATCCATCATAACTTTAGATTCTATAATGCGCAGTAATTTTGAAGCAATACCTTGACGTTGATAATCTTTATGAACAAACAAACCATCAAAATAATTGCCATTCTTTAAATAGGCAAAACCAACAATAATGTCATGGCTTTCGGCAACCAAAAAGTAGCATTTGTGAATGCGCTCTTCCCATTTTTGGGTATCACTGGCACCAGCAGACCAAGTTTGAATCTGTTTATCCGAATAATGTTTTGAATTCACCTCGCGAACAGTATCTCGAAAGAGTGTGGTTATCTCTGGAATGTCCTCGATAGTTGCTTGGCGGATTTCAATATCCATAATAATAGCCTATTTTAAGCTGTTTATGGTTTTTCTAATGGCCACTAAATTGGTCAATAAATTTTCTAAATTATCCAAATGCAACATGTTGGCACCATCACTTTTGGCATTGGCAGGATCAAAATGAGTTTCAATAAACAGACCATCAACATTATTCACGACACCAGCACGAGCAATGGTTTCGATCATATCTGGTCTACCACCAGTAACACCTACAGATTGATTCGGCTGTTGTAAGGAATGGGTAACATCTAAAATAGTGGGTGCATATTGACGCATAGTAGGAATGCCTCGGAAATCAACAATCATATCTTGATAGCCAAACATGGTTCCTCTATCGGTTATCCAAGCCTTGTCACTACCAGTATCCTTAACCTTTTGCACAGCATGTTTCATGGATTCGGGACTCATAAACTGTCCCTTTTTTAAATTGACTACCTTGCCAGTTTCGGCAGCTGCCACAACCAAATCGGTTTGACGCACTAAAAATGCAGGAATTTGGAGAACATCAACATATTCGGCAGCCATTTTAGCATCTGATACTTCATGGATATCCGTAACTGTTGGTACATCAAAGGTTTCAGATACTTTGCGTAATATTTTTAGGGCTTTTTCATCACCAATACCCGTAAAACTGTCTATACGACTACGATTAGCCTTTTTAAAACTTCCTTTAAAGACATAAGGAATATGCAGGTTATTGGTAATAGTTATAACCTTTTCGGCTATACGCAATGCCATGTCTTCACCTTCAATGGCACAAGGGCCAGCCAACAGAAAAAAATTATTGCTATTGGTATGCATCAATTTTGGAACGTCTTTAAGATTCATCAGCTTAAAATTTAAGCCACAAAGATAGTCAAATTAAAACGCTTTTTTTAGACTATTTCGAATCATCCAAAGTGCCATTAAAAAATTGGTAAAGACAAAAATGCCACCATAAATAATAAAGGTTTTGGTTGAAGATGAAATATCAATGATATGTAGCAAATCCGATAAATAAGCTAGAATGAGATAGGACGAAAGGCACACAAAAATAATTCCTAATGAGAAATTGAGTTGTTTATTGGGTTTTATTAATTGCCAAACAAATGGTATTCCCAATAGTAGAATAGGATATGCTGTGAGTCCTTCACTTTTATTAATATCGGTAAACCAATAGGCTATAACCGCTAAAAAATATAAATAGGGAGTGAATTTAGAATATTTACTAATCAGTTTCATTCTTAAACAATTAAAGGGTTAAACATGTTATGATACATGAGTAAAACGCCTTGGGTGGTTATGAGCTGGTTAGTAATGGCTATTTACTATCAATCAATTACTTAACGAAGTATACTTGTTTTTATTTCAATATAAAATCACAATAACATTTAATTAACTAATTGAATAAAATATAATGGTTTAAATATTAAAATATAACGTACCTTTGCACGCTTAAAATACGGCACTATTATGGCTACAATAAAAAACATTGCAATTATTGCGCACGTTGACCACGGGAAAACAACCTTGGTTGATAAAATTATGTACCACTGTCAGTTATTTCGTGAAAACGAAAACACGGGTGATTTGATTTTGGATAACAACGATTTAGAACGTGAACGTGGTATTACTATCACGTCAAAAAACGTTTCAGTTGTTTACAAGGATACCAAAATTAACATTATTGATACACCTGGTCACGCCGATTTTGGTGGCGAGGTAGAGCGTGTTTTAAATATGGCAGATGGTGTTTTGTTGTTGGTTGATGCTTTTGAAGGGCCAATGCCCCAAACCCGTTTTGTATTGCAAAAAGCAATTGATTTAGGGTTGAAGCCCTGTGCAGTTATCAATAAAGTTGACAAGGAAAACTGTACGCCAGATGAAGTACACGAGAAGGTGTTTGACTTGATGTTTGAATTAGGTGCAGAGGAGTGGCAATTGGATTTTCCAACGGTTTATGGTTCTGCCAAAAACAATTGGATGAGTGACGATTGGAAGAATGAAACTGATAATATTGAGCCATTACTAGATATGGTTATCGAGCATATTCCGGAACCAAAAATTGAAGAAGGTTCAACACAAATGTTGATTACCTCATTGGATTTCTCATCGTTTACGGGAAGAATAGCGATTGGCCGTTTGACACGTGGTGAATTGAAAGCAGGTCAGAATATTTCGTTGGTTAAGCGTGATGGTCGCGTTGTAAAATCTAAAATTAAAGAGTTACATACTTTTGAAGGTTTAGGTCGTAAAAAAGTTGAAGAAGTTAAAGCAGGTGATATCTGTGCCATAGTAGGCTTGGAAGGTTTTGAAATTGGTGATACGGTTGCCGATTGGGAGAATCCAGAAGGATTAAAAACCATCGCGATTGACGAACCAACGATGAGTATGTTGTTTACCATTAACGATTCACCATTCTTTGGGAAAGACGGTAAATATGTGACATCAAGACATATTAAAGAGCGTTTAACCAAAGAATTGGAGAAGAATTTGGCGCTACGTGTTGAAGAAACAGATAGTGCTGATAAATTTATGGTATTTGGTCGTGGTGTCTTGCATTTATCTGTGTTAATTGAAACGATGCGTCGTGAAGGTTATGAACTTCAAATTGGTCAACCACAGGTTATCATTAAGGAAATTGATGGCGTAAAATGTGAGCCCGTAGAAGAAATGACTATTGACTTACCGGAAGAAGTTTCAGGAAAAGCCATAGAAATGGTGACCATGCGCAAAGGTGAAATGTTGAGTATGGAAGCCAAAGGTGATCGCATGGTTTGTGAGTTTATTGTGCCTTCAAGAGGTATCATAGGTTTACGTAATCAATTATTGACAGCTACAGCGGGTGAAGCTATAATGGCACACCGATTTAAAGAATATCAACCATTGAAAGGTGGTATTCCAGAACGTCAAAACGGTTCGTTGGTATCTATGGAAAATGGTCAAGCAATCCCTTATTCTATTGATAAATTACAGGAACGTGGCAAGTTTTTTATTGATCCAGGAGAAGATATTTATGAAGGTCAGGTGATTGGTGAAAATTCTCGAGGTGATGACATGGTTGTCAACGTGACCAAAACAAAAAAGTTAAGTAACGTGCGTTCAGCTGGAGCTGATGACAAGGCTAAAATTGTTCCGGCCATCAAATTTTCGCTAGAAGAAGCTTTGGAATACATCCAAAAAGATGAATATGTTGAGGTAACACCAAAACACTTAAGATTGCGAAAAATCCTTCTAAAAGAAGTTGATCGCAAGCGAAATAAAACAATTTAAAATTAAAAGTTAAAAAAGGGATTCTAAATAGAATTCCTTTTTTTTGCAATCTAAACATATATAAATATGGAACTATTGGGAGTTTCCTTAACGGAATGGGTTGGCTATGCTGCTATGGCAGCTTTATTGATTTCATTTATGATGAAAGATGTTAGAATGCTGCGAATTGTCAATTCTATTGGGTGTATATTGTTTGTTATTTATGGATTTATGCTTCAAACATCGTGGCCAATAATCATCTCTAATGCGGCTATCGTATTCATAAATCTCTATTATTTAGTGCTCAAGAAAAAATAGACTTCACTATATTTACAAAAGTAGCTTAAACAAGAGGTTCTTGATGGTGTTACTTTTGAAAAAAGCCTTTTAATGCGTGTAATTCATAATTTTTTTAAGGATAAAAACCTACTATACTTATTAATTATTGGCTTGGGTATTAGGTTGCTTTTATTTTTAATAGTCTATCCAAGTGAGAGTGCATTTCCTGATTCGGGCAGCTATTTTCGATTGGCTAAAAAATTATCTACGCTGTCATTGGAAGGTTATGATGGTAAGCGAAGTCCAGGCTATCCTTTGTTAATACTGTTTGCGGCAGGAAAAGTAAAAATAGCTGTAATATATCAGTTTATAATGGGAACAATTGCTTCCTTATTTTGGTATAAAACGTTGATTAACTTGAAGTTTAGTAGAAGACATAGTTTTTACGTTGTCCTTTTTTTACAGTCATTTCTAAATGTGTTTTTTTATGAAACTTCCATTCTATTGGAAAGTTTGACCTTGTTTTGCACCTCTTTTATTGTCTATTTCATAACAAGTCCTAGTTACAGAAATAGTAATACAATAAAGACGGAATTGATTTTGGGAGCCGTATTGGGTTATTTGGTATTGATCAAACCTTTTTTCGCCTATTGGCCATTCTTAATTTATGGATTGTATACCTTAAAAGATTTTAATCTTAATAGGATAATAAATAAAAAATTAATTCTTTTAATATTTCCTCTGTTGGTATATTTTGGTTGGTCCTATGTCAACAAATTAAATACGGGCTATTTTGTTTCAACAACATTTTTAGGGTTGAATATGTCTCAAAATTGTGTCTATTTTGCAGAAAAGGCGCCAGAGGAATACCAGTGGATTGGGCAACCTTATGCTCAATACAGAAATAAAACAATTGCAGAGAATAGGGATGTGGCTATGAGTATTTGGAATGCTTATGGAGAAGGAAGAGTTTTTGATAAATACAATTTAAGTTTTGAAGAACTGTCTCATGAATTGGGTGAATTTGCCAAAGCAACTGTAGCAGCCAACCCAAAAGATTACCTAAAACAGGTTTTTTTTCGTTCTGGTCTGGATTTCTGGAAGCCTGCTCTTGATTGGAATGAAGATAATTTCCGATTTCATTCGGCTTTTCAAGTTTTTGATAACATTTGGCGTGTGCAAAAAATAATCTTGTACGCAATTGTAATTGCATTCATAGGTATCAGTATAATGGTGTTTTATCGTTCAATTGTTAATAGGCAAGTGGACATAACTTTTATTCTTGTTTCTTTTGTCATGGTACCAGCTTTGTTGCAAGCTATGGTAACCTATGGAACTAATGACAGATATAGCTATCCATTTGATTTTATGATGTTTTTTGTTGTATTATTATTTGTTAGACAAAATAATATAATCCATAAAGTGAAAAGTTTTTTCAGATAACTATTCCATTACTAAACAACACCTGTATTAAATGAGCATATAAATTTTTTTTCAAGCAAAAGAACTTTATTTTTAGGCTTTCATATAAAATATAAATGAACGATTTAAGAGCTGTAGTGTATTCTTCCAGTTATTATAAGGATTGGAATAATTTTTTAGAAATAGCAAAGAATGCCACGTTTTTGTTTCATCGTAACTTTATGGAATACCATCAAGATCGATTTGATGATGCATCGCTTTTAATTTTTAAAAAAGATAAGTTAATTGCTATTTTTCCAGCATGTAAAGAAGGTTCTATTATATATTCTCATAAAGGCTTAACCTATGGTGGATTGGTTGTTGGAGAAAAGCTGAAATTTCAATTGATTCTGAAGTGTCTCCGCTGTGTACTGGAATATTATGATGAACAGGGCTTTCAAACGTTAGAAATTAAAATGATTCCAGGTATCTACTATAATTATCCAAGCGATGAATTATCTTATTTGATGAAGGTTTTGGATGCAGAACTATTCAGAAGAGATATGCTGTCGGTCGTCAAACAAAATACTCATGTAAGATACTCTAAAGATAGACGAGATGGTTTAAAGCGCGCTCGCAAGGCTGGCTTGACCATTAAATCTGACGATGAATTTGATACGTTCTGGAATGAGATATTGATTCCTAATCTTAAAAACAAACATAACACAGAACCTGTTCACAGTTTAGAGGAAATTAAATTGCTAAAAGAACGATTTCCTGAAAACATTGTTCAGTTTAACGTTTATGAAAAACAAAAGTTGGTTGCTGGTACAACTATATTTATTACCGAACAAGTTGCCCATTCACAATATATTTCAGCTGATGCCACAAAAAATCAAACAGGCAGTTTGGATTTACTGCATGATTTTTTACTGCAAGAGGTTTTTAAGGAAAAACCATATTTTGATTTTGGTATTTCCAATGAAAATAATGGTCTACAAGTAAATTCTGGTTTACAGTATTGGAAAGAAGGTTTTGGTGCTAGGGCAGTGACTCAAGATTTTTATAGATTGCCAGTGAGCAATTTTAAAAAGCTAGACGATGTTTTGATATGATACAATTTTTAGACTTAAAAAAAATAAATGCGCGTTTTGAAGAGACTTTCCAAAAGAAGTTTAAACACTTTTTGGATTCTGGAAGGTATATACTTGGTGACGAAGTTGAAACATTTGAAGCTGATTTTGCCTCATATTGTGGAACCAAATATTGTGTAGGAACAAGTAATGGGTTGGATGCTTTAACACTAATCTTTAAAGCGTATATAGAATTGGGCGTTTTAAAAGCAAACGATGAAGTATTAGTTCCAGCGAACACCTACATTGCTAGTATATTATCGGTTATTCATAGTGGTTTGACACCTATTTTTGTGGAGCCTGATGAACAAACGTTTAATATTTCAGTTGAGGAAATCAAAAGGCATATTAACAATAAAACAAAAGCTATTTTAGTAGTCCATCTATATGGTCAATTGGCTACTATGGAAGCCATTAATGATGTTGCAAAAGAACATAACTTATTGGTCATTGAAGACGCTGCTCAAGCACATGGTGCTATTAACAATAATGGAAAAAAAGCCGGTAATTTGGGACATGCAGCTGCGTTTAGCTTTTATCCGAGTAAAAATTTAGGCGCTTTAGGCGATGCTGGAGCGATAACAACTCAAGATAAACAACTAGCTGAAATGATTGTACAATTGAGAAATTATGGATCTTTAGAGAAATACTCAAACAACTACAAGGGCTTTAATAATAGATTGGATGAAATTCAGGCAGCTATGTTATCAATCAAGCTTCCGTTTTTAGATGAAGATAATGCCAGAAGACGAGAGATAGCCAATCGTTATTTAAACGAAATAACTAATAAGAGCATTCAACTGCCATATTATGATGAATCAGAAAATCATGTTTTTCATGTATTTGTTGTGAGAGTAACGGAAAGAGATAATTTTGCTACATTTCTTAAAAAAAACAGCATAGGTTACCTGATACATTATCCCAAACCACCCCATAGACAAGTGGCTTTGCAAGAGTACAGTCATTTACAATTACCGATAACGGAAACAATTCACGAACAGGTTATCAGTATTCCAATAAGCCCAGTTATGACAGATGAAGAAGTAACCCAAATAATTAACCTACTAAATGCCTATTAATTGAAAAGATTACTGAATTATATTAACAACAATGTATTAGTACAAGTTGCATCATTAAATTCTGCTTCGGTTGCTACTAGAATTATTGCTGGATTTTTAACTTCTAAGGCTATTGCATTATTTGTAGGTGCCGAAGGAATGGCGCTGATAGGTAACCTGCGAAACTTTTTGAGTACGGTTCAAACAGTTTCAATCCTCGGTTTTTACAATGGCATAGTAAAATATGTAGCCGAGTTTAAGGAAAACACCATTGAATTAAGTAAAACCCTTTCAACCATTTTCTATATGGGGTTCTTTTCAACCATTTTGGTGTCCTTTGGATGTTATTTTGGCGCAAACTATATCAATGATTATGTTTTTTCGTATTACAATGATTACGCTTATGTTATCAAAATTTTGGCAATAGCGCTACCATTTTATGCACTGAATATGTTTACGTTTGGTATTCTCAATGGATTTTCCAAATATAAAATCTTAATCATTATAAATATTATTGGGCAGATTCTGGGCCTTTCAATTACCATCTTATTGATATATAAAGAACGAATTGATGGCGCTTTGATTTCGGTGGCTATTTCAGAATCCTTAATTTTTCTCATCACACTTGTTGGAGTAGCCAATAGAAAGAGCTTGGCACCTTTGGTAAAAGTCAAAAATATTAGTCTAGATTATGTCAAGAAATTAAGTTCCTATTCTATGATGGCCATTTTTTCAGCCATTTTACTGCCCTTGGTTGCAATAGTTATTAGGAATTATATTACAGATTCAGTTGGAATAAAAGAGGCTGGTTTTTGGGAAACCATGAACCGTATTTCAAAGTACTATTTGATGTTTGTGTCTTCATTATTAACTCTTTATATTTTGCCAAGGTTATCTGAAATTGATAATAAAAAAGAGTTTAGGAACGAGGTCTTTAATTTCTATAAAACCATTATCCCAATTTTTGGAGCAGGATTACTTATCATTTATTTGTTACGAAAATATATTATCCTCCTAATTTTTTCAGACGAATTTTTACCTGTCCAAGATTTGTTCCTATGGCAGCTTTTGGGCGACTTTGTAAAAGTGTTATCCATAGTTATAGCCTATCAGTTTTTGGCTAAAAAAATGTTTTGGCACTACATAATTACGGAAGCTTTTTCGGTAATTATTCTTTATTTCACGAGTATATATTTTATTGATATATATGGAACTAAAGGAGCTAACATAGCACATTTTGTCACCTATGTAGCTTATTATGGGTTAATACTTTTGATTTTTAGTTCTTCATTGTTTGGTGTTTTACCTGAAGAGCCTAATTTGGAAGAATAGATTAGGAATGGGCTGTCCAAACATCAAGATAGCGTTGAGAAATATTTATGTAATTATGTTCTTTTTCAATAAACGCACGTGCATTTTTTGATATTTCCAGAATTTTATCTGGATTTTCAATGAGCATTGAAAGTTTATCAGCAATATATTTTGAATGTGGCAAGGCATTAATTGCAACAGTGTCTTCTTCCAAATTATAATATTCCAGCCATTCTTGTTCAGCACCTGTAAAAACCACTTTTCCTTTTGCCATAGCCTCCAAGGCATTGTAACCTTGGTCATAGGCATAAACCTGATCTAATACAATATGCGCTTGGTTATATGATTGGATGTATTCATCATAAGGTAGGTTTTCTGTTTTGATAACTGTAACCTTGTCTCCGTATTTTTGCGAAATAATTTCTAAAGCTTCATCAAAAAACTGAATCCCTTTTTTTATGTAATTGGGACTGTTAATACCCAGAAAAACAATTATTCTATAGGATGGTTTTAAGTCAATATATTCTATTTTATCAGTATTTATGGGGTTTGGTATTAGCCCTAAATAGTGGTTATTGCCTTTAAGCGGTAAGTGGTAATCTAGATCTGAAGCAATGACGCCTTCTGTGTTTTGGTATAAGTAATCATGTAGTTTTTTATAAGGCTTGGTAGTGTATTTTAGGGAGTAATTGAATTTAGATTTTAAATTGGGGTTTTCTTTATAAGGTGTTAAAATAGAATACTTTAAATTGCTTTTTAAATAATGGTTAATTGAAATATAATCATCACCGCATGATAATAAATAAGCACTTTTATTTTGTTTGAAAATATAAACAAGTAAGGGTATTTGTAGTTTTGGATGCATGAAAAAAGCATCTTCATTAATGAGCTGCACCACGTCAAAACCTTTCAAAATTGGTAGCTTGCTTTTGATTCTAAAATAAATTTCTATTTGTGCAATATCAAATTTAGTAAGTTTATGAATGAGTTTGCGAAAAAACAAGAAAGGTTGTCTATTAAATAATTTGCTGTCAATATCAATGTCAACTGGGTATTTTTTAAACTGGTCACCAGTCCCAATAATAACAACTTCATGACCAAGTGTTATTAAACCTTCTTTTAGTGAGTTATGCAATCGGCTAAATTCGCCAATCAAAAGTATTCGCATGCTTATTTTAATATCTTTGTTTCAAAGATAATTTTTTAAATGGATTATAAACAGGGAATGGAAACGGAGCTGGAAATTCTTGTGGCTACTATGAATAGAAATTCTTTAGGTTTTCTCGATTCTATGTTTATTAATAATGATATTTCTAAACTCCATATTTTGGTTGTTAACCAAACAACCCAAGACTGTTTACTGACCTCCCTAAAACCTAATATTAGAGTTGTTAATTCATTTGAAAAAGGTTTGAGCCGAAGTCGTAATCTGGCAATAAAAAATGCCATTGGAAAAATTTGCCTTTTAGCTGATGATGATGTGGTTTATGTTGAGGGGTTTGCTGAAAAAATAGTCAACAGCTTTAACAGATATAAAAGTTTTGATCTGATTACTTTTAAAACCTTAACAACTGAAGGAAGTCCTTATTGGAAGTATCCTGAATCCAATTCAGATATTCAATCGGTTTATAGAAAAATACTTTCAATAGAAATAGCTTTCAGAAGGCAAATAATTCTTGATAAGAATATAAAATTTGATGAACAATTTGGTTTGGGAGGGACATTTGAAGATGGTGAGAATGTTTTTTTTCTCCAAAGCGTTTTCGAAAATGAAGTAGGCTCACAATTTATTCCGGAATTTATTGTTATTCATAAAGCTTTTAGCTCTAGTGATGATGTAACTTCAGATAGGCATTTTTTTGCAAGAGGTGCCATGAATTATAAACTCCATGGATTTTGGGCATATTTTTTAATAATGAAGTTAATAGTTTCGCTTTTAAGAAAGCGATTAATATCTTTTTCGGATGTTTGTGATAAACTGACCGTTGGATTAAAGGGGATAAAAAAATACAAAGAGATTAATATGCATTAAATGGAAACATTAAAAGAAGTAAGAATCATAGAGATTCCAAAAATTGAGGACGTAAGAGGTAATTTGGCAGTTATTGAAAAGAATGTGATTCCTTTTGAAATCAAACGTGTTTATTATTTGTATGATGTGCCCAGTAATGCTTACAGAGGCGGTCATGCACATATTCAGCAGCAAGAGTTTTTAATTGCTTTAAGTGGCAGTTTTGATGTTGTTTTGAATGATGGTGAAGAACGAACCAAAGTAACTTTAAACAAGCCCAATAAAGGGCTTTTAATTCCAACAGGAATCTGGCGTGAGTTGGAAAATTTTTCTTCAGGTTCGGTTTGTTTAGTTTTGGCTTCCGATATTTTTGAAGAAGAGGATTATATTAGGGATTATAAAAAGTTTTTGGCTTATAAAAATCAGTAATAGTTTTTCTGTTTGTTCAAAGCATTATAAATTCTTACTACAAATTTTAAAATTGGGTTAGGCAAAGAGATTACTAACTTTTGCTTCTTGTTTAGATAGCTTAAATCGATTAGTGTTTTAAGTCTTTCACTGTTTTTTGTCTCACCTAATAACTTATACTTAATTATTGAGGAATAAATATTCTTATTTAAAAAAGGTTTTGATTCAGGTTGCTCGTTGGATACCTCAATGTATTTTTTGAAATCAATTGATTTATATGATTTTTTATTGGTTTTTGAAAGACCGTTTTCAATATTCAGATGATTGGCCAAATGTGAATTTATAAATACTACTGGATACTTAAAACCAGTTCTTATCCAATAATCAGTGTCTTCATTTGTTTTAAGGGATTCATCAAAAAAGCCAATATCTTTTATGGCATTTTTGCTAAAAACAGAATTTGCACAATGCAAGATAGAATGGCCAATGCTTGAGGTGAAATAATTCAATATACCAATACCATTAGGGGTTAAATCAATATTTTTATAAGGTGCAGGGTAGGTTTGGTTTGCCATTACAATATTTAATGCAGTAGCAAAAACATGTTCATTTGTATGTAACGCAATGAGACTACTTATAGCCTCTAAAAAGGTCTCTTCCCAAAAATCATCAGCATCCAAAAAGGCTATATAATTGGCTGTGGCTTTTTCAATTCCAAAATTCCTGGCCGCTGAAACACCATGGTTTTCGGTAGTAAATATATTTATTCTAGAATCTTTAAATGACTTTGCTATTTCCAAGCTGTTGTCTGTAGAGCCATCATTCACAATAATTATTTCAAAATCCGTAAATGTTTGGTTTAAGACACTACGTAACGTTTGGGCAATATGATTTGCTTTGTTGTAAAGTGGGATTATTATGGAAAATTTGGAACTCACTTCAAGTTATTTGAATTTAAATCGGTAAAACACATATAGCCAATCCTGTAAAATTGCAATAATTTAATGGAAGGGTTTTTTCCAAGTAGATTACTCTTTATTGGCGTTTTAGAAATACTAAACAGAAATGCAACTATATAGTTGAGTTTCCATTGCTTTAATTTTAAGAATAAGTGTAATAGATTATTATCGGAAGCTGAAATACTGTTGCTTTTTAAAAGATAGAGTAAGGTATTGGCAGCTTCTTCTTTCTTCTTAAGATAATTGGCGCTTTTTTCTAAACCTAAATGAAAAACAGGATTGTCAATATGATTAACAACAAACTGACCCTCTTTTAATTTGGAGCCAAAGTAGTTGTCCATGCCATATCCTTGATAGGTGATGGTTTTATTGATTGAATTAAAAACATCCTTTTTAATGAGCATATTAGCTGAAGCAATTAGTCTGTAAGGCTTTCTATTTCTTATGGCTGCTATAGTTTCCTCCTTTAGAATACCATATTTCCAACGAAGCATATAGTCTATTGGTGGTTTGGATTTTTTATAGGCAATACCTCCAAAAACAGCAGTGCTTTTTAAATCTAACTGATTAATATAATTAAGAATGAAGTCATTTGCTTTTGGCAGAACATCGGCATCCAAAAACAGTAACCAATCATATTGTGCATTATCCGAAAGAGCTTGTCTAGCTTTAATGCGTCCCAAATTTTCATTGGAAACAAGTAATTGAGTATATGGTAATTTGTTGATTTCATTATTGCAATCAATAAATTCGGAGCCAGAACCGTCTTCAAAACAAATAATTTCATAAGCAACATGACTTTCAGCCAATTGCTTACTTATTGAATTTACAAGTTCAAGAATACTATAGTTGTATGTGGGGATCAATACCGAAATCATCACTAAAAAAGTATGTCTAAAAATACATTTTTATATAGGTTTAACAACTCCTTTTTTGCAAAAGGTTTAAATTGCGGTATCTTAAAATTACAGATTGAATGAAAGGGGTTAGTGCTCAAGAAATATCAGAAATGATTTATGACAGAATTAGAAGTTGTCAATCTGATGTGTCTAAAACATATCTTGAAACCAAAGATAATATAGGTTATTTCTATATCGATAATGTTTTGCCCGATGAAATGGCCCAAAAGTGTTTTGAAGTGTTTCCCAGTAAATTGGACATGCGCCAATTGAAGAGCATTCGTGAATATAAGTACATATCGGCACAAATGGATAAACATCATGCATTGTTGGAACAGGTTATTTATGCATTTCAAGAACCAAAAATTGTTGAACTCATTGGGAATATTTGCAATATTGATTCCCTTTATGCTGATAGTTCCCTTTATGCTGGAGGTATTTCATTAATGGGTAAAGATAATTTTCTGCATCCACATTTAGATAATTCTCATGATGCCAACAGAAATCGATGGCGTGTGCTTAATTTGTTGTATTACGTATCACCAAATTGGAAAACAGAAAATGGTGGTCATCTTGAGCTGTGGCCAAATGGCCCCAAAAACAAGCCGGTAGTCATTGAAAGTAAATTTAACCGCCTTGTAGTCATGGCAACTCATGATACTTCTTGGCATTCAGTTAATAAAGTACAGCTTGACGCTAATAGATGCTGTATTTCCAATTATTATTTTAGCGATTTCCCTCTTAAAGAATCTGATAAATTTCATGTTACAAAATTTAGAGGTAGACCTGAAGATACATTCACTAATATTATTTTAGATTTTGATGCTAATTTAAGAATGTTTTTACGCCGAATATTTAAAAAAGGCATACGTAAAAATCCGCACGTTTATAAAAAGGAAGATTGACGCATTGAATATGAATAAGTTCTTGGTACGGTAATTGTAAATTTGTAATTATGAAATCAATTTTATCAATTATAAGTGTGTGTTTGATCGTTTTACAACTGCATGCGCAAAAGGAGTTTCATGTGTTCCCTAAAGATCATCAAATTATTAAAGGATCCGAAGAGGGAGATGGGAGTTTGCAAAATCCTTGGGATTTACAAACAGCCTTAAGCCAAAAACCCGATGTAGTAAATGGAGGTGATACCATTTGGTTGCATGGTGGTGTTTATTCGGGCAGATTTAACAGTCAGTTGTATAGCACTATAAATGGTAAAAACATAATCGTAGCTTCTTATGAAGATGAATGGGCAATTTTGAATGGAAATGTCCCTGGGCCTGCCGTTGCCACATTAAGTATAAGGGGTAAAAATGTTACTTATCAAAATTTTGAAATTTCACCAATTGGTTTGACCATTAGAGATGAAACTATAGAAGGTTTTCGTCAATTTGGTGGTATTAGCCATAATGCCGGTGCCAACTGCAAGTTTATTAACCTTATAATACATGGCAATAACGGTTTAGGTTTTGGTTCGTGGAACAAGACCGGAGGTACTATAATTTCAAATTGTATTGTTTATGATAATGGTTATATAGGGAAAGAATATCCCGGATTGGGTGAAGGTTTTTATGTTCAAAATGATAGTGATTCTGAAACTAGAATTTTAAAGGATAATATCATTTTCAATAACTATTACAAGGGTATTGAAGTATGGTCGGCCAATAAAAAAGCTGATAGAGAGTACGTGAAAAACATAACACTCGATAATAATGTGATTTTTAATAGTGGTTTGGTTTCAGGAAGAACGGTTGATAATATTATTGTAGCTTCCAATGATAGAAATGGAATTAATGTTGCCAAAAATATCAATGTTACAAATAATATATTGTATCACAACACCAATTATAAAGGAAACGAAGTAGATGGTGATGCACCTTCATTAACTATTGGGTACTACCATAAAGCACCTGTTGAGAATGTTATTGTGTCTAACAATGTTATTTTGGGAAGGAATAACCCATTGCGTTTACTTTATGCAAAATCGGTTTCAGTAACCAATAACATTCTTTATGGAGGTTATATTCATTTATTGTCACCAGCAGCAAGCAATCTCAAACCTAAAAGTTTGAACAAAAACATTTATTTTACAAAAAATAAGACTCCATTTCGTGTAGATAAGGAAAAATACTTATTTGGTAATTGGCAATCAGCATTTAAACAGGATACAGATAGTGAACATAGGAATATCAAAGAGTTTAATCTTAACCCAGTACTAGATATTACTAAAAATGACTTTAAACCTAATTCCTATAGAGTCGTGCTTTTTAGTAAGGAAGGATCTGCTGTAAATGTTGATTTTAGCGAATATTCAATTCCAGCAAATACTAAATATATCATTAAAGATGTCGAAAATCTTGACAGCGTATTGAAAAGGGGTGTTTTAAATGATTCTGCATTAATTGAAATTCCTATGAATTTAGAGAAAGCAGATAATAAAACGCTCAATAACTTTGGAGTATTTATTGTTGAGTTTGAAGTACCAAAAACAATTGAAAAATTAGAGCAGGAAAGTTTTTTTAAGCGTTTCTTTAAATGGCTGTTTTAATTTTTAGAAACTGTATTGGTGCGTTCTTTTATAAATATTATTTAATTTAGGCTTGTCGCGACTATTCAGTATGAAATTTTATAAAAACTTTATTGTTTTTTGGGCTTTTATTTATTTAACAATAGCTTTTGTTGGTCGATTCACCACATATAACAAGGAAATATTTCCTTTCTTTAGATGGTCTCTTTATTCTAAAACTCCTGATAATATTGAATTTCCCTATGTCATGGTTACAAAAATAGGAGATTCCATAATTCCACCAACCAATATTTTAGAGCTTAATAACATTCATCATGTTTCGCTTATTGACATGAATTTAAATGTGGCTAATTTCTATCAGGCCGTTTCCAATAACTTTAATAAAAACCAAATAGAAGAAACCAAGTTCCTTAAATTATTACCAAATGGAAGTAATTATGATTTATTTGTAAAAGAGTTGGACTTGAGTCAAACAGATTATTTGAATTCAGAAAAAGTGCGAAAGGTTTGTTCAATTGTAAATAACAAGATTGTAAATTTTGATTGAGTATATAAAAGATCATTACTTCTGGAAACATACAATTGGTAAGTTTTCAATTTTTGATAAGCCAATTGATAGATTATATGAAGACATTCAAATAATCATCAAGTTTTCATATATATTCTTCTTGGTGTTGGTTTTTAATAATGTTTTCAATGTACAAGAACTGGAGGTAGCCGAAAGAATCAATCCGCTTTGGCCTCTATTATTATTTAAGGGAGTCCCTTCGGTTTATATGGCCTTATATTTTAAATTGACTTTGCTGTTATCATTTGTATTGCTATGCTTTAAGAGCAATAATTTGTTTTTAAAGGTTTTTGCCTTTTTCAATTTCTTTTTGTTTGTGGCTTTCACCAATTCGTTTGGAAAGATAAATCATGGACTTTATTTGCCGCTCATGTATTTGTTTTGCTTGATGTTTATGCCCAATTCAAAAACCGAACATTATAAAGCAAAAACCATTTTAATGTTTGCAACCATGCAGTTTTTCTTGTTGTTATCTTACTCGTTAACTGGTTTTTGGAAATTATTTTGGGGAGTTATAGAATGTTTTAATGGTCAGGTGAGTTTATTTTCGCCTTTGTCCATGCGTAATATCATTATTTTACAAAACCAGTTGATTGAACCAACTTTGGTGGGTGCATGGCTAGTTGAAAATTACCACCTAGCTTGGCTACTGTATTTAGGAGCCGTTTATATTGAATTGTTTTCAATTGTTGTGTTTTTTAGAGCCAATCTTCACCGGGTTTGGGGTATTTTGTTGTTGTTTCTTCATGCTGGAATTGCCCTTACATTAGATGTGTCCATGTATGGAGCAATTATGTGCATAGGGCTGTTATTGGTTATGTCGCCATTTAATAAGGATTCCAATTTTAAGGAAATCATTAAAAATTTGCCAATAGTGAATGCACTGATAAAAATTCAGAAAAATATGAAAAAAGTATAGTTATCTATTTTTAACTCTTCTTCTGAACCACCTCATAAACCTGATTGTCATCACACTTAAGTGTTTTACTCGGATACTTTAAAAGTAAGGCATAATCGTGGGTAGCCATTAAAATAGTATTACCATTTTTATTAATATCCTGAAGGACTTCCATAACTTCAACACTGGTTTGTGGATCTAAATTTCCAGTAGGCTCATCAGCTAATATCAATTCAGGGTTGTTTAACAGGGCTCTAGCAATGGCAACACGCTGTTGCTCACCACCGGAAAGTTCATGCGGATATTTAAAGCCTTTGGTTTTCATGCCGACTTTGTCCAAAACCTCTTCAATTCTGCTGTTCATTTCTTTTTTGTCCTTCCAACCAGTCGCTTTTAGAACAAAACTTAAATTGTCATTAACTGTTCGGTCAGTTAAAAGTTTGAAGTCTTGAAAAACAACGCCTAGCTTTCTTCTTAAAAAAGGAATGTCTTTCTCCTTTAAGGTTCTTAAATCAAAATCTACAATACTACCTTCGCCTTTCGTTAAAGGTAAATCACCGTAAAGCGTTTTCATAAAACTACTTTTTCCAGTTCCAGTTTTACCTATGAGATATACAAAATCACCTTTGTTTATTTCAACATTGATATCCGATAATACCAAACTATCACCTTGAAAAATAGAAGCGTCTTTAAGATAAAGTACTTGCTGCATGATTACGATTTAGAGTTTTTAAAAGAAAAAATATTCGATATCACAAAGTAAACAATTAATGCGAAATAGGGAAAGCAGAATCGAGAATTTGTACCATAGGCTACCAATGCTTGAGCAAGTGAACCAGATAGAATTATTAATACCAAAAATAAATCGGAATCTAAAACTCGTAGCTTTCGTTTAAGTGCAACAATTCCCTTTTTGAAAGCAAAAATCAAGAATAACATGTTTATTAAAACTAATGCTGGTTTTTGAATGTAATTCCACAGGCCAACAAGGCTTTTTCGAATGAGTTTTAATTCAAATTTGTCTACATTCCATAACAGAGTAGAGGTGCCTCCCCAAAAGTCTTTCCACGATATGAAAACCTGTTTTAAATAGAGGCCTGGATATTCTTTAAAGAGGTTTATGGATATTTGACCAAGTTGATTAGATAATTCTGGTGGTGAAAGTTGCGTTGTTTCAATAAGCTCATCATATGCATACCATACTGTCATAGGATATTGATAATCAGGTTCGTTTTCAACGACATAACGGCGATGTTTTACGAAAATATCTCTAATAACGTGATGTTCGTCAGGAGCTTTTTCAAAAAAACTTGTGGCTGTTTGTGCTAAATTAATTCCCAAGTAATAGCTACTAGTAAAGTAGCCAATATTACGTTTGTTCAGTGAATTCCAACTATAAAAACTGAAGACAGGAATTATTAAAATAATAACAGCTTTAATGATAACAGCTTTGGTATTTACTTTGAAATTTTTTACTGTAAAATATAGAGAATACCCAATTGGGAAGTAGATGAATAAAGGCCTCGTTAAATACAATGCACTTAAAATAAGCGATAAAATAAATAGGTTTTTGACTGAAGCTGAAACTTCCAATAGTTTATATTTTTCAATAAACCAAAAAGCTAAAACCATTAATGTATAGGCAAGAGATTCTGTTAAAATGGCAAACTCGTAAAATACAACATGTAAAAAGGAAGTGGTTACAAACGCCGTAATAAACGCTAGGTGTTTATTTTTAGATTTCATCCAGCAGAAATCATAAAGTAAATAAGTACAAACGATACCAAGAATAACTTGTAGGAAAACGGTTATGTATAAGTTTTGTCCAACCAATGCAATAAATGACGGAAATCCAGGTGTTCTCTCACCAGTATAATTATCAAGGCTTAAATTACCTATAAAAGAAGCTAGTTTGACATAATCTTCAGTATCAGGAAATATGGTGATTGCATGATAAAAAACAAATACTAAAACCCTTAATAACACCGCATAAATCAATAGATTTCTAACTGGGTTTTGTAAAAGTATGTTATATGCCTTTTTAAGAAATATCACTTATAATGGTTATGTATTTTTATAAAATCTGAGGGCAATTTCAAAATATCTAAATAACTAATTTTAGATTGCCCAATGTCCTGCCATTCTAACAAGGGAACTTCAACTATATTTTCTAAACAATATGCTTTGCCATATTTGAGCTTGGTACGTAGAATTAATTCGACATCAAACAACCATTTTGTTTTAAAAGGGTCTTTGAATAGTTCTTTAGCTAACTGATAATCAATTATTTTGGCGCCACATTGCGTATCATAAATGCCTAACTTTAATATAAACGAATCAATAATAGTCGCAACAATTCGTCCTGAAATATGTCTTTTTAAACGTCTATCGATAGCATTTCCAACAATTTTAATGCGAGAACCCATCACAAAATTCTTATGATTGTCCTGGGCAAATTTCAATAAACGATCAATTTCTTTTAAAGGAGTTGAAAGATCGGCATCTAAATAGCCAACATAGTCATAGTCCATTTTCGAATTTAATACGCCTCGACGAACAGCTTCTGCTTTACCTACGTTTTTTTTAAGGTGTAATACATTTAAGCAATTTGAAGATTTACACAACTCATCTAAAATACCCTTTGTGTTATCAGTGCTTCCATCATTTACAAAATAAAATGTAATGGTTTTGTTTTGTTTTTCAACGGCTCTGAATTTTTCTGAATCAATTCTACTGGCTTCGTTAAAACATGGAACAATAATTGCGCAAGTGGTGTTCATAAAAGAGGGTCAGAGGAAACGGATTGGTTTCTAATTGTAAATGTATAGTTTTCTTTAAAAATTTACCCATGTTGCGGTTGGTAATTTTTGTGAAGCAGCAATTTTTATAACTCTGTTTATAATTATAAGTTAATTCCGCCGTTATGGAATACATATTGATTTATCTTTGATTTTGAATTAAAAAATAGCATTCATGTATAGAAGAATAGCCTTATTTTTCACACTGGTTTTTGGAATTTTTCAAATAACATTTGCACAGCAGACGGAAGCCTACACTAATGATTTGGTCGAGTATCAAAAAGCATTATCACTCTATAA
Organism: Hanstruepera neustonica; assembly: GCF_002895005.1. Taxonomy (GTDB): domain Bacteria; phylum Bacteroidota; class Bacteroidia; order Flavobacteriales; family Flavobacteriaceae; genus Hanstruepera; species Hanstruepera neustonica. The sequence goes on along the minus strand of NZ_POWF01000002.1, from coordinate 100,999 downwards.
CAACAATCAGTATCTCGCGGCACAATCATTATTTAGAAGCATCAAAAAAGACGCAGAAACAGATGCCCTGAAATCTGATTGCGATTACTACATAGCGAATTGTGCAGTCAGGCTCAATCAGCAAAATGCCGATAAACTGGTAGAGGGTTTTGTTGAAAATTATCCTACAAGCACCAAACGCAATACGGCCTTTTTAGATGTTGCTGACTATTATTTTGTTAATGGTAAATATGCCTATGCTAAAAAATGGTATGATAAAGTTGATGAGAATTCTTTGGCAAGGAGTGAACGGGACAAATTTAGTTTCAACAATGGGTATGTAGCCTTTACTACAGGTGATTATAAAACGGCAAAGACTTATCTTTCTAGATTGGAAACATCCCAAAAATATGGTTCTCAAGCAAAATATTACATGGGTTTTATGGCTTATCAGGATGATGATTATAATCAAGCTAATGAATATTTTGATCAGGTAAGCGATCAGGAAAAATACAAGGAGAAACTGTCTTACTATCAAGCGGACTTGAATTTTAAGTTAGGGAAGTTTGAAGAGGCTATCAAATTAGCAAAAGAACGTTTGCCAGATAGTGACCCAAACGAAGTGTCAGAACTCAACAAAATTATAGGCGAAAGTTATTTTAATTTAGAACAGTATGCTGAAGCGATTCCTCATTTAAAGGAATTTAAAGGTAGACGTGGTAAATGGAACAATACAGACTACTATCAGTTGGGTTATGCCCATTATAAACAGGGTAATTATGAGGAGGCTATATCAGAGTTCAATAAAATAGTCGATGGTAATAATGGTGTGGCTCAAAATGCCTATTACCATTTGGGTGAAAGTTATGTGCATCTTGATAAGAAGCAAGAAGCGTTAAACGCTTTTAGGAATGCATCCCAAATGGATTTTGATTTAAAAATCCAGGAAGACGCTTGGTTAAACTATGCCAAAATTAGTTACGAAATAGGGAATCCTTATCAATCAGTTCCACAAGTGCTGACTTCTTATTTGGAAAAGTATCCAGATACGGCTTACAAGGAAGAAATAGAAACCCTATTGATAGATTCTTATATAACTTCAAAAAACTATAAAGAGGCATTAAGCTTACTTGAAGGAAAACGCAGTTTTGAAAATAAGGTTGCTTATCAAAAAGTAGCATTTTACAGAGGACTGGAATTGTACAACGAAGGCAATTACCAAGAAGCTAAAAATTTATTTGAGAAATCAATCAAGGAGCCACGAGATGATATGTATACGGCTCGTGCGACTTTCTGGAAAGCCGAAACCGAATATAATTTAACCAATTATGAAGATGCCTTAATTGGGTTCAAACAGTTTAAGCAGCAAGCCAGTTCAACTGATACACCAGAGTATACAAATATTGATTATAATTTGGCTTACACGTATTTTAAGCAAAAGAATTACGCCCAATCAGGTGAGCATTTTGAGGCTTTTATTAGTCATGTAAAAGAAGATGATATTCGTTTAAATGATGCCTATTTGAGATTAGGTGATGCACATTTTGTTTCCACTGAATATACAGAAGCCATTCAGGCTTATGATCAGGCAGTCAGGTTAAATATAGTTGATACCGATTATGCCTTTTTTCAAAAAACCTTGAGCCAAGGTTACGCCGGAAATACAAACCAAAAAATTTCAGGATTAGAGTCCTTTATTGAGAGATTCCCAAAATCCACATTACGTGATGACGCCATGTATGAATTGGGTAATTCCTATGTCAAAAAAGGTGAATCAGAGAAAGCCATTAAAATGTATGACCGACTGAACTCGGAATATCGTATGAGTGTTTTAACGCCTAAAGCCCAATTGAGACAAGGGTTGATATATTATAATGCTCGAGATAATGAACGCGCGTTAAGTAAGTTCAAAACCGTCGCAACAAATTATCCAGGAACACCTGAAGCTAATCAGGCGGTGGCAACAGCACGATTGATTTATATTGATTTAGGACGTGTAAATGACTATGCATCTTGGGTAAAAACATTGGATTATGTGGATGTCACGGATGCTGACTTGGATAATACCACCTTTGAATCAGCTGAAAAAAAATATATTGAAAACAAAACGGATGATGCCATTCGTCAATTTAACGGCTATTTAAATGAATTCCCTCGAGGTATTCATGCCTTGCAGGCACATTTCTATTTGGCACAATTATATTTCAAAAAAGATTTAAAATCGAATGCGGCACCGCATTATAAAGCGGTTATTGATGCTACCCAAAATGAATTTACTGAAGAGGCTCTGTCCAGGCTATCGCAGATTTATTTAGAAAACAAAAATTGGAACGAAGCCATTCCGATACTAAAACGATTGGAAGTTGAGGCCAGCTTTCCACAGAATGTCATTTTTGCCCAATCCAATTTGATGAAAGCCAATTACCAATTGGAAAAATATGATCAAGCTATTTCATATGCTGAAAAGGTTTTGTCGAATGGCAGCATTGATAATAAAATTAAAAGTGATGCGCATGTCATTATGGCTAGATCTTTTATTAAGCAAGGAAACGAAGAACGCGCTAAAATGGCGTATACTGAAGTAGAAAAAACAGCAACAGGAGAAACAGCTGCTGAAGCACTTTATTATAATGCCTATTTCAAACACCAATCTGGAAATTATGAGGCTTCCAATACAACGGTTCAACAATTAGCCAAAGACTTTTCGGGTTATAAATATTATTCAGCCAAAGGCTTGATCATCATGGCTAAAAACTATTATGCTTTGGAAGATGCTTTTCAGGCAACCTATATTTTAGAAAGTGTCATTGAAAATTTTCCAGATTTTGATGACGTCGTAGAGGAAGCACAAACTGAATTGAATACCATAAAATCCGAACAAGCTAAAACCAACGCATCTGTTCAAAGTGAAGATTAAATCAAACAATTTAGAGCAGAATAAAATCAAAGAAAGACATCAAACAAAAAACAAATCTATGCGTAAGCAAGTTTATCAAATCTTAATAGCGGTAACCGTTTTTTCAATCACAATTTCTTGGTCTCAAGAGCGTCCTAATGATACATTGGACACCAATGTTATTAATGTTGTGAAACCTTACGAACCAACTATTTCCGATGCGTTTAAAGTCAAAGAAGAACCCTCATTGGATGATGAGGTTACAACGACCAAAAAAAACATTCAGTATAATATTTTTTCCTTTCCAGTGGCTTCAACGTTTACGCCAGCTAAAGGTAAAGCTGCTGTAGTTGATAAGGAGAAACCACCTAAATTATATGATAATTATGCGTCATTAGGATTTGGAAATTATGTCAATATTTTAGGAGAATTATATCTCAATCATGCTTTGTCAAGAACGGAAAGCGTTGGAGGCTACATCAGTCATCATTCATCGCAAGGTGGCATTGATGGGGTTTATTTAGATGATAGTTTTTATGATACTAAATTAAATATCAATTATGCGCAAAACTTGAGGGACATGGCCTGGAATGTGGAGTTGGGAGGTCTGCATCAAAGTTATAATTGGTATGGTGTGCCCAAATCTATTTTTGAGAAATCGGATGTCGATAGATTACCGGTTTTACACGAGTTTTACGGTGCACATGTGTCGGGTGATATTACTTTTGAAGATTCATACATTAATTCAGGATCTGTATTTTTTAGACGCTTTGGAGATGATAAAGGTTCAGGAGAAAATAGGTTTAAGGCCCAGGCAACTGCCGATATTCCTATTTCCGATTTTGAAATAGCCACAGTTCTGAAAATTGATTATTTAGGAGGTTCGTTTGACCGTAGTTATAATGCGTTAGGTGAATTAAAATACGGAAATTTTAATATCGGTCTAGCACCAACTTATAGATTGACCCAAGATGATTTAACATTGGATTTGGGTGTGTCTTTATACTATTTGAATGATACTGAATTAGGCGGTAATAAGTTTTACATCTATCCGAACGTTTCTGCTTCTTATCGTGTGGTTGATGAGGTGCTTATTGCTTATGGTGGCATTCAGGGTGGTTTAATTCAGAATAGTTATTACGACTTCGCGCAGGAGAATCCGTATGTTTCTCCAACACTTTTTATAACACCAACCGATCAGCAATACAATGCCTTTGTAGGTCTTAAAGGGAAGCTATCCAATAGTATGGGTTACAACATTAAAGGAGGTTATGTTGCAGAAAGCAATAAAGCCTTGTTTTTAAATAATACCGTTTTAGCAATGGGTGAAAGTTATACCTATGGTAATTCATTTGGTGTGGTGTACGATGATGTGTCGACCTTTTCCATTGGTGGCGAATTAAGTGTGGATGTTAACCGAAATTTCACCTTGGGAATTCAAGGAGAATATTTTATTTATGATGTTAGTGATGAGCGTGAAGCTTGGAATTTACCAGATATTAAAGCATCGTTATTTATGGATTACCAAATTAATGAAAAGTGGTTTGTAGGAGCTAATTTGTTTTATGTAGGGGAACGTAAGGATAATATTTTCTATCCAAATCTTATTCAGCCATTTGAAAGAGTAGTCACGTTAGATAGCTATTTTGATTTAAATGCTCACGTAGGCTATCACATTACTGATAGATTATCAGCTTATTTAAAAGGAAACAATCTGGCTAATCAAGACTATCAGCGCTGGCAAAATTTTGATGTTCAAGGCATTCAATTGTTAGGAGGCGCAACTTACAAGTTTGATTTTTAACAAATACCCGCGAAAGCAGGAATTTCTCTTTCATTCTAATCTGCGATAAGGGGTTACATTGAATATAAGTCTGCATCCAGCGTAGTCGAGATGTCGAAAATGCTCTCGAAACGTGTTTCAAAAATCTTATTATCGTATAGTAACATCTCTATTTCTAATTATAATTATTAATTTAGATAAGATTTTATAAATAGCCATTTATGAAAAAACTCATACTGCCTTTTATCTTTTTAAGCATATTCTCTTGTCAAAAAGAAAAACCACAAGTTGATGCGATAGTTATTAATGCAAATATCTATACACTTTTGGACGAATTTGACAAGGCTGAAGCATTTGCCATTAAAGATGGGAGGTTTTTTGATCTGGCCTCATCAAATGAATTACAGGAAAAATATACTGCGGACACCATAATTAATGCAGAAGGGCTCACCATTTTACCTGGATTGATTGATGCGCATGCGCATTTTCTGACCCTTGGGCAATTGCAAAAACAGGTTAACCTGATAGGAACAACAAGTTTTGATGATATGATTATGCGTGTGTTGGATTTTCATAAAGAGCACAACATGCCATTTATAAAAGGCAGAGGCTGGGATCAAAACGATTGGGAAGATAAAAACATGCCTGATAAAACCATTTTAGACAAATTATTCCCCAATACACCTGTGGCGCTTACGCGTATAGATGGTCACGCATCTTTTTGTAATCAAGCGGCATTAGATTTGGGAAATGTTACTATTAACAGTACCATTGAAGGTGGTGAAGTGGAGGTGAAAGATGGAAAGCTAACAGGTATTCTACTAGACAATGCCGAACAGTTGGTCATGAATAATTGGCCGGAATTTAATCAGGAACAACTCGTTGAAGCGCTTTTAGCGGCTCAAAAAATCTGTTTTGAAAATGGATTGACTACCATTTCTGATGCTGGCCCAGATATTTTCACCACACCATGGATTGAAACCATTGACTTAATTGATAGCCTCCAGAAATCAGGTGATTTAAAAATGCGACTTTATATGATGGTGCCAGGTACAGAAACGAATTTGAATCATTATTTGAACAAAGGAATTACCAAAACAGATCGGTTGAATGTCAGGTCCTTCAAGTTTTATGCCGATGGTGCTTTAGGGTCCAGAGGAGCATTGCTACGTGAACCTTATTCTGACAAACAAGATACCTACGGATTACCTGTGATGTCTTTAAATCACATAAAAAATTCTGCGAGCCGCATTGCAGATTCTCAATTTCAAATGAATACGCATGCCATAGGAGATTCTGCCAATCATCAGGTTTTATTGGCCTACAAGGATGCCTTATTGGGTAAACAGGACAGACGTTGGCGTATCGAGCATGCACAGGTAGTGTCACCAGAAGATTTTCAATATTTTGACCATATTTTGCCTTCTGTTCAGCCTACACATGCTACTAGTGATATGTATTGGGCGGAAGATCGCGTTGGCGAAGAACGTATTCATGGAGCTTATGCATACAAAAAATTATTGGAGCAGTATGGGAAAATTGCTTTAGGCACCGATTTTCCTGTGGAGCAAGTTAGTCCCTTTTTAACATTTTATGCAGCTGTTGTCAGGCAAGATTTAGAGCATTATCCAGAAGGTGGATTTCAATCTGAAAATGGTTTGACACGCATGGAAGCCCTAAAGGGAATGACTATTTGGGCAGCCTATTCCAATTTTGAAGAAGAGGAAAAAGGCAGTATTGAAGTCGGTAAATTGGCTGATTTTATTATTATCGATAGAGATATCATGAAAGTGCCTATTGATGACGTTCCAAATACAAAAGTATTGCAAACTTATGTTGGAGGAGAACCACAATTAAACTAGGAGAGTTTTCCTAAATAATCAAAGTGTTCACCATCCATGATTTTTTCGCAGTTAAGTCCAGCACTTTTACAAGCCACGAATAGAGTTTCAAAATCCAGATAAAGCCATTTTATGGGTGTTTCTTCCTCACCCTTATAACTTAAAAAATAATCCAGTTCGCCATAGTAGCCAGCGTTGGTATCAATCCATAAACCGCCATCTTCATCTTGGTACATATATTGAATATCTGAAGAATCTATCAGGATTTGACCATTAGGTCTTAACAACGATTTTAAATGTTTTAAGTATTTAGCAACCTGATTGATTTCCTGAAAAATACCTGTACCATTCATCAGCAGTAAAATGGTATCAAACTGTTCGCTTTCATCCAGTAAATCTAATTGTTGAACTTTTTTGACTCCCCGTTTTTGACTGACTTCAACGGCACCTTTTGAAATATCAATGGCTTTCACAACTAAACCTTTGTTTTGAAGATACAAACTGTGGGAACCGGATCCACAACCCACATCCAAAATGGAGCCCTTTGCAAGCTGTAAGGCTTTTTGTTCCAGTTTAGGCATATTCTTAAAATCTCGGAAGAGGTAGGGTAAAGGCAGTTCATCTTCATCCGAAATGTTGGTTGCCGTTATAATATCTTCGGTGTAGTTACCATGATAATAATCCAATAAAGCTTTCCCAAAAAGATCTTTCATATTTTGTCATTCCTACGAAGGCAGGAATCCATTTTTTATAATTAGTTTGACTATTTTTACACCATGCAAGACTTTATTGATAATCTGCCACAGCTGGCCAAAGATAAACATAACGAGAATAAAGCCTTCTTTAAAAAACTAAAAAAGAAGCCACCCAAGCAACTAGATTATGTGATGCAGGAATTACATGATCGGGAGTTTCAAAAAACGGATTGTTTAGAATGTGCCAACTGTTGTAAAACGACTGGGCCTTTATTTACCGATAAGGATATTGAACGGATAGCCAAACATTTCAAAATGAAACCTCAAGATTTCATTGAAAGTTATTTGCGAATTGATGAAGAAAATGATTATGTTTTGCAATCGGTTCCGTGTACTTTTTTGGGAGCAGATAATTATTGTAGTATTTATGACGTCAGACCCAAAGCGTGTAAAGAATTTCCGCATACCGATAGAAAGAAATTCCAACAGATATCTAATTTGACACTCAAAAATGTGGCTATTTGTCCAGCGGCATTTAACATTGTTGAAGAAATGAAAAAAAGAATTAAATTGTAGAAAATATAGTAGGTATTCATGCAGGATTTAATTAATTATTTTGAAACCATTCCGTCACTTCATAGAAGTATCATTCTTGTGGGTGGTATTACTTTTTTTTGGTTGTTGGAAGGTTCGTTGCCATTATTCAAATTCAAATACAGAAAGTGGCAACATGCACTGCCAAATTTGTTTTTCACTCTTACTACAGTCATTATTAATTTTGCGTTTGCTTTTTTACTGCTTAAAACCGCTGATTGGGTTTCGGCGAATAATTTTGGACTTATTAATTGGTTACCTGAAATGCCACTATGGCTTTACGTTTTATTGGGTGTCTTATTGTTGGATTTTTTTGGTGCTTATTTGGCGCATTATGTTGAACACAAGGCGAAACCTTTATGGATGGTGCATTTGGTTCATCACACAGATCATAATGTTGACACGACTACAGCTAACAGACATCATCCTATTGAGAGTGTCATTCGTTTTGCCTTTACATTGTTTGGCGTTTTTGTTGTAGGAACACCCATAGGTATTGTGATGCTTTATCAATCGCTATCTCTTGTAGCAACACAGTTTACGCATGCCAATATTAAAATGTCTAAAAAGGCTGATAAGTTATTGAGTTATTTTATTGTATCGCCTGATATGCATAAGGTGCATCATCATTATGTGTTGCCTTATACCGATTCGAATTATGGCAATATTTTTTCAATTTGGGATAGACTTTTTGGAACCTATATGGAATTGGATCGCGAAAAAATAGTATATGGTGTGGATGTTTTTCCAGATGAAGAAGCCAATGGGAAAATAGGGGAGTTATTGAAACAACCCTTTCAAAAATATCAGAAGCCTACCATCTTGCCGGATAAATAAATTATGGAATTTGATATGATTAAATTAGTATTCCTTTTTATCAAAAACTGAATTTCATCCTGTTTATTTGCTGTTTATAGAGTAACTAGTATTTTAACTAGTTGATTTATATATGTTTACCGTCTGGGATTCATTAAAGTATGTTGTTTTAAACATATTAAATAATGATTGGGAAACATTCGTTTTATTTTGCTTTAGCTATTTGTTGCGCTACAGGAACTTGTTATCGCGCTTCAGCGCAGTCAAGTCATATTGGACTAATTGAAAAGAATTCCAATATCAGTGCATCCGATATTTTTCACGATTTAAATCAGTCTAAAGACACCTTGTTGTTGCAAAGTAATAAGCCAATTACTTATGTGTATTCCATAAATTCTGATTACAAGCGAGAGATAGATTCCTATGTCAATAAAAATGAGTTTAAGCTTCCTCTGTCAGAACTTTCAAAGGGGAAACATGTTTTAGTGGTCAGTCAATCTTCAAAAAAGATTGTGTTCGTATTACACATTTATGACTCGAAAAACTTGACCTCTGTCGAGCGCACAAAATTATCCTATTCAGATAATTAATCATACAACAGGTACGGTTTCCGCATGTTGCGATAATCCTTTAAGCCTTCAACCCAAGACGCTTTAATAGCTTCTTCAGTTAAACCATTTTCAATTTGCTGCTGAAGTTTTTTTGTCCCTGCCAGTTTGGTAAAGAAGTCAATAAAGAATTGGTTTTGGTTTGCAGTGTTTTTAAAGGCTTGAATTAAATAACTTAAATCCAATCGATCTAATTTTTTAGTATCACTTAAATCCATACCATAGCAAACTTTGCCCTCATGTTTGGGGTATTTTGCACCATCATTAGATTCGGGTGTATATTGAAATTTAAATATTTGATTATTCAAGTAAGGACTGCCAAAAACCTGAAATTGTTTATCGGTTCCACGACCAGCATTGACATTAGTACCTTCAAAAAAACATAAACTTGGATACAAATTGATAGCTGCATCATTTGGTAAATTAGGTGAGGGTTTTATGGGTAAGCTGTATGAGGATTCATGCGTGTAATTTTCGCAGCTAATAATTTTTAAATCACATATCACATTATTTTTCAGCCACTTTTCACCATTAATCATTTGAGCGTATTCACCTATGGTCATGCCGTGTACTACTGGTACAGGATGCATACCAACAAAACTTTGATGTTCAGGTTCCAAAATCGGACCGTCAATGTAGTGCCCATTTGGATTGGGCCTATCTAAAATCAATAGAGGAATGCGCTGTTCGGCACAAGCCTCCATAACATAATGTAACGTCGAAATATAGGTATAGAAGCGCGCGCCAACATCCTGAATATCAAAAATGACTAAATCAATATCGGCTAGTTGTTCTTTGGATGGTTTTTTGTTTTTTCCATAAAGTGAAATAATCGGTAATCCCGTTTTGGTATCAATGCCATCTTTTACGAGCTCACCAGCATCTGCGGTACCACGAAAACCGTGTTCTGGGGCAAATACTTTTACAACATCAACGTTTAAGGATACTAATGAATCTACTAAATGGGTGAAACCTGTTTCTTTAAAAATAACCGATGTTTGATTGGCAACAATCCCTACCTGTTTGCCGTTCAGTACTGACAGGTATTGCTCGGTAAGGTTTGCACCCACAATGATCTCCAGATTTTGCGGAATTTCTTTAGGATTTTCTTCAAAAGGTTTTTTACTAGCGGCTTGTTCTGTTTGCGAAAAGTTTCCACAGGAAATCAATGCCAAAACAAATAATAAAACTGTATTTTTGATTTTATAAAAACTTAATTGCGCCATTTGAACTTCGAGTATTTTACAGCTAAACGTATAATTGATAGTAAAGCGTATAAAAGTAGCGTTTCGGCACCAATAATAAAAATTGGCATCGCAGCTATAGCTATTGGTATGGTGGTCATGATGATTGCTATTGCTACGGGTATTGGCCTGCAACAAAAGATTCGGGATAAGGTTGTGGCCTTCAATGGCCATATTATGATTTCTAAATTTGGGAATAATAATTCCCAGGAAAGTGATGGATCCATATCACTGAATCAAGAGTTTTATCCAGAGTTTAAAACGGTTGAAGGTGTTGATCACATTCAAGGGGTGGCTACTAAATTTGGAATCATCCGAACCGAAACCGATTTTGAGGCGGTTATTGTAAAAGGAGTTGGTACCGATTTCAAGTGGGATTATTTTCAGGAATTTTTGGTGGCAGGTGAATTGCCTAAATATACTGACACTTACAGTGAAGATGTATTGATATCCCAATACGTTGCCAATAGGCTAAAACTCAATTTGGGTGATACCATTCAAACTTACTTCTTACGGGAAGACTACAACAAACAACCACGAATTATTCCTTATAAAATAGTGGGGATTTACAATTCGGGTTTTCAGGAGTTTGATAAAACCTATATCATTTCAGATATCAAACATTTGCAACGTCTTAATAAATGGAAGATAGGTGAAGAGGTTGGGCATTTTGAAGTCTTTGTATCGAATTATGATGATTTGGACCAAATTCAGAATGCTATTTATCAAAATACACCCTCTGAACTCAATACGATAACTGTAGAACAGAAATTTGCCTCCATATTTGAATGGATTAACATTTTTGACAAAAACATCTATGGTATTATTGGTATCATGATTTTGGTGGCAGGCATCAATATGATTACAGCTCTATTGGTCCTTATTCTGGAGCGCACGCAAATGATTGGAATCCTAAAGGCTCTGGGAAGTAGTAACTTGGGCATCCGAAAAATATTTCTTTACAATGCATCATACCTCATTGTATTAGGATTGTTTTGGGGTAATCTTATAGGTTTGGGTATTCTGCTGGCTCAAAAATATTTCAAATTATTCCCTTTAAATCCAGATGTCTATTACGTGACGGAAGCACCTGTTTATTTAAGTTTTGGTTACATGGTCGCATTGAATATTGGCACCTTTATAATGTGTATGTTGATGTTAATTGTTCCGTCCTATATCATTACAAAAATATCACCCGTCAAGGCTATACGTTTTGAGTAGTCTTGTCATTGCGAGGAGCGAGCGACGTGGCAATCTCAAAAATTGAGACTTGCTTTAAATAACTACATCATTTCTTTACTTTTCTAACTTTTACTGTAAATTTGCATCGCAAATAAACGACCATGAAATACGCTAAAAATATATTGGAAACTATTGGTAACACACCTTTAGTTAAAATAAACAAGCTAACTGCCGAATTACCATGTTTGGTATTGTCCAAATACGAAACCTTTAATCCAGGCAACTCGGTTAAAGACCGTATGGCTTTAAAAATGATTGAAGATGCCGAAGCCGATGGTCGCTTAAAACCTGGTGGAACCATAATTGAAGGAACTTCAGGGAATACGGGAATGGGTCTAGCATTGGCAGCCATTGTAAAAGGCTACAAATGTATTTTTGTAATTTCGGACAAACAGTCAAAAGAAAAAATGGATATCCTTCGTGCGGTTGGTGCCGAAGTAGTGGTGTGTCCAACGGATGTAGAACCAACAGATCCTCGCAGTTACTATTCCGTATCCAAACGTTTGGGTGAAGAAACACCAAATTCATGGTACGTTAACCAATATGACAACCCAAGTAATGCCAAGGCACATTATGAAAGTACAGGTCCTGAGATTTGGGAACAGACCGATGGCAAAGTCACGCATTTTGTTGTTGGTGTTGGTACTGGTGGAACCATTTCAGGTGTGGGTAAATATTTAAAAGAACAAAACCCTAATATTAAGGTTTGGGGTGTAGATACCTATGGTAGTGTGTTTAAAAAATATCACGAAACTGGTATTTTTGATGAAAAGGAAATCTATCCTTATGTAACCGAAGGTATTGGTGAAGATATTCTACCTGAAAATGTGGATTTCTCCATTATTGATGGCTTTACTAAAGTAACCGATAAAGATGCGGCGGTTTACACCCAGTTATTGGCTAAAGAAGAAGGGATGTTCTTAGGCAACTCGGCTGGTGCAGCCATAAAAGGGGTGTTGCAGTTAAAAGAACATTTTGGTAAGGATGATGTGGTTGTGGTCTTGTTTCACGACCATGGCAGTCGTTATGTAGGCAAAATGTTTAATAACGACTGGATGCGTAAAATGGGGTATATTGATTAGTTAATCAGAACTTTCTTTCGTTTCTATTTATTTAAATATTCAATAAGTTTTAAAACGGCCAATCCAACAGATATCAAAAAAGCAAATCGTGACAGCCATTTTGTCCATTTGTAATCATCCAATATTTTTTTTGTAAGCTCTAATCGACTTATTGAGAGATTATAATCAACTTCTTGTTTATGCTCATCTCTAGCCTTACTTGTTTGTTGATTTAATAAATAGGTAAATATACCTTCATTCTCATATACCTCTCTACCTTTGTTTGTTATTCGGTGTCTTTTTTGAGGCATTTCTTCTAGTAATCCATTCTCTACCAAAAAAAGTAATGCGTTTTTGTACTTAATGAAGTTTTCTTTGTTGGAAAAACTCATTGTTCCTTTTGGAATTAAAAAGGAAGTGTTGTAAGCATTTTCAAGAATTTTTGAATAAATTTCTAACATGATTTTATAATTAGTATGCTATAAAGCGTTAAGATATTTTATATCAGCAGTTACCTGCCTATCAACAGACAGAAACGGAGTTCTCTTTTTATCTTACAAAATAGAGTTTGAAAAATTATTTAACCAATTCAATTTTATCAATTAACAATTTAAACGATTGTGCTTTTTTATTACCGATTAGTATGCCAACCTCTTCAATGGTTTCACCTTGAAAATTAGGCAAATCTAAATCTCTGCCTCGAAAAACTGGCAATAAGGCTTCAAAAGGTATTTCAATAGTTCCCCAATTAGTATCAGACTGAAAATAAGCCGTATAGGAATAATAGTTGTCTCGTTTGTTTTTTATGCGCACTTGGTAAGTATTGCCGTCTCCTTTTACGTGCAACCTAATTTTCGAATAACCCTTAACTTCAATGGTTTGACATTCATGCTTTATAGAGGAAAAACCACCATTATTTTCTAATGATATAGTGCCTTCAAAAACCCCATGGCCGTTTTCGTCTATGTAAAAATTACCATCGGATTGCCCACCCATAACAACATCATCAACAACTAGCCAATCATTGGCTTGGCTTTTTGTATTAAAATCATAGAGTGTTGTGGTATTTTGAGTAATCATAATTAAAAGAATGAAAAGGACATACATAACAAGGCATGGCTTAATTGTGAACCTACAAAATAGTAAATTTTATAAAAGGCTCTTAAAATCAAAATTAATTTTTAGTAACTTGTTTTAATGCAAGAAACCCTGCTGCACCATATCTGGAAGTTCAACAAATTCCAATCTACCAACTTAAAGACAACCCAAAACCAATCGGTGGTTATCAAGTCATTGGGTCAGCACAATTTGGGTGCAGGCCCTGATTTTTTCAATGCTCAAATAAATATTGATGGGCAATTATGGGCAGGTAATGTGGAAATTCACATCAAATCCAGTGACTGGTATGTCCACCATCATGAAACCGATGCCAATTACGACAACGTCATCTTACATGTGGTTTGGGAACATGATACCGATGTGTTCCGAAAAGACAATACGGCTATTCCAACGTTAGAGTTAAAACCAATTGTAGATAGCAAGTTTCTAAACAATTATAATCAGCTTTTCCAAAAGCAAAACCAATGGATTTATTGTGAAAAAGATTTTGCAAACGTAGATGATTTCGTCCTTTCTAATTGGTTGGAGCGACTCTATTTTGAGCGTTTGGAACAAAAGTCTCAAGTTATTGAAAAACTGTTGCAAAAATCAAAGAACAATTGGGAAGCGGTGTTGTGTGCCATGCTAGCCAAAAACTTCGGGCTCAATATAAATGGCGAGGCTTTTTTGAGTATGGCCAACTCCATGGATTTTTCAATTATCAGAAAGTTGCAATCCAATCAGGCAGATTTGGAAGCCTTGTTTTTTGGACAAGCTGGATTGTTAGATAAGTCATATCAGGATAGCCATTATGATGATTTAATCAAGAGATATACTTTTATAAAGCATAAGTTTTCATTAGATAATACAAAGGTGTTGCCAGTGCAGTTTTTTAGATTGCGTCCCACCAATTTTCCAACCATTCGTCTGTCGCAGTTAGCTAGTTTGTACCATACACGTCAAAATTTGTTTTCTAGTATCATAAATTGTGATGATTTAGGAAGTATCTATAAGCTATTTGAAGTGTCTACATCCAACTATTGGGAAGCACATTATAACTTCGGGACACCATCAAGAAAATCAAAAAAGGGACTGACTAAATCTTTTATAAACCTATTGATTATTAACACAATTGTTCCTATTCAGTTTGCCTATGCCAAAAGTCAGGGACAGGATATAACGGAATCCATTTTTGAGCTCATCAATGAAATACCTGCCGAGAAAAACAGTATCGTTTCTAAATTTCAGGGTTTAAGGTTCATACCCAATTCGTCTGGATATTCACAAGCGCTCATTCAACTGAAAACAGCCTATTGTGATAAGAAAAAGTGTTTACAATGTGCAGTTGGAAACGCCTTACTAAACGAATAAATTGTTACATTGCGGCATGAACATTTTCTACAGGTCTTTACTCTATTTTCAAAAGCATGGATACTATGTGTGTCAGCGCATAGCTGACCGATTGGGAATCCGTGCCAAGGTGGTTAGAACCTCGTTCATGTATCTAACTTTTGTGACCTTGGGCTTTGGTTTTGCCTTGTATTTATTTATTGCATTTTGGATGCGAATTAAAGATTTATTGTACACCAAACGATCATCAGTTTTTGATTTATAAAACATGAGTAATAAAATATTACGTTTATTCCGATCTAAAATATACACAGCTATCATTCTGTTGGTAGCTTTGTTGTTCATTGGTGTTTTAGGGTTTAAGGTGCTTTCGGGTTACTCGTGGATCAATGCGCTTTATATGACCGTAATTACCATTACAACAGTTGGGTTCGGAGAGGTTAGGCCATTGGATGATGCTTCTAAAATTTTTACTATTTTTCTAATTTTAGCCAGCGTTGTTATTGTGGGTTATGCATTAAAGGTTATAACGGAATACATATTGAGTCAAAATAATATTGATGAACTAAAACAAAAAAAGATGCAAAAAAAGATTGATAGTTTGTCTAACCATATCATCGTATGTGGCTACGGGCGAAATGGCAAGCAGGCTGTTACCAAACTAATAGCCTACAAGAAACCTTTTGTTGTTATTGAAAGAGAGAAGGAGATAATTGATAAATACCAAAATGAATTGGTTCCATTTATACATGGTAATGCCAATGAAGATGAAGTCTTATTTCAGGCAGGCATCGAACGCGCCAGTACGTTGATTTCAGCTTTACCAAACGATGCTGATAATTTATTTGTCGTCTTATCCGCTAGGCAAATAAATGATAAATTGACCATTATCAGTCGCGCATCACAGGAAACCTCATATAAAAAACTGAAATTGGCGGGAGCCAATAACGTCATTCTTCCAGATAAAATAGGAGGCGACCACATGGCATCCTTGGTTGTGGTTCCTGATTTAATTGAGTTTATTGATAATTTATCCATCGTGGGTAAATCTAATATCAATATTGAAGAAATTCCTGTAAATAAATTGTATGATGCTTCTGAAATTAAAACTATTCGTGATTTGGATTTACGGAGAAAAACGGGTTGCAACGTTATTGGTTATAAAAATGGTGATGGCGAGTATATTGTGAATCCTGAAGCAGATCAGAAACTCCTGCCCAATTCAAAAATTATTGTTCTAGGCAGACCAGAACAAATACAGAGATTAAATTCCGAATACAATATCACATCGCATTTGTAGTGATTTAACAACTCTTGTTTTAAAAACTCAATTTTTTTTAGCATCTTGCTAGCTTTAAAACAAAAACTAAACTAACTTTTCAAATTATGAAGAAATATCTTCTGTTTCTATTGACCTTAATTGTCCCTTTTATAACCTTCGCTCAAGAAAAGGGAATTGATGAAAAAGTAAACGATGCCTTTATGCCTGTCGCATCTTGGTGGGAAGGGTTTATATTGACTTCAGTGCCCATAGCAGGTCTTAATGTGCCAGTAGTTGTAATTCTGTTGGTTGCTGGAGCGACATTCTTTACATTGTACTTTAAAGTTCCAAGTATTACAAAATTTCCAACGGCAATTAATACGGTTCGTGGACGATATGTAGACATAGAGAAGCACGGAGTTGATAAATTATATGATAATGATGAAGCGCTTGCTGAAGAAGATATTAAAGATACTATTCGTGATGAAAGTGCTCATGGTGAAGTTTCTCATTTTCAGGCTTTGGCAACAGCTGTGTCTGGAACAGTTGGCTTGGGTAATATTGCGGGTGTTGCCGTTGCAATTGCTACAGGAGGACCAGGAGCAACTTTTTGGATGATTGTTTGTGGATTATTGGGGATGTCAACAAAGTTTGTGGAGTGCACACTTGGTGTCAAGTATCGCGATGTCGGTGAAGATGGAACCATTTATGGTGGTCCTATGTATTATTTATCCAAAGGATTGAAAGCAACAGGAAAAGCCGGAATTGGTAAAGTTTTAGCTGTGCTTTTTGCTATATTATGTGTTGGAGCTTCATTTGGAGGTGGAAACGCATTTCAATCAAATCAAGCGACTGTTCAATTATCATCCCTAATGGGATTAGAAGGTGGCGCTACTGGTACCATCATTGGTGTCGTGTTGGCTATTTTGGTTGGTATTGTAATCATAGGAGGTATTAAGCGAATTGCAAAAATCACTGAAAAAGTGGTGCCTTTTATGGCTGGTATTTACATATTGGCAGCTTTAATAATAATTTTTGCCAATTACCAATATATAGATGATGCATTTAGTTTAATTATTGAAGGTGCCTTCACGCCAATGGCAGGATTAGGTGGTTTTATGGGAGTCTTAATTGTTGGTTTCCAACGTGCGGCTTTCTCTAACGAAGCAGGTGCTGGATCGGCTGCCATTGCGCATTCAGCCGTAAGAACCAAATACCCAGCATCAGAAGGTGTTGTAGCGCTATTAGAGCCTTTTATTGATACAGTAGTTATCTGTACAATGACAGCATTGGTTATTATATTCTTCAATATTGATGGTGCCAATATGCAGAGCGTATTTACTTATGGCGCAGTAGAAGGCAGTAACGTAATGATTAATGCCACTGGAGAACAAATAGGTGGTGTTGATTTAACATCTGAAGCTTTTGACTCGGTTATACCAGGCTTCTCTTATGTGTTGACGATTGCAATTGTATTATTTGCCTTTTCAACTATGATTTCTTGGTCTTACTATGGATTGCAGTCTTGGAAATACTTATTTGGAAGAGGTAAAGCGGCTGATTTAACATACAAAGTATTGTTCTTGTTATTTGTGGTTATTGGAGCAGCAGCAACTTTAGATGCTGTTATTAAATTCTCGGACGCCATGATCTTGGCTTTGGTATTTCCAAATATGATTGGTTTATTACTCTTGTTCCCTAAAGTACGCGAAGAAATGGCACGTTATCTAAATGCGATATCTATCAAAAAGGAGGCATTAGAGGATGGCCATGAAGACATTACAAAGCACATGTAATTAAAACTGTAAATATGCAACATATCAAATCCCATTTCACGTTTTCAAAAAAGCAGCGAAATGGGATTTTTTTATTGTTGGTTTTGATTATTACTTTTCAGTGCTTGTATTATTTTAGTGATTTTTCAAATGATGAACCATTTAAAAGTGGGTCAGAATTAATCGCCTTTCAGAATGAAATTGATTCATTAAAACAAGTGAAGACAGAAAACTCGAAACCTAAAATTTATCCGTTTAATCCCAATTACATTACAGATTACAAAGGTTATACTCTCGGGATGTCGTCAGAAGAAATCGATAGACTTTTAGCCTTTAGGGCCAAAGACCAATGGGTTAATTCAGCAGAAGAATTTCAACAGGTCACCCAAGTGTCAGATTCGTTATTGGAAATTATATCACCTTATTTCAAGTTCCCTGAATGGGTGACAAATCCAAAAGTTAACAAATCCTATAACAGCAAAACGTATGATAACACCCCAAAGACTTACAACCAGAAAATCGATTTGAATCAAGCAACAGCTAGCCAACTACAAAGTGTTTATGGTGTAGGTGAGAAATTGTCAGCAAATATTATAAAATACCGAAATCAATTCGATGGTGGTTTTGCATCCGATGTGGAATTACAGGAAGTTTACGGACTAAAGCGCGAGGTTATTGAAAACATTACCAATAGATTCACAGTAAAGACTCCAAGGAGCATTCAAAGAATAAATTTAAATACTGCCACACGTGACCAACTGGTCACCATTAAATACATAGACTACGAAATTGCGCATAGCATTATTGAAGAGCGAACCTTGCGAGAAGGCTTCAAATCTCTTGATGATTTAACAAAAGTAAAGGGTTTTCCACTCAATAAAATTGAGATAATTAAGTTATATTTGATGCTCGAATAAAACGTTAAAATTTGATTTATGAATAGTATGTACTTCACCGAAGAACATCAAATGTTTAGGGAAAGCCTGCAGGATTTTTTAAAGAAAGAAGTCACACCACATATAGAGAAATGGGAAAAAGATGGAGCGGTTGAGCGTTTTATCTGGAAGAAGTTTGGTGACATGGGCTTTTTTGGGGTCAATTACCCAGAGGCTTATGGCGGTTTGAATCTCGATTTGTTTTATACCGTTATTTTTCTTGAAGAATTACAAAAAATAAATTCAGGTGGTTTTGCCGCCAATATGTGGGCGCATGCCTACTTGGCGATGACGCATGTCAATGCAGAAGGAAGTGAAGCTATTAAACAAAAATATTTAACAGCCAGTATTTCTGGCGATATGATTGGCTGCTTGTGTGTAACCGAACCCTTTGGCGGAAGTGATGTAGCTGGTATGCGCACAACGGCTGTTAGGCAAGGTGATAGTTATGTAATTAATGGATCCAAAACATTTATCACCAATGGCGTTTATAGTGACTACTTGGTGGTTGCAGCCAAAACCAATCCTGAATTAGGAAATAAGGGTATCAGCATGTTTATCATTGATCGTGATACGCCAGGTGTTTCTTCAACAAAATTGGACAAGTTGGGTTGGCGTGCTAGTGATACTGCCGAAATAGCTTTTGATAACGTAAAAATTCCTGTATCCAATCTCATGGGAGAAGAAGGGAAGGGATTTCCATATATCATGCAGCATTTTGCTTTTGAACGATTAATTATGGGCGTGAATGCCCATGCACGAGCAGAATATGCTTTAGATTACGCAAAACAATATATGAGTGAGCGTCAGGCATTTGGAAAAACCATCAATTCGTTTCAAGCTTTACGTCATAGCTTTTCTGATGCATACAGTTACATGGAAGTGTGTAAGGAATTCAATTATTCTGTAGCATATAGAATGGATAAGGGTGAGTATGTTGTAAAAGAAGCGACCATTTCAAAATTACAGTCAACTAAAATGGCCGATGAGGTTATTTACCAATGCCTGCAATTTTTAGGCGGTTATGGTTACATGGAAGAATATCCTATGGCGCGATTACTTCGTGATAGCCGTTTGGGACCAATAGGCGGTGGAACTTCTGAAATTCTACGTGAAATTATTGCAAAAATGACTTTGGACGGAAAAGACTATAAACCTGCAACCAAATAGCTTAAGAATGAAGTCAGTTAAGTATTTTTTGGGAATTACCATCGCGTTGTTTTCAACTATGGCCTTTTCACAAACCGAATTAAAAAACACCGTTTTGGATGGCGAAACATTTATGCCTTTGGAAAGTGCCAATGTATATGTTCAAAACACCACCATTGGAACCATAACCAATACCGATGGTAAGTTTGTATTGGTTGTGCCCAATAAACATCTTAAGGATACTTTGGTGATTTCTTCTATTGGATTTAAAAGTTATAAGATTCCTGTAGGTGAGTTTGATAGTTCATTTGATGTATATCTAGACCCAGATGTAGCATCTCTGGATGAGGTCTTACTTGTAGCTGAAACGAGACCCAAAACAGGAAATGATATTATGCTTCGGGTCTTGGAAGAGCTTCCTGAAAACTTACCAGACTCGTCCTATTTGCAAAAAGGATTTCTGCGTCATAAGGAACGAAACAAAAAGGAGTTCAAATGGTTAATAGAAAGTGCCATTACATTATATGATCCTGGATTTGATTCTATTTCGCTTGGCGATGTTAAAGTTAATGTCGATCAGGTCAGAAAAAGTTATGATCTGCGTGACGTAGATAGTGTGTTGACTTATACGTCTTATTTACGTAACAAAGGCGTTCAGTTGAAATCCAGAAACTTAAACCGTGATACCATTAAAACGACCTCGCTAATAAAGGCTATCAAATGGAATGATAATCGAATTAATGGATTGGAAACCTTGTTTCATGGTAAGTTGAATATGGTTAGAAATTCTGGAAACCCGAATGCATTGTTTGATATAGAAGATGTTTTAAGCAAGCATCAATTTAAACTGGATACGGTTTTAGTTGAAAACGACAGAAAAATTTATAAACTTCAGATATCTGAAAGTTTTGAACATGTCAATTTAGAAACCAAAGGTGTGTTTAATGACGGATTTCAACCCAAAGGGTGGATTTATGTGTATTGGGACACCTATGCTATTAAGAGAATTGAGTATGAATTGCACGCTGCCTCTCAAGCGCAGCGCAATAGAAGTAAAACACTTTTTGATACCGATTTGAATCATAAACTAATCATTTCATACAAAGAGTATCAAGATAAAATGTATTTGAATTACATTTATTATGAAACACCAAAATTGGTGAATGTTGGTGTTGCTGTAGATGATCCGAGAACAGAAGTTGATGAATCGGCCGTCAATAAAGATGAGCGGTATTATTATACAGTGCAAGAAATTTTGTTTACTGAAATTATAACCGAACCAGAAGTCGTTGCAGATGCCCTAACCAAAATCTGGGATGCGGATATTTTTTCGCCGAAACCTTATGATAAAGATTTCTGGAAAAATTACAATACCTTGTTGGAAAGTGAGGAAGAGGAAAAGCTTATTCAAGATTTAACAAAGCGGTATTCATTATTTAAAGAATAAAAAAATATAATTTCTATTGCAGGATTTAAATTTGTTATTATTTTTGCATCCTGAAAATTCTAAAAGAGAGGAGGTTAAGAACTATGTTAATTATACCAATTAAAGACGGAGAAAATATAGATAGAGCGCTAAAGCGTTACAAGCGTAAGTTTGATAGAACGGGTACAAAGCGAGCATTACAAACGCGTAAGCAGTTTACAAAGCCTTCTGTTGCTCGTAGGGCACAAATTCAAAAAGCGCAATACATTCAGCGTTTAAGAGATCAAGAAGATATTTAGTATTTCACTAATTATGATATAAAATCCTGCACATATAATTGTTGCAGGATTTTTTTTGCATTAAAACGTGATTATTAAAAAAGATTGTAATTTTATAAAAATACAATGAAGTATGTCCTTGAAGTCTTTTTTAGAATACTTACAGTTAGAAAAGAACTATTCCAACCTAACAGTCAATGCCTATGAAAGAGACTTAAATGAATTTTCTAATTTTATAGTTTCGGAATATGACGACGACAGCTTACTTCTTGTCAATTATTCACAAATAAGGAGCTGGATTGTCTCTTTGGTAGAAAAAGGCTTGACCAATAGATCGATTAATAGAAAGATATCCTCACTGAATTCCTATTTTAAATTCCTCATGAAAGTAGGAGACATCACAACCAATCCATTAGCAAAACACAAAGCACTTAAAACAAGTAAAAAGGTTCAAATCCCTTTTTCTGAAAAAGAAGTAACAGCGGTTTTAGATCATTGGGATTTTGACAACACCTTTGAGGGCATGCGCGATAAGTTGATTATTGAATTATTTTATTCAACAGGGATTCGGCGTATTGAATTGATTGAAATCAAAATTGCGAATATTGATTTTTCAAAAAAAACATTAAAAGTATTGGGTAAGCGCAATAAAGAGCGTTTTATTCCGTTACTTCAATCTGTGATTGAAACTTTAAAAAGTTATTTAGAATCCAGAAATAATTTAGAAATAATCAAAGATTCTGATTACTTGTTTTTAACCCAAAAAGGCGTTAAAATTTATGAAACACTTGTTTACCGAATAATAAATGAGTATTTTAGTTTAGCATCTTCCAAGGTAAAAAAGAGTCCGCACATATTAAGACATTCATTTGCGACTCATTTATTAAATCAAGGTGCAGATTTAAATGCAGTAAAGGAACTGCTTGGTCACTCTAGTTTAGCCGCGACACAAGTATATACACACAATAGTATTTCGGAATTGAAAAAAGTATACCTGAAATCGCACCCCAGAAGTGACAAATAGGAAAATTTAATCTATTGTTTAACGAAAATTAGTAGAGTATGAAAGTAAACACGCAATCAGTCAATTTTAGCGCAGATAGAAAATTGATAGACTTCATTCAAAAACGAATGGACAAGCTGGATTTATTTTATGATAAGGTGATTCAATCAGATGTGTTTTTAAAAGTAGAAAATACCAGTGACAAAGCCAATAAAATATTTGAAGCTCGATTAAGTGTACCAGGTGATAGTTTTGTTGTAAAAAAACAATGTAAAACCTTTGAAGAAGGAGCTGATAGTGCTGTTGCCTCATTGGAAAGACAGCTTAAAAAGCGAAAAGAAAAATTAAGAGCATATTTATGATAAAATTTTTCGAAAAATGTTTTGAATAAGAAAATAAATATATACATTTGCAGTCCGTTAGAAATAGCGGGCTTTTTTTTAGCTAAAAAAGTGATGAAAAGCCGATGTAGCTCAGCTGGCTAGAGCAGCTGATTTGTAATCAGCAGGTCGTGGGTTCGAGTCCCTCCATCGGCTCAAGTTCTTTAAGAAACTGAAACATATTTTTTATTGGGGAGATACTCAAGCGGCCAACGAGGACAGACTGTAAATCTGTTGTTTTTTAACTTCGCAGGTTCGAATCCTGCTCTCCCCACAAAAAATTAAAATTGCGGGAGTAGCTCAGTTGGTAGAGCGTCAGCCTTCCAAGCTGAATGTCGCCGGTTCGAACCCGGTCTCCCGCTCTAAAATTTACGAGTTACGGTATGCGGTTTACGAATCGTAAATCTTAAATCGGCAATCGTAAATGAAAAGCCGGTGTAGCTCAGGGGTAGAGCGTTTCCTTGGTAAGGAAGAGGTCACGAGTTCAAATCTCGTCATTGGCTCTTTTCAAGATGCATTAAATTGAACACTAATATAAATTAAGATTAAAATAAATTAAACATGGCAAAGGCAACTTTCGATCGTTCAAAACCACACTTAAATATTGGTACTATTGGACACGTAGATCACGGTAAAACAACTTTAACTGCTGCTATTACTAAAGTATTAGCTGATGCAGGTTTTTCAGAAGCAAGATCATTCGATCAAATTGATAACGCTCCGGAAGAGAAAGAAAGAGGTATTACAATTAATACATCTCACGTAGAATATCAAACAGCAAATCGTCACTATGCTCACGTTGACTGTCCAGGTCACGCGGATTACGTTAAGAACATGGTAACTGGTGCTGCTCAAATGGATGGTGCAATTTTAGTTGTAGCTGCTACTGATGGTCCTATGCCACAAACTCGTGAGCACATCTTATTAGGCCGTCAAGTAGGTATTCCAAGAATCGTTGTTTTCTTGAACAAAGTTGACATGGTTGATGATGAGGAATTATTGGAATTGGTTGATATGGAAGTTAGAGATTTATTAAACTTCTATGAGTACGATGGTGATAATGGTCCTGTAATTTCAGGTTCTGCTTTAGGTGCACTTAATGGTGAGCAAAAGTGGGTTGATACAGTTATGGAATTAATGGAAGCTTGTGATTCATGGATTGAAGAGCCAGTTCGTGATATGGATAAGCCTTTCTTAATGCCAATTGAAGACGTATTCTCTATTACTGGTCGTGGTACTGTTGCTACTGGTCGTATTGAAACAGGTGTTGCTAACACTGGTGACCCAGTTGAAATCATTGGTATGGGTGCTGAAAAGTTAACTTCTACTATTACTGGTATTGAAATGTTCCGTCAAATTCTTGATAGAGGTGAGGCTGGAGATAATGCTGGTATCTTATTAAGAGGTATTGAGAAAACTCAAATCTCAAGAGGTATGGTTATTACTAAACCAGGATCTGTTACTCCTCACAAAAAATTCAAAGCTGAGGTTTATATCTTGAAAAAAGAAGAAGGAGGTCGTCACACACCATTCCACAATAACTACCGTCCACAGTTCTACGTACGTACAACTGACGTAACTGGAAACATCGCGCTTCCTGATGGAGTTGAGATGGTAATGCCTGGTGATAACTTAACAATTACTGTTGAGTTAATCCAACCAATCGCCATGAACGTAGGTTTACGTTTCGCTATCCGTGAAGGTGGTAGAACAGTTGGTGCTGGTCAGGTAACTGAAATTTTAGATTAATAAAATTCAATAAATAATAAAGTTAAGGTATTCCGTTTTTTCGGAATACCTTGACTTGTATTTACGGGTTTAGCTCAGTTGGTAGAGCACTGGTCTCCAAAACCAGGTGTCGGGAGTTCGAGCCTCTCAACCCGTGCAGAGTTAAACAAAGTACAGAGCCGTCGTCATTTTGAGGCTCTCAATATTGAAAAAAATAATATAATGGCTGGATTTGTAAACTATATAAAAGAATCGTTCGGAGAATTAAAAAATAATGTGACTTGGCCGTCATGGGCAGAAGCACAGAGTTTAACTGTTTTAGTAGCAGTTTTTTCAATTATTTTCTCGTTAGCAATTTGGGGAGTAGATACAGTGTTCAGCAAAGCCATAGGATTTTACTTTAAATGGATTAACGGATAAAATAAAATTGTATGTCTGAAGGAAATGAAAAAAAGTGGTATGTAGTTAGAGCTGTAAGTGGTCAAGAAAATAAGATCAAAACTTACATCGAAAACGAAATTGCCCGTTTAGGATTTGAAGATTATGTAGATGAGGTTTTAGTGCCAACAGAAAAGGTTATTCAAATTAGAAATGGCAAGAAGATAAACAAAGAAAAAGTTTATTTTCCTGGCTACATCATGATTAAAGCAAATTTGACTGGAGAAATACCTCATATCATTAAATCAGTAACGAATGTTATTGGCTTTTTAGGTGAAACAAAAGGAGGAGATCCTGTGCCGTTAAGACAATCTGAAGTTAACAGAATGTTAGGTAAGGTAGATGAGTTGTCTCTTGAGGCAGATGCTAATGTGGCAATTCCGTTTACAAAAGGTGAAACGGTTAAGGTAATTGATGGACCATTCAATGGATTCGATGGAACTATTGAAAAAATCAATGAAGAAAAGCGTAAACTTGAGGTCATGGTTAAAATTTTCGGAAGAAAAACACCATTGGAATTAAGTTATATGCAAGTTGAAAAAGTATAATAATTGTTACAAGATATAATACAATCTTACGCTTCCAATCATAAGAATTGTATAAACTAAATTATTAAAAATGGCAAAAGAATTAAGTAAAGTAGTTAAACTACAAGTTAGGGGAGGTGCAGCGAATCCATCGCCACCGGTTGGACCCGCTTTAGGTGCCGCTGGAGTTAATATCATGGAGTTCTGTAAGCAGTTTAATGCGAGAACTCAAGATAAGCCTGGTAAAGTATTACCAGTTGTGATTTCTGTTTACAAAGACAAGTCATTTGACTTTGTAATCAAAACACCTCCTGCAGCAGTACAATTATTAGAAGCGGCCAAGGTGAAGAAGGGTTCTGGTGAACCTCATATTAAAAAAGTAGCTAAAGTTTCTTGGGATCAGATTAGAACCATAGCTGAAGATAAAATGCAGGATTTAAATGCATTTACAGTTGAATCTGCCATGACAATGGTAGCTGGAACTGCTAGATCTATGGGTATAACTGTAAAAGGAGGCCAAGCCCCTAATTAATCTAAAAAATTTTTAAAAAATGGCAAGATTAACAAGAAAACAAAAGGAGGCTTTAGCAAAAATAGAAAAAGGGAAACTGTATTCTATTGATGAAGCTTCTTCATTAGTGAAAGAAATTACCAATACCAAATTTGATGCATCAGTAGATATTGCTGTTCGTTTAGGTGTTGACCCTCGTAAAGCCAATCAAATGGTTAGAGGTGTTGTTACACTGCCTCATGGTACTGGTAAAGACGTGAAAGTATTAGCATTGGTAACACCAGATAAAGAAGCTGAAGCCAAAGAAGCTGGAGCTGATTATGTTGGTTTAGATGAATACCTTGATAAAATCAAAGGTGGTTGGACTGACGTGGATGTTATCATTACCATGCCAAGTGTAATGGGTAAATTAGGTCCTTTAGGACGTGTATTAGGTCCTCGTGGTCTAATGCCAAACCCAAAAACAGGTACGGTAACTATGGATGTTGCTAAAGCTGTAAATGATGTGAAATCTGGTAAAATTGACTTTAAAGTTGATAAAACCGGTATCGTACATGCATCTATAGGTAAAGCATCTTTCAGTGCTGATAAAATTGCAGGTAATGCAAATGAATTATTACAAACATTATTAAAACTTAAGCCAACTGCAGCTAAAGGAACTTATGTAAAGAGCATTTATATGTCAAGTACCATGAGTCCTAGTTTAGCCGTTGATCCAAAAATTGGTTAAGTAGTTTAAAACTTTTATTATGACTAGAGAGGAAAAATCACAAGTAATTAAAGACTTAACTGCGCAATTAGCCGATAATGCAAATATATATCTTGCAGATATATCTGGATTAAATGCAGGAGCGACTTCAGATTTACGTCGTGCTTGCTTTAAGGCTAACATTAAATTAGCAGTTGTTAAAAATACCTTGCTTGAAAAAGCAATGGAAGCATCAGATAAAGATTTTGGAGATCTTCCTTCAACATTAAAAGGAAATACTTCAGTCATGTATTCTGAAACCGGTAATGCTCCTGCCAAAGTAATTAAAAACTTCCGTAAAAAATCAGATAAGCCACTTTTAAAAGGTGCCTTTATTGAGGAAGCTATTTACATTGGTGATGCACAACTTGACGCTTTAGTTGATATTAAATCTAAAGAAGAAGTTATCGGTGATATCATTGGCTTGTTACAATCACCAGCTAAAAGTGTTATTTCAGCACTTCAGTCTAGTGGCGGTAAACTTGCAGGTATTATTAAAACATTATCCGAAAAAGAAGGATAATCCAAAAAAGTACGCACTTTTTACACAATTATATTAAAATTAAAAATTTATTAAAACGATAGAAAAATGGCAGATTTAAAAGATTTCGCAGAACAATTAGTTAACTTATCAGTAAAAGAAGTTAATGAGTTAGCTACTATTTTAAAAGATGAGTATGGTATCGAGCCTGCTGCTGCTGCAGTAGCTGTTGCTGCTGGCCCAGGTGCTGGTGGTGGTGAAGCTGCAGAAGAAAAATCAGAATTCGATGTAATCCTTAAAGCCGCTGGTGGTTCTAAATTAGCAGTTGTAAAATTAGTTAAGGAATTAACTGGTTTAGGATTAAAAGAAGCTAAAGAATTAGTTGATGGTGCACCTAGCGCAATTAAAGAAGGTGTGTCTAAAGACGAAGCTGAAGGCTTAAAGACTTCTTTAGAAGAAGCAGGAGCAGAGGTTGAGCTTAAGTAAGCTTAACACCCCAAACACATAAAGGTTTAGGCCTGAAGTTAATCACTTCTGGGCCTAGACCATTTTGCGTATATAACCGTGACCTATACGCAGTCACATTTTTTTTAATCAAAATTCCGTCCATTGATGTTAGAAAAACAAGCTGAAAGATTAAATTTCTCATCTATTGTCAATAGAACTGAATATCCTGACTTTATGGATATTCAGATAAAATCCTTCCAGGATTTTTTCCAGCTAGAAACTAAATCTGAAGAACGAGGAGATGAAGGTTTATACAATACCTTCATGGAAAACTTCCCAATAACAGACACACGTAATCAATTTGTTTTAGAATTTTTAGATTACTTTATCGATCCACCACGATACACCATTGAAGAGTGTATTGAAAGAGGACTTACATATAGCGTTCCACTGAAGGCGAGGTTAAAATTGTACTGTACAGACCCTGAACATGAGGATTTCGAGACCATTGTTCAAGATGTGTATTTAGGGACAATTCCATACATGACGCCAAGTGGTACTTTTGTTATTAATGGAGCCGAGCGTGTAGTAGTTTCACAATTACACCGTTCGCCAGGCGTATTCTTTGGTCAATCATTCCATGCTAATGGAACAAAATTATACTCGGCTAGAGTCATTCCGTTCAAAGGTTCTTGGATTGAATTCGCAACGGACATCAATAGTGTGATGTATGCGTATATTGACCGTAAGAAAAAGTTACCAGTTACCACGTTATTCAGAGCAATTGGTTTTGAAAGAGATAAAGATATATTAGAAATTTTTGATTTAGCCGAAGAAGTAAAAGTATCTAAAGCTGGATTGAAAAAAGTATTAGGACGTAAACTTGCAGCACGTGTTTTGAACACTTGGCACGAGGATTTTGTGGATGAAGATACAGGTGAAGTCGTATCTATTGAGCGTAACGAGATTGTATTAGATCGTGATACGGTTCTTGATAAAGACAATATCGAAGAGATCCTTGAAACAAGCGTTAAAACCATTCTTTTACACAAGGAAAGTGCTCAACAAGGTGATTACGCTATTATTCACAACACATTACAAAAAGACCCAACAAACTCTGAAAAAGAAGCTGTTGAACACATATACCGTCAATTACGTAATGCCGAACCGCCAGATGAAGAAACGGCTCGTGGTATTATTGACAAATTATTCTTCTCGGACCAGCGTTACTCTTTAGGTGAAGTAGGTCGTTACAGAATGAACAAAAAATTAGGTCTTGATATTGGAATGGATAAGCAGGTGCTTACAAAAGAAGATATCATTACCATTATTAAATATTTAATTGAGCTTATCAACTCTAAAGCAGAGATTGATGATATTGATCACTTATCAAACCGTCGTGTACGTACTGTAGGTGAACAATTATCGCAACAGTTTGGTGTTGGTTTAGCACGTATGGCACGAACTATTCGTGAGCGTATGAATGTTCGTGATAACGAAGTATTTACACCAATTGATTTGATTAATGCTAAGACCTTATCGTCGGTAATTAACTCATTCTTTGGTACTAACCAGTTATCTCAATTCATGGATCAAACGAATCCATTGGCAGAGATAACACACAAACGTCGTTTATCAGCATTAGGACCAGGAGGTCTTTCAAGAGAAAGAGCTGGTTTTGAGGTTCGTGACGTTCACTATACTCACTACGGAAGATTGTGTCCTATTGAAACACCTGAAGGGCCAAACATTGGTTTGATTTCTTCGCTATCGGTTTACGCAAAAGTAAACTCAATGGGATTCATTGAAACGCCTTACAGAAAAGTAGAAGATGGTGTAGTTGATATTAAAGGTGATCCAATTTACTTAAGTGCAGAAGAAGAAGAAGAACAATTAATTGCGCAAGCAACTGTTGAAGTTGATGATAAAGGTAAAATTGTTCATGATAAGGTAATTGCTAGAATGGAAGGTGATTTCCCAGTAGTTGAGCCAGATAAAGTTCACTACACGGATGTTGCTCCTAACCAGATTGCTTCTATTTCAGCATCGTTAATTCCATTTTTGGAGCATGATGATGCGAACCGTGCTTTGATGGGATCAAACATGATGCGTCAGGCAGTTCCATTATTGCGTCCTCAAGCACCAATTGTTGGTACTGGATTGGAAAGACAGGTAGCTACGGATTCACGTGTTTTAATTAATGCTGAAGGAAGTGGTGTAGTTGAGTACGTAGATGCTAATGAAATTGTCATTAAATATGATAGAACTGAAGATGAGGCTAAAGTAAGTTTTGACAGTGAGACCAAAACATATCCTTTAGTTAAATTTAGAAAGACAAACCAAGGAACTTCAATCAATCTTAAATCCATTGTTAGAAAAGGAGATAAGGTTACAAAAGGTCAGGTACTTTGTGAGGGTTATGCAACTCAAAACGGCGAATTGGCTTTAGGTAGAAATATGAAAGTAGCCTTTATGCCTTGGAAAGGGTATAACTTTGAGGATGCGATTGTAATTTCTGAAAAAGTAGTTCGTGAGGATATTTTTACTTCTATTCATATTGATGAGTATTCACTGGAAGTTCGTGATACTAAACTAGGTAACGAGGAATTGACTAATGATATTCCTAACGTTTCGGAAGAAGCTACCAAAGATTTAGATGAACACGGTATGATTCGTGTGGGTGCTGAAGTAAAACCTGGTGATATTCTTATTGGTAAGATTACACCAAAAGGTGAATCAGATCCAACACCTGAAGAAAAGTTATTAAGAGCAATCTTTGGAGATAAAGCCGGTGATGTTAAAGATGCGTCATTAAAAGCGTCTCCTTCATTAAACGGTGTAGTAATTGATAAAAAATTATTCTCTCGTGCAGTTAAGGATAAACGAAAAAGAGCGCAAGATAAAGAGGATATAGCTCAATTAGAGGCACTTTATAATAAGAAGTTTGATGATTTACAAAGCATTTTAGTTGATAAACTATTTGCTATTGTAGGTGGAAAAACAGCTCAAGGTGTTTACAATGATTTAGGTGAGGAAGTGTTACCAAAAGGTAAAAAGTACACACTTAAAATGTTGAACGCGGTTGATGACTATGTTCACTTAACGAGCGGTCAATGGACAACAGATGATCATACTAATAAATTAGTTGCCGACTTAATTCACAACTACAAGATTAAAGAAAACGATTTACAAGGTTCGTTACGTCGTGAGAAATTCACGATTTCCGTAGGTGATGAATTACCAGCTGGTATTATCAAATTAGCTAAAGTTTACATTGCTAAAAAACGTAAGCTTAAAGTTGGTGATAAAATGGCAGGTCGTCACGGTAACAAAGGTATTGTGGCGCGTATCGTTCGTCAGGAAGATATGCCATTCCTTGAAGATGGAACACCTGTTGATATTGTATTGAATCCTCTTGGTGTACCGTCACGTATGAACATCGGTCAGATTTATGAAACGGTTCTTGGATGGGCTGGTCAAAAATTGAATCGTACGTATGCAACACCAATTTTTGATGGTGCTACTCTAGATCAAATCAACGAATTTACCGATGAAGCCGGAATACCAAGATTTGGACACACTTATCTATATGATGGTGGTACAGGAGATCGTTTTGACCAACCAGCAACTGTAGGTGTTATCTACATGTTGAAGCTAGGCCATATGGTTGATGATAAGATGCACGCACGTTCCATAGGTCCTTATTCATTAATTACGCAGCAGCCATTAGGTGGTAAAGCACAGTTTGGTGGTCAGCGTTTTGGTGAAATGGAGGTTTGGGCTCTTGAAGCTTATGGAGCCTCTGCAACCTTAAGAGAAATATTGACCGTTAAATCTGATGATGTTATTGGTAGAGCTAAAACATACGAAAGTATTGTTAAAGGTGAACCAATGCCAGAGCCAGGATTACCTGAATCATTCAATGTATTAATGCATGAATTGAAAGGTCTAGGATTGGATATCAGATTAGAGGAGTAGTTAATTAATAAAATTCATTTCAACCATATATTATGGCAAGAAAACAAGATAAGAATACAGTACAGAGATTTAACAAAATCTCAATTGGTCTAGCTTCACCAGAGTCTATTTTAGCAGAATCTCGCGGTGAGGTTTTAAAGCCAGAAACTATCAATTATCGAACTCATAAACCAGAGCGTGATGGTTTGTTTTGTGAGCGTATTTTTGGTCCTGTAAAGGATTACGAATGTGCTTGTGGAAAATATAAGCGTATACGATACAAAGGTATTGTATGTGATCGTTGTGGTGTTGAAGTAACGGAAAAGAAAGTACGTCGTGATAGAGTAGGGCACATTAATTTAGTGGTTCCTGTAGCGCACATCTGGTACTTCCGTTCGTTACCAAATAAAATAGGTTACTTACTTGGTTTACCATCTAAAAAATTAGATATGATTATTTACTACGAACGTTACGTAGTAATTCAGCCAGGTATTGCCAAAAATGCAGAAGGAGAGCCTGTTCAAAAGATGGATTTCCTTACTGAAGAAGAATACTTAAACATTTTAGAGACTCTTCCACAAGAAAACCAATATTTAGAGGATACTGATCCGAACAAGTTTTTGGCTAAAATGGGAGCAGAGTGTTTAATTGAGTTGTTATCGCGTATTGATTTAGATGAATTATCATTTGAATTACGTCATAAAGCCAATACGGAAACATCTAAGCAACGTAAAACGGAAGCGTTAAAGCGTCTACAGGTTGTTGAAGCATTACGTGAGTCTAACGAGAATCGTGAGAATCGTGCAGAGTGGATGATTATGAAAGTTATTCCAATCATCCCACCAGAATTACGTCCGTTAGTACCATTAGATGGTGGTCGTTTTGCTACTTCAGATTTGAATGACCTGTATCGTCGTGTCATTATCCGTAACAACCGTCTCAAGAGATTGGTTGAGATTAAAGCACCAGAGGTGATTTTACGTAATGAAAAGCGTATGTTACAGGAATCAGTAGATTCGTTGTTCGATAATACGCGTAAGTCTTCTGCTGTTAAAACGGATTCTAACAGACCGTTAAAATCATTATCAGATTCGCTTAAAGGTAAACAAGGACGTTTCCGTCAAAACTTACTTGGAAAACGTGTTGATTATTCTGCGCGTTCGGTAATAGTCGTTGGACCTGAATTAAAATTATACGAATGTGGATTGCCAAAAAACATGGCAGCAGAATTGTACAAGCCTTTTGTAATTAGAAAATTAATTGAAAGAGGTATTGTTAAGACTGTAAAATCTGCAAAGAAAATTATAGATAAAAGAGAGCCTGTGGTTTGGGATATTCTGGAAAATGTTCTTAAAGGACATCCAGTATTACTAAACCGTGCTCCTACATTACATAGATTGGGTATTCAAGCCTTCCAACCAAAATTAATTGAAGGAAAGGCTATCCAGTTACATCCATTGGTAACTACGGCATTTAATGCCGATTTTGATGGTGACCAAATGGCAGTGCATTTACCTCTTGGTCCAGAGGCTATTTTAGAAGCACAATTATTAATGTTAGCTTCTCACAATATCCTGAATCCTGCTAATGGATCGCCAGTAGCAGTACCATCTCAAGATATGGTACTTGGTTTATATTATATGACCAAGGAGCGTAAATCTACTGATGAAGTAAAAATTAAAGGTGAAGGCTTAACATTCTATTCTCCCGAAGAGGTTGTCATTGCTTACAATGAAAAACGTGTTGATTTGAACGCGGCTATCAAAGTAAGAACTTGGGATTTCAACGAGGAAGGAAAGTTAAAACTTCAAATTATTAATACGACTGTCGGGCGTGTACTTTTTAATGAGAAAGTACCTCACAACGCTGGTTTTATTAATGAAGTATTGACTAAAAAGTCTTTGCGTAACATTATTGGAGACATTTTAAAAGTTACTAGCGTTCCAGAAACAGCATTGTTTTTAGATGAAATTAAAACGTTGGGTTACAACTTTGCTTTCCAAGGTGGATTGTCATTTAGTTTGGGAGATATTATTATTCCACCAGAAAAACACGAAATGATTGAGAAGGCCAATGGATTGGTTGATGGTATTACTGCCAACTATAATATGGGTCTTATTACCAACAACGAACGTTATAATCAGGTAATTGATATTTGGACATCTACGAATGCTGAATTAACCGAGTTATCTATGAAGCGTATTCGCGAAGACCAACAAGGTTTTAACTCGGTATATATGATGCTTGATTCTGGAGCTCGTGGATCTAAAGAACAGATTCGTCAGCTTACAGGTATGCGTGGATTAATGGCAAAACCTAAAAAATCAACTGCTGGTGGTGGTGAAATTATTGAAAATCCAATTCTTTCAAACTTTAAAGAAGGTCTTTCAATTTTAGAATATTTTATTTCGACTCACGGTGCACGTAAAGGTCTTGCCGATACGGCTCTTAAAACAGCGGATGCAGGTTACCTAACCCGTCGTTTGGTTGATGTTTCTCAAGATGTTATTGTAAACAGTGAAGATTGTGGTACGTTAAGAGGTGTTGAAGTAACTCCATTGAAGAAAAATGACGAAGTAGTTGAAACGCTTGCAGAAAGAATTGTTGGACGTATCTCATTAAATGATGTTTACAATCCTTTAACTGATGAATTATTGGTAACCAGCAATCAAATGATTGATGAAGAAGTTGCTAATAGAATTGAAAATTCACCAATTGAATCTATTGAAGTGCGTTCTGCCTTAACATGTGAGGCAAAACAGGGCATCTGTGCTAAATGTTATGGTCGTAATCTAGCAACCGGTAAAATGGTTCAAAGAGGTGAGGCTGTTGGTGTGGTTGCTGCTCAATCTATTGGTGAGCCTGGTACACAGCTTACATTACGTACATTCCACGTTGGTGGTATTGCTGGTAACATTTCTGAAGAAAATAAATTAGTAGCTAAATTTGATGGCATAGCAGAAATAGATGAATTAAAGACCGTAAAAGGCGAAGATTCTGAAGGTAATGCTGTTAATATTGTTATTTCAAGAACATCTGAATTAAAACTAATTGATAAGAAAACAGGAATTACCTTAAGTACGAACAACATACCTTATGGTTCTACAATTTTTGTGAAAAATGGTCAGGAACTTAAAAAGGGTGAGGTAGTTTGTCAATGGGATCCATATAACGGTGTTATTATTTCTGAATTTGCTGGTAAAGTTCGCTATGAAAATATCGAACAAGGTGTTACCTACCAAGTTGAGATCGACGAACAAACTGGATTCCAAGAAAAAGTAATTTCTGAATCTAGAAATAAGAAGTTGATTCCAACATTGCATATTGATGATGCTAAAGGAAACGTTATCCGTTCTTACAACTTGCCAGTTGGTGCACACTTGATGATTGATGATGGGGAGAAAATTAAAGTTGGTAAAATTTTAGTTAAAATTCCTCGTAAGTCGGCTAAATCAGGTGATATCACGGGTGGTCTTCCTCGTGTTACTGAATTATTTGAAGCACGTAATCCATCTAATCCAGCTGTTGTTAGTGATATTGATGGAGTAGTTTCATTTGGTAAGATTAAGAGAGGTAACCGAGAAATTATTGTTGAATCTAAATTAGGAGATGTTAAGAAATACCTAGTTAAGTTATCAAATCAGATTCTGGTACAAGAAAATGATTTTGTGAAAGCTGGTATGCCATTATCAGATGGTTCTGTGACACCGAACGATATTTTAAATATCAAAGGTCCTTCGGCAGTGCAACAATATTTGGTTAACGAAGTACAGGAAGTATACCGTTTACAGGGTGTAAAAATTAATGATAAGCACTTTGAGGTTGTCGTCAGACAAATGATGCGTAAAGTTAGAATCATGGATTCTGGAGATACCACATTCCTAGAAAACCAATTGGTGCATAAAGATGATTTCATTGAAGAAAATGATGAAATATTCGGAATGAAAGTTGTTGAAGATGCTGGTGATTCTGAAAACATCAAAGCAGGTCAAATCATTTCCCCAAGACAATTGCGTGATGAAAACTCATTGCTACGTCGTGAAGATAAGAAATTGGTTGAAGCACGTGATGCACAACCAGCCACTGCAACGCCAATACTTCAAGGTATTACTAGAGCATCACTTCAAACGAAGTCGTTTATTTCTGCTGCTTCTTTCCAAGAAACAACAAAAGTTCTTAATGAAGCTGCTGTAAATGGTAAGGTGGATACTTTAGAAGGACTTAAGGAGAATGTTATTGTAGGTCACAGAATACCAGCTGGTACTGGTATGAGAGCTTATGAAAACATTATTGTAGGTTCCAAAGAAGAGTTTGACGAAATGATGCAAGCTAAACAAGAAGTTAATTATAACTAAACATAAAATAGCGTGGAGAAATTCACGCTATTTTTTTTACAATATATATTATGAGTGATAATAAAAATCAAAAAAAACAAGGGCAAATAAATATTGAAATTGATGAAAAAGTAGCTGAAGGAACATATTCCAATTTAGCGATTATAAATCATTCCGTTTCAGAATTTGTTGTTGACTTTGTAAGTATTATGCCTGGAACACCAAAAAGTAAGGTAAAGTCTCGTATCATTTTAACGCCACAACATGCTAAACGATTATTAAAGGCATTAGGTGAAAATGTTACCCGATTTGAAAATGCCCACGGAGAGATTAAGGACTATGAACAACCACCAATTCCGTTGAATTTTGGACCAACTGGTCAAGCTTAATCAATCATTTGATCAGAAATAAAAAATAAAAAAGAGGGCTGTAAATTAACAGGCCTCTTTTTTATTTAGACAAAATTGTAAAGCACCAGAAGGGCACTTTTTTACTTGATTAATAATTTCTGAAGTTGATGCACCATCCAAGTCAATCCAAGGAATAACAGAATTTCTAAAAACATTTGAAAGTTCACGAGCACATCGCTCTGCATTTATACATGCACTTGGGTTGTAGGTCACAGTAATATCACTATTACTGAAAACATTGTCGTCAGTTTCCATAAGTAGATCATTTTTGGGGTTATAATCTAGTTTAAATGTATGTATCTAAATAAATAGCATATTTAAAACATCGATTAAAAGTATTAAAAATTCGATTAAAAGCAAATTTTTTCCAAAATATTAGATGAACGACACACTTTTTAATTGAATTCCGATGTTAAATGGAATTTAATACTTGGATATTTTTGCTGAGTCATTTGTAATGAAAAGGGTGAGTCTGCCAGAAAAACCAACTGGTTTTGCTTGTCTTTGGCAAGAAAACGTTGTTTGACTCTTAAAAATTCTTGGAATTCTTCGTTCTTTTTATCTTCAGGGTCTACCCAACAGGCCTTGTGTACATTGAGATTTTCATATGTACATTTAGCGCCATATTCATGTTCCAGTCTATATTGAATAACTTCATACTGAAGGGCTCCAACGGTACCTATTACCTTCCTGCCGTTAAGCTCTAAAGTAAATAATTGGGCAACACCTTCGTCCATTAATTGGTCGATGCCTTTATAAAGCTGTTTTGATTTCAAAGGATCGGCATTATTGATATATCTAAAATGTTCTGGTGAGAAACTTGGTATACCTCTGTAATTTATTGTTTCACCTTCGGTTAAGGTGTCACCTATTTTGAAATTACCAGTATCGTGCAATCCCACAATATCTCCAGGATAAGAGACATCAACAATTTCTTTTTTTTCAGCGAAGAAAGCATTTGGACTGGAAAACTTCAACTTTTTGTTATGTCTTACGTGTAAATAGGGTTTATTGCGCTCAAATTTCCCTGAAACTATTTTCACAAAGGCCAATCTGTCACGATGGTTTGGATCCATATTGGCGTGAATTTTAAATACAAAACCAGTAAAGTTCTGCTCATCTGGTTTTACCAAACGTTCTTCGCTTTGCTTGGGTCTTGGTTTTGGAGCAATCTCAACAAAACAATCCAAGAGCTCACGAACACCAAAATTATTTAATGCCGAACCAAAGAAAACAGGTTGTTGTTTTCCGTTCAGATATTCTTCCTTATCAAAAGTTGGATAAATACCTTCTACCAGTTCTATTTCTTCACGTAAGGTATCAGCAGCTTTCTCACCTACCAACTTGTTAAGTTCAGGTGAAGCCAAATCATTAATCTCAATGGTTTCTTCAATATTTTTTCGGCTATCACCACTAAATAGGTTGACGTTCTTTTCCCATAAGTTGTAAATACCTTTAAAATCATAGCCCATGCCAATTGGAAAGCTTAATGGTACAACGCTTAAACCTAATTTCTGTTCTACTTCATCCAATAGGTCGAAGGCATCTTTTCCTTCTCGATCCAACTTGTTAATAAAGACTATCATGGGGATATTTCGCATGCGACAAACTTCCACTAATTTTTCAGTTTGCTCCTCGACCCCTTTAGCCACATCAATAACCACGATGACACTATCTACCGCTGTTAGGGTTCTAAAAGTGTCTTCAGCAAAATCTTTGTGACCTGGTGTATCAAGAATATTGATTTTGATACCATTGTATTCAAAAGCTAAAACAGAAGTCGCTACCGAGATACCTCTTTGACGTTCTATCTCCATAAAATCACTGGTAGCCCCTTTTTTTATCTTATTACTCTTTACGGCACCTGCTTCTTGAATAGCGCCGCCAAAGAGTAGCAATTTTTCCGTTAAGGTTGTTTTTCCGGCATCCGGATGCGAGATGATTCCGAAGGTTCTACGTCTTTCTATTTCACTTTTAAAACTCATAATATGCTTTGAAATATGGGTTGCAAAGATAGTATTATTAAACACAATTTAATCCATAGTTTTCATAGCTTTTTATTTTATTAAAACTTTGACATATATTTAATTCTAGGAATGGTATTTTTGTGTTATGATAGAAGAGCAAGTAATTCTCGTAAATGAAAATGATGAGCAAATTGGCTTAATGCCTAAATTGGAGGCTCATGAAAAGGCATTGTTGCATCGGGCGTTTTCGGTATTTGTTTTTAATGATAAAAATGAGCTCATGTTACAGCAACGAGCCATGCATAAATATCATTCACCTGGCTTATGGACCAATACTTGTTGCAGTCATCAACGTGATGGAGAAAGTAATATTGAAGCAGGGAAAAGACGTTTAAAGGAGGAGATGGGCTTCGTTACAGATTTAAAGGAAACTATTTCGTTTATCTATAAAGCGCCTTTTGATAATGGACTGACTGAACATGAATTTGATCATGTTATGATTGGTTATTATAATGATGAACCCCAGATTAATGTTGATGAAGTGGCCGATTGGAAATGGATGTCATTGGATGCTGTAAAGCAAGATATGGACAATGCTCCTGAACAATATACAGCATGGTTTAAAATTATTTTCGATAAATTCTACCAATACATTAATATTTCAAATTATGAGAGTAACGGTTAGTAGAAAAGCCCATTTTAATGCAGCCCATCGCTTATATAGAAAAGATTGGAGTGAAGAAAAGAATGATGCCGTTTTTGGAAAGTGTAACAATCCAAATTTTCATGGACACAATTATGAATTAATTGTTAGTGTTACAGGAGCTATTGATTCAGAAACTGGGTATGTAATTGATATGAAAGATTTGAAGGATATTATCAAGAGTGAGGTAGAGGATGCTTTTGACCATAAGAATTTAAATGTTGAAGTCCCTGAATTTAAGAATCTAAATCCTACAGCAGAAAATATTGTCGTGGTCATTTATAACAAAATGAAAGCCAAACTTCCTGACGATTTGGACCTTGAAGTGACACTCTACGAAACACCTCGGAATTTTGTAAGTTATTCCGGGAATTAAGTTATGAAAGACAAATTATATCCATTAATGTTCAAACCTATATTGAAGGATAAAATATGGGGAGGACAAAAATTAAAAACCTTGCTAAATAAACCATCAGATTTACCGAATGTTGGTGAAAGCTGGGAAATAAGTGATGTGGAAGGGGATACTTCAATAGTTTCCAATGGAATTCTCAAGGGGCAGTCTTTAAAACAATTATTGAGGACCTATAAAGATGAACTTATCGGGACTAAAAATTTTAAACAGTTTGGCGAAAAATTCCCATTGCTCATCAAGTTTATTGATGCTCGTGAAGACTTATCAATACAATTGCATCCTAATGATGAATTAGCTGCAAAACGCCATAATTCATTTGGTAAAACAGAAATGTGGTATGTTATGCAGGCCGATGAGGGTTCTAATTTGATTGTGGGTTTTAATCAAGATATGACACCAGATAAATATTTAAAACATCTTGAAGAAAAAACATTGACAGATATTTTAAATTTTGATCAGGTAAAATCAGGCGACACCTATTTTATTGAAGTAGGTCGTGTACATGCTATTGGAGCTGGTGTGATGCTCGCTGAAATTCAGCAAACAAGTGATATAACCTATCGCGTATATGATTGGGATCGTGTGGATGATCAAGGCAACGAGCGTGAATTACATAATGATTTGGCCATAGATGCTTTTGATTTTAATATGCCTGATAATTTTAGGGTGTCTTATGATGAAGAACTGAACACTTCAAATAACATGGTTAGCTGCCCTTATTTCACAACTAATTATTTACAAGTCAATCAAAATATCAAAAAGCGAAATACGTTTGATTCTTTTATTATTTATGTATGCGTGGAAGGTGAGGCCAAAATTGTAACGGATACTCATCAAGAAAGCTTAAAAAAAGGTCAAACAATCTTAATTCCAGCTGGCTTAAAAGACTTTGAAATTACTTCAGAAAAAGCCACGCTATTGGAAGTTTATGTGTAATTTTGTATACAATTAAATTATATAATCATGGCAAATAAGAGAGACCTTAAGAAGGATATTAATTATGTTTTAGGTGACATTATTGAGGCAGTTTACGTATGGGAATACAACAATACTGAAAAGGACACTAAAAAAAGTGATGCTATCATTGATGAAGCTATTGAGACTTTCGATTCATTAATTGCTAAAGTGAACGATAGAGCTGTCGAAGATAAAAAGGCTCATTTTAAAGCTATTAACCAAGAGCTTGAAGACAAAGGAAGAGCCTTAATCGAAAAAATCAATAAATTAGGCTAAATTCTAAAAAAAATATTTGCAAATGTTTTCCACAAGATTATATTTGCGAACTATTTTGCCGATATAGCTCAGCTGGCTAGAGCAGCTGATTTGTAATCAGCAGGTCGTGGGTTCGAGTCCCTCTATCGGCTCAAAAAAAACCTCTCATTTTGAGAGGTTTTTTATTCTGCTTTTCTTTTTGCAATAAAGGATTCAAGTTCCTTACCGTATTTCGAGTTTTTGATTTTAGGAGTTAAAGCGTTGTTGATAGTATCTAACCATTTTATTTGGGCATCGTAAATTTCTGTCAAGGCTAAATAAGGTGCTACTTCACTATCATTATTGGTTACTGCAAAATTCACAGTATACAAATATTTGCTCTTCACTAAATTTTCAAAATCTTTTTGGTTTTCCTCTAATAAAATGGAATCATTTGCGGCTTTGGCATCAAACTCATTCTTTATTAAGTCTAAATTTTTATCATTGAAGCGTTCCATCATTTTAAGGTATTCTTCCAATTTTTTCTGTTGCTCCGAACCATTTATTTTAGCATTGAATGCAAAGTCCTTTAATGATGTGTGAATTTCTGTAATACCCTTGTCAGCAAAGAAAACTATTTTACGGTCACTATCTTCATTCGTTTTATTTAAATGCAGAAAAAAGACTTCGGGTGATTCCAAATCACTGTGGAGCTCAAATTCAGCTTGACCACTAATGACTAATGAGTCAACATTGATTAATATGGAATCTTGCATTTTTTGCAAATACAGGGTTCCTTTTTTTAAATCTTTTACGGTTCCTTTTACCGTTAAATCATGTTGCTCTTTGGAACAAGATGCAACTATACCGATGAGAGCTAATAGCAATATTTTTTTCATGGAATTTTTTGAAATTTATGAGCGCAAATATCTATAAATATTTTTTAAAAACTAACTCACTGCTGCCAATTCCATTAAAATCGTGCAACCTATGGCAGCAATAGTGCCAATAGCATAACCAAAGACAGCCAATAACACCCCAACCGTAGCTAATGAGGGGTGAAATGCTGAAGCAACAATAGGGGCAGAGGCCGCACCTCCAACATTGGCCTGACTTCCAACAGCGAGGAAAAAGTAAGGAGCTTTAATTATTTTGGCAATAATAATTAAGAGGATAGCATGAATGCTCATCCAAATTAAACCAACAGCAATTAGTCCTGGATTATCAAAAATAGAACCCAAATCGATTTTCATACCTATGGAAGCTACCAATATGTAAATAAAGACACTTCCAAATTTACTGGCACCAGCACCTTCATAATTTTTAGCTTTTGTGAATGATAGCAATATGGCAACTAAAGTTGCGATACTTATCATCCAGAAAAACTGCGAATCTAAAAATGTAAATGTATTTCTTAATGTTGGAGATTCTATACCTCTCACTACACTTTTAAAGAATGGTGCTAAATTATTGGCGCCAATATGAGCAAAGCTTACCGTTCCAAAAGCAATTGCAACAATAATCATAATGTCAGTTAATGAGGGATTGCGCTTTACGCTTTTGGCAAAAGTGGTTACTTTATCCTTTAAGGCTTCAATAGCAGAGTTGTCAGCTTTTAGCCATTTGTCAATTATTTTAGAGCGACCAATGCCTATTAAAATAATGGCCATCCAAATATTAGCAACAACAATATCAACAAAAACCATTTTACCATATTCAGATTGATTATAACCATAAATTTCTAACATGGCTGTTTGGTTGGCTCCACCACCAATCCAACTTCCTGCAAGTGTGGATAAACCGCGCCATACCGCATCAGGACCTACGCCTCCAACAGTTTCTGGAGAAAACATAGAAACTAAAAGTATGGCAATAGGACCACCAATTACAATACCTAATGTTCCCGTGAGAAACATAACCAAAGCTTTCCAACCTAAATTAAAAACGGCTTTAAGGTCAATACTTAAGGTCATTAAGACTAGAGCAGCTGGTAACAAATAACGACTGGCAACATAATATAAATTTGTGCTGTGTTTTAAGACTTCACCAGATTCCGAAGTGGTTTCCCATTCGGGAGCAATAAGCCCTAAAGTAGTTAATACAGCGGGTAACATATAGGCCATAAAGAGGCCTGGTACAATTTTATAGAATTTAGGCCAAAAGCCTGTTTTTAAGGATTCTGTATAAAAAATAAATCCTAAAGTTAACATTAGGAGTCCAAAAACAATAGTATCGTCAGTAAATAATGGTGCCTCTTGCATAAGTGATTAATTAGTGTTGCAAAATACCAAAATAAATGGGTTAAAAAAAGCGACCTTATTGGTCGCTTTTATCATTGCTGTCTTTTTTGGATTTGGGTTCTCTTTTATTGTCTTTTAAATATTGCATCAGCATCCATTCAATCTGTCCATTGGTACTCCTGAACTCATCAGAAGCCCATTTTTCAATAGCTTTGAGCATATCTTCATTTATACGTAATGCAAAGGCCTTTTTTTTAGACATTTTTTTAAGACTTGTTTATTTTACGATTGTACAAAAGAATTCCTATTGGTAATAAAACACTTAGAGAAATTACAATGGGCAGAAACCAACTGCTAAACTGTAGGTCTCGCGCCTGGGCATTTTGTACAATATAATAAATAATGTAGGCAAACATAATAACTGTTAATGTATTTACAATCCGTACGATGCGTGTACTGAATCGATAGTTTTTAAAGGCGTTTTCTTCAGTGATGTTAATCATATAATTGTGTGCATGTGGATATTTGTTTAGCACAAACAATCCAATATACATAGCTGTGGATAATAAAGGAATAAACCATAAATAAACC
This sequence comes from Hanstruepera neustonica, assembly GCF_002895005.1. Taxonomy (GTDB): domain Bacteria; phylum Bacteroidota; class Bacteroidia; order Flavobacteriales; family Flavobacteriaceae; genus Hanstruepera; species Hanstruepera neustonica. Next base: position 56,897 of record NZ_POWF01000002.1, on the reverse strand, counting down.
TTGTTGCTATAACCATCTGCTTCACCTTTTGCATTAAAATGAGATGCAATAGTGTCAGGTAAATTTGGATATTCAACCAATAAATAGATCCACATCAATAATAGACAAGCAATTGAAAGTAATTCAAGAATAATATCAATACTCTCCAACGGTACTTTTATTCGAGGTCTATTGTTTATCATATCTATCTGTTTTTATCACGTTCAAAAACAATTCGTGTTGTTTGTTCACCTATATGAATAACACGCCAACCAGAAATGGCATGTTCGTTTAAGGTCATTTCTAATTTTTTATTATTGTTAGATAATCCCATTTTCCAATTGACAACTTTATATTCTTTCATAATCTAATTTGTGTTTTCTTTAAAAATAACCAATGCTAAAATGACACCGATAATGGTTCCTATAATGGAGCCATAAATGACACCTATAGCAACATTATTTGATACAGCACCAATAACAGTACCCAAACTTGTTCCTAGAGAACTGCCGACTGCAATACTATAGATTTGTTTTTTGTTCATTTTAATGGTTTAAAGTACCTGCATTAACAACAGGGGAAGCGTCTTTATCACCGCATAAAATAACCATAAGATTACTTACCATGGCTGCTTTGCGTTCTTCATCTAGATCTACAATTTGTTTTTTGCCCAATTCTTCCAAAGCCATTTCTACCATACTCACAGCTCCTTCCACAATTTTATGTCTTGCAGCCACAATAGCCGTTGCTTGTTGACGCTTCAACATGGCATTAGCTATTTCTTGCGCATAAGCCAAATAACCAATTCTAGCCTCTAAAACTTCAATTCCGGCAATAGATAGTCGTTCATCAATTTCCTTTTCCAAGGCATTACTCACTTCATTAACACTGGAGCGCAATGTGATATCCTCGTCAACACCTTCATCGGCAAAATTGTCATAAGGATACATGCTTGCCAATTTTCTTACGGCAGCATCTGTTTGAACGCGAACAAAGTTTTCATAATTATCAACATCAAAAGCAGCCTTGTAAGTGTCTTGAACACGCCAAACCAAAATAGTACTGATCATGACCGGGTTACCAAGTTTATCGTTAACCTTTAAACGTTCACTGTCAAAGTTGCTCGCCCTTAAGGAAATCTTCTTTTTAGTATAAAAAGGATTGACCCAGTAAAAACCGTTCTTTTTGACAGTACCTACATACTTTCCAAACAACAATAGCACACGCGAACCGTTAGGCTGAACCATAATAAAACCCGGAGCAATAAGAATAGCTATTAGTATTATGGGCAGATATTCTGGTTGTTCTTTAAGTATAGCTAGAGCTATGGTCCCAAAAAACAATATTAAAAATACAAATAGCATCAAGTAGCCATTGGCAGGGACGATGATTTTCTCTTCTTTCATGATTTAAAAATTTATAATGATATTAAAATGATATCACAAATATATCACAAAAGTTTTTATCATGCAAATCAAGTTTGGCACGCTAATTGAATTATATTAACTGTTATTGTAGCTAACTTTTAGTTAAAGTGTGGTTACTTTAATAAAAGGCAATAACATTTCATATTTTTGGTTGGTTAGTAAGTAAAAGCATCCCTCTCGGGATGCTTTTCTTTAAGGAAACCTAATGTGTTGTGCTTAGTGTTTTATAAAACTGGAAATAGCTTCTACAAGATCTGTTGAAATGGGTCTGAAGGATTCGTTGTAAGATTTGGAGTTCTCTAAATCATCACCTTCAATAATAAAGAGTACATGATTCATGTTCTCGATAATCACTAATTGTGCCTTTGGATTGGCTTCTTTTAATTGATTGGCTTCTTCAACTGAAACCTGCAGATCTTTGGTGCCGTTTACAATGAGAATAGGAATGTCTACTTTAGAAATGATTTCTTTTGGTTGGTATTGCATCCAATTAGAAATAAATGGTTGCGTGTCAATATTAAAAACCGAAGCTAAAGCAGGAGGGTAGTCCGTTGTTGTTTCCCCTTTTTTAAGAATTTCAAAGGTTTTCTTGGCATCTTCGGTAAGACCTGGTGCCATTTTTTGTATCTGTTCGGTAATAACCACATCAATGGATTGTCCGGCACCTGCCAGTGAAATAAAACCAGAAACTTCATCTGAAATTGACATCATGCCAACTAAACTTCCTTGGCTGTGACCAATAACATAAATGGACTTAAACTGATTCTTTTCAGAAAAATAGTTAATCACTGATGACGCATCGGTTACAAAATCATCAAACATGATATTCTTATCCACATTACCTTTGCGAATTTGTTTTACAATACGTTTATCATATCGAAAACTGGCGATATTTTCCTGGGCCAAACTTTGGGCCAACTTTTTAAGGTTGTTACTTTTTAAAAAATTCTGATTGCCGTTTCTATCCGTTGGTCCTGATCCAGCTATGATGATTGCCAAATAATCAGATTGTCCGCCTACGGGCAATAGGAGTGAGCCCTCAATGTGCTCATTAATGACAATATCGGTTTCCAAAGGATTACCTTCTTGAGAGAATCCAATAAAATTAAAAATCAGAAGAAAAACTAAAAGTGATAATCTCATTTCAATGATAGATTTTTAATTGATGAAATATTTTTAATAACCGTAAAAATAGCTTTTTATTATATAATTCTATTCTCTAAAACACTTGTCAATCATTTTACAAATTATGCATTTCGTCGATAAAATGTAATATTTTGACTTCAAATGTTAAAAAAAAGCGCATTTCATCGAAAATAAATGTCTTTAAACGTTGTTTTTAAAATATAATTCTACATTTGAAGTGTACTAAAAGACATACTTTTTAGTTCAATGGATTAATTAATTAATATTTGCATTATGTCGTTGATACTAGAGACCCTAAATCTAACAGCATAATAAAAGTGCAAATTAAATTAAACCGAGGTTGAGGGACCTCGGTTTTTTTTGTTCAATAAATTTGTCTAAATGTCAGATTAATTCGTTCTTTAATAATCTTTTTTGTTTTTGGAATCTGATGTAACCAATTGTGCTGCATAGCACCAGACATTATTAATAAACTACCATTTGCTAAAGTTATTTTGTGCCTTTCTGATTTGATTTGACGGTGTTTAAAATGGAAAACTCTGTCAGCGCCTAAACTCAATGATGCAATTGTGGGATTAGTCCCAAGTTCTTTTTCATTATCGGCATGCCAACCGTTACTATCTTGACCATTGCGATAGAGATTTAGCAATATCGAGTTGAATTTTGAATTAGAAATTTTTTCTATAGTTTGTTTTAATTCTAATAACTCTTTTGAAAATGCTTCCGGATACATGGTGATATTAGAGTAGGAGTATGTTTTACCTGTATTATTAAATAAGGCCGTTAGCCTGGGCTGGTTGTATGTTTTGCCGAATATGGAAATGGTATCCTGCTGCCAATTTGTATTCTTTTTAAGTGATTCAAATAAGTTTTCAGCTTTTTTCTTGGGCAAGAAATCAGCGATGTAAGTTAATTCAGCATCGGGCAGTTTTAAATGGGTTTTTTTAGTTGAAAACAAATCCATGGTATTTTTTTTCTAAATTAGCTTTTATCGTATGAAAAACAAACTCGTCATTTTTGTTTTGGTGATATTCTTTTTGGCATTTTCAAAACAGAATCACTTGCCAGATACTTTTGTTTATGCTAAATCAGTTATTCCCGATCTAGAAGTTGATTTGAGCTATTATGGTATCCATAATTTTGTTGGGGACACTATTGATGGATATCATGCTAATTCTCTTATAATAACTAAACCAACAGCTCAAGCCCTTAAATTGGTGCAAGAAGAACTACAACAACAAAACTTGTGTTTGTTGGTTTATGATGGTTACAGGCCACAACGTGCAGTCAATCATTTTATGCGTTGGGCAAAAGATTTGAATGATACAATTAACAAACAACAGTTTTACCCTGGTGTTCAAAAACGAAACCTGTTTAAGGAAGGTTATATAGCATCGCGTTCAGGTCATAGTCGTGGCAGTACTCTGGATTTAACCATTATCGATGCCAACACACTCCAGCCTTTGGATATGGGAAGTCCTTATGATTTTTTTGGAGAAGAATCATGGGTTGATTACGCAGAAATTTCAGAAAAACAAAAACAAAACCGCCAGTTATTGCAGGCGGTTATGCTAAAATATGGTTTTCGAAACTACCCTAAAGAATGGTGGCATTTTACGTTGAGAAATGAGCCATTTCCGGATACGTATTTTGATTTCGAAGTTAAGTAGTTACCATTTTTAAATTAGAAATCTAGAATAAACATGAGACCAACTGTGTTTAGATTTTTCAATCGCTGTTCATCATTAATGATTTGATTGTTTTTGGTTTCCAATTTAGACAAATCAGATTGTCCCAAATAATTCAGGCCTAGACTGAATCTGTCACTGACATCATATAAAAAGCCAAGACCTAATTGAAATCCAAAATTCCAACCTTCATAAACATCTTCAACCTTTGCATTTACAAAAGTATATTCGTCATTTACAATAGTTTGAGCATATGGACCCAAGTAAACAAAAACCTTAAAATTGTCACCAACATTTTGATCGATACTTAACAATAATGGAATTTTTATTAAGTCACGTTCGTGATAAAATTGTCCAGCACTATTAAATCCGTTACCACTTAATTGGTTTAAACCTAATCCGGTAGCAACACCAAAATTTTTGGAAAATTTGTAATTAATTACGAGATCACCTGAATTACTGTTTAGATTATAGTTTGATTGATTGTCATTATCAACAATTCCATAGCCAATACCACCATAAGCAATAACACTAATTTTTGAATTTGCTTTTTCTTCGACTTCTTGCGCAAACAAAGAGGTTGACATCAAAATCGCAAATAATAATGTGAAAGTTTGTAGTTTTTTCATAATGTAATTTTTTAGTTTATCTAAAGATACTAATAATGTGAGTTTCATAGTTCACTAAACTATTTGAAATATTAATAGCACAATTGAAAATCTGAATACAAAAAAACCACTTCAATTTTGAAGTGGTTTTTTTGTTAAGAGTATAATGAAATAGTTACTTTATCATATCATAACTTCGCTTAATGAAGTTTGTCAACTCTTCACCTTTCAAAAGCCCTTGACTTAATCGTGCCAAGTCCAAACTCTGATTAATTAAACGCTCTTGTTTTTTCTTAGTTTTGGTATTTAAAATTTCACCTACCAATTCAGAATTGGTGTTAACAACCAAGTTGTACATTTCTGGCATATTACCCATACCAAACATGCCACCACCACCGGTTTGCTGCATTTCTTTCATACGACGCATAAACTCTGGTTGCGTAATCATAAACGGAGCCGCATCACTATCCATAGTTTCTAGTTGAACCATGAATTTTTCAGAAGGAATGACTTCTTTCAATAATTCATCCAACTGTTTCTTTTCGTCTTCTGAAAGTTTTGAAATTTTGGTATCATCTTTTTTGATGAGGTTGTCAATATGATCGGCATCCACACGTGCAAAAGAAATATTTTCTTTACTACCTTCTAATTTCTGCATCAAATGCGAAACAATAGGTGAATCTAATAACAGCACTTCATAACCTTTGGCTTTAGCAGTTTCAATATAACTGTGTTGTGCGTCAGTATCAGAAGCATAAAGAATCACTAACTTATCGTCTTTATCTGTTTGCTTGGCCTTAATAGCATTGTACAATTCATCATAGGTGTAATACTTACCATCAACTGTTGGGTACAATGCAAAAGCATCGGCTTTTTCAAAGAATTTTTCTTCTGAAAGCATACCGTATTCAATCACAATCTTAATGTCATCCCATTTCTTCTCAAAATCTTCACGATTATTATTGAATAATGATTTTAACTTATCAGCTACCTTACGTGTGATGTAAGATGAGATTTTCTTTACCGCACCATCGGCTTGTAAATAACTTCGCGATACATTTAATGGAATGTCTGGTGAATCGATTACACCGCGTAACATGGTTAAAAACTCTGGAACGATACCTTCAACATTATCAGTTACAAAAACTTGGTTTTGGTATAACTGAATTTTATCACGTTGAATATTTAAATCATTCGTCATTTTTGGGAAATATAGAATTCCCGTTAGATTAAACGGATAGTCTACATTTAAATGAATGTGAAATAAAGGCTCCTCGAACTGCATCGGGTAGAGCTCACGGTAGAAATTATTATAATCTTCATCTTTTAAATCAGTTGGCTGCTTGGTCCAAGCTGGATTTGGATTATTGATAATATTATCAACCGTGATTTTTTTATGAGGCTCTGTGGTTTCTTTACCGTCCTTATCTGTTGTAGTTTTTGGCGTGAAATCTGGATCGTTTATTTCTTTGGTACCAAACTTGATTGGAACTGGCATAAACTTATTGTATTTCACCAATAACTCACGGATACGTGACTCTTCTAAAAACTCTTTGTCGTCTTCCGTAATATGAAGAATAATTTCAGTACCACGCTCTGTTTTTTCAGCTGGTTCTAAAGTGAATTCTGGAGATCCATCGCACGTCCAATGTGCAGCAGGTTCATCTTTATATGATTTCGTAATAATTTCAACTTTATTCGCAACCATGAATGCCGAATAGAAACCCAAACCAAAATGACCGATGATACCAGAATCTTTGGCAGCATCTTTATATTTGTCCAAGAATTCTTCAGCGCCAGAAAAAGCAACTTGGTTAATGTATTTCTCAACTTCTTCAGCAGTCATACCAATACCTTGGTCAATGATGTGAAGTTTTTTGCCTTTTTTGTCAATTTTAACCTCTATTTGTGGATTGCCATATTCTACTTTGGCCTCACCAATACTGGTTAAGTGTTTTAGTTTTAGAGTTGCATCTGTCGCATTACTAATTAACTCACGTAAAAAGATTTCGTGGTCACTGTATAAGAATTTTTTAATGAGTGGGAATATGTTTTCAACCGAAACATTAATATTTCCTTTTGTCATGATATGTCTATTTTAATTGTGTTTATTACTTATGACAACGAATAGACAAAAAAAGTACCAAGACAAAAAAGGTGACAAAGTGACATTTTGAGCAAAAAAAAAGCACTATTCGGTTTAATAGTGCTTTCAAAAAATAAAATTCAAAACTTAATTCTTTATAGTTGCTTCAGGCGTATTAACTTCTGCTTTATTTTTCACATGTTCTTCTAACCACTGGTCTTGTTCCCAAAGCATGTGCATAATGGATTCCTTGGCTGCATAACCATGACTTTCTCTTGGCAGCATAACCAAGCGTACTGGAGCACCTAATCCTTTTAACGCATTAAAGTAACGTTCACTTTGAAGAGGATAGGTTCCCGAATTATTATCAGCTTCACCATGAATTAACAGCAAAGGTGTTTTCATCGTGTCTGCATGCATAAATGGCGACATGTTGTAATAAATCTCTGGTGCTTCCCAATAGTTGCGTTCTTCGCTTTGAAAACCAAAAGGAGTCAAAGTTCTATTATAAGCCCCACTTCTGGCAATACCGGCAGCAAATAAGTTGGAATGTGATAGTAAATTGGCAGTCATAAACGCACCATAACTATGTCCACCAACAGCAACGCGATCTCGGTCTATATATCCCATGGCATCAACAGCGTCAATAGCAGCTTTACCATTGGCAACCAATTGTTTAATAAAACTGTCATTTGGTTCTTCGTCACCTTCACCTACTATCGGGAATGAGGCATCATCCAATACTACATAACCACGTGTTACCCAGTAAATAGGAGAACCGTAATAAGGATACGTAAATTCATTGGAGTTTGAGGTATTTTGACCTGCACTGTTCTTGTCTTTGTACTCACGCGGATAAGCCCACATAATCATTGGGTACTTTTTACCTGCTTCGTAATTGGTTGGCAAATACAGTGTGGCGCTTAAGTCTAAACCATCATCACGTTTGTAGTTTATTACTTGCTTTTCAACATCTTGAATGCTTTTAAACGGATTTTCAAATTGCGTTAAAGGGATTAATCCGATACGCTTTTTAATGTTTCTGATGTAATAGTTAGGATATTCATTTTTCGATTCTATACGAACAACGAATTCACCTTTTTTGGCATCTAAAGCGCTTGATATGTCTTCAACTTTGTCAGTAAGTTGCGATTGATATAAACGATTGGTTTTTTTGGTTTCTAAATCTAATTCATCTATAAATGGAAATTTACCTTCTTTGCTGTATCCATCACCAATTAAATAGGCCTTATTGCCATCAAGCTCCAAAACATATTCATTGAACGCATTTTTTGTTGTAACAAAGCTGCCAGGATCGCTATAACGGTCTTGATAGTTTCGGTCAAATAAAATGTTTACGTCACTCGGTTTGGAAGGGTTGAATACGTAAGTTCTTACATTTCTGGTGTTCCACCAATAATCATATGCAATTGCAGTATTATTGTCTCCCCAAATAATACCACTGAAACGGTCTTTTGTTTTTAGTATAGACCTAACAGGACCATTAAATGGCGCGTCTTGTTCAAATACTTCATCACGATATGGGACGTCATTTTCAGGGTCTCCTTCGTCTAAAACTTCTGCCCAAACCAACGTGGCAGGTCTGTCGTCACGCCATCTAAAATCACGTTTACCTTCACGTTCTGCCATAAATCCTTTAGGTAAATCTTCAATTAAAGGCACTTCGATTATGGTTTTAACAAAGTCCCCATTTTTATTGTACATGGTTGTTGCAAATGGGAATCTAGAATAGGGAACTAAATATGAAAAAGGTTTTTTAATAGTGGTTACCATAACATATTCACCGTTTGGGGAAAAAGATAAACCACGATACATATCGCTTGTCTTCCAAACCGATTTTGAACCATCTAAATTTACTTTGTAGATAACTGATTGTGCCAGTTGCTCAAAATTATGTTCGTCATTCTTATTTTTAAGTAAATCTTGATAGGTTCTATTTTGAGCTTTTACGCCAGCTTCACTAATCGAAATGGTTGGCCCTGTCGGAATGGCTTCTTTAGTGTTGATTAAAGGTTTTCTATTCTCAGGAAGCATTTTAATCAACATTGACTTACTGTCTTTAAACCAGGTTACAGGATTACCCATATTGGCATTTAAATTTGCATCGGTTATTTTCTTTACCGAAGCATTTAGGACATCCAATAACCAAAGCTCGGCACCATTAGATACCGTATTGGTGAATGTCATAAATTCTTGATCAGGCGACCATGAAAAATTAGCAAAACGCCCATTTTCAGGCATTCCTGAAATGTGTTTTGGATCACCATTTTTGCCATTCCTGACTTTTACATCGGTGTAATATGTTGTTCTACTACCAATATTTGTAACAGGATTTATCCGTAAACCACCTAAACGCAATTCGGTTTCAGAAAGTTCTTCAATAGTTTTATAGTTACTACGGTATAGAAACACAATGTTTTCACCTTTACTATCCATTCGAATACTTGGGGCAAGAGGCGCTTCGGCTAATTCTAAAATGTTTTGATGAGGTTTTTGATACGTCAGGTTTTCTTGCGAAAAACCAATGGAAAAACAAATAAATAAACAAAGAGTTAAAATACGCTTCATGACAATAGAATTTTAATTAGAGCCTTAAAGATACTTAAAAAGCTTACTATAAAAAGTTAAGAAAACTTAAATCTGATTTGTTATGCGTGCATAACGATTGCAATTAACATTTAAAATTATTTAGGTGCTAAATGGTTAAATTGCATGACTTATTTAAACTTAAAATATGTACAATTCAAAGATAATTGGGCTAGGATATTATGTTCCTGATAATGTGGTTACCAATGATGACTTATCTAAAATGATGGATACCAGCGACGAATGGATCCAAGAGCGTACGGGAATTCAAGAACGACGTTGGGTAAAACCAAACTCTGGTGAAACCACGGCTAGTATGGGTGTGGAAGCAGCCAAGGTTGCTATTGAACGCGCCGGAATAGATAAGGATGATATTGATTTTATAGTATTTGCCACCTTAAGTCCAGATATGTACTTTCCAGGACCTGGGGTACAGGTGCAACATGCTTTAGATATAAAAACTGTTGGTGCGCTTGATGTTAGAAACCAATGTTCTGGTTTCGTGTATGGGTTATCTGTAGCTGATAATTTTATTAAAACAGGTATGTATAAGAATGTTCTGGTAATTGGTAGTGAATTACATTCCCATGGTTTGGATAAAACAACCAGAGGACGCGGTGTATCCGTGATTTTTGGTGATGGAGCAGGAGCAGCCGTGTTAACGCGTGAAGAGGATACCACTAAAGGAATTTTATCAACTCATTTGCATTCACAAGGTGAGCATGCTGAAGAATTGGTTTTGATAGCACCTGGAATGGGCAAACGTTGGGTAAATGACATCATAGCTGACAATGATCCTAATGATGAAAGTTACTTTCCGTATATGAATGGACAATTTGTATTTAAAAATGCGGTGGTTCGGTTTAGTGAGGTGATTATGGAAGGGCTTATGAAAAATAAACTTCAGGTTGAAGATATTGATATGTTGATACCGCACCAAGCTAATTTGCGAATAGCCCAATTTATTCAGAAAAAATTTAAATTGAATGACGACCAAGTATTTAATAATATTCAGAAATACGGAAATACGACGGCGGCTTCCATTCCTATTGCGTTAACCGAAGCTTGGGAGCAAGGCAAGATTAATGAAGGCGATACGGTTGTTCTAGCAGCATTTGGTAGCGGATTTACTTGGGGGAGTGTGATTATTAGGTGGTAGTAAATTCTTAAGAAATAATAAATAAAAAACCCGAGACTTTTAGGCCTCGGGTTTTTCGCTATTAACCAATTTTAACTAACACTAACCGCGAGAAGTTCACAGTTATATTACTTAAAAACTTATCACTTATTTATATAGACGTGAAAAGCTGGATTTTATTTCAAACATTAACATTTTTAACGATCATTTAACATAATACAATCAAAAACCCAAGGCAGTGACACCTTGGGTTTTCTCATTTAATAGCCAAACAATAACACTAACCATCAACTATTATGAAGGCTACTAAATATATCTTACATAAAACCACCGCTACCTGAAGCTTCACGATCATCACGCTGTTTACGTTGTAATGCTCTGTATTTTCCGCCACCAAAACGGTATGATAGTGTAATATTCCATGTGTTACTTTCCCAGTTAAATTCTCCCTCACTTGGATAAGGGGTGTCACCTTCAAAAGCAAATCGCATGGTATTGAATATATCGTTATAATTGAACCCAAAAGTTGCTCGGTTATCTTCAAGGAAACTATATCGTAATCCTGTATTAACAAAATACATAGGCTCTCTTGTAAATTGGACACCTTTTTCTTTGCCTCTGTACATAGCAAAAAGAGATAGGTTTAATTTTTTAGTAACACTAAAATTATTGAACAGTCTAAAATTCCATACTAAATTCTCAACTTCGGTTTCTAATGAAACGATATCATTTTCGGTAGCGTTTTGTAAGTCGTCTGTATTTATAAATTCAGTTAAGCCTATTTGTGTTTGTGAATACAAATCGAAACTACCATTTAAATTCCACCATTTTGTAGGTCTGTAGTTACCAGATACTTCAACACCATAAGCAAATGTGTTATCAAAGTTACCGAAGGATAAAATTGAATTGGCATCCGAAATATTGGTACGGTCAATTCTAACAACTCTACTTATTTGGTCTTCAATTATTCTATAAAATACACCTGATGTTAAGCTACCTTTTCCTAAATTTCTAGTATAATTTAATTCAACAGAATTCGTGAATTGCGGTCTTAATTCTGGGTTTCCAAAGGAGGATACACGTGGCGTACTCCATTCTCTAATTGGGTTTACTTGCTGTAAACCAGGTCTATCAACGCGACGACTATAGCTTAACTGATATGAATTTTTTTCAGAAGCTGTATAGGTTAAAAATGCTGATGGATAGATTTGAAAATAATCATTTTCAAATGGTAATAATTCTGTTGTGCCATCATCGAAAATTCTCAATGGTTCAGCATCAACATTTACCTGTTCAAACCTAGCGCCAATTTGATAACTCCACTTCTCTAAAGTTTTTCCATAAGTAGCATAAAGTGAATAAATATTTCTAGTGTAATCAAAATACGTACTTGGGGTTGGAATTATAATCTCTTCATCATTAAAAGTTATACCTGTTGAATTATAATCTATTGCTGAATTAAATAATCGCACTTCACCTCCAAGCTCTAATTTAGTCTTTTCGTTTAACGGATTTACATAATCAATGTTAATAGTGGTTTGATCACGATTAGTATCTACAAAATCCATATAATCTTCAGGAAAACTGAAGTTTATAAAATCAAAGTCTGCTATTTGATCTTGGCTAAAATCATTGTAATCAATTTCAACATCAAGGGTTTCATTTTCTTTTTTGAAATTATGTTTATAAACCAAATTATATTGTCCTGAAGAGTTATCCGTATCGTCCCTAAAAACTTGTTCTCTTTTAACTAAACTATCGTCGGTTAGCAATGTATTACCAACACCATTGCCTTTAAATATATTTTGATTTGTGAAGATTGAAATCGTGTTTCTGTCATCGAGATAGTAGTCTAGTCCTACTTTAAACAAGTTTGATTTGTTATTGTTGAAGAATTTAAAATCCTGTCTAGAGTTATCGTCTAATCTATTTATCTCACCATAATTATCCCACTTTCCAACATTAGCACCATAACTACCATAAAAGTTGAATTTTCCATTTCGATAATTCATATCTATAGAGCTGTTAAATTTTGCATACACCTCCTTGGTTAAGCCTAAATTAATGTTTCCGTTAAATCCAAGTTTCGTGTTTTTATGTAAAATAATATTGATAATACCACTCATGCCTTCAGGGTTATACTTGGCTGAAGGATTGGTTATTAACTCAATGGTTTTAATTGAGGTAGAGGGGATTTGTTTTAGAAGTTGTGCAACAGGCACATTGCTTAATTTTCCATCGACCATCACACGAACGTTTTCATTCCCTCTTAAACTAATGTTTCCAGTTTGTTGGTCTACGTTTACGGATGGTAAATTGGTCATAATGTCTGATGCTGTAGCACCAGTTGTGGTTAGATCCTTTCCAACAGTTATGACCTTTCGGTCAACTTTTTGTTGAATGGTGGATACTTCAGCAACTACAGTTACCTCGTCCAGTCCCATGGCTTCTTCTTTAAGAAAAATATTACCTAAATCAACATCTTTGTTATTATTGTCTATGGTTATTGTTTGGCTAATGGTCTTATAACCCATAAATTGAACATTTACAGTATAAGTGCCAGCAGGAATTTTATCAACTAGAAACTTTCCGTCATTGTCTGTAATGGATCCGTTGATGGTTTCTTCTGCAGAATTTTTAACTACAATGGTTACATAAGGTAAGGGTTCATTTAAATTGGCGTCTATTACAGTACCCGTAATACTGCCATTTAAAAGTATAGCTACATTATTTGTAGATGTTTGAGCTTGCAGGATAATTGATAATAATAACAAGCATGTGGTTAGTAATTTTTTCATTGAGGTTGATTGTTTTTTGATTGATGTTACAATTTGTTATTATTATCATAGACGCTTACTTTTAGCAGCTGTTACTATTTTTAACATTACTTAACAACACTTTAACACATGGGAAAAAAAACATTGGTGCTAGGTGCATCATTAAAACCGAACCGATATTCATATTATGCCATTCAACGATTAGTGGCAAGCCATCATGAAGTAGTTGCTTTTGGCTTGAAATCTGGTCAGGTTTCTGGAGTGACTATTGATACCGAGTTACTTCAGTATGAAAATATTGATACTGTGACTTTATATCTAAATTCCATGAGACAACATGAGTACTATGATTATATTATCAGTTTGAATCCAAACAGGGTTATATTCAATCCAGGGACTGAAAATCCTGAATTTTATAAATTGTTGAAAGAAAATAATGTTGCTTTTGAAGAATCCTGTACTTTGGTGTTACTTTCTACGAATCAGTATTAGGCCCAGAAAAGTAAATAACCCATTTATGATTAATATTTCAAAACCAATTTGATAGCCACTTAATAAATCAACCGAGTATAAATTAAGGAAGTAAGACATTATTGGAGCTATAATAGCAATAAGCCAGACATACTTGTCTTTTATTTGAGCTTTCGTTAAGATGCCAAATGCAAACAATCCTAATAATGGACCGTAGGTGTAACCTGCCGCTTTAAATAATTCCCAAATAACCGATACATCTTTAAAGAGTGAATCAAATAGGATAATAACCAATATTAGGATAACGCTGAATAATACATGAACTTTTTTTCTGATACTTTTCTGTTGTTCAAGGGGCTTATTATCCAACTCCACAATATCAATACAAAATGAGGTAGTTAAAGAGGTCAATGCTGAATCGGCACTGGAATAAGCCGCCGCAATAAGCCCCAAGAGAAAGAAGGCTGAAGTTACCACACCAATTTCTGGAAGCATGGCAATGGTAGGAAATAAATCATCCTTTTTAGCAGTGATGCCGTTTTGTTGTGCATATTGTGTGAGCATCAACCCCAATACCAAAAAGAGTATGTTTACAAAAATCAACACTACACTGAACGAAATCATATTTTTTTGCGCTTCCTTAATATTTTTACAAGTCAGGTTTTTTTGCATCATATCTTGATCAAGACCAGTCATTGTAATGGTAATAAACATTCCTGCAAGAAAACTTTTGATGAAGTATTGGGCATCGTTTACATCTTCCAAAAAGAATACTTTACTTAATGCACTCTGTTTTACATTAGTATAAATCTCTGAAACACCTTGCAAATCCAGTGAGGAAGCCAAAAAAATGATGGTCACTACCACCGAAATCAACATAAACAATGTCTGTAAGGTATCTGTAAATATTATAGTCTTTATGCCTCCTTTAAATGTGTAAAGCCATATCAAGGCTATTGTAATGATAACCGTTACAAAAAATGGTACATCTAACTGATCAAAAACCAATAACTGCAATACTTTGGCAACAAGAAACAAACGAAAGGCTGCGCCAACCGTGCGAGATATTAAAAATGCTACTGACCCAGTTTTGTAACTGGTATTGCCAAATCGATCTCTTAAATAGGTATATATGGAAGTCAGGTTTAATTTATAATAAAGAGGTAGTAAAACATAGGCGATAATTAAGTATCCAAAAAAATATCCAAAAACAACTTGCAAATAGCCAAATTGTTTACTTTCAACCGCACCTGGAACCGATATAAAAGTTACACCAGATAGTGATGCTCCTATCATTCCAAAAGCAACCAGGTACCACGGAGCAGATTTGTTAGCCTTAAAAAAAGCGGCATTGGAATCTTCCTTACCAGTGAAATAGGATATTAAAATTAATAACCCAAAGTAGGCCGTAATGAGTAAAATAATTTGTGTTGGACTCATAAAAATCTAATGTTAAGCCAAAATACAAATTACGATTGTATATACAATTCTTAAATGTAAAATCGTAAATTCGCAGCAATGGAATTTTCATCAAAATTATTGGAACGAGCTGTGAATGAAATGTCACAATTACCTGGCATTGGTAAGCGCACAGCTTTACGTTTGGTATTGCATTTATTAGGTCAACCAGAAAGCCAATCATTGGAATTGGCAGACGCTTTAAAAACCTTGCGTTCTGAAATTAATTTCTGCAAAAAATGTCACAATATCAGTGACCATGCTATTTGTGAAATTTGTTCTAACCCTCATCGTACCGAAGAGATTATTTGTGTGGTTGAAGATATCCGTGATGTCATGGCTATTGAAAATACCAGTTCGTTTAGAGGGTTATATCATGTGTTGGGTGGTAAAATATCGCCTATGGATGGTATTGGACCCAATGATTTGAATATTGAATCATTGGTTGAAAAAGTAAAAGCAGGAAATGTTAAGGAGCTGATTTTCGCTTTGGGCTCTACTATGGAAGGGGACACAACCAACTTTTACATTTACAGACAAATCCAAGATTATGATGTTGTTACATCAACCATAGCCAGAGGTATTTCGGTTGGTAATGAACTGGAATATACCGATGAAATTACTTTGGGTAGGAGTATTATTAATCGTATTCCTTTTGTGGCGTCTTTAAAATCATAACTTTTTAATACCGTTTTTACAAACGGATATTTTCTTATCAATGGTCTCGGCCAGTATTCTATTGCCTTTATCGGTATCTCCTTTTTTTGCTTCTTTATGAAAAATATGATACTGTATTGCAGCATGTTTAATGCGTTTTGCTGCAAGACCGGAGTGTAATAACCGTTGGGCAAAATCAAAATCTTCATAACCCCAGCCAACATAATCCTCATTGTACCCATTTATATTAAGAGCGTCAGATGTCCAATAAGACATATTGCAACCTCGAAGTTTGCTTGAGTTTTTGTGCTTTGCTTTAATTGTCAAATTGTAAATTGGAAAATAGATAGCACGTGTTCTTCTTAACATACCACCATCAATCCATGAGAACGTAATCCGTTTTTCTTTAAGGATTTTTTGAGAATATTTTTTGGTTAAAGATGTACGCGAACCAAATAAATACATGCCTTTTTTCGCGAGCGTTAAGTGGTCCTTTATAAAGTAAGGGTGTAAAATAATATCACCATCAACTTGAATGATGTAATCTGATGTAATTGTTTTGAGAGCTTTGTTTAAAATGACTGTTTTGGTAAAACCATTATCTTCATGCCATATATGCCTTATATTTATTGGAAAATCTTTTTTAAACTTCTCAATAAGGTCTTTGGTGCTTTCTGTTGAGCCATCATCTGCTATCACAACTTCATTAGGTAGTAATTTTTGTTTTAAAACACTCATCAAAACAAGTTCAAGTGCTTCCGGCCAGTTATATGTTGATATTAACAGTGTTGAGGTCATATTCAAACATTTTCTAGATTAAACACCGTGTTAACCCAAGTTGAGATGTGATATTTCTTTACGATGTTTTCGTCGAGTTTTTTGTATGGCGAGGTAAAGAAATCATCTGGTATATAAATATCATTTGGATCAACAACAGCTATATTATTGTCATCATAAAAATCGTAGTTGACAATATCTTTGTTGGTTGTAATAATCTTCTTTTCTAAAGCAATTCCTTCAAAAATTCTGAATGAAAGCCCTTTTTGTTTGGGACGTTGCAAATCAAGTAAATATTTACTGTCTTTTACTAGTTCGAATACCATTTCTAAAGAGAAGGTTTCTTTAGTTTGTTCGATATTTAGGTTTTCCAATTCTTCGTAATATTTATCGGAAAAAGCAATGAGCTTATAATCAATTTGATGATCTCTAAAGTATCTTGCAAATTGAGGCATTGTTTTGGTTCGCTTATCTAGAGAACTAATATTGAAAACACCATATTTAGGTATAGATTTTTGGGTTTTTTGGTAGTCGAAATAAATATAATTAGTAATCAACTTGAAATGATGTTTTACGACATCATCTGGATCAAAGGAATAGATTTCATCAAAGTAAGGATATACCCGTTTCATTCTGGGATATCTAGCCATACTATCATTTAAAAAAGTAATTAATGTTTGTGTGTTTTTCTTGATAGATTTAATGGTTTTAACCGATAGGTTATCACCTTTTATTATCAAAATAGCATCTTGTCTTTCATCTTTTGATATGGCTTTTTCTAAAACTTTATTTAAGTGCTCTCGTTTTAGGTTATAGTTGAATAAATGTTTTATGAAAAAATTAATGGCTTTATGAAAAAACGTAGGATATGAATATTTTAATTTATAAAAATCGATATGCTTGACCTCTATGCCTCTTCTAGATAGCTCTTGTGCTATAAAATCATTATATCCCCATTTGTCAAGACTGATAATTGTAACTTTCATAGAACACTATTTAACTTTAAAAAACATGCTGAAGCAAAATATCATTTTTTTGAAGTAAGACTTTTTCAAAATTTTAAGTAGGGCATGACTGTTTAAGAGGAATACAGTCACACGTTTGATGTTGTTGACAAAAGAAAAGTTACTGTAAGAGTTGTCTATTTGTCTTAAAACTTTTTTAGCATAATGATTTTCAGGAATGGCTTCATGGAATTGATGTACTCGATGTTTTTTTTCTAAAAGCTTTGCTTCCTTATCAATATTTTTTTTGTCAGAAACAATGGTATTGTTGTCATGAAAACGATACTTCACCAGTATTTCGTCATGATAAGTGATACCATTATTGAGCGATGCCATAAATGTTAACCACCAATCATAAGGAATCAAATCAGGGAATGGAGTCGATTTATCAAATAATGATTTTTTTATTAAGCTTGCATGGCCAGAAACACAATTCTCTATAACAAAATTAAGGGGGTCATTAGAGCTAATTAAATTCTTAATTTTTGAGAAACTATTTCCTGAAGTTTCTAAATATTGGTTAGTAAATCCTGAATCACAATAAATAATATCGTGATCACCAATATTGTTTACTAATTTTTCAATTTTAGTCGGATCCCACCAATCGTCTTGATCACAGGTGGCTATGAGGCTACCTTTAGCTAAAGACATGCCACGTTCAAAATTTTTAATGTAACCTACATTTTTTTCATAATATTGTGTGGTTATGTTTTTGTATTCTTTAGCAAAAGTATTAACAATCTCCTTTGTGTTGTCGGTAGAGGCATCATCCACAACAATTATATCCAAGTTATTATAGGTCTGGTTTATCAAACTTTTTAATTGCGTTTCAATAAACTTTGAACCATTATAGGTACTTATAATTACAGAGACTAGTTCCATGTTAGGCTAAATCTTATATTTTTTTCTGTATTTTTTGTGGCTTATTTTCATCCGCTTGTATTTAAAGGTGGAATAACTGGAAGTAACAGGCGACAAAATAAAGTCACTTAATTTAGAAGATTTATAAAATGGAAACACATTTTTAAAACCATGTCTTCTATAAGATTTAATAACAAACCAATTTTTAATTTTTTCAACATCCTCATTGCTTATAAGTTTGTTCAATTCATTAAAAACAGGATTATTGATAATTTTGTGACATAACAGGATTTTTTCATAATAGTGTATGTACAAATACCGATCAAATGCCTTTTTATTTTCTTTATCAGATTGACTATTCTTCATGGATTCTGATTTACTATGAACCCTAAATTTCAGAAGTTTCTCACTAATAAAAACAAAATTGTGTGCTAAAATTTTATTTAAAATAAAATCGTAATCGACCAATTGGAAATACTCTTCAGAAAAGTCTTCTTTTGAATAAATGGCTTTATTGAAAAGCAAAGTAGGAGGTTCGCCAATGCAATTGTTGAAAAAGTGTGGAGCGATTTGTTTCGCTGTTTCTTTAGGAGTATAAATTTTTTGATCTTCAATAATCAATTCAGTTTTTGGGAGCTTTTCTTCATAGTCCCTTTTTATCTTCGGGTCAAAGTTTTCCTCGAAAAAGTATTGTCTGTTGCAAATAACTAAATCTACTTTTAAGTTCAAGGCCGCATGAATCATTTTTTCAACACAAGTAGGCTGTAGTAAATCATCTTGAAATAAGAACTTGATCCAATTAGAAGACGCCTTTTCAACACTTTCCGTCCAATTTCCTATGAGACCTAAATTAGAATCATTTTCAAATACTTTAATTCTGTTATCTTTTGACGCGAAATTTTTACATAATTCTACAGTATTATCTGATGATTTGTCATCAGTAATAATTATCTCAATATTCTTGTAGGTTTGATTGAGCGCACTTAAGAGCGTTTCTTCAATATATGAACTGCCATTATAGGTTGGAATACAAATAGATACTAATGGTTCGTTTTTAAAATCCATAAGTTTAGATTGACAGCAAAGTACGAATTTATAATCTATTAATTGGGCGCGTGGTCAAAATTATCAGTCAAGAAAACATCTATATTTCTCTCCACGATTTCATAAAGAACAATGTCAGGCTTTTCTATTTCAAACAGCGATTTATCAAAGTTATGTCTCCAAATACAAAGTGTTTCTCCAAAATCATTTGCTACGTATTCTTTGAGAGCTCCGAAGAATGAATCTCTCATGATTATAATTTTTAAATCATTGGTATCACTTGTGTATCGTGATTCATAATTTTCAGAACCAAAATGATAAGGTGATGGTATAGGAAGTTCTTTCGGCTGTTCGGTCCAACGATATTTAAATTTTGGTTTCGCGTTTATAAACTCTTCATTTTTTTCAATAAATAACATCCCGTTTAAATCGCCAATATTGGAATTAAAACGTTCTATCTCATAATCCTCAAGCGGGCGCATGTCAAAATGAGTTGAACTAAAATCATTTGAAATTTTGTTAATAATAGCTTTAGAGGCATAAAAACCACCAAGATGATTCCAATGGGAATCAGTTTTGTGATAAAGTCTGATGCTGTCTTTCGGGAAATACTCGCCAAGATTTATAAAGGGAACATCTATGGTTTTGCACAAGGAGTCAATTTGTTCGAATTTTGTTTTTTTATTGCTTTTGGCAATAGGAATCATATCCCCATAGATAGTATGTTTGTTGGGAGCAATTGAAATATAAAATTTGATGTTATTATCTTCAAACCACTTTTTCTTTTCAAGAATGTTGGTTTTAATGGTGTTAAGTTCGTTGTTATCAAAATTTAATATTCCTTTTGACTCTGAAAGGGCATTACTGAATTTATTCCCTAAAAATTTCCAGCCATTATTTATATCTATTGCAGAGTAAGGAATAGGATTAACATGAAAAACATTGACTTTAGCAAAGCAGTATAGTTCAAATAATTCAGCTTTTAATGGAAAATTCCGTTTAAAATTTAAACTAATTTTCTTTTCACCAGGATTCATGGGCTCTACTTTTATTTTAAGTAAAACAAAAACCAGAGGAATAGAAATCATCACCATGCTAACAGTGATAAATATTTTATGAAGTCTATTTTTCATCATGTTTTGGTGTTAATTTAAAATCTAAAATAAATAAAAGGGTTGTATGATCCCGCTGCAATATAAACGATACAAACAAAAAGCAATACCATTACAAAGATATATCTAAAAGGCAACAACATAGGATTTGTTAACTTTTTCTCTAAATAAGGATATATCGGAAAAGAAAATATGATACCCAAAATAAATATTAAGGCAACTTCACTATTATAATTAAAGTAAGAAATAAAATCATTTGAAGCGTGAACACCTTCGGTGGGAACGAACATGGTTTTTAAATAAATCATGGCATGGTTGAAATCTTCAGCCCTAAATAAAACCCAACCAACTACAACGATGAAAAGGGTATAAATGTGCTGAATTGGGTTCCACAATTTGTCGAGAATTTTATCAAATCCAACACGTTCAATAACAATAAACAGGCCATGAAAAAGACCCCAAATAACAAAATTCCACGCAGCACCATGCCATAGCCCTGTTATAAAGAATACAATAAATAGGTTTAAGTAGGTTCTATATTTACCTTTTCTATTTCCTCCTAATGATATATAAAGGTAATCTTTAAACCATGATGACAATGATATATGCCAACGTCTCCAAAACTCTTTGATACTTTTAGAAATGTAAGGGTAATTAAAGTTCTCCAAGAAGTTAAACCCAAACATTTTACCAAGACCAATGGCCATATCAGAATATGCAGAGAAGTCAAAATAGATTTGAAAGGTATAGGCAAGGATACCAATCCATGCATTCATGGTTGAGAAATCACCATTGCTTTCTGTAAAAATACTATCGGCAACACTGGCAAAAGTATTCGCTAGAATCATTTTTTTAGCTAAACCCAAAATAAAACGCTCGAGACCTTTTGAAAAAGAAACAAGAGTTACTTCACGCTTAACAATTTCTTTTTGAATATCAATGTATCTAACAATTGGTCCTGCAACTAATTGAGGAAACATGGTTACATATGTTGCAAATTCCAACAAGTTTCTACTTGCTTTCACATTGCCTCTATACACATCAATGGTATAGGACATGGTTTGAAAAACATAAAAGCTAATACCGAGTGGTAGGGCAATTTCTATAACACTGTCAAAGGCATTTGTTTGAATGCCTACCGAATCTATCAACGATTTAAAATTGTCAATAGCAAAATTGAAATACTTGAAAATTCCTAATGTCAGTAAATTGGCAAATAATGAAATACGAAGGCCTAGTTTTTTCTTACCTTCTTCAATCATAATACCACATTTATAATCTACCAAAGTAGAGAATATCATAATTAAAACTAGGAACTTCTCACCATAAGCGTAGAAGTACAAACTAGCTGCTAGTAGAACTAAATTTTTATATTTTTTTGTGACTAAAAAATAGAGTAGTAGTACAAAAGGTAAAAAAAGAAGTAAAAAATAAGCGCTGCTAAATACCATTATATTTTATAAAGCAGCAAATTTAATATTATTTGCCAATTAATTTCAACATCTTTTATTTTAAGTTGTTAGAATAGCGCTTTTATTATTTAAGTTTATATTTACGGCACTTTTAAGCGAGTTATTTGTTGAAATTATCAGTCGTCATACTAAATTATAATGTCCGTTATTTTTTGGAATTATGTCTCAATAGTGTTGAGGCTGCTATTGCCGATTTGGATGCAGAAATTATTGTGGTGGATAATAATTCTGAAGATGATAGTTGTCAAATGGTCAAAACACATTTTCCGAATGTCAATCTCATTGAACACAAAAACAACGACGGCTTTTCCAAGGGAAATAATTTGGGTGTAAAGCAAGCCAAAGGGGAATACATTTGTATTTTAAACCCAGATACAGTTGTGGCTGAAGATACGTTTTCCATGTTATTACAGTTCGCCGATTCACAATCCAATTTGGGTATTGTGGGTTGTCGTTTAATTGATGGTACAGGGCATTTTTTGCCTGAAAGCAAGCGGAATATTCCAAAACCAGTTATTGCCCTTAAAAAACTGCTTGGGAATCCCTATGATTATTATGCCAATCAAATAAATGAATTTGAAATTGGGGAAGTTCCGATTTTCGTTGGCGCATTTATGTTCATGAAGCAATCACTTTACAATGAGGTTGGTGGTTTTGATGAAGACTATTTTATGTATGGCGAAGATGTTGATATTTCCTATAAAGTTTTGACAGCTGGTTATACCAATTATTACAATGGCAATACTAGCATCATTCACTATAAAGGAGAAAGCACATTGAAAGATGTTAATTATGCCAAGCGCTTTTACGGTGCTATGCAGATTTTTTATAAAAAGCATTTCAAGAAAAATTGGCTATTCAATATGATGGTTTGGCTTGGAATAAAAGGCGCTTATCTCATGCGAACCGAACCGAAAAAACCTCATGTTCGAGTAGATAGATATGTGGTTTTGTCTAGTCGCAACTGTGAGTTTTTAAAAGCAATATTGAATAAACCATTTGAGGTTGTTACCGAATTACCAGACTTAAAAGCACACACTGAAATTATTTTTGATGCCAAAACCATGACCTATAAAGGCATAATAGAATTAATTGATAATTATAAAACACAAAAAGGAATTTCATTCAAGATATTGTCTGAAAATCATAACTTTATTTTAGGAAGTAATAGTTCTAAAAACCGCGGAGAAGTCATTCTTGTTAAAAATAATTAATTGAAGAAACTGCAATACTTTCAATGAATTTTCATTAATTTTGCAGGCGTAATTTAAAAAAACAGCGTTCCATTACAGATATGGCAAAATTTGAATTAAAACTCCCTAAAATGGGGGAAAGTGTCGCAGAAGCAACCATTACATCTTGGTTGAAAGAAGTAGGTGAAACTATTGATGCCGACGAAGCCGTTTTAGAAATCGCAACCGATAAGGTTGATAGTGAAGTACCCAGTGAAGTAGAGGGGATTTTAGTTGAAAAGCTATTTGATGTTGACGATGTGGTTCAAGTTGGGCAAACTATTGCTATTATAGAAACTGAAGGTGAAGGCAGTGTTTCGGTATCATCATCAGAGCCGGCAAAAACGGAAGCAGCTCTAGCAGCACCTGTTGTTGCCGAGGTTGAAAAAACTGTGGTAGCAGCTCAAGAAACAGCTGCGCCAATAGTGTCTTCAGGTGATCGATTTTATTCACCGTTGGTTAAAAATATTGCGAAAAAAGAAGGTATTTCTCAAAGTGAATTAGATGCCATGCCAGGAACGGGTAAGGATGGACGCGTGACTAAAAATGACATATTTGCTTATTTAGGAAACCGTTCAGAGACTCCAAAAGTTGAGTCACCTGCCACATCGACTGTTGTCGATAAGCCTCAACCAACTCAAGACACCGAAAAACCAAAAGCGGCACCTGTGGTAGCTTCTGGTGATGATGAGATTATCGAAATGACGCGAATGGGTAAACTCATCGCGCATCATATGGTCGAGTCTGTTCAGACATCAGCACATGTGCAAAGTTTTATTGAAGCTGATGTGACGAAAATCTGGAATTGGCGTAATAAAGTCAAAAATGATTTTGCAAAGCGTGAAGGCGAGAACTTAACTTTTACACCCATATTTATGGAAGCCGTTGCCAAGGCATTACGTGATTTCCCAATGATGAATATTTCAGTGCAAGGAGACAGCATCATCAAGAAAAAACATATCAATCTAGGTATGGCAGCAGCCTTACCAGATGGTAATTTAATTGTACCGGTAATTAAAGATGCTGATCAATTGAATTTGGTTGGAATGACCAAAAAGGTGAATGATTTGGCTAACCGTGCCAGATTAAACCAATTAAAGCCAGACGATATTCAAGGCGGAACTTACACAGTTACGAATGTAGGAACTTTTGGTAGTATCATGGGAACACCAATTATCAATCAGCCACAAGTGGGTATTTTGGCTTTGGGAGCCATTAGAAAAGTACCAGCAGTTGTCGAAACGCCAGAAGGTGATTTCATTGGTATCCGTTACCGCATGTTTATGTCACACTCTTATGATCATAGAGTTGTTAATGGTGCATTAGGTGGTCAGTTTGTGAAGGCTGTAAAAGATTATTTAGAAGCCTGGGACCCAAATAGAGAAATTTAAGAATTATATTAAATTATATAAATAAGCACCACAACTTGTGGTGCTTTTTTTGTTTAAAAACGGAATCTTAAGGCATCCAAGCATAGCCTCTTTTTGATTTCCATAGAAAGTATTTTTCCAATAGTATTTTGGTGAAATCATAAAAGACATTGGGTAGCATAATGGCAAAGGTTCTTGGTTTAAACAAGTTATTTGAAAAAATAAGCACCTCTTTCTTGCCGGCATCCATGACACAAAGTCCTGGGATTTTACCCCAAGGTTTTTTAACTAACTTGGTATTGCCATTAACGGTTCGTAAAATATTTTTAGCCACAATTTTACCAGTTTCATCAGATGGATATCCCGTTTTCGGTGCAGAGAATGGAATGTTTTTACATTCAAACGGTAAATCAACTTGTACAGCAATACCAGCAGCCCATACATTTTCTAACTGCTTATGACGATAAGTGTCTTCAACAGGAAGATAACCATTCTGATTGGCATAAAGTGACGGTGAGTTTTGGACAAAATCAACACCTACAAATGGCGGCATCAATTGCGTTAATGAACTTTTTATTTCTTCTCCGCTGGAGAGAATAACAGAGTTTGGTGTTACTTCTTTGACAGCAACTTGCGTTCTGTAATGAATGTTGAACATCTTCATAAAAGTCTTGAGCATGGTTTCGCCAAGTGGCATGCCATCGATTCCAAAATGGCCAAGGTAATCCTCTGGTGTTATCCAGTAGAGATCGACTTTTTTTCTGATTTTTTGTTCACGTAACCATTTTTCTACATTAAATAAAAATTCATAGGCTGCACCCATACAACCTGCGTTTTGGGTTGCGCCAATAACGATCGGACCTGGATTTTCTTTAAAAGCTTCCAAAGCACTTCTTAATTTCATAGCGCCATTTGGAGTTCCTACGTAATGTGAGTATTCGGCAACACCAGGAGCAACATCAAACTTGACTTTTGGTCCTGTAGCCACAACTAAATGGTCGTAGTTGAAATCACCTTCTGTGGTTTTAACGGTCTGGGTTTGAGTATCGACACTTAAAGCTTCCGCGTGAATAAAATCAACACCTTTCTTTCTTAAAATATGTTCTTTTTTAAATGATATATCTTTCATTTCCCGTCTTCTAAATGGAACCCAGATTAAAGAAGGTATAAAAAGGAATAATGGTGATTTATCTATGAGAATAACTTTGTGGTCTTTTTTGCCTTTACGCTTAATTTCTAAAGCGGCAGTCATACCTGCAAAACTGCCTCCAATTACTACTGTTGTTGTCATGATTAATTAATGTTTTAATTAATTCTAGTTTAAATGATAATTTTATAACAAATGTTGTAACAAAATCATAGTCAAAATTACTGTATTAATAAGATAAATTATATGACAATTATCAGTTACGAATAGATTCCCAATTTACTTATTTTGAGAAAAACATAAGAAATAAAAGTTTCTAATAAGGTGTTGATAAGGTATTTTAAATCTAAATTTTATTTACCAAGAAACTCCGTTATCTTTGTCAAAACATTCTTTTTTAATGAATTTAAACTTATCAAAACCCATTTGTTTTTTCGATTTAGAAACGACAGGTGTTAACATCACAACAGACCGTATCGTAGAAATTGCCATACTAAAAGTATATCCTGATGGGAAGGAAGAATCAAAGCGATGGTTGGTGAACCCAGAAATGCCTATTCCCAAAGAAGTGACCGCTATTCATGGAATATCAGATGCTGATGTCGCCGATGAGCCAACCTTTAAAGAATTGGCAAAAGAGATTCATAATATGATCAAGGACTCCGATTTGGGCGGATTTAATTCCAATAGGTTTGATATACCATTATTAGCTGAAGAAATGCTGCGAGCCGATGTGGATTTTGATATGAAAAATAGATTGTCGGTTGACGTACAAACCATTTTTCATAAAATGGAACAACGTACCTTGAGTGCCGCTTACAAATTTTACTGCGATAAGATTTTGGAAGATGCCCATACGGCGGAAGCAGATACCAAAGCTACTTATGAAGTTCTTAAAGCCCAAATAGCTAAATATGACGAACTGGAAAACGATTCTAAATTTTTGGCGGAGTTCAGTTCTCGTAAAAAGTTTGCAGATTTTGCTGGATTTATTATTTATAACAAAAAGGGTGAGGAGTGTTTTTCATTTGGAAAACATAAAGGAAAACGGGTAGAAGATGTATTGAATGAAGAGCCTGGTTATTTTGGCTGGTTACTGAATGCCGATTTTCCATTATACACAAAAAAAGTGCTAACAGCCATAAAATTACGGACGTTTAATAATAAGTTGAATTAGAATGAAACTCGTTTGTATAGGCCGTAATTATGCCAAACATATTGAAGAATTAGAGAATGAAAGACCAACAGAACCCGTTGTGTTTTTAAAACCAGATACTGCCATTTTATTAAAAAAGCAACCGTTTTTCATTCCTGATTTTTCAGATGAGGTGCATCACGAGGTTGAGGTGTTGGTCAAAATAAATAGAGTCGGTAAGTACATCGATAAAAAGTTTGCCCATAAATATTACGATGAAATAGGTTTGGGAATTGATTTCACGGCACGCGACCTTCAATCGAAACTAAAAGAAAAAGGCTTGCCATGGGAAACGGCTAAAGCCTTTGATGGTGCAGCTGTTATAGGAAAATGGCTTTCCAAAGAACAGTTTTCAGATTTAAACACTATCAATTTCTCGCTTCAAAAAAATGATGAAGTGGTTCAGATGGGAAACACCAGTCATATGATGTGGAAAATTGACGAATTAATAGAATATGTATCTAAATATTTTACTTTAAAGATAGGAGATATTATATTTACCGGAACACCTGCTGGTGTTGGCAAGGTAGTTGCCAATGATAGATTAAAAGGATTTTTGGAAGACAAAGAAATGTTTTCAATAACAATAAAATAAATGGAACAACATTACAAATTATACCGAGTACGTGAAATGGCTGATAATGATGAAGATTTTGTAGCGGCTTTGGCTGCTGCATTTTTAGAGGAAGTGCCAGAAGATTTAGAACGATTAAAATCCGCTGTTGCCAAAACTGATTACTACTCGGCTTACCAAGCAGCTCACAAAATGAAACCAACTGTCGATCTGTTCGAGTTGGGTGTACTTCAGGATTTAATTGAGGTGCAGGATTGGGGAAAGTTTGAGAAAACGGATATGGACCCAACTGAAAAATTACACATTGTCGCAACGGCTGTTGAGAATGCTGTTGAAGAAATAAAAGCTGACTTTGGATTGTAATGCAAGCTGAAATCATAACCATTGGAGATGAGATTCTAATTGGTCAGATTGTCGATACCAATTCAGCCTTCATTAGTAAGGAACTGAATAAAATAGGTGTTTCGGTATATCAAATCACATCGGTTCAAGATGATAAGGAGCACATTTTGAAATCGTTGCGTGAAGCTGAGGAAAATGCCGATATTATCATAATTACAGGCGGTTTGGGTCCAACCAAAGATGATATCACCAAACGAACCCTCGCTGAATATTTTAATGACACTCTAATTCAAAGTGATGCGGTTTTAAAAAACATCGAGCATCTTTGGGAAGTTTACATCAAAAAACCACTAGCGCAAGTTAATATTGACCAAGCACTAGTCCCTTCAAAATGTGCGGTATTGATGAATAAATACGGCAGTGCTCCAGGTATGTGGTTGGAAAAAAACAATAAATTTTTCATTTCACTTCCGGGTGTGCCCTATGAGATGAAAGCCTTGATGTATGATGAAGTCATTCCGAGACTTCGCAAGACCTATGAGTTTCCGTATATCAAACATGTCACACTATTAACCTATGGTATGGGTGAAAGTTCATTAGCAGCAAAAATAGAGGATTGGGAAGATAATTTGCCGAGTTTTATGAAGTTGGCTTATCTTCCTGGATTGGGTCGTGTGCGATTGCGTCTATCGGCTAAAGCGATGAGCAAGGAGTCGGTAGAAACCGAGATGCAGAAACAAATTGATGCGTTGTTACCACAAATAGAAGATATTTTTGCTGGTTTTGAAACCGATGAATCTATTGAAGCCCTAATAGGAAAACAATTAACCCACTTGCAAAAAACGGTAGCCACCGCCGAAAGTTGCACAGGAGGAAAAATAGCCGAGTCTTTTGCAGCCATTCCTGGTGCTTCCAACTATTTTAAGGGTAGTGTGGTAAGTTATGCCACCGAGGCTAAAATTAATGTGTTAGGAATTTCAAAGGAACTAATTGATGAACATTCAGTGGTTTCCAAACCCGTGGTCGAAGCTATGGCTGAAAGTGCTTTAAAATTATTTAACACGGATTATGCGATAGCTACAACAGGAAACGCAGGTCCAGATAAGGGAGATTCTGATGCCGATGTCGGAACAGTTTTTATTGCCATAGCAACAAAACAAACAGTTTTTTCTGAAGAATTTAATTTTGGAAACCATCGTACTAAAGTGATTGGAAAGGCTGTTAGTAAAGCTTTTGAAATGCTACAAAAAGAAATTTTAAAAAAGTAGTTATTTTAGTTTGTTGATATTCCAAAGATTTACTAAATTTGCACCCTGTTTTGAAATAATAGATTGATCAAAGCACATTAACATACTTAAAGTTAGAAAAATGTCAAGAGTTTGTGAACTTACAGGAAAGAAGGCAATGGTTGGAAACAACGTGTCTCATGCCATGAATAAAACGAAACGTAAATTCAATGCGAATTTGGTTAAGAAACGTTTTTACATTCCAGAAGAAGATAAGTGGGTTACATTAAAAGTGGCTGCTTCAACATTAAAAACTATTAACAAAATAGGTATTTCTGCTGCTTTAAAACAAGCTAGAGCAAACGGATACATTAAGTAATAGCTAAAAGTTTAGAAAAATGGCAAAGAAAGGTAACAGAATACAAGTAATATTAGAGTGTACAGAGCACAAGGAGTCTGGTATGCCAGGAACTTCAAGATATATTACAACTAAAAATAAAAAGAACACACCAGATAGAATGGAGATTAAAAAATTTAATCCTATTCTTAAGAGAATGACTGTTCATAAAGAGATTAAGTAATTAAAGAGATTTTCACCTGGTGAAAATGTCCTAAAACATATTTAGACATGGCAAAGAAATCAGTAGCATCGTTACAAACAGGATCTAAGCGTTTAACAAAAGCTATCAAAATGGTAAAATCTCCAAAAACAGGATCTTACACATTTGTTGAGTCTGTTATGGCTCCTGAATTGGTTAACGATTGGTTAAGTAAGCAATAATAAGTCTTTACTTAAGGAAAAAATATTCAAGCTGCTTTCGGTTTATCGGAAGCAGCTTTTGTTTTATATTTATTGACGAATGACAAATGGGCAGATTTTCAATTAAGGCAAGGCATTTGCTAGGATCTGTTTAGTTATTAATTGTACTATGAGTTTTTTTAAAAAAATATTTTCTTCAGAAAAAAAGGAAACCCTGGACAAGGGACTTGAAAAATCAAACACGTCTTTCTTTAATAAATTAAGTAAAGCGGTAGCAGGGAAATCTAAAGTTGATGATGAGGTTTTGGATAACCTAGAAGAGGTTTTAGTGACCAGTGATGTGGGAGTCAATACCACTTTAAAAGTCATTGAGCGTATTGAAGCCCGTGTTGCCAAGGATAAATATTTAGGCACTGATGAACTGAATAAAATCCTTCGTGAAGAAATCGCAGGATTGTTAAGTGAAACAAATTCGGGTGAAGAAACAGAATATACCATTCCAGCAGATAAAAAACCATATGTGTTGATGGTAGTGGGAGTCAATGGTGTTGGAAAAACAACTACCATTGGAAAACTGGCTTATCAATTCAAGAAGAAAGGATTAAAAGTAGTTTTAGGAGCTGCCGATACATTTAGAGCTGCTGCCATTGACCAATTGCAAGTTTGGGCTGATCGTGTGGATGTTCCGATGATTAAACAAAAAATGGGTAGTGATCCGGCTTCTGTAGCTTTTGATGCACTTCAGTCTGGTGTTAATCAAGATGCCGATGTCATCATTATTGATACGGCTGGTCGTTTACATAATAAAGTAAACCTTATGAACGAGCTAACCAAAGTCAAACGAGTAATGCAAAAAGTGGTTGGCGATGCACCTCATGATGTTTTACTAGTTTTAGATGGCTCTACAGGTCAAAATGCTTTTGAACAAGCCAAACAATTTACAGCAGCAACAGAAGTTACTTCTTTAGCTGTTACCAAATTAGATGGTACTGCAAAAGGTGGTGTGGTAATTGGAATTTCTGATCAGTTTCAAATACCTGTGAAGTATATTGGAGTAGGTGAGGGTATAGAAGATTTGCAAGTCTTCAATAAGTATGAATTTGTGGATTCATTCTTTAAATAGATAGCGTCTAATCAATCACTGCATTTATCCGTTCCCAAAGGTCATTATCAAAAGTCGAGAGCGCAAAATTTTCATCATCAGCAGCTTCTCCCATTCTGATGACCACTAAATTTTTACTGGGAACCACATAAATTTTTTGATCGTTTTTACCCAAAGCAGCAAACATATCGTTGGGAGCATTTGGAATCAATTCTCCAGGAAATTCAAATTGGGATTGTGGTAAATGAAAACTTGATTTACCATTCAACCACCATAAATAACCGTATGCTTCATTAATGTCTTGAGAGGTATTGGTAGCATCATTTAAAAAGGTTTCAGGGATAATTTGAGTTTCTTCCCATTGACCATTGGCAAGAATGAGTAATCCAAAACGCGCCATACTGCGAGTATTACTCCAATAAACACTTAAATCGTTCAATGGAATCCAATTACCTGACATTCCAATGACATCCCTTAAGTTTGTATTGAAATAGTTAGGCCAAGTTTGCCCACTAGCTTGCGAAATAACATCTTGCATTTTTACATAAACATTGTGGTATGCCCAACGCGTTCCAGCATCGGCAATATATTGTAAATTTTCAGGAGAAACATCATCGCCTAAACTATCATCCAATCCTGAATCCATAGACAACAAATTTTTACACGTAATCAGATTTTCCTTTTCCAAAGGAGCACTGGTCCAGGCGGTTCCAAGATAATCAGATACTTTATTATTGATATTGATGGTGCCATTGTCTTGAGCAATTGCTGCCAATGCAGTTGTCAGTGTTTTTCCGGCGCTTGCCCAATACCAAGGTGAGGACTCTGAATGACCGTTCATATACCATCCCACAGCAATTTTACCATTGTAAAGCATGATAAAACTTTTGGTATTTTTTTCTTCCAAAAAAGTCATCAGGTTTGAAAGCTCATTTTCGTTCCAATTTAATTCGGTTGGATCAGTCGTTACCCAAGTGTTAGAATTTACAGGTGGGAAATATACAGTTGAATTTTCGGGCGTGTTTGGGATATTGGGTTCAGAATCACTGGAAGAACAGGATAGCAATAGCGATAGACCAAAACATAACAAAAGGGAGGCTTTCATAGACAGATGTTTTATTTATGACTGTTAAAGATATAAAAGGTTTAAATTAGGTTGTATCTTTGCTGCCTGAAATTTAGTTATGAGAACAAAGTCGCTTAAAAAGAATAAGATTAATGTGGTAACCTTGGGCTGTAGTAAAAATGTTTACGACAGTGAGGTGCTTATGGGGCAATTAAAAGCTAATGGTAAGGAGGTTGCCCATGAGGAGGAAGGTAATGTGGTGGTCATCAATACCTGCGGTTTTATTAATAATGCGAAGGAAGAGAGTGTGAATACCATTTTGGAATTCATGCAGAAGAAAGAAGCAGGTGAAGTGGACAAGGTTTTTGTGACAGGTTGTTTGAGTGAACGCTACAAGCCCGATTTGCAAAAGGAAATCCCTGATGTGGATGCCTATTTTGGAACGACTGAATTACCACATTTACTAAAAGCATTGGGTGCCGACTATAAGCATGAGTTAATAGGTGAGCGCTTAACAACGACCCCTAAAAATTATGCCTATTTAAAAATAGCTGAAGGTTGTGACAGACCCTGTAGTTTTTGTGCTATTCCTTTAATGCGTGGTAAACATAAAAGTACACCAATAGAAGAATTAGTGACTGAAGCCGAAAAACTGGCAGCCAATGGTGTGAAGGAATTGATTTTAATTGCGCAGGATTTAACCTATTACGGACTCGATTTATACAAAAAACGCAATCTGGCAGAACTATTGGAAGCCTTGGTAAAAGTAGACGGTATTGAATGGATTCGTTTACACTATGCCTTTCCAACTGGATTTCCATTGGATGTATTGGATGTGATGAAACGAGAGCCTAAAATCTGCAATTATTTGGATATTCCGTTGCAGCATATTTCAGATGACATTTTAAAGAGTATGCGTCGTGGAACGACTAAAGAGAAGACTACCAAACTCATCAAACAATTTCGGGAAGCGGTTCCAGAGATGACCATTCGTACCACATTGATTGTAGGGTATCCTGGTGAGACCGAAGAAAACTTTCAGGAATTGAAACAATGGGTGCAGGATATGCGATTTGAACGATTGGGATGCTTTACCTATAGCCACGAAGAAAATACGCATGCCTATAATTTGGAAGATGACGTTCCAGAAGTGGTGAAGCAAGAACGCGCCAATGAGATTATGGAAATACAATCCCAGATTTCTTGGGAACTCAATCAAGCTAAAATAGGCCAAGAATTTAAAGTGGTTATAGACAGAAAGGAAGGCAACTATTTTATAGGCAGAACAGAATACGATTCACCAGACGTAGATAACGAAGTCCTGATTGATGCTTCTAAAACCTATTTAAAAACGGGCGAATACGCACAAGTCAAAATTACCGATGCAGCTGACTTTGACCTCTATGGGGAAGTGGTAAATTAGGAGGTTTCGTTATCGGTTTGGATATGGCTTGTGGCGGTTTCGAAGCAATTTACTGTCCACTGAAACCAAAGCTGGCTACGGAACAAAAACCTTGCTGGTAGCCGTTCACCCAGCATAAGCTATATATATTGTCGTGTACCGTTTTTTTTTTTTTTAAATTTATTAAAGGTATAGCAATCCTATATAAATAATCAATGCGACAATAAAGGATAGTCCATATTCATTTTTAATAAATTTCATTATCCCTATTTCTTTTTGTTTAGCATTGGTTCTATGTATCCAGTCTGTAATTTTTCTGAAGTGCTGAAATTCATAACTAACTATAGAGTGATATTTATTGTCTTTAGTCTTGAACTGTAATATTTCGTAAGCCATAAAAGGGTTTTCTTGCTTGAGTAAAACCTGAAAATGGTCAATATCGGATTGGGCATATGAATATTTTTGAAACAAGAACAATCTTGTTATTGTTAGGTTGCCATCGTTGAATTTTATTTTTTTAGCCCTAAAAAGAAGTGTCAATAAAAGCCAGAATCCAAGTATTCCGAATATAGTCATAAATATATACACTTCAGTTGGCGGTTTTTCTTTAGAATCAATAACGAGACTATAAATGAATCCGAATAAAGTCAATGCCAAAATTGGTAAGACAACGAATGCAATTATTATTTTCCAGTGAAATTTAGTCTTCATTTTAAATGGTACACAACTTCAAGATATGGTCTTTTTTAATTGACTATGTCGACAGATAACGAAGTTCGGTTATTTTTTTGATAAAGTCAATAAAAAAGGGAAGCCTCAAGCTTCCCTTATAATTAACCATAAAATAGTATGGGTTAATCCCATTGTTTTTGGGTAGTACTTAAGCCTTGATATAAAAATACGGCGTTAGTGTTATCTTCCGAATCTAGCATGTTACTATCTCCAGTAGCATACCAAAAGTTAGTATTTCCTTGAATGTTTTTATAACCCATTGAGACTGATTCATAAAAGGCCAAATAACCTGTTGAACTAATGGCATTATTGCTGCCTTTATAAACAAAGTGATTGTATTCAGAGTCATGTTCTGGAAGTGCGCCTCCTATATTTTCATAAGGCCCCGTTATACTAGAAGTTGAAAGTTTTACACGATTACTGACCACGTTATTATCCCAAGAATAGTATTTAAAAGCTATAAAATAGCTGCCTTCTGGTAAATTCTCACCATTGTTATTGGCTACAGTAAAAGGGGAGCCTGCTGGCGCTATGCTGGCACTAGAAAACATATCGGTATCAGAAGCACCACTTTTAGTAGTTTCATTTAAGTAATTCGCTAGGTCATTGTACTCGCTTTCAGTGATAATTACCCAATCGCCATTGGCAGCATTTTCATAATCAGTTCTTGATGTGTTTAAAAACGACCAGATGTCGTCCATATCATTTAGGTTTACATTTATGTTATAAGTTGATATATTGATACCATCCGTAGCAGTTACAATGGCTGTTATGCTTGAATTAGTTTCAAAATCAAATGCTTGCCAATCTGCTACACGTAATTCACCAGAATCATTGCCAATAGTAAATGCACCTGTAACCGATTCTGAAATCAAGGAGTAAGTAATATTTCCAACAAGATTTGTTGTAATGGTAGCAACAAGATCGCCACTTCTGGGGTTTTCGTCAATACTTGTATTTACATTATTTGACAGGTTTTGGTTGTCATTATCATCTGAACTACATGAATTTATCATGACGACACATAATAATAAAATAAAATAATTGTGAATTGAAGTTTTCATAATATAGTGTTTTGTGGTTTATGAAAGTTTGTAGCGAAATGCAATTGGAATTGTCTGCAGCCAAAACCATTGCAAGACACCACAAAACTGGTATGCTAAACTAATAGCACTCCAAACTTACAATGGGTTGTTTGGGTGTGATAATTTTTACTGTGGACAACTAGTGGACACTGCTAGTTAAACCGGTAGACAATAAGTGGACTTAACTAATTAAATAATTGATTATAAGCTTATTACTAAATCTTGTAGCGAATCGTCTGAAGACAAATCTAGTTTTTTGCGCAGTCTATATCGGGCTTTTTTAATGCCTTCGCTAGATATGTTTAAGATATTGGCAATTTCTTTTGAAGACAGGTTCATCTTTAACAAGGCCATCAATCGGAGTTCGTTAGCAGTAACTTCAGGGTACTTCTTTTTAACATTGTTGTTAAAGTCCTTATGGACTTCCTCAAAGTATTTTTTGAAGTTCTCCCAATTGTTATCATCTTTCAAATCAAAGTTGATGGTTTGGATAAGTTGTTGGTAACCACCGGATGAATTGGAAGATTTGAGTTCTTTGGCTTTGGCTTTTATTTCTTGGAGGACTTCATTTTTCTTTGCCAAATGTAAGGCGTGGGAAGTCAGCTCTTTTTTCTTGAAACTTAATTCATTATCCAATTTTTCTTTTTCGGCACGATTGCGTTTTATTTTTTGACGCAAGCTGTAGGCTGTCATTAACCCAATTAAAATGGCTGATATAAGAGCAATGATTAAAATCAACCTA
The DNA here is from genome assembly GCF_002895005.1 of Hanstruepera neustonica. GTDB lineage: Bacteria > Bacteroidota > Bacteroidia > Flavobacteriales > Flavobacteriaceae > Hanstruepera > Hanstruepera neustonica. The sequence continues at coordinate 20,610 of NZ_POWF01000002.1, read as the reverse complement.
AAGGAATCATCCTTTTTCTTTTGCGCTTCCAAAACAACAATGTCATTCTCTTTTTTTAAGAGTTCGTTTTCCTTTTTTTCTGTTTCATATTTTACTTTTAGCTCTTCAATTTCCTTTGTAGAATCTAGGTTAAAGATACTATCATGAATGGTTTGGTAGTTTCGCTGATCTAACAAAGCTTGCTTAAAGTTGTTATCTTTTTCATATGATAGGGATCGCCCTTGATAGGCCTCTTCCAGTAGTTTCAAAGCTGAAATGGAATCGGCCAATGACACAGCATTGTTATAACTTTCTATGGAGTTGCCATATTGCTTGTCGTTACGATAGATTTCTCCAAGCATATTATAGCCAACAATCATATTGTTTTTGGATTGAATAGTATTGGATATAAAAACCGATTCTTGCATACTTTTGAGGGCTTTCTTGTAATCGCCCTTATCAGAATAAGTCATGGCTATATTAGCTAAATTCATAATTTCCATATCTGGTCTGTTCAACTCTTTGGAATATGTCAAAGCTTTTTGATAATTTTCAAGAGCCAAGTCATAGTTTTCGTTTTCAATTTCCAAGTTTCCAATTTCATTGTATGTTATGGACAGCCATTCAGTATTATTAATTTCCTCAAATTTTTCAAGGGATTTGAGAAAATAAGCTTTGGCCTCATTACTGTTTCCTCGAAGCATTTCGATTCTGCCCAAATGACCTAAAGTAATTCCTTCACCTTTTAAACTAGGTTCTTTCAATGTATCCAAAATTTTTAAGGATTCTAATCCATACTGGGTAGCTAGATCAAATTTACCCATATCAATATATGTGGTGGTTTTTCTACCTACAGCACTAGCTATGAGCAAGCCGTTTTTGAGTCTTTTGGCCACGGCAATTGAAGAATCCAACAACATTAATCCTTTTTCAAAATTACCTTGTAAAATCTCCAATGTGGCATATTCCTCATAGTTCCAACAGGTTCGCTTGCCAGGTTTGGCTTGTTGCATGACATCAACTGCTTGTTGATAATAATATCTAGAAGAGTCAATGTTTGGCAAAAATCGGTAGTAATAGGCATGGTTTCTATAGAAATCTCCAATAGCTGTTTTAAGTTCCGTTTTTTTGGAAAGGGTTAATCCTTGTCTGGCATATTCTAAAGCATCTTTATTATTGGTATGCAATGTGGCGTTAAAAAGTTTTTGAAGAGCCTTTAAGCGTTGTTTGTCATCTTTGGAAGTGTTATAAACAGTTTCTAAACTATCCAGATAGTTTTGATTTTGAGAAAGAACGGTAATTGGGTTTATTAAGAATATAAAAAATAGTATGAACAATAAATTGTCCACTTTAAAGAATGACTTATTTGAATTTGTTGTTGGTGGGACAGTTTGAAGTACCAGTTTGGTTGCCATATTAAAAGTCATATTAGTTAGTTGTTATTCAATTAATAATATAATTAATTGTAAATCAGAAATATAGTAAATAAAAATGATAGTATTTACTGCTATTATAAAAGTCCATAAAAATTACCAAATTCTGGTTTCAGAAGGGTGGACAAAGGGTGGACATGGCCTTTTTTGCTTTTTTACTCGGCTAATACTAAATACATTAGCTGTAAGACAACCACAAAACCATGCACCGAATATTTTTGATTTCTATAATTGGCTGTTTGTTTTTCCAAACAGGATTGGCACAAATCAAAATGAAAGAGACGCTATCAAGTAAAGGGTCTTCGCATTTCATTTATGCCAATAACAAAAGCTATTTTATTCAAGAGAGTATCGGTCAATCTAGTGTCACGTTTGTTTATAATATAGATGGCTATTCCTTGCGTCAGGGTTTTTTACAGCCTATTTCACCTTCAGCTTTAAATGGTGATTCTAATACAGATTTGGACGGTTATTTTTATCCTAATCCATTTGATAACGACATTCATATTCGATTTAACGAAGCCATCTTTGATGTTTTACAAGTAACCTTGCTTGATGTGTTGGGAAGAACTATTTATGTTAATGAATTTAGCCCTGTACAAGCACTTGATCTTGATTTTGGTTCAGTGAGTTCGGGTAATTATGTGTTAGTTGTTAGGATGCGGTCCAAAACGTTTTTAGCCAAATTGATAAGAAAATAGTATGACGCGAAACTTACTTTTTTGGTGTTTTCTGTTTTTGGCAATAGACGGTTTTTCACAACAGTTATATGTGGAATTAGGACCGACGGTATCAGCTTTCGATTATAAAAACTCACAAGGAGAATCTTTGGATAATTTAATGTCAAAAACCAACATCTATTTTGGTATGGGCTACAGAAATGTATTGAATAATAATCAGACACTGTTTGTTTCTCTGGGAGCGTCTTACAACGGTTATGGTGCCATAGGAAGCGATAACAGGTTAGACAACTATTTTGAATGGGATGTGAGCTATTTGGGAGTCAATGCAGGATTGGATGTAAAACTGTTCAGTTTACGCGATTTTTCATTTTATATCAAAGGTTCTTTCGCTGCCGAATTCCTAATTCGAGGCACTCAAACGCTGAACAATCAGGTCTATAATTTGGTAGGTGAAGATGAATTTAACAATTATATATTTTTTACTCGAGGTCATTTGGGAATGCAATATCCCATTTCAAGAAATACATCACTATTTGTCAACTATACTTATGGGCGAACCGTGCTTATAGGAAAAGGAAATGGTGTTGACCAAGAACAATTAAAACTAATTACACACCAATTTGGATTGGGCCTGATTATCAATTTGCCTAATTGCAATTGTCCATTTTAAACGTATACATTATGAAAAAGTTTGCCTTATTCTTTATTTGTTGTATGATAATGCTTTTTGGTTTTTCACAAACCGACGGTATCAGTTACCAAGCAGTTATCATTGATAACAATCCACAAGAAATTCCAGGGGTTGATGTTCCATCTAATAACCTGCCCAATACCCCTTTACAGGTTCAATTTTCAATTATAGATAATAATGGATCTGTTGAATATCAAGAAACCCACAGCACTACAACCGATGCTTATGGTATGATTCATTTGATGATTGGTCATGGCCAGTCGTCAATCAATGCTTTTAATCAAATTTATTGGAACAATGAGAAGTTTTTGAAAGTTGAAATCGATTTAAACGATGGCAATGGTTGGATAGAGTTTAGCTATCAAGAACTCACGTACATTCCCTATGTAAAGCATCGTGAAATTATTGCCACATCCACTTTAGATGTAGATGGTGAAACCAATCTCAATAACAACTTTAATGTAAATAATGCGAGTCCCTCACACTTAACGGGTGATTTAACGGTAGATGGAAACACAAACTTAAATGGTACTTTGACGGTTTTTAATCAAGAACCAACGTTGCTCACAGGCGATTTAACCGTAGAAGGATTGGTTAGCTTTGATGGTGAATTGGCAGTTGGTGGCGATACTAATTTATATTCTGACTTAACTGTTGAAGGGAATACGCTTTTGAATGGTGATTTGACCGTTATTGGGCAAGCGAATTTCAATGATGGAAACTTTCAAAATATTACAGTAGCACAAAACTCAAACTTAAACCTTTTGGATGTTAGCGGTGTGAGTAATTTGAACAATACCTTAAATGTTAGCGGAACTAGCAATTTGAATAGCGCCTTGAACGTTTTGGGCATTAGTACATTGAGTAATACCTTAAGCGTGAATGCTTCCAGTAATTTGAATGGACGTGTAATTATAAATGCGAATGTTGATGGTAGTCAAAATAGCCCGAGTTCTTATCCATTGGAGGTAAAAGGATCTAATCAAGGAATTTGGATTGACGTTGATGGAGGCAGAAACAGCAATAAAAACTTTATTACATTTTCTGATGCTTTAGGTCAGCATGGTGCTGTTGAAGGTCAGACTTTAAATGAACTAAATAATAGTTTTCGTTATATCTGGGATGCAGCAAATGCATTGGCTGAAGAAGCTTTTATTGCGGCTGAAGGCGTAGCATGTGGAATACAGTTGGACGCTGCAGAAGCCACTCTTATGGGAATTCAAACAGTTGCAGCCTATGCCAGACTTATAGAGTTGGTTGTTTATGCAGAAAGCAATGTAGGTGTATCATTTAAAACGGGTGGAGCTGATTATGCAGAATGGTTATTAAAAATGAATGTCAATGAGCAATTCTATCCTGGAGAGGTTGTTGGTGTTTTTGGAGGTATGATTAGTAAAAATACCGTTGAGGCAAACCATATAATGGTTGTGTCTACAAATCCAATAATACTGGGTAATTCAACACAAAAAATGAATGAGAACCTATATGAAAAAGTAGCATTTATGGGGCAGGTTCCTGTAAGGGTTATAGGAGAAGTTCAGGTAGGGGATTATATTTTGCCTTCAGGTAATAACGACGGTACAGCAATTGCAAAACCAATATCCGAAATGCAGGGCGATGATTACAAAAATATTGTTGGTGTTGCATGGGAATCTTCAGAAACTGGAGCAATGGCGAGTATGATAAATGTAGCTATTGGAATCAATACAAATGATTTATCTGCTAAAGTGGCGGAGCATGATAGAGAAATAGAAGGTTTAAAAGCACAAATTAGAATCATCTTAAATCAAATTAACACAGAAAAAAACTCCGATATTACTGTTACTGAAGATGAAACTGTAAAAAACAATGGAGATGAAAAGGATCAGAAAGAACCATCGTTGGCTTCTAAACTTGTAAATCAACGTCCAAAAGTGAATGTTGAAAAATTAGATTTTGATCAATGGCTGAAGGATTATGGATACATTTTTGAAGAGCGTATGAAACCCTTACGGGAGCACTTTGAGGAAGCTGGAGTCGATTTGTCAAACTTTCCGGAGATTCAAAAACTCATTGAAAATCCAAGCGAAGTCTTGAGAGATATGCAAGACGGATCTTATTTGCCGTCAATATGGGAATCATTGAAAAAAAGATACCCAAATGCTTTCAAGGAGTAAGATTAAGAATCTACTTTTTATTGAATAATTATGTTAGTTTTTTTAAACTAAGTTCGGACTAATAAAGCCAAACTCGTGATGTTGGTACCTAGTTTGGTGGGCCATGGCAAATTACCCAAAGGAATAACTTTTAGATTAGCACCTTCATTTATTAATCTCTCGGTTGCCAGATATGGCCCTTCAACTAGGGAGCCGTTAGACCATAAGGGTTTCATATTAGGAAAGTAATCATGAAGTAGAATGACACCATTTTTATTGAGTATTTTAAGAGCAGCAGGAATTTCTTGATAAACGGTTCCGCCAGAATGATCACCATCCAAAAAAATAAAATCAAAGGTTTTGGTAGTGGATTTAATTAAGTCAAGCGACATCCCAGCTTTAAATGTTGTAAACTGATCATAGCCGAATTTGGCAATCATTTCTAAAGGTGAAAATTTAGTGCCATAATTTAGCCAGGGCTTCTCGCTGGTGCAATTGACATCTCGAATATCTACGGTTGTAAATTCTACTTGTTCCCCTAGTTTTACTTGGCTTATATAAAGTGCCGATGCTATATGTAGTGTAGATGCACCAATATGAGTGCCAACTTCCAGAATAGATGATGGTTTAAAATGACATAATAAATAATATAAGGCTCTTCTGTCACCAGGATTGACACCTCCTGTGCCATCTGGTATATCAAAAGAATCAATTTCTTTCTTTGACTCTTTCCATAAATCACCTATAGCTTTTGAATTCAAAATTTCGGAAAGATTAACATCCTTTTCGTGGATTAGGTTTTTGGCATCCAATGATTCTTCGGGCAAGGCATGAAATGCAGCCATTTCTTGTGATTTACGGGCTGCATGAATTTTATTGATAATGAATTTTGGCGTAATACTTTTGATTAGTTGTTTTAAACTCATATGAAGAATAGTTTAAGATGACGATTTTTCTAACTGTTTATTGATTTTTTTAATAGCAGACTCAATGGACTTTTCAGGCTCAATAATGTTGTACTGCCCCCAGAATTCTGGGTCTGAAAAGCCTGATGCTTCATCAATCAAAATACTGGTGGGTTTCAAAATCAAATTCTTGTCTTCAGGTTTTGTGAATTTTTCTTGAGATACCTTCCAATTAGTAATGGCCATCTCACTGTTTAAAGTATAATAACTGTTAAACAAACGACCTTTCCAATTAACTTTAAAAGACAATAAAATATTACTGTAACTAAAATACCATTTACCATTACTGGATCTGTAATTGACCCGATAATTGGCCTCTGTTGGGTAGACATGAACTTTATTGGGCTTTTTTCTAATGAACAATTCGCTGGCTAAAGCTCTGTTTTCAACATTAAGGCTATAAATCGCACTAGTAAGGGCAAAACTATCTGAATCGATAAACAATTTGCCATAATACAATGGTATTTTTAATTCTGGTTTTTGCTTAAAGTTTACAACATATACCAATTGATCATTGATGTAAGTTGATGTGTCAAAAGTAAAGATATATTGTGATAGGTTATCTTCCGTAAAGATGTATTCCGGGTATTTAATAATATCGGCGTACAAATTACTAAATGGTCCACCTTGAAGTTTGAGTGCAATAGTGTCCAATTTAGAATAGTTGGTACTTTTTCGAACCTTAACAATGTTAACGGCATCGCGTTTTCTATTAGTATAGGCTTGTTTTTGAACTTCAATAACAGCTTCAGAAAGTGAAGCATTAGTGCGTCGTTTTTTAATGGTTTCCCTGTAGAATGCCGTCATGGTCACATTGTCATTTATATAGTTTACACCACTTTTTTCCAACATTAAACGAACAAGAGATTCGGCATTTTTAGGTCTTGATATTTTTATTTCATCCAATTGTGTGAAAGAAGGTTTCAAACCTATAGAACTGGTTTTTTGAAGCTCCAAGACTGTTACAGTAATATCAGCATAACCTAAAAATTGAATAGTAACCGATGCATTTTTGAATGCATTTGGGATTTTCAATAAAAACTCTCCTTCGGTATTGGTAATGGTAGCTATGTTGGTGTCAACCACAATAATATCAGCAAAAACAAGTGGGTCGTTATTTGAAGTGTCGTAGACAGAACCTTTTATTTCAATAAAACTATTTTGGTCCTGAGCCCATACAGTTGGTGCCAACATAGCAAGTATAATAGCTATTGCAAGTGATATTGAATTTCTTAAAGGCAATTCCATATTCAATTTAATTAATTCCACACATGATTTACGAGCCAATCTGAAGCGTTTTGCAAATAGGACACATATTCACAAGGTTCATAATGGGTCAATCCTGGAGCGACATCCAATGTAATATCGCTACCTACATCGGTAGTTTCCATAACCCAGTCTTGTATATCGGCTAAAGGAAACAAATCATCATTCTCTCCATGTATAACATACATAGGTATAGGCATGGTTCTAGCTGTACCATTCTGATGATAGGAACCATAAGCGCTTGCCATTGGAATAGCTGCACTAAAAAAATTAGGGCGAGTTTCTCCCAAATACCAACTTCCATTACCTCCATCACTGTATCCATTAATGACAATTTTGTTTGGATCTACAGGTAAAAATTCTTTAGCTAAATCAACAAGAGATAGTACGAATTCAACATTGTAGGCATGAAACCAAGATAACTGATCAGCATTAGGGCTAATAATAATTGGATCTAGTGCTGAAAAGCCAGGTTCTGCAAAGCAATCGGTATGCTTGTGTGCATTAGGATCACTAATAGAGACTCCTCCATGCAACGTCACAATCAATGGTCTATTATTGTTAGTAAAATCAACATCAGGCATCACAACCCTAAAGTTCCAGATAAAATTAAAGTGATTTCTAAGGGCAATATCATTATTTCCCGTAGTAAAATCTATTTGACTAAAATCCTGTCTGACATCATCAAAAGTTCTACTGGGTGGAACAGGAGATGAATCATCTGAATTCCTGCAGGTAAATAGTAATAATGTGCAGAGTAATAGTGTGGTTAATTTTAAATGTTTCATAATAATGGTTTTTTCTTTTTGATTAAGCAATATTTTAATTTCAAATAAAGTTAATAATAATATAGATACAATTGCCATTCAATTGAGTAAAGTGAACGTTTTAGCACTTAAAGTACCCAATTCATTGAGGGAGTATGATAAATGGAGAATATTTATTTGGCTAGTTAAAAAAGCGGGTGTTAAAAAAAAGCTAAAAACACAATATCTGTTTAGAATCTGTAAAAGATGGTATCTTTACATAAATTTTGAAGTGAAACTATGCATTCCGAATGTATTCCGTTTAAAGAAACCGGTTATTTTTCAGATTTAATTTGTGATTATCTTGAAGAGTCTGCACAACTAAAACCATTTTATAATAGGTTCCCTAATATTGAAAACTTCAAAGCACAAATTGTAGAAAAGCAATCAAATTACAGCAAGCAGTCAAGACAAGTATTGGTTGATTCAATTAAAAATCAATATCAAAATATTCATGTTTCAAAAGAAACCGAATTAAATATTGAGTCTCTTAACCAAGAAAATACCTTTACAATTACTACAGGTCATCAACTAAACTTGTTTACAGGACCACTTTATTTTTTCTACAAAATTGTATCTGCCATTAACTTGTGTAAGGATTTAAAAAAGCAATATCCAGAATATAACTTTGTTCCTGTTTATTGGATGGCAAGTGAAGATCATGATTTTGAGGAAATAAATTTCTTTAATTATCAAGGAAAGAAAGTACAATGGAGTAAAAATGTATCTGGAGCGGTTGGTGAGTCAAGTTTAGAAGGACTCGATGAAGTTTGCAAGGTCTTTTCAGGGGAGTTGGGGCCTGGAAAAAATGCAGATGCCCTAAAAAATCTATTCAAGGAATCTTATTTAAACCACAATACGTTAACTGGCGCTACGCGGTATTTAGTTAATAGTCTCTTCTCTAAGCATGGACTCGTGATTCTGGATGGAAATGATGCTGATTTGAAACGTTTATTCGTTCCGTTCATAAAAGAAGAACTAATAAATAACATATCATTCAAGAATGTTTCCGAAACCAACGAGCGTCTAAATAAGTTGGATACCAATTATAAAATTCAAGTAAACCCCAGGGAAATCAATCTATTTTATCTGGATAAAAATCTACGGGAGCGGATTGTTGAAGAGGATGGTAAATATCATGTTTTGGAAACTGACCTATTTTGGAGTAAGGAGGAATTGATGACCGAAGTTGAAAAGCATCCGGAGCAGTTTAGTCCAAACGTTATTACTAGACCATTATATCAGGAGGTAGTTCTTCCGAATTTATGTTACATAGGTGGTGGTGGTGAATTGGCCTATTGGTTTCAGTTAAAGTCTAACTTTGAAAGTCAAAATATTCCCTTCCCAATATTGTTGTTGCGGAATTCGGTGTTGCTTTTTTCAAAAAAGCAAAAAGGGAAACTGGACAAACTGGATGTGACTATCAAAGATTTGTTCTTGAAACAAGACCATTTGATATCGAAAGTTACCAAACAGCTTTCAAAAATTGACATCGATTTTTCTTCACAAAAGGAATTCCTAAATAAACAGTTCAAAGATCTCTATGCATTGGCTGAACAAACAGATAAATCTTTTGTAGGAGCCGTTGCTGCTCAAGAGCGGAAACAAATTAAAGGATTGGAACACCTTGAAAAACGTCTTTTAAAAGCGCAAAAACGGAAGTTTCAAGATCATATTGAACGTATTACTGAAATTCAAAAAGAGTTGTTTCCTAATCAAAGTTTACAAGAACGTCAAGCCAATTTTTCTAGCTTTTATTTAGAGTTTGGAGACCAATTAATTGATGAGTTAGTGTTAAATTTGCAACCATTAAAAGGCGAATTTACAATACTAAATCTAGACTGATTCATGCATAAAATTGATATTGAGCTAATTGAAATGACCCTGGATGTCATGAAATATGCCATTGGTAGAATTTCAGCTACGGAGCATCATATAGGGAAACCCAAAAAATCAGAAGAATTAAAGGCACTTGTAGGAGAAACGATTACCGAAAATGGTATCGGAGGTGAGTATGCTTTTAATCTATGGAAAGAGCATTTGTCAAAAGCCAATGTACCCGTAGATCATCCCAGAAATCTGGCGTTTGTACCTGCATCACCAACGCGTGCTGCTATTATGTTTGATCTGGTTACTTCGGCTTCAAGTATACATGGTGCTTATTGGATGGAAGGTGCCGGTGGAATTTTTTGCGAGAATGAAGCCATGCAATGGATTGTGTCGCTCACAGGGTTACCTAAAGGTGCATTTGGTGTGTTTACCAGTGGCGGTACAGCAGCAAACTTATCGGCCATTGTGACGGCAAGAGAATACTGGCGACGCGACGATACCTACAAGCGTGAAAAGGGTTTGATAATCACTTCTATTGGTGCGCATTCATCAATCAAAGCGATGGCGAAGGTTGCGGATGTGGATATCCTTTTGGTGGACACGGAAGAAAAACTAACGGGTCAATCATTAAAGGAGACCATTGAAAACTTAACCTTTCATCAACGGAAACGATTATTTGCAGTGGTAGCAACAGGAGGTACTACGAATGCGGGAATTATTGATGATTTAGATGGTATTGCAGAAGTATGTCAATCCGAAAAATTATGGTTTCATGTGGATGCAGCTTATGGTGGTGGTGCTTTAGCAGCGGATTCAGTAAGACCGCTATTCAAGGGCATAGAAAAAGCAGATAGTATTACCATAGATCCTCATAAATGGATGTTTTCACCCTATGACTGTGGAGCAGTTATTTATAAACATCCCGAATTGGCAAAGGAGGCTCACTCACAACAAGGTTCTTATTTGGATATTTTCAAGGATGAAGGGGCTCATGGATTTAACCCAACCGATTATCAAATACAATTAACCCGTCGCGTTAGGGGATTACCTTTATGGTTTTCACTGGCGACACATGGTACGGATAGATACAAGCAATCGGTCGAACGTGGTATTGAATTGGCCAAAATTGCAGGGCGAATGATTGAGTCAGATCCTAACTTGGAACTGGTTAGGGAACCTAGTCTCTCTTGCGTGTTATACAGAAGAAAGGGTTGGAAACCCGAAGATTACACGCATTGGACCTATGAAAATCATAGAAAAGGGTTTGCTTTGGTAACACCAACCAAATGGAAAAATGGCGACACATTTGAAACGGTTTCCAGATTTTGTTTCATCAATCCAGATACTACTGAAAAAGATATTCAGATGATATTGGATTCCATGGCCTAATTTTTTAAAATATATAAATACATTTTTGGTATTAAATATTACTTTTGCGCATGCAACACAACAACATACTTATTTTAGATTTCGGTTCGCAATACACACAGTTGATTGCCCGACGAGTCAGGGAGTTGAACATTTATTGTGAAATTCACCCTTACAACAAAATTCCAAATAACATTGATGAATATAAAGCCGTAATCCTTTCCGGTAGTCCCAATTCTGTAAGAGGAGAAGGTGTTTTACATCCCGATTTAAAAAACATTCGCGGTAAAAAACCGCTGTTGGGTGTTTGTTACGGAGCACAGTATTTAGCCCATTTTTCTGGAGGCGAAGTGGCACCATCTAATACCCGTGAGTATGGTCGTGCCAATTTATCCTTCGTCAAGGAGAAAGAAGATTTTTTTCATAATATCTATGAAGGTAGTCAAGTATGGATGAGCCATAGCGATACCATAAAAAAACTGCCAGAAAACGCAGTTTTATTGGCGAGTACCCATGATGTTGAAAATGCGGCTTATAAAATTGAAGGCGAACCAACTTATGCCATTCAATTTCATCCAGAAGTGTATCATTCAACGGATGGGAAACAATTACTAGAAAATTTTTTAGTACATATAGCAGGTGTCAATCCCGATTGGACGCCGCAATCCTTTGTGGAAGAAACAGTGGACGAATTGAAGTCTAAACTAGGAAACGATAAAGTGGTATTAGGACTTTCAGGAGGCGTTGATTCGTCGGTGGCAGCTATGTTATTGCATAAGGCTATTGGAAAAAATCTGTATTGCATTTTTGTGAACAATGGTCTTTTACGAAAAAATGAATTCCATGACGTTTTAGAGCAATACAAGGGTATGGGACTAAATGTAAAAGGGGTTGATGCTTCGGCACGCTTTTTGGATGCATTAGCTGGATTGAGCGATCCAGAGCAAAAACGTAAGGCTATTGGTCGCGTATTTATTGAAGTGTTTGATGATGAAGCTCATGAGATTACCGATGTTAAATGGTTGGCACAAGGAACTATTTATCCGGATGTTATTGAAAGTGTATCGGCAACTGGTGGACCAAGTGCGACTATCAAAAGTCATCATAATGTCGGAGGGTTGCCAGACTTTATGAAGCTTAAGGTGGTTGAACCGTTGAAGGCATTGTTTAAGGATGAAGTACGTAGAGTGGGAGCCTCTATGGGAATGGATAAGGCGCTTTTGGGACGTCATCCGTTTCCAGGACCTGGTCTGGCTATCCGAATTTTAGGTGATATTACTGCTGAAAAAGTTCGTATATTACAAGAGGTTGATGCGGTATTTATTGGAAACTTAAAGAAGTATGATTTATACGATAGTGTGTGGCAAGCTGGCGCTATTTTGCTTCCAGTGAATAGTGTTGGTGTTATGGGCGATGAGCGTACCTATGAAAAATGTGTGGCTTTGAGAGCAGTGGAAAGTACGGATGGTATGACGGCTGATTGGGTGAATCTACCCTATGAATTTTTACAAAAAACGTCCAATGAAATAATAAATAAAGTTAAGGGCGTTAATAGAGTAGTATACGATATTAGTTCAAAACCACCGGCTACAATTGAATGGGAATAGTCCAATAAGTTGTAGTGACCGTATATTAATAAAATAAATTTATGAAACAGTTTTTTTACCTTCTGGCTTTTATTTTGACAATTGGTTGTGCCTCTGCAAATGCACAAAACTATAAAACCCATAAAGTAAAAGCAGGTGAAACCATTGAGGAAATAGCCAAACTGTATAATGTCACACCATTTGATATATACACCCTCAATCCGGATGCTAAAAAAGGATTGAAACGCAATGCCGTGTTGATCATTCCAAAATCAAAAATTAGTACATCTACACCACAAGCGGCAATTACAAAAGAGTTGTCTGGTTTTAAGGAATATAAGGTCAAAAGAAAAGAAACACTGTATAGTATATCCAAAAAATTTGATATAGAGCAAGAGGATATCAAAAAACATAATCCCTTTTTGTACGCCGATAATCTCCGAAAAGGAGATCGACTAAAAATACCAGTTTATAAACGCGTGTTGGAAGTCAAGGAGCCAGAATCTACAACACAACAATACACAGTTTTACCCAAAGAAGGTAAATGGCGCATTGCCTATAAATATGGTATTACGGTTGCCGAATTGGAAGCATTGAATCCAGGCATGGCCGAAGTTTTAAATCCAGGCGACAAAATCAACGTACCTAACATTAAGGCAGCTGATCAAAAAGAAGTCGATAATCAATATTCTTATTACGAAGTATTACCAAAAGAAGGATTTTATCGACTGAAACTTAAATTGGGACTGGAACAGGAAGAGTTGGAAGCATTAAACCCAGAACTTAAGGAAAGTGGCCTTAAAGTAGGTATGGTTCTAAAAATACCTTATTCTGAAGGGGTTGATGCTGCTTCTTCAGGTTTGGAAGAAGTGAATTTGGGTCATTCCATCAATACGAGAGAAACGAAACGTATTGCTATAATGCTACCGTTTAAGTTGAATAAAATTGATATAGACTCGGTGGCCGATACCAAAGCACTAATGAAAAAGGATCCTTTTTTGAAAATGTCTATGGATTTTTATTCAGGAGCCATAGTAGCATTGGACTCTTTGGAAAAAATGGGAGCTTCATTAAAAATTGATGTTTATGATACCAAAAACTTGGCCAGTGAAGTTTCTAGCATTTTAAATGATAATGATTTTGAAGAAGTCTCGGCTGTTATTGGACCATTTATGCCCAACAATGTTGAAAGAGTAGCTTCCGAATTAAGAAAACATAATATTCCTGTAGTGTCGCCAATTACCAAAAACGTCACATTATCGGAAAATGTGTTTCAATCCAGACCATCTGAAGATTTATTGTATGATAAAATTGTCAACTCCATAAAACAAGATGACAGCATTGATCAAATCATCATTATAGCCGATAACGATCATGTCAAAGTCAGTGATAATCTTAAAAGAGAGTTCCCATCAGCACCACAAGTGTATTCCCGAAAGGATAAAGAAGGTGAAGAGGCTTATTTTATCTATGATGATGATATTCTTCCAAAGCTAAAACCTGGTAAAAATGTGGTTTTTTTAGAAACATTGAGTCCTGGATTGGTTTCTAATGTATCTAGTAAATTGAATGCGTTTATTACAAAGGAACGTCAAATCATTCTGGTGACAACCAATATGAATGATGCCTTTGAAGATGATGAGGTTTCTAACTACCATTTATCCAATTTACAATTGGAATTTGCAGCTATTGCTAAAATGTACAATGAGGATGATGCCAATAGCTTTGCCAAAAATTATGTCAATCGATTTGGAGTGACTCCCAACAAAGTGGCAGTACGTGGTTTTGATATAACCATGGATGTTATTTTGAGAGTATTGAATTATGAAAACCTTTATGAATCGGTTAATCAAGCGCCTCTAACCGCATATGTAGAAAATAAATTTGCCTACAAAAAGAAATTCATGGGTGGTTACTACAATAACTCGGTTTATTTGGTTAAGTATCAGGATTTGAAAATTGTTGAAATCCAAGATACAGCCGAAAACCAAGACTAAAATGTATAATATTGACCTGGTTAATACGTTTCTATTATATCATTTTAAATAGGTATTATGTATAAGGGGTTACTGCTTTTATGGGTGTTTTTATCACTTCAAACCAAAGAATCTGAAATAGCCTGGTCGGCCGATTATAAACTACAATGGTCTAATTTTAAGGGTGCACCCAATATGAATTCTGATGCTGCCGCTACAACCGCATCAGGAATAACGTTTGGTTATAGAATGAGTGAGACTGATGGTCAAATAACCCAATTTAAAGCCGATGTTACAGCCCATTTTTATCCGGATAAATCATGGTATAAACCAGAAGAAGTAAGTAATCACATTTTGGAACACGAGCAATTGCATTTTGATATTACCGAATTACATGCGCGAATCTTGCGTCAACATATTAGTAAACTTCAGGTGCCCAATTCGGTCAATAAAGAACTGGAAAATTGGCATCAACACGTTCTGAAAGATTTGGGAGCTATGCAAAATGCCTATGATGCAGCTAGCGATTTTTCCAGAAATAAGGAACAGCAAACGCATTGGAAAGAAACAGTCACTAAACAACTAGCGGAACTAAAAGCTTTTGCAAAACAAGATTAATGCTGCAGCCCGATAAAGATTTTCTGATTAAACTGGCTCATACCAAAATGCCCTACGGGAAATATAAAGATCGTTATATCATAGATTTACCAGAATACTATATCGTCTGGTATCATAACAAGGGATTTCCAAAAGGAAAATTAGGTGAATACTTGCAAACAGTTTACGAATTAAAGGTCAACGGACTGGAAGATATTATTAGAAATATCAAATCCAATTTTCCAAAAAGGTAAAGAAAAGTTTCCTTCAAAAGCAACTAATCTATTTTGTGAAAGCGCATCATAGTTACATCGTCCAACATTAAATTCAATTTACCATCTGTAACGGTAAATTTAGTTATCTGTTTCATGGTCTTTAAAAATACATTTTCGCCTTCGCCACAGTACATCAGAGTGCTTGGGCCAGGTTCTCCAAAAGAAATAGCATTGCCTTCTAGCGTGTAATCGGCAGAATACCCGTTGCAACTGTTATTGCCTGTTACTTTTTTTGTTTCCTGATTAAATGTTATTTGTGGTTTCCTATCGGGATAAAGTCCTTCAAAAGCAATGCGTGGACCTGAAAT
The DNA here is from genome assembly GCF_002895005.1 of Hanstruepera neustonica. Lineage (GTDB taxonomy): Bacteria > Bacteroidota > Bacteroidia > Flavobacteriales > Flavobacteriaceae > Hanstruepera > Hanstruepera neustonica. The sequence goes on along the minus strand of NZ_POWF01000002.1, from coordinate 4,712 downwards.
ATATTCCAGTTCCCAAGTAACATCATAAAGCTCCTTGTTGTTGGTTTTCGCGTTCTGGTTACATGAACCTAAAGTCATGCACAAAATACTCACAAAGATTAATTGAATAGTTTTCATCTTGATACAGGTTTTAATGGTTGTAAGCAATTAGCTTGCCAAACAGTATGAAAATAGGTAATAGTAAAATAGCTTCCTAAAAAATACCTAATATATAATTGCTAATAGTTTGAAATCCAAAACTGTCTCAAGCTAATTTTTACCACCCTTGACCAACAACCAAATGGCAAACGACATCTCTCCAACAATACTTGGCACCGCTACAAAGGCTAAAAATATATCACTATAGTCGTCGTAATTGGACATTAAAAAATGGGCAGACGTGTCAACGATATACATAATTCCTGCGATCAAAAGGAATAAGGCAATAAGTTTAGGTTTGCCAATTATCTTGCCCAGCAATATTAAATGTATACCAAAAAAGAATAGCCCAATGAGCCAGATAGTATTAAATTGGTTCACTTGATCAAGAATAGCATCAGCATGGTTCAAACCTAGAGTAATAGGAAGAGCAAAAACGGCAACACCCATAATGGCAGCATGCATCAATCTAAAATACGTACTCAATACTGTAAGTGGATGTTCTTGATATAACAGCTTTAAAGCCCAGGCAACCACCACATCAAACACAACGGTTATTAAAAACGCCATGATGCCCAATCTCACCAATAAAGGATTATGCTGTATGGTGTCTAACGGATTCAGACTTAAAGACTCTAAAGCAAGGAAATTAGCAAATATGGCTGCAAAAAAAATAATCAGGTAACTACCGCCAGCTATTCTGGCAAGGGTTCTGGATTTCATAATTCGGTTTTGGTTGGTGTGTTGATATCTAATTTAGGCACTCTGATGACCTCTATGGTTGCCGAAGCTAATTCTACTTTGCCATTTGTTTTGGCTATTTCTTGACCTATCAGCGAATTCAATAAGTGCTTGGTCATACGTCTTTTTTTGTAGTCAACAATGTACCGCAAATTAAAACGCACCCAATTATCAGTCATGGTCAAGGCCAAGGTTGGCTGCACTTGGGCATCTTCAATATAATATTTGTCAACGACGGTTTTCCATTCGGCTATGGAATTCTCAACATAATCCGATAATTGTTCGGAAGCAATGCGAATAATAATTTCTTTGGCCAATTCTAAATCGGAGCCATAACGTATGGGTAAATCAATTTCATCCCAAATAAACGGGAAATCTCTAGAGTAGTTAAAGACAGGACCTTTAAAAACAAAGGCATTGCTCAACTTCACAATCCGTCCACTGTAATTATCACTGCTTACCCATTCACCAATTTCCATCATTGTGGTATAAATACTGTCAATATCAATCACATCCCCTTTAATGCCATTAATTTCAATGCGATCACCTGGTTTATAAACCTTAACTAAAAATATATAGACAGAACCCGCAATGCTCAATATCAATTCCTGAAGGGTAATGGTAATACCTGCCGTTAATAAACCAATAGCTAATGCAAAATCTTTGATATTACCAGTAAAATAGGATACAGTTAAGAGAATGATAAATACATACCCAAGTACTTCAATGCCTTTTTGCGTTCGGTAGCGTGTATCGGTATCTGGCAATTTTTTCCGAAGCAATCGTCTTAAAAACTGAACCAAACCAACAACAACAATTACCCATAATAAATAGGTAATCACTGATGCTGTTGTTGGATGAGCAGTCATCCACTCTCTGATAAATTCAATTGACTCCATTGCGAACGTTCAGTCAGATTCTACATTATTTTTAAATTAAAGTATCATAACTAAATATACAACAGTTTACTCATAAACCGAACGTTCCACCTTATTGTGAATAGGTGGAATAGTTTGCAGGTAATCAAAAATGGCTGCAGCCTCGTTATCTGTGAGTTGTGTATAAGGCGTCATTGGGTAGGATAGGGCATGTTCACCATCCTTAAGACCATATTTTACCGCTCTTATAAAATCGTTTTGAGTCCAGTTTCCAATACCTGTTTCCTTATCTGGAGTAAGGTTCGATGTTAGCATAACCCGACCTTCCAGGTCTAGTGGCTTGTTGCCACCTCCAAAATAGCCTTTACTCAATTCAGGATTTAAAAAATCGTTGGTTTTAAAATCAGCCGAATGACACGAAAAGCAATCCAGATTATGGGCCAAATATTTTCCTAAAGCCACCGTATTCGTACTGTTAGGTAATTCAATTTTTGCTGTTGGCATAGGAAATGGTTTAAATGCCACACGACATAATACTTTAGTCAGCAACGAAGGATTACTAGGCGTGTCGGGTACGGCTTTGGCAGCAACCATCGGGTCATCCGAGCGTAAAAAGGCTATAATCGCATTAATGTCCTCGTCGGCAATAGTTGGTAATTTAGCCATATACGGCGGACTGTATTGTCCGTCACGTTTAATACCGGTTCGCAATAAATAAACCAATTCGCCATCAGTCCATTCGCCAATACAATAGGTTTTGTCTTGCGTAATGTTGGCCGAATAAATATCCCCAAATTCAGGAGGCGCATCCAGCATTCTAACACCAGTTAACGATCGGGTTTCTTTGTTCATGTGGCAATTGGCACAAAGCATGGTGGCCAGTTTCTTGCCACGTTCAATGGACTCTGGTGTGCTTTCTACTTGATAATCAATCGTAGCTACCTCGTACGATGGAATGTCAGACATGCCAATATAGAGCAGCCCTAGGCCTATGAGTACCACTATCGCAAGTAATCCAATACCAATGATTTTTAAGAGTTTTTTCATGATGTCATACGTTTTAGTTGGTTTAGTTAGTCATCACGTAGTGTTAAGATTCTGTTTTTGCAGAAATAGGGAAGCTTGATAAATATACTGATTTTTGGGTTAACATTTAACGAGTAATAATGCAAGTAGGAAGAGCAAACTGGCGGATAAAAGTCATAAGCAATGAACTACCAAATTGTTACCTGCTGGCTTTTTTATTTTTCACTGTAAGTGCACATAGCATAATCCATAAGACAAACGTTAATTCAACTATTCTTTGAATCAGTCCAACATAATCAGAATCGACACTTATAAATAAAACAATTATAAATAATAATGCCATTCCACCAAGTGCAAAGGATTGCATTGCAAAGGAATTAGAGCCAAACCTTTTTTCACCAAATCCAATTAGCACGATAGATAACGGAACGATAGCATAAGTTAATAATCCTGTTAAATTATGAATTAGTTGGGATGTACTTGGGTTAATTAGTTCTTTGTTACATCCGCTATCGCAAGGAAAAATTGCAACAACAATAGTCGCCAGCCCATAAAATATACCAACTCCATAAAAGCCGATTTTGGTCCATCTTGAATTTTTGAAATAGTCTAATGAAAGAAAGCAGAATATTGTAAAAAGTATGCCACTTGGGATATAACCAAAAATCCTTAAAATAAATCCATATTTTGTATCAACCGCATAAGTTTCGCTTATAAACTGTTTATTAATATCGTAACCGTCAATCAGAAATCCACCAATAAGCGATGTAATAAAGAATAAAAATGCACCAAGTATTCCAATAAAAAAAACATGTTTATTTTTCATATATATTTTGTTTTCAAGTGCTTACTATGCACAACTGGAGCTGTTGTTGTGCTTTTGTTATTTATTCAAGAGCTTTTAATTCCTTATCAATTAATTCGATAAGACTATTTAAATGTTTTTCTAATTTTGCATAAATGTTGCCTCTTAAATTGGCACTTGGGCCCATATATCTCAAAAGATAATTTTCAAATTTATTTGATTTTAAAATAGGGATGTTACTAACAGATTTTTTTCCTTTTTCAATTTTGACATATTCATTGAAATCTATAGAATCATACCAAGTCCTTACACTTCCATTTTCTAAAATAATTTCGCTTGTAACCAAAAACATATCTATCACAAATTTTTCACTATCAGCAACTGATTTAACTAAAGGTTCTAAAGCAACTATTTTTCTGCGAATGCTATCATTTTTAATATTCTTTATCTCCCCAGAAATCTTCAGTTCAGATAGTACACTGTTTTCAAAATCAAATCTCGGAACACTACCAAAAGCCTCAAACATTACCTTTGAAAAGTAATTTTCTGAAATAGTGTCTAAGTTACTATCAATCAATCTAATCAGTTTTTGTTGTCCGTTGGTTATGGATTGAATAGTGTTTTGTGCACTTTTTAGTTCGTTTAGATTATTAAGTGTCTCGTTTTTTAATAAAAGTAGATATTTTTCTTGGTTGTTCTGTGTAATTCTATTTTGATTCCAGTTGTTAATCTGCAGTGCAATTAAAATTCCTATAACAACAAGAATAATCTCTCCAAGAGCATATTTAAAATACTTTCCAGTTTTGTTTTCTGAAAGCAAGTTTTGTCTAATTTTTCTAAAGAATTTTATCATTGGTTAGTGTTGGTTATATTGATGTATAACGGTTTGGCTATGAGTAGTTGCTTGGGTTGGCACTTAACTTCACAAGTACACACCAAACTGAAAATCCGCAAGGATTTTCAGAAGTAGGCGAGAACAAGCAATTACCTATAGCCATCTTAAGTTTACAAATCACTAAATTTATTATATAATCAGAAAGAACAAAAGAGAGGAATAAGGTTAATATAGCCGTAGAACATTTAAGTTCGTCAACATTGATAATCCCCTCTCTTTTCTACTTAAA
>NZ_POWF01000016.1 GCF_002895005.1 Hanstruepera neustonica | reverse complement strand
CAGTTACATTCGCTGTCCAAGTCTGGCTATAAGCACAACCATCATTTGTTGGACCTTCAGTAGTTACAATTGGCTCGCCTACACCACAGTTGTCTGTAGCTCCGAACATCGGTGCCATAACTTCTGGGTTACAACCCAAGTCACCACTTTGCCCATTGGTAGTGATAACTGGTGCTTCCATATCTACTGTCCAAGTATAAGTAACACTTACTGCTTCAGCTTGATTGCCACAGTTGTCAGTTACATTCGCTGTCCAAGTCTGGCTATAAGCACAACCATCATTTGTTGGACCTTCGGTAGTTACAATTGGCTCGCCTACACCACAGTTGTCTGTAGCTCCGAACATTGGCGCCATAACTTCTGGGTTACAGCCCAAGTCGCCACTCTCATTATCTGTTGTGATTATTGGTGCTTCCATATCTACTGTCCATGTGTATGTAATACTCACTGCTTCAGCTTGATTGCCACAGTTGTCAGTTACATTCGCTGTCCAAGTCTGGCTATAAGCACAACCATCATTTGTTG
>NZ_POWF01000015.1 GCF_002895005.1 Hanstruepera neustonica | reverse complement strand
CAAAGTGGTGACTTGGGTTGTAACCCAGAGATTGTACCACCGTTGTTTAAAGCAGATGACAACTGTGCTGGCGACGAGATTGAATTGGAAGCTTCAACTGAAGGTCCAATGAATGATGGATGTTCATATAGCCAGACATGGACAGCAACATATACAGATCCATGTGGTAACCAAGCGGAGCCATTAAGTGTGACTTACACTTGGACAGTAGATATGGAAGCACCAGTAATCACAACAGATAATGAAAGTGGTGACTTGGGCTGTAACCCAGAAGTTATGGCACCGATGTTCGGAGCTACAGACAACTGTGGTGTAGGCGAGCCAATTGTAACTACTGAAGGTCCAACAAATGATGGTTGTGCTTATAGCCAGACTTGGACAGCGAATGTAACTGACAACTGTGGCAATCAAGCTGAAGCAGTGAGTATTACATACACATGGACAGTGGATATGGAAGCACCAGTTATCACTACCAATGGACAAAGTGGTGATTTGGGTTGTAACCCAGAGATTGTACCACCGTTGTTTAAAGCAGATGACAACTGTGCTGGCGACGAGATTGAATTGGAAGCTTCAACTGAAGGTCCAATGAATGATGGTTGTGCATACAGTCAGACATGGACAGCAACATATACAGATCCATGTGGTAACCAAGCGGAGCCATTAAGTGTGACTTACACTTGGACAGTAGATATGGAAGCACCAGTAATCACAACAGATAATG
>NZ_POWF01000014.1 GCF_002895005.1 Hanstruepera neustonica | reverse complement strand
GTTACCCACAAGCTGAAAAACCAACCACACAAAAGCAAAGAGTGCTATCGCACACATTGCTTTTTTCCCACCTCTGACTAATAATGCTAATTATAGTCTGTTGTTTAAGCTGAATACTAAAGTTAGCTTTGCATACTTTAATTAGCAATGGATTCAAAACAAAACATACTAATAAAATTTGGAGATAGAGTTCGTGAAATCCGAAAAGAAAAAGGTCTTTCTCAAGAGGAATTGGCTCATAAAGCTGATTTGCACAGAACTTATATTGGTATGATTGAAAGAGCGGAAAAAAATATAACTCTTATAAATATTGAAAAAATTGCTAATGCACTTGAAGTAAATATAAAAGAGCTATTAGAATGACCATAAAAGAATTTGAAGAATTAGTATTAGAGAAACTAAAAATAGTTGTTGACCAAATTATTACTGAAAATCTTGAACTTCCAATATCAGCAAAATCAAGAGCTGGAGCAGAGATTAGCGATTGGCTAGAAGAAAAATTTGTTGAATACACGATAGACAATGATTTTTTTGAGGGTTCAGAAGGAGCACCCAAAGGAAGCACAAAAAACCCTTGGGACGCAAGAACTGAATTTGTTTTAGATGGTCATAAGGAAGAAATTTGGATAGATTTCAAAGCATTTAAAATTACCAGTGCTGACAGTAATCCAGATATTGGAACACCTAATAAGATTATCAAACTTATAAATGAGGGGAATTTCTATCACGCTTTTATTCACGTATTTTATGAAGCGACAGATAACGGACTTAAATTCGTTAAATTAAATGATAGTTATTCGAAATTATACTTCTTAAAAGACATTAGTTCTACATTTCGTAGAAATCCTAAAAATCAATTGCAAGTAAATATTTCTGCACCGTCTGAATATAGGACTCGAGAAGAATTTATCAAGTTATTGATGGATAAAATAAAAGAAAGTCACCAAAGACAAATCGAAATTTCAAATAAAGCTCTTAAAAAGCAAGATGAAATCACAGAAGAACTTTTAAAAGCAAATAAAAAATCTGAAGATGATTTAACTAAAAAGATTCAATAGAGTCTTTGATAGTTTGAATGTCTTCTTCATCAAACCCAAAATACTGATAAACTAAATTATTTATCTCATTTATAAACTTTCCTGAATTATCACTTTCGTATATCAAACCAACCAAGTTAGAAATTTCTTTTTGAAGGTTAATATCGGTTGGAATTGGAATTGTATATAAATCAGATACTTTAATTTGAGGTTGTTTGCCTTTAGAAAAACGTATTATTTTACGTTGTTGGCAATAAAATGTGATAAGTTCAGAGTTTAAAAGACCACATAAAAACTTCAAAAACTGAATTGTAGTATCCGAGTTATTTCTTAATGAAAATACATAAAGACTATTGTTTGCAGAACTTGGCTTTTCATCAAAGGATGCAATGATTTCTTTTGCGGATTGTCTTATGTAAACTTTAGGATTATCATAAATAACAGTTTCACCCAATCCTAACCTCTTTTTATTTTTTACTCCTTTGGCAGTTAGTTCAGCTTTTAATTCATCATTTATATTGTCTTGCAATACTTTATCGTAATGGAAAAACTTTGAGTTTTCCATTTGAGCATACTTATCTTTTAATCCTTTAGAACCTTGATAATATGGATATATGCTAACATCTTTTTTGGGCTTTTGTTCATCAAAAACAAATCTATCTTCCATATTCAAAAGCATTACACAAGTGCGTAAATTCTTTTTCGGATACAGTTCTTTGAGAGTAGGACATTTTTTAATAGTTACCTTTTGTACAATTTCAGCACTTTTTGAACAAGAATTAAATCTATACTTGTATTGATCGCTTGGATTATTCCAAAGTTTTTGATTTACTTCTATAAAACTATCATCCTCTGCATTAATAATGTTAACAAAGTTATCTTCTACTTTAGTTTTTTGAACAGTTAAAATTACTTGTCCACTGGCAACTTCAAAATCTTTAATATTATATTTTATGGACAGTATTTTAGTATTATTGAGCAAGTATTTTCTTGTATGCTCATAAGCGGTTTCGAAAAATGCTAAATCGATAATAAAACTTAACTTTCCATTCTCTTTTAAGAAATCAATTGAATGCTCAATAAATAGCATAACGTAATTGATTTTTCCATTTTTAAGTGAATCAGGAAACTGCGAATACCTGTTTAAGTAATAAACTCTTTGACTCTCATCTTTTTTTCTGTCCCTTCTTCCATATAAAGAAACGTAAGGAGGATTTCCTATTACATAGTCAATGTTTTGCAAAAATTTTGCAAGAGGTACATCTAAAGTAGTATCAAATAACGAGTTATTATGTTTAGGTTTAATTCTTTTTGTGAAATCATACACAAAAGCATTGAAACTACCAACATAGGATTCATTAAATCTTATTTCATAATATTCTTTTATATTCTGCTTGGTTTTTTCAACCATTTTCTCATCAACATCTACGAAACAAATGTTTGATTCTACAAAATTTTGAAATTGGGAAGGATTACCCTTTTCTTTAAAAATCCTTTCTAGTAATCGAATAACAAAAACACCATTACCACAAGATGGTTCAAGGAATTTCTTATGCAAGATTTCTTTATCATTAAAATCAACAACATCTAAAATCTCATCAACAGTTAGAATATTATTCGTCAAGAAAACACCAAAATCCTTTCTATAAGAAACTTTTAGAGTTTTTTCGTGAATACTTTGTCTATCGACAACTGATGATGATTGATTATTAAACATATGTTTCGCTAATTATAGTATGCAAATCTAATATTAAAAATTGAATTAAACAAGCGACTGAATAAAATGCCTAACAATTTTCAAGCACATTGTAATCCTCGTTCCTGCGGTTGCAAAGAGCTTTCAAGCCAACGCTGAATAACAAACGGAATGAAAAAAAGCCAGTGGGTAACAACGTATATAAAAAATAGCGGTTTAAGTGCTTAATCTAATGCGGTTTTCATAAATTTATCGTCAGTACCAAACCGAAAAGTAGTCGTTTAAAATCCGCTACTTTTCATATACAAGACCGTTG
>NZ_POWF01000013.1:0-2500 GCF_002895005.1 Hanstruepera neustonica | reverse complement strand
AGCCTAGGCATTCCCCATACGCCCTTACTTAGCTTATTGTACTTTTTGTCTTTTTAATGAGTTTACATTATTGCTCGTTACAATAATATTGTCGCTGGATATCAATATCCAGCTTTATTTCATGTATCTTTTTCAATATGTCAATGAACTTTATGACAACGCCAACGCGCCATCTGGCTCCTGCGCTAAAAATGTCTACAAGACATTTTATTTACGCTTGGCCCTGTGGAGAATATCGGAGTCGAACCGATGACCTCCTGCGTGCAAGGCAGGCGCTCTAGCCAGCTGAGCTAATCCCCCATTTACTAGTCGTTAGTAATTAGTGATTAGTAATTAGTCGATAATTACTTCAACTTCTAGAATTTCCTTTTCAGTATTTAATGAACGTTTAAAACCATAAATCTACAAATCGTAAATCGCAGATCTTAAATCCAGTAGTCTCAGGCAGACTCGAACTGCCGACCTCTACATTATCAGTGTAGCGCTCTAACCAGCTGAGCTATGAGACTCTACTTAATTATTGTAAAAATTAAATTGACAGCAGAAGAGAACAAGTCATGTCTTTCCCCTTTTTAAGGTATTCTTATTAGTCGTCTTTCTCTAGAAAGGAGGTGTTCCAGCCGCACCTTCCGGTACGGCTACCTTGTTACGACTTAGCCCTAGTTACCGATTTTACCCTAGGCCGCTCCTTGCGGTGACGGACTTCAGGCACTCCCAGCTTCCATGGCTTGACGGGCGGTGTGTACAAGGCCCGGGAACGTATTCACCGCATCATGGCTGATATGCGATTACTAGCGATTCCAGCTTCACGGAGTCGAGTTGCAGACTCCGATCCGAACTGTGATAGGTTTTGTAGATTCGCTCTGCCTCGCGACATGGCTGCTCTCTGTACCTACCATTGTAGCACGTGTGTAGCCCAGGACGTAAGGGCCGTGATGATTTGACGTCATCCCCACCTTCCTCACGGTTTGCACCGGCAGTCTTGTTAGAGTTCCCGACTTGACTCGCTGGCAACTAACAACAGGGGTTGCGCTCGTTATAGGACTTAACCTGACACCTCACGGCACGAGCTGACGACAACCATGCAGCACCTTGCAATCTGTCCGAAGAAAAGACCGTCTCTGGTCCTGTCAGACTGCATTTAAGCCCTGGTAAGGTTCCTCGCGTATCATCGAATTAAACCACATGCTCCACCGCTTGTGCGGGCCCCCGTCAATTCCTTTGAGTTTCATTCTTGCGAACGTACTCCCCAGGTGGGTCACTTATCACTTTCGCTTAGCCACTCAGACCGAAGTCCGAACAGCTAGTGACCATCGTTTACGGCGTGGACTACCAGGGTATCTAATCCTGTTCGCTCCCCACGCTTTCGTCCATCAGTGTCAGTACGTTGTTAGTGATCTGCCTTCGCAATTGGTATTCTATGTAATATCTATGCATTTCACCGCTACACTACATATTCTAACCACTTCACAACGACTCAAGACTAGCAGTATCAAAGGCAGTTCTACAGTTGAGCTGCAGGCTTTCACCTCTGACTTACCAATCCACCTACGGACCCTTTAAACCCAATGATTCCGGATAACGCTCGGATCCTCCGTATTACCGCGGCTGCTGGCACGGAGTTAGCCGATCCTTATTCTTACGGTACCGTCAAGCCCCCTCACGAGGGGGTGTTTCTTCCCGTACAAAAGCAGTTTACAACCCATAGGGCAGTCTTCCTGCACGCGGCATGGCTGGATCAGGCTTGCGCCCATTGTCCAATATTCCTCACTGCTGCCTCCCGTAGGAGTCTGGTCCGTGTCTCAGTACCAGTGTGGGGGATCCCCCTCTCAGGGCCCCTATCTATCGTCGCCTAGGTAAGCCGTTACCTTACCTACTAGCTAATAGAACGCATACTCATCTTTTACCGATAAATCTTTAATATAAAACCGATGCCGATCCTATATACTATGCGGTATTAATCTTCATTTCTAAAGGCTATCCCACTGTAAAAGGTAGATTGTATACGCGTTACGCACCCGTGCGCCACTCGCCGGCGGAAAAGCAAGCTTTTCCCCGCTGCCGTTCGACTTGCATGTGTTAGGCCTGCCGCTAGCGTTCATCCTGAGCCAGGATCAAACTCTTCATCGTTAATTCTTAAATATTATTTAACAACTAACAGAATTGTTCTTCCTTCTCCTTGGTACTCAAAATGGCCTATTCTCTTTGTTGAAAATGTCCGTTTCCAAACATTTTCCTACGCTGTCAATTCAATATGTCTATGAACTTTTTTATTATCCCTTAAGGCGTTTATCTCTTAAGCGGGTGCAAATATAATTACTCTTTTTTTTACCCACAATGTTTTTTGAAAAAAAATTGAAATATTTTTTCAACCCCCACAAAAAACCCAATAAATCCCCAAGAACTTCCACGCCCTCCAGCACAGCAGTGCCCCGAACGAGGGCGCAAATATAAAACCCTTTTCCTTTCCCAAACAAACTTTTTTTGATAATTTTTTTAG
>NZ_POWF01000012.1 GCF_002895005.1 Hanstruepera neustonica | reverse complement strand
TGATAGCTGTAGCAAACAAGCTGTTGAAACAGGCATTTGCCATTGCAAAAAGCGAGTTGCCATACGACGAAAACTTTGTGTCAAGATTAGCTTAAAAAGATTTGTTTTTTAACTCAGTTCTTTGTTGGTATTTTTAAAACCACAGTTGTGCCAGAAGGCCTTCCATCTTCATATAAATCTATTATTTCAAGACCGTAATCATCATTAAAGCTTTTGGAAAAGTTTTCCAATCGGGCTTTGGTTATGTCAATCCCAACCGATTGTCTTTTTAACTTTTTATCGTTTTTTATTTTTTGAGAGGCATCGCGACCTATCCCATTGTCTGTTATGGATATGGAAACATGATTGAGGTCTTTTCTCTCAATAGATAGGTGAATTTTTTTGTTGTTAGGCTTGGTAGATAAGCCGTGCCAAATGGCGTTTTCCAGAAAGGGCTGCAAGATTAAGGAAGGCACTTTTATGATAGACGAATTGATTTCAGGTGCCACATCAACTTGATATTCTATTTCATTTGAAAAACGAATATTCTCAATATTCATGTAAAGCGCCATAGTCTCTAGTTCATCTTCGAGCGATATTTCTTTTTCGGTAGATGCTACCAGTATCTTTCTGATCAGTTTAGAGAATTTATTGAGATAGTAAACAGCATTTTCTTTTTCGTTGTTAATGATATAAAGCTTGATGGAGTTTAATGAATTAAAAATAAAATGTGGATTCATTTGATTTCGTAACATTTCCTGTTCCAAAGTAATGATCCGTTTTTCATTGCGAAGTTGACGCTGTCTGTATAAAACAAAAAGGATAATGGCAATTAAAACGCCTCCTAATAAACTTAAGATTAGGGTTCTTCGGTTTTGTGCAAGCTTCAGTTTAACAATTTCATTTTCACTAGCCAACTCTTTTATCTGGTTGTTCTTTTTCTCACTTTCGTATTTAATGATTAAATCGTTAACATACTGTAAGTTGCGTTCATTTGATACGGTTTCTTCTAGCTTAATGTGGTCTTTGTAGTAAGCAAGTGCCGTTTCTAAATCACCAGTTTTCTCAAAGAGTTCAGATAAATAATTGTAGGCCTCAATTTTAGAGGTTTTTAAGTTGTATTCCTCTGAAATGGTCAATGCCTTTTCAAGGCTGGTTTTAGCCGCTTCAAGGTTGTTTTTCCTTAATTGAATAAGTCCTAAATTCAAATATGACGAAGCAATGTAGTATTGGTCATTTACTTTTAAGGCTTTTTCAAGGGCTTGATTGATTATGGGCAAGGCCGCTTCATAGTCTTCTTGTACAATGTAAATTTTTCCAATACTATTAAAGCATATGACACGTCCTATATCAGAGTTGATTTCGTTGTTGTAAACTAATGATTGTTGATAATACTGAAGAGCTTCATCTATTAGGCCCTGTTTTTCTTTAGCGTAACCAATATTATGGTTGTTAATGGCGAGCCCTAATCGGTTGTCTAATCGGGTTTCAATTTTTAATGATTTTTGAAATTGCTCCAGCGCTAAATCATATTGTTTTAATGCCAGATAAATATTTCCCATGCTGTTTTGTGAAACAGCAATACTCCGCTCAATTTCAAGAGATGGTGGAGACTGTGTTTCTGCTAAATCTAGTGCTTCTTTATGGTAGTCTAGAGCAGATCGGATAGCGTCCATACGCCTGTAAACAACGCCAAGCATGTTTAAGCTTAAAACCTCCATTTCAACATCTTCCAGTTCTCGGGCTAGGCGTAAAGCTCTAGTGTGCATCGTAATAGCATCATCATAATGTGAGATGTTTCTAAAAAAGGTACCCAAAGCATTTAAGGCATAGCATTCACCTGTTTTATAGCCAGATTTAGCGCTTTTATGAACGAGATAGGACATTTTCAGGGTATCTCTTTTCATGGGTAAAAAAACAGAATCGAGAGAAGAAAAACTTTTTGGTTTTATGGCAAGGATACTATCTACTTGTTTTTTAAAATCAAGATCCAGGGTTTGAGATTGAGCCTGAAGAAAAAAACTTAACACAAAACATAACAGAATGGGTAGTTGGATTGACAGTTTACAGTTCTTGATGTACATGGGTTATACTTTGTCTAAAAAATCTGATTTACGTTGTCTGGCTACAGGAATCTTGTCGTTTGTTTGCATGACCACGTAGCCGTCATTTTTAATAAACTCTTTTATTTTGTTTAAATTAATGATGTAGGAATTATGGATTCTAAAGAAATAGTTTTCCGGTAATAAGGCATTGACTTCCTTGAGCTTTTTAGTGACTAATATTTTTTGATTGTCCTGCATGACAAATGTACTGTAGTTTCCATCAGACTCTATGTATATGATTTTGTCGGTATCCAAAAAAATCAATTTACCATCAGTACTAATGGTAATTTTCTTCTGATTGAAATTCTGATTAAAGTTCAAGAGTACTTCCTCAATTTTTGAGATTGGCAAATTATTGGAGTGATGCTTCTTGATTTTTTTTATGGTCTCTTTTAAATCGTCAGAATCTATAGGTTTTAACAAATAGTCTATAGCCTCATGTTTTAAGGCCTTTAGTGCGTATTCATTATAAGCGGTTGTAATGACTATAGCAAAATCCCTATTGATCAGCTTGTCCAGAAACTGAAACCCATCCATGGTGGGCATGTTAATGTCTAAAAATAAGCAATCGGTTGATCGGGTATTTAGAAACTGAATAGCTTCTTCTGGTTTGTTGAAAGTTTTAATAATATTTATTTCGGAATTAAACTGTTTTAATTCCCATGTTAGGCTATCTATAGCCTTTTGTTCATCATCAACAATAACTGCTCTAATCATAGTTTCAAATATAAGAATATTAATAAGTCGCCAAGTATTTTTGATTAATTAATGATATCATATCTGCCATCATGAAGTAACCACTTATACATTATTTGATACCAACTATACAATTGGACCTTGGAAATCGAAAAATTTGTAGGAATTTAGAGTCGCTATTAAATTATTGCAAAGGATTATACATTTATTAAAGGGTATTTGCTATTAATCTGTAAAAAGCTAGACTCGTCTAGCTTTTTATTTTCAATTTTATTAAATTTATTAGTTAGTTAGGTGAAGAAAAGAGTCATTTAAAAGTGGCTCTTTTTTTATTTTATGCAGCTCACTTTTTCTCTTGGAATAATGGTACTGTTTATAGGGTTTCAGCATTGTTTTAACAGGTAAAATCTTACTCGACACTACAAAATTATGATCACTTAATATATTGATAATCAAATATATAAAATTATTTTTTTAAAATTCTTGAAATTCTCTACCGTTAAAGACTTGTTAAAAACTTGTTGACAATGTTTATAACTTAGCCTTTCATTTTCAAACACATTTTTCAATCTTTGTTAGTCCCAAATCACACCAAATTATTCATTAAATTTTAATAAAAAAATAACAAAAACATGTCTCAGACAACAGAACCCATTTTACAAGAAAATAAAGATAGATTTGTAATTTTTCCAATTCAGCATCACGATATTTGGGAATGGTATAAAAAGTCGGAGGCAAGTTTTTGGACAGCGGAAGAAATTGATCTACATCAGGATTTAACCGATTGGTCGTCAAAATTAAATGATGATGAACGCTATTTTATCAAGCACATTTTAGCATTCTTTGCAGCTAGTGATGGTATTGTCAATGAAAATTTAGCTGAAAACTTCGTTAATGAAGTGCAATACAGCGAGGCTAAATTTTTCTATGGTTTCCAAATTATGATGGAAAACATTCATAGCGAAACCTATTCACTATTGATTGATACTTATGTAAAAGATGAAAAGGAAAAAGATATCCTATTCAAGGCTATTGAAAATTTCCCTGCTATTAAGAAAAAAGCCGATTGGGCACTTAAATGGATTGAATCACCAAGCTTTGCTGAACGTTTGATAGCATTTGCTGCAGTTGAAGGTATTTTCTTTTCAGGTGCGTTCTGTTCAATCTTCTGGTTGAAAAAGCGCGGTTTAATGCCAGGATTGACATTCTCCAATGAATTAATTTCAAGAGATGAAGGTGTTCACTGTGATTTTGCAGTGCACTTGCACAATAAGCACTTGGTGAATAAAGTGCCAAAAGAACGTATTAGAGAAATTCTTGTGGATGCATTAAATATCGAGCGTGAATTTATTACTGAATCCCTACCAGTAAGTTTAATTGGTATGAACGCGAAATTGATGACTCAATATTTGGAGTTTGTAACGGATAGATTGTTAGGAGAACTGGGTTGTGAAAAAGAATATAATGCATCCAATCCTTTCGACTTTATGGATATGATTTCGTTGCAAGGAAAAACTAATTTCTTTGAAAAGCGTGTTTCAGAATATCAAAAAGCGGGTGTTCTTAACAAGGAAGAAGAAAAGGATAAATTCAGTTTTGACGCTGATTTTTAAATATAATTAAAACCCTCGAAATAAGTTAATAGCAGTCAAATGGTGTGTTCACACCTGAATCCCTATTACCTTATTTGTAAAACTAGCTCGCTTCAATATGCGTATTGAAGTTGAAAACCAACTAATTAACTCATTTTCTGAAGGTGTATCAGAAAACTTAAAAAACGTGTAAAGTATGTATGTAGTAAAAAGAGACGGCAGAAAAGAACCCATGATGTTCGACAAAATCACAGCTAGAGTTAGAAAGCTGTGTTATGGATTAAATGAATTGGTAGACCCAGTTAAAGTGGCTATGCGAGTTATTGAAGGCTTGTATGATGGTGTAACCACCAGTGAGTTGGATAATCTAGCGGCTGAAATAGCGGCAACCATGACTACGGCACATCCAGATTATGCGCGATTAGCTGCTCGTATCTCTGTTTCGAACTTGCATAAAAACACGAAGAAGTCTTTTAGTGAGGTTATGTCTGATTTGTATAATTATGTAAATCCAAGAACCGGCAAAAACGCACCATTGTTATCTGATGAGGTTTATAAAGTTATAGAAGAAAACAAGGAAAAATTAGACTCTACTATCATTTATAACCGTGATTTTGGTTATGATTATTTTGGTTTTAAAACTTTAGAGCGTTCTTATTTATTAAAACTCAACGGACAAATAGCCGAGCGTCCACAGCATATGCTCATGCGTGTTTCAATAGGAATACATTTAAACGATTTAGAAGCTGCTATTGAGACTTATGAGTTGATGTCAAAGAAATATTTTACACACGCTACACCAACCTTATTCAATTCAGGTACACCAAAACCACAAATGTCCTCTTGTTTCTTATTAACTATGAAGGAGGATAGCATTGATGGCATTTACGATACATTAAAGCAAACGGCTAAAATATCGCAATCGGCGGGAGGAATCGGTTTGGCTATTCATAATATTCGTGCTACTGGTAGTTATATTGCAGGAACCAACGGAACTTCCAACGGGATTGTTCCCATGTTGAAAGTTTTCAATGATACTGCTAGATATGTTGATCAAGGAGGCGGTAAGCGTAAAGGGAGTTTCGCAATCTATTTGGAGACTTGGCATGCCGATATTTTTGACTTTTTAGATTTGAAGAAAAACCACGGTAAAGAAGAAATGCGTGCACGTGATTTGTTCTATGCTATGTGGATTTCTGATTTATTCATGAAGCGTGTCCAGGAAGATGGACCTTGGACTTTAATGTGTCCTAATGAATGTCCAGGATTGGATGAAACACATAGTGAAGCGTTTGAAGAATTATATTTAAAATATGAGTCTGAAGGTAAAGGACGAAAAACCATTAAGGCACGTGAACTTTGGGAGAAAATATTAGAATCTCAAATAGAAACGGGTACGCCTTACATGCTTTATAAAGATGCGGCTAACCGTAAATCCAATCAGCAGAATTTAGGAACCATCCGTTCTTCTAATTTATGTACTGAAATTTTAGAATATACATCGCCTGATGAAGTAGCGGTTTGTAACTTGGCATCGATTGCTTTGCCTATGTTTGTGAAAAATGGTGAATTTGACCATAAGGAATTGTTCCGTATCACAAAACGTGTTACCAAGAACCTGAACAAGGTTATTGATAGAAATTACTATCCGGTAAAAGAAGCAGAAAATTCTAATTTCCGTCACCGACCAATTGGTTTGGGTGTTCAAGGATTGGCTGATACGTTCATTAAATTGCGTATGCCATTTACCAGTGATGAAGCTAAAAAATTAAACCAAGAAATTTTTGAAACCCTTTACTTTGCGGCTGTTACAGCCAGTATGGAAGAGGCCAAAGTTGATGGACCTTACAAAACATACAAAGGGTCTCCAATTAGTAAAGGTGAGTTCCAGCACAACCTATGGAACATAAAAGATGAAGAATTAAGCGGTCGTTGGGACTGGGGCAAATTGCGTAAAGATGTTAAAAAACATGGTGTTAGAAACTCTTTGTTGGTAGCACCTATGCCTACGGCTAGTACCTCACAAATTTTAGGTAACAATGAATGTTTCGAACCATACACATCTAACATTTATACAAGACGTGTATTGTCTGGAGAGTTTATTGTCGTCAACAAGCATTTGTTGGAAGATTTAGTGGAACTGGGTCTTTGGAATGAAGGTTTAAAACAAGATATCATGAGAGCTAACGGATCCATCCAAGATATTGATATCATCCCTCAAGACATCAAGGAACTTTACAAGACCGTTTGGGAATTGAGTATGAAAGACATCATTGATATGTCACGTCACAGAGGCTATTTCATTGATCAGTCGCAATCCTTAAACTTGTTTATGGAAGGTGCAACCATGGCAAAACTAACATCGATGCATTTTTATGCTTGGAAGAGCGGTTTGAAAACAGGTATGTACTACTTAAGAACAAAAAGCGCTGTTGATGCCATTAAATTTACGTTGGACAACAAGAAGAAAGAAGAACCAGCAGCCGAAGTGGTTGAGGTTTCAGAAACGGTTGTTGCGCAACAGAAACAACAAGCTGCCAAAAATGCGGCAAAGTTCGCTCAAAAAAATCAAGCTGCTGCCGAAGTAGAACCTATGACAGCAGAAGAAATGAAAGCCTTAATTGCCCAAGCAAAAGAATCGGAAGGCGACGATTGCCTGATGTGCGGTTCTTAATTTTAATATGTGTTAATTATAAAAAAAGCACCTCAAATGAGGTGCTTTTTTATTTGGTAATTATCTGATATCTATTCTTCAGAATCATCAATTTTAGCAGGTTTTACCGAACTGTCGTGAGAATCATGATACTCCTCTAAAAGATTCATGGTAGCCTTTAACAAATCTTTAGTTTCTAACAATAAACTAAAGTATAATGTTGTGTTTTTAGGACTGGATTCTTCCGTTCTGGTGCGTTCAACCTGTCTTTGGATTTTCTCATTAACAAGATCGAAAATTTCCTTTTGGTTTTTAAGAATGTCTCCAATTTGTTCAAATGAACGTGAATCAAATGCATTTTTAGTATCCACAAAGAATTGTTCAAGTGATTCATCAACTTGTTTCAGTTCTTTAATTTGATTGAACTTTAACTTTTTATGATTGTTGTTGATGTGTTTATGACTGACTTTAGATATGTATTCTAAAGATTGTGCCATGTCTTGAAGATAACCTAAGACATTGATGTAAAAATTACTGGCTCCAACACTAGATTCATCTAAATTCTTGATAAAGTAGAAAATGTTGTCACGTAAATCGTCAATTTCAGCCGCAAGCTTGTTAACCTGATTTTTGTTCTTTTTAAGCAAAGGCAAATCTTGTTTTGAAAGACCATTTATAGCATTTGTATAAATTTTATTACCGCGCTTAACCACGTTAGCAATGTTTTTGGCACTTTCATGAATCACACCTTGAACCGAACTGCTTTCTGCTTTCTGCAAACGGTCTTCAGCTTTGGTTTCCTTAACTTTTTTATTGTGAGAAATATAGTTTCTAACTAATAATACGGTTGCTAAAAGCAACAAAACAGGAACCATGACATTCACATTCCAATTTAATAGAAAAGCAATGAGTGCGGCGGAAACGAAGGCAATAAATGCAGTAAAAAACCAGCCGCCAATAACGTTTAGTACACCAGCCACTCTATAAACGGCACTTTCTGCTCCCCAAGCACGATCGGCTAAAGAGGTACCCATAGCAACCATAAAGGTGACATAGGTTGTGGATAACGGTAGTTTGTAGGAAGTTGCCACAGATATTAAAACGGCTGCAACCATCAAGTTAACTGCAGCACGAACCATATCAAATGCAGGCAATTCGTAAGTTTTATCTTTTTTCAAAGAGATAACAGGTGTTTCAAATTGCTTGTCAATTTTAGCTTGCCAAGATTCAGGCAAAATATAAGACGACATTTGAGACATCAACATAGCAAATCTGACGAATCCACGAGATAAGAAATTAGGTTGAAAACGCTCTTTTGTCTCACTTTGACTTGATAAATCAAGCGAAGTTTTCACAACGCCTTTGGCCTTGGTTGAAAACCATAAAGTCAAAACCATGACCATACCAGCAATAAATAACAACCAATTGTTTGTTGGAACTTTTTCAGCTAGTACATCCATAGGGAAATCTGTAGCAGCTAATCCTGATGCCGACCATTGTTCAAAAGCATTGTAGGCTGCTATAGGCACGCCAATAAAGTTTACTAAATCATTTCCGGCAAATGCTAATGCCAATGCAAATGTTCCTACTATGATGATCAGTTTGTAGATGTTGGTCTTAATAACTGTTATAAAAATATAGGATAGTATTGACCAGAACACCATGCTTATGGATACAATTGAAATTACTTGAGTTTCAAGAAAATCTTTCATGGTTTGACCATCCAAAATGTCAAAGGATTGACTGGCATAAGAAGTCCCTTTGATACCTTTCATAAAGATAAAGTAAGTAAGTGCAGTTAATGCGACACCGCCAAAAACAGCACCTACCCAAGAGGCTTTCTTTTCAAAATTATAGGATAATAATAATCGGGAAACCCATTGAATAATGGCTCCTATGGTAAATGCGACAATAACGGAGAGGAGTATCCCAAATATTATTTGGGAAGCTTTGGATGTATTAATGTAATTAATAACATCACTAAAATTACCATTATCATGTCCGATTTTTATAAAAGCCATACAAACAGCAGCACCTAACAATTCAAATACAATAGAAACTGTTGTTGATGTCGGCATACCTACGGTATTAAAGAAATCCAAAAGTAAAATGTCGGTTATCATAACCGCCATAAAAATAATCATGATTTCATTGAACATGAATTCTCCAGGGTTAAAAATACCTTTTCGCGCTACTTCCATCATCCCACTTGAGAATATGGCTCCAACAGCAACGCCAATACTGGCGACAATCATAATGGTTCTAAATGAAATAGCTTTAGAACCAATGGCTGAATTCAAGAAATTAACAGCATCATTACTTACCCCAACTACTAAATCAGCAATGGCTAAAACGGCTAGGGCAACAATCATTAATAAGTATATATTATCCATATTTTATTTAAAAAGAATTTGCAAATATCTATAGTGTTTTTGATAAAAATGTTATCTAATTGTTATCATTTAATGCTAAAAATGAATATCAAATTGTAAACGACAAAGGTATTGATCACCTTGGTTTTCTATATCAATTAAGCTGAAATCCGTTTGAACTTTTAAGCTATGTCCTACAATATACTTTGAAATACCAAAAGTGTATTGTTTTTCGGGACTTTTTCCAGTTATATTTTCATCTAAAGTTGCAGTAGAATATCTTCCTGATACTTCCCAATTGTTTTTAAAGAGGTAACCAGTCTGAATATTGAGTCCTTCTCCAACTTGAACAACATCACCGGTTTCTGTGCCGTCAGAATTTTTGGCAATGGGATCCTTGGCATCTCTGTTGGCATATTCTGTCATTAAACTGAAACCTTTGTATTTAAACATGGTATCAATGAAAAGGGTATTAATGTTTGTTTCATGAAAGCCAATATCTGTTTCCATATAGGAACCTAAATTACTACGTGTTTTTACAGCATTATTATTGTGATCGTATGTGACGCCAATTGAAAGCTTTGGTTTTTGTTCTCTTTTCAAATCCGAACCAAAATAATCGCCCTTGCCTTCAAATTTACCAAAAGGTAATAATTCTACTCTTCCAGTATATTGATGACCTCCTAAATTACCAGTTACAACATTACGACCTTCACCTTGGGAAAGCGCGAAAATTTCACGAACAATAAAATTATCAAAAAGTGTAAAATGATGTCTTAATTGAAAACCTATGTCCCGGTCTATGTTAAACCGAGCATTCAAAATGGAGCGATCTACTTGTTGCATATTCGCCGAAGAAATGACCCGTTCTCTGTTGCCAGGAAGTTTAGTTTGTCCAACCCATAAAACAAAATTCTGATAGAAGTTATACTTAATAACAGCATCCATAATATACCTTGGTGTGTTACCCGTAAATTGTGAGACTCCTGACATATCACGATTTGAAAGCCCTAATTCAATTTTATATTTTAGTTTGGGGGTTACGGCATAACCATCAAATTTTAGTCGCGCACGTCTGATTAAGAAATTCGTTTCAGGGCTAGATCCATCCTGCATTAAATTACTAGCTAAAAATTGAAACCTAGTGCCAATTTTCATGGTCCAAGAGCTATCCTTGCCAACTAAATTAAAAAGACCTTTACCAAATTTTGAAGAATTGTAGGATTGGTTTTCTTGAGAATGTCCAACAAAATACATGGACATAAATAGCATAATTGCTATAGTTTTTAATTTCATTTTAAAAGTTAGTTTTTGTCACTGCAAATAACTAACTCTAATGTTAACTTAATGTTACCTAAAAGTTATTAAAATCACTAAAAAAGGCTGCCTTGGCCAAAGGCAGCCACTAGAATTCATGATAATATAGTCGACAAAAACTAATAGATTATATGAAATTACTATTTGTGTCTTAAGACATAACAAATTACATAAACTATTATGTCCTTATTGTAATGCTAATATTAAGTTTACATTAAGGCTGTAAATTATAATAATAAATATTTAAAACACTGAAAATCAAATTAATAAAAAGTTAATGTTAAATTAATGTTATGTAAACGTTGTTTTAATATTAATAAATAACTATATTTGATACATAATATCTAAAACCCCATAATTATGAAGAAAACAGTTTTGTTTTTTGCCTTATTAGTTACTGTGGTCTCTTTTGCGCAACAAGAGAGAGAGTTAAAACTTAATAAAGACACCAATTTAATTGATGTTACTTATTATCATGACAATGGAGTTGTAAGCCAAACAGGTTCATATACTTTAGATGGTAAGCTACAAGGTGAGTGGTTAAGTTTTGATGCAGAAGGTAAAAAAACGGTTTCGGCGAATTATGATAATGGGAAGAAAGTCGGCAAGTGGTTTTATTGGAAAGATGAAACCTTAAAAGAAGTAGATTATAGTAACAACGCAATTGCTAGTGTCAACGAATGGACAAGTAAAGCATCTTTAGCGCAGCGTGACTAAAAAAACGAATTACAATAAATAAAAAAAGCATCCAGAATATGGATGCTTTTTTTATTTACATATAGATTATAACTTATTCAACTGTCCAGTTTGCACCCCATGTAGCGTAATCTGTTCCAGTACCATTTCCATCACCTGAAATAAAATCAGCTTCAGTAAATGTTTCACCTGTATCATTTTTCATTTTTAAGATTACATCCATAAAAGTAACGTCTGTTACATTTAAATCACCACTTAATACACCAGCACCAGTTGGGTTATCTCCAGCATCACCATCTAAATCGAAACCTTCTTCGAAACCTTCAATCCAAACATTGTTAAAGATGCCTTGCGTTCCAGCTCTTAAACGAATAGCTTCATTTCCTGTAGCCGATCCATTTCCAATAATCGTTAAGTTGTTAACAGTTGGTTTAGAGAAATAACCAGCAGCATTACTAAAGTCTGTATTGTAACCATCAGCTTCAATACCTTTATCATGACTTGCACCATGTTTTACGTAAGCATTGGTAATTGTACCTGTGTAACCTTCAGTCCAGTCAATAGAATCATCTTGAGCATTAACAACAGACACATAGTTGGCATTTACAGTTCCTCCAAAGAACTCAACACCATCATCTTTTCCTTCGTAAGCTTGAATATAGTTTACAACTGTTCCGTTACCTACACCGTAGAAAGAGAAACCATTGTTTTCTGATTGACCGTCAGCAGCTCCACCAGAATATTCAACACGTACATAGTTTAAAATACCAGAATCATCAGCTTCATTAGTTCCACCAAATGGTAAACCAGCAATTTCAGACGTAGAAGTTGCAGAACCGGTTACCGAATTAATAGGAGCTCTTCCTAATAAAATTAATCCACCCCAATCTCCAGCAGCAGGGTTAGAAGCATTAGAAGTTAGTACAATTGGACAATCAGCAGTTCCGTTAGCAATAATTTTTGCTCCTTGAGAGATTGCAATGTAAACATCAGCACCTGAAGCTAAGGCCTCAATGGTCATACATGCAGGAATTTCCAATGTGGTTCCAGCAGCCATAATTAATGAACCATTAAGTACGTAGGTGTTATTTGGGTCTAAAGTTAAATCTTGAGTGTACGTTCCAGATAAGAAAATGGTTTCTGGATCTGTTGTGCCACCACCACCATTGTTGTTGTTGGTAACACTGTTGTCATTGATAATGATATCAGAAGTATCATCTGATGCACATGATGAGAAAAGCAAGGTTATTACAGCTAATCCTAAAATTAAATTATTTTTCATTGTTTTTGAGTTTAATTATTCTTTTTAATTATTAATATAGTTGTGTTAAAATTTATACTTTAATTGTAAGCCTAAATCCATTCCACGCTTGTAGTCTGATACGCCTTTGCCATTGGCAGAGTTTACAACAACATCCCCAAGTCGCGCTTCCCTGACATATTTAATGGTTGGATTTAAAAGGTTTTTGAAGCTTAAGTTTATCTCAAAGTTATCTTTGATGGTGTTTTTCCAGATAAAGTCTAATGTTGGAACACTTTTCTCAACGATATTACCTAGCTGACCAGAACCTAGTGCGTCAATTCTATCATCAAAATATGAGAACACTAAATTGGCAACAGGTTTGTAATTGTTGAATGTTGGCGAATAACTGATGTCAGCATTGAATAAGAATGGCGATGCACCTTGTAATGCATCTGAATCTTTATCAAAGCTTAAGTCAAAGGTTCCATCAATTTGACTATACAAATCTTGGTCGGTATGCATATAGGTGGCATTCAAACCAGCCGATAAGACACCATTTTCATTTTCATCTCTTATTAGGTCTTTTCTTACCTCAAGCTCAACACCATAAACGGTTGCTTTGTCACCAGTTCTAACATAACGTTGTGTACCAGTAGCATCACCAACAACCACCAAGTTCACAGGATCATTGATCTCTTTGGCAAATGCTCCAAGAGAGAATATTTCACTTTTGCTGAAGAACCATTCGTATTTTAAATCCAAATTCAAGATTTTAGAAACACCTTTGTCTAATAAATCTGGGTTACCACCAATACGCGTTGAAATATTCTCATATACAAAAGGTGCTACTTCTTTAAATTCAGGAATGGAAATGGTTTGACTTCCCGATAACCTAATGTTCATGTCATCGTTAACCGCATATTTAATGTTTAAGCTTGGTAAAAAGAAGTTGCAATAGTAACTAATCTCATTGTTTCCACTGTTTCCTAAATTGATAACATCGTAGGCAATTTGTTGGTCAACAGATTCTAAACGAACACCAGGCACAAACAACCACTTGTCACCCGCTTTAATTTCGGCATTCAAATAACCAGCATATATGTCAAGTTTACCATTGTAAGTGTTTTCAGGTAAACCAGGTCTGTTGGTATTAGATTGTCCAGGGATGTTATTAATAACAGTAATTTCATAAACACCACCAGTGTTCTCATTTATGTTTAAATTTTCTACATTGAAAATACTGTTGAAGTTATTCACATCGGTTATTTGATAGTCTGTGTCAACAATTCGATAACCGTAGCGAACATTGTTAAAATTACGAGTTTTGCTTCTGCCATTATAGCCCAAGTTAAACTTGAGTTTCTCACTCACTTCATAGGCTAGATTAGCGATACCATTATATTCGTCATCTTCAATATTTTGGAAATAACGTTGGTTGTCATAATCAACATTATTGTAAAAAATAGGATTTGTAGCTGGGTCATTATCAAGGGCAAATTGATAATTTTCTAAACTCACACGTTTTCTGTCTGGTTGTTTAGAATACACTTTGTTATAACCAAAGCCCCAATCAACTTTAAACTTTCCTGAAGTGTGCTCTCCCAATAATTGGTTGACAAACATTTGTGTTTGGTCAAATTGCACGTTCATTTGGTAAAATCCTTCATCAGTGCTCGCTATACCATCTCTGTTTCTACCTTTTCCGTCAATTCCAAAATAACCAACAACGTCAGAAGAACTGTTTATGTATAACGAATTGTATTTAAGACTATTCTTGTCATCAATGCGGTAGTTAACATTTGCCAAAGCAGTTGTTGTTGTTGAATATTCATATTCTTCAGCACTATCAATGTAGGCCTTCTTCTCAACAAGTGTAAAGTCTTGGTTAGTACCTTTTCTGTATTCATAGCCATTATCAAATGAAGCGGTAGCAAACAAACTTAAGCGTGAACCATTTTTAAAATCAAATGACTTACCACCAGCTGCACCAAATGATGTGTTGATAGGTGTTTCTACAGACTCTGGGTCGATACCATGAGAGAGCACAACTGCAAATGGATTGTGGTTATATCTTGCGTAATCACCAAAATAGCCTGTTCCTTCACTTTTAACAAAATCTTTGTCTATGGTGTTGGTGTTAAAGCAACTTCCAATAAAAGCTTCAAAAAAGCCGTTACCTTTATAATTTTTAGAGGTAATATTGACATTGCCAGCAGAAAAATCGCCATAAAAGTTTGTGGAATATGCTTTACTTATGGAAACGTTCTCAATGATATCTGAAGAGAATAAGTTTAAATCAATATTCTTTTTATTAACATCATTAGAAGGTAATGACAGACCATTCATAGTTGTGTTAAGATAGCGATCTCCTAAACCTCTTACATAAACGTTACTAGATCCTTCTTGTTTAGAAACACCAGATATTTTGGCAACAGCACCTGCTGCATCACTTACCCCTTTTCTGGATAATTCTTCAGCACCAATACTTTGCTTGATTTCAACCGCTTTTTTCTGATCTAATAATAGTGCCACTTCGCTTTCGCGTTTCGTGGTGGTCGTAATTACAATCTCATCCAATGAAGCTGCACTGGCAGACATTGGTAAATTAATTTCAGTTACTTTTCCTGCAACTACTGTGGCTTCAACCTCTTGAGTTTGGTATCCCACAAAACTAAACACCACTGTATAAGTCCCTGGCTCCATATTGTCTAGACTATAAAGGCCATCCATATCAGAAGTAGCACCTTTTGTTGTGCCTTTAATTAATATGTTTGCGAACGGTAATGGTTCGTCGTTATATTCTTTGTCAGTTAGTTTACCTACAATTGAACCTGTACTTTGTGAGTATGAAAATACAGCTGAAAATAATAGTAGAATAAGAAGTATTTGTCTCATTAGTTTTTTATAAATTTTCTTGCCGCAAAGAAACCCCATATATGTAAAGTCAAAGTTAACTTCGGGTTAAACCTAAATGATATAACCGTTACCTGAATGTTAAGGGAGCGTCAAAAAAAATTCATTTGGAAAAGATTTCTTAACATTGAAAACCGTTATCTTGTAAGCTTTAAATTTTGATGATGAACTGGGAACAATTACTATCTTTAAAACGATTCGGAGACACCAATAAACGCTTAAGAAAAGAACAGGATGAAACCCGTTTGGGGTTTGAGGTTGATTATGATCGGGTGATATTTTCTTCAGAATTCAGAAGCCTTCAGGATAAGACACAGGTTATTCCCTTGTCTCAAACAGATTTTGTACACACCAGATTAACCCATAGTTTAGAGGTTAGCGTTGTTGGAAGAACACTAGGACGAAAAGCTGGTCAACGCTTAATTGAAAAATATCCGCATTTACAAACGGTTCATGGGTATCAACCAAACGATTTCGGAGCTATTGTGGCCGCAGCCGCTTTGGCACATGACATTGGGAATCCTCCTTTTGGTCATTCTGGAGAGAAGGCTATTGGTGAGTTTTTTAAAACAGGTGATGGTCACATGTACAAATCGGAATTGACCGAAAAGGAATATCAGGATTTATGTGATTTTGAAGGTAATGCCAATGGATTGAAGATTTTAACTGAAAGCCGAGTTGGAAGAGAAGGTGGTTTACGATTGAGCTACGCAACTCTTGGAGCTTTCATGAAATATCCCAAAGAATCATTGCCTAAAAAACCGACAAAGCATATTGCTGACAAGAAGTATGGATTTTTTCAAAGTGAAAAGAAGGCCTTTGAAGATTTAGTTGAAGAACTGGGTCTTATTAAAAGAGGTCAGAACAATGATTTAAGTTACTCAAGACATCCTTTGGCTTTTTTGGTAGAAGCAGCCGATGATATTTGCTATACGATTATCGATTTTGAAGATGGTATTAACCTTGGACTTATTCCAGAAGAATTTGCGTTGGAGTATTTAATAAACTTGGTGAGAGATTCCATTCAAACTAAAAAATACCACCAACTTAAAACAACTCAAGACAGAGTAAGCTATTTAAGGGCATTAGCCATTAATACCCTGATAAATGAAGCGGTGGATGTTTTTATGGAAAATGAAGCCAAGATTCTTAAAGATTCATTTGGTATGGCTTTATTGGACAAAAGTAAATACGAAGCTCAAATTAATGATATTATATCCATCAGTGTTAATAATATTTATCTGTCAAAAGAAGTTGTGGATAAGGAAATAATGGGTTACCGGGTGATTAATACATTGCTTCAAACCTATGTGGGTGCCATTAACAAGGCATTTTCGGGAACAGCTTCAAATTACGATAAGCTTATCTTAAAATCTATTGCAGGTAAAGTTGATGTCAATGAAGAAAGTCTCTATAAACGCTTATTGAACGTGTGTAGTTATGTAGCTTCCTTATCAGATAGCCAAGCAATCTTAAATTACAAAAAGATAGAAGGTTTAAATATCTAGTAAGAATATTCTTTCAAAAATATGCATTGTGTCGAATTAATTTGATTTTTAACGAGGTTTAATTTAATTTTAGCAACAGTAACCTACTAAATGTAATATCATGAAGAAGAACATATTAGGAGCCATCGTTATCTTTTTTGTAACGTTTGCCTGTTTATTGGCATTGAATGAAATAACGACAGATAAGGCTTCAGGTTTTGAGGTTCAATCTTACGTTGAAGATTAACGTTTCATTAAATTTTTTATCACGTTTCTTATTTGGTTGGGATTTAACCCAATCTCATTTCGAAGTTCTGGAATTCTGCCATGTTCAATAAATGTATCAGGTATTCCCAAAATTTTGATGTCGTTTTTATAATTGTTTTGTGAGGCAAACTCTGAAATGGCACTTCCAAAGCCACCAATCATACAGCCGTCCTCTATAGTCACAATTTGAGTGTACTTATTAAAAATTTCATGTAATAGAGTTTCGTCCAAAGGCTTAACAAATCGAATATCGTAATGGGATATGTTTAAATCGGTTATGGCTTCGGTAACGAGGTTTCCAATGGTTCCTATACTCAATACTGCCAATGAATTACCTGCTTGTAATTGTATTCCTGTTCCTATGTCAATATTTTCAAAAGGCAGTTTCCAATTTAACGTAACACCTTGCCCTCGTGGATATCTTATAGCTATGGGTCCATTGATTTCTTTTGATTGAGCAGTGTACATGATGTTTCTCAATTCGGTCTCGTTCCTAGGAGCGAAAATGGTAAGATTAGGGATACATCTTAAATAAGCTAGATCAAACACACCATGATGGGTTGGACCATCTTCGCCAACTAATCCAGCACGATCCAAACAAAAAATCACGGGTAGGTTTTGTAAGGCAACATCATGAATCACTTGGTCATAGGCACGTTGTAAAAATGTGGAATAGACATTACAAAAAGGAATCATACCTTGAGTTGCCATACCAGCGGCCAATGTTACAGCATGTTGTTCGGCTATGCCTACATCAAACGCTCTATCGGGAAAGGCTTTCATCATGAATTTCATAGAGCTTCCTGTTGGCATAGCAGGGGTTATGCCAACTATCTTGTCATTTGATTCCGCTAGTTCAACTAATGTATGACCAAAAACATCCTGATATTTAGGAGGTTGGTTTTGAGGAGCTTTTGGTATCAAATCGCCAGTATTGGCATCAAATTTCCCTGGAGCGTGATAGGTAACTTGATTGTCTTCAGCTTGCTTTAATCCTTTGCCCTTGGTTGTAATGACATGTAAAAATTTCGGGCCTTTAATGGATTTTAACCGTTCTAATTCTTGAATCAATTCAGAAATATCGTGACCATCAATTGGACCAGAATAATTAAAATTTAAGGCCTCAAAAATGTTATCCTGTTTTTGATTTCCAGTTTTAACATTTGTTAAATATTGTTTTAATGCGCCAACACTAGGATCGATGCCAATAGCATTATCATTAAGAACGATTAATAGGTTGGTGTCTGTAACACCAGCATGATTTAATCCTTCAAAAGCCATTCCACTGGCAATGGAAGCATCTCCAATAACGGCAACATGATTTTTTTTGAGGTCACCTTTTAATTTGGAGGCAATAGCCATTCCCAAGACAGCTGAAATAGAGGTTGATGAATGCCCTGTGCCAAAAGCATCATAGATACTTTCAGATATTTTTGGGAAACCACTTAAACCTTGATGTTGTCTATTGGAGTGAAACTGCTGCTTTCTACCTGTAAGTATTTTATGGCCATAGGCCTGATGACCTACATCCCAAACCAATAAATCGTTGGGAGTATCAAACACATAGTGAAGAGCGATAGTCAGTTCAACTACACCTAAACTGGCACCCAAATGCCCTTCTTTAACTGCTACAATGTCAATTATAAACTTACGCAGTTCTTGAGCAAGACTTTTAAGTTGAAATTCATCTAAGTCTTTAAGATCAGATGGCTCTGTTATGGAATCTAAAAGTTTGCTGTTCATCGTTGTAAAATTATTAAAATACACAACATAAATATGATTTACGCAATTATTTTAAGACAAATGATATAAAATCAACATCTCTTAGTTATATTTGTGAAATTATCAAAAAAGGAATAACCAAATTTTTTTTAAAATGAAACACAACTACTTAAAGTTCTTGTCTTTATTGGGTTTCGTTTTGTTTGTCAATATGACATTCGCTCAAAACGGCTTAATGGAATCAGAATATGGTTCTAAAATACAACAGTATTTAGATCAAGAAAAAGAGTCATTGAATTTGACTAGCAGTGATATTGCAGATTTGTCAATTAGTAAAGAATTTTTTTCTAAAAAAACCAAGATAACCCATGTGTATGTTAATCAACGTTATCAAGGAATCAATATCTTTAATGCAATTTCTAGTGTCGCCATAAAAGATAATTCTGTTTTTTATTATGCTAATAATTTTATTGGGAATATCAACGAAAGAATCAATACCACATCCCCTCAAATTAATGCACAAACAGCTATTGAGAGAGTTGTATCCACTCTTAATTTAGGAGCTGTACAAGGTTTAGAACAATTGGAAGTTAATGGTCATAAATATCTTTTTTCTGAAGGAAATATTTCGAAAAGAGAAATTCCTGTTGAGTTGGTATATTATCAAACTTTAGAAGGAGATTTGATGTTGGCATGGGATTTAAGTATCTACACAGTGGATGCTAAAAATTGGTGGAGTGTAAGGGTCGATGCTATTACTGGAGAAATATTAAATCAAAACGATTGGATATTAACTTGTAATTTTGGAGATGCCAACCATTCAAACCATGGTCACATATCTAAAGATAAGGACTTCGAATTCAATTTATTCAAAAGTAATTCACTAGTTGTAGATGGATCTCAATATAATGTTTATGCTATTCCTACCGAGAGTCCAAATCATGGTGGCAGAACACTATTGACTGAGCCTGCTGATGTGAATGCTTCGCCATTTGGATGGCATGACACTGATGGAAATGTTGGTGCTGAATTTACCATTACACGAGGCAATAATGTTTGGGCAATGGAAGACAGAGATGCTAATAATGATGTTGGGTACTCACCTGATGGAACGGCAAACTTAAATTTTGATTTTCCTTTAAATATTAATCAAGCGCCAGCGCTTTACGAAGATGTTTCTATTACCAACTTATTTTACATGAATAACATCATGCATGATGTCTGGTACCAATATGGTTTCGACGAAGCCAGTGGTAATTTCCAGCAGACCAATTATACAGGTCAAGGTGTAGGTAATGATTTTGTTTTTGCCGATGGACAAGATGGTGCCGGATTAAATAATGCAACTTTTGGAACTCCAGGAGATGGTTCAAATCCTGGTATGACTATGTTTTTATGGTCAGCTTCAGGCCCTCCAGGAGACCCATTAACTATCAATAATGGAAGTTTAGCCGGTGATTATCCTGGTTTACCAGCTCAATATGGAGGTACATTAACATCTACACCTATCACTGCAGATTTAGTTTTAGTAGTAGACAACAACATTGGCGGAATGCAATCAGCTGATCCAAATGATGCTTGTAATAACATTACCAACGGTGCTTCGTTAGTAGGTAAGATTGCTGTTATTCGTCGTGGAGTATGTGAATTTGGATTCAAAACATTAGCGGCTGAAAACGAAGGTGCGGTTGCTGTTATCATTGTAAATAATGTTGCTGATCCAGAGTTTGTATCTATGGGTGGTGGTGCTGTTGGAGACAGTGTTACCATACCAGCTATTAGTGTTAATCAAGCTGATGGAGAAGCCATTATTGCTGCACTTGAGAATGGAGAGACCATTAACGCATCCTTACTTGATGCTGGTCCTTATCAAAGAGATGGCAGTTTAGACAACGCTATTGTTGGTCATGAATATGGACATGGAATATCAAATAGGCTAACTGGTGGTGCCTTTGCATCATCCTGCTTAACCAATCCAACTCAAATGGGAGAAGGCTGGTCTGACTGGTTTTCAATAATGTTGACTATGACAGCTGATGAGGACTTTGATACTGGTCGTGGTATTGTAACGTATTCTGCTGGTCAAGGAACTGATGGTATTGGAATTAGAAATGCAAAATACAGTACTAATTTTTCAATAAATGGGTTTACCTATGCTGATACTAATAACACGGCAGCTGTATCCCAACCACATGGCATTGGGTTTATTTGGGCTACTATGCTTTATGATCTAGCTCATGCCTATGTTCAAAAATATGGTTTTGATGAAGACTTTTACTATGGAACAGGCGGTAATAACAGAGTTATGCAATTGGTTATCGATGGTTTAAAATTACAACCATGTAGTCCAGGATTTATTGATGGTAGAGATGCTTTGTTAGCTGCAGATATGGCTCTTACTGGAGGTGAAGATCAATGTATGATCTGGGAAGTATTTGCCGCTAGAGGTTTAGGTTTAAACGCTTCACAAGGAGCTTTGTTCAACAGAACAGATCAGGTTGAAGATTTCACACTACCACCTGATACGTTACCAACTTTGGCGAACTGTACAAGTTTAAGTGTTGACGAATTTAATAGCAACGATTATTTGATTTATCCTAATCCAACAAACCAAAATGTATTTATAAAGACAAATCAGAATTTTGGTAAGGTTGTATTAACACTAACAGATATTAACGGTAGACAAGTTTATTCAAAACAAGTTGATTTATTTGGTGAAGTTGAGATTGACATGACACCATTCCAATCAGGTATTTATGTATTGAATATTAGAGGAGAATTCATAAACTCCAATGATAAGATTATTAAAAAATAATTTTTAATAAAAAAATAGGAAAAGGCAGTTATTCATTTAGCTGCCTTTTTTATTTTTATAGAATTATGAAATCACCATTTGATGATAATTATTTTATGCAAAAGGCTTTACAGGAAGCTGAATTAGCTTTTGATAAAGGCGAAATACCAGTTGGTGCAGTTGTAGTTATTAAAGATAGAATTATTGCACGAGGACATAATCTAACTGAATTGTTGAATGATGTCACTGCTCATGCTGAAATGCAAGCAATTACCGCAGCCGCCAATTTTTTAGGCGGTAAGTATTTACATGATTGCACGCTGTATGTTACTCTTGAACCTTGTCAAATGTGTGCAGGAGCTTTATACTGGAGTCAAATATCAAGAATTGTTTTTGGCGCACGAGATGAAGATCGTGGATGTATAAATTTAAAAACTACATTACATCCTAAAACCATAATTGAAGGAGGTGTTATGGCAGATGAAGCTTCAAATTTGATAAAACGATTTTTTATAGAAAAGCGAAATTTGAATTAATTTTTTTGATTCTCACGATCGCGCATTTTATCCAAATTCTCTTTGGTTAACAAATACTCTTTAGCACTTCTACCTTTCCATCTATACCATGAAAACAATGGAATGACAATAAAGAACAATCCCACAACACCGAATCCAATCAACTTTTCTGAAAACTCTAGGCTAGTCGCCATTCCAGTTATTATTGAACCGATAGAAGCCAAAAAGAAAAAAGCAATAATATATTTCATGTTAAGTTGTAAAATTTATGAGCTCGCGCCTATATGCTGTGAGTAATTTAGATTTAGAAACAAACCCCATATAAATACCATTTTTAATTACAGGAAGGTTCCAAACACCCAAATCCTGAAATTTTTGCATCACCTGTTTCATACTATCATGATTATAATCAATAAATCCAGGAGGCATTTGCATAAACGTTTCAACAGAAGTGGAATGATACAATGATTGGTCAAACATGATGTTACGGATATCATCTAAAAGCAGAATACCAACTAAATGTTTATTCTCATCAATAACAGGGAAGAGGTTTCGGTTGGATTTAGCTACACCTTTGTGAAGCATGTCTCCTAAAGACATATCAGGATGTAAAGCAATAAAGTCTTTTTCTATGACACTATCTAAAGTCATTAAAGTCAGAACACTGTGATCTTTATCATGGGTTAATAACGCTCCTTTTTCAGCTAATTCTTTAGTATAGATAGTATGCTCAACGGCATTTCGGGTAATAATAAATGACATGGACACCGTAATCATCAATGGAACAAATAACTCATAGCCTCCAGTAATTTCAGCAATTAAAAAAATGGCTGTTAGTGGTGCGTGAAGTACACCAGAAATAAGACCTGCCATACCAATCAATGTAAAATTGGCTTCAGATACATGAAAATTCAAACCAACATTATTAATTATTTTGGCAACAACATTTCCTAAAGCACTACCCATTACCATAGTTGGAATGATGATACCACCAGAACCACCTGCAGCAAATGTGGTTGTCATTGCAACAGCTTTGAAGATGGTTATCCCAATCAATAGGGCAATGATAACCCAGATATTACCTAAATATTTATCAAAAGGCGTGTGCCCCAAAGCATGTAAATGATTACCGTCCAACAAATCGTTTATAAACCCGAAACCTTCCCCATATAGAGGCGGAATGAAATATAGCATGACACCTATAGCCAAACCGCCAACTATCAGTTTTTGTCCATTGGTTTTAAACCGATTGAAAAACGCATAGGTGCTAAAGTAAATTTTAGAAAAGTATATGGAAGCAATCCCAGTGCCAATTCCCAATACGATATAAAACAACGTGTCTTTTAGTAAAAACTTATCTGATACATTGAAATTGAATAGCACACCATCGCCTAGAAAAAAGTAAGAAGTCAAAACCGAAGAAACCGATGCGATGAGTAATGGGAGTAATGAAGCAAAGGTTAAATCGAGACTAAAGACTTCTATGGCAAAAATAATGGCAGCTATAGGAGACTTAAAAATAGAAGCAATGGCACCGGCTGCTGCACAACCAATGAGCAGTGTACGTGTTTTTCTATCAATATGGAATAGTTGACCAATATTAGAACTTATTGCTGATGCTGAAGCAATGGCAGGACCAAGTAAACCAACCGAACCACCAAATCCGACAGTTAGTGGTGCTGTTATTAAAGGTAAATATATTTTACTGGGTTTTATAAGCCCATTTTTCTTTGAAAGCGAAAATAGTATACTCGGAATGGCATGTTCAACGGGTTTTTTAGCAACGTATTTCATAAATAAATACACTAACCAAATACCAATGACTGGTAAAATAAAATAAATGCTGTTTTGTGACCAAACAATGACTTTTTCAAGTAACCATTCTATTCCAAAAGTGATATTCTTAATGGTTACGGATACTAAACCAGCTAAAAGTCCAATAAGCATACTCAATAAAAAAACAAAGTTCTTTTGAGAGATATACTTATATCGTAAAATGAGTATTCGTTTTATAAATGCCTGTGTAGTCATCAATTTAGTTAGTATAAACTAAAACTACTAAAAAATCCTGCATGGAGCAGGATTTTATGTTTATGATTTTAAATTTAATTTTAAGCTCAACTCTTCCAATTGTTCATTGTCTATAGGAGCAGGTGCATCAATCATAACATCGCGTCCTGCATTGTTTTTTGGAAACGCAATAAAATCGCGAATGGTTTCCTGACCTCCTAAAATGGCAACTAATCTATCCAATCCAAATGCCAATCCACCATGCGGTGGGGCACCATATTGAAACGCATCCATTAAAAATCCAAACTGAGCTTTGGCTTCTTCTGGAGTAAAACCTAAATAATCAAACATTAGGGATTGTGTTTCCTTATCATGAATTCTAATAGAACCACCTCCAATTTCATTTCCGTTTAAAACCAAATCATAAGCATTGGCTTTTACAGCACCAGGATTTGTTTTTAAAAGTTCCAGCTGACCTGGTTTTGGGGAAGTAAACGGATGGTGCATAGCATGGTAGCGTTCGGTTTCTTCATCCCATTCCAATAACGGAAAGTCTAGTACCCAAAGAGGTGCAAACTCATCCGGTTTTCGTAAGCCTAAACGTTCGGCAAGCTCCATACGTAAGGCACTTAATTGCGCTCGCACTTTATTGGTATCTCCAGAAAGCACACAGATTAAATCACCAGATTTGGCTCCGGTAACTTCAGCCCATTTTGCTAAATCATCTTGGTCATAAAACTTATCAACGGAGGACTTATAAGAGCCATCTTCATTACAACGGCAATAGACCATCCCTAAAGCACCAATTTGTGGGCGTTTAACCCAGTCAATTAGATTATCAATTTCTTTTCGGGTGTAACTATTTCCGCCAGGTACAGCAATTCCCACAACCAATTCAGCAGCATTAAATACATTAAAATCTTTATGTTGCGTAACCTGGTTTAATTCACCAAACACCATCCCAAAACGAATATCTGGTTTGTCATTACCATATAAACGCATAGCATCATCATAAAGCATTCGTGGAAACTTATCAATTTCAACACCATTAATTTCTTTAAGTAAATGACGTGTTAAACCTTCAAAAGCATTTAAAATATCCTCTTGCTCAATAAATGCCATTTCACAATCTATTTGAGTAAATTCAGGCTGTCTATCAGCACGTAAATCTTCATCCCTAAAACATTTAACTATTTGAAAATACTTATCCATGCCACCAACCATTAGCAATTGCTTGAAGGTTTGAGGTGATTGCGGTAAGGCATAAAATTGACCTTCGTTCATTCTACTAGGTACAACAAAATCTCTGGCGCCTTCAGGAGTTGATTTTATTAAATAAGGTGTTTCAACCTCAATAAAACCTTCGTTAGAAAGATAATTACGAACTTCTTGTGTAACCTTATGCCTAAAGATTAAACTGTTTTTTACAGGATTACGACGAATATCCAAATAGCGGTATTTCATACGTAAATCTTCACCACCATCAGTTTTATCTTCAATGGTAAATGGTGGTAGTTTGGCTTCATTTAAAATAGTTAATTTAGAAACTAATATTTCAATATCGCCTGTGGGTATATTGGGATTTTTAGAAGCTCTTTCAATAACTTTACCAGTAACTTGAATAACAAATTCACGACCTAAATTTTGGGCTTTATCCATCATGTCTTTAGGTGTGCGCTCTTCATCAAATACCAATTGGGTAATGCCATATCGGTCTCGTAAATCCACCCAAACAATAAATCCTTTATCACGGGATTTTTGAACCCAACCTGCTAATGTTACCTCTTTGTTGATATGCGATGCTCTTAATTCACCACAAGTATGACTTCTATACATAACCTAAATTTAGAGTTGCAAATTTAATGAAATACCCAAGAGTATAAATTTTTTTATACTGAAATTGATGTCTGAATATTTTTTAAAAATCAATCCAAGAAAATTCATTTTTAATAATATAATCTTTTTGAGCATCCAAAAAATCAAGATAGGCTTCGGCTACAGGTGATAATTTTTTTGATTTTAACCATATTAAATTCCATGTTGTGTTAATGGGTAGGCCTTTAACAGGTATTATTTGTAAATCCTTATTTTTAAGTTCATTTTTTATTCCAATTAAGGGCATGATGGAGCAGCCTAAATCAGATATAACAGCTTGCTTTACTGCTTCATTTGAGGTAAGTTCAATTTTTTTATGAACAGAAAAGTTGTTTTTAAGTATGAATTTTTCCATAGCATTTCTGGTGGCAGAACCCGTTTCGCGATAAATCAAAGGGTAGTTTTCGAATAGCTGCTTTTTACTCCGCCATTTTTTTAAATCCAGTTTTGTACTGCCTATTAACATGAGTCTGTTTTGCATAAGTTCTACCTTGTTAACATTTAGTTTTTCGGGTAATACGGAAACTAATGCAAAATCAACTTCATTAAGTTCTAAACTTTCAATTACTCGAGATTTATTAGTTACATCTATGTTCAATTCAACACCAGGGTTTTCTTTCATAAAGCCTGATAGGAAATAAGGCATTACATACTTTCCGGTAGACGCACTGGATATTTTGAGACGTCCTGACAACTGCCCTTGAAACGAGAGTGTTTTATAGTTTATGGCATGTACATGGTTAATTATCTGTTCTGCAGCTTTGGCAATATCTTCTCCAAAATCAGTTATATAAAGCTTTCTTCCTACAACTTCAGTCAAAGGAATCGGAAATTGATCTTGAAAATTTTTTAGCTGAATAGAAACAGCAGGCTGTGTAAGATTTAAAACCTCTGAAGCCTTGGTAATACTTTTTAGTTCGGCGATTTTTAAAAAAATCTGAAGTTGATGTAGTGTATAGTTCATAAATATATTTTATCTATAGCATTACAAATATAAATAAAAATATATGATAATAATGTCTAATATTTGCATCAGATTTAATTGTTTAATTATAAAAATTTAAAAAAATGGAAACCAAAGAATTAGTTAAACCTGAAAAAATTAGTCAAAAAATTCAACTTGTTAAAGGTGAGTTTACACCTTCTGAAGCTTCTCATGTCATAGGATCTTTGATAGATGAGAAGATTAATTTTCACAAAATTCAAAGACTTCAACAATGGGAAGGAAACCATTACAGTAATTCTGACGAGTTAGATGGTAGGATAACTGAACTTCAAAAGGAAAAGGGCATTGCCAAAGAATTTATTGCGCAATCATTTCAAAAAAACCAGATGATAAAAATTGATGGCGTTTTAGAAATTTCAATAATTGATAACGATTTAAAAGATAATTAAAATGGATATACAAAAGTCAATGCTTTTACCAGTTTTAGGCATGTTCACATTAGCCATTTTTACATGTTTGGCCTATATGCGCAATTCAGCTTTTATTGATGAACTTTTAATATGTGGATTTGTTTTCTCTGCTATTTTCATTATGAAAATTCGTGCAAACACTTAATGACTTCTGAATTATTTAACACTAATAAATTTTTAATTATGTCAAATATGAAAATTTCCTTTTTTTCTATTCAAAAAATCATCACTGGTTTTATGTGGTTGTTGTTCATCTGTATTTTTTCTTATGTGTTGTTCAACTTTTCCAATATTCCACAAGTAAAGCTAGGTGATTTATTTAGATTCAATGGTTTTGTAGCTCTTATTTGGTCTGTGGTTACATTTTTCAGTGGATTAATAGCAAGCTACAGTGAGAACTATTTGTCGGGCTTTAGATACCAAAACAAATTTTCGCTGTTGAGTTTAGGGTTTATGATGTCAATAATGGTTTTTGTTTCGGCAAACCATATTCTCATATTTTTAGTTATGTGGCTTTTAATGGGTTTCATAATGTCACGATTGATTGGGGTACATTCTGATTGGGGTGAAGCTAAAGAGGCATCAAAATTTGCTTTTAACAACTTTCTGCTTGGCAGCCTTTTTTTAAGTTTAGGTCTAGTGCTTCTGGCTCTAAATACAAACTCGGTTACATTGAGTGATATTTTAGCAAACTTAAATAGTGTTCCTCATTATGTCCTTCTAATCGCAGCTTTGTTTGTTATAATAGCAGCAATCATACAATCTGCAATTTTTCCATTCCATAAATGGTTGCTTTCAGCCATGACAGCTCCAACTCCTGCATCGGCACTGATGCATGCAGGTTTTGTTAATGGCTCCGGTATATTACTTACACTTCTAGCTGTATTATTGGTAGAATCAAAATCGCTTAATATCCTTTTTTTAGTTGGAGGGTTGACAGCTATACTTGCTCAATTCACAAAACTCATTCAAGTTCAAGTAAAACAAAAATTAGCCTGTTCAACAATTGCCCAAATGGGTTTTATGATTATGCAGTGTGGATTAGGATTCTTTAATGCAGCCATAGCCCACCTAATACTGCATGGGTTTTATAAAGCCTATTTGTTTTTATCATCAGGAGAAGAAATACAATCATCTGACATTCAGAAACCACTAAATATCACTATAAAACCATTACAAGCATTGGCGGTATTGTTTTTTGGAATCATGGGAGCGTTTCTATTCAATTACTTTACTGGTAAAAGCTTTGCTCTTGATAGTAGTTTGTTTTTAACACTAATTGTTGCAATAACCGTTGGTCAAGCAA
This sequence comes from Hanstruepera neustonica, assembly GCF_002895005.1. Lineage (GTDB taxonomy): Bacteria > Bacteroidota > Bacteroidia > Flavobacteriales > Flavobacteriaceae > Hanstruepera > Hanstruepera neustonica. The sequence goes on along the minus strand of NZ_POWF01000012.1, from coordinate 35,900 downwards.
CTTATAATATTGTTAAAGAAAAACACCTGACACCGCTTCAAAAAACGTTTTTGCCGACAGTGCTGTTTTTTATTGGTATTTCAACCTATGCGCTAATGTACAATGCTGTAACAATCTTGATGGATGATATGGCTATTGTCTCACAGTCATATAAAATGTCTTTTATGGAAGTAGTTTTTGGTGTAATATTTTTCATTGGGTTTTTCATAATGAAATTGGGAGTCTACAAAAACTATCCTTGGCTATATGTTAAGCTATTAAATATGTCACAGCCTCAAAAGAAAACTATTTTAATGTACAAACCATAATTATTATGATTGATATATCTATAAAACATAGTATAGAAGAAGCCTCAAAAGTTATAGGAAAAACTTGGCCGCTTTATTCATTTGTCACCTCAAACCCATTATCTGGTTATGAAAATCAACATTTCACTAAAGCTATTAAACAGGCAAGATTATTTTTAAACGCCCAAGTTTTTCCTAATGCAAGTCTCTTTCGCGATGCACTGGACCAAGGTGCTATTAATAGAAAATTACTTGTTAAAATGTTAAAGGAAAATGCATTTACAGAGTCGCCAGAGTTTTATCTGTCACAACTCGCTACTGGTAAAAATGAAATTACCAATGATACTCATAACCTAGATAGAACCATGTCAAAATGGTTGGCAGTTTTTATGGATGAAGGCTTGGCGGAGTGGGAAATGCCAAATAAGCAAAAAGGATTCTTTAAGGCTTGGCGAAAGCTTGCTGTGCATGATAACAGTCTACCAAAATTGAACCTTGATGATATCCCCTTATCAAGTGAGGAGGCCTTGAGTAGCATTTTAAAGGACTTTCCAAAAGAAGATTACATAAAAATATTTACTTACCATTTGGCAGCTTTACCAGGTTGGACGGGCTACATCAATTACCGAAATACAACTAAATCAATAAGACAAGAAACCTATCCAATTATCTTGCAGGATTACTTAGCGGTCAGATTATGTATTGCAAAAATTACTAATGCCAAAATTGCTCCAGAAAAAACAACTACACCAGATGAAGATAAGCTATTTAAACTTCAATATATTTGGTTGCAGGCATGGGAAAAAAGTTGGCAGAGTGAATTAGAACGTTTGCTGAAATCCCAAAAAATCACTCATGATTTTAACAAGGAAAGCGCGAATGATTTAGAAGCTCAAATGGTGTTTTGCATTGATACCCGTTCAGAGCTCATTCGTAGGCATGTAGAATCTGCCGGAAAATATGAAACTTATGGGTATGCTGGTTTTTTTGGAATTGCTATGGATTACAAAAGTTTGGATAACGAATTGATCAGAAAGTCATGTCCGCCTATATTAGACTCCTCATATCAAGCTTCTGAAGTAACGTTAGAAAATCAAAAAGAGCAATTCGCAAAATATACTAGGATAACCAAATTAAATCAGTTTAAGGAATATATTCTTAAACGCATGAAGAATATGTTACCGTCGGCTTTTGGATTTGTTGAGGGCAGTGGTGTTTTATATTTTTTATTCCTAATTGCTCGAACATTCGCACCAGGTTACTTGCTTAAGATTAATAAGAATAACTCTATTGATCATGAATCGTTCTGTGAACCACAACTAAAAATTATTGATGACACTTCAGATAATGAAGAAAAAATTTCATTGGAAGTCAAGGTGAACATCATAAAATCTGCCTTTGATTTAATGGGTTGGAAGTCATTTTCTCCCATTATACTTTTGGTGGGCCACGGAAGCCACTCTGCCAATAATCCTTTTGGATCTAGTTTAGATTGTGGAGCTTGTGCCGCTAGTCCAGGTAGGCATAATGCCAGAGTTTTTGCCAAATTGGCCAATGATATTGAAGTGAGGAAAAACTTAAAAGAACTTCATGACATTGACATACCTGAATCAACAGTCTTTATTGGAGCAGAACATAACACAACGACAGATGAGATTATTTTATTTGATTCTGACGTTCCAAAGAGTCATTTTAAAACTGTTGCTAATTTAAAATTAAATTTAGCTAAAGCCCAACAAACAGCAACTCAAGAGCGAATGGGAATTAAAAACGGTAGTGTTGCATTAGCAAACAAAAAAGCAAATAATTGGTCTGACACACGTCCAGAATGGGGATTAGCAAAAAATGCATCGTTTATAATAGGTCCGCGATCATTAACTCAAGGTAAAAACCTAGACGGTCGATGTTTTTTACATTCCTATGATTGGAAAACGGATGAAAATGGTAAAGCATTAGAAGCCATTATGCAAGGACCAATGGTTGTGACACAATGGATTAATAACCACTATTATTTTGCAATGGTAGATAATAATATTTTTGGTGGAGGATCAAAAATCACACATAATATTACAGGTAAATTTGGTGTTGTTCAAGGAAATGGTGGTGACCTTAAAATGGGTTTACCTTTACAATCATTACAAGAAACAGACTCTAAAATGTACCACCAACCTTTAAGGTTATCTGTTGTCATTCAAGCGCCTATTTCAAGAGTGAGCGAAATTCTTTTAAGAAATGATAATATTAAAACCTTATTTGACAATGAATGGATTTATCTCATGGTATTGGATCCTACTGATAATAATAATTTTCATTATTATGAAAAACGTCTAGTATGGATATCAGAAAATACCAAAATAAATAATCGCAATCAGCATCAAAACAGCCATGTTTTTGAAATGGAGGAAAGCATTATTTAATAAGAGAATTTTAAATCAAATGAAAAAGCCTTAACAATTGTTAAGGCTTTTTCTGCTATTAATCAATCCTTATTTAAGGGATAAGGATTCACTTTCAATTTGCAAACTACCTTTGCGTTTTTTGCGTAACCACATCTTCAATTTCATGACTAAGAAAAATAAAACTGGTACAATAACTAAGGTTAAAAATGTTGCAACAAATAGACCATAAATTACAGTCCATGCCAATGGTCCCCAAAAAACCACATTATCACCACCGATGTAGATGTTTGCATCAAAATCTTTAAATAAAGTAAAGAAATTGATGTTGAAACCAACTGCCAATGGAATTAAACCTAAAATAGTTGTAATAGCCGTGAGAAGAACAGGGCGTAAACGTGCTTTACCTGCTCTGACGATGGATTCAAACAAATCATCAACTTCTAAATAGTCGTTTTCATCTATATAGAGGGTTACTTTCTTTCTGTCAATCAATAATTGGGCATAATCCAATAGTACCACACCATTATTTACTACAACACCAGCTAGGGAAATGATACCAACCATGGTCATCATGATTACAAACGCACTCCCGGTAATAACAATGCCTCCAAACACACCAATTAAGCTTAAGAAAATGGCCAGCATAATTATAGCAGGTTTAGAGACTGAATTAAATTGGAAAATCAAAATGAAGAAAATAAGTCCTAATCCAGTGAAAAAAGCACCCATTAAAAAGGCCATTTGCTTGTTTTGCTCTTCAATTTGCCCTGTGTAATCAATTTTGATATTGCTTGGTAAGTCTTCAAAGCTCTTCATTTCGTTTCGAATTTGATTAACCACAGCTCCAGCATCAGTATAGCCAGGTGCTAATGCCGAATAAACAGTTACCACACGTTTAGCATCCTTATGTTTTATGGCACTGAAACCAGAGGTGTTTTCATGTTCTGCTATAGCGGAAACAGGTATTTCCTTAATCTGTCCTGAAGCCATATCCCTAAATGTGATTTTCTGATTGAAAAGCGCACTTTTATCATAGCGATTTTCTTCATTAAACCTCACATAAATATCGTAGTCATCGCCATCTTCTTTATAGACACCTGCCTTGGAACCAAAAATGGAATTTCGTAATTGCTGTCCTACTTGTGAAGCACTAATGCCCAACTCACCAGCCTTTTCACGATCAACAACTACACGCATCACGGGTTTGTCTTTATTCACGTCAATTTTGAGTTCGTCAACACCAGCAACATTTTTACTGTTGATAAACTCACGCATGCGTTCAGCTGTGTTGATTAATTCATCGTAATCATTTCCTTCTAATTCAATATTAATAGGTGAGCCAGCAGGTGGTCCCGCAGCATCTTTTTCAACGGAGATTAAAACCCCTGGATAAATACCAACTAAGGCTTTTTGAACTTTTTGACGCAATATTTCACTGTCTTCGCCTCGACGGTATTTAAACTCACGCATAGAGGCTGTTATTTTGGCTTTGTGAGGCATTTCAGCAGCCGAACCACCATCAGTTTGCGGATTTCCAGCACCTTCACCAACTTGTGATACGGCACTTTCAACCATGAAATTATAATCACCATCCTTATATTGTGAATCATCTAAAACCTTGTAAACACGTTTTTCAATTTCCTTGGTTATGGCATTGGTTTTTTCAATGGCGGTACCTTCAGGATATTCTATGTAGACAATAATTTGGTTTGGAATGTTATCTGGGAAGAACTCCACTTTGGTACGTTGTGTTGATAATGACATGCCAAAAGCCATAAATGCCATAATAAGCAATAAAAATGTTCCAATACTTAAAGCATATGGTTTCCATCCAGATAAAGTCCAACGTAGCGTTCTTTCGTACAAGCGCTCCAATTTTACTAATGTTTTGGTTTGAAAATTATTAGCCCATTTGCGTAAGAATAGTCTATATACCCACAACATAATGGCTGTGAAAACCATTAAACTACCCAAGGCACGATACTCGCCTGCTACAAAATAGACCATAATGCCTAAAACAGCCATGATACTCGTAAGTGTCACAATGCGTTTTAGAGGCATATCTTTATCTTCAATACTCATGAATTGGGATACCAATACCGAGTTGAAAAATATGGCAACAAATAATGATGACCCTAAAACAATGGATAGAGTTTGAGGTAAAATCATCATAAATTCACCCATAATGCCTGGCCATAAGCCTAATGGTATAAAAGCAGCTACCGTTGTGGCTGTTGATATAATAATTGGGAAGGCTATTTCCCCTATTCCTTTTTTGGCAGCTTCAATACGACTCATGCCTTCCTCATCCATTAAACGATAGACGTTTTCTACCACAACAATACCATTGTCCACCAGCATTCCCAGACCCATGATAAGTCCGAATAACACCATAGTATTTAATGTAATGCCAAACATATTGAGAATCATGAGCGACATAAACATGGACATAGGAATAGCGAAACCAACGAAAATGGCATTTTTGAAGCCCAGGAAGAACATTAATACAGTGACAACCAATATCACCCCAAAAATGATGTTGTTGACCAAATCATCTACTTGACCTATGGTAACTGATGATTGATCGTTGGCAATGGTAACTTTTAAGTCTTGTGGAAAGACGTTGTCTTTGGCGTCTTGAACAATGGTTTGAATCTGCTCTGCGGCAGCAACCATGTTTTTTCCTGCGCGCTTTTTAACATCCAGCATTACCACTGGCTCGCCATACTCTCTGGCAAAGGTGGTTTTGTCTTCCTCTTCAAAACTAACTGTGGCAATATCTTTTAAATAAATAGGATTGTCGTGCTCTGATTTCACAACAAAATCACGTAGTTGTGCAGGATCTTCAATTTCACCTAAAATCCGAATAGTTCTACGTTGTCCACTGGCTTTGATGTTTCCTGCCGACATAGTAACGTTTCCACCGCTAATGGCGTTGATGACATCACTAAAAGATACTTGAGCAGCCATCATTTTATAGATATCAACAGCAACTTCCACTTCTTTTTCTTGCGCACCACGAATGGCAACTTCCTTTATCTCTAAAAGATCTTCAATTTCATCTTGGAGATACTCACCATATTCCTTTAATTTTTCTACTGGGTAATCTCCAGAAATGTTAATGTTCAAAATGGGCATTTCTTCAGACATACTCAAATCAAAAACATCGGGTTCTACTTTGGCACCATTAAAGGTTGGCCAGTCCTCATTAGTGGTTTTTGATTCTACTTCATCTTTGACTTTTAATTTAGCTTCTTCAACGGTAATCCCTTCATCAAACTCAACAATGACCATGGAGTAGTCTTCTTGTGATGTTGAGGTTATTTCAACAACATTACTGACGGTTTTTAGTTCATCTTCTAAAGGATCTGTAATGAGTTTCTCTATATCTTCAGCAGTATTTCCTGGGAAAATAGTACTGACATATATTTTTGTTTCGTTTACTTCTGGGAAGTTTTCCCTAGGCATTTCAAAGAATGCCGAAACACCCAAGTAAAAGAATACCAAAATCAGGACATAAATGGTGGTCTTGTTATTAATGGCCCACGATGATAGTCCAAATTCTTTATCGACTTTTTTCTGTCTTTCAGTCATGTTATATTTTTTTGGCTTTGGGTTAGTCTATTATTTCGCTTCGTTGTAGTCAATAACTTCTACTGATTGTCCATCCTTGACACTACGCGCACCTTCTTTGATGATTTCGGTATCGTTTTCAATTCCAGATAGAACCTCAATGACATCGCCTTGAGTTTTTCCAGTAGTGATAATGGTCTTTTTGGCAACACCAATATTATCGCTATCTTTTTCTGATACCGTGTAAATGTATTGTTCGCCTTCAGCATTTTCAGAAATGACACTTTGAGGAATTAAAATGGCTTCCTTATTCGTGTAATCATTAATCTTTAGTTTAGCCGTTAAGTTTGGTTTGATATTCTTTTCAGAATTAGGAATACCAACTTCAACCTTAAAAGTACGATTGGACGGGTTAATAAAATCACCCGCTTGACGAATTTCGGTTTCTATACTTTTTCCTAAAACCGGAAACTCTACCACAACATGTTTGCCTTTGGTAACATCTTCAATGTAACGTTCGGGCACATCGGTTTCTATATACATATTGTTTAGGCTGACCAATCTAAATAATTGAGATTGTCCAGCAGCAACTACACTACCTTGTTCGGTAATGACATCATCAATGGTTCCAGAAAAAGGTGCCTTAACAACCGTTTTGGCAATTTGTTGATTGAGTTGATTTACGGCTTCTTCTTGAGCTTCATAAGTGGACTTGGCTTGAAGAAATTGAATTTCACTACCTATGTTTTGGTCCCAAAGGCGTTTTTGACGCTCGTAAGTGGTTTTTGCCAAATCAGCTTGTATTTTTAATTGTGCCAATTGTTGACTTAAACCGCCATCATCAATTTTTGCTAGGGTTTGACCTTTACTTACTTTTTGACCTTCGGTTACATATACATGAGACAAAATACCGTTGTACTCTGGTGTAATCACCAAAAGGTCTTTGGTGGTAACATTTCCTTGAATTTCAAAATAGTGATTAAAAGGCTCCGTTTTTGCCTTAAATGTTGTTATTAAAGGCACTTTTTTAACCGTATCTACTTTGGCTATGGCATCATCCAATTGAACCAATTGGTCATGAATGGTTTGCTGTTGTTCAACAATTTCGGCACGTTTTTGGCGCATAAGCTCCAGATTGTTTGAACTTAAGACGTTTTCCAACGAATTTTTTTTGCCTTCTCCGCAAGAAAATAAAATAACGGTTGCTAATAGGAGTGTTAGTATATTTTTCATTTTTTTATTGTGATAGCTTAATAATTAACAGTGTTCAGTATGGTTTCTAATTCTGCCTTTTTAGCAATGACATTAAACATGGCTTGTAAGTATTCTTGCTGGGCAGTGTATAGTTGTGTTTGAGCTTGACGCAAATCAAAACTGGTAGCAATACCTTCAAAAAATTTGGTTTCGTTTTTTGATTCTATACGTTCGGCTAAATCTAAATTTTCTTTTTTGTTGGTGTATTCTTCAATGGCAAATTGATAATCGCTTTTAGCATTGGCTATTTGAAAACGTAATTCTTGTTCGGTTTGTGTCAATTCTTCTTTAGCTTTTTCGACATTAATTTGCGCACGCTGGGTGGCGGCACTGCGCATACCTGAACTAAATATAGGTACCGAAAGTCCAACTCCAAATTGAGCTTGTCCGAACCATTCTTGGTTGGTGTTAGTAAAAGTAAATTTGTCACTAAATCCATTATACCCAGCAGACACAAAAGCATTTAAACTAGGCAGAAAAGTGCTTTTTTCAAGTTTAAGCTGTAACTCTGTTGTTTCCATATAATTGGCAGCAATTCTGTAATCAATGGTGTTTTCAACATTTTCTTCGGTGCTTAAAAGGTCTAAAGAAATATTTTGTAGCGTGAGTGTTTCTAGGTCATCAGTAAGAATCGTATTTGTATTTAAATCCAAACCTAATGAAATATTAAACATTTTATAGGCTAGATCTTTTAGCCTGATGTTATTGTTAAGGTAACTTTTTAAGCTACTTAAAGTTATTTGCAATTGTTCAACACTTTCTTCTTCTTCTAGGCCATTTTCATAAATTTTTGTGGTTTCATCCAGATTTTTTTGGAGTACTGAAATATTGTTGTTAACAATATCCAAGCTTTTTTCGGCAAGCAATACGTTGCCATAAGCATTAATGACAGCTTTTCTGACTTCCAAATCCGTTTTTGTTTTAGAATTCTCTGAAATTAAAAGATATACTTTGGCAGCTTGTAGGCCAACTAAATAGGAGCCATCAAACAAAAGTTGATTTAAAGTGGCGCCTAAATTCATGCTTTGTTTTGTTCCAAAGGTAACAGGGACAAATGTTCCAGGAGCACCTCCAGCAATTTCACCCGGTAATAATGATACTTGTTGCTTGATCCAATTTTGGTAGTCAACGTTACCATTAATTTGGGGTAATCCTGTCGCTGTTGCTCCCCATTTTTCTTTTTCTGCAATTTCTACATCACGAATAGCATTTTTTGCTGCACGGTTATTTTCTAATGCAAAATCTATGGCTTCTTGTAATGAGAAAGTATAATTGTTTTCTTGTCCTAGGGACATAATGGAAAATAGAAAACAGATTATTATTAAGGTGATGTGTTTCATGTATTCTTTTTAGGTAAGTTTTTAATGTGATTGATTGACTTTCAAATATTCGTTCAACAGTTCAAGACCTTTTGGGGTACAAATTCCGCGTAGGTGATATTCCAAATAATTATCCATAAGCGATTTCATCGAAAAGTTTTCAAGCGGAAACAACCCCTTATCCTTTAGAGACATCATGCAATTGAAATAGATTTTGGAAATGAAATTGACATTCAGGTTTTCTCTGTATAATCCAATCTTCTTACCTCTTTCTAAATTGCAACTTACGCAATCATCCATGACACAATATTGTTTCTCCTTAATATCCTTAAATATTTTTGGGTAATACTTTTCTAATTGATATTGCGGCGAGGATTTTTCATCCTTAAGATTGTGCATTAAGAATTTTTTGATCTCATAAATTTCCTCTATCGGATTTTTTTCCATATCCCTAATGTCTTCAATACCACTAGAAATCGATTGGAATAAATACATAACAGATTCTTCAACCAAAATGGTTTTGTTTTCAAAGTATTGATAAATGGTTTTTTTTGATATGCCTAAATTATTGGCAATATCATCCATGGTCACACTTTTGAACCCATAGGTTAAAAATAAATCAACGGCTGTTTTTAAAATGTCTTCTTTCATAATTGTGGTGCAAAGCTACGCAAGGAAACTTTAAAAACAAAAAAAGTTTCCATAGTTTTAATGTTTTTTTAACATTACCCTAAAGTTGTTGTAATAATGAAGGCAATTACTTTATTTTGCAATCATGCAATCAATATCCTTTTATCAAAAAGCTTTTAGTTCCTATTTAGAAGACTACCAAACGTTTGGAGAACCCTCATCTCTTTATGCGCCTATTAACTATATATTAAAATTAGGTGGGAAGCGATTAAGACCTGTTTTAACGTTAATGAGTGCAGAATTGTTTGATGCTGATTATAAACTGGCTATGAATGCCGCATTGAGTATTGAAGTATTCCACAATTTTTCATTGATTCATGATGATATCATGGATGCCGCACCATTGCGTAGAGGTCAAGAGACTGTTCATGAAAAGTGGGATGTTAACACAGGTATTTTGTCTGGTGATGCTATGTTAATCATGGCTTATAAATTATTTGAAAATTATCCTTGTGAAACCTTTCAGGCATTAGCCAAATTATTTAGTAAAACAGCTCTCGAGGTTTGTGAAGGCCAACAGTATGATATTGATTTTGAAACACAGGATCATGTTACAATAGGTAGTTATTTAAAAATGATTGAGTATAAAACAGCTGTTTTGGTTGGTGCTGCCATGAAAATGGGAGCTATAGTTGCTAATGCTAAAAAAGAAGACCAAGATCGGATTTATGAATTTGGTAAAAACCTAGGCATCGCTTTTCAGCTTCAAGATGATTATTTAGATGCTTTTGGAGATCCAAAAACCTTTGGTAAGCAAGTTGGAGGTGATATTATTGAAAATAAAAAAACCATTTTATACATTAAATCATTTGAGCTAGGTGACGATGAAGATAGACAGCAATTGTCCGATTTATATAGTTTAAACCCAACTGACCAAACCGATAAAATAAAAACCATAAAATCTATTTTTGAAACTACAGGAGCTGCTGACGCTACAAAAAACGAAATTTCAAAATTCACCAATAAGGCTTTTGAAGTTTTAAATCAGTTAAATATTCCAAACACAAAAAAAACCATTCTAAAAGAATTTGGTTTACAATTAATGAATCGATCTGTTTAATGCAATGGCCAATAACATTTTCAGAATTAATCCAGCAAGCTGAAGGACTTAAACTATATAGGCAGTTGATTGTTCAGCTTAATAAGGATTTGGCTCTTGCCAATTTGAATTTAAGTTTTAATGAGGATATTTTGCCGTCTAGTTTAAAACTCATGCTTCATGAAACCATCTATAAATTAATTCAGGAGCGGTTTATGGATTACCTGAATCTGCTCTATATCATTGATGTTCCTGAAAAACAAATTAGGTCTTTGGATGGTACTGATACATTAGAAATGTCCGAACAGGTATCATTTATGATACTCAAGCGAGAATGGCAAAAGGTTTGGTACAAAAACCACTATTAGCGCTAAAAATAAACACGTATAAATGGTGCCCATGGTTCCGCATAGATACTTTTATCTCTGTCGTATAACACATCATAGCGTATACCTATGGCAGTTGAAACTTTTCCTGTAATAATGCTATAGCCGGCTCCCAAAAACAAAGCAGGGTACCAATAATCTTCATCATAATTTAAAATGGTATTGTAGTAATTTCGGTTGACGTTTAGTTGTTCAAATTCTGCCGAAAGTTGAACTTCTCGTATTGGGTTGTAAAACCCAATCACACTTCCACCAATTATTGACGAACGATAAAAATCCTTGTCTTCGTTATAAGTATAGTTTAAACCCAAACCCATGGCAACTTGTGGATTAAAACGGTAAATAGCACTTGGTGCAATGGTACCGCTAAAAAAACCACTACCAAAACTTAAACCAATACCACCACCGATGGCAACATGATTCCAGAAATCACTTTTTTCATTTTGTGCTAGAATAGATGGTTGAAAACTTAAAAAAAATAATAGGACTAAAATGGTTAATTTTCCAAAAACGAGCTCTTTTTTCATCAACAATATAATTAGAGACTTAAACATGTTATAAAAATAACAAAACCATACCTAATTATACTAAAAATTGTACTTTTGTATAAATTTTGTCTGAAAGATTCAGTTTTAAAATATTTATGGATAAATATTCCTTTTTAAACGCCGCACACACAGCCTACTTTGCTGATTTATATGACCAATATTTAGAAAATCCAGATTCTGTTGAACCAAGTTGGAGAGCCTTTTTTCAAGGTTACGATTTTGGTAGTGAGAGTTATGGTATGAATGGAGAAATTGTTGATGGTGTTTCAACTCAAATCCCAGAACATGTTCAAAAAGAATTTCAAGTTGTAAAACTTATTGATGGTTACAGAACCCGTGGCCATTTGTTTACCAAAACAAATCCGGTTAGAGCCAGAAGAAAATATGCCCCAACTTTGGAGATTGAAAATTTTGGGCTTACTGAAGGTGATCTGGATACAGTTTTTAATGCGGCCGAAATATTAGGAATTGGTTCTCAAACTTTACGAGAAATAATCAATCATCTAGAACGGATTTATTGTGACTCTATTGGTGTTGAGTATATGTATATCAGAAAACCTGAAGAAATACAGTGGATTCAAAATAAACTAAACATCAATGATAATCAGCCTAAATTTACTGCCGACCAAAAAAAGCATATACTTAAAAAACTAAATGAGGCTGTATCTTTTGAAAGCTTTTTGCACACAAAATATGTTGGTCAAAAACGATTTTCTTTAGAAGGAGGCGAATCTTTAATTCCCGCTCTTGATGCCCTTATTGAAAAAGCATCAGAATATGATGTTAAGGAGTTTGTCATGGGCATGGCGCATCGTGGCCGATTGAGTACACTGACCAATATTTTTGGAAAATCAGCCAAAGATATCTTTAGCGAATTTGATGGTAAGGATTACGAACAAGAAGTTTTTGATGGCGATGTAAAATACCATTTAGGTTGGACCAGTGATCGAATAACAGATTCTGGCAAAAAAATTAATTTAAACATAGCACCCAATCCATCTCATTTAGAGACCGTTGGAGCAGTGGTAGAAGGTATCACAAGAGCAAAGCAAGATGATAAGTACCCAGAAAACCCTTCACAGGTTTTACCCATTGTAGTTCATGGTGATGCCGCAATTGCAGGTCAGGGGCTCGTTTATGAGGTTGTTCAAATGGCCCAATTAGATGGTTATAAAACCAATGGAACCATCCACATTGTAGTCAACAACCAAATAGGGTTTACAACCAATTATTTAGACGCACGTTCCAGTACCTATTGTACTGATGTTGGTAAGGTAACACTTTCACCAGTTTTACACGTTAATGCTGATGACGCTGAAGCCGTTGTACATGCTATGTTATTTGCATTAGATTTCAGAATGCAATTTAAACGCGATGTGTTTATTGACTTATTGGGCTATAGAAAATATGGGCATAATGAAGGGGATGAACCAAAATTTACACAGCCACTGCTTTACAAAGCAATTGCAAAGCATCAAAATCCAAGAGATATTTACGCTGAAAAGCTAATTGAACAAGGTATTATTACCAAAGAACATGTATCTCAATTAGAAGAAAACTACAAGGCATCTTTAGAAGAAAAATTAGAAGATTCCCGTAAAGAAGATAAAACGGTAATTACACCATTTATGCAAAATGAATGGACTGATTTTATTACCGTAGAAGAAGATAAGATGATGAAGCCTGTTGATACAACATATTCTAAAGCAGGCCTAGAAAAGATAACGGATGTTATCTCAACATTACCAAAAGACAAAAAGTTTATAAGAAAAATTTCTAGATTGGTTGAATCTAGAAAAACCATGTTTGACGAAGACAAGCTAGATTGGGCTATGGCAGAACATTTGGCCTACGGAACTCTTTTGGAAGAAGGCTACGATGTTAGAATATCTGGTCAAGATGTGGAGCGAGGCACTTTCTCTCATAGACATGCTGTGGTAAAAGTTGAAGATAGTGAAGAAGAGGTTGTTTTGCTTAACCAAATTAACGAAAAACAGGGTCGTTTCTTTATTTATAATTCCTTATTATCAGAGTATGGTGTCGTTGGCTTTGACTATGGTTACGCCATGGCAAGCCCTAAAACGTTGACCATTTGGGAAGCCCAATTTGGAGATTTTAGTAATGGAGCCCAAATCATGTTGGACCAATATATTTCAGCAGCCGAAGATAAATGGAAGCTTCAAAACGGATTGGTCATGTTATTGCCTCATGGGTATGAAGGCCAAGGTGCAGAACATTCATCGGCAAGAATGGAACGCTATTTACAGTTGTGTGCAAAGGACAATATGTTTGTAGCAGATTGTACGACGCCTGCCAACATGTATCATTTATTGCGCAAGCAAATGAAAGCCAATTTCAGAAAGCCCCTAATTGTTTTCACGCCTAAAAGTTTGTTGCGTCACCCTCGTGTAATATCAACTGTTGATGAATTTGCAAACGGAAGTTTTCAAATGTTAATTGACGATGAACATATTAAAGTTGATAAAGTAAAAACATTGGTTTTCGTTACAGGTAAATTCTACTATGACTTATTGGAAGAACGTGAAAAATTAGAACGTAATGATGTAGCGTTAGTAAGAATAGAACAGCTGTTTCCATTGCCAATTGAGCAAATTAAAAGCGTCATAAAGAAATATAATAAAGCAGATGATGTGGTTTGGGCCCAAGAAGAACCAAGAAATATGGGTGCTTATAGTCACATGCTCATGCATTTAGACGAAGCCAAAACATTTAGGGCAGCCACAAGAAGAGCTTATGGAGCTCCAGCAGCAGGTAGTGCTGTGCGTTCAAAAAAGAGACATCAAGAAGTCATAGATTTTGTCTTTGATAAAAACAAAAACAACCAACGATAATTTAAAATACTAAAATAGGAAATAGAATGATTTTAGAAATGAAAGTTCCGTCACCAGGAGAATCTATTACAGAAGTAGAAATAGCCACATGGTTGGTAGAAGATGGTGATTATGTTGAGAAAGATCAAGCTATAGCAGAGGTTGATAGTGACAAGGCTACGCTTGAACTTCCAGCAGAAGCTAGTGGTACAATTACACTAAAGGCTGAAGAAGGTGATGCTGTTGCCGTTGGGCAAGTGGTCTGTTTAATTGACACAGGCGCTGAAAAGCCAGAAGGCGAGTCTAAAGATAAAGAAACTAAAAAAGAGGAGGCTCCTAAAGTTGAGGCCTCTGAATCAAAACCTGATAAAAAAGAAACTAAAACCTATGCCACAGGATCTGCAAGTCCAGCCGCAAAAAAAATCCTAGCTGAAAAAAATATGTCAGCAAGTGATGTTGAAGGTACAGGTAAAGATGGTCGTGTTACTAAAGATGATGCTGTAAAAGCTGTTCCATCTATGGGAACGCCAACAGGAGGTAACAGATCAACTTCAAGAAGCAAAATGTCTATGCTGCGTAGAAAAGTTGCAGAGCGGTTGGTTGAAGCTAAGAATACAACAGCTATGTTGACTACTTTTAACGAAGTAGATATGTCACCTATTTTTGAATTGCGTAAACAATATAAAGAAGACTTCAAATCTAAACATGGTGTAAGCCTTGGTTTTATGAGCTTCTTTACATTGGCAGTAGTAAGAGCATTAAAAGAATACCCAGCGGTAAATTCTATGATAGACGGCAAGGATATGATTAGCTATGATTTTGTAGATATCTCCATTGCTGTTTCTGGACCAAAAGGACTTATGGTTCCTGTTATTAGAAATGCCGAAAACTTATCGTTTAGAGGTGTTGAAGCCGAAGTAAAACGATTAGCTATTCGAGCTCGCGATGGGCAAATTACAGTTGATGAAATGACAGGAGGAACCTTTACCATATCTAATGGAGGTGTGTTTGGCAGTATGTTGTCTACACCAATTATCAATCCACCTCAAAGTGGTATTTTGGGCATGCACAATATTGTAGAAAGACCAGTTGCAGTTGATGGAAAAGTAGAAATTCGTCCTATCATGTATGTAGCCCTTTCTTATGATCACAGAATTATAGATGGAAAAGAATCTGTTGGGTTCCTGGTAGCTGTAAAAGAAGCCTTGGAAAACCCAATTGAACTTTTAATGAACAACGATGTTAAAAAAGCTCTAGAGCTTTAAAAGTAATAACTGGATAAAAAAGGAAAGCGCAACCATTTTGGTTGCGCTTTTTTCTTGAGAATAATTCATTAACTAACTAAAAAAAACCTACAAGAATATTGATTGACACTACTATTGCTGCGAGCAATATTAATCCTATAATAAAATATTTGTTAAATCCAGTATTGTCGTCCATGGGTTGAGTAATTAATAGTTTGGGTATTAGTCATTCATACTTGTAAAGTTAGAAAGTATGTCTGTCAAAAAAAATACGTACTTATACGTATTTTTATGATTTAGATTAAAAAAAGAAACCCCACAATACTTTAAGCATGCAGAGTTCCAAAATATAATTCTCCCTAAGAACTAATTAATAGCAGTGTAAAGATATGGTGGATTATTCACTTAAAAAATACGTACTTGTACGTATTTTTGCAGAATATAAAGTCACCGTAAAAAAAAGAAGGCCTTTTTGTTCAAACAAAAAAGCCTTCTATAATTCCCTACAAGAATTTCGATTAATAGCTTTGTAAATATACAATGATATTTGCTTAAAAAAAATACGTACTTGTACGTATTTTACAAAAGATTTTTGTTTTTAATTGCCCAAAGGAATAATGACGAGGGTCTGTTTTCGAGCTTGAGTTTATTGACAATATTACTTCTATGGGTTGTGACTGTCCTAAATGAAATATCTAATATTTCAGCAATATCCTGACTTGTTTTATTTTCAGAAATAAAACGTAGTATCTTCAATTCAGATTTAGTAAGGCTTTCTATTTCTTCAGGTTTGGCTGAAGGAATTGCAGATTTTAAATAGGATGCAATCTCTTCGCTAAAATAAGGTTGCCCTTCATTTACATGACTGATACATGTTTCTATTTCTTCAATAGCAAATTCTTTAAGAATATATCCGAATACATTCAATTCCTTTGCTTTATCGTATAGTTCTTCGCCTTTGTCAAATGTAATTAGAATAATTTTTGTGTTTAAATGGTTTTTAAAACACGTTTCCGCGACTTCTAAACCTGTTTTAAAAGGCATTCTAATATCTAAAATAGCGATATCAGGTTTGTGTTTTACAATTTGATTGTAAGCTTCATTACCATTTGTTGCACTACCGAGGATATTATAACCTTTTGAAGTTAAAAAATCGCTTAAGCCTCTTAACATTAAAGGATGATCATCGGCAATTACAATAGAGGTATTCATTAATCAGTTGGTGTTGAAATTTTAGGGGAAAAATTTAAAAAACAATACTACATTTTTAAATATAAATATTTTTTTTCATAGTCAATAATGGCTTTAGATTTTTTCAAGATATCGGCACCAATGATGCCATCAACAGGTTTGGCGTTATGGGCTATCAAAGCACTATTGACATGTGCCATATTAAATAGGATTAAAGCAACTTTATTCTTTTTCCATTTACCAATTTTCAAATCATTCTTTTTTGAAATTTGAGTTACCATATCAGTGGCACCAGCTCCAGCAGCTTTAACTTCAGAATCTTTTGCTTTTAGTTTAAAGGTCTCAATAGCTTCAAAACCAACACACGACCCGGATGCACCAGTATCCAATATGAATAGACCTTTGACACCATTGATGGTAGCTCGGACTTCAAAATGATTAGTTTTTGTAAGCTTTAATTTAATTTTTGTGTAGCCTTTATCTAAAAGAAATTCCTGTAAGCTTTCCATATTCCATTTTATTACAAAGGTAGTAATGTAAAAAGACATATTTTTGCTAAATGATAATAACTGACACACATACCCATTTATATAGCGAAGCATTTGAAGAAGATAGACATGAAGTGATTCAGAGAGCCATGGACAAAGGTGTTAACCGTTTTTTTATTCCAGCTATTGATTCTACTTACACGAAATCCATGTTACAATTAGAGCAGGAATTTCCTCAACATATGTTTTTGATGACCGGTTTGCACCCAACTTCAGTAAAAGAAAATTATAAAAGTGAATTGGCTCACGTTGAAGATATGCTTGCCAAAAGATCATTTTATGCAATAGGTGAAATAGGTATCGATTTATATTGGGATAAATCAACTTTGGAAATACAAAAAAAGGCTTTTAGATATCAAATTCAACTTGCAAAAAAATATAAACTGCCAATAGTCATTCATTGTAGGGAAGCTTTTGAGGAGATTTTTGAGGTTTTGGAATCTGAAAAATCAGATGATCTATTTGGTATATTTCACTGTTTTACTGGAACTATTGAAGATGCCAAAAGAACCATATCTTACAATATGAAACTAGGTATAGGCGGTGTTGTAACGTTTAAAAATGGTAAGATTGACCAGTTTTTAAATCAAATAGATTTGAAACATATTGTCCTAGAAACAGATTCACCGTATTTAGCTCCAAAACCTTATAGGGGTAAGCGAAATGAAAGTGCCTATATTGTCAAAGTTTTGGAAAAACTATCTGAATTGTATGGGCTTCCTGAAGAAAAGATTGCCGACATTACAACACAAAATTCTAAAGATATATTTAAAGTATAATTATGAATAATTCACAGCCAAATATTCTTTTAATATATACAGGAGGCACAATCGGGATGATTAAGAATCCAAATACGGGAGCCCTGAAATCATTTGACTTTAACAATTTATTGAAACGAATTCCAGAATTAAAATTGTTGAGCTGTAATATTTCAACGATTTCTTTCAAAGAGCCTATAGATTCATCAAATATGAATCCAGATTATTGGGTTCAAATAGTCAACATCATTGAGGAAAACTATAATGAATTCGATGGTTTTGTAGTACTGCATGGCAGCGATACTATGAGTTATACTGCTTCGGCCTTAAGCTTTATGCTCGAAAATTTAGCTAAACCAGTCATACTAACGGGCTCTCAATTACCAATAGGTGATTTACGAACCGATGCCAAAGAAAATTTGATTACTACCATACAAATGGCCTCATTACAGTACCGAAATAGACCCATTATTAGAGAAGTTGGATTATATTTTGAATATAAATTATATAGAGGGAATAGAACAACCAAAATAAATGCCGAGCATTTTGAAGCTTTTGAATCGCTTAACTATCCGCATTTGGCTGAATCAGGAGTTCATATCAAAATAAATCATGAGGCCTTGTTTGTACCAAATACTAGAAAAAAACTAGTTGTTCATAAAGAATTTGGAACCAACATTGCACTCATTAAATTGTTTCCAGGTATTTCTCAAATGGTATTGGAAAGTATTTTGGATAGTCCAAATTTAAAAGGGGTGGTTTTGGAAACTTATGGTGCTGGAAACGCCACTACTGAAGATTGGTTTCTAAATTTAATAGCCAAAGCCATAAAAAAGGGTATCCATATTATTAATGTTACACAATGTTCAGGTGGTAGTGTGTCAATGGGTCAGTATGAAACAAGTTCTCAACTAAAGAGTTTAGGAGTCATATCAGGAAAGGATATTACAACGGAAGCAGCGATTGCTAAATTAATGTACCTAATAGGAAAGAAAATTTCAACTAAAACTTTTAAAACGGTATTTGAAACGGCCTTGAGGGGAGAAATGGCATAAAATTAACTTCCAAAATTTTCCCTTTTGCGAGTTTTTTTGTTATTTGGCACACTGTAATTCAAAACTATTACAGAGAGGTGGCCGAGTGGTCGAAGGCGCACGCCTGGAAAGTGTGTATACGCCAAAAGCGTATCGAGGGTTCGAATCCCTTCCTCTCTGCTGTAATTTTAATTTTTTAATTACATTTTTTTTATATCTTTAACCTTTAACTAATAAAATTAAGAACAAGAACAATGAAAAGATTATTTTCTATCCTAGCCATTATGTGTTTTATGGCAATCGGAACAGTTAATGCAACGCCTATTGCAACTACAAGTGCAACAACAGTTGTAAACACAATTCAAGAGGAAGCAGCTGATGATGCAGCGGAAGAAGAGACATTAGGTTTCCATCAACAATTAAAAAAGCGTTTTATTGAAGGTGGTCCAGGATTTATGGGGATTGTATTATTATGTTTAATTCTTGGTTTAGCAATCGCTATTGAGAGAATTATCTTTTTAAATCTTTCAACTACCAATACAAAAAAATTAACTCAAGATGTAGAAGATGCCTTGCAATCAGGTGGTGTTGAAGCAGCTAAAGAAGTTTGTAGAAATACTAAAGGACCTGTAGCGTCTATCTTTTACCAAGGATTAGATAGAACTGATGAAGGTATTGAAGCTGCTGAAAAAGCGGTTATAGCTTACGGAGGTGTTCAAATGGGACAACTTGAGAAAAATGTATCTTGGATATCATTATTTATTGCCTTAGCACCAATGTTAGGATTCATGGGTACGGTAATTGGTATGATTCAAGCTTTTGATAAAATTGAAGCTGCTGGAGATATGCAACCGTCATTAGTTGCTGGAGGTATCAAAGTAGCACTTTTAACAACTGTATTCGGTCTTATCGTAGCCATTATACTTCAAATTTTCTATAATTATATTATCGCTAAAATTGACAGCATTGTAAATGATATGGAAGATGCTTCCATAACACTAATGGATTTATTGATAAGAAACAAGAAGTAATTACTAACAGCAATAATTTTTAAATTATGAACTTACACAAAATTTTAAAAATAGTAGCAGCTGTTTTAGGACTTGCAGGAATTATCTTTTTAGTTAGAATAATTAATGAAGGCGATGAAGCCATTAAAGCTGCTGCAGCAATGGGTGATACTGCTATTGTAGATCCAATGGCAATGGTTGCTTACATTATAATGGCGATTACTATAATTTTTGTATTGATTTTTGTTTTGAAAAACCTTTTTACAAACACAGCTACATTAAAGAATACTTTAATTGGAGTAGGTGTTTTTGCAGCGGTACTTGTAATAGCTTATGCAGTAACAGGAGGTGATACAACACAATATTTCTACAATGGTATTCAAGCTACAGAAGGAGAGTCGCACATGGTTGGTGCTGGATTAGTAGCATTTTATGTGCTAATCCTTGCAGCCGCAGCTATTATGATGCTTTCTGGATTGAAAAAAGTAATAAATAAATAATTATGGCAAAACGAGCAGCACCAGAGGTTAATGCAGGCTCTATGGCCGACATTGCTTTCTTACTATTGATTTTCTTTTTGGTGACTACCACAATTGAAATTGATTCTGGTTTGAACAGAAAATTACCGCCAATTGAGGAAACCGATCCGCCAATTATTAAAGAGAAAAATATTTTTCAGGTGACAGTAAACCGAAATAATGATTTACTATTGAAGGCAAATGGAAATGACGGTGAGCTAATTAAGTTAAAAGATTTACGTAAAAAAGCAGTCGCATTTCTAGATAATGGAGGTGGAAAAGGTGAAGATGCCTGTCCAAAATGTAAAGGGAAGAGAAATCCACAATCTTCAGATAATTTTGAGAAAGCCATTATTTCACTGCAAAATGATAGAGCAACTAGTTATGAAACGTATATAACTGTTCAAAATGAAATCATTGCAGCCTATAATGAATTGAGAAATAGAGAGTTTAAATTAGCCTATCCAAGTCTAAATATGAACTATGTTGAAGCTGATAAAATGTATTCCGATCCAAAAACATCGGCATCAGATAAAGCTAACTTAAAGGACAAGATTGAGGCAATCAAACTTTTAATACCGCAAAAGTTTTCGGAAGCAGAACCTAAAAAATCGAATTAGAAAACATTAATAGATAGATATGTCTAAATTTAAAAAGAAAAAAGGAGGCGATTTACCAGCTATTTCTACAGCATCTTTGCCAGATATTGTATTTATGTTGTTATTCTTCTTCATGGTTGCGACGGTTATGCGTCAAAATACTTTGAAAATTGAAAATAGATTACCACGAGCTGATCAAACTGAGAAATTAGCTAAACGAAATCTATTAATGTACATTTATGCTGGTAAGCCAAGTAGTGCTTACAAAGATATGGGTACGGTTGCTAGACTTCAGTTGAATGATAAGTTTGCTTCTGTAAACGAAATAGCAGCTTTTATCGCAGCTGAACGTGATAGTAAACGAGAAGAAGAGAAGCCTTTTTTAACAACCGTTTTGAGTGTTGATAAGGAAACAAATATGGGATTGGTTTCTGATATAAAACAGGAATTGAGAAAAGTGAATGCTTTAAAAATAAACTATAAAACAGCACCTGGAAATCCTATAGATAGATAATCTAAAAATTTTATTCTTAATTTATGGCGTTTAGAGAAATCTTTACGCCATTTTTTTGTTAATTTAAGCAAAGCTATTTTCTATTAATGAAGCATTTATTCCTGACTATTATTACAGTATTAAGTTTTTGGTCAACTATTGGCCAGGTCGAAAACGATAGTATTGCAGAAGAAACAGATACTAAATATAGAGAGGATCAATTCTATTTTGCGGTTACCTATAATCTATTGGGGGAAAAACCAAATGGTGTCTCTCAAAGTGGGTTTTCAAGTGGCTTTCATCTGGGCTTCATCAGAGACTTTCCACTAAACAAAAGACGTAACTGGGCTTTAGGACTTGGTCTTGGGTTATCTTCCAATTCGTTTAACAATAACTTCTTAATATTCAAGGATGGGAATAATAATTATGATTATATCGTTTTAGATAAAAATGATATTAACTATACAAAAAATAAGTTCACCACCTATATGGTTGAAATGCCCCTTCAGCTTCGCTGGCGAACTTCAACTGCTGAAGAATATAAATTTTGGCGTATTTATCTTGGAATGAATATTGGCTATGTAGTTTATAATTCAACTAAGTTCAAGGGTGATATCGGCAATTTCAAAAATAACGGAATTGAGCAGTTTAATGATTTTCAATATGGATTAACGTTGAGCGCTGGCTACAATACCTGGAATATTTATTTGTATTATGGCTTAAACCCAATTTTTGAGGGTATTTCACTTAACAATGAAAAAGTGGATATGAACGCTGTAAAAATAGGCTTGATATTCTATATTTTTTAGTTAAAGACGTTCCTTAAAATCTCCAATTCAATTTAGAGCCAATAGTTTACTAATATTAATTGGGGTATAAACCCAATAAAAAAACCAATAACGAGTTCCTTGTAATTGTGTGCCTCCATGTGTAATCTAGAGGTTGCAATAGCACCAATCAATATTGCCATAAGTGCCAAAGTGCCATTAATGTTAATGCTAAAATGAATACTCAAGGCTACATAAAACATAAAGACACCCGCAATAGCTACCATATGTATACTAGCTTTAAACTTTAGTATGGCCAAAATGAGACAGCTTAAAGTTGAAATTAATATACCAACAAAGAAGTAGTATAACTCAATAATTTCCGTACTGGGAAGGACTCTCAATAAAATCAGAAGTATGATAATACTATTTAAGATTAGCGGTGTAATACGCTCTTTTGTTGTTGATAAATAAATAGTTGATGTTCTACCCATGGTTTTCAGCAAAAAGTATAATAATATGGGCAGTAAAATGGTCAGTATAAATAAGGATATCAATTTTGCCTGAATAATCTCAACTGGGATATATCTTGGTGATTTTGAAAAATAAAATACAACCCCTAACATGGGCATCAAGATTGGATGAAAAATAAATGAGATACTTTTGAGTATGTTATTCATCATATTTTCTTGCGTAATCTAGCTACAGGAATATCAAGCTGCTCTCTATATTTTGCCACGGTTCGTCTGGCAATTGGATATCCTTTTTCTTTTAAAATTTTAGCCAAGGCTTCGTCAGTGAGTGGTTTTTTCTTGTTTTCGTCTTCTATGACTGTTTCAAGAATTTTCTTAATTTCTCTTGTTGAAACTTCTTCGCCTTGATCATTGGTCATAGATTCAGAAAAGAATTCCTTAATTAATTTGGTGCCATAAGGTGTGTCAACATACTTGCTATTGGCAACCCTTGAGACGGTTGAAACATCCATTTCAATCTCATCGGCAATATCTTTTAGAATCATGGGTCTTAACTTACGTTCATCACCAGTCAAAAAATATTCTTTCTGATAATGCATAATAGCACTCATAGTCACAAACAAGGTTTGCTGACGTTGTTTTATGGCTTCAATAAACCATTTGGCAGCATCGAGCTTTTGTTTTATAAACTGAACGGCATCTTTTTGCGATTTGGATTTATCTTTGCTGTCCTTATAGCCTTTAAGCATATTGCTATACTCACGTGATACATGTAGTTCAGGTGCATTTCGGCCATTTAAAGTGAGCTCTAGTTCTCCATCTACAATTTTGATAGCAAAATCAGGGACCACATGTTCTACAATTCTATTATTTCCAGAGTAGGAGCCTCCAGGTTTTGGATTTAAATGCTCAATCACACCAATAGCACCTTTTAATTGCGCTTCCGTGATATCGAATTTTTGCAATAATTTTTTGTAGTGTTTTTTAGTGAATTGCTCAAAGGCATTATCAATAATATCAATAGCTAATTCACAATCGGCTGTTTTTTCTTTTCTGTGTAATTGAATACTCAAACATTCCTGTAGATTTCGGGCACCTACACCAGCAGGATCCAATTGATGGACAATTTTTAAGACATCCTTTATTTTTTCTTCAGTGGTATATACGTTTTGAGTAAATGCCAAATCATCCATGATGTCCATTATATCCCGACGGATATAACCACTTTCATCAACACTGCCAACCAAGAACTCCGCAATATCACGTTCTTCATCATCCAAGCGAAACGTGTTTAACTGATTGATTAAATGTTGCGTAAATGATGTACCAGCAGCATAGGGCATACTTTTTTCATCATCGTCAGCACTATAGTTGTTGGCTTGGGTTCTATAATCAGGAATTTCATCATCACTTAAATATTCATCAATATTAATATCATCCGAGTTGATGGACTCATTATCATCATAATCATCGGTACTATTATCAAAGTTGTCATCATAATCATCATCAAGTGTTTCTTTACCACCCTCAAGAGCCGGATTTTCTTCCAATTCTTGTTTTAGACGTTGTTCAAATGCTTGAGTAGGCAATTGAATCAGTTTCATTAACTGGATTTGTTGCGGTGATAATTTTTGAGATAACTTAAATTGTAAATACTGTTTTAGCATTCTGATATTTGGGTTTTCATAAAAATAAAAAAAACAATCTACATATATTATTAACGTAGATTGTTTTCGATAATTATTTAAAAATGTTTTTTAAAACTCTGCGTTTTGAGGTGTTCTAGGATAAGGAATCACATCACGAATGTTGCTCATACCTGTTGCAAACATGACCAAGCGTTCAAATCCTAAACCAAACCCTGAATGCACAGCGGTTCCATACTTGCGTAAGTCCAAATACCACCAAAGTTCCTTTTCATCAATATCTAAAGCTGCCATTTTCTCTTTTAGAACATCCAATCGTTCTTCACGTTGAGAACCTCCAACCATTTCACCAATACCCGGAAACAGAATATCCATGGCGCGTACCGTTTTGCCATCTTCGTTCAAGCGCATGTAAAAGGCTTTGATATTGGCTGGATAGTCAAATAAAATAACTGGGCAATTAAAATGTTTTTCAACCAGGAAACGCTCGTGTTCACTTTGTAAATCAGCGCCCCATTCTTCAATTAAATATTTAAATTTCTTTTTCTTGTTTGGCTTGCTGTTTCTTAAGATATCAATTGCTTCCGTGTAACTTACACGTTTGAAATTATTATCTACAACAAACTTTATTTTCTCAATTAAGCTCATTTCTGAACGTTCGGCTTGGGGTTTTGTTTTTTCCTCTTGCAATAAACGGTCGTTCAAAAACTCCAAATCTTCTGGATTGTTATCCAAAACATATTTTAAAACATATTTCATGAAATCTTCCGCCAAATCCATATTGCCATCCAGATCCATAAAGGCTACTTCTGGCTCTATCATCCAAAATTCAGCTAAATGTCTCGAGGTGTTTGAGTTTTCGGCTCTAAATGTTGGGCCAAAAGTATAGACTTTACCCAAAGACATGGCGTAGGTTTCAGCTTCCAATTGTCCCGAAACGGTTAAATTGGTTTCCTTCCCAAAGAAATCTTCTTTGTAATCCACCTCACCAGCTTCAGTCAATGGAGGGTTTTTAGCATCTAAAGCACTTACGCGAAACATTTCACCAGCACCTTCAGCGTCACTACCTGTAATGATAGGTGTGTGCATATAATAAAAGCCATTTTCATTAAAATATTTGTGAATGGCAAAAGATAACGACGAGCGCAAACGCATGACAGCACTAAAGGTGCTAGTTCGAGTTCTTAAATGAGCGTTTTCTCTTAAAAACTCAAACGAATGTTTTTTAGGTTGTATAGGATATGCTTCAGGATCAGAATCTCCTAAAACCGTAATTTTAGAAACCTGAATTTCAACGCTCTGTCCCTTGCCTTGACTTTCAGTCAATTCACCTACAATATGAACAGCAGCACCTGTGGTAATGCGTTTTAATAGCACATCATCCATGCTTTCAAAATCAACAACACACTGAATATTGTTTAAAGTAGATCCATCATTTAAGGCAATAAACCTGTTAGCGCGAAAGGTGCGCACCCATCCTTTTACTTCTACTTCGTGTAAGGAATTTGTATCCTGTTTCAGTAAGTCTGCTACTGTATACGTTTTCATCATTAAAAAATTTTGATTGCAAAGATAACCTTTTCAGATGGCAAAAATCAAGTACAAAATTTTAAAATTATTTTAAATCTTGCATGTCATTTTCGGTGATTTCGTCATCCTCTTCAGGAATAATATTGATGGCTGGCTCTTTTAAAACTTCTTTGTTTGCAATATTACGTTCCAATGATAGAAGTAATGATGGAAGTAATAACAAATTGGAGAGCATAGCAAAAAGTAGTGTTGCTGAAACTAAAGCTCCTAATGCTACAGTGCCTCCAAAACTTGAAATGGTAAAAACCGAAAAACCAAAAAACAAAACTATGGAAGTATAAAACATACTAACACCCGTCTCACGAAGTGCTCCATAAACCGATTTTCTGATTTTCCAATGGTTGGCTTGAAGTTCCTGTCTGTATTTTGCTAAAAAGTGAATGGTATCATCAACCGATATCCCAAAGGCGATACTAAATACCAAAATAGTAGATGGTTTAATAGGAACACCAATATACCCCATTAATCCAGCTGTTATGACTAGCGGTAATAAATTAGGAATTAAGGATATGACAATCATTCTAAATGAGCGGAACATATAAGCCATAAATAAGGATATCAATACGATGGCCAATGATAATGAAATTGCTAAATTTTTAACCAAATATTTGGTTCCTTTTTGGAATACCAATGCTTTTCCGGTAATCGTGACATTGTATTTTTCAGAAGGAAAAATCTTTGTGATTTTGTTTTGGATGTTTTCTTCAATACGCTCCATTTTATCCGTGCCAATATCTTTCATGAATGTTGTAATTCGTGCATATTGACCCGTACTGTCCACAAAGTTTTTCAATAGGTCCACATCAGACGTTGAATTTTTTATGTAGGAAGAAATGAATAAGTTCTCTTGACTGGTCGGTAATTGATAATAATCAGGATTGCCGTTGGTATAGGCTTGTTTGGAGTATTTAACCAGACTGACAATGGATATAGGCCTTGATAATTCCGGTGTTTCAATTATGAGGTCCTCCAATTCATCCATGCGTTTGAGGGTCGCTAATTTGGTAACCCCTTTTTTACGTTTGGTATCAACCAGAATTTCCATTGGCATGATGCCATTAAACTCTTCCTCAAAAAAACGTATATCACTAAAAAATTCGGAGGTTTTGGACATGTCTTCAATAAGGCTTCCAGAAATCTTGATTTGATTCATGCCAATCATACTCAAAATTAAAAGGATCAGAGAGGTCACATAAATCGTAATACGTCTTTGTTTAACCATTCGTTCCATCCAATCCACAAAACCACCTATCCAGCGTTTATTGAGGTGTTCCAAATGACGATCTTTTGGGAATGGCAGGAATGTGTAAATAATAGGAATGATCAACAAACACAGTATAAATATGGCCAGAATACTCAATGAGGCTACAATACCAAACTCCTTTAACAACGTGCTTTCGGTTAAGATAAAAGTTGCAAATCCAGATGCGGTCGTCACATTGGTCATTAGGGTGGCATTGCCAATTTTGGTAATGACACGTTGCAACGATTTTACTTTATTGCCATGAAGTTTAACTTCATGTTGATATTTATTGATAAGGAAAATACAATTAGGAATGCCAATAACAATAATCAAAGGTGGTATTAAGGCTGTTAAAACCGTTATTTCATAGTTCAATAATCCAATGATTCCAAACGTCCACATGACACCCAAACAAACCACAATCATGGAAATTAATGTCGCTCGGAATGATCGGAAAAAGAAAAAGAAAATGAGGGATGTTACTGCCAAGGCCGCTGCAATGAATATACCAATTTCGTCAACGATATTTTGAGCATTCAATGTGCGCACATAGGGCATTCCGGAAACCCGAACATCTAAACCAGTACTATTCTCAAAAGCCGAAATTTTAGGCATGAGTTTATTAAAAACAAAGTCTTTTCTAACAGGTGTGTTAACAATATCCTTTTTTAGATAAATTGCCGAACGAATGGTTTTGGTTTCTGAATTGAACAAAAAATTATCATAAAAAGGATATTTTTCAAACAAGTCATTTTGCAACGTTTCCAATTCTTCCTGGGACTGAATGGAATCCTTTATAAAAGGTTTTAGAATAAAGCGTTCTTCTTCAGTGTTTTTAACCAGTTTTTGAAGATCTTTTAGAGATACGACCATTTCCACTTCGTCATATTCCTTAAAGGAATCGGAGAGATGGTTCCAAGCATTCACATGATCAACCGTAAAAAAAGTGGAATCTTTGACACCAAGTACTATCAAATTTCCTTCCTCACCAAAAATATCCAAGAAGTCTTTGTAAACGATGTTAACTTCATGGTCATCAGGTAATAAGTTGGCTTCGGTGTAGGTAAAACGCATGTTTTCCCATTGATAAGCAAAGAACACTGTAGCAGCCAAAATACCTGCAAGAATACCAATTTTATTGCGTAGAATCAGTCTGGCAATAAGATCCCAAAAGCTTGTTGTAAAGAGTTTAAACATGTGCTAAATAACGAACTGCAAAGGTAGAAAAATACTATGTATTAGCTTTAATAATAGTCTACAATGTCACGTTAAATGTGAACTTAATGGCAATGTTATCTTCAGTTTTTGGAAGGTGATAGGCACCATAGCGATAAGTGCCGCTTAAACCAAATCCTAATAATAACTTATTCAACTCAAAACCAGATTCCGTAAAGCCCTTGTCCAGAGTGTTAAAAGTAATACCTTGATGACGTTCCATATTATTCATATTACCGATTGCATATCTCGAGATAAGTACTAACTGCGGTTTAAATCTAGCGGAAATGTTGAAAGGGCTGAAGTAGTGTCTGAATTGAATCGTTGTAAATCTATCCGAAAAAAATTCATTAAAATACATAGTTTCAAAACTGTCAATTCCAGCAACTGAAAAACGACGTAATATGGTTTCCTTGTTAATATTGTTTGGATAGGCATGGTATAAATGTGACAGTGGTGCATTACCTCTTGCTATACCTGCGGTTAAGACAATGCGCGAAAAATTATCTTTCTTATAGTTCAATTCGTAGACTGTTCGGAAGTCAATTTTGGCGAAGTTCAAATCACTTTTAAAGACACCTTTAAAACTTTGGGTGTACTGCAATGTGAATTTCGGGAAACCAACTTTAACTTCTTTAATGCGTTTATCAATCAATTCATAATGGCTGAAAGGACTCCATTGAAGCGAAATGATAGCAGTGCTTAAATTAAATTCTTGAAACGATTCGCCATCTACCAAATAGGTGTAATTGTAGGTAGGATTTATATTGCTGACTCCCAATTGAGTCTCGGTGACTAGATGCGGTGATATCTGATGCTCTAATGAAATATGCTTTTCAATGTATTTGTAAAATAAATCAATATTCAATAATCGCGGTTCGATGAATTTAAAAAACCGTTTATCTGTAATAAATTTTGAACTCCCTGTTTCTTGTAGGTCGTCTATATAACTAAAGTTTAGCCAGGTGTTGGATTCTGGAACCAGCCTGACGCCACCGCCAAAACCATATTTAAAACGATGGTCTCGAAAACCATAAGCAACATAGCCGTTTACACGATATTTTTTTGAAAAAGTTTCATTGGTGACACCTCCAAATCCGGTTCGTAATCCTTCGTACTGGTTAAACTTTATGAGATACCGTAAATCAATATCAAAATACTTGGTGGAATAAAATCCATTTCCCAATTGGTTAAGTATGTGTCGCCTTTTAAGGGAGTCTTGTTTAGTTTCCGTTGTATCTCTTTGTGTCACTTGAGAATAGGACCCTGTGCTCAACATAAGAAAACAAACAATAGTTATAAGGCGCATCAACATAGACAGTAAGGAAGTAATAGAGTTAAAAAAAGCGACTAAAAAAGTCGCTTTATACGAATTATACTGTCATGATTTCTTTTTCTTTATTCTCGAAGATGTGGTCTATTTTAGTCACATATTTGTTAGTCATCTCCTGAATATCAATTTCAGTATTTTTTTGAACATCTTCTGAAACGTCATCCAATTTTTTAATTTCATTATTGGCATCTTTTCTGGCATTTCTCACACCAACTTTGGCATCTTCTGCTTCAGCTTTAGCTTGTTTGGCAAGCACAATACGACGTTCTTCTGTTAGAGGTGGCACATTGATGATAATAGATTCTCCATTGTTCATAGGGTTGAAGCCCAAATTGGCAATCATAATACCACGCTCAATTTCCTGTAACATGGCTTTTTCCCAAGGTTGAACCGTAATGGTTCTACCATCAGGAGTATTGACATTGGCAACTTGATTCAAAGGTGTTTGCGACCCATAATAGTCAACCATAACGCTTCCCAACATGGCAGGGCTGGCTTTTCCAGCACGAATATTAACCAATTGCTTTTCTAAATGCTTAATGGCTGCATCCATGGATTCCTTTGCAGAGTCTAATATAAATTGAATGTCTTCGTTCATCTCTAAAAAATTTAATTTTAAAATGCTGTTTCAAAAAACAAGCCAAAATGTATTATAAGTTTACTTTTGTTCCAATTTTTTCTCCTGACACGACTTTTAAAAGGTTCCCTTTTTTATTCATATCAAAGACAATAATAGGCAATTCGTTTTCTTGACTTAAGGTGAAAGCTGTTGTATCCATAACTTTTAATCCTTTACGCAAAACATCATCAAAGGTAATATGGTCAAATTTAATGGCGTTAGCATCTTTCTCCGGATCTGACGTATAAATACCATCCACACGCGTACCTTTTAAAATAACATCGGCTTCAATCTCAATAGCACGCAATACAGCGGCTGAATCTGTCGTGAAATAAGGGTTTCCGGTTCCACCGCCAAAAATAACGACACGCCCTTTTTCCAAATGACGCATAGCTTTTCTTCTAATAAAAGGTTCGGCTACTTCATTAATTTTTATCGCTGTTTGCAAGCGCGTTGGCACATCAGTATCTTCCAAAGCGCCTTGTAACGCCAATCCATTAATAACCGTTGCTAACATACCCATATAATCACCCTGAACACGATCCATACCTTTACTGGCTCCAGCCACGCCTCTAAAAATATTGCCGCCACCAATAACTATGGCCACTTCAACACCTTTATCGGTAATGGATTTTATATCTTCAGCATATTCAGCTAAACGTTCTGGATCAATACCATATTGACGATTGCCCATTAGGGCTTCCCCAGATAGTTTTAAGAGTATTCTTTTATATTTCATGGTAACTTTTGAGAGTTTAGCAAAACTACACAAAATTTTTGTTTTTGGATTGAGATTTTTTTGTTGGATTAACATAAAAAAAGCCTCTCAAAAAACTTGAGAGGCTTTATATTTTGTGAGATAATATCAATTATCCTACTGTAGCACGTTTGAAACCAGTAATTTCAACATTACCATAAGATTCAACATATTGAGCAACAGTTAGCTTGTCATCTTTAATAAACTTTTGATCTAAAAGACACTGCTCTTGGTCTAAAGTCGTATTATCTGAAATGAAACGCTCCATTTTTCCAGGAAGGATTCTATCCCAAATTTGCTCTGGTTTTCCTTCTGCTTTTAACTCGGCTTTAGCAGCTTCTTCAGCTTTTGCTAAAACTTCAGGAGTTAATTGAGCCATAGAGATATACTCTGGTACGTTTTTAAGGGTTTTGCCTAAACGTGCCAATTCTTCGTTATCTTTTTTAATAGCTGCAATTCTAGCTTCTGTTTCAGATGCGATGTAAGCAGGATCAAAATCTTTGTAAGATAATGTTGTTGCTCCCATTGAAGCAACTTGCATAGCCACATCTTTAACCAATGTTTCAGCATTGTCAACTTCAGCCGATAAACCAACTAAAGCAGCAATTTTATTAATGTGAACGTACTGTCCAACATAAGGAGCTTCTAGCTTTTCGAAAGATGTGATGTCTAATTTTTCACCAATAACACCTGTTTGCTCTGTTAACTTGTCAGCAACAGTCATACCACCAAAATCAGCTGCTAAAAACGCCTCTTTTGAATCATAATTTAAAGCCACTTCCGCCAATTCGTTAGCCAAAGCCACGAAGTTTTCGTTTTTACCAACGAAATCAGTTTCACAACCCAATACAATGGCAACACCAGCTGTGTTGTCTGCATTTATTTTAGCGATAGCTGCACCTTCAGAAGAATCTCTGTCGGCTCTTTTTTCAGCTACTTTTTGACCTTTTTTACGTAAAACTTCAATAGCTTTATCAAAATCACCACCAGCTTCAACTAAAGCTTTTTTACAATCCATCATTCCTGCACCAGTAGCTTGTCTTAATTTGTTTACTTCTGCTGCTGTAACTTTTACTGTAGATTCCATATTGTTTTAAATTTAAAAAGTCGTTCAATATATTTTCACAAAGAAAAGAACTAAACGACTTTTTTATGTTTTGTTAATGTTATTTATTCTTCTTCTTCGTTGGCAGCTACTGCTTTTTTAGCAGCTTTTGCCTTTGGAGCAGATTTTTCAGCTTTTCCATTATCTTTTTCAGCTTTACGCTCCGATAAACCTTCAGAAATGGCTGTTGCAACATGCGATAATACTTTGTCAATAGATTTAGAAGCATCATCATTTGCTGGGATAACATAATCAACCTGACGTGGGTCAGAGTTGGTATCAACCATTGCAAAGATTGGAATGTTTAATTTTTGAGCTTCTTTAATGGCAATGTGTTCACGCTTGATGTCAACAACAAATAAAGCACCTGGCAAACGAGTCATGTCTGCTATAGAGCCCAAGTTCTTTTCTAATTTAGCACGTTGACGGTCTACTTGTAAACGCTCTTTCTTAGATAAGGAATTAAATGTACCATCTTTCTTCATTCTATCAATTGCAGCCATTTTTTTAACGGCTTTTCTAATAGTAACAAAGTTGGTTAACATACCACCTGGCCATCTTTCAGTGATGTAAGGCATGTTGATAGCACCAGCTTTTTCAGCAACAATATCTTTTGCTTGTTTTTTGGTTGCAACAAATAAAATTTTACGACCTGATGCTGCAATTTTACTTAATGCGGCTCCAGCTTCTTCAATTTTAGCTGCTGTTTTGTAAAGGTTAATAATATGGATACCATTGCGCTCCATATAAACGTAAGGGGCCATATTTGGGTCCCACTTACGTGTCAAGTGTCCAAAGTGTACACCTGCTTCTAGTAGTTCTTTTACTTCTACTGCCATGTTTGTAATAGTTTACGTTCTGTTGAATTAGCAATGATTAAGTGGTCATTAATGTAAATCGCCTTAATCATTTAGATGCTAAACTAAACCCTCACTGTTTTCGTGATGGGCAACAATAACTGGGTTAAAATTTGTTTTAATGTCAACCAGATTAAGAAAACTGAATAACAGTTTCTTAATCCAGTTGAAGGACCTATTAACGTTTAGAGAACTGGAATTTCTTACGAGCTTTCTTCTGACCGAATTTCTTACGCTCTACCATTCTTGGATCTCTTGTTAATAAACCTTCTGGTTTTAAAATTAATCTGTTTTCTGCATCAACATCGCACATTGCACGAGATAATGCTAAACGGATAGCTTCAGCCTGACCGGTGATGCCACCTCCATATACATTTACTGTAATATCAAAGTTGCCATCATTGTTAGTCATGGTTAAAGGTTGGTTTACTTTGTACTGCAATGTTGCAGTAGGAAAATAAACCGCCATGTCTTTTTTGTTCACCGTAATGTTACCTTTTCCTTTGGCAACGTATACACGAGCAACAGCCGTCTTTCTACGGCCAATTTTGTGAATTACTTCCATTAATTAAATTCGTTTAAATTGATTGTCTTTGGCTTTTGAGCTTCATGTGCATGCTCAGAACCAGAAACAACGTTAAGGTTACGGAATAAATCGGCACCTAATTTGTTTTTAGGTAACATTCCTTTTACTGATTTTTCTACTAGCTTTGCAGGGTCTTTACCAAACAATTCACTAGCAGACAAACTTCTTTGACCTCCTGGATATCCTGTGTGACGAATATAAGTTTTATCGTTCCACTTGTTTCCGGTTAAGTTGACTTTTTCAGCATTGATAACAATCACGTTATCGCCGCAATCAACATGAGGTGTGAAGTTTGGCTTGTGTTTACCTCTTAAAAGTTTCGCAACTTTAGAAGCTAAACGTCCAAGCGACTGACCTTCAGCATCAACCAAAACCCACTCTTTGTTAACAGTAGCTTTGTTTGCTGAAATCGTTTTGTAGCTTAATGTGTCCACACGTTCTAATTTTTCTTATTAAACATTCCTCTCCCAAAAAGAGTTTGCAAATTTACGATAATCTATTTGATTACCAAATAGTATAGGGATTTTTATTATTTAATAATTTGAGGTGTCATTCAGGGACTATACCAAAATTGTTTTGGAATCGTTTTTGTAATGTATTACCTTGTTAACTCATAATGAATAGACATGAGAATCCTACTGACTGCTCTCGCCTTAATGATTATTAATTTTCATTTTGCACAATTGAAACCTGGTTTCAATACTGATGAAGTTACAACAACTATAGCCCTATGTAACAGTTATAATTTTACGGAGCAATATGGCTCGGCAGAAGCTATTGTCCCTGATAATTATCAAAGAAGTTATACCTCTGATATTATTGGAATGGATAACAAGTTTGAAGTTTATAACAATGGAACTACAGGTGTCATTAGTTTTAGAGGGTCAACCGATAAATTGATTAGTTGGGTTGAGAATTTTTATTCAGCTATGATTCCTGCAAAAGGGAGTTTAAAAATTGAAGACAAGACCTATGAATATGCTTTTGCCAAGGCAGACAGTTCAGCAGTACACGCTGGTTATGCTTTGAGTGTCTTGCTAATTTCTGAAAAATTGAAGGAGCAAATCAACAATCTAAATGATAAGGGTGTTTCAGATTTTATCATTACAGGGCATAGCCAAGGTGGCGCTTTAGCAACCATGACCAGAGCCTATTTAGAGAATTTACCGGAATCTGAATTTGCATTAAAAAACAATTATAAATCCTATGCCTATGCACAACCCATGTGCGGTAATAAGGAATTTGCCCAAGAATACAATCAGCGTTTCAGTGAACAAGGAACCAGTTATAGCATTATCAATCCCAAAGATCCAGTGCCTAATTTGCCCTTTAATTATGAAGAGGATAAACTCATTACAAAAGACAAGATTAAGGGCTGGTTATTTGGTGAAGCCAATTTTGAACCCACCAAATTTGGACAGGATGCTTTAATTCGACTTATGGAAGGTGGCTTGACAAAACACATTAAAAACAGCAACCGACTCATTAGTAAAATAGTGAGTTTTCAGGTTGGAGATGTGGAATTGCCAGAATTTGTTTCGGATATTAATTATTTCCCAACTGGTGAGGTCAAGGAGTTACCAACATTTAAGTATCCGAAAATTCAAGTGAATGTCACTGGCATGACGGAAGATGAGTTAGCTGATTATGAACAAGACGAAGATGGCAGTTGGTATAAAAAAGAGAAAAAATTCTTTCAGCATAAACCTTACAACTACTATGTGTATGTTTTAAAGGAATGGGATCCAGAAGCCTACAATAATTTGGAGATGACCTACTTGGAGTCGGATTTATAAAGGCTTAAACATCTAAAGATACTTAATGCTCTGAAACGATTTTTTAAAATCGTTTAAATGTTTGCCAACGGTCTTGTATATGAAAAGTAGCGGATTTTAAACGACTACTTTTCGGTTTGGTACTGACGATAAATTTATGAAAACCGCATTAGATTAAGCACTTAAACCGCTATTTTTTATATACGTTGTTAC
>NZ_POWF01000011.1 GCF_002895005.1 Hanstruepera neustonica | reverse complement strand
CTAATTGCAGTAGCAAATAAGTTATTAAAACAGGCATTTGCTATCGCAAAAAGCGGATTGCCTTATAATGAAAACTTTGTTTCAAAATTAGCTTAAAATTGCTTGTTTTTTAACTCAGTTCTTTGTTGTGAGCAGTAGTTATTCTGATTTTAATTCCTTTATTTTTTCTTCAGATAAATTCAAAAACTCCGCAGCATTATCAAAAAAAATATCTTCCTTTTGTTCTATAGTCAGAAAATCAGCTGAATTTACTGCATCCACTGCAATGTCAATTGTCTCTGGCCAAACCATTTGGTCGGTTCCAAACATTATTCTATTACCAAACCCAGAATCTACTAATCCTTTCAGGAAGTTATGAAGTTCTTCTTTTGGTAATATCCAATCTATTGCGGCAATGTCCAAATACAATTGCGGATGGGCATATAACATAGCTTTCATATCATCCAAATAAGGCCAGCCACCGTGCATTACGTATACTTTTAGTTTGGGATGACTCACAAGTACTTCTTCAAGTTGTTTTGGGTTTGCATTTCTTACCCTAACTCTGTCCATTCCCATATGATAAATTCCTCCAGGTGGTCCACCAGGCATAATGTGAAATCCAACAGGAAGATTTAGTTCCTCTGCTAAATCAAAAAACGGTTTTTGACTATCATCATCTGCTGTTATTCCGCCATAGAATGGATTCAGTTCTCCTATAGCATAAAGATTTCCATTTTCAGCCATTTTCCTTAAACTGTCCAAAGGCATATTTCTACCACTAATGAGAATTTTGTCTGGTGCGTCCTCAAACCATATTTGTCCATCCGAAGTTAAAGCGAGAACTATATTGTGCTTTTCAAATTTCTTAAAGGTTTCGGCTTTTTGTTCTTCAGGTGTATGGACTCCCTTATAAGTCTCATTTTTTAGTGGATTAGGGTGGTCCATTCCGAACATCATTCCACCTATGTCCTTATTATATGCGTGAATGTGCATATCTATAATAGGACCATTATAAAGTTCAATTACTGTTTCTGTTCCACTTGCAGCATTCTGCGTGTCATTTTTGCAACTATGAATAGCAAAACAGAAAACAAATAATGTAAAGATTTTAATTTTCATATGGTTGGGTTTTATTGCTCACAATGTATGGATAACATTACTAGTCATGTTATATTTATGATAGTTACACCCAAATCGGGCAGATAACATCACTTGTTATGTTATTCATATTCCCAAATCTAATCATTTTAAACCACTTAAACCATACATACCTGTACCTAGTTTTTAGAGCCAAATTTGGGTCAGTGTTCCTTTAGGTCTGTGTCAGGTTTTATTAAGGTCTCCTTAAGGTCTGCTTAAGGTTAACCCTTGAAAATTCCTACAAATTCAACCACACAAAAGCTGGTTTTACTAGGAGCTCCTTGCAGTCTCCTTCGGGTTTCCTTCGGGTCTCCTTCGGATGTGCTTCGGGTCAGCTATCGAAAATTCTTACAAAAGGAGGGCGTTTATGCCATTTAAAACCCAAAACCCCATAAAACCACCTCAAAATCAAGCCCAAAAAAAATAGCTTTTTTATCAACCCATCCATGCCCAAATACCTAATTTAATTTTGTAAATTTGCCTGCGTTTAACAACGCAACATGACAACGACAACTAAATACATCTTTGTAACTGGAGGCGTAACCTCTTCACTGGGAAAAGGCATTATTGCCGCCTCACTCGCCAAACTACTGC
Source organism: Hanstruepera neustonica (assembly GCF_002895005.1). Taxonomy (GTDB): domain Bacteria; phylum Bacteroidota; class Bacteroidia; order Flavobacteriales; family Flavobacteriaceae; genus Hanstruepera; species Hanstruepera neustonica. The sequence continues at coordinate 100,095 of NZ_POWF01000011.1, read as the reverse complement.
AAGCACAAGGATACCGCACCACCATTCAAAAACTGGACCCCTACATCAATGTAGACCCAGGAACCCTAAACCCGTACGAGCATGGTGAATGCTACGTAACCGATGATGGTGCCGAAACCGATTTGGATCTGGGCCACTACGAGCGCTTTCTAAATGTGCCAACCAGTCAGGCAAACAACGTGACTACAGGACGTATTTATCAAAGTGTTATTGAAAAGGAACGTCGTGGTGAGTTTTTAGGAAAAACCGTGCAGGTTATTCCACACATCACCGACGAGATTAAAGAGCGTGTTCAAATTTTAGGCAAGTCTGGCGATTATGATATTGTCATTACAGAAATAGGAGGAACTGTTGGGGATATTGAGTCCCTGCCCTATATAGAAGCTGTACGTCAGTTAAAGTGGGACCTGGGCGAAAACAATGCCATTGTCATCCACCTGACACTCATACCATATCTGTCCGCAGCGGGAGAGCTTAAAACCAAGCCAACCCAGCACAGTGTCAAGACCCTTATGGAAAGCGGTGTGCAAGCCGATGTATTGGTGTGCCGTACCGAGCATGAATTACCAGAAGATTTACGAAGCAAATTGGCTTTGTTCTGTAATGTGCGTGAGGAAGCGGTTATTCAATCCATTGATGCATCAACCATTTACGATGTGCCCAACCTCATGCTCAAGCAAGGTTTGGATCAAGTGGTTCTTAAGAAGTTAGGCTTGGAAAGTGCCACGCCCGATTTAACGCAGTGGAACCAATTTTTAAAGCGTCATAAAAACCCAGTTACCGAAGTCACTATTGGATTAATTGGTAAGTATGTAGAATTGCAGGATTCCTATAAATCCATTTTGGAGGCCTTCATTCATGCTGGTGCCGAAAATGAAGTAAAGGTCCATGTAGAGCCTATCCATTCAGAGTATTTAAACGAAGATAACATTGCGGTTAAATTAGCGCACTTAAATGGTATTTTGGTAGCGCCAGGTTTTGGTGAGCGTGGTATAGAGGGTAAGATAGATGCTGTAAAGTATGTGCGTGAAAACAATATTCCATTCTTTGGAATTTGCTTGGGTATGCAAATGGCAGTTATTGAATTCGCCCGAAATGTATTGGGGCTTAAGGATGCCAACTCCACCGAAATGGAACCAAAAGCCGGCAATCCGGTTATCGATTTAATGGAATCGCAAAAGGATGTGACCGACAAGGGCGGAACCATGCGTTTAGGTGCTTGGGCCTGTGATTTAAAACCAAACAGTATTGTGCATAAGGTCTATAAAGCCAATGCTATTATGGAGCGCCACAGACACCGATATGAGTTTAACAACAAGTACAAAGCTGATGTTGAAGCGGCTGGCATGATAGCCACAGGAATCAATCCGGACACCCAATTGGTGGAAATTGTTGAAATTCCTGAGCATCCATGGTTTGTGGGTGTGCAGTATCACCCTGAATATAAGAGTACGGTAGCCAATCCACACCCCTTATTTGTGGCATTTGTAAAGGCTGCCTTAAAACATAAAAATAAGCAGAAAGGTGTCACTATGGCACAATAACAATATTGGAGAGCTTTTTGTAATCCCAACGTAACTCCAAAACTAATTGGAGAAATAGTGAAATATGGAAGAAAAGAAATTTGATTTAAATTCGATTATAGGATTCATTCTTATTTTCGGAATATTAGTGTACATGATGTACACCAACCAACCAACTCCTGAAGAACTAGCCGAGCAGGAAAAAGCAAAACAAGAACAAGTTGAAGCCGAGAAAAAGGCAGCCGAACAGGAAGCTACAGCGGTTACCACTGCTGAAGACTATTCGGTAACCAACGTTCGGGACTCCATGCAAATGGTGGCACTAAACAACAAGTTGGGTGCTTTTGCGTATTCGTCAACATTACCATCGGCCAAGCCAACCGAAACTTTGGTTGAAACCGATTTGCTGGCCATCAAGTTTAGCAACAAGGGTGGTTATATCTCTGAAATCAAACTCAAGGAGTTTGTTGATTTTAACGAGGTGCCAATCTACATCATTAAGGATGGCAATGCGAATTTCAATATCAATTTCGGTACAACCGATAGCCGTATTCTGAATACCAAGGATTTGTATTTTGAGCCAACGATTACCAAGAGTGGTGATAATACGGTGGTTTCTATGAAACTGAAAGTATCACCGCAACAATACCTGGAATACCGCTATGAGCTAAAGCCTGATGACTACATGATGGATTTTACCATTCGGTCACAAGGGTTGAGCAACGTCATCAATAGTTCTCAAGAAGTCAACCTGGACTGGGATTTAAAGGCTATTCGTCATGCCAAGAGTATTTCCTATGAAAACAGATATACCGAAGTGGTTTTTGAATATGAAGGTGGTAAGGATGATTATTTGGGTCAGCAGGAATTAACTGATGACACGGCTTCCGATGTAACCTATGTGGCGTATAAACAACACTTCTTCACATCTATTCTTCTAGCCGATACACCATTTAAAACAGCTCGTTTAGAGTCACGTAATCTGGTGAAAGATGAAGAGATAGATACCCTGTTCACCAAAGCCTTTGCTACCAAATTACCTTTGGAATTACAAGGAGGTGAAATCAATAAAAACATGAACTGGTACTATGGTCCAAGTGATTATAAAATCCTGAATAGCTACGATAGAAACCTGGATGAAGTGGTGCCATTGGGTTGGGGAATCTTTGGTTGGATAAACCGCTATGTATTTATTCCTATGTTTGGTTTTTTAAGCGGTTTCTTACCCTATGGTATTGCCATTATTGTCATGACTATCCTGGTGCGTATTGTGATGTCACCTGTAACCTATAAGTCCTATGTGTCTCAAGCCAAAATGAAGGTGTTAAAACCTGAAATAGCCGAGATTAATGAGAAGTACAAGGATAACCCAATGAAAAAGCAGCAGGAAACAATGGCCTTGTATAGCAAGGCTGGCGCAAGCCCGATGGCTGGATGTTTACCAGCATTGATGCAGTTGCCGGTTTTCTATGCCTTGTTCCAGTTTTTTCCTTCAGCATTCGATTTAAGACAAAAAAGTTTCTTATGGGCTGAAGATTTATCGTCTTATGATACCATTGCTAAACTCCCATTTCATATTCCATTTTATGGAGATCACGTGAGTTTGTTCCCAATATTGGCATCATTGGCAATCTTCTTCTACATGCGTATGACTACTGGTCAGCAAATGGCGTCGCAACCAACACAGGAAGGGATGCCAGACATGGGTAAAATGATGAAGTACATGATTTACTTCTCGCCAATCATGATGTTGTTTTTCTTTAACAATTATGCATCTGGTTTGAGTTTGTACTACTTTATTTCCAATTTGATTACCATTGGTATCATGTTGGTGATTAAGAACTACATTATCGATGAAGATAAGATTCATGCCAAGATTCAGGAAAATAAAAAGAAACCTAAAAAACAAAATAGGTTCCAGAAGAAAATGGCCGAAATGATGGAGCAGGCAGAGCAGCAAAAAAAGAATCAACAACGTAAATAAATAAGAAGCTGCCTCTTTTGGCAGCTTTTTTGTTATAACATTTCACAAAAAGTTTCGTTAACAAAAAAACAAATAAGAAAACAGGTTTTATGAAGCAGTGCGTTTTAGTGATGATGGTTTTGATGTCAGCTACCATGTTAGGTCAGACTTTAAATGGATTTGATAGTAATGGTAAACGTCATGGTAAATGGAAAAAGAACTTTGAAGGTACCCAGGTTGTCAGATACGAAGGCGAATTTTCACATGGTCAGGAAGTGGGGCTTTTTAAATTCTATAAGAATATTAAAGGTGTCCCAGTTCTAACTGCCACGAGACAATTCCATGCCAATGATGATTTGGCGGACGTGACGTTCTATGCATCCGATGGTCGTGTCATTAGTGAAGGTCTAATGCGCGGAAAAGTATATATAGGTCCTTGGAAGTATTACCACAATAACAACAGCAAACAACTCATGACATTGGAACACTACAACAATAAAGGGGAGTTGGATGGCAAAAAGTTTATTTACTATCCTAATGGTCAAATAGCGGAACAATCCTTTTATAAAGCCAACAAACTGGATGGTGAAGCTGTTTGGTATAGTGAAGACGGTGTTCTGATTAAAAAATACCATTATGTCTTGGGTGAGTTACATGGTGAGGCCAAGTTCTATGACAAGGCTGGTGTTTTGGTTGCCGAAGGTGTGTATAGAAAAGATAAGAAGCATGGTATCTGGAAATATTATGAAAATGGGGAACTAAAAGAAGAAAAGGATTTTACCGTAAGAAGTAAAAACCCATACAAAAAGAAATAACGGATTGTAAAGAGTATAAAAAACGAAAGCTCCTTAATCAGTTAAGGAGCTTTTCTTATTTAGGTATTATCATTTTAATGTTGTGAGCTATTAATCAATCAAAATGGAGAGTTACCTAAACATAAGTGAGGTCAATATAGATATTAATATCAATATTTCAAAACAGTTTAAAGTAAAAAATCACAATATGACACGTATTATATTGATTATCATGATAATAAAATTTATTTATTTGGTTCTGTTATTTTCAAAATGATAGGATTGACACTATCAATTAATATAAATATTGCGGTAATTGCCGTATATTTGCAAGCAAATTATGAATAAACAAAAACGCGTTATAGTTGGGCTTTCTGGAGGTGTGGATTCCAGTGTCGCTGCATACCTTTTAAAAGAGCAAGGGTATGAAGTCATTGGCTTGTTCATGAAGAACTGGCACGACGATTCCGTAACGATTTCTGATGAATGCCCTTGGTTGGACGATAACAATGATGCCATGTTGGTGGCTGATAAATTGGGTATTCCTTTTCAAACAATTGATTTGAGTGAGCAATACAAAGAACGTATTGTGGATTATATGTTCAAGGAATATGAAAGCGGAAGAACACCCAATCCTGATGTGCTTTGTAATCGTGAAATCAAGTTTGATGTATTCATGAAAATCGCTTTGGATCTCGGAGCTGATTATGTAGCAACAGGTCATTACTGCCGTAAAGGAACCATTGAAAAAGATGGTGAAACTATCTATCAATTGTTGTCGGGTGTTGACACCAATAAGGATCAATCCTATTTCTTATGTCAGTTGTCACAGGAACAATTGTCAAAGGCATTATTCCCAATTGGCGAATTGACCAAGCCTCAAGTTCGGGAAATTGCGACTAGACTTAATCTGGTAACCGCTGATAAAAAGGATTCACAAGGTTTGTGTTTTATTGGTAAGGTGCGCTTACCAGATTTCTTGCAACAGCAACTCAAACCAAAAGAAGGTGTTATTGTACAAGTTCCGGACTCTAATACTCAATACGGAAATCAAAAAAGTCAGTTTGATTCAAAAGTTGCTGAATTGGAGTACAAATCCAGAAAACTAAAATATGCCATCACGGACGGTAAAATTGTGGGGAAGCATCAAGGTGCTCATTTTTACACCAAGGGACAGCGTAAAGGACTGGCTGTAGGTGGTACTGTTGAGCCCTTATTTGTCATTGATACGGATGTTGCTGAGAATGTGATATATACAGGTGAAGGTAAATCACATCCAGGATTGTATAAAACGGCGCTATTTATTTCAAATAGCGAACTCCATTGGATTCGTGAAGATTTGGCCTTACAGGATGGAGAATCTATGAGTGTTAAAGCACGAATTCGATATAGACAACCCCTGCAACAAGCTACATTACACAAAGTTGACAGTGGCATGTATGTGGAATTTGAAGAACCGCAATCGGCTATAACCGAAGGACAGTTTGCTGCCTGGTATCAAGACGATGAACTGATTGGATCCGGAGTCATTTCTTAAAACTTACTTCTACTGATTAAAGTGATTTCATTTTCTTACTTTTGAAAATGTCATTTCGAATGCAGTCGAGAAACCTCTCCATAAAAGTAAAAATATGCAAAATAGAGTAACCAAACTTTTCAATATACAATATCCCATCATTCAAGCAGGTATGATTTGGAACAGCGGCTGGCGATTGGCATCAGCAGCCAGTAATGCCGGCGCTTTGGGCTTAATAGGTGCCGGCAGTATGTATCCAGATGTATTACGGGAACATATCCAAAAATGCAAGCAGGCAACTGATAAACCTTTTGGTGTGAATGTCCCCATGCTGTATCCCAACATTCAGGAAATCATGGATATTATTGTAGAAGAAGGTGTTCAAATTGTATTCACTTCCGCAGGAAACCCGAAAACATGGACTGCATGGTTACAGGAAAAAGGCATCACGGTTGTACATGTGGTGAGTAGTGTGAAGTTTGCTTTAAAAGCCCAGGAAGCGGGTGTAGATGCGGTGGTTGCAGAAGGTTTTGAAGCAGGTGGTCATAATGGCCGCGATGAAACAACAACCTTGACATTAATCCCGATGGTAAAGGAACAATTGGAAATCCCATTGATTGCTGCTGGAGGTATCGCTACGGGTCAAGCCATGTTGGCTGCGATGGTTTTGGGAGCCGATGCCGTTCAAGTGGGTAGTCGGTTTGTGGCTAGTGAGGAAAGTTCAGCTCATCAGGCCTTCAAACAAGTGGTGGTTGACGCCAAAGAAGGAGACACCCAATTGACATTAAAAGAATTAGCGCCTGTTCGTTTGGTAAAAAATAAATTCTATAATGAGGTTCAAGAATTGTATAAAACGGGACCATCCGTAGAGCAATTAAAGGAATTGTTAGGTCGTGCCAGAGCCAAACGCGGAATGTTTGAAGGCGATTTGGAAGATGGCGAATTGGAAATTGGCCAGATAGCAGGATTGATTCACGATATTAAACCAGCTGCTCAAATTGTTCAGGATTTAATGCGGGAGTTTGAAGAAGCTAAATTAAAGGTTGCTAGTCTTTAAATGTTTTACTGCCGTAAAACGGTACCGAATATAACTTACTGGATCCGTTATCCGTTCTGTTGAATTCTATTAATAGTTTTTTAATGTTTAATGGTGTCTCTTGTTCAACTAGAGTATGATCACGTTTGCTCGTAAAATACAACGTATCGTTTTTGACAAATGGGCAATAATCCATTTTATCGGAATTAATATTTGGCCCTAAATTTTCAGCCTTTGACCATCCTGTATTGGATCGTCTACTGATATAAATGTCACCACTTCCTAATCCATCTTCTCTGTTGTATCCCCCAAAAAGCAGATAAGATTCGTCTGGTGCAATAAACGCATTGTACTCATAACTATCGGAATTTATGGCGTTTGGTAAAGGTACTGGTGATTCATAAGATCCATCATTAAAAATGCTGACATAAATATCATCTTTTCTATTTTTGGAAGTATCATCACGAGTAAAATAGAAATTTCCGCTATGACTTATTGATGGGTAAAATTCACCATATTCGGTATTAATGGGACTACCCATATTTTTCGGTATCGACCATTCAGAATGAAGATTCTCACGTTCAACGTACCAAATGTCAAAATCTTTTTGTTCGGTTTGAGTTTGATCTAAAGGGCGTCTAGAAACAAAATAAAGTTTGAGGCCATCTGGTGCATAAAAGGGCTCTAAATCAAAATGAGTACCCGAAAACGATGCGACTTCTGGTGAGTTCCAGGAACCATCTTCCTTGCCTACTGAAATAATTACCGAAAGTTTACCCATAACACTTTGAGCTGTAAACAGCATTTCGTTACCATTTGGTGAAATGGCAATATCTCGCACATTAGGGAAAAGGGTTGTTAATTCGGATTCAAATGGTTTTGGAGCTTCTTGTGCAAATCCAAAAACATGATAAATAAGGAGCGGTATAATGTAGTAGTTTTTCATAATATGAACTTTTAAAACAAGATACTAAATACATTCAGGCATCATTCTTAAGACTTTGTTAATCTATAAAATGTTAACTGTATAAAACAAAAGGAATACACTACTTTTGCGCTATGGTTTTGAGAGACTACACCAAAGAGTTTAAATACAATTGGCAATTGGCTGCACCAGTTATGTTGGGTATGTTGGGTCATACCTTTGTCAGTTTTGTGGACAACATTATGGTTGGTCAATTAGGAACAGCGGAATTAGCTGCAGTGTCCTTGGGAAATAGTTTTATGTTTATTGCCATGTCTCTAGGAATTGGTTTTTCAACGGCCATTACGCCTTTGGTGGCTGAAGCAGATGCTGAAAGGAATTTTGAGGAAGGAAAATCCGCTTTTAAACATGGTTTGTTTTTGTGTACAGCTTTAGGGATCGTACTGTTTCTAATGGTATTTTTTTCAAAACCCTTAATGTATTTAATGAAACAACCTGATGAGGTAGTAAAATTGGCAATTCCTTACCTAGATTTGGTGGCATTTTCATTAATTCCATTAGTATCTTTTCAGGCTTTGAAACAATTTGGTGATGGATTGTCCATGACAAGATATCCCATGTATGCGACACTCGTGGCGAATATTGTGAATGTTGTTTTAAACTACTTACTTATTTTTGGTAAGTTCGGTTTTCCAAAAATGGGTATCGTGGGGGCTGCCTATGGGACCCTGATCTCAAGGTTCGTGATGGTTGCTTTTTTATGGTGGATGCTCAAAGGTCATGAAAAATCAAAAGCTTATGTGAGTCACATTAAGATAATGGTTTTGGACAATAGGATGCTTAAAAAAATAGTAGCATTAGGCTCACCAAGTGCCATGCAAATGTTCTTTGAAGTGGCTATTTTTACGGCCGCCATATGGTTAAGTGGTTTGTTGGGTAAAAATGCCCAGGCTGCCAATCAAATTGCATTAAATTTGTCATCCATGACATTTATGGTAGCCATGGGATTAAGTGTGGCATCCATGATTCGGGTGGGTAATCAAAAAGGATTGCAACAGTATTTGGATTTAAGACGTATTGCATTTTCCATTTTTTTAATGGGAACTTTGTTTGCTATTTTCTTCGGATTGGTGTTTTTTGCATTTCATAAGGAATTACCGAAATTATATTTAGACGAAAAAGATCTGGTGAACCTAGTTGATAATACCGAAGTACTTCAAATAGCTTCCAAGTTATTGATAGCTGCGGCAATTTTTCAAATAAGTGATAGTATTCAAGTGGTGGTACTAGGTGCCTTACGTGGCTTACAGGACGTCAAAATACCAACCTTGATTACATTTATATCCTATTGGATAATAGGATTTCCGATAAGTCTATATTTTGGACAGGAAAACACGATGGGTAGTTTTGGAATCTGGCTAGGCTTGTTAGCTGGACTTACAACTGCAGCAATATTATTGTATATTAGATTTAATTATTTGACCAAAAAACTAATTGATATTAAACATGGACTTTCCTAAATTTTTATTGGGTGATAACACAGATTATCCCGATTCTATATTTGTAATTCATACGGAGTTCCCAAGATTCATTATTAATCTGGAAAACGATGATGTAGAATGGCTAGAGGATTTTGATCAGCATGATCAGAAAGAATTGGAGCAGGAGGCTGAAAATTTAATTCAACAAGCAACAGATTTTTATGATAGAGAAATAAGCCGTTACGAAGAATAACCATGTTAGAACAATTACTACAACTAGATACTGAACTATTTTTACACCTGAATAACCTAGGCTCTACAACATGGGACGCCTTTTGGATGTTTTATACTACTAAATTTTACTGGATACCCTTGTATGCTGTTTTGTTGTTTTTGATTTTTAAAATGCCCAATCCCAAAATTTTTATTCTAACGGTTGTAGTTATTTTTTTGATGGTGTTGTTTACCGATCAGGTAACCAATTTGTTTAAAAAGGTTTTAGTTATGCGGTTACGACCTTGTCATGATCCAGCTTTAGAGGGATTGGTAAGATTGGTAAAACCTTTCTGTGGTGGAGAATATGGGTATTTTTCAGGACATGCATCCAATTCTATGGCTGTGGCGGTTTTCAGTGGATTGATGCTGCGGTATCGTTACAAATACCTTATTTTCATTATGTTATTTTGGGCAGCCTTGATGGGTTATAGCCGGATATATATTGGCGTGCACTACCCGTTGGATGTAGTAAGCGGTATGGTATTTGGAGCGCTTTCTGGTTTTTTATTTTACAAATTGGACAAGTACTTGCAAAACCGGTTTAGAATGCGGTAATTATTTTTTGGTAAGTACGTAATAGTTAGCTTTTAACCGATCCTTGTATTGGCGAGAATCTTTAGATACGCGGTTTAAATCAAAAACGGTGATTTTTTCAAACTCATAACTATTTTGTAGTATTTCAAAATCCTCTGGGCTGGCACCAATAGTCAGTAATCCGAAGATGTCTTCTTTTGGCAGTTCAATAGTGTTTGTTTCTGATTTAATGGGAGGTATTTTGGCACCATATTGCCAAATCAATTCTGGTGCTATATAATTTAATTGATATAACGCCCTGTCATCAGTTTTTTTTAACTCATCAATAGGATGGTATTCAGTACTTGAAAACGTATTTTTAAGCGGTAAGCCTATTACCAATAATATGGCAAAAAAACTAAACGATAGATAGAACGTTTTTGAAAGGTCTTTATGTTGTAATGATTTAAAAATTGAGAAACCGATTATAAAAAGAAGTAAAGCGGTTACAGTAAATATTGCCCAATAGCCCGTCAGGGCGTCTTGTAAATACCAATAACCAAGAATACCGAAAATAAGTCCAATAAGTCCAATCAAACCAAAGTTAAAGTAAACCGGTATGGTCTCTCTTTTGTCCTTTATGTTTTTAAATTCTCTAATCAAATAGTCAATATAAAACGTAATATTGATTGATAAAGGAATTAAAACAGGCATCAGGTATCGCGATTTCTTTTCTGGAATTATAGATAGAAGCACAACAGCCATTAATGTCCATAGCAAACTGAATTGATAAGCTTTTAGATTATTCACACGACTTTTTAAGTAAGGGTAGAGCAAACTTATAAAAGCAGGAATGGTCCATAATCCACTTTGTGTAAAGAAACTCCAATAGTAGTAAAATGGTCTCACATTATAAGAGCTCCAGTTTCCGGTTTCTCTTTCAGCTATTGCCGTAAAAGTTTCAGGATCATTTATTCTTACGAATACATACCACCAACCACCAAGTGCAATTCCCAGTAATAACAACCCCAAGATTATCAATATTTTTTTTGGCAAAGGTTTGTATTTATAGGTGAATCCGTAGGCTATTAAAAAAGGTAGGAATAGTGCATAAATTGAAATGGGTCCTTTACTTAAAAAGGATAGTCCTATAAAAAAACTGACTAAAAATAGGTGTCTTATGAAGAGTTTGGATTCTTGAAATAAAAGGATGAGGTAATAGATAGCAACACTCATTAAAGCATGGGTAAAAATATCCCAGGGTGCTTCTATAATAATACCGATGACATAAAATGAGGATCCTAATATTAAGCCATTATTAAAAGCAAAGGTTTGGTTATGAGTTAATTTATAGGAAATTTTATAAATAAACGTCACCAATAGTATCACCATAAGGGCAGCAGGCAATCGCATTGCAAATACACTGTCAATTCCAAAAATCAATCCCGATATAGCGGTAAGCCATGTGGGTAATGGCGGTTTTTCATAGCGTGCTTCACCGTTCATGGTTGTTAATAACCAATTATTATCGGTTATCATTTCGCGTGCTGTAATGAAATTTCGAGCCTCCATAATGGTGACATCCAAAACATGAAGATTTGGCAACAACACAATCGCAAAGATTAGACAGAGTGTTTGTATGGGATATTTTTTAATGAGGCTGGCTAGCATCTTTATGGATTAAAATTAAATTTCGAATGTAAATAATGGCTCCCAAAATATGACCAGTGAACAATACGGGATCTTTTCTAAAAATGGCATAGGTTAAAATGAGTATGGAGCCTGCTAGACTCAATAACCAAAACCCTAATGGTAATGATGATTGTTTTTGTTTTTCTGAATATAACCATTGGTAAACGAACCTTAACGTGAATACTACTTGCGAAACAATACCCAACGTTAATAGCCAAAAAGGAATAGCCTCATTTTTGAATAATTTTTCAACATCAATAGTATTGTTATTGAAATAATAAATAATGACAAATGTTGGCATCAATAGAATAAACCATTGCAACCATTTAGGAAATTTTTCCCATTCATTTTGCAACTGTAAATTACGGATGTAGATAAAATAAGTCAGTCCCTGACCCAGCATAATGGCAAAATCATCACGTAAATAACCATAAATGAACAATAGGAGTGAAGCAATTAAACTTAAGGTCCAAAATATAGTTGGGGTTATGACACGTTTATGTTTTTCTGAATATAGCCATTGAATTATTAAACGAGAAGAGAAAAGGATTTGGGCAAAAAACCCGATACTATATATTATCCAGTTACTCATTCGCTTTGTTTTGCAACGGAATAATTAATGTACTTTTTCTTCATCCATAAATAGGCAAAACAATCCATTAATGGACCTATCAATCTATTCCATAGCCCAAATTTAGCCTGACCGGCAATTCGCGGAAAATGCTGAACGGGAATTTGTATAATTTTACCTTGTTGCAGTAAAATCATAGCAGGTAAAAATCGGTGAAGCCCTTTAAACATGGGAATGCGTTTGGCATATTCTGTTTTTATGACTTTCAGTGGACAACCCGTATCATCCATACCGTCATGCGTAAATGCTCTCCTAATGCCATTAGCAATAGTAGAAGACATATTTTTGACAAACGAGTCTTTTCTATTGGCTCTAACGCCAGTTACTAAATCATATTCACCAATGTACTCCAGGAGTAAATTAAAGTCTTCGGGAGCCGTCTGTAAATCGGAATCGATATACCCTACCAATTCGCTATTGGCGTAATCAAAGCCTGCTTTGATGGCAGCACTTAACCCGCGATTTTCCGCAAAACTGATATAACTGAAATTTTCCTGTCGCTCAACTATCGTCTCTATAATCGTCTGACTATTATCTTTTGAGCCATCGTTAACGAAAAGAATCTTTGTTTTTTTGGAAGCTATTTTGGAGTATTCTAAAAGCTCTTTTTCAACACGAAGTAAGTTGTCTTCCTCATTATACACAGGTACAATGATTGTAAATTCGTAAGCCATATTGAATGTGTTGGTTATACAAATGTATTCTTTTTAGTGGAATTCCAATCTTACAGAAAAAAAATGTTTCTTTGTATCAGAATATAGATTTATGAAAATACTGGTTACCGGAGCTGTAGGATTTATTGGTTCGCATACGGCAGAACGTTTAAAACAATTGGGTCATGAGGTTGTGGGTCTTGATAATTTTTCACCCTATTACAGTGAAGAATTAAAAAAGTTGAATGAATCTGCCCTTAAGAATCAAGGAATTGAAGTCCTTAAAATTGATTTGCGAACTGCAGATTTAATAAACGAGTTACCGCAAGATATTCAATATATCTTTCATTTTGCAGCTCAACCTGGTATTTCAGCGTCCTCAAGTTTTGAGGACTACTTTTCCAATAATATAATAGCAACCAAAAATTTAATTGATTACGCGTTACAGCTTAAGGGTTTAAAATTGTTTGTCAATATTGGAACCTCGTCAATATATGGATTGGAGGCCACTTTTCCAGAAGATGTGGCACCTAAACCAGCTTCACATTATGGTGTTACCAAATTGGCAGCCGAACAATTAGTACTTCAAAAAAGTCGTGAAAAACAAATGCCAGCTTGCTCATTACGCTTGTATTCCGTTTTTGGACCCAGGGAACGTCCTGAAAAAATGTATACGAAACTCATTGCCTGTGGTTTTAATGATGAAGCTTTTCCATTGTATGAAGGAAGTGCCAAACATTTACGAAGTTTTACATATGTTGATGACATTGTAGATGGAATAGTGAGTGTCATTGGTAAGGAAACATTGGTAAACGGCGAAGTCATTAATCTGGGGACAGAGATTGAACATACCACACAAGAAGGTATTGATGCTGTCGAGGAAGTTATGGGTATGACTATTAAAATGGACCATGTTGCAGCCAGAGCGGGAGATCAATGGCGCACCAAAGCGAACATTGATAAAGCCAGAAAATTATTGGATTACAACCCTGGAACTTCTTTGGTTGATGGCGTTAAGAAGCAGGTGGCTTGGTACAAAGAAAACTTTCTATAAATCGGTTTTTAAATTAAGGAGATAATCGGCAGCGGCAAATGGTGTCGTTTTGTTTTGTTCTATCAGATGTAATTGCTTTGTTAAGGCTTTTTTTATAGTGGGATTTTCAAAGAAAGCTAGATGTAATTGCTCCTTAATAGTTTGAATCAACCAGTACTTGTTTTGTTCCTGACGTCTTTTTGAAAAATAACCGTTTTCTTTTGTCAACTCTAAATAAGCTTCAATATTGCTCCAAATTGCGTCAATACCATCATTTTTTAAGGCACTACATAGCATGACATTGGGTTGCCATCCTGATGCTTTCTTTGGATACAAGTGTAGGGCTCTACTAAATTCAACCTTTGCTAATTTGGCCGCTTTTAAATTATCACCATCGGCTTTGTTAATTGCTATGGTGTCGGCCATTTCAATAATCCCCCGTTTAATACCCTGTAGCTCATCACCGGCACCTGCCAATTTTAAAAGTAAAAAGAAATCTACCATATCATTTACGGTAGTTTCACTTTGCCCAACGCCTACGGTTTCTATGATAATGGTATCAAAACCTGCCGCCTCACATAATATAATGGTTTCACGTGTTTTCCGAGCGACACCACCCAAGGTTTCTCCCGAGGGCGAAGGTCTAATAAAGACATTCGTGTCTTTTACTAAATCTTCCATACGGGTCTTGTCACCTAAAATACTGCCTTTAGTAACAGAACTACTAGGATCAATGGCTAACACAGCAATTTTTTTTCCGAGTTTTGAAAGATACTTACCAAACGATTCTATAAAGGTGCTCTTTCCAACACCAGGAACTCCGGTAATACCAATTCGTGTCGATTTATTTGCAAAGGGTAAACAGCCCGTTATTATCTCATGAGCTGTGCTTGAATGTTGTGGATTTTTACTCTCAATAAGAGTAATGGCACGACTTAATGCTGTAATATCACCCTTTAAGATATTTGAAATTAAGGCTTCAGATGATGGTTGTGATTGACGCTTTTGTTTGATTTTGTCAATGGCCTGCGAGTTTGTGATTTCAGAATCTGAAACACCTTCACGTTCATGTAAAGCTGAAGTATGTGGCTTTTTTTTAGTCAAATGTATTTAATGGAACTGCTATTTTGGTTTGATCCCAAACCATGGTTAGTGCTAAATGATCTAAAGTGCTATCAAAACCAATCGTGAACTGCTCAATGGTCTTGTCTATATGCTGAACAGGTACGGTCAAATTAATGATATCAAATTCAGGTTCACGCATGGCTTTCATTTCGGTATCAACACCCCAAGAATATTGTTTGGTATTAAACATCACTTGCCAAGTGGAATCATTGGGTATTGTCCAAAGTGTATATTTTCCTGCAGGAAGTGAGTCATTATTGATTTTTAGGGGTTTATTCGTTTTAAATGTGGTTGCTTCATTGGCACCTGTTCGCCATACCTCTTTATAGGGTACCAATCCGCCAAAAATTTCCCTACCGCGTTTATAGGGTCTGTTGTATACGACATCCATTTGTAAATCATTTTGAGCTAATGACACAGTATCAATAGGACTTTTTCTGGGCTTTAACAGGCTATTATCATCAAAATAGGAATAGCAGAAGAGACCAATTGCAATCACTAGAAGAAAACCGAAAAACCACTTAAATAATTTATTCATCTAATTCTGAAATTTTTATGGATTAAAGATACCGCAATTGCTTTATCTAATAAAATACTAAACATTTTTTTTTGACCGATAGTATTAATTTAAAAAAATAAATATCTTTTTGCAACATTAGATTTTTTTTATCGTCTTTAAGTTGAACTAATCAAAAACCAAAAGTACAGCATGTTTCAAACAGACATTATTGAAAAATGCAAAACCAATGACCGTAAAGCACAAATGCAGTTATACAACCAGTACTGCAATGGGATGTATATTGTGGCTAAACGGTTTATGAAAAACGATGCTGAAGCCGAAGATGTTGTTCAGGATGCTTTTATAAAAGCCTTTACGAAATTACATCAATACAATGCTGAAGTGACTTTTGGCGCTTGGTTAAAACGAATTGTCATTAACACGAGTATTGACACCTTGAAAGCCAACAAACAACGTTTAGTTGAATTGGAAGAAGTGCACCTGAAAGTTGTTGATACTAGTTATGAAGACAAATGGTTGGTAGACGATGCTGTAACAGTTGATGAAGTAAAACAGGCAATCAATACACTATCAGAAAAGTATCGATATGTTGTCATGCTTTATTTAATTGAAGGCTATGATCATCAGGAAATCTCTGAAATACTGGACATTTCTGAAGTGGCTTCAAGAACACAGCTATACAGAGGAAAAGTAAAATTGCAAGAACTGTTAAAAAACAAAAAAAATGGCACAAGATATTAGAGATTTGATTAAGAACGATAGTAGCAAAACCCAAGGGAAAATGCCAGAAGGACATGAAGCGCGATTTCTGAAGAAATTAGATGCGGAGTTACCCCTTCATGAAGAAAAGTCGTGGTCTTGGTTACAATTAGCGGCGAGTGTGGTTATTGTTTTAGGATTAAGTTTTGGAGCCTATAATTATTTTAAGGTTGATAATCTAGACACACCCACACAAGTTGTAGATACTAATGCAGGACAGCCATATACCAAGTCTTTAGGTGATATTTCACCAGATTTAAAAAAGGTTGAAGACTATTATTTGGCCAGTATCAATTATGAGTTGTCTAAGGTCAAACTTACTCCTGAAAACAAAGAGCTCATTGACGGTTATTTAAGCCAGTTAGCTGAATTGAATAAGGAGTATAAAAATCTCTCTTTGGAACTGACCAATTCTGGGCCTAATGAGTTAACAGTTAATGCGTTGATTACCAATTTAAAGCTTCGTTTAAATCTTATGTATCGTCTTAAAGAACAATTAAACACATTAAACAACTCACAATCAGATCAAAAACGAACAACAGCGTAAAATAAAATAACATGAAAAATAAAATCTTAAATATGATCCTACTATGCTTTTGTTTGAGTCTGACAGCTCAACAAAAGTTAGATAAAATTTCACAGTCCGTAAACGTCAATGATAACGTGAACATTGACTTGAATACGAGTTATACTAACATTGAAATTGACACCTGGAATAAGGACATTATTGAAATTGAAGCCTATGTTGAAAGTAATGTTTTAAGCAAGGATGAACTAAAAAAGCATTTGGACAACTGGCGAGTAAGTGTCGATGGTTCAAAAGATCGCATCATCATTTCATCAAATTCTGATGGCCTATCATGGTCTGAACAGTCAACTTTATTTGAATTGCAATCATTGGATGCACTGCAAGATCTTGAACTGGAACTTGCCGATATCCCTGTCATGCCAATGGTGGATAAACTATTGGAGTCTATGGACCTAGCCAATATGCCTAAAATGCCCAAAATGCCAAAGATGCCCAAATTACCAGACTTACCAGAAGGTATGGATGCTGTGAGCTTCGATTTTGACAGGTATGAAAAAGAGGGTGAAGCCTACATGGACAAATGGAGTGATGAATATGCTAAAAAATATGGAGAGGCCTATGCAAAAAAAATGGAAGATTGGGCAAAATCTGTAGATTCTGAAGCCTTGGCAAAATATGAAAAAGAAATGGAAGCATGGGGTGAAAAATTTGGCGAAGAGTTTGGGGAAAGCTTTGGTAAGGACATGGAGAAATGGGGTGAGGAATTTGGTGAAAAATTTGGAAAGAGTATGGAAAAATGGGGCGAAGAGTTCGGAGAAGAATTTGGAAAAAGCATGGAAAAATGGGGAGATGAGTTTGGTAAGCAAATGGAAGAACAAGCCAAAGTTTGGGAAGAACAAGCTAAAGTACTTGAGGAGCGTGCCATGGAGAATGAGGAGGCCCAGCGCATGCTATTTGAGTCCAAAACATCAAAAAATTTGAATGTTAAAAAGACCCTTAAAATTAAAATACCTAAAAAGGCTAAATTAAATTTAAATGTAAGACATGGTGAATTAAAAGTATCATCTGTAATCAATAATCTGAAAGCTGATTTAAACCATGCCACATTTTTGGCAAATAGTATTGACGGAGAAAAAACCTCCGTCAATGCTTCCTATGGATCTGTATTTATTAAAAAATGGCAGTTGGGCACCCTGAAATTGAGTTTTGTTGAGAATGCTATTTTGCAAGATGTTAATGGCTTGGTCCTAAATTCTAATTCATCCAGTATTGGTATTGATAAACTGTCAGGAAATGCTATTCTAACTGGAAGTTTTGGTGATTTGACAGTTCATAGTGTATCCGATGATTTTAATAATCTTAATATTACTTTAGACAATAGTAATGCCGCCATCAAGTTGCCAAGCGTTGATTTTAACTTACAGTATCATGGCAAAAATTCAAGATTATTCCATCCAAAAAATAAGGAAAGCAATCAGGTATCTTCATTTAATTTGGGAAGCATGAATAGCAACAAGACTATTGCTATAAATGCACGTTACAGTAAAGTTGTCATGGAATAGATTGTTATATTTGGGTACTTATAACCCAATGTTATGTCATCACATGATTTCTTATCCACTCTATCTTCTTTTAGCTCAAATCCATGCTTTGTATTAGACAAAGCCATTCCACTTCAAAAATATGTTCCCATTGATTTATCAGTCAATAATCATCATCTGGACTCATTCAATTTAGAATCTTCTGTTGCCTGGGAAGCTTATATTACCAATTATTGTAAAGTAAGAAACGCTCAAGTAGCTTTTGGTGGTTATTTAGAAAAGCGCAATATTTATAAACGCAGTAATCATTTTAATGCGGCCCACTTGGATTCAGAACGCAATATCCATTTAGGGATTGATTTATGGACGTCGGTTGAGACTCCTATTTTTGTACCATTGGATGGCGTGATTCATAGCTATGCCAACAATACCAATTTTGGTGATTATGGCCCGACCATAATTTTAAAGCATGAAATCAATGGGTTTACATTTCACACGCTTTATGGGCATTTGAGTATGGAATCCATCGAAAATAAAAAGATTGGTCAGGTATACAAAACAGGAGATCATCTGGCGACTTTGGGATCATCGGCTGTTAATGGTGATTATGCACCACATCTTCATTTTCAGATAATAATTGATATCGAAAATTATCATGGTGATTACCCTGGGGTTTGCAGCCAATCAAACGTTACGCACTACCAGACCAATTGCCCAGACCCGAATTTATTATTAAGATTGGCTTAATGAGAAACTAAAACTTTGTAGGTTTTTTTATGCCCATTATCATCAAAAATATCCATAAAGTACAAGGCGTTTTTTAAGGAGGTAACATCAACGGAAATGCTTTGATCAGTTTTTTGTAAATCCGTCATATCAGTGTTTAAAACCATTTTGCCTTCTATGGTATAAATTACAATGGATTCAATAACAGCCTCGCTATTATTTTTGATTGTAATGTAGTTATTTGCCGGATTCGGATAAATCGAAAACGCCATGAGATTGTTTTGGTCCACACTTAAAGTTTCCAACAAAATGTCATTGGCAGTTCCTAAAATATCGTTGCCACCACTGTTAACTACAACAGTTCCATCAACGGTATCATAATTATGGGAAATGGAAATAGCTTGGTTGCTATCAAGGACTTCAAATTCAATTGTGAAAATCACTTCATCCGTTGTAATGTTTCCAGAAAGACTGGCAGCTTCATACTTAACTAGTCCTGGGGTGCTGATGTCATTGACAGGTGTAAAACCAAATGCATAAACCGGTGTTAGACTATTTAATTGTAACACGCTAGGATTGTATTCCAATTTAATTCGTAATGCATTATAGGGACTGCCTGTTGAGGTTATTGAATAGTTTAACGTTTGCCCATTGGTAAACGGAGGCATTTGATCCACATTTGCGACTAAATCAACCGATTGAGCCGATAAAAATGCTGTTGAAAATAGCATTGATACGATTACTGTAATATGTTTTTTTAATGAATTCATGATTGGTTTTTTAATCGTTTTGGGTTTCTCCAAATAATTGATAATTACCTGAAAATAAGCCTAAATCAAATATGTTAATTATTAAATTGTTGTCAAAATCGGCACGTGCATCAAATCCTGTATCGCCTGAAATTAAATTATATGTTCCAGAAAATATTCCTAAATCAAAAATATTGACAACATTGTCGTTATTTACATCACCAGCCAATAAGGCATCATTGTAGATTTCAATCGTGTTTTCAGTTACATTAATGGTTTTGACTCGTTGTAAATACAAAGGGTGTTTGACCAATACCTTGTATTCTCCTTGGCTTATGGAGGATGGTAATTCAATTTCACCCAAAGCGCTAGCAGACACATTGAAAGCGTATATTGGAGTTTCTAAATCACCCAAACTATAGAGATTAATATCATAATTACCACTGTAATCAGATCTCCCTTGAAGACTGACATTTAGTTGTAATGTAAATTCGGGAATTTCAACTGTAACTATTTGTTCACAAGAATCGGAAATATTACCAGAAGCATCTGTCGCAATCCAGGTGATTGTTGTATCGCCTAAAGGAAAAGCATCAGTCAGTTCCAATCCATCTGACCGTGTTCCAACTAAATCTATTTCGCTCTCACAATTATCAGTTACTAAAGGATTGGTGACGCTTACAAAAGCTTCAGCAGTACCCAGAGATACGGCCTCAATAAGAGTGTCAGGGCAGGTTATTTCAGGAGCTTCAATGTCATCAATTACGGTCCATAGAAAGTTAGTAGAAACGTCTAAACTTCCTGGTTTGCTTAAAGTAACGGTTACGTTATAAATACCATCACTATTGGGTCCACCTGTAACAGCCGTTTCATCAATAACGCCAAAAATCAATCCGTTGGTTGGCTCGATATCAATACCTAAAGGTTGACCACTTATGGAGTACACTAAATTATCGGCTGGATTTCCTCCAGAGCCTTCAGCTTGAAAATCGGATATTTCAAACTCACAATCTGATCTATCTGCAATAGGTTCTAAATTAAGTGCTGGATAGGTTATACCTAAAATTTCAATAGCATTTATAATCGGATTTTGTAATACATAAAGAAATTGAATATCCATAACACCATCAGTAATAACAACATTATTTTGAACCAATCCAGCAATTCTATGTCCAAATTCTTTAGAAGGGTCTAATCGTTCAATAACTTGATTATCCTCAATATTCACATTGAAAATGCGTTCATCAGGTTCTGAAGTGCCATTATATAAATTAGCAAAATATAAGTTTACTATATAATTCCCATTAGGTAGACTAATAGAATACGTTACTGGGAAATCGAGATCATTAGTACTTCGTTCAGAACGCATAATTTCTTCATATTCTGCTTGACTGATATAATCCGGAATAGAAATGTCTCGATCAGCATAAATAATTTCATCAATGGTAAATGGTGAACCAGATGACACCACGTATGAATTACCAGTAGTTGAGGTATTGGCCTCCCATTCAGGGCCACCATCGGAAGAAGGCACCATATCACCACCAGCATTTATCCTCACGATAGGTGAATAGATATCTGTTAGTTCTCCAATTAAATCAACAGCAGTAGGTGAATTGGCACCATTATGTATAACTTCAAGCGTAGCCGATTTTACTCCCAAAATATCATCGGAACTAAAATCAACAGGTACTTTAACTGAAGACCCCGGATTTAAATTAAAAGGAAGCTCAAAATCACTAGAAAATAAACTGGAGTCTGTTCCACTAAAACTTAAAGCCGTTATCGTTATAGGGCTATCCGTTGGACCTCCTTCATTATTAAGCGTCACAAATTTTGTGCGTTGTGAATTGTTTACGGGTGTTAAACCATAATTTAATGGATCTGGATTGATTGAGAGAACACCATCTAGATTTTCATATACTTCAATATAATCCCATGTGGCTGTAAATGGATTGGGTGTGGTGTCACTTCGTGATGTAGAGATGATACCAACAGCAAGTCCTTGATTGTCAGAATCGTCTAAAAAACTTGCAGGTAAAACCACTGGTGAACCCAAAAGGTTTAATGTTTGACCGCCGTCAATAGAATAGAACGGTTGAGCCGTGTTACTCGCCGGATCAACAGAAATGTATAAATTGATATCACTAGAATTTAAAATATTAGGGATATTATAACTTTCGTTAACTAGGATAATACCATTGTCTTCTAAAATAACTTGAAGACCGTTTAAAGCGTCTACATTTAGGGAGCCATTCATAAAAACCAACTTCAAATAATTGTCTTGGTCGCCAGTACCCAATTGGATACCATAACTTTGGTAATCTACAGGTGAATTTTGAGAACCTCCTGAACCAAAATATGGTGATTCAATTTTGGAATGAACTGTAAAAGGATTAGAATTCGAGTCAACATTTACACCAAACTGAAAACCATATTCTTGATTGTTAAATGCTCCAAAGGCGTCGCCTCCTGTGACATTATCTACAGTTGCTTTTCCCGCTGCTCCACCAAACGACATGCTTTCTTCATTGAATTGTGTTAAATAATCAGTGGTGCCACTGGGATCTACCATTAATCCTGTGAAGCCAAGCCCAAAGAAACCGGTGCCGGGATCATTATTCCAAAACGGATAATCAATAGGCAGATTGGTTGTTGTACCATTGTCAGGATCCAATGCAAAAGGGTCGTTAACATCTAGAATACCATCGTTGTCATCATCTGGATCATTTAAATCGGAAATAAAATCGCCATCATTATCTTTAGGCTTACTACTTTGTGAGCATGAGTTGGTATTATTATCAATTTCATCTTGATTGGTATAACCGTCTCCATCATTATCAGCATCAGGATCGTAGCCTATATCACCAGGTAACAGACAATTAATATCAGTCGGCTCAAAAATAGTGACACTGTTAGAGCCATAAGTGGCTGCCCAAACGGTTCCAGGAAAGATATCATCATCGCCTTGTGCGGTAACATCCAATGGCAAACTGCCAAAGCCGTTAAAAGTAGCTTCATATTCAAGTACTTCATCACCTGAAGCATTCAGCACATAACGATTAATATTACCATTAAATGAAGCTGTCAAGATATTACCTTGCATCAGGCCGCCAAAATTAGTTGCGGTATATTCAGTAATACCATTTGTTGAAGAATTTACACGAGCTAAAATATTATTTCTGGTACTTTCTACAGGTTCATCGCATAAAAACTCACCCAATTCTGGACGATCAGGAAAATCTGTTATGGTAAAACTAGAATTAAAATATCCTGAAGTTCCCGCAATCAATGTTTCTAAATCATAAGCATTGGTAGCAACCCATGACCCATCTACTTTTTCATAAGTAAAAATACCTGCTCTTGAGGGAAATGCTAGAATGGGAATGGGATGCCCACCATAATAGGTTTCATTGGCATCATTAATAGTTCCAACATAATGTAACGGGTCATTTATAATGGTACTACCGTTTTCATTTAATTCATTTTTTATATAATGGTTAATTGGATCATATGTTATCGTGCTTTCGTCACCTAGAAATGTATCCGTGGCATTGTCATAAATTCGCGGTAAACCACCCCAAAGCGAATTGGCACCATTGTCTGAAGTATAGATTTTGCCATTTTCAGCTATTACAACATCATAGGCATTTCTAAAGCCAGGAGCAAAAATTTGGAGGGGACCATTAGCTTCAGGGAATGCTTGGTTTAAACTATTGTTGCCGCCAAATGGGTCACCAATATCAATTGTTGCATTATACATGGGATGACCAACGGGATATGGGAATTCAGGATGCGTATTATCAATATCTGTTCGTGTTGGATCGTTTAATGTTGGTAAATCATATACATAATTGGAACCACTTCTGGGGTCGGTGTAAACAGGCATGCTTTCCAATTGAGTTAGATTGGCTATTAACATGGAACCCGAAAAGAAAAATTCAGGTGTTCCTGCAAAGTTATTACTCGGAGCTCCTTTATTCGTTTGCCCACCTTGAACAATCAATAAATAAGTGTTTCCATTTCTTTCAAACATATCCAAACCATTTACGGCGTGGTTTTCTTCACAGCGCGGTAATCCACGAATTAAATCGGTTTTTTCCCAAACACCATCAATTTTTTCCAATTTTGATAACATACTGGAGTTGGTGTCTAGATTGGTGTCATTCCCACCAGCACCACCACCTAAAAGATAATCGGATGAGGTGACATATACAATAGGATTTTCAGCTGTCCCAGCTGTCATAATGCCTGTTATTAGCCGTTGTTGACTTGGGTTAAAATTACCCTCATCATCATGATTGGGAATTCCAAAGCGGATATTAGTGATTTCTTCACTGTCAATAACTGTATAAGTTCCATCTCCAGCAACAGCATTATCACGTTCTATGGTATAAGCCCAAACAATGCCATTTTGTTGTGCTACATATAACCTGTCGTCTGGACCAAACTCCAAAGACGTAGGATTCAATACATTTTCATTTTGTAATCCTGTGGAACCAAAACTAATGGTTTGGGCAGCACTATTTATTGACAGAAATGTCAGTAGGATGAAGATAGCAACTTGAAAGTTGCTAATAATATTTGGTCGGCTTCTAAAAAATATCATTATAATAAATTTTCAATTATGCTATTAACCGAAAAATTTTGGAGAGGGAATTATAATGTAAAGTTAGTAATACAGTAGTAAGTAAATGAGTTATTTAACACTTATTCGATGTATGGAAAAAATATTAGTTATGCTGAAAAAAAGAGTCAAAAAAAGCCTTGAATAAACAAGGCTTATCTTACAATATTTTAATTTTGAAATTTATTCCACTAGAACCCAATCTCCTTTGGAAATTAAAGGTTCTGCTTGTTTGTATTTCAAGGTTTTGTTTTCACCACTCATCACATGTTTTATCGTCACACGGTCATTACGACCAATTTTAGGTTTGTCACGTACGATGGTTTCAACCACTTCAGGTTGTTTTTGAGTATTTCCAGCAGCACGATTTTGAGCAGCACGCTCATCCATGTTAGGTATTTCTTCTTTAGAAGTTTCTAATTTTTCCTTTTGACGGGTTTGGCGTGCTTCTTGAATAGTATTTTGGGTTTCTGTTGGTAATTCCCCT
Source organism: Hanstruepera neustonica (assembly GCF_002895005.1). Taxonomy (GTDB): domain Bacteria; phylum Bacteroidota; class Bacteroidia; order Flavobacteriales; family Flavobacteriaceae; genus Hanstruepera; species Hanstruepera neustonica. The sequence continues at coordinate 74,996 of NZ_POWF01000011.1, read as the reverse complement.
TTAAACAAGAAGGAAATAACATCTTTGTTGACCTGGTCAATCATACTTTTAAATAACTCAAAGGCCTCAAACTTATAAATTAGCAATGGATCTTTTTGCTCATGAACGGCTAATTGAACAGACTGTTTCAGTTCATCCATTTTGCGCAAATGTGTTTTCCAAGAGTCATCAACGATTGCCAGCGTAATATTCTTTTCAAAATCATTAATTAATTGTTTTCCATTGGTCTCGTAGGCCTTTTCTAAATCGGTAACAACTTGCAGGTTTTTTACACCATCGGTAAAAGGTACCACAATACGCTTAAATTTATCACGTTGTGTTTCATAGACATTCTTGATGACTGGGAATGCTATTTCGGCATTGCGTGTCATTTTTTCACGATAGTGTTCAAAGGCAGCTTTATATATTTTTCCTGCTAATTCCTGTACACCCAATTTTCCAAATTCAGCTTCAGTAATAGGCGAACTCATGGAGAAATAACGGATCAATTCAAACTCAAAATTCTTAAAGTCATTTGCAGCCTTGTTACTTTCAGCAATACCTTCAGAGGTGTCATAAATCATATTTGCTAAATCGACACGTAAGCGTTCCCCATGAAGTGCATGACGACGACGTTTGTAAACAACTTCACGCTGCGCGTTCATAACATCGTCATATTCTAACAATCGTTTACGTACACCAAAGTTGTTTTCTTCTACCTTTTTCTGAGCACGCTCAATCGATTTTGAAATCATGGAATGTTGAATCACTTCACCCTCTTGTAAGCCCATTCTATCCATCATTTTAGCAATACGTTCGCTACCAAATAAGCGCATTAAATTGTCTTCCAATGATACGTAGAATTGTGAGCTACCTGGGTCACCTTGACGGCCAGCACGACCACGTAACTGTCTATCCACACGACGCGAGTCATGACGTTCTGTACCAACAATAGCTAAACCGCCAGCTTCTTTGACGGCATCCGATAGTTTGATATCCGTACCACGACCCGCCATATTGGTGGCTATGGTCACTTGCCCTGAATTACCTGCTTCGGCAACAATTTCCGCTTCTTTTTTATGTTGCTTGGCATTCAATACGTTGTGAGGTATTTTGCGAATGCTCAACATTTTGCCTAGTAATTCAGATATTTCTACCGATGTTGTACCAATCAGTACAGGACGACCAGCTTGTGACAGTTGTGTAACTTCATCAATGACCGCATTATATTTTTCACGCTTGGTTTTATATACTAAATCCTCACGGTCATCACGGGCAATTGGCTTATTGGTTGGTATTTCAACAACATCCAATTTGTATATTTCCCAGAATTCACCCGCTTCAGTAACAGCAGTACCAGTCATACCTGAAAGCTTACGATACATTCTGAAATAATTTTGTAAGGTTACCGTAGCAAAAGTTTGCGTAGCATCTTCAATCTTAACATTTTCTTTAGCTTCAATTGCTTGATGTAGGCCATCACTATATCGGCGACCATCCATAATACGACCGGTTTGCTCATCTACAATCATAACCTTATTGTCCATCACCACATACTGGATGTCTTTTTCAAAAAGGGCATAGGCCTTAAGCAATTGGTTTAAGGTATGGATACGCTCTGATTTTACGCCAAAATCTCTAAATAATTCTTCTTTAAGATTGGCTTCTTCTTCTTTAGATAAGCCTTGCGATTCTATTTTGGCAATTTCCAAACCAATCTCTGGCATCACAAAAAAGTTCGGATCATCCTTACCCGATAGGAATTCAATTCCTTTATCGGTTAATTCAATCTGATTATTTTTTTCTTCAATGACATAGTATAATTCCGCATCAATCTTTGGCATTTCGCGGTTATTATCCTGCATGTAGAAGTTTTCGGTTTTTTGTAATAATTGCTTGATACCTTCCTCACTTAAAAACTTGATCAGGGCTTTGTTTTTTGGCATCCCACGATACACTCGTAATAATTGGAAACCACCTTCTTTGGTATCACCTTCAGCAATTAATTTTTTAGCTTCCGCCAAAACACCCGTCAAATATTTTCTCTGTACAGAGACAATATCATCAACTTTTGGCTTTAACTCGGTAAATTCATGACGATCACCTTGAGGGATTGGGCCTGAAATGATTAATGGTGTTCGTGCATCATCAATCAAAACCGAATCCACCTCATCGACAATGGCATAATGATGTGGACGTTGAACGAGATCATCTGGTGAATGCGCCATATTATCGCGTAAGTAGTCAAAACCAAATTCGTTATTGGTACCGTAAGTGATATCGGCTAAATAAGCTTTTTTACGCGCTGCCGAATTTGGTTGGTGATAATCAATACAATCTACACTTAATCCATGGAATTCAAAAATGGGAGCCATCCAAGCGCTATCACGTTTAGCAAGATAATCGTTAACCGTAACCAAATGCACACCACGACCTGCCAAAGCATTCAAATAAACGGGTAAGGTAGCAACCAATGTTTTACCTTCACCTGTTTGCATTTCAGCAATTTTTCCTTGGTGCATGGCAATACCACCAATGAGCTGTACGTCATAGTGAACCATATCCCAAGTAATTGGTTTTCCGGCCGCATCCCAAGAGTTAGCCCAAATAGCTTGATCATTATCAAGGGTCACATAATCTTTAGTCCCAGATATTTCACGGTCAAAGGTGTTGGCAGTTACTGAAATTTCTTTGTTATCAACAAAACGCTTGGCTGTTTCTTTGACAACCGCAAAGGCTTCAGGTAGAATATCATTTAAGACATCTTCAGTAATGGTATAAACCTCCTCTTTTATTTTATCTATTTCAAGATAAATATCTTCACGTTCATCAATGTCTTCGGTGTTTTCGGCTTGCTCTAATAGGGCGTCAATTTTCTCATTAAGTGGTTTGCGGGCTTCAGTAATTTTCTCTTTAAAGTAAGCTGTTTTGGCACGTAGTTCGTCATGTGATAATTGCTCAAGTGCCGTTTCAAATGTTTTTATTTGTTTGACTATAGGCATGATGGCACTGACATCTTGTTTGGATTTGTCACCAACAAATACCTTTAGTACGGAATTTAAAAAACTCATGTTTGTATGTTTAAGTTGAACTAGCTCTACGGCTAGCTATAAAATATAATTTAGTCTTTGAGAATTTGAGTCCTCAAAGATACGGTTGTATCCATCAATTAAATAATTATTAGACACAAAAAAAGCCTCTGACGAGACTTTCTTCTAGGCTTAATAAATATTAATATTCATCCTCATTCCAGAGGTAATCTTCGTCGGTTGGATAATCTGGCCAGATTTCCTGAATGGACTCATAAGAGTCACCCTCGTCTTCAATAGATTGTAGGTTTTCAACAACTTCCAAAGGTGCTCCTGTTCTAATTGAATAATCAATTAATTCATCTTTTGTTGCTGGCCAAGGCGCATCACTTAAATACGATGCCAATTCTAATGTCCAATACATTTGTAATTCGTTTTAATTTTTTGCAAAAATAAATTTTTAGTTTAAATAGGCAAGAAAAAAAACAATTTATTACACAATAATCTTAAGAACGTGTTTTTTACCATAATCTGTTTTAAAATAGTACAATCTTACGGCATTAAAATTCAAAAAGGCGATGATTTATTTTTTTTCAGGAATCCATTTAATTTCATCGGCCTGCAAGTCATGGGACAATTTCCGTGCCAATACAAAAAGATAGTCTGATAGTCGGTTTAAATACTTTAATGCCATAGGATCTATGGGCTCTAAATCGTTGAGAGCGGCAGCCAAACGTTCGGCTCTACGGCATACACAGCGGGCAATGTGACAGAATGACACAGTTTGATGGCCGCCTGGAAGTACAAAATGTGTCATGGGAGGTAAGGCATCATTCATCGTATCCATTTCCGTTTCTAAAAGGTTGATATTCTCTTCAGAGATTTTGGGAATATTTAAGCGTTCCTTACCACTTTTTAAAATGGCCTTTTCAGGGTCAGTTGCCAAAATAGCTCCAACCGTAAACAAACGATCTTGAATATGAATAATAATGTCTTTATAATGTTGATGGATGTCTTGGTCACGAATCAGTCCCAAGTGTGAATTTAATTCATCAACAGTACCATAACTGTCAATACGAATATGATGTTTGGGAACGCGTGTGCCACCGAATAAAGCTGTGGTTCCAGCATCGCCAGTTTTAGTGTAAATTTTCATCAGGTAGTTATTATTGATTTAGTGGACAGATGTAATTCGCTATTAGTAATTTGATAAGAGATATTAATCTGCAATGCTCATTTCATAGCAACAAAGTTAAGGGTTATCTGTTATTGAACAATGCGTTTACACACGAATTTTAAAATGCTCTTTGGCTTGTTCCTTTCTAAAAAAAACAAATCCCCAAAAATAGGTGTCAATAGTAACCGTTACTTCGGGATGTTGTTTGATGGTTTCCCATGCTTCCGTCATGCCTTTAGACCAATAAATGTCATCAAAAATAAACACACTATTATTATTAGCCGTTGGTAATAATTCATTAAAATAATGTAAGGTGGCTTCTTTGGTATGGTTGCCATCAAAAAAGATTAGGTCAAACGTGTTGGATTTCAATTGATTGAGGTGTGTTATAAAATCACCTACTAAAAAGGTGACATTTTCAGAATCTTGAAATTGTTTTTTGGTAAAGTCCGAAATATTGGCACAACCTTCAATGGTGGTAATTTGGGATTTTGGTTGGCCCAATGTCAAAGCATTGGTGGCAATACCCAATGAAGTCCCTAATTCTAAAATGTTATCGGGTTTAAGATATTGTGCTAATCTAAAAAGTAGTTTACTACGCTTTAAAGATGTGCCAGACGTTCTAGTTATTTCTGAAATTTGCCGCTCTTGGGAATTGTTTGTTTTGGATCCAGGACCTAAATCCGTTATGAAAATGAGGCTATCATTTTTCAATAGATGATTTCTGTAGGCAATTAATTTTGAGTAATCAGCATATTTGGTTTTGTCATAAAAACATTTGGTAACCAAATCATAGACAAAAGGGGAGTGTACGCCATGTTGATTCGTGGAAGCCATTAAAAACTTGAAGTATGACCAGATCGAATACCACATCTTTAATCTTCCATTTTAGAGGTGAGTTCAAACCAGCGTAATTCCTTTTCTTCAATCTCGTCAATGATTTCCTGAAGTTTATGTGATAGCTCGGTTACTTGATCAGGATTTAAATCCGGATTGTTAAAAGCTTTTTCTAGTTCTTTTTTGTCGTATTCTAAACTATTTAATTTGCTTTCAATGTTTTTATATTCTTTCTGTTCATTATAAGATAGGGCATTGTTGCTATCCTTTTTCCACTGCTTTTTATCCTTTTTGGAGGTTTCCACTATTTCAAGTTCTTGACTATCCTCATAAATCCTGAAATCTGAATAATTCCCGGGGAAATCATCAATAACACCATCACCGCGAAACACTAAAAGATGATCCACTATTTTATCCATAAAGTAGCGGTCATGCGATACGACTATCAGGCAACCAGGGAAATCCAACAAGAAATTTTCCAAGACATTTAGCGTCACGATATCCAGATCGTTAGTGGGCTCATCCAAAATTAAAAAATTGGGGTTTTGAATTAATACGGTACATAGATACAGCCGTTTACGTTCACCACCACTTAATTTTTCAACAAAATCATATTGCTTTTTTCTATCGAATAAGAATCGCTCCAATAATTGTTGGGCACTAATCTGTCTCCCTTTTTTAAGTGGAATGTAATCCCCATATTCTCTAATGACTTCAATGACCTTTTGATCGGGTTTAATGGTAATTCCAGATTGGGTATAATATCCAAATTTTACCGTTTCGCCTGTAATTACTTTACCGGAGTCTGGTTGGGCGCTTTGAGTAAGAATATTTAAAAAGGTTGATTTTCCTGTGCCATTTTTGCCAATGATTCCAATCCGTTCGCCTTTTTTAAAGGTATAATTAAACTTATCGAGAATGGTTTTGTCCTTGAATCGTTTTGAAACATGATGCAGTTCTAATATTTTACTTCCCAGACGTTCCATATTGAGTTCCAATTGAACCTCATGGTCTTTTCGGCGTTGGTGCGCCCGATGTTTAATGTCATGGAAATCGTCAATTCGGGATTTGGATTTGGTGGTTCGTGCTTTCGGTTGGCGTCGCATCCAATCCAATTCTTTTTTAAACAATTGTTTAGCCTTTCCAGTTTCAACGGCTTCGCGTTCAATTCTAGCTTGTCGTTTATCTAAATAATAAGAGTAATTGCCCTTATAGGCATACAATTCACCGTGGTCCAACTCGATTATTTCGTTACAGACTCGTTCCAAAAAATACCGATCATGGGTCACCATAAATAGAGTGATTTGTTCTTTGGCAAAGAATGACTCCAGCCATTCAATCATTTCCAGATCCAAATGGTTGGTGGGCTCATCTAAAATTAGTAAGTCTGGTTTTTTAAGTAGTGCATTGGCTAATGCCAGACGTTTTTTCTGACCACCAGATAAGGTACTGATTTTTTGTTGGAGATTGTCCAATTTCAGTTGAAACAATATCTGCTTGTATTGGGTTTCAAAATCCCAGGCCTGGTGCCTATCCATATTATCAAAAGCTTTTTGATAGGCTTCTGTATTGTCAGGGTTTTCCAAGGCTTTTTCATAGTCTTTGATAATGCCCAATATGGGGTTTTTAGTGTCAAAAACAGCCTCTTCTACAGTGAGCTTGCTATCCAATTCGGGTTCTTGAGCTAGAAAGGCCGTTGTGATATCATTCCTGAAAATAATTTGCCCAGAATCTGGGGTGTCTTTTCCTGATAGGATATTAAGAATGGATGTTTTGCCCGTTCCATTCTTGGCTACAAAGGCGATTTTTTGGTCCTTGTGAATGGAAAAAGATAGGTTTTCAAACAGCGTTAATTCGCCATAAGATTTCGAAATATTTTCAACAGTAACGTAGTTCAACGGGTCTTTTTTGCAAATAACGTAAAAAAACCAAAATTTAAACGATTAGTTTTGATATTCCTACTGAAAGGCTATATTTGTGAACAAACTTGAGCCCTCGATATGAAGCAATTGCATATTCTTTTAATACTTGTTTTTTCTCTTTTTGTGTCGTCCTGTATTCCTAACAAAGATTTAGTGTATTTGCAGAATAAGGAACAAGCAGCAGATAGCACATTGGCCATAACCGAAAAGCAAAAGCCTTATCGGGTTCAAATAAATGACATATTGAATATTAGAGTCAAGGTTTTAGACCAAGATAACGTGCAGATTTTTAATCCAGTGGGAGAAGAAAACTTGAATATGGATACTGATCAGCGTGCTTTTTTTGATGGGTTTACTGTTGATTTACATGGGAATATTAGAATTCCTATTTTGGGAGAGATCAATGTGTTAGGATATACTACTGAAGAGATTGAAAAGTTGTTGAGCGAAAAATTATTAAACGACCATTTTAAAGAAACTGCCAATATTTTTGTGTCTGTAAAATTAACTGGGCTACGTTACACAGTTAATGGTGAGGTTTCTTCTCCAGGAACCAATACCTTGTACCAACCAAGAGTTAATATTTTTGAGGCCTTGGCTAATGTTGGTGATATTGAAATGACAGGAAATAGAGAGGATGTTTTAATTATTAGACAATACCCACAAGGTCAAAAGATACATCACTTAAATTTGTTGGATGTTGCTGTTATGGAGTCTCCCTATTATTACATTCAACCCAATGACATTATTTATGTCAAACCATTAAGACAAAAGTCTTGGGGATTTGGAACGACTGGCCGAGAAACCATTATTACCGTTGTGAGTATTATATCCCTTTTAACGACTTCTTTGTTGTTAATTGACAGATTAAAATAAATATGAGTGAAAATCAGTCTGAATTAGAGCTTTCGGAAAGAAATCAAGTTACTTTTGATTTTAAGGGATACTTATTTAAGGTTCTAAACCTATGGAAATTTGTTCTGCTATGTATTGGCTTTGCTTTGATTATAGCTTATTTGATTAATGTTAGAAAACAGAATGTTTATAAATTAAGTTCGCTTATTTCAGTAGAGAATGATCAAAATCCCTTTTTTACGGCTAATACGAGTATTTCATTTAACTGGGGCGGTGTTTCTGGAAAAGTTGGTAAAACCATTACGACTTTAAAGACTCGCACCCATAATGAGAAAGTTGTTGATTCTCTTCAATTTTTCATGGATTATTTGGTGGAAGGTAAGTATCACAAAGAAGATATTTACAAGCAGGCGCCATTTGTTGTTGATTTAAATATGTCAGGTAATCAGGTTTTAAATCATCCTCTGGGAATTCGTTTTTTAAAAGATTCCCAGTTTGAAATATTTACAACTTTTGAATCTAATACCAGAAAAGCCCAAATTTATGATTCTAAAGAAGTTTCTACTATCTCGGTACCGGTAGGGGAATTTAAACAACGATTTAAGTTTGGAGAGCCTATTGAATTGCCCTTTTTGAATGCCACTATCCAGTTGAGGAATCCTGAAGGCAGGCTTCCCAGGCCTCAATCAGAATTTTTTATAAAGTTTAGTAGTTTTGATGCCGTGGTAAACCACTATCAAACTAGAATGATTGTAACCACTTTTAATGCCAATGCCTCTTCGGTATTGCAGCTTTCTCTAGCTGGTCTAAATAAATCCAAAATAGTTGATTATTTGAATACAACTGCTGCTATTTTGAGCCGTTCGGAATTGGAACGTAAAAACCTCTATGCCTCTAATACCATTAAATTTATTGATAGTACTTTAAGTGCGGTTAATGCAGATTTGAGTGATTTTAATGACGAAATGAACGCCTTTAGGAAATCGAACAAAGTCTTTAATATTGACGCCGAGATGACGGAAGTTTCCTCAAAACTCAAAGATTTTGAGAGGCAGAAAGAGGAAGAACGGATTAAGTTGGATTATCTGAACTTATTAGAGACGTATTTAAATACCAAAACTGATTATACCAATATTGCTGCGCCAACATCTGTTGGGATTGAAGAACCAAATATACTCAACAGCGTCAGAACCATCACAACCTTGGCTATTGAAAGGCAAAACATGGAGTACACTACCCGAGAGGGTTCTGATTTGTTTAAGGATTTGGACAGGCGAATAGAGGCTGAAAAGCAAGTTTTGTTGGAGACCATTAGCTCTACCAAAAGTACTATAAACACCTTAATGAATTCTATCAACAAAAATATTGCCAGTTTAGAGAATAAGTTAAGTGGCCTACCTGAAGACCAACAGCAATATCTTCGGATTCAACGGAAATTGGATATTAGTCAAGAGGCTTATGATTTGTATTTGGCTAAACGCGGTGAAGCAGCCATTGTGAAGGCTGCCAATATTTCTGACATTACGATAGTTGACGAAGCAAAAGATATTGGTGGGGGTAAAATAGGTCCTAATACATCGTTGAATTATATGATGGGTTTGATGATGGGCTTTTTTATACCGATGTTTTTAATTTTTATTGTTTTTTTATTGGATACCACCATTCATGGTTCTGATGAAATTCAACAACTGTCTAACATACCAATTTTAGGTCTTATAGGTAAATATCGCTATCATAACAATTTAGTGGTATTTGAAAAGCCAAAATCGGCTGTTGCTGAATCGTTTCGATCTATACGCTCCAGTTTGCAATTTAATTTAAACAAAAACCCTAAAGCTGGTGGACGCACCATAATGGTGACATCATCGGTGAGTGGAGAAGGAAAGACTTTTACTTCCATTAATATTGCAACTGTTTATGCCTTGTCCGGTAAAAAGACCATATTGCTTGGACTGGATTTGCGAAAGCCTAAAATATTTGATGACTTTGAACTAACCAATGATACAGGCATTGTTAATTATCTTATAGGTGAGGCTGATTTTGAATCCGTAAACAATAAAACCCACATCGATAATCTGTATGTTGTGCCAGCAGGTCCTATACCGCCCAATCCATCCGAGCTCCTGATGAGTGAACGTATGGATACGTTATTAGCCCAATTACGAGAGACTTACGATATTATTGTATTGGATACACCGCCTTTAGGGTTGGTGACTGATGCTCTAGAATTGGTTAAATATGCTGATACCTCTGTTTTTATGGTTCGTTTGGATTACACGAAAAAGGGCATGCTGCAACTCATCAATGCTAAATACCGCGCTGGAGAAATTAAAAATATTAGTTTTGTGCTCAATTTCTACAAGCATAAAACCAATCATAATTATGGCTATGGCTATGGCTACGGATATGGTTATGGTTATGGTTATGGTGTTTACGGTAATGCTTACCATGAAAATGGTAAACGCAGTACCTGGAAGAAATTCACCGATTTTATAAAACGTATATAAACTTAAAGAACACTATTACCCCAAAATAAACATGCAAACACAAAAAATAGCCATTATTGGTTTAGGATATGTTGGACTCCCATTGGCCGTTGAATTTGCCAAGAAGTATCCCGTTGTTGGTTTTGATATTAATACCAAACGTGTTGGAGAACTCAAAAATGGTATAGACCGTACATTGGAGGTAGAACAATCTGAATTACAATCCGTATTGACAGATGACATTGGAAATGCTGGTTTGTGCATTTCGGAGGCTGTGGCTGACTTGGAACAGTCTAATGTATACATTATTACAGTTCCAACACCAACCGATGAACTAAACAAGCCCATTTTTACTCCACTTGTAAAAGCTAGCGAGACAATTGGCAGGGTACTTAAAAAAGGCGATATTGTCATTTACGAATCTACCGTTTATCCGGGGGTTACCGAGGATATTTGTGTGCCGATATTGGAATCGGTTTCCGGATTGACATTCAATTCCGATTTTTATGCTGGCTATTCGCCCGAACGTATTAATCCAGGTGATAAAACCCATACCGTTACCAAGATACTAAAAGTGACTTCTGGCTCTACGCCGGAAATTGCAGACGTGGTAGATAATTTATATAAATCGATTATTACAGCTGGTACTCATAAGGCACCTTCAATAAAGGTAGCTGAAGCTGCCAAAGTGATTGAAAATTCGCAACGGGATATCAATATTGCTTTTGTAAACGAGTTGTCCAAAATCTTTAGATTGTTGGATATTGACACCCAAGCAGTATTAGAAGCAGCAGGTACCAAATGGAACTTTATCAAGTTTACACCAGGTTTGGTTGGCGGCCACTGTATAGGTGTTGATCCCTATTATTTGGCTCAAAAAGCCATTGAAAGTGGTTATAATCCTGAAATTATTTTGGCAGGCCGTAAAATGAATGATAGCATGGGAGGCTATGTGGCTACTGAAACGGTAAAAATGATGATAAAAAAGGGTGCTACTATAAAAGGTTCCAAGGTTTTGGTCTTGGGTATTACTTTTAAGGAGAATTGCCCGGACATACGTAATTCAAGAGCCATTGACATTATTAGAGAATTTGAAACGTATCACGTTCAAGTTGATGTATATGATCCATGGGCTTCTAAAGAAGAGGTAAAGGATGAGTATGGCTTTGAATTGTTGACTGATGCTAATGATTTAGCTGATAGTTATGATGGCATTGTTTTGGCAGTTAGTCATAATGAATTTTTAGAATTGGATATTAAAAAACTAAAATCTGAAACTGGTGTTGTGTTTGACGTTAAGTCTTTACTTCCTAGAGATTTAGTAGATGCTAGATTATAATGAATAAAGCCCAATACCATCATAAAGATTTATCAACTTATAGCTTTTTAGTTACTGGAGGCGCTGGTTTTATTGGTGCTAATCTGGTTGGTTATCTTTTGAAACATGGCGCGCAAAAAGTGCGCGTGCTTGATGATTTTTCCAATGGCTATAAAGAAAATTTAAGCGAGTTTATGGACCATCCTTCCTTTGAACTTGTTGAAGGTGATATCCGTGATTTGAATACTTGTCACAAAGCTATGAAGGGTATGGACTATGTGAGCCATCAAGCAGCTTTGGGATCTGTGCCACGGTCTATTAATGACCCTGCAACAACCAATGCGGTTAACATTACGGGTTTTTTAAATATGATGATTGCCTTAAAGGATTCCAATTCTGTAAAGCGCATGGTTTATGCGGCTTCCAGTTCGACTTATGGTGATAGTCCAACCTTACCCAAAATAGAAGACACTATTGGCAAACCTTTGTCTCCTTATGCGGTTACTAAATATGTGAACGAATTGTATGCTGATGTCTTTGGAAAAACATACGGGACTGATGTGGTAGGATTGCGCTATTTTAATGTATTTGGGCCTAAACAGAGTCCCAACGGTGCTTATGCAGCGGTTATTCCCCTTTTTATGCAAGCACTAAAGGACAATCAGTCGCCCAAAATTAATGGCGATGGCGAACAAACCCGCGATTTTACCTATGTTGATAATGCCGTTCAAGCCAATATTAAAGGCTTTTTTGCCAGTGAGAAAGCCCGTAATCAGGTTTTTAATGTGGCCTGTGGCGAACGTATTACCGTAAACTATTTATGGGAATCGTTACAACAGGCTGTCCATTCCGATTTGAAAGCCATTTATGGACCGCCTCGCCAAGGGGATGTTCGTGATAGCTTGGCTGATATTTCTAAAGCGCAAGACCTATTGGGCTATGATCCGCAGGTTTCCGTGAGAGAGGGGTTGCAATTGACTTGGGAGTTTTTCAATAGTTTGTAGTTGTGAGTTTGTAGTTGTTAGTGGGTAGTTTTGAGTTTGTAGTTGATAGTATTTTTTAGTTGAGAGGATTTAAAGTATAAAAAAAGCGGATATTTTGGTATCCGCTTTTTCTTTTGTTTGGTACTAGTTTACAATATATCAATTAATTGCAGGGCATTGTAGGTGCCATTGTTTAATGCGTATTGTATGCCGTTTACTTCTTGAAAGAATGCTACTTTTAAGAAGTAGAGTTGATTACCTGCTCCTGCTGGTACTGCGGCAGGTGTTAGCACAACGGGTGTAAGCGTGTTGTTAATGGGCGTGTTAAAAATAGGACTTAGCTGTAGGTCTTTGACGTTTGTTGCAAAGTCTAAATTTAAAAAGCCAGCTTCCAAGCTTACGTGTGTTGCTCCTTCTGGGCTGGTGAGGTTTTGACTGGGTACAAAATCCGGAATGTCAATTTCTCCCGTAGCCGTGTTTAATGTAAAATCGGTTAATAATACACTGCTTAAAATGGCATTTACGTTGAAGTTAAAACCATTTAATGTCAATCTGCCAGCTGCGGTTGTTAGGCCGGTAGCCACATTTCTTTCACCACGTGGTGATGTGGTATCTGCGTCTTTTACACGGGTCATAGTTTGTGTTAAACGCGGTGTTACCAAATCGTCCTTGGCGTCAGTCAAGAGGTTGAGAATTGCCCGTCGCAATTGTTTACCACTTGTAGCGGCATGACCGAACTCTGCACCGTTTTCGCGGGTTCTAATAAAAGCTGGGTCGTTTTTGATCCGGTTGGCGCTTATTGCGCTTTTGGTTTTCACCAAATACCCTTCCTTACCTTTGTAAAAGGTCAAATCGTCCAGGGTTCCTTCGATTTTGATAAAGCTTTTTAATTTAGCCATAATCTTAAAGTTTGTGAAACTGCATTTTTTTATTGCAGCTTCTGGTTAATAATTACTGGTACCTGATTTGGGGCTTTTTGTTGTAGTATTTCAAGTTTTTGACTTGCTGTTTACCTACGATAGCCGAGGTTACCTATGGACAATATCGTGCGTTATTGTTTTAACTGTATTTCAAATCTGTTGTTTTTGCCTGAATCTGTTGTTTTTGTTGTTTTCTGCTGTTTTTGTCTGTTTCTGTTGTTTATGGCGTTTTCTGCTGTTTTTGCTCATTTCTGTTGAAATGCCCTTCGCATACACTAGCCATACCTTAGCCATACTCTAGCTATGCCTTTTCTATACCGTAAATAGGTTTTTTTTGACTTGCAGATTTCTGAAAAAAAGATTAATATTGATAGTGATTGATTATTGAATAATTGATTGCTTCTCCTTAACTGAACAATTCATAGTGATGTTTATTCGTTTTCTAAACTATCACTGTTATGAACAGAATTTGTATTTACACCCAAGATGTTATTTTTTTAACTGGCCGTAGTGAGAGTTATGCTCGTGACCTTTTGCGAGACATTAGATTACTTCATAAAAAAGAACGTTTTCAGGTTGTGACCATTACGGAGTTTTGTGATTATTTGGGCTTGCCTTATGATACAGTTTATAAAAGTATTAATGGCATTCATGATCCATAAACATTTTTAGGTCTTTATACGGTTATATTCCACTCATTATAATTTCTTAAGACTATGCGTGATTTTCAAGCATTTTGGGATTATTTTTCTGAACATGGTGAGACTTTTTACCATTTGCAATCGCTGCCCGATAGCGAAAATGCTTACTATTTTAATACACTTACGAGCTTGTTGGAGGCTATTGGGCCTACATTGAGCTGTGTTATGAAGTTTGCCAGCAAGGAGCGTACTTATGCCGAATTGGTATTGACAACCCATGGGCGTGCGGAAGGGGTTATATTGATTCGGAATTTGATGCAAGTGGCTCCTGTTATTCCGAATTGGAAGATTACGGCATTTATTCAGCCTGTTATTGATGTTGATGCTATTGCTGACCGTACAGACCCGCCTTATCAGTTTGAAGGACTTACTTTAAAGGCCAGTGATATTGTTTGGATGCCAGACTCTTATGATGACAAAACAGACAAGCATTGTTTGTTGTTTGGTTTTACGAATTTGGCTTCTACACTGATGTCTTACCCCTTGGAAACGGTTACTGATTATGTGTTGTGGATTTTAATGGATTTTTTGGGTGAGCTGGTAGTGTGCCAAAAGATAAGTGGTTTTGAGTTTTATTTTTCAAAACCGAATATGGATGATGGTTGGCTTGGGCTTGAGGATTTGCCGGTTTACTTAGATGGGGGTTGGTAGTTGGGAGTTGTTGGTTTTTAATAGATACTGAATCACATTCAGGATGACAGAGGTGATTAGTCATAACTATATATTTAAATTATTGTATTTGTGAATGCTTCGCATTTGCCATGCTCTTACCTCAATTGCAGGCGTAAGGTCTGTACAGGAGCAATATCATTGTAGAATTTAGGATGGCAAGGGATGTTATTTATTCTTTTTTATGCACAAAAAAGAACCAAAAAGTGCCTTTACTGTCGGTAGGCATTTCACCTACGGTGAACCAAGCCCAAAACTTCGCGTCGCACAGCTCCTGTTTTCGAAGCTTTTGTGCTTTATGCTTACGACAGCGGTTTCCTGCTACGCAGGAATACGGTTTAGGGTTGTGAGATGGGAGTTGTGAGATGTGGGTTGTGTTTTGTGTTTTGCAATACTTATATAATACTTATATAATACTTTGTGGTTCAAGGGGCATTTTTTATATTAGCCGAAACCAAAAATACTCCTCACATTGGGTCATACTGACAATGAAACTTGGCTTTATACCATTTCCTCAAAACGTAGGCTAATAGACCTCAATTTCAAGGAAATTTGGCGTTATCGGGATTTGCTGATTCTTTTTGTGAAACGCGATATTGTTACCGTTTACAAGCAGACCATTTTAGGGCCTTTGTGGTATGTGATTCAACCCTTGTTTACCTCTGTGATTTTTACCTTGGTGTTTAACAATCTTGGAAATATAGCTACGGGTACTGTTCCTAATTTTTTGTTTAACCTAGCGGGGATTACCGCTTGGAACTATTTTAATAACTGTTTGTCTGGTACTAGTGATACCTTTAAGAAGAACCAAAATATTTTTGGTAAGGTTTATTTTCCACGGGTGATTATGCCCATGTCTGTGACCATTTCCAATTTGTTGAAACTCTTTATCCAATTGGGTATTTTTATCGGGTTTTATATTTATTACTTGGGTATTGGTGCCTCGGTACAGCCGAATGCCAATTTGTTTTTGTTTCCGGTGTATATTCTTATGATGGCCTTAATGGGCTTGGGCTTGGGGATGATCTTATCGTCCATGACCACCAAGTACCGCGATATGACCATCGTTATTAGTTTTGGGGTACAATTGCTCATGTATATGTCGGCAGTACCTTATCCGCTTTCGGAAGCCCGATTGAAGTTTCCCAAAGCCGTGGCTGTGCTTGTTGAGTACAACCCGCTGACCCAAATTATTGAAGGCTTTCGGTATATGTTGCTGGATACGGGCAGTTTTAGCTGGTTTGGATTTGTATATACCCTGATTGTGAGTATTTTGTTGTTTTTAATAGGTATCATTATTTTTAACCGAACTGAAAAATCGTTTATTGATACCGTGTGATTTATGGAAAAAGAACTGACAACACAAGCCTATTGGGAAGATTATTACAATCATGACCACAGCACGAAAAAACACATTGAAACGGTGTGTTCGCGTTATGATTCGTTTTGGGATACGCTTATAACCCCAAACCCAGGCAATCAATCGATTATTGAAATAGGTGGTTACCCTGGGCGTTATTTGGCCTACTTGGCTGCTAAATATGATTTAGAACCTACCTGTCTTGATTTTAATTCGGATGCTACTCAATTGCAAAAAACTTTTGCTTCCATGGGTGTCTCTCATTATCACTTGCTGGAAGTAGACTTTAATAAGCATTTACCAGAAAAGCAGTACGACTATGTGTTTTCTTTAGGTTTTATTGAGCATTTTGAAAATTATGATGCGGTTTTGGACAAGCACTTACACTATTTAAAACCTGGTGGTAGATTATTGGTGATGGTTCCCAATAAACGGTACGTGCGCAGGCTGTATGGTTATTTGGTCGATTATAAAAACCTAAAAGCGCATAATCTCAAATGCATGAATTTTAAGACTTTTAAAGCATTTGCAGCCAGAAATAACCTCAAAATAGCACGCTTGGAATATCGGGGCGGGTTTCCGTTTGGTGTACATCAAAAGTTGAATGTGTTTCAAAAGCTTATTTTTAAACCTACTCGAATTTTTTGTAAGTATGTGCTTAATCCCTATTTGGAGAAGCATCCTAATAAATATTTGAGTGCCGGACTTGTGGCTGTTTATGAGAAGCCGCTGACGGATGACGGTATTGAGTATTAAGTATTAAGTATAGAGTATTAAGTATTAAGTATTAAGAAGGACATGGTCATATTAAAGGCTGAAAATATAAGCAAGCAATACCGATTAGGACTGGTTGGTACGGGTACGATAAGCCACGACCTGAACCGTTGGTGGCATCGGGTGCGTGGGAAGGAGGACCCCTATTTAAAGGTGGGCTCGGTGAATGATAGAAGTACCAAGGCTGATAGTGACTATGTTTGGGCCTTACAGGATATTAATTTTGAAGTACAACAGGGTGAGGTGTTGGGTATTATTGGAAAAAATGGTGCAGGCAAAAGTACTCTTTTGAAAATATTGAGCCGTGTAACCAGCCCGACCACCGGTGAGATTAAAACCAAAGGGCGGATAGCTAGTTTACTTGAGGTAGGTACGGGTTTTCACCCCGAATTGACTGGCCGTGAGAATATTTATTTGAATGGTGCCATATTGGGCATGACCAAGGCTGAAATACGCGAAAAAGAAGCTGAAATTATTGCTTTTAGTGGTTGTGAGCGGTATGTGGATACCCCAGTCAAGCGCTATAGCAGTGGTATGCGTGTGCGGTTGGCCTTTGCTGTTGCTGCTTTTTTAGAACCCGATATTTTGGTGGTGGATGAGGTATTGGCCGTTGGTGATGCCGAGTTTCAAAAAAAGGCTGTGGGCAAGATGCAGGATATCAGTAAAGGGAATGGTCGTACGGTGTTATTTGTAAGTCACAATATGGCAACAATAAAAACTTTGTGTAGTAGGGTGATAGTAATAGATAATGGTTTGATAACATACGACGGTAAAGTAGGTGAAGGAGTTGATAGATATTTGACCTCAGGTAGAAATAAAAAAACAGAATCTCTCTTGCATAGAACTGATAGGCAAGGAAATCAAAAACTAAAAGTAAAAAGAGTTTATTTTCAAAATGAAAGAAATGAAGTTGTAGATGATATTATTTCTACTGAATTACTAAAAGTTAGAATTGAAGTAGAAAAATATTCTGAATTAAATTATAATAGACTCTTTTTGGCTGTAAATTTTATTGATTCAAATTTAAATTTTGTTTTATCCTATACAAGTGATGAAATGGGAGTGAATTTGAAAGAACTTGAACTTTACAATATTATAGAACTGGAAATACCAAAACTTTATTTAAGAGGGGGGACTTATACTTTAAGAGTGCTAATTACCGAAAATGATACTACTAAAGCAAACTTTGTTGACTGTTTAGAGAATGCAGCAAGTATTAATGTTTTAAGTGGTGATTTATGGAAAACAGGGAAATTGAACAGAAAAACTAGTACTGCTATTTTTCCTGGAAAATTACAGGTGATTAATGAAAAATAATTTTTATAATAAAATTTCAAGCTTATTAAAGAAAAAGCAAACATTAGTTAAAGTCTATTCCCACCCGCGTTCAGGCACCCATTTTTTGGAAGCCTTTTTGGCGCAAAACTTTTACCCAGATACTAATCTTTTTATACCCGACGTTGCCTGGGGCCATTGGTCCAACAGACAAATTAAGAAGGAAGGGAATCCTTATGGGCAGCTTTTTGGTAATCATTATTTTGCTAAATACAATACAGATTCCAGTCCTAAAATTTATATTGTTAGGGATGGGAGAGCCGTGGCTTATTCGGTTTGGAAAACTCCTAATTTTTTACATCAGGATGTGAGCCAACAATCATTCAAAGAATTTTTACATACTCCTTTAGACTGGCATGGGTCACCCTCGCATAAAGTAAAAACTCCCAAATTAACAATACTGGAGCATTGGGCAGAGCATGTTGCCAGTTGGCAAGCATTGGCGGCACAGACACCACAAGTGTTACTTGTTCATTATGAAACTTTAGTAAATGACCCTTATGCGGTTTATAATGCCATACGGGGGAAATTTTTTTCGGAGCTACCGCTTAAGGAAGCTCGTGATTTGAAGGTTATTGAGAGGCCCATTGGTTTGTTGCCCAATAAAGGCAAACCAGATACCTGGAAACCTTATTTTGATGATGATGATAATGAATTATACCATGAATTAACAGCTAATTATAATTTAGAAAATGAAACAGACCTTAAAAAAAATATATAATAAATATTTTAAAAAGAAAAGAAAGAAGAAAGCGCTAACTGAAAAGGAGAAGCGACATAGCTTGGTAGGTCCTCCAAAGCTTTGGAAAATGAAACAACAATTTCAAATCGATTTTTTAAAACAAAATGGTATGCAAAAACATCATAAGTTTTTGGATGTAGGGTGTGGAACATTGCGGGGAGGTATACCAATAATAGAATTTTTAAATGAAGAGAATTATTATGGTATTGATGTTAGGAGTGAGGCCATTAATGAAGGTAAGAATGAGTTAAGACAAGAACAGCTAGAACACAAAAATCCGAACTTAATATTATTTGAAGATTTTAAAGCATTAAAAATTGATGTAAAATTTGATATGATATTTGCGTTTTCGGTGCTTATTCATTTAAAAGATGACATTGCTAAAGATTGTTTTTCTTTTATAAGTGAACATTTGGATTCTAAAGGTAGTTTTTATGCAAATGTTAATTGTATTGAAAATGAAGATGGTCAATGGCAAGGGTTCCCAGTAGTTTTTAGATCCATTGATTTTTATAAAGAATTAGCTCAAAATGTAAATTTAGGGCTCGAAGTTATTGGTCAATTAAAAGATTTGGGACATGTTTCAAATAAAGAACTAGGAGACCAACAATTTATGTTAAGGTTTTACAGGCTTAATTAAGACTTTAATATGAAAAAAATATGCTTTTTGGTGCCGTCATTTCCCAATGTCAGTGAGACATTTGTGGTTAACCAACTTATTGCATCCCAAAAAGCAGGCTATGACATATTGGTACTCACCCTTACCTATTTGGGTGTTGCCAATAGTTCGCAAAGCGAGGTCTTAAAAAAGTATAATATTGATCAGGTTGTTCGGGTTTTAGAAAGTGGTATACCGCATAACCCTATTAAGCGTGTGTTGCTAAACTTCTATTGTTTGGTTAAATATGCCCGTTTTATACATCAAGTAAAGCAGGCCAGTTTTTATGACCGCTTTTTGATTTTTCCCTTTAAATTCCATTACTATGAACAATTTCGGGATGTCAGTATATTTCATGCCCAGTTTGCGGATTCTATTTTTGATTTAGAACTGTTAAAGTCAGTTGGTTTTTTAAAAGGCAAGCTTATTACCACCTTTCATGGTTATGATGCCCATTTTCGGGATGAAGCTAAACGTGTGACATTGGCCAAAAAACGTTATGGTGCTATCCATTATTCTGATTATGTAACCGTAAACACCCCATATTTAGAGGACAAAGTAAAAGCCTTGGGTTGTGACTCCAAAAAAATACAGGTTATCCCCATGGGTGTGAATCTCGATTTTTTTATACCCCAAACTCATAAACAGGTGTTTGATGGCAAAAGGCCTTTGAAACTACTATCTGTGGGTAGGCTTATTGAATTAAAGGGGCATCAATATGCCATAGACGCTGTTAGATTATTGAAAGACTGGGGGTTTTTGGTGGAATATACGATAGTAGGAGAAGGACCGTTGCAGGCTGATTTAGAAACACATATAAAAAGTCTAGCTTTAGAATCTATTGTTCATTTAGTAGGACAAAAAAGCCAACTAGAGCTCAAAGACCTTTATAATAGTCATGATGTTTTTTTGATGAGTTCCATAACCGATGCCCGAAATAGGGCAGAAGCGCAAGGATTGGCAACTGCCGAAGCCCAGGCTATGAAGCTTGCTGTTGTAGCGTTTGATTGTGGCGGTGTACCTTATACCCTTATTGATGGTGGTTCTGGTTTTTTGGTGCCCGAAAAGCAAGTTAATTTGTATGCTAAGGCCATCCAACAATTAATAGAAACGCCAACCTTAATAGAGACCATGGGAGAAGCCGGGAGAGGCTTTGTTTCTGAAGAATTTTCATTAGCCCTACAAACCCAAAAAATGATTGCATTGTATGATAGTTTATAAAGGCATTTGTGATTCTGTTTTTTTGACTGTTTATTCTTATTAAAGTTTTATTAGTTTAGTGCATTCAAAAAATAAAGACAATTATAGAAAACAACATGAATAGGGTTCTAGCGGTATTGGTTAATTATGGCGATGAGCAATTGGATTATCTGGCCCAGGTGGTTGCCCAGTTGAAAGCCTTTGAACACTATGATGTGACCGTGATTGTGAACAGTAATGTGGCTTTGGATATAACTGGTATTGATAGGGTTCAAATTTTTGAATTGGACAACTACCAATACTTGCCGCTTACTTGTAGGCAAACCCTATGGGACAACCGAGATGCCTATGACATTTTTATATATGGTGAAAATGACCATTTGTTTTTAGAACAGCATGTGGACAAGCATTTGGAGTACACCCGTATTTTACCAAAGAATCGTATTGCGGGCCTTATACAATATGAGGAAAGCCCCGAAGGGCGCTTTTACCCAGGCTACCATATCCCGTTTGAATGGGATTACCGGAGTGTGAAACGGTATGGTGGCAAAACATTTGCCCATTTTAATAACATTCATCAAGCTTCTTTTATTTTAACCCAAGCCCAATTATTACGGATAGGGAAGCGCTTGGATTTTGTGGCATTGGCTCCAGACAAACGCTATAATATTGTACAAAAGGCGTTTCGGAAATTTTTGAAACTGCTAGGAGTAAGGGTTCCTGTTTATGGTAATTATTCTTTAAAGTGCAAGGTGAATACGGATATTTTTCAATATGCTGGTCTTAAGAAATTGATTTGTATTTCGGAGTTTGAGGCTAATTTAATCCACCATTTACCCAATTTATATATTTCGGGAACGGCCGGTAGGCAACAGTTGGGTTCCAGTGAATCGAGAATGCAGGAAGCTATACAACGTTTAATGAAAACGCGATGATGACGCCTAAACCTATTACCGTATCGGTTATTGTACCCAATTTTAATCATGCGCCTTATTTGGAACAGCGTCTAGATTCTATATTTAATCAAACGTTTCAGGATTTTGAGGTTATCATTTTGGATGATGCCTCTCAAGATGGTAGTCAAGCTTTATTACAGGCGTATGCCAATCATCCTAAAGTATCGCATGTGGTTATCAATACGGTTAATTCGGGTTCGGTTTACAAACAGTGGTCCAAAGGTATTGGGTTGGCCCAAGGTACTTTTATATGGATAGCCGAGAGTGATGATTATGCCGATCCTTATTTTCTGGAACATACGGTGGCAGCCCTAAACGCGCAAGACGCTTTGGGAATGGTGTTTACAGATACCTGTAAAGTGAATGCCCAGGGTGATGAACTTGGACTGGTTTCTGAAAGTAAACGAATTTATAAAGATTTGGTTGCAGCTAGTAACCTTATCGATGCCCATAATGCTACAAAGTATCTTTTGAACAAAATGATTATTGTGAATGCCAGTAGTGCGTTGTTTAGAAAATCATTACTGACCACAATAGATATGAACGTGTTAGAACTATTTAAGAACACGGGTGATGTATTTACCTATTTACATATGGCACTCCATGGGGACATTTTGTTTGTAAACAAGCCCTTAAACTATATGCGACTGCATGGGAGTAATACGACTAAAAAGGGTAAGCAAAGTGGGGCTATTTACAAGGATAAATTGCGGTTATTGCATTACTATATTCCATACTTTAAGGGATTACCCAGTAGTCAAGCAGATGTGTTACGGTTTTACTACAATAATTTCTTTTTTAGTTTGGATTTTAAGTTGCAAGACTCCGTGAGGCAAAATTTGATAGCCTTGCACGACATGGGGTTTATAGATGATACGGCTTATGCACAAACGCGCAGGCTTATGGGAACTTATAGCTTTGTGACGCATCGAGGTCGTCCGGCTTTTTTAAGAAACTATTTTAAACGTGTATTAAAGCAGACATTAGCTATTAATTAATATTAAAAAGTGGTAATTTTATCCCATTGTATAAATTAGGATTGAAGCCATATCTCAATAATTAACCTGTAATGGGATTCAAAAAACACTTAAAAAAAATACCGTTTTTTAAATACTATTTTGCTGGGAAGCAATTTTTAGAAAACACCTACTACCGCACGGGTAAAAAGAAGACCCGAGCAGAGATTTCAAAACGACCGTTACGAACGGATATTATTAATTTTATATTATCCCAATGTTCAGGAGAAACCCATTATTTGGAGATAGGTGTCCGGAATCCGAAGGATAATTTTGTCCATATACAGGCTGATCAAAAATATAGTGTGGATCCGGGATTGGAGTTTGAAGAAAACCCTGTTGATTTTGCCATGACAAGCGATGCGTTTTTTGAACAGCTGGATGCCGGTTCCATACTGCCTGATACCCAATTTGACGTGATATTTATTGATGGGTTGCATCTTGCCGAACAGGTTGATTTGGATATACAACATAGTTTGAAATACTTAAAAGATGATGGTTTTGTTGTGCTACATGATTGCAATCCGCCCAGTGAGTGGCATGCTAGAGAGACTTTTAGGTTTAATCATTCGCCCGCAGAAAAATACTGGAATGGTACTACTTGGAAAGCCTTTATGAAATGGCGTTTTAATCCGGATGTTTATTCGTGCTGTGTTGATACGGATTGGGGTGTTGGCATCTTATCAAAAACCCAAGCCATAGGCAACCCTATAGCAGCTACCAACTTGTTTTATGAATACCACGTGTTTGACCAGCATAGAAGCGCACATCTTAATTTGATAGATTTTGAAGCGTTTAAGCGGTTATTTTGATTGATAAGGCTTAATTATTATGGACATATGCTGTGGACTTTTTATTATATTAGTCCTCTGAAATGATGAAAACCGTAACCACCAAAATTCTTCCCAGTAAACAGCAGTTTGCTGCTATCAAAGAACCGCATGAACCACATCTAGAAGCCCTGTGCATTTTTGCTGCTACGGGTTTTTTTATGGATGGCGATACTTATTGGAAAGATACCGTGTGCCTATTGCCAGCCCATGACCACCAGATTGATGCCCAAGGTTTTTTGACATCCAGTACCCCTCATTTTAAATGGCATTACAGTCCGCGCGATATATCATTTGAAACCGCGCTAGAGGATTATGTTGCCCTATTGACGACCATTGTAAAAGATCAGGTGGGTGCTTGTGCTGTAATTTTGCCTTTGTCGGGTGGATTGGATAGTAGGAGTCAGGCTATGGTGTTAAAGGATTTGGATAACCCCGTGCATGCTTTTAGTTATCATTTTAAACAAGGTTACCCTGAACACCATATTGCCAAACAAATTGCCGCAGTGTGTGGTTTTAGTTTTGAATCGTTTGAAATACCCAAAGGTTATTTATGGGACTGTATAGATGATTTAGCGCAAATAAACCAATGTCTTTCAGAATTTACCCACCCCAGACAGATGGCTGTGTTGCCAGAACTGAAGCAGATGCCAGGTGTGTTTTCTTTGGGACACTGGGGTGATGTGCTTTTTGATAAAGGTGCGCCTGAAGGTACGCCAGAAGATGCCATTATACCCCTATTAATGAAGAAAATGTTGAAACCCGGTGGACTGGCATTTGCCAATGCCCTTTGGCAGGCATGGGGTCTAGCTGGAGATTTTAAATCGTATTTTATTAGTAGGATTGCCGCCTCGTTATCGGCTATTCAGATTGATAATGTGAGTGCCAAAATACGGGCTTTTAAAACAAGCCAATGGGCGCACCGATGGACAACCACTAATTTAAGTGTGTTTGAAGCGGCAAACCCGATCACGCTCCCATATTATGATAACAGGATGTGTGAATTTATCTGTACCATTCCGGAAGCCTATTTAGCTGATAGACGTTTGCAGATTGCCCATTTGCAACAGCATAAACCGTTATCTCATATTACCTGGCAGGCCAATCGCCCTTATAATCTTAATAATTATGAGTGGAACAGAACCCCCTATAATTTGCCCTTTAGGATTGCAAATAAATTGCAGCGCTTGATTCAAGGTGCTGTGGGGAAACCCTATATACAACGTAATTTTGAATTACAATTTTTGGGTGACTATAATGATAGGCAGTTAAAAAGTTATTTGTTTGATGATACGTTTTTTGAATTTATACCGCAGGACCTTATTAGCAAGTTTTACAAGCTGTTCCAGCAAGAGGATGTGGTTCAATATTCTCACCCAGTGAGCATGTTGCTGACTATGGCCTTGTGGCACAAACATTTTAAGGATTAATGAACTAATGAACTCATGAAGTTATCTATTATTATACCCGTTTATAATGGGGAAAAATTTATAAGGCGATCGTATGAATCTATCATGAATCAGGGGCTTGAGACCATAGCCCATGAGATATTATACATTGATAATAATTCTAAAGATCAATCGGAACTTATTATAAAAGATCTTCAACGCGAAAACCCTTATGTTAAGCTCTATCATCAGCCAAAACAAGGAGAAGCCCAAGCTAGAAATATGGGTATTGAAAAGGCTCAAGGCGAGTACCTCTACCAGTTAGATGTTGATGATCAAGTATTTCCAGGTGCGCTGAAGCGCTTGATGGCTGTATTGGATTCCCATCCAGACATTGATGCTGTATTTGGCAAGATGTATAAAACCCATAAAACACTGGCTACCATTGACATGTCTTTAGATGAAACCCATGAGGTGCAATTGAAAGATAAGCCTTATTGGGGTTTGCAATGGTTTTCTGATTTAGGCTCGGTGGTTGGAGAAGGGGCTTATATGCATCGTCGCAGGGTGTTTGAAACCATTGGTTGCTACACCGAACAGTTGCCTATAATTGGAACTGATTTGGCATTTGATATTAAATTGGGGATGCTCTGTCATGTTGCCTATATTGACACCTATATTTATTTGTATTTTAAGCATGAGGTTTCCCTGATACAAGGTGTTAAAAAGAAAATGCCACGTGCCTTTATGGTATGGCCTCGTTTGGTGAAAGAGCATTTGCCTTTTTATTTTGAGTATGATGTGCCAAAGCGTTTTGAGACCCTGTTATTTAGTCAGTTGTTTCAATCTATGGGACGACAAATTGCTTTTACTCAAGGTTTTTCAAAACGGGTTGCTCTAAAAAACCAATTGTTTAAAGAAATCCCCGAGGTTAACATCCCAACACTTATTCGGATTTATTTGGCTATTTTAGCTTTGTTTCCATTTTCTTTTATGGTAAAACTATATAGTTATTATATTGTACCGTTTGTTATAAAAAAGATGCCTCAACAAAAACCTTAAGCCAGTGACCCGACGCATAACACATATTATAAAAAAACTTTTAATACGGTCTTTGTACAAGCGTTATGTATCCAGTAATGCTATTATTCAGGCCGATATGCAACAGACTTTAGAGGTACGAGGGAGTGAGGTGGCGTCTGCTACACCCCATAAGCAGTTTGATCATCTTATGCTTTATTATCCTGAATTTGCCTTTTTGTTTTTTTGGCGTATCAAACAAAAACCTTGGTTTTATAAGCTATTTGCCAAAAACTTTAATTGTAAGATTTTTAAAAGCACTCCTATAGGCGGGGGATTGATGTGCTACCATCCATTTGGGACTGTTATTAATGCCCAGTCCATTGGGAAAAATTTTCAATTTCGAAATGGATTAACCATTGGAAACAAGCATAATGACAATAGTTTGTTGCCCGTTATTGGTGATGACGTTACCGTTGGTGCCCAAGTGGTTATTATAGGCGCCATTAATATAGGTAACCATGTTGTTATTGGAGCCGGATCGGTTGTTGTAAAAGATGTGCCATCTCATAGTGTTGTGGCTGGGAATCCTGCTAAAGTAATACGCAGATTATCACATGAGTAAAAAAATACGTATCCTTTTTACAACCTCTAATTTTGATACCGCAGGTAGTGGTAAAGTTATTTATGATTTAATTCATGGCCTTGACCACAATAAGTTTGATATTGAGATAGCCTGTGGACATGATAGAGGTCACTATTTTAAGGTTATACAATCTTTGAATTTGCCTATACATGTTTTTAAGACCAAAACCGCATACAGACCTTACTTTAGCTTGTTGTTTCGTGTTTTAAAGATTTCCAAATTTTTTAAGTCCCATGATTATGACCTTATCCATTCTTGGCAATGGAGTAATGACTGGACGGAAGCTTTAGCTGCTAAACTAGCTGGTATTCCATGGATTTATACCAAAAAAGCGATGGGTTTTGAAAGCAAACATTGGCGGATCAAGAGTTTTTTGGCTAAGCATATCATCACAATCAATGATGATATGCGTGCTTATTTTCCCAATAAACATGCGCAAAGTTTAATACCTTTAGGTATTGATACCGCTTATTACAGCCCTGAACATTTTCCGGATTTACCAGAATCAGAAACTTTTCAGATTATTACCGTTGCCAATTTAGCTCCGGTTAAAGGCATTGAAGTTTTATTACATGCCATTCATCAATTGAAAGACCCACAAGTTAGGTTAACTATTTTAGGTTATAATGGCAATGATTATGGGCAGGCCATGCAGGCATTGAGTCAGTCGTTAGGTTTACAGAATCAGGTTCGTTTTATTGGTAAAACAGCTGATGTTAGGCCCTATATTGTTGCATCAAACCTTTACGTGATTCCCACCTTGGACCAAGGTCGCAAAGAAGGGATGCCCATGGCTCTGGTTGAAGCCATGAGTATGGGCATTCCGGTATTGGGTTCAAATATTTCAGGTATTAAATATGTTTTAAAGGATTTTAAAAATTTGCTTTTTAAAGCCGGTGATTCTCATGCTCTTTGCAAATTGATTTTAGATATTAAATCACTTTCCCATAATGAACAAAGACAATTAGGAGCCTCTTTACGTTCCTATTGTATTAACCATTTTACTTTGGAACGCTTTATAGGCTTGCATGAAGCCTTATACCTTAAGCTTAAAACTAACAAGGATTAATTTGAACCAGTACCGCAAGCATATAATCATAGTTGGAACCGCTAGAAGTGGTACTAGTTGGTTGTCTGAAACGATTGCACAACAGCACCGGTACCGTTTGTTGTTTGAACCCGAACATGAAACCCGAACCCCAAAAGGCTATTTGCTTTGTGACCAATGGATTGAAGTACTCGATACAACATCCGAAGCTTACAGGTATCTACATCAAATTTTTGCGAATCGGGTAGATTGTGATTGGATTGCCCAAAATAGTAATAGGCAATTTAAACGGCATTTATGGCCATTTTTGCCCAAAAAATATATTATAAAGTTTGTTAGGGCCAATCTTTTAGCAAAATATATGAACGAGGCGTTCGGGATTCCGGTCATTCATATGATTCGAAATCCTTATGATGTACTTTATTCTCAACAGCGTGCCAATTTTCCTTGGTTAGTTGATATGGGCCATTTTTCGTCCCAGAAGCCGTTAGTGGATTTAGTAAAAAATCGTTTTCAATTTGATTTAGGTGCGGTATCCAAATTAACAACTTTAGAACTCTTAACCCTTCGTTGGTGTATAGAAAATGTTATTCCGTTGGAGGTTTTAAAGCCTTATGAGCATAAACACCGGGTTGTTAGATACGAAAACTTGTTCCATGATATTCAGGTTTTCTATGACTTGTGTACTTACTTTGATATTTTACCCATAAAGGATATTGAGCGGGTTTACAAGCTTCCATCATCAAAAACACATGACCAAAGCCGTATTAAAACCAAACAAAAGCCATTATTGACTTTTAATACCGAAGAGCTTGCCCAAATTAATGGGATACTTGATGTTTTTGAAACCAAGTTATACCCCAGACAGTATTAAAATTTTATATTCGTAACTAGAATTCAAGAACCGCATGAAACATGATACACAATCACATTGGATTTCTAAAGATGTTACACATTTACCCGATTTTATTATTGGTGGTGCTATGAAATCTGGTACAACCACCTTGCATGCCATACTCAATAATCATCCTGATATTTGCATTGCACATAATGAGCTTGGCTTTTTTGATGTGGATAGTATTTTGCAGCATCCTGATTTTAATTTTTTTGATAAAGCCAATACATTATGGCATTCACCCGATTTAGAGACTGCCTCCGACTTATTTTGGGACTGGTATCGCGACCAATTTAAAGCATTAAACCATTCGGGTTTATTGGGAGAGGATTCCACCACTTATTTGGCTTCTAAAAGGGCTGCTTTACGAATCTCGCAGCAACCAAAACCCATTAAAATGATTTTTGTATTGCGGCACCCTACGGCCAGAACAATCTCTAATTATCTTCATTTATTGAAATCGGGTCGGGCTATTTATAATTTAGAAGACACTTTACGATATAACCCGCATAGTATTATTAATAGAAGTTTGTATTTGGAACAACTACAGTATTACTATGATGTCCTGCCCTTTCAACAAATTCAGGTTGTGCTATTTGAAGACTTGATTCATGATAGAAACAGCTGTTTAAAGCGTATTTGTGATTTTTTAGGAGTTGATTTTGATAAGTACCAAACGACCGATTTGGAAGTTCACTCCAATAAAACGGTGATTCCCAAATATATTTGGCTTCAGTTATTGCGGAATAAATGGATGCAAGGCTCTCGGGATTATCGCTATTCTCGGTTTTTACCCAATCAACCTTCATTTAACAAAACACTACCTTTGCGATATCGGTTAATTGACAAGATGCATCAGCAAATTAATCCTAAAGGCAGTCACTATAAGTTTATTCCACTTGACTCTACCGTTGCTTTACTTGATAAGTATTTTAAGATAGAACTTGAGGGTATTGATGCGCTTACCCAACAAAACATTTACTCAAAATGGTTTCCTAATTAGAGATATTTATGCTGTTTAACTCCCTAGATTTTGCTGTTTTTTTACCAATCGTTTTTGTATTGTACTGGTTTGTATTTAAAACATCCTTAAAACTGCAGAATTTATTAATTGTTTTGGCCAGCTATGTTTTTTATGGTTGGTGGGACTGGCGGTTTTTGAGTTTGATATTGTTTAGTAGTGTATTGGACTATGTTATTGGTATTTATATCAGTCAAACAACGTTACCCAGCAAACGTAAGGCATTATTGTTTACCAGTGTTTTTTTTAATATTGGACTGCTGGGATTTTTTAAATACTACAATTTTTTTGTTGACAGTTTTGTGTCTTCCTTTTCATTTTTTGGGTGGACTATTCAGCCCAATACGCTCAACATTATTTTACCTGTGGGTATTAGTTTTTATACGTTTCAGACATTAAGTTATTCCATTGACATTTATAGAAACAAGTTACAGCCCACTAGAAATTTTATTGGTTTTGCCGCTTTTGTATCTTTTTTTCCGCAATTGGTAGCGGGGCCTATAGAACGCGCTACCCATTTGTTACCACAATTTTACAACAAACGCCTGTTTAATTATCACAAAGCGGTTGATGGTTTGCGGCAGATTTTGTGGGGTATGTTTAAAAAAGTTGTTATAGCCGATAATTGTGCTAGGTATGTTAATATGATATTTGATGATTACACCAGTTATTCTGGTAGTACCTTGTTTCTGGGTGTTTTTCTCTTTGCATTTCAAATTTATGGTGATTTTTCGGGCTATAGTGACATTGCCATTGGAACTGCCAGATTGTTTGGGTTTGAGCTGAAACAGAATTTTGCATTTCCCTATTTTTCCAGAGATGTTGCTGAATTTTGGCGTCGTTGGCATATATCTCTTTCTACTTGGTTTCGAGATTATGTTTATATTCCTTTAGGAGGCTCCCAAGGTTCTAAACTCAATCAGATACGAAACGTTTTAATTATTTTTGTTGTGAGTGGTTTTTGGCATGGTGCCAATTGGACTTTTATTGTTTGGGGTGCTATTAATGCGTTGTATTTTTTGCCCTTGTTACTTTTTGAACGAAATAGGGTGCACACCGATGTTGTTGCAGCCTACCGCTTGCTTCCCAGTTTTAAAGAGGTTTTTAAAATGGGTATTACGTTTTTACTGATTCTCCTGTCGTGGGTGTTTTTTCGCGCTGAAAGTTTGAGCCATGCTTTGGGATATCTCTGGCAAATGGCTACGGATAATTTTGTATCCATACCCCAAATGCGCCCCACTTATTTATTTGTATTGATTTTTATTTTTATCATTGTTGAGTGGTTGGGTAGAAAACAACAGTATGCCATAGAGTTACTTTGGTTGCAATACCCTAAAGTTATGCGGTGGGGTTTTTATTTTTGTATTGCCATACTGATATTTTTATATGGTGGCCAGGAAGCGGCGTTTATTTATTTTCAATTTTGATAGGGTATGAAGCGATTTTTAATTTTAGTCTTGACATTTAGCTCTATTTTATTGCTGGGTTGTTATGCTTATTTTTATTTGGCAGATGGGAGTACAGATGCGAATTACCTTAAATTTACAACGCCCAGACAAACCGCATTAATAATAGGTTCTTCCAGAGCCGCCCAAGGTATTCAACCTAAATTCCTTAATTCCTATTTAAAAAGAAATGATATTTACAACTTTGCTTTTAATGTTAAGGAATCTCCATATGGTAGACCTTACCTGAAGAGTATTCAACGTAAATTAGAATCCCAAACCCAGGCTGGTATTTTTATATTGGAAGTTAACCCTTGGACTATTGGAATTGATAGTGTTACTGTTTTAAAGACAGGAGGTTATCGAGAAACCGATAATTTTTTGGACAACACCCATTTTGTTGCTTTAAAGCCCAATATTGAATACCTAATAGAGTCTTATCCTGAAAGTTACATAAACATCTTTAAGGATAAAAGTAAGGTTGGATTGAACGAGACTTTTTTTGTTGAAGCTGATGGATGGTTGAACGTAACTATTAGTTTGGAAGGTAAAACAACAAGTGAACGAACTGAAAAAAAAATTATTAGGTATAATAAACTTTTATCTCAATACTCAAGCCCTTCTAGCTATAGACTTGAAAGTTTAGAAAACACGATCCGTTTTTTAAAGCAGCATGGTCAGGTTTATCTTGTTAGAATGCCTATAATAAATGGTATGTTTAAAATTGAAAATGAACTTTTATCAGATTTTAATGATGTGATGTATGCTATTGCCGAAGAAACTGGAGTGGTCTATTTTAACATGATGCCTGATAGGGATTTTTATACCTACACGGATGGTAATCATTTGGACCAGGTTTCCGGTAGACAATTTTCTATTAATTTAGCTGAACTTATCATGGGTTCCAGAAATCCTAATAACAAAGAATAATAGTGCTGTTTAACTCCATTGTTTTTGCCATTTTTCTTCCTATAGTTTTTGTACTATACTGGTTTGTTTTTAGGAACTCTTTGAAGTTGCAGAACTTATTAATTGTATTGGCTAGCTACGTATTTTATGGTTGGTGGGACTGGCGGTTTTTAGCCTTGATTTTATTCAGCACGTTGGTTGATTTTTTTGTTGCCCAAGAACTGCAAAAAACAGCTATTAAACGGCACCAAAAAGGGCTTTTAGCCATTAGTTTGCTTTGCAATTTGGGGCTTTTAGGATTTTTTAAGTACTATAACTTCTTTATTAGCAGCTGGATAGATGCTTGGGATTTAGTAGGCGTGCGTATGGATTTACAAACCTTGCAAATTATTTTGCCAGTAGGAATTTCGTTTTACACGTTTCAAACCTTAAGTTATACTATTGACGTGTATAGGCAGAAACTTGAACCGACACATGATTTCATTCAATTTTCGGCATTTGTGTCCTTTTTTCCACAATTAGTTGCTGGGCCTATAGAGCGTGCCAGTAATTTGCTGCCGCAGTTTAAGAAGCCGCGAATTTTTAATAGTGATTTTGCTGTAAGTGGTTTTTACTTGATAATTTGGGGCTTGTTTAAAAAAGTGGTAGTAGCCGATAACTGTGCTTTTTTTGTCAATCAGATATTTGATGGTACCCATAGTTATTCTTCCTTGGAGTTGTTTTTTGGTGCGGTATTATTTGGATTTCAAATTTATGGTGACTTTTCAGGTTACTCAGACATAGCCATTGGTGTGGCTCGCTTGTTTGGATTTAGATTGATGGTTAACTTCTCATTTCCTTATTTTTCGAGAGATATCAGTGAGTTTTGGCGACGCTGGCATATATCGCTTTCAACCTGGTTTCGGGATTATGTATATATACCATTAGGAGGCTCGCATGGTAGTAGATGGCTGCAAATTCGTAACGTTTTTATTGTCTTTTTAGTTAGCGGATTTTGGCACGGTGCCAATTGGACTTTTATTGTTTGGGGTGGTATCCATGCCTTGTTGTTTTTACCTTTATTACTGGCCAAGGTCAATAGGGCTTATGTTGGCGAAACCGTAATTTCACTTGTTCAAGTTCCTCGAATATTACTAACCTTTATACTGGTAAGCTTTGCCTGGATCTATTTTCGCGCCGATACCTTAGCCATAGCCCATACCTTTATTTTAAAAATTTTTAGTTTTAAAGATGTCACATTGACATTATTTTATGCTACTTCCAAATCGCAATTGTTTAGTTTTATTATTTGTATGAGCATCTTCATCATGTTGTTTTTTGAGTTTTTAGCGATACAAAAAAATAGGAAAGAGGTTCAATTAACAACTTATTCGGCTATCTTTATTTCATTATTGATTATGCTTATGGGTGTATTTAAAAACCCATCAGATTTTATTTATTTTCAATTTTAACCATGCTTAAATTTTTAAAAAAAGTAGGATTTATAGTTATAGGATTTTTGTTACTTTCCTATTTGATAAGTCATGCGAGTCTTTGGTCGTTACGGCAATCACAATTTTACAAACCTACTTTTTTGACCAATGGGGTACCACAAACCCAGTTTGATTATATTGTATTGGGTGCCAGTACAGGTTTGACCACCCTGAATACCCAAACTATCGATTCGGTTTTGCATACAACAGGCCTGAATTTATCGGTAGATGATACCTCATTACCCAACCAGTACCTTATGTTACAACATTTTATTGCCACAGGGAAACGTACCGATTTCTGTATTTTGGCACCCAACCCCAAGAATTATAATACTCTTGAACACACTTTGAGCGACAATGATTACCGATTTTTGATGTATGCCCACAGACCCTATGTTCATGATTATTACAGCCAATTTAAGGGTACTCGTGCTGCGATATTACAGTACAGTAGTTGGATGCCAACATTGGGTGTGTCTTATTACAATGCTGAGGTGTTTTACCCATCCTTATTAAGCTTACTACAGCCAAACAAGCATAACCGTTTTGATGATTTAGGCAACTATAGCTATCCAGACAGGGCTTTTGTAGATGCTCCTATTTCACAATTTCAGGATACTGACCTCACTTTTAAAAACAGCTATCTTGAGAAAATTAAGGCTTTGTGCGATTTGCATGGCATTACCATGATTTGTTATATTTCACCAATGAAAGGTTTAAAGGCCGACGTGGGTTCTGCCGACTATACTATTATAAATCATTCCGATTTATTGAAGAATTCAGGGTATTTTCATGACGGTATACATGTCAATACTATTGGAAGAGCACAAGCCAGTGTGGTGTTTGCTCGTGATTTTAAGTCTTATTTAGGAATAAATTGATTTTTTGAAACGATTATGACCATAGCTGTTTATTCTGGAGAGATACCGAGTACCACGTTTATTGAACGGTTAATTAGTGGTTTAGTTGAGCATGGTCAACAACTTATTCTTTTTGGTATTAGACATGGCTCTAATCACTATTCGAATTCTGTTACAGTTGTTGGATATCGACATAATCGCTTTAGTAAAGCGTTGCATTTATTGAAGTTTACGCTATTGCTTCTTTTATTTAAACGTGATGCTAAACGTAGGCTTGATAGCTTTCTCAAAGCTTCGGACCGGTATACTCTTAATGACAAAGTAAAATGTTATCCTGTTTTGTGGCATCAACCTGAAATATTCCATTTGCAATGGGCTAAAGGTATTGCTGATTGGGCTTGGGTACAGGAATTTGGTATGAGATTGGTAGTTAGCCTACGCGGTGCCCATATTAATTATTCACCTGTTGCCAACACGAATCTTGCCGAGATATATCATCAAACCTTTCCGAAAGTTGATGCCTTTCATGCTGTATCTGAAGCCATTGCCAGGGAAGCTCAAAAATATGGTGCAGCAAAAGACCGCATACAGGTTGTTTATAGTGGTCTGGATATCCCAAATAGCGAGAGATTGTCTAAACACGCGAGTAACAGTACAGTATTTAGGTTGTTATCGGTTGGTCGTTCACATTGGAAGAAAGGCTACGTTTATGCATTGGATGCCTGTGCCATTCTTAAGGAGAATGGTTTCAAGTTTAAGTACACCATTATTGGTGGCAGTGATAGTATAGAATTATTATACCAGGTGCGCGATTTAGACC
Source organism: Hanstruepera neustonica (assembly GCF_002895005.1). Classification (GTDB taxonomy): domain Bacteria; phylum Bacteroidota; class Bacteroidia; order Flavobacteriales; family Flavobacteriaceae; genus Hanstruepera; species Hanstruepera neustonica. Next base: position 39,725 of record NZ_POWF01000011.1, on the reverse strand, counting down.
TTGAAGATTATGTGGATTTACTTGGGCAAGTCCCTTTTGATACTGTAAAAGCTCATATGACTGATGCGGATTTGTTATTATTGCCCAGTGTGGAAGAAGGTATTGCTAATGTGGTATTGGAAGCCATGTCCCTTGGAACTTTGGTTTTAAGTACAGACTGCGGCGGTATGACAGAAGTTATTGTGCCTGGTGTCAATGGATTTATTACTCCTGTGCGACATGTTGATCAAATGGCTGACAATATATTGGCTATAAGTAAATTAAGTGAAAGCGAGAAGGCTGTTATTCGAGATGTTGCCCACACAACCATACTTAAAAACCATAGAACGGGACTTATGGTACAGAACATGCTTCAAATTTACAAACATGCAACGAAAGAATAAAATAGGACTTGTATTGTCATCTCCGCCGGGTTATTCGGAAACCTTTTTTAGAAATAAAATACGAGGTCTTCAAGAACATGGTTATGAGGTAGTGCTATTTGTTGAAAATTTAGACCAGATACCAGACGATTTAAACTGCTCAATTTATGCGGCTTCTAATTTTAATGGTGGTATTGTTTTGAAAGTCATGACCTTTTTTGGCGTGTTAATTCGGTCTTTTATTTTTCATCCCATGCGAACTATGAAACTTTATCAATTAGATAAGGCTGATGGTGTTTCAATTACGAAAAGACTAAAGCATATTGTTCTCAATGCGTTTATCTTAAAACACCATGTAGATTGGCTTCATTTTGGGTTTGGTATGTTGGCAGTGAATCGTGAAAATGTAGCCCAGGCTATGCAGGCCAAAATGGCCGTGAGTTTTAGGGGGTTTGATTTGTACTTATCGCCTTTAAAACACCCCAACTGTTATGTGAACCTATTTCAAAAGGATGTGTATTACCATGTTTTATCTGAAGAGATGAAGGATGATTTAACGCATTATGGGATTAGGGATGAACGCATTTTCGTGATAACACCTGCCATTGATGTCTCTTTTTTTAAAAGACCCGAGGCGCTTATTAAAAATTCCGATCATACGCTTCAGATTATAACGGTTGCCAGACTGCATTGGAAAAAGGGACTGGAGTATACCTTGGAGGCTCTTGAAATTTTGAAAAAAACGGGTGTGACATTTCATTTTACTGTTGTAGGTACTGGAAGTGAGTATGAGCGTTTGGTGTTTGCAGCTTATCAACTGGATATTTTGGAACATATTACTTTTATAGGAAAAACCAGCCAAAAAGATATTAAGACCTATTTAGAAAATTCGGATATTTATTTACAATATAGTATTCAGGAGGGTTTTTGTAATGCTCTATTGGAAGCACAATCTATGGGTTTGTTATGCATATCCAGTGATGCAGAAGGTTTGTCTGAAAATATATTACACGAAGAAACGGGTTGGGTTGTTCCAAAACGACAGCCTAAATTATTGGCTCAAAAAATTCAAGAAGTTCAGTCACTATCTGATAGTCAAAAAGCTACCATTCGCCATAAGGCAGTCTCGAGAGTTCAAAATCAATTTAATTTAGAAAGGCAAGTGCAAGCTTTCTTGAGGCTTTACCAATTATAAGGTAATGGTTTTAGTAGTTATTGACGTTCAGGATTTTTTAGTGTAGCTTTACGGATTTTGAAACAACCTTAAGGCATTTTTATTTTTTAATTGCTGTATCGAGCAATTGCTTGTGGTTTTTTTAAAAACATAAGGAATTGTTGAGTATAACTCTTATTATTGTAGTATCAAATTTTAAAACCAAGTAATGACCTTATATGAATTCATGCGTTGGGCCACATTTCCATTAATGCCAACACATTTAAATGTTGTTAGAAAGGACTTAATACGTTTGGTGAAAGCGAAGGCCGGTTCGGGTAATGGTTTGCATATTTTGGATGTAGGAGGCCGGAAATCGCCATACACCATTAATTTAAACGCCCAAGTTACCATACTTGATATTCCTCAAGAAAGTGAAACCCAAGAACAACTCCATTTAGGTTTTACATCGGAGATGCCAACGTTTATAGAAACGAAGCGCAGTAATATTCAAGGGATGATTATTGAAGACATGACCCAATGTACCTTGGCTAGTGCCTCTTATGATGCCGTAGTGAGTGTTGAAGTTATTGAACACGTGGTTGAAGATGATATGTTTGTTAAGAATATATCAGATGTTTTAAAGAATGGTGGATGGGCTTACTTTACAACACCAAATGGTGATTTTATTAAAAATGAAGGTCCAGACAAAAATCCTGATCATGTTCGACATTACACCAAGCAAGAATTACAAACCTTGCTAGAAAAATACTTTACAAAAGTAGACGTGCACTATGCAGTAAAAACAGGAAAATATCGTGTTTGGGGTCTGCAGAGTTTTAAGAAAGGCAATCCTTTAACGCTATTTAAATCGGTAACAGGAAACATCATTAACAAGTTTCAGTCTCAAGGTGTTGAACACTCTTCTTATGGTACTGCGCATTTAATAGCCATTGCCTATAAATAAAGTAAATATTAAATTAGTGATTATAATACTTTTAAAAACTATTGAATGCAATTAAAAACAGCACTTAAGACTTTACTTTATAGTGTTAAAACTACTAAAAAGCCATTGGAGCATACTAGGCTTTGCGGTGTGCCTTTACAACTCTTAAGGGGAACTGTGAGACAGCAAGTTGATCAGGATGATGCCTGGTGGTTTTATTTGGCCAAAAATCACGATGTTATTTTTGATATTGGCTGTAATGTAGGTTATACTGCATTGCTGGCACTTATTCAGGATGCCAACAAACGAATGGTTTTAGTTGATCCCAATCCTGAAGCTTTGCAAATAGCGGCTCAAAATATCATAATGAATGGACTTGGAAATAGGGTACATTATGTTTCGGCATTTGTTGGGAATCAAGTAGACGAAACCGTTAAATTTTTTACTGTTGGTTCTGGAGCTGCAGGAAGCATGCATGCGTCCCATGCTCAAACAGCTTCGGCCATTAATTCTTATATTAATGTAAAAACTTTAACTCTGGATTTTTTGTTTAACTATTTTGACTTGGTTCCAGATTTGGTTAAGATTGATGTAGAAGGTGCTGAAACACTGGTCATGGAAGCATCTAAAAAACTAGCTCTTGGAACACAATGTAGTTTTTTTGTAGAAATGCATAATGTTGAAGGGTTGGGTATGGCAGGTGCTGTCCAAGTTATGTTAGATTGGTGTCAAGACATGCATTATAAAGCATGGTATCTAAAAACAGGACATGAGCTTGTTGATGTGGATGTTGTTAAAGGAAGAGGGAAATGTCATTTATTGTTGATGCCAGAAGCTAAAACTTATCCAGAATATTTAAAGCATGTTCAGCAGTATGGTGAACTTCCAAGCAGTGTCTGATGCCTTTTTTGTTTCTTAAATACTTACAACCCACCCATTATTTCCGGTTACACACAAAATCAGGTCTAACCATTTTTCCAAAATCAGAAAAACTTCCGGACCATGTGAAAGCATCTTTAGGGTTGGACCTTAATTATCAGTCCAAGCTCGCTCAAGATTATGATTTGTCATGGCGTGCCATACAATTAGGCTACATCGGTTCTTCGGAAGTTTATGAGGTGTTTGAGCCCCAATCGGTTAGGGATAATTATTATTTTATTAGAAAACATTTTCATTGGGCCTGGGTTCTTTTTGTTTTGATATTACGTTTGGTCTCGTTAAAAAATCCTATTCGGGAGTTTCGGGCATGGTTTAGTACCCGCAAACTTAAGGTTACTGATGCTGTATTTAAGCCATTGGAGCACTGGGATTGGGAACAGTTTCATTCTGATTTAATAGAGCGAAAACCTATGGTTAGTGTTATTGTTCCTACATTAAATCGTTACGATTATTTACGGCAGGTATTGCATGATTTTGAGCAGCAGGATTATCCTCATTTTGAATTGTTGGTCATTGATCAATCTGATGATTTTAATCCTGATTTTTATTTAGATTTTAATTTGGACATCAAACTTATCAGGCAAACAGAGAAAGCTCTTTGGCTTGCGCGCAATACTGGCGTTAAAATGGCTCAAGGAGAGTTTATTGCTCTTTCTGAAGATGATGTACGTATTAACAGGGATTGGATTTACAACCATCTAAAATGTTTAGATTTTTTCAAGGCCCAAGTATCGGCCGGTGTATTTTATCCAGAGGGTCAAGTGATTCCAAAAGGGCGTTCCTTTTTTGCTATTGGGTCTCAGTTTGCCACAGGTAATGCCATGCTTTATAAGTCTATTTTTAAAAGGGTTGGGCTTTTTGATAGACAATTTGAAAAGCAGCGTATGGGTGATGGCGAATTTGGGTTACGACTATATTTAGAGGAGATTAAAACGATTTCCAATCCAAAAGCTTGTTGTATTGATGTTAAAGCTGGAACTGGGGGATTGCGTGAAATGGGTAGCTGGGATGCTTTTAGACCATCTTCTTTTTTTGCACCCAGACCTATACCTAGTGTGCTTTACTATTTTAGACGTTATTACGGTGACGTTGCTGCTAAAATGGCTTTATTGCGTATGGTACCCTTGTCATTATTTCCTTATCAGTTTAAAAAGAATAAACCGTTGATGGTTGTAGGATTGATTGCCACCATACTTTTATTGCCAATTATTTGTTTTCAAGTCTTAAAATCATGGCATTTAGCTTCTAAAAAATTAAGAAAAGGCCCCTTAATTGAAAGCTTATGAGTTGCACTCTCAATAAACATATAGTCATTGTTACTTCGGAATTTCCGCCATTACCTGGAGGTATTGGAAACCACGCTTACCATTTAGCCTTACAGTTGTCAAAGAACCATTATATTGTTAAAGTCATTACAGACCAACGTTCAGAGTCTTATGAAGAGGAACTTCGTTTTGATAAGAATTTACCCTTTTCGGTGACACGTATTAGACTCAAGAAGTGGCGTTTTATAATGTATTTTAAAAGATTAATAAAAACTTTTAAACTCATTAAACACTATGACTTTGTGATAGCCACAGGAAAGTTTTCCCTTTGGAATGTAGCCTTTTGTAATTTTTTTTTAAAACGGCCATCACTTGCTGTTATACATGGTAGTGAAGTGAACTTGAAATCTCGTTTGTTGCGAACAACCACTAATATGTCGCTTAAACGATTTACTAATATTGTTGCTGTTTCACATTATACTAGAAGTTTGGTATTAGACTTGGGTAAGCCTATCAAAGTTATTCCCAACGGTATCAACTATGAAGCTTGGACATTTGATGGTTTTGAATCTATGACACTAGCAGGTAGTCCTGTTTTAACCACTGTAGGTCGTGTGAGCACTCGAAAAGGACAGTTGGAAGTCATCAAACTTTTACCAAAACTGATAGCAGATTTTCCGGAAATACACTATCATTGTATAGGTATCCCAACCGAAGCTGAATATTTTAAGGCTATAGCTAGGTCTTTGAGTGTTGAATCACATGTTACTTTTCATGGCGCTGTTAGTGAACATTATTTGAAAGCTGTGTTGTTAGCTACTGATGTATTTATAATGATGAGTACCGAAAGCCAAACGGGTGATGTTGAAGGATTCGGAATCGCTATACTTGAGGCTAACGCCATGGGGGTTCCAGCTATTGGAAGCAGAGGATGTGGTATTGAAGATACCATTAATGATGGTGTTACTGGTTTTTTAGTAGAGCCAGGTCATTATACGGCCTTGCGTGATTCTTTACGAACTATCTTGAATGAACGTGATAATTTATCTAGCAATGCACGAAAGTGGGCTTATGATCATCGATGGGAATCCGTAATACAGGATTATATAAAATTTTTAAGCCAAAATGATGAAGATTAAAAATGCCATTATTATCCATGGTCCCGGTAGAAGTGGTACCACTTTATTGAGTAGTATACTGTCTTTACATGAAGATTTGAGTTGGATATCGGGCTATGTTAATAAGTATCCCAATCATTTAGAGCTTACCTGTATTAATAAACTACAAAATTATTTGGGATTTGAAAAATTTAGCAGAAATATCCGTAGGATGCCCAGACCCTCTGAAGCCTATAATTTTTGGACCTATTATATTCCTGACTTTAATTCAGAAGTGATCCACCAAGTTGATCAAAACTCGGTAGATAATACTATTGCGGCCATAAATAAAATTCTCTATTTTTCTGGAAAGGATAGATTTGTAACCAAATTAACAGGTGACTCTCGATGGCAATATTTAGACGCTATTTTTGAAAATCCAATTGTGTTGTGGATTAATAGAAATCCCGAAGCTGTTATTATGTCTTACTATAAGAACAAATGGGGTTATAAAGATAATCATCAACTTTTTAACTCTAAAGAGAAGCAAGTACTTATTAAAGAATATTTTGACCGTTATAAGCACTATGTTGCCGAACGTGAACAGCTTAAACGTTTTTGTTTTTTCGAACTGCACTATGAAGATCTTGTTGATGACAATATTCAATTTTTTAAGCAGGTATGTGAACTAGTGAACCTTCCTTTCTCCAAACGTTTTGAATCGATAGTTACTAGTTGGGAGATTAGGAATGAGACAAACAAAGCATACTTGAAATTGTTGGAGGAAGACGATATTTTATATTTGAAATCCTTGGTTAAAACGTTATGAGGCTAACCATTATTTCGCATACGGAACATTTTATGAGACCTGATGGTGTTATTGTTGGTTTAGGTTCAACAGTTACGGAAATCAATCATCTTTTGGATGTTTTCGATACAATTACCCATGTCGCTATGTTGCATGAAGGAGAAGCGCCGCCAAGTGCTTTACCCTATATTTCAAATAACATCAGGTTTGTAGCACTTCCAGCGGTAGGAGGACCAAGAACAATAGATAAGTTGGGTATTTTGTTAAAAGCCCCAAAAATATTACAGATTGTTAAGACTGAAGTTAGAGCCAGCGACTATTTCCAATTTCGTGCCCCTACGGGTATAGGTGTATTTGTTATTCCCTATTTAATGTTTTTTGGTAAAACCAAAGGTTGGTTTAAATATGCAGGAAATTGGATACAATCATCACCTCCATTAGCCTACCGTTTTCAAAAATGGCTATTGACTAAACAGCATAGGCTTGTCACGATTAATGGAGTTTGGTCCAAACAACCAAAACATTGTTTGTCTTTTGAAAATCCTTGTTTGACAACTGATGACCTTAGGGCTGGAAACGTTTTAGTTAGTAAGAAAGAAAAGCGTCAAGGTGAGATTCAATTGTGTTTTGTTGGCCGATTGGAAGAAGCCAAGGGGATTGGATTCCTTATAGAAGCCATCAGGTCTCTTCATGATGAGGAAAAATCACAAATCAAACAAGTACATATAGTAGGCGATGGTAAACAAAAGTTCAATTATTTAGAATTAGCCAAAGAAGTGGGTGTTAGGTTTAAGTTTTATGGGGTTTTATCTAGAAAGGAAGTTCATGACATTTACAAGGTGTCCCATGCTATTATTTTACCTTCGGCTTCAGAAGGGTTTCCAAAAGTTATAGCGGAAGCTATGAATTATGGATGTTTACCTATTGTTTCAAATGTTTCCTCGATAGGTCATTATATTAAACATCAAAAAAATGGATTTTTATTACGTTCTATTGATTCTGAAGGGACCTGTATGGCTATACAAGAGTTCTTGAAATTATCAAATCAGGATTATTCTTTAATGACTCAATATGGGATTCGTGAAATAAATGTATTTAGTTATCCTTATTATAATTCCAGAATTTCAAATGACATTTTATAAAAATTCTTGTAATTTGCTCTCGAGTTAAGAATATGCGCTGACTCTTGCTTATAACAATCTCTATGGTTGAATCTATTAATCTTATTATTGGTAAGAAATCCAAAAAATGTTTGTTTGACAAGCATCATGATTTTAAAATTACTATTGATTCTTCTTTTCTGGAATCAAGGTCTTGCACTATTGAAATTGTATTTAATTGTGACATTATCCAATTTCGAAATCATGATTATACCTGGGTAGCCGTTACAAAAAACCATATAGCCAATTGGCATTCCCCAAAAATCATAAAACTTGAAAATAACCAACTTATACAAGCAAATCAACAGTTGGGTGTTTGGGAGGTTGATGCTTCACAAAAACATATCCTTTTATGGCATCTTAATCCGCGATACTCCAAACCTTTGGCGCAATACGATCTTGACAATTCTAAGCGCATTGTTGATGGATTCCATATTGATGCTTTAACTACTTCTTTGGGATTGTTGTTTGTTAAAGACTATGGTATTGAAATCAGTCGCTCACAAGTGCCTTTTTCAGCAGTCACCTGTTTTACCGATCATTGTGATTTTGACTCTGTTGAAAACTTGAAACAACAACGGGCATTTTTTAAGAAATATCAAGTAAAGCTGACCAAAGGATTTTTTTTAAATCACTACTCTAAACATGATTTTTCTGCCTCCTACGAACATCATTCTGAAGAATATAAAAAATGGCTAGATGATGGTCATGAATTAGCCTATCATTCTTTTTCACAGTCTATAAAACCCATATCTGACAGTCTGAATGACTTTCAGAATTTCAAACAAGTATTGCCTTCAATTTCTACGTACATCGATCATGGTTTTCAGCCTTACAATGTTTCTCTTTATAAAAACTACGAACAAATTAACAATGATTATGGAACTGTTTTAAATGAACGGGGCGTCAAAAACCTATGGAATTATGTTGATACTGGTACCGCAGTTAAAGGGGTTATCAACCAAATAAACCCGAACCAATTTACTTTAGATACTTTTAGGCGCGGGATTGCTGATTTAGATTGGAAGACCCGTCAATCTATGTTCATAAAAAACACCATATTCCATTATTTTAATAACGACTATAGTTTGCACTTATATCGCTTTATCGCTCGGTATTTTAAAACGATAGGTAGGAAAAAATCCTTTAGTAAACACTTGCAATTATTTAAAAATGGATTAAAGGTAATTAGGCTTTTTATACCTATACTGTTTTTTTGGCAGAAAAGAAAGCATAGTATTTATCCGCTCGCTAAATTTTCACCTGTAATTTTCAAGCATGATATTACGGGCAAATCCTTTACTGTTTTCCAAACTTTAGAGATGATTGATTTTAAATTGGGTTTATGCCAGAACAATCTTGATTTATTGATTGCAGAACGTGGTTTGTTTATTGCTCATACCTATTTTTCTGCACCTATGAATTATCATCAAGGAAAATTATTTGGAAAAGTAGATGAAATTGATGCCCAAGTAGAGAAGAATTTTGATTACCTATCCCAAAAGATTCGTTCAAAAGAAATATGGAATCCAACCTTGACTGAACTTATTCATTATTTGAGACAAATGGAAACTATTGTTTTTGATTGTGACTCGGAGGGACAACTTATTGTTCATCATCAAAACCAATTAAAAACACGTAAAGTAAGCTAATGGAATTTATTTTTACCAAAGAAAGAAGATGGCTGGAACTATGGGATTTATTTGTGTTAGATAATCCTAAAGGAAGTCATTTAATACTTTCCAGTTGGTTGGCATCTTATGATTCTTATGGGTTTGATTATGAAGTTGGTGTTATTGTGAAAAATGGTGTTATAGTTGGGGGGTGTGGGATAGTAATCCCCAAATTTTTCGTCTTTAAATTCTATATAATTCCTCATGGCCCCCTATTTAGTGATGATTACGAAGTTGATGACGGGTATTTTTTTGGTAGCCTTGAACAACGGGCTAGAGCAAGAGGTTGTTGTTACATACAAATAAGCGCCCCCTTATCTACTAACAAGAAAATTACGACATTTTCTTATGAATCCAATGTTGGAACTAGAATAGAAAAGTTTTATAAGCCAGGTAAGTTTTTTCAATATGTCTACGCATCCTACGGATTAAATTGGGTAGATTTTGGAACCCATTGCTCTGCTGAAGACTTTTTGAACGGTTTAACTCCCAAAGTCAGACGAAATATTAGAATGCCCTATAATAAAGGTGCTGAAGCAATATTTGTTAAGGATGAAGCTTCCATTGCAAAAGGATACGAACTTATTATTGAAAACGCTAAAACTGGTAATTATCAAGTTCGCCCTTTTGAAGCTTTTAAGGAGACCATTTTAGATTTGATTAATAAGGAACAAGCCTATTTCGTTGTGTGTAAAGTTGATGGTATTCCCAAAGCGGCTGGTTTTTTTGTGGAAACTAAGGGATTCATAACGAATATTATGGGTGGTGTGTTGCGGGAAAAACCTGATATCAAACTAGGATATATGCTTCAATGGGAACTCATTAAAAAATCTTTTGAAAAAGGGTTTAGTGGTTACAATATATCTATGGGTGGTTCATTAGGAGTTCAAGATTTTAAATCGAAATTTGGAGCCGAAGCCATTTTTTATGATGAGCCTCATTATCATTTGATATTAAACCCTATTTATTTTAGGCTATTCAAATTTTTTGATAAATATATGAAACCTCATAAAGGAAAAATATCAAAATTATTAAGCTATTTAAAATGATGAAGCAGTTGTTAAGGAAGTTTCGTATTGTAGATATTGATGTATTCATTTATCGTATGACAGATTTTAAAGTGTTTTCTTTAACAAAAATTTCTTATGATATACAGTCCGAGCAATATGCTCATAAAACGCGCTTTTTTATTAAGGATTTAGATCAGTTGGTTCATGAAAGCTATGTGTACAAGCGTGTTTATTTATTAAAATCTATTGGAAAAATAGGGCCTGTAATAGGGGACTGTTTTACTAGCAAAGCCTACAGAGGTCAATCTATTTACCCTTTTGTTATCAATAGCATTGCCGAAAAGCTTTTGCGTGAAGATTATCAAGAGGTGTTTGTAGTCGTTAACCAATCCAATGCAAGTTCTATTAAAGGGATTGAAAAAGCAGGTTTTTGTAAGTTCGCGTCTATAAAAGCCACTCGATGGTTATGGTTTTATTTTAAGCGACAGGTTATTTATTATGATTAATTTTTAAAAATATATGAAACTAAAATTCACAACTACCTTTAAAATACTAATTTCTAAACTGTTACCAGATTCAGAAAAGTTACGCTATCTATTTTGGTTGCCTAAATTACATACTTTTCATAGAAAGTATGGCAGACAGAGTACTGTTTTAAAGAGTAGAAAACAATTATACCAGTTTGTTAATAGCTATATTTCCAATGAGGCCATTACCTACTGTGAGTTTGGTGTTTTTCAGGGTGCTAGCATAAGATATTGGGCGCAAATAAATGATCATGTTGATTCAAGGTTTTTTGGATTTGATACGTTTAGTGGTTTACCTGAAAGTTGGAATAATTTTACTGGTGGTTTAGAGAAGGGTACATTTGATACCAAAGGACTAGTACCCGATATTAAAGATGATCGGGTATCATTTTATAAGGGTCTATTTCAGGATACCTTGCCAGATTTTCTTTTGGGATATCAGTCAGATAAGCTTTTAGTGATTAATATTGATGCTGATTTATATTCTTCGACTCTTTTTGTTTTGACCATGGGACATAAAATACTAAAAAAGGGATCTGTTATTCTTTTTGATGAATTTTCCAGTGTATTACATGAATTTCGAGCGTTTGAAGATTATTGTGCTGCCTATGGTGTTTGTTTTGAAGTCATAGCTTATACAAAGTCTAAGAAAAGCTATTATTCTCATGTAGCGATTAAAATATTATAGAAACTAGCATGAAACTTGTATTAGTTGTTGGTTTAGAATGATTCAAAATATTGATTTTAGGCATATTAAAAAAAAGGTTACATTTAACAATTTATATTAAATGATATTTAAAAAACTAATTTGGGCGATTAAACGACATCCGTTTTTATATTTAACACGGTTTAGATTGCTTTCTAAAAATTCGAGTATAGATGCAATTGAAACTGTAACTTATAATAATGTGAATCCCAAATCAGAAATTCCTGACTATTTTAAGGAGGTCAATTCCCGCATTTTTGAAAATAATAAACCCCTTAATGACTCGGAAATAGTCAAACAAATAGGAGTTTGGTTAAAAAGTCATATTAAAGGAGGTTCTGGTTTGAGCGTGCCTTCAGAACAAGCTTTAAAGGTTATGTTAGATGGACTAGGTGGTGTTTGTAGTGATCGCGCTCAGGTTTTTAATAATTTTTGTGTTTTAAATGATATTGAAGTTAGAGAGTGGGGTACTACTAGAGGCCCTTATGATAATGCTTATGGGGGGCACTCTTTTAATGAGGTTTTTTGTAAAGATCTTAATAAGTGGGTTTTAATAGATATATCCTATTGTATTATGTTTTATCATAAGAATGATGAACCGCTATCGGTTATAGATCTTTATAAGAAATTGAGAAATGGACATGAAGTTATTTATAAGGCATTTGATCCATCATTTAAAATAGATCCGACTCGGATTAATCGAAATTACTTAAATGTTGATACCATTCCTTTTTTAGTTTGTAATTATTCTAATAAAGTCTACGATAAGTATTTGAAAGCATTGGGGCCTTATCTTCCTGTTTTTATAATCCACTTTATCATTTTTATGGTTGGTAAGAGTTATTTTTATCGCTTCCCATTGGATGATTACCATAAAATATTTGGTTAGCCGATAATATTATATATGTCAATTATAAAATTTGTAATCTCTTTTTTTATTAAGATATCATATATTTACTGAAATAATTTTCTTAATTCAACCTTGTTTAAACAGAATATTACCTACATAACAGCCGTTGTTTTTCATGCTTGTATTGGTGTGCTTATTTATTTGAATGAAAGTCTTTCAAAGGTTTACTTTTTTTTAGCGCTGTTTTATTTTTCGTATAGAATAATTATGTCTGCCAATCATCGAAAAACTCAAGAAGTTTTATTGGCTTGTGCATATTTTGTAGGAGCTGAAGTATTTTTTAGAACCACCCGAGGAGCTATATCCTATGAAGCCGGTAAGTATTTGGTTATTCTATTTATCATAATGGGGATGTTTTATAAAGGCTTATCGGGTAAAGGGTACCCTTACTTTCTTTATTTAATGTTTCTAGTACCTTCAGTTTTTGTGGCTTCTACCACCTTGAGTTTTGATGTTAATTTTCGTACTAATATTGCGTTTGTATTAAGTGGGCCCGTGTGTTTAGGAGTCGCAGCCCTATTTTGTTATGACAAGAAGGTTAGTTTTGATGAAATGTCTCAAATATTGTTGTACATGGTTTTGCCAATAATAACTCATACTGCGTATGTATATTTATATACTCCTAATTTGGAAGAAGTACTTACCAGTGCTGTATCCAATAGGGAAGCAGCAGGCGGTTTTGGTGCCAATCAAGTAGCAGGTATTTTAGGTTTAGGTATGTTTATTATGGCTATCCGACTCTTTACCAAATCGCCTTCATTTCGGCTGAAAATAATAAATGCCTTACTTTTGGGCCTGATTTCCTTTAGAGCCATTACAACTTTAAGTCGGGGAGGCGTTATAACGGCAATAGCATCTATTTTAGTTTTCTCGTTTTTTTATTACATCCAAGTCAGTTCTAAAAAGCGAAATGATATTATAGGAATATTTGCTCTATTTTGTATTAGTCTCACCATAACTTGGTTTGTAAGTGCTAGTCAAACAGGGGGATTGACAAATTTACGTTATGCTAACAAAGACCATTTGGGCAGAGAAAGAGAAGACCTTACTACAGGTAGAGGTGAGTTGTTTGCTCATGAAATGGAGGGCTTTATCACTAACCCTTTTTTTGGCATAGGTTCGAGTAGAGCCAAAGATCAACGTATTGAAATAGAGGGGCAAGGTGTAACTTCGCACAGTGAGTTTAGTAGGACATTAGCAGAGCATGGTATGTTTGGAGTTGTCATATTGATTATTCTATTGTTTAAGCCATTGGACATACGTGTTAAGAATAAAAGAAATTATTATTTTTTCGCTTTTATGGCTTTTTGGTTTTTAACCATAAATCATATGTCGATGCGGATAGCCATGCCAGCTTTTATATATGCTTTAGCTCTTTTACAAGTAACTAATGATAAACGTTCTATATATAGGAAACAAATTAAGCCTCAAACGGTCTAATATTTCAGCTATAAGTATTCTAGGACCTTTACTAGAGACTTCAGGTTATAAACTACAATATGCATCAACTAAAGCTAACAAGTTTTTAAGATTAGTTGATATGATTTGGGCCTGTTTTATGATGCGAAAAAAAGTTGATTTTGTAATTATTGACACCTATAGTACCCAAAATTTCTACTTTGCATTTATTCTGAGTCAATTGTGCAGGTTGTTAAAATTGAAATATATTCCTATTCTACATGGTGGCAATTTGGAAAACCGTTTGCGTAATACACCAAAACTTTCAGGGCTGTTATTTAATCACTCAAGAGTTAATGTAGCACCTTCTTTATTCATTAAGTCGGTTTTTGAATCGTATGGTTATTCTCAAATAGTGTATATACCCAATACTTTGGAGATTCAAAAATATCCATTTGAAGAACGCCCCATTAAAACCATAAAGATGCTTTGGGTACGGTCATTTTCATCTATTTATAACCCCTTATTAGCAGTAAAAATTTTAAAACAATTGCAAGAAAAAGGCTTTGATTCTGAATTATGTATGGTTGGTCCTGATTCAGGTGATGGTAGTTTTCAGGACGTAAAGCAATTGGCCTTTGAGTTGGGTGTTTCTGTTTTATTTCCCGGTAAATTAAGTAAAACCGAGTGGATAGCATTAGCCAAAGACTATAATATATTTATTAATACGACCAATTTTGACAATATGCCTGTTAGCGTTTTAGAGGTTATGGCCCTTGGTTTGCCGGTAGTATCAACTAATGCGGGTGGGATGCCTTACTTGATTGGAAATGGTATTGATGGTTTTTTGGTTCCAAAAGATGATAAGATGGCTTTTGTGAATGCAATTATAAAACTCTATTCAGAACCTCATTTAGTTAGTGACCTTGTAATAAATGCCAGAAAAAAAGTTGAACAATTGGATTGGGAAATTGTAAAATATCAATGGTTTGATATTCTCAAATAATCTTTAAATACTTTTGGTTGAGTTCATCAACTTCAGAAATCTCTCTTTTTTCTAAAAATAGCTTGCCCCAAACTTCAAACATGGCTATTAAAGCTATATGGTAAGGTTTACTGTTATTTATCATGTAGTCAATTTGATAATTAGTGAGTTGAAATAAATTTGAAAAAACACCATTGTGTAGAAATTTATTTTCAACCCGCATATCTCGCGTGCCGTATAAAGGGAAACCGTTTTTCTTCTTACGATAAAGCGATTCAGGCAAACTCTTTTCTCCCAGTTTTCTTACTATATGTTTATCAGTTAAAAAGGGGTGTTTATAGTTATGGAATCGTTTTGTTCGACCAATCTTAAATTTTGTTGGTAAGTTTAAAGCAAAAGCCATCACTGATTCATCTAAAAAAGGAAATCTAGATTCAATACTATGCATCATGCCCATTCTATCATTTCTCCACAACAATGATACTATACCTTCATTAATCATTTGAATAGAAAGATATTGCTCTACTTGGTCTTTATTTTTCAGAAAGCCATATGCTTCTAAACCTTCTTCTCTTAACAACTGACGAGAGAAGCCTTGAGTAGCCAGTTGGAACAATTGTGTTAACCCAGTTGATCCTTCAGAACTATTCATATATCGTTTTAGGGTAGGGATAACACTATATATTTTATCTAACATCGAGTAAGGAGTCCGGATGATTTTATTGTAACGTCTAGTTAGCAATCTTGGATAACCTAAAAACAGTTCGTCTGCACCTTCACCCGTTAAAACAGCTTTAACTTTATGTTCTCTCGCTAATTGAGAAACATTAGAAAAAGGTAAGGCATTGAAATGTACCGTTATGGGTGACTCATAATGCCAAGTAACATGAGCTAGGTCCCTAATCCCCATACTCTTTTCAAAATCATAGTGAAATAAATCTCTATTTAGATGTTTAGCTACTTTTTGAGCATCTGAAAATTCAGAATACTTTCCTAAAATATTAGCCGTAAATAATTTTAGATCAGATTGATGCTTGGATGCATGAGAGGCTATCAAACTAGAATCTATGCCTCCACTTATAAATGCTCCCATTGGGGCATCGCTAATTAATAATTGTTTTACTGCTTTATCAAAGATAGTTTCGAATTCGGATGTGACATCCTTAATGCTCAAATTGTTTAAACGATTGTATTCCTTCTCGTTTACATAAGAATTTATTGAAAAATATTGAACCTTTTGAATGGAAGAATTTTCTACTTTCACAAAATGTCCAGGTGATAATGTGAAAAGATTCTTCCAGAGTGTTTTATGTCTTGATTTTTCTGCTATCCCTCCAATGGATGAAAATAACATTTGAATAGAATCTGGATCAAATTCTGCAACTTTATGAATAGCTTTTAATTCGGATGAGAACCATAAACAATTGTTTTTGTCAACCCCGTAAAATAATGGTTTGATTCCAATCTTGTCTCTAACCAAATAAAGCTTATCTTGTTTTTTATTGTACCAAGCAAAGGCAAACATTCCTTGAATTTTAGATAAAGTTTTCTCAATGCCATGATATATTAAATAATGAAAAAGTACTTCGGTATCAGAAGTGGATTTGTAATTAATATTTGGTAAATCTTTCTTTAGATCTAAAAAATTATAAACCTCACCATTGTATATTAATACGTAGTCTTCATTTTCAAAAGGCTGTTTTCCATTATCGGATAGATCCAACAAACTAAGTCGATTGTGAGCTAAACCAATATGATTGTTGTAGAATATTCCACTTGAGTCGGGCCCTCTGTGCGATTGTGTTCGGAGCATATTATGGAGTACACTATGATCTACTTGTTGTCTATTAAGATTATAAAACCCCGAAATACCGCACATTTTTTTTTATTTGATTGTAAACAAATATACTGTTAAGTGATTAAACAAGCTATACTTTATTTTTTGTATTTCTAGATTTATTTATGATAGCTTCGATGTCTAAATAATAGTGATATGATTATGTTTACTTTACTTATTATTTTACTTTTGACATTATTGTTAACAACCAATGGCCAAGCAAGACATACATTTTAATATTTCAGAGCGAAAAATTTTGCTTCGCATTATGGACATTGCTTGCACGCTTTTGTGCCTATATTGGGTGGGGTATGGTTTTGATTTTGACTATTTCTATATAACAAAGGAAAACTGGACTTGGGTTTTGGTACTCATAGTGTATATTTCAGTATTTGGAACTGTTTTTGAACTCTATGATTTGCAAAAAGCAGGCAGATTGGAGTCGGTGCTACCCAATATCATTCTGACAGTATCCATTACGGTTCTCTTTTATTTATTAACACCATGGTTAACTCCTTTGTTACCAGATAATCGTTTGCAAATTCTCTATTTCTTTCTAGCCATACTTGTAGCCATTAGTATTTGGCGTTTTGTTTACATGACGTTTATTACGTCACCAAGGTTTTATAAAAAAGTCTTGATTGTTGGTGAAACTTCTAATATCGAAATTATTGTTGAAGCTTTTAAAAATTCGGATCCCAACTACAAGATTGTTGGATTTATCAATTGTGAAGAAACACGACCCAATAGTGTTAAGTATAAAGGTATTTTAGAGTATAGTCCAGATGAAATTCATAGTGTTATTAAAAAGGAAAATATTTCGGAAATCATCGTGGCTAGTTATAATGCTGAAACGATTACACCTGAGATTTACCACGATTTAATTGTGCTTTTAGAGCGTGGATTTCCTATTAAAGAATATACTCAAGTTTATGAAGACATAACTTATAGAGTACCTGTTCAATTTGTGGGTAAAGATTTCTATAAGTACTTTCCGTTTAGTAGGAGCAATCAAAATAAATTATACTTGTTTTTTCATAGGTTGTTTGATTTGTTATTTTCTTTAACTGGTGTGATAATTGGTTTGCTGCTCATTCCATTTATATTTTTGGGAAATTTATTGGCTAATCGTGGTCCCTTGTTTTATTTACAAGAACGTGTCGGTAAAAACGGAGAAGTTTTTAGTATCATAAAGTTTAGAACTATGGTTGTGAATGCTGAAAAAGAAGGGGCGGTTTGGGCTACAAAAAATGATCATCGCGTAACGCCTTTTGGTAAGTTTTTAAGACGCTCCAGATTTGATGAAATACCACAATTCTTAAATATTCTCAAAGGGGATATGAGTTTGATTGGTCCGCGACCAGAGCGACCTTATTTTGTAAAAGAACTCTCGCAAGTTATACCATTTTATGAAACGCGACATATCATTAAACCAGGGCTTACTGGTTGGGCGCAAGTTAAAGTAAGATATGGTTCTACTGTAGAAGATAGTCTGTTAAAATTACAGTATGATTTATACTACATAAAGCACAGAAGTTTCTTTTTGGATGCTAACGTCATTGTTAAGACTTTGAGTACGATGATATTCTTTAGGGGGCAGTAGTTGGTTGGTGGTTTTTAGTTGGTAGATTAGAGACTAGAATATAGACACTAGAGTATAGACTGGAAGGAGATTAAACGCCTCTTTCTTTACCTGCGTTATCACTTCGGTAAATTCGTTCTCCTCTTTCACTAAAGAGAGGAACTTGGATAGTTATAATGTAATTAACATACGGCTCTTCCCTTTAGATAAAGGGAGGTGGCTTAAGCTTTTTAGTAAAAAAAGATTTAGACGGAGGGTTTGAAAAGTAGACATGCGTTTAAAATCAAACTCCCCGTCCAAACTGTGTTTGTCCACCCCTCTTCGTCTGAAGCGGGGAGCTTTAGTTATGATGTATTGCCAACTGGTTAGTTTATTTAGATAAAGTGAGGTGGCTCACCCTGGAAAAGGGGCGGCGGAGGGTTTGATATTAATAATAAGGTGTCTTTAACCTATATCTGGCTTTTAAAGTAGCGTGTTAAATACACATACCGTATAGCTAAAGCTAATAAAAGAGGGATAAGTGCAGGTGCAAACACCTGAATGCCAACTACCCAATGGAATACCAACAAACACATCATAATAACCAAAAACTTCAAAAATTTAATAATCCAATTTTTAGGTTGCTTTAATTTCCAAATAAGGATAAGATTCAAGGGGAATGCCCATAGCAAGTTATAATTTTGAGCTGTGGCAGTATGGTCAGTTGCAAACCATAGCAATAACAGAAATATTCCGATGAAACCAGAAAGTAGAAATATAATAACATCTAAATAATGACTGCGCTTTTGCTGGCTGTAATCACGATATGTTATGAAAAGGATTATAATTGCCAAAATACTCAATATGAATAATGGACTGGTTATAAAAAGACTTTTATCTGCTATGGGTTGGTGTTCATAAACAGTGGATTCTTTCTCTACCAATTTCTCTGAAGCGTTAATTGTGGCCAGCCCAAAAAATGTGTGTATGTATTTTGGTAAAAACATATAACCTTCAGCTTTGGCAGTTTGATCTATTACAGATCCCAATGCGATATCGATGCCTACACTGCCCCAGGAATTATAATTGAGATTTTCTTGAATGAGTGTTCTCCATGATTTGGGTTCAAAATTATCGGGTTCATGAAAGGTAATTTTTTTAGTGACAGATATTTGTAATACATCTTTTATTTTAGTGGCACAATTATCATAGAAGAAATCATACAAATAATTTCGGTTTTTGGGTTTGTAATTATTTATTAAATAATGGTACAAGGTTTGTTTTTCATTCAGTGTGAGATTAAGCACTTGTTCGTCAATGGACCTATTTTGCCACATATAAAAGTCCTTTATGTCATGATAATTACTTTTTCCAATAGAATAATTAAGCTTGCCTCTAGCAAAATTTAAATAGAAACCAGGTTCGTCAAATGGAAATCGACCATAATCGTAAGTGATGTCCAAGCGGGTTGTAGGATCTTGAATTCTGAATAAACTATGGCCAAAAGCATCGTTTAATGAGGTGCCAGGGCCAATGGTTAAAACACTAATTTGTGCCTGTTCTGATAAATTTTGTGCAAAAGTTAACTGGGTGAATATAAAAGCTATTAATAATCGTAACCTTATTTGCATGAGATTAATTTATCTAAAAATACTGAAATCGAGTTTTAATGAAAATACATTGGAATAGATAGCGACACTTTGGTCTCCAATATCCGTAAAAGCATAATCAACTTGAATGCCCTTATATTTGAAACCTACTCCCATGGTTGGTTGAAAAGATAGGGATTCACTATTGTCAATTTGTAACTCATTTTGAAAATTGCCAACACCTGTTCGCAGGAACACCATATCCAGATAACCAAATTCCAAGCCCAAAGCAGGTGTTATACTGGCAAAGGATGTGGATATAATATCATTGTTCTCCTCAAAACGGACATTTAGATCCAACTCGGCTAAAAGGGAATAATCATAGCGGATAATAAACTTTTTTGCGACGCCTATTTGAAGTTTCGGAATGGTGATTTCCGTAGTTTCTGGCAATTCTTGATTTTGCCCTTCGACCGCATTTTGAATTGTTGCAAATTCATCTTCATCAATAGCCCAAGCATTGAAGGTTGTCGTAATATCTCTGGCCATAATACCAAATTTCCACTCGTTACGCGTTTCAAACTGAATAGCCGCATCCAACCCAAACCCCCAAGAAGAAGCAAAATCACCAATAATACGTCTAATAACTTTAGCATTTATACCATAGTTCAGACCATCTAGTGGTAAGGTTCTGGCATAAGAAAACGTAACGCCATAATCTGCAGCTGAAAATAAACTGATGCGGTCATAATTGATATTGCCTTGATCATCTATTAATTGGGTTGTATTTAAAATATCGTCAATAGCAAAACGAATAATGGAAATACCGAGTGAACTTCGCTTGTCTATGGGCATAGCAAAACCAATGTAATCGTAGTTGGCTATATTGGCAAAATAACTGGAATGCATGAGTGCTATTTGCTTATCTTCAATGTGCACCAAACCAGCGGGATTCCAATACCCTGAATTCACATCAGCAGAATGGGCTACAACGGCATTACTCATTCCCAATGCTGCTGCATCAACACCAATATTCATGAATTCATTGGAGTACTTCCTGACCGTTTGACTGAATATCGTTACCGATACCAGCAATAGTGTTGAAGTTAGTAATGCTTTCAAATACAATTCTTTTTTGCAAAGATGCTATTATTTTTCAATATAATAAACTTGAAAATTAATGACTTATTGCGTGTTGATTGTTTTAGACGCAAATAGTTTACTATTTTTACAAAACCTAAAAGAAAAGTATGAATAAACATATTCCTAATGTCATAACCTTATTGAATTTATTTTCAGGATGTATTGCGGTTATATTGGTCTTGTCTAATGATTTTGTGTCAGCAGCTTGTTTTGTTTTTTTAGGAATATTCTTTGATTTTTTTGATGGCCTAGTTGCTAGAAAATTGAATGTGCAAAGTGCTCTGGGTATTCAATTGGATTCGTTAGCTGATATGGTTACGAGTGGCTTGGTACCTGGTCTAGTGATGTATAAATTATTGGAATTAGCTGGGCCACAATGGCATGATTTTGGGTACGATCAAACAGTTGGATTTGAATTTTCAAATCCTGAAATTCACCAACTTTTACCATTTATAGGCTTGTTAATACCTTTAGCTTCTGCATATAGGTTAGCCAAATTTAACATTGATGAAGACCAACAAACCTATTTTAAAGGCTTACCCACTCCAGCAAATGCTATATTGATATTGTCCTTCCCATTGATTATGGAATTTCAGAATAACGATTTAATCAACGCCACTATCACCAATAGCTGGTTTTTGGTTGGTGTGACCATTTTGAGTTGCTTTTTGTTAAATGCGCCAATCAAATTATTTTCTCTAAAGTTTAAGACTTGGGATTTCAATTCCAATGCTGTCCGATATCTATTTATTATTTTGTGTATAATATTGCTAATAGTATTGCAATTTGCTGCAATTCCATTAATCATTATTACTTATCTAATTTTGTCTTTACTTTCTCAAAAGACAATTGTTTAATCTAAATTTAATTTATGGCTTCTGGTTTTTTTGCATTGTTGGATGATATTGGTGCCTTAATGGACGATGTTGTGGTTATGAGTAAGGTAACTACCAAAAAAACGGCTGGTATTTTAGGTGACGACCTGGCTGTTAATGCTGAAAAAGCTTCTGGATTTATGTCTTCCAGAGAGTTACCTGTTTTATGGGCTATAACCAAAGGATCCTTTTTAAATAAGCTGATTATTTTACCTATTGCTTTTTTATTAAGTGCTTTTTTGCCACCAGCAGTCACAGTTATTTTAGTTGTTGGAGGCATTTATTTAGCGTTTGAAGGAGCTGAAAAAATCTATGGGTATATAGTCCCTCATAAGCCTGCAGTAGACAATCAGGTTTCAGCTCAAATGTCTAAAGAAGCCGTTCTTGATATTGAAAAGAAAAAAGTGAAATCGGCTATTCTGACCGATTTTATCTTGTCAGTTGAAATTGTGATTATTGCTTTAGGAACAGTTGTGGATCAAGAGTTGCTTTTTCAAATACTGGTAGTTTCCATTGTGGCTATTATTGCTACAGTTGGGGTATATGGTATAGTGGCCTTATTGGTGCGTATGGATGATTTTGGGTTGTGGTTGATAAGCAAAAATGCCGAAAAGAAGGGTTTACTTTATACCACAGGAAATTTATTGGTTAGAGCTCTGCCTTGGGTTATTAAAAGTTTATCTGTTATTGGGACTATTGCGCTGTTATTGGTTGCTGGTGGTATTTTTGTCCATAATATAGCATTTTTACATCATGTTTTGGAATCGTGGCCTAGTGTTTTAAGGGATTTTGTAATAGGATTGGGAGCCGGCTTCATTACTCTTTTACTGTTTAAAGGAATTAAACTTCTAGTAAAAGCAATTAAGAAATAGAAGCCTTAAAAGATTAGTTAATCCCGAATCTTCTTTTTGCGAAGCTCAAAATTTTGACCAAGATAAACCTTACGTACCATTTCATCATTGGCTAACTCTTCAGGTTCTCCTGCTTTAAGAATACTACCCTCAAACATTAAATAGGTTCTATCGGTAATTGCCAGAGTTTCTTGTACGTTATGATCGGTTATAAGAATACCAATATTTTTTTTGGTCAATTGAGCCACAATACGTTGAATATCTTCAACAGCTACAGGATCTACACCTGCAAATGGTTCATCTAGTAAGATGAAATTAGGATCCGTAGCAAGTGCTCGTGCGATTTCTGTTCTTCTTCGTTCACCACCAGACAACAAATCACCACGATTCTTGCGAATATGTCCTAAACTAAACTCTTCAATAAGCGATTCCATTTTAAGGTGCT
Source organism: Hanstruepera neustonica (assembly GCF_002895005.1). Classification (GTDB taxonomy): domain Bacteria; phylum Bacteroidota; class Bacteroidia; order Flavobacteriales; family Flavobacteriaceae; genus Hanstruepera; species Hanstruepera neustonica. The sequence goes on along the minus strand of NZ_POWF01000011.1, from coordinate 16,485 downwards.
GCTCTTTCTTACTTAATTTGGTTAGCTGCAACACGCTTAAGATGTTATCTTCGATACTTAACTTTCTAAAAACAGATGCTTCTTGAGCTAAATATCCTATGCCACTTTGAGCACGTTTGTACATAGGGAATTTCGTGATATCTGTATTCTCTAAATAAATAGTGCCGCCATTAGGTTTAATCAAACCAACAATCATATAAAACGAGGTGGTTTTTCCAGCACCATTTGGTCCTAAAAGCCCAACAATTTCTCCTTGGTTTACTTCCAAAGAAACATCTTTAACAACCTTTCGGCCGTTATAAGATTTCATCAAGTGTTCTGCTTTTAATTTCATTTTTATAGTACTCTTGGCTAAAATAGTAAAATAGGATAGACTATTCGAAAATCCGTTTTAATTTAAATAAAGTTTAACGCTGTTGTTCCAGTGCATCCCAAAATTCGAAGGCTCTGCGTAAATGAGGAATAACTATGGTACCGCCAACCAATGTGGCTATACTTAAAGACTCTACCACTTCCTCTTTGCTCAAACCTTCCTTGTAGCAATTCTCAAGGTGATACCTGATACAATCATCACAGCGCAATACAGCTGAAGCTACCAATCCTAAAAGTTCTTTGGTTTTGACGTCCAATACCCCAGCTTGATAGGCATTCGTATCTAAATTGAAAATCCGCTTGATGATTTTGTTGTTATCTCCTAGGATTTTATCGTTCATTTTAGAACGATAATCATTAAATTCTTTGACGATATCAGACATGTTTTTCCTTTGTTTTTTGTTTTTTGACAACCAGTTTAGAGATGTAAATACTCACTTGATATAGTATTAAAATCGGAATAGCTACGATAATTTGACTGGTAATGTCTGGAGGTGTGATAATAGCAGACAATATCAATACAATGACCAATGCAAACTTTCGATATTTTTTTAAAATTTGAGGGGTTACCAATCCAATTTTTGTCAAAAAGTATATAACAATTGGTAATTCAAAAATGAAACCTGAAGCCAATGATGATGAGCGTACAAGCGATATGAAAGAACTGATATCTATTTCATTGGATATTTCTGCACTCACGGTATAGGTTCCCAAGAAGTTAATAGATAGTGGTGTCACCACGTAATAACCAAACAATACACCTAAAAAGAATAAAAAGGAGGTAATGATAATAAAACCTCTTGAATGTTTTCGTTCATTCTCATGCAAACCGGGACTTATGAAGCGCCAAAATTGATAAATAACATATGGAAAAGCAATAACCAACCCTGCATAAATTGATGTCCAGATATGAGCTGAAAACTGTCCGCCCATGGTTCGGTTTTGAATAATAAATGGGAAAGCATCCATACAGAAGGTCGTATCTTCTATTCCGAAGAATTGGGAAACACTGCATAGCCACTTATAAGTAGGAAATGTCATGTGTTTGGGGCCTAGTATGATGGTATCAAAAATGAAACTTTTGAATAAAAAAGCCACTACGGCAGCAATTAAAATACCAAGAGAGGCTCTAATTAAATGCCAACGCAAGTCCTCAAGGTGGTCCAGGAAAGACATCTCATTGATATTCTTTTTAGCCATTATAGAATACCTTCTTTAATTAAATCATGCAAGTGAACAACGCCAGCGTAATGACCATCTTTTTCAACCAATAATTGTGAAATGCCGTTAGATTCCATAACCTCTTTGGCATCAACGGCCATGGCGTTGTAATCAATCCGTTTAGGATTTGATCCCATAATATCTTTAGCGGTTAATTTTGCGATATCCGTTGATTTATTCAGCATCCTTCTTAAATCACCGTCGGTTATGATGCCTACAATTTGATTGTTTTCCACAACAGCAGTAACACCTAGCATTTTTTCTGATATTTCAACAATCACATCTTTAATGGTCGTTTCAGGATTAACTATGGGTTTTTGGTTATTGTCTGACATATCACTTACCCGCAGATACAGTTTTTTTCCCAAAGCACCACCAGGGTGGTATTTAGCAAAATCTTTACTAGAGAATCCTCTTAATTCCAAAAGACAAACCGCCAGTGCGTCACCCATAACCAATTGGGCCGTCGTACTGGTTGTAGGTGCCAAATTATTGGGGCAGGCTTCTTTTTCTACAAATGTGTTTAAAACATAATCGGCATTTTTCCCCAAAAAAGATTCTGGATTACCGGTTATGGCTATCATCTTGTTCTTGGCACGCTTAATAAGCGGTACAAGTACTTTAATTTCAGGGGTATTGCCACTTTTAGAGATGCAGATAACCACATCATCATCTAGAATCAATCCTAAATCACCATGAATGGCATCAGCAGCATGCATAAATACGGCAGGTGTTCCAGTTGAGTTAAGGGTGGCAACTATTTTAGTTGCGATAATGGCGCTTTTACCGATACCAGTAATTATGACACGTCCTTTTGAATTATAAATGCAAGAAACAGAATCTTCAAAATCCTGATTGATAAAATTGGAAAGATTAGAAATAGACTGGCTTTCCAATTCTATTGTTTGCTTGGCTATTTCAATAATGGAATTTTGACTGTTCAAAATTTATTATTTTTTTGGGTTGATGCTTATAAAGAATTTGTTATCTTTAATGTAATTCAAACCACCCGATTTGGGTTGGTTTTTAAAGCTACAAAGCTAACAAAAAAATAAATGTGAGTTCTCTAATACACTGCATAATTAATTAATAGCATTTTTGGTTTTAGTGTATTTGATTTTGAAAATTAATATTAAAAAGTAGATGTCTGTTATTGAAAAAGACCTGCAGGTTGCACTAAAAAAATATTTCGGATTTAGTAAATTTAAGGGATTACAAGAAGAAGTCGTTAAAACACTATTGTCGGGTAAAAACACCTTTGTTATAATGCCTACAGGTGGTGGTAAGTCTCTTTGTTACCAATTACCTGCGCTCATGCAGGATGGCACAGCCATAATTGTGTCACCTCTCATTGCACTCATGAAGAACCAAGTTGACGCTATTCGAGGTGTCTCGGATGATGAAGGTGTGGCTCATGTTTTAAACTCTTCTTTAAATAAAACTGAAATAAAAAAAGTAAAGAAGGATATCGTTGACGGTATCACCAAGTTGCTATATGTTGCTCCTGAATCCTTGACCAAGGATGAAAATGTTGAATTTCTTCGTTCTGTCAAGATTTCATTTATGGCAGTTGATGAAGCACATTGTATTAGTGAATGGGGACATGATTTTAGACCTGAATATAGAAATTTAAGGCATATTATCGCCCGTATTGGAGACGACATTCCAATCATAGGATTAACCGCAACAGCTACCCCTAAAGTTCAGGAGGATATTCTTAAGAATTTGGGAATGACTGATGCTGTAACATTTAAGGCCTCTTTCAATAGACCGAATTTGTTTTATGAAGTGCGCCCTAAAACAAAAAATGTTGATGCCGATATTATTCGCTTTATCAAACAAAATGAAGGTAAGTCCGGAATTGTTTACTGTTTGAGCAGAAAGCGTGTTGAGGAGTTGGCTCAAACACTTCAGGTTAATGGTATCAAGGCCGTTCCTTACCATGCTGGATTGGATGCCAAGTCGCGAGCCAGTCATCAAGATATGTTTTTAATGGAAGATGTAGATGTTGTTGTGGCTACCATTGCATTTGGAATGGGGATTGACAAACCGGATGTGCGATTTGTTATTCATCATGATATTCCTAAAAGTATTGAAAGTTATTATCAAGAAACAGGCAGGGCTGGACGTGATGGTGGTGAAGGTCATTGTTTAGCATTTTACAGCTATAAGGATATTGAAAAATTAGAGAAATTTATGTCTGGTAAACCAGTGGCTGAACAAGAAATTGGTCATGCGTTGCTTCAAGAAGTTGTAGCATATGCCGAAACATCGGTTTCAAGACGAAAATTCATTCTCCATTATTTTGGGGAAGAGTTTGATAACGAAACTGGTGAAGGCGGAGATATGGATGATAATATGCGAAATCCAAAAAAACAGCATGAAGCCAAAGATGATGTTCTAATTTTATTACAGACTGTTCAAGACACAAATGAAAAATATAAATCCAAAGATTTGGTAAATGTGCTGATTGGAAAGGAAAATGCCTTAATAAAATCCCATAAAACCAATGAACAATCTTTTTTTGGAAAGGGAAAGAGCCAGTCAGATAAATATTGGATGGCGTTGATTAGGCAGGTTTTAGTTGCTGGTTATCTTAAAAAGGATATTGAATCCTACGGTGTTATTAAACTCACAGGAGAAGGTGAGAACTTTTTGAAAACCCCTGATAGCTTTATGATGACTGAAGACCACGTTTTTGATAGCGAGGCAGATGACTCCATTGTTACAACATCAAAAGGTGGCGGTGTGGCAGATGAGACTTTAATGAATATGCTTAAGGATTTACGAAAACGCAATGCCAAAAAACTGGGAGTGCCACCATTCGTTATTTTTCAAGACCCTTCTTTGGAAGACATGGCTTTAAAATATCCTATTACGTTAGATGAGTTAAGCAATGTCCATGGTGTTGGAGATGGTAAAGCCAAAAAATACGGAAAGGATTTTATTGAGCTTATTGCGCGTTATGTAGATGATAATGACATTGAGAGACCTGATGATATGATTGTGAAATCAACGGGTTCCAATTCGGCTTTGAAATTATACATTATTCAAAACATTGACCGAAAGTTACCTTTGGATGATATTGCCTCTGCAAAGGGCATGGAAATGGCTGATTTTATCAAGGAAATGGAGGCTATTGTTTATTCAGGTACCAAACTAAATATTGATTATTGGATTCAGGATATTTTAGATGAAGATCAACAGGAAGAAATCCATGATTATTTCATGGAATCTGAAACCGATAAAATAGACGATGCCATTGAAGAGTTTGATGGTGATTATGACGATGAAGAACTGCGTTTATATCGTATTAAATTTATTAGCGAAGTGGCTAATTAGTTGTAAATTTTACAAACTATAGATTTTTCTCCATTCTAAAATCATTACGTATCTTTGCACCTCATTAAAAATAAATAAGATGCAAGACGGATTATACGCAAAATTTCATACTTCAAAAGGTGACATTCTTGTCAATTTAGAATACCAAAAAACACCTGGTACGGTAGGTAACTTCGTGGCTTTGGCAGAGGGTAATTTAGAGAATTCAGCCAAAAAACAAGGTAACCCTTATTATGATGGACTTCAGTTTCACCGTGTAATTCCAGATTTCATGATTCAAGGCGGTTGTCCTCAAGGGACGGGAACAGGAAATCCGGGTTACCAATTTGACGATGAATTTCATCCTGATTTGAAGCATGATGGTCCAGGTATTTTGTCAATGGCAAACGCAGGACCTGGAACCAATGGGAGTCAATTTTTTATTACGCATGTTGAAACACCTTGGCTAGATGGTAATCATACTGTCTTTGGAAAAGTAGCTGAAGGTCAAGATGTTGTTGATGCTATTGTTCAAGGTGACAAAATAGAGTCTTTAGAAATTATTAGAGTAGGCGATGAAGCTGAAAGTTTTAATGCTGTAGAAGCGTTTAGAACATTTGAGGGTGCTCGTGAAAAACGTCTGGCTGCTGAAATAGAAGCTCGTGAAGCCGAATTGGATAAAATAGCTGCTGGTTTTGAAAAAACAAACAGTGGTTTACGTTATCAAATTCTTCAAAAAGGTTCTGGTAAAAAAGCTGAAAAAGGAAAAACGGTTGCTGTTCATTACAAAGGTCAATTAGCTGATGGAACCGTATTCGATTCTTCCTATAAAAGAAATCAACCACTTGAATTTCCAGTAGGAGTCGGTCAAGTCATTCCAGGTTGGGATGAGGGAATCTGTTTACTAAAAGTTGGTGATAAAGCACGATTGGTGATACCAAGTGATTTAGGCTATGGTAGTAGAGGAGCCGGTGGCGTCATTCCTCCAAATGCGACTTTGGTTTTTGATGTGGAACTAATGGATGTAAAATAGTAACGTTTGAATAAAAAAAATCGTCTCATTTTTAATGGGACTTTTTTTTTGCCTATATTTTACAAACCAATCAATCAAAATTATGATGAAATCAAAACTGTTATTACTTATTCTAGTATCCACGATATTAACGGTAAGTTGTTCAAAAAATATTAACTATTCACCAGAGCATATAGAGAATACCTCTGGTAGATATTTGTATAGTGCCGATGAGGTTATAGATGTTTATTATCAAGACAATAAACTTTTTGTAAAATGGCGCGGTGCTGAAAAAATAGAACCAGTAATTTTGGACGAGAATACCTTTTTTATGGTAGATATGTACAAAAAACTTCGCTTTGTACAACATCCAGAAACCAAAAAACGGTATTTGGGAGTTGTGTCTGAAGAGGATGAAACCCAATTTACCTATGATTATTTAAAGGTGGCCGATTCTTTTAAAACCCCAAGTATGTATTTAAAGGAACATAATTTTGAGAAAGCTCTAGAGGGCTTTTTGGAAATTAAAAAACAGGATTCCACCAGTATTTTTATTGAAGAACGCGAATTCAATAGTTATGGCTATGAATTGTTGAGAAAGAAACAATATGATGATGCTCTAGAAGTATTTAAAATGAATGTTGCCTTATACCCTGAAAGTGATAATGTGTATGATAGCTTGGCTGATGCGTATTTGAGAACAGGTGATAGTCTAAATGCCTACAACAATTACAAAAAAGCTTTAGAATTGGATTCTGGAAACCTTAGAGCTAGAAAGTATGTGTCAAATTATGAGAAACAAGATAACTAAACGGTTTTAAGTTTTTTTGCGTCGTTTATTTTAAATCTTTTTTATAAATGTCAATGGCTTTCTTTAAAATCTGATTTATAGTAATCAAAGGAAGGTCTTTAGTAGGGTCAATTCTTAAAATTTTCATTCTTGCCCGACTACCGGTTTCCAATTCTGGAAAATCCAAATAGCTGCCTTCGACAAACAATATGTAGGGCTCTTGAATTTTTTTATCGAGCCATAAGTAGGTAAACATTTTATTTTTGAAACAAAAACAAGGCATGCCATATTTCTTGGTTTCAGTTATGTTTTCATCTGTATTCAGAATAAGATCCCGTAACGCTAAAAAGCAAGCTCTATTTATCTCTGATTGTTTATTATAGAAGTTTTCGTTTAGGACCATTTAAGGGTTATTTCCATTTAATGTTACAGCCTATACTTGGTTTTTGGACTCTTGCGTTTTCGGTACCTTCCATAGCGCAATCTAATGCATGTCGGATATCTTCGCCATTAAGGCATTTATCATTTCCAGGACGGGAATCATCCAATTGGCCTCTGTAAATTAATTTTAAATCTGAATCAAAAACAAAGAAATCGGGAGTGCAGGCGGCCAAATAATCTTTAGCGGCCTGTTGGGTCTGGTCATATAGATAAGGGAATTTAAAATCATTGTTAATAGCCTGCTCCTTTAATTTTTGAGGGTGATCTTCAGGATAATTGTCTGCATCATTACTTGAAATAGCAATAAAACCAACACCCTTACTAATATAATCTTTTGCCAATTTTGAAATTTCAGTATTGACATGTTTAACGAACGGACAATGATTACAGATAAACATGATAACCGTGGCTTGAACACCTTTTATTGATTCTAATGACTGATTGGTGTTTGTAATAACATTCAAAAGTTCAAAATCAGGAGCTTTTGTCCCAAGTGGTAACATATTTGATGGGGTTAATGCCATAATGAGTTGTTTTCCTCAAAGTTCGTTAAAATTTGTACTTTTAAAAAATGGATGACACAATAAATTTTGACGACTTTTCTAAAGTCGATTTACGGGTAGGGACTATTATTGATGTACAGGATTTCCCTGAAGCCCGTAATCCAGCTTATCAACTAACTATGGACTTTGGAGATTTAGGAATTAAAAAGTCTTCAGCGCAAATAACTGCGTTGTACAGCAAGACCGAGCTGTTAAATAGGCAAATTGTAGCTGTAGTCAACTTTCCAAAAAAACAAATTGCCAAATTTATGAGTGAATGTTTGGTTTTAGGTGTAGTAAAGGGTCAAAAGGTTATATTATTAAATCCTGAAACTAAAGTCAGGAACGGCTCGATAGTTTCATGATAAAAAAGTTTCTTTTCATATAATTTTTTATCTTTCAGAATTAACTAACTAATTCTTCATGCAGGACCTGGATCAAGTTCAAATCAATTTTGATTCCAATAATCTTTGGGTATTAAATATAGCATTAGCTGTGGTTATGTTTGGTGTTGCACTAGGTATTACCTTGAAGGATTTTAAGAATCTCATGAGACAGCCTAAATTAGTTTTAGTTGGTGTGCTTTCTCAATTCATTTTATTACCATTGGTAACCTTTTTGTTTATTTACTTTGTCAAACCTCAAGCCAGTATAGCATTAGGAATGATGATGGTTGCTGCTTGTCCAGGAGGGAATATCTCAAATTTTATGACACATTTGGCTAATGGGAATACAGCATTGTCGGTAAGTCTAACAGCTTTTTCAACGCTAATTGCCCTTTTTATGACACCATTTAATTTTCAATTTTATGGGAATCTTTATGAACCAACATCCCAATTATTAGCATCTGTGTTATTGAATCCCTATGAATTGGTAAAATTAGTGATACTCATTTTAGGAATTCCATTAGCTATTGGTATGATTATTCGATATCGGTTTGAGGCAGTGGCAAAAAATATATCAAAAGCACTAAAACCACTTTCCATTATGGTTTTTGTAGCCATCGTTGTGATAGCTTTTATGAATAATTTGGATGTATTCAATAATTATATTCATCATGTGTTGGTTTTAGGAATAAGCCATAATGTGATAGCAATTTTATTAGGTTTTTTGGTGGCTAAAGGATTCAAACTATCATTCAAAAATCAAAAAACGCTGGCTATTGAAACGGGTATTCAAAATTCAGGTTTGGGGTTATTGTTGATATTTACTTTTTTTAACGGGTTAGGAGGCATGGCCATCATGGCTGCTTTTTGGGGAATTTGGCATATTATATCTGGGTTGATTTTGGCTTATTATTGGTCAGTTAAAACAAAAAAACAAGAAGCATTGGTTTGAAATTTATCTGGTTACATATTGTCAGGTTTTATTTGAGATTGGGATTGTTTTTTTATTATCGAAGAATATATGTTTATAATCAATTTCAAGTTCCAAAATCAGGTTCCTTGCTATTGGTGTCCAATCACAATAATGCCCTTATTGATGCCCTGTTAATTGCCATAAATTCAGGAAGGTTCTCCTACTTTTTAACACGAGCAAGTGTCTTTAAAAAGCCATTGATAAATGCCTTTTTAAGAAGTTTGAATATGCTGCCAGTTTATAGGATACGCGATGGCTGGAGTACGATTTCGAACAATAATTCCATATTCAACTCGTGTTCTCAATTGCTTTCTAAAGGACAAACCGTGGCTTTATTTCCTGAAGGAAACCATAATATAAAACGGTCGGTTAGAAATTTGAGCAAAGGATTTACTAGGATTGTATTTGAGACTTTTGAAAAATACCCTAAAACCTCTTTAAAAATTGTACCCATAGGTTTGAATTTTCAGCAAGCTGACGCATTTGCTGATAGTGTGTCTATACACTTTGGTGAGCCGATTGAAAAACAAGATTATTATTCCAACGATACAAACGAAAGTGTCGTGAAACTAAAAAATCAAGTATCTCAAGCGATTAAACAACTAACAACTCATATTCCTGCTGACAACTATGAGGAAACTTTATTCAAACTGAATCAATTACATGCGGACTTTTTAAACCCCATTGCAGTTAATACATGTATTCAATCAAATTTTCAAGATTGTGATGTTCGCAAGGAAGAAACTAATTTGAAAGTTTTGAAATCGATTTTTAAATTTCTGTTGATTGTTATGCTATTACCAGTTTGGGCTATTTGGCGGTTATGGATAAAACCTAAAATAGAGGAAGTTGAGTTTGTAGCAACCTTTCGATACGCCCTAGTAATTACGTTAGTGCCGTTATGGCTATTGGTTGTTGCTTTAACTTTGATGTCAACTTTTGGAATCGGTTATGGACTCGCTTGGATGATAGCAACAATGGTGATAGCACTTTTAGCGGTTAAACTATAAAAAAAAGCCATGGCACTTCGAGAACCTCAGTGACCAATGGCTTTTTTAATTTGTTTTTTGTTATTAAATATCGTCGAAATCGATATCTGTAAAACTTCCTGATGATTGTGAATCGGTATTTGATTCATTAACATCAGCAGTTTCATCGCTGTCGTATTCTTTCTTGAAATCCTTTTGATGACGTTCACTGATGACTTCATCACCTTTCTCATCAATAATATAATCAGTCATTTCTTGAAGAATGTTATTGAATTCCGAAAAATCTTCCTTGTACAAATAGATCTTATGCTTCTTGTAATGATAAGATCCATCATCATTGGTAAACTTTTTACTTTCTGTAATAGTTAGATAATAATCTCCCGCCTTTGTGGCACGTACATCAAAAAAGTACGTTCGTCTACCAGCTCGTAATACTTTTGAAAAAATCTCTTCTTTCTCCATCATGTCACTATTATTCATAATTCAATTAAAATTGCATTGTTGTTTCACCAAAAATCTAAAAAAAATGGTAACCAACCAACAATTTATGAATTTTCTTTTGTTTTGAAACGTATTTTGAAATTAACGAACTGTAAAACAACGTGTTAAACAGATTAATTGACTAAAAAAATCACTTGGCATCAGACTCGCTTAATTGTTTTAAATAGAGATCTTTATAGTAGCCATCTGTATTTATCAAAGTTTCGTGTGTCCCTGATTCTATGATTTTACCATTGTCCAATACAATAATTTTATCAGCATTTTTTGCCGCCGAAATACGGTGACTTACAATTATGGTAGTCTTACCTGACGTTAGTTTATTTAAATTTTTAAGGATTTTTTCTTCCGTTTCAGTATCAACAGCAGACAGACAATCATCAAACAACAATATTTTGGGGTCTTTGATAATAGCTCTAGCTATAGAGATCCGTTGCTTTTGTCCTCCGGAAAGGGTAATACCGCGTTCGCCTAATATGGTGTCATAACCATTTTTAAAGCCCATAATGTTTTTATGCACTTGAGCATATTTAGCGGCTTGAATTACTTCTTCATCTGTGGCATCTTCCTTGCCAAATTTGATATTATTCTTAATGGTGTCCGAAAATAAGAAGGCATCCTGAGGCACATATCCCAAATTGGTTCTTAAATCGTTTAGGTTGATTAAGTTTACTGGGTTCTCATCAATTAAAAGTGTCCCGCTATCAATATCATACAATCTACCAATCAAGTCCAAGATGGTGGATTTTCCAGATCCCGTTTTACCAATGATGGCAAGGGTTTCACCATGATTGACCTTAAATGATACGTCTTTCAATGCCTGAATGTTTGTATCGTCATAAGTGAAGGACACATTATTAAATGCAATGTCACCCACAATATGAAATGGTTCTTGGGTGGGATTTTGAATTTCAGATTCAATCTTTAAAAATTCATTAATTCGTTTTTGAGAAGCTTCAGCCTGCTGTACGATAGAGGTTACCCATCCCACTGTGGCAACCGGCCAAGTGAGCATATTCACATAGATTATGAATTCGGCAATAGTACCTAAACTTTCAATTTCACCATTAATATATTGCAAACCGCCAATGTAAATAACCATTAAATTACTGACCCCAATTAATAGAATCATCATCGGGAAAAACAAAGCACTCACTTTTACCAAACTTAATTGTTTATCACGGCTGTCATTAGACAATTCCGTAAAGTTAGTTGCGGTTTGCAATTCTAAACCATAGGATTTAATGATGGCAATACCACTAAAAGACTCTTGTGTAAATGTGGATAATTTAGATAGATACTCTTGTACAATGGTACTGCGCTTATGTATTTCGCGACTCAATTTGTATATGGCAACCGATAAAATTGGAAGCGGTATAACTGTGTATAGTGTCAGCATGGGTGCTTCGTTGAACATGAATATCAAAGCAATAACGAATAGTGTAATCGTATTGATACTATACATAATGGCTGGACCTGCATACATACGCACGCGACCAACATCTTCACTAATGCGGTTCATTAAATCACCGGTTCTGTTTTTTTTGTAAAAGTTTAATGAAAGTCTTTGGTATTGCTGGTAGATTTCATTTTTTAAATCATATTCAATATATCTCGAAACGTTAATAATGGTTTGTCTCATTAAGAAGGTAAAAATGCCTGCAACTACCGCAGCGCCAACAATGTAAAGTATGGCGATAAACAATTCGCTTCTAAAAGCTTCTTTGGTTAAGGTACCATCCAAAGCTTGTTCAATGGCCGTAAATATTTTTCGGACGTATCTCGGTGTGAAAAGCAGAAATATTCTAGCTATGATCGTAATAATGATCCCGACTATTAACTTGTATTTATATTTTAAAAAGTACTTATTTAGATGCCTTAATTCCTTCATTAATAGTTTGGGTTAAAAAATAAAGTTTTTAACAAATTCGTATTTTAAGATTAATTATGTTGTTTAAACATGAATATTCACGTAATTTTGCGCGTCGTTTTTATAAAATAGACAAAGACGACCCTAAATATTAATTAATACAAAATGGTTACAGACGTCATTAATACTAAAGATTTACAAAAAGCCGATCCAGTTTTTGGACAGCAATCTTTTGACAATCACGAACAAGTTGTTTTTTGCAACGACAAAGATACAGGTTTAAAAGCAATAATCGGTATTCATAACACAGTCTTAGGACCTGCTCTAGGAGGTACTAGAATGTGGGCTTATCAGAATGAATGGGAAGCATTGAATGACGTTTTAAGGTTATCACGAGGGATGACATTTAAGTCGGCAATCACAGGATTGAACCTGGGTGGTGGTAAAGCTGTTATTATTGGAGATGCCAAAACTCAAAAAACACCAGAACTAATGAAAAAATTCGGTGAGTTTGTACATTCTTTAAATGGAAAATATATCACTGCAGAAGATGTTGGTATGACTACTGCCGATATGGACACTGTTCGTGAGGTGACACCTTATGTAACCGGTATTTCAGAATCAAAAGGTGGTGCCGGAAATCCTTCACCTATTACAGCTTATGGCGTTTTTATGGGTATGAAGGCGGCTGCTAAATTTAAATTCGGTAGTGACGTATTAGAAGGTCGTTCGGTCTTTGTTCAAGGTATTGGTCATGTGGGTGAAGCGTTAGTAGAGCATTTGGTTGACGAAGGTGCTAATGTCACAATCGCTGATATCAGCCAAGAGCGTTTGGAAGAAGTGCGTGCTAAATATGGTGTTACTATTTATGGAGGTAAAAATCTTTATGCAGAAGAAATGGATATTTATGCACCATGTGCATTAGGAGCTACCATTAATGATGATACCATTTACAATTTGAAAGCGTCAATAATTGCGGGAGCGGCCAATAACCAATTGGCTCAAGAGGAAAAGCATGGTAAAATTCTTCAGGAGCGTGGTATTGTCTATGCGCCAGATTTCTTGATTAATGCTGGTGGTATTATTAATGTGTATGCGGAGTTGGAAGGATATGATAGAAAAGAAATTATGCGTAAAACTGAAAATATCTACAACACGACATTAGAGATATTATCGAACGCACAAACACATAATATCACGACAAACCATGCTGCTTTGAATATTGCACAAAGCAGAATTGATGCCAGAAAAAAGGAAAATTCAAAGTAAGTTTTTAAAATAGTATTATTTTTGCGAGGCGAAAGTTGCATGACTTTCGCCTCTTTAAATTAAAAGTTCTTTGTAAGTATGCTAAATAGAAGACATATTCGTATCAAGGTTATGCAAACTATATACGCCTATACAGGTGGTGAAGGCGATAATTTTAAGGCAGATCAAACATTTTTGTTGCGAAGTTTAGATAATATGTACAATCTCTATTTGCTTATGCTGTCGCTACTCATTGAGCTACAAAAGCGATCAGCTGACCACCTTCAAAAAACTCAAAAGAAGCATCTGGCTACGTCAGAAGATAAAAATCCCAATAGTAAATTTGTCAATAATGAAGTCCTTAATCAGATAAAGGATAATACCCTTTTGAAACAAACTTTAGAAGACTATAAAATAACCAATTGGGAATTGGATAATGAATATGTGGATGTCATTTTCAAGGAATTATTGTCAAGTGATTTGTACAAAGATTACATGCAAACACGAACATCGGACTATAAGGAGGACAAAAATTTTCTGATAGATATTTATAAAGAGATTATTGCTCCAAACGATAAATTGTATGATTATCTGCAAGATCAAAACCTAACTTGGACCGATGACTTGCCTGTTGTCAATACAGCAATTCTCAAGATTATCAGAAAACTTAAATTAAAATCACCTGAAAAGCAGTTATTACCTGAATTATATAAGGATGAGGACGATAGAGCTTTCGCACTGGATTTGTTCAAAAAAACCATTTTAAATCAAAATAAGCTGAACGAAGCTATTTCAGAAAAAACTAAAAATTGGGATGCTGACCGTATTGCCAATCTAGATACCGTATTACTTCAAATGGCCATAAGTGAACTTACAAACTTCCCGTCAATACCTGTAAAAGTCACCATTAATGAGTATCTGGAAATAGCCAAAGAATACTCAACACCAAAAAGTAGCATCTTTATAAATGGTATACTGGACAAGTTGGTGAAAGAGTATGAAGAAGCCGATAAGCTAAATAAAACAGGCAGAGGGTTGATGTAATAAGAAAATATTATTACTTTTACTGCCCGAACAAAAATAATTTATTATGAAAAAAGTAATATTAGGCTTAAGTGCCATGTGCTTAATCGCATTCACATCTTGTAAAGAAGATGCCACTAAAAAAATTGATGATAACAATGTAGCTGAAGCTGCTGAAAGAGATGCTGCTTCATCAAAATTCCCAGTGTTAACGTTTGATAAGACAGAGCATGATTTCGGTGAGATTGAAGCTAAAACAAATGTTGAAACAGTTTTCTCATATACCAATACTGGTGAGGCTCCTTTAGTTATTACTGATATTAAGAGTTCTTGCGGATGTACTGTGCCACAGGATTGGAGTAAAGAACCTTTAGCTCCTGGAGATAAAGGTCAGTTTACTGTAAAATTCAACGGTTCAGGTAAGAATAAAGTTTCTAAAACAGTTACCATTACTGCTAACACCGAATCAGGTAAAGAAACTGTAAAAATTACAGCTTTTGTAAAACCAGATCCTAATGCAGTTGAACCAGCTAAACCTGCTGTACCGCAAGTAAAATAATTTATGGGAGAAGGTATTAGTACGTTTTTACCGTTTATCTTAATGTTCGTGGTTGTGTATTTTTTCATGATCGCACCACAGATGAAACGCCAAAAACAAGAAAAAAAATTCGCAGCCGAATTAAAAAAGGGCGACAAAGTCATTACCAAAAGCGGTATGCACGGTAAAGTAGTCGAACTGAATGATAAAGATGGCAGCTGCGTGATTGAAACTTTGGCAGGAAAAATCAAGTTTGATAAGTCGGCCATTTCTATGGAAATGAGCAAGAAATTAAACGCTCCTGCTAAATAAAAATCAATCGAAATCAATATAAAAAACTCCGAAGTCGCCTTCGGAGTTTTTTATTTTTTGTCATTCCGCACTTGATGCGGAATCCATAAATAACTAGCAGTTCTTATACTTATCATGCAATCCAACACCTTGTAATATCATTGGTGTAATTTTTTCCAAACGCGATTGCTTGGTAGCGTCTCGTTTGGCTGTTTCAATGTATTCACAATATTCACGCTGTTTTCCAGGTGATAAAGCTTTAAAATTACTGTGGACATCAGGTTGACTTTTAAGAAGTGTTTTTAGCTCATTGGGAACTGTCACGTTTTTGCCTTTGCGTTCGGGTTTGATTTCTTTACCCAGTTTTTGGTTTTCAATAGCTTCTTTAACGTAAGCTAGCACAGCTGCTTGGTCTATATCCTCAATACTTTCAAAACGCATCTGGCGCAAGGCTTTGGTTTTGCCTTCTTGAGCATTTACTAACAAGTTCTTTTCGTCCTTGAGAAACACACCGTTAAAAAACCAAATACCAAAATGGTTTTTAAAGGCACCCAAACCTACCACATTTTTACCATCAAGGGCGTAAACAGGCGCGCTCCATTTTAAGGTTTCTTCCAATTCGGTTTTGGTGATGATGTTGCGCAACAAGGTTAAGGCTTCACCAAAGTGATTGTTGTTTTCTATATATTCTTCTACGGAGGTGACTTTTTTCATATTTCGTTTAACGGTCTCGTATAACCGTCAGTTACGGGCTTAAAGTTAATGTTTTTCGGTTAAGAACTGACGTTAGCAATTCCGAGTGGATTCGGACGCAGTCGAATCCGCCGTAATTGCGGTTATACATCTTAAGTTTACAAATCACTAAATTTATTATATAATCAGAAAGAACAAAAGAGAGAATTAAGGTTATGTTATACGTTGGAACTTTAGATTCCGTCAACAATGATAATCCTCTCTCTTTATCTACCTA
>NZ_POWF01000010.1 GCF_002895005.1 Hanstruepera neustonica | reverse complement strand
GCTGTAGCAAACAAGCTGTTGAAACAGGCATTTGCCATTGCAAAAAGCGAGTTGCCATACGACGAAAACTTTGTGTCAAGATTAGCTTAAAAAGATTTGTTTTTTAACTCAGTTCTTTGTTGTGTGCAGTTTTTATTTAGCATTATAAGTTTCAAACTCTATTTTCCAGGAACCGTCCTTCTGTTTTTTCCATAAAACAACCCAGGTTCCAATATTTTCAATTGTATCATTAGTTGTTTTATTTATTAAAATTTCATCGAATGTATTGTAGTGAAAAGCTTGATTACCAGACACACTTAATATGGGCTTTCCTCTGTTGTTCAGGATAACATTGTATTTCTCATACATGTTTTTCCAATAGACTCTTAGCGAATCTCTGTTTATAGTTTTAACGGTTCCATTTCCAGAAACAATATTATATTTGTCCTTATAAAAATCAACCCATTGTAGGTCAGATTTTGAATAAACCTCGTATAAGTCTTCAATTGTTTTTTTTATTTCTATTTCAGAAATTGAATCTTTAGAAACTTTGTCAATTTCAGATGTAGTGTTGTGTTGATTTTCACATGACTGAAATATTAAAACTACCATGATTCCAAACAAAGGTTTTCCAAAAACATTTAAATAATTACTCATAATTTCTGTTTTTCTCAAATTGCACACAATGTCTTGATATGAACTGTTTCAATTGTTTATATCAGTAGTTAAACGAAGTTCGGTTATTTTTTTTACAAAGTCAACTGCCTAGGCTTGGTGCTTTTTTGCTGTCAATTCTGCAATCTTACAAATCACTTCGGTAGCTTTAAGCATACTCTCCACAGGCACGTATTCGTAACGTCCATGAAAGTTATGTCCACCTGCAAAAATATTAGGGCAAGGCAATCCCATATAACTTAATTGGGAACCATCGGTACCACCACGAATTGGCTTGATAAGGGGTTTAATATTTAATTGTTTCATGGCTTCTTCGGCAATATCCACAATATGCATAACCGGTTCGACCTTTTCCTTCATATTAAAGTATTGGTCTTTGATTTCAACAGAAATAACCTCTCTGCCATATTGGTCATTGAGTTCGTTCGTCAATTTTTGCATCATCTCCTTGCGTGCTTCAAAATGGCCTTTATCATGGTCGCGGATAATGTATTCCAGAACGGTTTCTTCAACAGCACCATTCATATTGTGTAAATGAAAAAAGCCTTCATAGCCTTCGGTATGTTCTGGTGTTTCCATTCGTGGTAAAGAGTTAATAAATTCGGTGGCAATATACATGGAATTCACCATTTTACCTTTAGCATAGCCAGGATGCACTATTTTTCCTTTCACAGTCACTACAGCACCTGCCGCATTGAAATTCTCATATTCCAATTCGCCAATTTGACTGCCATCCATGGTATAGGCCCAATCGGCGCCAAATTTTTCAACATCAAATTTATGGGCACCACGACCTATTTCTTCGTCTGGTGTAAAGCCAACACGAATAGGCCCATGTTTAATCTCGGGATGCTGTATTAAATACTCCATAGCCGAGACAATTTCACAAATGCCCGCCTTATCATCGGCTCCTAATAATGTGGTGCCATCAGTAGTAATCAAGGTTTGTCCCTTATATAACAACAAATCTTCAAAGTAATCGGGAGACAGTACAATATCCTGGGCAGCATTTAATACAATGTCTTTGCCGTTATAATTCTCAACAATTTGTGGTTTCACATTAGCACCTGTAAAATCGGGACTCGTATCAAAATGGGATATAAAACCAATGGTAGGAACATCATGGTCCACATTGCTAGGTAGAGTAGCCATAATGTAGGCATTGTCATCTATCGTGACATCGCTCATACCAATAGATTTAAGTTCTTCTGCTAAAGCATTTGCTAAATCCCATTGCTTGGCTGTACTGGGTGTGGTTTCAGATTTTGGATCAGATTCGGTATCGATAGTTACATAACCAATAAAACGGTCAATAATATGTTGTTTGTTAATCATTTCGTTTAATTTTTCTCAAAAATAAACTTTCATTCCCCATTAATAAAATAATAGACCGTAAATTTAATTTGCCTTAACTCTTTGTTTAATATCAAATTACAGCTATTTTTAACCAATAAAACACGTTTTAATGCGCTTCTGGTTTATAAGTTTACTCTTCTTTATTGGGTTATCTGTTTTCTCTCAAGAAAAAGTTTTTGAATTAGGCTATTTGTTAGATAGTAAGAACGAAGAAATTGATGCATTAATAGATGAGTTGGAAACAGAGATAAAAGCAGTAGTTGGTGAAGATGCCATTATTAAATTTGACCGCGCAACAAGATTAGTTAATCATTTTGACGCTGCCATGGCACTTCAAAATTACCAGCAGTTGCTATCTGAAGTTGATATTATTGTCGCTTTTGGAAATATTAATAATGCGGTAATCTCGCAAATAGAGAATTATCCCAAACCAACCATATTATTTGGGACAGTTAATAAGGAGTTTCTTTCCAGTGATGCCATACAAAATGACACACCCAATTTTACATCCATACTCACAACCTTATCCTATGAAGAAGATCTAACCTTGTTAAAGCAATTGGTTGGCTGTAAAAATGTCGGTATCATATTAGAACGCGGCGTGATGGATTATACACCGATTGCTGAAATGATTCCTAATCTGGAACGTAATTTAGATTTAAATCTCACCATATTACCTTTTGAAACGGCGAGTGATATCATAAATTCAGTAGATGGCTATGATGCTGTTTACTTTGCTGGAGGACTGTATTTAACCGATGCTGAAATCAAAACCATTTCAGAAGCGTTAATTGCTAAAAATATTCCATCATTTACCACAACACCTATTCAAGATGTAGAGAACGGACTTTTAGCCAGTAATCATGATCAATCACAAATTAATCAGTTTTTTAGAAGGGTAGCCTTAAGTGTTGAGTCCATTGTTGTAGATGATGATTTTGCGGAACCATCATCCCTCTTAACGTTGAACAAAAACTTGACTGTCAATTTTAATACAGCAGAAAAGTTGGGAGTTCCCTTGAAATATAGTTTGATAGCCTCTACCAATTTTGTGGGTGATGCTTCAGAATTGGATGCTGAAAAAATCTATAGTTTAGTGGATGTGATGACAGAAGTCATTGCAGAAAATTTAAGCTTACAGGAAAGTCAACAAAATGTACGTCTTTCAGAAAAAGATACGCAATTAGCCAAAAGCAATTATTTGCCAGATGTTTCTGCGGCAGCTTCTGCTAGTTATGTGGATCCTGAATTTGCAGCGGCCACTAATGGACAAAATCCCGAATTTTCAACTTCGGGTAATGTCACTTTATCACAAACGGTTTTCTCTGAAGCAGCCAATGCCAATATTGGTATTCAACAAGCACTTCAAAAAGCCCAGCAGGAGGACTATAACAGGGAACAATTGAATATTATTTTCGAGGCTGCTACAGCTTATTTTAATGCATTGATATTAAAAGCCAATTATAAAATTAAAAACAAAAACTTAAACCTCACCAAGCGTAATTTACAAATAGCCGCTCAAAATTTTGAGGCTGGTCAATCAGGTAAATCGGATGTGTTACGATTTCGAAGTGAGCTGGTTCAAAATATGCAGGATAATATAGAATCTATTAACCAGCTCAAACAAGGGTTTTATGTATTGAACCAATTATTGAACAATCCAATTGGGTATAGTATTGATGTGAATGAGGTCGAATTAGATCAGGGTGTTTTTGAGGCCTATGATTATCATGATTTTAGTAACTTGTTGAATGATCCTTTGGAACGTAAACCATTTATTCAATTTTTGGTTCAGGAAGCGTTAACCAATTCGCCAGAGTTAAAATATTTGGATTATAACTTATTGGCTACCGAACGCAGCGAAAAGCTATTTGGTCCAGGTCGTTTTTTACCAACAGTGGCTTTACAAGGAAAGTATAACTATGTTTTTTCCAGAAGTGGTGCAGGTAGTACGTTTCCAGCTTTTTTAACGACGCCTCCTGATGGGTTTTATAATGTTGGTCTGAACTTGTCGTTACCAATCTTTAATCAGAATAAGCAGAATATAAATCAGCAAATTGCAACTATTCAAAAAGACCAGTTGGGTATTGCTTCCGATAATATTAAGTTGGAAATTGAAAAGAATATCAATGATGCTGTTTTAAATATTATCAATCAAATCACCAATATTGAATTGTCAAAAGTATTTGAAGAGACGGCCAAGGAGGTTTTAGAATTAACCCAAACCTCTTATGAGAATGGTGCTGTTAATATTATTCAGTTGTTGGATGCCCAAAACAATTATTTAAAAGCACAATTGGCCAGTAGTAACGCTACGTACAATTATTTATTGGCTATGTTGACTTTGGAGCGCTATATTGGAAATTTCTTTTTACTGGAAACTACGGACGAGCGTCAGGAATTTATTGCTCGATTTATTGAATTTAAGGCCAGTGTTGAAGATTAATAAACTATCATAATGATTATGAAACATACAGGTAAGATTTGGATGCTCTTTTTAACCATACTGATTATGGCATGTGGTAAAAAAGAAGAAACCAAGGCAGAGGTATTAAGACCCGTTAAATACACCGAAGTGACCTATTCAGGTGGTGAAAAGGTTAGAAATTTTAGTGGTACGGCAAAAACCGAAAAAATAATCAACTTGAGTTTCAGGAATACAGGAATTATTGTGATGCTAGATATGAAATTGGGACAACAGGTCAAGAAAGGCGATTTATTGGCACAATTGGATAATGTGCAGGCACGATTAAATTATGAGAGTGCTTTGGAAAGTAAGAATAGTGCGGAGTCACAAATGAATACGGCCAAGTTGAGTTTGAATCGTGTACGCACCTTATATGAAAAGGGGAGTGCATCATTAAGTGATTATGAAGCTGCCAAGAATTCTTATCGAACAGCTGTAGCTAGTTTTGAATCCGCTAAACGCAGTGTGTCCATTCAAGCTGAACAAATTAAGTTTGGGTATCTCTATGCACCAGAAAACGGTTCCATAGCTTCCGTTGTAGCTGAAGTTGATGAAAATGTCTCACCTGGTCAAATCATTGGTGTATTGAATGCTGGAACGGCTATTGAAATTGCTTTGGGTTTACCAGAAAGTGTGATTAACAATGTGAATAAAGGCATGAAGGTAAAGGTGTCTTTTACAGCGATACCTAATAAACAATTTGATGCCACAGTTTCAGAGGTTGCTCCGGCACTAGACCAGAATACATCAACCTATCCTATTCGAGTAACCATTAATGATAATGATGAAGCTATAAAAAGTGGTATGGCTGCGAATGTTATGTTTGAATTTGGAATGGAAGATCAGGTAAAAAGAGAGCTGGTTATACCTGCAGTAAGTGTCGGCGAAGATGGTGAAAGCCGTTTTGTTTTTGTCATTGAGGAAAATCAAGACAAGCATATAGTCAAGCGTCAACCCGTTACATTGGGAGCGTTGACATCGGAAGGTTTTTTAGTCACATCTGGATTGGAGGCAGGACAAAAAATAGCCACAGCTGGTTTACAGACTTTGCTTGACGGACAACAGGTAAAACTTAATTAACTGCTAGATGAATTTAGCCCAGTTTTCAATAGAACGCAATAGAATTACCTTTACGGTTCTTGCCACCATTGTGTTAATGGGTATCGTCATGTACCAAGGATTATCACGTGATAGTATGCCACCCTATACGGTTCGAGTAGCTACTATCGTCACGCAATTTCCGGGAGCGAGTCCGGAACGTGTGGAGCTATTGGTAACGGATAAGGTTGAAAAAATTTCCCAGGAACTTCCGGAGTTAAAAGAAGTTAGTAGTACGTCACGTTCTGGTTTGTCAGTGGTCACGGTGGAGTTAAAAGATGAGGTCAAGCCTGAAAAATTACAAGCTGTTTGGGACAGATTACGTCGTAAGTTGGATGCCATCGAAGGATTGCCTTCTGGTGCTGTGCCTTTTTTGGATGATGATGGTATTGGCGAAGTGTTTGGAATTGCTGTGGGCTTGGTTTCAGATGGATTTTCCTATGCCGAATCAAAGGAATACATTGATGATATCAAAGACGATTTAATTAAACTGGAGTTTGCCGCTAAAGTGGAATTAGGAGGGGTGCAAGACGAACGCGTTTTTGTAGAGTTTGATAATTCTCGTTTAAAAGAATATGGTTTATCAGCATCTAAATTACAATCAGCTATCAGTGCCACCAATATATTGAGTTCAGGAGGTCAGGTCAATCTTCAAAATGAACGCATTATTTTGGAACCTACTGGTAATTTTAATTCGGTTGAGGATATTGAAAATACATTAATTCCGGTAGGTGATGGGACTCAAATGGTTTACTTGGGTGATATTACAACCATTGTCAAAGGTTATATCGATCCACCAACTCAAATCGTGAAGGTAAATGGCAAAGATGCCATTTCCATGCATGTGAGTTTGAAAGAAGGTGCCAATGTCATTCAATTGGGAGCAGATGTGAATCAGGTAATTTCCGACTGGCAAAATAAGTTGCCTGTTGGACTCGAGTTAACACGATTGGCTTCTTTAGATAAATATATTGATGTTAAAATCAGTGATTTCATTGTCAATCTCATGCAATCTATTGTGATAGTATTATTGGTGATGCTTATATTTTTAGGTGTTCGAACAGGAGCCATCATTGCCAGCCTGATTCCTTTAGTGACTATTATGACGTTGATGCTTATGGGAGTCATCAGTATGGGTTTAAATCAGGTGACTTTGGCAGCCTTAATTATGGCTTTGGGTATGATGGTCGATAATGCCATAGTTGTGGCAGAAACCGTAATGGTTAAAATGGAAAATGGCACAGCTGCTAAAACAGCAGCCATTGAAGCCTGTTCCGAATTATTTACACCACTGTTAATTTCAACCTTAACGACCTCTGCGGCATTTTTGGCTTTTTATTTGGCTGAATCGACTATGGGTGACATTGTAGGACCTATTTTCGTGGTAATATCTCTGGCTTTATTATCGTCCTGGCTTTTAGCTTTAACCGTAATTACCTTGTTCTGTGTTTTATTTTTGAAAATAAAACCTAAAGCAGAACGTGAACCTAGTGCTATCGATAAAGTCATATTTAAATTAAAAGGCTATTACAAGGATTTAATTCTGAAGGCATTATCTATAAAAGTTACCGTGCTTCTAGTAATAGTGGGACTATTTATGTTATCGCTTTATGGGTTCACGAAAATTCCATTCATTTTCTTTCCGGATAGTGATCGAAACATGATTACGGTAGACATTAACTTAACCCAAGGGACGCGAATTGAACGCACTCAAGAATTGGTTGAAGAATTGGAGGTTTACATGCGTGATTCGCTTTTAGTCAATGAAACTCGTGAAAATGGTATTACCGATTGGTCTTCATATGTTGGAAAAGGACCGGAATCTTATGATTTAGGCTATACTCCCGATGAACCCGATGCTAGTTATGGACATATGCTGGTGAATGTTTCTGATGCCATTTATAACAATGAGTTGGTGAATAAACTAGATGCATTTTGTTTTAATAATTTCCCGGATGCCGACATTAAAGTGAGTCTGTTGGGTTCAGGAGGTGGTGGTACGCCCATTGAGGTCAAAATATCTGGAGATAATCCAGATATATTGGCAGCCTTATCGGAACAAACCAAACAAAAACTATCCAAAATAACCGGAACCAAAAATGTCAAAGACGATTGGGGACCAAAAAGTAAAAAGTTTGTTGTCAACATTGATCAAAACAAAGCTCGTTTGGCGGGTGTTTCTAACCAGGATATCGCAACATCTTTACAAACGGTTTTAGATGGTTTTAAAACAGGGGAGTATCGTGAGGATGATAAATCTATTCCTATTCTAATGCGAAGTGACGGTAGTCAGCAACAAACATTGGCTTCCATAGAAACCTTAAATGTTTATGCTCAAAATACGGGTAAGAGTGTCCCTTTAAGTCAAGTGGCTACCATAATTCCAGAATGGCAATATGCCAAAATAAAGCGTTTGGATATTGATAGAACGATAGTGGTCTCCAGTGAGTTAAATGATGATGGTAACGCTTCAGCTATAATGAAGGAAATAACACCTTGGATAGCCGAACAGTCTAAAACCTGGCCAGAAGGATACACCTATAAATTTGGAGGTGATGCAGAAAACACGGCTGAAAATATGGGAGCGGTTATAGGTTATTTACCATTGTCAGGATTCATTATTATTTTATTGCTTATTATTCAATTTAATTCGGTTAGAAAAACTACCATGGTGGCCTCGACGATTCCATTAGGAATTATTGGTGTCGTCATTGGACTTCTAATATTCCAAGAACCATTTGGATTCATGCCGTTTTTAGGTGTGATATCGTTGGCTGGAATAGTTATTAATAATGCTATCGTTTTGATTGACAGGATTCAAATTGAAGAAACCGAAATAAAAAGACCCATTCAGGATGCTATTATTGCCGCTTGTTTGCAACGCTTCAGACCTATTTTATTAGCAACCTTTACTACGGTGTTAGGTTTAATACCATTGTATTTGAGTGGCGGTGAAATGTGGGAAGGTATGGCCGTTAGTATCATGGTAGGTCTTTTGTTTGGTACGTTTATAACCTTATTATTTATCCCATCGTTTTACAGCGTTTTGTATAAGGTGAATTACAAGGATTATGAATTCAATGAAAAATTAATGGAAGATTAAAGTGGTTTTAAAAAGACTCTATCAATATCGTTTTGAACTTTTCTTTTTTAGTCTGGTTTTAATTCTCTTTGGCTCACTTATTTTTCCGAAGTATTTTTTAAATACCCTTGTTATGCCTGTGCTGTTTGTTATTAATATAGCGTCTGGGTTGGTGATATTTAAAAAGAGACGAAAACAATCAATAATTGTTAGAGTTATTTTATTCGTTACAATTGGCGTTTTTTTATACCGTTATTTTTTAAGTTCTGAAGAACATGTATTAGAATATGTACGCTTTTTTATTTATTTTATTTTTTACAGTTTAACAACCTTCGAAATTATTTCTCAAGTTTGGAAAGCGAAAAAAGTCAATAAAACAGTTATTTATGGATTGATGAGTGGTTATATTTCCTTGGGGCTCATTGGATTTTTTATTTTTAATTGTATAGAACTTATCAATCCAGGTTCTTTTAGTGGGTTGCAGGAAACAGGAATGACCCCTAAAAATATCGATGATTTGATGTATTACAGTTACATTACCTTAATGACCATTGGTTATGGTGATATCACACCAATTTCTGACATTGCCCAAAAAGCGTCTATGTTTATAGCTATGGTTGGTCAGTTTTATTTGGTCATTATTACGGCGGTTGTCGTGGAAAAATACATTAGACACTCACAAAAAGACTAACTTTTAGGAAAATTTCCTTAAATAGAATTGTATTTTTGTTCCTCAAAAATCCACCGATGTACAAATTAATCATCCGACCACTTTTTTTTCTATTTGATCCTGAAAAAATTCATCATTTCACCTTTTCAATGATACGGTTTCTGAATAGGATTCCATTGATGTCTAATATGTTTAGAAGCCTTTACTGTGTGGATGATACAAAACTTGAACGTCAATTATTTGGATTAAAATTCAAGAATCCTGTAGGATTAGCAGCTGGTTTTGATAAGGATGCCAAATTATTTAATGAGTTGTCCAATTTAGGGTTTGGTTTCATTGAAATCGGTACGCTTACGCCAAAGGCACAACCTGGTAATCCTAAAAAACGATTATTTCGTTTACAATCAGATTCGGCTATTATTAACCGTATGGGATTTAATAATGGTGGTGTAGCTGAAGCTGTTGAACGTTTAAAAAAAAATACAGATGTCCTGATTGGCGGCAATATTGGTAAAAACAAGGTGACACCCAACGAAGAAGCGGTAAACGATTACAAGCTATGTTTTAATGCTTTGTTTGATTATGTGGATTATTTTGTGGTCAACGTCAGTTCACCAAACACGCCTAATTTACGGGAGTTACAAGATAAAGAGCCTCTTACCAAGTTATTACAAACTTTAAAGGACTTAAATTCAAAAAAAGAAAATCCCAAACCCATTCTATTAAAAATAGCACCCGATTTAACCGATTCGCAATTACTGGATATTATTGATATTGTTAAAGACACTAAAATTGATGGTGTAATCGCAACCAATACCACCATTTCAAGAACCGGTCTTAAATCTGAAAATAAAGATGAGGTTGGTGGCTTGAGTGGTAAACCGTTAACTGGACGGTCCACGGAAGTGATTCGTTTTCTTTCAGAAAAAAGTCATAAGGCTTTTCCGATTATAGGTGTGGGTGGTATTCATTCGGTTGCCGATGCTTTGGAAAAACTGGATGCAGGTGCCGATTTAATTCAACTATATACTGGTTTTATTTATGAAGGACCTAAACTGGTTAAAGCTATCAATAAGGCATTGCTTGAAAGAGCCTAACAACTAAACAGGTTTTTCAAGGAGGTAATCATCCATGATAAAGCCATTGCCAATATCAAACTCAACTTTTTCCTTTATTTGAAACCCTTGTTTTTCATACCATTGTATGGAATGGGTATTGTATTTATTGACCGTTAACCAGATTGTTTTGAAACCTTCGTTTTGAGCTTTTTTAACTGTGAAATCCAAAAGCGCAAGACCTAGACCCAAACCTCGGTAATGACTATCGACATAAATCTTGCTGATCATGATTTTACCTTCAACTGGATTAGGTACCAAAGCTAAATAACCACAAGGACGCGATTGGTGTTCAATCATGAAATACTGATAACCTTCCTGTATTTGTTGAGTTATGGCTGTTTCACTTTGGAATTTTTCAATCATATAATCCACTTGGTCTTGACCAATGATGGGCACATAATGTTGATTCCAAATGCTGTGCGCTAATTGGGCAGTTATTTTTATTGCTGATTTTGATGTGACAGTTTTAATCAATTTTTATAATTTATCAGGTTGCCAAGCTATTACGGTTTTGTAAATCTAATAAAAATAGAATCACAGCTAAATTGTTTTTTACTAATGGGTAAAAATCCTATTTTTGAGATTATGTCTGAAATCAAAATCATTGAATGTCCACGTGATGCCATGCAAGGTATCAAGGATTTTATTCCTACTGAAAAAAAGGTGCAATATATCCAGTCATTGTTACGCGTGGGATTTGATACTATTGATTTTGGAAGTTTTGTGTCTCCCAAAGCAATACCGCAAATGGTTGATACAGCTGAAGTGCTTTCACAGTTGGATTTATCAAAAACCACTTCTAAATTATTGGCCATTATTGCCAATACTCGAGGTGCTCAAGATGCCTCCCAACATCCAGAAATAAATTATTTAGGTTACCCGTTTTCAATCTCTGAAAATTTCCAGATGCGTAATACCCATAAAACCATTGCGCAATCGGTGGTTACTCTAAAGGAGATTTTGGAAATTGCCAATAAATCAAATAAAGAAGTTGTGGTATATATTTCTATGGGATTTGGTAATCCTTATGGAGACCCTTGGAACGTAGATATTGTAGGGGAGTGGACCGAGCGGTTGAGTAATATGGGTGTTAAGATATTATCCTTAAGTGATACTATAGGAAGCTCTGACCCTGAAAATATTGACTATTTGTTTTCCAATTTAATTCCCAAATATTCTCAAATAGAATTTGGTGCCCATTTACATACAACACCTTCCACTTGGTTTGAAAAGGTGGATGCGGCCTATAGAGCTGGCTGTAAACGATTTGATGGTGCCATTCAAGGCTTTGGCGGCTGTCCGATGGCTAAAGATGAGCTCACTGGGAACATGCCTACTGAAAAACTGCTTTCTTACTTCACTTCCAAAAAGAAATCGGATCTCAATGCCATGAGTTTTGAGAGCGCTTACAATGAAGCAACTAAAATTTTTAGTGTCTATCATTAAAAAAAGCTACTTGAAACAAGTAGCTTTTTAAATTTAGACTAATACATTATTTTAAAACCTAAACTCTAATCCTGCATTAGCAGCAAATGGCATACCAGGTCTTAAGCCAGCTGGAACTCGAGAAACTGCATATGTGGTATCCAAAGCATTAAAAATATTACCCATGACACTTAAATGTTTATTAAAATGGTATTTCGCTGAAAAATCTAAAACAAAATTTGAATCTACTTTTTCGTTTGTTGGTATGGCACCAGATCCGGCCATTGTTCTGAATGTTCCTAAATAGCGACCGCTAGCATTTAATTCATATTTCTCGTGCTCCAACGAAACCATCAAGTTAAATTGATGTTCTGGTAAATATGGTAATTGATCACCTGCCTCAACTTCACCCCAAAGACCGTCGGTACTTCCAAAGCTATTTTCGAATTCAGCATGCGTATAAGTATAGCCCAATGAAATAGGCAAACCGTATTTAGGGTTTTTAGACAACAAATCATAATTGATTAAGGCTTCTAATCCAGCTACATTAACCTCTCCAGCATTAAATTGTTCTAGGGACCCAGTACCACCCGTTGCTGCTAAATCACTACCCAACAAATTACTGTAATCATTATAAAAAACAGCGATTTCACCTTTTAGTCTAGAAACAGCAAATCTTGAACCTAATTCATAATTGATACTTTCCTCTGGTTTTTGTCCAACTTGATTACTTGGCGGCGAAAATCCTTTATGAACACCTCCAAATAAAGAGGTCATATTGTTGAATTTATAACTGAACCCAATGCCCGGAATAAATACGTCTACCTTGTTTTCACGATTTGATACATCCAAACCGATTCTGTTTACATCATTTTTACCAAAATCTTGTCTCTCTAAAACCATGTTTTCATAGCGTAAGCCTGGTGTGATGGTTATTTTGTTGTATCTGAATTTGTACATGGCATATGCGGCAAATGCTTTAGCAGCACTTATTCTATTAGCATCTGTTCCTGGAATGCCTGTTTGGGTCAAGGTCATTAAACCTTGAATGTCTATTTTATATTTATCAACCCATTGAAAACGGTCTTCTTCATCATAATGATAACGCAATCCGACTTCAATGTCGTGAAAGGTATTGCCACCTTTAATATGATAATCAAATTTTGATTGAATACCCTTTGAGTTGTAAAGTCTGTTGTTAGCTTTTACACCAAGCGCATCATCAGTGGAATTTGTTTCACCTTTTACGATAGCTAAATAATCTGAATAAGTCTCTGGATCACTGACTATATCAGCGATTCCTGCGCGAGTATTATTGAAAGTAACATCATTAAGTTTATACCAATTACGTTGGAAACGGTTATAGTATCCCGTTGTGGTGATTCTGAAGTTTTCATTGAAATCTGCAGTATGAGTTGCGGTAATTTGTACATGTTCAGCATTCATTTGATCTTCTTGAGAAGCCGCATAGCGATCAAACGGATTGGTGTCAAAATCAGCCTCTGTTAATCCTAAATAGGTTTCGTTAGAAACTTCATCAGAATATTGAAATTTCAGATCTAATGCATTTTGAATTTTGGCATCGCTGTTTGAATTAACACGAAATTTTGCTACAACATCATTTTTATCAAAACCTGTGTTTTGGTTGTCTAAAATGTTTTTAAAACCATCTGAATTATAGTTCAAGTATTCTACCATATAACCAAAGTTTTCGCGACTATCGCCAACCTTGGCCTGTAGTTGTCCGGTATTAAAAGAACCATAACTCCCAAAAATCTTTCCATGAAACGTATCAGGTATTTGGGTTGACACCATATTTATGGCACCACCTGTAGTAAACGGACCATATTGTACTTGACTACTTCCCTTTAAGATCTCAACGGCCTCCATTCGTGCTATTGATGGGAAATAGTAAGCGGCTGGTGCACTGTAAGGCGCAGGAGCTATTAAGACGCCATCTTCCATAAGGGATATTTTGGCACTTCGTTCAGGTGATGTGCCACGTAAACTAATGTTTGGCCTTAATCCAAATCCATCTTCCTCATAAATATTGACGCCAGGTACCGTTCGTAAGACCCTGTTGATATCGGTGTAATTAAACTTCTTTAATTCTTCTGGTGAAATATAATAGGCAGATCCTGTTCTATTTTTAGCGACATATTTATTTCCGAAAATAACATTGGTAGAAATAATTACTTCTTCTAAATCTTGAAGAGAATCTAAAGGTTTTTCATTTTGAGCAACTAATGATAAGCTTAAAAGTGCTGTGATTAGTGATAAGTAGTGTTTCATCTTTATTTAGACTTATTATAAATAGATTGTTTTTAAGTCCGCAAAAATAGTATCAAAAATTACTTCTTACAAGTTTATTTAGAATAAATAAAAATAATATTTAATAATTGTTTGATAGTCAGATAAAGAATGTGACCAATGTTACATTAGGAATGAAATAATTGTTGTTCATTTACGTTTTGAAAGTATCTTCTTCAAAGATTTTAAATGAAAACATATTTTACAATATTATTACTGACCGTTATCAGTTTTAATACCTTCTCTCAAAATTGGAATCACAATTTTAAAGAGGCTCAATTAGAGGCTCAAAAAATGCACAAACCAATGATCTTGGTTTTTTCTGGTTCAGATTGGTGTGCACCATGCATCAAGTTGGACCAGCAAATTTTCCAAAGTGATGCCTTTATAAATTATTCGGATGCCAATGTCGTATTGGTTAAGGCTGATTTTCCACGAAAAAAACAAAACACCTTGTCTGAAGAATTACAAACTCAAAACAGGAGTTTGGCTGAAAAGTATAATAAAAATGGTTTTTTTCCATTGGTGCTAGTTTTGAATGAAAGCGGAAAGGTTTTAGGAGAAATGGGTTATGAAAAAATAGCACCCCAATCCTATGTAGATAAACTGAAATCATTTGTGAAATAAATGAAATATTATCTGCCTCTATATTGTTTTTTTATAGTGTCTCAACTGACTTTCTCACAAGGAACCTATAAACGGACATTAAAGCTCATGGGCAGCCGGTTTGATATAACCGTTGTCGCACAATCTCAAGAACAAGCAGATGAATATATCGATGAAGCCGTTAGTGAAATTCAGCGTATTGAACGTTTAATTTCATCATGGGATCCAAATTCACAAACCTCTCTAGTCAATAAGAATGCTGGTGTTAAACCCGTTGTAGTGGATCCGGAATTGTTTAATTTGATTAAACGTGCCATTGGTATTTCAAACCTCACCCAAGGTGCTTTTGATATTTCGTATGCCTCCATGGATAGAATTTGGAAGTTTGATGGTAGTATGACCAAGATGCCAGAACCCTCTGAAGTTGAAGAATCGGTTTCTAAAGTAGGCTATCACAATATCATTTTAGATGACACTAATCACAGTGTCTTCCTGAAATTAAAGGGTATGAAAATTGGTTTTGGTGCCATCGGCAAGGGTTATGCAGCAGACATGGCTAAAGAACTATTGAAGAAGAAAGGTGTTTCTGGAGGGATTATTAATGCTTCAGGCGATATGAACACCTGGGGTTACCAAACCAATGGTGAGCCCTGGCGAATTGCTATTAACAATCCGTTGAATAAAGATCATGTTTTTGCCATGTTACCAGTAGATAATCGCGCTATTGTGACTTCTGGAAATTATGAGAAATTCGTGAAGTTTAATGATATACGGTATTCCCATATTATAGATCCCAGAACGGGTTATCCAAGCACGGGTGTTATAAGTGTTAGTGTATTAGCTCCTAAAGCCGAACTGGCAGATGCTTTGGCAACATCTATTTTTGTTATGGGCAAGGATATTGGGTTGGATTTTGTAAATCAGCTCAATCAAATAGATTGTATCATTATTGACGAAGACGGAGCTATTTTTTACTCCGATCAAATAAAACCTAAAGAATGAAAAAGTTTTTATTGCTTTCTGTATTAGCGTTAACATTATCTTCCTGCGTCACTGTTAAGGAATATGATAAGGTAAACATTAACGACCCTGAAATGGTTCTTTCTGCAAAAAAGATAGAACGATTTGAAACCAATTACCAGTTATACCGTGAAGGCTCTTCTGGCGCTAACGGAGGAAAAACAGGGGGAGGCTGTGGTTGTAACTAACATGAGAAAGATAATAATCATAGCATTGTTTTTCTTGATAGGAGGAATGTCTTTTGCTCAAGATACTGAAACAGATAACACAGCATCCTACAAAAAGAGGGTACTAGAAACCAATGAAGTTGATTTCTTGATGAGCTACTATACGCAAGATGGTACACATGCTGCTGTTTCAGGAGGTATAGGAACCGAAAAATTAACCGATATCACACCAACTATCGTTGTGGCTATACCCTTAAACAGTGATGATGTTTTAACCGTTGATGCAGGTATTTCTGCCTATTCATCAGCGTCTTCGAGTAATATTAATCCGTTTGATTCATCACAGCCTGCAAGCCCTTACTCAGACTCATCAGGTGCTTCAGCTTCTGATGTCTGGACTGGTGGAACCATTAGTTATGCGCATAGTTCTGATAGTAGAAATCATATTGTTGAAGGCCATTTAAGTGTGGCTTCAGAGTATGATTATTTTTCCATTGGTTTTGGAGGAAGCTATACGCACTTGTTTAATGAAAAAAACACCGAAATCAGTATTAAGGCCAATGTGTTTTTGGATACTTGGAATCCGCAGTATCCCATTGAATTACGTCCTGGTTTTACTAACAGTGATATTGTAGGCACAGGAACTTACAACCCTTTTAAATATCAGGCCTTTAACGATGAAAGCCGAAATTCCTATAGCGTATCAATAAGCTTTTCACAAATATTGACCAAAAATTTACAGGCTTCAGTTTTTGTGGATTTTGTGCAACAACAAGGCTTGTTGTCCACACCGCATCAGCGTGTGTATTTTATGGATCAACCAGATTTTTTTATTGATGATTTTCAGTTGGCTGACGATGTGGAGCGCTTACCGGATTCCAGATTTAAAATTCCTATTGGTATGCGTTTAAACTATTTTTTAAATGAACGATTGACATTTAGAACCTATTATCGTTTTTACAATGATGATTGGGGTGTGAATTCGCATACAGCCAGTATTGAAGTGCCTTTTAAAATATCGGATAAGTTTACAGTGTATCCTGTTTATCGCTTTTATACGCAAACTGCGGCAGACTATTTTGCACCTTATGAAATGCATCTTTCAACACAAGAATTTTACACTTCAGATTATGATCTATCTAAATTTCATAGTCATCAATATGGATTTGGATTTAATTATACGGATATTTTTACAGCCATGCATATTTGGAAATTTGGCTTAAAGAGTATTGACTTCCGATATGGCTATTATGATCGGAGTGATGGTTTGACGGCCAATATTTTTTCTGCAGGCTTTAAATTTTTATTGGATTAAATAGCTCTTGATAATAAAATTTGTTTAATAGCATAGACCCTCGTAATATTATAACATGAAATATGCTTGGGTCTTTATTTTATGCTGTACTTTTTTTCAGGTATCTGCGTCGGAATGGCAATCTTTAAAAGAATATCAAAGGCAAACAGGACGATTAGAACTGACGCATTCCGATTGGTTGAAATCAGATAGAAAGAAAAATAGCCAAGTTTGGCAACATGCCAATAACTTCAATTTAGAAAATCAATTGCCCCAGGAATATCAGACTATCATGCAACGGCGTGACTTTTATGAATGGTACTATAAAAGTATGGAAGCAAAAGGTCATGAAGTCATTTGGCCTAAAATGGCACATTATATATCCAAAAAACTGCGATTAACCAAGGCCTTCCCCTTTAGTTTGTTTACTAAAAAATCAGTTAAGGAATATGCCTATCAAGGCAGTGAAAAAGTTTTTAATTCGGCTTTTTTGAAGTTAAAGGCTATTTACAATTCTTCACCTGTCTTGAACGATATTGCAGCCACAGAATGGGATAAGGAAATATTGTATTTGGAACAGTATCATTGGCTTCAGGAAATTTATGCAGATATTGATGCCGAAACTCTCAAAACTATCAAGCGCATGTCTCAAGGCAAAGGGTTTTATGCACTTTTGGTTCCTTCAGAAATACGCTTTAAAGGCAACATTACAGATGCTAAAACACGTTACGAGTATGCTTTAGGAACATTGCGAGACTATTGCAAAGCACATTATGAATAAATTAACCCTTACTTAAAACATAGTTACTGTTTTAAGTTGTATATTTGCATGCAATTATAATCGTAATTGCATCATGATCGCACATCAAAATAAAATTTTAGGAGAAGGTCTAACCTATGACGACGTCCTATTAGTTCCAGCTTTTTCAGAAGTCTTGCCAAGAGAAGTTAGTATCACTTCAAAATTTTCAAAGAATATAGCTTTAAACGTTCCTATTGTGTCCGCAGCCATGGATACCGTTACCGAAAGTAAAATGGCCATTGCCATTGCTCAAGAAGGAGGTATTGGTGTTCTGCACAAAAATATGACCATTGAGGAGCAAGCCTCCAAGGTACGTAAGGTGAAGCGAGCTGAAAGTGGTATGATAATCGATCCAGTAACCTTACCATTGACAGCTATCGTTCGAGATGCCAAAGAAAATATGGCGGAGCATAGCATTGGCGGTATTCCAATTGTAGATGATCATGGTGTATTGAAAGGTATTGTTACCAATAGGGATTTGCGATTTGAAAAAGATAATAATCGTCCTATCATAGAAGTGATGACTTCAGAGAATTTGGTTACGGCAGGAAAAGGAACTTCTTTAGTGGATGCAGAAGATATTCTTCAGGAAAACAAGATTGAGAAATTACCCGTAGTTGATGATGATTATAAATTGATTGGTTTAATCACTTTTAGGGATATTACCAAGCTGACTCAAAAACCAATAGCTAATAAAGATTCTTATGGGCGTTTACGTGTGGCAGCTGCCATAGGTGTTACAGGAGATGCTGTTGATAGAGCAGAGGCTTTGGTGAGTGCTGGTGTAGATGCTATTATTATTGATACGGCTCATGGACATACGAAAGGTGTTGTGAATGTTTTAAAAGAAGTTAAATCAAAATTTCCAAAACTGGATGTGGTTGTTGGAAATATTGCCACTGGTGAAGCTGCAAAATATCTGGTAGAAGCTGGAGCTGATGCTGTGAAAGTAGGTATTGGACCAGGTTCTATATGTACTACAAGGGTTGTAGCCGGAGTTGGATTTCCGCAGTTTTCAGCCGTTTTAGAAGTAGCTGCAGCTATAAAAGGTTCTGGAATCCCAGTAATTGCAGATGGCGGTATTCGTTATACAGGTGATATTCCTAAAGCTATAGCTGCGGGAGCTGACTGTGTGATGTTGGGTTCTTTATTAGCTGGTACCAAAGAGTCGCCAGGTGAGACTATAATTTACGAAGGTCGTAAATTCAAGTCGTATCGTGGTATGGGTTCGGTAGAAGCTATGAAACAAGGTAGTAAAGATCGTTACTTCCAAGATGTGGAAGATGATATTAAAAAACTAGTTCCTGAAGGTATCGTCGGGCGAGTGCCTTACAAAGGCGAATTGAATGAGAGCATTCATCAGTTTGTTGGTGGTTTAAGAGCTGGAATGGGTTATTGCGGTGCTAAAGATATTGCATCACTTCAGAATAATGGACAGTTTGTTAAAATCACGGCATCAGGTATTAATGAGAGCCATCCTCATGATGTGACCATTACCAAGGAGTCTCCAAATTATTCACGATAAACACTTAATTACTTGGATTTATTTTTTTATTTTTAAGTAAATAAAAAATTATGAGCCCAAAGGTTACTACAAACTTTCAAACTGGTCAGGCGCAAATATTCAAGAATCCCGTTTTAGAGCGCCTAACCAAAACCGATCCGATATCAAATGTCATTGTATACGGATTAGTAAGCATTGGTATGACGTATCTTGCAATTGGTATTGTTAAGTTATCCGTTTTACAGTTTGTCATACTTTTTTTATCAGGTTTATTGTTTTGGACTTTTGCAGAATATGTACTTCATAGATATTTGTTTCATTGGATAACAGAGTCTAAATGGGTGCAGCGCTTTCATTTTATCATGCACGGATCTCATCATCAATTTCCCAAAGATGAAGAACGACTGTTAATGCCACCTGTACCTGGGATTATTTTGGCCTCCATATTGTTTGGGATTTTTTATTTGGTATTTTGGTTAGTAGGATATACTGACTTGGTTTTTGGGTTTTTTCCTGGGTTTTTTATTGGATATTTGTTGTATTCGTTTGTGCATCGCGCTATTCATGTTAAGCGACCACCCAAACGATTTAAAAATTTATGGTTGCACCATAATTTACACCATTATCAATACCCTGAAAAAGCTTTTGGGGTATCCAATACCTTTTGGGATAAGGTTTTTGGAACCATGCCACCAAAGCCGTCTAAAAAATAATTCAGTTTATTCTTTTTGACTATTGTAAAGCTGTCCTCGATGCGGTTTTAAAGCATCTCGAACCGTTTTCATGTCGGTCTCATTCACCACCAAATAAGCAATACTATGCATTTCTGAAATAACCTCATAACCTGTGATGCCTAACTCTAATTTTTCAATAGCTACATATTCCTTTAAATGAATGGCATGATGACTGGCTGTTTGAATAGAGTTTGGGCCTCTAAAGTCCCAAATAAGTTTTATTTGATGCATTTGTTAGTGTTTTTTGAGGTTATTTATTCTATCCAATAAAGTTGGGTGAGAGTAATGCATAAACACATAAGCAGGATGTGGTGTTAAGTTACTTAAACTATTTTTAGATAACTTCTTTAATGAAGTAATCAGTGGTTCTGCTTTATAGGTTTCTTTCGCATAATTATCTGCTTGATATTCAAACTTTCGAGAAAACCAATTCATGATTAATCCTGTAATTTCTGATATAGGCGAATATAACAATCCAAAAGCAATCAATCCAATATGGAAACTTGGTATTTCAACTCCCAATGCATTCGATAATACCGGATTGGATATAAAAATGGATAGTATATATAAAGTCAATCCCGTTAATACAATAGAGCTTATTAAGTTGAAAATGATGTGGTTTCTTTTATAGTGCCCCACTTCATGAGCCAATACAGCTACTATTTCCTCTTCATCTAAATCATTAATTAAGGTGTCGTATAACGTAACCCGTTTTTCACTGCCAAAACCTGAAAAATAGGCATTGGCTTTGGTACTTCTTTTGGAGCCATCAATAACAAAAATCTTGTTCAACTTAAAACCGACCGTTTCAGCATAAGCTGAAATTTTATCACGCAAATCACCGGCTTCCAAGGGTGCTTGTTTATTGAATAAGGGAACTATTAGACGGGAATAAAACATATTCATAAACACCGTAAATACGGTTACCAATCCCCAAGCATATAGCCAGAAATAAATACCAGTAGCATTATAGAACCAGATAATGGCCGCTAATATTCCACCACCCAAAATGCCCATCATAACCCAACCTTTAATTTTGTCTAGAATAAACGTCTTTTTTGTGGTTTTATTGAATCCGAAACGTTCTTCAATGACAAAAGTTTTATAGTATGAAAACAGGGTTGTGAGTATATCGCTGCCAATCATGATGATTCCAAAAAATATTAAAGCAATCAAAATAGGATTTTCAGAATAGTTTCTGGCGATATTATCAACATACTCAAACCCATCTAAAAACAAAAATGCCAGTGTTAATAGCAATGAAAATGTTGAGGTAATAATTCCGAATTTATAATTGGTCAGTTTATAGGCTTGTGATTTTTTGTATTCAGTATCATCATAAACATCATTTATGGCTTCGGGAAGATTGTCATTAAAGTGTTTGGCATTCAAAGCATCCAATATTTTGTCAATGATAAAATTGAGAACAATAATGGCTATGATAATCCAAAAAAGCGTATTGGCAGTCATGATAATTATTTGAAATCGCGATGTCTTTTGGCTTCAAAAATAAGAATTCCAGCGGCAACTGACACATTCATGGAGTCTATTTCTCCCTGCATAGGGATAATAATATTTTGGGTAGATTCTTGAAGCCATTCGTTACTTAATCCAGTGGCTTCTGTTCCTACGACAATAGCCGTTGGTTTTGTATAATCTTGGGTATGATAATCTTTTGAGGCCTGCAGAGCCGCACAATAAATATGGATGTTGTTTTTTTTCAAAAACTGAATAATTTCAGAAGTGGTTCCAGTCGCAATTTGATTCGTAAATATACAGCCTACACTAGACCGTATAATATTCGGGTTGTATAAATCGGTTTTAGGATTGGCAATAATTACAGCATCCAAATTGGCAGCATCGGCCGTGCGTAATAGCGCACCTATATTACCCGGTTTTTCAGGAGCTTCTGCTACTAATATTAATGGATTTTTGGAGTTGAATGTGAGATTATCAATTTCATGTTCCTTAAATTTTGCTACTGCCAAAACACCTTCCGTTGTATCCCGATGCGCTAATTTTTGATAGACCTCTTTAGAAATTTCAATAAGTTCCATGGACTTGCTTGTTAGTTCGTTTACAGCTTGTTCCGATATTAATTCAGGCAGAAATAAAATGTGTGATATATCATAGCCACCTTTTATGGCAAGTGTTATTTCGCGAACACCCTCAATTAAAAATTGACCAGATTGTTTTCTGGTACGCGATTTTTCCTTGAGTTGAAAAAGCTCTTT
Organism: Hanstruepera neustonica; assembly: GCF_002895005.1. Taxonomy (GTDB): domain Bacteria; phylum Bacteroidota; class Bacteroidia; order Flavobacteriales; family Flavobacteriaceae; genus Hanstruepera; species Hanstruepera neustonica. Next base: position 95,330 of record NZ_POWF01000010.1, on the reverse strand, counting down.
AATAAATGGGTTTTGGGTGCTTTTTATTGATTTATAAGTCATTATGACTATCTTTAAGTACTAATTGCCTAAAAATGAAATCAAAATTACTTTTTTATTTTTTAATACTTCCCGCATTATTTATTTTTTCTTATGCTCAAGATGTTTCGTTTTTTATGACACCAACTTGTGATGGTGCCATAGCAACCATAACAGGTGATACTGGAGGTAGGTTCACTTTTAACCCAACACCTGTTGATGCAGTTACAATAGACCCAATAACAGGTTCAGTTACTAATGGTATTCCTGGTGAGATATATTGCGTAGAATATTCAATTTCAGGTTCTATTACCGTTTCGAGCATTGTGTGCTTTATGGTAGCTTATATTGATATTGTTGAGCCATCACCTTTAGAAGCTTGTACAGATATTGGCTTTACTGAGTTTGATTTAAGTTCTAAAGTTACCGAAATACTGAATGGTACCGTCGATGTCACACTCACTTTTCATGAAACTTATAGCAATGCAGTAAATAATATTAACGCACTCCCTCTTACTTATATTAACGCTGTTGCCAATCAAATACTGTATGTCAGGGGAGAAGATTTAGTTAATGGTTGTTATAGAATAGTAGAGTTAGAACTTATTGCTGTTGATTGTTTAGATTCCGATAATGATGGTGTCATAGATTTAGAGGAAGATGTCAATGAAAATGGAAATTTGGAGGATGATGACACAGATATGGATTCCATAGCTAATTATTTGGACGATGATGATGATGGAGATAATGTTGATACTATTGTGGAGTTAAGTATGGAAGGTGGACGAACGATGCACAATTTTATTGATACGGATGGGGATTTAATAGAAAACTATTTGGATGACGATGACGATGGAGATGGATTATTAACTATCGATGAGGATTATAATAATAACGGAGATCCAACAGATGATGACACCAATACTAATGGTATTCCCGATTATTTAGAAAACGGCGTTGCGTTAAGTGTTGATAATCTGAACACAAGCTATTTCACTATTTATCCTAACCCTGTAAATGATATATTAAATATCAGCACAAGTAGTCAATTAAAAAATCAATTATCTATAGCGATTTATGATATTCAAGGAAAGTTAATTTCAGATACCTCGTACAATTTAGAAACAACCAATTTTCAGGTAGATGTTTCTAATTTATCCACTGGATTGTACGTTATTAAGTTTTACAACGATGACATTCAGGAGATAAAAAAGCTCATTATAAATTAATAACATAAAAAAAGCCTCAATTTAATTGAGGCTTTTTTTATTATTCGTTTTAGTATTTATCGGAGTATCGTTTTGCCAGCTCTGTTTGATGGGTTTCTAAACTAATTTCTCGACCTTGAACAAAAGCGCTTGTCAAAATATTGGTTCGCATATCCAAGGCATCACCTTCACTAATAAATAGGGTAGCATCTTTGCCAACTTCCAGAGTTCCACAAAAATCATCAATACCCAAAATTTTAGCGGTGTTTGATGTTAGAAGTTTTAAGGCTTCTTCTTTATCCAATCCATAAGCAACACAAGTACCAGCATAAAATGGAATATTTCGCGTATTAATACGTTCATTTCTACTTTCGGATTGTAAACCAACGAGCACACCTTGGTCAACCAATAATTTGGCTGCTTTATAAGGTAAATCATAATCGTCATCATCACTGTTGGGTCTGCTATGAACACCATTCAAAATAACAGGAATATTATTCTGTTTTAAAAGTGCACCAACTTTATACGCATCATAACCACCAACTATGACCATGTCAAGTTTCATTTTTTTAGCAAATTCAACAGCGTCGGTAATACCTTTTTCATCATTAACATGTACAAACACTTTTTGATTTCCTTTGAAAACACCCGATAAACCTTCGTAGAGTAAGTTTTTGTCTTGTTTTTTACCTCCTAAATAAGCTTTTGAAGCTGCAAAAAAATCGCTCAATTCGGTTACTTGATCATGATAATTGTCATTAGGTTTCAAAACATTAGGTTCGCCTAACCACCAACGACCTCTGGAATAGGGACTTGGCCAGTTGATATGGACTCCGTCATCAACCTTTACAGTGGCATCTTCCCAATTCCAAGCATCAAATTGTACGATAGAAGACGTTCCTGAAATACGGCCACCTTGTGGTGTAATTTGTCCCATCAGGACACCGTTCGGTCTCACAGATTCTACAATTTTAGATTCCGCATTGTAGGCAATAATACTGCGGATATTAGGATTCATTTGCCCAATTTCGTCATTGTCTTGAGTTGCTCTTACAGCATCTATCTCGACCAGACCCAATGTGGAATTGGGAGCTATAAATCCAGGATAAACGTGCTTGCCTTGAGCATTTATGGTTTCCATTTCGGTTGTGTTAATGCGAATGGTAGTCATATCGGCAACTGTTTCAAGTTTCCCATTGTTAAAAATGATGATACTGTTTTCAATAACCTGTCCATTACCAATATGAGCCGTTGCGCCTACTATGGCAACAGCCTTTTTTTGTTTAGGAGCAGGTGCTTGTTGTGCCTGAATGATGCTTGTTACTAAAAAACAAGCAATAATGGTATATAATTTTGTTACGTTCATTTTTCTGGTTTTTTAGTTTACGGTATCACAGTGAAACAATTCATCTTCTTTCTTTTCAATAGGTTTGGTTTTTAACCCTTTGTTTTTGGCCTGTAACATCATGGTTGTGAGTTCATTCTTTTCACGTTTCATAGTGTCACGCATACGTTTATCCCGGTCAATATCAAAATATACTGTCCCATCAATAATAGTTTTTTCTGCTTTCGCATAAATCGATAATGGGTTGTCACTCCACAGTACCACATCGGCATCTTTACCTTCTTTGATACTACCGACACGATTGTCAATATGCAATAATTTTGCTGGGTTTAAGGTTACAAATTTCCAGGCTTCTTCTTCACTAATACCACCATATTTTACCGATTTGGCTGCCTCTTGATTTAAACGTCTGGACATTTCGGCATCATCACTATTGATAGCAACAACAACCCCTTGATTATGCATAATGGCGGCATTTTGAGGAATGGCATCATTAACTTCAAACTTGTAAGCCCACCAATCACTAAATGTTGAACCACCTACACCATGAGCTTTCATTTTGTCAGCAACTTTATAACCTTCCAAAATATGTGTAAATGTATTGATGTTAAAATTGAACTGCTCGGCGACTTTCATCAGCATATTGATCTCACTTTGGACGTACGAGTGACAGGTAATAAAACGTTCTTTGTTGAGTATTTCAGCAAGAACTTCCATTTCTAAATCTTTACGATAGGGTTTGCCGCTTTTTTTGGCTGCATCATAGGCTTTAGCACGTGTAAAATAATCGATATAAACTTGTTCAACGCCCATTCTGGTTTGAGGAAAGCGTGAACGCACATTATCACCCCAGTTGGACTGCTTGACATTTTCACCTAAAGCAAACTTGATGAATTTAGGCGAATTGTTATAGATGAGTTTGTCGGGAGACTCACCCCATTTTAATTTTATAATGGCTGAACGACCGCCAATTGGGTTAGCCGAACCATGTAATATTTGAATAGAGGTGACACCGCCTGCCAAATTTCTGTAGATATCCACATCTTCGGAGTCTACAACATCTTCAATGCTGACTTCGGCAGTGGAATTATGGCCAGCTTCATTGACGGCAGCTGTAGCAATGTGCGAGTGCTCATCAATAATTCCAGCAGTCAGGTGTTTTCCTGAAGCGTCTATTATTTGAGCGTTTCCAGCGCTTAAATTTTGACCAATTTTAGAAATCTTGCCATCTTTTATTAAGACATCTGTTTGTTCTAAAATACCATCAGTCTCATTGGTCCATACGGTAGCATTTTTAAATAGAATAGTTTCTGGTTTTGGCAATTCAGTGAAACCATAGGCTTCATTAGGATATGTTACAGGAAATACTTTTGGTGTGTTTTCTTCCTTTGCTTTATCGTCCTTTTTATCTTCTGAAGCATCTTCTTTTACATTCTTGGTGGCATAAAAGGAAGTCTCATTGCCGTTCGGTAATATAGCAACGCCATTAAAGTTGTTGGTTGTAATGATTTTTGATGTTAGTCGCGTATAATCCTGTTTGGTTGAATCAATCCCAGAAAAGATTAATGTCATCCAATCATCATTTAGTGAAACTTTGGAACCCAGTTCATGACTGGCTGTTTTAACTTTGGATTTCGGTTTTGTAATTTCTCCAGAAATGGAGACCTCATATTTTTGACCTGAAACAGTAAATGTATAATCTCCGCGAATATCAATAGCATCCATTGGTGTGATTTCATGTCTGTCACCTATTGACCAATTTTCATATAAGGTAGTTTCCTTATCAAAAATATCACCGGAAGTGATTAGGAAGTTTGCGTAAAAACCGGGCTTCAATTTCCCTAAAACGGATTCCTTGCCCAAAGTTTTAGCAGGAATTGTTGTTAAAGCTTCTAGAGCTGCTGTTTTATCAAAACCATATTCTATAGCTTTTAAAAGATTGTCTTTAAATTCTTTAGGCGATTTTAAATCGTGGGTCGTCAAGGAAAATTTGATGCCGTTTTCATTTAAAACTTTTGGATTTGAAGGGCGCTGATTCCATTCACGTAATTCCGAAAGACCAACAGCTTGTGACAAAAACGGATCCTCCATGTCATAAGCATCTGGAAAATTGATTGGTATTACAAATGTGGCGTTGGTTGCTTTGATGGCTTGAACCATTTCATATTCATCACCACCACCTACAATAACATATTGCGTGCTGAATTCATCACCAACCTTATCAAATCGCAAAGCATTCATTTTGCTTCCTGCATCCATAAACTGAACCAATGATTTATTTTGATTAAAGGCTTCCAATGATCGATCGGTCACTTCAGACAAACCTTTGGCATGCCAGTCAGCATCGTAATTCACTTGTTTCAGCAAGGCAATAGTTCCCATTAATGAGGTAGGGTATGCCTGATTGGACGTTACACTTTTTCGAGTTGAATAGAACTGGCCACTATGATCGTCTAAAATGCGTTCGGCATCATTCGTATTGGGAGCTAATGCAATAATACTACCAGTACCTTGAACAATACCGTCAGATACATGGGTGTTGACAACGCCAAAACCAGCTTCACGTAATTCTTTAGCCGATTTAGCATCAAAATTATAATGCTCAATAGCATGTTGTTCTGGCTTTATGTGGTCATTCCAATAATAGCCTTCTCGCGACGCGTCATATTGAGGGGAATTGGAACGTTCGGCTCGTTGCGGTTTTTTAATGCCAAAATCTGTAAAAACATCAATAAAAGATGGATAGATATGTTTATCACTTAAATCATAAACCACTGAATTATCAGGGATGTTAACGGATTGTCCACTGGCAACAACTTTACCATCTTTTATTAAAAGGGTTCCATTTTGTATGGTTTCAGTTGGCGAAGCGTATATGGTGGCATTGGTAAAGGCTGTGTAGTTGGAATTTTCAGCTTTGACACCATCGTTTTTTGGAAAATATTTTTGTGCCGACGAATAATAACAACACAATAAAAAAACAGGAATAATGAGTTTTTTAATCATAGAATTGTTGGTTAGAAATTTTGAGGATTAAAGATAGTCAATCAGATGTGGACAGAAACCCAATTGTTTTATTTTAACATTTCAGGAATTTTGGGACAGAAAATAATTTACATACAGTGCTACAACATAACTGTAAGATTGCATGCCCTTTGTTTGATTGTTGGCAATTAAAAAATTATCGTAGGTTTTTCTAAAAAATGGTTCGGTGGGATTTTTATAGGAATCCCAAAATAGTTGGACTTCTTGATAGTTTTTAATAATACCATAGTGAATGGTATTTAGTAATTCAGAATACAAATCTGGGTCACGTTTGTAAACCTCATATAAACAATGACGAAGTGCAAAGGTGTAACCGCTATAGTTAAAATAGATATCATCATGATGCATGGCAGCCAAAGCTCCGATAAAATTAGCTTCATTTTCGGCAGCATATCCTAATTGATGGGCAATTTCGTGAGAAGCCGTTGTTGGGAATTTGAACGATGGTATAAGTCTATCAACTTGTGCTTCATTGGTTAAAGGATTCAGATAGCCACTAAACCCCATATAAGTGAGTGGTAAGCTATAAAGAGATTTTTTTAGGCTGGACGGCGAATAAGCCAAGTGCGGATATTCTTGCTGTAAATTTTGATAACCTTCAGGCGCTAATTTTAGTATATCAGTTTTTGAGTACGGCATCTCTATTTTAGCACTATCATCTTTTGAAATAGCCTCATGAGCGTCATTTGATCTATCAATTAACATTTTGGTTACAGAAACCAGTTGTTCTGTTGTATAATCTGATTCTAAATTTAAATTCTTGTGTAATGGCTGCCTATGATAGTTTAAGGCCCATAGAAAATGAAAAGCAAAAAAAACAATGGAAACGGTTGCAAAAATATCGATTAGCCAGTTTTTGGTGTCCTTAACTATACGCCAACGATTTTTAAAAAACCAGCGAATGATATAGATTATGGATAACGTATAAAAAATATCACCAAACGAAAAGGGTAGCCATCCAAAAACCCATCTAAACAGTTTTGAAACCCACTGATACAGACCATTACTGTAATAGGTTTCAACAATTTCAGGAATGTAGGTTAAGGCTTTAACAACCAGTATTTGCGGAATTAAAGCTAGAGCAATATATAGCTTTGGGTTTTTGTGCATAACTCAAAAATAGGGAATAGTTTTAATACTCAATGCAATATAATTACCTTTGTCCGACTTTTAAAACGATACTTATGAATGAAGCGATAAGAGAACTTGAACCAAAAGCACTATGGAATAAGTTTGCCGATTTAAATGCTGTACCCAGACCTTCTAAAAAAGAAGCGCGCGTTATAGCATTTATGAAAGATTTTGGTGAGAGATTAGGTTTGGAAACCATTGAGGATGTAGTGGGAAATGTCATTATTAAAAAGCCAGCTACGCCAGGAATGGAAGACCGTATGACTGTCGTCTTGCAATCCCATTTGGATATGGTGCATCAAAAAAATAACGATACCCAATTTGATTTTGACACGCAAGGTATTGACATGTATATAGATGGTGATTGGGTTCGAGCTAATGGGACAACTTTAGGTGCTGATAACGGTTTAGGTGTCGCGACCATTATGGCCATTTTAGAAAGCAAAGATATACCGCATCCAGCCATTGAAGCCTTGTTTACAATTGATGAAGAAACAGGCATGACAGGAGCTATGGGATTAAAAGGAGGGTTGTTAGAAGGCGATATTCTTTTAAATCTGGACACAGAAGAGGATGATGAAATAGGTGTGGGCTGTGCAGGTGGTGTCGATGTAACAGCAACGAGAACTTATCAGATAGAGGAGACGCCCGAATTTAAAATAGGATTCTCTATTACTGTTAAAGGATTGCAAGGTGGTCATTCAGGTATGCAAATTCACGAAGGATTGGGTAATGCCAATAAGATTATGAACCGTTTACTTTTTGATGGTTTTGAAAATTTTGGTTTACGAATTTCCGAAATAAATGGTGGAAGTCTCCGGAATGCCATACCCAGAGAAAGTCAAGCAATAGTGGCTATTGATGCCATTCACGAAGATGCGTTTATTATGGAGATGGCCCAACTGGCTCAAACTATTCAGTCTGAATTACGGACTATGGAACCCGATTTGGAAATTATCGTTACCAAATGTCAGACTCCAAAAACCATTATAGATTTAGGAGTTCAGGAAGGTGTGACGCGAGCTTTATATGCTGCCTGTAATGGTGTTTACCGAATGAGTGCTGATATTCCTGACTTGGTTGAAACATCAAATAATATAGCAAAGGTTTCCATTAAAGATGGTGAGATAAAGATTGAATGTTTAACACGATCATCTGTTGAAAGTTCGAAATGGGATTTAGCAAATATGCTTCGGGCTACCTTTGAATTAACCGGTTGTGAAGTGGAATTTTCAGGAGATTATCCGGGTTGGCAACCCAATATGGATTCCAAAATATTAAAAGTTTTGGAGCGTATTTATATTGGCATGAACAATGAAAAACCTCATGTTGCTGCATGTCACGCAGGATTGGAATGCGGTATTTTAGGGCAAAATTATCCAGACATGGATATGATTAGCTTTGGACCTAATATAAAAGGGGCTCATTCTCCAGATGAGCGTGCTCAAATTTCATCAGTTCAAAAATATTGGAAATTTGTTTTGGAGATTTTAAAGCAAATTCCAAAGAAGTCATAATTTTTAAAATTATTGAATAAAAAAGCAGCTCAATGAGCTGCTTTTTTATGGATAGTATTATTTCTATTTGATACTGACTAGCTCAATATCAAAAATCACATTGGCATTTGGTGGAATTGGACCTGAACCTTGTTCGCCCCAACCTAGATAAGATGGAATAAATACACGAACCTTATCACCAACATTCATATTTAACATGGCTTCTTTAAAACCAGGAACCGTTCTTGCTGTAGCGTTATAGGCATCTTCAAATGGTTTGTAACCACCTTGCTTATCACGTTGTTCGTTATAAACATTATTTTCTTTGGCAACATCAGCCCAGCTAGTATCGAATAAGCGTCCATCTTCAAAATAACCGGCATAGTTTATTAATACACGATCAGCACTACTCGGCTTATCACCTTTACTTTCATTGATATATATCATCACAATGCCAGTATCCGATTTTTCAACAGGACCAGGAAGCTCTTTGTTGTCTTCAATGAATTTTTCTGCTGCTTTACTAGCGGATTCCTCAAGCTTTTTGCGTGCTTCTTCTTTCAAAGCTTTTTGCTTCTCTTCGATTTTTGGTAATTCTTCAGTATAGACTTTAGCAGCATCAAAGTTTGTGGCGGCATTACCTTTTCGAATAATATTTAGTTTTTCAATAACTACAGGCTCTAATGGTTTGTTGCTGCCTGGGGCAACCTTAACGTTGGAAATAGTATCCAAAACATCCATTCCAACAACCAATTCACCAAAAACAGAATGTTTGTTATCCAAATGTGGTGTAGGTACTTCCGTGATGAAGAACTGACTACCATTGGTCGCAGGACCTGAATTGGCCATTGATAGAATCCCTAGTTTATCGTGTTTTAAATCAGGATGAAACTCATCTAAAAATTGATAACCAGGGCCTCCAGTACCAGTACCTAATGGATCACCACCTTGTATCATAAATTTATCAATAACTCTATGGAATATTATGCCATCGTAATATGGTTTCCCTTTAAGGGAATCAGTAACATTTGGATGAGTTCCTTCTGCCAATGCAACAAAATTAGCAACGGTCACGGGAACCTTATCATAATATAATTTGGCTACCATGGTACCTTTGTTGGTAACGAATTCAGCGTAAAGGCCATCTTTTAAATCAGGATATTTTTCCTGTTCACAGGAGGTGGCAGTCATTAATAATGCAAGTACTAAAAATTTCATAGTCTGTTTATAAATGTTCATATTGTTGTTTATTATTTTTTTAGTTGTTTTAAAATTATAGATCTTTTATTGAATTTATGGTTACTTCACAAATTAGAGGAACATTGGTTCCTATTTTATTCTCATCGCCATAGTATCCGTATGCTTTTTGTGATGGGAATAAAAACGTTGCCGTCTCACCTGGCCGCATGAGTTTTAAACCTTCTCGTAAACCAGTAAAAAGCTCTTGCTTATCCATAAGGTAGTTTTGGTTTTGAAGACTGCCTTTAGAATAAATAAGTGATCCGTCTAAAGATTTCACATTGTAATCAAAGTTTACCAAGTCGCCAAAACCGGGTGTTAGTAAAGAATCTGCAACTTTATGATTGTAATAATACCAGAATCCACTTTCCGAAGCGATGTAGTCAATTTCTGGATTTTCAGACATTATTTTTTCAATATCAGCAGTTTCACGTTCATTAAGTTGAATGTTGCGCTGAACCGATTGATCAATAAATGAACCAGTTTTTGCCGATATGGGCCTTCTGGCTTCAGGTGATTTACAGGAAGCACAAAAGACTGCTAACGTTAAAATTAAAAAGAATCTAGTCATTATTCAGGGCTTTATTATAGGATGGTAAGATACTAATAAATTTATCAATTGTCGATTTTAGGTTGGTTTCACTTTTTCCACCAGCAGCGTTGATATGTCCGCCACCATCAAAATGGGCTCTGGCAAACTCATTTACAGAAAAGCTACCTTTGGAGCGAAGCGATATTTTTATAATTTCTTGTTGCCTGTCTTCAATAAAAATGGCAGCAAACACAACATCGTTTAAAGACAAGGCGTAGTTTACAAAACCTTCTGTGTCGCCTTTTTTAAAATTGTGTTCTTGCAACTCTTCTTGAGATAGCGAAATATAAGCGGTTCGCGATTCGGGAATCACTTTTAAATTCGATAGCGCTTGACCCAATAATTGCATGCGGTCATAACTATTGGTGTCAAAAATCTGATTATGTATCTCGGCATGGTTAGCACCACAATCCATTAAAAAAGCGGCTACACGAAGCGTGTCACTGGTTGTTGACGGAAATCGAAACGACCCTGTATCGGTCATAATACCGGTATATAGGCAGGTTGCTATTTTTTCGTCAATCAGATTTTTATCATCCAAAGAGGTAATAAAATGATAAACCATTTCGCAGGTGGAGCTCATATTCACATCAGAATATACATATTGGGCGTAATCATCGGGTTGTTGGTGATGGTCAATCATTATTTTTACTGCCGAACTGCTCTCAAGAGCTGATGCCATATCACCGGCTCGGTTTAAGGCATTAAAATCTAATGTAAAAATAATTTGTGCCTCATTAATTAAGGTATTACAAGTATCTAATTGACTATCGTATTTTAAAATGTTTGATTCATTAGGAAGCCATTTTAAAAAATCAGGATAATCATTAGGGGAAATAACGACGGCATCATGATGTTGCTTTTTTAAGAAATGCTCCAATGCTAAAGTAGCTCCCAATGCGTCACCATCCGGATTTTTGTGAGGTACGATTACTATTTTTTTTGGTGCGTTTAGCAGCGTTTTTATGTCTCTAATATCTTCCTGTGTCATAGGCAACGAATATACAATTTTTTAATATGGGATTACATGGTTTTTATGTAGAAAAACATTACTTTTGCAGCCAAATTAAAACAAAGAAATGGCAACAAATAGAACATTTACTATGCTTAAGCCAGATGCTGTTGAAAAAGGACACATTGGCGCAATTTTAGAAAAAATTAATGCTTCAGGATTTAGAATCGTAGCAATGAAGTTAACTCAAATGACCCAAGCTGATGCTGAAGCGTTTTACGCGATTCACAAAGAGCGTCCGTTTTTTGGTGAATTGGTTGAATACATGACTCGAGGACCAATTGTTGCAGCTATTCTTGAAAAAGATAATGCTGTTGAAGACTTTAGAACCTTAATTGGTGCTACTAACCCAGCTGAAGCTGCCGAAGGAACTATCCGTAAATTGTATGCTGCATCAATAGGTGAAAATGCTGTACATGGTAGTGATAGTGATGAAAATGCCGCTATTGAAGGTGCGTTTCACTTTTCAGGACGTGAGATGTTTTAAACTATCTATATAATATAAAAAAAGCCAGAACACGTGTTCTGGCTTTTTTTATTATCGTAACACGAGTTTTTTTATCAATTCTTTTCCTAAACTATCATTCAACATGGTAATGATTTTTTGGGAGCCATAACTCAATTCCTCTCGCAAGACGCTAGAACTTAATTGTACATATAACACACTACCTTTTAATTGGATGTCAGTTGTGTAATTATTGACGCCATTTCCCATCATTTGAGACCAAGCATCTTGGACATTTACGGCATCTAAACCTTTGTCTAATTTATTGGTTTCAACAAATTCTTTTAATGCATCGGCAATGTTACGATATTCGGTGTGTCGTTTAGCCATTAATCAAGATTAATAGGTTGATATTTTCTATAGTTATATATGATTTTACTGGCGTTGATTACCTGCAAATTATTGTCGTTAGCATTTAAAACAGTTTCTTTCCAATGATCATAAGGTGTTTTATAATACAGGTTTAAACTGTCATTTTCAAATTTAACAGTAAAATTTTCAACAAGATTGGATGTTTCAAAATTACCATTAAAGGTTGGTTTTAATTTTTTTCTAAAGCCAGTAAGACTATCATTCACGGTAATATAATCCACAGTATCACTAAAGGTGTAATCTTTTTGCTGACCATCAGGAAGAATCACGGATTCAATTTCCCAATAGCCATTTAAATGATTTACATAATCTTCATTATTATTTTTACAACTAATTAATAATAAAACTATTAAAGATATTAGTGTAATGTTATAGTTTAAATATTTCATAAGATTGATGTACTTGTTTTATGGCAGCTTCCGTTCGGTCAGTATGGGTATCGCTAATGAATAATTGACCAAAATTTTCGTCATCAACCAACTTAATGATTTGACCTACACGCTGTTCATCCAATTTATCAAAAATATCATCCAATAGCAAAATAGGATTGACACCACTTTGAGCTTTAATAAAATCAAATTGCGCCAGTTTCAAAGCAATTAAAAATGATTTTTGCTGACCTTGACTTCCAAATTTTTTGATGGGGTGTCCTTCAATATTAAAAACCAAATCATCTTTATGAATTCCAGTATTGGTATACTGTAAGGCTTTGTCCTTATTGATTCCCTTTTGAAGTAGATCAATAAGATTATTATTGGTTAAATCACTTTCGTAAATCAAGTCAACATCTTCATTGCCACCACTAATGGCCTGGTAACGCGATTTGAAAATAGGGATGAAAGTTTCCAAAAATTGCATCCTTTTGTTATGAATGACATGACCATATTGATCAAGTTGCTCGTTGTAGATACTTAAGGTGTCAAAATTAAAGGTGTTGTTTAGGGCAAAGTATTTTAAAAGCGAATTTCTCTGCGCTAGTATCTTGTTGTATTTAATAAGTGTCTCTAAATAGGTCTTATCACTTTGTGAAATGACACTGTCAATGAATTTCCTTCGGGTAGCACTGCCTTCTATGATTAAATCACGGTCTGCTGGCGAAATAATTACCAAAGGCAAAAAACCAATGTGGTCACTAAAACGATCATAGGCTTTACCATTGCGCTTAATAATCTTTTTTTGTCCTTTTTTTAAGCTGACTACAATTTTTTCAATCTTATCATGTAACTCATATTCACCATTGACAACAAAGAAGGATTCGTCATGCTTGATATTTTGCAGGGCAATAGGGTTAAAATAGCTTTTACCAAAGGACAAATGATAAATAGCATCCAGTACATTGGTTTTTCCGACACCATTTTTCCCTACAAAACAATTGATTTTGTTGTTAAAAACGAAGGCTTGATTTTCAAAGTTCTTATAATTAAGTAAGGCTAATGACTTTAAAATCATAAAAAAGCAGCTTGTTAAAGTTTTTGAGTTTGTTGTGCTAAAAGATGTGCAAATTATTGAAAAATAACAAAAAAATACCCTTTTAAATCTAAAGAAAAATTATATTTTTGCGGCGCACAAATTTAGAATATATGGCAACGTACAAGAAGAGAGGATATAAACCAAAGACGAAAGAAGAAAAACAACACGAAGTTGAGGAGCACTCAACAACGGCTGAAGTTTTTAATACGCTTGACGAAACAGCATCCAAAACGGAAGATTGGGTTATAGCCAATCAAAAATACATTTTTGTTATCATTGGAATTGTAGCGGCTGTTGTGTTGGGATATTTGGGATACAATGAGTTTATAGCCAAGCCTAAACAAAATGAAGCCATGAACGATATGTTCCAGGCTCAAAAATATTATGACCAAGCCGTGACTTCAACCACAGCAAAAGATTCCTTGTTTAACCTAGCCTTAAATGGTGGTGAAGGTAAATTTGGTATGTTGGATATCGCTTCTGAATATAGTGGTTCCAAAGCAGCTGATATGGCAAATTATTATGCAGGAATGGCTTACTTAAATTTAAAGGACTATAAAAATGCAGTCACTTATTTAAGTGAATTTTCAGGTGAAGATGAGATATTGGCACCTATGGCCAAAGGTGGTATTGGTGATGCTTTTGTGCAATTAAACCAGGAGGAAGATGCTTTAGGTTATTATGAAGAAGCAGCTAATATGCGTTCCAATGATTTCACCACACCTATGTACTTGTATAAGGCTGGTATTGTGGCTATGGATTTAGGGAAAACTGCGGTAGCATTGAAGCATTTTGAAACCATAAAAGAAAAATATCCGGAGTCAACAGAGGCAACTGATATAGATGTGTTTATTGGAAAAACACGCGCCATGGCAAATAAATAAGATGGCAACAATAAATAAAAATTTATCAGATTACGATAAGAACACAATCCCAAACGCGAAAAACTTTCGGTTTGGGATTGTTGTTTCAGAATGGAATGATTCCATTACAGAAGGGTTGTTTGAAGGCGCCTACAATACGCTTATTGAAAATCAAGTCCCTGAAGATCAAATTATGCGATGGAATGTTCCTGGTAGTTACGAATTGATTTTTGGCTGTAAAAAAATGCAGGAACAAGATGTGGATGCCGTGATAGCCATAGGAAGTGTCATTCAAGGTGAAACGAAGCATTTCGATTTTGTTTGTGATGCGGTTTCACAAGGGATCAAAGACCTCAATATCTTACATGATGTACCCGTGATTTTCTGTGTGCTAACAGATAACACCTTACAGCAAGCCATTGACCGATCAGGCGGTAAGCATGGTAATAAAGGTACGGAGGCGGCTGTGGCTGCTATTAAAATGGCGCATTTGAACCTTTCGGCCTAATCACTATTAATAATTTCCCTGTTAACAATTTTTGGGATTTTTACTTTAGTATTTCCTTGTAAATTCAGTATTTTTGAGGGTATTTCATAATTGGTATTACTTTGGCAAAGTCAGCGAGACGTTTTAATTATAAACCAAGATTTCAAGATAACGTGACTGAAACTAGTAATGCCAATATTAAAGCTGAATGGGAAAACTTAAAACAATCAAGAACACGTAAAAAGAACTTTTTTAGTTCCCCAATATTTTTGGTCTTGTTTTTGATTACTGTACTAGTAGTGATATATGTTTTAAGTCAATATGAATAATTAAGATTATGGGTGTTTTTAAGGCTAAAAAAAATAAAAAATTTAGTTATACTCCAAGACATTATAAAGGTGAAGGAAACCCTTATGAAATCAAACATAAGTTTGATGATTTCAGAACCACTGTTGGAAATAATGGTGGCTTAAAGAATAAATTTGTTTCAGCTTGGGATGACTATCGAAACAATGCTGATGAAAATGCTAACCGTCGCGTGTTGATTATTGTGAGTATTTTGGTCTTAATCTTTCTGTTTATCATAGGGTTTGATTTGTCAATTTTCTTTCCAAAAAGCTAATGGCAGATATCATACAATTACTTCCTGATCATGTGGCCAACCAAATTGCAGCAGGAGAGGTGGTTCAAAGACCAGCTTCCGTTGTTAAGGAGTTGTTGGAAAATGCTATTGATGCCCAAGCAACGACAATTAAATTACTGATAAAAGACGCTGGAAAAACACTCGTGCAGGTTATAGATGATGGTGTAGGTATGAGTGTTACTGATGCGCGTTTGAGTTTTGAACGTCATGCAACCTCCAAAATACGCAGTGCTGAAGATTTATTTCAGTTGCATACTAAAGGCTTTCGAGGGGAAGCTTTAGCCAGTATTGCCGCAATTGCCCATGTCGAGTTGAAGTCAAAACAAGAAGCTGATGATGTGGGGACTGAAATTGTCATTGAAGGCAGTGAAGTAAAATCACAAGAGGTAGTGGTGACACCAAAAGGAACTTCTATAGCGGTTAAAAATCTTTTTTTTAATATTCCTGCGCGTCGTAATTTTTTAAAGTCCAATCCAGTGGAATTGCGTCACGTTATTGATGAGTTTCACCGTGTGGCTTTAGCGCATCCCAACATCGCGTTTGTCATGTATCACAATGGTAGTGAGGTTTTTAATTTGCCAGAAAGTAATTACAGACAGCGTATAGTCAATATATTTGGAAACAAAACCAATGAGAAATTGGTACCTGTAACTGAAGAAACGGAAGTTCTAAAAGTTTCAGGATTTGTTGGAAAGCCCGAGTTTGCTAAAAAAACCAGAGGTGAGCAGTTTTTTTTCGTGAATAACCGGTTTATCAAAAGTGCATATTTAAATCACGCCATAAATTCAGCTTTCGAAGGCTTGCTGAAAGATGGGACTCACGCTAGTTATTTCCTGAATCTGGAAGTGGATCCGCAAAGCATTGATATCAATATCCACCCTACAAAAACTGAAATTAAATTTGATGATGAACAGACCTTATATGCTATTTTAAGGGCATCGGTTAAGCATAGTCTGGGGCAATTTAGTATAGCTCCGGTTTTAGATTTTGAGCGTGATTCTAATTTAGATACACCTTATAACTACAAAGATAAGGAGGCTCAATTTCCAAAAGTTGAGGTTGATGCGACGTTTAATCCGTTTCAGGAGGAGAAAGTTTCCGGAAAAGGAACGCGAACAGCCTTTAGAAAGGAACCTGCTGCTTCATGGGAAAGCTTGTATGTAGGACTGGAATCTAAAGGAACACATTCACATCAGGATTTTAGCGAGATGCAGTTTGAAAGTGACCATCAAACGGAAAGTATATTTGAAGATTCCAAGCAAACAGAAACATCGCAATCCACATATCAAGTTCACAATAAATATATTGTGAGTAATATAAAATCGGGTATGTTGTTAATAGATCAATATCGTGCTCACCAACGCGTGTTGTATGAAGATTTGTTAAAACATATCACCATAAAGGAAAGTGTGAGCCAGCAGTTGTTGTTTCCAGTCGAATTGTTTTTCTCAAGTGATGAAATTAGTATTTTACAAAATGTTCAGGAAGATTTAGAACACACAGGATTTGTGTTTTCACATTTTGGAAAGGATAGCATTGAAATTACTGGAGTGCCCATTAATGTGCCTGCCAGTGAAGTGTCGGTTGTTTTGGAGCAATTGATTGCTGATATTCAAAACGAGATTCCAGATAGTCATTTTAGTGCATCCGATATGTTGGCTAAATCCATGGCTAAAAGTTTGGCCATTAAAACCGGGCAGTCATTAACAGCAGTTGAGCAGGAGCATTTAGTCAATAGTTTATTCGGCTGCAAAGAACCTAATGTATCACCAACCAATAAACCCACGTTTATTACGTTAACGGTTGACGAGTTGGATAAAAAGTTTTTATAAAAGTTTATGCTGAATAATATTACCGATACCGTAAAGCATTTAATAATCATTAACGTTATTATGTTTATTGGTACGCTTGCCATAGGCGGCGCTCCTTTTGGTGAGAACACCGTTTTTTATGATTGGTTTGCCTTACATTTCCCAAAGAATGCCGCCTTTCAGCCATGGCAAATTATAACTCACATGTTCATGCATGGAGGATTTATGCATATTTTCTTTAATATGTTTGCGCTTTGGATGTTCGGTACGGCAGTAGAGCAGCGTTTTGGTAGTAAAAAATTCCTATTCTTTTACATATCCTCGGGCTTGGGAGCAGCACTCGTCATGATAGGGTATTATTATTATCAATTTTATTCGGGATTGAATATCCTAAATGAAGCTGGCTTTGATCAGGCGCAAACTTTAGAGACTCTGAAGTCTGGATATGCTATGTATGATACACGTTGGGCAAATCATCTTTCAACTGATAAATTGTCGAGTTTTATAACTGTATTCAATAGTACAATGGTTGGAGCTTCGGGAGCTATCATGGGTGTTTTAGTAGCTTTTGGCATGATGTATCCTGAATCTAAATTAATGCTCATTTTTTTACCCATCCCAATTAAAGCCAAGTATTTTATTCCTGGTATTATTATTTTGGATTTGATTTCAGCCATTACAGGTCAATCATTCTTTAGTCCAAGTAACACCGCTTATATGGCACATATTGGAGGTGCACTGACTGGTTTTTTAATGATGTGGTACTGGAAAAAAACTCAGTTTAACAAAAATCGATGGGATAGATAGTGACCAGTTTAAATCATGACATAAAAGACAAATTACAACGACTCAATGTGTATGAGAAACTCATAGTCGTTAATTTTATTTTATTCATTGTTGGCCTCTTGCTCAAAAACCTTTTTCAGTTTGGACTGAATTGGTTTGAATTACCCAGTGACATTTCAGACTTTATAGTACAGCCCTGGAGCTTACTTACCTATTCTTTTGTACATTATGGCTTTTGGCACTTTTTGTTCAACATGATTTGGTTGTATTTTATTGGTGGTATGTTCTCGAATTTATTTAATACCAAGTTGGGTCTGAATGTTTATTTTTTGGGAGCCATTTTTGGAGGACTCATTTTTCTGCTTGGTTACAACCTTTTTCCTGATGTATTCAAATATGGAACCACATTAATTGGAGCCTCTGCAGCCATTAGAGCCTTATTGATATTTTTATGTGCTTATATGCCTAGCATGGAAGTACGTTTGTTTACATTTAAAATCAAACTATGGTATATTGGGGTAGCCGTAGTTGTTTTTGATATTTTAGGTGTTGTTGCTGGAATCAGTGATCCTGTTCAGGGTAATGCTGGTGGTAATTTAGCGCATTTAGGCGGTGCTGTTTTAGGATATTTTTATGGTAAACAATTATTGAAAGGAACCGACATTGGAAAAGGGTTTGAAAAAATGATGGATAGCTTCGCCAATATCTTTAAGCACAGTCAAAAATCACCATTGAAAACGGTTCACAAAAACAAATCTAGTAAAGTAGCAGGTTATACTAAAGCTGAATTTAATGAGTTTAATAAGCAGAAAAAAATAGACCTCATTTTAGATAAAATCAGTAAAAGTGGTTATGATAGTTTAACCAAGGAAGAAAAAGAGTTTCTATTTAAAGCTGGTAAATAGTTATGAAAAATCTCAAGTTAATAGACAAGATTATCTACCTAGTAAATGGTCTATTAGCTTTTGTTTTACTGCTATCTTATGTATTACCGTTTGTGCCGCCAAAATCTTTTGCACTACTGTCAGTTTTGAGTTTAGGAGTCCCTTTTCTTATCGTAATCAACATGTTATTTCTATTGTATTGGTTGATTAAGTTAAAAAAACAAATGCTGATATCTTTACTGGTTTTGGTTATTGGTTATTTAAGTTTTGGGTCGCTGTACAAGTTTTCATCATCAAATAATGACGTGCATGACAGTCAATTGGATGTCATGAATTTTAATGTCCGCTTGTTTAATTTGTACAATTGGATATCGGAAAAAGGTATCGAAACAAACATTGTAGATTTCTTAAAAGATAAATCGCCCGATGTATTGAGTATTCAGGAATACCATCCACATGAAAATATCGATTTGTCTTTTTTTAAATATAAGTACGAAAAATTATCGGGACGAAAAACCAAATATGGACAGGCTATTTTTTCGCAATATCCTATTGTGAATTCAGGCTCTGTTGAATTTCCTGAAACATCTAATAATGCCATTTTTGTAGATATTGTTAAGGCATCAGATACGATCCGAATATATAATATTCACTTGCAATCATTGAAAATTGATACCAAAGTGGAATTGAATCAGGAGGACTCCGAACGATTATTGAAGCGCGTTGAAAAAACGTTTGAAATGCAGCAGGAACAAACAGAATTGTTCTTAACCCATAAAGCACAATGCCCTTATAAAATGGTTATTTGTGGCGACTTTAATAATACCGCTTTTTCCTATGTGTATAAGGAAATTAAAGGTGAATTAGAGGATGCCTTTAAGGAAGCCGGAAATGGTTTTGGTCGTACCTATGAATTCAAGTTTTTCCCTGTACGAATAGACTATATTTTTTACAATTCGGAACTGGAGTTGACTTCCTTTAAAACATTTGACAATAAACTTTCGGATCATTATCCTATTATGGCGCGATTCAAATTACATGAGTAAGCAATCTACCCAATCAGCTAAAATATGAATAGCTAAACCAAGTCCCAATATTCGGGTTTTTTTAAAAAACAATAATAATAAGTATACACCAATAGCATAGTAACTATGCAGCGGATGGAAGTTAATACTGCATCTGTTGGCATCAAAAATAGGACTGGCTAGTAAATGGTCTAAATCAATAAGCATACAGGCTATCATAATCAAATAGGCCTTAACCCAAATAGATTTAAAAAATAACAAAGCAACCAAAAGAGGCACTATAAAATGAATACCATAGTGAATAACAACCTGCCACATTAGATGGGAATATTTTGGGATTCCAAATAGTTGATACTGTTTGGACCTTCATTGAACAGCAAGTCCAAAATACTCAAGTTCCCAATGAATCCATGCTTATCAGCAAAAACCTGTATATAATTATCAAAAGGCATAGTGGTTTCTTGCTTGGCATTTACCAGAAAACGAAAGTCGGTTTCAGTAGTTGATGTTTTTTCATAGGTAACCGATTTATCAGTTTTTAAATCAATTTGAAGACAGTCGCAAATGGTTTCAATACAGGTGAGGTTGAAATCATACAGATTATCAACAGGTGTTTCAAATAAGAACTTTAATTCATCTTCGTAGAACTCAAAATAAGGTGAGGTTCTGTAAGCCGATTCCAAAGATTTCCAATGATTGCGTTGCCATTTTTCGGAGTTTTGAATTTTGACCGTTCGATATTTTTGACGTTTTTTTTGTGTGTGGATAACCGGAATATTCAAGGACAGTTTTCCATTGGCACCGTAAACATAACAACGATTTCTATAGGTTTGCTTCTGAAAATTATCATCCCATTCAAAAGTAACGGTATCCGCTTGAACCATAGCCGAAAAATGCGCTATGTTTGGAAAATAAGTTGGGTGAATTAAAATATCACTCATAAAAAAACGGGTATTCTATTTAGATTTGGTATTTAAGCCTGCGCTTTTTTACGCTTTCTAAATTTACTGAATCCAAACCATGCGGCTAATAAGACTAAAAACGGAATCAAATAGGAGACAGGTTCGCCACTTCCATTTACAGTGGTAAACAAACGCTCCCAACGGATTTTTTCTTTAATACCTTTGCCATTGGTATTCCAGCTCATCCAAATAAACACCGGTTTTCCAACGACATGGTCAAATGGAACAAATCCCCAAGACCGCGCATCCAAAGAATTGTGTCTGTTGTCACCCATCATCCAGTAATAATCTTTTTTAAAGGTGTAATTAGGCGCCAATTCACCATTGATAAAAATTTGATTACCCTTAACCTGAATGGTGTTATTTTCATACTCCGTAATGATTCGCTTATAGAGTGGCAATACCTCTAAATTTAAGACAACTGTGGCTCCTTGTTGCGGTATATACATGGGGCCAAAGTTGTCATTATTCCAATTATAATTTGGGTCATGAGGGAATATACCGCTGTCTCGTGTTTTGGAATTATTTTTGACTATTGAAACCACATTGGGGTCCGCTTTCATTTGTTCAGCTAACTCTAAAGTGGCATTTGCACTGATTTTATTATTAACAAAACTGAATTTGAGTCTATCAAAGGCCGTTTGACTCATTTGGCCAACCACATGAACATTCGTGCTATCCTTGTAAACAATATCTAAATGTGTGTTGTTTGTGCTTAAAAAATCTTGCACACGTGTATCGTCCCATACATTGGTTGGTAGTGAAAACACTCGAGTGAACTCGGTGATACCATATTTATCCAGAAAATTTTGGCTGATATCAGACTTGGTTTCGACAGTATGGAAAAACTGCAATTTCGCACGATCAGGTAAGACATTTTGCTGACCATTAATATAAACAAAGCCATCTTTTATTTGTAGTGAATCGCCAGGTAAACCAACACAACGCTTTACATAGTTGGTTTTTTTATCAATAGGCTTATCATATTTTCTGTCAGGGTGGTTCACAGCCATACTGTAAGAGGAGTCTGCCGGCCAGTTAAAAACCACAATGTCATTATGTTTTATTTTTTGAAAGCCAGGAATCCTTAAATACGGAAGCGATAATTTATTGACAAAGGCATTTTTATCATGGTCGTTATATAAGTATGATTTTTTCTTTAAAACAGGTATGGTATCATGAACCATGGGTGCCGCCACAGCAGTCATGGGAACACGCGCGCCATAATGAAACTTACTCACAAACAAAAAGTCACCAACCAACAGGGATTTCTCCAGCGATGAGGTTGGAATGGTATATGGCTGAATAAAATATGTATGTACAATGGTGGCTGCAACAATTGCAAAGAGAATGGAACTCACCCAATCACCCAATGAGGTTCTGGGATGTAAATCCCGATCTTTAATGTGTTCTAAATCTAAAGCATAGTTTAGGTAGTAGTTGTAAAAACCAAGGGTTACAATGGCCAGCAACGTGTCAACAGCTGAATGTTTTCCAAAGCTTCTGGCGGTTTCAACCCAAACTACTGGGAACATAATGAGGTTCACTATGGGTAGGAATAATAAAATTACCCAGTACCAAGGGCGGTTGATTATTTTCATTAAAACCACGGCATTGTACACAGGAGCAAAGGCTTCCCATGCTTGTCTGCCTGCTTTCACATATAATTTCCAAGTTCCTAATCCGTGGATAACCTGAATGATCAAGAAAACGATAAATAATTGTGTCAATGTCATATCCTAAATTTTATTGTCTGTATTAGTGGTCAAGTTTGCTCTTAATGTTACCAAAATAAGTCATCTTAACCAATATTTAACACATCTTTCATAGTGTAGACGCCTGTTTTGCCCAATAACCATTCAGCAGCTATTACGGCTCCTAGAGCAAATCCTTCACGATTATGTGCTATGTGTTCTATTTTTATACTGTCTGTTGGGCTGTTGTAGGTAATGGCATGTGTGCCAGGCACATCTGGAATGCGTTTAGCGTGAATGGGGATGTTGCCTATGGATGCTTCATTTAATTTCCAATTGCCGTAAGCGTCATTTTTTTCTATAATGGATTCAGCCAATGTAATGGCTGTTCCACTGGGCGCGTCCAGTTTTTGTGTATGGTGAATTTCTTCCATTGCAACAGTATACTGCTTTAGACCATTCATTAGTTTGGCTAAATGAGAATTCAATTCAAAAAATATATTGACTCCTAGACTAAAATTGGATGCATAGATAAAAGCGCCTTTTTCATCTTCGCAGA
The DNA here is from genome assembly GCF_002895005.1 of Hanstruepera neustonica. Classification (GTDB taxonomy): domain Bacteria; phylum Bacteroidota; class Bacteroidia; order Flavobacteriales; family Flavobacteriaceae; genus Hanstruepera; species Hanstruepera neustonica. The sequence continues at coordinate 72,183 of NZ_POWF01000010.1, read as the reverse complement.
TTTTAAGGGCTTTTTTGTAATTGTGCAACCAACCTGTCGTACCTGAAACAACAGGCACTTGATGTTTGAAACAATTAACAATGTTGAAAAAGGCTGCTGTTGGCACACTAAAGTCAATGGCAATATCGGCATCTTGTATGTCATAACCACCTTCTTCCGAAGTTTTGATGACGATTTCATGACCACGCTCAAGAGCAACACGCTCAATAATTTTTCCCATTCTCCCATATCCCAGTAATGCGATTTTCATAACCTAAAATTTAAAATTAACAGTTAATCCCAAATCACCAGTATTGTCAAATTCATTGATTTTATAATGGGGTCTCAACGACAGATTTTCATCAACGTTATATTGCATCAGATGCGCATCCACATTGGCATCAATAATATTTAGGGCATAAATACCTATGGTTACCAATAAGGATATTTCTTTATTTCGGCGTAAGGTTTTTTGAGCTTCACGCAGTCCATCATCCGTTACGGTTCCAAAAAACTCATCGTCCTCAAATCCCGCTAAACGGCGTTTATAGGCATCTCTATACCGATTGTATTCCTTATCGTTGTCTAAATAGAAATACATGCCAATCCCTAAACCGGCATATACAATAGGAATTTTCCAATATTTTTTATTGTAGGCCTGACCAAGTCCTGGCAACACAGCAGAATAAAAGGCAGCACGTGCAGGTGCCAACGGATCAATAGGATCTCTGATAACTGTCGCGGCTTCTACTTGAAGTGTTTCAGTTGATTCCTTTTTATCTTCCTGTTTCTCGTCCTCTTGAGCAAAAGCATTGAAGGAACAGAAGGTGAAGAGGGAAAGCGCTATTAGAAACCTATTTAGCACGCTTAATCAGTTTAATTATTCGATTGAAATCTTCTTCGGAATGAAACGGAATGGTAATATTGCCTTTGCCATTTTTTGAGACCTTCACATCGATTTTATGACCAAAGTAATCCGAAAAATCCTTAACACCTTTTTTGATGTATTTAGGGATTTCAACAGCTTCTTTAGTTTTAGCTGGTTGTTTATCAGTTTGAAAATTACGTACCAAAGCTTCTGTTTCTCTAACGGAAAGCTTATTGGTGATAATCTTCTCGTAAATATCCAATTGCTGGCTTTGGTCTTCAATATTTATGATAGCTCTACCATGACCCATGCTAATAAAACCATCTCGCATACCTGTTTGGATGATAGGGTCTAGTTTTAGCAATCGCAAATAATTGGCAATGGTTGATCGTTTTTTACCAACTCGATCACTCATTTGCTCTTGGGTCAGGTTTATTTCATCAATTAAGCGTTGATAGGATAGAGCTATTTCAATAGGATCTAAATCCTGACGTTGAATGTTTTCAACCAAGGCCATTTCCAAAGATTCCTGATCGTTGGCAATACGAATGTAAGCTGGAATAGTTTCCAATCCGATTAATTTGGAGGCTCTAAAACGACGCTCACCAGAAACCAGTTGAAATTTATTGAAATTTAATTTTCTGACTGTAATTGGCTGAATAACTCCCAATTCCTTGATAGACGATGCCAATTCACGAAGGGATTCCTCATTAAAATTGGTTCGTGGCTGAAACGGATTAATTTCTATGGCGTCAATGTCCAACTCGACAATATTTCCAATAACCTGATCCGCATGCTTATCCTGAACCGAAGTAATATCATTCGCAGGATCTTTTAGTAATGCTGATAAACCTCTACCTAATGCTTGTTTCTTGGTTGCCTTCGCCATAATTAGGAGTTTTTATTAATGATTTCTTTTGCCAAACTTAAGTAATTACTGGCACCTTTGCTACTGGCATCATAATTTATGATACTTTCACCATAACTTGGTGCTTCACTCAAACGCACATTTCTTTGAATGATTGTTTGAAATACCATGTCATTAAAATGTTTTTGGACTTCTTCAACCACCTGATTGGATAGTCGTAAACGCGAATCATACATGGTTAATAACAAGCCTTCAATATCCAATTGCGAATTGTGGACTTTTTGAACACTTTTGATGGTATTCAATAATTTACCCAATCCTTCCAATGCAAAATATTCACACTGAATGGGGATTATCACCGCATCAGCTGCTGTTAGTGCATTTAGGGTCAGTAATCCCAATGAAGGTGCACAGTCTATAAGTATGAAGTCATAGTCGTCTTTTACAGATTCAATGGCTTTTTTGAGCATGTATTCGCGCTCATCTTTATCCACTAATTCTATTTCAATAGCAACCAGGTCGATGTGTGCGGGAATAATATCTAGGTTTGGTGTATCACTTTTTACAATAGCATCTTTGGCGCTATTAGTATGTTCCAATAGTTGGTAGGTTCCTATTTCCACGGTTTCGACATCTATGCCCAAACCTGATGTGGCATTGGCTTGTGGGTCTGCATCTATTAGCAGGACTTTTTTTTCAAGAACACCCAATGAAGCGGCTAAATTTACCGAAGTGGTTGTTTTTCCAACACCGCCTTTTTGGTTAGCAATTGCTATGATTTTACCCATTAAATTGATTTGGTTTTAATACGCGTAAAAATACAATTATTTGTGGGTTTTGAAAACGTAAGTTGTTAACAAACGTTAAACATTTTCGGTTAAAAAATAGCCGGAAATTTGGTTTAAGATTTACTTTTTTTACTGCGAATCATCGCTTCCAATTGGTCCCACATATCTTGTGGTATATCTTCCAGTAGATTGAACTCTCCGGCACCTTTTAGCCACTCGCCACCATCTATGGTAATGACTTCACCATTGACATAAGCCGAAAAATCGGAAACCAAATAAGCTGCCAAGTTCGCCAATTCCTGATGCTCACCGACACGATTTAGAGGCACTTTTTTAGCCATATCAAATTTGTCCTTCAAGTTACCAGGTAACAGTCTGTCCCAAGCGCCTTTGGTTGGAAATAGTCCTGGAGCAATGGCATTAAAACGCATGCCATACTTGGCCCATTCAACCGCCAAACTACGGGTCATGGCCAGCACGCCTGCTTTGGCAGCTGCACTTGGTACCACATAGGCCGAACCTGTCCAAGAATAGGTTGTCACAATGTTCAAAACGACAGTATTGGTTTGTTTGGTGTCTATCCAGTGTTTACCAATAGCCAAGGTGCAGTTCTTGGTACCTTTTAAAACAATGTCAATAATGGTATCAAAGGCATTGGCCGATAAACGCTCGGTTGGTGAGATGAAGTTTCCTGCAGCATTGTTCAATAAAACATCAATTTTACCAAATTTTGCAATCACGGCATCACGCATAGCTTCCACTTGATCATAATGGCGGACATCACATTGCAAGGGTAAACAAGTGCTACCGGTTTCGGCTTCCAATTCTTTGGCTGTGTTTTCCAGTTTTTCCAAATTTCTAGACGTGATAGCAACATGAGCGCCCAATTCCAGAAAGTATTTGGTCATGGCTTTGCCCAAACCAGAACCACCACCCGTTACAATAATGGTTTTGCCTTTTAAGGCGTCATCTCGAAGCATTTTTTTTGTGAATTCCATAAGAAAAGTTGACTTTTTGTAAAAGTAATTAATAAAAAATGAACTGTTCATGGATTAACATGATATATCGCAAAAGATGTTTTATCTTTATGGGAATTAATCAAAATAAATTATGAAAAAATCACACTTATTGAAACAAACACTCGTAGTAATTGCTTTTATGGGTTGTACATTATTTGGACAAGCTCAAATGAAACAGACTGCAAGTGTTGAAGGTATCACGGAGTATATGATTGATAATGGACTAAAGGTCTTATTATTTCCTGATAATTCAGCGCAAACTATAACTGTTAATATTACCTACAAGGTAGGCTCAAGACACGAAGGATATGGTGAAAAAGGTATGGCGCATTTATTAGAACACATGGTGTTCAAAGGGACGCCAAACCATCCAAATATTCCTGAAGAACTAACATCCCATGGTGCTAGACCTAATGGAACAACTTGGTATGATCGTACCAATTATTTTGAAACCTTTAATGCAACTGATGAAAATTTGGAATGGGCCTTAGATTTAGAGTCTGACAGAATGATGAATTCTTTTATTGCAAATGAAGATTTACAATCTGAATTTTCTGTTGTTAGAAATGAATTTGAAAGTGGTGAAAACTCGCCTTCTAGCGTCTTGATGAAAAATGTCATTAGTGCTGCGTATTTATGGCATAATTACGGACAATCTACCATTGGAAATCGTTCCGACATTGAACGTGTACCCATTGAAAATTTGCAAGCATTTTACAAAAAATACTATCGCCCAGATAATGCTGTTTTGATGGTAACAGGAAAATTTGATACAGAAAAAACTCTGGCATTAATTGAGAACAAATTCGGCGGTTTGAAAAACCCAGAAATACCATTAAAAGATATTCCAACTATCGAACCGCCTCAAGATGGTGAGCGTCGCGTTGTATTGAGTCGCGTTGGTGATTTGCAAATTGCATCAGCATTGTATCACATTCCAGCAGGTTCACATGAGGATTATGCAGCCATGGCCATTGCTGAAGAGGTTTTGACCGATGAACCATCTGGCAGATTATACAAAGCTTTGGTTGATGAGAAAAAAGCATCTGGAATTTGGTCATTTTCACCATTTACCAAAGAACCTTCATTTCTGTATATCAATGTGAATGTGCCTTCGGATAAATCATTGAATGTTGCTGAAGAAACCTTATTAGGCGTTTTGGATGATATGTCTAAAAATCCAATTACGGATGCTGAATTAAGCCGTGCTAAAGCAAATCTGTTAAAACAAATTGATCAAATTTCTAGAAATTCATCATATCTGGGTACCTATATGAGTGAATTTATTGGAGCTGGAGACTGGCGTTTGTCATTCATCCATCGCGATAGAATAGAAGACATGACTTTAGAAAAAGTGAATGCTGCCGTACAACGTTATTTAATAAATACTAATAGAACAGTTGGATTATTTATGCCAACAAAAACACCTATTCGAGTAGCTATAGAGCATACCGAAGGTGTGACAGAATTGGTTACCAATTACAAAGGTAAAGAAGGCTTTGATGCTGGTGAGGCCTTTGATGTATCCTATGATAATATCCAAAACAGATTAGATACTGGAGTCATGCAAAAAACACCCATAGAATATGGGTTCATTAAAAAAGACAATAGAGGTAAAACCGTAACCTTGAGATTTACCATACGCAACGGTGAGGTTGACGATTTTATGAACAAAGGGAAAATAGCCAGTTATACAGGACGTATGCTGAATAAGGGAACAACCACCAAATCAAGACAGGATATTGAAGATGAATTGAGTGCTTTAAAGTCCTCGGTATCTGTAGGGAGCTCCAATGGAAGGATTAATGCCACAATCAATACCACAGAAGAAAATTTAATGGCAACATTAGATGTCATGACTGATTTACTAAAAAACCCTGTTTTTGATGAAACAGAATTAGAGAAATTAAAGACACAGGATTTAGCCAATTTGGAGCAAAATAAAACGGATCCGCAGTTTTTGGCTATTCGTGAGATGGGGCTGTTAAATCAACATTATCCTAAAGGTCATCCCAATTACAACATGACCATAGATGAGGAAATTGACGCCATAAAAGCTGTAACGGTAGCCGATTTAATGGCTTATCATGACGAGTTTTATGGTATATCAGATAATGCATCTGTAGTAGCGATAGGTAATATTGATGAAGCTAAACTGAAAAATTATTTTGAGACCCATTTCAGTGATTTTAAGAGCAATCATCCTTATGTGGCTATTCAAAATCCTTATCATGACAATACAACAGCTAATGAAAGCATTAAAACACCTGATAAGAAAAATGCCATATCTTTTGGAATGCTTGCTATGGAAGTGAGTAGGGAAGATGAAGATTATGCGGCTCTGCAAGTTGCAGGCGAAATTTTAGGAGGTGGCTTTTTGTCTTCTAGAATTGCTAATAGATTGCGTCAACAAGATGGTGTGAGTTATGGTGCTGGTGGTGCAGTAAATATTGACAATGATAGCAAGGATAACAATTCCTCTGCTTTCGTATATGCTATTTATGCACCCGAAAATGCAGCAAAGGTTCAGCAAGGTTTTGAGGAAGAAATAGCTAGATTCATTAAAGATGGCATTACTCAAGAAGAACTCAATACCACCATAAATGGTTGGGTAGAAGAGCAGAGTGTTTCTCGTGCCAAAGATGGTGAGTTAGCCGGTTTGATAGGAACAAATTTGTATTATGATCGTGATATGACATTCCAGAAGCAACTGGAGGAAAAAGTAAAAAGTTTGACGGTTGCTGATGTTAATGCTGCTATTAAAAAGTATTTCAAACCATTTGAAGAATGGACTGTAACCAATGCAGGCGATTTTGAAAAAATGGAAATAAAAAATGAAGATAAAAAGGTTGACTAGTTAAAATTGAAGCCTTTAACAACAACAAAGCCAACCTTTTTAAAGGTTGGCTTTTTATATGTTTTAAATTGTATTCTACAATGAAATCAATCAATCAAAATTTCTAAAATCTTAATCGCAGCATCACTAATTTTGGTTCCTGGCCCAAACACAGCAATCGCTCCAGCATCAAACAGAAACTGGTAATCTTGTTTGGGTATGACACCACCAACAATCACCATAATATCATCACGCCCATAAGCCTTAAGTGCTTCAATAACTTGTGGTACAAGCGTTTTGTGTCCTGCTGCTAATGAGGAAACTCCTAATATATGGACATCGTTTTCTACCGCTTGTTTGGCAGCTTCCTGTGGTGTTTGAAATAAAGGGCCAATATCTACATCAAAACCAACATCGGCATAACCTGTAGCCACGACTTTGGCACCTCGGTCATGACCATCCTGACCCATTTTGGCAATCATTATACGAGGTCGCCTACCATCTTGCTCGGCAAATTTATCGGCCAATTCTTTGGCTTTTTTAAACGATTCGTCGTCTTTAATTTCTTTACTATACACGCCTGAAAATGATTTAATCTGTGCTTTATAACGCCCAAAAGCAACCTCTAAAGCGTCACTTATTTCACCTAATGTGGCACGCTCTCTGGCAGCTTCAACAGCTAAAGCTAATAAATTTTCTTGTCCTGTTTGTGCGGCTTTGGTTAATTTCGATAAGGCATTACCAACTTTGTCAGCATTCCGCGATGCTTTAATGTTGTTTAGTCGCTCAATTTGTTGGTTGCGAACCGTTTGGTTGTCAACTTCTAAAGTAGCAATGGGATCTTCTTCCTCTAAACGGTATTTATTAACGCCAACGATAATGTCCTGACCTGAATCAATACGCGCCTGTTTACGTGCGGCAGCTTCCTCGATTCTGATTTTTGGAATACCGGCTTCAATGGCTTTGGTCATACCACCCAAATCTTCAATTTCCTGTATGAGTTCCCAGGCTTTTTGAGCAATATCATGCGTTAATTTTTCAACATAATAACTGCCTGCCCAAGGATCGACTGTTTTGGTTATATGAGTTTCTTCCTGTAAGTAAATTTGTGTATTTCTGGCAATACGAGCCGAAAAATCGGTTGGTAGGGCAATAGCCTCATCCAAGGCGTTGGTATGTAAACTTTGGGTCCCACCAAAGGCTGCAGCGGCAGCTTCAATGGTGGTTCTTGCCACATTATTAAAAGGATCTTGCTCGGTTAAACTCCAACCCGATGTTTGGCAATGGGTTCGCAATGTCAGTGATTTTTCATTTTTAGGATTGAATTGTTTTACCAGCTTGGCCCATAGCATCCGAGCAGCACGCATTTTGGCAATTTCCATGAAATGGTTCATACCTATTGCCCAGAAAAATGACAAGCGTGGTGCAAATGTATCAATGTCCATACCTGCATCCAGTCCTTTTCTGATGTACTCCAAACCATCAGCAAGGGTGTAGGCCAATTCAATATCACAGGTAGCACCAGCTTCTTGCATGTGATAACCCGAAATACTGATACTGTTGAATTTGGGCATATTCTGACTGGTATATTCAAAAATATCCGAAATAATTTTCATGGAAGGCGTTGGCGGATAAATATAGGTATTCCGAACCATAAATTCCTTGAGAATATCATTTTGGATGGTTCCAGCCAATTGCTCTGGTTTAACGCCTTGTTCTTCGGCAGCTACAATATAGAATGCCATAATAGGTAACACGGCACCGTTCATGGTCATGGAAACGGACATTTTATCCAATGGAATCTGATCGAATAGAATTTTCATATCCTCAACCGAATCGATTGCGACACCTGCTTTACCAACATCACCAACCACCCGTTCATGATCGGAATCATAGCCTCTGTGGGTTGCTAAATCGAATGCCACGGAGAGACCTTTTTGTCCTGCTGCTAAATTGCGTCTGTAAAAAGCGTTACTTTCTTCGGCCGTTGAGAAACCAGCATATTGCCTAATGGTCCAAGGTCTACGGACATACATGGTAGAGTAGGGACCACGCAAATTGGGCGCAATTCCTGCCACAAAATTTAGATGTTCAATGTCTTTTAAATCCGCTTTAGAATATGTGGACTGTACCGGAATATCCTCAGCAGTCATAAATAATGATCTGTCTGATTCCGATTGGGTTTTATTGGATTCTAATTTGATATGCTGAAGGTTTTTACGGGTCATGAATTTTATTTATTAGTCGTGGTTATGTCCTGCATGAGGATCATCAGCTGGTTTTTGTTGCATGGTTGGTTTACTTGGGGTGGTTTGTAATGTGGTTTCTTCAATAGCCGGTTTCTCGGTTACTTTAGTTGGATCAACCTTGAACAAGTTAGCATAATACATATCTAAAGCTATGTACATAGATAAATACCTATCTGAATTAGCATTTTTAATTTCTTTTTGAAGAGGCGCTCCAATTAAGTCCAGACGCATACTATTGGTTTCAACCAAAGCATTAAAAGTGGTAGCTAAACTTTGGTTTTTGAAATTACTACTCAAGCATTTGAAAATAGGCGCCTTATAATTAATGGTATTATCACTATTCCATAAGTTAGATTGTCCTTTCAAGGCTTCAAAAACTTTCATGGTGTGTGGTGATGCTACAGATTGAAAATCAACTCGATTACCTAGCAAGCTTCTGAAAAATGTTGAGTAGGCAACTCTTGGGTCATTATTTCGAGGGTTGAAGGCTTTGATGATATCTTCTTCAAAAGACAAAAGTGCCTCGTTGTAAAGTTTAGTGTCTACATCGGTGCAGTTTAAAACGTTTTCAGTATCGGTATACTTATAGTCAGTAAATGTGGCAGTTGATTTTTCGTTTTTACAACCATAAAATGATAGACATATTACAATAACGGTTAATTTTAATAATGTTTTCATTGTGTTTGTTTTTTTGATATTTATTCTGTTTTTAAACGTTCTTGTTCTAATTTTTCGGCCAACCTATAGCCAATTAGGGGTTCTATTAAGGTTTTTCTGATATCAGTTTTAATAAAAGGGTATAATTCCAATTCTCCATTCATTTTATCACTTGGATTCGGATGCTTATTGGTACCCAACAAGGTGATTTCACCATTGTTAAAGCTTTCTTGCTCTTTGGAGGCTTGCTCTTTTATTTTTCTTTGAATGGTTCCCTCTTTTAGCATCTTTAAAAAGCCACTGTTGGATTCAATATCTTTAAACAGATTTAGTCCTTTTTCGGCCAGAGTATTGGTTAGTTCTTCTATGTAATAAGCACCATCAGCCGGATTGGAAACTTTATCAAAGTAGCTTTCGTGTTTTAACACTAGTAATTGATTACGGGCAATGCGGTCGCCAAATTCATTATTTTTATGATAGATGGCATCGTAGGGTAAATTATCAATAATGTCGGCCTCACCCAATATAGCGCTCATGCATTCGGTTGTGGTTCGCAACATATTGGTATTGTAATCATAAATCGTTTTGTTGCGTTTTGTAGGCTGTGCAAAAATCAAACAGTCTGTATTGAAATCGAATTCTTGAGCTACAGTTTTGTATAACACCCTTAAGGCACGCAATTTGGCAATTTCAAAAAAATAATTTGACCCAATAGCTACCTGAAAAACCATTTGGATTGTAGACTTTTGGTTTTTGTCAATTTTCGCATCCAAGAAATTAAAATACTCGTTCAAGTGAGCCATACCATAAGCCAATTGTTGTACCATAGTGGCACCAGCATTTTGATATAACGCGGTATTGATACTTATGCTAGGAGCACTTTTTAGTATTGATGCCAATTGCTCATGATCAGTAGATAAATCCTGAAACCAATTACCAGTTTCACATAAATGGCCAATAATATCTGTTTCTAATTTTACTGATTCTTTGCCGAGTATTTTCTCAAATGACTTGACGTATTCACTATTTAAAAACAATAGTCGAATATAAATGGTTGTAGATTCCAAATCAATGTTCTTTAACAATTCTGATAATGAAATCTCTGTAGATGGAATAATGAATCGGATACTTTCAGCACCACGGTTTAGTGCTTCTAAAACTTTGGTGTTAGAAACATCTATGTGCTGAACATAAATAGTTTGACAAATTTTCCAATTTGAATTGGTTTTGGAATCCCGAAATAACGGCTCTTCAGCAAAATCAAGGTGGTAAAAAGGCTTGACATCAATGCCCTCGCTTGTTTTCCAAATGAGTGTATCGTTATAGTCAGCTCCTTTTAAATCAGCTTGTATTTTTTGTTTCCACTGTTTTGAGGAAACTTCGGGGAATTGATCAAATAGTGTTTTAGTCATTTTTGTCTTCTTTTGGAATGCTATCTTCATATTCTATGATGAAGATATCCTCATTATCTTTCTTCATATAGTATTTCTCTCTGGCCAATCGTTCAACACCTTCTTCATTGCTCAATTCTTTAATGGCTTTTTGGTCCTTTTCAATTTCTTTTTTATAATACTCTTTTTCGGCTTCCAATTCATCAATTTCAGTATTCAGTTCATGATGTATAAACCAGGAATTAGCATCAAAAAACAACATCCATATGGTGAATACAATGAATATCAATAGAAAAATATTTTTAAAGGGTTTTAAATATTTACTATTCAATTTTGCCATTATACTAAACGTTCGTTTATGATAGTTTTCACAATATCAATAGCAACCGTATTGTATTTATTGTTTGGAATAATAATATCGGCATATTCCTTCATCGGTTCAATAAATTGTTGATGCATGGGCTTTAGGGTGTTTTGGTAACGGTTTAGTACTTCGTCCAAATCTCTACCGCGTTCTGAAATATCCCGCTTTAAACGCCTTATCAACCGCTCGTCACTATCGGCATGCACAAAGATTTTGATATCAAACATATCACGCAATTCAGGATTGGTCAGTATGAGAATACCTTCAACAATCATGACTTTTCTCGGATGTGTTAAGACTGTATCGCCAGTTCGGTTGTGTTTTACAAATGAATATATGGGTTGTGGAATGGTATTTCCTTTTTTTAATTCTTTTAAGTGCGTTTCCAGCAATTCAAAATCAATGGATCTTGGATGGTCAAAATTGATTTTAACTCGCTCATCATAGCTCAAATGCGAGGTGTCCTTGTAATAAGAATCTTGTGATATAACGCCAACTTCGCCTTCAGGGAGTTGATTTAGAATTTGATTGACAACAGTAGTCTTGCCACAACCTGTTCCACCAGCAATACCAATTATTAACATTTATTAAATTTTTTCAATCACAAATTTAAGTATTTAGTACGGAATTGAAAGTTCTTTAGACTAATCCTTTTGTGTTTTTTTGGGAATAATTTTCACAATTCCAAGATTTTCAATTCCTACATAAATGTAACCGTCAGGACCAATTTTAACAGATCTAACCCGACCTAAATCATCTAGCAGGCGTTCTTCTTTAATGATTTTTTTATCTTTAAGAAAGCAATTGTTAAGATATTGAAATTTTAAAGAACCAATTAACAGATTACCTTTCCAATCTGGGTAAATATCGCTAGTGACAAAGGTCATTCCGCTTGGAGCGATTGAGGGATCCCAATAATGAATGGGAGACTCCATCCCTGGGGCTTCAGTTTTATCTGTAATTTTTGAACCGGAATAATTTTTTCCATATGTGACCTTTGGCCATCCATAATTTTTTCCTGATTTGATAATATTTATTTCATCACCACCTTTTGGTCCATGCTCATGAGACCAAATTTCTTTCGTTACGGGATGCATAGCCAATCCTTGAGGGTTTCTATGACCAAATGAATAAATAGCTTTTTTTGCCCCAGGAGTTTTATAAAACGGATTATCTGAAGGAATACGACCATCATCATAAAGTCTGTAAATCTTTCCGCCATCACGATAAATGTCTTGTGGATTGACCTCACGTTGCCCACGTTCTCCAATTGAAAAATAAATATATCCATCATTGTCAAAGACTATTCGCGATCCAAAATGCTGACCCGCTTGAGTGTTTGGTGTGGCTTTATACAATAGTTGGTATTCTACAAATTGCTTATTTAGTAGTTTACCTCTGATTAAAGCTGTGTGGCTACCTTTGCCCTTGCCTTCTGATGAAGATAAAGTCAAATAGATCCAACCCGTTTTTGTGTAGTTGGGATGTAATGCTATATCCATTAAGCCTCCTTGTCCATTGACATAAGTTTGGGGTACATTACTGATTTCCTCACGATTGCCCTCCTTATAATGTATCAGTCTGCCATCTTTTTCCGTAACTAAAATAGATTGATCAGGTAAAAACACAAAACCCCAGGGAATTCTTAAATCAGGAACCACCACCTCGTACGAATAATTTTGGTTAATTGCCTTGTCAATTTGCGCACAAGTAAAAACATTAGATACCAAAATAAATAGAATGACTAGGTATTGATAATTCATAATTATTTGAGTTAGGTCTAAATTTAAAAATTATTATTGCAAGATTTTAAGTAAAAGCTATATATTTGCAGTCCTAAAATGATAGCCAAGTTTCGGGGTGTAGCGTAGCCCGGTTATCGCGCCGCGTTTGGGACGCGGAGGTCGCAGGTTCGAATCCTGCCACCCCGACAAAATCCAATCAAGAAATTGATTGGATTTTTTTATTTAAACTTGATTAAGTGTTAAGGTTTCCTTAATCTTTTAGGATTCTTCCAATTATATTCATTAAGCCATTTTATAAACACTAGCTTTGCTTCAAATTTTAATATTATAATTATGAGTCATGTAAAAGTTAATGATACTGTAAAAGTTCATTACACAGGAAAATTAAGTAGTGGTCAAGTTTTTGACAGTTCGGTTGATAAAGAACCACTGGAATTTACTCTTGGAATGGGTATGCTGATTCCTGGTTTTGAGAAGGCGGTATTAGATATGAAGGTAAACGACAAAAAAACTGTGGTGATTTCTAAAGAGGACGCTTATGGAGAAGTTCAGAAAGAATTGTTTCATGAAGTTAAGAACGAGGAATTACCACAAGATATAAAACCAGAAGTTGGTATGGGGCTATCATCTAGAAATGCTGATGGAACAGAACATAAGTTTCGCATTGCGGCGGTCAATGATGATCATATCATTGTTGATGGCAACCATCCTTTAGCGGGTCAAGACTTAACTTTTGAATTGGAATTATTGGAAATCAAATAATTACCCTTTAAATAAGCGCTATAAAGCTTGGGTTCGCTCAAGCTTTTTTTGTTAAAGTATTTTTAAAAATTACCATTTTTAATAAATTAATGCTATACTATATTCATGAAAAACAATAGTTTAAATCTTTGTATTTCAAATCTAATAGTTATCTTATAATTAGATTATAGGGCTTGATTTCAATTCAAGCACTTATTTCACTTCAAATTATTTATTAACATTAAAACATTATATCATGGGAAAAGAGAGTAGTACATTATTGGGAATTTTGGCAGGAACAGCAATTGGTGCAACGTTAGGCATTTTGTTTGCTCCCGATAAGGGTTCTAAAACTAGACAGCGCATTGCTGATGAAGCTGCAGCTGCAAGAGATAAAATGACCGAAAGCGCACATCAAGTAAGAGACAAGGTTGCTAATACGGTGGCAAGCAAAAAAGAAACTTTAGATGAACAAATTGAATCTATTGTATCTGACGCCAGTCACAAAGCTGATGACATTATTACCAGCCTTGAAAAGAAACTCGAGGAGTTAAAGGCCAAGAATAAAAAATATCAAAAATCCTAACATAATATAATATGTTTGAATCTATAAACGAATCGTCTGCAAAAATGGCAGATGCTGGGGAAACCTATATAAAAAAATCCCAAGAGTATTATAAACTCAAAGTTTTTCAACAAATTTCAGTATCCGTTAGTTTGGTTGCTAAAGTTCTATTGATTGGAGGTCTTTTATTTGTTGGCTTATTCTTTATGGCATTAGCTGCCGCTATGGCTTTGGGTGAGTGGTTGGGTGATTTAGCACTAGGCTACATTATAGTTGCTGGTGTATTTTTGTTGGCAACCGTCATTATCTTTTTTAAAAGGGAGGTCGTTAACAAAATGGTCATTAAAAGTTTATCGTCTAAATTTTTTGATTCGTAAGTTATGAAGCAATATCAATCATTTAAGGACATAGAAACAGATTTAAAGCGACTCAAATTAGAACGCGATATCGCTTTTGAGGAGATGAAACTTATTAAAACAGAATTTAAAGAAAACTTGAAACCAGTTAATTGGATTGGATCTACCTTAAGTACCATAGGGAAATATGGTATTTGGACCTTAATAAAAAGGTTTATTAGGAAGTAAATGGTGTGAAAAGTTCAGCATTTGAGACATTATATTTTCTAATGGTATCATAGTAACTGTTGATAACTTATATGTAAGGATTTATTCAAAAATTCTACTTTTGTTACAGTAAAAAAAGTAATGAAATTATGTCTGAAACAATAGAAAAAGTAAAGTGTTTAATAATAGGTTCTGGACCCGCTGGATATACAGCAGCTATTTATGCGGCTAGAGCCAATATGAAACCTGTTTTATATCAAGGTTCTCAACCCGGAGGACAATTAACAACCACTAATGAAGTTGAAAATTTTCCTGGCTACCCTGAAGGTATCACTGGACCGGAAATGATGATTGAGCTTCAAAAACAAGCGGAACGTTTTGAAACCGATGTTCGCGATGGTTGGATTACCAAAGTCGATTTTTCAGGTGATATTCATAAAGTTTGGGTTAACGATACTAAAGAAATTCACTGTAATACGGTTATAATCTCAACAGGTGCATCAGCCAAATATTTAGGACTCGATTCAGAACAGAAGTACTTAAAATTAGGTGGTGGTGTTTCTGCTTGCGCTGTATGTGATGGTTTTTTCTATAGAAATCAAGAGGTGGTTATTGTAGGTGCTGGCGACTCGGCTTGCGAAGAGGCGCATTATCTATCTAAATTATGTAAAAAGGTCACTATGTTGGTAAGACGTGATGAGTTTAGAGCTTCTAAAATCATGGCAGCCAGAGTGAAGAATACAGAAAATATAGAAATTCTGTACAATACAGAAACAGAAGAGGTTTTAGGTGACGGCCAAGTGGTTACGGGTGTTCGTGTGTTTAACAACCAAACTAATGAAAAACATGACATTCCAGCTACGGGATTCTTTGTAGCTATTGGACACAAACCCAATACCGATATTTTTAAAGATTATTTAAATTTAGATGAAACAGGCTATATCATTAATAAACCAGGCACAGCCAAAACCAATGTTGAAGGTGTATTTGTGTCAGGAGATGCTGCAGACCATGTTTATAGACAAGCTGTAACAGCTGCTGGTACGGGTTGTATGGCAGCATTGGATGCAGAGCGATATTTAGCCGCTAAAGATGCTACTTTTGAAGTAAGTACTTCGACTTACAATTAAATAACTACAAGTCATTTATTTATTATTTAAAATCCGGTTTTACCGGATTTTCTTTTTTTATAGCAATTTATATTTTTTGGGATTATTGTGTTATATGACAATAATCATGTTTTAGGTTTTTTATATCCCCGAAATTTGTATCATAAATTTAATTGTAAAGGGTATGAGAACAATTGAACTAAATGGGGTGTTAATTATCACCATCCTACTGGTAATCTTCGCAAGTCACAATCTATTAGCTCAACAGTTCAATCTTAACAATTCTAAATCAACTATGTCAATTTTTGGGACATCCAGTTTACATGATTGGGAGGAAGTTATTGAGGAGCAATCAGGAAGTATTCAATTATCTACTGAAGGAGAAATGGCTATTGTTAATTTAAATGTAAGTGTTGTTGCTGAAAGCATTAAAAGTGATAAGCCAGCAATGGACAAAAACACTTATAAGGCCTTAAAAACAGATACGTATAAGTCCATTACATTTAAAATGACCGATTTTAAAAATATGACGGATTTAGGTAATTCTGAATATCAAGTAACAGTCTCTGGTAAATTGAGTATCTCGGGTGTTACTAAAATAGTCGATTTGACTTTCAAAATGAAGACAACAACTAATGCCGTTACTTTAGAAGGTGAGAAATCTTTAAACATGAAAGATTACGGAATTGAGCCACCAAAAGCCTTGTTTGGGACAATTACAACCGGTGAAAAAGTAACAATAAAATTTAAATCAATATTAACTAATTAATAATCAATCTTTAAAACTTTAAATATTATGAAAACGATCTTTAAAAAATCAATAATTTTATCGCTCATGTTAATAGGGGTGAGTTTATTTGCCCAAAATAGGGATCTAGATAATTGGAGACCTGCAGACCAAAGAGGTGTCAATGTGTTTGAAGCACCAAAAGATACGGTATCAACTTTTGAAAAAGTTAAAGTAAGAGTAGGTGGTCAATCTACCTTGCAATTTCAAGCCTTAGACCATGAAAATGGTGTGGCACCAGCTGATCAAACAGAAACCAACACATTACAAGAAATAGGTTATAACTTTAATTTGGCTACTGCTAATTTAGATTTAGATGTCGCTTTAGCTAAAGGTTTAAGAATGCACTTAAGAACCTATTTATCTTCTCGACACCACCCAGAACCTTATGTAAAAGGGGGTTATTTTCAAATAGATAATCTAGATTTTATCAAAGAAGGGTTTTTAAGCGACCTAATGAAGTACACCACTGTTAAAGTAGGACATATGGAAAACAACTATGGTGATGCCCATTTTAGAAGAACGGACAATGCCCAATCAATCTATAACCCATTTGTTGGTAACTTAATTATGGATGCCTTTACCACAGAAGTTGGAGCTGAAGTTTATTACCAAAGAAATGGATTTATTGGAATGATTGGATTCTCTAATGGTAAGTTAAATCAAGATGTTCTGAAGGATGCTAATGGTAAAACAGGTGGTGCTGCATTCCTAGCAAAAATAGGATATGACAAGCAATTAACGGATGATTTTAGATTCAGATTAACAGGCTCTGTATACACTACAGGATATGTTGCAGGTAATTACCTTTACACAGCTGATAGAGCAGGATCTAGATATTATTCTGTTTTGTCCCCAGAAAAATATTATGATTGGAGAACACAGTCTTTACAAAATACTTCAGCTACAAATACATTTAGAACAGGACGTTTTGACCCTGGATACAGTAACAGAATTACTGCTGTAATGTTTAATCCGTTTGTGAAATATGGTGGTTTGGAATTCTTTGGAACTGTAGAACTTTCTCAAGGTAGATCAGATTCTGAAGACAATAATAATGATGGTCTTAATAATAAAGACGATAATCGAAGCACTACACAATTGGCTGGAGAAGTGATTTATCGTTTCGGAGCATCTGAAGACTTCTATCTGGGTGCTCGCTATAATACTGTAAAATCAGAACAATCTTTTGGTGATGCAGATATTAACAGATTCCAATTGTCAGCTGGTTATTTCTTGACCAAAAATGTTTTAGCAAAACTGGAGTATGTAAATCAACAATATGACGGTTATCCATCAAATAACGTTCTATACGAAGGTAAATTCAATGGCTTAATGATTGAAGCAGCAATTAGCTTCTAACCTAAATTATATCACATTCAAACATGTCTTATGAACAGATTTCCAATTTTAATTTGTATCATAAGGCATGTTTTTTTTAAATTATAACGGTAAATAGACTTTTAGTAATGAAAAGGATATTATTATTTATATCGTTTATCGCTTTTACTGCATTTACTTCAACTTATTTTGATTTTAAAGAGTCTTTGGAAATTGTAGTAAAGGAAGACAGTGAAGTATCAATTTCTGGAACCAGCAACATAAATTCATTTAATTGTTGCTATAATATTTCTAAATTAGAATCTCCTGTTCCTGTTTATTTTGAGTTTAGAGAGAAAAACATGTATTTTCAATCTACCGTTTTAGAGTTGGAAAGTGATTGTTTTGATTGTGGCCATAATGCTATAAATAAAGACTTTAATAAACTCTTAAAAACGCAAGTATATCCTAAAATAAAATTAAAGCTTTTAGCCATTGAAAGGAATTCTGAACAGAATAATACGTTTAATGCAAAAGTTGAAATTTATATAGCTGATGTCGTTAATTGCTTTGTCTTTCCAGTAAAGGTTTCTAAAGAAGAAGACATGCGTTTTATTGGCGATATCTCATTAGATTTGAGAGATTACAAACTAGAAGCTCCTAAAAAGATGATGGGATTAATTACTGTAAACCCTAATGTTAATGTAAATTTTAACCTCCATCTAAAAGAAATTTAAAAACGTTTGATTGATAATAGGAAAACCATCACGTACTCTCCAAAGAGTTTGTGATGGTTTTTTTTTGGTTGGTTGTTTTAAGTTTATTGTTGGCTAATCCCTCCGGAAACACCTTCAGATTTTTCTACACGTTCAGGATTTCCATAATAAGTCACATCACCACCACTATTGGCTTTAGCTATCAGTTCTTTTGAAGTATTAACAGAAATACTCGCGCCACTCGAAGCTTTAACCCGTGACTTTTCAGCTAGCAAATCACCAGCATCTATGTCGCTGCCACTGGATGCATCGGCATTAAAACTCATAACTTTTCCAGTAAGTTCTATATCACTACCACTGGTTGCACTACAAACAAGCGTTTGGGCATTGATGTCCAATTCTGCATCGCTACCACTACTTAAATCCAATTCTAAAATTTCATTGGTTAAAGTATTGGTGGTATATACGTCACTTCCACTTGATGCTTTAAGTTTGCTAATAGATTTATAATTCACATGTACTTTTTTAGCGGATGATGAGCTAATGTTCTCTTCGGCTTTAATTTTCAAAACACCATTATCAACGATAACGGTAATGATGTCTTGTAAGTTACTGTCTGCCTCTACAGTTACTGATTCCGTGTTACTTTGGGTTAAGTAAACATCCAAGCCACGACTCACTTGAATCTCATTAAAACTGTCATTGGTTTGTCGTGTTTCGGTAACCACATTACCATTACCAGATACACCCATCCATCCTGAACCAAATTCACAGGAGAACAGAAGTAATGATAGGATAATGGATACAATAATTTTTGTTAAAGTTGTCATGATTAGGATTGTTTTTTGATTGATTGATTGATTTTAAAATTGTTTATTCGTTTTCGGAAGTTATTTCAATACCGTTTTCGTCAATATTGACTTTGACGTCTTCGCCATTGGCTTTGACACCATCTTTATTGACTTCAAGATTGGAATCATTGGTTTTAATTTCCAAACCATTCTCGTCCAGTCTTACATGGGTTCTGTCGTTACCAACATCAACTTTTACTTTGTAATCTCCTGGACAGTCCATACATTCCACGCCATCATCGATGATTCTTAAATAGTGTTCTTCCATACCGTTGTCTAAAATATCATTGTAATAGCTGGAGTTTCTATGGAAACTATAGGTATTGTCATCAGCATACAACACAGAACCTTCCGGTAAGTACAGTATGACTTCAACTTCTTGGTCACTAAATTTATTTTCAATTTTAGTTGTTAAATAACCATCTAAAAAGAGCTCGTTTCCAACTAATTTATAGTTGTAATTGATGTTGTTGGCTCGCTTTTTTGCAATTTGATAATCACTACCTTCTGCATTTTTTTCAATGCTAATAGACGCCAAACTATCTGTAGTTGACCTCACAATTAAACGTATGTCAGAAGAATATATGATTTTATCATCATTTTCATCGCGTAATAACCTGTAGGAACTACCATGTCTGTAAACATCTTTTCTATAGTTATCATTACCAACCATTTTAATGTTTAAGGTGTCATTGGCTCTAATATTTATGACTTCTTTGTTTGTGACACTCGCATCAAATGCATGTTCACTAGCTTCCCTGATACCTATAACGGCCAAGGTTATGATGGATACCAACCAAACACCAAACAAGGTAAATTTGGCAATGTTTCCAATGGATTTTAGGTTGTTTATTAGAATTTTCAAACCTAAATAGAATACAAAGAAAAATGGTATGCCAACGGCAAAGAACGTTAATAACGATATAAGCCAAACAGGTGTATTGGTAGCATTGGCCGCATCAAAGAAATCAAATCCTGGTACATGTATAATGTCTGAAGCGCCTAATGTGAATAGTCCAATAAGAAGCCCTATTAAAGCTGATGCTCCAGTTATGATTAAAATAATTCCAATAAATTTGGCCAGAACTTTAAAGAAGAACATAAAAATATCACCAATAGCATCAAAAAAAGATTGCGATCCAGATTTTATTTTATTGCCCTGCTTTTTTAAGTCGACATTTTTGGCAGCTCCTGATACCGAATCTGAAACATTTTTTGCTGCTCCCGTAACAGATTCAGTGACGTTTTTTGCTGCATCAGATACACTGCCTAAACCGTCTTTAATTTTTTTTTCGATGTTACTGATGTTGACGGGTTCACCCTTCATCATCAGCTTATCGGCTGTGGTCACGGCTTCAGGTACTAAAATCCAAAGTAAAATATACAGAAAAACACCTGTTCCTCCACCAAAAATTAGTACTATCCAGGCTAGGCGAATCCAAATGGCATCCACGCCAAAATAGTGTCCTAAACCAGCTGAAACACCACCTATATAGGAGTTCTCGGTATCTCTAAATAGTTTTTTGGAAGGTCCTGATGGTTTTTGGTATGCAGATTTTGGTTCGTCTTCAAATATTTCGTCGTCTACCAAATAATCTTCTGGTTGCCCCATAATGGCAATAACCTCGTCTACTTCCTTATTTCCAATAACTTGCTTTTCGTGCTTCACGCGCTCACTAAATAATTCTGCAATGCGCGCTTCGATATCCGAAATAATTTCCGAACGACCTTGAGAGTCTGTAAATGAACGTTTTATAGCCTCAAGATAGCGTTGTAATTTTAAGTATGCATCTTCATCAATATGGAAGAATATACCTGCTAAATTTATGTTGACTGTTTTATTCATTATTTTTTAGTTTTTTGTCTGGTTACTATATTCACTGCATTTTGTAATTCGTCCCAAGTTGTATTTAATTCTTTTAAAAACAACTTGCCGGTTTCTGTTAGGCCATAATATTTTCTTGGCGGTCCAGAGGTTGATTCTTCCCAACGATAGTTAAGAAGCCCTGCGTTTTTTAGCCTTGTAAGTAATGGGTAAATAGTACCTTCTACTACAAGTAACTTGGCGTCCTTTAGCGTATCTAATATTTCGGCAACATAAGCGTCATCATCTTTTAGTACCGAAAGAATGCAATACTCTAAAACACCCTTACGCATTTGTGCTTTTGTGTTTTCTATCTTCATATTCTAAAGCGTTTTAAATTTTTTAAACTGTTCATTTTTTGATTGATGTGATTGATGATTTTTATTTTAAAAATGGTATGGTCAAAGGGTAATGAAATAGTTCACCATCTTTGGCAGCAAGACCAGCCTTGACAATGAAAACCATTTCCAGTAAAAAGGCTATTACTGCTAAAAATCCAAGTCCGCCAGTTATATATAAAAGCGGAGAGGGCTTGGTAATATTTATGCGAATACTGTCAAAAGCATGAAAATCCAAAAACTCAATGCCTTCAAAAAAATTGAAAAGAAAAAAAGGAATGGTTATCATACCTAAAATAAGGGCATAAAGTAAAATGCTCATCTGAAAATTGATGATTTGCTTACCATGCGTATCAATGAATTCAGATTTATCCTTATTGGCTATCCATAATATAATAGGTCCTAAAAAATTTCCAAACGGAATAAAGAACCTACTAAATGATGATAGGTGTATAAATGTGGCGATATTTTTTTGATGTTGATCTACCATTTTTAAAAGTATATAATAGTTTCTTATGCAAATATATATCTAAAAGAAGGTAATATGCAATACAAAGTACTTAAATTTAACATAATATTAACAAATTGCATTGTCGAATATTTTCAATATTTTTAGAAAATAATAGACATCAAATGAAGCTAACACCTCGGAAAATTAACCTGTTTAACCTGTTTAAACTACCTGCCGCCTATTTTACAGGTGTTCGGGTTACTGACATTGATGACAACTCGTGTACGGTTTCAGTAAAACACCGATGGATCAATCAAAATCCCTTTAATTCCATGTTTTGGGCAGTTCAGGGTATAGCGGCCGAGTTGACAACAGGAGCCTTGGTTTTAGGAAAAATAAAGAGTAGTGGTAAAGATATTTCTATGTTGGTTTTAAATAATAATGCCACATTTACCAAGAAGGCTACGGGACGTATTAAGTTTATTTGTAAAGATGGTGCTAAAATAGATCAAGCCATTAAGCACACTATAGAAACTGGTGAGGGCCAAACCATTTGGATGCAATCAGTTGGAATCAATAAAGATGGAGTTGAGGTGTCCACTTTTAATTTTGAATGGACTTTAAAGTTGAAAAGCTAATTTATGATGTAACAAATTAGTAGAACTTGAAACTAATCAATATATCAATCAATAAAAATTAATATAATGAATGCACACGAAATAGACTACCATATATATGGTGAAGAAATGCAATATGTAGAAATTGAGTTAGATCCCCAAGAAGGTGTTGTGGCAGAAGCCGGAAGCTTTATGATGATGGACGATGGTATTAAAATGGAAACCATATTTGGAGATGGTTCTACTAAAAATAAAGGATTTTTAGGATCTATCCTGGGTGCTGGAAAGCGCATACTGACTGGCGAAAGTTTGTTTATGACCGCTTTTTATAATGACTTATTTGGTAAGCGCAAGGTGAGTTTTGCATCACCTTATCCAGGGAAAATCGTACCCATTGATCTCACTGCATATCGAGGAAAGTTTATTTGCCAAAAAGATGCTTTTTTATGTGCAGCGAAAGGCGTGAGTGTGGGCATTGAGTTTAGTAAGCGTTTAGGTAGAGGGTTGTTTGGAGGTGAAGGTTTTATCATGCAGAAACTGGAAGGTGATGGTATGGCCTTTGTGCATGCAGGTGGCACTTTGGCAAGACGCGAATTGCAAGCAGGTGAAACGTTACGTGTTGATACTGGTTGCATAGTTGGATTTACGCAAGATGTAGACTATGATATTGAGTTTATTGGCGGTATTAAAAACACCATATTTGGTGGTGAAGGCTTGTTCTTTGCAAAATTACAAGGACCTGGAACGGTTTATATTCAGTCTCTACCATTTAGTCGTTTGGCAGGACGTGTCTTGGCATCTGCTCCCAGAGGCGGTGGCAAAGATAAAGGAGAAGGCAGTATATTAGGTGGTTTGGGCGATTTATTGGATGGCGATAACCGGTTTTAAAAAATGAACATTTTTGTTAACAGTCCATTTACCTTTGAAGTGCAAATGAATACAGATGGTTTTTTAATTTTGGGAATTAATATTAGTATCTGAAATCTGTTAAAATTTTCTTTAGGTTGAATTTTGAATGTATTTTTTTTGTACATTTAATGGGATTAATAAAACCGTTCGCCTATAAAACAACTATACCTTTTTAACCAAAAACCTTAAGATTAATGGCAAGAGCAATGTTTGAGTACACCAAAACAGTACTTAAAAAAGTCAGTTTTGATGCTACGTTGTTTTGCAAAGAAGTACAAAAAGCACTTCAAAGATTACTTCCTTATGAAATTGAGGAACTCAAAATCTTTATCGAGTCATTAGTACGGCAAAACCCCGAATTAAATCAATGTCTAATTTATTTAAAACCATAGAAAAAAAAGCGACCAATTGGTCGCTTTTTTTTATTTGGGTAGTGGACTGATAATTTGAACATTTTCGAAGGCTATAGCGCCTCGTATGATTCCCGATATAACGCTTTGAAGGGCTTCTATGATTTGCATTTTCAATTCACTTTTATGATAGATAATGCTTACTTCTCTAGCGGGAGCAGGCTCAACAAAGTAGTGTAAGTTTTGTTTTTCTTTATCGTTCAAGTTTAAGGTATGCAAGTAGGGTAATAGTGTCATGCCTAATCCCTCATCCGAAAGCTTAATAAGGGTCTCTATACTGCCACTTTCTAATTGGAATGGATCGTCTGTATGGTCTTTGAAAGCTTTGCATAGATTGATAACACCATCTCTAAAACAATGGCCATCTTCAAGGAGGAGCATATCATCAATCTCTAAATCGGATATTTGAATTTTTCCTGACTGATGTAATCTGTGATGATTGGGTATATAACCAACAAAAGGTTCATAATACAAGACACGTTCTTTGATGTTGTCATTTCCAAGAGGCGTCGATACTATGGCCGCATCTAAATGACCATCGTTTATTCGAGAAATGATTTCTTCAGTGGTTAACTCCTCAATTTTGAGTTTAATTTTTGGATACTTCTTGATAAAAGATTTTAAAAACATGGGAAGCAATGTAGGCATCACTGTTGGTATAATGCCAATTTTAAACTCACCTCCAATAAATCCTTTTTGTTGATCAACTATATCCTGAATTCTATACGATTCATTGACAATGTTCTTTGCTTGGGTTACTATTTTCCTGCCAACATCTGTTAATTCTATAGGTTTCTTACTTCTATCAAAAATTTGAACATCCAATTCATCTTCTAGTTTTTGAATTTGCATACTCAAGGTTGGCTGTGTAACAAAGCATTTTTCGGCTGCTTTTGTGAAATTTTGGTGCTCTGCAACTGCCAGAACATAATATAATTGTGTAATGGTCATATATATCAATTTAGGTTATAAAAATATAAAAACTATCAATAAAATTTATGGAAACACTAGTTAATTATAAATTAAATTTGTGGTATTAATTTAAAACAACAAGAATGAAACTGAATAGTATTGGTCTGGATGACCTAAAAACAAAACATATTGCTCAAGACCTCAATCAATTATTGGCTAATTTTCAAATTTATTATCAGAATTTGCGAGGAATCCATTGGAACATTAAAGGTAAACGTTTTTTTGATTTGCATGTTAAGTTTGAAGAACTCTATAATGATGCCAACATGAAAGTAGATGCTATCGCAGAACGCGTTTTAACTTTGGGAACAACGCCACTGCATACCTTTGACGATTACATTGATGCAGCTAAAGTACCTGTTGGTAAAAATATTTCAGAAGATGAAAAGGCTGTCCGACTTATTGTAAGCTCTTTGACAGAATTATTGAAAATTGAGCGAAACATTCTTGATAAATCAGGTGATGCCAATGATGAAGGTACCAATTCCATGATGAGTGATTTTATTACAGAACAAGAAAAAACGGTTTGGATGATGAAAGCGTGGTTAGGAGAAACTGTATAGTTTTTTTAATAAATAGCAAAAAGGGCATAATATAAGTTATGCCCTTTTTTATATTTAAATTTCATTAAAAGCGAATAACGATTTCTTTGCTTTCGGTTAATTCAAATTGGGCATCAGCAAAGGTTGGTGGTCCATAAAGCATCGGGTTGTTGGACATGCCATAGGATTCTTTGGGCATTCCATTGGCCTCAAAATCCATACGGTCATTATCATTTTCATCATGTAAAACCATAATGGCATAATTGCCAGGAGCTACATTTTCAAACGTTACCGACACTTGGCCATCAGTAACTTTGGATTTAGCGTTTAAAATTCCTTTTCCTTTCATAAAGGTGTCTGCTGTATGCAAGCCAATCAGAACATGACCGTTGTCATTTAAGGGATTAGCAACCTTAACAGTTACAGAAAAAGTTTCAGTTTGTTCTTGAGAATAACCAAATATGGAGGTTACTACTAGGGCAATAATTAGTGCGATGGTTTTCATATCATAAAATGTTTTAGTTAATACGGTGTAAAAGTCTTATGATATTGGGATAAAAAATAAATTCTCTGACCGAACTGTAAAAATATCAGTACGAATTGTAGAAAGGCAATCATTCAGGATGATTCAAAGCCTGTGAATCACTAAATCAACCCTCGTGCTTTAATTTCAAGATATTTGTTGATGGTATTTATAGTCAGGTCTTCTGGAGGAGTCAAGATGCTCTGAATGCCATGTTTTTGAAGTTCATTGACAATAAGCTTCTTTTCATAAACAAATTTTTCAGCAATGGTTTTTTCAAAAATATCGTATGTGCTATCGGATTCTTTTAAAGTCAATTTTTCCAATTCGGTATTTTCAAAGAAAATAACCACAAGCACATGATTTTTGGCAATAGCCTGTAAATAGGAGAGTTGTCTGTGTAGGGCATCTAATGTTTCAAAATTGGTGTAAAGCAAAAGCAGACTTCTTTGCGTGAGATTTCTTTTAATGTCAATATATAATCTCGAAAAATCAGATTCTGAAAAATCGGTATTTAAGTTGTATAAGGTCTCCAGAATTTGATTCATTTGCGATGGTCTTCTTTCGGCCACAACTTTGTTTTCGACTTTTCTGGAAAACGAGAACATACCGGCTTTATCTTGCTTTTTAAGTGCCACATTACTGATTACCAAGGTGGCATTAATGGCATAATCCAATAAACTCAATCCATCAAATGGCATTTTCATGGAACGACCTTTATCAATTACCGAATAAATAGGTTGCGAGCGCTCGTCTTGAAATTGGTTCACCATCAACTGATTGCGTTTGGCCGTGGCTTTCCAATTGATATTCCGTATGTCATCACCAGGTACATAATCCTTAATTTGCTCAAATTCCATGGTGTGGCCAATACGTCTGATTTTTTTCAAGCCAAATTCAAATATCTTGTTTGAAAAGGCTATCAGCATATACTTTTTTAGCTGTAGAAAAGACGGATAATTTGGCACCATGGCATTCTGTCCAAATTGATAACGTCGCGATATCAAACCAATTGGGGAAGTCGTATAAATATTTAAATGACCAAAATGGTACTCACCGCGTTCCAAAGGCCTCAATGTATAGGTGATTTTCTTTTCGGCACCTTTTTTAATATGGGTATTGATTTGAAAATCCCGTTTTTGATACTGAAAAGGCAGTTCGTCTATGAGATTCAGCGCGACATTAAATGGATGTTTATTCAGGATTTTAATGTCAATGGGGTTCTCGTCACCATTACTCAATTTTTCAGGTAAAACTCGGGTGGCTTCAATGCCTTTTAGCTTAAATAGTAATATGCTATCAACCAATGTGATGGCTACAAATACAACAAATAAGGTTTTACTGATTATCAATAAACCAGGAAATTGAAAGGCCATTATGAATAAAAAAGCCAATACAATCAGTCCGATAAAAAACCGAAATTCTAAATAAATATTTTTAAACAGGCGCTTCAATTATCTCGGTATTTCGATAGTCTCAAGAATTTGGTCGACCACTTTATCTACTGTAAAGGCTTCCATTTCGCGCTCTGGAGTTAACACCAAACGATGTTTTAAAACAGCTTTTGTACAGCGCTTAATATCATCAGGAGTTACAAAATCTCGTCCATGAATGGCCGCATTGGCTTTAGCCGCATTTAAAATGGCGATAGAAGCTCTGGGTGATGCTCCTAAATACAAATTGGCATTGGCACGCGTATTATTGATTATCGAAGCGATATAGTGCAGCAAATGATCTTCAACTAATACCTGCTTAATTAAATTTTGGTATTGGGTTATGTCTCTCGCAGTTAAGACAGCATTGATCGTATCAAAATCTAATTTGTCCTCACGTTTATGATTATCCATCAAAATTTTCACTTCTTCATCCAGACTAGGATAATCAACATTAATTTTAAATAAAAAGCGGTCTAATTGTGCTTCAGGCAAACGATAGGTGCCTTCTTGCTCAATAGGATTTTGAGTTGCAAAAACTAAAAAAGGTGCTTCCATAACAAATTGATTGTTGTCAATAGTTATTTGGCGTTCCGCCATGACTTCAAACAACGCTGCCTGGGTTTTTGCAGGAGCTCGGTTTATCTCATCAATAAGCACAATATTAGAAAAAATCGGTCCTTTTTTATATTCAAAATCATTGGTCTTCACATTAAAAATAGATGTCCCTAAAATGTCACTGGGCATCAAATCTGGTGTAAACTGAATTCTACTGAAATCCACATTTAAAGTTTTGGCCAAAAGCTTGGCAGTAACCGTTTTGGCAACTCCAGGCACACCTTCAATAAGCGTGTGACCGTTTGATAGGATTGAAATTATGAGCAATTCAATCATATCATCTTGTCCGATAATAATTTTTCCTATTTCAGCTTTTATTTTTTCAACATGCTCTTGGAGCGGTTGCAAATTAATTCGGCTGGTAAAATGGGAGTTTTCAGTTTCCGGTTGGGTATTTTCAAATGCTTCTTGATGTTCTTCCATGTGACATTATTTTATTAAGAATTTTTCAATCTTTTCGTTTAGTTCAATGAGTTCTTTTTCGGTATGACGCGATTTGGATTTTAAATAGGTTATATAATCTATTAAAGATTTGGTTTCGGGTAGCGCATTGCCAGATTTCACTGATAAATTCTGAATGAAGCGTTCGCTAAATTCATGAGTTTCCAGATAGTAATGGCTGCGTATATGCTCTAAAAAATAGGTGATTTTTTTATTTATAATATTGCTATAGTCACCATGTTGAAAGTATAAGTCTCCAATGGTTCGGGTAAAATCTACAGTCGCATTCTTAAGGGGTTCCACAACTGGTATAATTCGCTGGGTGCGTTTGCCTTTAAAAATCACAAACAAGATTAATGACAACAAACTAATGTAAAAAGCCCAACGTAAAGCATCATTTGAAAGAATGAAACGCAATGGGCTGGTGACTATTTTCCGACCACTTTTATAATAATTATCCCAAATGATATTGTTCGTTGGAAGATAGGAGAGTACCGTAGCAACATAATCACTTTTTCCATCAAGCATGTGATAGTTCGTAAATGCAAATGGATTACTGTGAATATAAAAAGCACCGCCATTATCACCGATAGACGTTTTTATGAAGTTCACTTCGGAATATTCTTTGTCCTCATCCCAGTAATATCCAAGTACAACACTATTAACTGTGTCAATAGAGGTGATGAAATTGTTTTCTATGACATCTTTAAAAAAGGTATTGTTTTTTGAGAGTTTAGGATTTGAAAAGGTATTGTGAGAAGGGCTTTTTAAAAAGCCTTCATAATTTCGGTCAAACTCAATATTCAGTGTATCGGCCAGTTCTCCATAAAAATAGCTGGCGCTAATAAAAACAGAATTTCCTTTTTCAACAAATTCCATAAGAGCATCTACGCCTTCTGACTCAAGGGAAATGTAGTTGTTTATCAAAAGAATGGTTGAATTGGTTGAATCCGGAACTTGCTTTAAGGTCTCATATAATGATTTTGAAGAGGTTTCCAGGCTGTTATTAGTAAGATCCTGTAATTCCTGAAACAGTACGTAACAACCTAAAGGAATTTTATCAGCCGCTGAATAGGAATCACGCCAATTGATGGCCTTGGGTTTGGAAACTTCGGCAAACATTAACAGCAGAATAATAAAACCAATGCTGTAAAGCGCAAATTTAGAGCGTTTATCCATGAATAGCTTGGTTTAGGTTATTAAAATCCTGCTGGTTTTTAAGGAAGCTGGATTCATCAATACTGAATTCGCCATACCAAACATAGTCATAGATGTAAGACACACGCTTAAAATATGCTTTTATGGTTTCGTCCTCAATTTCGTTTAGGTAATCAGTATTGGTCTTGTCATAATGCCAATCAATAATGTTTTTACGCGTCAGTTTTTTCAGGGAAGCTAAATACAGGTAGCGCGTTGCTAAACGGTAATTAGTGTCCTTAAGTGCTTTTTTTATTAAGGCATCAAAATTAACTTCCGTGATGTCTTCTTCCACATATTGAAATTTTTCAATGGTTTGCTCATCTGTTTTAAAAACGGACTGAATCGGAGATTGCAAAAGGAATTTCAATAATAGGTATATGGAGCCTAAAGCCAATAACCCATATACAATATATTCCAAGGTTTGATAGTCTATAAAGTCTATATCGATACCAAAAATTTCACCAAGCCACCTAAAGAACTTTCTGAAAATACCTTGAATCAAATTGACACCGCCTGTATCGTTGATATCGTATTTAAAATCAGAGTCATCATAACGCTCCTTGATATTTTCTTTAAAATATGAGACGGACACATCGGATGAATCAGTTTTTAGACTATCTTGACTTAATGCAGATTGGCTTGGGTAAATAACAAAGCCAATAACGAGTATCATGATATGTTTGATGGTTTTAGTCATTAACGCCAATCTCCTCAATACGTTCCCTCAAAAATATATTGTAAGTCTCTTCATGTAAATTAAAATACAAAATGCCATAAGCCAGTTGTGATAAGGCTTGTGTGAAAATAAAAGATAGTAGGAATATGGCAAAACCCAGAGTGAAAATCACGGTAGCAAGTGTGCTTGTGAAGATTTCTACTCCACTTTCAACCGAGAAATAAACATAAATCCCCAAAATAAATCCTGGAATAGATAAAATTAACATGGTGATCATCAGGTTTAAAATACCTATAATCAAGCCATAAAATACGACACGTATAAAATTGTTAATAGTGAAATTCCAACCTTCAGAAAAGGCTTCGCCAACAGATTTATTGCCAACAAAAAGCGAAATAAACGCAAGACCAAAAAAAGCTCCTATGGTAAAACTTAAGGCATATTGAGCCAACATACCTAATAAAGGTATAAAAGCCAAAATGAATGAAATTATAAGATATCCCAGATAAATTCCAATACCAATGAGAATAAACAAAATCATGGAACCAACTTTGCTTTTAAGTGAATTCCAAACATTTTTGGAATTTACGGTTCCTTCATGTTTGACATACTCGTTGATATAAGCGCTGGAAATGCCATAATTAATTAACGCTGTGAGAGCAAAAATGAACACTAAAACCATAGCTCCTAAACCAATGTATAGGTTGTTGTCCACATTGCTACCCATCCCAAAACGAAAATCACGACTAGCCAGCCCCATAAAACCAGTAACCAGTAAGTAAGATCCCATAATAGTTAGAATCATACTAATAGCATTGTACCGTAAATAGAGGTTGGTGTAATGCTTGAAATTGTACTTTAAAAATAAAAAGTAGGTGTTAATAATATCACCGAAAGTATTTCGTGTGCGCAGTTCTATATAGGGTTTAGGATTCATTAGTTAGCTTGAGGTTTCTGTTCAGTTTAATCGGATATATAACGTAATAATAGATTATCAAAGTCAATGATGCCAAAATAATACCATAGCGTAATATCCACGGCATCTGTTCACCAAAACGGGTAAAAAATCCTTCAATAAATCCTGCAATGATAAAAAATGGAATGGTACTGACCACGATTTTAAGGCCGTCTTTAGCGCCTTTCATAAAAGCCACCCGTCTGGAGTAGGTTTTAGGGAATAAAAAACTATTGCCCATCACCATACCTGCGCAGCCAGCAATAACGATGACCGATATTTCAATGGTGCCATGTAACCAAATAGTTGATGTTTTTTCTAAAATACCATAGTTGTAAAAAAAGGTAATAAAAGCGCCTAGCATAATACCATTGCTAAACAATACATATATGGTTCCAGCACTAAACAACACGCCAAATGCAAAAGCAATGATAGCCACTCGGATATTATTAATGGTAATCCCTAAAAACGTGCCGACTTGACTACCACTTTTATAAACGGCCATAGGTTCACCGTTTTCAATATTTTCAATAGTCATATTGACATAGGCATCTCCAAGAATGAGCCTGACAAAATTATCGTCATGTAAGGTTGAGATGACACCAATAAGCACTGCAGACATAAAAATTAGAAAAGCATAAAGCAGCGTTTTGTGATAGTGTTTAAAAAATAGTGGAAACTCATATTTCCAAAATGATACAATCTTGTTTTTGGATTCCCGCTTGGTGATATAGATTTTTTGATGCGCTTCAGATGCCAACGAGTTTAAATACAATAAAGTCTTACTATCGGGATAGTAAGTCTGTGCATAGGACAGGTCGTTGGTTAGTTGAATATAGTAGGAAGCGAGGTCATCAGGATTAATTTTTACATTATTGTGTAATGCTTTTTCAAATACCATCCATTTTTCCTTATTTTGCTTCACGAAAGATGCTTCGCGCATAGAAAAAATTTAATTTGAACGAATATACATTTCCATGAGCAAATTAGCAATTAACACTGCCCAAAATGTTAATTTAGATTATAAACTGATTGGTGTTGGCGAACGATTTGTAGCATTCTTGATTGATGGACTCATTCTAACGGCTTATATGTTTGTTGTGGAAAACCTCGTAGAAGTTTCAGCTATTTTTGATACGGATAGTTGGACACGTCGCGGTATGTTGGGCTTGTTTTTATTGCCGGCGTTTTTCTATTCCTTGTTATGTCATATTTTGTTTAGTGGACAAACCATTGGGAAGATGCTTCTAAAAATTAAGGTAGTCCGATACGATGGCTCCCCAACACAATGGTATAATTTATTGGTTAGGTGGATGTTGCGTATTGTGGATATCTGGATGTTCTTTTCTTCCATAGGTGTCATGAGTATTTTGTTATCTGATAAAAAACAACGGGTAGGAGATGCGGCTGCAGGAACCGTGGTTATTAGCGTCAAGCAAAAGCATAAAATAACCAGTACCATTTTAGAGGATATTACTGATGATTATCAACCGGTTTTTAGCACGGTAACTCAATTGAGTGATAAGGATGTGAGAATCATCAAGGAAACCTTTCAGATATCTAAAAAGAATAATGATTTTAAGACACTCACCCTCTTACGAAATAAAATTTGTAGCGTCCTCCAGATAGAATCCGAATTGTTTGACAAGGAATTCATTGATACTATTCTAAAGGACTATAATTATTATACCCAGAATATGTAATGTTTTATACCATAGATATTTTAGGAACTATTGCTTTTGCCATATCGGGTGTGTTGGTAGCCTTGAGCAAAAAAATGGATCCTTTTGGAATTCTCATTATTGCTTTTGTGACTGCAGTTGGTGGCGGAACGCTTCGAGATATCCTTATTGGGGACACACCAGTTAGCTGGATGAAAAATCTAACATTTACCTATGTCATCATCGGGTCGTCTGTTTTTGCCATTCTTTTTAAAAGTAAAATTGATTATCTCCGTACTTCCTTATTTCTGTTCGATACCATCGGTATTGGGCTTTACACCGTAGTAGGTGTTGAAAAAGGCATTTCGGCTGGGTTGCATCCTATTATTTGCATTGCCTTGGGTACCATGTCGGCGTGTTTTGGAGGTGTTATCCGTGATATTTTGTGTAATGAAATTCCGGTCATTTTCCGGAAGGAAATTTATGCTACAGCCTGTATTTTAGGCGGACTCTCTTATTTTTTAATTAAAAAATTACCCATAGATAACAATGTGGTTTTTATTATTTCAGGGTTGGTGGTTATTGCCACGCGATTGATTGCTGTACGATTTAAAATCAGCTTACCAAGTTTGTATAAAGAGGATTAGTGTCCTACTTGATTATCTCAACCTTTTTAATATAAATATTATTCAAAGGCCATTCGCCCTTGTCAGTTTTTTGGGAGGCTATCTCATCTACCACGTCCATGCCTTTGGTAACCTCACCAAAAATCGTGTATTCACCATCTAGATGATGCGCACCCTGTTCAGCCTGAACAATAAAGAACTCATAAGGCGAAGCTAATTTATAGGCGTTTTCTATTTCACTACTGGGCATACTTAAAACACCTCGGCGATGGGTATAACCACGCTTGGTGTCAGGTGGTAATAAATAGTGACCTATTCGATTGCGCTTGCGTTTCACTTTCGGATCATCCGTGTTGCCAGCTTGAATAATAAAGTTATTGACGACTCTGTAAAATTGTGTTTTATCAAAATAACCGCGTTTGGTGAGATAAATAAAATTAGCCCGATGGAACTTGGTCGTATCGTAAAGTAGGACTTCTATTTCTCCAAAACGAGTGGTGATACGCACCTTGTTTTCTTTGTTATCCTTCTCATACTCCAAAAAGAACTCCATGGCATTATCGTCTGTTAAAAAAGGAAATTCCGGTTCTTTCTTAATAACTGAATCTTTTTTTACAGGCTCTTTTTTGGTTTTTTGAATGGGTTGTTCGGGTGTTTTTTTTATGGCAGATTTCTTATCTTCACAGCCTATTAGTATTATAGAAAAACAAATTAAAAGGATACGTTTCATAGATGGATTTCAAGGTGTTTTTAAGTTCAGTCTCAAAAATAGAAAATATCCCGCTACCAGCGGAAGCATCGCAGTTTAAAATGTCTCCGCCATTCCGTGAGAAATTGCAGGCATTACAAAAGGAAAACATGACACGTGCCAAGCAAGCTGGTGTCATGGCTTTGTTTTATCCAGATAGTGAGCAGTTGACTAAATTGGCCTTGATACTCCGAAAAACCTACAAAGGTGTACATTCTGCCCAAGTGGGATTTCCGGGAGGTAAGTTGGAGCCTACTGACAAAGATCTCATGGAAGCAGCTATTAGGGAAACCCATGAAGAAATTGGGGTACACCCAAAAGAAATCACAGTTTTGAAGCAATTAACACAAGTGTATATTCCGCCTAGTAATTTTTATGTGCAGCCTTTTATGGGGTTTGCCAGGCAAACACCAATGTTTAAAAAACAGGATGAGGAGGTTGAAGACATTCTGGAGGTTTCTTTAATAGATTTTATTGACGATAGGAACGTGGTAACCAAAAGCGTATCAACATCTTATAAGCTCAACGTTGAGGTCCCAGCCTTTAAACTGAATGATCATATTGTTTGGGGAGCCACGGCTATGATGTTAAGTGAAATAAAAGACTTGTTAAAAGAACTGTTGTAAACTATCAGTTTTATTACATTTGTATTCTCAACTATCAAGGACATTAATGCATGGGATTGTTTAAAAAAAATCCTTTTGGACATATATTATTCATAAAAAAGTGGCTCATCAGAATTCTGGGAGCGGCTACCCACAGGCGGTTTAGAGGATTTAATGAGTTGCAGATTGACGGATCTGAAATTATTAGAAGTCTGCCAGATAGAAATGTCCTGTTTATTTCCAATCACCAAACTTATTTTGCCGATGTGGTAGCTATGTTCCATGTGTTCAATGCCAGTTTGAGCAATCGCGAGGATTCTATTAAAGGTATTGGCTATTTATGGAATCCAAAGTTGAATATTTATTATGTAGCTGCCAAGGAAACTATGAAAGCTGGGTTGTTGCCTAAGATTTTGGCGTATGTAGGGTCTGTCAGTATTGAGCGTACTTGGAGGGCAGAAGGGAAAGATGTGAACCGTCAAGTAAAAATGAGCGATATATCCAATATTGGTAAGGCACTTAACGATGGTTGGGTAGTGACTTTTCCTCAAGGTACAACCACGCCTTTTAAACCTATAAGAAAAGGTACAGCTCATATTATCAAAAAATACAATCCTATTGTAGTGCCAATTGTTATTGATGGTTTCAGAAGGTCCTTTGATAAAAAAGGGCTGCGTATTAAAAAGAAAAATATTCTGCAATCCATGGAAATAAAAGAACCGTTGCAGATTGATTACAAAAACGAGTCGGTTGCTGAAATTGTAGAAAAAATAGAGTATGCCATTGAGCAGCATCCATCATTTCTGAAAGTTATTCCACAAGAAGAAATTGAAGCTCAAGAAGCACTCAACAAACAAAGGGCATGGCGTCCAGAAAAGACCTCATAAATTAAACTTCCATTTTTTGAAGTTCCTTGTAATTTTTATTAAGTCTTCCTAGTAAAATACCATAAACCAGCCAGTAGAACAGGAGTAATACGCCAATGGCAATAGCTAGGAATAGCATCGTTGTTAGGATAAATACAGCATAAAACTTAAACATTTCACCATCAGCTGCTGCTTGTTGTACTTGAGAAATTATTTGAGGGTCTTGTTTAAACTCAATAAATAACACCACAATAACCGATACAATCAGATAGCCTAGATTAAAGGCTACATAATGTTTGACAGTACGTCGTGTTTTCAGAATATTCTCCATCAAACGTTTGGCGTTATCAGTTACTGAAATAGTACGATAATTTTTAAAGAACAAATAGAAGAAATACGCCAAAACAATATAACCCAGAATCGCTAATGGAATTAAAATGGCATCGGCATTGTACTCGTTAAAACGTTCCATGCTCTTGTTGTCCTTGAGAATAAAGGATATACCCAACCAAAAAACAAACTCCAGGATGCTGATGATAAAAATCCACTTTACAATAGATGATGATTTCCTTAAAATCATTTTGTAAAGGTCATTATAGGACAGCTTCGGATAGCGGTCATCCGATTTTTGCCAGTCTTTCTTTAATAAATCTAATTCATCCATAATCTTACGGATTTAGTATGGTTTTTAGTTTGGTTTTCACCCGGTTCATCTTCACTCTGGCATTCACCTCACTGATACCCATAGTTTCACTTATTTCTCGATAGCTCTTATCTTCCAAATACAGGAACACAAGGGCTTTTTCAATGTCGTTTAACTGATGTACCGCTTGATATAGCAGTTTTAATTGCTGTTCTTCGGTGTCATCATATTCCTCACTTTTAATTTTAAATTCAAAGGCATCAAAAGCTTCGGTGTTAATGCGACGTTTCTTTTTTCTGTAAAGCGTAATAGCGGTATTCAATCCTACACGATACATCCAGGTGCTAAATTTCGCTTCACCACGAAACTTGGGATATGCTTTCCAAAGCTGTATGGTTATTTCCTGAAACAAATCGTTGTGAGCATCTTGATTATTGGTGTAAAGTCTGCAAACCTTATGTACAATATTTTGATGCTGTTCTAATTGCTCGATAAAACTATGTTCTAATTCTTCGCTCAAATCGGTTGTTTAGTTACTCTATTTGTAGCATTAATATGAAAATGTTACAAGCTTTTGAATTTTTGTTCAAAAATAGTCTTTCAGATTGGGATGTCGTATCTTTGTGATACATTTTTCTTACAAACACTATGAATATTCCCGAGTCTGAATTACCAAGAATGGTCATAGTTGGTGGCGGTTTCGCCGGCATTAATTTGGCTAAAGCACTCAAAAACAAACCGATTCAGGTTGTTCTGATTGACAAACACAATTATCACACATTTCAGCCCTTGTTATATCAGGTATCTAGTTCGGGTTTAGAGCCCGATTCCATTGCCTATCCGCTTCGGAAAATTATTAAAAAATCAAGAAATATTTTTTTTAGGTTAGCAGAAGTTCAGGAGATTAATCCAGATAAGAGCGAAATTCAAACCTCTATTGGTAATCTGACCTATGACTATTTGGTGTTGGCTACTGGTACCAAAACCAATTTTTTTGGTAATAAGGATGTGGAGGCCAATAGTATGCCTATGAAAACCGTGCCGCAGGCTTTGAATATTCGAAGTTTGATTTTGCAAAACCTCGAAAAGGCTACGATTGCTAAAAGTGATGAAGACCGGAAGGCATTTCTAAACTTCGTCATAGTAGGAGGTGGGCCAACAGGAGTGGAACTGGCAGGTGCCATTGCGGAGCTCAAAAATCATATTGTTCCTCGTGATTACAGGGATTTAAATGCCAGCGATATGCAAATTCACTTATTGGAAGGTGCTGATCGATTGTTGCCACCTATGAGTGAGCATGCTTCCAGAAAAGCTGAAATGTTTCTGAAGAAATTGGGCGTGCATGTCCATTGCAATACGTTAGTCAAGGATTATGATGGTAAAACAGTGGAAACCAATTCCAATTTGGAATTAGAGTCCGAAACCCTTATTTGGGCAGCTGGTGTTACCGGAAGTCCCGTAAATGGTTTATCAGCCGATGTGTTAATCGAGCGTTCTAATCGGTACAAGGTTAATGCTTATAACCAAGTGGATGGTTGCCGAAATATTTTTGCTTTAGGAGACATTGCTTACATGGAAACCGAGGCTTATCCAAAGGGTCATCCACAGGTCGCGCAACCGGCTATTCAGCAAGGGCAATTATTGGGTAAAAACATCTTAAAATTGCTTGCTAAAAAGCCTATGCGAAAATTCAAATATAACGATAAAGGTTCCATGGCCACCATCGGAAGAAATAAAGCTGTTGTCGATTTAAGCCGTGTTAAATTCGCCGGATTTTTTGCGTGGTTCGTTTGGATGTTCATTCACCTCATGGCGCTCGTTGGATTTCGAAATCGAGTAGTGGTTTTCTTTAATTGGGTGTATAATTACATCAATTTTGACAAGGCAGCACGCTTAATTATTCGTCCTTTCAATAAAGTAAACTGATGGTTTAATAAAATATATTTAAGTAATTGATTATTAATTACAAAAATATTAACTATAAATAAAATCTATTGCTGTTTTAGGAGCCCAAAAACGATAAAAAGCTGTGCAAAAGCATATGTAAACATAATACTTATATTCGAATATGCCAAAGGCTCATAAAATTTGTTTACAGCCAATAAACTGTCCGAAATTAAAAATAAAATAGCACCCGTTAGCACCAAATTATAGCTTAATACTCTCACACTACCCTTTCGTAAAAATGCTGAAGTTGCCATGGTTAAAATAACCAGCATATAAAAAAATACCGGTAAAAGCATCACTCCCAAATGATCCTTTAACACATAAAATAGGGAACTGCCATAGACTATTAGAATAGTTAAAAATAACCAGGGATTTTTTGCCCGATTTCGAGCCTTTAAAAACACTAAAATATACAATACATGTGCCGTTAAAAATGATACCAATCCAGCAGTAAAAAAATGGGGAGATTGGTCAACAAACATCAAAAGGATATCACCTAACAGTGAAAACACCAAAGCACCCAAGGTTAATTTACGAATATGGGCTTCTATATGTTGGCTTTGAAACACATAAAACGAAATTAATGAGATTAATATAGCTGGTTTCGCAAAATAATGGAGTATAGGTGCCTCCATTGCCGTGTACATTTCAAAAATGAGCACTAGGCAAAACAATATGGCAAAGAGTCTTTCGGATTTTGTAAGCATAAAAAATGGTTTCTTCTCAAAAATATGCAATTCGTCATAGAAATTTGACGGTTCGGTTCTAATTAGTTTCGCTAAATTTGGTTTGTTCGCACTTTTGCTGTGTCAATTTAAAAATCGAACAGTAAAATCTAACCACATGAAATCACTAACCAACCTTTTCTTTTTATACTTTGTTTTGATAGGCTATTCCCAAACGACCGTTTCTGGGATAGTCACTGATTCTAAAGGTAATCCTTTGGAAGGCGCCAATGTATATCTCGATGGAACTTATGATGGTGCTACATCGCAAGTGGATGGGTCCTTTAGCTTTCAAACCGAAGAAACTGGGCAGCAAATCTTAACGGTTTCCTTTTTAGCCTATGAAACCTATCAACAGGCGGATGATGTGAAGACATTTACAAATATCACCATAAAACTCCGTGATGATGTCAATTCCTTGGATACGGTTGTTATTTCAGCAGGAACTTTTGAAGCTGGTGATAACAGTAAGGTCTCGGTATTAAAGCCACTGGATGTAGTCACCACAGCCAGTGCTATGGGCGATTTTGTGGGAGCACTGCAAACATTGCCTGGAACATCAACAGTAGCCGAAGATGGACGTTTGTTTGTACGTGGTGGTGATGCCAACGAAACCCAGATTTTTATTGATGGTATTCGGGTATTCACACCATATACGCCAACTACCAACAATGTACCGACTCGCGGTCGCTATTCCCCGTTTTTATTCGATGGTATTACCTTTTCAACGGGTGGTTATTCTGCCGAATTTGGTCAGGCTTTGTCCAGTGTTTTGTTATTAAACACCATTGAAGAGCCTGACCAGGAAAAAACCGATATCGGTATTATGAGTGTGGGTGCCGCTTTGGGGCATACCGAAAAATGGAAGAAAAGTTCCTTGAGTGTCAACGGATCCTACATCAATTTAGCACCTTATATAGCCCTGTTTCCGGATAGAAACGATTGGGATAAGCCTTTTTATGGCGGTTCTGGTGAAGCAGTTTTCAGACGTAAATTTAATTCCGGAATGCTGAAGTTGTACACGGCATTTGATGCTGGTGGCTTCGCATTGACCCAAGAGGATATTAACTATCCAGAGGGTGTGTACTACAAATTAAACAATAATAACCTCTATTTCAATGGCTCTTATCGTGGGATGTTAACTGATACCTGGTCTATTTTTGGGGGTATGAGTTACACCTATGCCAAGAACGACTTTCAGTTTATTTCAGATGATATCAAGGATACTGAAAATTCGATTCACGCCAAGCTGAAATTCAAACGTCGCTTTAGTAGCCGATTTAAATTGAATTTTGGAGCCGAATACTTTGCAACCGATTTCAATGAGAAATACAAAGGTCAAAACATAAACACGGTAAGCTATGGTTACAATAATAACATTGCCGCAGCTTTTGCCGAAGCCGATTTTATTTTCTCAAAAAAACTAGCCTTAAAAGCGGGTGTGCGTTCGGAGTATAGTGAGATTTTCAAACAACTCACCTTGGCACCGCGTATATCGTTTGCTTATAAAACAGGACAGAACAGTCAAGTATCATTAGCATTTGGTAACTTCTACCAAAACCCTAACAGTGCCGTTTTAAAATTTGAGCAAGATTTGGAAGCTGAAAGTACCACGCACTATATTCTGAATTATCAATTAAACGGCGATGGTAAAATCTTCAGGGCAGAGGCTTACTACAAAGATTACCATAATTTGGTTAAGTATGATACCGATTTTGCAAGCTTTAACAGTCAATATAATAACAGTGGTTCGGCTTATGCCACAGGATTAGACTTGTTTTGGCGTGATAATAAAAGCATCAAAAATATAGACTATTGGATTAGCTATAGCCTGTTAGATACAGAACGTGATTACCAAAATTACCCACAGGCAGCTAGACCCTCTTTTGCCAATACCCATAACCTGTCTGTTGTTGGAAAATATTGGATAGACGGCTGGAAAAGTCAATTGGGTATCAGCTATACCTTTGCATCTGGTCGTAGCTATACCGATCCGAATTTAGGTGGCTTTCTCAACCAAAAGACCAAGAACTATAACAGTATCAGTATGAACTGGGCTTATTTGATCACCCAGCAAAAAATACTCTATGTATCGGTTAATAATGTGCTTGGTACGCAAAATATCAATGGTTACCAATTTGCCAATACACCCAATAGTACTGGGCTTTACGAAAGCAGAGCTTTAAAGCCAGCAGCCGACAGCTTCTTTTTTATTGGCTTTTTCTGGACCATTAGCGAAAATAAAACCGATAATCAGTTGGATAACTTATAATACTTCATGCTTAACCACCAGCTGGCCAATGGTTACCAGACCAATCAGGAGTATCAACATCAAGGATATCACTCTAAATTTTGTTTGTGGAATATATGCCAATATCTTCTTACCTATATATGAGCCTACAAGTCCTATCACAAACAAAAAGGGTACATATTTCATATCATGACTATGTAAATAACCATTTTGGTAATAAACAAAAGTTCTTGAGAAATCAATCATGAAGTCAATAAAGGCCGATGTGGCAATAAACACACTTTTTTCCAAATTAAAGGCAGCCATGGTCAGACCCCTAATGGCACCACCAGTTCCCAATAAGCCGGCTGAAAACCCAGATAGCGATCCGCCAACAACAGCGTTTTTCCTGTTGGGTAACACAATGATGTTGCTTTTGATTAAAAAGAACAAACTAAAAGCAACCAAAAAGACACCTAAAATCACTTCCAGATAGGTGCTATCTAAATACTTGGATAAAAACCCACCAATAATGACAAACACCACCGATGGAATGCCGATATTAATCAACAGTTTTTTGTCCAGACCTTTACGGAATAGAAAAATCTTACTCAAATTACTGGACAAGTGAAATAGCGCGGTCAGTCCCAAAACCGAATAAAAATCGAAGTAGAAATTGGCAACGGGCACGAAAAATACTGAGGAGCCAAACCCACCAATAGTACCAACGATTTCAGCAACTAATGCTAATAGTAAAAAAATGTAACTAATGTCTCGCACGGTAAAACTTTAGAGCTTTCAATATAAAGATTTTAGCAACAATAAACCGATATGGTTTTTCTGTTTTAAATGTTCAGCTTCGATATCTTTTAAAACAGGCCACTTATGTCCCCATTTTCATTTATATCAATATGTTCAGCGGCTGGATGAGCGGGCAATCCTGGCATGCGCATAATGTCGCCCGTAATAGGAATTAAAAACCCGGCACCTGCAGCTATTTCAATTTCTCGTATGGTAATGATAAAATCTTTAGGTCTTCCTAGTAGTTTAGGGTTATCTGATAAAGATTTTTGAGTTTTAGCTATACAAATGGGTAGGTTGTCTAAACCTAAGCTTGATATCTTTCTTAAGTTCGCTTTGGCTTTTAAACTGTAATCTACGTGCTCTGCGCCGTAAATCTCGGTGGCAATGGTTTCTATTTTATCAATTACTGGAGAATTCCATTGATAAAGGGGTTCAAACTGTGATGTCGACGTGTCAATTATATTTATGACTTCTTTTGCTAAATCCAATGCGCCAGCGCCACCTTTGGCCCAAACGTCGGCTAAAGCCACTGAAATATTTTTTTGTTTTGCAAATGCTTTAATTAGGCTTATTTCCTCTTCGCTATCGGTAGCAAATTTATTAATAGCAATAACGGCAGGCACTTTGAATTTTGAAATGTTTTCCAAATGCTTTTCTAAATTGGGTAGTCCGTTTTTTAGAGCATCTAAATTAGGTTTGGTTAAATCATTCAAGTTGGCACCACCATGATATTTTAAAGCTCTTATCGTTGCTGTCAATACAACCACTTTTGGTTTTAAGTTGGCACTTTGACATTTGATATCAAAGAATTTTTCAGCACCCAGATCAAACCCAAAACCAGCTTCAGTGACAGTATAGTCTGAATGCGACATACCCATTAAAGTAGCTATCACACTATTGGTTCCCTGGGCAATATTAGCAAAAGGACCACCATGAATAATGGCTGGGTTTCCTTCTATGGTTTGTACTAAATTTGGTTTAATGGCATCCTTCAGCAAAACTGTCATGGCACCTTCAGCATGCAAGTCGCGTGCATAAATGGGCTGTTTGTCATAGGTGTAACCCACAAAGATGTTCCCTAATCGTTTTTTGAGATCCGTAAGATTCTCGGCTAAACAAAGTATAGCCATAATTTCTGAAGCTGCTGTAATATCAAAACCGGTTTCTCTTGGTACACCAGAAGTGGTGCCACCAAGGCCCACAATAATGCGTCGTAGGGCACGATCGTTAAGATCAACCACTCGTTTCCAGCTAATCGTTCTGGGGTCTAGTTGTAAGGAAACCGTTTTACTTTGAATGTTGTTATCAATAATGGCCGCTAATAGGTTGTGTGCTTTTTCAATGGCCGAAAAGTCACCTGTAAAATGCAAATTAATATCCTCCATGGGCAATACTTGTGCATGACCACCACCTGTTGCACCGCCTTTTATACCAAAAACCGGACCCAAAGAGGGTTCTCTTAAAACAACCGTGGTCTTTTTATGGAGCTGATTTAATGCTTCCGACAACCCAATAGAGATTGTAGTTTTGCCTTCTCCTGCAGGTGTCGGTGAAATTGCTGAAACCAGTATTAAATGACTATTATTAGCTTTGTTTCTGTCAATATAGCTTAATGGAATTTTGGCTTTATATTGGCCATAGGTCTCAATTTGGTAAGTATCGATTCCTAATTTGTTGGCTATTTCAGATATAGGCTTAAGGGTAACGGTTTTGGCAATTTGTAAATCAGTCATAATTATGGTGTTTAAACCATAAATTTACTAGTCATCTACAAATTATTCCATGATATTTATCATGCTTCTTTAATGACTTATTACAATGTCTTGCCCATGAACCGTTTGTCTAAAT
This sequence comes from Hanstruepera neustonica, assembly GCF_002895005.1. Taxonomy (GTDB): domain Bacteria; phylum Bacteroidota; class Bacteroidia; order Flavobacteriales; family Flavobacteriaceae; genus Hanstruepera; species Hanstruepera neustonica. The sequence continues at coordinate 28,115 of NZ_POWF01000010.1, read as the reverse complement.
TTTTCAGGTTTTAATTCGTTAAGTAATTTCAATCCACCAGAGGCTTGTATCAGCTCCTCAAAATGGGTTTCGCGCGCATCATATTGCGCTTGGTTGGCATACGTGGTAATTAAGATAAAGTTGTACGGTGTCACTTCACTAGGCTCAATTTCTAACAGTTGGTAACTGGCAATATAACCTTTCTTTACAGCGGCTATTCGTAACGCTTTCCAATTATTTTGGTAGTAGTATAGAGCTTCAGCATGGTGATTGTTCAACACGGCTACAAAATCTACTGATGAAATCTGGACATCATTTTGGGCTTGAGATGACAAAGTGCTTGTCAATAATGCTAAAAAAAGTAATGCATGTTTCATAACAAATTTATTTAGGCAAGTAAAATAGACAATAATCCACTTGCATACTGTTAACAATTGCTTAATTCACTATTTACAAAACTGATATTTGTCATAGTTTTTGGCTTTCATACTGCCTAACTTCATAGGTATAAAACGGAGTATTATGGAAGTCAAAAAAAATCCCAGTTTAGAAATAGGTCGCAATAGCGGTATTTACTTTGCTATCGGTCTCAATATCATGTTGTTTTTTACCTGGCAAGGCTTGGAATACCGAACCTTTGATACCGAGATTACCTCCCAGGATATTTTAGCAATGTCTGATGAGGTTGAAGAAGATATTCCCATTACCAATATTGATGCACCACCACCGCCACCGCCACCAGCTGCTGCCGCTCCCGATGTCATTACTATTGTTGAAGACGTCGTAGAGATTGAGGAAACGGTTATTGAAAGTACAGAATCCAATCAAGAGGACGAAATAGCTGAACCTGTTGAGGTTGAATCTGTTGAGGTTGTAGAAGTGGAAGAAGAGGTAGTGGTACCCTTTACAGTAGTAGAAAAAGTGCCTATTTTTCCAGGTTGTAAAGGCAACAATGCTGAATTAAAGGCTTGCTTTAATGCCAAGATGCAAGAACACATCAAAAAGAATTTTAATTATCCTCAAAGTGCTTTAGAAATGGGTGTACATGGTAAAGTATTCGTGCTCTTTGCTATTGACGCTAATGGTCACGTATCCAATATAAAATCTCGTGGTCCTGCTCAACTATTAGAAACAGAAGCTGAACGTATTATCAGTCTGTTGCCCACCATGGAACCAGGTAGACAACGCGGTAAAGCTGTAAAAGTTCCTTATAGTATTCCCATAAGCTTTAAAATTCAGCAGTAACACCAGCATTATTAAAGCCATGTCCAGTTTATGGTGCGTGGCTTTACAGTTCATCATAAAAAAATAACAGTTCAGTTATTTCCATTTTCATTGGCTTTGGTTTATATTGATATTTGTACCGTTAATCAAATTACGAACAGTATAATATTTAAACCATCATTATGAAAAAATTTTTACTACTTGCGTGCACAATGGTACTGGTAGCTACCCAAGCGCAAACCCCTTTTGAAAAAGGTATGACCAAGGCTTTTTCGCTCTGGCAATCAGGTGATATGAATGGCGCTGAACAACTGTTTGAGCGTATAGCCAAGGCAGAACCCAACGAGTGGCTGCCCAATTATTACGTGGCCCAAATTAATAGCTTAAAAAGTTGGGAAGAAAAAGACATAAACGTATTGACAGCCCAATTGGGAAAAGCTCAAGAATATATTGATGTTGCCAAAAACATCAGTCCTGATAATCCTGAAATTATGGTTATGCAGGCTCACATTTACACAAACTGGGTAGCCTATGACGGTGCTACTTATGGCATGAAGTATGGCGGTATTGTTGCCGGTATTTATGAAAAAGCATATGTATTGGCTCCTAAAAATCCGCGTGTGGTTTCCAGTAGAGCAGAATGGGGTATGGGTAGTGCCCGCTATTTTGGAACGGACATAACACCCTATTGTGAAGCCATGAAGAATGCTGTAGAACTATTTGATACCTTTGAACCTGAAACGCCATTTTCACCTAATTGGGGTAAAGAGCGTGCCCAGCAGGTAGTAGCTGAATGCCAATAATCATTTTTAGTAAAAGATCATGAATAAGCATGTCAAAAATATTTTTATCACCTTTTTCATTGGAATTGGGGTTTTTATTGTAGGAAGCATTATTGAGGACGGCTTTCAATTTGACAGTGCTAAAGATTTTGCGATAGAATTCACTTTCTATCAGATTTATGCTTTCGTTTTAGGGTATTCTAATATGTATTTTTTCACCTATCTGGGATCCTTAAACTGGAAGAAATCAGAAGGTATTAAACGCGTAGTTATTGGTATAGTCGGTTCAGTTATTATAACCTTAATAGGTTTGTTTTTATTGCGGATGCTGACATCCATGTATTATTTTGACAATACATTTGAACAGTTTATTTCGCATGAGCGACCGAGAGCCTATTATTTTGGACTGTGGATTACTTTGAGTATTGTGGTGGTATTCCACATCATCTACTTTTATAACCAGTATCAGCAGAACCGAATCAAGGAGCAACAGGTTATTGCTGGCACGGCCAGTGCTAAATTTGATGCTTTAAAAAATCAGCTAGATCCGCATTTTTTGTTTAACAGTCTGAATGTACTGACGAGCCTGATAGACGAAAACCCAGAAAATGCGCAGCGGTTTACCACCTCCTTGTCAAAGGTATATCGCTATGTATTGGAGCAGAAAAACAAGGACTTGGTAACCGTAGACGAAGAACTGGATTTTGCCCGAACTTACATGATGCTATTAAAAATGCGATTTGAAGACAGCATTGTGTTTGATATCCCAGAACGCGCTTCAAACCCTGAAAGTAAGGTTGTGCCTTTATCGTTACAGTTATTATTGGAAAATGCGGTCAAACATAATATGGTAACCACCAGTAAACCTTTACATATAAAAATTTATGAGGAAGATGGTGACCTTATAGTTCAAAATAATTTTCAACCTAAACAAATTGTCAAGAAGAGCAGTGGTGTTGGCTTGAGTAATATCATGCAGCGTTACCAACTATTGACTAACAGAAGAGTAAACATCAATCAACAAGCAAAAAGTTTTGCAGTAGCAATACCCATGCTTACAAAACAAATCACAATTATGGAATCAAATTATTCAAACAGTCAAGAGGAAGCCTATTATAAGGCCAAAAAACGTGTAGAAGAAATCAAAGGTTTTTATGGAAACATTATTTCATACATGGTAGTCATCCCGTTTTTAATATTCATTAACTATAGAACGTCATGGGAATTTCAATGGTTTTGGTTCCCAGCTTTAGGCTGGGGCATGGGTATTGTATTTCATGCTTTTGGAGTCTTTGGATATGGCAAAAACTGGGAAGAACGAAAGATTAAGGAAATTATGGAGAAAGAGAATCAACGCAAAAACTGGAACTAATGGAATCAAATTTTGACGAGCAAAAACGATTGGAGCGTGCCAAAAAGCGTGTTAAGAAAATAAAAGGGTTCTATTCGCACTTATTAGTGTATGTAGTTATAAATATCATGATAGTCATTATCAATATCAACAATTTAGAGCCAGGTGAATCGTATTTTCAGTGGAAAAACTTTATTACATTGTTTTTCTGGGGTCTGGGGTTAGCAGTGCATGGTCTTTCTGTTTTTCTTCCCAATATGATTTTAGGCAAAAACTGGGAAGAACGTAAGATAAAGGAAATTATGGAACGCGATAAAAAGCGTTGGGATTAAAAGTAAAGCACATCAATTCAAAATAAATCATAATATAAATTAATCATGGAACCAATACCAAAAGATAGAAGTGTATCATATCATAGAGCTGTAAAAAAAGCAAAACAAATTAAAGGTTTTTACGTGCATTTGTTTTTATATGTGCTAGTAAACGTAGGATGGTTTATAGTCATGGCCTTTTTTGATTTATTACACGCGTACTCACTCTACGGTTTTTGGGGCATGGGCTACGGTCACGTTTCGATGGCTGTTTTTTGGGGACTTGGTCTCTTACTCCATGGCGTGTTGGTGTTTGGTGGTAACTGGCCATTTTCGAAAAAATGGGAACAACGTAAAGTTCAGGAATTAATGGACAAGGACAGGCAATTGTGGGAATAACATGGTAATTAATTAATATAAGAAAATCAACAGCACACATGAACGTAATTATCATTGAAGACGAAAAACCATCAGCAAGGCGTTTACAACGCATGCTGGATAAATTAGGTATTCAGGCAGAAACCATGTTGCACTCGGTGGAAGAATCGATTGAATGGTTTCAAAACCACGGACATCCCGATTTAATTTTTTTAGATATCCAATTGAGTGATGGTTTATCGTTTGAAATATTTGAATCGGTTGAAGTGAAATCGGCCATTATTTTTACCACTGCCTACGATGAGTATGCTTTGCAGGCATTTAAACTCAATAGCATTGACTACCTCTTGAAGCCCATTGATGAAGATGAACTGGGAAAAGCCATTCATAAATATCAGGAAAACCAACCACAAAAGCAACGCGTTACCCTGGATTTTGATGATATTAAAAAACTATTGGTAAACCCATTGGAACGCGAATATAAAAAGCGCTTTTCAGTAAAGGTAGGGCAGCATCTAAAACTCATAAATATTGATGAAATCGAATGCTTTTACAGTGAGAACAAAGGAACCTATCTCTATACCACGGATGGACGAAACTATTTACTGGACACGACATTGGAACAATTGGAAGACGAGCTCGAACCGCAGACATTTTTTAGAATCAGTCGTAAATTTTTTGTGAATATTCATGCCATTAAGGATATGGTAAGCTATACCAATTCCCGTTTACAGATCAAGTTAAACCACTATAACGAACAGGAGGTTATTGTGGCTAGAGAGCGAGTTAAGGACTTTAAGAATTGGTTGGAAGACTAATTAAAAAAAGGGCTGTAGGCTTTTGTAAAAGCTTTATTCTTCATATTAACGGAATCCATTAAAGCACGCATAGTGATAATTAAGTCATCCTTAAGCTTCGATTTACTAGCTAAAACATCTCGATTCAAAGTATCGGTGATTATAAAAGAGGCAAACTGAATTTCTTTGTTTTCCATACCAGTTGTGGCAATATTGAAGTATTGCCCATCTTTTAGGATATCAATCTTGTTCCAAATAAGGAATTTCTTATTCTTGTTTTCATCTGAGACTACTTGGTTCCATAACCCATAATTGTCAAACATGGCTCTACTAGACAATGCAGAACTCATTTTATTGACATATTTAATTTCGGTAAATGTTATGGTGTCTTGATCTTGAATAACGGAATGTCTACCTTCATAAATCCCAATAAACTTATTAGATTTTTTACCATACTTTGAATATGCTTTAGGGGTACAACTTATTATTGCGAGTACAAAAAAAGCAAAACAATATATAATCAGTTTATTATTCATCAATTCGGTTATCATCAAAAGCCGAAGGCAACAATTTTGGAATGAACTTAATTACCAGGGGCAGTAATAAAGCACCACCAGGTAACATAAAAATGGCTAAACTAGGGATAGACTTGAAGATATCCAATAACTGATCATTGACGCGTTTTTGTTCCTCCTCACTTAAATCACGCACTGTGGACTGGGTTAGTAATTTCATCAGTTCCTTACTTTCTCGAAGTTCATTCAGCAGGCGCTTGCTGTTTCGGGAAATAAGCTTATGCACCATTTTACTGGAATTATCGTAAAAGGTTTTCACAATATTTTTCGAACTCAACAAAGCAATTTTGTCCTTATGTGTTTTATAAAATGCATTAATGGCTTCCATGGCCAATTCTATAACAGCATTGTCCAGATTCAAATCAGCCCCTAATTGGTTTAAAAACCTCTTTTCTTTATTGTCAATCACCGAGTCGCCCCAAGTGGCCATGCAGGAAATATCGACCATGTAATAGGCTTCCTCTGGAGTCTTGATGTTTTCAAGAGCTTCCTCGTATGTCAGTTTATGGGTATTCTGATAGCGCAACGATTGTTCAAACAAATCAATAAGGCTTTTGTCATAATCACTTTTAGTAATTTTGGCATTTAATGCTTTAATGACGAAGGCTTCAATGGAGGCTTCCAGATTTTGAATATAGGACTCCGAAATACTATTAGTCTTTAGAAATACCTGATAGGCCAAAATATCACTATATAAAAGCGCATTGGTTATAAAGTAATTGAAACTTTTATCAATGATATTGTCATCAATTTGGATGCGCTTGTGGATGATTTTTTCTAGAAGACCATGCGATTTTTTCTCACCCAGCAACTCGGAAAAAAAGGATGTTTTGTGTGCGTTGATTCGAGTATAAAAATCAATAACACTATCAGCAAAGTGAACCTCATTACCTGAAGTCAGGTATGTGTAATAAAAAGCTACTAGAAAATTAACCTTGCAAATTTCTTCATTAGTAAAATCATGATTCTCAACCAATTCATCAATTACCAACACATTACTGCCGTAAATAAATCCTGAAGAACGCAGGTTTTTATAAAAGGTTAAGGTGTCATAGCCTTTTAATAACTGGGAAAGGGATTCGCTTTTGAGTAGTTTTTTTATCCAGCCGTTAGCAGATGGATTCATGCCATTAATTTTATGGGGTAAAGATACTTTTTTAATTGAAAAATGAACAGATTTTTAGTGTTATCCAAAAATTTATAAAACCGCCTTTAATGTTTTTCCGTAGGTATGTGTGAGAGTCAAGAATAAATAACTAAAACCTCAAAATTATGAAAAACATGAAAATTTATGTAGGAATCGGAATTATTGCCATAGCCGGTTTCCTATTAGTAGCAGCCGATCACATTGATGCGCCTGCCGTATCAGGTGGTACAAGCGATATCACCGATTTTTACGCCTTCCAGGCTGAAGATACCGATAATGTGGTGTTTGTAGCCAACTTACAAGGCTTGTTGGCACCTGGATCAACAGATGCCGCAGCATTTGATGAAAATGTACTGATTGAATTCAACATTGATACCGATCAGGATAATGTGGAAGATATGGTCATTCAAGCGATACCTCGTGATGGTAAAATGTACTTTTTTGGACCTGCAACCCCAAGCAACACAGGGTTGAACAGTACTGTTTTAACATCGGCTACACAGTCCAGCGTGGATATTTCCACCAGAACAACACCTAATATGAGCGAAAATGCTGGTATGAAGTTTTTTGCAGGCCCACGTGATGATCCATTTTTTATGGACTTCGCTCAATACAGTGATATTATAGCAGGCAATGCTACAGGATTCAATAATCCTGGGAGTGACACCTTTGCGGGTACAAACGTACTGTCTATAGTTGTTGAGGTGCCTAAAGCTATGGTAGGAGGTTCAGGAACCGTGAATACCTGGGTAGAATCAAAGAGAAAACAATAATAACCAATAAGACAATACATTATGAAAACGATTAATATAAAATATTTATTAATGACATGCGCCATAGCAGCCTTGAGTTTTAGCTGCTCCAATGACGATGATTATACACCACCTAACAATGGAGGCGGTGGTGGTAATGGACCTGATTTTTCGGGAGTCTATGCGCAGCAAGACCAAATGGGACGCCCAGCCGTGAATACGGTATTTGTGTCCAGTGACAGTAAGAATATGTTCAACATGACGATACCATCACAACAAAATGCTGGGTTTCAAACCATGTTTCAAACCAATTTGGAAGCCTTGAGTCCTGCGTTTGCCAATCCGGGTGATATGAATGCTCTGGGACAAGATTCTGCAGCTTTCTCAACGCTTTTGGCAACTGATGTACTGAATCTATCACTAGATGGAACCACTACTTTTTACGATGGCACCAACGTGTTGACAGGAAGAGCATTGGCTGATGATGTGATTACCGTAGAACTCCTACTAATTTTTGGAGGCGAAGACTTTAGCGAAAATCCAACCTTATCCAATGATAATGTGGATGCCAACGATAAACCGTTCTTAACCTCGTTTCCTTACCTAGCAGCCCCTTGGTAAGGAGTTACAGTCAGAGCATGTGTTCTGCATGCTCTGATTTTTTTAACAAAACCCACTAAATTATGAAAACGACAAAATTATTTAAACTAGGCGTGCTTATCTGTTTGCTTTGTTTCAGTAGTTGCAACAAGCACCTAGAGCAAGTTACAGATGCTAATACTTACAATACATACCTTGAATTAGACGAGAATGATGCGCTGCAAATAGCAAAAAACGACCTCCTATTTTGGGAAAAAAAGCTAGAAAAAGAACCGAATCAGTTTCCATACCTTGCTAAATTGGCAGCGTGTCATTCTCAATTATTCAATCAGACAGGTGAGATCGCCCATCTCATTAAGGCTGAATCTTATTTAATGGATGTAAACAAGCGCACCAACTATAACCACGCTGGTTATTTGAGAACATTGGCCAGAAACTATATTTCACAGCATCGATTCAAGGAAGCATTGACCTTGTTAGAAAAGGCAGTTTCCAATGGCGAAAATATACAAGCAACTTATAAAATGTTGTTTGACGTGCAATTGGATTTGGGTAATGTAGTAGCCGCCAAAACCTATTTAGACAGGATAAAGGACTTGAGTGATTTTGATTACTTGATCAGGTTGTCTAAATGGAGCGACCATGAAGGCAATTTAGACGCCGCCATCAAGTATATGGAAAAAGCCACAGCTATTGCAGAATCTTCAAACATCAGCAATACCAAACAATGGGCCTATACCAATCTAGCCGACTTTTACGGTCATGCCGGGAACATTCAAAAATCCTATGATTATTATCTGAAAGCTTTGAAACTGAACCCTCATGATGCCTATGCCAAAAAAGGCATAGCTTGGATTGTCTTTTCCTATGAACGAGATGCTGAAGAGGCTTTACGGATATTGAACTCGGTTACGCAAAGTTATCAAACACCAGATTTATATTTGCTGAAGGCCGATATATTGGAATACCTGAACCAAAATTTGGAACAGCAAGCCATTATCGATAATTATGTGGCTATGGTTTCCAACGAGCAATATGGAACTATGTATAATGCTTATAACGTTGAACTGTATGCAGAACAAGATGCTTCGGTGAATACAGCTTTAGAGCTCGCAAAACAGGAGATTTCAAATCGACCCACACCACAATCCTATGATTTATTGGCATGGAGTTATTACCAACAAGGAAACGTTAAAAAGGCGTTAACCATTATGGAGGATTTTGTGGTTGGTTATACCTTTGAACCACTTGCCATGTACCACTTGGCAGTAATTTATAAAGCCAATGGTATGGAGGACAAAGCCAATGCATTGAAACCAGATTTAGAATCCAGTATCTATGAGTTGGGTCCTTTGCTGGAGCGAGATATCAAAAACATATAATCAACCTAAAACCTATCCATGATTTCTAATAAAAATCTATTCCAATATTTACTATTGTTCTTCCTGTGTCAAACAGTTTGGTCACAACAAACCATCAAAGGTCTTGTGTATGACGAATCAGGTCAGCCATTGGAACATGTTTACATCTATAATGCCACGTCAACCAGTCATGCGCATTCCTTGGCAAATGGGTCCTTTATTTTGGAAAACAACCAGGTAGGTGACACTCTCAATTTAGGATTGTTAGGCTATGAAAAGCAGGTTATTGTTGTTGATCAACAGTATTTTGATAGTGGTTTGGAAGTTGGATTACAGCCTAAAACTATTTTGTTGAACGAATTGGTTATTACCGAGCAGGTTAATGCACTAAATAGTATAGCCAAGGTTGACTTGGAAACCAATCCTGTGAATTCATCACAGGAGATATTACGCAAGGTACCAGGACTTATTATTGGTCAGCATGCAGGAGGTGGTAAGGCTGAACAGATTTTTCTACGCGGCTTTGATATAGACCATGGAACTGATGTCAGTTTAAGTGTGGATGGCATGCCTGTTAACATGGTTTCCCATGCACATGGTCAGGGTTATAGCGATTTACATTTTCTAATTCCTGAAACCATCAATACGATTAACTTTGGAAAGGGACCCTATTATGCCAATAAAGGTGATTTTACCACGGCAGGTTTTGTGGATTTCAGTACCAAGGATAAATTAGAAACCAGTGAAATCAGTTTGGGTTATGGTCAATTCAATTCCTTAAGAACCTTGGGTCTTTTCGATTTAATGAAAAACAACAAGCGCTCTAATGCCTATGTGGCTGTGGAGTATATTGAGTTTGATGGACCATTTGACTCACCACAGAATTTTAATCGCTTGAATCTGTTTGGTAAGTATACCACCTACTTAAAAGGAAATGACAAACTATCGATTAACGTATCGCACTTTACCAGTCGTTGGGATGCCTCGGGACAAATACCACAAAGAGCGGTAGATAGTGGCTTGATTTCGCGTTTTGGTGCCATTGATGATACCGAAGGTGGTAATACCTCCAGAAGTAATGTGAACGTGAGTTATAACGCTTTATTGAAAGATGATTTACAATTCAAATCCAATATATTCTATTCCAAATATGACTTTGAACTGTATTCCAATTTCACCTTCTTTTTAGAAGACCCTATTAATGGCGATCAGATTAAGCAGCATGAAGATCGCGATATCTTTGGATTCAACACCCAGTTTATAAAGGATACCCAGTTGGGTACTATGGATACGCAAATTTCTTCTGGTTTCGGTTTGCGTTACGATATGGTGAATGATGTGGAATTATCTCATACTCGAAATCGTAATGAGACTCTGGAATACCTGGCATTGGGTAATGTCAACGAAACCAATCTTTATGGTTTTGTAAATGTAGATTTTGAATTCGGAAAGTTTGTAGTGGCACCGGCTTTGCGTTTGGACCACTTTAAATTTATGTACAATGATGCCTTGATAACCGATTACGAAACACAATCGGAAAGCAAAACCATATTGAGCCCGAAACTGAATCTATTCTTTAATCAGAACCAAAACTTACAATGGTTTTTAAAATCAGGAATAGGCTTTCATTCCAATGATGCTAGAGTAGTAGTCCAACAAGGCGGTACTGATATTTTACCAAGGGCCTATGGTACTGATTTCGGTGCTATATGGAAACCATTCAATAAGATGGTTTTTAATGCCACAGCCTGGTATTTATTTTTGGAGCAGGAGTTTGTGTATGTGGGCGATGCTGGTATTGTGGAACCAAGCGGTAAATCGGAGCGGTATGGATTGGATTTGGGTATACGCTACCAATTTACAGATTGGCTATATTTTGATACCGATGCGACCTTAACAAATGCGCGCAGTGTGAACGAACCAGATGGTGAAGATTATATCCCATTGGCACCAGATTTCACGTTGACAGGTGGATTGGCCATTAATGATATCAAAGGTTTTTCAGCGGGAATACGCTATCGCTTTATTGATGATAGACCTGCTAACGAAGATAACTCCATTGTAGCCGAAGGCTATTTTGTAACCGATGTGAATATGAACTATGCCTTGACCAAAAACATCAATCTAGGTGTCGTTATTGAAAATCTATTTGATACCAAGTGGAACGAAACCCAGTTCGCCACAGAATCTAGATTGCAAAATGAAGTAAACCCTGTTGAAGAAATTCACTTTACACCAGGAACGCCCTTTTTTATTAAAGGCATTATTAGTTATCGGTTTTAGGAAATAGCATTAGCCTAGTGATTAATATCGCTTTAATTTTACCAGGCTATTAAAATTAGTTATTCAAAACAGAACTTATAAGGGTTATGAGTGCTTCATTCTGTTTTTGGGTACTCCTAATCAGTTCATTTTGATTGAGAATAATCATTTTAATTCCAAAAAGACCAGACAATAACTCCTTATCTGTGGCAATATCCAAGTCAGTAACAGAAGGCATTTTTGAAGGAATCCCCATCCAATTGGCTACAAATTCTTTAGTAAAAAACTTGGGGTAATATTCATCGACAATCCGTCTGTTCAAAACCATAATACGATTTTGCACGCCCGTTAAATAGTCATAGTCATAATATTCAGATAAGGCTTTTCGAAGGTCGCTATCCGTAATAAGGTCAATGTTTTCTGCCGATAGCATATTGTTGAATGCAATACGCACAGGGTCAAATATTTCATAAAAGGTAAAGTCATTGGCGTTTTTATCGAAAATACGAAAACGTTCAGCATTAGAGAGTGTATCCACAAAAATCTGAAGCATCTCATCAACCATGCGTGTTTTTTTTACGTTAAAATCCAATACCGTTTGGAGTCTCAAGGAATCTTGTTGAAGATTATTTCGTATTTCCAGTAAATAGTTCTGTTCCTTGTGTTTTGTTTGCCGTTCAATATTCCAATTATTAACCTGCAAGGCAATCAAAATACCAATGACTACCAATATAATCTCGCCAATGGCATATTTTAAATACTTGGCAGTTTTGCCTTCTGAAAGTAGGTTTTCGCGGATTTTACGAAAGATTGTTATCATTTATGTCTTTGTTTCTTCAATTAATTCAACCAATGTTTTTCGAGCTCTTTTAAGCCATTTTCTGGTCATCACATACATATATAATTTGTCGTCTATATGATTTTCAAACCATGAGTCAGAGAGTAAAGCCGCATTGCTTTTCAAAATGGTTGATGGCGTATAGTTAAATTCGTCATCAGAAACATCAACATTCCTTAAAGAGCCATGTTGTTTTAAATAGGCTATAATTTCCTCACCTGTTTGTTCCGTTCTCTGTTGAACCTCTTGCATTTCTTTTGTTTGCCTAGACCATTTGTAAAGTAAAAGTTTTAGTTGTGGGTTGTTTAGCTCTGCAATTCCTCCCGAATTGTTCAAATTGTTTAAAAGATATTCACTGGGTTTCCAGTTTGGAGATTCCAGAGCATCAGAGAGCCAAATGTTTAGTGAATCCAAAGAATAGTTGGTTGTTTCAGGAGAAAACTTACCAAATAGTTTTTCAAGAGAACCAATAACTTCATCTACTTCTAGAGCAATGGAGTCTAAATCCTTTATGTTGTCCTCAAATTCCCCTTTTAAATTAAAAAGGAGTTGTTTCTCCTGTAAATCTGCTTTACGCTCTTCGTTCCAATTATTAATCTGTAAGGCAATCAAAATACCAATGACTACCAATATTATTTCACCAACGGCATATTTTAAGTACTTTCCAGTTTTTCCTTCTGATAGCAGTGATTTGCGGATGTTTCTAAAAAATTTAATCATTATTGATGTTTTTTAGAATAACAATTAGGCTCTCAAGTTGTATTTTTGTAGCTGTTAAATCATTTAATTTACCAGCCTCATTACCAATTAAATATCGCAAATCATTTATTAAGCTTTCGTCTTGACTCAATTCTTCAACCACCGATTTAGCGAGAACATAATCAAGATCAATGGAGCAGTCATCGGGAAGTTTCGGAAGATAACTATTTCTAGTTTTCACATAGGTATCTCCACAAACTAAACGTATTTTAGATTGTATGTCATCAGGCATTTTTCCTCTTAAATTCTTTCTATAGGTGTTTTCAAGTTTCGCCACACCAGATTCAGACCAATTAATATCATAATATCGAATTAAGGCCGTTTTCAAACTGTCATTTTGGATGAGATTTATTTGACCTGAAGCAATTAACTCTTTATATGTTGATGATGCAGAGTAGGGGTCTATCCATTGGCTAGCCTGATACATATCAATCAGGTTGGCAACAGGATCAGGATTGGCATCAACAGAATTTTCAAAAACCGCGATGGCATTTTTAGCATGTTTAGTTACCTGTTTGGAATAATTAAAAGTGGCTTCAAGAATTAATCTTTCTTCTCTTACATCATCCAAAAGGCGTTCATAATATTGAAATTCTAAATTCTGGTTTAGACGGTTTTGGTTCCAGTTGTTCACCTGAAGCGCCAATAGTATACCTATCATCACCAATACTATTTCGCCTAAAGCATATTTTAAGTACTTTCCGGTTTTATCTTCTGAAAGAAGTGATTTGCGGATATGTCTAAAGAATTTTATCATAGTTTATTGATTGGTGGTTTGAGATTTGTTCAAATTCGTGATAATGTTTTCGATGCTTTCAACATTTCTTTGAAAGGAGGCAATTACTATGGTTAGTTGTGACATTCGTCCACGTAATTTATCTTGAAGATCGATGTCAGAGCGGAAACGTATTACAGCATTTTCAATTTCCTCATCAAGGTCAGGTTTTTCACAGTATTCGAGTGTAAAGACAAATCCACCGTCACCATCATTATACATTTGGCGCTGGCAATCACTGCTCCAAATATAGTGCTGTAAAGCCCAAGGCATTTTTTCACGAATCATGTCTCGGTATGGAGGGCTTCCTCCAGAGATTACTTCAACGTCGTTGGCAGTGACTTCATAATAGTTTGCAAGCCCCGTCATGGCATCTTGACTCCCAATACTATAAAGTGCACCAGCGGCTTGAACTTCTCGATAGGTTGGACCACTCACACGAAACGGCATGATTTGACCTGCTTGAAAGGCACCCAAAACAATATGCCATCCTTGGTCTGCTGTCAGCGGTTCTTGGGTCATAAGGGCAGGTAGCGTAGTTTCTGCAAAAACTAGTGCCTGCTTATAATAGTCAATGCGCCATTCTAGACTGCGTTGTGTTGATCGCAAATCTTCTATAATATCGGCCCGCCATATTTTGGCCTGAGCCATGGTCTTACGGTTTTCATTAACATTGTTTAACTGCAACGCAATCAAAATACCAATTACCACCAAGATGATTTCACCAACGGCATATTTTAGGTACTTTCCAGTTTTACCACCTGAAATTAGGTTTTGACGAATCTTCCTAAAGAATTTAATCATGAGTGATTGGTTTTCCTAAAGATATAGTTTTTAATTAATTGTTAAGGACACCATACTCATTTAACCATCGTAAAACGTCTACTTTATATTCATTCGGCAATTCATGTCCAGAGTCAAAATAGTTTACTTCTTTTTGGGTTAATGGTATGTTTTCCATAAAGTTAGTCACTTCGTCATCAGTATAAAAGAAATCTTGATTTCCCAATAACAGCATCGTCGGTGATTTTTGAAAGGCCGCATAATTTGAGGCTGTAACTGTTTTTAGTCCATTAGTAACTTCTTCAGACCAGTTAAAACCCTTCAGTTCTTTTTCTGGATGATGTAATGGAGGTACACAGGATACTATTGTCGATATACGATTATCTACAGCATTTAATATGATTGCAATGGCACCACCCATACTATAGCCTATGATGCTGAAACTAATATTATTGTCTACATAACGGTCCTGAAAATAATCCATGATAATTCGTACATCCTTTATGGTGGAGGACATGAGGACTTCAAAGTGCTCACCATCTGTTTCGTTTTTAGATAATAAAGGTGGCAAGTTTTCGGCAGGACGAAAACCAAGTTCATAACTTCGTTCGCCATGATATTTAGCATCAGGAACAATGAGGCTAAAACCTTGTGATATAAGAGAGTCTTTGATGGATTTTAAATTATCACTCCAATTTAGATAGGGTTTAGATGGATAGACCCAGTCATTTTTTGAGCCTCCCAATCCATGTAGCAAAATGATATAGTTTTTAGCTTCAGGTCTTTTGTTTTCAAAATGATAAAAAGGAACTTTCGAATCAGAACCATCTAAAACTATTTTTTCAAAAACTGTTACAGAATCAATAGGTTGTTTATGAACGATAGTTGCAGTATTGCTGGGCTTCTTGGTATAATTAAATACTTCTATATTTATCTGTGCGGATGTTTGAACAATAAAAACGATAATAAAAATAAGAAACCATAAATTTTTCATAATCCTAATTGTTGTTTCTATAAAGGTATGATAATTAGCTAATTGAAAATAATTTTAGAATAAATCATTTTTGAAGTGAATGCTTTAGTGTTGTTCAGTATTATTTTTTATTCAACTTATAAATTCATTACCTTTAAAAGCATATTATCATTTATGACAGCCTTTTTCAAATTCAGGTATCTTTTAAATTGGAAAATAATCACTGGTGTTTTGCTCATTTTCGCTACCATGCAAGTATATTCACAAGTGCCACCGCCGCCACCTTGTCTGGCTAATGGTAATAATGGGTTTGGAGGTGCTGTTGGAGAAGGTGTATTCTCATCAGCTACAGGAAATACAAACCCTATTGTTTTTGGTATGCAAGTGCATCCCGACTCGGGTAGTATGGATGATATATTGGTGTTTTATATTGATACAGGTGCACCCGGACGTAATGCAATAGATAATACAGTGGATGATAATGGTGATGTCTATAGAATTGCCATTACGAATAGTGATTCTTTTGGTTTTGGCAGCCATATTACATTTCCGCCAGGTTTTGAAGCCTCTTATGCTGTTGCTGTCGATGTAAATTTTGGTGGATTATATGCCATTCCAGCTTCAGGTACTATTAGCACAAATGATTTAGAATTCGTTTCAACCGTCAATTCTACATTAACATCACCAACACAGCTATATTATGAGTTTAGTTTTAGTTGGGAAGCTATTGGATTAACAAGTGGTGATGAATTTGAAATAGTAGGCTTGTATGTGCGAAACAACGGATTTTCCTCTGATGAAGCTTACGGAGAGGGCGTTTCTGCAGGAACTTCTGGATCAGATGATATTACATTTATTGATTCTATTACTCTTCCTGGGTGTGGTGAGACTTTAAGTAATAATAGTAATGAGGATGAGGCACTGGATTTATATTATGTAAATAACCAATTGTTTTTAAAAGGTATTAATGATTTGGTTTCAATAAGCGTGTATGATATTCATGGCAGAAATATTTACCAAAAAGAGCATGAGGTTAATGATGTAACACCAATTCACCTAGAGTTAAACAAAAACCAATTACAGTTTATTGTAGTAGAATCTTCTAAAGCAAAAAAGGTTCTAAAAGTAATACCCAATTAATCATTTTAATCTTTATCAATTACTTTTGTATTCAAAAGGTCATCACTATAAATCACGCCTTTTAAGCTCTTTAAGGAGTGCTTCGTAGTATTCAGGCTTTTTCAGGAATTTATAAATAATGAATAACGGAATAAGCGTCAAAAAGCCCCAAGTATTGGCAACCACACTATAAATGATAATACCTGCCAAGAACCCAATAAAAAGGGCATCGATTATCGGTGAAGGTTTATTCCTTTTTACGGCTTCCTGTAACTCTTCATCGGATAGTTGCGATAAATCTTTTTGGTTCATCTTAGTTGATTGTTATTTTAACTGCACTATTACCGGTAAATGATCCGATAAATATTGATTGTTAGGCATCTTATCATCAATATGCCTGTAGGCAGCAACACCCAGGTTTTTCACAAAAATATAATCAATCCGTCGTTCAGGAATGGCGTTTTCCGTAAATCCTGTAAAGGTACCTTCAGGCCCATATTTACCATTATCAATAGTTTTTGAGGCATCTACAAACCAGTCTGTCAGTGTTTTAATGGCTTGGCTGTCGGGTTCCGAATTAAAATCACCCATGAGTATCACTGGGAAATCTTCCGTGTTAAGGTCATTGATTTTTTTTAGAATGAGTTTTGAGGATTCTTCTCGAGCACGTTCCCCAATATGGTCGAAGTGGGTATTGAATATCCAGAGTTTTTGCATGGTTGTTTTATCTTGAAATAGTCCATAGGTACAAATGCGCTCCATGGAGGCATCCCAGCCAACAGAAACCGTATCTGGTGTTTCAGAAAGCCAAAAGGTGAAATCTTGTATCAGGGATAATTTATGATGATTGTAATATATGGCACTGAATTCACCTTTTGTTACACCATCATCGCGACCCACACCAATTCGGGAATAGTCCATGAGTTGCGTATCTAAATACTGTAATTGATGTAGCAAACCTTCCTGTATGCCCAGTACATCGGGTTTGTAATAGGTAATTAAATGTGATAATTCCTGTTTTCGGTTATCCCATTGGTTAATGCCGTCTCCAGGATTATCATAGCGGATATTATAGGTCATAACCTGTTGCAATTGACTGTAAACTTGGTTATGGAATACAATAATAATAATAAAATTCAGTAGTATATTTTTAATGGGATTCACGATAAGGTTATTTGATATATATGGACCTATTAGTACTTAATTGTTATTTATCAAGCCTCAAGAATCTTGCTGCGTTATTATAAAATATATCTGCTTTTTGTTCTTTGGTTAAGAACTCGGCATTATTGATAATAGTAATTGATTCTTCTAGTAGTTCTGGCCAAATGAAGGTGTCAGACCCAAACATAATGCGCTTACCAAATCCAGCTGCTATCATTTTCTTGAGATGAAATTCATAAAAATATTCACTAGGATATGCCCATTGAATACCACCTAAATCAACATATATTTGTGGGTAGTGGTACATCATTGTTATCATTTCATCAATAAATGGTTCGCCATAATGCATGACAGAAATACGAAGTCGAGGGTATTTTTTTAGAACTTCTTCTAGTAGCAAAGGATTAGAATAAGCTGCAACATAATCAGGGCTAAACATATAAGGACTTCCAGGCGCTCCAGTACCTAAATGAATGGCAACAGGAATATCCAATGCCTCTGCCATAGCATAATAGTCATCCATTCTGGGGTCATTTGGTGCTATGCCAGCGTATTGATTGGATATTTCACCAAAAACCTTGATGTTTTGCTTGTTTATGATGCTTTTTAAGCTATCTGCTGAAAGGTTATCTCGTTCTAGATTAAACTCGATACTGGGTATTATTTTATCACCGAATTTTATAGCCCATTGGCGCAAAACAGATTCAGAACCACTAACAACTGGAATCACGTTAAATTTAGTTAGTTGCTTTTGAACTCTTGAACTATAGTCCTCAAATGTTGTGGATGACCAAATGGGGTTTTTACAATTTGGATTTTTTAAAGTGTTTGTCCAAACATCAGCATATGCTTCTTTTGGATCAAAGTGCGGAACCAAATTAGACAACGGTATACATAAGCCAAGTTTGTCGGGTGGTAGGGTATTATCATTTTCGGCATGCATGTGCATATCTATAATAGGACCCGTGTAGTCTTGATTATTTTGCAATGGTTCTTCTTGACCTGGTTTTGAGTTGCAAGAAACGACAAGTAAGATGAGGCCAATAATGTTATACAATTTCATAAGTCTTTGATTTCGTTAAGATTTCAGACACTAATTTACAAATTAAATGAAGACTTCAAGTCCGGTAAACCCATTCAAAACAGGTAAATAAAGCGTTATTTTGATATACGTTGTTTTAAACAGGTATTTATTCTGTTTTAAATTCAGGAATCTTAATTTGTTCAAAACAATCTGGATTGGGTTTTTTCGTTGGATTATTAAAAAAATCATTTGCAGCTTGCATGGCGCACGGATTACTCCAATTGGTAGTAGGACCATGTTTCCAGCCTTTAAATATTAGATGGTAAGCATTGGTTAGATTATGAGTCATTGATTCAGCCCATTTAACAGGTGTTAATTCATCATAGGCGCCACTGATTAAAAGAACGGGAATATCACTGCTAATAGCTTGATTTTCGATTTCGGCCACCTTTTTAACGCCCCATATTTCGCAAATGTTCTTATCATAAGTTGCTGGTGATAGCCCTTTAGTTTCGGGGTATTTATAGGTTTGCGTTTCTATAACTTCTTGGGAATTAAAAGGATATTCTTCGGCACACCAAACCGATAGTCTCATGCCTATACCTGTGCCTGCACCAGGCTCTTGGAATAGATTGGATAGTTGCTCTTTAACCGATGTCAAGTCGTTATTTAAGAGTTTATTAATCTCAAATGGAATATTGGGAACATCACTTGTGTAGGCAGAACTAAAGACTGAAATCAAATCTTCACCTTTTAAATAAAACGTTTCGAGTGCTCTATTGTTGGGATTCTCAACTTCCACTTGCAATGGGTTTATAGTTTTTTCTTTTAAATACTCAAAAAATCGGCTTTTAATGTTTGGAAAGGCAGCGTTGCATTTGTCGTCATTTTCACAATCCGAAAGCAACATACTCACAGTTTCTAGCAGATTGCCCACGCTTTCTTCATCATAACTCACTTCTAACGGTAATGGTGAGTCCATAACCACACTTCTAATTTTATCGGGATAATCTCGCATTAAAACCTGCCCAATTTTAGTGCTGTAAGACAAAGTCAATAAATTGTACTCTGGTATCCCCAAGGTATTTATTAAGTCTTGAATGTCTTCTGCAATTTGGTTTGTGGTATAACAGTTTAAGTCAATTCCCTTTTTTCGTAATCTTTCATTGCACGCTTTAGCTGCTTGTTGAAAAAGACTGTCAGTTTTGGCAGCATCAAAACTTGGCAGATTGGATTCATAAACCGCGTTTGCCCATTCAGGACAGTCTAAACTGGGTTGTGCATATTGAGTGCCTCTTTGCTCAAATAAAATAAAATCGCGATCATCCAGGTACTTGTAATATGCCATATATTTTGATGCCAGCATGGAGGTGTAACCAGGGCCGCCAACGGTATACAAAATAGGATCAGGTTTTGGATTTTTACTGCGACTTTTAAAAATGTATATGGGTAATTTTATTGTATAGCCATCAGGTTTGTCTCTGTTTTCAAGTACTTCTAAATAGCCAAAAGTATAGGCTTGGTCTTCTGGAATCTTGTGAGTCGTTTTTTTTGACTTTTTAAAACTGGGTTTAAAACCTGTTTTATTTTGACTAAAACTATTTGTTGAGATGAGTAAGCCCATTATAAAAATGAGATACTTTATTTGAAAGTCGTGCAACATCCTATTTGCTTTTTTTAGATTGACTCATTTTGAAAGTTTTGGCAAAGTACGTGCACAATAGGTAATTATATATTCACATTTGTTAAGAAATGGACTTTTTTTTAATTCTGCTTAAACTTTGTTCAGAAACACCCAAATAAGAGGCAATGTACTTTTGAGGAACTCTTTGAAAAAGACTAGGGTTTCTTTTTATCAAGGCTTGATATTTCTCGTTAAGGTCGAGTAGTTGCAAGTAGGCCACTTTTTCTACTGTAGTTATAAAAGCTTTTTCAGCAATGATTCTGCCCAGTCTCTCAATTTGATGAGATTTATTGTACAGGTTGTTTAAATCGTTTTTTTTAAACTCATAGTAGATGGATTCTTCAAGGCTTTCAATGTATATTTGACTTGGTTTGTTGTTTAAAAAACTTGTAAAATCAGTTGCGAACCAGTTTTCAAAATAGAAATGATGTGTGTAGTCTTTACCATCGATAATCTTGTATGCCCTTAAAAGTCCTTTTGTTAGGAATAACAGTTTGTTTACGGGTTTATTTGGATAGAATAGAATTTGGTTTTTCGCTACTTTTTTTTCAGTGGCAATACTTTTTAGGAGATTATAATGGTCTTCTGAAAATGTTAAGTGCGACTCAATGGTTTTTTTCATTTGTTTTGGAGAAGATAAGGTTCAATTACCATTCAACTGTTTTTGATATTCTTCCGCATCGTATGTCCCGATTGATTTTTGGACGAGACCTTGGTCATTCATTGTCCACTCTTCAAATCCACTGAAATCAACTTTATTTCCAGTTCCATTTGGTCCAGAATGTGTTCCTTTAAAAGTCCAGTAATATCGATAAGTCCCATTTCCCATTGTCAAACTGTCCATTGTTAATTCCAAATCAGGAAATGCTTCCATATATGATTTAGCAGTTTCTGCTAATTGTTTTCTTCCTACTGCTGGTGTTCCATTATTTACGGTTAATGTTCCATCCTCGGCATAAAATGAAGCCATTTTCTCTGGTACATTACTATTCCAAGCATCAGTATATTTTTGTCCGAATTCGACCATTTTATCATATTCAGACTTATCAGATTTACATCCTGTCATTATGGTTAGGATTATTAAAAATGTTGATAAAAATGTATACTTGGTTTTCATAATATGGTTTTCGTTTAAATTGGTTACAACGGTCTCGTGTATGAGTAGTAGCGGTATTTTACTCATAAACCTTTTGTTTTTGCACTGACCTTTGTTTTATTTTTATACTTTCGTTTTGTCACATTAACCGCTATTACTTATACACATTGTTAGCTACTGGCTTTTATTAGTGTTATCCTTGGGTTTCCAAGTGAATTCAAAATATTTAAGCCTATCATCTTCAAAAATTAATTCAACAGTATTTGCTAAAATATTCGGATTCAAATTGGATTCAGTATTGATCTTTACCCAATCATACTTATAACTAAATGTTTTGGTGTTGATTCTTCTTTCATTATAAGCAACAGGAAATACTTTTTTAATATCCTTTAATTGTGTATTAGAAGATAGAATAATTTTTGGATTGATTAATTGAATGGAAGACTCCTCGAATTCAATGAAACTCAAGTAAGTAAAGTTCTGAAATTTGGCAAAGCCGATATTTGGATTATCATAATACCAACAATCAAATGATGTTTTATTGTCATCAGATTTGTTAGGATAGAATCTACAATTTTTTATTACTTCGTTAGGTTCTCCAAAATGAGAAATCAATTCTTCAGAACTTAATATTACAGAAACATTTTCGAGCTTGGTTTTACTTATTTGGAATAATTCCATTCCATTCTTTTCGGAAGCTGTTTTACAACCTAATAATACTACGGATAATAATAAAATGACTTTATTCAAACAAATATATTTTTTTAGCTTGTAGCTAACGGTTTGGCTATGATTCCGTTGCGAAGAAAATCCGTAGGATTTTCGGAGTAGGAATCGGGCCAAGTTAAATATACTGATTTTTGGTTTAGCATTTAGCGAGCAATGGATTATAGCCGTTGTTAGCATATGTTTTTAATTTAACCAAAAATATAGATAGCAGGCTATAGAAATTATCAAGGCTATTAGAATGGTTTTTGATATTTCATGTTGAGATTTTTTAGCCTTGGCAATTGCACGAAAAACCATTAGTGATGATATTACAAATAATGGTACGTAAAATATCAGATTAGTCGCAAGTCCATTAGTTTTATTTTCGTTAGTTCCAAGTCCTTTATCGAGAAAAAAGTAGAATAAAAAGAAAATCGAAATCGCAACTATAGCATAAAGAAATAATGCTCCAATTACATGAATAAGAATTGACAGGTAATTAATTTTAGCAGATAAAATTCTTTTCAACATGGTTTAATAATGTATGCTAACGGTTCTCGTGTATGGCTCGTTGCGGGAAATCTGCGAAGATTTTCCGCCGTAAAACGAAGATAGCAAATTGCAAGGAATTTTCGGTAGAAAATTCAGCCGCAATGAGCTATACACGGTGTTGGCAAACGTTTTTTTTATTCAACTATAATTTTCCTTTTGCTGAAAATACTTTCTGTTGTTCAGAACCTTTCGGCCAATTTCCATTACAAGCTTCCTCCAATGTGTAAATAGATTCCCATTTGTAACCTGTTCGATTGTTTATTGATTCCAACAGATACATTTCAACTGTTTTTTTTCGGTCAGTTTTTAGAAATTTAGCGACTACAATATCTCCGACTTTAAAAGGGCAATAAGCTTCTCCAATTAGAGAAACGTCAATTACTAATTCCGATTCAAATTCCAATTTGTTAAATTCCACTCTGCATTTAACCACAATATCTTTTCCACCACCAAAATATTCATTGTTTCCAATTACATTGGTTATTTCAGCCTTTCCACAATTCAGGTCAGATTCAGTCCATTTTTTAGATTCCGATTTTTTCTTTCCACAAGAGAAATTCAAAATCAAAGTCAGACTTAAAAGACAGATTATTAATTTTTTCAAATTCGGTTGCTGTTTTTTTAAATGTTTGCCAACGGTTTTGTGTATGGCTCGTTGCGGGAAATCCGAGAGGATTTTCCGCCGTAACCTAAAGATAGCAAATTGCAATGAATTCCGATTAGGAATTTCAGCCGTAATGAACTATAGCCGTTGTTGTGCATAGTGTTTTTTTTATTCAGCTCTTTTGTAATTCAGTCCAGTTTTAAATCCGCAAAAAGTTAAGAAAATCAGAAGTAATATTTGGGTGTAAAACAGAACACTTGATAAAATTCCAAAATTATTTTCTTTTGGTTCAATTTCTTGCTCAATTCCATCGCCTGCACTCAAAGGTGGATAAATAGTCCAACCAGAAGTTTGTTGAATAAAATTCTCCACAATTGCGCTAATTCCGTTTAGGATTATTATTAGCAGAATTGTCGAAATCATTAAAATCAGGTTTGAGGTCAGATTTTTAAAATTCCTGCGTAATGTTCGGATAAGATAAATTCCGAAAAACACCACAACTCCGAGTAAAATGATGAAATGAAAATTGGCAATCACAAAATAAGTATCGTGAACATTT
This sequence comes from Hanstruepera neustonica, assembly GCF_002895005.1. GTDB lineage: Bacteria > Bacteroidota > Bacteroidia > Flavobacteriales > Flavobacteriaceae > Hanstruepera > Hanstruepera neustonica. The sequence goes on along the minus strand of NZ_POWF01000010.1, from coordinate 3,958 downwards.
ATATCAAGAGTTGAGTCAGATTTCAGTCCGTCAATTCCGAAAATCAGCGTGTTTAAAATCAACACGAGAATTGTCGTTCCAATCAGCCAAAATATTTCTTTTTTTCTCAAATTTAAATTCAGATTACGGGTTTTGGGACATTATGCACAACGGTTTGGGCTATGGTTTCGTTGCGGAATGGTTCGGCAGAACTATTCCGCCGTAAACCAAAGTTAGTAAATATGCAGGAATTTCCGCGAGGAAATTCCGCCGCAATGAACTATAGCCAGTGTTGTACGCTGGCTTTTTATTCCGCTATAAATGGTTAAATTCAAATTTTAATATTCGTTCTTTCAAGTGTATTTCAGCTTCGATAGGTTCATATCCATCTTGCATATCCAAAAATTCAAATCCATAATCAGTCCGAAACCAACTTCCTCGATATTTAGTTTTTAATAATGAATCGGATACCAATTTGAAAAATTCCATATTCTCATTTCCTGCAATTTGATATCTGCCTCTTTCGCTTCTGAACCTTTTCAACTGGTCAAAGTATGGTTCCGATTCGATTTGATTTATAATTCGGTCAAGTTCCGCTTTATTCAGTTTGATATTAATATTCAGAGTATAGTCGCTTTCAAATCCATTGTTTGATTTATCTTCATCTTTAACAACTTCATAGTTTTCTCCAAGGTCAATATTCAATTCATTTTCTAGTAAAACTATTCGCTTTTCTTGATTGGAACAGGAAACTATTAAACAAGCAAGAAGTAAGAATTTAATAATGTATTTCATTGGTTTTTCAGCTTGCGTACAACGGTCAAGTATAAGAGCAGTAGCGGATTTTAAGCACTTACCTTTCAGATAGCAAGATACTTAATTAAATGCAAAAACGGTTCGAGTTTACACCCAAACCGCTATTGCTTTTATACAATGTTGTAAGCTGGCCTTTCTTCTTTTTTATGTAATTATTTCGTGTTCAGGACAGTCCACTCGGATTTCAGATTCTGTAAGCTTTGTTTTTAGTAAATTGCAATAATGTATTCCGTTTTCGGCATTGTAAAAAGAGCAAGTAAAACACATTCGTTGAATGGTAATGATACCTGATTTGTTTAAATCATAAATCAATTTCAGTAGTCCGTTAAGCATTATTGTTTTTTGTTCTTGTGTCAGTTTTTCAATGGGTTGTTCAATTAAGGAAGCAAAGAATGATGCTTTTTTAGCTATACTTTTTCCTTCATCGGTAAGTGATAGCGAATAGCTTCTTGTGTCAATTGGGTCTGTTTCTTTGGTAACTAATTCTTTGGACAGTAAAACCCTAACGCTATCGCTAATAGTAGCTTTTGTCATATTGAACTCGTCCGCTAAATAACCCACTTTGCATTTTTCTTGGGCGTGGAATTGTATGAAAATCAAAATTTGAATTTGAATAGGACTTAATGAGTTTTCTTTGCTTTCATTCCATAACAAGACTCTAAACGCTTCCGAAATTCTTTCTAAAGCCACTACTATTTTACTCTCTGTATTTTTGTTTTGTCGGTTTAAGTCAAAAGAGGATTTCATCTAATTACAGTTTTCCATTTCGTAAATAAAATATCCTTGCTGATTGATTGATTTTTCCCAATCAGGTTTTACCGTTTCTATGTGGCAAAAGCTACATTCTTTTGATGTTAAGGGTTGTCCGTCTTGTCCTTTGGTTTTTAAATAATCTCTACCATAACTGTAAATTACGGTTGTGTCTTTAATTTCTTCGGGTGCGATAATGTCAAAGTGCATCACGTTACCGTCTTTTTTTGTTACATAGGTGTCCCAAACTGCTACTTTCATTTCTGTTTTTTTGATGACAAATAAAGCCCTGTAAAGATAGGAATCCTAACTTTACAGGGCAAAAAAATATTATTTTACTTTATAGGGTAGCGACAAATCTCCACTTGCTACTGAATATACTTTGTAAACGCCAAGCATTGGTTTGTCTCCGCCACCGTGTCCACCGTCTCCGCCTGTATTTACTTGCATAAAGGCTGCAACTCCGTCATAGGAAAAATCCGTTTTGTTGTTCATTCTATAATCTGGAACAACCACTTTTATAGTATTTCCTTTTGTGATGACCTGAAAACCTGGTGAGTCCATATACATTGGCATTCCGGGATTGGTTGGTGGTAAAACCACACTCGTGTCTTTTGGGTCAAATTGTTTTACTGCCAAACCACCTTCTACACGTTTGTCTTCGGTTAAAATTACCCAATGCGGATGCCATATAATACCGTCATTCGTAAAATTTCGGTCTGTGTTTTCATCCCAAAGCGGTGTGTCGTCAAAGTCAGGATGTGAAGTAAGGGCAAGAGCCACTATGCCTTCGGTATCACCAAATCCAACATCCGTTGGTTTCAAGGAAGTTGGGAATACGTAGCCTAAAACTGGTGCGCCATTAAGTTGACCTGCTGGCGTTGGCGTTGTTTTTCCTGCTGTACCTTTTACGGTAATTTCCCAAATAGTTGCTGCAATGTCAGCCGAGTGTTTTACGCTCACACTTTTAATTTGGAAATCGTCATTGTTGTAGTTTCCGCATTTGTCGCAAGCATAGCTTTGAACTGCGAAAAGCGAAAGACCGAGAAGAAGAAATAATTGTTTCATTTTTTAGAATTTAAATGGTTAAAAATTAAGTTAGAAACCCTAATATAAATTAGGACTCCTAACTTTTAGAGAGAAATTTTTTTAGCCTTTTACGTCAGCCATAGACGCACCAAAATTGATGTGCAATACATTTCCGTTTGGCGTTAACAAAGCTGGAACAGATTTTACACCTGCTTTTTCCGCTTCTGCAATACGGTTACGGTCTTCGCCAATGTGAACGAGTTCTACATTGTCAGCACCAATTAGATTAACGATGTCGTGCTCTGCACTCACGCATACAGGACATCCTGCGTGATAGAAAATTGATTTTGCCATTTACTTAATGTTTAAAATTTTGTTTTGGCATTATTGCCGATGCAAATATAGTAAGGAATCCTAACTATACAAATTATTTTGAGAGTTTATTTAGGAATATGTAGAAAGTCATTGATAATCAGTCAGAAAATTTTTTGAAAGAAGAGATTAATTTGTCTTTCGTTCGGGGTTTTAATTGTTGCACGGACGTTCTTTTGGCTTGCTTACAACGGTCTCGGCTATGAGTAGTTGCGTGGGTTAGCATTTAACTTTGCAAGTACACACCAAGTTGGAAATTCCTGCGGAATTTCCAAAGTAGACGAGAACCAGCAATTACTTATAGCCATTGTTGTAGCCAGTTATTTATTCAGCGTATTTTTTGTATTCAACTATTTTAGCTTGTAATCTTGTGTTTAGATACTCATTTTTATTTTTTAACATCTCGTTAATCAATTTGGCTTCATTCAGGTAATTCAAGATTTTGTCTTTTCCCCAAAACTTTGGTGGTTCTTGAAGGTTAGTAATTCTATCCGCTAGTTTAACAATTCCGACTTCTTTTTCTAATTGATTAATTCGGTTTAAGCTATCTGTCATTTTCTCTTTTTTAGAAGTCAGATTATTGTTTTTGGTCAAAGCTTGAATTCCCAAAGCTACTTTTTCTCCAAATTGTTCATTTAGTTCTGTAAATTCAGTTTTGGTATCTTCTAAAGTATCGTGAAGTAGAGCTAATTGTATTGCATAATTTATATCAAAATCTTCATTTTCTTTGTGAGCTAAAATGATTTCCATTGCAACATTTGAAATATGTAACAAATAGTTCGCATCTGTTCCAGGTACTTTTTGATTTTTATGTTTTTCTCCAGCAAACTTTATAGCTTTCTGATATATTTCTTGTGTCATTTGCGTGAGTTTTCTAATTGGCTACAACGGTCTTGTATATGAAAAGTAGCGGATTTTAAACGACTACTTTTCGGTTTGGTACTGACGATAAATTTATGAAAACCGCATTAGATTAAGCACTTAAACCGCTATTTTTTATATACGTTGTTAC
>NZ_POWF01000001.1 GCF_002895005.1 Hanstruepera neustonica | reverse complement strand
TTATTTAACAACTAACAGAATTGTTCTTCCTTCTCCTTGGTACTCAAAATGGCCTATTCTCTTTGTTGAAAATGTCCGTTTCCAAACATTTTCCTACGCTGTCAATTCAATATGTCTATGAACTTTTCTTTTATCCCTTAAGGCGTTTATCTCTTAAGCGGGTGCAAATATAATTACTCTTTTTTTTACCCACAATGTTTTTTGAAAAAAAATTGAAATATTTTTTCAACCCCCACAAAAAACCCAATAAATCCCCAAGAACTTCCACGCCCTCCAGCACAGCAGTGCCCCGAACGAGGGCGCAAATATAAAACCCTTTTCCTTTCCCAAACAAACTTTTTTTGATAATTTTTTTAGACCCATAACGGACGCCTTTATTATCAGATGGTTGCGTGAAAAAATGTTTCTTAAAACTATAGAAAGAAATTCCAAACAACACCAAATCGTACCGTAAAATCTCGATAAGGATAATTTGGCGCTGAGTAAAAATCGTAACCTGTCCAAGCTGAATTGAAATGTTCAGCTTTCAAATAAATACGTATCTGCTGAATTTTTGCATTCACAAAAAAGTCAAAACGCGGAAAAGCGCCATACTCACGATCTGTTTGAACATAGAATTCTGCCATTAAAGGATCATAAGCATTCATATAGTATTTTGAGAAATAACTAAACGTCACGCCTGTTTGCAGGAATAGCGCTCTTTTAAAAAAGTGATTAGAATAATATAATGTATTTCTTGTAGTCAGTTCGGGAAGATTAAACACCTTATTATTATCCTGAACATTTTGATACATGACCGTATTATACAAAGTGAATTTTCTTAAAAAGTTAAATCCTTTTTCCCATTTGAGTTTTAAGTAATTGATAGTTTGATCTGTCTGAAAAGGTTTTATTAAATCATCAACACCATCTTTTTTGAAATATACATAATCATTAATAGTGGTATAATTCAATGATAGATTCCCGAACCATTTAGTATCTAAATTAAAGCTGATTTGTTGCGTTTCAATATTATTGAAATTATTTTGCCAATTGTAATTCTTATAAACACTTTGATACAACAAATAATTATAATTTGGAGCTGTGGCGTTATGATTTATTTGAGCTTCTATCCTATTATTTTCGTTTAAACTATATGATGCCCTACCAGTAAAAAAATTACCCTCAAAATCGCCTGACACATTTAATCCTGCTTCTCCAAATAAGCTAAACTTATTTATTGCCTTTTGATATCTGCCTCCAATTGATATAATATCGCCTTTTAATCGATTGGTAATGTTTTGATTGTTTATGACAACAACTTTATCATATCCATAATTATAATTGTTATGCTCAACACCCAATTGCAACTCTCCTAACATACTGTTATTATAACTAACACCTAGCCGGTTGTAGAAGTTTTCAAGTGTCACACGATCTCTTAAATCCCTTGATTGAAAAGCATCTCCAAAATATTCATTTGCTCTTGTTTGATTGTATTCAAAATATTTGTCCTCAAAAGATATTACATGATTAACTGACAGTGAATTTCTTGATATAGAATCTTTGGGTTTGATGATATAGTAATAATGATCCAAATGAAATCGTTTACCTTTCAATAAATTTTCTGCATCTTCAAAATTCACAGCTAAAACGGCTCTATCCCTAAATTCAGGATTACCAGATTCAAAATATTGAATATTATCATCCTGCAATCCGCCATTTTCTTCATTCAACAAGTCCTGCATGACTATATGTGCATTTGCAAAATATCTTTTGTTTTTGGTTTTAAAACTTGATGTGAATCTAAAATTACCAGTACTAGTCAATATATGCTGATACTTACCAAGCGATCGCAAGCCTTTGTAAGCAACAGAAAAATTAAATTGTTCTGAAGTGTTGACAGTAAAAAATGCATCGACCTGTTGCCCTTGCTCAAAGGCAGTTTTATAATATAATTCAGTAAGCGGAGTTGGAACATGATAGTAATGAATATCTTCAATCTCCATATAATTAAAGTGTCTAGCCCTAGCACCAAATAATGGCATGATACTATTATTAGCATAATTATAGCTCAACGAATTATAAGTTTGCCCGACGTTAGAAAAGGGTAACAACTCAAAATTATCACGGCGCAGGTAATTGAACTTATATTCCTTTTGGATAGTTAACGTTGTATCAACATAGGTCGTGTCTTTAAGATGCGAAATGATTGCATACATCTCAATTTTGGCATCTAAATTTTTAATGTTTTTGTTACTAGTGCTTTCAGTAGATCCATTACTCAAGGAATCGTTAAGTCTAAAGCCTTGATTATTGGAGTTATTCTCTTTTTCAATATATCCTGGCTTTTGAGCGAAACCACTATAAATTCCAAAAATTAAAAAAAATGCTAAAACTATTTTTGACATAAAAAATTTTTCGACCTTGCAAATGTATGTACATTTTGCAATAACGCCATTATATTAAGAATTATTTAAATGCTAAAGTCAAATTATTCAGGATTTCAGTTTGAATGTGGTACTGATGAGGCAGGAAGAGGCTGCCTAGCTGGTCCTGTTACCGCAGCAGCTGTTATTCTGCCAAAAAACTTCAACAACAAATACTTAAATGATTCCAAAAAACTTTCTGAAACCAAACGCAACCTATTAAGACCTGTAATTGAAGACGAAGCCCTTTCTTATTATTTCACCCATGTATTTCCCGATGAAATTGATAAGATTAACATCTTGAATGCTTCCATTTTAGCCATGCACCGTTCCATTGACAAATTAGAAACACAGCCAGAGTATATTATTGTCGATGGAAATAAGTTTAAACCATTCAAACAAGTTCCATTTGAAACCATTATCAAGGGAGACAGTAAGTACTTTAGTATTGCTGCTGCATCTATTTTAGCCAAAACCCATAGAGATGCTTATATGGAAGCTATACATGAAGAATTCCCCATGTACAACTGGAAACAAAACAAAGGCTACCCTACCAAGGAACATCGTGAAGCAATTAAAAAATATGGTATCACTAAATATCATCGCAAATCATTTAGATTACTACCGGAACAATTGAAATTGGATTTGTAATATTTTCGACAGACACATTTTAAAGCCATTAATTATTTATGTAGGTTTGTAAAAATTCCCTCTTAATGAAAAAAAGTTGTCTTTTTGCCCTGCTAATTGCGGTAATTTTTGGATGTGAAACTTCAGAAAAAAAATCAAATGTCATTGATTATTTGAGCCATGAAGCAGCTATAATCTTAAAGACCAAAAATATTGCCAGCTTACATAGTAACCTCAACAACAACGATTTATTAAACAAACTGGAAGCATCAAAAAATGTGGCTGATTTTTCCAACCAGTTAGCCCTTATTAAACACTTTAATACAGAGGATGATTTATATATCTCCATATTCAAGAATGCAGATAATCGTTTAGAGTATTCCTTAATTACTAAATTAAAAGAAGGCCTATTTGATATTGATTCCCTACCAAATCATAGTATAGAAACATTAAAGTATCAATCTAAAACCATTACCAAAAGCACCGTTGACTCGCTTCAATTATTTCATACAGTTATAGACAGTATTTTTATTGGTGCTACTAGCAAAGAGCTATTAGACAAAAGCATTAAAGGCAAGAAAATAGACCATACATTGGAGTCGTTAGTGGAGTCATCCGGATCGGAAAATCAATTAGCTATCCTAATTAACAAAAAGTATGATAATTCCATTAAATCGTTTTTTGTCAATGAACAATTAGCAACCAGTGAATTAACCGATTATTTATTTGTAGATGTTGATGTCAATCAGAATGAACTCACCTTAAACGGTGTCACGCGTTCAGCTGATTCAACCCAAAAACTCATTGACGCCTTCAAAAATACCATTCCTCAAGAAAATAGATTAGCCCACATTACACCTGCAAGCAGTGATGGTTTTTTAAGCATCACCTTTAATGATTTTAATGTTTTCCATAAAAATTTAGTGACCATTCAAAAGCTAGATTCTGTTTTGGACTATTCCCTACTTTTTGACAATATTATTGAAGTGGGCACTGTTTATGACACTGGTCAACAAGCTGTTATATTAAACTCACTAGATGTATACATAACCAGAGATGCCTTGTTAAACGATCAAGATATTATTGAAACATTTCGTGATGTTGATATTTTAGGTTTTAGCAAGCCTACTTTATTTTATGATACCTTTAAACCATTTATTGATTTTCAAACGGCTGACAAGTATTGTATTCTTGACAATTTTATCATTTTTTCCAATAGTGTTGAATGTCTTCACAACATTATTGCGAGTTATAAAAATCAAACAACCTATGATTCAAGAAAACATTACGCGTTGTTAAAAGAAAAATTTAGTGACGAATCTTCATTATTGAGTGTTGTTAGCTCAAATGCTCTGGAACCTATTATCAATAGAAATTTAGGTGACAGCATTAATCTCAAGTTAAATGATTATCAATCGTCTGGAATTCAGTTTATTTATGATTCGCATTTTGCACATGTGAATGCCAGTGTTCAAAAAGCCAAATCACCTATTTATGAAAATTCTATTTCAGAGTCAAACAGTATTGCTTTAGACGCTGATTTGTTGAACAGTCCGCAATTGGTAACCAATCATCTAACCCAAGAAAAGGATATAGTAGTTCAAGATATTCAAAACAACTTATACCTTATTTCTAATAGTGGCAAGATTCTTTGGAGGAAACAGCTTCAAGGACCCATTTTAGGCCAAATTGAGCAAATAGACATGTATAAAAACGGTCGATTGCAATTAACATTTGCCACACCAAACCGTGTTTATGTATTAGATAGAAATGGCAAAGATGTAGCGCCTTTCCCGCTCAAATTTAATGACAAGATTACACAACCCTTGTCTGTATTCGATTACGATAACAACAAAAAATATCGTTTATTGGTTACCCAAGACCAGGACGTTCTGATGCTTGATGCCAAAGGCAAAACCGTAAAAGGATTTACTTTTTCAAAAGCCGATGACGATATTATCCATCAACCTCAACACATTAGAATTGGAAGAAAAGATTACCTATTATTCCAAACGGCAACCAAATTATACATTTTGGATAGAACTGGAAAAACCCGTGTAACACCTAAAAGCAATTTTAATTTTTCAGGCGAAGGAGTTTATCTATACAATGATAATTTTGCCACAACAACTTCCAGTGGCGAGTTGATAACCATTGATCAAAACGGTAACACGGCTTCCCAAAATTTAGGCTTATTTGAAAAACATGATTTTGTAACAACGTCTAAAACATTAGTAGCCTTATCAGAAAATAAATTACGCATCAAGCAAAATACCTATGAACTGGATTATGGTGATTATAGCGAACCCAACATATTTTATTTAAACGATAAAATTTATGTGACCGTCACTGATAAACAAACACAAAAAGTTTTTCTGTTTGACAGCAATGCCAAGCTGCTTTCCAATTTCCCTGTTTATGGAACTTCAGAAATTGATATGAACAACATAGACAAGGACCGAAATTTAGAATTTGTTACCAAAGGAGAAAGTAACACCATTCTTATTTATCAAATTAACTAATCACCATTTTAATCGATATACTTTAAATCAATTATGATTAAGCGCACCAATGCCTCCATTTCAAAATGTATTATTCACAAAGTGGGCAATAAGTTCAACAATACTAAAAATGCATTTTCTGAAAAAGAAGTCCATTTTGATGAGGCCAGCTACGAACTCATGCTACCTTTTTTATTAAGACCATTTGGAAGTGTGGTTCAAAGCTATCGGTTTAATCATCATGCGGACATAACACTCAACGAAATCAACACTTACAGTTCCCAAATATTTACGAACGAGGACGATTTCATTGAAAATTCCAAACACATTGTCAAACATTTATTTGAGCAGTCCAATTCGGCACAAATCAAAACAGGTGATGTTTTGGTTGTTCTTTTTGAAGGCATCGAATTCAATGAAATAACCACTAACGCGCTTGGCATCTTCAAAATTGAGAACAAGGTAAATTTCTTTCAAACTTATTTAGAAAACAATAGTTATGATGTATTGGTTCAAAAAGGTATTAATAGTAAGAAAGTAGATAAAGGCTGTTTAATATTAAACCAAAGTGATACCGAAGGGCGTATTGTTTTGAGTGCCGATAACAACAATTACGATGCACAATATTGGACCAATCACTTTTTAAATATCAAATTTGCCGATGATGCTAATAGCCATACCCAGCAATACTTGGAACTGTGCAAAGATTTTTCGGAAGACATTTTAAAAATTTCCTATGGCAATCAGGAGCAAAATACGTTTTTAGCCAAAACCATTGATTTTTTTAAAGAGCATGAAATCATAAAGGTTGAAGAATTCAAGGACGATATTTTTGTGGAGGATAAACACAAAATCCTGTTTGACGATTACAAAAAGACCTTTGAGAGTGAAAAGGATTTAGTTATCAGGAATCAATTTGATGTATCTGATTTAGTCGTTAATAAGGAAAAGAAAAAAATAAAAACCGAAATCAAACTAGATACCAACATTCAAATAAAACTGGATATTGATGCACCTGAAGCCTCAAGTGAGTATTTGGAACGTGGTTACGATGAAACCAAAAAAATGCATTTTTACAAAGTGTTTTTTAATGCAGAAGGTTAGATTCTAAACCAATGTCATGCGAAATTTAGTTCTTAATAAACTTTTTAGCTTTTAAAAAGTTGTCACTTTTAACCACCAATAAATAATATCCTGTTTGCAGACTCGCAACATCAATTTGCGCTTTGTTACCTATAAGTCCTTCTGTCAAATGCATAACTTGTCGACCTTGTATATCGTAAATTTTAAATTCCATTGAATTGGATGGAAATTGAAGATGCGAATCAAATTCAATTGTAAGTTTAGAATCTACTGGATTAGGATAGACAGAAAACAAATTGGTGTTTACACTAATGTCATCAACACTTAATTGAGCAGCATCTAAATAGTCTGGCACACCATTACCGTTGACATCATCATCAGTTGGGTCACCATTTCCATTATAATCTTCATCTAAAGTAATAACACCATCGCCATCATCATCCATATCCAAATGGTTTGGAATACCATCATTATCGGTATCTAAAAATGTTGGTGGATTGACTCTGTTATCCGAACTTCTGCCGCCAAAAACAATTTCATATTCTGAAATGACTGTATCACCATCATCGTCATCGTCCTGATAATTTGGAATACCATCACCATCAGTATCATCATCGCTTAAATCACCATTGCCATTGGCATCCTCCATATCATTAGGAATACCATCATTTTCATCATCGTTATCACAGTTGGTAAAACTGACTGTTAAATCAAATTGTGCATTATCTGTACTTGGATTTATAACTATGGTAAAATTATTATTCCCAGAACTTATAGTAACATCGCCTGAAACACTATCATCAGAAGCATCTAAAATATCAACGGTATTTTCTGAAGCATCTAAATTAAACAACCCTAAAACCCGCGTTTTATAATCATCAATATTGAACAATTCACCATTGTTATTATCTACATCACAGATGACCACATTGAAATTGCTGGTTGGCTTAAAACGCCACCCTTCATTATTAGTTTCCCAAACATCAAAACCATTTCGATTAGGCGCAGTAAGACCCTGAATTCCAGTTTGGTTTTGAATACCCAAAATTGCTCGTCCAGAATTCCAAGTTAAACATAGTGGCTTACTTTTAATCAATACATCTATTATACCCGTAGTCTCATGCAAAACTACTTGAGATGTCGAAATCAAAGGACTACACGCATATTGAATTATATCCTCATAAAAGATATAAAATCGTCTGTTTGGGCTTTCTCCAGAGACACCATAATAAACAGCACCTTCGGATGTTGGGTCAGCATTATTCAAATCATGATAAGGCCCAAATATAGCGGGTTTAGGCAGATTGGGTGATGGTACTTCATTTACAATTGGCCAAGGATCGTAAGTATTAGCCAATGAGCTATCAAACACGATATCCGCATTGGTACCAACTACCAATTCCAATTGATTTGGTAATCCGTAAAAATCAAAGGGAAATGGTAAACTAATAATATCGGAGTAATAGTCATCTCCATTGTATTGTATAATATCTTGTTCCTGAAACTCTTGATAGGGTATAGATTCAACCGTATATTGATAAGTGTTTTGAGAATAAAAATTGATTGAGAATAATAATAGAATAATTGAGATGTAGCGATTTTTCATGAGCGTAATTGATTAGCTTTATATCTTAAAGATACAATTATAGCCAAAAGGTTGCGTGAAAAATCAAACTTTTTCTTCTTGAGGTTGTAATTCAGCCTCAAACAAATAGGCAAAATGCTTCAACAATTTGGATTTCACCTCATCCATAGGCACTTTCTTAACTCCCAACTCAACATTCAATGAAGTAACGGCCTTTCCACGAATACCACAAGGAATCATATTATCAAAATAGCCTAGATCGGCATTCACGTTTAAAGCGAAACCATGCATCGTTACCCAACGACTGGCTCTAACACCCATAGCGCAAATTTTTCTGGCAAATGGTGTGCCCACATCTAACCAAACACCTGTTTCACCTGGGCTACGTTCGGCTTTTAAACCGTATTCAGCCAAGGTCAGAATAATCATTTCTTCCAAAAGCCGTAAGTATTTATGAATATCAGTAAAAAAATTGTCCAAATCTAAAATAGGATAACCCACTATTTGTCCAGGACCATGATAGGTAATGTCGCCACCTCTATTGACTTTGTAGAAAGAAGCCCCTTTTTCGGCTAATTGTTTTTCATCAACCAACAGATTGGACATATCACCACTTTTTCCCAAAGTATAGACATGAGGATGCTCAACAAATAGGAAATAGTTGGGTGTTTCTAAATCGGTATCCTCACGTCTATTCTTAATTTTGGTATCAACAATACCTTGAAACAAGGATTCCTGATATTCCCAAGCCTCTTTGTATTCCTTTAAACCTAATTCTTGTATGTCTATTATCTTATTCATAGACTACAAAATTACAATTATTTTAGGTATTAGGAGTTTGGGTTATTCAAAATAACCAATGCGGCTATAACACCAGGGACCCAGCCACAGAGCCATAATAAAAAAACGATTAGAATAGAGCCGCAACCTTTATCCAATACGGCTAAAGGCGGACATAAAATGGACAATAATACTCTCCAAAAACTCATTTGATTGATTTTAATTGATGATTATACTCATTAGACAACATATTGAGGCATTTGTTACAAGTTAATTTCAATATAATAAATTGAAATCCTAATGAATAGTAATTATCTTTGTGCCTTCAAATTACACAATAGATTTTCAATGTCACAATTATCAGAACAAGAATTGGTTCGTAGAGACAAACTCTCTAAACTTCGTGAATTAGGTATTAACCCGTATCCTGCAGATTTGTTTCCTGTTGAAGAAACCTCCAAACAGGTGAAACAAAATTTTAAAGAAGGAAAAAAAGTGGTTATTGCTGGTAGATTGATGTCACGTCGTATCCAAGGAAATGCCAGTTTTGCTGAATTGCAGGATAGTGAAGGTCGCATTCAAGTGTATTTTAATCGTGATGAAATTTGTCCAGGTGAGGACAAAACCCAATATAATACTATTTACAAAAAACTGTTGGACATTGGTGACTTCATTGGTGTTGAAGGCGAACTATTTACAACACAAGTTGGTGAAAAAACAGTCATGGTAAAAAGCTTTACCATTTTAAGCAAAGCCTTAAGACCGCTACCACAACCACGTGTTGACGCCGATGGCAATATACACGATGCCTTTACCGATCCGGAACAGCGTTACAGACAACGTTATGCCGATTTAGTGGTCAATCCACATGTAAAAGAGGTATTTGTGAAGCGCACCAAATTATTCAATGCTATGCGCGAGTTTTTTAACAAAGCTGGGTATTTTGAAGTTGAAACACCTATTTTACAACCTATTCCTGGTGGTGCCGCAGCAAGACCGTTTATAACCCATCACAATTCGTTAGATATTCCATTATATATGCGAATTGCCAACGAATTATATTTAAAGCGATTGATTGTTGGTGGTTTTGATGGCGTTTATGAGTTTTCTAAAAACTTCCGAAATGAAGGTATGGACCGAACCCATAATCCCGAGTTTACGGCTATGGAAATTTATGTAGCCTACAAGGATTACAATTGGATGATGGATTTCTGTGAGCAATTGTTAGAATATTGTGCCATAGCAGTGAACGGAACAACTAAAGCAACCTTTGGAAAGCATGAAATTGATTTCAAGGCACCTTATGCTCGTGTAACCATGGCTGATTCCATCAAACATTTTACAGGATTTGACATTACTGGTAAAACAGAAGCCGAAATACGTCAGGCAGCAAAAGATATGAATATTGAAGTTGATGATACAATGGGCAAAGGCAAACTGATTGACGAGATTTTTGGAGAAAAATGTGAGGGCAATTACATCCAACCAACCTTCATTACAGACTACCCAAAAGAAATGAGTCCACTGTGCAAAGAGCATCGTGACAATCCTGAATTGACCGAGCGTTTCGAGTTAATGGTTTGTGGTAAGGAAATTGCCAATGCCTATTCTGAATTAAACGACCCTATTGATCAACGTGAGCGTTTTGAACACCAGCTTAAATTGGCTGCTAAAGGTGATGATGAAGCTACCGAGTTTATCGATTATGATTTCTTACGCGCATTAGAATATGGTATGCCTCCTACTTCTGGAATGGGAATTGGCATGGATCGATTAGTCATGTTTTTAACCAACAACCAATCGATACAGGAAGTATTGTTCTTCCCGCAAATGAAACCAGAGAAAAAACCATTGGCCATTAGCGAAGATGCTAAAGCGGTTTTAGAAATATTGAACAAGGTTGAAAAAATAGATTTAAATGATTTAAAAGGACAATCTGGTTTAAGCAATAAAAAATGGGATAAAGCTATAAAAGACCTAACCAAAAACAAGGTAGCCAAAGTTGAAAAAACCGACGATGGCTTAATGGTTGAAGCAATATAATTGTCATTCCTGCCTTTGTACTATCGCTCAAGATAAACTCTGGTAGGAATCCAAATAAATTCAAAGGGAACTGCAAAAATGTAGTTCCTTTTTTTTATTTTTAAAGAAATGGAATCGTTTTTGCAACGTATTCATTAACACTAAAAACTTGACGTTATGAAAATTATAAAAAATGCATTATTGGTTTGCTTTTTATTGGCTACAACTTATGTTAGCCAAGCGCAAACCATTGACTCAAATAAATCAGTTGTGGACTTTAAAATATCTGGAGGTGGTATTTTTACTGTCAAAGGAACATTTACAGGTATGCAAGGGAAATTCGATTTTAACGAATCGGATGTATCCAGTTCTAAATTTGACATTTGTATTGAATCCAAAACCTTAAATACCAAAAACGAAAAGCGCGATACCCATTTACATTCTGCAGATTTTTTTGATGTTGACAAATACCCAACCATTTGTTTCAAATCGGCTTCAGTTTCCAAAACCAGTGATGGCTATCAAACAACCGGCGACATGACTATTCACGGTGTCACCAAAACTGTGACCATTCCGTTTACATTTAAAAACAATACGTTTAAAGGTGCATTAGAAATCAATCGGTTTGACTATAACATAGGGGAAGACTTTGGCACATTTCGCGTTGGTGAAACTGCTGAAGTAACTATTACTTGTAAAGTCGAGTAATCTTATTCTCGATACATGACAACAAGAAATGTTGTCATACTCGAATTGACAATTATAATTAATCCCGAATCAAAGGTAAGGTTGAACAACGCAAGAGCCCTTCCTGCTTGGCAATTTCGGCATAAGGGACTTCTTCAACTGTAAAGCCGTTGTCTCGTAACCACGTATTCAATCGAGTAAAGTTTCGTTCAGAAATAACGACATCTTCTGCTATGGAGAACACGTTACTGTTCATGTGGTACATTTCCTCACGGGTTATGTGAAATAAATTATCCTTTCCAAACAAATCTACCAAATACATATAATCGCTTTCCTCTCTAAAACCACTTTTGTAAATAATGCCTTTGTTAATACCTACAGGTTGAAAACAGCAATCTAAATGAAGCGCATTATCCCGTGGCTCCAATTTGGATTTTACCAAATCGAATTCCTTAACGGTTTTATTTGGAAAATGGTCCTTAACCCATTGTACTCCTTCCATGTTAGTTCTGGCTGTGATATAACTCTTATAATCACTGCCTTTGTAAGTACCAATAAAGATATGATCATTCCAAAGCATCACATCACCACCTTCAATATGAACTTCTTCAGGTGGTCTTATTACTTTACTGGCATCTATCTTATCAATAACGTATTGAATAGCATCTAATTCTTCTTCTCTATTGGGCAGTATATTCGCTTTCACAAAAATATCATCAATAACAAAAGCAATATCACGCGCAAAAATTTGGTTACAATCAGCAATCAATTCAGGACGAAACACCTCAACATCATATTTCTTAAAAACTTCAGCCACAGCTTCCATTTCTTTGACCATATCGGCTTCAACCGGATAAGTTCCAGCCTTAATATGTTCCAAGGATTTTGGGTCGTAGGCTTCTTCTACGGTTGGAGTTGGACCATTACTTACGGCAGTACCCAAAACAACTGCACGTAATCTGGAGGTTTCGTTTTTGACGTTTAGTTTCAACATGTTGTAAATATAAAAAAAGCTCCATAGAAACTATGAAGCTTACATATGATTTTATTAATACTATCGCTGATTGATAGTCTTAAATGGTCTTAAGGTTTCTCCAATATAAATTTGTCTTGGTCTTCCAATGGGCTCGTTGTTTAAACGCATTTCACGCCATTGTGCAATCCATCCTGGTAAGCGTCCAAGAGCAAACATCACGGTAAACATATCGGTTGGGATTCCCATAGCACGGTAAATGATTCCAGAGTAGAAATCGACATTTGGATATAATTTTCTATCCACGAAATAAGAATCTTCAAGTGCTTCTTTTTCCAAACCTTTGGCAATATCTAAAATAGGATCTTCAATTCCAAGGTTTCCTAAAACCTCGTCAGCTGATTTTTTGATTATTCTGGCACGTGGATCAAAGTTTTTATAAACACGGTGACCAAATCCCATTAAACGGAATGGATCATCCTTATCCTTGGCTTTGGCCATATATTTTTTGGTGTCACCTCCATCTTCCTTAATAGCTTCCAACATTTCCAAAACCGCCTGATTCGCACCACCATGTAATGGTCCCCATAGTGCTGAAATACCAGAAGACAATGAAGCAAATAATCCAGCATGAGAAGAACCTACGATTCTTACAGTAGATGTTGAACAGTTTTGCTCATGGTCGGCATGAAGGATTAACAATTTATCTAGCGCATCAACTACGACTGGATCTAGAACATAATCTTCATTAGGTTGCTTAAACATCATTTTTAAAACGTTCTGAACATAGCCTAAATTTTTATCACCATAATCTAATGGTAAACCATGCTTTTTGCGTAATGTCCAAGCTACTAACACAGGGAATTTACCCATAATACGTACAATAGCCTTGTACATATCCTCTTCGGAATTCACGTTCACAGAAGATGGATTAAAAGCCGTTAACGCACTAGTCAATGAGGCTAAAACACCCATAGGATGCGCCGACTTTGGAAAAGCATCTACAATCTTACGTACATCATCGTCTACAATTGAATGGCTTTTTATATCAGCATGAAATTTATCCAATTGCTCTTGCGTTGGCAATTCACCAAATATCAACAAGTAAGCTACTTCTAAAAAGTCAGCTTTTTCAGCTAGTTCTTCAATAGCATAACCACGGTACCTCAAAATTCCTTTCTCACCATCTAAAAAAGTAATGGCGCTGGTACAAGATCCCGTATTTTTATAACCCGGATCAATAGTGACCACACCATTGGTGGCACCACGTAATGATTTAATATCAATGGCAACTTCATTTTCAGTCCCTTTTACAAGCGGAAAATCGTATTTTTGGCCGTTAACTTCTATTGTAGCTTTATCTGACATAGTTGATCTATAAATATTTGATGTTAAGGTGTCGAATTTGACCTTACGAAAATACGAAATATCTCACGATATATAAAGGATATCAAAGAGGATTTATCAATTTTACTATTGCTAAAATTGATATATAAAACAAAAAGCGATTATTAATAAAATAATCGCTTTTAAATATGTAAGAATTCATTTATTATTTCACTTTAAATGCCTTTTCTTGCGGGTAATAGGCCATATGAGCCAGTTCCTCTTCTATACGCAATAACTGGTTGTATTTTGCCATACGGTCGCTACGAGATGCCGAGCCCGTTTTAATTTGACCTGTGTTTAGTGCAACAGCTAAATCGGCTATGGTATTGTCCTCTGTTTCCCCAGAACGGTGAGACATCACAGAGGTATAACCAGCATTATGTGCCATATTTACAGCAGCAATGGTTTCGGTTAAGGTTCCTATCTGGTTTACTTTAATTAAAATAGAATTGGCAATGCCATTTTCAATACCACGAGAGAGTCTTTCAACGTTGGTTACAAATAAATCGTCACCAACCAACTGGACTTTGTCGCCTACTTTATCAGTTAGGTATTTCCAACCTTCCCAATCGTTTTCATCCATACCATCTTCAATGGAGATTATCGGATATTTTTCACACAATTGTGCTAAATAATCTGCTTGCTCCTGACTGGTTCTTACCTGACCTTTATCGCCTTCAAATTTGGTGTAATCGTATTTACCATCAATATAGAATTCCGCCGAAGCACAATCTAACGCAATCATAACATCATCACCTAATTTATAACCTGCTTTAGCAACAGCTTTTTCTATGGTATCCAAGGCATCTTCTGTACCACCTTCCAGATTAGGCGCGAAACCACCTTCATCACCTACGGCGGTACTCAATCCTCTATCATGCAATACTTTTTTCAGATTGTGGAAAATCTCGGTTCCCATTTGCATGGCATGGGTGAAGTTTTTGGCCTTTACAGGCATAATCATAAATTCCTGAAAGGCAATAGGCGCATCAGAATGTGAGCCTCCATTGATGATGTTCATCATTGGGACTGGTAAGGTATTGGCAGATACACCACCAACATAGCGGTAAAGCGGTAAACCTAATTCGTTAGCCGCGGCTTTGGCTGCTGCCAAAGACACACCCAAAATAGCATTGGCTCCTAATTTCGATTTATTAGCTGTGCCATCCAATTCAATCATCGTTTGGTCAATCATGTTTTGTTCAAAAACAGAAACACCCAATAATTCCTGTGCAATGATGGTATTAACATTCTTAACGGCTTTGGTGACTCCTTTTCCCATAAAGGCTGAACCACCATCGCGTAATTCTACAGCTTCGTGTTCTCCTGTTGATGCTCCTGAAGGTACAGCAGCGCGTCCCATAATTCCATTTTCGGTAATGACGTCTACTTCAACAGTTGGGTTACCACGTGAATCTAAAATTTGTCTGGCATGAATGTCAATTATAATGCTCATTGGAAAGTTTTTTGAATATTTAGTTAATGTTACAAATTTACAAAATACTCCTACGAAACGGTCTTTTCAATTGGAGTATTACATTAATTTTTTACGATAATGTTTTCGTATTAAAAAAACCTCAAGGAATTTTAGGATTCTTTGAGGTTTTTAAACTAGGTTTTTTGAATATTCTCTATAAACTGATCAAACAGATAGGAGGAATCATGTGGTCCAGGACTGGCTTCCGGGTGGTATTGCACCGAGAAGCAGTTTTTGGATTTCATTCGAATACCTGCTACTGTATGGTCATTTAGGTGTACATGGGTAATCTCCACATCTGGATGCTTTTCAGTTTCCTCACGATTGATGGCAAAACCATGGTTTTGGGAAGTGATTTCTCCTTTTCCTGTTAGCATGTTTTTAACCGGATGGTTGATGCCTCTGTGTCCATGATGCATTTTGTAGGTTGAAATTCCATTGGCCAAGGCAATAACCTGATGACCTAAACAAATACCAAACAATGGTAAATTTCTATTAATAATTTCTTTGGCAACCGATTGGGCTTCCACCAAAGGTTCTGGATCACCAGGACCATTTGACAAAAAGTAGCCGTCTGGTTTAAATGCTTCCAACTCTTCAAACTTGGCATTGTATGGAAATACCTTAATATATGCATCGCGTTTGGCCAGATTGCGTAAAATATTTTTCTTCACCCCAATGTCCAAAGCTGCAATCTTATATTTGGCGTTTTCATTACCATAGAAGTAAGGTTCTTTGGTTGAAACTTTAGAAGCCAATTCCAGGCCTTCCATATTAGGCACTTTTGCTAATTGCTTTTTAAGCTCTTCTATTTTATCTACTTCTGTAGTGATAACCGCATTCATAGCACCATTATCTCTAATATACGCTACCAAAGCTCTGGTATCGACATCAGATATGGCTAACACATTATATTTTTCAAAAAAATCTTCCAGATTTCCCTCTCCAGATGGTCTGGAATAATTGAAACTAAAATTTTTACAAATCAGACCCGAAATTTTTATGGAATCGGATTCCATTTCGTCTTCATGGGTTCCATAGTTCCCAATGTGTGCATTGGTGGTTACCATGAGTTGTCCGAAGTAAGAAGGATCTGTGAAAATTTCTTGATAACCTGTTGTTCCGGTATTGAAACATACTTCGCCGAAAGCAGTTCCTTTTTTACCAATTGATTTACCGTGAAATATTGTTCCGTCTGCTAGTAGAACAATGGCTTTGTCTCGTTTGTTGTATTTCATTTCTAAAAAAAGGTTTTGCAAAATTGCATAAAAAAAAGGATAACCTAAAATAGATTATCCTTTTTATTTTAAATGCTTATTAACATTTATTCTTCTTCGTTGGTTGCTTGAGTTTCCACTGGAGCAGCTGCAGCCGGTTTAGAACCACCTCTTCTACTTCTACGTGTTGTTTTCTTCTTCGCTTTACCTGCATTGTATAGTTCGTTGTAGTCAACTAACTCTATCATTGCCATATCCGCGTTATCACCCAAACGGTTTCCTAACTTGATAATTCTTGTATAACCACCTGGTCTGTCACCAACTTTAGGAGCCACTTCCCTGAATAATTCAGCAACAGCTTCCTTTTGTCTTAAGCGAGACATAACAATACGTCTGTTGTGAGTAGTGTCTTCTTTAGATTTGGTTACTAATGGCTCAACAAATTGTTTTAAAGCTTTTGCTTTAGCTACAGTTGTGTTAATACGTTTGTGCTCAATTAATGAACAAGCCATATTAGCCAACATGGACTTTCTGTGAGCTGTTTTTCTACCTAAATGGTTTACTTTTTTTCCGTGTCTCATGACCTTTGTTTTATCATCTTGCTACCAGACCACGCTGTAACGTGGGAGCAAAATATGATTAATTAATCTTTATCTAATTTGTATTTTGATAAGTCCATTCCGAAATTCAATCCTTTCACATTTACTAGTTCTTCTAGTTCTGTTAAAGATTTCTTACCGAAGTTACGGAACTTCATTAAATCGTTTTTGTTGAATGATACTAAATCACCTAACGTATCAACTTCAGCTGCTTTTAAACAGTTTAATGCACGAACAGACAAGTCCATATCAACCAATTTGGTTTTCAACAACTGTCTCATGTGAAGTGATTCTTCATCATAAGTTTCAGTTTGTGCAATTTCATCAGCTTCTAATGTAATACGCTCATCAGAGAATAACATGAAGTGGTGAATTAATGTTTTAGCGGCTTCAGTCAACGCATCTTGTGGGTTGATTGAACCATCTGTAATAATTTCGAAAACTAATTTTTCGTAATCTGTCTTTTGCTCTACACGGTAATTCTCAATGCTATATTTCACATTTTTGATTGGTGTGTAGATTGAATCAGTAAAGATTGTTCCAATTGGTGCAGAAGCTTTTTTGTTTTCTTCTGCAGGAACATATCCTCTACCTTTTTCAATAGTGATTTCCATGTTGATGTTCACTTTAGGATCTAAATTACAGATTACTAATTCTGAATTTAATACTTGGAATCCTGAAATGAATTTTTGGAAATCGCCCGCTGTAATTTGTTCTTGTCCTGAAATTGAAATTGAAACGGATTCGTTATCAACATCATCAATTTGTCTTTTAAAACGGATTTGTTTTAAATTCAAAATGATTTCAGTAACATCTTCCACAACACCTGCTATTGTAGAGAATTCGTGATCAACACCTTCAATTCTAACGGATGTGATTGCAAATCCTTCAAGAGATGATAATAACACTCTTCGTAATGCATTTCCAACTGTTAAACCATAACCTGGTTCTAAAGGTCTGAACTCGAATTTCCCTTCAAAGTCAGTTGAATCAATCATGATTACTTTGTCGGGTTTTTGAAAACTAAATACTGCCATATTATTTCTTCGTTTTAATTGTTATTTAGTTGCGCGGTCTATAAGTTTGAAGAAGTACGAATAAACCCTTTGGCTAAATACCAATGTTTTTAAATTATTATTTAGAATACAATTCGACGATGAATTGCTCGTTGATATTTTCTGGAATTTGGATTCTAGCTGGAACCGATACATAGGTTCCTTCTTTTTTATCATTATTCCAAGTAATCCACTCATAAATGTGGTTTGAGTTTGCTAATGAATTAGCAATTGACTCCAATGATTTTGATTTTTCTCTAACTGCTACAACATCACCAGCTTTTAATTGGTATGATGGAATGTTTACCAACTCACCATTTACGGTAATGTGTCTGTGAGAAACTAATTGTCTAGCTCCGCTTCTTGAAGGTGCCATACCCATTCTGAAAACCACGTTATCTAAACGTGACTCACACAATTGTAATAAAACCTCACCTGTAATTCCAGGAGCTGCAGTTGCTTTTTTGAACATGTTTCTGAACTGACGCTCTAAAATACCATAGGTATATTTAGCTTTTTGCTTCTCCATTAATTGGATAGCATATTCAGATTTTTTACCACGACGCTTATTAGCACCATGTTGACCTGGAGGGTAGTTTCTTTTCTCAAAAGATTTGTCTTCTCCATAGATAGCTTCGCCAAACTTACGAGCTATTTTAGTTTTAGGACCAGTATATCTTGCCATTTTAAAAAATTAAATTATGAGAGTGATTATGAATTAAGGTCTTAATCTTATCCTTCGATAATCGTTGATCTCTCGTGATACTTGTTATTTATTAATAATTAAACTCTTCTACGTTTTGGAGGTCTACATCCATTGTGTGGTAATGGAGTAACATCAATAATTTCAGTTACTTCAATACCAGCATTGTGAATAGAACGGATAGCAGATTCTCTACCATTACCAGGACCTTTAACATAAACCTTTACTTTTTTCAATCCAGCTTCTTGAGCTACTCCAGCAGCATCTTCAGCAGCTAATTGAGCAGCATAAGGTGTATTCTTTTTAGATCCACGGAATCCCATTTTACCAGCAGATGACCATGCAATAACATCCCCTTTTTTGTTTGTAAGAGAAATGATAATGTTGTTGAATGAAGCTGTTACGTGTGCTTCACCAATAGCATCTACTACTACTTTACGTTTTTTTGTACTTGACTTTGCCATATTTTTTAATGTTCTAGTTGTTAGTTTTTAGTTGTTAGAATCCTAAACATTGCTATTTCAAACAGATTCATCTAACTTCTAAACGCTAATGACTATCGTCTGTTTATTATTTAGTTGCCATTTTCTTGTTAGCAACTGTTTTTCTTCTACCTTTTCTAGTTCTAGAGTTGTTTTTTGTACGCTGTCCTCTTAATGGAAGACCAGCTCTGTGACGAATACCTCTATAACATCCAATATCCATTAATCGTTTAATGTTCAATTGTGTTTCAGAACGTAATTCACCTTCAATAGTAAAAGATCCCACAGCCTCACGAATGTTTCCAATTTCGTCGTCTGTCCAGTCTTGAACTTTTGTACTTTCATCAACTTTAGCAGTGGCTAAAATTTCTTTTGCTCTACTTTTACCTATTCCATAGATATAAGTTAGCGAGATAACTCCTCTTTTGTTTTTTGGTATGTCTACACCTGCAATTCTTGCCATAATTATCCTTGTCTTTGTTTGAATCTAGGATTCTTTTTGTTAATGACGTAAAGTCTACCTTTTCTGCGAACTATTTTACAGTCTGCGCTTCTTTTTTTTACTGATGCTCTTACTTTCATCGTATTAGTATCTATAAGTTATTCGAGCCTTCGTTAAATCGTAAGGACTCATTTCCAATTTTACTTTATCCCCTGGTAACAACTTAATGTAGTGCATACGCATCTTACCAGAAATGTGTGCTGTCACAATGTGACCATTTTCTAATTCAACACGAAACATAGCATTTGATAATGCTTCTATAATTGTTCCGTCTTGTTCTATTGCTGCTTGTTTTGCCATAGTATGATATTAAGCTACTGCTTTTCTATTTTTACCTGTTTTCATCAAGCCGTCATAGTGTCTATTCAACAAGTAAGAGTTTACCTGCTGCATAGTGTCAATTGCAACTCCGACCATAATTAATAGTGATGTTCCACCAAAAAATAAGGCCCATCCTGATTGTACATTCATTAACTTTACAATAAATGCTGGGAACACAGCTATTAAAGCCAAGAATATAGAACCTGGTAATGTTATTTGAGACATGATCTTGTCAAGATATTCTGATGTTTCAGTTCCAGGACGAATACCTGGAATAAATCCACCGCTTCTCTTTAAATCATCTGCCATTTTGTTAGTAGGTACTGTAATTGCCGTATAGAAATATGTAAATACAATAATCAATAAAGCAAAAACTAAATTGTACCAAAATCCAAATATATCTGCAAAATTAGTTTGCATCCACTGCCCAACTGCTGTTTCTTTTAAGAAAGAAGAACCACCAATTAACGTTGGAACAAACATAATGGCTTGAGCAAAAATGATTGGCATTACACCAGAAGCATTCAACTTTAAAGGAATGTATTGTCTTGATCCAAAAACATTCTTTTCAAAACCTCCTGAAGCCGTACGTCTTGCATATTGAACAGCAATCTTTCTAACAGCCATGACTAACATAACTGAAGCTAATATGATTAACAACCAGATTACCAATTCAAAAAGAATTAACATCACGCTGTTGCTCTCCAATCTAGAAGAAGCATTCAACAAGAAGTTCTTTGGCAATGTCGCAATGATACCCACCATAATCAATAATGAAATACCATTTCCAATTCCTTTATCTGTAATTTTCTCTCCTAACCACATAGCGAAAATACACCCTGTTACTAGGATAATTACAGAAGAGAAATAAAATAATGTTCCTTGACCTAGCAAGAATGCTGACGCAGGAATACCTAACGTTGGCAAACTAGCCAAATAACCAGGAGCCTGAACCAAACAAATAGCAATGGTTAACCATCTGGTAATTTGCGTGATTTTCTTTTGACCACTAGCACCTTCTTTTTGTAATTTTTGCAAATATGGAATAGCGATTCCCATTAACTGTACAACAATTGAAGCTGAGATATAAGGCATAATACCCAATGCAAAAACAGAAGCGTTAGCAAAAGCACCTCCTGTAAAAGCATTTAATAAACCTAATAAACCATCTTCAGTGTTACCTTGTAATCCTTCTAATTGCGCAGCATCAATACCAGGTAAAACTACTTGTGCACCAAAACGGTAAACCAATAACAGACCTAATGTTACAACGATTCTGTTTCTCAGTTCTTCTATTTTCCAAACATTTTTTAATGTCTCTTTAAATTTCATGCGCTTATATCGGGATTATAAAGTTACAGCCTCTCCACCGGCAGCTTCAATAGCAGCTTTAGCCGAAGCAGTAAACTTATGAGCTGTTACTGTTAATTTTGATTTTAATTCACCTCTACCTAAAATCTTAACAAGATCGTTCTTGCCAACAACTTTAAAGGCCATTAATGTATCTAAATCTACAGTATCTTTAATTTTCTTATCATCTACCAATTGTTGTAGGGTATCAAGATTAACACCTTGATATTCCACACGATTGATATTTGTGAAGCCAAACTTAGGAACACGTCTTTGAAGTGGCATTTGTCCACCTTCAAATCCAATCTTTTTAGAATAACCAGAACGTGACTTGGCACCTTTGTGACCACGTGTTGCAGTACCACCTTTACCAGAACCTTGTCCTCTACCTACTCGTTTTCCTTGACTTTTAACTGAACCTTCTGCAGGTTTTAAATTACTTAAATCCATTTTTCAGTATATATTATTTTGTTTCTTCAACAGAAACTAAATGTGAAACTTTAGCAACCATACCAAGGATATTTGGTGTGGCATCGTGCTCTACTACTTGACCAATCTTCTTAAGACCTAAAGCTTCCAATGTTAGCTTTTGTCTTTTAGTACGATTGATTGCACTCTTTACTTTTTTTACTTTAATCTTTGCCATCGTTTTCCTTATTATCCTTTAAACACTTTTTCAAGAGAAATTCCTCTGTCACGAGCAATCGTTCTTGCGTCTCTTAATTGTAATAAAGCATCAAACGTTGCCTTAACTACGTTGTGTGGGTTAGATGAACCTTGAGATTTTGATAATACATCGTGTACACCTACTGCTTCCAATACTGTTCTCACAGCACCACCAGCAATAACCCCTGTACCAGGAGCTGCAGGGATGATGTTTACTCGTGCTCCACCATACTTACCTTTTTGTTCGTGTGGTAACGTTCCTTTTACGATTGGGATACGTACTAAATTTTTCTTAGCATCCTCAACTGCTTTAGCAATTGCACTCGCTACATCTTTAGACTTTCCTAAACCGTGACCAACGACGCCAGCTTCATCACCAACAACAACTATTGCTGAAAATCCGAATGCTCTACCACCTTTGGTTACTTTTGTTACTCTTTGTACGCCAACTAAACGATCTTTAAGATCTAATCCACTTGGCTTTACTAGTTCTGCGCTTTTGTATTTCTGATACATAATTTCTTAGAATTTAAGTCCTGCTTCTCTAGCACCTTCTGCTAATGATTTTACTCTACCGTGATATAAATAACCTCCTCTATCAAAAGAGATTTTTTCAACACCTGCTTTAAGGGCTTTTTCAGCAACAGATTTTCCTACTAATGCAGCAATTTCCATTTTTGTACCTTTTGCAGAACTAATGTCTTTGTCTCTAGAAGATGCAGCACTGATAGTTTTACCAGTAACGTCATCAACTATTTGAGCATATATTTCCTTATTACTTCTAAAAACAGATAACCTTGGTCTAGCTTCAGTGCCTGAAACTATCTTGCGAACTCTGTTCTTAATTCTTAATCGTCTTTCGTTCTTTGTTAATGCCATAACTTACTTATTAAGCTGATTTACCTGCTTTTCTTCTTATTTGTTCACCAACAAACTTCACACCTTTACCTTTGTAAGGCTCTGGTTTTCTAAACGCGCGAATTTTAGCCGCTACCTGTCCAACCAATTGCTTATCGTGAGAGGTTAGTTTTACTATTGGATTTTTCCCTTTTTCAGTTACAGTTTCCACTTTAACTTCTGGAGCTAAATCCATAATGATGTTATGAGAGAACCCTAAAGCCAAATCTAATTTTTGACCTTGATTGGTAGCTCTATATCCAACACCTACTAACTCTAATTCTTTTGTCCATCCCTTAGAAACACCTTCAATCATATTAGATAGAAGTGCTCTATAAAGACCATGCTTTGCTTTGTCTTCTTTTTTGTCTGAAGAACGCTCCACTAAAACATTTCCATCTTCAACTTTGATAGATACATTTGAAAATTCTTGAGTTAATTCTCCTAATTTTCCTTTTACAGTAACTATGTTATCGTTGACTTCAACTGTAACTCCTTCCGGAATTCCTACTGGGTTATTACCTATTCTTGACATGTCTTATAGTCTTTTTAATTAGTAAACGTAACAAAGTACTTCTCCTCCAACATTTTCTTGTTGAGCTTGTTTTCCAGTCATTACACCATGAGAGGTAGAAACGATTGCAATACCAAGACCGTTAAGAATTCTTGGAAGATCTTTTGAACTTGCGTACTTACGTAAACCTGGTTTACTTATTCTTTGAATCTTCTTAATTACAGGTTCTTTAGTTTCCTTGTTGTACTTAAGAGCTATCTTAATAGTCCCTTGTACAGCTGAATCTTCGAATTTGTAACTTAAAATATATCCTTGATCGAATAATATTTTAGTGATTTCTTTTTTAAGATTAGATGCAGGAATCTCAACCACTCTGTGATTAGCACGCACTGCGTTTCTAATTCTTGTTAAATAATCCGCTATTGGATCTGTATACATAGTTATAAATTTGCGGTAACGGTTTTTAATTACGACTATCGGAATTAAACCTGAAACCAATTAATAATTTTTACCAACTTGCTTTTTTAACACCTGGAATTAACCCTTGGTTAGCCATTTCTCTAAATAATACACGAGAAATACCAAATGTTCTCATATACCCTTTTGGTCTTCCTGTAAGTTTACAACGGTTGTGCATACGAACTGGAGAAGCATTTTTTGGTAATTTTTGTAATGCTTCATAATCGCCAGCTTCTTTTAAAGCTTTACGTTTTTCAGCATACTTTGCTACCATTTTTGCTCTTTTTACCTCACGGGCTTTCATTGATTCTTTAGCCATATCTTAATTCTTTTGAAACGGTAATCCTAATTCGGTTAATAATGATTTTGCTTCTTTATCTGTAGCTGCAGAAGTTACAAATGTAATATCCATACCAGAGATTTTATTGACTTTATCAATATCAATTTCTGGGAAGATAATTTGCTCGGTAATACCTAAATTGTAATTACCTCTTCCGTCAAATCCAGTAGCTTTAATTCCGTTAAAATCTCTTACACGTGGTAAGGCCGATGTAATTAAACGATCTAAAAATTCGTACATTCTTTCACCTCTTAACGTAACCTTTGCCCCAATTGGCATACCTTTACGTAGCTTGAAAGATGCCACGTCTTTTTTAGACATGGTTGCTATAGCTTTTTGTCCTGTTATAGTTGTTAATTCTTCAACAGCATGATCAATTAACTTTTTATCAGCAACGGCCGCACCTACTCCTTTAGATAATACTATCTTTTGAAGTTTAGGTACCTGCATTACATTACTATAACCAAATTCGTCTGTAAGAGCTGCAATTACTCTGCTTTTATACTCTTCTTTAAGTCTCGGTAAATACGCCATAACTATATTACTTCATTTGATTTTTTGGAAAATCTCACTTTTTTATCGCCTTCCATTCTATATCCAACTCGTGTTGCTTCTCCTTTAGAGGTCATCAATGATAAGTTAGAAATATGAATAGCTGCTTCCTTTT
The DNA here is from genome assembly GCF_002895005.1 of Hanstruepera neustonica. GTDB lineage: Bacteria > Bacteroidota > Bacteroidia > Flavobacteriales > Flavobacteriaceae > Hanstruepera > Hanstruepera neustonica. The sequence continues at coordinate 981,901 of NZ_POWF01000001.1, read as the reverse complement.
CAACGATTCCTCCTTGAGGATTTTGTGCACTTGGTTTCATGTGTTTCTTCACCAAGTTTACGCCCTCAACGATCGCCTTGTTCTTATCTATTAATACTTGAAGTACTTTACCTTCTGATCCTTTGTGATCTCCAGCTATTACCTTTACAGTATCTCCTGATTTAATTTTAAGCTTTGTCATTTTATTTTTCATTAAAGCACTTCAGGTGCCAATGATACAATTTTCATGAATTGTTTATCACGAAGTTCTCTAGCAACAGGACCAAATACACGTGTACCTCTCATTTCACCTGTTGGGTTCAATAATACACATGCATTGTCGTCAAAACGAATGTAAGAACCATCTGGTCTTCTTACTTCTTTTCTAGTACGTACAACAACTGCGGTAGATACAGCTCCTTTTTTAATGTTTCCATTAGGAGTTGCATCTTTAACAGAAACAACAATTTTGTCTCCTACAGAAGCGTATCTTCTTTTGGTTCCACCTAATACGCGAATGGTTAAAACCTCTTTCGCTCCGGTGTTATCAGCTACTTTTAATCTTGATTCAGTCTGTACCATAATTACTTCGCTCTTTCAATTATTTCAACTAATCTCCAACATTTGGATTTACTCATAGGTCTTGTTTCCATGATCTTTACAGTATCTCCAATGTTACAATCGTTTGTCTCGTCGTGCGCAACATATTTTTTAGTCTTTAACACGAACTTTCCATACATAGGATGTTTTACTTTCTTAACTTCAGAAACTACAATAGATTTCTGCATCTTATTACTAGTAACAATTCCTATACGTTCTTTTCTTAAATTTCTTGTTTCCATCTTTCTGCAGAATTATTGTAATTCTCTTTTAGTTAATTCTGTTGCAATTCTAGCTATTGTTCTTCTAACTGAACGCAATTGAATTGGATTCTCTAGAGGAGAAATTGCATGAGCCAATTTCATATCTGAATAACTCTTTTTTGTCTCACCAAGTTTCTCTTGTAACTCAGCTACTGATAATTCTTTAATTTCTGATTGTTTCATAGTATCAAATAAATTATGCTTCGTAATCTCTAGCAATTATAAATTTAGTTTTAACTGGCAACTTCTGTGCAGCTAAACGCAACGCTTCTTTAGCAACTTCTAATGGCACACCACCTACTTCGAAAAGTATACGACCTGGTTTAACAACTGCTGCCCAATATTCAACGGCACCTTTACCTTTACCCATACGTACCTCAAGAGGCTTTTTAGTGATAGGCTTGTCTGGAAATATCTTAATCCAGATTGATCCTTCCCTTTTCATGTAACGGGTTGCAGCAATACGCGCAGCTTCAATTTGACGCGCTGTGATAAAATTTGAGTCTAGCGACTTTATACCAAAGGTTCCACTTGATAGACGATGCCCTCTTTCGGCATTGCCCTTCATGCGACCTTTCATTTGCTTACGAAATTTTGTTCTTTTAGGCTGTAACATGCTTTCTTTTCTTTAAAAAATTACTTTCTACGACGTGATTTGTTTTCTCTTGCACCACCACGTCCACCTTTTCCTTGCTTTTTAGATAAACCAACAAGCGGAGAAAGTTCTCTTTTACCATATACTTCACCTTTCATGATCCATACTTTAACACCTAATCTACCGTAAGTAGTATGGGCTTCAACTAAAGCATAGTCAATATCGGCTCTAAATGTTGATAAAGGAATACGTCCTTCTTTGTAGTGTTCACTACGCGCCATTTCAGCACCATTTAAACGACCACTGATTTGAACTTTAATTCCTTCAGCATTCATACGCATTGTAGCAGCAATAGCCATCTTAATTGCTCGACGGTAAGAAATTCTATTTTCTATTTGACGTGCAATACTTGATGCTACTAAAAATGCATCTAGTTCAGGTCTTTTGATTTCAAAAATGTTGATCTGAACTTCTTTTCCGGTAATTTTCTTAAGCTCTTCTTTTAACTTGTCTACCTCTTGACCGCCTTTACCAATGATGATACCTGGACGAGCCGTAGTGATAGTAACGGTTACAAGTTTCAAAGTTCTTTCAATAATTACTCTAGAAACACTAGCTTTAGATAGACGTGCGTGAACGTATTTTCTGATCTTATCGTCTTCGGCAAGTTTATCGCCATAATCATTTCCTCCGTACCAGTTAGATTCCCATCCTCTGATAATTCCTAAACGATTTCCGATTGGATTTGTTTTTTGTCCCATATCTCTACTTAAGCTTGTGTGTTATTGTTAGCTCCAACCACTAATGTAACATGGTTTGAACGTTTTCTAATTCTGTGTGCACGACCTTGAGGTGCTGGACGCAATCTTTTTAGCATTGTTCCACCATCTACTCTAATCTCCTTAACAAACAATTCAGCCTCTTCAATACTTGCATCTTCGTTTTTAGCTTGCCAGTTTGCAATTGCAGACAATAACAATTTCTCTAAACGATTAGACGCTTCCTTTTGGCTAAATTTCAAAATATTAAGCGCTTTCTCTACGCGTTCACCTCTTACTAAATCGGCTACTAAACGCATTTTTCTCGGTGACGTAGGACAGTTATTAAGTTTAGCAAAAGCAACTTGCTTCTTTTCTTCCTTAATAGCGTCTGCCATTTGTTTTTTACGACTTCCCATAGCTTACTACTTTTTACCTTTATTTTTAGCACCTGCATGACCTCTAAAAGATCGTGTTGGTGAAAATTCTCCTAACTTGTGTCCTACCATGTTTTCAGTTACATAAACTGGAACAAACTGGCGTCCGTTATGCACTGCGATCGTTTGACCAACAAAATCAGGTGTTATCATTGAGGCTCTTGACCACGTTTTGATAACCGTTTTTTTGTTAGCTTCAACATTTGCAGCAACTTTTTTCTCTAATTTATAATGAACGTAAGGTCCTTTTTTTAATGATCTTGACATGACTTATTATTTCTTTCTACGTTCTACAATATATTTATTACTCGCTTTTGTTTTAGAACGGGTTCTATAACCTTTAGCAGGTATACCATTTCTAGAACGTGGGTGTCCACCTGAAGACTTACCTTCACCACCACCCATTGGGTGATCGACAGGGTTCATAACAACTGGTCTTGTACGTGGTCTTCTACCTAACCATCTTGTTCTACCAGCTTTACCTGATACTAACAACTGATGATCTGAATTAGAGATAACACCTATAGTAGCCATACAATCAGCTAATATTAAACGTGTTTCACCAGATGGTAATTTAATCGTGGCAAACTTCCCATCACGCGCCATTAATTGTGCGAATGTACCAGCACTACGAGCCATAACAGCTCCTTGACCTGGACGTAATTCAACACAAGAAATAATCGTTCCTAAAGGAATTTGTGATAATGGCATTGCATTTCCTATTTCTGGAGCGATGTTCTCGTTTCCAGAAACAATAGTCTGTCCAACTTGAAGACCATTTTGAGCAATGATGTATCGTTTTTCACCATCTTGATAGTTCAACAACGCAATAAACGCTGTTCTGTTTGGATCGTATTCGATAGACTTAACTTCCGCTGGAATTCCAGTTTTGTTACGCTTAAAATCGATAATACGATACCTTTTCTTATGACCACCACCAATGTAGCGCATGGTCATTTTTCCGCGACTGTTTCTACCACCAGACCTTTTTTTCGGAGCTAATAAACTTTTCTCCGGCTTATCAGTAGTAATGGCGTCATACCCATTTACTACTCTAAAACGCTGCCCTGGTGTGATTGGTTTTAATTTTCTTACTGACATTTGTCTTTAATTACATGTTACTGTATAAATCAATCATTTCACCTTCCGCCAGTTGTACAATTGCTTTTTTAACAGCATTTGTTTTACCATGTTGAATACCAGTTTTTGTATACTTGGTGCTTCTTTCTGGACGGACATTTATAGTACGAACTTTTTCAACAGAAACGCCATAAGCAGCCTCAACCGCTTTCTTGATTTCAACCTTGTTCGCCTTCGTATTCACAGCGAATGTATAGCAGTTTCTTAACTCGCTATCTGCAGTCGCTTTTTCCGTGATTATGGGTTTAATTAAGATGTTCATCTGTTTCTTATTTACTTAAATTCGTTTCAATTTCTTCTAAAGAACTCTCTAAAAGCACAACTTGATTCGCATTAAGTATTTTGTAAGTACTTAATTCTGAATTAGTTATAACTTCCGAGCCTTTCAAATTGCGTGACGACAAATATACATTATTATTTGACGCACCCAACACAAAGAGAGATTTTTTGTTTTCAAGGTCTAAAGCCTTTAAAACAGCTGTAAAGTTTTTAGTCTTTGGAGTATCGAAATTAAAGTCTTCCAATACCACAATTGACTTCTCATTAGCTTTCATTGATAAAGCCGATTTACGAGCCAAACGCTTTAAATTTTTATTCAATTTAAAACTGTAGTTTCTTGGTCTTGGACCGAACATACGACCACCACCTTTAAAAACTCCAGACTTAATGCTACCAGCTCTTGCTGTACCAGTTCCCTTTTGTTTCTTAATCTTGCGAGTACTTCCTGCTATTTCAGCACGTTCTTTAGCCTTGTGTGTACCTTGTCTTTGGTTAGCTAAATACTGCTTAACATCTAAATATACTGCGTGATTATTAGGCTCAATAGCAAACACATCATTAGAAAGGTCTACCTTTCTACCTGTGTCTTTTCCGTTTATATCTAAAACTGCTACCTTCATTACTTTCTAATAATTACATAAGCGTTTTTGTGACCAGGAACACATCCCTTTACAACAAGCAAGTTCTTTTCAGGAACTACTTTTAAAACTCTTAAATTTTCAACTTTCACTTTTTCTCCACCCATTCTTCCGGCCATACGCATTCCTTTGAATACTCTAGCAGGGTAAGAAGCGGCTCCAATAGAACCAGGTGCTCTTAAACGGTTGTGCTGACCATGCGTAGCTTGACCGACACCACCAAAACCATGACGCTTGACCACACCTTGGAATCCTTTACCTTTTGAAGTTCCCGAGATATCAACAAACTCCCCTTCAATAAAGTGCTCTACAGTGATAGCATCACCTAATTTGTACTCCTCCTCAAAACCTTGGAATTCAACAACTTTGCGTTTTACAGAAGTACCTGCTTTTTTAGCATGACCTAAATCAGCTTTTGTAGCACTTTTTTCTGTCGCGTCATCGAAACCAAGTTGCACGGCATTATAACCATCAACTTCTTCGGTTCTGACTTGGGTAACGATACATGGGCCAGCTTCGATAACTGTACATGGAATATTCTTTCCATTCTCATCGAAAATGCTGGTCATACCGATTTTTTTTCCTATTAACCCAGACATATTTATTAATTATTAATTGTTATTATTCTATTTATTAAAACTCAAGGCTGAAAAATACGTTTCAGCCTTGAATTGTATTTTTTCCGTTTTTCCCTGACCATCGTCAAGGACATGTTCGCTTATCTTACTTACACTTTGATCTCTACTTCAACGCCACTTGGTAATTCAAGTTTCATTAAAGCATCGATAGTCTTTGAAGAAGATGAGTAAATATCCAATAAGCGCTTGTAAGAACTTAATTGGAATTGCTCTCTTGACTTCTTATTTACGTGAGGTGAACGTAATACAGTAAAAATTTTCTTGTGAGTTGGTAACGGAATTGGACCCGTAACCACAGCACCCGTACTTTTAACTGTTTTTACAATCTTGTCAGCAGACTTATCCACCAAATTGTGATCGTAAGACTTTAATTTTATTCTAATTTTTTGACTCATTTTCTTAAGATTTAAGCTTCAACTCCTTTAGCTGCTTTAATCACTTCTTCAGATATGTTTGAAGGTGTTTCAGCATAATGTGAAAATTCCATTGTAGATGTTGCTCTACCAGAAGATAAGGTACGTAACGCTGTTACATAACCAAACATTTCTGATAGTGGCACATCTGCCTTAATAACTTTTGAACCTGCTCTGTCGCTCATGTTGTTAACTTGACCACGACGACGGTTAAGGTCACCTACAATATCTCCCATGTTTTCTTCAGGAGTAAGCACTTCTAATTTCATGATAGGCTCCATGATTACAGCTTTTGCAGCTTTTGCAGCAGCTTTAAATCCTAATTTAGCAGCCAATTCGAATGATAATTGATCAGAATCCACATCGTGGTAAGAACCATCCGTTAATGTTACTTTCATAGCATCAACTTCATATCCTGCCAATGGACCATTGACCATAGCCATTTTAAATCCTTTTTCAATTGAAGGGATAAATTCTTTAGGAACGTTACCACCTTTAATTTCAGATACGAATTCAAGACCTTGTTTACCTTCTTCAGCAGGCTCCAATGTAAATACAATATCAGCAAATTTACCACGTCCACCAGATTGTTTTTTGTAAACTTCTCTGTGTTCAGCACGTCTTGTAATAGCTTCTTTGTATTCTACTTGAGGCTGTCCTTGGTTAACTTCAACCTTGAACTCACGCTTCAAACGGTCAACAATAATATCTAAGTGAAGCTCACCCATACCAGAAATGATAGTCTGGCCAGAGGCTTCATCTGTTCTTACAGTGAATGTTGGATCTTCCTCGGCTAATTTGGCTAACGCCATACCAAGTTTATCAACATCAGCTTTAGTTTTAGGCTCAACAGCAATACCAATTACCGGATCTGGGAAGTTCATACTTTCCAAAACAATTGGATGCTTTTCAGAAGACAAGGTGTCTCCAGTCTTAATATCCTTAAAACCAACTGCTGCACCAATATCACCAGCTTCAATATATTCAATAGCATTTTGCTTATTTGCGTGCATTTGGTAAATACGTGAAATACGCTCTTTGTTTCCTGAACGATTATTCAACACATATGAACCAGCATCCAAACGACCTGAATAAGCACGGAAGAAAGCCAAACGACCAACGTAAGGGTCAGTAGCAATCTTAAATGCTAATGCAGAGAAAGGCGCTGTAACATCTGGTTTACGCACTTCTTCTTCTTCAGTATCTGGATTTGTACCTACAATACTATCTCTATCAACTGGAGATGGTAAGTAACGACAAACAGCATCCAATAAAAATTGCACCCCTTTGTTTTTAAATGAAGAACCACAAATCATTGGAATGATAGCCATATCCATAACCGCTGCACGAAGTGCTGCGTGGATTTCGTCTTCAGTAATTGAATCTTCATCTTCCATGAACTTCTCTAAAAGGTTTTCATCATAAGTGGCAACCTCTTCGATAAGTAATGCTCTGTATTTTTTAGCTTCAGCTTTTAAATCATCTGGAATTTCGATAACATCAAAAGTTGCCCCTTGCGTATCTTCATGCCATACAATAGCTCTGTTTTTTACTAAATCAACAATACCTTTAAAGTCAGCCTCGTCACCAATGTTCAATACAATTGGAACAGCGTTTGACTTCAACATATCTTTAACCTGTTGGCATACAGCCATAAAGTTTGATCCTTGACGGTCCATTTTGTTAACGAAACCAATTCTTGGAACTTTATAGTTATCGGCCAATCTCCAGTTAGTTTCAGATTGTGGTTCAACACCATCAACTGCACTAAACAAGAATACCAATCCATCCAATACACGTAAAGAACGGTTTACTTCCACCGTAAAATCAACGTGACCTGGAGTATCGATAATGTTAAAGTGATATCCTTTTGTTTCAGGAGTTGGTTGCGCGTTTTCTAATGGAAATTGCCATGTACAAGTTGTAGCAGCAGAAGTAATGGTAATACCTCTTTCTTGCTCTTGTTCCATCCAGTCCATAGTAGCCGCACCATCATGTACTTCACCAATTTTGTGAGATACACCTGTATAAAAAAGGATACGCTCTGTAGTTGTTGTTTTTCCTGCATCAATATGTGCAGCAATACCTATGTTTCTTGTATATTTTAAATCTCTTTGTGCCATCGTAAATTAAAATCTAAAGTGTGAGAATGCTTTGTTTGCTTCTGCCATCTTGTGAGTATCAACTCTTTTCTTAACAGCAGCTCCTTCTTCTTTAGCAGCAGCTAAAATTTCTGCAGCCAATTTTTGAGCCATAGATTTTTCGTTTCTTTTACGCGAATAGCTAATTAACCATTTCATTGCTGTAGAAACTTTACGGTCTGGACGAATTTGCATTGGAATTTGGAATGTAGCACCACCAACACGACGGCTACGCACTTCTACGTGAGGCATCACATTTGATAACGCATCTTTCCAAAGTTCTAAAGCTGTTTTTTCGTCATCTGTTTTCTTTCGATCTACGATATCAATAGCATCGTAAAACACTTTAAAAGCTACAGACTTTTTACCATCCCACATCATCATGTTAACAAAACGCGTTACTAACTGGTCGTTAAAACGTGGATCTGGTAAAAGCGGTCTTTTTTTCGCTTGTCTTTTTCTCATGTCTTCTTCTTAAAGTTTTTAATTACTTCTTAGGGCGTTTTGCACCATACTTAGATCTACGTTGTGTTCTACCTGCAACACCTGCTGTGTCTAAGGCACCACGAACAATGTGATATCTAACTCCTGGCAAATCTTTTACCCTTCCACCTCTAACCAATACTATCGAGTGCTCTTGTAGGTTGTGACCTTCACCTGGGATATAAGCGTTCACCTCTTTACCGTTAGTTAACCTTACCCTTGCAACTTTACGCATTGCCGAGTTTGGTTTTTTAGGTGTTGTAGTGTAAACACGCGTACAAACCCCACGTCTTTGTGGACACGAATCTAAAGCAGCCGATTTACTCTTCTTGGTTATTTTGGCTCTTCCTTTTCGTACTAATTGTGAAATTGTTGGCATATATTTCTATATAAATTTTGTTTAACCTCACTTTTGAGGGCTGCAAAGGTAGAAATTAATTTCAATTTTTCAAATGTTAATAGATTAATTTTCAAGGCAAAATAAAAATCACTTATCCTAACATACAAATACGTTACATTTTACGTTAATTTTACATTGCAAACCTAAAATGATAGCGTGCAAAAAACACTTCTATTACTCCTTATTATATATGTAGGTTTTTCTTTGGAACTCAGTAGTCAAAATTTACGCTTGAAAATTGATGGCAACGATAAGACAGAAACAGCTCTTTTAGATTCATTAGGCTACAAAAAAAATCACAAAGACTTTAATTCAATTAACCTTGAAATTAACTCGTTAAAAAAAAGAGTTCAAAGTATGGGTTATATTGAATGCACTCAAAACACCATTACTCAAATTAATGACACCACCTTTAGTTCGGTATTTGCACTAGGGCATAAATATGAGTTCATAACTATTAGCTATTCATCGCAAATTATCCCAAAGGACCTGATTAAAAAAATATCTAACCGAGTCACTGATAGCACTTTTGTTGTGTCTATATCATCAATTGAAAAATCTTTAGAGTTCATTAATTCCCGAATATCAGAAAAAGGCTTTCCATTCAATGAACTGAAACTTTCAGAAATTCAAAAAACTGGTGATCATGAATTAAGAGCAGTACTAATTTTAGAGAAAGTAGATTTTCAAAGAAAAGTTGACAAAATTATCGTCAAGGGTTATGAAAAATTTCCAAAATCATTTTTAAAACATTACCTAAAGTTAAAAACTGGTGACGTTCTTAATTTAGAAATCATAAAAGACAAGACAAAGTCTTTGGAAGATTTACAATTCGCTAATCAAATAAAAGAACCCGAAATTCTATTCAGCAAAGATTCCACCATATTATATATGTATGTAGAAAAAAACCGTAGTAATAGCTTTGATGGGTTTTTAGGATTCGGAACAAACGAGGAAACCGGCAATATTGAATTTAATGGCTACTTGAATTTGGATCTTGTGAACAATCTGAACTTTGGCGAAACCCTTTCATTAGTTTATAAAAGTGATGAGAACGAACAAAAAACATTCAATGCGCGCTTGGCATTACCTTACTTATTCAACACACCTATTGGAACAGAGCTTGAATTAAGAATTTTCAAAAAAGATTCCTCTTTTACTTCGACCAACCAAAACTTAAGGGTCTTTTATCAAATGAACCCAAAAAATCGCTTTTCATTAGGTTTGAAATCTGTTAAATCAAATAATTTACTGAATGACGAAAGCCTTGACCCATCTATTCAAGATTTTTCTTCGAATTTATATCATGTAAGGTATGAGTTCTTGTTACGACAAAATGAAAGTAGACTCTTTCGTAAAAATGCATTAATTGATTTTGAAGTGGGAATTGGGAATCGCAAATCCACAGAAATTAAAACCAATCAGGTACAGTTGATTTTAGATGCATTCAAAATATTTAATCTCAATAACAAAAACAGTATTTTTCTCCGCACCCAAGGTTTCAATTTGATTTCGGATAACTATCTTGAAAACGAATTGGTTCGATTTGGTGGTATAAACTCCATAAGAGGTTTCAATGAAAACAGTTTAAGTGCTTCTTTTTACACCTTATTAAATACGGAGTACCGTTACTTATTGAGTAATAGTGTATATGTACATTCCATAATTGATATTGCCTATTTGGAGAATGATGTCATTAAACAAAAAGAAAAGCTTTACAGCTTTGGAATTGGTTTTGGTCTGTTGACTAAAGCTGGTCTATTACGTTTTAATTATGCCAATGGTAAAAACGAAAATCAAAATTTTAAGTTTTCCAATTCACAAATTCACCTTAGCTTAACAGCAATTTTTTAGGTATAATGACCGTTCAAAAGCTTTTTTTTGAAAAAAAAATTAAAATTTTAACCAATAATTATTGTTTAATTAACTTTTTATTATGATTTTTGGCGTAGACTAATTCAAATAAAATATAAAATGAAAACAAAGTTTAGTGGAATTTTAACGCTATTCCTAGCGTTTGTTGTGCAACTTACGTTTGCGCAAGAAAAAACAATTTCAGGAACTATATCCGATGAAAACGGATTGCCGCTTCCTGGGGTTAACATTATTGTAAAAGGTACAACTACTGGTACTCAGACAGATTTTGATGGAAATTATTCCATTACTGCTAATACTGGTGATGTATTAACTTATTCCTTTTTAGGCTACACAACCAAAGAAATGACTATTGGAACAGCCAACAACATTAGCTTTGCAATGGAAGTTGATAGTGAAGCACTTGAAGAAGTTGTAATTACTGCATTTGGTATTGCTAGAAAAAAGGATGAGATTACAACCGCATACCAAGAAGTTCAATCAGAAGAACTTGTTCAGGCTCAAAACCCTAACGTGGTTCAAGGTTTGGCAGGTAAGGTTTCTGGTCTGCAGATTAACACTACTAACAGTGGTGTAAACAAAAGCACCAACATTAGACTTCGTAGTTTAGTTACTGTAAGTGGTAACAACAGCGCATTAGTCGTTATAGATGGTGTAATTACTGATTTAGATTTAACTGACATTGATCCAAACATCATTGAAACAGTTAACGTATTGAAAGGTGCGAATGGTGCGGCTCTTTATGGTCAGCAAGCATCTGGTGGTGCGGTAATTGTTACTACCAAAAAGAATATTGGTGATGGAGATAAGTTTACTATCAATGTGAATTCTGCAATTGATATTGAAACAGTTGCTTTTGTTCCAGACAGACAGCTTCGTTATGGTCAAGGATGGAACGGTGTTCATACATCTTACGAAAATGGTGGTTGGGGACCAGAATTTGATGGTCAAATTCGTCCAACAGGTCTACCTCTAGAAGATGGAACTTATCGTTATTTCCCATATAGTCCAATTAAAGATAACATTAAAGAATTCTTTAAAGATGGTGTAACAACTCAAAATACAGTTTCTATTTCTGCTGGTAACCTAGATAATGGTTATGTATTTTTCTCTGCAAACAGATTAGATTCTGAATTCGTTGTAGAAAACGATAAATTACGTAGAAACTCGTTTAACTTTAAAGCTGGTAAAAAAGTTGGTAAGTGGACAGTAGAAGGAAACGTAAGTTATATTAATAGTAGAACTGAACAAACAAATGGAGGACTGTTTTTGGAATTACTTCAAACAGCAACCAACATTCCTGTTGAAGAGTTCTCTGCTCCTAATAATGCAACTCACTGGACATCTTACTACCGTAGTCCTTACTGGATTCGTGACAATGAAAGAAACGATTTCAGACAAGATCAATTTAACGGAGTTATTAATTTAGGTTATGAAATTAATGACAATATTGATATCCGTTACAACGGTAACATGTTTACATCTAGTACTGATTCTCAATCTTGGGTTAACGGTTACGTAGATACATTGAATGTTGGTGGTGGTGACCATACAACACAAAGTTCTTATGGAAGACGTAATACCATGACTTCAAATTACTATGGTGATTTAATTGCGAACTTTAACTATGAATTAACTGATGATATTTCATTGTCAGCGAACATCGGTAACAATATTCAAGACCGTTATTTCTCTTCTTCACAGATTAGTGGTAACAACTTGACTATTGATGGTTTCTACAACATTACCAATATTACTGGACAAGCCGATGTAAATGGTTTTGGAAACAACGGTTGGTCAAGAAGACGCTCTTACGCATTATATGGTAACCTTCAATTAGACTTTAAAGACTACTTAACTTTAAACGTTACAGGTCGTAATGACTGGACGTCAATTTTAAGTGAGGATAATAATTCATTCTTCTATCCTAGTGTGGGTGTATCTTTTATTCCAACCAAAGCATTTGATTTTGGTGGTGATACATTAAACTACTTAAAAATTGCTGGTAACTGGGTAAAAGTAGGTAACGATGGTGCTTTTGGTGCATATTCGGTTAACCCTGTATTGGCTCAAACCACTGGTTTCCCTTACGGAACAATTAACTCATTCTCACAAACAACATCAATTACTGACCCTAACTTAAAGCCTGAATTTATTGAGTCTATCGAGTTCAATTTAAGTGCAGGTTTCTTTAAAGATAGAATAACATTAGATGCGTCTTACTATACAACTAAAACGACTGACTTAATTTCTAACAAAGCTGTATCTTATGCTTCTGGTGTAACTCAAGTTAGAGCTAATATTGGTGAATTATCTTCTGAAGGTTTTGAAGTTGATTTAGGATTAAGACCAATCTGGTCAAAAGAGTCTGATGGTTTCAGATGGCAAGCTAATTTCTCTTATGCAACTAACAAGAGTACCGTAGAGGAGCTAGAAGGAGATGCAGAACAAGTAGCTATTAATGCTTTTACTGGTAATGCTAACCCAGTAGGTATATATGCTATTGAAGGTCAAGAGTTCCCACTTATACAAGGTGTTGGTTATTCAAGAGATCCACAAGGTCGTGTGATTATTGATCCAACTACTGGTACACCTGTTCAAACACCAGATTTAATTGTATTAGGAAAGACTAACCCTGATTACATTATCGGTTTGAACACTTTTATGACTTTTAAAGGTTTAAGATTAGCAGCTACTTTTGATTACAGAACTGGTCACCAATTCTGGTCAGGTGGTAAATCATGGTTATCATGGTCAGGTCACTTAGTAGAATCTGCTCAAAATGGTAGAACAGGATTTATTTTCCCTAACTCAGCTGTTGAAACATCTCCAGGTTCTGGTGAATATGTTGCTAACACTGGTGTTATTACAGGGGGTACTTCTTATTCATCATTCTTGAACTACTACTCTAATGACTACTACACAAACACTGAAAACTTTGTATTAGATGCAACAGCATTCAAGTGTCGTGAATTAGCATTATCGTACACGCTTCCATCTAAATTATTAGAAAACACAATGATGAAAGGAATTACGGTTGGTGTACAAGCAAGAAACCCATTTATGATTTTACCAAAAGAAAACAGAAACTACAACGATCCTGAAACTTCTCAAACTACTAACATTGCTGGAGGTGGTTTAGCTGCGATTGGTCAGTACCCTGTTACTAGAACTTTTGGTTTTAAACTTAATGCAACATTTTAATAAAAAAAACTATGAAGAATATATTTAAATATTTAACAATATTGGTAATAACTCTAGGCTTATCGTCTTGTAGTGATTATCTAGACATTAACGACCCTGTTAATGATCCTTCTGCAAGTACCGTAACACCAGATTTAATTTTAGCTGGTGCTATGACAAGAACGTATTCAGCACAAGGTGTAACCATGAATCGTTTAGGTAACGTATTTATGAACAACTGGAGTGCTAACGTGAACTCTTTTACTGGAGGTTTTAATGAAGAATATCAATTGATATTATCTTCGAATTTTTACAGCGCTATTTGGGATAACACTTATTTAAGAGTTAAAAACTTCGATTTAATCATCGATAGTGAATTCCTTAATTATGAGAACCATAAAGCAATTGCTAAAATTATGAAATCATTCTACATGCAATATATTGTAGACTTGTATGGCGATTGCCCGTATTCTCAAGCATTTGATTTAGAGACTTCAACTCCGGCTTATGACAACGATCAAGCAATCTATAGAAGTTTAATTACTGAAATTGACGGTGCTATTGATCTTATCAATAATAATACAGTCACAACTTTACCAGTAGGTGAAGAAGACGTTATTTTTGATGGAGATATGTCAATGTGGGTTAAAATGGCTAACACCTTAAAATTACGTATTTTAATGCGTCAAGCTACTTTAGCTGAAACCGATGGAGAAACAGCAACTTATTTAAATGAGCAATTTGCTAATTTAGATCAAGATTTCTTAACAACCTCTGCCGTTGTTCAACCAGGTTATAATAATAACGAAGGTCTTCAAAATCCATTTTATTCAACACATGGATTTGATACTGCTGGTAACATGACAACTACCAATCGTTTCATCAGAGCCTCGCAATATGCTCAAGAGTTTTTAGATGGAACCCTAACAGGTGTTACCGATCAAAGAATTACTTCAATCTATGCGCCAATTCCTGGGGCAACTACTCCAACAGGTGTTGTGGGTGTTGATCAAGATATTGATAGTGGTGATCCTAATATTCCTGCTGAAATCTCTGGACTAGGAACAGGATTGATTATAGATTCTTCTCAAGATGGTTACATCATGTTAGCTGCAGAAAGTTATTTCTTACAAGCGGAAGCTGCTTTCAGAGGCTATATTAGTGGTGATGCTAAAGCATTATTCCAATCAGGAATTATGGCTTCATTTGCTCACTATGGTCTTGACGGTACTGCTTATATTACGCAAAGTAATACGGTTCCTGAACTTGGATGGGACGGATCTTCGAATAAAATTGAAGCAATCATGACCCAAAAATGGATTGCTACTAATGGTATTAATGGTATTGAATCTTGGGTTGAGTATGTTAGAACTGGTTATCCAGATGTGCCACTTGCACAATCTGCTCAACGTCCTACAAAACCAAACAGATTAATGTATCCAGCTTCTGAATTAGTAGGTAACGCTGCTAACGTACCTAATCAAACACAGAATGATGCATTTACTACCAAAATATTTTGGGATAACAATTAAAAAAAAAGAATTATGAAAAATTTTAAATTATTAACATTATTACTAGCAGTATCACTTGTGAGTGTATCTTGTCTAGTAGACGACGAAGACAAAACGTTAGACGCTTTAGCTAACACACCTTATGTGGTTGGATTTAACAATAACGTAGCAAACGAAAGTTACTTTGAAGATATAGGGCCTGTTGAAAAAACATACCCTGTCAATCTAGTTGGTGGTATGGATGGTAATCCTGCAAATTTTGACATTGTAGTTAACTACAGAATTAGTCCAGAATCCACTGCTACTGAAGGTCAAGAATTTGATTTTCTTGAAAACACTGGTCAATTGGTAATTCCAGCTGGTCAAGATTATGGATTATTTGGTCTTATTATCAACACTGGTGGTTTAGACCCTAACACACCTACACAACTTGTTCTAGAATTAGAAAGTGTAGAAGGTGGTAGAGCAAACATTGGAACAATCAATGAATTAAACTTACTACGTGTTACGTTTGTAGGTTGTAACTCGCAATTAGCTGGTAACTATACATTAACAACAACTCGTGATGACGGAGCTCAGACTGTTAGACCTGAAACTATTACTTTATTAGGTCCTAACTATTTTGAGACTGAAAGTACGGGCTTATGGGCAACAAATGGTATTGGTGTTTCACCTGACTCTTCAATGAATTTTGAGGATATATGTGGTGATGTATTTGTTCCATTGCAAAATTTGGCTCAAGGTTTTTACTCAAACGAAGTTTATGGTGTAAATTTAACTGGAGCTGATGGTGAAGTTGATCAAACAACTTTAGATTTCTCAATGGATTACTGGATTACGTTTTCAGCTGGAAACAGTCAGTATAATGCGTCTTTTGAAAGACTATAACTAACTTTTTAATTAAATAATATGAAAAAAATATTAAATTATAAATACGTTTTGGCTATGTCTGGATTGTTAGCTTTATCTAGCAGCTGTACAGATATTGATCAAGACTACCCTGCTGTAAATAAACCAACTGCTACAATGGATATGACATCTGCAACCGTAGCTGAAGGTGAAAGTGTTACTTTCACAGTTATGATTGATGAGCCATTAGCGCAACAAAGTGACTTTAAAATTGATTTATTGACTACTTCAAGTGGTTCAATGGATGATTTTACTACTGATGCTCCTCATTTAGATGAGTATGAAACTGGTCCTGAAGGCTGGCAAGTAACTGTTGCTCCTCTTGGTGATTCAGTTTCATTCACAATCACACCTGAAAGAGATTTAGATCCAAATGAAGGTACTGAAACTTTAAGATTCAGATTAACTCAAGGACAATTTGGAAACTCTGTTGTATCTGGTGGTGGTATTGATTTCACTGTTACAGTAACTGATTATGATTTCTGTCTTTGGACTTTTGAAATGACTGACCTTTACGGCGATGGCTGGAATGGTGGTTATTTAGAAGTTATTTCAGATGACGATGGAACCAGAGAATTCTACGCTATGGACGAGGATGGTGTTTTCAATGTAGCTGAAACAACTGTTATGGAAGTGCCAATTGCCAAAAACTCTAATTTTACAATTAATTATGTTTCTGGTGGTGGTACTGGTGCTGGTCCAGGATGGGAAAGTGAAAATATATACACTATCATTTCCCCTGATGGAACGGAATATTCAGATGGTCCAATACCAACTGAAGGTGAAGTTGTATCTGGCGTAAGCACTTGTAATTAATAAATTTAATTATATAAATAAAAAAAACCGTCTCATTTGAGGCGGTTTTTTTATTTCAGGAGTTGATATATAAAAGCATATTAGTAATTTAGCAAACGCCAAAAAATCTAAAAAATGAGATATATCACTATTCTGATATTGATGATTCATTCATCAATAAGTTTTTCTCAAAATACCATCGGTATTCTAAATAATAGTCCCCAATCCTTTAATGGATTGAGTTTATTTGCCCCTTTACACTCCACGGAGACGTACTTAATAAATAATTGTGGAGAGGTTGTTCATCAATGGTCCAGTACCTATACCCCATCTGCTTCCGTATATTTACTCGAAAATGGTAATTTATTACGTACAGGACAAATTCCTAATAGTGATATAAACTTTGGTGGTGTTGGTGGCAGGGTAGAATTGTTTGACTGGGACAATAATCTATTATGGTCTTACAATTATTCTTCTCCCACTTTTACACAACACCACGACATTTGTCCACTACCTAATGGTAATATTTTAATGCTGGCAGTTACAACTATGACTCAGGCTGAAGCCATTCAAGCTGGTAGAGATCCGAGCATGCTAACGCAAAACAAATTGTACAATGAACAAATTTTAGAGCTTGAACCAGTAGGAAGTAATCAAGTCAATGTTGTTTGGGAATGGAATATCAATGATCATCTTGTTCAGGATTTTGATGCAACTAAAGATAATTATGGGGTTGTTGGCGACAACCCTCAATTATTAGATATAAATTTTCTAAATAACAATAATGGTGAGGCTAATTGGCTTCATATAAATTCCATTCAGTATAATGAAACATTAGACCAAATTGTTATGAGTACTAGGAGATTAAGTGAAATTTATATCATTGATCATTCTACAACTACTGAAGAAGCGGCTGCTCATATAGGAGGTACTTATGGTAAGGGAGGGGATTTTTTGTTTCGCTGGGGCAACCCGATTGCGTATGATAAAGGTACAACCGATGATCAAACATTGGATTCGCAACATTACCCGCATTGGATTGAAGATGGCTTGACAGATGGTGGTAAATTGTTAATTTTTAACAATGGAAACAATAGAGGTTACTCTTCAATTGATTTATTGGATCCTCAAGAAAGTGCCCCAGGAATCTACACTTATAATGACACTACCGGTTTCGGTCCCGAAAATGCTGAATGGACCTATACCAGTCCAAATCCCCCTGATTTCTTTTCTGCCATTCTATCTAGTGGCGAGAGACTACCTAATGGCAATACCTTAATTTGTGATGGCGATTCTGGCTACTTCTTTGAAATAACACCAACTAATGAAATTGTATGGGAGTATATTAACCCTAATACCGTAGGTGGTATATTATCACAGGGGGAAACAGCTAGCCAAAATAATGTGTTCCGTGTTAAAAAATTCCCTTATGATTATCCGGCTTTTACTGGCAGGGATTTAACACCTGGAAATCCTATTGAAAATAATCCCGATTTAAGTGAATGTACCCTTTTGAGTACTCCAGAATATGGAATTAAAAATGATTTGGTGATTTATCCGAATCCAAACAGCGGTATAGTTAATATTGATTCAAATGCTAAATTGAATAAAATTGAAGTGTATAATTCAATAGGACAAATGGTAACTACAACCAATAAAACGGAGCAATTGAATTTACAAAGTTTCAGCAACGGTATTTATATTTTGAGACTTTATCATAACAATGGCATTATTACTAAAAAGATCATTAAAGAATAAGACGTAATTATTAAATGCAAAATAACACCCAAATATTTGGTTTAAGAGCGGTCATTGAGGCTATCAATTCGGATGAAACATTTGAGAAAGTGTTTATTCAAAAGGGATTAAAAGGATCACTTGCACAAGAATTGGAGCAGCAATTAAAAAAACATAATATCAATTATTCCTATGTACCTGTTGAAAAGTTAAATAGGCTGACACCCAAAAATCATCAAGGTGTTGTTGCGCAAATATCGCCTATCTCCTACCATGACATAGAAGAATTAACAATCAATGTGATGGAATCTGGGGAAACACCATTTTTTTTAATTTTAGATCAAATTAGTGATGTTAGAAATTTTGGAGCGATTATCCGTACAGCTGAATGCACCGGAGTTCATGGTATTATCATTCAGAAAAAAGGTAGTGCTCCCATTAATGGTGATACTATAAAAACAAGTGCAGGTGCTGTATTCAAAATTCCAATCTGCCGCGTAGACCACATAAAAGATGCTTTATTTCACATGCAAGCCTCTGGTATTAAAGTTATAGCAGCCACTGAAAAAACCAATGATACCGTATATCAAATAAACTTTACAGAACCTTGTGCTATTATCATGGGTTCTGAAGGACGTGGTATAAATCCTTCGGTATTAAAACTTGCTGATCAAAAAGCTAAGCTCCCTATTTTGGGTGAGATAGAATCGTTGAATGTTTCTGTAGCGTGTGGTGCTTTTTTGTATGAGGCCGTCAGACAGCGTAGTTAGTCCGAATCCTTTTTGTAGATATAATTTATCTTTATGGACTTGTTATCATCCTCTTGTTCTTCTAAAGTACTCGTTTCAATAAAGTTTCCATTCTCATCAAAATGCTTGAGAAACTCATCTTCTTCTTCATTATAATCTGCTTCTTCCCATCGATACTTTTTGGGTTTGGGAATATTCTTTTTAAATACAAAGGCAAACAAGATACCTACTATCATCCCAGATAAATGCCCTTCCCAAGACATACCCTGTTTTATTGGTAACACATACCATACCATGCTACCATAGAGAAAAACTACCAATAAAGACAAAGCTATTAAGCGATAGTGTTTGGCAAATATCCCTTTAAAAAATAAAAAACTAACTAATACATAAATTAACCCACTGGCTCCAATATGATAAGAAGGTCTCCCAATAATCCAAGTTAGAATACCAGATAATAAAATCCCGAAAAACAATATTCTCCATGCTAAAGACCTATAGAAATAAAACAGTCCCGCAGATAATACAAATAAGGGTATGGTATTGTGATACAAATGTTCAATGCCAGAATGTATAACAGGACTAAAAAAAACACCTTTCAAACCACTGATCCGTTGCGGATATATCCCATAATTTGTAAAATCATAGCCAAAGCGTATTTCAAACCAAAATACCAACCATAACATCATTACAAATAACAGTGGGTAAACAACTACGCCATTGGTAAACTTAAATTGTTCTTGAGAATGTTTCATATATAAACTAATTAACAAAACATCATCCAAAGTTGATAAGACTGATAAATTGTCATAATCCTAAAGTCACAACCAAAATAACTAATTTATTTAGAGTATTTAGTTAATTTTACTACATGAATGAACCTTTGGCAGAACGTTTACGACCTAATACAATTGATGATTATATCAGTCAAACCCATATTGTAGGTCCAAATGGTAGTTTAACCAAACAAATAAAATCAGGTATTATACCCTCTATGATTTTTTGGGGACCACCAGGTGTTGGGAAAACCACATTAGCAAATATAATAGCCAATACATCCGAACGTCCCTTTTATACCTTAAGCGCAATCAATTCTGGTGTAAAAGATGTACGAGAGGTTATAGACAAAGCCAAAAAATCGGGTGGTTTGTTTACAACTAAAAATCCGATATTATTCATTGACGAAATTCATAGGTTTAGTAAATCGCAACAAGATTCACTTTTACAAGCCGTAGAAAAAGGTTGGGTAACACTTATTGGAGCTACGACTGAAAATCCCAGTTTTGAAGTTATCCCTGCACTCCTATCGCGTTGTCAGGTATATATTTTAAATTCTTTCAATAAAAACGATTTAGAAGCTCTTTTAAGGCGTGCAATTGAAAAAGACGACATATTATCTAAAAAAACAATTAAACTAAAAGAAACCGATGCTTTATTGCGTTTTTCTGGAGGTGATGCGAGAAAGTTGCTCAACATCTTTGAATTATTAGTGAATTCTGAATCTCGAGACAAAATAGTCATTACTAATGACCTTGTCATACAACATGTCCAAAACAATATAGTTCGATATGACAAAACAGGAGAACAGCATTACGATATTATTTCAGCGTTCATAAAATCCATTAGGGGTAGTGATCCCAATGCTGCCGTTTATTATTTAGCTCGAATGATTGAGGGTGGCGAAGATGTCAAATTTATTGCTAGGCGTTTATTAATTTTAGCTAGTGAAGACATTGGCAATGCCAATCCTACCGCTTTGGTTATTGCCAACAGTACATTTCAAGCAGTATCAACTATTGGAAATCCAGAATCGCGCATCATTTTAAGTCAGTGTGCAACCTACTTGGCTTGTTCACCAAAAAGCAATGCGTCTTATCAGGCTATTAATAATGCCCAACAGTTGGTTAAGCAAACAGGTGATTTAAGTGTTCCTTTGGAAATTAGAAATGCTCCTACTAAATTAATGAAAGAATTGGGCTATGGCGACAATTACAAATACGCTCATAATTATGATGGTAATTTTGTTAATCAAGAATTTATGCCAGAATCTATTTCAGGTACGACACTTTACGAACCCGGGAACAATAGTCGTGAATCAGCACAACGCGAATTCTTAAAAAAAAGGTGGAAAGATAAATATGGCTATTGAAATGTAATATTCAAAGTTGTTACATGCAACACGTCATCCACAGTTTCTGCTATGACCCACTTACCATCAACTTTATAAACAGTTGCATCCTTACCTTTAACAATGTACAAGTCCTCCTTGCCCGAAAAAATTAATGTATAAACAATTTCTGAATTGCTATCCATTAACTGATATCCATTACCAATAGATTTAGCATATAAAATTTGGATAGCTTCATCATCACTAGTAACTTGATTTGCTGGTGTAGCTAATTCTACACTGCTTGAGGGTAGTGACTTGACTTCTTTGGGTTTTTCAACGGTCATTCTTTCTGATGATGCAGGTTTATAAGTATAGTTTAAAGTATCAAAAGACTCAAACGCTTCTCTTATAGCCATTTTATAAGCTACTTCAGACTTTTTATGGTCAGAATCACCTGTTTGAGATTGAAAAACAAGTTGCTTTCTACAATTTTTCAATTCTATAAACAATTTTGTTTTGAACATCCCAGAATCCTTAATCACATCAGCATTTAAAGCAAGACAACCATTTTTTATGAGATCGTCTGGTAATGGTTCATCATCAAATAAGGCCACAAACCCATACTTTTCAAACATAAACTTTGATAAAGAGTTGAGCTGAAATTGATCTTCAGATTTTAAAAAATCAAATGTTTTAGGAACAATCACATATTTGTAGTTGTTGATATCATTTTGGCAAAAACCTGATAATCCCATTAACAGTATCGGTATATAGAATATTGCTTTTTTTAACATAATTACTTTTTCTTTCAAAGTGTAAAGATACACTATGGTTTACAAAAACGATTTTAATTCGATTAAATTTGACACTTGTTTTACATTGCTATCAAGCTCTGTGCCATGAATATTAAAGCAAATGGCGTCCAACCCAACTTCCAAAGAACCCATAACGTCCGCTTCCAAATTATCACCAATCATCAAGCTATTTTTAGCCTTTACACCTGCCAATTCCAAAGCATGATGAAAAATTAGAGGGTTTGGCTTTTTGACACCTACCATTTCTGAAGTAGTGACCGTTTTAAAGTAAGACGCAATATTAGATTTATCCAATTTACCATGTTGCACTTCATGGAATCCATTGGTGATAATATGTAAACTGTATTTGGGTTTTAGATAATTTAAAATTTCAAATGCCCCTTCAAATAAAAAATTGTTTTCAGGTAAATAGTTAATATAATCTTCAGACAACAAATTAATAACCTCATCTGAAACAGACATGGAAATTTTATCAAAACTATTTTTTAAACGTCCATAACGCAATGAAGGCTTGTCAATCTTATCTTCACGATACAGTTTCCAATATTCCAGATTAATAGGTTCATAAACCTCCAAAAATTCAGGAAGGTCAACACCAATGTTATGAATTCGAAAGATCTTCTCAAAAGTCATAGCTGAATTCCTATCAAAATCCCAAAGTGTATGATCCAAATCAAAAAAAATATCGGTAATACTATTAGTTCCCATCAGTAGATTCCAAAATAACATTAAACAATTCCTTAAACCCCTTCCACCGATCTATTTCACTAAATGTATAATTATGAAAAACAGGAACAAACTCCCCCTGAACAGCCTGAACTTGCTTGATAATTTTTAGTAAAGTTTCCTTTTTGTCCAATAATGAATTATGTTTCAATAAAGTATAATCCAAAACATGATATGAGTTGATTTTCAATGGCGTTTGAATTTCAAAATCCAAATCATAAAAGAAAAATGGTGTACAGGTTCCCGCGCGAAACCCAACATGGTTTACATAACCCATGGTGTAATCTTCAGAGATTTCCAAATCGACTAGATTTCTATAGGAAGTTGGCAAATTAAGTTTCGAAAACGACTGTCTTGACGCCACTAACGTGGTATTCAAAATACCCTCCATCCTATTCTTTTCTTTTTTGAGCACTTGAATATCATCTAATGCAAAAAACGAGGCCTTTAATCCCACAGAACAATAATCTGCTATGTGTTTTATAAGCGACACATATTGTTTTTTTTGCGCATTAATTCCCTTGTCATACGTTGAATAATCGCCTATCAAAAAGAAAAACAAAAACTTGAAAGGTGACTGTTTTTGTCTGTTTAAAATATATTTAAACGTATCATCCGGATCATGCTTTAAGCCAAATAACACCAAATATCTATTGTAAAGTCGTTTAAACTTAAGGCCTGATATATCTTTAACAGTTCCACCAAAATTCCGCATAAACCCCTTTAATTTAAAACTATATGGGGATGGGACATCAATTATGGGTTTAACCGAATACTGACGCACTGGAAAAACAAAATCTGGAAACCGATCTGAAAGAATCTGTTTAAACTTATAAGCCCATATGTCAACGATGGGTTCTTGTAAAAAATTATTTTTAAATGCCAAGCTTTCTTCAGCCGTGTAGCGTCCATATTCATCTTTAACATGCGGCAGATACTCTTCATATCGGCTCAACAAATAAAATGTTGCTGAAAATAAATCGTAGGGTATTTCTCCTCGATCATTGGTCATAAAAAAGCATTTCACACCTCCCCAATCATGAACCTGAATATCCACATCCGAAAGGCCTTGCTCATAAATCAGTTCATGACTTCTAACAAATATTTCATTGCCCAAAGGTTGTTTGGTATAGGACATTTTCAAACTATCATGGGCAATAAATTCTTCAATAACCGTAGTAAATGAAACCGGTATTCCTAAAATTCTGGTGAAAATATGTTTAAAGGCATATTTTAAACGTGGCGAGATTTTATGCGTATAAACTAGAATCATTTAAAGTAAATTTTCATCGGCAAAACTATAGTATGCCTCTTCAGTTATTATTAAATGATCGAGTGTTTTGATATCAAGGCTATTACTAGCATTTTTTAACTTTTGGGTAATCTGTTTATCAGCTTCACTGGGTTTTAAAGTACCTGATGGATGATTGTGTACCAAAATGATACCCGTAGCACCCAATTCCAGAGCCATCTTTAAAACCAATCTAACATCAACCAATGTTCCAGTAATGCCGCCTTTACTTAATTGCTGTTTTTGAATGACTTTATTGGAATTGTTCAGATAAATAATCCAGAATTCTTCATGCGGCAATTCGCCTATAATTGGCTGCATTAATTCAAATACGGAAATACTTGATGAAATTTTCTTTTTCTCCAAAGCTTCTTCGCCTCTGCGTCTTCTACCCAATTCCATAGCAGCAGCTATGGTTATAGCCTTGGCCTCGCCTATACCTTTAAATGCCATCAATTGTTTTAAAGACAGCTTGCCTAACTCATTCAAATTGTTATCAACAGAAGCCAAAATGCGCTTGCACAAGCCCACAGCACTTTCATTTTTAGTACCAGAACCAATTAAAATAGCTACTAGTTCGGCATCACTCAAGGCCGCTTTTCCTTTGTCACGGAGTTTCTCCCTGGGTTGATCATCTTGTGACCAATTTTTTATGGAAAATGAAGCAGGTTTTTCAGTCATTTAGTAAATATAAATATTGTAACTTTCAGAAGCAATTTTTAATATACATCCTTATACTAAACATATGAAATCTCTGTTTTCCGAAGACGCTGTAGCTGAAATTAATTCCAGAATAGACAAACTCTCCCAAGAACAAACTCCCAAATGGGGCGAAATGAACGTCTCTCAAATGTTGAAACACTGCCAATTCCCTTTGGAAGTGGCTTTAGGGAAATTGCAATTAAAAAAACCGAATTTTATAAAACGTTCCATATTTTCATTGTTTAAATCGTCGCTTTACAACGATAAACCTTGGCAAAAAAGTCTGCCAACTTCGAGGGAATTTATTGTGTCCAATGATTTTGATTTCAGTACTGAAAAAACGAAACTCCTTAACGATATTCAAGACTTTCATGCCAAAAAAGACCAAGCTGAATGGCCACCACACCCTATGTTTGGCTATTTTTCACGTGATCATTGGGGACAAATGCAATACAAACATTTAGACCATCATTTAACACAATTTGGTGTGTAATGACCTATCCACCGCCACACCACCAAGACAACCAAAGAGAGCACCTCATTGAGGTGATTAAAACCTATCCGTTGGCAACGGTAATTTCGGTTAAGGATCAAGAACCACTCATTACCCATTTGCCTTTAATACTGAATGATGATGGTAAACTCATTGGGCATATTGACATTTACAATCCGCAAACACCTCTTTTAAAAGACAACAATAACGTTACCCTAATTTTCTCGGGACCACAATGCTATATTTCACCTAGCGTTTACACAACCACCCAATTACCAACTTGGAATTATATAAAAGTGCATTTAAAAGGCACGGTAAAAGCCATAGAAAGTAAAGAAGCTCTTAAGCAGTCACTAATCACGATGACCGAATTTTTGGAAGCACCCGAGCACAAGTACGTATTGGAACCCAATAACCCTAGATTGGAAGCCAATTTGGACTATATCAAGATGTTTGAAATAACTATTACGGATTGGGAAGGTAAATTTAAACTCTCACAAGACAAGAAGACAGCCAATACCCAAAACGCTAAAATCGAACTGATCCAAAAAAATCAAGAAAGTATTAAGGCGTTTTTGGATAGGGTGTTTTGATTTGACATTTTAAACAAAATAGTCGAACTTCGTTATCGTTGGATATAAAGCTGTTAAACGACTTCATATACTAAACTTGCAACACATTTGACCAAAATCCTGTAAACTCATCAAAAAGAATGCTTCAACACCAAAACTGTTCTCTTAACTAATTATTAGTTTATTATTAAATCTTAAAATAATACGTTTGAGAATAACTTAAATATGCTGAATATGAAATTCTTACTTTGCTTTTTAATCTGTGTTTTAACTTTTGGGCAAGAAAACAAAACCAAATGTGATTTACGAATTGCAAATGAGAAGTGGATAGAAAAATATGAGAAAACTAGTTCTTTAACTGAAAAAATCAATCTCGTCAAAATCAAAATTAAATCAGATTCAATTTATAAAGAAAACAATGACCCAGAATTATATTGTGACTTTAAAGCTAAATTTATTTTAAGCTACTCGAAAAGAAAACGATTAAGTATATATCTGACTAATGAAAAAAATGTTGCTGAATTGATTTCGAAAATGGATTCTACTAATATTAATTCAATTGACTTGATAAAGATGCCTCATTGGAAACGAGGGTTGTATTGCAGTGAACCAATAGCTTTACCAAGAGTAATAATGATATTTCTAAAAACGGAAAATAAATTATTGAAAAAAGAAATAAAAAAAGTGTTACAAGAACGTGTATAATTCATTCCTTCTGATTTTCTTAGCGAAAATCCTCGCGCTGTTTATTGCCAGTAATTTTTAATTAAATTAGTTGCTGAAACACGCAACGAAATCATACACAAGACCGATAACAAACTACCTTACCCAATCAAACCTTTAACCTCATCAAAATCCAAACCACCATAATTCCCTGAACTCATGAGCAATAAGGCTTTATTGTTAAAATCTTGAGAAAACAGGTAGTTTTTAAAATCGTCTGGGTTAGTGTAAATAATGAGGTCATCACGTTCAAAAGCATCAGCTATTTGTTGGTGGGTAACTTCTTCCAGTTTTTTAATTTCGACTGCGTGAGGTGAATAGAAAACCACAGCTACATCTGCAGCATCCAAAGCACCTTTATATTCCTTTAAAAATTCGGCATTCAAGCTACTGTAAGTATGCAACTCCAAGCAGGCCACTAAAGTCCTATTGGGAAACTGTTCTTTCAACGCTTTGGTAGTTGCAGCCACTTTACTTGGAGAATGCGCGAAATCCTTGTATGCCACACTGGTTTTACTTTCAGCTATTTTTTCTAAGCGTTTACTAGCTCCTTTAAAGGTTGCAATGGCTTCATAAAAATCGTCTTCATCAATGCCCATGTGTTGGCAAATCCATTTGGCGCCTGCCAGATTGTTCAAATTATGCTTACCAAACACTCCAATGGGTAAAGGCCCTTCAGGTGTTTCCAATAAGGTTTCGCCATTTTCAACGGTGTATTCGGGTGTGTAATATGGTAATTTACGAATGGTGTTTTCTGAAGCTTCCACCACTCTAGCCACTTCGGGATCTTCGGCATTGTAAGTGATACTGCCACCACGTACAATACTATCAACAAAAATGCTAAACTGCTCCACATAATTCTCATAGGTTGGAAACACATTGATATGATCCCAAGCAATACCGCTTAACAAAGCAATGTTAGGTTTGTACAAGTGGAATTTTGGTCGTTTGTCAATAGGCGAACTCAAATACTCATCGCCTTCCAAAACCATAAAATCGTTGTCTTCAGTGAGTTTTACCATCACATCAAAGCCTTCTAATTGCGCGCCAACCATATAATCCACATCGCGATCGTGATAATGCATCACATGTAAAATCATGGATGTAATAGTAGTCTTCCCATGGCTTCCTCCAATAACGACTCGTGTTTTATCTTTGGATTGCTCGTACAAAAACTCGGGATAGCTATAAATTTTCAGACCCAACTCCTGTGCCTTCAACAACTCCGGATTATCCGCTTTAGCATGCATCCCCAAAACAATAGCATCTAAACTATTATTGATTTTTTCAGGAAACCAACCAAATTGTTCAGGTAACAAGCCTTTGGCTTCCAAACGGGATTTAGAAGGATCAAAAATAGTATCGTCACTTCCTGTTACGTGATATCCTTTGTTATGCAACGCTATGGCCAAATTGTGCATAGCGGCACCACCTATAGCTATAAAATGTACGTTCATAGAATGATTTTGTAGAATTCAAATATAAGGATTGCCATTGGAAGTTTGAAGTGGCTAGCCCGAAGTTTTTCTATTAACTACAGTTTTAAAATGAGGCTTTTCTCCTCTTTGAAGACTTTAATTTTTGGTAGTTCAGAAATGGCTTGGTCAATATGATCGAGTGCCAAGTCCTTGTTGTTTTGATACTTGTATATTTGTGCCAATCGGTAATGTGCCCATGCCTTGGGAACACCATCTTCAGCAGAATGATTCTTGAGGTAAATTTGTAAACAGGCTTCGCCTTTATCCAGTTGTACATTGTATTCGGCAGCAACCTTACCTATTTGGTAGTGCAACGCATTTCGGTGATGTTTTTTCTGGGATGCCTCCATATTTTGAATGGCGTGTTCTGGTTGTTTCTGTTTTTCATAAAAAGCCGTCAGTTTTTCGTAACAGGTTAAAGAACCACCTGTTTCTATCGCCATCTTATAGTATTTTTCGGCCAGTTCGGGTTCGTCATCATATTCATAAATATAGCCTTTGGCCAAATACCCATCTACCTTTGAAATAGCTTCCAACTCATTGGCGTATTGCAATGATTTACTAACACTTCCTCCAATAATTCCCGGTAATTGCACATAATACTCCACCAATGCCCAACGCGCATTAATATGGTTTTTATCTAAAGTAATGGCCTGTAAAAAAGCGTCTTCAACATCATCAATCATAAATAACGCAGTCACTTTATTGACTTCCAAAGCCTTCATACCCATGGCGCCACCATATTTATAGTGGAATTCCGCATTATCAGGACTCAAAGCGACTAACTTCTTATATTGCTCAATGGCTTCATCCCATTTGGATTGATAAGCATAGGCATCACCCAACAACTCAATACTTTTCGGGTCGCTAGGGTTTTCCAACAAGTGGTCTTCTATAATGACTTCAGCTTGCTCGTATTTTTTCTTATCGAGTAAGAATTCTGTTTCCTGAACCACATTCTGTGAATACATGGTGAAAGGTATCAATATGAGGAAACAAATCTTTTTCATAATTATTTAAAACGTTGGTTTTACAAAGATAACCTTTCTATCTCACTCAAAAAATAGCTAACTTCACTCAACCAAAACCCAAAATACCGTATTCGCGTTTTTTTGGAACAACTTTTGAATGTACCCTTGTACAAAACAATGACTATGAAACAGCTTACAACAATTTTAATGATCGTTTGTTCAATGCATTTTTCACAAGCACAAAATCCATCTTTTGATAAACTCTGGAAACAGGTTGATAAATTAGAGGCTGACGGCTTGCCTAAATCGGCTTTGGAACTGGTGGAACAAATTTCACAACAAGCCAAGACCGAACAGAACGAACCTCAATACATCAAATCATTAGTATTTAAAAGTAAGTATGCTCTAATTTTAGAGGAAGATGCGCAATTGACCATCATAAACGACTTTAAAGCTGAAATAGCAAATAGTCAGGCTCCTACGCGAAACGTTTTAGAAAACATGTTAGCCACCATGTATTGGCAGTATTTTCAACAGAATCGTTGGAAATTCTATAACCGAACCAATACTTCTGAAAAAGTTGATGAAACCGATTTTAGAACCTGGGATTTAGAGACGCTTTTTGCTGAAATACAATTGCACTATCAAAATTCGTTGCAAAACGGACTCATCTTACAACAAACCAAGCTTGAAGATTATACTGTCATAATTAACGAACAAAAGAATTCAAAGCAATTTCGTCCTACCCTATTCGATTTACTGGCTCACAACGCATTGGAATTCTTCAAAACCGATGAAAACAGCATCACCCAACCGGCTTATAAATTTGAAATTGACAATCCGGATTATTTGAGTGATGCTAGTGCCTTTTCACGCTTGAAGCTGTCTTCAAAAGATTCAACCTCGCTGCAGTTACGAGCTTTAAAAATCTATCAAGACCTCATCCACTTTCATTTAAAGAGTTCTTCCTCTGAAGCCTTGGCTGATGTGGACATCAATCGACTTCAGTTTGTATCGCAACATGCCACATTTAACAATAAGGAAGACGTGTTGTTGCAAACGCTTAAAGCATCACGTAATTTTTACGGTTCGCAACCTGTTTCAGGTTTGTACAGCTTTGAAATTGCCCATTTGTGGTACCAACAAGGTAGTCAGTATCAACCTAAAACTGACGAAACCCATCAATGGAAAATTAAGGAAGCTTATGACATTTGCCAATCGGTAATCACGGCGTTTCCCAAAAGTGTTGCTGCTGAAAAATGTGAAGCACTCAAACAACAAATTCTGCAACCTAGCCTACAGCTACAAATAGAAAGCTACATACCTATTCAACGAGAATCGCGCTTGTTGGTACGTTATAAAAATATTAATGCTTTAGACTTCAGCGCCTATAAGTTAACCGAAAAACAGTTTGAAACCTTTAACAAAACATACAGAACAGAAGATCAAATTGAGTTTTTTAGAACTTTGAATTTAACACAATCATGGGAAGCCAATTTACGCAATGTTAAAGACTATCAGGAACATAGTACTGAAGTCCTTATTCCGCAATTGACGAACGGTCGTTACTTGATTGTTGCCAAAGTTCCTAATAGCGACATTTTTGCGGCACAAACCATTCAGGTGACCAATATTGCTTTGGTTGATAAAACTGAAAACCACAAACAAAGCTATCAGTTTATTGACCGAAATAATGGCAAACCAATTGAAGATGTTGACGTTAAAATCACCTATCGTAAAAACTACAATGGTGGCACCAAACAAAAGAACCTGACCTCCAATGCTAAAGGAACTATAGACATAGAAAAATCAGGTGAGCGTTGGACTCAAGTTAAAATTGAAGCCCAGACACCTGATGATAAAGCTTATTTTGGTGATTACTACATAAACAGTTCACAAACACCAAAACCTGATCCAGTAAGCTACAAAGGATTTCTGTTTACAGATAGAAGTATTTACAGACCCGGTCAAACAGTCTATTTTAAGGGTATTGCCATAAGAACTGAAGATGGTAAATCGGAAGTGTTGGCCAATGAAGATACCTACGTGACTTTATATGATGTCAATGGTCAGCAAATTGACCGATTGGACTTACAAACCAATGCTTTTGGCTCGGTTTCTGGTGAGTTTATTTTACCAAGTAGTGGCTTAACGGGACAGTTTAGAGTAAAGTTGCTAGGCAAAAACCATACACTTTCTAATGCCAACACCTATATTTCTGTAGAAGAATACAAACGCCCCAAGTTCGAGACCTCCTTAAAACCTATTACCGAAACCTTTAAAATTAATGATTCCGTTACAGTAAATGGAAATGCCCAAGCCTATGCTGGCAGTAATATTACCAATGCTAAAGTGGTGTATCGTGTTCAACGTAAAGTGCGTTATCCCAGCTGGTATTATTGGTATCGTCCAGCTTTTGGTAGTGAACCACAGGAAATCACGCATGGCGAAACCATAACCAATGACAAAGGGGAATTTGAGATAATCTTTAAAGCGATTCCTGATTTGAGTGTTGACAAAGACTCGCAACCGATTTTTAATTATGAAGTCACGGCTGATGTAACGGATATTAACGGCGAAACTCGAAGTGCCACCACTCTAGTAAATGTAGGCTATCATGCTATGACAGCGTCTATTTCAGTTGATAATCTTTTGGATAAAACCAATAAGGAGCATAAACTGGATATCACGACCCAAAACCTAAACGGTGAGTTTGTACCTGCCACAGGAACAATCAAAATGTATAAGTTGAAGGCACCTGACTATGTGCTGCGAGTAAGACCTTGGCAAGCACCAGACTACCCGATGCTTCCTGAAGTGGAGTTTAAATCTAAATTTCCTCATGATGCCTATCAAGATGAAGATAATCCAAATAATTGGGAAAAAGGCGAACTGGTTTTTGAGAAGCGTTTTGATACAGAAACATCCAAAACCATAGCGTTAGGTAACATTAAAAAATGGCAATCAGGTCAGTATGTGATTGTTTTGGAAAGTCAGGATGCCTTTGGTCAAGGTGTGAAAGCTGAAGCCAAAACCACACTCTATAGTGACCAAGATAAAACCCTTGCTGACAAGCAACTTTTTAGTATTACCACCAATAAACCAAGTTATCAGGCTAATGAAACGGTATTGCTTACTGTAGGTTCTGCGGCACAAAATGTAACCGTAACGCTAGATGTAGAAAAAGACCATAAAACCATAAGCAATTATGTATTTGAGCTTAACAACAGTAAAAAGACCATTGAAATTCCAGTTACCAGAGACGATTTAGGTGGGTTTGCTGTACATTACAGTTTTGCCTTTGCTAATGGTTTTCAATCAGGCATGGAATACATTAATGTGCCTTACCCGAAAACCGATTTAGAGATTGAAACCACCACATTCAGAGATAAATTACAACCAGGACAAGATGAAACTTGGAGTTTTAAAATAAAAGGCCCTAAAGGCGAAAAAGTCTCCGCCGAACTATTGGCAAGTATGTATGATGCGTCTTTAGACCAATTTAAAACGCATGATTGGATCTTTAATCCAATCTATAGAGCCTCTTACAGTAGTTATAACCACAGAAACGCAGGCTATAGTTTTGGCACCAGAAACTTTAGAATTCAAAATTTAAACAGAGCCTATATCAGCTATCCACATCAAGCGTATGACCAGCTTAATTGGTTTGGGTTGCGTTTAAGCGATGCCTATACAGTGAGAAGTCAATATTTAAGAGTCAAGAATGCACAATACGCAAATATACCCTCAAGTTTTACAAGCGAAAGTAAATCAGGGATTGGAAATGGTACTATTAAAGGTATTGTTACAGACGAAACTGGATTGCCGCTTCCAGGGGCTAATGTTATAATTGTAAATACTACAAATGGTACACAAACCGATTTTGATGGTAACTTTTCTATTCGAGCTGAAAAGAATCAGAAACTATCCATTAGCTTCATTGGCTATAAAACTTTGGAGTTAAAAATCAGCATTGATAATTTTTATAAAATTAAATTAATACCTGACAGTGCCGCTTTGGAAGAAGTTGTAATCACCGCTTTTGGTGTAAAAAGAAAAGATGATGAAATTACAATAGCTTACCAAGAAGTCAATGTGGAAGCATTAGAAGATTCTAATAATCCAAATGTTGTTCAATCATTATCAGGCTTTAATTCTGGATTGATTGTAAATGACTCCACAAATTATGCGTTAAAGTCAGAAAAAGCTGTTGGTATTAATTCAACATTTGAAAATGTAAAAATCCGCAAAAACTTACAAGAAACCGCCTTTTTCTTTCCAAAGTTGCAAACCGATACCGAAGGCAACGTGAGTTTTAGCTTTACTGCACCAGAAGCCTTAACCCAATGGAAATTACAATTACTGGCACACACCAAAACGTTGGAAAGTGCCGTAATCAGTTTGGAAACCGTTACCCAAAAGGAATTGATGGTCATCCCAAACGTGCCACGATTTTTACGTCATGGTGATAAAATTGTTATCAGTACCAAAATAGCAAACCTATCCGATAGTGATCTTTCAGGTCAAGCCCAGTTACAATTATTTGATGCTGTTTCGGGAAAAGAAATTACAAATGAGCTTATCAGTTCAAACGTACTAGAGAACTTTTCTGTTGAAAAAGATGGCAACACGCAAGTATCTTGGCGTTTATCCATTTCAGATTCTGTGGATGCCGTGCAATATAAAGTGGTTGCTAAAGCTGGTGACTTTAGTGATGGCGAACAGAATGCCATGCCTGTTTTATCCAACAGAATGTTAGTGACCGAAACTTTACCTATGTGGATAAAAAGTAACGAAACCAGAACCTTTACGCTAGATAAATTAAAAACCAGTACTTCAACAACACTTAAGCATCATAAACTGACTTTGGAAATGACTTCCAATCCTGCTTGGTATGCTGTTCAGGCGTTGCCTTACCTTATGGAATATCCTTATGAATGTAATGAGCAAACGTTTAGTCGTTATTATGCCAATGCATTGGCGAGTCATATTGCCAATAGTAATCCGCGTATTCAAGAGGTCTTCAACCAATGGCAAAATACCGATGCCTTACTTTCTAATTTAGAAAAGAATGAAGAATTAAAAAGCATCCTCATTCAAGAAACACCTTGGTTGCGTGATGCCCAAAGTGAAACCGAACAAAAAAAGCGTATTGCTTTATTGTTTGATCTCAATAAGATGAACAATGAATTGCAAAATGCCTTAAGAAAACTCGAGCAAAATCAAATGAGCAATGGTGCTTGGCCTTGGTTCCATGGTGGACGTGAAAACCGTTTTATAACTCAACACATCATCACTGGTTTTGGTCACTTGAAGCACTTAAATGTCACGTCGAGCGCAGTCGAGACGTCAATGATAACCAAAGCCATCCAATATCTCGATTCAGAATTTATTGAAGAATATAAAGACCTTACCAAATACAATAAGGATGTTGATTTAAGTAAAGACCATTTAAGCCATACGCAGCTCCATTATTTATACATGCGTAGCTTTTTCCCAGAGGTGAAGCAATCTAAACAGGTTCAAGATGTTTCGGCTTACTACTTATCACAGATTCAGAAATATTGGTTGAGTCGTTCATTATATTCCAAAGGTCTTATGGCATTGATTGCTCACCGAATGGAAGATGATGCCACAGCAGGAAAAATATTGAAGTCTTTAAAAGAAAATAGCATTACTAATGAAGAGTTGGGTATGTACTGGAAAGAGAATACGGCATCATGGTATTGGTATCAAGCACCCATTGAAACCCAAGCCTTACTAATTGAAGCCTTTTCTGAAGCGGGTTCTGTGATTCAGAGTGAAACGAAGAATCTAGAAACCATTGACAATCTTAAAATCTGGTTATTAAAAAATAAACATACCAATAAATGGGAAACTACCAAAGCCACTACCGAAGCCGTGTATGCTTTGTTGCTTCAAGGTAGCGATTGGTTAAGTGTTACAGAAGCTGTTGATGTTTTGGTTGGTGGTAAAAAAATAGAACCTTCAAAATTAGAAAACGTGAAAGTAGAAGCCGGAACTGGCTATTACAAAACGACTTGGAATACCCAAGAAATAGAGCCTGACATGGCAGAAGTAACTTTAACCAAAAAAGGCGATGGTATAGCTTGGGGCGGATTATACTGGCAGTACTTTGAAGATTTGGATAACATTACTTCAGCAGAAACACCATTGAAACTAAAGAAAAAGTTATTTAAAAAAATCAATACTGATACTGGTGAAGAAATCACGGAAATTACCGAAGACACCAATCTAAAAGTAGGTGATTTGGTTCGCGTACGTATTGAACTCCGATGTGACAGGGATATGGAATTTATTCACATGAAGGATATGCGTGCATCAGGTTTAGAACCTGTAAACGTTTTATCAAAATACAAATGGCAAGATGGATTGGGTTACTACGAAAGCACTAAAGATGCCAGTACCAATTTCTTCTTTGACTATTTACCAAAAGGCGTTTACGTATTTGAGTATGACTTACGCGCGAACAATGCTGGAAACATGAGTAATGGCATTACAACCATTCAAAGCATGTATGCACCAGAATTCAGCAGTCATAGCGAAGGTGTTAGGATATCGGTTATCAATTAAACAAAAAGGCTTCAAAATTTGAAGCCTTTTTTTATTTACTTGGTGGTGTTGTTGGACGCACTTCAATTTTACTTGGTAAAGTTCGTGGATGCATTTTTAATAAATCAACAACCAGTTCACCAATATCTTCACTTTGTATTTTCCAAGCATCGCTATCACTTGGTTCATTTCCATTAAAATGTGTAGACACAGAACCTGGCATGATGGTACTCACTTTAATACCGTATTTCCTTAAATCTAGCATTACCGCTTGCGTAAATCCGGTAACTCCGAACTTACTCGCATTATAAGCAGACCCATTTGCAAAGAAATTTGTGCCTGCCAAACTTGAAATAGTGATATAATAACCTTTGGAAGCTTTTAGAGCATCTACACTAGCCTTTATGGTATAAAAAGCACCTGTTAAATTGGTGTCTATGGTTTCTTGCCATTGTTCGCTAGTTAAGTCTTCAATACTTGCAAAATGTCCTATTCCAGCATTGGCAACCACAACATCTAAAGACCCAAAACTTTTTAAAACTTGGTTCACCGCATTTTTTTGGCTTTCTAAATCGCGAACATCTGATTGTAACCCAATCGCCTTTGCTTCGGTATTGTTTTTTGCGTTTAATAAGTCTGCAGCTTCACTTGCAGCCGCTCTACTCCGACTTGTAATTGCCACATGAATACCTTGGTTAAGTAAACTTTGAGCAACACCAAATCCGATGCCTTTGCTTCCTCCTGTTACTAATGCTACTTTATTTTTTAAATTCATTATTATTTATTTGGTAACCGTTTTTTCAATAATAAAATCTGACCTAAATGACTGGATTGATGCTCCATAACATGATACCAACCCCAATGATTGTTCATATTGCCACTCGCATTTAGCTTGGCTAACCAAGCATCGTCCTTTTCTTTCATAAGCTGCATGGTCTTATTTCTTACTTCATTATAGGCATCTAAATAATATTGCACGTCATGACCTTGATATTTCTCACGAGCCTTGTCACCCAGACTCAAAGCTGTTCCCCATTGTTCCTCTTCTTCTTTATTGAATTCCCGACCTTCAAAAGTATAGACTTGATAAAAAGCTTCAGTAGCTGCCAAATGCATAATTAAGGAACCGATTCTGTTTGCTTTATCATCCATTAAATAATCCAATTCTTCTACTGATAAATCTTTTACTGTGCGCTCTACACGGTTTTTCATATCGTTGAGCATTGACACCAAGGTGCCAACTTGAGTTGAGTAATCGTCCATGGGACCAATCGTGTTTTGAGCTTTTACGGACACAGTCATAACAAGTATGACTAATAGTTTGGCGAGTGTTTTCATAGTTTATGGTTTTAAGTTTCATTCAAAGAAACAAAATTGAGCAGCACTTAAAAACAAATTAACAACGCCTTAACGCTGATTTTGAATATGATAGGGTTATTTCTTTGGAGGGAATCCAATGAGAACCTTGTCAATAACCACTTTAAATTGGGCTTCTCTTGCTTCCGGTGTATTTTCTGGTAAAGTAGGCTCTGAACTAACAGCCTGCCAAATTAATTGCTGGGTTTTGCCATCAACAAAATCAAAAATGATTTGTCGAGACATATTTCCTTGACCAACTGGAATACCGACAGAGACACCACCTCCACCTGAACCTACACCCACTCCTACAGAAGAACTTTGAGCTGATTGGTAAGAAGTACTTTTAATATCGATTATAAAATCAGGTGATTCAGAAAGCACATACCCCTTGGCTTGCAATGCTTGATCCAATGAATTGAAAAATCGCTTGGCGTCCAGTTCACTTAAACCCGTTTGCATGTCATCAAAATAGTGATAGGTTTTATATTGATCGAAATTGGTTTCTTTTTGGTAATCGTAATTAACGGTCACACCACATGATAACATTAAAAGTACTGCTAATAGGACAAAAAGCTTTTTCATTTTTCTTTTAAAGATACTAAAATTAAGCGTCTTTTTTATCAACCGATTTGGTTAAAGCCGAAGAAATAATACCCGTTGGAATAGCCACAATACCTAAACCAATCAATAGTATGAAAAACGTAAACACTTTACCACCAACAGTAATGGGATACACATCACCATAACCTACGGTTGTCAGTGTTACTATAGCCCACCATAAACTATCAAAAACTGAAGAGAAATTTTCGGGTTGGGCTTCATTCTCGAAATAGTAAATCCCGACAGAAGAGAAATAAATGAGAATTAATGTGATGAATAAAAACAATAAAATCTCCTCTTTTGC
This sequence comes from Hanstruepera neustonica, assembly GCF_002895005.1. GTDB lineage: Bacteria > Bacteroidota > Bacteroidia > Flavobacteriales > Flavobacteriaceae > Hanstruepera > Hanstruepera neustonica. The sequence goes on along the minus strand of NZ_POWF01000001.1, from coordinate 943,661 downwards.
CGATTTAATAGCTGTTGTAAAATGAATCATAGCTCGGTTATATCTCACAAGCTTCAAAATTCTAAATAACCTTAAAAAACGTAAGGCCCTCAAGGAACGTAAATCGACACCAAACGACAAGTAAAACGGCAGAATAGCTAGAAAATCGATGATACCAAAAAAACTGAAGATGAATCGAGGCTTACTATCGGCTACATAAATTCGTAGTAGATACTCGATAGTAAAAACCACCACGCAAAACACTTCTATAGCATATAGAATAGATTTGGTTTCAGGTTTTAAATTTGGAATGGTTTCAATTGAAAAGGTAATGATCGATAATAGAATTAAACATTGAATAAATATTGCAAAGATTTTGCTGGTTCTATTATCATTAATCTCAACAATATTTTTGATATACTGTCTCATATAGAAAATAGTTTAATTCTGAAGCATAGCCCACAACTTATCCTTTAATTCCTGCAGGCCTTTTTGTGCTACGGAAGATATAAATAAATAATCTATTGGTAAGCTCTTATCTAATTCTTCTTTAAGTTCTGATTTCAATTCAGCATCTAACATATCGCTTTTAGAAATAGCAATAAGCCGTTCCTTATCCAACATTTCAGGATTGTAACGTTTCAATTCATCTAAAAGGATATCATATTGCTTCTTGATATCGTCAGCATCTGCTGGAATTAAAAATAACAACACCGAATTACGTTCAATATGACGTAAAAAATAATGCCCTAGACCACGTCCTTCTGCCGCGCCTTCAATAATTCCCGGAATATCAGCCATAACAAAAGTTTGATGGTCCCGATATTCTACAATTCCCAAGTTAGGCTTAAGTGTTGTGAATTCGTAATCGGCTATTTTAGGTTTGGCTGCTGTGACAACAGATAAAAGTGTTGATTTCCCTGCATTCGGAAATCCGACCAAGCCTACATCGGCCAGTACTTTTAATTCTAAAATGATATCTCGTTCCTGACCGGGAATTCCTGGTTGTGCATAACGAGGTGTTTGATTAGTAGCAGTTTTAAAATGCCAGTTACCACGTCCGCCCATACCTCCTTCCACGATGATTTTTTCTTCGCCGTGCTCTGTGATTTCAAAAATGACTTCGTTGGTTTCTTTATCGCGAATAACCGTTCCTAATGGCACATCCATATAAACATCTTCACCATCAGCACCTGTACTGCGTTGTTTACTACCATGCTCACCATGACCAGCCCTAAAGTGGCGCTTGAATTTAAAAGTATACAGAGTCCAAAGATTTTCGTTGCCACGAATAATTACATGACCACCTCGACCACCATCACCACCATCTGGACCACCCTTTTCAATATATTTTTCACGGTGTAAATGCGCAGAGCCCTTACCGCCATTTCCAGAGGACACATACAGTTTTACATAATCAACAAAATTCCCTTCGGTCATCTTATGAGTTTAAAAGTTGAAGTTTAAAAGTTAATAATTTTAAACTCAAGAAAATTATAATGAGTCTATGACGCTACTTAATCGATCGGTTATTTCAGAAATACTACCGACACCATCAACACCAAAATATTTGTTTTGAGCCGAATAGTAATCTTTTAAAATAGCTGTTTTATTGTAATATTCGGTTATGCGATTTCGTATAATGGATTCATCGGCATCATCAGCACGACCACTGCTCTTTCCTCGTTCCAACAGTCTTTCTACCAAAATCTCATCATCAACCTCCAAAGCTATCATAGCGTTTATTTGTGAATCTTTGCTATCCATCAAATTATCCAGTGCTTCAGCCTGTGCATGGGTTCTTGGAAAACCATCAAAAATAAAACCATTAGCATCAGCATTTTTTTCAACTTCAGCATTGAGCATATCAATAGTAACTTGATCTGGAACCAATTCTCCTTTGTCCATATAGGATTTGGCCAACATACCTAAAGCTGTTTCATTTTTAATATTAAATCGGAACACATCACCTGTGGAAATGTGAACCAAATTATATTTTTCTTTTAAAAAATTAGCTTGTGTGCCCTTCCCTGCTCCAGGAGGTCCAAATAGGACTAAATTAGTCATGTGCTGTGTGGTTTTTAATTGATAAATAGCTGGTAAATCGCGTCCTAAACCATTGTAGTCCAATCCGTAACCTACAATAAATTTATCTGGAATTTCAATACCAACGTAATGAAGTTTAAAATCTTTTTTATAGGCTTCAGGTTTGTAAAATAAGGTCGCTATTTTGAGCTCTTTGACATTTTCATTTTTGAAAATGCGATGCACTTCAGCCAGCGTTTTCCCTGAATCTATAATATCTTCTAAAATAACAACTGTTCTACCTGTTAAGTCTTGCGTGATACCAATAAGGCGTTGAATATCATCTGAAGACTTTAAGCCTTCGTAAGAAGCCAACTTAATGAATGTTACCTCACAAGGTTTTGGATATAACTTGACAAAATCACTGACAAACATAAACGATCCGTTCAAAATCCCAATAAAAACAGGTACTTCATCTTGAAGATCGTTCGCAATGTCATCTACCATGCGTTGCACTGCTACTTGAATTTCCCCTTCTGAAATAAACGGTTTGAAATATAGATCGCGAAGCTTTATCACCCGATTGTTAATTTTAGAAACGCAAAGATAATCATTTGATTAACGTTTTACGAATTCTCTTTTAGATTGTTTGTTATTTAGTTTTTTCAGAGGGTTTTGATTTGTACTTTTGTGCAAAATCAACGTAATGAATTTTTTCTCTTCAGAATTCAAACTAGGTATTCTTGGTGGTGGGCAATTGGGAAAAATGCTCTTGTATACGACCCGAAAATTTGATATCTATACCAAGGTAATGGATGCCAGCGCGGAAGCTCCCTGTAAAATAGCTTGTAATGAGTTTCAGCTTGGTGATCTCATGGATTATGATGCCGTTTATAATTTTGGAAAACAAGTTGATGTTTTAACTTTTGAAATAGAAAACGTCAACACCCATGCACTTGAAGATTTGGAAAAAGAAGGTGTCAAAGTGTATCCGTCTTCCAAAACCTTACGAACCATTCAAAACAAAGCCACGCAAAAACTGTTTTACAAGGATCACAACATACCAACAGCCGATTTTACCAGATTTGCTTACACATCCGAAATAAAAGAAGCTATTAACAATGGTGGTTTACAGTTACCGTTTGTTTGGAAAAGCGCCCAATTCGGTTACGATGGTAATGGTGTAAAAGTGGTCAGAAAAATCGAGGATTTGACTGGACTACCTAATGTTGAATGCATAGCGGAAGCTATGATACCATTTAAGAATGAATTGGCTGTTATTGTGGCAAGAAATGTAGACGGTGACGTAAAAACCTATCCAGTTGTTGAAATGGAATTTCATCCAGAAGCCAATCAGGTGGAATATGTTATTTGTCCTGCTCGAATTGACGAACATGTCGTTATAAAAGCGCAGCAAGTAGCCCTTGATGTTTCAAAAGCTTTTAAGCACGTAGGTCTGTTAGCTGTTGAAATGTTTCAAACTCAAACCGATGACATTCTGGTTAACGAAGTTGCTCCAAGACCGCACAATTCGGGTCATCAAACCATTGAGGCCAGTTATACCTCGCAATTTGAACAACATCTGCGTGCTATATTGAATTTACCTTTGGGACAAACCGATAGTAAAGTTGGCGGAATTATGGTAAATTTGGTTGGTGCAGAAGGACATACAGGCCATGTTGTTTATGAAAACATTGCTGATATCATGAAATTAGAAGGTGTTACACCTCATATATATGGTAAAAAACAAACGAGACCATTTAGAAAAATGGGTCATGTTACTATCGTTCATAAAGATATTAGTGAAGCCAGACGCATCGCAGAAGAGGTCAAGAAAACCATTAAAGTAATTAGTAAATAATAGACATGAGTAAAGTAGGAATTATCATGGGTAGTAAAAGCGATTTGCCTGTCATGCAAGACGCTATCGATATTTTAAGAGGATTTGATATTGACATAGAAGTCGATATCGTATCAGCACACAGAACTCCAGAAAAATTGTTTGACTATGGAAAACATGCACACACCCGTGGCATTTCGGTGATCATTGCAGGTGCTGGTGGCGCTGCTCATTTACCCGGAATGGTCGCTTCATTATCCCCTTTACCAGTTATCGGTGTTCCTGTAAAAAGTAGTAATTCTATTGATGGTTGGGATTCAGTACTTTCTATTTTGCAAATGCCAGGAGGTGTTCCAGTTGCTACTGTAGCACTTAACGGCGCCAAAAATGCTGGTATTCTAGCGGCTCAAATTATTGGTAGTTCAGACCAATGTGTTCTAGATAAAATATTGGTTTACAAGGAAGGTTTAAAAGCCAAAGTTATTGATTCTGCGAAAGAATTATAATAAAAAAAACCTCGACAAAAGCCGAGGTTTTTAACGCTATTAATCAATAAATTTTTAAGAGTTTTAAACTCTCATGAAAAATCTGCCACAAAAGTAATATTAAATCTCAAATCCACAAGTCCAAAAGGTCTTAAAATTAAGTTAATAAACAGAAAATCAATTATTTAGTAAGAAAAATAACACATAGGTTTTCTAACTAACTAAAAATTACAAATGAACATTCTAAATAAACCCTTTGATACCCAGTTTAATACAGCACCTTTCTCAAAAATTTCCGATGCCGATTTTCTTCCTGCATTTAAAAAAGGAATTGCAGAAGCCAAGGAAGAAATTGATGAAATTGTAAAGAATAGCGATTCTCCTACCTTTCAAAATACCATCGAAGCATTAGATTTTTCAGGAGAGCAACTTGATAGAATTTCTAGTATTTTTTTCAATTTAAATTCGGCTGAAACCAATGATACCATACAAAAAATAGCGCAAGAAGTGTCTCCGCTTCTGTCTGAATTCAGCAATGATATTACCCTCAATGAGGAATTATTTAAAAGAGTGAAATCGGTTTACGAAAAGAGAGAAACTTTAAATCTTTCGACGGAGCAAATGACACTTTTAGAAAAAAAATACAAAAGCTTTTCTAGAAATGGTGCCAATTTACCTGAAGACAAAAAACTGCAACTGCGAGACATTGACAAGGAATTAAGTAAACTAAAACTAAAATTTGGTGAGAACGTATTAGCAGAAACCAACAAGTTTGAATTACTGATAACTGATGAAGCGGATCTTACTGGTCTTCCAGAAGGTGCCATTGAAGCTGCTGCTCAATTGGCCGAAAGCAAAGACAAAGAAGGGTGGCTTTTCACGTTGGATTACCCCAGTTACATCCCCTTTATGACCTATGCCGAGAATCGAGAACTTCGAAAAAAATTGGCGATAGCATTTGGATCCAAAGGTTTTAATAATGATGCATTGGACAATCAGGAAAACGTCCTTAAAATAGCCAAATTACGACACAAGCGTGCCAATTTACTGGGCTATAAAACCCATGCACATTTTGTATTGGAGGAACGTATGGCAAAAAACCCTGAAACCGTTGAAACCTTTTTAAATGATCTCCTTGAGAAAGCCAAACCAGCGGCAGAACGCGAGTTTAAAAACCTTGAAGATTTTGCAAAAGAATTAGATGGTATTGACCAACTTCAAAAATGGGATGGTGCTTATTATTCGGAAAAGCTGAAACAAAAACTTTTTAATTTAGATGACGAAAAACTGAAACCTTATTTTAAATTAGAAAATGTCATCAATGGCGTTTTCAAAATTGCCAGTAAGTTATATGGATTACAATTTGAAGAAATCAACAACATTGACAAGTATCATGAAGATGTTTTAACTTATAAAGTAACAGACGAATCTGGTGAATACGTTTCGATTTTTTATGCGGATTTCTTCCCAAGACCAGGCAAGCGTAATGGTGCCTGGATGACTGTTTACAAACCGCAATATGTAAAGAACGGGGAAAATAGCAGACCACATATTTCAATCGTTTGCAATTTTACAAAACCGACTAAAAGCAAACCTTCCCTATTAACCTTCAATGAAGTAACCACGCTTTTCCATGAATTTGGTCATGCATTACATGGTATGTTGGCCAACACAACTTATCCAAGTTTATCTGGCACCAGTGTCTTTTGGGATTTTGTAGAGTTGCCTAGTCAGGTTTTGGAAAACTGGTGTTACGAAAAAGAAGCCCTTGAGCTTTTCGCCAAACATTATGAAACCCATGAAGTCATACCAATGGATTTTGTTGAAAAAATAAAAGAGTCTGCAACATTTCATGAAGGGATGCAAACTCTACGCCAATTAAGTTTTGGGCTATTGGATATGAGTTGGCATGGTTCAGATCCGACCGCTATTACCAATGTAAAAGCGCACGAAGCAGAAGCTTTTCAAAACACCAGATTATATCCTGATGTGGCCGAAAATTGCATGAGCACTTCTTTTTCTCATATTTTTCAAGGCGGTTATAGTTCGGGTTATTACAGCTATAAATGGGCTGAAGTACTGGATGCTGATGCCTTTGAATATTTTAAAGAAGAAGGTATTTTTAGCAGAAGTGCTGCCACTAAATTTAAAGACAATGTACTTTCACAGGGTGGCACTGAAGATCCAATGACACTCTATAAACGTTTTAGAGGTAAGGAACCACAACCTGAAGCTTTATTGAAGCGTGCTGGTTTGATTGAGAAGTAAGTCTTCGTCATACACTGAATTTGATTCAGTATCTCATCCTTTCTCTACTGTAGAATCTTCACTACGTTCTGAATGTAAATTGAAATACAATTAACTTTCAATATTTTTTGAAAGTTTCAAATATTTTATATATTTGCTGTATGGAATATAAAGAAGCAAAAGAAAAGTTTATTAGCACTTGGGGAAGTTTGGGTTCGCTTTGGGGAATAAATAAAGCTATGGCGCAAATTCAAGCATTGCTTTTTATTTCAACAAAACCCTTGTCTATGGAAGACATCATGGAAGAACTTAAGATTTCTAGAGGTAACACCAGCATGAATTTAAGACAACTGATGGATTGGGGAATTGTAACCAAAGAAATTATTCCTGGTGAACGCAAAGAATATTTCACCACCGAAAAAGATGTTGAAGAGTTGGCAAGAGTTGTTGCTAAAGAACGCAGCAGACGTGAAATTAAACCAGTTGTAAAAATATTAAAAGATGTATCATCCATAAATGATGATGGCACTGAAAAGACTAAAGAATTCATCAAACAAACCAAGGCATTACATGAGCTAACCGAGACGATGGACTCTATGATAAACAAAGTGGTTAACCAACAACAAAATTGGTTAACAAAGTCATTACTTAAACTCTTTAAATAAAAAAATTTAAATCATACTTTCAATATTTATTGAAAGTTTAAAAATATTAAAATGTATAAAATTATAAATATAACTTTAGCCAGTATCTGGTTTATAAACGGACTTTTTTGTAAGGTTTTAAACCTAGTACCTCGACATGAACAAATTGTTGCAAATATTTTGAGTGAAGACTATTCTAGAACTCTAATTATAACGATAGGATGTTTCGAAATTGCTATGGGGTTTTGGATTCTATCAAACCAATACTCAAAAATGAATGCTGTTGCCCAAATTATAATTATTGCAAGTATGAATATTTTGGAATTCATCCTTGTTCCAGAACTACTGCTTTGGGGAAAATTTAATGCTTTGTTTGCCTTTATATTAATCATTGTTATTTACTACAATCAATTTCATTTTAAAAAGACACATCATGAACTTATCAAATCTTAAAAATCACCCTTTTGGTGTAGAAGCCTTTTTTGAAAGCTCGGTTGTATTGACATTTGCTGTTCCAAAAGAACAGTTGGAGTCCTTAATTCCTGATTGTTTACAGTTAGATACATTTCAAGATACACGGGCTTTTGTAGCTGTCGCTATGGTGCAAACCAAAAATTTACGACCTAAAGGATTTCCAAAGTTTTTAGGCAATGATTTTTTCTTAATAGGCTACCGAATTTTTGTTCGTTACACTACAAATCAAGGAAAGCGTTTACGTGGATTGTACATTATAAAGTCAGAAACCAATAAGAAAAAAATGGCTTTTATGGGTAACATGTTCACCCATTACAACTACACAACTACTGATATTACAAAAACACACAAAAATAACCATGTTGATATTACCTCTAAAAAATCAAATTTTAAAATCAATTATAGTAAAGATAATGAAGCGGTTAGTTTACCTAAAAATTCACCATTTTTAAACTGGAAAGAGGCGCGTCGATTTGCTGGACCACTACCCTTTACATTTACTTATAATGAAGACAAAAAAGAAGTCTTAATCATTGAAGGCGTAAGACAGAATTGGAAACCAAAACCACTAAAAGTCATTGATTATAACTTTGAGTTCATCACCAATCTAAAATTAAAAAACCACAAACTAGCAAACGCATTTATCATTGAACACATACCATATTACTGGAAAAAAGGAAGAAAAGAATTATGGAAACAAAACGAAGACAATTTCAAGGCGTCCTGAACATTTTAAGCTTTAACAGGCATTTTTATGTTATAGGACTTACGATACTATTGGTTATCATATTAAGTCATTTTTATTTTCAATGGTCACAATTACTATTATGGGTAATCATAGGTCTATTTTTATATGGATTATTAATGCCACTGATAGTTTCGGCTTACGTATATGATTTTTCAGGTTACTATAATTTTGATTGGTTAAAGCCTTTACAACTTGAAGATTTAGAAAAAAAACTAATGGTAAATATCAACGCAGGTTTTGATGAAACCAGTTATATTCTGAAAAAAAAGTTTCCCAAATCAAAACTTCAGGTATTTGATTTTTATAATTCTGAACAACACACAGAGCCAGCAATTGTTAGAGCTAGAAAAGTAAGCTTAACCTATCCTAACACCTTACAAATAAAAACCAATCACATGCCGCTAAAAACCGATTCGGTTGATTATGTTTTTCTACTTTCAGCAGCGCATGAAATTCGTTCTTTTGATGAGAAAGTTCAATTTCTGAAGGAGTGTCACAGAGTTTGCAAACCGAACGGAAAAGTCATTATGGTAGAACACTTACGAGACCTCCCTAACTTTTTGGCATTCTCTGTTGGGTTTACACATTTCTTTTCAAAAAATCATTGGAAAAAAGCTTTTAAAGCTGCTGGATTAAAAACATTCAATGAGACAAAGTTCACGCAGTTTATGTCAGTATTCAACTACCAATCTTAATAAACACACTATGATAATTCATATAAAAATAGCCGGTTACCTTATGCTAGTATTAGCTTGCATTCACGTTGTTTTTCCAAAGTATTTTAATTGGAATAAAGAGCTAAAACATTTGAGTTTAATTAATAACCAAATGATGCGAACACATACATTCTTCATAGCCTTAACTGTCGGCTTGATGGGATTATTATGTATTTCTTCTGCCTTGGAGCTAACAACTACTTCATTAGGTAAAAAAATAACGTTGGGGTTAGGAATGTTTTGGATGATACGATTACTATTTCAAGTTTTTGTTTACTCGACCAAACTGTGGAAAGGCAAGACTTTTGAAACTTATGTACATATTTTATTTGTATTACTATGGATATATTTTTCTGGCGTCTTTCTGTTATCCTATTATTTTAATAAATTTTAGCTTATTTTTGATAAAATTGCTAGAGAAACAAAAATGCCAAAACACACTATTGAACCAGAAAAATGGATTGATCGGTACTCGGATTACCTGTTCAATTATACCATTTCCCGCGTCAATGATCGAGAAATGGCTAAAGATTTGGTTCAAGACACCTTTGTAGCCAGTTTAAAGTCCATGAAAAACTTCAAAGGGGAAGCTAGTGAACGTACCTGGTTGATTTCAATTCTCAAAAGAAAAATTATTGACCATTATCGGAAAATCAATTCCAAAAAAGGAAAAGCAGAGGTCCGTATGGACTTTAATAATGACGAGGAAGAAGGCAGCTGGTTAGAGGAGCGTGTTGCAGATCCTTTTGATAAAACAGCTGAAGACACCATGGTGAATGATGAGTTAGGGGAAGCCATTTATACTTGTTTAGATAAGCTACCGACCAAACAGGCAGATGTTTTTAAAATGAAAACCATAGAAGGATTGGATACAGAAACAATATGTAATGAATTAAACATTACTGCGTCTAACCTTTGGGTTATTATTCATAGGGCACGAACAGCCATGGCAGAGTGTATGGAAAAAAATTGGTTTTAATACAATGAAAGAAAAGCAATCGTTTTTGTTTATTTCATGTGATGAAGCACAACATATTTGTGATAAATCACAATACAATGAGGCTACACTTTGGGAAAAAATCAAACTGAATTTACGCTACACCTGGTGTAAAATCACCAGAGCCTATGTTAGACAAAACAAAAAACTAACTTCAACGGTTAAAAAATCCAACGTTGAATGTCTTAAAAATGGCGAACGTGAAGCGCTAAAAAAAGAATTTGAAAAAGAATTAACCAAGCAGCTTTAGAAGTACCAGCCAAAAAACGGGTATGCCTTCTACCCAAAACGCACTGTAATACTTACCTTGATTCTCTCGAGAAAACACAAGAAATAACATTGTAATTATTGTGATCATAAGAATAGCCAATAAGTTATTGCTATCAATATCATCCTTGAAATATTCTAACAAGAAAAATACCATCAAAATTAAAGCACCAATAATTTTAGTTTTTTTGACACCAATCTGTTGCGGTATGGTTGCCAATTTAAGACTATCATACTTCATATCTCGAATCTCAAATGGCAACATTAATACGACCACAAACAAGGCTATTTGAATTGAGGTAATCACCACGTTAAATTCTATATCATAATCATTGTTTAACAAAGGCAAAAAAACGGTCACACCAGACCATACAATAGCTATCACATAGACTTTCAAGCCACTGACACTTCTTAAATTATGTTGTTTATCCAAGAAATAGTGTTTAGGTAAAAATGGAATGGCATACAAAAATGTTATCGCTCCAAAAGCAACAATCCACAATAACGTTTTAAGCTCCAGTTTGAATGCATAATAGCAGAGCGCCAAAAAACAAATCAAAGAAAATATTTGGATAATTTTCAACCAATTGGCGAGACTGCGGTGGTGGAATTTGGCAAGTCCGAAGAACTTTACAAAATTATAACCTGTGATAGTGGCAAAAAAGTTGAAATACAGGATATTTTCATCGTAATCAATCTGATATTCCATTAGGGTAATCCATGAAAGCGCGTACACCGACAAAGCCACATGAATACTGCTATTCAAATAAAAATCAAAAACATTTTTAAACAACCGCATAACACAAAAATACGCAAAGTGTTAATAAACCGATTAATTGGTTAAAAACTTTCATTTTCATTAACATTTTAACGTGAATTATTCCGTAATTTTGCGCATCAAATTCAACACAACTTGTAATGAATACAACGGCTTTCGCACAACGCCATATTGGTCCAAGAGAAGAAGACCAAATTCAAATGCTTAAAACCATTGGTGTGGACTCCATAGATCAACTGATTTATGAAACCATTCCTGATGATATTAAGCTTAAAAAACCGCTTAACTTGGAAGCTCCAATGAGCGAACAAGAATACTTGGTTCACATTCACAATCTATCTAAAAAGAATAAAGTTTATAAAACCTATATTGGATTAGGTTATCATCCAACTATTTTACCAGCAGTTATTCAAAGAAATATTTTGGAAAACCCAGGATGGTATACTGCTTATACACCATATCAGGCTGAAATTGCGCAAGGGAGACTGGAAGCTTTGCTAAATTTCCAAACCATGATTACCGATTTGACTGGTATGGAATTGGCCAATGCGTCGCTACTTGATGAAAGTACCGCTGCAGCAGAAGCCATGAGTTTATTATATGCTGTACGTGATCGTGATCAGAAGAAAGCTAACGTTAATAAGTTTTTTGTTTCGGAATATATTTTACCACAAACCCTATCGATTCTAAAAACTCGCGCGATTCCAGTTGGCATTGAACTAGTTGTTGGTCCGGAAAGTGATTTTGACTTTTCTTCGGATTTCTTCGGAGCCATTTTGCAATATCCAGGAAAATTAGGTCAAATAACCGATATTAAATCATTTATAGAGCGTGCCAATAATGCCAACATTAAAGTGGCAGTGGCTGCAGATATTTTAAGTTTAGTGAAATTAGAGGCTCCAGGTAAATTTGGTGCCGATGTTGTAGTTGGAACGACTCAACGCTTTGGAATCCCTATGGGATATGGCGGACCGCACGCAGCATTTTTCGCAACAAAGGAAGCTTACAAAAGAGATATTCCAGGTCGTATTATTGGTGTTACCAAAGACGCCAATGGAAACCGTGCTTTACGCATGGCGCTTCAGACCCGCGAGCAACATATTAAGCGTGATAAGGCAACATCAAATATTTGTACAGCACAAGTACTTCTAGCTGTTATGGCCGGAATGTATGCCGTATATCATGGTCCTAAGGGGCTTCAATTTATCGCTAACAACGTTCACAGTACGGCTGTTTTGCTTTCTGAATCCCTAAAGAAATTGGGATTTGATCAAGTTAATTCTGAATATTTTGATACGCTTCAAATTAAAACGGACGCTAAAAAAGTCAAAAAGATAGCCAAAGAAAAAAAGGTAAACTTCTATTATCCTGATGAAGAAACCGTATCTATTTCGATTAATGAAACCACAACGGTTCGTGATTTAAATTATCTCATTTTAGTATTTTCTGAAATTGCCAATAAAGAAGCCTTTACAATTGATGAAATCCCATCAGCTAATGCCATTTCTGAAAATTTACAGAGACAATCTGATTTCTTAACTGAAACTGTTTTTAATTCCTACCATTCGGAAACAGAGTTAATGCGCTACATTAAGAAGTTAGAACGTAAAGATTTATCATTAAATCACTCTATGATTTCACTTGGGTCTTGTACCATGAAATTAAATGCCGCAGCAGAAATGTTACCATTGAGTATATTTAAATGGGCCAATGTGCATCCATTTGTTCCTGCCAAGCAAGCCAAAGGGTATTTAACAGTTTTAAAAGAACTAGAAGACCAATTAACTGAAATAACTGGTTTTGCTGCTACATCACTACAACCGAATTCAGGCGCACAAGGGGAATTCGCTGGATTAATGGTCATTAAAGCCTATCATGAATCTCGTGGTGATCATCATAGAAATATATGCTTAATTCCGTCATCTGCTCATGGTACCAATCCTGCAAGTGCCGTAATGGCAGGCATGAAAGTAGTAGTCACAAAATCAACCGAAAAAGGAAATATTGATGTTGATGACTTACGTGAAAAAGCCGAATTGCATAAAGACAATTTATCATGTTTGATGGTAACCTATCCATCTACCCATGGGGTTTATGAATCTGCTATCAAAGAAATCACAAAAATCATTCATGACAATGGTGGGCAGGTATATATGGATGGGGCTAATATGAATGCTCAAGTTGGTTTGACCAACCCAGGAAATATTGGAGCTGATGTTTGTCACTTAAACTTACATAAAACCTTTGCTATTCCTCATGGTGGTGGCGGACCTGGTGTAGGACCAATTTGTGTAGCTAAACAATTAGCACCGTTTTTACCTGGAAATCCTGTTGTAAAAACAGGAGGTGATCAGGCAATAACTGCTATTTCTGCGGCACCATTTGGATCTTCATTGGTTTGCTTGATATCCTATGGATATATAAAAATGTTAGGTTCCCAAGGAGTTACGGATGCAACAAAAATTGCCATTTTAAATGCCAATTACATTAAGACGCGATTGCAAGGGCATTTTGATACCTTATATTCGGGTGAAATGGGCAGAGCAGCACACGAAATGATTGTTGATTGCCGTCCATTTAAAGCCAATGGCATTGAAGTAACGGATATTGCGAAGCGCCTAATGGATTATGGATTCCACGCGCCTACGGTATCATTTCCAGTTGCAGGGACGCTAATGATAGAACCTACGGAAAGTGAAAGCAAAGCAGAAATGGACCGCTTTTGTGATGCCATGATTTCTATCAAAAAAGAGATTGATGAAGCCTCAAAAGATGATGTCAATAATGTACTTAAGAATGCACCACATACCTTGGACATGATTACATCAGACGAATGGCTCATGCCTTATTCTAGAGAAAAAGCAGCATTCCCATTGGATTATGTACGAGACAATAAGTTTTGGCCTTCAGTAAGACGTGTTGACGATGCTTATGGTGATAGAAACCTTATTTGTACCTGTGCACCAATTGAAGAATATATGGAAGCGTAATTCTACGCATATAAATCATTAACATTAAGGCCTTCACATTTGAAGGCTTTTTTTATGCTAATACAAAAAATAAATATGCTCTTTTTTATGAATATCATAAAAATTAGAGGATAAATACAATATGTGAAACAACTTCGTTTATAATTGATTAGTTTCGTAATAAGGCAATTGATTAATAGCAGATAATATGGCCATAAAAATAACAGGAACAGGAAGTTATATCCCCAGTAGTATCGAAAAAAACGAAGACTTTCATCAACATGAATTTTTGAATACGGATGGAAGTAATTTTAAACATGATAACAATGTTATCATTGAAAAATTTAAGGCAATTACTGGCATAGGTGAACGCCGCTACGCCGATAATCATATCAATACTTCAGATTTAGGTTTCTTCGCAGCTGAAAAGGCTATTGCAGATGCCAAAATTGATCCTGAGACTTTGGATTATATTATTGTTGCACACAATTTTGGCGATGTCGTTCATGGGACCATTCAAAGTGATATTCTTCCTTGCTTGGCGTCACGAATTAAACACAATTTACGAATCAAAAACCCAAAATGTGTTGCTTATGACATTCTATTTGGTTGTCCTGGTTGGATTGAAGGTGTCATTCAAGCGCAAGCGTTTATAAAAGCTGGAATTGCCAAACGTTGTTTGGTAATTGGTGCGGAAGCACTATCCCGTGTTGTTGACAAACATGACCGAGATAGTATGATTTATAGCGATGGCGCAGGAGCAACCATTATTGAGGAAACTGAAGGTAATGATGGCATTTTAGCCCATGAAACAGCCAGCTTCACCTATGATGAAGCTTATTACCTATATTTCGGAAATTCAAACAACCAAAAACTTTGTCGTGACACACGCTACATCAAAATGGATGGTCGAAAAATCTATGAGTTTGCATTGAGTCAAGTTCCGCTTGCCATGAAAAATTGCTTGGATAATAGTGGCATTGATATCAAAGATGTCAAAAAAATATTGATTCATCAGGCCAATGAAAAAATGGATGAAGCCATTTTAAAGCGTTTCTATAAACTCTATAATACGGACATTCCTGAAGGTATTATGCCTATGAGTATCCAAAAGTATGGAAATAGCTCTGTAGCAACGGTTCCTACGCTTTTAGACCTAATCAAACACGGAAAAATGTCCAATCAAAGCTTTTCTAAAGGAGATGTTATTATATTTGCCAGTGTGGGTGCAGGAATGCACATTAACGCAATGGTTTATAAATATTAATTTCTCCACGAATGTGGAAAAAGCTACATGTACGAAAATACGTTTCCAAATAAACGGTTTAAAATAACGGCTGAATTTTTAAAAAAACATATTTCTTCCGACTCTAAAATTTTAGATTTAGGTATCGAGAACCCTTTCTCCAAAATCATGAAAAATATGAGCTATCATGTCCAAAATACTCAAGGTGAAGATTTGGATTTGGATACATCAACTATTGTAAATTCCGATGCCGATGTCGTCACTGCTTTTGAAATATTTGAGCATTTACTCTCGCCGTTTAACGTTTTACAATCAATAAATGCAAATAAACTCGTTGCAAGTGTACCATTACGCCTATGGTTTTCTCCAGCTTACAGAAGTAAAACGGATATGTGGGATAGACATTATCATGAGTTCGAAGATTGGCAGTTTGACTGGTTGCTTGAAAAAACTGGTTGGAAAATAATAGATAGGAAAAAATGGACTAACCCTACCAAAAAATTAGGCTTAAGACCTATCTTACGTTGGTTTACACCTCGATATTATATTGTTTACGCAGAACGTGTTTAAAGTTTGAACTTCTATATTGTCATACCAGCCCATAATGAAGCATCCTTTATTGGTCAAACATTAGAATCCTTGGCAAACCAAACTTTACTGCCAAAACAAGTCGTGGTTGTGAATGACAATTCAACCGATGACACAAAATCGATAGTAGAATCATTTATGGTCAAGCATAATTGGTTATCAATGATAAATATCACCTCATCAAACCATCATTTACCAGGAAGTAAAATAATAAACGCTTTTTATGCGGGTTATGAAACATTGGATAATGACTATGATGTAATCTGTAAATTTGACGCTGATTTAATTTTTCCGAGTAATTATTTGGAACAATTGGCATTTCACTTTAAAAGCAACCCAAAACTAGGCATGGCTTCTGGGGTTTGCTATATTGAAAAAAATGGAACATGGGTGCTTGAAAACTTAACCAGAAAGGATCATATTCGCGGTGCACTTAAAGCTTATAGAAAGGATTGCTTTCTACAAATTGGAAAACTAAAGCCATCCATGGGTTGGGATACCATAGATGAACTTTTGGCTACATATTATAACTGGTCCATTCTAACTAACGAAAACTTACAGGTAAAACATTTAAAACCTACAGGAAAAAGTTACACCAAAACGGCTAAATATCTCCAAGGTGAAGCCATGTATAAGATGCGATATGGCTTTGTTATTTCGTTAATTTCAGCTTTAAAATTAGCATACAAAAAAGGCAGCTTATCTCTTTTCACAGATTATATGGCAGGTTATTTTAAAGCAAAAAGAAACAACACGGAACAATTGGTCACCAAAGAACAAGGTCAATTTATACGCAAACTCCGTTGGAAAGGGATACTTGGAAAATTTAGTTGAAACTCCAAACTTTATAATTGACTGTCGCTTCCAACTTGTCTTCAGTAACATCATCCAAAACAGGGAAGAAATCAATTCCGGTTATTTCTTCAACCTCATCTATAGAAACTGTAAATTCATAAAGAGGCTTTTTGGAATCCTGATGCGGCATCAAGAAAGCCAAAACTTTTGGATTTCCACCATTGTAATCCATGATGACTTTGTAAAACTGATTGGGAACTGCTACATTTTCCGAACCAATAGTTTTCAAATTACCTTTTAAAACACCTCCTGTTACCACAAAAACACCATCGTAACGACTGGCCCAATAGCGTACCTTTTGTTCCAAAATGTTCCAAATACCAGAGTTAAATTCATGATTTTGCGGGCTAATATTACTGGTTAAAAAGGTTTCGTCATGAGCTTCTTGACTATAACGCCTGTCTCCAGCGGGACATAAATGTCCACGATCGTAACCAGAATTTTTGTAATTGCGCCAACTGGCTGCTCCTGTGCTTACGGCTTTATCAATTTCAAAATAGGGTCTATCAAAATGGGTATTGGAAAGATGTTCTTTTTTTAGTTCATAGGCTACCCATTCGGCTTGTTCATGTGGCTCACTATAGCTTAAGGAATAACCATGATGATGAACTATTTGTCCTGTAGTACTCATAGGCAGAAAAAAAGCTATTGCAGGGTTTTTAGGTAGTTTACCACTCTCTACAACAGCTTCTTGTTCTTTATTATCTAGATAATATTCATAACCATATATACTAAATACCAAAACTATGGCAATAATTATATATATGGTTCTTTTGGTCATTATTGTAGGCTGGCCAAACTAGCCTTTAACGTTTCAATTTTCGCTAAAGCATCAGCCTCCTTTTTCTTTTCGCTAGCCACTACCTGCTCCGGTGCACCAGCAACAAAACGTTCGTTCGATAGTTTCTTTTGAACGGATTTCAAGAAACCTTCCGTATAATTCAACTCTTCGGTAAGTTTATTAATTTCATCCTCAACATTAATGGCTCCAGATGCTGGAATAAAATATTCATTTGATTTCACACGAAAAGTCAATGCACCATCAACCGCTTCAGAAGCATAAGTCAATTTATCAATATTACCTAGTTTCTGGATGACACCATCAAAAACAGAGGTTACATTTTCATTATTAATAATTGAAAAATCGATACTATCCTTAAAAGAAATATTTTTCTCTTTTCTAATATTCCTGATTCCGGAAACCACTTCCTGCATGAAATCAAAATTTGATATCAAATCATTATCAACAGGCTTTTTTTCTGGCCATTTGGCAACTATTAAGGCTTCTTCCGGTTGTCTTTCTGACATATATTGCCAAATTTCTTCTGTCAAGAATGGCATAAATGGATGTAATATTTTTAAGATATTCTCAAAATGGTTAATAACACCATCTAAAGTTTTGGAATCAATAGGCTGTTGGTAAGCTGGCTTGACGATTTCCAACAACCAAGATGCAAAATCATCCCAAATTAACTTGTAAGTAGCCATTAGAGCATCCGACAATCTATATTTACCGTAATGATCTTCAATTTCAAGTAAGGTTTGTTGAAATTTGGCTTCAAACCATTCTATAGCAATCTTACTAGACTCTGGTTGTTCAATAGTATCACTGACCTCCCAACCCTTCACTAAACGAAAAGCATTCCATATTTTATTAGCAAAACCTTTTCCTTGATTACAAAGGGCTTCATCAAACATTAAATCGTTTCCGGCTGCACTACTTAACAATAATCCAACACGCACACCATCAGCTCCGTATTCTTCAATGAGTTTCAAGGCATCTGGCGAATTACCCAATTGTTTGCTCATTTTTCGACGTTGCTTATCACGCACCAAACCTGTTAAGTACACATTTTCAAAAGGCTTTTCTCCTTTATATTCATATCCGGCTATAATCATTCTAGCTACCCAGAAAAACAGAATATCTGGACCTGTCACTAAATCGTTAGTTGGGTAATAGTAATTTATTTCTTCGTTTTCAGGGTTTCGGATACCATCAAAAACGCTCATGGGCCATAACCAAGAGGAAAACCACGTATCTAAAGCATCGGTATCTTGGCGTAAGTCGTTAGATGTCAATTGTGTATTTTTCGTTTGTTCTTTAGCTAAATCTAAAGCATCTTCAATAGATTCGGCAACTACAAAGTCTTCTTTACCATCACCGTAATAGTAGGCAGGAATTTGTTGCCCCCAAAGTAACTGACGAGAAATATTCCAATCGCGAATATTTTCCATCCAATGTCTGTAAGTATTCTCAAACTTTTTTGGAAATAATTTAATTTCAGGGTTTTTCCCTAAAACGGCCTCTATAGCAGGCTTTACTAATTCTTCCATCTTTATAAACCACTGATCGGATAATCTGGGTTCGATAATGGCTTTGGTGCGTTCTGAAATTCCTACCCTGTTGGTGTAATCTTCAATTTTAAGAATATGCCCTTTTTCCTCTAATTCTTTAACAATTTCTTTTCTAACTACAAAGCGGTCTTTGCCTTCATAATGCAGACCATAGCTATTTAAGGTGGCATCTTCATTGAATATATCGATAACTTCTAGGTTATGCTTATCGCCTAAAACCTTGTCGTTTTCGTCATGCGCTGGTGTTACTTTTAGACATCCAGTACCAAACTCTACATCCACATACCCATCTTCAATAATAGGTATCACGCGACCATTAATGGGCACAATGGCCTTCTTTCCTTTTAAATTGGTATGACGCTCATCATTAGGATTAATACAAATGGCTGTATCACCCAAAATGGTTTCTGGTCTGGTCGTGGCAATGGTTAAGGTATCACTAGTTCCTTCAACTTGATAGTTTACATAATAAAGCTTTCCTTGTTTTTCAACATATTCAACTTCCTCATCAGAAAGCGTTGTTTTTGCCTCAGGATCCCAGTTAACCATGCGATAACCTCTATATATTAAGCCTTTGTTGTATAAATCAACAAAAACTTTAATTACGGCTTCTGACATATCGTCATCCATGGTAAATTTTGTTCGGTCCCAATCACAAGAACATCCAAGCTTTTTCAACTGTTCTAGTATGACTCCACCATATTCATGAGTCCAGTCCCAGGCATGTTTTAAAAACTCTTCTCTGGTCAGGTCATTTTTATCAATGCCTTGTTCCTTCAATTTAGCTACTACTTTGGCTTCAGTGGCAATAGAAGCATGATCGGTACCAGGTACCCAACAAGCATTTTTGCCTTGTAAACGTGCACGACGAATCAAGACATCCTGAATGGTATTGTTTAACATATGCCCCATATGCAAAACTCCAGTAACATTTGGTGGTGGAATGACTATGGTATAAGGCTCTCTATCATCAGGGACTGAATGGAAATAATTATGTTTCATCCAGTAATCATACCACTTGCTTTCTACTTGATTAGCATCATATTTTGATGGAATTTGCATACTTTGGAATAGTTTTTGAAATATAACACGCAAAAGTACTTATATTTCTTTTTTCTATAAAATTATATGAATGTAATATGTACATTTGTTATAGTAAATTGTAATTACAGATGTGCATTACGTCTAATAATTTTGTAGAATGAATAAAAAGTAACTATGTTTACCAACGAATTAAAGTAAAATATTATGAAACATTTAATTACAGTATTGTTTATAGGACTGATTAGTTTTTCAGTTAATGCGCAAGATAAAGTAGCCAAAATCGAATTCAAAGATACAACTATCGATTATGGAACTATAGAAAAAGGTGCTGATGGTGTAAGAGTTTTTGAATTCACCAATACAGGTGATGCTCCACTTATCATTTCTAATGTTAAGTCTAGCTGTGGCTGTACAGTTCCAAAAAAACCTGATGGGCCAATTGCTCCTGGTGAAACTGGTGAAATTCAAGTAAAATATGATACAAATCGTGTGATGCCAATTAGGAAAACCATTACGGTTACTTCTAACGCTGAAACACCAACTGTTGCACTAAAAATTAAGGGTGAAGTTATTGACCCAAGCAAAACTAGTGTACTTGAGAAAAAAGATAAAAGTGTGATGAACAAATAATGTTGTTCAAAATACAGATTCAAAAAAAGCCTTGATGAACATCAAGGCTTTTTTAATTCAGCATGTCTTTAAGACGAAAAGTATATTCAAAGATTTTTTGTTGTCTTTCAATTAATAATCTAATTTTTTTACCGTCCTTCCCACTAAATATTTCAATGACTTCTTGAAGTGTATGATCTTTTACATCCTTACCATTGACCTCCAAAATTATATCACCTAATTCAATGCCAATTTTTTTTGCAGGACTATTTTCGCGTATTTTCACAACCTCAAATGCTGGCTTTACATTTAATCTGTAATTTTCAGATGATGGTATATTAGTAATATGCTCTGTCACATCAGTATTAAATTGCAGTCTACCATTATCCAAAGTGTAGTAATAATCTTTCACTACTCTAAAACCATTATGTTCGAGGTCAATTCCGCTTTTGTTGTAATTAAAATCTTTATTAAAAGATGCGTTCTTTCTAAAAATAACATGTGAATTCTTATAGTCAAAAATGACATGGAATCGTTTTAAAATTTCTGCACCAATAGTACCATTTCTGTCTTTAATACGTTTGAGGGTTTCAATTGAAGCGCCTACAGGAAAAGCAACTAAAGATTCACTAAATTCATAAGATCCAATTGCTAACACATCAACTTTTGAGCGTTTTCCATACAAGCTACCACTCAATCCATAACCCAAAAAATCTTCAAAATAGTTATCGGTTGAAACAATATCTTTAGATTCATCTTCAAACAGCCAAAGAGCATCACTAGCTCCAGTATCTATTAAAACATTTATGGGAATTTCTTTTTCTTCAATAGTAACTACTGCATTTAGATAAGGTTTATTATTATAAAACCGTAAATCGTGTTTTTCACATTTGTTGCACAACTTCTTCTTATAACTATCATGCTTTGTTAACTTAATATGTTTCCTTGAATAGTTAATTTCAACAACAAAATCTTTAAATAAATCATAGCCAATTATGCCATGTATGGGAATACCAAGTTTAGGTGAATAGTCAAGACCTGTATTATAAACTGCAAAAATGGTTTGGTTAAATTTTATGGCATCACCAATTTGCATGATATTGTTTTCGGATTTAACAGCCTCCACCACTTCACCTTCTCCTAGGCCTTTAAGAAAAATTGTTTCTTGAGATTGCTTATTTAAAACTTCAAAACCGTCCAGAATGTTAAATAATATCGGTTTGGTAACACCACTATCTAAAATGAATGATAGCTCAACATCGTTTACAACAACAGGAAGGATTATAAGATTATTAATGAGTTGGAAATCAATTTTATCGGAGGACGCATTTCCTTGAATATAAAATTTACTGTCTTGAGAAAAGACAGAGCAGGTCCATAGCAGGCAATAAATCGCTAATATTAATTTGGAAAAACGCATCTTTTTTCTAACTATAGATAATTTAAATTACGAAAAAAACTTGATAATGGAGATAAAATAGGTGTTTTTAACAAAAAAAATAAGATTATTTTTAAGACCTTTATCGCCAAATTAAATAACATGCCTAGAATATCGCAAAAAGGGGAGTCCATGCCCCAATCACCTATAAGGAAATTAGTTCCATATGCCGAGATGGCCTATAAAAAAGGAAAAACGGTTTACCATTTAAATATTGGTCAACCAGACATAAAAACTCCTGAAGTGGCTTTGGATGCTGTAAAAATAAATTCCCTTGATATTTTAGCCTATACACGGTCTGAAGGTTCGGATGAATATCGCCAAAAAATTGCTGATTACTATGGCAAACATGATATCCATGTCACAAAAGAAGATATAATTGTTACAACTGGTGGTAGCGAAGCACTTCTCTTTGCTTTTGGTAGTATTATGGATATTGATGACGAGATTATCATTCCTGAACCATTTTATGCAAATTATAATGGTTTCTCAACGGCTTCAGGTGTTAACATTGTTCCGGTAATATCAAAAATTGAAGATAACTTTGCGCTACCTCCTATTGAAGAATTTGAGAAACTCATTACGCCTAAAACCAAGGCAATATTAATTTGTAACCCAGGTAATCCGACAGGTTATTTGTATTCTAAAGATGAAATAAAAAAATTGGCGCAAATTGTAAAAAAACATGATTTGTTTCTAATTGCTGATGAAGTTTACAGAGAATTCACCTATGATGGTGTTACACATTATTCCATTATGCAGGAAGAGGACTTAAAAGACCATGCTATTATGATTGATTCTGTTTCTAAACGTTACAGTATGTGTGGTGCTAGAATTGGCTGTTTGGTTTCTAGAAACAAGCAAGTTATTTCAACAGCGTTGAAATTTGCCCAAGCCAGATTAAGTCCACCTACGTTAGCACAAATTGCCAGTGAAGCCGCCCTGCAAACACCTCAAAGTTATTTTGACGAAGTGATAACGGAATATGTTGAAAGAAGAAATTTACTCATTGCCGAACTTGAAAAAATAGATGGTGTCAAGGTAGCTAAACCAAAAGGCGCCTTTTATTGTATCGTAGAACTTCCTGTTAAAAATGCGGATGATTTTGCACAATGGCTATTAGAAAGCTTTGATGTAAATGGTGAAACCGTTATGGTAGCTCCTGCTGCTGGGTTTTATTCATCTCCAAATGTTGGCTTAAATCAAATAAGAATTGCTTATGTCCTGCAAAAAGAAAGTTTGATAAAAGCCGTTAACATTTTGAAGGAAGCTCTCAAAATCTACAAAGATTAGTGCAAATTCAACAGAACATATCTTTAAAATCCTATAATACGTTTGGCATAGATGCTAAAGCCAAATACTTTGTTTCAGTAACATCTATTGATGAGTTATCTGAAGTGTTGAGCCTTCAAGAATATTCTGAAAAATTCATTTTGGGTGGTGGTAGTAACATGTTGCTTACTCAGGATATCAATTCTTTAGTTATTCACATAAACATTAAAGGTATTTCTATTTCATCGGAAGACAGCAATAGTGTTTTGGTTACGGCTAATGCTGGTGAAAACTGGCACGAGTTTGTTTGTTGGTGCTTGGGTAATGATTTCGGCGGATTAGAAAACCTATCTCTAATTCCAGGAAATGTTGGCTCGGCACCTATACAAAATATTGGTGCTTATGGTGTTGAACTCAAAGATAGTTTTATTTCATGTGAAGCCTTAAATATTGAAACACTTGAATTAAAAACGTTTACAAACGCTGAATGCCTCTTTGATTACAGAAACTCTATTTTTAAGCAAGAAGCCAAAGGCCAATATGTTATTTGCAGCGTGACATTTAAACTAACAAAAAATCGTCATACATTACATACTGCTTATGGGGCTATTCAAAGCGAATTGGATAATATGCAAATTACAAATCCAACAATTCTCGATGTATCAAATGCTGTAATTGCCATACGCCAGAGTAAATTACCTGATCCAAAAAAAATTGGAAATAGTGGTAGTTTTTTCAAAAACCCTGTAATCACAAATGAAGTTTACCAAAACCTCAAAGTCCTTTTTGAAGATATTCCAGGATACCCTGTTTCCAAAAATGAAACAAAGATACCAGCCGGATGGTTAATTGAAAAAGCAGGTTTTAAAGGAAAAACGTTTGGAGACTATGGTGTTCACAAAAACCAAGCTTTAGTTTTGGTTAATTATGGCAATGCTTCAGGAAATGATATCTTAAACTTGGCAAAACTCATTCAAAATACAATTATGCGTATCTTTGGTATTCAAATTGAGGCTGAAGTCAACATTATTTAATTATACGAATTTATAGTTTTTGGCGTTAATAACAGTTACACTAACTAAACACCCTACTTAACACTTGAGTACTCCAATTGAAAAACAAATCGTTAGCTTACTAGCTAAAAGTGACAAAAGGGCTATTTCGCTGTTATATGAGAATTATGCCGATTCACTATATGGTGTGATATCAAAAGTTTTGACAGATCAGGATCTTGCCCAAGATGCCCTGCAGGAAACTTTTATTAAAGTTTGGAAAAAAGCCAAATCTTATGACGCTTCGAAAGCCAAACTATTTACATGGTTATATCGAATTGCTTACAATACTGCTATCGATAAGGTCCGATCTTACAACAATAAAAACAGTAAGGAAATCCAAATTGAAACTTCAACCGTATATAGATTAACTGCTGATAGTATTAATCAAGATGTTCTAGATATCAAAAAACACCTGGAAACACTTGACGAAAAGTATCAAATAGTTATTAATGCACTCTTTTTTGAGGGCATGACACAGCAAGAAGCCAGTGATGAATTGGAGATTCCACTCGGCACTATAAAATCGAGGTTAAAAATTGGGCTTCGTGAATTGAAAAAAATATACGACCCAGAATTAAAACAGTCATGAATGGTAAAATAACTACAATATTGAATTCTGGCCTATTAGAAAAATATCTTTTGGGCGAAACTACTTCAGCTGAAACTGAAATGGTAGAATCTTATATTTCGGAATATCCGGAAATTAGAAAAGCCTACAATGAATTGCAGGACAATTTGGAAATTGTTGCTAAAAGTAATGCTATTGAGGCTCCTAAAGGCATTTTGGATGCTATTTTAGATGAATTGGATGAAAAACCTGTTATTACCATGCCAGTTACTTCTCAAAGAAGAAAATGGTATAAATATAGTATTGCGGCCAGTATTGCGGCATTAATATTTGCAGGTACAGCTTATAAGTTTTACGATTTGAACCAAAAACTATCACATGAAAATCAGGTAGTTGTTGATGAAATTTTTGATTTACGTGATGACATAGCCAAAAACAATCAGCGTTTGGATGAAATCATGAAGCAATTTAAACAGTTAAACAATCCAGAAACCGAGAAATATATCATAAACGGAAATTATAGAGCGAAAAACTTAAAAACCGTGGCATATATAAACCCAAAAGAAAAAACATCGATGATTGATGTGGTATCATTGCCGCAATTACCGGAAGAACAATGTTATCAAATTTGGGCAGAAGTTGAAGACAAAATGGTTAGTCTAGGGATTTTAAGCGAAACCGATAGACAATTACGCGAAATACCTTATACCGAAGATGCTTTGGCATTGAGTATAACCATAGAGCCTAAAGGTGGTAACGCCAATGCAACTCTTGAAAACGCAGTTGCTGAAATATCTTTGAACAAAATCAAATAAATTTAAAATACTTAAGTTTTTAAGCCTTGCTTTTCAATTGAAAAGCAAGGCTTTTTTTTGAAAAACCCTTATCTTTGCAAAAAAATTTTCATGAAACTTCTTTTAATAACATTAGTTTTACTAGGATTGGCAATTGCAGGAATTGCTATCAAAATTTGGGCTAAAAAAGATGGTAAATTTGCCGGAACTTGTGCTAGCCAAAATCCTATGCTTAATAAAGAAGGAGAGGCGTGTGGCTTTTGCGGGAAAACACCAGACCAATTTGATAATTGTAATGAACCTCAACACTCTTAAACAATAACCTTTGGTGTTAAGCATACTTTTTTACACGTTTGTATTATTTGTTTGCTTTCAATTATTCTACTTCATTTTTGTTTTTGGTAAAATAGCCTTCTATAAGCAAGAAACACTATCAAAAGAAAACGTGAAGGTTTCTGTTATTCTTTGTGCCAAGAATGAAGAAGAAAACTTAAGGAAATTTCTCCCATCAATCATCAATCAAGACTATCCAGAGTTCGAAATTGTGTTGATTAATGATGCATCATATGATGATACATTATTAGTCATGGAAGATTTTGCCCTTAAACACAACAATATAAAAATTGTTGATGTCAAAAACAATGAAGCCTTTTGGGCCAACAAAAAATATGCCCTGACTTTAGGGATTAAAGCAGCCAAACATCAGTATCTCCTTTTTACTGATGCCGATTGTGAACCTAAATCACAGTATTGGATTAAAGAAATGTGTTCGCACTTTGACAAAGGAAAAACTATTGTGTTAGGTTATGGGGCTTACAAAAAAATCAAAAACTCCTTTCTTAATAAGCTAATTAGATTTGAAACTGTTTTAACAGCCATGCAGTATATTTCATTTGCCAAAATGGGATTACCTTATATGGGAGTAGGGAGAAATTTAGCCTATACCAAAGAGACCTTTTTTAACGCAAATGGTTTTATGACTCATATGCACATCAAATCTGGTGATGATGATTTGTTCGTTAATCAGGTTGCAAATGCAAAAAACACGGCAATAAGTTTAACACCTGAAAGTTTTACAGTATCAGTTCCAAAAAAGACCTTTAGTAGTTGGATTGTCCAGAAAAAAAGACATATCACCACTGCCAAGTATTACAAGACCACACATAAAATCGTATTATCACTTTACTACATGTCACAAGCAAGCTTTTGGTTGCTTGCACTGACCCTGCTAATATTTTTATTTCAATGGAAAATAGTTGTAGCGTTGATAGCCTTTAGGTTTTTGATTCAATACATTACATTCTTTAACGCTACAAAAAAACTTCAGGAAACTGATCTTATATTACTAATTCCTATTTTGGATTTCTTTCTAGTTGCCATGCAATTAACTATATTTATATCCAATCTTTTCTCAAAACCAAAACATTGGAAATAGAAGAAGCCATAAACCAAGCCAAACAAAATAACCAAAAAGCATTTAACTTTTTGTTGGATACATTTTGGGACGATGTTTACGGATTTCAATTAAAGCGAACACAAAATGAAAATGATGCTGAAGATATCACTATTCAAGCGTTTTCAAAAGCCTTTGACAAGATTCATACTTACAATAGCGATTATAAGTTTAAGACCTGGCTTATTACCATCTCAAAAAACATTCATATAGATTTAGTTAGAAAGGAAAAGAATTCCATTTCACAAAGTATCACTGATACGCACGACGATGAGTATTACGACGTACTGGATGAGTCACCTTCTCCTGAAGACAAGCTTATCACGGATCAAAATTTGGCTAAATTGCTTCGTGATATCAAAAAATTGAAACCCCATTATCAAGAAGTCATTAATTTAAGATACTTTCAGGAATTGAGCTATAAAGAGATTTCACATAAATTAGATGAACCCATAAACAACGTTAAAGTAAAGCTCCTTCGCGCCAAAAAACTATTGTCTGAAATTATTAAGAAAAACAACCACTAACTATGAAAATTAGCGCATTCATTTTATGTTTTAATGAATCATTAATGATTAGACATACCATTAACTATTATTCTAAATTTTGTTCCGATATAACCATTTTAAATAATAACAGCACGGATAATTCTATTGAAATCGTAAAAAAGGAATATCCTAATGTTAAAATAAAAAACTTTGGTGCTGAAAATTCTTATCGAGAAGATATCCTAACTGAAATCAGAAACAACTGTTGGAAAAACAGTGATGCCGATTATGTTATTGTTTGTGATATGGATGAATTTCTGTATTCTCAAGATATGGATAATTCATTGAAACTATTGGAAAAGTACAGACCTGCCATTTGTAGTGTCGTAGGCTATGAAATGTTCTCCAAAAAGTTTCCAAAAAACAACAAGGTTTCTTTATTAGACCAAGTAAAACATGGTCTAAGGAATTATCGTTTTGACAAAACCATAATTTTCAATCCCAAAAAGGTCAAACACATTAATTATGACTACGGTGCTCATTCATGTTCACCTGAATTTTATGATAAAAAAGCAGAAGATTTTCTTATTGAATTCAAACTATTACACTTTAAATATTTAGGAAAAAAATATTTATATAAAAAACACTTTGACTATATGAATCGTCTTAGCAAAATAAATATTCAAAATAAATGGGGGGCTGAATATAAAGAAGGTAAAAAACATATTGACAGAAAGTTTAAAATTGTTGAAAAGCATATCTTCAAAATTATCCCCTAAAGCAATTTAACTTCACGCTTACAACTTAACTTCATATCTTTGCACAAGAAAAATACACTTATGGAATCTAAAATTGATTCAAACATACTTCCTGGTCGAGAACCCAAGCCCAAATGGCTTCGTGTTAAGCTACCAACAGGTAAAAAGTATACCGAACTACGTGGATTGGTTGACAAATATAAACTGAACACCATCTGTACTTCCGGTAGTTGCCCAAATATGGGTGAATGTTGGGGTGAAGGCACAGCAACATTTATGATATTGGGTAATGTTTGTACGCGTTCTTGTGGTTTTTGTGGTGTTAAAACTGGTAGACCTGAATCTGTTGATTGGGATGAACCAGAAAAAGTGGCACGATCCATTAAAATTATGAAAATTAAACATGCTGTTTTAACCAGTGTGGATCGTGATGATTTAAAAGATATGGGTAGTATTATGTGGGCCGAAACTGTGAAAGCAGTGAGACGAATGAATCCTGAAACTACCCTAGAAACACTAATTCCAGATTTTCAGGGTATTGAACAACATATAGACAGAATCATTGAAGTAGCACCTGAAGTCGTATCCCATAACATTGAAACAGTCCGTAGACTGACGAGAGAGGTTCGAATTCAAGCAAAATACGATCGCAGCTTGGGTGTTTTAAAGTACTTAAAGCAACAAGGACAAAGACGCACAAAATCAGGCATTATGTTAGGTCTTGGTGAAACGAGAGAAGAAGTCATCGAAACACTCCACGATCTAAAGGAACATGATGTGGATGTCGTGACCATTGGACAGTATTTACAGCCAAGTAAAAAACACTTACCTGTCAAACGATTTATCATGCCTGATCAGTTTGAAGAATACAAACAAATTGGTTTAGATTTAGGTTTTAGACATGTTGAAAGTAGTGCTTTAGTACGTTCTTCATATAAAGCTCAAAAGCACATTAACTAGCAATGGTACGTGTTGGCATAAACGGTTTTGGCAGAATTGGCCGTAGACTTTTCAGATTATTACATAACAACGATAATATTGAAATTGTTGCTGTAAACGATCTAGCTGATTCCAAAACCTTGAGCCATTTGTTGAAGTATGATAGTATTCATGGTATTTTTAATCATGATATCTCATATGGCACAAACCATATTATTGTCGAAGGCAAAAAGATAGTTCTTTCGAACCATAATCATCCTAAAGATATTGATTGGTCCTCTTTAAACGTAGATTTTGTAGTAGAATCAACTGGGAAATTTAAAACGTCTGAAATTTTGGATTTTCATATTCAAAATGGTGCAAAACGCGTTATATTGAGTGTCCCTCCGCTGGAAGATGACATTAAAACCATTGTAATGGGTGTAAATGACCAGATTATTAATGGAACGGAACAAATCTTGTCCAATGCATCTTGTACCACCAACAATGCTGCTCCTATGATTGATGTCATCAACAAACTTTGTGGTGTAAAACAAGCTTATATAACAACTGTTCATTCCTATACTACAGACCAAAGTTTACACGATCAACCGCATAAAGATTTAAGACGTGCTCGTGCAGCTGGTCAATCCATAGTTCCAACAACAACCGGAGCTGCCAAAGCACTCACAAAGATATTTCCGGATCTTTCAGAAGTTATTGGAGGTTGCGGCATTAGAGTACCTGTAGCCAATGGATCTTTAACTGACATCACGTTTAATGTTAAAAAAGAAGCTTCAATAGACACTATAAATCAAGCGTTTAAAGATGCTTCAAATACTTATTTAAAAAATATATTAGCGTATACCGAAGACCCTATAGTATCCATTGATATTGTTGGAAACACCCATTCTTGCATTTTGGATTCACAAATGACTTCAGTAATCGGAAATATGGTAAAAATCATAGGCTGGTATGATAATGAAACTGGATATTCGCAAAGAATTATTGATTTAATTTGCAATTTATCGATAAAAATGTCACTTTTATCGAATAAATAATTATATTTGTCGATAATAGTAATAGAAAAAATGTCCCAGATTACTAAGTATATAAGTGCTATTATAATGATGTTTAGTATCAGTGTGCTATCACAAACTAGTATTAGTGATGACCCGGAAATGATTCAAAACAACATTGATTACAAGGTTGATCAGGCACAAAAAGACATAGAAAACAGTGATTATTTTGAAGCTGAAAAGAAGCTTGAAGATGCTTTGATATTGGCTGAACAAATAGATAATAAAAAAAGCACTGGTATCATTTACTCCAAAATTGGGAAACTTCAATATATTATTGAAGAACCTAAAAAAGCTTTAGTTAATCTAATTAAAGCTACCGAAATTCAACGATTAGCCAAAGATGATATTAATTTAGCTGAGACTTACAAAGTTCTTGGCAATGTTTATTTCAGTAAAAGAGATTTTCAAAAGGCCTTGGATTTTTATATTTCTTCACAATCACTTTTCGAACAAGAAGGCTTGAATGAATTTGTTGCAGAAGTCTTGTTCTTAGAAGGGCAAACACATTTAGAACTTGGAAATAATCAAAAAGCCAAAAACTTATTGGAAAAATCAGTTTCATTGGCAAATCGTTACGATTTAAGTAAAATAAAGAGTAGCGCCTTGATCTATAATGGTTATACCCTTGTTAAATTAGGCCAAAACGATACAGGTCTTAAAATGGTCTTTGATGGACTTAAAATAGCTCAAGATTATGATTTCAATGCCGTTTTATCTAATGGCTATTTAGTCTTATCTGATATTTACCAGATAACTGGAAACTATAAGGATTCCAATGACTACTTAAAAAAGCATATGAAACTATCTGACTCCTTATTGGAGATAAAGCGTGAA
This sequence comes from Hanstruepera neustonica, assembly GCF_002895005.1. Lineage (GTDB taxonomy): Bacteria > Bacteroidota > Bacteroidia > Flavobacteriales > Flavobacteriaceae > Hanstruepera > Hanstruepera neustonica. The sequence goes on along the minus strand of NZ_POWF01000001.1, from coordinate 912,135 downwards.
AATTTGTCTCCTGAAAAGCGCATGCAAGTCATGATGAATAATCAAATCGAGTTACAAAAACAACAAGAAGCCGATTTGGAGGAACAGATAGAAGCCAATAGTTTGAGTCAGTTAACGACCATTTTAAGTATAGCTTTAATTACCATTTTATCGCTTTTGACACTTTCTTTGTACAAAAACAACAATATTAGGTTGAAGACCAACAATATGTTGCACAAGAAAAATGGCGAATTAATCATTGCTAAAGAAAAGGCTGAATTAGCCTCTAAAACCAAAGCCAATTTCTTGTCAACAGTAACACATGAATTACGGACTCCGCTATATGCTGTGACAGGCTTAACTAATATGTTACTAGATGAAGACCCAAAACCAAACCAAATTCAACATTTAAAGTCATTAAAATTCTCTGGCGAATATCTATTAACTTTTATTAATGATATCCTTCAAATCAATAAAATTGAAGCCAATAAAGTGGATATTGAACCTGAAAACTTCAATCTGAAGAAGAAAATCACAAATGTCATTGCTGCCTTGAACAATTCGGCATTGGACAACAATATTCAAATGCATTTTGAATACGAAAGTGGCTTGCCCGAAACATTTAATGCGGACCAGCTTAAAATTTCTCAAATTTTAATTAACCTTATCGGTAATTCCATTAAATTTACTAAAGATGGTGACATTTGGGTTAGAGTAAATAAGTTGCAACAGGAAGATGATAATTATGTCCTCCGTTTTGAGATTGAAGATAATGGTATCGGGATAAGCAAGGAAAAGCAAGAAATGCTATTTGAAAGCTTTGCTCAAGGATCCATTCAAATAAATAGGAAATATGGCGGTACTGGTTTAGGTTTATCAATTGTAAAAGGATTGATTGAAATCCTTAAAGGAAAGATATATCTTGACAGTGAATTAGGCAAAGGTTCTAAATTCACTTTTGAATTACCTCTAAAATACGCTGAAGCAGTTGCCAAGCCACAAAAAACCGAGTATTTCGATAAAATAGACGAATTGGAATTAAGCAATATCAAAATATTAGTAGTTGAAGACAACAAAATCAATCAAATGATTACTAAAAAGATTTTGAATAAAATGAAGCTTAATTGTGAAATCGTTGACAATGGTGAAGAAGCAGTTAGCAAAGCCAAAGAAACAACATACGATGTCATTTTAATGGATATTCATATGCCTGGAATAAGCGGTCTTGAAGCTACTAAACTAATCCGTGGATTCGATAAAACCATTACTATTTTTGCCTTAACTGCTGTGACTCTTGAAGACAAAATGCATGAATTTGAAGAGGCCGGATTTACCGATATCATCTCTAAACCGTTTAAGCAAGAAGATTTCGAGAAAAAACTCTACGAGGCTCTTATTGGAGGTAAAACCGAATCCGCTTAAGACATTTCTATCAATTCCTTAATTCGCTTGTTAAAGCTTCCAGAATTGTGCACTTTGGTCTCTATGGGTAAGTAATATAACTTATTGATCAATGATTCATGGTTCATCAAACGCATGTAATCTTTTTCAGTTGTTAATATCTGTTCTTTTTCCTGAAGTTTTTTGATATCCTCTTCAGTAAAATTATAATGATCCTTAAAACCAATGTGTTCATAAGTTTTACCTTGGTTATCTAAAAACTCTAATAATGGTTTCGGATTCGCAATACCTGTTACCAAGGTAAAATTATCCACTTGAGAAAGCGGTTTGGATTCTGTTGCACTACAAACCGTGTCTGAATACATAATAGAACTAAAATAAACGGTTTGATGACTTTTAGGATTAATTCTTGAAATTATCTGCTGCCTTACAGCTTTAGTAATTGAATCCGGACATTTAGTAACGACAATCATTTGCGCACGTTTTGCTCCTGATCTCGGTTCCCTTAAATCACCTGAAGGTAAAACAATATCATCAGTATAAAGGTTGTTATAAGCTGTCAGCAAGATATTGACGCTTGCTTTGACTTTTCGATGCTGAAAAGCATCATCCAGAATAATCAAATTAGGCTTATTTTCAAGCTGCCTCAATATCGTAATACCCTCTTGCCTATTCTCATCAACAGCCACATGTACCTGATCTTGATACTTATAATAAAACTGAAAAGGTTCATCTCCTATTGTATTGGCTGTTTCAGCTTCAGAAGCCAAAACAAATCCCTTGGTCTCCCGTTTATAGCCTCTACTCAACGTAGCCAACACATAATCATCTTTTAACAGCCTGATTAAATACTCAACCATAGGTGTCTTTCCAGTGCCGCCAGTACTTAAGTTACCCACGCAAACTACTGGAAAATCATAAGATTTCGATTCCTTTAAGCCCCAATCATAAAACTTGTTCCGCAACCAAGTCACAACAAAGTAAAATGGGACAACAGGAAACAATATGATTCTTAAAAATTTCATTCGGTAAATACGCGTTCGATTTAAAAACAAAGTAAAGATTATTTTTTGTAATTGGGTTGATATGAAGAGTGAGACTTTTAATCTTGTGGTTGAAAAAATTTTATCTTTGTTTCAAATCAATTCAAGATATATGATAATTCAAGACGTTATCAATCATTTAGAAAAATTAGCTCCACAAGCCTATTCCGAAGATTTTGACAATACCGGTTTACTCGTTGGAGATTCAAACCAGCCATTAACTGGTGTTTTGGTGACATTAGATACGCTCGAAGCTGTAGTGGATGAAGCCATTGACAACAATTGCAATCTGATTGTGAGTTTTCATCCCATTATTTTCAAAGGTTTAAAAAAACTGACTGGTAGTAACTACGTCGAACGCACCGTTCTTAAAGCTATTCAAAACAACGTTAGCATTTTTGCTATACATACTGCATTGGATAATGCTAAGTTAGGTGTCAATGGCATTATTTGTGAGCAATTGGGTTTAATAAATCGTAACATATTAATCCCACAACAGCAAACCATCAAGAAATTAACTACCTATGCTCCTATTAAGGAAGCAGCGCTATTGCGTCAAGCCCTTTTTGACGCTGGAGCTGGTGGAATAGGAAATTATGATGAGTGCAGTTTTAATGTTGATGGCACAGGAACCTACAAAGGAAATGACGAGTCAAATCCTACAAAAGGAAAAAAACTACAACAACATCAAGAACCCGAAACACAAATATCTGTGACTTTTGCCAAGCACCTGGAATCAAAAGTTTTGAAAGCCTTATTCAAAAATCATTCTTACGAAGAAGTTGCTTATGAAGTTATTACATTAGAAAACACCAATCAGAATATTGGAATGGGTATGGTTGGTGAATTGAACAATCCTATGTCTGCCGAAGACTTTTTAACATCACTCAAAAGCATCATGAAAACAGGTTGCATTAGACATTCTGCGCTTACTGAACAACCTATTAAAAAAGTTGCTGTTTTAGGAGGTTCTGGGAGCTTTGCTATTTCAGCAGCCAAACGTGCTGGTGCTCAAATATTTATTACGGCCGATTTAAAATATCACGACTTTTTCCAAGCAGAAAACAAGATAATCTTGGCTGATATTGGTCATTACGAAAGTGAGCAGTTCACAAAAAACTTTTTAGTAGCTTATCTTACAAAAAAAATTACTAATTTTGCAGTCGTTTTATCAAGGACTAATACCAATCCTGTTAAGTATTTTTAAAGTATGGCAAAAAAGAAAGAAGTAACTGTAGAAGAGCGCTTAAGAGCCTTATACGATTTACAGCTTATCGATTCACGTATCGATGAAATTAGAAACGTTCGTGGAGAACTTCCTTTAGAAGTTCGTGATTTGGAAGATGAAGTTGCTGGATTAAATACCAGATTTGAAAAATTAGAAGCAAGTTTGGAAGTCATCAATAATGATATCAACTCTAAAAAGAATCTTATTGAAGAAGCCAAAGCATTAATTAAAAAATACAACGAACAACAAAAAAATGTTCGTAACAATAGAGAATTCAACTCTATTTCAAAAGAAATTGAATACCAAGAATTGGAAATTCAATTAGCTGAAAAAAACATCAAAGAATATAAAGCTCAAATTGAGCAAAAGAAAGAAGTTATTGCTGAAACTAAAGATCGTTTAAAAGAGCGTCAAAACCACTTAAAGCATAAAAAAGGTGAATTAGATGCTATTTTAGCCGAAACTGAAAAGGAGGAAGAGGCATTACTTAAAAAGTCTGATGATTATAAAGATTCTATTGAAGAGCGTTTAGTTGCGGCTTACACTAGAATCCGCACAAATGTAAAAAATGGACTAGCCGTTGTTCCAATTGAAAGAGGTGCTTCTGGAGGTTCGTTCTTTACGATTCCACCGCAGGTTCAAATGGAAATTGCTTCTCGCAAAAAAATCATTACGGATGAGCACAGTGGACGTATTTTGGTTGATGCCGCTTTAGCCGAAGAAGAAAAAGAAAAAATGGATAAGCTATTTTCTAAATTATAATCCATTTCCAACAGAATATATGAACCCAGACCAACCGTCTGGGTTTTTTTATTATGAAAACTTTCACAAAATTAGGTTTAAGGTTTTGTAAATTCATACGTCTATTAAAAAGAAAAAAACAAAACATATGAAACCTTTACTCCCACTTTTATTTTTGGCACTGCTTTTAAGTTGCAACCATTCAGCACAAGTCAATCCAAAACAACAAGCCGTTATTAATGCCGAACCTATTGAGGTTCCCTTACAAAATGGCAAAGCTAGAGCTTATTTTGCCAGTGGCTGTTTTTGGTGTGTGGAAGCCGTTTATGAGAGCGTCAAAGGTGTGGACGAAGCTATTTCTGGTTATGCAGGTGGCCATACTAAAAACCCAACATACGAAGACAGTAACACAGGTCGCACAGGTCACGCTGAAGCAGTAGAGGTCATCTATGATCCTAAGATAGTAAGTTTTGAAACCTTGATTGACGTGTATTTTGCCTCACAAGATCCCACACAGGTTAATGGTCAGGGACCCGATATTGGCTCACAATACCGTTCTATTATTTTCTACCAAAATAAAGCACAAAAAAATAGTATACTTAAAAAGAAAACAGCATTAGAAAAAAAATTGGGTGAACCCGTTGCTGCCGAAATCTATCCGTTTCAAAAATTCTGGAAGGCTGAAGACTATCACCAGGACTACGAACGCTTACACCCTGAAAACCCTTATGTGCAAAATGTATCGATTCCTAGATTAAATAAATTTAAACGTAAAATGCCAGAGGTACTGAAGGAAAATCATTAGTAAGTTTCAACTTTGTAAGCTTTTTTTAGAAACACAAAAATCCAAATCCCAATTTCCAACCGTATATATATTATAAATATCCCGCTGCAAGCGTCTATATATATTCAAAAACAGGCTTCCAATACTAATCGAAGCCTGTTTTTTTTATCCTCTAAAATCATTTTTAACATGTGTGCCGTCGCAATACGGTTTGTTGTGTGAAGCACCACATCGGCAAAAAGCCGTGGTTTTGTTTTTAGTTTCTTGCTTGCCATCTTTATGAGTTACCTGCAAGGTTCCATAAACCAATAAGGGACCATTTTCCATGACTTCCACCTTCGTTTCCAATACTTCTGAAGAAGCATCAGATGCATCATTCATATAATAACTTAAGGCTCCGGACGGACATTGCTTAACTTGATTCACCAATGCTTCAGTAGGTGCCGCATCAATTTTAATCCACGGTCGGTCTTTTGGCTGAAAAACATCTGGCAATCCTTTGACACAAATAGCCGAGTGTATACACTTATCGGCTTCCCAAACAATGGTGGTTTCGCCATTACTATATTCTTTTGTTTTTCCCATAGTCGTTACTTTTTCTAAAGATACAAAAAGCCTGAATAAATTATCTCTTTAAGGCATCTTCATTTCTAAACTTATAATTCTTATTTTTGTTGGAAACTGAAAACTCACACACATTGTCCATTTATAAAACTGGTTTAGATTTTGCAAAAGAACTGGACCAAAATGACGAATTAGCAAGTTACAGAAGCCAATTTCATATTCCTAAAGACACCCATGGAAATGATATTATTTACCTCTGTGGCAATTCGCTTGGTTTACAGCCTAAAACAACTAAATCCTATATCAATCAAGAATTGGAGGATTGGGCCCATTTGGGCGTAGAAGGTCACACAGAAGCTAAAAATCCATGGTTACCATACCACGAATTCTTAACGGACAGTATGGCTAAAGTGGTTGGTGCTAAACCTATTGAAGTGATTACCATGAATACGCTGACGGCTAATTTGCATTTTATGATGGTGAGTTTTTACAAACCTACAGCCCAGCGTTATAAAATAGTGATTGAGGCGGATGCGTTTCCAAGCGACAAATATGCGGTGGAGTCTCAATTACGTCATCATGGGTTTGATGACAAAGCGGGTTTAATTTTATGGAAACCCAGAAAAGGTGAAGAACTCTATCATTATGAAGATCTTGAGAACATTCTTGAACAACATGGTGATGAAATTGCCCTCATTATGATTGGCAATACCAATTATTACACCGGACAGTTTTTTGACATGAAACGTATTACAGCGCTTGGCCATAAACATGGTTGCATGGTTGGTTTCGATTGTGCCCATGGCGCTGGAAATGTCCAACTGAATCTTAACGACTCTGGAGCCGATTTTGCTGTTTGGTGTACTTATAAATATTTGAACTCCGGTCCAGGAAGTTTAGCTGGCGCCTTTGTACATGAGCGTCATGCCCATGACAAAACCTTAAACCGATTTACTGGCTGGTGGAGCCACAACAAACAAACCCGATTTAACATGCGCCACGAGTTTGACCAGTTACCTGGTGCTGAAGGCTGGCAATTAAGCAACCCTCCTATTTTATCATTGGCTGCAATTCGTGCGTCTTTAGACATATTTAACGAAGTTGGTATGGAAAAACTCCAAGCCAAATCAAGGAAGCTTACGGGTTATTTTGAGTTTCTATTAAAGCAATTAGGAGAAGACACCATTAGAATAATAACACCAGAAAACCCTGAAGAGCGCGGTTGCCAACTCTCCATTCAGGTAAAGAATGCTGATAAGGCTCTATTTGATAAATTGACGGCTTCAGGTGTCATATCAGATTGGCGCGAACCCGATGTTATTCGCTGTGCGCCAGTGCCGTTATACAATTCCTATCAGGATGTCTATAATATGGTTGAGAGGTTAAAAAAGATATTAAATTAAACTTGTCATTCCGCACTTGATGCGGAATCCAAAAAAATGAAAGATAAACAACAAAACGTACTCATAATTGGCGCTGGGCTTTGCGGCTCTCTCCTAGCACTACGATTAGGCCAACGAGGTTATAATGTAAGCGTATACGAAATGCGTCCGGATTTACGTAAAGTCGATATTTCAGCAGGACGTTCCATCAATTTGGCTTTCTCCGATCGTGGCATAAAAGCTATGAAAATGGTCGGCATTCAAGATAAAGTAGAACCACTTTGTATTCCAATGAATGGACGGATGTTACATGATTTAGAAGGCAACACAACTTTGGCTCCTTACAGCGGTCGTGATCACGAATACATAAATTCCATATCACGAGGTGGCTTAAATGCCTTGCTTTTGGATGAAGCTGAAAAACACGAAAACGTAACCATTCACTTTAATAAGAAATGTAAAGCGGTTGATTTTGAGAAAACAACTGCTACGTTCAAGGATTACGATACCAATAAAGAGTTCGTTGAAGATGCTGATGTAATTATTGGTACCGATGGCGCTGGTTCGGCACTTCGTAAAAGCTATTATTTAGAAAAGAAGTTCTTATTTAGTTTTTCACAGGATTGGTTAAGTCATGGTTATAAGGAATTAAGCATTCTACCTGATGAAAGTGGTGGTTTTAAGACTTATAAAAACGCGCTTCATATTTGGGGTCGCGAAGCCTTTATGCTCATAGCTTTACCTAATTTAGATGGCAGCTTTACGGTTACATTGTTTTTAAGCTTTGACGAAGGAGAATACAATTTCAATAACTTAACAACCAAAGAGCGTGTATTGGAATTCTTTGAAAAATACTTCAAGGATGCTTTAGAGCTTATGCCTAACCTGGTTGATGACTTCTTTGAGAATCCAACAGCACCTCTGGGTACTGTAAAATGCTCTCCTTGGCACTTCAAAGGTAATACCTTATTAATGGGCGACGCTGCGCATGCTATTGTGCCCTTTTATGGTCAAGGGATGAATGCCTCGTTTGAGGATGTTGTAGAATTTGATAAGGTTTTAGATGAAGGACATACGGACTGGGAGACCATTTTTAAGGTCTATGAAAAGAACCGTAAAAAAGATACCGATGCGATTGCCGATTTGGCCATAGATAATTTCTACGAAATGAAGGGCCATGTCAATCATACGAACTTTAGAGAAAAACGTAACTTGGAAATGGCCTTTGAAAAAACATTCCCTAATGAGTATTCTTCCAAATACTCTTTAGTAACATTTAATGAAGATATAGGTTACCGAGATGCCATGGTAAGAGGACGTGCACAAGATAAAGCCATTTTGAATATGCTTGCAGATGGCACATTGAAAATTGATGATGATTTAAGATCGAATTTAGAAAAAGTAAAAACAGAAACCGAAAATATCCTTCAGGACGACAGGATTGCCGGTTTGAAATCATAATTTATGAGTAAAGGAACAAAAGTAACCCCACGAGGCGCCTACCCACATGTAAAAGTGGTAGGCGATTTTATATTTGTATCAGGCACCAGCTCTCGAAGATCAGATAATACTATAGCCGGTGTAGACATTATCGATGAGATGGGAACCAAAAGGCTGAATGCCGAAGTACAAACTCGCGAGGTACTTCAGAATATTGATAAAAATTTACAAACTGTTGGTGCATCATTAAAAGACGTGGTTGATGTCACATCTTTTTTAGTGAACATGAATGACTTTGCAGGATATAACAAAGCTTACGCTGAATTCTTTGATAAGGAAAACGGACCAACCAGAACGACGGTAGCAGTACATCAATTACCGCATCCTGACTTGGTGGTGGAAATTAAAGTTATGGCATACAAAAAGCAGTCATGAACATTCAAAATTATATAAACGGTGGTTTTCATAATCCAATTCAAAACAACTGGATTGACAATTACGACCCTTCCAATGGTGACGTTTACGGGCAAATTCCTAACTCGTGCAAAGAAGACGTTGAAAATGCCTATATAGCTGCTAAATCAGCTTTCCCTAACTGGTCACAAACCACCTTGGAAGAACGCAGTCGTATCCTACTTAAAATTTCAGAATTAATTGAAACCAAATTAGATAAACTAGCTACTGCCGAAAGTCAGGACAATGGTAAACCCATTAGTTTGGCAAAAGCTATAGATATTCCTCGAGCTTCTAGTAATTTTCGTTTTTTTGGCAATGCCATTACCCAATTTGCTAGTGAAAGCCATGAAAGTATTGGATTGAATGCCATCAATTACACCTTGCGTCAACCTATAGGAGTTGTTGGTTGTATTTCACCTTGGAATCTACCTCTCTATTTATTTACTTGGAAAATTGCTCCAGCACTTGCAGCTGGTAATTGTGTCATAGCTAAACCTAGTGAAGTGACTCCAATGACCGCTTACATGCTTGGCGACATTTGCAACGAAGCTGGTTTGCCTAAAGGCGTTTTAAATATCGTTCATGGGTTAGGAACTACAACTGGTCAAGCCATTATTGAACATCCAGATATTAAGGCCATTTCATTTACTGGAGGTACAGCAACTGGTGCACACATTGCCAAAACGGCGGCGCCTATGTTCAAAAAATTATCGTTGGAATTAGGAGGTAAAAATCCTAATATCATTTTCGCCGATTGCGATTATAACGAGATGTTGAATACAACCGTCCGTTCTTCTTTTGCAAATCAAGGTCAAATTTGTTTATGTGGTAGTCGCATTTTTGTAGAGCAATCCATTTATGAAACCTTTAAAAAAGACTTTGTAGAAAAAGTAAAACAACTACACGTAGGGCATCCTTCAGAAAGTACAACCAATATTGGTGCTTTGGTTTCAAAACCACATTTAGAAAAAGTAAAAAACTATATTGACATTGCTAAAGCAGAAGGTGGTACTGTTTTGTGTGGTGGTAATGAAGTTACTATCGAAGGTTATGAAAATGGTTACTATTTAGAGCCAACAGTCATTGAGGTTTCTACTGATGAATGCCGTGTCAATCAAGAAGAAATTTTTGGCCCTGTAGTAACTATTATGCCTTTTAAAACAGAAGATGAAGTCCTGCAAATGGCAAATAAAGTACAATACGGTTTATCAGCGACCTTATGGACTAATGACTTAAAACGTACTATGCGCATGAGTAACCACATACAAGCGGGAATTGTATGGGTAAACACTTGGTTAATGCGAGATTTACGTACACCTTTTGGCGGCATGAAAGCTTCAGGAGTTGGTCGTGAGGGTGGTTTTGAAGCCTTACGCTTCTTTACTGAACCTAAAAATGTATGTATAAAATATTAATAAAGAATGAACTTAAACTTATATAATAAAAACGCCCTTGTTTGCGGAAGTACCGCTGGCATTGGAAAAGCTACTGCGATTGCTTTAGCAGAAGAAGGCGCTATTGTAACTCTTTTAGCCAGAAATGAAGAAAAACTTCAAAACGTTCTAACTGAAATGCCTTACGCTGAAAAACACAATTACATAATTGCTGATTTTTCCAATCCTATGGAGCTTCAGCAAAAAGTTTCCAATTACATATCAAAAAATCACGGCTTCCATATTCTTGTGAATAACACAGGTGGACCTGCTGGTGGTCCCGTGTTTGATGCGAAGCTTGAGGAATTTGAAAAAGCTTTTACACAGCATTTAAAGTGCAATCATGTTTTAGCACAAGCGGTTGTTCCTTACATGAAAGATCAAGGCTATGGCAGAATTATCAATGTGGTATCTACTTCAGTCAAGCAACCGTTAGATGGCCTAGGCGTGAGTAATACCATCAGAGGAGCAGTTGCCAACTGGAGTAAAACATTAGCAAACGAGTTAGGACAATTTGGTATTACAGTTAATAATGTTCTACCTGGAGCTACTGGAACAGAACGACTTACAGAAATAATAAAAAACAAATCAGCCAAAACAGGAAAAACTGAAGATGAAGCTGCGAATGCCATGAAGCAGGCTGTTCCTGCCAAACGTTTTGCAAAGCCCGAAGAACTTGCTTATGCCATTACATTTTTAGCCAGTGAATGTGCCAGCTATATAAATGGAATTAATTTACCTGTTGATGGTGGAAGAACAAAATCTTTGTAACTTTATGGAATTCCTTTTAAATAAAAACACAATATTATGAGTTCATTAGTCTCCCCTATAAATTTTAAAGCTTGGATTGAAGAAAATCGTCATTTACTAAAGCCTCCCGTTGGCAACAAAGTGGTATGGAAGGATGGTGATTTTATTGTCATGGTTGTTGGTGGCCCAAACAGCAGAAAAGATTATCATTATAATGAAACCCCTGAATTTTTCTACCAAGTAGAAGGTGATATTGTTTTAAAGGTCATTGATAAAGGCACGCCTAAAGATATTCATATAAAAGAAGGCGAGATATTTTTGTTGCCGCCAAAAGTACCACATTCTCCTCAACGAGGAGCTAATACGGTTGGCTTGGTTATTGAATATCCGCGCGAAAAAGGTGTTCAGGACGCTTTGCTATGGTTTTGTGAAAACTGTACCACAAAATTATATGAAGAGGATTTCACATTGGACAATATAGAAACTGATATGCCTAAAATTTTTGATGCTTATTATGGTGATGCAGAAAAACGAACTTGTCCAAATTGTGGTGAAGTGATGCAACCACCCAAAAAGGTTCAATTAGAAGATTAATGCACCCTAATTTAATTAGGAAACACTATGAAAGAGAGACGTAAGTTACGCATAAACGGTCATTCCCATTTACTGCCTTATCCAGAGGAGATTCCTCAGTTCATGAAAGACAAGGGGATTTTTTGGGTCGATAAGGATAGAAAGTTCATGCTACAAAAAGATTGGAATAGGCCAATTACAGATTCCAGTTTCTTTTTAAATGAAAAATTGGCTTGGATGGAACGCTTCAAAATTGACCATGCGGTTGTATTAAATTTATCGCAATTATATGGTAATGGGCTGCGTTTGGAAGAAATGAAACAAGCCTTGCGTTTCCAAAATGACTTTAATGCTAGAATACAAGACGAAAATCCCAGTAAGTTTACTTGTGGTTTTGTGGTACATCCTGGCTTTGTGCGTGGTGCTTGTTGGGAAATTGAACGTTGTGTAGAAGAATTAGGTATGCGATTGCTTTGCTTACCTACGCATTATATGGATACCATTGGAACCTGGCGTTGTATTTTTGATGAAGAAAATGAACCTATTTTTGAGTTGGCTAATAAATATAATTTAGCCGTAGAAATTCACCCTTATGATGGTGAAAAATTTATAAAGCTTGAAAACACGGCTTGGCGTTTTCACTTAATTTGGATGTTAGCCCAATGTGCCGATGCCTACCATTTCTTGACGCTCAATGGCTATTACCAAAAGTATCCCAATATGCGCGTTTGTTTTGCCCATGGTGGACAACTAGCCCAAATAAATCTAGGAAGACGAATTCAAGGATTTGATGGACGCCACGACTTATTTGAAGGTAAAGTACACCCTAGAAAAGCGGTAGGTCACAAAAACATATTCTTTGACACCTTAGTTCATGATACCGGCTCTTTAGGGCTCTTAATTAAAAACCAAACTTCTAAACAAGTCCTTATTGGTTTAGATGACCCTTATCCACTAGGAGAAATGGAGAGTTTATCACAATCATCCTATCCAGGAAAAATATTGGATTTAGCTATTGAACGTGAAATTATCACAGAATCTGAAAAAGATGCTATGTGGGAAGATAATGTTTTACAATGGTTGTTCGGTGATGATGAAAAAAGCAAACAACAATTAGTTGATAAAATTATCGGGTAATGCATTTCCTTTCGGAAGATTTAGACGACTACATAGTTAGGCATTCGGAGAACGAACCGCAATTATTACAGGAGTTAAGTAGGGAAACCTATCAGAAAATATTGCAGCCCAGAATGTTAAGCGGCCATTATCAAGGGCGTGTATTGAGCTTAATTTCTAAACTTGTAAATCCTAAACATATTCTAGAAATAGGTACTTATACTGGTTATTCAGCGTTATGTTTAGCTGAAGGTCTACAAAAAGATGGTAGTATTGACACTATCGATATCAATGAGGAATTGTTGGATTTTCAGCGAAAATATTTTGACAGATCAGGTTTTGGTGAGCAAATACAACAACATCTAGGAAACGCCTTGGATATCATTCCAAATCTTAACAAAACCTTTGACTTGGTGTTTATTGATGCGGATAAGGATAATTACCTGAATTATTTTAACATTATAATAGATAAATTAAATCCAGGTGGTATTATTTTATCTGATAATGTTCTGTGGAGCGGGAAGATTTTGGATACAGAATTCAAAAAAGAAGATACCTCCACGCCTGCACTTATTGAATACAATAAAGTGTTAAAAGATGATCCAAGAATAGAAACTGTAATTTTACCTATACGTGATGGGCTAACTATTAGTCGAAAACTGTAGCATTATCAAGATACTTTCACTAATGGTGCTTTTTCATCTGTAATCTTTTTGCTCTTTTGGATATTAGCTAGTATCGTTTGATAAAAATGAGAATTATCAAATGGCTTGGTAATAATATCATTATAGCCTATTGTCTTGTAATCCTTTTTAACTTCTTCAATATCGGCAGCCGTTAAAGCTATAATAGGTATTTGAGAATTGGTTTTACGTATTTCTCTTGTGGCCTCATTACCATCCATTAACGGCATATTGATATCCATTAATATTAAGTCATATTGATTTATCTGCATAGCTTTTACAGCTTCCAATCCATTTTTGGCAATATCGCATTGAAAATTTCCTTTCTCAAGAATATTTTGAGTAACTATCTGGTTGATTTTGTTATCCTCTGCTACCAATATCTTGTAATCGCCATTAAGTGAAACCGTTTTAGATTTTGTTTTTTGAGCTAAATGACTTTCAGAGTAATCATGGTCAATTTCAAAAGCTACTTCAAATCCAAATGTCGACCCCTTACCAACATCACTATCTAGTTCAATAGTGCTACCAAACAGCTCAATTAAATTTTTTGTTATCGGCAATCCCAGTCCCGTACCATTATAATTGACATTATTGTTTTCATCTAATTGTAAAAAATTCTCGAAAATACTACTATGCTTTTCTTTTGGAATGCCAGGTCCATTATCCTTTACAGAAAAATGTAATTGTACATTATTACTTGAAATTTCTTTAACTTTAATTTTGACATGAGTTGTGTCGTTTTTTGTGAACTTGATACTGTTACCAATTAAATTAATTAAAACTTGAGACAACCTAACACTATCACATTTTACATATTTAGGCAAATTATCATCAACATGAACCTTTATAGCATTGTTTGTTTCTTGTAGTTTATATTCGAAAGAATCAATAATATTAGCCATTAATTCTCGGATATCAACCGTGACATTTTTTAATTCTATTTTTTGTGATTCTATTTTTCCTATCTGAAGAATATCATTTATCAGATTTAATAAATAATCACCTGAATACTTTAACGACTTTAAGAACTTACTATCGCGTTCACTTAAATCATTTCGTTTTAATAACAAAGATGTAATTCCTACAACACCATATAGAGGAGTTCTTAACTCATGAGTTACATTAGATATGAACTTTGTTTTTAACTGTGAGGACTTTTCGGCTTGCTCTTTAGCAATTTCCAGTTGTTTATTTTGAGCTTCTAATATGTGATTCAATTTACGTTTGGAGAGATAATTTCGATACATCATTATCAATGATATAGCTAATACAATAATGGTAACAAAAATAGCAATGTTAATATTCTTTATCTTTTGAGTTATTTGCTCTTGAACTATCCTTTCTGCATTAGCACGTTCGGCAATTTGCTTGTATTCAGCTAAATAAAATTTAGACTTGGCTATATTCTCTTGTTTAACCTTTTCCTCATTTATGAATTGCTCACGATAATTATTATGCAGAACTAAATAATTATAGGCTGATTCACTGTTTTCCAATTGGGCAAATGACATTGATAAATCTTTATATATTTCACTAAACAAATAGTTAATACCAAAACTTCTATGTACACTTTTTAGATATTGGATTGCTTCAAGATATTTATCATTTGCTTTGCTATACAATTCTTTTTTAGCAAAATAGTTTCCATAGGCATAATTAAAAGAAGCAATGGTATAAGAATCATAAGGTAGTTTATTCAGGTTATTTTCTGCTCTTAATAAATACAACAGGGCTGAATTGAGATCATTTTTTTTCAAATAGACAGCACTCAAATACATTCTAATATCATAAAGGACATTATTCTGTCTGTCATTATTATCCTGATCCCTAACATCAGCTTTTTGTGCATATGCTAACGCATGTTCCAAGTTTGGTATAACCTCATTGGTTTGACCACGTTTCTCATTAAGTTTCGCTAAACTTATATAGGAATTAGATATTAAATAATTATCGTGAATTTTAAATGAAGATTCAAGCATCTTATCATAACACCATTGAGCATCATCATATTCATGCATATAACTATAAATTGCACCTAAATTAAAATTAGCAACAGCATAACCATAATAGTCACTGATAGAATCAGACAACTTTAAAGCTTTATTAAAACCATCAAAAGCTTTATTGATTTCATTGTTATTATAATTGTAAAGTGCTTGGGTATTTATTTGATCAATTCGATTTATTACCTCTCTTTCACTTTGGGAAAATGATAAAGAAATAACAAAGAAAAAGCAGAATAGTAGGTTACTTTTCATCTCTGTAATAGTTGATTTGGTACTGCAATATTTATCAAATCAAACTATCTCAACAATAAATAAGACAAAAAGTTTCGTTTTTTCGTTAACTGAATGAACTAAGCAAAAAAAACAGTTAAAATGCAGTAAATGAGATAGGTATTATAGTTTCCTCCTTACAGAACCTGTAAAATCTTCAAGATCATCCTTGACTTTATTCAATTCATCTTGGACATCTTTAGTAACACCTGTATCTAATCCGTTGGCTTCAGCACTCTTGGTAATTTCGGTTTTAATATCATTGGAAGCATCTCGTAACATGCGCATGCCTTTACCTAAACCTCTTGCAATATCTGGGATTTTATCCGCACCAAATAACATGACCACCACAAATAGTATAAAAACAATTTCGGTTGTTCCAATGAATAATAATGTCACTTGCTGTATCACTTTGCAAATATAGTGAGTTGTATGATACGAATAAAAAAAGCCGACTTCTAAAAGTCGGCTTAAAAGAAATTATTTTTGGTTAATTCTTTACTTCATTCTTAAATTGGTCAAACTGACTTTGTTTAACCTCTTTAGGCCAAGAGTTATTAGAAGTATCAATATCTGCGGTTTCTAAATTTGGATCCAATGTGATTTTAACTATTTCCTTATCTGAAGCAACCGCCTTACTTACTTCTTTATCATTTAATCGCCAGATCTGGGCAGGATACTTTTCGGTTTTAGTTGTACCATCGGCATATGTATACTCTACTATGATAGGCATTACCAAACCGCCTGGTTTTTCAAAGGTTACATTGTAAAAATATTTAGGCTGTTTGATATTTTTACGCTCTTCTTCAGAAAAGTTATCCATAATGTATTCATTCAATGTTGGTGAATTTTCCAAAAGTGTCCCATTCTTCATGCTTTCCTTGTATTCTTCACTACCTTCCTCTACCATGTAAACCAATGGAGGTAAGTCGCTCAATTTCATACCACGTTGCTTCACAATATTTTTAACATATTCGTTAGGTTCACCTGACACATAATACTTCTTCACCTCTTTAACACCCATATCAACGTAATCTGTAGTGTAGAACCAACCTCTCCAAAACCAATCTAAATCGAATGCTGATGCATCTTCCATAGTTCTGAAGAAATCTTCTGGTGTTGGGTGTTTAAACATCCAACGATTCGCATATTCTCTAAAGGCATAGTCAAATAATTCACGCCCCATAACCGTTTCACGTAATATATTTAAAGCAGTGCCAGGTTTTCCGTAAGCATTATTCCCAAACTGATGGGTATTTAATCCTTTGGTCATAATAGGTGCAATAAAATCTTGATCACCCCCCATGTAAGGAACAATATTAGCTGCAGGACCTCTTCTTGATGGGTATTTATCGTCGCCTTCAGACAAAGCAGCTGGATACCACTCACCGAAATCTTGTTCCGCAACGTATTGTACAAATGTATTTAATCCTTCGTCCATCCATGTCCATTGGCGCTCATCACTATTCACAATCATTGGAAAGAAGTTGTGACCAACTTCATGTATAATAACACTAATCATTCCATATTTTGTTCTATCACTGTAGTTACCATCTTTATCAGGACGTCCATAGTTAAAACAAATCATTGGATATTCCATTCCTTGGTTTTTGGCATGAACCGAAATAGCTTTATGATAAGGGTAATCAAAAGTCATTCTAGAATATGATTTTAAGGTACTGGCAACCGCATAAGTTGACCATTCTTCCCATAAAGGATTTCCTTCTTTTGGATACATGGAAACTGCCATAACGTCTTTTCCACCAATTTTAACAGCCATCATATCCCAAATGTATTTTCTTGAAGTTGCAAACCCAAAGTCACGCACATTTTCAGCATAAAATTTCCAAGTTTTTGTTCCTGTAGCACGACTTTTTTCAGCTTTTTCAGCTTCAGCTTGTGTTACAATCATTACGGGTTTATCATAGGATTTTTTAGCTTGCTCATAACGATTCATCATCTCTTTTGAGAAAACTTCTTTTCTATTCATAAGTTTTCCTGTAGCATCCATAATGTGGTCTGATGGCACTGTAATATTGACTTCAAAGTTTCCAAAGGGTAAAGCAAATTCATCACGTCCCCAGAATTGAGAATTTTGCCAACCTTCAACATCATTATAGACGGCCATTCTTGGATAAAATTGAGCTATGATATAATTTCTATTACCATCTTCAGGAAAATATTCGTAACCTGAACGGCCACCCATATTGACATAATCATTGATGTTATACCACCACTTAATTGAGAAGGAAAATTTTTCTCCTGTGCTCAATGGCTTTGGTAATTCAACTCGCATCATAGTTCTGTTGATCATATGAGGTAAATCCTTTCCATTAACATCTTTTACCTCCTCAATTTTAAAACCACCATCAAAACCTTCGGTCATGTAAGACGAAGCAAATGATCCCACCTGTTGTGCTGGTGCCACACCACTACCTTGAATTAACGGTGATTGTGAATCTTTAGCACGCATATTTTGATCTAATTGCACCCAAAGATATTTTAACTGGTCTGGTGAATTATTGGTATAAGTAATTGTTTCAAAACCTGAAATTTTGGCTTTATCATCATCTAAAACCAAATCCATTTTATAATCGGCTTGTTGCTGATAATAAGCTGGTCCAGGTGCACCCGAAGCAGTCCGATACATGTTAGGTGTTGAGAACTCATCATACAATTGTTTAAACTTATTGTTGTTTGTATGACCTGGCTTACGCTCTGGCTTTTGTTCATCTTCTTGAGAGAATGCTCCAACCGAAATGAACAGTGCAGATAAGAAAAGATATTTTAATTTTTTCATCGTTAATATTGGTTACAAAATTGAAGCGAAAATTAACGATTTTTTAAAGGTAATTTGTCGTTTACTAAAAGTTTAACAAACCTTTATCATTTTCCTTGATAAGTATAAAGCTCTTGTTTTTATCATTGATATTGGTACGTACAATATTTTGTTGTTCACTGTATAAATCAAATAGAACTTGGTTAGTTACCTCAAATGAAGAAATACTTGACACATTTTCTATTTCCAAATAGCAATAAACAATGTCCGCCTCATACTCTTTACCAATAAAATTCACCGTGGACTTACTACCATTGATTTTAATTTGAAATTTTTCAGCTAAATATTTTTCAATGTAGAAGTCCACTTTGGCAGGTTCATTTTCACTGGACAAGGTTACATTTGGATCATAGCGTTCCCGTAATAGTTTTTCAAAATCGTCAATAAAGATTCTGGATATTATTTGCACCGATTTCTTTTCTTTTACATACTCAATTTGGGTAACACTTACATAATATTTGTGAGCAGTAGTAAATGCCAAAACAGGTAAAATTAGCACTAAAAATAATTTCTTAAAATGAGTCATCTCAATAATTTTTAAACAAAAGTAATAGTAATTGGATGTCAAAAAGTATTCCACAAATTAAATTAATTCTTATTGTCATATTTATTCTTTTTATACGCTTTCAACTTAACCAACAAATATTCAAGAATTAAAATATCGGTTTTACTTTTACATCGCTCCAAAAAATCTTCAGCTTCAGAAACAAAATAGAAATATTCCATAATAAAATCATCATGGAGTGGTTCCAAACTAAATAAATCTTCAGATAGTCTGGCTTTAATACTATACATCAATGTTTCTTTCTCTTCAAGTAATATGCGCTGTTTCAACTCTTTGGTTCTGCCTGAAATACCATTTAGTATTGGGTTTAGTGGTATAATTCCCGCTCCAGTTGTCGCTTCTGTCAATCTACGCTCACTTTGCGTTTTGGGCTTTCCTTGATAACTGGGTATTCCTGCTTTTTTTGATGTCATAGGCTCCCCTTCTACATTTCCAACGTCAGACATAATATCGCCTGTCAGCACTTTTCCTACCACCACTTGATCTAATTCATTCACTTGTTCTTCCAAGAAGACCACCAAGGTTTTGTCCTCAATAATTTCCTGGTCAATCAAAACCGATAATAGTTTATGCTGAATTGAGCTAAAAACGAGTGTATCATTCAAAGAAACAGATATCTTAAATTCACCATATTTATTAGTTGTTGTGAAACGTTGAGCCGATTTATTAATGACATGTACATTTTCAACATCTGATTCACTTTGAACCTTACCTAATAAATCTATAGTTTGGGAAAAACCAATACTTGAAAAAAACAGAAAAACACTAAAAAATAATAGACTATTCTTTTCCATTATTTGATTTTAGGAAAAGCTCGCTTTGTCCATTTAGGTATTCAATGAGTTTCATTTCGTTACCATCTTGAAGTAAGGTCTCGTCAAAATTTTTAGCATTGACATAGGCAATGAATTCTGAAACTCGTTCTTGAGGAATATTAAAATTTCCACTGATGAATGCTTGTGAATATTTAGCAGCCAATACATCAGTATATTTTGAGTCCAATTCAGCAGCAGTTGGTGTTTTATCTTTTCTTTTGAACAACTTGTTAAGTCCAAAGATCCGTGCAAAATCAACACCATTATAAAATTGACCTTCACTGGTAATCACATTCCGCACTTCGGAATATCGATCCTGTGCAAATTCCATGTCACGAAGATCCCCAAAATGCATCTCAATATACCTTTGAGGTTGTGTACTATCAATATCAACATGAATTTCACCAGTAAGTAAGGAAGGCAACAATATGACTTCGCTTAATTTATTAAGTTCCTCAACTAGAAACAATCTTAAGATTCTAGAATCTACAACATCTTGGGTGACTTGAACTTCAACAGACACATACTGCAATGCTGATACTTCAATTATATCATTTAACGCTACTTCTATTTTAAAATCACCATTTTCATCTGCTGTTGTGCCTTTATTCGATGAAGAATTAAAAATAGTGACTCCTTCAACATCATTTTGGGCAATTATTTTACCATTGACCTCCACACGATTGATATCCTGTGCAAATAATGAAAATGTTGAAACTAAAATTGCGGTTAAAAGTATATATTGCTTCAAGTTGATTCGTTTTTAAGGTTAAAGAAAAGACATCAATTCTTAATTATATTCCAAAAGGAGCATAAACTTTTGTTAAAACCAATGTTTACTTAAATTTACGAAAAAGTTTATTGATGAAAAAATTAATTCTGGCCAGTACCTCAACAATTTATGGTTCAGGTTATTTAGAATATCTTATGGAGGAATTAGCCGTGTTCTTTGCTGATTGTTCTACTATCACATTCATTCCTTATGCCCGACCAAGTGGTATATCACATAATGAATATACCGAAAAAGTAAGAAAAGCGTTTAATGAATTGGGTAAAAAGACTATTGGTTTGCATGAATTTGAATCACCCATGGAAGCCATTAGAAATGCTGAAGCCCTATTTACTGGTGGAGGTAATACATTCGTCTTAATCAATCAATTATATAAATTTGATTTGATACAGCCCCTTAAAGAGGTTGTTGAAAGTGGCATTCCATATCTCGGCACCAGTGCTGGTAGTAACATTTGCGGTTTGACCATAAACACAACAAATGATATGCCCATTGTCTATCCTCCAAGTTTTAAAGCGCTTTCTATAGTTCCGTTTAACATCAACCCACATTATTTAGACCCTATTCTCAATAATAAACATATGGGAGAAACTCGAGAAACAAGAATTAATGAATTCCATCACTTTAATACTCAACCTGTTGTTGGTTTACGTGAGGGCAATTGGATTGAGGTCATAGATGGAAATATTAGGCTCAAGGGACAAAATCAAACCCGAATTTTTGAATATAACAAAGAGCCTTATGAAGTTGAATCTGGATCATCTATCAATAATCTAAACTAACATACCTTGAAAAAGTCAGTATTTGAAACCAATAGACTAAGTCTGCGCGAGTTTATTATTGAAGATGCGAAGTATTTCTATGACCTGAATGCTGATTCTGAAGTCGTTAAATACACTGGTGATTCTGCCTTTCAGTCGGTTGAAGACGCCAAGTCATTCATTTCAAATTACAACCAATATCAACTCCATGGTATGGGCCGTTGGGCTGTATGCTTAAAATCAACCCATGAATTTATTGGTTGGTGTGGTTTAAAATTTCATCCAAATGAAAAGTTAGTTGAAGTTGGTTACAGATTCTTTAGAAAACACTGGAATCAAGGTTATGCCGCAGAAAGTGCTATGGCATGTATTAATTATGGTTTTGAAACACTCAAATTAAAAGAAATTTATGCCCATGCTCATATTAACAATACAGCCTCACATAAAGTTATTGAAAAATGTGGTATGGTATTTATCAACGAAGCTATTTATGACAATATGCAGGCAAAACTCTACAAAACAATTAATCCGTATTATCAACTAAAAAAAATAACTGCAGAAGAAACCTATTCTGTCAGGCACCCAGTATTGAGAGCTGGTAGACCACTATCTGATTGTGCGTTTGATGGCGATCACGATGAGAATACATTTCATGTAGGACTATTTTTCAAAAACACTTTAGTGGGAGTCGCTTCCTACTTAAAAAATTCAAATGCTCTTTTTTCAGAAAATGAACAATATCAATTACGTGGTATGGCTGTTTTGCATGAGTATCAAAAAAAGGGGCTTGGTGAACTCATACTTTCTGAAGGCGAAAAACTGTTAAAAAATACATGTGACCAAATTTGGTGTAATGCCAGACAAATAGCAGTGAATTTTTACACCGAAAACGGTTTCCAGATTTTTGGTGAGCCATTTGAAATAAAAAATATTGGCTTACATTATGTCATGAGCAAAAAGTTAATTTAAATTTATATGTAAACTTTTGTAAATTGAAGTTCTAAATCCATCCTCCATGAGAAGTAGAAATTTTAAAATCAGATTATTCTTCGGAATAGCCATTGTCGCCTTTGCCTATTTGCGAAAATGCAGCCAGCAAGAAGAAAACCCCTATACTGGAAGAACCCAAACAATTACGCTCTCTCCTGAACAAGAAATAGCTATAGGCCTACAAAGTGCCCCTCAAATGGCTCAACAACATGGTGGGCTTCACCCAAATAACAATTATCAGGCATTTGTTGATCAAGTTGGTAACAAATTAGTTGATAATAGTATTGCAAAGCAAACACCCTATAAATATGATTTCCATTTATTGGCCGATGACCGAACGATTAACGCCTTTGCATTGCCAGGAGGACAGGTGTTTATTACTTACGCACTATTTTCCAAATTGGAAAACGAAGATCAACTAGCTGGTGTTTTGGGTCATGAAATTGGACACGTATTAGGCAAGCACTCTAATGAACGTATCAGTGAAGCGAATTTTTGGAAAACAGTAACCATGGGAGCTTCGGTGGGTGCAGATATGGGTGAATTTGTCAATGGCATAGGGCAAAATACCCTTTTATCAAATGGTCGTGACGATGAATTAGAAAGTGATGATTTGGGTGTGAAATTCATGATTAAAGCTGGTTATGATCCTGAAGAAATGATTGGTGTAATGGAAATTCTAAAACAAGCCGCGGGACCCAATCGGGTTCCTGAATTTCAAAGTACCCATCCAGACCCTGAAAACCGAATTGAAAAAATAAGGGAATCTATAAAAAAGTATCAAACTCAATAAAAAAAGCTCTGCAAATGCAGAGCTTTTTTCTTACTAACCAACCATAAAAAAGTAATTCACATTACTTCTTTTTTTTCAATTCGTTTTCAATAACAGTTTGTGCTTCAGCCGCATTAGATAATTCGGCATATTCAGCTGCTGTGTGACCTTTATCACATTTAGATTTTAAATTGGCACCATTATTAATAAGCACCTCTAAAATATCTACTCGATTAAATTTTGCTGCATACATGGCTGGAGTCAATCCATTCCATTTTTTGTTGACGTCAGCTCCTAATTTAATGAGTTTTTGAACAGTCTCAAGATCTCCTTTGACTATTGACATATGAAACGGACTTGTTTCAAAAAGGGCTACAGAATCAAAATCTGTTAAAGTTTCAAAATTTGTTTTTGCATTGACTGATGCTAAAGATAAGCTCAATGCGATTGCCGATAAGACGATTGTTTTTTTCATGATGAATGATTTTTGATTAATGAAATATTTTTTGATATACTAAAGAGACGATATAAAAATGAAACTGTTACACATAAAAATTACAAATAACATTTATTTAACTTATTGAATTCAAATTTGTTAATTTCATATTAAATCTCATGTTCCAATACAATATTTTACCAAACCACTATTTATTATCAGTTTTTACTAAACAAGCATCCTTAAAGAATTTTAAACTTTTATCTTTGGGTTTTAAAGTCAAAAACCATGAATAAAAAAGTCATTTTGATGATTTTAGATGGCTGGGGAAAATCTCCAGACCCAAAAGTTTCTGCCATTGACAATGCCCAAACACCATTTATTGATTCCCTTTATCTTAAATACCCCAATGCAACCTTAAGAACTGATGGATTGCATGTTGGACTGCCTGAAGGGCAAATGGGAAATAGTGAAGTCGGTCATATGAATTTGGGTGCTGGACGTATAGTATATCAAGATCTGGTAAAAATAAATTTAGCTGTAAAGAATAAAACACTTCAAAATGAAACTGCGCTGGTTGATGCCATTGAATATGCCAAAAGCAACGACAAACCTATCCATTTTTTAGGACTGGTAAGTGATGGTGGTGTTCATTCGCATATTAATCATTTATTAGGTTTAATTGATGTTGCCAATGAGCATGGTATTCAAAAATCCTATGTTCATGCGTTTACTGATGGTCGTGATGTAGATCCTAAATCCGGATATGGTTTCATGACAGAATTATTAGAGCACATAGAAAAAACTCCAACCAAATTGGCCTCCATTACGGGTAGATATTACGCTATGGATCGCGATAATAGATGGGAACGCATCAAACTGGCTTATGATGCTATGGTGAATGGTGTTGGTACTAAAACTTCAAATCCTTTAAAATCGATTCAAGATAGTTATGATGAGAGTATAACCGATGAATTTATAAAGCCTATCATTTGTACTAATCAAAATTCAGAACCGGTTACAACTATTAAAAATGACGATGTTGTTATATTTTTCAATTTTAGAACGGATCGCGGAAGAGAATTAACCGAAGCCCTCACGCAAAAAGATTTCCATGAACAGAATATGCACAAATTGAACTTGTACTATGTTACCATGACCAAATATGATGAATCTTTTCAGAATATACATGTCGTTTTCAAAAAAGATAATTTGTTAGACACCCTTGGTGACGTTTTGGCCAAAAACCATAAAAAACAGATTCGAATCGCTGAAACTGAAAAATACCCGCATGTTACCTTTTTCTTCTCTGGAGGTCGAGAAGAGCCCTTTGAAGGCGAAACCAGAATATTACGGAACTCACCAAAAGTAGCGACTTACGATTTAAAGCCTGAAATGAGTGCCTATGAATTACGAGATGCGTTAATTCCTGAATTAAACAAAAAAGAGGTAGACTTTGTTTGTTTGAACTTTGCTAATGGCGATATGGTTGGGCACACAGGCGTTATGGAAGCCGCCATTAAAGCTTGTGAAGCCGTGGATAGTTGTGTCAAGGATGTGGTAACTGCAGCTTTAGAAAATAACTACACCACTATTTTAATAGCTGACCACGGCAACTGTGAAACTATGATAAATCTTGATGGCTCGCCGCATACTGCACACACAACCAACCCTGTTCCTATAATTTTAATTGACAACGAACTAAAGCACATTAATGATGGTATTTTAGGCGATATAGCACCTACTATTTTGAAATTAATGGGCATTGACAAACCTAGTACTATGACTCAAAACAGTTTAGTTTAAGTTTTATTCGTATTTTGTATACTATTGATTATGGATTTTAATAAAAAGCTCATTATAGCAGTTGATTTTGACGGTACAATCGTAGAGGATGCCTACCCTAATATAGGCAGACCTATGATGTTTGCCTTTGAAACTTTGGAACGACTTCAAAAAGATGGGCATCGATTAATTTTGTGGACATATCGAAATGGTGTTAGATTGGATGAAGCGGTTGAGTTTTGCAAGAAAAATGGCATTGAATTTTACGCCGTTAATAAAAGCTTTCCTGAAGAGCAATTTGATTATAGCAAAAGCCGTAAAATTCATGCCGATTTATTCATAGACGACCGGAATATTGGTGGTTTTATTGGTTGGGGAGAAGTCTATCAAATGCTAACGAATCCGAAATATCAACCCTTAAAAATGCCTAAAAAGAAAGGGTTCTTTTCATTTTTCAAATAATAGACCTACCCATTAATTAAATTATAGTATTCTCTGTCAAGCATTTCCTGATGATCAGGATGTGCAATATTAATCAGTTGTTTCACCCTCTGTTTTATTGTCTTTCCATACAGATTGGCAATGCCATATTCTGTAATGACATAATGAACATGAGAACGAGTAGTAACTACTCCAGCTCCTGTTTTTAAAGTCGGAACTATACGACTGATACCTGATTTGGTTGTTGAAGGCAGCGCTATAATAGCCTTTCCGTCTTCACTTAAGGAAGCTCCCCTGATAAAATCCATTTGACCTCCTACACCGGAGTACATTCTGGCACCAATTGAATCAGCACACACCTGACCTGTTACATCAACTTCAATAGCCGAGTTTATAGCAACCATTCTTGGATTTTGTTTGATGATAGAAACATCATTGGTATAGTTTGAAGCGCGCATCTCAATAAATGGGTTATCATCCACGTAATCATATAAACGTTTGGATCCCATTAAAAATGTGGTTAATGCACGTCCTCGATTAATTTCCTTGTAATTTCCATTTATAACGTCTTTTAGTATCAAATCTATTACACCATCAGAAAACATTTCGGTGTGTAAACCTAAACCCTTATGGTTGAATAGTTTTGAGAGTACGGCATTGGGAATATTACCGATGCCCATTTGCAAAGTACTCTTATCTTCTATAAGTCCAGCCACGTAAGCTCCAATCTTATCTTCAATTTCTGATGGTTCAGACATGTTGTGTACAGGTAATGCCTCATTACAATCTACAAAAGCATCAATTTCTGAAATATGAATAATTCCAGCACCGTGAGTTCTCGGCATTTGCTCATTCACTTGAGCAATCACATAATCTGCATTATCAATAGCCGCCAAAGTGGCCTCAACAGATACTCCTAACGAACAGTAGCCATGATGGTCTGGAACAGACACGTGGATAAATGCTGCCTGTAAATCAATAATGTTTCGTTTAAACAATAATGGTAATTCACTTAAAAAAACAGGTGTATAGGAGCCATTGCCTGCTTTTAAGGTATGCCTAACATTTTTACCAATAAAGAATGAATTCACATGAAAACTGTCTTTATAATCTGGGTTGGCATAAGGTGCTTCACCTTCCGTATGAAGCTGGCAAATTTCTACATTTCGCAGTTCTTCATGTCTGGCAGTCAAAGCACGAATTAATACTTGTGGAGCAGCAGCGGCAGCCTGTAAATATATTTTATCATTCGACTTGATAATTTTAACGGCCTCATCGGCACTAACAGATTTGTACATAACATTGATATTATTGCACAAAGGTCATAAAAAAGAATCAACTAAAAACTGTTATATGTCATGTTTTAGGAACTCAAAATAGCTTGTTAATTTTAAGTATCTTTGCACATATTTTTTTAATTATGATTATTGTAAAGACCAAAGAAGAAATTGAATTAATGCGCGAAAGTGCTCTGGTGGTATCAAAAACACTTGGTATGCTCGCAAAAGAGGTTAAACCAGGAATTACAACCTTGCAACTTGATAAAATGGCAGAAGAATATATACGAGAGCAAGATGCCATTCCAGGTTTTTTAGGGCTATACAATTTTCCGAACACCTTATGCATGAGTCCAAACTCACAAGTAGTTCATGGATTTCCAACTAATGACCCTTTGAAGGAAGGTGATATTATCTCCATTGATTGCGGTGCCATTAAAAATGGATTTTATGGTGACCATGCTTATACCTTCCCAGTTGGTGAAATCGATTCTGAAACACAAAAGCTTTTAGATGTTACCAAAGAATCCTTATATGTTGGGATTAGAGAATTTAAAATTGGTAATCGTGTTGGTGATGTGGGCTATGCCATTCAAAACTATTGCGAAGCTCACGGCTATGGAGTCGTTCGCGAACTGGTAGGTCACGGAATTGGTCGTAAAATGCATGAAGACCCAGAAATGCCAAACTATGGCAAACGTGGTCGCGGTAAAAAATTTATTGAAGGAATGGTAGTAGCCATTGAACCTATGATAAATATGGGAACCCATAGAATAAAACAGCATCGTGACGGTTGGACCATTACCACTTTAGATAACAAACCTTCTGCTCATTTTGAACATGATGTTGCCATCGTGGATGGCAAACCCGAATTGCTATCAACATTTGCCTACATCTATGAAGCCTTGGGTATTGAAAGCAATGAGGAAGATGAATTTAGACAAAAGGCTTTAGTGCTTTAATATGAAACTATTCATTTTATTATTTTCTTTTTTTATCTCTTTTGGTCTACAAGGCCAAAATCCACCAGGTACCATTTACCTTTCTGATAATCTTTACCTAGATGTTGCACCAGTTGACAACCTAATGTTTCGTGAATATTTAAGATATCAAGAAAAATTATCCGAAAAAAAATTGGATAGCATTCTTGAAAATTCTAATTCGTTTGGCTTAAATGCCGAGTCAATAATTGGAAAAAGAGAAATTGATACTATCAACCAGTTAGTTTGGATTGAATCGACAATAAAAAAAGATTATTATTTGGAGCATCCTAAATTTCAGTATTTTCCCGTAATTAGTGTTAGCAAATCTGAAGCTATTTCTTATTGCAAATGGCGTTCTAAAGCCGTTATGTTGAATTATGCCATGAAATCTAAAACAGAGGAAGAACGTCAATCATTACCAAAACTCGTAACCTACAGATTACCTACTTCTCAAGAACTCGAAATGGCTGTAGATAATTTTGGTTATTCAAAAGGTATTAAATCTAATATCGAAGGCATCCCCTTTTTAGCATATAGAAAGGGAAATAAAAAGAAAAAGAAAAAGGTCATTTTAATAAAAGATAATCTTTCAGAGTTTATCTCGAATGGTCTCGTCTATTGGACTAATTGGGGTAATCATAAACCTTTAGAAGACGCCAACGATTTTACCACTTTTAGATGTATATGTGAGGTTACTGAATAAATGAAAAAACTCTTTAAAATAATCTTAAATACCATCCCCAGACCGATTCTAATTCGGTTAAGTTATGTAGCGCGTCCTATTCTGGCTTTTTTTTTAAAGGGCAACGATTTCACCGATCCTATTGACGGTAAAAGTTTTAAAACCTTTTTACCCTATGGTTATGGCAAGCAACGAAATAACGTGTTATCGCCTTCAACACTCTCTCTAGAACGCCACCGATTGCTCTGGTTGTATTTACAAAATGAAACCAACTTTTTTACCGACAATCTGAAGGTGCTTCATTTTGCCCCTGAACAAGCCTTTTACAAACGGTTTCGGAAACTCAAAAATTTAGACTACACCACTACGGATTTAAACTCACCATTAGCTGATGTCAAAGCTGATATCTGCAACTTGCCATTTGAAGACAACTGTTTTGACGTGATTTTATGTAATCATGTTTTGGAACACATCCCAGACGACACAAAAGCCATGCAAGAATTACACCGTGTTTTAAAACCAGGCGGTTGGGGCATTTTCCAAATTCCACAGGATTTAACACGGGATAAAACATTTGAAGACAATAGCATTACCGACAAAAAAGAACGGGCTAAAATTTTTGGTCAGTATGACCATGTTCGTGTATACGGTAGAGATTACTTTGATCGGTTACGCAAAAGCGGATTTAAAGTTGAAGAAGTGGACTACACCACTAAACTAACGACTGAAGAAATAGACCGCTATTGTTTAGCCAAAGGTGAAATTATACCACTAGTAAGAAAGTAAAAAGCTGAACTAAACTTTCGTCCAGTCCAACTTTTAGTTTTGATTAATAGCATCATATTTATGACACTAGTATTTTAAAAAGTCACTTTTAGGATTCCGGAAATCCGTTAAAGGCTTGAGTCATCAAGTCTCCATTGTCACTTTCATAAATAATGAATACCTTTAATTCGGGATGTGTTTTCAGAAATTCGTCAATTTTTTCAATACCCATGGCTTGAAAGGCTGTCGCAAAACCATCAGCAGTCATACAATTTGGCGCGAGTACTGATACACTTAAGATATTGGTTTTACTTGGGTAACCCGTTTTCGCATCAATAATGTGCGCATACCGATTGCCATTTTCATCAACTTTAAATTTTCGATAGGTACCAGAGGTTGCCATGGCATCATCGGTTAAGGTTATAGCTTTGATTACCGATTGAGAACCATCAAAGTTGGGGTTATCAATACCGACTTTCCATGGTGCATCTTTTTCCAGATTTTTACCTTTTGAACGAATTTCACCACCTATTTCAACCAAATAATTGTCACTGTTTTTAGATTCTAAAAAATTGGCAATGACATCAACACCATAACCCTTGGCAATAGCATTAAAATCCATATAAGTGCTTTTATGTTTTTTGATTAAAAATCGATCAGCCAGAAACAACTTATCAAAACCCACAAATTGCATCAGACTATCAACTTTTAAACTATCCAGTTCATTCATTTTTTCTTCAGGTCCAAAACCCAGAGCATTCACAATAGTTCCAATGGTAGGATCAAAAACACCGTTGGTTTGTTCATAAATTCGCTTGGATGCATTGTAAACTTCAATAAAGTGTGCATCAATTTCATTACTTTCATTTCGGTTCCATTTTGAGATATCAGAGTCTTTCTGATACGTTGACATGGATTTATTGATGACTTTAAAAATGCTATCAAATTGTTCTGAAAAATCAGTTTCAACATCATAAATGGCTGAATAGGAAGTACCAAACACAGCACCTGATAATTTGGTGTTTTGAAATTTCTTATCAGTTTTACATGAAACTACTGAAAGAATTATAATTAAAAAGGCAAAAGTCTTAAAAATAGGATGTTGCATTGGAAGATAAATTGATCGCGTAAAATTACTACAAAAGAATGACACCTAGCAACTTTTTGAATTGTTAATAAAATGTTGACAACAACCTATGATTCCTAATATTAGGAGTGTTTTTTTACTAATTTTATCTATTAATCACTATGATTTAAAATAATGGGACATCTATGAAAGTTCTTTTTTCTTTTTTATTGACTTCATTGTTTTGTTTCCAATTGGGAAACGCCCAACAACTGACCAAAGAGCATCGTGTAAAAAAGGGAGAAACGGTTTATCAATTGTCAAGAATCTATAATGTATCACCTCAAGACATTATAAAATTAAACCCAAGTTCTGCAAAAGTCATTTATGTAGATGAGATTTTAATCATCCCTTCTAATGCTCAACAAAATTCAGCTAATACCCAAATCCAAACCAGTAACCAATTTCAGTCAATATCCCATCATGTTCTAAAAGGTGAAACCAAATATGGGTTATCCAAAAAATATGGGATAACCATTGCGGAATTAGAAAAACAAAACCCACATATTAAAAATGGTTTACAGGCTGGCCATTACTTGTCCATTCGTTCTTCAAATATTCAACCGCCTGCAACAATCAACAATCAAAATACCACCTACAAATCTCATTATGTTCAAAAAGGAGAGACACTTTATGGTCTATCAAAAAAATATCAAGTTACTATTCAGGAAATAAAATCGGCGAATCCGCAGTTAGGTATTTTAAAATATGATACTAACATAGCAATCCCTTCAACAGAAATGATTGCTGATAGTAATCAAGAAACCATTGAAACAGACAAAAGCATTGTTGAAGAAACCTCTGAAATCATTACTGAAAAAGAACCATTAAACCCAGAAAACACGGAAGAGGAAAAAACAGAATCCGTAACAGAAAATCCTATTGTTTACGAAAACTACACCATAAAACCCAAAGAAACACTCTATAGTTTATCCAAGCAGGCTAATATGAGTATGGAAGACTTTGTAGATTTAAATCCCCAATTAGAGAAATCTGTCCTGGCTGGTACAGTTATAAAAATGCCGAGATCAGTAGAAACTCTTCAAACAAATCCTATTGAAGAAGAATTTCAGGAACAAACTTCAAAAAATGAATATGCCAATCTTACTAAAACATTAGATAAAAATGCCCAAAAGAAAATTCTTTTTGTTATGCCATTTAACGAAAATGAATTTAACAATGCTCACACTTCTAAACAGTTTACCAATGTCGCTTTTAATCGCAATCTAGATTTCTACCAAGGTGCTAAAATAGCTATGGATTCCCTACAAAAATTGGGTGTTGGAATAAAAAGTGAAATCATAGAAATAGATATTGAAACCACTGTTACGCCTTCAAACATCAGATCACAAAATAGTTCACTAGATGGTTATGATGTTGTTTTTGCTCCTTCCTATAGTGATAATATTGATTGGTTAATTTCTGCTGCAAGCGACAAAAAAATTCCAGTAATTACAGCGTATAATGCTTCTAACAATAATAATCTAGATAATATTATTGAGGCCTATCCTTCCGTAGAAATTCAAAAACTAAAAATGCTAGATTACCTAAAAACACATCAAGGAAATATTATAGTAATTAGCGACCATGATCGAGAGGCTAGCAAAAATTTTATTATTACAAATGCCAAAGAAGCTAAAATAATTGAAACACGAAAAAATGGAAATTATTCCAGTAGAGAGTTAAGTAATCTTCTAGATAAATCGAAATTAAATTATGTGATTATTGATAGTGATAAAAATGGCGTTTTTTTGAACACAACCAATACGTTATTGCGTGAATTATCAAACTATAAAATTCAATTAGCTGTTTTGGAAAAAAACCTCATTCCTAGTAAAGAGGATATTTCAATCAAAAGATTTACCATTTTAAAAATGTTATACCCTGATGTGACTTACATTAATTCAACATCTGTTAATCGGTTTAATTCAAATTATACATCAAAAAATGGTCAAAAGCCGTCCACAACTGTTTTAGAGGGGTTTGATATTACATTCGACACCTTGTTACGGTTATGTCAGGCCAATGGTTATTCAAATATATTTGATAAAGAAAAAACAGCTCATACCGCTTTGGAATTTAATTATAAGAACCAAGAATCAGGAAGAAAAATAAATGACATTGTTATTGTTAACGAATTTAAAAGCGAAGATTCAACTAATTAACCAACTAAAACTTTTTCGTGAGAATCAATATGTTGAAAAGATTACTTGCTAGGACTAACCAAACCATTCTTTTAAAACGTCAGACCCTTTTGACGTATTTATTTATCGTTTTTTTTATCAACAGTTTTGCCCAATGCCCTACTGTTAGTAGCGCAACGCAATCCTTCTGTGATATTGACGATCCAACGGTTGCTGATTTATTAGCTATTGACAATGGAAGCGGTATTGTCTGGTATGACACTCCAAGTTCTACAACACCACTATCTAGTACAGCTGGTCTCGTTGATGGTGAAGATTATTATGCCGATGATAACTCTGGTAGTTGTGGCATTAGAGAACGTGTGGATGTCACAATTTATGGTGCTCCTTTTGGTCTAAATTTTCAAGGTGTCTGTGTGGATGACCCAAATGATGCCACAATTTCTGATTTAACTGCTATTGGAAATAATGTTCAATGGTATAATGTGCCTTCTGGCGGTAGCCCTTTAGCTCCTACTACGGTCTTAACCGATAACACCATATATTATGCAGATCAAGAAAATCCCGATACCGGATGTCGAACTTCCAGATTGTCGGTTTTAGCGGTTATAGGAGTAGTGCCTGTCCCAACTGGGAACCCAATTCAAACATTTTGTTCAGAAAACCCGCCCACTGTTGGAGATTTGATTGCTTCAGGAGCCGATAATTGGTATGCCACGAACACCTCTGTTATTCCATTAGACCCTTCCACTTTACTAATTGATGGTGAAAACTATTTTGCAACATCAACTGACCCACCATGTGAAAGTAACGATAGGTTTGAGGTAACAGTCATTATTGATGATCCAGGAAATTCAGGCTCAAATGGTTTCACTAATATTTGTGAATCAGAAGTAAATACCATTATAACTATTGATTTAATTGATGAACTTTCTGGCACTCCCGACTTATCAGGTACATGGAGTGGTCCTTTTGCTACAACAAATGGGAGTACCGGAACTGTTGATATTACCATGATGACAACAGCTGGGAGTCCTTATGTTTTTACTTACACTGTAGATCCAGGCAATACCTGTTCACCTACTAATTCAACAGTTACAGTGAACATATCTCCATTGCCAAACGCTGGAACCAATGGATCTATTGATATCTGTAACAATGATGCTACACAGGATCTCTTTACTGCTCTTGGAGGCACACCTGATTCCGGTGGAACTTGGAGTCCCGTACTGGCCTCTGGTACTGGCCTGTTCGATCCTGCTGTGGATGCACCTGGTGTCTATACCTATACCGTAGCTGGTACACCGCCTTGTCCTGATGCCTCGACTTCTGTGACTGTAACCGTTGTACCAGAGCCCAATGCTGGAACCAACGGATCTATTGACATTTGTAATAATGATACTACACAGGATCTCTTTACTGCTCTTGGTGGTACTCCTGATTCCGGTGGAACTTGGAGCCCTGCACTGGCTTCCGGTACTGGTCTATTCGATCCCACAGTGGATGCGCCTGGTGTCTATACCTATACCGTAGCGGGTACGACGCCCTGTCCTGATGCTTCGGCCACCGTGACTGTAACCGTTGTACCAGAGCCCAATGCTGGAACCAGCAGCTCCATTGATATTTGTGCTAGTGACACAACCGTTCAAGATCTTTTTACCATATTAGGCGGTACGCCTGATTCCGGTGGAACTTGGAGCCCCGCTCTGGGCTCTGGAACTGGCCTGTTCGACCCTACTGTGGATGCACCTGGTGTCTATACCTATACCGTAGCGGGTACACCGCCTTGTCCTGATGCTTCGGCTACCGTGACTGTTACCGTTGTGCCGGAACCTAATGCTGGAACCAACGGATCCATTGATATTTGTAATAATGATGCTACACAGGATCTCTTTACTGCTCTCGGTGGTACTCCTGATTCAGGTGGAACTTGGAGCCCCGCTTTGGCCTCTGGTACTGGCCTGTTCGACCCTGCTGTGGATGCACCTGGTATCTATACCTATACCGTAGCGGGTACACCGCCCTGTCCTGATGCTTCGGCTACCGTGACTGTGACTGTTGTGCCGGAACCTAATGCTGGAACCAGCAGCTCCATTAATATTTGTGCTAGTGACACAACCGTTCAAGATCTTTTTACCATATTAGGAGGCACACCTGATTCCGGTGGAACCTGGAACCCTGCACTGGCATCTGGCACTGGCCTGTTCGACCCGGCTGTGGATGCACCTGGTGTCTATACCTATACCGTAGCGGGTACGCCGCCTTGTCCTGATGCTTCGGCTACAGTGACTGTGGCTGTCTTACCGGAACCTAATGCTGGAACCAACGGATCTATTGACATTTGTAATAATGATGCTACACAGGATCTCTTTACTGCTCTTGGAGGCACACCTGATTCCGGTGGAACTTGGAGCCCAGCACTGGCATCTGGTACTGGTCTGTTCGATCCTGCTGTGGATGCACCTGGTGTCTATACCTATACCGTAGCGGGTACACCGCCTTGTCCTGATGCTTCGGCCACCGTGACTGTAACCGTTGTACCAGAGCCCAATGCTGGAACCAACGGATCTATTGACATTTGTAATAATGATGCTACACAGGATCTCTTTACTGCTCTTGCTGGTACTCCTGATTCCGGTGGAACTTGGAGCCCTGCACTGGCTTCCGGTACTGGTCTATTCGATCCCACAGTGGATGCGCCTGGTGTCTATACCTATACCGTAGCGGGTACGACGCCTTGTCCTGATGCTTCGGCCACCGTGACTGTAACCGTTGTACCAGAGCCCAATGCTGGAACCAGCAGCTCCATTGATATTTGTGCTAGTGACACAACCGTTCAAGATCTTTTTACCATATTAGGCGGTACGCCTGATTCCGGTGGAACTTGGAGCCCCGCTCTGGGCTCTGGAACTGGCCTGTTCGACCCTACTGTGGATGCACCTGGTGTCTATACCTATACCGTAGCGGGTACACCGCCTTGTCCTGATGCTTCGGCTACCGTGACTGTTACCGTTGTGCCGGAACCTAATGCTGGAACCAACGGATCCATTGATATTTGTAATAATGATGCTACACAGGATCTCTTTACTGCTCTCGGTGGTACTCCTGATTCAGGTGGAACTTGGAGCCCCGCTTTGGCCTCTGGTACTGGCCTGTTCGACCCTGCTGTGGATGCACCTGGTATCTATACCTATACCGTAGCGGGTACACCGCCCTGTCCTGATGCTTCGGCTACCGTGACTGTGACTGTTGTGCCGGAACCTAATGCTGGAACCAGCAGCTCCATTAATATTTGTGCTAGTGACACAACCGTTCAAGATCTTTTTACCATATTAGGAGGCACACCTGATTCCGGTGGAACCTGGAACCCTGCACTGGCATCTGGCACTGGCCTGTTCGACCCGGCTGTGGATGCACCTGGTGTCTATACCTATACCGTAGCGGGTACGCCGCCTTGTCCTGATGCTTCGGCTACAGTGACTGTGGCTGTCTTACCGGAACCTAATGCTGGAACCAACGGATCTATTGACATTTGTAATAATGATGCTACACAGGATCTCTTTACTGCTCTTGGAGGCACACCTGATTCCGGTGGAACTTGGAGCCCAGCACTGGCATCTGGTACTGGTCTGTTCGATCCTGCTGTGGATGCACCTGGTGTCTATACCTATACCGTAGCGGGTACACCGCCTTGTCCTGATGCTTCGGCCACCGTGACTGTAACCGTTGTACCAGAGCCCAATGCTGGAACCAACGGATCTATTGACATTTGTAATAATGATGCTACACAGGATCTCTTTACTGCTCTTGCTGGTACTCCTGATTCCGGTGGAACCTGGAGCCCTGCACTGGCATCTGGTACTGGCCTGTTCGACCCTGCTGTGGATGCACCTGGTATCTATACCTATACCGTAGCGGGTACACCGCCTTGTCCTGATGCTTCGGCTACAGTGACTGTGACTGTTGTGCCGGAACCTAATGCTGGAGATGATGGATCGGCGGTCATATGTTCTAACGATGGCCCTCAAGACCTTTTTAATTATATAACTGGCAACCCCGATTCAGGTGGTATATGGAGCCCTGCTCTAGCCTCTGGTACTGGTCTATTCGATCCCACAGTGGATGCGCCTGGTGTCTATACGTATAGTGTTGGACCCAACTCATGTAATCAAAGAGATTCATCCGAAATCTCTGTGACCATTGAATTGAATGCTGATGCTACGGGCCTGCAAATTGCAGTTGGTAACATTTGTTTAGGGCTTCCAAACGTTGTAAATCTTTCAGGTGCTGATTTTTTACAAGATGGCAATTATACACTTGTTTATACATTAACCAATGCAAATAATTCGTCCAATTCAGTTGATGTTGTGTTTTCAGCCGGTAATTCACAATTTAGTATTCCAGAAAGTATCTTGTCTAATATTGGTACTACAACCCTAACAATTATTTCCTTAATACCAACAAATTCTATGTGTAGTGCTGATATAACTTCAGTCGCATCAGCTGATTTTATAGTATTTGAGAATGTCACGCCAGAAATTATTCAAGAAGGATACATATTTTGTGAACAAGATGAACCCACAATTTCTCATTTATCTGCAAATATTATAGGAAATAGTCCAATCACATGGTATGATGCTCCAAGTAATGGAAATGCATATGATAATTCAACATTACTAATTAATGGTCAGACCTATTATGCATCTACATTGACAGCAGAAGGTTGTGAGAGTATACCCAGATTGGAAGTTACCGTATTACTTAATGACTGTCCTGATGATATTATTATTCCAGATGGGTTTTCTCCAAATGATGACGGTATAAATGATGACTTTAATATTGTAAACTTGAGAGACCTTTATCCAAATTTTACCTTGGAGATTTATAATCGTTACGGAAATATACTCTATAAGGGCAATAGAAATGTCCCAAACTGGAATGGCTATTCTGATAAAGGAATTACACTGGGCAACTCAAAGTTACCAGTAGGTGTCTATTTCTATATTTTAAAGTTTAATGATGGAAACCGAGACCCAATTCAGGGGAGAGTTTATTTAAGTAGATAGTTGATTAATACATTATGACTAAACATATTTTAAAATATACCTTTATTCTAATCTTGATTCTTTCAGGAATGGCATCCTATTCTCAGCAAGATGCTCAATTTACACAGTATATGTACAATATGAGTGTAATTAATCCTGGATATGCAACTGACAATCCAAATCTTATTAATCTTGGTGTTCTCTATCGCGCACAGTGGGTCGGTTCAGTTGGTGGCCCAACTACAGGATCATTTTTTGCCCATGGCGTTTTAGGTAGAAGAATGGAAGGTGGCATATCGATTGTTCATGATCAAATTGGTGATGTTGTCAAAGAGACAAATGTTTTTGCGGATTTCGCTTATGCTATTCCAGTTAACGAAAATTCTAAAATATCATTTGGAGTAAAAGCTGGAGCCACATTTTTTAGCACGGATTTCAATGGTTTTGTTTATTCAGACCCACTACCCGATAGGGCATTTGAAAATAATTTAAACCGAACCTTTCCAAACATAGGAATTGGAGCATTTTACTTTAATGACCAGTTTTATTTGGGCTTATCTGTACCCAATTTATTGAAGTCAGAACATTTAGATAATGACAGTGGTATTGTAACATCTGGTTCTGAAGAAATGCACTTTTTTTTAACAAGTGGTTATGTTTTTAATTTAAATGATAACTTAAAATTAAAACCTGCATTTATGGCAAAGGCTGTTACAGGTGCTCCTATATCTCTTGATATTACAACCAATGTTTTAATCAACGATAAATTCGAATTGGGTGTAGGTTATAGATTTGATGATTCTGTTAGTGCCTTGGCAAATTTTCGAATCATTGATCCTTTACGAGTTGGATATGCTTATGATTATACCCTATCAAATTTGGGAAGATTTAATTCAGGTTCTCATGAAATCATCATATTATTTGATATTGGAAAACTAGGAAATGGTTATGATAAATCACCAAGATTCTTTTAAAACTATGAAGCGTAACACGATTATATTAAGCTTGTTAATAATTACCAGTGTTAGTTTTGGGCAATCAAGAAAGCTAAAACTGGCCAATAGACTTTTTGATAACAAAGCTTATGTTGAAGCTGCTTCACTTTATGAAGAACTAGAGCCCAATCAAGAAGTACTTACCAATTTGGCTGATTGCTATTATTTCAATTCAGAAATCGAAAAGGCTAAAAGTACATATAGTGAATTGTATTCAAAATATAAAGACAGTTTAGACAAAGAGGTTTTCTTCAGATATGCTCACACCTTGAAAGGCCTAAATGATTATGAAAATGCCGACCAAATACTGGAAGCCTATCTTGGCGAGGAAGTAAATACCCAAAATTTTATTGATAAATTAACTAGAACTGTACCTTATGATTATACTGTAAAATCAGTAAATACAGGATCATCAGTTGGTGATTTTGGTGTTTCGTTTCTGGGTAACGATGTTGTATTCGCTTCACTAAGGAACTCTGAAAGCCCAAGCTATAAATGGAATGAAAAACCGTATCTGGACCTTTATAAAGCATCTGTGAGTAATGATATCGATTTTGTGTCTATTGAGCCTTTTTCCGAAGATATAAATAGTGACACTCATGAAAGTAATGCCACATTTACCAATGATGGTAAAACCATGTACTTCTCTAGAACCCACAACAAGCAGGTTAAAATAGGTGAATATAAATATGCTGTGGTTAAAATTTATCGAGCTGAATTAGTTGATAGTACTTGGACAAATGTGGAACCACTTCCCTTTACAGATGATACTTACTCAACGCAGCATCCATTTCTGGATGAGGATAACAACAGGCTTTATTTTTCCAGTGATATGCCAGGATCTTATGGTTCTTTTGATATTTTTTATGTTGACATTAATGGTGATAACTACAGCGAACCTATAAATATGGGAGAATCCATTAATACTAAACACCGTGAACAATTTCCCTTTGTTTCAAAAGATAATGTATTATACTATGCTTCTGATGGATTAGAAGGACTTGGTGGTTTAGATATTTTCATGGTTCATTTAAAGGACGAAGGAAATTCAACTCCTCAAAATTTAGGGAGTACGCTAAATTCAGGTATGGATGATTTTGGATTTGTGTTGAAGGGTTCATTTCAAAAAGGTTATTTCTCTTCCAATAGAGATGGTTCAGATAAAATTTATGCTTTTCAACGTGAAGAAAACATAAGAACCTATTTAGTTGAAGGAGAAGTACGTGACAAAAACACCAAAGCCATTTTACCAGGAACAAAAATTACACTTTATAATGAAGATGGCAGCATTGCAGGTGAAACATATGTAGATGAAAACGGAAAATATGTTTTTGAAACAGAACCCAACAAAAAATATAAAATTGAAGGATATCGTGATTTTTACATCCCAACTTCAGAAGATTTCAACACCTCAGACGAAGGTAAAATTGAACTAAATATTGAGTTAGAAATTGAATCTTATGATGACGCCGAAGAAATTGTCGTTACCAAAATTGATGGTTACATTTACATTGAATTGGAAAACATCTATTTTGATTTAGACAAGTGGGATATCAAACCACAAGCTGCCAAAACCTTGGATGTACTGGTTGACTTATTAAAAAAGTATCCTCGTATGGAAATTCAATTAGGAGCCCATACAGATTCTAGAAGTAGCGAAGAATATAACTTAAAGCTATCAAACAATAGAGCACGCTCCACATTAGAGTATTTAGTATCTAATGGTATTGATAGAAAAAGACTATTATCTAAAGGATTTGGTGAAAGTCAACCATTGGTAAATTGCGGTGAAAATTGCACTGAAGATGAACATGCCATAAACCGACGCTGTGAGTTTATAATCTTGAAGTAACAACAACTAATTTAAATGAGTTTCAATTACCTGAATACCATTGTATTCAATAAGATATTCCTCATTTAAATAAATTGGTAAATCTTCACCTTCAGGATTTCCAAGACCTACACCTGCATATAATACTTTGGCATCTTTTTCCCGGGCATGCTTTTTGAAAGTTTCCATCCAAACCACATCGTAATTATTAGGATTATCGGGTAATATAACAGCTCTTACCAACACAAAATAATACTGACTATTCTTATCTATACAAACAAACTGTGGATGCTTTTTTAACTTACTATTAATGGCTACAAATTCAAATCCTCGTTGTTCCAACTCTTTACCAACATGATTCATAGCCAAATTATGCAATTCCTGCTCTGTAAGCGCCTTTTTCATATGGCAAAATTAATACTTAATATTTTGAATAAAGAAGAATTAAAAATTGTTTAACTTTAAAAGCACCAACCAAAGCTACCTTTAGAATTTTCTTGCTTAAATTTTAAAAAGTAATGAAAAGTCTTTTCAAGCCCTATAGTCTTCTGCTGTATCTTTTAGTTGTTATTGCTTTCTTTTTCTTGGGAGTTATCTATGCTGGGGTCACTGACGCTGCTAAAGATCAAGTGTTGGCTGGCGGTGCTATTGTTTTAGGTTATGGTATTATCAGTTCTTTTTT
Source organism: Hanstruepera neustonica (assembly GCF_002895005.1). GTDB lineage: Bacteria > Bacteroidota > Bacteroidia > Flavobacteriales > Flavobacteriaceae > Hanstruepera > Hanstruepera neustonica. The sequence goes on along the minus strand of NZ_POWF01000001.1, from coordinate 870,559 downwards.
TGCCTTACTTTTAGCTTTTTTTCTAGCTTATCAATCTTCCAGAAATACCATTTTGACAATCAATAAAGTTTTGGGAGTAATTGTTGTTTTATCTCTTGGATACTTCATCTGGAAATTCTACACCAAAACACAACAAGAAAGAGAAACACAACAACAAAACACGCCTACAAAACCAACAGCAACAGAAGCCAAGCTAATGACTATGCTTTTAGATACTCACAAAAAAAGTCAAAAAAAAACCATCATGGGTTTTGGTATGTTTTCACCCAATATGTTTGAAAACAAAGCCTTGTATTTCTATGGAAACTTGAATTTGGAAAAGTCACTAATGGAACACATACCAACTGATAGTATTACATTTAAAAAAAGCGAATATGGAAGCTTTAATATAGCTACAGCACCACCTTGGTTGGTTCCAGACCATTTAAAGTTAGATTATGATATGCTATATTTTAAGGTCGTTTCGGTTAGTGAAGATTTTTTGGAAGTCATTGTCAATACTTCAACCTTGCAAACAGCATACATTGATAAACAATCTGGAGTTTTTAAGTATTGGCCTGAATTTTTATTAAGTGTAAATAGTGTTGAGTTTATAGGTCAAAATTCTCAAAAAGTGCATGTTAAACCATTGGATGGTGCCGGATTCGTTAATACAAACCATAGCTTTATGAAACCCTTGAAAGTTAAACAAAGCTGGATGTACGTACTTCTGCTTAACAATGAATTTGAAACAACTGGAAAAGGATGGATAAAATGGAAAGAAAATAACCAGTTACTTATAACCTATAATTTATTAAGCTGATTTAAATATGATTAAATTCTTTAAAAATTTTATAAAAACACTTCTCAATGAAGGGAAGGTCAGCAAATACTTTAAATATGCTTTTGGTGAAATACTTCTTGTAGTGATTGGGATTTTAACAGATTTACAAATTAACAATTGGAATGAAAAAGTTAACCCCAATCTAAAAACAACTTCAAAAAGCTTTGTTTTCTTTAGAAACACATTTAGTTAAAGACATTGATGGCCATGGGAAATTAGGTTAGAAACCATTTCAAAACTGCATTATTATTTTAATAACAATTACAAATTATGAGTACAAACAAATTTTCTAAAACAGAGTTGCAAATTTATATTTTACTTCTGTGTGCTAATGCTGATTCAGTGGAAACTGAAGATGAAATTAATTTAATTAAGTCGAAAGTAGATGAAGAAACCTTTAACAAGATCTACAAGGTATTTTCAAATGATAATGATGATGAGCGCCTTGAGAAAATTGATGACAATATTCACCATCATGAATTTACCAACATGGAGCTGGCTCAACTTAGAAGAGAAATTTATGAAATTTTCTTTAGCGACTGCGACTTTAAAATGATGGAACGTAATCTAGATAGGATATTAGACAACATTCTGTATTAAACTAGTTAATATCTATTGAAATGATAAAGTTCTTTAGAAGCATACGCTATAACCTTATGAGCGAAAGCAAAACCCGTAAATACTTTAAATACGCCATTGGTGAAATAATTTTGGTAGTGATTGGGATTTTAATCGCTCTTCAAATAAATAACTGGAACAATAACAGACTGGCAAAACAAGCAGAAATCAGTCAAATAAAGCAACTTCTGGAAGATGCTCGTGCAGATTCTATTTTCTTTGGGTCTAGGGCTAATTTTTTGAAACAAACCGACTCTCTTCAAGAATTGGTTTTAAAAATGTATGATTCTGCTTTGGTCGATTCCATTTCAAAATTAAAGCATAAAGAAAATTCCACCTTATTTGGATCAAGATTAGCCTATCAATCCCATATTATAGTGAACAATTCTGATGCCGTTGATATTATCAAAAACGACTCCATTGAAAAATATTTAAAACGCTACTATGCTAAATATGAATATGTGGCCACTGCCATAGAACTTTCTAACAGGATGGGAGAACAATATGCCATACCACTTTACCTTAAATATTCTGAAGAACTAAAATCCATTACCAATGACAGTACGATGCGTAGCTATCTAGAGCTAATAAAAAATGATGATATTAAACCAAATATTGAATTATCGCAAAGATTTATGCTGAACGCATTGAATCAAGTAACTGAGTTTAATACCCAAATTTCAGAATTTATACAAAAACTGGAGGCTTACTTGCAGGAAGTAGAAAACTAATATTATGCTAAAAATCTTCCGCAATATTCGTAAATCATTAGTCATGGAAAATAAATCCACTAAATATTTAAAATATGCTGTTGGTGAAATCATATTGGTCGTCATCGGTATTCTAATTGCTCTTCAAATTAATAATTGGAAACAAAAGCAAAACAACAAAGTATTAACCATTAGCTATTTAGAAGATTTTAAAAAAGATTTAATTAATGACACCATTATATTCAACAAAGCCATAAAGCGTGCTACTAATACCATAAAAAAAGATCAAGCTATTCTAAAAATCAATGCGTTTGAATCCATTAATTCCGATTCACTCTATAATATATTGAGAGTGCACCACTCGATGCGTATTTATCAAATCAATAATTCAACATACTCCAAATTGCTTAATACTGGTTTCACAGAAGCAAAAGAATATCGAGAACTATTTAATACGATTAATTTGTATTATACCGTTGAATATAAAATTTATGGCGAATACATTGAATGGGATAAAGAACAGACCATTGACATGAATGACAGTGCCTTTTTAACTATAAATAGCATTGACCTCTCTGTTCTAGATGAAAACACTGAATTAAATCATATCAATCATCTGGATGAAGAAACTAGAGCTGAGATTATCGAATTTATTCTTTCAAATACATATCGCAATAGATTATTTGCAGATTATACCCGAAAAAGTCGAGTTGTTGAACGAATTCTAATTCAAAAAGAGTTAGCCGCAGATCTTTTAAAACAGATTGACAAAAGACTCAAAATCAAAAATTGAAGTTTGGGTCAAATCGCAAAAAAATATTTTTTGTAACTTTTATTGAAATTTAAAAGCCATGACAACTTCCAAAAGATTTGAATCTGCCGTTAAAAAACTATACACTGCGTTTCACAATAATACACTCCATCCAGAAGATTGTAAGCAATGTGCTGTTGGAAATATTTTGAACAATCAAGATTTTTGGAAGCATCTTTCTGATGATCATGGCTCTTTGAAACTTAACTATGTTGGATTGGTGAACCAAAAATTGGGTAAGCGATTTAATGGATATTCACCAATGGAATTATTACAAATAGAACAAGCCTTTTTAAAAGGTTGTGGCTATGTTTTACCTATTCATCATAGTCATAACAAACCAAGTAATCCTACAAACTCGGAAAACCTATTTAAAGGGCTTTCAAGCGTTATTGAAATACTTTGTGAATTAGATCATATTCCAAATGTTATGGATTGCTCAAAACTATTTGCCTATCAACCAAAGAAGAAAGACCTCGTTTTAAATTAAAATAAAAAACCCAACACTTTCGCGTTGGGTTTTATTCTTATATAAGATTATAAAATCTATCCTCCAAAATCATCAAATCTAATATGCTCATCTGGGATTCCGAAATCCTCACCCATTTTTTGAACAGCTTGATTCATTAATGGCGGTCCACAGAAATATAATTCAATATCTTCTGGGGTTTCATGGTGATTCAAATAATTATCGATCACACAATTATGGATAAATCCAACAAAACCATCACCTGATTCATCATTAATATCTTTTTTCACTTTCCAGTTATCTTCTTCCAAAGGTTCAGATAACGCCAAGTAGAATTTAAAGTTCGGAAAATCACGCTCTAATGCTCTAAAGTGTTCAATATAGAAAAGTTCACGCTTAGAACGTCCACCATACCAATAGGTTACCTTACGACCTGTCTTTAGGGTTTTGAACAAATGGTATAAATGCGAACGCATTGGCGCCATACCTGCTCCACCACCTACATAAAGCATTTCAGCTTCAGACTCATTAATAAAGAACTCGCCATAAGGACCAGAAATAACTACTTTATCACCCGGCTTTTGGTTAAATATGTAAGAAGATGCTATTCCAGGATTGACATCCATCCAACCGTTTTTATTACGATCCCATGGTGGCGTAGCAATACGCACGTTCAACATAATATCACGCCCTTCTGCTGGGTAAGAGGCCATAGAATAAGCACGCTCAACCGTTTCGTCATTTTTCATGACCAAAGGCCACAAATTAAATTTATCCCATTCAGCCTGAAACTTATCTGGTGTTTCATGCTCTTCTGGGTGTGCAGTGATATCAATATCTTCATATTTTACAGTACATGGTGGAATTTCAATTTGAATATATCCACCAGCTTTGTAATTCATATCTTCTGGAATACGAACTACAAACTCTTTAATGAAAGAGGCCACGTTATAATTTCTAACAACTTCTGCCTCCCACTTTTTAATACCGAAAACTTCTTCAGGAATAGTAATTTCCATGTCCTGCTTGACCTTAACTTGACATGCCAAGCGTGCACCATGTTGTAATTCTTTACGTGTAAAATGAGGTGTTTCTGTTGGAAGTGCTTCACCACCACCTTCTAAAACGTGACACTCACATTGTATACAGGTCCCACCACCTCCACAAGCTGAAGGCAAGAAAATCTTTTGGTTACCTAGGGTTGACAATAATGTTCCGCCAGAGGCTACCTCTATTTCCTTTTCACCATTAATCTTGATCTTTACAGGACCAGATGGTGATAATTTTTGTTTTACAAATAATAACAACGCCACCAAAAGTATAGTTACCAATAAAAAGGCGGCTACTGTTGCCAAAATTGTTCCTAATGTACCTACTGCTAATATCATGTTACTCGTTTATTGTAGTCGTGTTTTCAGCTAATTTGTTGTCTTCATTCTCATTTACCTGCTCAACTTTAGCAGTCTGTGTTTCTTCTTTCCCTTCGTCATCTCCTCCAGTTAACATCCCACCAAAGCTCATAAAGCCAATAGCCATTAAGCCCGTAATGATAAAGGTAATTCCTAATCCTCTTAAAGGTGCTGGCACGTTAGAATAACGGATTTTTTCACGAATGGCGGCAATTGCCAAAATAGCCAAGAACCAACCAATACCTGAAGAAAATCCATAATTAAAGGCCAAACCAATGGTTTCAATTTCACGTGATTGCATAAACAAAGAACCACCAAGTATGGCACAGTTTACTGCTATAAGTGGCAAGAAAATACCCAGTGAATTATATAATGATGGGGAAAATTTTTCAACCACTATTTCAACCAATTGCACCATAGTTGCAATAGTTGCAATGAACATGATAAAAGACAGGAAGCTCAAGTCGTAATCAGCATATTCTGCGCCTAACCATTTTAAGGCTCCTGGTTGCAAGATATACTGATCCAATAACCAGTTTACAGGAACTGTAACAGCTAAAACAAAAATAACTGCTGCACCTAGACCAACAGCTGTACTTACTTTTTTAGAAACAGCAAGGTAAGAACACATTCCCAAGAATGTAGCAAATACCATGTTGTCTATAAATATTGATTTGAAAAATAATTCTATATGTTCCATATTCTATATTTTGTTGATACTCTGAAACCAGTTCAGAAAAATCTATATCTGTTTAGTCTTCTATTAGTTCTTTATTTCTACTACGTTGTACCCAAATAATGATTCCAACAACAATTAATGCCATTGGTGACAATAGCATAAAACCATTGTTTTCATATCCTATGGCATACAATCCTGTTTTTTCAATTGGGTCTCCTAAAACTTTAAACCCTAATAGTGTTCCTGAACCTAAAAGTTCTCTGAAGAATCCAACTATAATTAAAATAACACCATAACCTAGGGCATTACCAATACCATCAAGGAATGATTTCCAAGGTCCGTTTCCTAAAGCAAAGGCTTCAAAACGTCCCATAATAATACAGTTGGTAATAATAAGTCCAACGAAAACCGAAAGTGTTTTACTCAACTCATAAGCAAATGCCTTAAGTACCTGATCCACTATAATTACTAATGCTGCTACAACCGTAAGCTGCACGATAATTCTAATTTTTGAAGGAATAATATTTCGCATTAATGAAATTACGACGTTACCAACTCCCAATACAAACAATACTGAAATTGCCATTACAATAGAGGCTTTAAGCTCTGCTGTAATTGCCAATGCAGAACAAATACCCAATACTTGAATGGTAATTGGATTATTATCTGCTAATGGGTCTGTTATTAACTTTGCGTCTTTTTTAGAAAGTAAGCCCATAAATTAATTGTTTTTTAAGTTATCGAAATAAGGTTTGTAAAGCTTTAAGTCACTTTTAATCATAGCAGTTACGCCATTTCCTGTAATTGTGGCTCCTGCTATGGCATCCACCTCATTATCGGTTTTGTTCTCGTTTTTAGGATCGGCATTGCCTTTGGCAACGTCAATACCTTTAAAGGTTCCATTGTCACCTAATAAATGTTCGCCTATGAAATCATCCATAAAGAAACGCTCCTTGATATTTGCTCCTAAACCAGGTGTTTCACCCTTGTGGTCAAAGTAGGCACCTTGAACCACCATATTCTCATCCATAGAAACATAACCCCAAATGGCATCCCATAATCCCTTTCCATAGATTGGTGCGACGTAATAGGTTTTACCATCCTTTTCACCTACAAAAAGCGGTAATTTTCTTTTTGATGGATCATCTTTACCGATAGCTTTTTGCTTTTTAATATCTATTAAGTAAGCTTCGTCATCTTCAGAAATATCATCACCTTGAATCACCAATTGTTTTGTGATGTATTGTTTAAATAACTCTGGTGCTTGCGCTTTATCAACAAAAACAGCCGAGCTTTCATCGTTTTCATTCACACCCATGGCGTAAAGAATGTTCTGTTGTTTCTCCAACCTGACATTTTCAGCAATATTGGGTTTTAACGACGCTGCTGTAAATGCTAGCAAAGTCCCAACTACCACTACCATACCTATGGCAAATAATATAGTATATACGTTACTATCTGTTTTGTTACTCATAACTTACGCGGTTTTAACTTTTAAACGCTTCATACGTTTTTTAACATTCCCTTGAACGACATAGTGGTCAATGGTTGGTGCGAATACATTCATTAATAGAATTGCCAACATCACACCCTCTGGATAAGCTGGGTTAAATACTCTAATTAATATAGAAATAAAGCCTATTAAAAACCCATAGATCCATTTTCCTTTATTTGTTTGAGAGGCCGTTACAGGATCAGTAGCCATGAACACCGTACCAAAGGCAAAACCACCAATAATTAAATGGTGCCACCAAACAGTACTCATCAAACCATAAAACTTGCTACTTTCGGTAATCCAACCAGCATCAACAACACCATTGAAAATTAACCCCATAGCTAAAGCTCCCATTACTGATGACAACATGATTCTCCAACTTCCTATTTTGGTAAAAATTAGGAATAGACCTCCTAATAGGATAAGTATGGTTGATGTTTCACCAACTGAACCTGGAATAAATCCGAAAAACATATCAGCTACGGAATAGCCTAAATCTTTTCCTTGAGCCAAACCACCTAATATGGTTTCACCAGAAATAGCATCCAAATTGGCACCTTCTGCTATTTTATTGGCACGCTCTACCGCACCATGCACCCAAACTTTATCACCTGACATCCAAGTTGGATAGGCAAAGAATAAGAATGCACGAATAGTTAAAGCTGGATTCAGAATATTCATTCCTGTACCACCAAACACTTCTTTTCCAATGACAACACCAAATGCCACAGCAACAGCCAACATCCATAATGGTGTATCAACTGGCACAATTAATGGTACTAACATACCAGTGACCAAATATCCTTCTTCAACCTCATGCTTTTTGATAACGGCAAATAAAAACTCTATAGCCAAACCAACACCATACGATACAATTACCAATGGTAAAACCTTAATTAAACCAATGTAGAAGGCATCCCATGATAAAAATTCTACTGGAGTTCCAAAAGCCGCATAATGTTGATATCCAGCATTGAACATACCAAAAATTAAACACGGCACCATAGCCATGATAACCGTATTCATTGTACGCTTTAAGTCATCTGCTGCCTTAATATGAGTACCGTTATGTGTGGTCTCATTAGGCAAATATAAAAAGGTATGAATGGCATTAAATGCAGGAGCCATTTTGGTACCTTTATATTTCTCTTTTAAATTATGTAATGTACTTTTTAAACCCATAGCTACTATCCTATTTCTTTAATCATTACGTCCAAACCTTTTCTAATGATATCTTGATGTGGTTGTTTTGACACACATATAAATTCTGTTAGCGCAAAATCTTCAGGAGCAACTTCATACATTCCTAAAGCTTCCATTTCATCTAAATCATTATACATACAAGCTTTTAAAATTTGTAATGGGTAAATGTCTAGAGGAAATACTTCTTCATAATTTCCTGTTAGTACAAATGCTCTGTGTTCTCCATTAGTATTGGTATCCAATTCATATTTTTTATTTGGTGTCAACCATGAGAAGGTCAACGCTCTTGAAGTGGATATTTTATTGAAAACAGGTTTATTCCATCCAAAAAATTCATAATCATCGCCTTCAGGAATAACCGTAATGGTATTGTTATAGTAGTCCAAGGCACCATCTGGCTTCACTTGTTTACCCGTCAATACATTACCTGAAATAATACGGTCATTACTGTCTTTATCTACACCGTTGTCATAAACCATAGTAGCGACTTCACTACCTATTTTAGTTTTAAAATAACGAGGTTTTTTTACAGAAGAACCCACCAAAGCCACAATACGTTCTGCATTGAATTTACCAGTTAATAAAAGTTCACCAATAATTACTAAATCTTGAGCGTTCACAGTCCAAACAACTTCACCCTTATTAATTGGGTCTACTCTATTAATTAGGGTACCTACATTTCCCGAAGGATGTGGTCCAGATACTGTGTGCAAGGTAATACCATTCAAACCTGCTAAAGGCGAATTAGCATTTTTACCCACAGAAACATGAATTTGACCTTCGGTCATTTTACCTAGAGCTGTAATAGCTGCTTGTAATTCGGTTTCTTTTCCTTGAAGTACGTAATCTAAATCTGCAGCCAATGGTGCACTAGCATAACCTGATATAAAAATAGCCTTTGGCGATTTACTTGGGTTCGCTATAACATCATATGGGCGTTGTTTAATAAACGGCCAGCAACCTGAAGCTAATAAATGCTCCTTAACAGCATTTCCATCAGCAGAATCCAAACCAAATTTACCTTTGTCCTGATATTGCTGGTCTTTATCAGCTTGAATTTTGATAGACATGATGCGTCTTCTTTCACCACGGTTTACTTCAACAACTTCACCCGAAACAGGAGAGACAAACTTCATATCTTCAACATCCTTGTTATAGAATATGGTTTCACCTGCTTTTAATTTGGCACCAACTTTGGCAATTAATTTTGGAGTAACTCCGTGAAAGTCTTCAGGTCTAATGGTGCAAGTATTGCTAATTATCGCATTTTCAGTCGCTTTTTCAGCTGCACCTTTAAGTTTGATGTCTAGACCTTTTTTAATCTTAATGTCGTTTGACATACTTATAAATCTATTTGTTAATAGTAAAATATAAATGTGATTTTCAATCAACTCGAAAAATCCGTGCAAATTTACGAATTTCTCTACGAAAATATACTAGAGATTCATTTGATTTGTTATTTATATTTGTTCTAAATAAGATAAATGATTTAGGCATAAATTTTGATTATCTTTATCTTTCAAAATAACACTACATGTCATATCGTTTGCTATCCCTTTTAGGTTTTATTTTTAGTTTCCAAATTACCCATTCTCAAGTAGAACAGGAATTAAACCCTCCAGACTACATTAAAACCATAACATTTCAAGGTCAAACTAATGAAAGTCAACTACCCATTTTAAGGTTGGGAGAAAACCTGTTATTGGAGTTTGATGTCCTCAATGGCAATGAGGATGATTTTTATTATAAAATAGAACATTTTAATTATGATTGGACACCATCACAACTGATGCGAACGGAATTTTTAAGCGGTTACGATAATCAACGAATTCGCTTTTATGAGAATTCGTTCAACACATATCAAATATACTCGCATTATATGTTACGCTTACCCAATGAACGTACCAGAGGGCTCAAAGTATCAGGGAATTATATGGTTAAGGTGTTTAACGATCTAGACGAACTTGTTTTTTCTAGAAAATTTATGGTTAATGAAAGCGGTGTAGGCGTTGGTGTTGCCATCAAACGTTCACGTGATGTCAAGTTCATTGAAGAGAAGCAAAGTGTAGACATTGTAATCAATTCTAACAGTATGTTATTGAGTAATCCAACCCAAACCGTGAATACGGTGATTATCCAAAATAACAATTTAAATACCGCCATTTACAATGTAAAACCCCAATACAGTATTGGTAATGAACTCATTTCTAAGTACAACACGGAAACCAGTTTCTTTGCTGGAAACGAATACTTTTTCTTCGAAAATAAAGATATACGTGGTGCCAATTCAAACATTCAATTTATTGAATTAGGCGACTTATATAATAATTATTTGTTTACAAATGTGGCTAGAAGAAACAGACCCTATACCTACAACCCTGATATAAACGGCAACTTTTTGATAACCGCTATCGATGTCGAAAAACCATACATAGAAGCTGACTATGCTTGGATACATTTTTCTTTGCTCATGAACAAATTGCCAAATAACCAATCCGTTCACGTGTATGGTAATTTTAATAATTACGCCATTGATGAAAGCACTAAAATGACATACAATGACAAGCATAGTATTTACGAGGTCCCCATATTATTAAAACAAGGTTTTTACAATTATAAATATGTGGTTGTAAACAACGCTACTGGCAAGTTGGATGAAGGTGCTATTGGTGGCAACTTTTGGCAGACTGAAAATGATTATAAAGTCGTTGTTTATTATCGTGATTTGGGCGGTCGCTATGACCGTATTATCGGGGTTGGACAAGGCAATTCGGTTGATATATCTAATTAAAAAGGTATTTAATCGACTAATTGCCCATTTTTTTTATTATAGCTCAATTTTTCTTACATTAGCTACTCTCTAAACCCTTTGAACTCTCATAATAGCATGGTTCAGCAAATAACTAAAGGCATTAAAATTTCGGTTGAAACGAATTTTGAAGGCACATTTTATAAAAATTATAAAATACAGTTTGCCTATGGCTACAAAGTAACCATTGAAAATCAAAGCAAAGACTCCGTGCAACTCTATGCCAGAGAATGGATTATCCTTGATGCTTTAAACAACAAAGAATTGGTTTCCGGGGAAGGTGTTATTGGCAAAAAGCCTGTTTTGAAACCAGGTGAATCACACACCTACACTTCTGGTAGCTTGTTAACTTCTCCTTTTGGCGCCATGTATGGATTTTATAGCATGGTTAATCTAGCTACTACTCAAAAATTTAAGGTAGCCATACCTAGTTTCAAATTAAGCGCCCCTTTTGCTCTCAATTAATTCTTTTTATTAAATCGATATACTTTACCTAGTTGCTCAATATGAAAAAATTGACAGTTTGAGTAATGAACAAATTGGTAAGGGTCATGATAATTGAAAGATTGGTCTTCAACTTCAAAAACAGCTTCTACATCAATATTACCATAGGGTGAAATACGTCTAAAAACATATTCATGTCCCAACTCATTTTTATGAAGCTCAAACCAAGCGCCAGCAGCAATACCCGATAACCATTGCGCATGCGCCTCCAAAAAACCAACCGATTTTGGAAGTCTCGTACCAATTTCATTGGGAATATGATCTTTTAGTTTGTCAAGGAATAACTGCCGGTTTAATTTTCCAACTGTTGAATTAAATTTTTGAATGTTTCCAGAATCATCAACCTGATATACATAGTTTTCAGTATCGGCTAAAACAACATTTCCAACAGTACTAGGTGTAAACCATTTTGATCTGATTAATTTTCGTTTTATTGACTCATTTGTAACCGAAGCGATTAGTGAATCTGTCACAAATCGTGCACAATTGCAAGCATCTTTAACAAATGCTGCATATTGTATAAAATGTTTATTCTGCATATTGGTGATATGCGCTCTAGCTAAATCATAATTCACATTTTGACACGCACTAGCATACAATGTACCATCACCATGTGTTAACTTGGGATTTGTTGCCAAAAACTCCAATATCTCTTTTAAGTTAGCAATCTTATGGTTGGATATTTTTGCAATAATTGGAAAATCTAATTCATTATCCGTGTCCTTTCCGCGAACGCGGCCATTGGGTTCTGGAGTGATATATCTTCCAAAATCGTGATACTCCAGTTCTCCTGTTTCCTTGTTTATTAAAACCAAAGCTGCATGACCAGCGCGAACATGCGTCTTATTTCCAATACCTACATACTTTAAATAAGGTGAATACCACTCGTCAGCATGCATGACTATAGTTTCCGGATAGGCTAATGTCAAAATTATTCCTGTGTTATTCATTTCTTGCGAGAAAATGTGTTCAGGGACTTTGTGGTATGTTGATTGGTTTTTAAATCTTTATAATCCATAAACACTTGTTCCTGATCTTTATGCACGCGAGTTATACTCGTCGTTTTAACAAATTTACGGTCCATGATTACTCCGTAATCTATATTTCCTTTTCCAGCAGTTTGATGGAAATCAAATAATGATTCTGGATTTAAAATGTTGAATTGCTGAAATTCTTGAAACCAATTTCGGCGTTCTTGACGCATACCTTCATTATACAATGTGGATGAAGACCAAATATGTGGTAGCTTTTCCAATGACTTAAAATGCTTTTGGTTACCATCCCACACCAATTCGTAAAAATCCAAAACATCATTCCAGTCTACAATGACCATAGTAAATGGCTCTATGTCCATTAATTCATAGTCCTCAATAGCATCTTGAATAGCATCACAAAACAACAAATCCTTGACAACAATTCCTCTACTTTGTCTGTATTCTGCTTTTCTCTCATGAATTTCAAATCCGCCATTAAGTAAACAAATCAGTCGATTTTGCTCACTTAAACCAATCCATGTTCCATTAGATTGTATATCCTTCGGAAACAGAAGTTGTTTGTTTTTATAAGTATAAAACTCTGGAGCTATTGATACTCTTGAAGGCGCTTCATCTCTGTTAGAAATAAGCACAAAATCATCATTTTGTAATGGAACCAATGTTACTGTACACATAAACCCTATAGTCAACTATAATGCCAGCAACTTACAAAAAAAACCAAACTTTTAACGTGCTTTTAAGAGGCTTTCTACCTAAAAAATAGCTAAAAAAATCGTACCTTTGCACCTCGAATTTTATATAACTTAAAAATCAAAATACCCATGGGAAAAGGATTCTTTAATGTACCAATTGCAGTAAACGAACCTGTAAAGACATATGCTCCAGGCTCACCTGAAAGAGATGCCGTATTGAAAGCATATAAAGAGATGTTTAATAGCAAGATAGATGTACCAATGTACATCAATGGACAGGATGTTACAACTGGAAAAACAAGAACCATGTCACCACCTCATGATCATAAACATGTTGTTGGAACTTATCATATAGCAGAAAAAAATCATGTAGAAGAAGCCATAGCTACAGCTCTTGAAGCCAGAAAAACCTGGTCTCAATTGCCATGGGAGCAACGTGCAGGTATTTTCTTGAAAGCTGCCGAATTAATTGCTGGACCATATAGAGCCAAGATTAATGCCGCTACCATGATTGCCCAATCTAAGACTATTCACCAAGCTGAAATCGATTCGGCTTGCGAATTAATAGATTTTTTACGTTTTAATGTTCAGTTTATGACGGATATCTATGCTGAACAACCTGAAAGCACGAGTGACGCTTGGAACAGAATTGAATATCGCCCGCTAGAAGGCTTTACTTATGCCGTCACACCTTTCAATTTTACAGCCATTGCAGGAAACTTACCATCTTGTATGGCGCTTATGGGCAATGTGGTTGTTTGGAAGCCAAGTGATAGCCAGATATATTCAGCTAAAGTCATTATGGATGTATTTAAGGAAGCTGGAGTACCAGATGGTGTTATCAATGTTGTTTTTGGTGACCCTGTTATGATTACCGATACCGTTATGGCCAGTCCCGATTTCTCTGGATTGCACTTTACAGGTTCAACGTTCATATTTAAAGAGTTATGGAAAAAAATAGGTAATAACATTCACAACTATAAAACGTATCCACGAATTGTTGGTGAAACAGGAGGTAAAGATTTTATAGTTGCTCACAAATCGGCTAATGCGAAACAAGTAGCAACAGCCATATCTCGAGGCGCCTTTGAATTTCAAGGTCAAAAATGTAGTGCCGCATCTCGTGCTTACATTCCAAATAACATTTGGGAAGATGTTAAAAATTACGTTATTGAAGACATCAATTCATTCAAAATGGGCTCACCTGAAGACATGAGCAATTTCATTACTGCTGTTATCCATGAAGGATCATTTGATAAATTGGCGAAGTATATTGACACAGCCAAGGCTGATGCAGATGCTGAAATCATTGCTGGCGGGAATTACGATAAATCAAAAGGGTATTTTATTGAGCCAACAGTAATAATAACTACTAATCCAAAATACACAACCATGTGCACAGAGTTATTTGGTCCTGTGATTACTATTTATGTTTATGATGCTGATAAATATTCTGAAACACTAAAATTGGTTGATGAAACCAGCGAATATGCATTAACTGGTGCTATTTTAGCTACGGAACGTTATGCCATTGACGAAGCCACAAAAGCATTGCAAAACAGTGCCGGCAACTTCTATATCAATGACAAACCTACAGGAGCCGTTGTGGGTCAACAACCGTTTGGTGGTGCTAGAGCATCTGGAACAAACGATAAAGCTGGAAGTGCACAAAACTTACTACGTTGGGTATCGCCTAGAATGATAAAAGAAACCTTTGTGACACCAACTGATTACAGATATCCATTTTTAGGATAACTCTTGAATAATCAAATACTTAAAACCCTCAAGAAATATCTTGAGGGTTTTTTATTAGTTAAAAATCACAATTCTTTTTTGTATATTAATGTGCTTTTTTAAATAATCAATTGTGATGCCATGAAAAAAATTACTTTCCTGTTTCTTTTAACTATATCCTCAACATTATTTGCTCAAACACCAGGCGAGGTTAGCGCGCTTTCTTCAATCGATGCTACTATTCCGTACCAAGGGTTTGGAGAATCTGAACCCCTATTGGGTTCCGGAGAATATAAAATTTTCTATGACAACATAGATGGCGTACTTGATAAACCCATTTTCTTTGTTGACGGTTTTGATCCAAACGATACTAGAGATATTGACTCTATGTACAGTCTTTTAAACTATGGTGGTTCTGGAGAAAATTTAGGTGATATAGTAAGAGATGAAGGATATGATTTAGTGGTATTAAATTTCCCAGAAGAATATTTTAGTCCTACTGATGGCACGACAGTGATTAAAGGAGGTGCTGATTTTATTCAAAGAAATGCATTTATTTTAGTTGAATTAATCAATACTATCAATGCCAATAAAGTTATGGGCGCAGAAGCCAATGTGGTTATTGGACCAAGCATGGGCGGACTGATTTCTCGCTATGCTTTGGCCTATATGGAAAGCCAGAGTATCGATCACGATACGCGTTTATATATTTCGTTTGATTCCCCTCATTTAGGGGCCAATGTCCCCATAGGTCTTCAATATTTATTTAATTATATGGTCAATGGAGATCCTGGTATTTCGGATGCCGAACCATTAGTTTCTGGGCTTTTGAATAGTCCTGCTGCCAAGCAAATGCTTATTGATCATTATTTAGGTCATGTAGATTCAGGAGGTGTTAATCAAGATGGTTCCACCCCTACTCCCAAGGGTGCACCTAATTTTAGAGATAGCTTTCAAATGGAATTAGATGGGTTAGGTTTTCCTCAAAATGTTCGAAATGTTTCTATAACCAATGGTAGTGGTACAGGAGAATTAACAGGAATCCCTGGCATGGAATTAATTAATCATACGTTTAATACAGGAGTGGTTAGCGGTTTTAACACCAGAGCCATCATGGATGTTCACTTTACGCCAGAAGCAGGTCAAAATATTGAAGTTACAAATTTTATTGGGCAGGCATTCGTTATCATCACTTGGGTTACTGGTTTTGAATACATGGCAACATCTGAATCAACCAGTGATTCTGATGGACTTGATAGTGCACCTGGAGGACAATTTGATTTATACGCCTTTGATGACGGCACCAACCCATTAATTACAGAATTTGTCAATAATCTGAACTCGCAATATTTCGACTTCATACCTACATTAAGTGGTTTGGCAATTGATACTAATACAGATTGGTATTCTATTCCAAACGCGAATGATTCGCCATTTGCCAACACATTCATACCCACAATCAATGAGCCTCACGTTACTTTAACCGAAGGCAATGTTGCTTTTGCGCTTGAGGAGATTAGAGGAGAGACATTAGGTAATAATGAGAATTTAATAGCAATAAACAGTATCAAAATACTACAAAACCCTATTTCAAATGAGTTGATTCTATTAAGCGATAAAAACTATCCCAATTCTTCATTATCGATAACCGACATGACTGGCAAACTCGTTTTCAACAACAGAATGGATTTGTCCAATCGTAGTAATATCAATGTTAATCTGGCATCAGGATTGTATGTTTTACACGTCCAAACACAAGAAAACTATTCGCTTAAAACAAGAATTATTGTAAACAATTAAGATATTTTTAGACCTTAAATTTTATAGGTAGATGCACCACTTTTTTGGTTTCAAAAAAATCTTCTGAATAAAAATCGGAAATGTTATAGATTTGGGCAGTTTTATAATCTTGTAATTCTTCGGTCAGATCACCGCCCTTTAAATATAATATACCATTTTTGAGCTCATTGTTTTGCTTTTTTGCTACTTTCCCTTTTATCCAATGTACGAAAGTTGGCATGGCTGCAACTGCTCGACTGACAATAAAATCGTAGGTATCATTAATATCTTCAACACGAGTGTGGGTTGTTTTGACATTTTCCAGACCCAATCCCTCTACAACCTCCTCAACAACCTTCAGTTTTTTGGCTATACTATCAACTAAATGAAATGAGCATTCAGGGAATAATATCGCCAATGGAATTCCAGGAAAACCACCACCTGTTCCTACATCCATAATTTTAGTTCCATCCTTAAATTGAATTACCTTTGGAATAGCCAATGAGTGTAACACGTGACGAAGATATAATTCATCAATATCCTTACGAGAAACGACATTAATTTTTAGGTTCCAATCTTGATATAATGACTCTAATTTTCTGAATTTAACGATCTGATCATCAGTTAAATTTGGAAAATATTTAAGAATAAGCTCCATTTCATTGAATTTTCAACAAAAGTAACCATTTTTTGTGCATATTTTTATGAAAACTTTATGTTAGAGCAGACCTATATTAGTTATCTTTGGCAACATAAGATAACTTGGTTTAGAACCAAATTTGATTTAATAGCAACAGCATGACAAAACAAACACTATCTTTTTCAAGAACGGATTCTGCAAAATTCTTCAGAACATTGAACAAACGTGTTAATGCCTACTTTAAAGACAATAACATCAAACGTACTGGAAACTGGAAACTATGGTTAAAGACCATAGTTATGTTTTCATTATTTTTAGCACCTTACTTTTTAATTCTAACACTTAATATTCCTGGTTGGGCTCAATTACTATTAACAATTGTTATGGGAATTGGTATGGCTGGAGTTGGTATGAATGTGATGCATGATGGCAATCACGGATCCTACTCTAACAAAGAATGGATTAACCGACTCATGGGAAGTAGTATTTATATTCTGGCCGGCAACGTCTACAATTGGAAAGTACAGCACAATGTACTTCATCACACCTATACCAATATCCATGGACATGATGAGGATTTAGAGGCAGGTAGAATTTTGCGTTTTACAGAACATTCTGAATGGAAATGGCATCATAAATTCCAGCACTATTATTCTGTGTTACTTTATGGACTATTGACAATTAATTGGGCAATAACCACAGATTGGCAGCAAATGAAGCGTTATATGCAACGTAAATTGTCCTACGGGAAATTTCCAAACCCAGTTTGGAACTGGAGTAAATTGGTAATCTCAAAACTAATTTATGTGGGTATATGGATTGTGATTCCAATGCTGTTTTTAGATATTGCTTGGTGGAAAATACTTATTGGTTTCTTTATTATGCATTACACAGCCGGACTTATTTTAAGTGTGGTTTTTCAGTTGGCTCACGTTATGGAAGATGCCGAAATGCCATTACCTGAAGAATGTGGCACCATGAAAAATTCTTGGGCTGTGCACCAACTAAAAACAACCGTTAATTTTTCAACTAAAAATCGTATTGTGAATTGGTTTACAGGTGGTTTGAATCATCAGGTCGAGCACCATATATTTCCGCATATTAGCCATATTCACTATACCAAAATATCTAAAATAGTTAAAGAAACGGCTAAAGAGTTTAATTTACCTTACAACGAATACAAAACAACCCGTAAGGCTGTAATAGCCCATTTCAAACATCTGAAAGAAATGGGAATGAGACCAGTTACACTGCAGGCCTAATCAATCACATCAATATTAATGGGGATACTTTCAGAAAGAGTTTTGAATATGTCTACTTCTGCCACATTAGCTATGGCAGCAAAAGCTCGAGAATTAAGAGCTGAGGGAAAGGACATTATAGGTTTAAGTTTGGGTGAACCCGATTTTAACACACCTGATTACATTAAAGAAGCTGCTATAAAAGCCATTAATGAAGACTATAATTCTTACTCGCCAGTAGATGGTTATGTTGAGCTTAAAGAAGCCATAATTACCAAATTCAAGCGCGATAACAATCTTGATTACTCGTTGCCGCAAATAGTCGTTTCAACAGGTGCCAAACAAGCTTTATACAATATAGCTCAAGTGATGCTCAACCCAGGTGACGAAGTGATACTCCCATGTCCATATTGGGTTAGTTACTCGGATATTGTGAAGCTTGCCGAAGGTATTCCCGTTGAAGTCGAAACCACTATTGCTAGTGATTTTAAAATGACTGCCGAACAATTGGAAGCAGCCATTACACCCAAAACAAAAATGATCTGGTATAGTTCGCCTTGCAATCCAAGTGGCTCATTATATAGTCAGGAAGAATTGCGTGCTTTGGCTGATGTTCTTCAAAAACACCCTCATATTTATGTGGTTTCTGATGAAATATATGAGCATATAAACTTCACAGAAAATGGACATGCGAGCATGGCTCAATTTGAAGACATGTACGATAGAACTATAACCGTTAATGGTGTATCAAAAGCTTTTGCCATGACTGGATGGCGCATTGGTTACATTGGAGCTCCAGAAGTGATTGCCAGAGCTTGCAATAAAATGCAAGGACAAGTTACTAGTGGCGCCAACTGTATTGCGCAACGTGCAGTGATAACCGCACTAAACGAATCACCGTCGCGAGTGGATTATATGATTAGCGAATTTAAAACACGACGTGATTTGGTTCTAAAACTTTTAGAAGATGTTCCTGGTTTTATAAACAATACACCTGAAGGTGCTTTTTATGTATTTCCTAATATTTCAGCTTTCTTCGGAAAAACCTTAAGGGGAAAAACTATTAACAATGCTAACGATTTCTCACTTTACTTATTGGAAGAAGCCCTGGTAGCTACAGTAACTGGAGATGCCTTTGGAAATCCAGATTGTATTCGTATTTCTTATGCAGCCAGTCAAGAGCAAATCATTGAAGCCATAAAACGTATTAAGGAAGCCGTAAGCTAGCAAATTTAAAAGAAGTAGAAAAACAAAGAAAGTACAACACTCATTATCACACTAAATATGGTAATAATTTTACGTTTTCTATCTTGCTGCTCTTGACGTAAACGTTCTCTTATTTCTCGTAAGACCTGCGGTGAAGCTTTGGTTTTTTTAAACTCAACTTTCTTATTATTAACAGAAGATAAAGTGTTTTTCAGCTTATCTCGTTGTGATAACAAGCCTTTATTATTTTTTATAGCAGTTATAGCTGATTGAACAACACCAAAACTCATATTAATCAATTTAAATAATTATCCATTAAATATTGAAAAGTTAAATCAACAAATACATGTTGAATTCTCTATAAACATGTCGTGCTTTGAATATATTATTAAACACACAGTAAAGTTCCAATTAAGTGCTTATACTATATAAGTAGATAAAATTTAAAAAAAGTTACATTGGCATAGAGTTCAGCAGCCAGGTACTATAAATACATAATCAAGAAGATAACTAGAAATAACGAAACCTTTAAAGTAACTTCTGCGGCACAATTGGTATTATAAAAGCAACCTTTTATTGATTGTCTTTTAACAAAAAGTGATTTTTCGTCTAAATTTCTGTAGTTTGAGTTTACCACAGACTTATAATTTGAAGTTAACAAGCCCATTGGCTTATTGTGAATAGATAAACTTTGTTTAGGAAACGGGTCTAAATCTTCAGTAGTAACTAATAATTCCATTTTTAATATTTTTAATTGGTTATATAAGATAGACGAGCAACCAATTAAAATGTTACAAAACGAAATTACAAATTGTTGGATTTCTATCTGTTACGCCAGAAAAACGGGGTTAGTAGTATTAAGACCGTGAATAATTCCAATCGGCCAATGAGCATTAAAAATGCACTCCACCATTTTCCCATAGCAGGTAATGCAGCATAATTGTTAACTGGCCCAAAATCTCCTAGTGCAGGTCCAACATTACCTAAACTGGAAGCCGCCAAACCAACTGAAGATTCGAAGTTAATTCCAAACATAGAGAACACCAAAGCCCCAACAATAAAGGAAAGCATATATAAAATAAAAAATGCTAGAACATTAAAAACAATATCACCTGTAACAGCTTTAGTATTGTAACGAACTGGTATAATGGCATTGGGATGTAATGACCTTTTAAATTCCATGAATCCATTTTTAATCATAATAAGGTGACGAACAACTTTGACACCTCCAGATGTACTTCCTGCTGAACCTCCCAAAAACATCAATCCAAAAAAGAAAACTACCAAAAATGGAGACCATAACGTATAATCTGCACTAACAAAACCTGTGGTGGTAATTATAGCTAATACTTGAAAAAGGGCATGCCTAAAAGCACTTTCCCCTTCTCCCCAAACCATCGGATGCGCTACAGAAGAAATTGATGGATCTGCTTTGAAATAAATAATCAAGGCTGCAATCACCGTGAATATGGATACAAAAATGAAGTAGAGCTTAAACTCTTCATCCTTTATCACCTTTTGAATTTTACCTTTGAATGCGAAATAACTTAAAACAAAATTGGTTCCTGCTAAAAACATGAAAACAATAATGATGTACTGAATGATTGGTTGGTGATTCCAATGAGCAATACTGGCATTTTTGGTGGAGAATCCGCCTGTTGACAAGGTGCACATAGCATGATTAATCGCGTCAAAAAAGGTCATCCCTGCCAATTTTAACAATAAGGTTTCAGCAACGGTATAGCCAAAATAAATCAACCATAATCTCTTGGCCGTATCCGTTATTCTGGGATGCAGCTTGTCGGCATTGGGACCTGGTGCTTCAGCAGCAAATAACTGCATGCCACCTATGCCCAATAATGGTAAAATGGCAATAGCCAAAACAATTATCCCCATACCGCCTATCCAATGTGTAGTACTTCTCCAAAAAAGAACACCATTTGGAACTGCTTCAATGTCATTGAGTATGGAGGCACCAGTAGTCGTATAACCAGACATCGTTTCAAAAAAGGCATTCGTGAATTCCGGAATCGTGTTGGTAAAAATATAGGGTAGCGTTCCTGATAAGGTCATGATTATCCAACCAAAAGTAACCACAATATAACCTTCCCGCTTGTTCATCTCCTTTTTGTGATCTTTAGTTCTAAACATCACAATACCTCCAGCTATAATAGTCACAATTCCAGCAAGAAGAATTTTAAGCGTGACACCATCTTGATAAATAAGGCTAATCAATGCCGATAACAGCATAAATCCTCCATTGAACAACAACAGTAGTCCTAAAAAATGAAAAATAATTTTGTTGTTGAGTTTCATATTTTACAAGAACAGTCTTTCAACCTCTTCAATAGAACGCGGGAGACCACAAATAACCACTTTATCGCCTTCCTGAATCATAAAATCACCCAAGGCTATATAGCCAATATTATCTCGTATAACGCCTCCTATAATAGCCGATCTTGGAAAACCAGCATCCTTGATGAGTTTATTGCAAATTTTCGAAGTTGATTTCACTTTAAATTCCAAAAGTTCGGCATTCATGTTGTTAAGCTTGGTCATGGCAACCACATCACCTCGTCTAACATATCTAAAAATATTATTGGCTGCCAAAAGCTTTTTATTGATAAGTGTATCTATTCCTATGGATTGGGACAACTCAAAATAGTCCATGTTCTCTACTAGTGAAATGGTTTTATTGACATTTTTAGATTTTGCCACTAAACTCGACATGATATTAATTTCACTATTACCAGTAACAGCAATAAAGGCATCCATATCTGCTATATTTTCTTCTTCCAGTAAATCAACATTTCTTCCATCTCCGTTGATAACTAATACATTGGGTAATTCATCGGCTATATCAAATGCACGTGTCTTATCTTTTTCAATTAACTTAACATTGAATTTACTATTAGCTAAATCGCGAGCCGTTTTATAACCAATTTTACTACCACCTAAAATCATGACATTCTTGATATCAGTATTGGCTTTACCAGTAATTCTGCAAAGCTCTTCTGCACCACCTTCCGAAGTAATAAAAACAACATGGTCGCCCTCTTTCAGTTGCGTGTCTCCTCTTGGAATAATCGTAAACTGCGTTCCAAAACGTTGAATAGCTATTGGCACAAAATGTATCTCCGGAAATATTTGAGCCGCCTCCTTAACAGTTTTACCAGCAAAAGCCATTGTTCTGGACAAATCAAATCCAACCATAGTTAAGGCGCCACCTTCAAAAGCGTAGGTATCACTAAAAGCTGATTGATCTAGTAATAATCTAATTTCAGATGCTGCCAATGCTTCAGGAGAAATTAACTCATCAATTCCAAATTTGGTAAAACCAACCTCATCTTTATGATTAATAAATTCGGTATTGGAAATTCTAGCAATGGTCCGTTTTGCTCCCAGTTGTTTTGCTAAAACGCAAACAGTAATATTGGTGGTTTCTGATGAGGTTACGGCTATAACCAAGTCACTGGACTCAACGCGTGCATCCTTTAAAATGGATATAGAGGTAGCATCTCCTTTAATAACTTTGATATCCAAATGATTATCTGCATAAAGCAAACTATCTTTATTAGTATCTATTAGGGTTATTTCTTGTGATTCGTAAGACAATAATTTTGCTAAATGAAATCCCACTTCACCAGCACCAGCAATAATTATTTTCATCTACTAACTTTTATTGTTTTTATAAGGTTAGATGTAACCTCAAATAACTAAATACACAATAATCTCGCATTGCATTACAATAATTTAATTAGTTTCGGTTTCATGTGTAGTTTTACTAAAAAGCTATACAAATATAAAGTAAAAATTACTATTGCCATATTATTTAGGGCTTTATAATAAATTACTAACTAGTTGCTTAATCCTTTGCTAATAGTTTATATTTGCCTAAAAAAATTCAGAATTTGTCAAAAGTAAAACCATATAAAGACAGTAACTTGGGTAAAAAGGAACAGGTAACCCAAATGTTCGATAACATTTCTGAAAATTACGACGGGCTAAATCGTGTCATTTCATTTGGTATTGACGTATCTTGGAGAAAAAAGGTCGTTGCTATTGTAAAAGCTTCCAACCCACAAACCGTTTTGGATATTGCTACTGGAACAGGTGATTTGGCTATTAATTTAGCTGAAACCAAGGCTAAAAGAATTGTGGGATTGGACATCAGTAGTGGTATGCTGGAGATTGGCAAACAAAAAGTCTTGAAAAAAGAATTGGAAAATACCATAGAAATGGTGTTAGGAGATTCAGAAAATATGCCTTTTGAAGACAATTATTTTGATGCCATTACGGTTGCCTTTGGTGTTCGTAACTTTGAAACCCTTGAAAAGGGTCTTACTGAAATATATCGGGTTTTAAAGCCTGGAGGTGTCTTTGTTATTTTAGAAACTTCAATGCCCACAAAAACTCCTTACAAACAAGGCTATAACTTTTATACAAAAAATATTTTGCCAGTTATTGGTAAAATCTTCTCAAAAGATAAAAGCGCTTATAAATATTTATACGAATCAGCTTCTGTATTTCCTTTTGGTGAGGCTTTAAACAATATTTTACGTAAAATTGGGTTTATTAATGTTAATGATTTACCACAAACTTTTGGTGTGGCTACCATTTATACGTCATCTAAATAAAACTATGAAGAATATATTTGTTCTACTCGTATTTATTTTAACCTTTCAATCGGTTTCTGCTCAACTATTCTCAAAAGAAAAAATTAGAAATTTAGATAATGAGGATAAGAAGTTTTTGAGTTATGGTTATTTTCTTGGGTTTAATAGTTATGATTTTAATTTTGACTATGAAAGAGATCGTGCAGACATTCTTGTTCAAAAAGGAACTGGTTTTAACGTTGGACTTATAGGAAATATGCGAATTCATGAATATATAGACCTCCGGTTAGAGCCTGGATTATATATCTCAACGAGAACTTTAGAGTATGACGAAAGTTATTTTGAAGGTTACGACGATTTTAAAGAATCAGATTTAACTAGAGAGGTTAAGTCTACATACATTCATGTTCCTCTGCTGGTAAAATTCTCCACTAAACGATTAAATAATTTTAAGCCCTTTATTGTAGGTGGTGTTTCAACGGCTTTAAATTTGTCTAGCAACGAAAAAAACCCTGATGATAATAGTGCTGGCCAATTTAGAACTAAAAGGAACATGTATTTTTATGAAGTAGGTTTCGGAATTGACTTTTACTTATACTACTTCAAGTTTACCCCATCTATAAGAGGCGTTTTTGCTATTAATGATGAATTGGTACGTGATATGGACCCAAATAGTCCATGGACTGGAAATGTGACAAGCATGAAAACGAGAGGTGTTTTTATAAACTTTACGTTTCAATAAAACACAGTTCTTTTAAATTCACTTAACAAAATGGCTGTAGCAGTGGCCACATTCAAGCTTTCTGTTTTTTGTAGTTCCCCAAATCTTGGGATACTGATTTTGTGTGATATCTTTTTTTCTAAACTTTTAGAAATACCATTGGCCTCATTACCCATGATTAAAATCCCAGTTTTAGGCAGCCTTGTTTGATAAACATTTTTGCCATCCATGTATGCTCCAAAAGTCGGCAATTTTACTTCATCTATGAATATTTCAAGATTTTTATATGAAACATTTACTCGGGTTAAAGAACCCATGGAGGCTTGAATGACTTTTGGATTATAACAGTCAACGGTCGTTTCGCTACACACTAATTCTGAAATACCAAACCAATCACACAATCTAATTATCGTTCCTAAATTACCAGGATCTCTAACAGCATCTAAGGCAACTATCAATTGATTTATATCAACGGGCTTGCCTCTTGGTATTTTAAAAACTCCTAGTGCTTGATTGGGAGATTTCAAAAAGCTAATTTTTTTCAAATCGCTTTCAGAAATAATCGTTTCTTTTTTGGCATCAATATTGAAGGAGCTTACAGTGAACAATTGTTCTAACTCGTAATTTGAGTTCAAAAATTCTGTAATAGTTTTAATGCCTTCAACAACAAAAAGTTGATGTTCCTGTCTAAACTTTTTGTTTTTTAGACTAGTTATTAATTTTATCTGATTTTTTGAAAGCATGATTCTTTATTAGTATTTTAAGAACTTAACGCGAATTAGTCATTATTGTGTATTCCGTTTTATGGTTATATTATTTGATAACATTTGTCACATAAAAAATGTACTTTTGAATTCAATATTCGGTACAGTTTGCAACAAAACAGAGTAATACGTAATATTTATTAATCAACTTTAAATATAAATGATAAGCACTTGAAAAAAGGCGCTCCAAAAATAGTATTAAATATTATCATTGTATTGCTATTTGCATCATGTAATTCAATAAAACGTGTTGCTGAAGACGAACATTTATTGGTAAAAAATACAGTTTACGTTAATGACAAAGTTAATAAAACAGAAACCATCAATAATCTGTTATACCAAAAAGAAAACAGAAATCTATTAGGCATCCCTTTTAGGTTATACATTTACAATACTGCCAGACCCAATATTGATTCCATTGTCAATTCCAATATTGATAAAAAACCAAAAAAAAGAGAACGATTAGAACGATTCTTATCTAAAAAGCAATTAGACAAGTATGTAGAATCTCGTATTGGCTTCAATAACTGGTTAAAAAAAACAGGGGAAGCACCTGTGTTAATTGATGATAAAAAAATTGAACGATCAGTTAACCGCTTGGAGGCTTACTATTTTCACCATGGCTGGTTTAATGCGAAAGCTTCATCTAAAATAAATAAGGATGATAATCGGAAAGCGACAGTTGATTATTACATTACAACTGGGGAGCCCTATATAGTAGATTCGCTTTCAACCAAAATTGATTCTCCAATCATTGATTCGCTTTACACCCAATCAACAAGCAAGTCACACATAAAACTTAACAAACAATATGAAACAGCCACATTTGAGCTTGAAAAAGATAGACTAACAACCTATTTTAGAAATCACGGCGTTTATCATTTCAGTGAAGATTATGTCTTTTTTGAAATGGATACGGTTGAAACTAACAAAAAAGTCAAAGTTGATCTACAAATCCAAAATCGATTAGTAAAAACGGAGGATTCGTCTAAAAGAGTTCCTTTTAACATTTACAAAATTAAGAATGTTAACATATTTACTGATTATTCATATAGAAAAAGGAATAAAGCCATAATAGATTCTGCTAGTTATGAAGGCTATGATTTATTTAGTAATGATAAACTTCGGTTTAAACCAAAAGCCTTAACTGATGCTGTTTTTATAAAACCTGGTTCGGTTTTTAGAGATAATGATCGAACCATGTCATACCGACACATTTCTGAATTGAGAACATTCAAGTATCCAAATATTGAATACATTGAAAATGCCGATACAACACTCACTGCCAATGTATATCTAACTCCTCTCAAGAAGTTTGGTCTTAGTTTTAGCGCCGAAGTTTCTCAAAGCAATATCCAACAAATTGGATTGTCATTCAACCCATCTGTATTAATGAGAAACGTTTTTGGTGGAGCCGAAACACTTGAATTAACGGCTTTCGGAAGTATTGGAGCATCTAAGGACGCCGCAAATGATGAAGATCGTTTTTTTGATATTCAAGAATGGGGAGGGGATCTCAAGTTAACCATACCAAGAATATTTTTTCCACTAAATACGGAGAAAATCATACCAAAAAGCATGTCACCAAGTACACGAATCAGTCTCTCAACTTCAAACCAAACTAATATTGGTTTGGACAAACGAACGTTTACTGGTGCCATAAATTATAAATGGCGTCCAAATGACAAAGTAACCAATAGATTTGATTTATTAAGTTCACAGTATGTTAGAAATCTTAATCCGGATAACTATTTTAACGTTTACAGCACCTCTTTTAATACCTTGAATGATATTGCACAAGATATTGGATACGTTGGTCCTGATGAAGAATTAGGAATACCAGATCAAGCCAATCAATTTATTAGCGAAGCCTTGAGCAATAATCCTCCTTCAGGTTTAAGCCCAGATGACATTCAAACCATCAACAATATAGATGAGAGACAAACAAGACTAACCGAAAATAACCTGATTATATCTTCTAGTTTTAATTATGTACGAGATAATAGAACCAGTTTATTTGATGAAAATTTTTCAATTTTCAGGGTCAAGCTAGAATCTGCTGGCAATGTATTGTCTTTAGCTTCCAGCGTTTTTGATTTAGAAAAAAATGACAATGGCAACTATGAAATTTTTAATGTTGCCTACTCTCAATATATAAAACCAGAGTTGGATTATATTAAGCATTGGGATTTTGGCAGAAAAAAAGTTTTAGCTTTCCGAACCTTCTTTGGTATTGCAATTCCCTACGGAAACTCAAACAGTATTCCTTTTTCTAAAAGTTTTTTTGCTGGAGGAACCAATGATAATAGAGCTTGGACAGCTTATAGTTTAGGGCCTGGTAGTTCGGACAGCAATGACGAATTTAACGAGGCTAATTTAAAAATTGCTTTAAACCTAGAATATCGATTTAATATTTTTGAAGATTTTTATGGAGCCTTTTTTGCTGATGCTGGGAATATCTGGAATGTATTGGATAATGTTGAAGATGAAAATGCCACCTTCGATAGTTTTAGCTCATTGAAAGATATAGCACTCGGTTCAGGGTTTGGCTTAAGATATGATTTCGGGTTTGTAGTTTTTCGTTTTGATACTGGTTTTAAAACCTATGATCCTTCTTACCAAAACGCCAATAGATGGTTTAATGATTACAACTTCAAAAGTGCTGTTTACAATATAGGTATCAATTACCCCTTTTAGCCGTTTAATTTTATTATTTTTGTTTATCTAAATTTTTAAAATATGTCTCATAATATAAAACCAGGAGTTGCAACTGGAAATGAAGTTCAAGCTATTTTTAAACTGGCCAAAGAAAAAGGTTTTGCGCTGCCTGCCGTTAACGTTGTTGGATCAAATAGTATCAATGGTGTATTAGAAACTGCTAGGGATCTTAATGCGCCTGTAATTATTCAGTTTTCAAATGGCGGTGGCGTTTTTAATGCAGGAAAAGGATTAAGTAATGACAATCAAAAAGCTGCCATAGCGGGTTCTATTGCAGGTGCTAAACATGTGCATCTTTTAGCAGAAGCTTATGGTGTTCCTGTAATTTTACACACAGATCATTGCGCAAAAAAACTCTTACCTTGGATTGATGGTCTTTTAGATGCCAGTGAAAAACATTATGCAGAAACTGGAAAACCACTATACAGTTCGCACATGATTGATTTGAGCGAAGAACCTCTTGAAGAAAATATTGAAATCTGTAAACAATACCTATCAAGAATGAGCAAGATGGGCATGACTTTAGAGATTGAGTTAGGAATAACTGGTGGCGAAGAAGATGGTGTTGACAATACCGATGTGGATGATTCCAAACTCTACACCCAACCTGAAGAAGTTGCCTATGCCTTTGAAGAATTAAGTAAAATTAGCAATCAGTTTACCATTGCTGCAGCATTTGGTAATGTCCATGGAGTTTACAAACCAGGAAATGTGAAGCTTACTCCAAAAATCCTTAAAAACTCTCAAGAATACGTGAGTCAAAAATTTAATGTTGGTCATAATCACATTGATTTTGTGTTTCATGGAGGTTCAGGTTCTTCAGTTGAAGAAATTCGTGAAGCTATAGGTTATGGTGTTATTAAAATGAATATTGATACGGATATGCAATATGCTTTTATGAGTGGTGTACGTGATTATATGAAAGAACATGAAGCTTATTTACAATCGCAGATTGGAAATCCTGAAGGTGATGATGTTCCGAACAAAAAGTATTATGACCCACGTGTTTGGCTTCGTAAAGGTGAAAACACGTTTGTTGAAAGGTTAAAAAAGGCTTTTGAAGACCTTAATAATGTAAATACTTTATAACTTTGCACGCTAACTAACTTTAAAATAAGCATTGTATGTCTTGGTTTAAAAGAAAAGAAAAGGGGATTCAAACGTCAACAGAAGAAAAGAAAGACACACCCAAAGGACTGTGGTACAAATCACCTACTGGCAAAATAGTTGACGCCAAAGAATTGGAACAAAACTACTTTGTAAGCCCTGAAGATGGATACCATGTCCGAATTGGTAGTAATGAATACTTCAGTATCCTTTTTGATGATAATAAATTCAAGGAACTAGATATCAAATTAGAATCTAAAGACCCTCTAAAGTTTGAGGATACTAAAAAATATCCAGATCGACTAAAAGCTGCCCAAGAAAAGACCAAACTTAAGGACGCTGTAAGAACAGCCGTTGGAAAATCTAAAGGAAAAGATTTGGTTGTCGCTTGTATGGATTTTAGTTTTATTGGCGGTTCCATGGGAAGTGTTGTGGGCGAAAAAATTGCACGAGCTGCTGATTATTCTTTAAAGAAAAAAATACCTTTCATGATTATCTCTAAATCTGGAGGGGCACGTATGATGGAAGCGGCTTTGTCTTTAATGCAGTTGGCTAAAACCTCTGTTAAGTTAGCGCAATTGGCTGATGCAGGTATTCCATATATTTCTCTGTGTACTGACCCAACTACAGGAGGTACTACGGCATCATTTGCCATGTTAGGAGACATCAATATTGCTGAACCTGGTGCTTTAATTGGCTTTGCTGGTCCACGAGTTGTACGTGACACCACGGGTCAGGAGCTACCTGAAGGCTTTCAAACATCTGAATTCTTGTTGGAGCATGGCTTTTTGGATTTCATATCCCATAGAAAAGACCTGAAAAAGAAAGTAAATTTATATATTGATTTAATAACCAATCAACCTTTAAGAGAATAAAAAAAGCGACCGATTGGTCGCTTTTTTCTTATGATAAATTTTTATTCTATTATCTCAAAATAATATCGATTGTTTCGCCATTATTAAAAGTAAAAGTAGCTTGATTATCACAAGCTCCATCTCCATAATCTAATACGCCTCCAAAAAAGGTTCTTTCAACATCTAGTGAGCCTCCTACAAAATGATAACAAGTAACCTCTCTACGTAACGGCAAAACCACTTCATAAGCATGACTGTAACCGTTTCTAAACGTAGCATTCCAGTATCCTGTAACTTCAAAAACATTATCTGTAAACACACCACTGCCGAATCCTTCAATCCATTCCCTTACTATTTGCCCATCACGAGATGCTTCAACTCCATTAGGCCAAATAACGGTAATATCTACTGTATGTGTAAACTGTGGATTACCATTTTCATTGGACAAAACCCTTAAGATTGAGTTATTTCCAATGACGTTTTTAGCATCAAAATAAAAATCATTTAACACATAGTCCAAACTAACCTGTTGAGCTTGAGGGTCACGTTCCCAAGTAATTACAATTTGACCTCTATATAAATGGCCACGAATCATACAGCCACTTTCGGCAAAGTCAATAGTCAATTCTCTGAAGTTTTGTTGCATTACTAACGTCCGAGTTACGCAATCCGGCATTTTAGCAAATGAATTATTAGTTCCACGAGTTTCATCAGCTTCCTGATTTTCGTAAGTTTCAATAATAAAATCTTCTAATGCTGCTGAAACTTCATCCATTTCAGCGGCTTGCATCATTTCAGACACACCCTGTTCTTGTGGCACAACGTCCGTAGAATCATTCTCGGTGCACGCGGTAAATGTCAGCCCTAAAACCACAAGAGCTAAAACCACCTTTGTTACTTTTAATGTTTTCATCATTACTTTTTTATAGTTAATATAATGTTAAGACGTTATTATAACGCAAAGGTTTAATGAAAATTATTTTTTTGGGGAAATAATTATTCTTTAGGAAAACTTGCAAATGGCTAAAAATTACTATATTTGCCGCTTGAAAGAAAACCTTTCATATACATAACAATCATTTACAAAAATATTAGCATGTATTTAACTAAAGAAGTAAAAGAAGAGATTTTCTCAAAGTACGGTAACGGTAAAAACGATACAGGTTCTGCAGAAGGTCAAATTGCGTTATTTACGCACAGAATTAATCACTTAACAGAACACTTAAAAAACAATCGTAAAGATTTCAATACCGAGCGTTCTTTGGTAAAGTTAGTAGGTAAGCGTCGTGCTTTACTAGATTACTTAACTAAAAAGGATATCATGAGATATCGTGCCATTGTTAAAGAATTAGGATTAAGAAAATAATCACAAATAAGAGGCTTCGCGCCTCTTTTTTGTTTAAATAACACTCATACGAAAGAGTCTAACAATCGTAAATAAGAAGCTAGTTTTCAAGTAGTAATCTTGAAACAAATGGGTTTTTCATTGGTCAAACAACAACTACACAACAACACAACGACCATTGTTTAACAAAATCTATATGCTTAAGTGTATAGATATTAGAATTAAAATTTATGATTCCAAAAGTATTTAGAGAGGTCATTGACCTTGGTGACGGTAGAGAGATTTCTATTGAAACCGGAAAATTAGCAAAGCAGGCACATGGTTCTGTTGTTGTGCAATCTGGAAACTGTATGCTTTTATGTACAGTCGTTTCCAATTACAAACAAAGTGATGTAGACTTTTTACCACTAACGGTAGATTACAGAGAAAAATTTGCTGCTGCAGGACGTTACCCTGGTGGGTTCTTCAAAAGAGAAGCAAGACCAAGTGATGGTGAAGTATTGACTATGCGACTTGTAGATCGCGTTTTACGTCCATTATTCCCAAAAGATTATCACAGTGAAACACAAGTCATGATTCAATTAATGTCTCATGATGAAAATGTGATGCCAGATGCTATGGCTGGTTTGGCTGCTTCGGCCGCAATCCAATTATCCGATTTTCCTTTTGAATGTCCAATTTCAGAAGTGCGTGTTGGTCGTATTAATGGTGAGTTTATCATTAATCCTTCCTTTGCACAATTAGCAGAGAGTGATATTGATATGGTTATTGGTGCTTCTGCCGATTCTGTTATGATGGTGGAAGGTGAAATGGATGAAATTTCTGAAGAAGAAATGACTGAAGCCATTAAAGCTGCCCATGAAGCCATTAAAGTACAATGCGCTGCTCAAGTAAGACTTGCTGAAGCTGTTGGAAAAAAAGAAACACGTGAATATGAGCCAGAACGTGAAGATGAAGATTTGGCAAAGAAAATTCATGATATGGCATATGATAAAGTATATGCTGTTGCTAAAGCAGGATCATCTAAACATGAAAGAGGTGCGGCTTTTGCAGAAATAAAAGATGAAATCATGGCTTCTTTTTCTGAAGAAGAATTAGAAGATATCGGTGGATTAGTATCCAAATACTACGGAAAAGCTGAAAAAGCCGCTGTCCGTGATTTAACGTTGAATGAAGGTCTACGATTAGATGGTCGTAAAACAACCGATATCAGACCAATTTGGTGTGAGGTTGATTATTTACCTTCTACTCATGGTTCAGCTATCTTTACTCGTGGTGAAACGCAAGCATTGGCAACTGTAACGTTAGGAACAAGTAGAGAAGCCAACCAAATTGATATGCCATCTTTTGAAGGTGAAGAACGTTTTTATCTTCATTATAATTTCCCACCATTTTCAACTGGTGAGGCAAGACCCATTAGAGGAACATCGCGTCGTGAGGTTGGTCATGGAAACTTGGCACAACGTGCCTTAAAAGGTATGGTTCCAGAAGATTGTCCGTATACTGTGCGTGTCGTTTCAGAAGTATTGGAATCTAATGGTTCATCGTCTATGGCAACCGTTTGTTCAGGTACTATGGCATTAATGGATGCTGGTGTCCAATTGAAAAAACCTGTTTCAGGTATTGCCATGGGATTAATTTCTGAAGGTGACAAATATGCTGTTTTATCAGATATATTAGGTGATGAAGATCATTTAGGTGATATGGACTTTAAGGTAACAGGAACTGCCGATGGTATTACGGCTTGTCAAATGGATATCAAAGTTAAAGGATTGTCTTATGAGATTTTGGTTAAAGCCCTAAAACAAGCACGAGATGGTCGTTTACACATTCTTGAAAAATTAACCGATACTATTGCGGTACCTAACGCAGATGTTAAGCCACATGCACCTAAAATGGTTACAGCCATTTTACCAAATGAACTCATTGGAGCATTTATTGGACCTGGTGGAAAAGTGATTCAAGAATTACAAAAAGAAACCAAAACCACCATTGTTATCAATGAAGATCCAGTTACTGAAGAAGGTATTGTTGAGATTCTTGGTACTGATCAAGAAGGCATAGATGCGGTATTAGCCAAAATTGATTCCTTGAAATTCAAACCTGAAGTTGGTAGCATTTATGAGGTGAAAGTTATCAAAATGCTTGATTTTGGTGCTGTTGTTGAATATACGGAAGCACCTGGAAATGAAGTGCTTTTACATGTTAGTGAATTAGCTTGGGAACGTACAGAGAATGTGTCAGACGTGGTTAACATGGGAGATGTATTTGATGTAAAATACTTTGGTATTGACCCAAGAACCAAAAAGGAAAAGGTATCTCGCAAAGCTATTTTACCAAAACCAGAAGGATGGCAAGATAGACCGAAACGTGACAATAACCGTGGAGGCAACAACAATCGCGGGCGCGATAATCGAGGACGTGACAACCGTCGTGATGATCGTAAGCCAAGAGAAAACAGAAATGACGATTAATTCTGATTTTTCAGATAAAAAAAATCCCACCAAATTTGGTGGGATTTTTATTTTCTATTTGTTAATACTATTTAGGCATATAGTCTTTCATAGTTTCCATTTGTTTGTCGTCTAAAACAGAACTCATGTCTTTTTGAAAATCTTTGTCCAAAAGCAAGGTGTTTTGAATTTTTTCAGATTGGGTTCCGATACTATCAGCATTTGAAAGCGATCCTTCACCTTTTACCCCTAATAGCTTTTGAAATTTTGCACTTTTCAGACTTTTTAGAACTAATGCAGAAACTTGTGCTTGTTGCTTTTCGTTTAAATTTAGTCTAGAGGTTAAAATCTGTACTTGATCATCTGCCAATACTTCTAACATCGATTTGCCAGCAGATTGATTTAACGGTGTTATATTTTGCCCCATAACAGGCATCACACCTAGTGCAAAAAATAGAATAAGTAGTTTCTTCATGATAAATTTTTTAAGGTTAAATCTAATGACAAGATACTACATTTCAATAAATTAATACCAAAGGCAGCTGAATATCGCAAATTCTTTAAAGTTTTTTCATCTTTTTGTAACAAAATCTTCTGTTTATACGTATAACTATATGGAACCCTTATGTTCCAAACAATTTAAACACTAAATTCTTTACATGAGACAACTTAAAATTACCAAGCAGGTTACCAACAGGGAAACTGCTTCGTTAGACAAATATCTTCAAGAAATTGGAAAAGTTGACTTAATTACCGCAGACGAAGAAGTAGAATTAGCACAGCGTATCAAAGCTGGAGATCAAATAGCTCTAGAAAAGCTTACAAAGGCTAACTTACGTTTCGTTGTATCGGTAGCAAAGCAATACCAAAACCAAGGTTTAACCTTACCTGACTTAATTAATGAAGGTAATTTAGGCTTAATTAAAGCCGCGCAACGTTTTGATGAAACACGTGGTTTCAAATTCATTTCGTATGCTGTATGGTGGATTCGTCAATCTATTCTACAGGCACTGGCAGAACAATCGCGAATTGTACGTTTACCATTGAACAAAATTGGTTCTATCAACAAAATCAATAAGACTTTTGCATTTTTAGAGCAGGCTCATGAGCGTCCACCAAGTGCTGAAGAAATCGCCAAGGAATTGGATATGACCATTAATGATGTTAAAGAATCCATGAAGAATTCTGGTCGTCATGTGAGTATGGATGCGCCTTTGGTTGAAGGTGAAGATTCTAACTTATACGATGTATTGAATTCTGGTGAATCACCTAATCCAGACAAGGAATTATTGCACGAATCTTTACGTACAGAAATTGAACGTGCCCTAGAAACATTAACACCTCGTGAGGCTGATGTTATTCGCTTATATTTTGGTTTAGGAAACCAACACCCAATGACTTTGGAAGAAATTGGTGAAACCTTCGATTTAACACGCGAACGTGTCAGACAAATTAAAGAAAAAGCTATTCGTAGATTAAAACATACGTCTAGAAGTAAAATATTGAAAACATATTTAGGTTAGTAAGCTAATTACGACTAAATAACCGTAACAAACAGTTACAAAACATAACTGTTCGTTTTTTGATTGATGAAAGAACCCTCGGCTGATTACCGAGGGTTCACTTTTTTGCACTATTTTTGCGCAAACAAACAACACACTAAAAATGAGTTCTAAATTAATAGCACCCTCCATGCTAGCTGCCGATTTTGGCAATCTACAACGTGATACGGAAATGGTTAATAACAGTGAAGCCGACTGGTTCCATATTGATGTCATGGATGGCCATTTTGTACCCAATATTTCTTATGGTATGCCAGTTATTCAAGCCATTAAAAAACACGCAACCAAACCTTTGGATGTGCATTTAATGATTGAAAAACCTGAACGCTATATTGAGGAGTTTGCTAAAGTAGGCGCCGATATTATTACCGTGCATTATGAATCAACGATTCATTTACATAGAACTTTAACCCAAATTGAAGATGCAGGGTGTAAGGCTGGTGTAGTTTTAAATTTAACAACACCTGTTTCGGTATTGGAAGATATTTTACCAAAATGCTATATGGTGTTATTAATGTCTATAAATCCAGGTTTTGGCGGTCAAAAATTTGAGGACATAACTTATCATAGGATAACTAAACTTCGTAAAATGATTGATGAGCGCGGTCTAGATACTCGAATTGAAGTTGATGGCGGTGTTACTGATAAAAATATTAAACAATTAGTTGATGCTGGCGCAGATGTATTCGTCGCTGGAAGTCATGTTTTCAAAAACCCTGATCCAACAGAAACAATTAAGCAATTAAAAACACTTGCTAACTCATAAAAAAAGCTCCATGTTGGAGCTCTTTTATTTAATATTGTTCTAAAAGATAGTTTATTAAATCTGTAGTCGTTACAATACCAACTAACTCACCATTATCTTCTACTGGCAACGCATGAAATTCTCTTTTAGATAATATTTCTGCGACTTCTTTTATTGTTGCACTTGAAGAAACACTAATTAAATTTTTGGCCATAACCTGTTCAATCGTAAACATATTGTAAACTATAGTGTCCACTGTATCTTCATCTTCATCAATAGCATCAGCAAAACTTATGCGCAACAAATCAGTATAGCTTAACATGCCTTTAATGTGGTTACCACTAACCACAGGTATATGTCTGATATGGTATTTTTTAAACAAACGCTCGGCGGTTTCTAAATCATCTGTAGTATTTAGGGTAATGACTTTTTTAGTCATTATTTCTGAAATTGGTGTTCTTTTTTTCATGACTTGAAGTTTTAAATTCACCTTTAAAATTATGAATCTTAACTACCAAAAAGTATGATAAAAGTCATGTACACCATTTAATATCCAGCAAAATTAAAATTAAGCATCTGCTTGGTTTTATGATAAATATGTGGGAATTGGTTTCTGAATTCAACAGGCGTTTCAATAAAAGTCTCAATAATTACTGCTATAAACTCATATTGGTTCGTAAACGCATATTCACGAAAATACTGTGATGCTATTAATCGTTCTCTTAAAGATTTTTCATTAGATAATAAATCAGTTAGCTCCCTAAACGAATCAGAAAAAATAGTAGAGCTCACATCACGTTCCTTCATACTGTTGATATGAATGGCATGAGCAAACTCATGAATTCCCAAATTTAAATTATCATTTTCAATATCATAACCTTCTAAAAAATGCTTCCAAGAAAACACCAATGCTCCTAATTTGGGATTTAATTCTCCTTTATGATATGCACCATTGACATTGGAAAAAAATTCATCAGGATAAATAAATATTTTACCAACCAACCCAATATAAAAATCCCTAAACCCAAAAGTAAGCATAACTGCTGTAGCTGAAATAAGCACTTTCATTTGGTCTGTAACAGCCAAACCCTCTCTACCTATAAATGTTTTATCCTTAATAAAAGAGGCTACTCGATGCTCAAAATAGCGCTGTTCCTTATCATGTAATTTGTTGAAAAATGAAAACTCATTTTTCAGTAATGACTTTTGGTCTTTGGATAAGGTTCTCATTATTCCCAAACCATGCCTATACAATGGTTTTTTTTTCTTCATGACATAGGTCATTTCATACATTTTAAATGCATAATGGAACATCATGTAAAAAAGTATGGCAAATAAAGACCCGAGAATGACCTTACTGATCATTGCGTTATCTTGAATTAA
Organism: Hanstruepera neustonica; assembly: GCF_002895005.1. Taxonomy (GTDB): domain Bacteria; phylum Bacteroidota; class Bacteroidia; order Flavobacteriales; family Flavobacteriaceae; genus Hanstruepera; species Hanstruepera neustonica. The sequence goes on along the minus strand of NZ_POWF01000001.1, from coordinate 832,474 downwards.
CAACAGGTTTTGGTATAACATAAACTAGTAACGTTGCTGTGGCTATTAAAATTATGAGGGAATAATAAAAAAGAGGGAATGAAATATACGAATTTATCCGAAATGTTTACCACACAGTTTAAATGAAATCAAAATAGTGTGTTTTGAATATATATTTTCCAAAAGACATCCCTTTTTGGATATTGTCTAAACAAAAAAAATGCTCAAGTAAACTTGGCATTTTTTATTTTGACAATTATTAGTGACCGCGGAGGGATTCGAACCCCCAACCCTCAGAGCCGAAATCTGATATTCTATCCAATTGAACTACGCAGCCTTCACTTTATTTTTAATTTTTGTTTTAGGAATTGCCGACCAACACCTGTTTTAAAATATTTCTCTCTTTCTATAGATTCTTCTCTAGTTTCAAACGTTTCGAAATAAACCAGCTCCCATGGCAAGTAACCTTTAGTGGATTTAGTTTTTCCTACATTATGTTCTATTATTCGGTTATCCAAATTATCTGTATGCCCTTTGTACAATCTACCATCAACTTCACTACTCAATACGTATTTAAAATACTTGTCCATAAACCGAAATCTGATATTCCCTGCCTGCCGGCAGGCAGGTATCCAGTTGAACTACGCAGCCTATTTTATTATTGTGAAAGTTTGGCTTTAACAATATTTGAAATGGTTTTTCCATCGGCTTGACCTGCCAGCTCTTTGCTGACAATACCCATCACTCTACCCATATCTTTCATCCCTTCAGCACCTATACTATCAATTGTAGCTACCACAACACCTTCTATCTCCTCTTCAGACAATGCTTCCGGTAAAAACTGACTTATTACTTCAGCTTCAGCCAATTCCGGTGCAGCTAAATCTTCTCTACCTTGTTCAATAAAAATGGCAGCACTATCCTTACGCTGTTTAACCTGCTTTTGTAATATTTTAAGCTCTTGTTCTTCGGTTAAATCTGTTTGTGCTCCCGTTTCTGTTTTTGCTAACAAAATTGCAGATTTAATTGCTCGTAATGCTGTTAAAGCTGTTTGATTTTTAGTTTTCATTGCCTCTTTCATGGCAGTCATAACATCATCCTGTAAACTCATACTACTTTAAATTTGTTGCGAAGATAAAAAGAAAACCCGAAAATTACTTAAGAAGTTTCTCGGGCTTTCAATGAAGTTTAAACACTAAACTTAATTTGCTATTAATCTACGTTGTCGTGCAAAAACGAATTATTGTTCCTCAATTGGATATCATCATTATCATCTAAACTCAAACTGGTGCTAGACCTGTTTGATTCTGATGACGGTTTTGAATCATCTAAATCAACCCCTTGTCTTTTATAAGCAGGCACCTTCTCGATATCATCAATCTTGGCGTTGTTAAACTTATAATTGAAATCCTTCATCTTACGACGTCTTTCTTCAGCTCGTTCTTTAAGCATTTCTGAAATAGGACTATTCATAGGATCAAACTCTTCTTCCTGCTTTTCTTCTTCTTTGACTTTTGATTCAACCACCTTTTTTTCAAATACCACTTCAGAATCCTCTATTTCAATTTTTTCTTTTACCTGCGGTTCTGCTTGGGTTTGATTCATATTGGACTCCAATTCAATATAGTCGTCAAGTGCATAACGCACTTCACCTTCTTCATTAGATTCCGTAACGGTTATGAGCTCTATGTAGTCTTTTACAGGAAGCTTTTTAATATTTTCCTCTAATTCGTGGACTACCATATCATCACCTTTATTTTCAATTGAAGCAGATTCACTAATAGGTAAATCAAATGTCAATGTGATTTGTTGTTCTTCTTCCGATTCATCAACAACATCTTCAACCTCAATCTTGGTATTCATTTCAGTTATTACGAAGTCATCTTCTTGGACCTCGGTTAAAAACTCATCATAAACAACATCAATATTTTTGATTTCATCGGTTGTGGCAATCAAATCATTTTCTATATGATTTGTTTTAGATGTAGTCTCGTCCACTTCATCCAATTCATCTAAATCTAAAGTATGCTTTACTACTGGATTCTCTTGCCTTTCTTCTAACTCAATATTTGGTGTAATAATGGCAGGCTCGCGCATTTTTCTAGATAGGTCCTGTTCCATTGATTGATCATCCTCTAAAGCATGAATCACCTTTTTAGCCTCTGTATTGGATATTTCATCCTGTTGATCCATATCAAATCCTGTAGCAATAATAGTTACTGCAATAGATTCTTCTAAAGCCTCATCTTCACCTACACCCATGATAATATTGGCTCCATGACCTGCTTCATCTTGAATGTGATCATTTATTTCACCTATTTCATCAATAGTAATTTCTTGTGATCCAGATACTATTAGCAGCAATACGTTTTTAGCACCTGTAATTTTATTATCATTCAATAACGGTGAATCCAAAGCCTTTCTAATAGCTTCTTTTGCACGGTCTTGACCGGAAGCTGTAGAAGAACCCATAATGGCAGTCCCACTATTGCTTAAAACCGTTTTGGCATCACGTAAATCGATATTTTGAGTATAGTGATGCGTAATGACTTCAGCAATACCTCTAGCAGCAGTTGATAATACCTCATCTGCTTTTGAGAATCCGGCTTTAAAGCCTAGGTTTCCATAGACCTCACGAAGTTTATTATTGTTTATTACAACCAAAGAATCTACAACATCACGAAGTTTTTCGATACCAATTTGAGCTTGTTGGTTACGCATTTTACCCTCAAACTGAAATGGCATAGTAACAATTCCCACCGTAAGGATATCTAAATCTTTAGCCATTTTTGCAATGATAGGTGCAGCACCTGTGCCAGTACCACCACCCATTCCTGCAGTTATAAATACCATTTTGGTGTTGGTATCTAACATTCCTTGAATGTCTTCAAAACTTTCTACAGCGGCTTTTTCCCCAACATCAGGGTTAGCACCTGCTCCCAGTCCTTCCGTCAGGTTGACACCCAATTGAATCTTATTTGGCACACCACTGTTTTGAAGAGCTTGTGCATCTGTATTACAGATAACAAAATCAACTCCTTTGATGCCTTGCTGGAACATGTGATTAATGGCATTACTACCACCGCCACCAACTCCAATAACTTTGATAACATTTGATTGATTCTTTGGTAAATCAAATGAAATACTTGGTTCGAATTCCTTGTTGCTGCTCATGAATTACGTTTATTTAATTTTTATTTTTTTTTAATTGTCTATTGACTATTCTGCGTTATCTAAAAAATCTTTTACGCGATCAGTTAATTTGTCTAAAAATGATCGTCTTTCTGGTTTTGGGGCTTCAATGACGTCTTCGCTTTCTACGTTTTCGTTGGACTCTTGTTCATTCACGGCCTCTACATAGGCTGCCTCCACTTTCTTACGTTCTTGTCTTTTCAATCCGTCCATTACCAACCCTACAGCCGTGGCATATAACGGACTGGTAACTTCATCATCACTATCACCAGCCAAATGCTCATTTGGAAATCCAATTCGGGTATCCATTCCGGTAATATATTCAACCAACTGTTTTAAATGTTTAAGTTGGCTTCCGCCTCCTGTTAAAACAATACCAGCGATTAATTTTTTCTTTTGTTCTTCGTGCCCGTAATTTTTAATTTCAACATAAACCTGTTCAATAATTTCAACTACCCGAGCATGAATAATTTTAGAAAGGTTCTTTAAAGTTATTTCCTTGGGCTCTCTACCTCTCAATCCAGGTATAGACACAATTTCATTTTCTTTGTTTTCTCCTGGCCAAGCTGATCCAAACTTAATTTTTAATAGTTCAGCTTGCTTTTCTATAATAGAACAACCTTCCTTGATATCTTCCGTTATAACATTACCGCCAAACGGAATAACAGCCGTATGACGAATGATACCATCTCTAAATATGGCCAAATCTGTTGTTCCGCCTCCAATATCGATTAGCGCAACACCAGCTTCTTTTTCTTCTTGACTTAATACTGCATTCGAAGAAGCCAAAGGCTCTAATGTGATTCCTTCCAAATTCAAACCAGCACTTTGAACACAACGACCTATATTTCTAATGGATGATACCTGTCCAACCACAACGTGAAAGTTAGCCTCCAATCGACCGCCATACATACCTATAGGCTCTTTTATTTCTGCTTGACCATCGACTTTATATTCTTGAGGAAGCACATGAATAATTTCTTCGCCTGGTAACATGACCAATTTGTGAACTTGATTGATGAGCCTATCAATATCATCTTCATCAATAACCAAATCAGAATTTGGGCGTGTGATATAATCACTGTGTTGTAAACTTCTTATATGTTGACCAGCAATACCAACGGTTACATCTTCTATTTTCATCTCGGATGCCAACTCGGCTTCCTGAACCGCTAATTGAATAGATTGGATAGTCTGTGTTATATTATTCACAACGCCTCTATGGACACCAAGACTTTTTGATTTTCCAATACCTAAAATCTCAACTTTACCATACTCATTCTTTCGACCTATCATGGCCACTATTTTAGTGGTTCCAATATCTAATCCTATTGCAATATTTCCTTCCATAGTTTAAGATTTAGTGCCTATCACTTGACTATCAAATTGTAGATTAATCCTACTATATTTATCCATTAAATTTTCTTTGGTTGCTTTTTTATAAAACACTTTTAGATTATTTATTTTTTTATCTAATTGTTTTAAACTACCAACAAACACCTCAAAATTGCATTGTCTCAATCGTAACGAGATATTTCCATCAGAATCTTGATTAATTGTTGTCACGTGTTTCTTTAAAAAAATATCCTCTTCAACTTTTCTTGCCATTTTATAGACATTCTGCAAGTTATTTTTATCTACATGTCCCGCAACAATTGGTACTCTAGCAGTATAATTTGTTGACAAAGGCATAAAACTTCCTTGGTCGTCTATATAAAAGGGCGACGAGTTTTGCACTCGCGCGATAGGTTTTTTTTGTTCTATTTCAGCTGTCAATTTGCCGTTAACCCCAACAAACACTTCAGCTGAACGAATCATTGGATTTAAATTTAGGGCAGTCTCCAATTGATTCAAATCTAAAATTTCTTTAGGGACATTCTTAACACCTGCTTGATTTTGTATTAACAATTTACTAACAGCCTCATGCGTGATAAAAAGATTTTCCTCGCCTTTAAAAATTATCTCGGTTTCCGATACTTTTCGTTTACTATTTTTGGCACTTGAAAACGCATACAACACTACCACCAACAGTAGTATAACAATCATTTTTATGTAGTTCCAATTAACTCGCATGCAATAGTGCTTGTTTTATATGTTTTACTTCATCACCAATATCTCCAGCTCCAATTGTAAGTACGACATTTGCTGTACTTTCTTTAATTTTAGAGATTAAATTTGCTTTTTTAACTAATTGCTTATTGGAATTTTTAATTTTATCTAACAACCATTGTGAAGTCACTCCCGGAATAGGCAGTTCTCTTGCTGGATAAATATCCAATAAAATGACTTCGTCAAACTTTGAAAGACTCTCTGCAAATTCTTCAACAAAATCCCGAGTTCTACTATACAAATGCGGTTGAAATACAGCTAAAACTTTTTTAGTTGGATACATTTCCCTTACAGCTTGGTGTACCGCATTAATTTCTTCGGGATGATGGGCATAATCATCAATGTACACCACATCATCATTTTTTATGTGATAAGAAAAACGTCTTTTAACCCCTTTATAAGATGCTAAAGCTTTGGCGAGCTGCTGGTGAGGGCAACCAAACTCTGCAGCCATCGCCAAGGCTATTAATGCATTCGACAGATTATGTCTACCAGGTAGGTTAAATTTGAATTTTTCAAGAGTTGTTTTTGGTGTTTTGACATCAAAAACATAAACTCCATTTTCTATTTTTAAATTGACAATGGAATAATCGGAATCGTCTTCAATTCCATAGGTAATTCCATTTATTGGCAATCCACTCTTAACAAATAGTTTACCATTTTGTTTTATTTTATTTGCGAATTCTTTAAAAGACTTTTGTAACTCTTCGGCATCACCGTAAATATCTAAATGATCAGCATCCATTGATGTGATACAAGCAAAATCAGGAGAGAGGGTCAAAAATGACCGATCGAATTCATCGGCTTCGACAACAGTCACTTCTGTGCCATTGATAATTAAATTAGATTGGTAATTTTCACTGATACCCCCTAAAAATGCCGTAACTGGAACATCACATGCATTTAGCAGGTGCCCCAAAATACTGGTTGTTGTTGTTTTTCCGTGGGTTCCTGCTACTGCCAAACATTGCGTGTTTTCAGTAATGAGGCCTAAAACTGCTGCACGTTTCATAACCTTAAATCCATTTTCATTGAAATACGCCAATTCCGCGTGGTTTTTTGGAATGGCAGGTGTATAGACAACTAAAGTTTTACTTGGATCTAAAAATGTGGATTCAATATTATTTACAGCATCCTCAAAATGTACGGACATACCCAAACCTATCAATGAATCTGTTATATCTGATTTGGTTTTATCGTATCCAGAAACCTGTTTTTTATTAGCATGAAAATACCGAGCAAGAGCACTCATGCCAATACCTCCAATCCCAATAAAATAAACATTATCAATGGTTTCTAGATTCATTTTTTTACTTTCAATAATTTATCAACTTCATCAGCTATTTGACTCGTTGCATTAACCAAGGCTAATTTTCTTATATTTTGTCCTAATTGCTTCTGTCTTTCAGGCGATACCATTAATTGGGTAAACTTATTTTGAAAATCAACTTCCAAATCTGCCTCTCTTATCAATACTGCAGCATCTTCATCAACAATCGCTTGAGCATTTTTGGCTTGATGATCTTCAGCTACATTTGGAGACGGAATAAAAATAACTGGCTTACCAACGATACATAATTCAGATACCGAACTGGCACCTGCTCTTGAAATAATGATATCAGCAGTTGCATAGGCGCATGCCATGTCATTTATAAAAGCGTGCACCTGAATATGCTTGGTATGACCATAAATTTTATACTGGTCGTAGTATAGCTTACCACACTGCCAAATAATCTGAATATTATGCGTCAGCAAATAGTCCAGTTCCTTTTCAATCAATTCATTAATCCGTCTAGACCCTAAACTTCCTCCTAACACCAGCAATGTTCTCTTCTCTTTTTCTAAACCGAATAAGGCAAATGCATCCTGCCTTTTATTTTCAATATCCAACAGATCTTGCCTTACAGGATTCCCAGTTTTTATGATTTTATCCTTAGGAAAAAAGCGTTCCAAACCATCATAAGCCACACAAATGGTATTGGCTTTTTTAGACAGCAACTTGTTGGTTATACCAGGATAAGAATTTTGTTCTTGAATTAATGACGGAATCCCTTTTGAAGTTGCCACTTGTAATAAAGGCCCACTCGCAAACCCTCCAGTTCCAATAACAACGTCAGGCTTAAATCGTTTTACAACTTTTCTAGCCTTATATAAACTACTCAACAGCTTAAAAGGAAAGCTCAAGTTTTTAAGGGTTAGTTTTCTTTGTATGCCTGAAATCCATAATCCAACAATATCATAACCTGCTTGAGGAACTTTATCCATTTCCATACGATCTTTGGCTCCAACAAATAAAAATTCAGCATTTTGATGACGGGATTTTAATTCATTGGCAATAGCAATAGCCGGATAGATGTGACCTCCTGTTCCACCTCCTGATAATATGATTTTGTAGTTACTCATTAAATCGTTTCAGATAAAATTTCTAACGGATTTTCATTGTCCAATTCCTGCTCTTTTAGCTCTTCTCTTTTGGCACTGACACTCAATATGATTCCAATGGCTAAACACGTCATCCAAATAGATGTTCCACCACTACTAATTAACGGTAACGTTTGACCAGTAACAGGAAACAGCTCCACAGCAACAGCCATGTTTATCAATGCTTGAAACACTATAGGAAGTCCAACACCCAATACCAATAACTTGCCAAATATGGTATCTGATTTTTGAGAGGCAATAACTATTCTAAACAAAAGCCACAAATAGAAAATCATTAATGTAAAACCTCCTAACAACCCGTATTCTTCGACTATAATTGCAAATATGAAATCAGAAGATGATTGCGGCAAAAAGTTTTTCTGCTTACTCTTACCTGGACCCACGCCTCTGACACCTCCTGAAGCAATGGCTATTTTAGCTTTTTCGATTTGATAGTCAGCTTCAGTTACTTCATCAGATGAGAAGTTTTCAATTCGACTCATCCATGTGTCAATTCTATTGGGCATAACATCCGGAAATGCTTTTGCTATAAGTACAAAAAACACCAATCCAATAATTCCTGAACCAATAATGATTCCTAAATACTTAATCGGATAACCTCCTAAGAAAACTAGCACAATCACCATTAAAAACATGATCGCAGCAGTTGAGAAATTGGCAGGCAAAATCAGCACCAAAACCAAGAAAACAGGAATCCAAAGCGGCAATATGGATTCTTTAAATGTGATGTCCTTATCCTTTACTTTAGACATATATCTTGCCACATAAACCATTAAAACCACAAATGCAAAAGTCGATGTTTGAAAAGACATGTTCACAATAGGTATTTGAATCCATCTACTAGCATTTGCCCCTTCTATAGTTGTTCCTTGCAGCATGGTTATAACCAGTAGTACGATCACCACTGGCATCATAATCATGGATAACCCTTTAAAATACCTATAGGGTATTTTATGAACCCCATACATAATGGCAAAACCTAAAAACAAGTGCATTAAGTGCTTAACGAAGTAGGTAAATGTATTCCCGTTACCTCCAATGTAAGCTAGATTACTGGCAGCACTATAAACAGGCAAAAACGAGAAAATAGCCAATAATGCCGCTATTGCCCAAATTAACCGATCACCTTTAATGTTTTTAAATACTGCTTGCATATAAATCCTATAGGTTTCTTACAGCATCTTTAAACTGTCTTCCTCGGTCTTCATAGTTTTCAAACAAATCGAAACTTGCACAGGCTGGTGAGAGTAAAACATTGTCACCTGATTTTGCAATTTTATAAGCTATTTTAACTGCCTCACTCATGTATTGTGTTTCCACAATAATATCAACCATTGATGAAAAATTCTCAAGTAATTTTTGATTATCAACACCCAAACAGATAATGGCCTTTACTTTTTCATTGACAAAGGGAAACAATTCAGTGTAGTCGTTACCTTTATCTTGGCCACCCACAATCCAAACAGTTGGCGCTTCCATGCTTTCCAAAGCATAATAGGTTGCATTGACATTAGTTGCTTTTGAGTCATTGATATACTGAACTTTGTTGATTTTCAATACATGTTCTAACCGATGCTCCACACCGTGAAAATTTTCCAAGCTCTCTCTAATAGTCTGTTTTCTAATTTTTAATAAGTGAGCAACTGTAGAAGCTGCCATGGCATTTTTAATATTGTGTTTTCCTTCTAATGCTAAATCCTTTGTTGGCATAATTATCTGGTTGTTATCAATTGTTATTTTTATGTTTTCATTTTCTAAAAAAGCACCATTTTCAAAAGTTTGAACCAATGAAAAAGGCAATAAAGTTGATTGAATTGGGTGCAGCTCTAACCAATTTGATATAACAGGGTCATCCCCATCATAAATTAGATAGTCATTTGAATCTTGATTCATAGCAATCCTAAATTTGGAGGCTATGTAGTTTTCAAATTTATAATCGTATCTATCTAAATGATCTGGTGTGATGTTTGTAATTACCGCTATATGTGGTTTAAAATCCTTACAATCATCCAATTGAAAACTGCTGATTTCCAATACGTAATTCTCAAAATCATCTTCTAAAACTTGTTTTGCAAAACTGGTGCCTATATTACCTCCTAAACCTACTGACAGTTGCTGCTTAAGAATATGATAGGTCAATGATGCCGTGGTAGTTTTGCCGTTACTCCCAGTGATTCCCACAATAGTAGCATCGGTATATTTTGATGCAAATTCTATTTCGGAAATCACGGGAATGTTGGCTGCTATTAATCTCTGGACCAAATCCACCTTTGGCGGAATACCAGGGCTTTTCATTACTAAATCTGCATTCAAAATTTTGGATTCCGTATGCTTTTCGTCTTCCCAATCAATCTCATTATTTTCAAGAACGTCTTGATATTTTGGTTTAATTTTCCCCTTATCGGAAACAAAAACTTCATATCCTTTGGCCTTACCTAATAAAGCAGTTCCAACACCGCTTTCTCCTCCACCTAAAACCACAAGCCTTTTCATGCTATCTAATTTTCAATGTCACAATAGAAATAATGGCTAACAGTATCCCGACAATCCAGAATCTGGTAACAATTTTACTTTCATGATATCCTGATTTTTGATAGTGATGATGTAGTGGCGACATTTTAAAAATGCGCCTTCCTTCACCATATTTTTTTCTGGTATATTTAAACCAACTGACCTGCATGACCACCGATAAATTTTCGGCCAGAAAAATGCCGCACAATACAGGTATCAACCATTCCTTCCTGACTGCTATAGCTATCACTGCTATAATGCCGCCAATGGTCAAACTTCCTGTATCTCCCATAAAAACTTGAGCTGGATAGGTGTTATACCATAAAAACCCAATTAATGCTCCTACAAATGCAGCTATGTAAATGGTAATTTCTTCAACTCTAGGTATATACATGATGTTCAAATATTGAGAGAAAATGATATTACCTGAAACCCAAGCAAATATTCCTAAAGTCAATACGATAATGGCCGATGTACCAGCAGCAAGTCCATCTATACCGTCAGTCAAGTTGGCGCCGTTTGAAACAGCGGTTATAATAAAAATGCTCACCAAAATGAAAATAACCCAAGCATATTGCTTTAAATTTGGGCTAATCCAAGTGATTAAGTCGGAGTAATCAAACTCATTATTTTTAACAAAAGGGATAGTGGTTTTTGTAGATTTTTCTTCTACATCAAACAATTTAGCAGCCGGTAAATCTGGATTTTCAGCAAGCAAAACTCTTTGTTCCTCAATAGGCAGTTCTTCTTTAATAGTTACATCATTACTAAAGAATAGTGTTGCTCCAACAATGATTCCTAGACCAACCTGACCTAATACCTTAAACCTCCCTTTCAAGCCTTCCTTATCATTTTTAAACTTTTTAATGTAATCGTCAATAAAGCCAATGGTTCCCATCCAAACAGTTGTGACTATTAATAGGATGACATAAATATTTTCAAGTTTTGCCAATAACAAAACAGGGATAAGCGTTGCTAAAATGATAATGATTCCTCCCATTGTTGGGGTTCCTGCTTTTTCAACTTGCCCTTCTAGACCTAAATCCCGTATGGTTTCACCAACTTGTTGTCTTCTTAGAAACTTGATGATGCGTTTCCCAAAAATGGTCGATATCAGCAACGACAGTATGATAGCCATAGCAGCTCTAAAGGTTATAAACCCAAATAATGATGCTCCAGGAAATTGGTACTGTTTTTCTAGATATTCAAATAGGTAATACAACATATGGTCTTTATTTCTGTAATTGCTTTAAAAATTCTTTCACTATTTTAAAATCATCAAAATCAAATCGCTCTCCCCTTATTTCCTGATAGGTTTCATGACCTTTTCCAGCTATTAGGATAATATCATTACTATTAGCCATTTGGCAGGCTGTTTTAATAGCCTGTTTTCTATCGGTTATGGAAATGGTTTTTTTGAAATTTTGAGGTTCCACACCGGCTTCTATCTCACTAATAATTGTTTCAGGATTTTCACTTCTTGGATTATCGCTGGTGAAAATCACCTTGGTACTCAAGGCAGAAGCGATATGCCCCATTTTAGGCCGTTTCGTTTTATCTCGATCTCCACCACAACCAACAACTGTTATAAGCTCTTCATTCTTTGTACGAATACTGTTAATAGTTTCAAGGACATTTTTTAAGGCATCTGGTGTATGAGCATAGTCCACAATAGCTGTAATTTTATCATCAGAAATCAAATACTGAAAGCGCCCTGAGACACTTTCTAACTCACTAATAAGCCTTAAAATCTCAACTTTTTCCAGACCAAGTAATTCGGCTGTTGCGTAAATAGCAAGAACATTATAAGCGTTAAAGTTTCCAATCAATCTTGTCCAGACTTCACTGTCATTTATTTTAAGCAGTAGTCCGCCAAATTGATTTTCAAGAATTTGAGCGTTATAATCTCCATAACTTTTAAGAGCATAGGTGAATTTTCTGGCTTTGGTATTTTGAAGCATGACAAGTCCATTCTTGTCATCAATATTGACCAAAGCAAAAGCTTTTTCAGACAACCCATCAAAAAACGACTTTTTAACATCTCGGTATTCGGCAAAACTTTTATGATAATCTAAATGATCGTGAGAAAGGTTGGTAAAAATACCCCCTTCAAACTTCAGCCCTTCGGTTCGTTTTTGATGTATTCCATGAGAACTAACCTCCATAAAACAATATTCAACACCAACTTCGCTCATCTCCATTAAATACTTATTAATTGTCAATGAATCAGGTGTTGTATGTGTTGCTTTGTATTCAATATCATCAACCATAATTCTTACAGTTGATAGTAACCCTACTTTGTAGCCTGCTCTTTTGAATAACTGATACAGGAGCGTAGCAATTGTTGTTTTGCCATTAGTTCCCGTGACACCTACCAATCGTAAATTATCAGAAGGCGTACCGTAATAATTTGACGCCATAATTGCCAAAGCACTTGAAGAGTTTTCGACCTCCACATAAGTTACTTCTGGTTCTAATTTTATTGGTAGTTTTTCACAGATAACTGCGGTACAACCATTAGACAAAGCCTTTTCAATAAAATCGTGTCCGTTTGACTGGGTCCCTACAATGGCCACAAAGACATCGTTTTTTGATACTTTCCTGGAATCAAACTCAATTTTATTGACCGGAACATTTGTTGAACCAGCAACAGCATTCAAAGTAACTTTGTATAAAATATCTTTTAAAGTCATCATGATGCGTTTATTATTACTGTTTGATTCCGTTTAATTTTATCGCCTTTAGTTATAGACTGTGATTTTACTTCACCAACACCTTGAGTTCTGACCTTAAGACCCATATTTTCAAGTATGGCAACGGCATCCATGGTTGGCAATCCAACAACATTAGGCATGATCGTTTTATGCTTTTCAGAAATATCATAATAGCGTTCATACTCCTTATCAATAGCAGCATGTTGGATTTCCAAGGATTCCACCTCATCAATCAAAGGCGTATCCGTAAATATTTTTTGAGCAATTCTTTTGAATACAGGTCCTGTTACATCAGCTCCGTAATAACCTTTTACAACACTAGGCTTATGAATAACAACTATACAGGAATATTTTGGGTTCTCGGCTGGAAAATAACCCGCAAAAGACGACACATATCGTCTATTCTTTTCCCAATCAGGCATCCAATATTCGGTTTTCGCCGTTCCTGTTTTACCTGCGATTGAAAAATAAGGGGAATACAAAGACTTACCTGTACCTCTCACCACAACATTTTTAAGAATAGCTTGAATTTCTTTGAGTGTTTTATCTGAACAAATTTTATTGTTCATAATCTCCCGATCAAAACTTTCAATTTGCCTATCCAACTCCTTGACCTCTCTGATAAATCGTGGTTTTACCATGACACCATTGTTGGCAATGGCATTGTAAAAGGTTAAAGTTTGCAACGGTGTCAACTCTAAATTATAACCATAGGACATCGAAGGCAATGCGTTTTTACTCCAATTTTTATGTCCAGGTGCATAAATTACTGGCATGCCCTCTCCGATAATTGGCAATCCCAGAGGCTGATCCAACTTCCAACTTTTTAATCTATTTAGAAATTTTTCAGGTGAATTGGCATAGTTATCATCAATAATTGTAGCTAAACCAATATTTGAAGAGACCTCTAATGCTCGAGCCGCGGATATTTTACCGTAACCACCGCGGTGAGAATCAGTTAGATATCGACCATAAAACATTTTACGCCCTCTTTTTGTGTCCACAATTGTTGACGTATCAATAACTTTATCTTCCAATGCTGCCATCAACGACATCACCTTGAAAGTAGATCCTGGCTCATGAGATTCCCCAACAGCATAATTCAATTTTTCATAATAGGTTCCCTTCTCGGTTCTTCCCAGATTAGAAATAGCTCTTACCTCACCAGTTGCAACTTCCATAACTACAACACAACCATGTTCCGCTTCATAATATTCCAATTGTTGCAACAAGGCATGATGGGCAATATCCTGAATGTTGACACTAATTGTTGTATAAATATCATAGCCATCTTTTGGTTCAACTTGGTTGTAATCAGCTATGGGTTTCCATTGCCCTTTTCCGATTCTTTGTTTTAATCGGTGGCCATCTTTCCCTCTCAAATATTTAGTCCCAAAAGCACCATCCAATCCTGCTCTAGTGACATTGCCATCTTCATCTGATCGTTCATACCCAATGGAACGCTGTGCAATTCCACCCATTGGGTGCTCTCGTTTAGTATTTTGCTCTACAATTAATCCGCCTTTAAAGGCTCCTTGATTTAATAATGGAAAGTTTCTAACTCGGATATATTCTGAATAACCAATGTTTCGACTCAATAACAGGTATCTATTTTTATTGGCTCGTGCTTTTCGAATCGATCGTTCATAATAAGACGAAGGTTTACCTGAAAAAGCTGATAGTGAATCACAAAGTGGTTTTAAATATTTTTCAAAAGTTGTCGAAGATGGTGTCATGGCATCAATCCGGATATCGTATTTTGGAATTGAAGTAGCCAAAAGATTTCCATTGGCAGAATATACATTACCACGATTGGCAGGAATAACCACATTTTTTATAGTTCGCTCTTCGGCTAAACTGCGATATTTATCACCCTGTAAAAATTGAATACTTAACAGTTTAAAGATTACAGCTAAGGCGAAGATGAACATACATCCTGCTATAAAATACAATCGGTTCAATATGTTCTTCTCGTTTACTGCCAAGTTGAACTCAATTTTGTGATTTAACTTTAATTTTTGTGGGCGGTATTTCTGATATAGCTAATCCCATTTCCTTCATCTTCCTTTCCACAACTGTCTCCTTTTTTAATTCCATGAGCTTTTTACGACCATCAACAAAAGCTGATCGCATTTCTTTAGCCTCATTATTTAAACGTGCAATTTCATGTACTTTTTTATCTGCGCTATGCGAACTTGCAATCATGATTATAGCCAGCGCCGACAAAAACAAGATCATTCTCCAATTTTTAAAAGCGTCATCACTGACTAAAAATGTTCCTTTTAAAATGCTATATAATCCCTTTTTCATTATAACTTTTCAGCTATTCTTAATTTGGCACTTCGTGCACGGTTGTTATTTTTAATTTCTTCAGATGTTGGAACAATTAACCCACCTACTTTTTTGAATGGCACCTCATAATTTCCATACACATCCCTTTCTGGCTCTCCTTCAAATAGTCCATTTCTAATAAATCGTTTTACCAGTCGGTCTTCTAGCGAGTGATATGAAATCACACTTAATCGCCCACCTTTTTTAAGAACCTCTGGTGTTTGTATCAAGAATTCTTTTAAAACATCAATTTCTTGATTCACCTCTATTCGTATGGCCTGAAAAATTTGAGCTAACACTTTATTTTCTTTTTTATGATTCAAAAATGGCTTCAAAACCTCTTTTAGCTGATCACTGGTTTTTATGAAACCAGTATTCCTATTTTCAACAATCACCCTTGCCATAGCTGGTGCTTGACGCAATTCACCATATTGCCACAACAACTGCCTCAATTGATCTTCATCATATTCATTAACAACATGAAAAGCTGAAAGCGCATCATTTTGATTCATTCGCATGTCCAAATCGGCTTCAAATCGGGTTGAAAAACCGCGTTCTGCTACATCAAACTGATGTGAGGACACACCAAAATCAGCCAAAATCCCATGCACTTCTTTGACACCATAAAACCTTAAAAACCGTTTCAGGTATCTGAAGTTTTCATGAATAAGCGTAAAACGATCATCATCAATTGTATTTAAAAGAGCGTCTGGGTCTTGGTCAAATGCATATAGTCTGCCATTTTTTCCCAATCTTTTTAAGATCTCCCGACTATGTCCGCCGCCACCAAAAGTGACATCAACATAAACCCCATCTTCAACTATATTTAAGCCATCAACTGTTTCCTTGAGTAAAACGGGATTATGATATTCCATGGTCATCGTCATCTTGTCCCATTACTTCTTCAGCTAAATCAGCAAAATCGCCTGTAGCATCATCAATAGCCTGTTCATATTTTGTTTTATCCCAAATCTCAACAATGTTAATGGCTGAAGACACCACTATTTCTTTCGAAATATTTGCAAACACCACCAAATCTTTTGGAATCAATAATCGCCCTGTAGAATCAACTTCAATCATTTTCACTCCAGCAGTAAATCGACGGATGAAATCATTGTTCTTTTTCTTAAAACGGTTGAGTTTATTAACTTTTTGCATGAGAGATTCCCATTCCGTCATAGGGTACAACTCTAAACACGGTTGAAATACTGCTCGTTTGAGAACAAACCCATTTTGAAGCACGGGTGACAACTGCTTTTTTAAAGCAGCAGGCAACATCAATCGACCTTTTGAGTCCACCTTGCATTCGTATGTTCCTATTAATGAGTTCAAACCGCTATTTTCTAATTCTAGGGATTAAGTTTCAAATATATTGAAAATTATACCACATTTTACCACATTTTACCACTTTGTTGATAATTTTTCGATTAACAGCATATTTTTTGCGATTTGAAATTTTGTCAAAAACATCTTAAAAGCTTAATTTCAGAGAGTTAACATAAGATCTCCATAGTCCCAATATCAATGTTAATATTTTAAAGAATTGGCTTTTGCCAGGCGCTAATATTTATCCATATATTGTGAATGAATTGACTATATTTGCCTTAAAGAACAGCTAAACCAAATAATGGCGCACAGATTAAAAAAAGAAAAAAGTTACAGTTATATTGAAGTTGGCGAAGGGACTCCAATTATTGTTCTTCACGGCCTTATGGGTGGTTTAAGCAATTTTGATTCTGTCACCAATTATTTTAGTAAAAAAGGGTATCGTGTCATAATACCAGAATTACCTATTTACAGCATGTCACTTTTGAAAACCAATGTAAAAAGCTTTGCGAAATACCTTCATGATTTTATTGAATTCAAAGGCTTTCAGGAAGTTATTTTATTAGGCAATTCTTTGGGTGGGCATATTGGTCTATATCATACCAAGCTATACCCGCAAAAAGTCAAAGCCCTTATAATAACTGGTAGTTCTGGATTATACGAAAGTGCCATGGGTGGTGGCTATACGAAGCGAAGTGATTATGAGGTTATAAAAAAGAAAGCTCAAGATGTGTTTTATGATCCTGCAGTGGCCACCAAAGAGATAGTTGACGAAGTTTTTGAAACTGTCAATGACAGAAATAAACTTATAAAGACCTTGGCTATTGCTAAAAGTGCCATCAGGCATAATATGGCTAAAGACCTACCCAATATGCAAACACCTACATGTATCATTTGGGGCAAGAATGATACCGTAACACCACCAGAAGTTGCTGAAGAATTCGATGAACTTTTGCCAGATTCTGAATTGTTCTGGATAGACAAATGTGGGCATGCGGCCATGATGGAACATCCTGATGAATTCAATGAAATTCTTGATTCCTGGTTAACCAAAAGAAATTTCTAAACCCAATTTATTAGTCATGGAAATTAAATCGGCAGAATTTATAATGAGTAATTCTGATGTGATGAAATGCCCAAAAAATTTACTGCCAGAATATGCCTTTATTGGCAGGAGTAATGTTGGCAAATCATCATTAATCAATATGCTGACCAATAGAAAAAGTTTGGCCAAAACATCTGGAAGACCCGGAAAGACGCAACTAATTAATCATTTTTTAATCAATAAAAACTGGTATTTAGTAGACTTACCTGGTTATGGCTATGCGCGCGTATCCAAAAGTGCCAAAAAAACATTTCAAAAATTTATAACACAATATTTTAGTTTAAGAGAGCAATTGGTATCTGCCTTTGTTTTGGTAGATATTAGACATGATGCGCAACCCATAGATTTAGAATTTATGCAATGGTTAGGCGAAAATGGCATCCCATTCTCCATAATTTTCACAAAAGCCGACAAATTAAAACCAAATGCCATAACCCGTCATGTAGAAAATTACAAAACCAAACTACTGGAAACTTGGGAAGACATGCCAAATTATTTCGTGACATCATCTTCAAAATCCATTGGTAAGGATGATGTTTTGGATTACATTGATTCCGTAAATAATAATTTCAAAATATGAAAATATTACCATTTATAGTTTTTATATCTTTTGGTATTGATTCAGCTTTTGGGCAAGAAATAATACATCTTGATGAAAAAGGCAATAAGGTCAATGAGACTAAATTCAGAAAAAAATGGCTTGATAGTGAGTTGCTCTTGAGTAGATGGGACTCAATTGGCAAAGACAATAAGCGATATGCTACTCTAAAAAAAGACCTTTACATGATTACCTTTTTTGCCTATCAAGAAGCTAAAGAGCAAGTTGAAAAGATAATTAATAGGCAAATTCAAGAGAATAAAACTATTCTATTGGAATATTATTACACCGACGATCTCTGCACTTCACGTTGGGATAATAATTGGAGTAAAATTGAAATTTCAGAAAGAAAAGATTTTACTAATCCCATTAGAAAAAAACTCGAAAAAGAAAATATTATATACCTTGTTTTATATGAGAGAAATATGACACTACATAATAATCCAAATAAAAAAGGGGAGTATTTTTTTATTGATAAAAATAATTTTTTTAGAGAAAGAATATTTACAAATCCTACGATGTGTGGATCTAGAGCTCTTATAAAACCAAATGGTCAGACATTAATCAGAAATGGTGAATACCGTGCTGATTGGATGGCTCAACACTTATTGCCTGAAAATTGGAACTTGTTTTTTGAGACAAAGGATTAAATTAACTTCTCACATCCAGAGCATCTCGTAGAGCATTACCCATAAGCATAAACGCCATAACCAAGCTCATAATACAAAATCCGGGTATTAACGCCAGATAGGGCTTACCAAGAATAATATAATTATAATGATCTTTTATCATTGCTCCCCAACTTGACATAGGTGGCTGTGCACCAATACCCAGGAAACTCAAACCGCTTTCAATTAAAATAGCAGCAGCAAAATTAGCTGCCGAGATAACAATGACAGGTGCCATAATATTTGGGAGGATGTGTTTGGTTATAATTCTGTAATCATTGAAACCCAAAGCTCTGGCAGCCGTAACATATTGCATTTCCTTAACACTAATAACCTGCCCTCTCACTACTCTAGCCACTTCAACCCACATAGTCAATCCAACGGCAATAAATACTTGCCAAAAGCCCTTACCCAAAGCCAGCGTAATAGCAATGACTAAAAGTAAGGTTGGTATAGACCATGATACATTAATAATCCACATTATAACAGCATCAACCTTACCGCCAAAGTAACCAGCCAAACTCCCCATTAGGATACCTACAACCAGTGATATAAATACCGCAATAAAGCCTATAAAAAATGAAATTCTAGCACCAACCAGCACCCTACTCAACAAGTCTCTTCCGTATTTATCCGTTCCAAACATAAATGTTCGTTCTTCAACAAACGGTTTCGTGGAATTTTCAGCATAAATACTCAAATCGATGGTTTTAGTCAACCCTTTCAAATTATCGGCGGCATACTCCGTGTAGGTTAATTGGTTGTTTTCCAGCACATGTTCTGCAACGGGGATTTCAGTATCAGAATTTTGATAACCAAAAAAAAGCTTGTTCATTAAAGCTTGTTCACTTTTTTTTGATTCAGGAATCACAAGCATATCAACTGTGAATCCTGGCTTTTGAGAATGTATTGCCAAGTGCATCTGATTAGCGTGCTGTGAATTATCAGGGGCTAAAATGTAGGCAAATATGGAAATCAAGCCAATGATTACAATAAACACAAAACTAAAAACGCCCCAGAAATTTCTTTTGAATTTCTGGAGCGCTAGTTTACTTAATGAGCTTGTTGGCTGACTCATAAAAACATTAGTCCTTGATGGTTGCCACTTTCTTTATGGTATAAGATGCTTTTAAATCCTCAAGAACATGTAAGGCTTCTTCAACATATACATCCTTACTCAAACTTTCGTGCCAGCGAATACGCTTATCTTTTAAAACGGTATCCTGCTCAAATAATCGTAATTCATAGGGCAATGATTCAAATGTCAAATTGGTTTCATAATTTGAAATTTCATCAAACTGTTTAGCCTCTTCTTCATTCAAATCTAATTTAGCCTTGTATTTTTCATAATTTAATGAGTATTGCTTCTCATCCATACGTTCCTTCACCCATTTTGCGTTTTCTTCAATTAATTTCAGTTGTGGATTATTACGCATTCTTTCATTACTTTTTTTAATGGTCGTATCATAATCAAAATACCCATCCCAAAATGAAAATTCAGCAGCGTCAATTTCATCCCAACTCAATGGATTTTCTTGATCCTTTTCACCAATATCAATAAAACTGTATCGGTCTGGAACAACTACATCACTTTTCACACCTTCTAACTGCACAGATCCACCGTTGATTCTGTAGTATTTTTGTCGCGTCACTTTTAGTGCTCCCAAATCACCATCCTTATTGTTACGAATCATACGATTTAAATCGAAAAATGATTGTACGGTTCCTTTTCCATATGTTTGCTTACTTCCGATTATTATAGCACGCTTGTAATCCTGCATGGCAGCCGCTAAAATCTCTGAAGCTGATGCCGAAAACTCATTAACCAATATAACTAAAGGCCCATCCCAAGTAATGGATTTATCTGTATCCTTTAATACTTCTTTGGGCTCATCTGTAGAACGTACCTGAACAACTGGCCCTTGTTCGATAAACAAGCCAGCCATTTCAACAACTGTTGTCAAGGATCCACCACCATTGCCTCTTAAATCAAGTACCAATCCTTCCATACCTTGATCTTTAAGCCGTTCAATCTCTAATTTGACATCTGCTGCGGCATTTAACTTATCATAATGTTCAAAATCGGCATAGAATTTAGGCAGATTAATAATGCCAAATTTCTTTTCGTTTTTAGTCACAATAGACGATTTAGCATGCGTTTCCTCTAATTCTACAATATCTCTGGTAATCTTAATTTCTTCAATTGTACCATCAACTTTTTTTACGGTTAAATACACATTTGTTCCTTTTGGACCTTTGATGAGTTTAATAGCATCGTCAATTCGCATACCAACAATACTCACTGGAGCTTCTTCATCTTCTTGCTTTACTTTTAAAATTATATCTCCAACCTCTAATTCTTTCCCTCTCCAGGCAGGACCTCCAGAAATCAGTTCAACAATTTTGATATTATCCATACGTTTTTGAAGTCTGGCACCAATTCCTTCCAATTGACCAGAAATACCTTGATTAAAAACTTCTTTATCCTCTGGTGCAAAATAGGTAGTATGTGGGTCAAATTCTTGAGTAATGGCATTGATGTAAACTACAAACCAATCTTTGCGTTCCATGTCATCAATGTAATCGTTATAATAAATATCGATTGTTTTTAAGGTTTCCTTTCTGGACTCTGCTTCAATTTCATCCAACGATTTTGGTTCAACTGGCTCCGCATTTTCAGCATTATTTTCCGCATTTTCCTGAGCATAAATCAAGTCATCATAGTTGGCCAAATTGGTATATTTTAGACGCTGTCTCCAACGTTCTTTCATTTCTTTTTTGTTGCTTACAAAATCTAAAGATTCATAATCAGAATCGAACGTTTCATCAATGGTGTAATCAAAGGGTTGAGCCAACACTTCTCGATAAATCACTTTGGCTTCTTCAATACGTTGCATGAGTCTATCATGAGTTAAATTGAAAAATGAAATATCCAGAGCCTTTAATTGGTCATCAATTTCTGTTTTGTATTTTTCAAACTCCTTGATATCAGACTGGTAGAAATATTGTTTCAAAGGATCTATCTGGTCTAAATAGTCAGAATATACTTCCGCTGAAAAGGCATCGTCCATGTCCTTGGGGTCAAAGTGACCTCTTTCCAAGACGTAGGTTATAACCTGTATTAAAAGCTTATCTTTATTAGGGTCACTAAATGTTTTCGTGGTAAAGCTGCATGATGCAAATGCCAGAAGAAGCATTAGTATCAAAATATTATAATTCCTTTTCATAATTCTTAAAATAAACATCATATATTTTTCACTAAATTAAAGAAAAAACTATGCCAATATAATCAAATGGTACTAATTTTTTGTTAAACACTAAATAATATCTGAAAGCACTCGAATTTGTGTATTTTAGCACAACAACTATTAAGAAACAAATATGTCCAAAAAGCCTTTAATACTAGTCACTAACGACGATGGCATTACCGCTCCAGGAATTAGAACATTGATTAAAGTTATGAAAGAATTAGGTAACGTTGTTGTGGTAGCACCGGATAGCCCTCAAAGCGCCATGGGTCATGCCATCACCATCAATTCCACATTGCATTTAGAACGTGTTCATATTGATTCTGGTGACCAACCGGAATATAGCTGCTCTGGCACACCAGCTGATTGTGTTAAATTGGCAGTCAATGAAATACTGGACAGAAGACCTGATTTATGTGTCTCTGGTATCAATCATGGGTCTAACTCTTCAATTAATGTGATTTATTCTGGAACCATGAGTGCAGCTTTGGAGGCTGGAATTGAAGGCATTCCTGCTATTGGCTTTTCGTTATTGGATTATAATTACAATGCTGATTTTGAAGCTTCGGAATCATTTGTAAAGCAAATAGCTAAAAACGTATTAAAAAACGGCATGCCTAAAGATGTGGTCTTAAACGTCAACATACCTAACTTGAAAAAATCAATGATAAAAGGCATTAAAATTTGTCGTCAGGCACGTGCAAACTGGGAAGAAGAATTTGATAAACGAAAAACCCCTCAAGGAAAAGATTATTATTGGTTAACGGGGAAATTTGTTAATTTAGATCATGGTGAAGATACTGATGAATGGGCTTTAACAAATAGTTATGTTTCTGTTGTACCAGTTCAATTTGATTTAACAGCTCATCACTGTATTCAACAATTAAACACATGGAATTTCGATGATTAAGCAAGAAGTATTTAAAGGGTTACTCGTAGGTCTCATTGCCAATGTTATCGGTCTTTATCTGGCCACCTTAATATTGGGTAATGGCGAAGGTTTTATTTCTGTGTTGAAATCTGCCTCATCTGAAGGTTTTCTTGGTAAATTAATAAGTTTAGGTGCTATTTTAAACTTATTGGCCTTTTTTGTTTTTATTAAAAAAAAGCAAGATTATCGTGCTAGGGGTGTTTTGTTGGCAACTGTTATTGTTGCTATTTTTACCTTTGTTACTAAATTCATGTAATTATAGATGAAATACTACATTATTGCTGGAGAAGCGTCAGGTGATTTACATGGTTCCAACTTAATGAAGGCTTTACTCAAAGAAGATGTAAATGCTGAATTTAGATTTTGGGGTGGCGATTTAATGCAGGAGGTTTCCAACAATCTAATTAAGCATTACAAGGATTTAGCGTTTATGGGTTTTGCTGAAGTGATTATGAATCTTCGAACCATCACCCGAAATTTAGCGTTTTGCAAAAAGGATATTGAGGAGTACAATCCTGATGTAATCATATTCATTGATTACCCGGGTTTCAATCTTCGGATTGCCAAATGGGCAAAACAAAAAGGTTTTAAAACCCATTATTATATCTCGCCACAAATTTGGGCCTGGAAGGAAAACCGGATTAAGGACATAAAACGAGATGTTGACAACATGTACGTTATTCTGCCATTTGAAAAAGATTTTTACGAAAACAAACACAACTATCCTGTTGAATTTGTAGGTCACCCACTAATTGATGCCATAGCCAATAGAACCCAAGTGGATGAATATACATTTAGAGCAGATTATGAACTAAACGAAAAACCTATAATCGCCTTACTTCCAGGAAGCCGAAAGCAAGAAATTAAAAAAATGCTTTCTGTCATGTTGAGTGTGGTCAATAATTACCCTAATTACCAATTTGTGATTGCTGGTGCACCAAGTCAGGATTACAGTTTTTACCAGCAGTTCATCAAGAATGCCAATGTTCATTTTGTTTCAAACAGAACTTATGATTTATTGAGTGTGTCTTCAGCCGCATTGGTAACATCAGGTACAGCAACATTAGAAACTGCGCTTTTCAAAGTGCCAGAAGTAGTATGCTATAAAGGTAGTTGGTTGTCCTATCAAATTGGCAAACGCCTTGTAAAACACATAAAATATATTTCTTTAGTCAATTTGATTATGGATCAGGAAGTCGTAACGGAATTGATACAAGATGACTTCAATTCAAAGCGTTTAAAAGCAGAACTAGATCGCATATTAGATAGTTATGAACGCACCAAGTTTTTTATGTCGTACTATGAACTGGAGAAAAAACTGGGTGGCAAGGGAGCCAGTGCCAAAACAGCCAAACTCATTTATGAGTCTATCAGCCAATAGCTTCAGCCTGCTTAAAAAGTTGCTGTTTTTCTAAAATTGTTTCTGACCCATTCAAAAGATCCATTATTTTACTCGCAATGGCATAACCCATCAGTGGCGGAACGGCATTGCCTATTTGTTGATATTGACTCAAACCCTTTTCCCAGCTCATTTTGGTTCGCATGCCCTGAAAAACAAAATCATCTGGAAATGATTGCATTCGCGCACCTTCCCTAGCCGTAAAATTTCGATTTAGATACGGGTGAATAAAATTACTTTGAAACGACGCCGCTATGGTTGGAGCTGGCTTATCAGCATGTAACCGTTGATTGTTTTGAGAGAAGACAATTTTTGATTTTTCGGTTGGCTTACCACGTTTCACGGCCGCGTGTTGTTGTGGCACATGTGCTAATGATTGTCCAGCCTTAATAACTTTAAAGCGTTCTATTAAACGCTTGGTATGACGCATGGCCACATGATTGAAAACGGATGCCGATGATTTCCTCATGAGCTCTTGATAGGTGTTTTGAGGCTCACTTTCATAGCTCATTTTTTCCTCGCCTTCAGAAGCTTGTATTTGAGGCAAGTCTGAAATAGCTTCCCATACGGTAATAGGTTTTGCGTAGGTTTTTGTTGGAAATTCCGGCTTTACATCTAAATCTTTTCTAATTCCCATCATGATGACCCGTTGTCTGTTTTGGGGAACACCATAATCAGAAGCCAACAGTACTTTGAAATCAACTTGGTAACCCAAACCAGCATTTTCAAATTCTTCCTTCATTAACTGAATGACCTTCCCTTTTTGCATGGACAGTAGTCCTCGCACATTTTCCATTACAAAGGCTTTGGGCTGCAAATCGGTAACAACTCTTACAAACTCATAGAACAATTCATTTCTTGGGTCATCCTTGACTTTGTTTCTATTTTTATTGGCTAACGAAAAACCTTGACATGGTGGCCCACCAATAACCATATCAACAGAGTCACTTATTTGATTTTTTATCTGTTTGGTTGTAATAGTTCGTAAATCACCTTTTAAAAACGGTACATTGGGAAAATTATGTGTATACGTTTTTTCACAATTTTCATCCACATCACTGGCCAAAAGCGTGTTACAACCAGCCCATTTAAAGCCTAATGCCAATCCACCACATCCAGAAAACAAATCAACTACATTCATAGATTATTTTAAATTGAGTGTTAAAAATAAGAGATTTTGTATGTAAGACAAATCAAGTTTTTCAAAGGTTATTATTTTTTTAATAACAAAATTGTTTATTTTCGATGCATGCAAAAAATAGCCCTGATACTTTGTTGCTTATTGGTTCTTTCGTCTTGCAAATCGAAAAAGACGGCTAAATCTTCCACCAGAAAATCGCATCAAACGGTTTCAACCTATGAAGGCAGGAGTTCGGATTACAATAATAAAGTAAATGCTATTGTAGACTATGCCGAAACTTTTGAAGGTGTTAAATACAAATATGGTGGCACGACTAAAAAGGGCATGGATTGTTCTGGATTGGTAACCACTGCATATCAAAAGGAGGCTATTGCATTACCAAGAACGACATCACAGCTTGCAGTTACAGGTGACTGGGTGGATGTAAAAGAAGTTCAAAAAGGTGACTTACTGTTTTTTGCAACCAAAAAAAATAGTCGCAATGTCAATCACGTTGGCATTGTTACGGAAGCCAGACCCGGCTATGTGGCTTTTATACATTCTACAACCAGTAAAGGTGTGATAACATCTCTTTTATCGGAAAAGTATTGGTATTTTGCCTTTGTACAAGCTAGGCGCATTTTGTAAGAATTTTTTGTAACTTCCTGTTATGAAGTTACTTGATTTCCCTATAGTAAAACTGACACTCTGCCTCATCGTAGGCATTATTATTGGTTCGAAAACAAGTTTTACGTTTTCTGAAACGATGGTGACTTCATGTGTCCTACTCTTGGCTACTTTAGTTAATTATATTATTTCCAAAAACAAATTCAAAAAGACTGTATGGTTTGGTTTGTTTGCTCTACTCACTACTATTTCAATAGGTATATTGATCGTAAACTTTCACAATCAACAAAATCAAAAAAAACACTATAATCATTTCTATGATTATGAGAACCCAAATGATTCTCAAATAATTTTAAGCATTAGAGAACAGCTAAAACCAACAACCTATCACGACCGGTACATTGCAAATATCATTCAAATAGATTCTGGTTTAGTCCATGGTAAAGTACAACTCAATATTTCAAAAGATTTGACGAATTCAAAATTACCAGTTGACCATCAAATTTTAATAAGCTCAAAATTACAAGCCTTAAAACCGCCTTTAAATCCTTTTCAATTTAATTATAAAGCTTATTTGGAAAACAAAAACATCCATGCACAGATTAATAGTGATCATAATAGCTTAACAGTTCTAAAAACTACTAACCCCAGTGTTCTTGGTTTTGCAAATACTATCAGGCAGTCCATAATTACCAAATTAGAAAATTACAACTTTAGGCCCGAAGAACTAGCAGTAATTAAAGCGCTGTTGCTGGGCTACCGACAAGATATTAGCAAAAACCTTTATGAAGATTACGCCAATGCTGGAGCCATTCATATTTTAGCTATTTCCGGTTTACATATTGGCATTATCTTAATAATGCTAAATTATTTATTTGGTTTTTTAAGAAGGTTCAAATATGGTTTAGCCTTCAAGACGACATTCATTTTAATACTCTTGTGGAGCTTTGCGTTAATTGCTGGATTATCTCCTTCTATCTTAAGAGCCACAACTATGTTCAGTGTATTTGCATTTGGCATGAACCTAAAACGGCCTCACAATACTATGAACACACTGGCCATTTCAGCTTTTTTGTTACTACTTATTAATCCATTTTTCTTGTTTGAGGTTGGTTTTCAATTGAGTTATTTAGCAGTAATAGGTATTGTGATAATTTACCCGATGCTGAAGCCTTTGTTACGATTTAACTATAAAGTGCCCAACAAAATTTGGGAGTTACTTGCTGTATCGTTTGCAGCTCAAATTGGTATTCTTCCGTTAAGTCTATTTTACTTTCATCAATTTCCAAGTTTGTTCTTTATTTCAAATGTCTTAATCATTCCTATTTTGGGATTTATTCTAGGTTTTGGTTTCTTTATCATCCTTTTAGCTGTATTGAACACACCCCAAAACATCCTATTCGATATTTACGGTTTTATCATTCATGCCATGAATTCTCTTTTTAAGTGGGTTGCCCACCAAGAAGCTTTTTTGTTTAAAGATATTCCCATGAATTGGTTTTTGGCTATCGGGTTGTATGTTATGATTTTAACTATCATTAACTATTTTAAATCGAAACACTATAAAAATTTATCTGCTGTACTAATCTCTATTTTGATCTTTCAAATACTATTAACTTATAACAAATGGCAAGTGGAGTCACATGATGAAATGGTTGTTTTTCATAAAAGCAGATTTAGCCTTGTAGGTATCAAAAATGGAAACCATTTGAATATTTGCCATAATTTAGATAGCACTATTTTAAAGAATAACCCGATTATCGCCAACTATGAAGTTGGCAACTTCATTCAAAAAACGGAATATGATACCTTAAAAAACGTCTATCAATTTAAAAACAAAAAGCTATTGATTATTGACAGTCTAGGTATTTATCAAAACTTACGTTTTAATCCTGACTATATCCTATTGAGAAACTCTCCAAAAATTAATCTAACACGATTAATCGATAGTCTAAATCCTATTTGTATCATTGCCGATGGTAGCAACTACAAATCCTATATCAATCGATGGGAACAAACCTGTAAAAAAAGAAAACTCCCTTTTCACTATACCGGTGAAAAGGGAGCTTATATTGTTAAGTGATATTTTCCTATTCAGAAAATTCAGGTTTAAAGGCATTATAGTAGGCTGTAAAATCATCTTGAGATTTAAAGTCCTTATGGTCGTCATTTTTAAACAACTTTAAATATAATTCCAGTTGTCTTGGTGTCTTGTAGCCAATTACTGGAGTTAAATACTCTGCTGATTCTCCTAAAAACACAATAGTAGGATAAGATCTTATGCTAAAATGCCTTGCCAATTCGTGAACACTGTTTCGTCTATTGGCCTTAGCTGGATCGTATTGTGGATTGTTAAACGTTTGTCCGTTGAACGTGATGGTTTCATCACCTTCGGCATTAAACTTGACTGCATAATAGTTTTTGTTGACATAATCCACCACATCTTTATTATGGAAGGTGTTTTTATCTAACATTTTACAGGGACCACACCAGTTGGTATAAACATCCATCATTATTTTTTTAGGGTTCTTTTTTTGAAGGGCAACAGCCTCTTCCAAAGACACCCAATTTATTTCTTGTGCATGAACCTGAACTGCAAAAAACAATACGGTTGCTAATAGGAATACTCTTTTCATGTTTCTGTTTTATTAATTGTCGGATTTAGAAAGGAAACTTTCAAAAACCGTTCCTAAAATATAAAAAACACGTCAAGAATGACGTGTTTTGAGGATATTTTAACGATTTTTTCGATTAACGAACACCGTGCATTAAACGTTTTAATAATGGATTTAATACAATGGCTACAAAACCAGCTCCAATTGGTACCAATGTAAATATTAAAAAGAAGGTACTCATGGAATACTCTTCCGAAATCTTATCAATCATACCTCCCATGGTACCAGCAGCTTTTTGACCAACAGCAATGGCCAGATACCAAATACCAAACATAAACCCTATCATTCGGGCGGGAACTAATTTACTTAAATACGATAACCCTACAGGCGAAATACATAATTCCCCCATAGTATGGAATAAATAAGCCATAATTAAAAACACCATACTTACAGAAGCCGTTTTAGCACCTGAAGGTATTTCGCCGGCTCCATAAGATAAAAAGGCAAAACCTAATCCCAAAAGAATTAAACCAATCCCATATTTCATGGCAGCACTTGGGTTATACTTACTTTCCCACCATCTTGAGAAGAGTGGTGCCAGCGTGATAATAAAGAAAGAATTCAAGATTCCGAACCAGGTAGCTTCTACCTCATTTCCTTCTTGTGAAAACTTATCATTCAGTCTATAAAGTACCAAAATCCACAAACCAATAAATGCTATTGCCAAAATAATATTTGATAAACCAATTCTTGAAAATGTCTTTTTAGCCAATAAAATAAGTACCCAGGTAATGATAATCAATGGAACGGTCGTTAATAAGGCATCAATAACCTTAAATACCATAGCTGAATTTCCAACCAACATTCGATCGGTATAATCGCGAGCAAATAATGTCATTGAACCAAGAGATTGCTCGAAAAACGCAAAGAAAAACACCGTAAACACACCAAAAATAGAAACCGCAATAATACGATCTCTCACAACAGGAATATATCTGGCAATACGCGTAACCAATAACACTAAAAACAACACTAATGCTGCTAAAACAACTACATTGGAACCACTTAAGCCACCCAATTCAAATGGCAACATATTGATATTGCCTATTTTTTCCATGGGATCGTTGAACAAGTATAACAACCCTCCTATTGAAGAAAGTACAATAAGAACCTTATCGAACATGGTAAAGGGATTTAACTTTTCATCAGATTCTGCATCATGTTCTTTAGGAGCCTCTTCATTAATATTCTGTGGCAACTCTACTTCATGAACTTTTGTTGGTTTCGCTCCAATACTTCCAAATAGACTACCAGCTAACCAGAATTGCAGCATACCTAATAACATAAAAATTCCTGCCAATCCAAATCCATAAGACCATCCAAAATTTTCAGCTAAATAACCACAAAGCATCATACCGAAAAACGCTCCAGCATTTACACCCATGTAGAAAATGGTATAGGCACCATCTTTTTTAGATTCTTTACCCTTATACATAGTTGAAATGATAGAAGTGATGTTAGGCTTGAAAAATCCTGTTCCAATAACCAACAAAGCCAACCCTAAATAAAAGGACATGGTTGTTTCTAAAGCCATGGAAGCATGTCCTAAAGTCATGATTACACAGCCTATAACAACTGCTATGCGATAACCCGTAATTTTATCGGCTATCCATCCTCCTATAATTGGTGTTAAATATAACAACGAGGCATAGGTTCCAATTAGGGCTAATGCATGTTCTCTGGGCCATTCCCAACCTGGGTTGTCACTTAAAATTGGAGCCGTCAAGAATAAAACCAATAATATCCGCATCCCATAGAACGAAAAACGCTCCCACATTTCCGTAAAAAATAACACAAACAATCCAGCAGGATGCCCTATGACCTTATCCTTAAATAAATTTTCAATATCCGTATTCATATATAGTTAGTTTAGTTAATTTCTATTAGTGTACGTTACCCATTAAACGCTTTAAAATTGGGGCCAGAATTAAGGTAATGATGGCTGCACCTCCAGCATACATGGCAATGAGATGGAATCCATCGGTATAAATTCCTAAAGAATCAAATCCTCCTACATTCTTATCAGTACTTTCTACAGCAAGCTCTTTTCCAATGAATCCAACAATTTGGAATGCAAATGCAGATGACAAAAACCATACGCCCATAATAAAGGCAATTAATCTTGCAGGTGCTAAATCTGTCATTTTAGACAGCCCAACAGGCGACATAAATAATTCCCCAACAGACAGGATAAAATACATAATCATTAAAAATGAAAATGGTACTCTCCCGTTGTCATCAGCGCTTTCCGCACTAATAGCTAACACATAAAAACTAATGGCAGCAAAAGCCAAACCAATAGCAAATTTATAAGGTGTTCTTGGATTTATTTTCTTTTTAGATAAATATTGCCATAAGAGGGATATTGGCACAGCTAAAACGATAATATATAAGGCATTAATTGAGTTTGTTTGAGCTGCATTAATATAAGACAGATTTACATTTCTTGAGGCAAATAATGTAATGACACTACCTGAAAGTTCATGAAATCCCCAAAAAATAGTCATAAATAAAGTAAGGAAGACTGCTACAATAAGCTTTTTGCGTTCAACAACAGTAGCCCTCGCCATTTCATAAATAAGATAGGCCAAAACAACAATCCCAATCCCTTTAAAGATAACATTTACAATATTTTGATCTCCATAAACTGGTTGATATGACGATAATAAAAAAGCAATTAATGGCACCGATAAAAAAGCAAGTACCGTAACCAACTGACTGTTTTTCAACCCAAACTTAACATTACTGTAAACCTCGGTATTGGTTGGCATACCTCTATCTCCAAAAACATTCTTTTTAATCCCGCTCCAAAAGAAAATAAGCCCTAACATCATTCCAAATCCTGCAAGGGCAAACCCATAATGCCAGCCGTACTCGCTCCCTAACCAGCCACACAATAAAGGAGAAACAAATGCACCAATGTTAATACCCATATAAAATATGGTGAATCCAGAGTCTTTTCGAGGGTCACCTTCTTTGTAAAGAGAACCAACAAACGTTGAAATATTAGGTTTAAAAAAGCCGTTTCCAACAACAATAAAGGCTAAAGCCAAATAAAACGCTATATCATTTTCAATAGCCAAAACAAAATGACCGATAGCCATCAATATACCTCCCAAAAATATGGAATGTCGCATCCCTAAAATACTATCGGATATCTTACCTCCAATAACGGTGGAAGCATAAACCAAGGAACCATAAGACGCATAAACAGCTGCTGCGGCATAATCTCTATTTGATAGGGCTTCAAAGACAACATCAACCATATATAGCGTGAGCAGTGCTCGCATCCCATAGAAACTAAAACGCTCCCATAGTTCCGCAAAAAACAAATAGAATAATCCTTTAGGATGCCCTAGTAATTGAGGTTCTTCTTTAAAATGGTCTAATTGATCTGCCATAGTTTTTGTGTTAGTTAGTTTTTATTATTGAATTACCAAGTGAAGTAGCCACGTAACTTAAAAGGACGAAATAGGTATAAAATTTCATTTAAGATATGGTATTGATAAAATAATGCCAAGTTTACTAAAAATTAAGCAAAAAACCGTAATTATTAACAGTTAAATAGCCATTCACAACAGAACTCACACAATAATAGTATCTTTGTTTTTTCAATTTTATTGTCATGGGCAAACCTATTTCTGGCTTTTCTAAACTATCAAAATCCAAAAAAATTGATTGGATAGTCGATACGTATTTTGCACAAAATACGAATGCAAAAAACATTATCAAACAATACTGGAATTCTAACGACAAGCTGCAACAACTTCATGATGAGTTTATTGAAAATACGATTACCAATTACTATTTACCGCTTGGTGTTGCTCCCAATTTCTTAATCAATGGCAAATTACACACCATTCCAATGGCCATTGAAGAAAGTTCTGTGGTTGCTGCGGCTAGTAAAGCAGCTAAATTTTGGCTCGATCGTGGTGGCTTCAAAACCACCATCATCTCAACAACCAAAATTGGTCAGGTCCATTTTATGTATTCTGGTGATTTTGAAAAATTACAACATTTTTTCAGCCAGGTAAAACCCAAACTCATTAGTGATAGCAAACCCATTACCAAGAATATGGAAAAACGTGGTGGTGGTATTTTAGATATTGAACTCAAAGACAAAACTGCTGATATTCCCAATTACTATCAGCTTCATGCTACCTTTGAAACACAGGATGCCATGGGTGCCAACTTCATTAACTCCTGTTTGGAACAATTTGCCAAAACCTTTAAAACGGAAGCCAAAGCCTATGCTGATTTTTCTGATGCAGAAAAAAATATAGACATTGTCATGAGCATTCTCTCCAATTATGTTCCGAATTGTTTGGTGAGAGCGGAAGTTTCCTGTCCTGTGGATGATTTGAGTGATGACGATAAAATAAACCCTAGAACCTTTGCCAAAAAGTTTATACAAGCTGTCAAGATTGCTGAAGTAGAGCCCTATCGCTCTGTTACTCACAATAAGGGCATTATGAATGGTATTGATGCCGTCGTTTTGGCTACAGGTAATGACTTTAGAGCTGTTGAAGCAGGCGTTCATGCTTATGCCTCCAGAAATGGTCAATATAGCAGCTTAACGCATGCTTCCATTGAGAACGACATTTTTAGGTTTTGGATTGAAATTCCTTTGGCACTAGGTACGGTTGGAGGACTGACTGGTTTGCATCCTCTGGTTAAATTATCTTTAGAGTTGCTTCATAAACCTTCAGCAAAAGAGCTTATGGGTATTGTTTCGGTAGCTGGTCTGGCCCAAAATTTTGGCGCGTTGCGTTCATTGATTACAACAGGAATTCAAGAAGGCCACATGAAAATGCATTTGATGAATATTCTCAATCAGTTCGAAGCGACTAACTCTGAAAAAGAGCAACTTATTGAGCATTTTAAAACCCAAACAGTTTCCCATAGTGCTGTTGTGGATGCTTTAAACATTTTACGACGTGTCGAAAAGTAACTTTTACAGCAACGGCAAACTATTATTAACTGGTGAATATCTGGTTTTAGATGGTGCTAAAGCTTTGGCCTTACCAACCAAATATGGCCAACATTTAACTATTGAATCGAATAATTCCAATAGTCTCCATTGGAAAAGTTATGACCATAACGAGGATATCTGGTTTGAAACAAATATTAAACTGAATAATCTTTCTTCAGATGATTCTAACACAGATTTTGAAAAACGACTCATTCAAATTTTAAAGGCTGCCATACAATTAAATCCTGATTTTTTAAATGCAGGCTGCTCGGTAGAAACTAAACTAACCTTTCCTAAAGATTGGGGATTGGGATCCTCATCAACCTTAATTAATAACCTTGCCATTTGGGCGCAAATAGACCCTTACCAATTATTAAAATTAACCTTTGGTGGCAGTGGCTACGATATTGCTTGCGCTTCAAATAACAACCCGATTGTCTATAGTTTGAAAAAAGATGGTCAAGACATTCAAAAAGTAGATTTTAACCCAAACTTTAAAGACAATCTCTATTTTGTGTATTTGAACAAAAAACAAAATAGCCGAGATGCCATTGAGACTTATCGAAAAAACATATTTTACAAGCCAGAAGCAATAAGTTCTGTAAACAAGATTACAGAAAGCATTATTAACTGCAATAATTTATCAGAATTCAATGATTTGGTTGCCCAACATGAAGAAATCATGGGTACTATTCTAAAACAAGAACCCATTAAAAATAGACTGTTTAATGATTTTCAAGGCGCCATTAAAAGTCTCGGTGCTTGGGGTGGCGACTTTATTTTAGCAACCGCAACCGAAAACCCTTCAGCCTACTTTCAAGCTAAAGGGTTTGAAACGGTTATTCCTTTTCAAAAAATGCTATTATCATAATTGAACATTATATAAGATAACATCTTAATTATGTAATTGAAATATTAGTGCTAACATTTCATTCTAGTCCGCTTTCGTCAAAACTATATTGCTTGGAATGATAAATTCTGTAGGTTGATCAATGCCATAAATCCCTTCCAATAAAGTTACCTTCCAATTGGCTTTTAAAGGATTGGTTCCATCAATTAATTCAATGATGAGTTTACCTTTTAGACCATACCAATATTCATTATTGACAGCTATATTATCTATAATTATTCCACCACATGAAGTTCCATCAATTGAACTTAAGTTAATGACAGGAGGCCAATAATAGTCCTTATCACCTACATTTTTATTTGAAGTATAGATATTAGTTTCTAATTGTTGACCTTGTACCCCAGACTCAACCATTTCAAAATGTCCCTGAATTTCATCAAGATAAAAAGATGGTTCATTACCATTTTTATTTTCCTTCATTTCAACTTTCCAAAGTTCTACTCTAAAAATTTGATTTCCATTTTGCCATTCCCATGTTCCTAAAAAAGGATTGAAATTATTGTCGATATCTTTAAAATACTTACCAGAATTATCTCCTTGGTTAAAAGCATTTAAATTAACAATAGTTTGCGCTATACAGGAATTTACAATCAATGAAAATAAGATTATTAAGTAAATTATATTTCTCATTTTTTTATTTTGCTCTTGTTACAAGTTAAGGAAAGGTCATGAAAACAAAAAGCCTTTCTTTTCAGAAAGGCTTTTTTTAAGTTATATAGAATGGATAACTATTGCACTGTTTTAGCTCTGTTATCCTCAATCTCGGCTGCTTCTTTTAAAGCATTGTACAATCTCGTGTTCACAGCATTTACTTTTGCTGTTTGCACTTGATTGGCAAATCCTTGGTAATTATCCATTTCTGTAGCCAATTCTTTTTTCACCACCTTAATCATAAAAATACCGGTTTCGCCTTCAATCAAACCTGAAGTTTCATCTTGCTCCATTCCAAAAGCTGTACCAATAACCAATGGCTCTCTACCAACTCCTGAAAGTGTTGGATTCTTCATAGTTAGTGCCAATGAGGTTCTTGCCGTTAAATTTTCAGCTTTTGCTAAATCCTCAACCGTAGTGGCTGTGATTCGAGACTTAATCTGTTCTGCTTTCTTTTGCTTTCTGATAGCTGGTAAAGCGGTGATAGAAGCTTCTTCCGTATTCATTAAACCAGCTTTATTTTTAGCCACTAATTGTACAATGGCATAGCCGCCAGGCACATTGAATCGTTTGAATTCACCTACTTCTGTTTCATCTTCAAAAGCCCATCTTACCATCGCACGCTGACTGCCTAAACCAGGAATATTCTCATCCAATTCCTTGATTGTATTAACCGGTCTAACAACATATTCATTCTCTTCAGCCAAGGTTTGGAAATCTCCTTTTTCTAAAGCAATCTCAAAATTAGAGGCATCTCTAAAAACAGCATTCACTGTTTCTTCAGATGGTTCAATCTTTCTGGCAATAGTGCCCACTTTAATAGCACGTTGCTTGTTCTTTTGTCCTAATATTTCAATAACATGGAATCCGAAAGCCGATTTAACAACACCTATGTCACCTACTTCATTTTCAAACGTATAATCTCTAAATTCTGGAACCATGGCATTGTAAGTATACCAATCTAAAACACCATCATTTTCGTTGCTCACTTTATCAGCTGAAAAGTCTAAAAGCCCCTTAAATTTTGTTGTATCAGCCTTAACAATACGCATCAAACTATCAGCAGTTGCTTTAGCTTGCACTTCGTTTTGTGTTGTAGAATCCGTTGCAGAACGCGATCCTACAAAAGGAATTAATATATGTCTGGCTTTAACTGAATCTGGCATTTGAATATCTGCTACAACTTTAGATAATTTGAAGTGTCCGTTGTCTTTATATGGGCCAAATACTTCACCTACGTTAAGATTATAAATACTATCTGCAAATGCAGTTGGCAACTGGTTTTTCTTAACATATCGGTTATCAAACTTAATGTCTGAACCAGCAATAAAGTTGATGTAGTTTGCATGCTCTTTAACTTGAGCAAATGGTTTAATGGTATCTGTTCTACCATTATTATATTCCACTTTTCCTTCTTTAAATGCTGCTACAGATTTTTCAATTTCAGCTTCATCTTCTACAGAGGCTACTTCTTTGAATTCAACAAACTGGATATCTCTTGAAGCCTCTACTTCGTATTGTTCTTTGTTTTCTTCTACATACTTGGCTATTTCCGATTTAGTAACGGTAATGGTACTATCAGGAATTGAGGAAAAAGGAATTTGAACAAATCTCAAATCAACCTTATCACCTTCTAAATGATAAGCTAATTTTCCTTCAGCCAAGGTACCAATCATACCAGCTTTAACCATGTTCATGTAGTTAGTCTGCAGAGCATTATTAGCCAATGATTGCTCATAGTCAACCCATTGTTGGTAAGCTACTTCCGAACTGGTTTTTAAACTTTGAATGTATTCTGACAATTTAGCTTCATCAAATAATCCGGCTTCGTTTTGAAAATCTGGATTGTTAGCCAATGTTGTTTTTAAAAGGTCACGCATTTGATCTTGCTCAACGGTAATACCCAAGGCTTCATACTGCGTTTCCATAACGGCTTTTCTAACTTCCTGATCCCAAACACGGTTCATGGCTTGTGTAGCTGTTCCGTTAGGTCCTAACTGTCTTTGAACAGCCTCAACCTTGCTTAAAAAATCTTCGCGGGTGATGTCTTTCCCGTTAATGGTTGCAACAACATTTTGCGATTTAGCTGAAAGTGCATCGCTGTTTCTGAACAAATCAGATAATACAAATGAAAATAATGCTAACGCGATTATTAATATTAAAAAAAGTGAACGTTGTCTAATTTTATTTAAAACTGCCATCTGTCATTTAAATTTTTTACGATATAGTGCGCGAAAATACCATTTTCTATTTAATAATAAAAGTAGATTATATCTTTAATTGATATAATATTCAGGAAATTAGTCCTCTTGCAGAATTTTTAGTTTAACGAGGTCAATTTTAGTGTTAGAGACCTCCAAGATTGTGAATTGAAAATCATCCAAAGTCACCACTTCGTTGTGCTCCGGAATTCCTTCAGTTCTGTCTACAATGAGTCCTCCTAAGGTTTCATAATTTTCGCTCTCAGGCAAGTCTAATTTATAGGTTTCGTTAAGATAATCCACTTCTAATCTAGCCGAAAACACATAGTTATAGTCATCTATTTGTTCCTCTTTGAGAACGACAGTATCGTGTTCATCTTCAATTTCCCCAAAGAGCTCTTCAACAATATCTTCAACCGTCATAATACCTGAAGTACCGCCATATTCATCCAAAACCACAGCTATACTTTTGCGTTTTTTTATAAGCACGTTCAAAATATCCTTAATCAACATGGTTTCCGGAACAAATTCCACAGGCATGATAACCGACTTGATATTCTTAGGTTTTTTAAATAACTCAAAAGAATGCACGTAACCCAAAATATCATCAATGTTTTCTTTGTAAACCACCATTTTAGAAATACCCGTTTCCGTAAACAAGGCATTCATAGCTTTAATAGATTCTTTAACCTCAACGGCTATAATTTCAGTTCTGGGCACCATGACTTCACGTGCTTTTACTTCGGAAAATTCTAAAGCATTTTGAAAAATCTGAATTTCGGTATCCATATCATCATGAGCCTCTACGCTCTCCATTTGCTCACTGATATAATTTCCCAATTCTACCTTCGTAAAAGCCAATTGTACTTGATCGCCATCTGTTTTAAAGAACTTTTTCAATACGAAATCCGAAATCCAAATAACAAAATCGGAAATCCAGGTAAAGAGTATATAAAAAATATAGGCTGGTAACGCTAGTATTTTTAAAAGTGAATTAGCATAAATTTGAAAAAATACCTTTGGTAGAAATTCCGCCGTAATCAAGATAATAAGTGTGGAAATAATGGTTTGGGTCAAAAGACTCAAATCAATCAATAAATAATTAACTACACTGTAAGATGAAGGCAACATGGATTGAAACCAATTGACTAAAACATCACCCATAAAAAATCCATAAACAACCAATGCGATATTATTACCAATGAGCATGGTTGCAATAAATTTTGATGGGCTTTCCGTTAACCTAGATAGGATTTTGGCTAAAAGCCCTTTTTGCTTTTTTTCAATTTCTATGTGAATCTTGTTCGAAGACACATAGGCTATTTCCATTCCTGAAAAAAAAGCCGAAAGAATTAGTGAAGAAATAATAATGAGAACTTCCGCAGACATAAGCTCCAGTTACTTTTTGTTTTCGTAACGTTTCATAAACTTTCTTCTGAAGAAAAATACAAAAATTGCCAGAGCTGCCAAGCCCAATGAAATGTATGTTCTTGAGCCTCTATCCCAATTTTGAATGGCATCAATAATAAATAGTACCGCAAAAATTAAATAGGCATAATGGAAAAACTTATAGATTTTCATTAATAGGAGGTTTAAAATTTAATGTAAAGATACTAAAAAGGAGGCTGATAAATAAGTTATTCATCTAGTGTAATGACACCATCTATTTCTAGGACTTCCGCTTGATTAAATTTAGCGTCAGAATCAAAACCTTTGCCGTTAATAACGTCTTGACCTCTTCTAAATGTCACAGGTTTATTGGTAAATAACCATTCGCGCCCTTGGTCATAATACAATTGTTCAGCAAACAATGTATCTTTTTGAGCAGAGGCCAAAATAACGTTGCCTTGCATATCAATGATGCCTGTTTTATCATAAACTATGGCATAATCGGCAGTAACGGTACTTTGTTCATTGTTTTCATCAAACAATATCAGGTGTGCACCGTCGGGAAATTCATTGTATGCAAAATCCCTATTGGAAAAATCAAGCATTATAGGACTCAACAAGTTAGCCGTTACACGACCAGAATCGGTATATTTTAAATTGATATTTTCAGCAATACCAATGGGTTCATTTTCTGAAATACCAATTTTGTTGACCTCATCTAAATTGCTTTTGCATGAAAAAAACATAGTCATGGCTAATGCCATGACTATGCTAAAATATATTTGATATTGTGTTCTAAACATTAGATTTTAGGAACTGTAATGGTTCTACCAATCCAACATCCAATGCTGATAGACTTTCCAGACATATCTTCGCTGAAAATTTCACTTTTCTGCGGTGCTTTGGCACGGTAACTTGCAGCTGATTGAGACGCAGAACTTTTTAATGTAGGATCTACACGACCTGCTTTTTCAGCTTCGGCTGCAGCTAACCAGAATACGGCACGCTTGTTAAAATTGTTGTCACCACAATCATTAGCACTTCTGTTGTACATGTCAGCAATTTTCAAGTGTGGACGACCATTTGACGGGTTAAGTTGTAATGCTTTATCATAATAACTTCTGGCACTGCCATAACTTCCACGCTTTCTTAATTTATCGCCAATTTTCTCATTCAATTTAGCTTTCTTGAAATTATCAGTTTCTAAACTAATAGCTTGCTCATAAAACTTAACAGCTTCATTTGATTTACCTTCTTTATCTTTTAGAATACCTAAATAGTATGCTGAATTAGCTGAAGGGCTCAAGGCATGGTAAGCATTTACTAACTTAAAGAATAAAGGATCGTCTGTACATTCCTTTTCTGACATTTTTCCAGCAGCACGTTGTAACCACACCGCATCATTTTTGTTTGCTTCAAAGTCTTTAGTATATAATGGAATTAAGTTTTCGCAATTAGCACGATCTCCTAATTTTTTATCTATACTACTTGAAATTTGATCGTAAGCATTCAAATAGCTTTCGTAATATCTTTTATATCTTTCTTCTTTACTAGTTAAAGCCGTTCCAGCATCTTCTTTAGCAACCAATTTATTTAAATCTTCAGAGAAGTTACCAACTTCTGTTTCAACTTTTTCGGTTACATCATCATATTTGTTAAAAAGTTCTGCTGCCGATTTTTTACCAGCATCATATAAGTCCACCATTAAAGAAAAATAGGTGTATAATGATTTTGGATTTGTAAAAGTTTCTGGGTCTGCTTTGTAAGCAGCATCAAAACAATCATAAAGTTCTTCATCGGTCAAATTCAACAACTCCCTATTATCATATAGCAATTGGCAAGATTTAGCACCGTATTCGCCCTTTTTGGTTTTATTGGCAAAATGCATAGCACGCTCTTCCCATAGTTTTTTCAAATCATTTATGAAAGCTACTTTTTCAGCTCCATTAGATTTATCAATTTTATGTTCTAATATATCCTCACCAGCAGAATAAATGTTCAAGTTTAATTTTGGACACTTGTTTCTAACTTTCATCCAAGGCTCAAAAGCGGCATCATAATTTTTAGCTTTTGCATATTCAGAGAAAATAGACAAGTTTGTCATACACTCTTCATCTTGTTGTGCATTAACACTATTAAAGGCCAAAAAAACCAGCACAAGCGTTAACCATGTAATTTTCGTTTTCATAATATCAAATTTATAGTGTTTAATCATATCTTCTTTTTTGGAACCATCTGTCGTTTAAGGACAAACTCAAATTGAAATTAATAAAATTCTCTTGTATTAAATTGTTTTTAGTTGTTCCACGTTTTCCTATTTCAAAACCTAGGTTGGCATTCGAGAAAAAGTCTCTGGCGCTACCTATTGGTAATCCTACTCCAAAAGATATGCCAAACTCGTTAATGCCTGTATTATTAATGTTTAAACCCGTATCTTCAAAACGCAATCCTGCTCTGTAAACCATACGACTGAAGTAACTTGTAAAAGAGTTGTATTTAGGAACGAAAAAGCCTCCAAGAGCAATACTAGAACTATTGGTATAAACAGTACCATTAGAGCCATGAAGTTCATTTACAAAATTTTTGGTGTTTTGAAAAGTATATTCAGCACCCACAAACCAAATTCGAGGCTGTCCGATACCTGCTCCCAATGAAAATTTGGAAGGCAACAAAAAATTAGTTTCATCTAACCCTTGCGCTGCTAAATTGGCTTCAATAGTGTTCACAATGAATTCTTGATTCGTTGTCGAATTGATTACAATAGTATTAAATGATCGTTCATTTCTAGAACGCAGATTGGTTTCAGGAGTATAGGTAAAACCAGACTTTAATTCAAGCCTATCAGATATCATCGCTCTGTAAGTTAATCCTAAATTCAAACTCAAACCACTTAAATCTGAACGGTTATTTTCACGAGACTGGTACTGTACTAATTCACCATCAGTATTGTAATCAAATACAATCGTACTGTTTTGAATGTTACCGAAATTGTAACTCAAATCAACTCCAACACTAAAGTTGTCATTTATTAAATAACCCAATGATAAGTAAGTTCTATTCAAACCTCCTTTACCACTGAAACGCTCATTGAGTTGATTGGCATCATTTAATGTCTCCAATTTATACCCTACCGATGTGTACGGTATCAATCCAACACCCACACCTAGCCTTCCTACAGGAATTGCAAGCGATAAAT
This sequence comes from Hanstruepera neustonica, assembly GCF_002895005.1. Classification (GTDB taxonomy): domain Bacteria; phylum Bacteroidota; class Bacteroidia; order Flavobacteriales; family Flavobacteriaceae; genus Hanstruepera; species Hanstruepera neustonica. The sequence continues at coordinate 790,180 of NZ_POWF01000001.1, read as the reverse complement.
AATCGAATGTAGAAGAAGACAATCTATCCTCCCCTGAATTACTACTCAATTTTAAATTTGAATGGGACCCTGCTACAGAAAACTTCACTGGTCTGCTTTCATTAGCATATAAAGCTAGATTCTTGCCTGCATAAGAAGCCGGGTTTCTTAAATTAATATGGATACTATCTGTATAAATGCTTAAACCACCCATACTTCTGTTCTCAACCGTACCTTTGAATTTTAAACTACCGATTCCGTAAAAAGAGTAAGGTGACGCTGTACCATTTTGGGCATAAATTTGTATGGCAGAAAAAGCGATGAAAACTAATACAAGTTTTTTAATCATTCTTTTGAATTAAATTGTAAAATATAGTTTAAGCCCTCTAACAGGAAATTAGAGTTCGCAAATATGCTACTTTTTAATTGTTTAGACAAAAAATTAGCGTTTCCTCCTGTTAAAATAACTGTTAAATCTTCGAATTCCTGCTTGTAATCACTAATTAGCCCGTCAATTTCGTGAATTACACCGTTCATAACTCCAGAGTGAATAGCCTCATTAGTAGTATTTCCAACCAAATTTTCAGGAGCTGTTGGTTTTAATAACGGTAAGTTGGCTGTAAGATTGTTAAGCGACTTATATCGCATGTCAATTCCAGGAGATATCCCACCACCCAGATACTGGTTGTTAGCTGTTACCATATCATAGGTTATACAAGTTCCAGCATCTATAACCAATACATTTGATTTTGGATAGTTTTTTACGGCAGCCGATACTAATGCTAATCTATCTACGCCAAGTGTCTTAGGTGTTTGGTATGCATTATTGAACGGCAAAGGAGTATTAGAATTAAGCTCCAAAACAGGCAGTTTGTTATTTAAATACTGACTGCCTTCATCATGGAGTTTACCTACAGACGAAATAATACAATGGCTAATGGAATTGTATTTTTCAAGTACATGATTGAGTTCTTTAATAAAAGACTCTAATTCAAAGCTTGTTTTAAAAACAAGGTCATCATTTTGAAAAACAGCGAACTTGGCAAACGTATTTCCTATATCAACAACTAAATTCATAGCGCTATTAAAAACGGCAAAATTACAAAACGATTTTTTATAATTTTTCTTTTGGAGGATAATAAAAACAACTTATATTTGCATCCGCATTAATGCAACTGGTGCCTTAGCTCAGTTGGTAGAGCAAAGGACTGAAAATCCTTGTGTCCCTGGTTCGATTCCTGGAGGCACCACTTTTAAACCCTGTAAAACGTTGTTTTTCAGGGTTTTTTAGTTTTAAGGGGACAACAACAGGGACAACCTGTTATTTAAAAATTGAACAAAAAAAAAGAGCCTTATGAAAAAGACTCTTTAATTATTTTCTTAATGGTCGTGATTTGAATGGTCATCACTTTTCATTTCGCCAGCTTGATTCATTGCCATTTCATGATCATATTTACAACAACCAGGTAAATTATTGTAGGCTTCTTTATCTCCCATTACTTTTTCGGTATCATACCCTGAAGCTGCGATTGCTTTATGGATTGCCATTGCATCGGTTTTTGTATCATCAAAAGACACATCAATCTTCTTTTTATCGACATCCCAATTAGCACTTGCAACACCTTCAACACCGTTAGCTGCTTTTTCGATAGTGTTTTTACACATTCCGCAATTTCCTCTTACACCAAAAGACAGGTCTGTCATTGCCATATCTTTTGACATTTCAGTAGTTGTGGTTTCTGTTTCTTTTTTGGTTTCGTTTTTACAACTTGTTAAACCTAATGCTGCAATTACAGCTACACTTAAAATTACTTTTTTACTCACGTCGATTACATTTTTGTTTTTGTGTTCGTGATTTTTCTTTGAAAAATTCATTGTTTAAAATTTAATTGTTATTACTTGATTTATTATTCTATTACTTGTTTTACTTCACCACAGGTTAGCATTGCTTCGCCAAAATATGGATTGATTACTTTTTCTTCTTTGCTTAACCAATAAGCACCATTATTGTTATCTGCCATTGGACAAAATTCTACATAGACCTTTTCATTGATACCAAATAGTTGTACAGCATTGATTAGATGTGATGATAAATGTTTAAAATGGTCTCTTTGTGATTTTATATCGGACGTTTCAGAAATTGAAGTTGCAGAAGATTTTATTTCGCCTTCTAATGACATCCAATGGTTATGCGCCTTATTATCTGACAACAATTTCATATCTACTTTGTTCAATTTATTTAATAAAGTTGTTGCGTTTGCTGAAGTACTTATTGAATCTTCTTTTACTAAAGCATCTTTTAAATTGATATACGCATTGTAAACACTATTTAACTGCTCTTGAAATTTCTCTGATACTTCCAAACGCTCATTCATATTAGTGTGGTCACTTTCTTTGTTAGATGCATTGTTATCCATACCTAAATGACCTTCGTGTCCAGTCATTACTTTACCACCATCTTTATTCATCATAGACTTTTTGCCTTGTAATTGTGCTGCTGCATCAACCGTAAATGTTCCGTTAGTCACTATTTCATTTCCAACAAATAAACCTTCTACAACTTCATATTCATTACCAATTTGATTGCCTAATTTAATTTCACGCATTTCAAAAATAGGTTGGTCTGGATTTGTTTTAAGGTACACCACAGAACGTTCACCTGTCCATAATACAGAAGATGCAGGAATTGATAATACTTCATCATTTTTAGCTGTACTGCCTTCAATATTTGCGGTTACAAACATTCCTGGTTTAAATACATCGTCCTTATTGCTTAAAACAACACGTAAGGTTACAGTTCTTGTTTTCGTGTTTAAAACTGGGTCAATGAAATCTACTTTACCTTTAAACTCTTTATTAGGATAAGCATTGGTTGTTATCATCACTTCCTGTCCTTTTTTAAAGCGGTCAATCTGATTTTCATACACATCAAAGTTTCCCCAAACTGTGTTGAGATTGGCAATTTTTAATAAGGGTTGTCCTTGTTTGATGTAATCGCCTTGCTCTACCAATTTTTCTGTAACAGTACCCGAAACGGTTGCATAAACAGGAAAGTTTTCTTTTACTTTTCCTGTTTCTTCAATCTGGTTGATTTGATTTTCAGAGAGTTTCCATAATTTCAATTTATTACGGACTGCTTTGTATAAAGCAGGTTGAGATTCTTTTAAAGAAGCTGCTGTGATTAATTCTTGTTGTGCTGCATAGAGTTCTGGCGAATAAATGGTTGCCAATAATTGACCTTTACGAACTTCTTCGCCTGTAAAACTCACATTCAAACGTTCAATTCTTCCAGCGAAATAACTTACCTGTACTGCATTGGCTTCTTCGTTTTCAGCAATTTTACCAGATAACTTTATGGTGTTGCCTTCAACATTTCCCTTGCCTACAACAGTTGTTTGAATATTGGCTAATGCCATCGCATTTTCTGTTAGTTTAAATTGGTCTGCCATTAAGCCATCACTTCCGCTTTCCGCAGGAATTAAATCCATACCACAAATAGGACAATCGCCTGGTTCTGGTTGCATAATTTGTGGATGCATAGAACACGTCCACATTTGATTGGTTGCTGCAACCGCATCGTGATTATGGTCTGTTTCTTCATTTGTCGAGCCACCAAAAAGCAACCAACCCAATAACACACCTACTACGAGTATGCCAATATATATGACTATTTTATTATTTTTCATTCTCTAATCGTTTTATCATTGCTTTCATTTCTTCTATTTCTTTACGTTGTGCTTTTATAATGTCTTCTGCTAATTTTTTAACTTCTGGGTCTTGAATATCTGCTCTCTCACTTGTTAAAATAGCGATAGAATGATGTGGTATCATTGCTTTCATCCAAAGGACATCACCAATAATGGGTGCTTGTGTTCTTACCAACCCTAATGCACCAACAAACAGAATGAAACTACTTGCGAGTATTGCGATATTCTTCTTTTTATCATTATACATTTTTCGCATAAAAAACCACATTATTACTGCCATTGTTGAAATCCCTAAACACGTCATATAGAATCGTGTTAGACTAAACCATACGTGGTCTATGGAATAGGTGTTTAAATACATCGTTATGTACATTGCTACAAATGAGCAAGCCAACATTATAAAGAAGGTTTTGTAATTTCCTTTGTTTGAGTGTTCTTTTGAATTTTCCATATTTTTTGATTTTATAGTTAAACTTTTTACTTACTTAATTTTAATATCCTGAATGCACCTTGTATCACCAATCCAAATACAATGATTCCTATAATTAAATCTGGAATACCAGAATGCAGCCAATTGACTAAAACGCCTGCTGTAATTACGCCAAGATTTATTATAATATCGTTAGAGGTAAAAATCATACTGGCACGCATATGTGCTTCTTGACTTTTAGATTTTTGTAAGAGGTACAAGCAAATGCCATTTGCAATCAAAGCAAATACTGAAACTATAATCATTGTTGAAAATACAGGTAAAGCTTCATAGCCTAAAAATCTACGTATTACCTCAACGATTCCGATAATTGCAAGTGTTATCTGAAAATAGCCTGCATATTTTGCAATCCGTTTCTTTTTTAAAACTGTACCACCAACCGCTATTAAACTCAATCCGTAAACAAATGAATCTGCCAACATATCTAAACTATCAGCAACTAATCCCATTGATTTTGAAATAAGTCCTGTACTCATTTCGATAATAAAAAATGCAAAATTGATGATTAGAACTGTCCACAACAGTTTGGATTGACTCCTTGTAGATTCAGTAATAATTGTGTCTGTATCTTCTGAACTGATTAAACTTTCATTTAATTTTAATTCATTTAAGGCATTACCAATTTCATTTACATTTGAATTATGATATAGTGTTAAGATTCTTTCTTCTAAATTAAAATCAAGTTGTTTGATACCATCTATATCAGATAGCTTCATCTTAATTAGATTTTCTTCAGAAGGACAATCCATTTTTGATATTTTGAAAACTGTTTTCTGCATATAATTAAATGTTTTTTGTTCTTAATCGTAATGCGTTACCTATTACCGAAACCGAGCTAAAACTCATTGCTAAAGCTGCTATCATTGGCGAGAGTAGTATTCCGAAGAATGGAAACAACACACCTGCTGCAATAGGTACACCTAAAGTGTTGTAGATAAGTGCAAAAAATAGGTTTTGCTTAATGTTCTTCATTACAGCATTACTCAAATTTTTTGCTTTTACAATACCGTGTAAATCGCCTTTTACTAAAGTTATCATAGCACTTTCTATCGCTACATCTGTTCCTGTTCCCATTGCAATACCTACATCACTTTTTGCCAATGCTGGTGCATCATTAATACCATCACCTGCCATAGCAACCACTTTCCCTTTTTCTTGCAGTTTCTCTACTTCTTTGAGTTTATCTTCTGGTAGCATACTGGCTTTAAAATCTGCGAGATTAAGTTCTGATGCTACTGCTTTTGCAGTATCGTGATTATCGCCTGTAAGCATTATAACATCAATGCCTTTATCTTGAAGTGCTTTAATGGCTTTAGCACTTGTTTCTTTTATCTTATCGCCTATAACTACATATCCAACGACGGTTTCATCTATTGACAAATAAGAAACTGTTTTACCCTGTTTTTGGTAAGATTTAGCTTCGTCTTTCATTGTCGATGTAACATCTGCTTTAGCATATTCCATCATTTTAGGATTACCTAATGTTACTTTTTTATCTTTTATTGTCGCTTCAACACCTTTTCCTGTGACTGCACTAAAATCTTCGGACTTTAAAATTTCTGTGTTGTGTTCTTTGCCATATTTAACTGTCGCTTCTGCCAAAGGATGTTCGCTATTGGTATTTAATGAAACGATGTATTGTAACACTTCTTTTTCGCTTAAAGCAGCATTAAAAGCACCAACGGTTTCAACTGTTGGTTTTCCTTCGGTAATTGTTCCTGTCTTGTCAACGATAAGCGTATTTACCTTATCCATTTTTTCAAGAGCTTCAGCATTTTTAATCAATACACCATTTTGAGCACCTTTACCCACACCAACCATTACAGACATTGGTGTTGCTAAACCTAAAGCACAAGGACAAGCAATGATGAGAACTGCAATTGCATTGACCAACGCATAGACGTATGCAGGTTCTGGACCCCAAATAGACCATACAATAAATGTGATAATAGAAATAAGAACTACAACTGGCACAAAATAGCCTGAAACTTTATCTGCTAAATTTTGAATAGGTGCACGACTTCTACTGGCATCATTAACCATATGAATGATTTGCGAGAGTAATGTATCACTTCCTACCTTTTCGGCTTTCATTAAAAAGGTTTGATTCCCATTAATGGTTCCGCTACTTACTTTATCTTCTTGAGATTTGTTTACAGGAATAGGTTCGCCTGTAATCATAGATTCGTCAATGGTTGTTTCACCTTCAGTTATCATACCATCTACAGGAATTTTATCTCCTGGTTTTACTTTTAGAATATCATTAAGTTCTATCTCGTCAATACTGACTTCAACTTCTTCACCATCTACTATTTTTATAGCTTTATTTGGTGCTAATTTCAACAGTTCTTTTACTGCCGAATTGGTTTTACTATGGGCACGAGCTTCTAACAACTGACCTAAAAGCACTAACGTTAGAATAACTGTTGCTGCTTCAAAATAGACGTGAACTGCGCCTGATTCAGTTTTAAATTGTTCAGGAAATACATCTGGAAACAACATCCCAAATACACTAAATAACCAAGCCACACCTGCACCGATTCCAATAAGTGTAAACATATTGAGATTCCACGTTTTTATGCTTCTATAAGCACGCTCAAAGAACATCCAAGTGGCATAAAACACTACTGGAATTGATAATGCAAACTGAATCCAGTTCCAATATTTCTGTTCCATTATATCGTACAACGGATTGTTATTGAGCATTTCGCTCATAGCCATTAAGAAAATGGGCAAGGTAAATGCTGTGGCAATCCAAAATTTCTTTAATAGCTTTTTATACGTTTTTTCTTCTGCTGAACTATCTGCTTCCATTGGCACTAAATCCATCCCACAAATAGGACACGAACCTGCTTCGTCTTTGACAATTTCTGGATGCATCGGACACGTCCATTGTTCCTTTGAAGTTGCTGATAGATTTTGTTCTTCCACCAAATCCATTCCGCAAACAGGACAATCGCCTGGTTTATCATAAGTTTTATCGCCTTCGCAATGCATAGGACAATAAAATGTGCCTGTACCTTTAGGTTGCTTTTCCTTTTTAGCTTCTGAATGCTGATGGTGTTCACCTTGTTTATGAATGCTATATGTACCACCATCCTTTTTTAAGGCTTCTTGAAACTTTTCTATAGGAATATGCGATTCCATTTCGATGGTAGCTTCAGCCTTTTCTAAATTGACCGTTGCTTTTAAAACACCTTCCACTTTAGAGAGCGTTTCTTCAACGTGACTGCGACAACCGTTGCAAGTCATTCCGTGTATATGATATGTATGTTTCATTTTAACAACAATTTTTATTATTCTGAATTGGCGGACAAGGGACAGTTCCATAAGAACAATAAACACAACAATCGCCTTCCTTTGGTTTCAAAACCGTTTTGCAATTTTTACACTCATAAAAGAATTGACAAGCATTTGTTGGCATTTCTTCCACTTTTTTATGTCCGCAGTTTGGACAAGTGATTTCTGATTTTAATATAGGTTGCATCAATTTTATTTTTTATCAGTTACTTTATAACCTGTAGAATTAATTGCTTTCTCAATCTCTAATTCATTGGTTTTGGTTTTGTCAAATTCAATGATAGCGTTACCTTTTTCGTAGGATGCTTTTGAGTTTACAATACCGTTGAGTTTATTAACTTCGTGGTTTACGTGTGCTTCGCAACTGGCGCAGGTCATTCCGTCGATTTTAAATTCAGTTGTTTTAATGTCTGATTTATAAACTACGGTTATTTGTTTTTCTGTATTTGTGTAAAAAATTCCTGAATAGTATGGGAAAGCCAACATTACAATTGCAAATACAGTAACAATTCCTAAAAACCTCTTTGATTGTATGAATTTTGGTTTTTCGTCCGTTTCACATTCACAGTCAATTTCTTTTTGAGGTTTTAGTTTTTGATACCAAGCAAATCCTAATACAAAAACTGTTAACCCAATTAGATAAGGTCTAAAGGGTTCTATCCAAGAAAATGCTGAAGCAATTCCACTTGTTCCTGCAATAAGAGCTAAAACAGGGGTAATACAACATAGAGAAGCAGTTATAGCAGTTAACATTCCTGTGCCAATTAGTTTACTATTATTTTTCATAGTTTACTGAATTAAATAATTAATGATTGTACTTTGCACATAGTAGGTCTTAATAGACTCTATTTGATTGATTTGAAACTTTAGTTGTAGTTCTTGAATATCCAAAACATCATTAAAATCTATCGTTCCTGTTTCATAGCTTTTGATTAAAATGTCTTCTGCATCTTTGGCTTGCTGTAGGTTTTTGGTTTGGGTAGCATAACTTATTCTTGCAGAAATGCGTTCGTTAATCGCTTTGTCTAAAAGCGTTTCCAATGCATTTAAACGTTCCTGTTTTTGAGCCGTAATTTCCTGTTGTTGCAACTCATTTTGTTTGGTTTGGGATTTATATTTCTTATTGAAAATTGGGATAGATACCGAAACCATTGGCATTACAATATCCTTACCGTTATCAGTAAAATCCATATTTGGTCTTTTGGAAACATTGATATAATCTAACCCGAAACCAATCATAGGACTGCTTTCTTTTTGATTCAATAATTCAGATTGCTCTATGGATTGATAGAGTTTATCATATTTTAGTAATTCAGGATGTAATGCTAAATTTTCAGAATTCATATCAAAGTCTTCTGAAGGTATCATTAAACTATCTATCACATTCACGGTAACATCATTATTTCTATTCAATAGATTATTGAAGTTAGTTTGTTCTGCTAAAAATTGTTGTTGCAACACCTCTTTTAATTGTTGCATTTCGTTTTGACGCATTTGCAATCGCAACACGTCTACTGCGGATGCTTTACCAACCTCAACAGATGTTAGTGCTAACGTCTCATAAGTTTCTAATAGTTTAATGTTTTCAGTTAAGACCTCTTGCTTTGCTTTGTTGGCGTATAGATTATAATAGGATTGTGATACCGAAGCCATTAGTTTTCGCTTTGCAATAACAATGTCTTCGTATTTAGCATCTGCCAATGAACTCACATAGTCTTCTCTCGATGTAATAGTCCCAAACCACGGTAACATTTGTTTAGCAGATACCTTAAAGCGTTGTGCACCTGTTCTGGTTTCCGGTTCACTTACAAAGTAACCGACACCAAATTCGGTATTAGGAATGGTATTTATTTCGTTTACTTTTTCGGAAGCTCTTTTGTATTGTAACTCAAATTTTTGAATTTCTGGATTGTTTGTTAAGGCTTCATCTATAAGTGTTTCTAATTGTTGTGCGTTTCCAAAAAGACTCAAGAAACAAGAGCCAAGAGCCAAGACGATTTTTATGTGTATTGATTTATATTTCATTTTGATGCTCTTTTAAGTTGAACTTCGGCTTTCCAGCTATATAAAACTGGCACAACAAATAAGGTGATTAAAGCGATTAACATTCCTCCGAAACTCGGTATTGCCATAGGAATCATAATATCACTACCTCTTCCTGTTGATGTAAGTACAGGCAAGAGTGCTAAAATGGTTGTTGCAGTAGTCATTAAACACGGTCTAATACGTTTTTCACCTGCTTCTACAATAGATGCTCTAATTTCCTTTTTAGTTTCCGGTAAATTTCTATCGAATGTTTGCGTTAAGTAGGTTGCCATTACTACTCCGTCATCGGTTGCTATACCAAAAAGTGCAATGAAGCCTACCCAAACGGCCACACTTAAATTAATGGTGTGCATTTGGAATAAATCACGTAGGTTTTCGCCAAAGACACTGAAGTTTAAAAACCACGATTGTCCGTATAACCATATCATTAAAAAGCCACCTGCAAATGCTACTGCAATACCTGTAAAAACCATTAATGATGTACCCACCGAACGGAATTGGAAGTACAGAATTAAAAAGATGATAGCCAATGCTAATGGTACAACTACCGATAAGGTTTTTTCGGCACGTAATTGGTTTTCGTAAGTTCCTGTAAATTGATAATTAATGCCTTTTGGGACTATTAATTCACCTGCATCAATCTTGCTTTGAATCATTGCCTGCGCATTTTCAACTACATTGACTTCTGCATAACCATCTAGTTTATCAAACAACACGTAACCCACTAAAAAGGTATCTTCACTTTTAATCACTTGTGGACCTTGCTCATAACGAATGGTTGCCAATTCGCTTAAAGGTACAGGACTACCTTTTTCAACAGGCACGTAAATTTGTTGTAAGTCGGTTGGGTTTGCTCGTAATTCTCTTGGATAACGTACACGAACGCCATAACGCTCACGACCCTCAACGGTTTGAGTTAATGACATACCACCAACAGCTACTTTTAATACGTTTTGCACCTCTTCAATACTTACACCATAACGTGCAATTTTTTCTCTGTCAATATCAATTAGTAAATACGGTTTACCTACAATACGGTCTGCAAAAACGGCTTCATCCTTTACACTTTCAGCTTCTTTTAAAATGGTTTCTAACTGCATTCCAAAAGCTTCAATTTCTTTTAAATCTTGTCCTTTTATTTTGATTCCCATTGGTGCTCGCATACCTGTTTGTAGCATTACCAATCGTGTTTCAATAGGTTGTAATTTTGGTGCTGATGTGACACCTGGTAATTTGGTGACTTTTACAATTTCGTTCCAAATATCGTCTGGTGATTGTATTTCTGGTCGCCAGTTTCTGTAAAACTCGCCATCATAGTCTGGGATTAATTGAGACCTTTCGACTCCGCTCAAGGTGACATTTTCAGAGTTATTTGGATTTGCAATAAAACGACCATCTTTTAATTCATATAATCCATCTTCATTGACTTTGAAACGCTGACGTTCTCCTTTATCATTCAGCATATATTCAGGTTTGTATTGAATGATATTTTCATACATTGATAATGGCGCAGGATCTAAAGCCGATTCCGTTCTTCCTGCCTTACCAACTACGGTTTCAATCTCTGGAATACTGGCAACAGCCATATCCAATTGTTGTAAAACTCTTTTGTTTTCTTCTACTCCAGAATGTGGCATTGAGGTAGGCATTAATAGAAAAGAGCCTTCATTTAATGATGGCATAAACTCTTTGCCTGTATTCTTCATTATGAAAAATCCAGCTATGACGATTGCCGTTGGAATTGAAAGGAAGAATAATTTATTGTCTAAACACCATCTTAAAATACGTGTGTAGTATTTAATGAATAATGAAAATACACCCAATAAACCAAAACAAATAATAGCTACAAAAATGATGTTTAAGAAGATACTTTCGTTTACACCTAACGGTCGCCAATATTCTGCTAATAAGAATACGATTGCCGAAGCCGAAATGATGATGTTGGCAAAATTTCCCTTTTTATCTGAAATCTTGTTTTGAAGATTTAGTAAAGCAGTCACACCAAAAGCGATGAGTATGATTCCTAACCAATACCCGAAAAATATAGCAGCTATTCCCAATACTATTAAAACACCGTTTAAAGCATACTTAAAATGTTTTTGAGTGCTCTTTTTTCGGAATAAAAAGGCTGCAAATGGTGGTATTAGAAATAAGGCTACAATTATCGAAGCTGTTAATGCAAAGGTTTTAGTAAATGCTAATGGCCTAAATAGTTTTCCTTCTGCACCAATCATTGTAAATACAGGAATAAAACTGATAATGGTTGTCATTACTGCGGTTACGATTGCACCAGATACTTCTGCTGTTGCGTTGTAAACGACTGTGTTTATTGGTAATTTGTTTTCGTTTTCGTCTAAATGCCTTACGATGTTTTCTGAAAGTATGACACCAACATCTACCATTGTACCAATTGCAATTGCGATTCCAGATAAAGCAACAATATTGGCATCGACACCAAAGAGCTTCATTGCTATAAATACCATTAACACCGCAACAGGTAATAGCCCTGAAATCAATACGGAAGCACGAAGATTAAATACCATTATGATAATGACCAAAATGGTAATGAGTATTTCTAAAGTTAAGGCTTCATTGAGTGTACCCAATGTTTCTTGAATCAATTCTGTACGGTCGTAAAATGGTACTATAGTTACTTGTGATGTTCTACCATCTGCCAACGTTTTTGTAGGTAGTCCTGCGCTTAATTCGTTTATTTTGGCTTTTACATTATTAATCACTTCCATTGGGTTAGCGCCATAACGTGCTACTACAACACCACCAACCACTTCTGCACCTTCTTTGTCTAAAATTCCACGTCTTGTTGCAGGACCTAAAGACACTTTTGCCACATCTTTAATTTTGATAGCTGTGTAATCTTCTGAAGTTATAACTGCATTTTCGATGTCTGCTATGGATTTCACATAACCCAAACCACGTACCAGATATTCGGCTTGATTGATTTCTAATGTTTGTGCTCCAATATCTCGGTTACTTTCTTTAACTGCTTTTACAATATGGTGCAAACCAATATTATATTGTCGCATTAGTTCTGGGTTTACATCCACTTGGTATTCTTGCACGTAACCACCAATAGATGCAACCTCGGAAACACCACTTGCAGAAGACAAGGCATATTTTACATAGTAATCTTGTATGCTTCGTAATTCGTGCAAATCCCAACCACCCGTTACATTTCCGTTTTCGTCACGACCTTCGAGTGTGTACCAAAATATTTGGCCTAATCCTGTAGCATCTGGACCCAACGCAGGATTAACACCCTCTGGTAATAAACCACTTGGTAATGAATTGAGTTTTTCGAGAATACGACTTCTACTCCAGTAAAACTCTATGTCTTCTTCAAAAATGATATAGATACTTGAAAAGCCAAACATAGACGAGCTGCGTATGGTTTTTACTCCAGGAATACCCAACAATGATGTGGTTAATGGATAGGTAATTTGGTCTTCAATATCTTGTGGTGAACGACCATCCCATTTGGTAAATACAATTTGTTGGTTTTCACCTATATCTGGAATAGCATCGACCGCTACAGGATTACTTGGTAAAAAACCTGTATCCCAATTAAAAGGTGCATTTACAGTACCCCAACCTATGAAAAGGACAAGTAATAAAACTGCTACGAGTTTATTTTCTATTAAGAATTTGATGCTTTTGTTTAGCATTGGTTTTGATAATTAAACAGTTAGACATTGGCGTTAGGACAACACCGAATACAGCAAATTATCCTTTTGACATAAAGCCATAGGATAACACAGTCTAAAGTTTAAGAATCAAATTAAATAGGTCTCGTCAATCTTGTAGATGCGCCTTATGACGAGTGGCGGTTTGTATTCTTCGTAAGAAGAAACGTTTTTTTCTAACCCTTCAAAAAGGTTAATATAAGTGTAAACAAATGAAGCAATAAATAGTTGTTGCTCAAATGTAATTTTGTCAACAGTTAGTTGTAACTCATCTTGACCCTCAATAGATAATTGCTTATCGTCACAACAATTTTTCTTTGTAATTGAACAGCTTTCAGTTGAAGGGTTGCCCATTTCCATTCCGCAACCTTTAGCTTTTTGAAACAGTGCTGTTTCTACTAAAGTACCACCACAATAATGCATATTAATTGTAAATGAAAGTGTTGAAAACAACACTACAATTGCCATTGACAAGGACAATATTTTATGGAATACTTGCTTCATTGTAATTGCGAAGTTACGAAATTTTAACAAATACTCATTTAATTAACAGAAGTTTAATGCTCAACTCCATTTCATTTTCTGTAACCTTACCGCATTTAGAATTGCTAATAAAGCCACGCCTACGTCTGCAAATACAGCTTCCCACATTGTTGCCAAACCTCCTGCTCCCAAAATCAGTACAATTACTTTAATACCAAAAGCCAAAATGATATTCTGCCATACAATTTTTCGAGTGGAACTGCCTATTTTAATAGCTCTCACTACTTTTGAAGGTTGGTCGGTTTGAATGATAACATCGGCTGTTTCTATGGCTACATCGCTACCTAATCCGCCCATTGCTATACCTAAATCACTTGCTGCCAAAACGGGTGCATCATTGATACCATCACCAATGAAGGCTACTTTATTTTCTGGATTTTTCTTTAATGTTTCAACTTCATTTAATTTATCCTCTGGCAATAAACCTCCCTTGGCATTTTCTATATTTAAATCCTTTGCCACTTGTTGGGTTATGGAATCTTTATCGCCTGAAAGCATCATTATTTTTTTAATCCCTACCCTATGTAAACTTGATATGGTTTCTTTAGCATCCTCCTTTAATTCGTCCGCAATTACCACATAACCTGCAAAAATAGTATCAATAGCTACCAAGACAATAGATTCTACAATAGATTCAGTTTCATTAGGTACTTCTATATTATTGGACACCATTAACGCTTTATTTCCAACCAAAACTTCTTTACCTTTTACCATACCTTTTAACCCTTTTCCTGCAACTTCAGAAACCTTATTTGCTTCAAAATTGTTGGTTCCTTTCTGGTATTCCATAATAGCTTTAGCAATGGGATGAGTGGATTGCTCTTCCATTGCCATTAAATAGTTCATAAATTCTTTTTCATCCCAATCGAAAGTCTTTATGTTTTTGATTTTGAAAACTCCTTTGGTAACCGTGCCTGTTTTGTCCATTACCAAGGTGTTTATCTTGGTCATAGCATCCAAAAAGGAAGCTCCTTTAAACAGAATACCATTTTTTGAAGCTGCACCCAATCCACCAAAGTAACCTAACGGAATAGAAATTACCAACGCACAAGGACAGGATATTACCAAGAAAATCAATGCTCTGTACAACCAATCCCTAAACACATAATCCTCTACAAAAAAGTACGGTAGAAACGTAACACCTATTGCTAAAAACACTACAATTGGTGTGTAAATACGGGCAAACTTCCTGATAAACAATTCGGTTTTGGACTTTCTTGCTGTGGCGTTTTGTACCAAATCCAATATTCTCGCTATGGAACTGTCTTCAAACTTGCTGGTGACTTCCACTTCAATCACACTTTGCAGATTAATGCTTCCTGCATATACTTTTGACTTTTTATTTATGGTGTCAGGTTTACTTTCGCCTGTTAACGCTGCGGTATTTAAAGATGCTTTTTCAGATAGCAGCATACCATCCAATGGTATTTTTTCACCTACACGAATTTGGATTTTTTCGCCTATTTCGACACTTTCGGGCGATACGCTTATATAATCACCATCTCGAAAAACATTGGCTTCCTTTGGTCTTACATCCAATAAGGCCTTAATGTTTCCTTTAGCTCTATTGACTGCTGCATTTTGAAAGAGTTCGCCCACTGCATAAAATAACATCACCGCAACGCCTTCGGGATATTCCCCTATTATAAATGCCCCAATAGTTGCTATAGACATTAAAAAGAACTCTGTAAACACATCGCCCTTTTTTATGCTTTCCCAACCTTCTTTAACTACCGGAAAACCAACAGGTAGATATGCTATGCCGTACCAAATTATACGAAGCCAATCCTTAAAAAAAGAAACATCAAAATAGTCTAATACTATTCCAATAATAAGCATTGTAAAACTTATAACGGCAGGAATGTATGCTTTAAATTGACTTGAACTTTTACCGTGATTGTGACCATCATCGTGACTATGCCCGTTATCAGAATCAGGCTTTAAGTCTCGTAGATTTATTTTCTTTTTTTTCATTTTTTATTTGTCTTAAATTCAAAGTTCCGTAAAAAAGGGATGCAACAGAAGTGCATTATTAACCGCTACATTTATCGCAAATACCTTTAACTACCAAGTTTACATTTTCGGAAATAAAACCTTCAGGAACCTTGATTTGAGGTATTTTGTGGTCTGTTAAACAAACTGTTTCTCCACAATTAGTACAATGAAAGTGTAAGTGTAAATCTGTTTTAATATTGCAACTGCATCCTTGTTCGCATAAGGCATATTTAGTGATGCCTGTACCATCGTCTATTTGATGTACAATATCCTTTTCTTCAAAGGTTTTTATTGTTCTGTAAAGCGTTGTCCTGTCGGCCTTTTCAAACGCATTCTCAATATCGCTCAAGGTTACCGCTACTTCTTTTTCTGCAAGAAACTTATAAATAAGCAACCGCATTGCTGTAACGCGAATATCTTTTGACTCTAATAATTGTTCTATTGTTTCCATAATTAATGAGCGTGTTCTGCTTCTCCTTTTTTCATTTCTGCTATAAGGTAATACGCATTATTGTAAGCAAACTTGGTTTTAGCAGATACTTCTTCTGAAAAAGTAACTGCAATCCAAACTCCATCTTTTTCACCAGTTATTACTTCTACAGGCTTAAAAGCCCAAGTTTCACCTTCTTTTTCTACCGTAAAAACAAAAAATCTATCGCCATCTTTTACAATGGCACTTTCGGGCAATGCCTTTGTTAATGTACTATCGGTTTGTATTCTTCCTTGAATGTACATACCTGGAATGAGATTACCTGATTTATTTTCTATTTCGGCGTGCACGTGAACCGCTTTAGGGTTGTCTTCAAAGGTTTTGCTTACCGAGTAAATCTCGGCCGTAAGTTCTGCATCTGGTATGGATTGCACACTAAAAGTTACCTTTTGCCCTTGTTTTACTTTATAGACATCTTTTTCAAACACCATTAAATCTGCGTGCACGTGGTGTGTGTTTACAATCTCGAACAGTTCAGTCTGTGGTTCTACATATTGTCCTGTTTTAACCTCTACTTTTTGCACAAATCCTTCAATGGGGCTTCGTAGTGGAATTTGTTGAGCGATACTCCCATTACGAACTGATGCTGTATTAATATTTAAAATACTTAATTGAGCTGCCAAACCATTTACTAATGCCGTTGAACCTTTGTATTCTGCTTCTGCTTTTTGGAAATTAGCACCAGATCCTACTCCTGCATCGTATAATTTTTTTTGGCGTTCGTAATTTTTCTTTAAAAGTTCGCTATTGCTATAAGCGTTTAGGTAATCGGTCTGTAAGGCTATAATATTTGGATGTGACAAATAAGCCACTACCTGACCTCTTTCAACTTTATCGCCTTCAATTACTTTTATGGATGTTACATTGGCACCTACTACAGAAGTAATAGCAGCTTCGTTTTGTGGTGGTACTTCCAATGTGCCGTTTGCCTCAACATAGCCACTCATATTGCGTAAGCCCAAGGTGTCTATTTTCATTTTTAAGGCATCAAACTGTTGCTGATTAAGCGTTACTTCGCCTTCTTCGTGGTGTTCTTCATTTTCACTGGTTTGTTCTGTTTTATCGTAAGAATGTCCATCATTTTCTGAATGGTCTTTTTTATTGCCACAAGACACCATAAAAAGTGCTGCAAAAATGACTGCGATGTATTTGTATGCTGTTTTTTTCATAATGTTATTGATTGAAATATTGTAATTGAAATGCACTTTCTAAATAATTGATTAAAGCGTTTTGAGCTTCCAGTTCTGACTGTACGGCTTCTTTTACCAATTGTGTAAAGGTGGTATAATCTATTTCTCCTTCCTTATACGCCAACAACGCTCCTGATTTTTGGTCTTTGGTTAACGGTAATACTTGTGTTTCGTAAAATTCCCAAGACAGTTTCCATTTTAAATAATTTTCTTTTGCTTGTGCATATTGTGATTGTAATTCTTGTTTTTTGAATAGCAAATTACTTTCTGCAATAGCATTGTCAATTTTTGCTGATTTAATTCGGGCCTTGTTTGAACCTGACAGGAATGGAATGGAAATTCCTGCTTGATAGGTATAAAAACCTGAATTACCATTAACTTTTTGTAAACCACCCTGAAGGTTCAATTTCGGTAAATTATCGGCTTTTGCCGCTCTCAATTCTGCTTCGGCGACATTCAATTGATTTTCTGAAACAGTAACCATTGGATGTTCATTTGTTGATAAGCTATCAGTTTCAATCGTTGCAATGTTTTCCAATTCTTCTGATACAGTATAAATTTCGTCTTCAAATAACCAAAGATTTAACTGTTGTATGGCTATGAGGTAATCTCTGTATGCCTGTACTTTTTTATTTTGAATTTGAAACACTTGATTTTTTGCCGCTGAATACTCCAATTTAGAAATGGCTTCCACTTCAAAGTTCAGCGTAACTGCTTGTTCAAAATTACCATAGATAGAATCAAGCTCTTTGTACAACTGAAAGTTTCTCATAGACTGATAACATTTTGCCCACGCTTTTTTCACTTCCAGTTCTACCTCCAATTCAGATAATTGCAATGCTTTTTGAGACAACTCAATGCGTTGTTGTTGCAGTTTTCGTTTTGCTCCGATTCCAAACACATCCATATTTGATTGTCCAACACCGACCGTTGTGTAGATTCCTGTTCCATCTTTGACTTCTTCACCTCCTGTAAAGATTTGAGTAGAACCAAAATCGTATGCCGTAGATTTTAGGTTTTCTTGTTTGGTAACTTCCAATTGTTTTTGTTTCAATAGCGGATAGTTCTTTTTAGATAAAGCAACAGCTTCGTTCAACGAAATTTTAGGCAAGGTATCCGTGATTTGTTGTGCATTACTTCGAGTTGAAAACACCAACATTAAAACCAGTACTGCGGTTGCACTCACTATTTTTTTGTTTGGTTTTAACCTAAACGATTTATTCTCAACCCAATGATATAAAATAGGCAATACAAATAAGGTGAGTAATGTTGAAGTCAATAAACCACCAATAACTACCGTTGCCAACGGACGCTGAACTTCTGCACCTGCCGATGCTGAAACAGCCATTGGTAAAAAGCCCAACACATCTGTAAATGCTGTTAGCATAATAGGGCGTATTCTTCGCTTTGTACCTTCCAAAATCCTTTCTTTTAAATTGGTGACACCTTCTTCTTTCAATTCATTTAGGCCACTTATCATAACCAAGCCGTTTAACACGGCAACCCCAAATAATACAATAAAACCAACACCTGCCGAAATGCTAAATGGCATATCACGCAACCATAAAGCCACCACACCACCAATGGTTGCCATTGGAATAGCAATGTATATCATTAAGGTTTGTGGTACTGATTTTAAAGCAAAGTATATCAGTACGAAAATAAGTAGTAAGGCAATAGGCACTACGGTTTGTAAGCGGTTACTGGCACGTTCTAAATTTTCAAAAGCACCACCATATCGAATGAAGTAACCAGAAGGCAATTCCAATTGTGCATCTAATTTGGTTTTGATTTCACCCACCAACGATTTTACATCACGTCCTCTTACATTGATACCTACATAGGTTCTGCGGTTGGTATTGTCCCTACTTATTTGCATAGGCCCTGCTTTATAAGATATATCCGCTACTTCACGAAGTGGAATTTGTGCCCCAGAAGGCAAATTGATAAACAGATTTTGAATATCTGATATATCCTTACGATTGTGTTGGTTTAAACGAACTACCAAATCAAACCGTTTTTCGCCTTCAAAAATAACGCCTGCATTTCCTCCGGCAAATGCCGATTGCACCATTTTGTTAAGTGTGTTGATTTGCAGCCCGTATTGCGCCAACTTATCTCTATTGTAGGTTATGGTCATTTGTGGTAAGCCTGTTGTGGCTTCGGCTTTCATATCACCAATACCCGGTGTTCCTGCAATTATTTTAGTGATTTCCTCTGCCTTTTGGGATAAGACCTCGATGTCTTCGCCGTACAACTTAATGGCAATATCTTCACGCACCCCTTCAAGCAACTCATTAAAACGCATTTCTATGGGTTGGGTAAATTCATAATTGACTCCAGGGATAATTTCAACAGCTTCTTTCATTGCTTCAATAAGCTCATCTTTTGTCTCTACCGTAGTCCATTCATTTTTAGGTTTTAGGATTACAAATACATCTGCTAAATCCATAGGCATTGGGTCGGTTGGTATTTCTGCAACACCAATTCGACTAACTATTTTTTCAACTTCGGGAAATTTTGCCTTTACAATCTGCTCAATTTTGGTAGTGGTTTCTACTGTTTCAGATAGTGAACTACCTGGTTTTAAAATGGCGTGGAATGCAATATCGCCTTCATCGAGTTGTGGGATAAATTCACCTCCCATTCGGGTAAACATAAAGACTGTTACAGCAAATAGAGCCACTGCAATCCCTGTAATTAATTTGCCTTTTAAAAGGGCTTTTTCCAATAAAGGTTTGTACTTATTTTCAACCCAATGCACAAATTTATCACCATAAGATAATTTATCATTTTTTGGTGTTCTCAATACTAAAGCAGACATCATTGGTACGTAGGTAAGACACAAAACCATAGCTCCAATCATTGCGAAAATAAAGGTCAATGCCATTGGTTTGAACATTTTCCCTTCAATACCTTGTAAGGCTAAAATGGGAAGAAACACAATAAGGATAATAAGCTGACCGAAAAAGGCTGCATTCATCATTTTTTTGGAAGCCGATGCAGCAACCTCATCACGCTCCTTGTTTGTTATTTTTTTCTTTTTAAGTACTTGGGAAGCGATAAGAAATACAGTAGACTCCACAATAATTACTGCACCATCTACAATAATTCCGAAATCTATAGCTCCTAAACTCATCAGGTTTGCCCATACGTTGAATACATTCATTAAAATAAATGCAAACAGTAACGATAGTGGAATAGTTGATGCTACAATTAAACCACCTCGCCAATTACCCAACAAGAAAATGAGGACGAAAATAACGATTAAAGCCCCTTCAATAAGATTGGTAGCTACTGTTGAAGTGGTTTCCCCAATTAACTTACTTCTGTCTAAAAGTGGTTCGATAACAACACCTTCTGGTAACGATTTTTGTATTTCAACCATTCTCTCTTTAACATTGGCAATCACATCATTTGAATTTGCTCCTTTAAGCATCATTACCAAGCCACCGACAACTTCTCCTTCGCCGTCTTGTGTTAATGCTCCGTAACGAATGGCTGAACCAAATTGAACTATTGCTATATCGCCAATGGTTATAGGCACATTATTAATGGTTTTAACCGCAATTTTTTTAATATCGTCTAAACTTCTTGCCAATCCTTCCCCTCGTATAAAATTAGCCTGATGGTTTTTTTCGATATAAGCACCACCCGTATTTTGGTTATTGGCTTCGAGGGCTTCAAATACATCTGTAATGGTAATCCCAATAGATTTAAGCTCGTTAGGGTCTACAGCAACTTCATATTGTTTTATTTTACCTCCAATAGCGTTGACCTCGACAACACCAGGAACCATTGCCATTTGACGTTGTACAATCCAGTCTTGCATTGTACGCACATCCGAAATGGAATATTTATCTTGATATTCTGGTTTTACTTTTAATGTGTATTGGTATATCTCTCCAAGACCTGTGGAAATAGGTCCCATTGTAGGTTCTCCAAAACCCGCAGGAATTTGTTCTTTTACTTCGTTGAGTTTTTCAGCAACCAATTGTCTCGGAAGATATGTACCCATATCATCATCAAATACAATGGTTACTACTGACAGACCAAAGCGTGAAATTGAGCGAATTTCTTCCACATTGGGCAAATTACTCATTGCCACCTCAACAGGATAGGTAACTATTTGCTCAATATCTTCTGTACCTAAATTTGGGGATTGCGTTATTACCTGAACTTGGTTGTTGGTAATATCCGGAACGGCATCTATGGGTACTTTTGTCATACTCCAGATACCTGCTCCAATAATGGTAAGCGTTAGCAAACCAATAATGAATTTATTATTGATTGAAAAATCAATGATTTTATTAATCATAAGAATGGTTATAATGAATTTATAAATAGAGATAAGCAACCTATTACAAAAATGGGTTACTTGAATTTATAAGATACCTGCATACGCAGGTATTCATTAAACCTGTGGTGGTTGTAAAAGGGTAGTATTGAAGTCTTTTTCAAGACCATCAAAATAATAGAAAAGTTGTGTTGGAATAACAGTATTAGATACACTGTAATCTACAACCTTAAAATGTATCACGTGAATATGACAACAATGGCATTGGCAAAATGGTGAGCATAGATCTGCTCCTTGATGTTGATGGTCGTTGTCTAACGCTTGAGAAATTTCGGTTTTAACCTCATTATCTGGTATACCATTATCTTCACAAGGCACTAAATTGAGCGCAAAGATATAAATAGATAATATGAGTGCTAAAACTTTCATTGAGACAAAGATAAAAATATTTTAATGCAATGGTGTTGCAAAGTATTTATAAAAACCACAACGTATCTTTAGCGTCCTCTGGAACACCGTTTTCGAAACGAGGTGCTATTTGGGCTACCATTTCGGGATATTTTATGGTAATTGGTACATTTTGTTGGCGTAAGGATTTCCAATACAATCTGCTGAACTGATATACTTGGGTTAACAATTCTTCAATCACCTCAACATCTTCAAAAGCGTCTTCATCGGAAACGTTCAGGTAATCCTTAACAGCTTCGGTTTCCAACAAGGAGTTGGCATATAGGTATTGTTTTTCAGAAAGGTACTTATAGAATATAAAGCCCAGTATATAATCTCGAAACTCATCCGCATCCATTTTGCCACGTAATTCGTTGGCAATATTCCATAATTGGGCTTCGAGTAACTTCTTTTGTTCTTCGGACATAGGTAATTAATAGCTTTTTAGTTAGCCTAAAAATAAAAATCTTTTTGGTCTATCGTTTACGGATTATCATAAAAGTGTCAAATTTGGCAGTCGTGCAGTCATTTTTGACTACAAATGTCATCTAAAACCCACCCTTGCTACCACCCTTGCCACCACCCTTGCACGACCCTTGCATGACCCTTGCATGACCCTTGCATGACCCTTGCATTTCCAATGTAACTACCCTTGCACCACCCTTGCTATTGACTACACCTGTAACCAATTTGAGTACAGCTGTAACCAAAAATGTTGATAATTCAATATCTTTAATGGAAATCTACAATCTCCACAAATTATGGCAAAAAGCAAATTACCAAGATGGTTTAGGATAATTAGATACTATCTAAATTGTTTGTGGTATTATGTATTGTTTCCTTTGGGTGTGGAAGAAGATGAGTTTAACAAGCATTTTTACCAAAGGGACAGTAACAAAGAAAAGTAATCCAACATAATAGTATATCTAATGATTTTATAATGATTAATTCTTATATTAGTGATGCATAACTAAAAAGTTATTAAAGAATTCTCATAACTCAGTGTTAATGGTTTTTCCGCATTGTTTATGAGATGGGTTTAAAACTCCCTTAACACATGACTTGTAGCGCTTAAATGGTCTATCTGTGTGGAAGGGAGTTTTTGGTTTTTATCAAATAGGCATTAAAAAACATTCTTACTAACATTAGCTTTTTAATATTTATCTCTAATGCTCATTCCATTAAACTCAATGACGTTGAACATTTCAAACAATCTATCATATATTCGATGCCCATATCTTTCTCCTAATGAATCCAATGTTTTTTCAATACTGTTCGATTCATCTGAATAATTGCAAGTAGCATATGTTAACAACCTTTTATCATATCTTATGTTTAATACATCTTTTACAACATCAGTATGACCATAATTGCTGGCAAGTCTTTCAGCATCCATATCGTCTATAAACATGCCTTTTTTATATTCCATACTTTGAAAAAAATGTTCTTTATCAATGGGGGTTTTTAAAGTTTCATATAGTCTTACAAGCTCTGTAGATGAATATCCTTTAAATGTTAAGGGCTTAAACCCTCTAAACATACTTTCAAAAACATTAAAACTCATAGTTTTACCAACACCAGTACCACCAACAACAAGCAACCCTTTTCTGAAATCAGGCTTACTTATATCCTTTCTTAAATTTTCACATTCAAAGAAACTATTGTCTTGTAAGAAATAATAAAAAAGTGTTTTTATGTTGTTTATAAACATTTCATCTTTAATAAAAGGTTTGTTATACAATCTTTCAAAGTGTTCAATAAATGCGATCCATAATTGTTGTTTAGAGGGCAATGATGCGCTTGGAACATTATTGTTGATTGGTTTAATATTTTGTATTGTTGGATTGGTAATTTCACCCAACACTTCTTTAACGCTTACAGTACTATTTAATCTCATAACTTTTAGGATAACGGTTTTTAATTAATCGGGGTTTTTCTTTTTTATCATGGTTATAATTACGCTCGTTATTTATCCATTTTTCCAGCCTTTTTTCGATTTCAAAAAATCGCTGGCTTTCAAATCGCATTTTTGTACCATTGGGGTCTAATTCGCTCCAATAGTCATGAAAAGATTTTAATATTTTTGAATTATAATTAGTGTGAGCAAAAACATTCTCTCTAAATATCTTTTTTCTTCTTTTTATAGTATTATTATTAGTATTAGTTGTTGCTAATGGTCTGTCAACAGTATGCGATTGGTCAGCCAATGTCTTGTCAATAGCTTGTGATTGGTCTGCTAACATCTCTTTATCATCCACAGACTTTTGCAGTAATGACGCAGTATTTGAATGGTTTTCAACCCTGTCAACTTGATTTTGATTAGATTCTGAAACAAACTCATTCAGGTTTAGAACACGTATTTTTGTATAATTTGCAGTTGTAATACTGATATAGCCTGTATTTTCCAATTTTTTCAATGAAGTCCTCACCATACTAACTGTTAAACCAGTTTCATGAGCTAAACTTCCATGCGATGTTATAAACTCACCTTTATCAATTAAAATACCTTGCCATTTCTTTGGACTGTAATTGACCTTGATAAGACAATGCATAAACACTTTGTATGTGTTTAAGTCTTGATACCATTCCCATTCCATAATATCCCGTTTGAGCATAATAAATCCATTATTATTCATCATGAGATTCTTGTTTAATAAGTTTGGAATAGATTTCGCTCTTTTTGTAGTAAACACGATTACCCATGCGATAACTTGGAAGAATGCCATTTTTTCGCCAGTTGTGCAGGGCTTGCTTGGAGCATTTAAGCAAATCCATTGTTTCTTGAACAGTCAGCAGCTCCTCGTTTTCGGGTTTAGCAGTCTTGTTCATTTCATAAAACTCCTTAAGTGATTGACGAACTTCTTTTATAATGTCGTCTTTTAACTCATTAGGAGTCATTTGATAAATATGGGTCTGAATGTGATTCATATGGGGCTATTTGCTATTAATCATTTGCAAAGTTAGCCTCGAACACAAGTTTTTAATGTACCACTATGTACCGGTACTCAACCCACTATTTTGGAATTTGGAACACAAAACCCTGATTTTGTGAACTTTCTATCTGCATCTTGATACCTATCATCATCAATACTTGAATAACGCCTAATCGAATCAATTGATGGCGTTTCAGGAATGAATTTGAAAGAATTGAGTATCTGCCTTGATAATTCTGCGATGTTAACATCCCCATCTTTCTTCAGTGGTGGTTCAAAATATCCTTCCTCAACAAATTTGGAAATAATGTAAGCTAAATGAGATGGTTTACCTTTCCATATAAGAACATTTAAGTCTGCTTTAGGCAATTGAATACGTTCAAGAAATTCATTGATTATTTCAGCTCTTTTTTTGATATCAGCCTGAAGATTACCAAAAGCTATTTGATGCAACATTAACCCATAATCATAATTTGGATTATCAATTTTACCATCTTTCTCTATAAAACCATCATTTAATTTAGTATCATAATGTCCGCCAACCTCAATCATGGGTTGTGCATTATCAATTAATCCATCTATTTTAGGTAAAATCTTACATTCAAGTATATCTAAATACAAACTTGTGGTTTTACAATTGAAATAATGATATTCTAAAAACTCCTTTACCTCCAAAACATCAATTTCAAACAACAACTCCCTTGTGAAGTATTTTAGGTAAAAATCATCAACCAATTTAGGTTTATGATAATCGTGATTCTTTAATTCATATTTTTCAGGAGAGTATCCAGTTTCTTTCTTTCGTTCTAAAAAAGAAACGTCATCAATAGCGAAAGCATCGTTATAGTTCATATAATTTGGGTTGTTTAGTTATTAAAGAATGAGCTGTCAGCAATTTTTACAGCTCTCTCTTGTGGGGTTATGCGTATGTATTTATAAAATTCTCGTTCAGTTGAATGTCCACTAATTGCCATAATATCAATTACAGGCATTTTAGACAAATAAGCGTTGGTGCAAAATGAGCGTCTTGCAGTATGTGACACTATTAGGTTATGTTTAGGGACGGGTTCTGATTCTTTTTTACCTGATACCGTTTTGGTAATAGTTATTGGCTCTTCAATTTTAGCTTTCCTACCAGCCTTTTTAATATACTCATTAATATCAGGGTCATTCAACTTTCTTGGTGGATTACCATTATGCCTTTTGTTCATTATTTCTCTTACTCTGTGATGTACTGGAACGTACACTTTTTTATTTGTCTTTTGTTGGACAAACTCGAACACTTCACGACCATCAAACGTTTTAATCTGTTCAGGCTTAATCCCATTATAATCAGAAACCCTCTGACCAGTGTAGTAGCCAATCAGAAAAATATCTCTTGCCAACTCCCAATAGGGTGTTTTGGACAAATCTACGTTATAAAGTGCATCTATTTCCTTTTCTGTTAGGTAAATTGAAACCGTTTCCTCTGATACTGGCTTAAACTCCCTACTCTTATACTTCAAATTACTGTTATAGCCGTCCTCTGTAGCACTGTTAAGTATAGTTGTAAGGTTTTTGATGTGTTTACCAATGGTATTGACAGAATAACCATATTCCTCTAAATAAGAAATAAATTTATAGTAGAACTTTAGGTCAATATTATTAAAGTCTAATCCATAGCTTTTCCTTTTATTAAACTCTTTAAGTCTGTTTACTGTTTGCTTGTAAGCTCTTACGGTTATAGGGCTTAATTTAACCGCTTTTATGTCTTTGGATTGGCTTTCTTTATTAGCTATGTAATCATCAGCATAATCGAAAAATGTCGTGATTTTCTTTTTTTCTCCATCAACTTCTTTTCTGATGATTTTGGACAGTAGAGACTTCAATATTGTTTTATCTTGCTTATCATCTTCATTAAGCCCTGAAACAGCTGTAATAAAATCAGAAGAATATTTCAGTAAATCAGTGTTTACTTTCTCTCTATTGGCAATTGTAGAAACCGCTCTTATCCGTTGATTTGAATTATCCCAATTTTTTGGTTTGACCTTGTAACCTGTCGCAAATTTTATTCGATTATTGCGCCCAAAACTATAGTCCAAAAAAATAGATGTTTCTCCTTTTGAGCTAACATCCTTTAATCTATATTTAACCGTTCCTGAAGTTGACTGAATTGATTTACTCATAAAGTATTTAAGTTCGTATTTTTAAAAAGGGACAACAATGGGGACAACATCTTGTTGAATCATTGTTAATTCAAAATTACTATAAATACTTTAAAAACCCAATAAAATCAATACATATAAGGGTTAAAAGTAAAATCAGGTCAAATAGATTAAAATGGATTACACCAAAAAGTGGTACTGGAGGCACCACCGCTAAAAACCCGAACAAATTGTTCGGGTTTTTTGGTTTTATATGCAAAATAATCGTCTAATTTTTAGGTTTTAAAGCTTTTAAATTGGCTAACAAAAGCTCTGAACTCAATCGTATTTTATAATTTGGATTGATATACTCAAACAAGATTTCACCAGATGTATTTAATATAAAAACAGCAGGAACAGGTAATATATCCGTGGCGTCCATTTTGGTTTTCTTGGCAATATACAGTTTTGCCATACCGGGTGTTTGAAATCCAATACCCATTTCTTGAATAAACTTTGCTTGAGGATCGGCATATACTTGATAATTCAAACCTTCGGTATCAATCGTTGGTTTCAACGACGCAACATGGTCAGGGCTCACGGCCACAATTTGATAGCCTAAATCAATGATTTCCTGATCTGCTTCTCCCAACGCTGCTAATTGCTCATTACAATACGGACACCAACCGCCTCTATAGAAAACCAACACAGTGGGTTTTTCTTTAATGACTTTATGTAGAGAAACATCGCGACCATTTACATCCAACAATTTGGCATTGGGTATACTTTCACCAATTAGCAAGGGACTAATATCGGCTGCTTTTTCAGGAACTTGTGCAAATAATGTAAGTGATAAGAATAAGGCAAACAAGAGTGATAAAGACTTCATAAGATCATTTTCCTGATTCAGTCCTTTGTTTGTTTAACTCCTTACAAAATTATTTAATGTGGTAATTTATCTTTCAACAAACCATACACAAAGGTGCCAACAACAGCAGCAAAAACCACTAGAATCATAGGCATAAATCCCGCGCCCACCAAGGTGTACATAGGCCCTGGGCAGGCACCAGCTAAAGCCCAACCCAAACCAAACAGAATGCCACCAATCATATAACGGTAAAAACTTTTCTCTTTGGCTTCAAAATGAATAGCATTTTTATAAAATGATTTGATATTAA
This sequence comes from Hanstruepera neustonica, assembly GCF_002895005.1. Classification (GTDB taxonomy): domain Bacteria; phylum Bacteroidota; class Bacteroidia; order Flavobacteriales; family Flavobacteriaceae; genus Hanstruepera; species Hanstruepera neustonica. The sequence continues at coordinate 761,761 of NZ_POWF01000001.1, read as the reverse complement.
ATCGTTTTATAGAATAAGTCATTAAAACACCTAATACTAGTGCCGACCCAATAATGCCATACATATGGAATGCCTGAAATTGAAACATTTCATAAATTCGAAACCAAGATGCTGCTTCCGACTTAAACATGGTAATGCCAAATAGAATTCCTATGACTAAATAAACAATCGTTTTCATCTCTTAAAATATTAGTGGGAATAACACATGAACCATCAATAATCCACCAATAAAAAAGCCAACAACAGCAATCAATGATGGTAATTGCAAATTACTCAAACCTGAAATGGCATGACCGGAAGTACAGCCTCCGGCATAGCGTGCACCAAAGCCAACCAAAAATCCGCCAATAATTAAAATTGCCAAGGCTTTAAAATCTGAAAAAACGGCATTACTGAATAACTCGGTGGGCAAGTAAGCCTCACCTGCACTGTTAAAACCTAATGCTCTCAAATTGGTGATGGTATCTGCATTAATAGCAACGGCTTCATTAGGTGTCATAAAATTTGAAGCTATAAAACCACCAATAACAGCACCTACAACAACAACTAAATTCCAGCGTTGGGACTTCCAGTCAAAATCAAAAAAAGTTGCTGACTTTCCAGCTCCCACCATACTACACATGGTTCTTAAGTTTGAAGACATTCCAAACCGTTTATCAACCATAATCAACAAAAACATGATAAAAGCAATCATGGGACCGGACACATACCATGGCCAAGGTTCATTTATTAAATCCATTTCAAAAAATTTTTACAAAGAAAAAGAAAATTGATGCTACCAGCCACATTTCGTAACATTAGTTACTGACTTTAACAGTTATTTAGTGCAATTTTGTATGAAATCATTTTACGAATTGTCCGTAACTTTGTAAAACAACAACTTTCTATGTGGGAATATATTGAAGTTTTTATAAATGCCTTCACAGGAACGCTGAATTGGACTTGGAATTCCATAACGTTTCAAGTGCCTTGGTATACTAATTACTTTTGGGGGTTAATTGTCATTTCTTTAGTGGTATGGCTACTGGAAATTGTCTTTCCTTGGCGTCGAGAGCAAGCTATTTTTAGAAAAGACTTTTGGCTGGATACCTTTTACATGTTCTTCAATTTTTTCATTTTCGCCATTATCATTACGGGTATTTACAGTGTTTTAGAGCTAGCTTTCAGTAATGTGGGGATTTCTATGAAAAGTCTCGCTATTATTGATATTTCAATTTGGCCAATGTGGCTCCAGTTGTTGGTGTTTTTTATCGTTTTGGATTTTGTGCAATGGTTTACCCACGTTATGCTACATCGTATTGAAGTGTTATGGCGTTTTCATCAAGTTCACCATAGTGTAAAAGAAATGGGATTTGCAGCCCATTTACGCTACCACTGGATGGAAAACATCCTGTACAAACCCTTAAAAGTTTTTGGTGTCATGATTTTAGGTGGTTTTGAACCCGAACAGGCTTACATTGTCCATTTTATGGCTATTACAATTGGTCATTTTAACCACTCGAATATTAAAATTACTTGGGGACCCCTAAAATATATATTTAATAATCCTGTCATGCATTTGTACCATCATGCTTACAGTTTACCAGATAATAGGCAATATGGGGTAAACTTTGGTATCAGCTTAAGTTTATGGGATTATATTTTCAAAACCAACTATGTTCCTGAAGACAGTGGAAGCATTAAGTTGGGATATAAAGGCGATGAAAACATGCCTCAAAATTTTTGGGGACAATTAACCCACGGCTTTTTTAAGAAAAAGAAGTAAGTCTTATTTCTTCAGCAACTTGATAAATAACTCGCGACCGGCTCTACTTTCGATGGAATTGTAGCATTCCTGGAAAACATCAATATAAAAATAGGGTTCAAAATAAAATAGATATTCTTTTTTTGAGCCTCCAAATGGCGGTCTATCCGTGTTCAAAGTATCATTGAACAACAAGCCTACCAGTTTACCATTTGTTTCTAAAAGCTCAACCATTTTTTCTGAATAAGCCATTCTCAAATCCGGATTAATGGCACAAAAAAATGTTTGCTCCAATATTAAATCAAAAGTCTCATTCAAGTCAAAGAAGTTAGTATGATATAGTTGCTCTTCAGGAAATTCAGGGACACGAGCCTTTAGATTACTCAAAGCCGTACTTGATAAGTCAACGACATGAACATTTTGAAAACCATCGCGAAGGAGATACTCGGCTTCATAGGCATTACCAGCGCCTGGAATCAGGATTTTGAGCGCTTTATTCTGTAGTTGATCAATATAGGTTTTTAACGGTGTAGAAACATGACCGATATCCCAACCCGTATCATGGGTTTTATAGCGATTATCCCAAAATTCTTCAGATAAATTCAAATCAGGCATGTGATTGTATCAGGGAAATTAAATCGTTTTTTTGAACGACTCCAGATTGCCGCCAAAGTTGTTTGCCCTTTTTATATAATACCAAAGTAGGCACACCTCTTACCTGCATTTGCGCAGCCAATGTTTGGTTTTTATCCACATCTACCTTTAAAATAGAAACTGATTCACCCAGTGCATCCTTTACCTCTTTGAGAATTGGTGCCATCATTTTACAAGGGCCACACCATTCTGCAAAAAAGTCCACGAGTACAGGTTTGTCTTGATTTATTAAATTAGAAAAGCTACTCATAACAAAATTTACTTATTAAATGATATGCTCCACATGCCTCGCACTTCATTTTCACCATAACCCGTTGCCAAATCCTGTGGATATAGGCGCTTAATAGTATTATAAACTTCGGGTTCAATATTCTTTCCATGACATTGCAAGCACATGCTGTTAGTCGTTATAGGATAATAAAAGTTTACAGTGTCCGTCCCTTCTTCAATAATAGCTTGCGGTTCTTGGTTTTCAGCTAGGGTTTTCTGAAACTTTCTAATATAGTATTTCTCTTTTGAATTTGCTGCGTTGTCTGGATTTCTGGGTTTGTCAGATACGCGTTTGATAGTCGCATTATAAACTACGGCCATACTATCCGTCAACGGATAGGCCACTTCGTTGCAAAAGGTAATGGCTTCCAAAGTACCTTTTTTCTGAATAGTGCCCATTAAGTTTTTTCCCAATTCAGCCTTCGTTCCCAAAGCGTATTTCAATCCGCGTTCTTCAAAGCTTAAATCTGAATCGTCAACTGTGGCTTGTTGTTTGTCCATCATCTGACCATGATGGCCATTTCCCTTGCCTTGGCCTTTACCCTGACCGTGACCTTGTTTAAAATGTTCTTCAAACCACTCGGGTTGCTCAATATCATTGTCATAAATGTAATCAGCAATTTGGGTAATGGTTGCCTCTGGATAATTGGCTTTTGGCATAACACCAAATCGTTTCACGGCACCAATCATCTTGGCGTCGTCAGCATTTGGATTTTTCATAAAATCCTGAATACTTTTTATAAAGTCTTTTTTTGAAATACCATTTGTTAAATAATGCTTCTTGACAGCTATCATGGGAGGTGCTATTCGGCTCTGCTCACTAGCTGTTGGACTATGGCACACATAACAATTGGTCTCCATGAGTTTTTTGCCAGGATGCTCTTCAGAATTCTTAATGGATTCGATTTCAGTATATCCGCTATTATGGTTGTTGTTTTTACAACCTACCATCAAAACAAGAAATACCAAAACAAAGGAGGTTCTCAAAATCATGATTTTGCCATTTTACCGGTTGCACAACTGATGTATGATTTAGCTTTTGTAATCATGGAATTTGCCGCATTTTGTTCTGGGTAGCCAATGGCTTTCAATCGGTCTTTTGCTTTAGTTAACTGTTCCTCTAGACTATATTGGAACGCTACAACACTGTTGTCAATATCAACATGAATGTCTTGAAGCCCTTCAATTTCAGATAGCTTATTCTTAACGGTGTTGGCACAACCGCCACATTTCAAGTTTTGGATTACAATAGCTGCATTCATGTTATTTCCAATTTAAATAACCACCTCTAAGATCGTAAATTTCCTTGAAACCCATAGCTACCAATTTTTTGGATGCTTGAGCACTACGCATGCCACTTCGGCAATAAACATAAACGGGCTTTTCTTTATCTAATTTTTCAAATTGACTAGCGAAAGACGGCGCGTTAAAATCAATATTTTGGGCATTTTTAATGTGACCCGATTGGTATTCGTTTGGTGTTCTGACGTCCACCAATTGTACTTTTCCTTTTTCAATTTGCGTTTTATATTCTGTTGGAGCCAAAACCTTAATGGCAGAATCTTGACTGGTTGTTCCGAATAACATGGATATTATTGACATAATGATTATTATTTGTTTCATGTTTAACATTAATTTCAAGTGTAAAATTACAACTTTGAAGTAAGCCTGTCCGTAACATTTGTTACTAAAAAAAGAGCGGCAATGCCGCTCTTTCAAATACCTAATTTAGTTGTCAAACTATTTTAATGTCGAAGGGCAAACATAATCTGTTACTGGGATTCCTGCTTTTTTAATAGCACCAAAACCACCTGCAACATCTACTAAATTATGAATACCGCGACTTTTTAAAATGGATGCTGCTATCACACTACGATAACCACCAGCGCAATGCACATAGAAAGTCTCATTTTCTGGAAACTCACTCAAATGATCATTCAAGAAGTCCAAAGGTGTTAAATGCGCATCTTTTACATGCTCGCTGGCATATTCACCTTTTTTTCGAACATCAAACACTGGGATATTCGAATCCGCTAATTTTTCTTTAAAGACATCTGCCGAAATGGATGAAATGGTATCGTATTCTTTAGAAGCCGCTTTCCATGCTTCAAAACCACCCTTTAAATATCCCAAAGTATTGTCAAAACCTACACGCGATAATCTAGTGATAGTTTCTTCCTCTCTACCTTCAGGAGTCACCAATAAAATCGGCTGTTTTACATCGGCTATCAATGCGCCAACCCATGGAGCAAAACCACCATCTATACCTATAAAAATGGATCTTGGAATATGGCCTTTCACAAACTCACTTTGATGACGTACATCCAATACCACGGCTTCTGTCTCATTGGCAGCAGCTTCAAAGGCATCAGGAGTTAAAGCTTGTGTGCCACGCTTTAATACCTCATCAATATCATCATAACCTTCTTTGTTCATTTTAACATTCAAAGGAAAATATTTTGGTGGGGCTTGCAAACCTTCGGTTACCTCATCAATAAATTCCTGTTTAGTCATATTGGCTCGTAAGGCATAATTCATGTTTTTTTGATTACCGAGCGTGTCTACTGTTTCCTTCATCATATTTTTACCACATGCCGATCCTGCGCCATGAGCAGGATAAACAATAACGTCATCGGCTAATGGCATAATTTTGCTTCGCAAACTATCATAGAGCATACCAGCCAATTCTTCTTGAGTCATATCAGCTGCTTTTTGAGCTAAATCTGGTCGCCCAACATCCCCTAAAAACAATGTGTCGCCACTAAAAATAGCATGATCTTTACCATTTTCATCACGTAGCAAATAGGTTGTACTCTCCATAGTATGTCCTGGTGTGTGCACGGCTACAATGGTAATGTTTCCAAGTTTAAATTCCTCCTGGTCTTTAGCTATGTGGGCATCAAACGAGGGATTAGCTGTTGGTCCATAAATGATTGGAGCGCCTGTCTCTTTTGATAGGGTAACATGCCCACTGACAAAATCAGCATGAAAATGGGTTTCAAAAATATATTTAATTTTAGCGTTAGCTTTCTTGGCTCTTTCAATGTAAGGCTTTACTTCTCGCAATGGATCAATAATAGCCACTTCACCTTCACTCTCTATGTAGTATGCGCCTTGTGCTAAACATCCAGTATATATTTGTTCTATCTTCATCTTTCTAAATTTTAATTTTACAAATTTACGATTTGATTATCAATCAAGCAGTAACTTAAGTTACAATCCTATTTTACAAAAAATTCCATGTAAAAAATAAATATGGCCATAACAAAAATAAAGTATCCAAATCCTTTTTTCAACTTATTACCATCAATAAAATTTCCTAAATAACTACCAATAAAGATACCAATTAAGGATATACCAGTAAATGTCATAAGAAATGTCCAGTCAATTTCCATAGTCATGGCATCTCCCAAAAAGAATCCTAACAAGGACTTAAAGGCTATAATAATCAATGAGGTTCCAACAGCAACCTTCATTTTGACATTAGCGAGAATCACTAGCGCTGGAATGATTAAAAACCCACCACCTGCGCCAATCAATCCTGTTATAGCCCCAACAATCAAACCTTCCAGCAAAATTAACGGGTAATTGTACTTGACCGCTTTATCAACTACTTTATCCTCACGTTTTTTTAGCATGGAAAACGCTGCTGGAAACATGAGTAGCGCGAAAAGCCCAAACATGGCCATACGTCTTGTGAATTCAAAATCGTTTACTTCAAACAACACATCAGGTAATGCAGGCACCAAATAATGTCTTACCAAAGTAACACCCACAATGGCAGGCAAGCCAAAAACAACTGCTGTACGCCAATCCACATATCCTTTGAAATGCTGCTTAACGCCACCAATTAACGCACTAAATCCTACAATAAACAGCGAATAGGCTGTGGCTACTTTTTCATTAACCATAAATAAATAGGCCAATACAGGAACTGCCAAAATAGAACCTCCGCCTCCAATCAAGCCAAGTGAAATGCCAATGATCAAAGCGCTGATATATCCAAAAATTTCCAGTAGTTCCATATTTTAGTAATTATAACTTTGGATGCAAAAGTACTCATGCTGTCAAAAGTTATCAGTAACAACAGTTACAATGACTAGTTGATGTTCTTTATCACAATATGATTTCTGTGCAACTCCACCTTTCCTAAATTCTCTAACTTTTTAAGAAGTCGTGAAATAACCACCCGCGATGTATGTAACTCGTAAGCTATTTCTTGATGCGTACTGTTGATAATATTATCGTTTGAAATCCGGGCTTTTTCATTAAGATATTTCAACAAGCGCTCATCCATTTTTAAAAAGGCAATACTATCAATGGTTTCCAATAGCTCATTGAGTCTATTATGATAGCTTTCAAACACAAAATTCCGCCAACTTTTATATTTAGCTGACCACTCTTCCATCTTTTCTATGGGAATCATGATGAGTTTGGCATCCGTTTCAGCAATAGCGCGAATCTCACTTTTCTTTTGACCCAAGCAACAGGTTAAGGTCATGGCACAGGTATCACCTTTTTCCAAAAAATAAAGTAATAGCTCATCGCCATCATGGTCTTCTCGTAATATCTTGATAGCTCCAGAAATCAACAAAGGCATCGAACGGACGTACTCACCAATCTCAATCATTTTATGGCCTTCTGGAATATCCTTGTAGGTTCCAACCTGACTAATCTCATTTAAAAGCTCTTTTTCAAAAAGATGGGCATAGTTCTGGGTTAGTTCTTGAATCATAATTTTTAATTAATGGTTGGTGTAAATCGCTTGACCAAATTACCCAAAGATAAACCTTGAACTAAAATGGAAAATATAACAATGATATAGGTAACAACTAAAAATAAGTCCCGGTGCATATCCAGTGTCAATCCTAGAGCCAAGGCAATGGATATCCCACCGCGTAATCCGCCCCAGGTCATAATAAGATTCGTTTTTGGAGCAAAGTCCAGACCCTTTTCAAAAAACTTAACAGGTAACAATAACGACAAATAGCGACAAATTAACACAATAGGAATAGCTACAAGTCCCGCAAACATATAATTGGTTTCAAAGGTTAAAACCAAAATCTCCATACCTATCAACACGAACAAAATGGTGTTCAACAAAATATCGACCAGTTCCCAAAATTTATCCACATAACTTTCGGTTATTTCTGACATGGCTGAATTTCTTACCGTATCGTTTCCAATAACCAATCCAGCCGTTACCATAGCTAATGGTGCCGATAAGTGATATAATTGAGCAACAACAGTTCCTCCCATAACAGCAGCTAATGTTATAATAACTTCAATATCATAATCATCAATAGATCTCATTAAACGATAGGTAACCCATCCAACAGCCAGTCCCAATGCAATACCGCCAATAACCTCAACGACAAAGAGCTCAAGAATTTCAGACACTTGAATTTCGCCACTGCCCAATTGGGCTATTTTAAAAATGGTCAGAAATACGACAACGCCCACACCATCGTTAAATAAGGACTCCCCAACAATTTTAGTCTCCAACTTTTTAGGAGCACCTACATTTTTTAGAATACCCAAAACAGCAATGGGATCAGTAGGTGAAATCAAAGCACCAAACAAGAGACAATAAACCAATTCTACTGGCAATCCAAAAATTGGCAATAAAAAATACATACCATAGCCAACCAAAAAAGTGGATGTCAAAACTCCTATTGTAGCAAAAACTAAAACTGGCCAACGTTGCACCCGTAACTGCTCGAAATTGGTATGCAAGGCTCCCGCAAACAGCATAAAACTCAACATGACATCCAGAAGGATTTCCTTAAAATCTATTTGGGTAATAATGTAGCGTTCTGCATTAAGTAAGGTTGTATCTACGGCGCTCAAAGCAAAAACTGCCAAGGTAAAAACAATGGTTATCAGCATGAGTCCTATCGTATTTGGCAGCTTTAAAAACCGCACATTAACATAACCAAAAATAGCCGATATGACCACCAGAACAGTGGCTATATGAAAGTAATCCATAACAATAGTTTATATTATTTGCAATATACCATTTTTCGTTTTTTCAAGAATTGAAACTTCATATTTTCTGTAATCTTTAATTCATAGCTTCGACTTAAAACCGTATATTCCATTTTCAAAAAAATAAACCATGCAAAAAACCTATTACGACCCAGCCGATCTTAAAAAATTTGGAAAAATATCTGATTGGAATGAGGAATTGGGCTCTAAATTCTTCGATTATTACAATGCTGTTTTTAAGGAAGGCCATTTAACCGAACGGGAAAAGTCCCTGATTGCGCTGGCAGTTGCCCATACTATTCAATGTCCATATTGTATCGATGCCTACACGGGCGATGGATTACAACGTGGCATTACCAAAGCCGAAATGATGGAAGCACTACATGTAGCTGGTGCCATTCGTGGAGGCGCCTCGTTGGTTCATGGTGTCCAAATGATGAATAAAGTCAATAAACTGGATTTATAAATGCTCCAATCCCTCCATAAAAGAAATAGTGAATTAGCCGAAAGTAACCGACAACTGGAAATTTTATCCAATGGTATTTTTGAAGCCGATGAATTGCCTAAATTCAAAAACAAGCTGGCCGAAAGCCAACAATTTCCATTGAAAGCCAGGAAGCTGGAAATCCTTCAAATTAATGTAGGTTACATGTGCAATCAAGTTTGTGCGCATTGCCATGTAGATGCTGGACCTGATCGGAAGGAAATTATGACCAAAGAAACCATGCTACAATGCTTGGATGTGATAAAACAAACCAAAGCTCATTCATTAGATTTAACGGGTGGTGCTCCAGAAATGAATCCCAATTTCCGATGGTTTGTGGAAGAAGCAGCCAAGGCAGGCATTAAGGATTTTATTGTGCGCTCCAATTTGACCATCATTAGAGCTAATAAAAAATATCATGATTTACCAGAATTTTTCAAAAAACATAATATCCATGTCGTGAGCTCCATGCCACATTGGACTAAAGGCAAAACCGATAAGCAACGTGGTGATGGTGTTTTCGACAAATCTATCCAGGCACTTCAAGTTTTGAATGCCATAGGTTATGGTATGCCTGAAAGTGACTTGCGCTTAGATTTAGTTTACAATCCCTCTGGCGCCTTTCTGCCAGGGAATCAAGCAGCATTGGAAAAAGATTTTAAAAAATCGTTATTGGATGATTTCGGGATTCATTTTCATAATTTGTTTGCACTAACCAATTTACCCGTCAGTCGATTTTTGGATTACTTAATTGCATCCGAAAATTATGAAGATTATATGTACGCACTGGTTGAAGCATATAACCCTGAAGCTGTCAAAAACGTCATGTGTACCAATACCTTATCGGTAAGCTGGGACGGATTCTTATATGATTGTGATTTTAACCAAATGCTACAATTACCCGTAAACAGTCAGGCCAAACACATTTCTGAATTCAACGAATCCCTTCTTGAAGGTAGAAATATTGTCATTTCGCAGCACTGTTATGGCTGTACCGCTGGTGCTGGTAGTAGCTGTCAAGGAAGTGTTACCTGATGAAACGACATATCCTAAATATGGTCCTAATCGTCTTTGGTATAGTTACTGGCTATTCCCAAGAGTCGTTGTCTGAATTGCTAAAAAAACACAACACCAATGCGGTGCCTTATATAAGTGTTCAGGAACTAGCCATGCCGAAAACACAAGCAGTAATATTGGACGCTCGAGAACGCCCAGAATTTGAAGTGAGCCACATAAATAACGCTATGTACGTGGGTTATAATAATTTCGATTTGGAGCAAGTACAGACCAAAATACCTGATAAAAACCAAACCATTGTGGTGTATTGCTCATTGGGTATTCGTTCGGAAGATATTGCGGAAAAACTTCAAAAGGCGGGATATAAACAGGTCTATAATCTATATGGAGGCATCTTCGAATGGAAAAATGCTGATTACACCGTTTTTGATGATAATGGTGAAACCACCAAAGTTCACGGGTTTTCAAAAGAATGGAGTAAGTGGCTAAAAAAAGGAGACTGCGTCTATGAGTAAGGAGTTACTGATTGTGTTTGTAAAAAACAGCGTGTTGGGCAAGGTAAAAACGCGCCTGGCAAAAGACATAGGTAACGATGCCGCTTTTGAAGTTTATAAAATGCTCGTATCTAAAACAGAGCAAGCCACTAATCAGATAGCTATTGACAAACACATCTATTTTTCAGATACCAATGAAAAAACAGGATGGCACCATGATTTCAAAACCATTCAACAAGGGCATGATTTAGGCGAACGCATGAAAAACGCCTTTAAAGATGGTTTTGAAAAAGGCTATCAAAACATCGTACTCATAGGCTCGGATTTGCCTGATATATCAGAAGAACTCATAAACAAATCCTTTGAAGTATTGAAAACGTCCGATACCGTTTTTGGTCCTGCTGAAGATGGCGGCTATTATCTGGTTGGCATGAAACAGCTTCATGAAAACCTTTTCAAAAACATGCCTTGGAGTACATCAAGAGTTTTCGAAGAAACGATGAACGTGTTAGAATCTCAATCTATTTCAGTAGGTTTGTTAGAAACGCTTAATGATATTGACACCTTGGAAGATTTAAAAAATTCATCCATTTATAAGATATATTTACATGATAAAATTCATAACGGAAACAACCGAATATTTACAAAGTAAAGGCTTTGAAAACCCTGAAATTGGCATCATCCTAGGAACAGGATTGGGAAAACTATTGGAAGAAGTCGAAATCCTTCATGAAGTGAGCTACAACCATATCCCAAACTTTCCAACTGCTACCGTCGAATTCCATAAAGGTAAACTCATTTACGGAATTATTGAAGGTAAAAAAGCCGTCATCATGCAAGGACGCTTCCATGTATATGAAGGTTATACACTGCAAGATGTGACCTATCCGGTTCGGATTATGGAAAAACTGGGCATCAAAACACTTTTGGTTTCCAATGCCTCTGGCGCCATCAACCTGAACTTTAAAAAAGGAGAACTGATGCTCATTACAGACCATATCAATCTTCAAGGCAGCTCGCCTTTGGCTTTTAAAGGTGTGGAATTTTTAGGCGAACGCTTCACCGATATGAGCGAACCCTATGACACTATAATCAATTCCAAATTTGAATCCATCGCCAAGGAACATGGCATCACGCTTCATAAAGGCGTGTATGCATCGGTTGTTGGACCTCAATTAGAAACCAAGGCCGAATACCGCATGTTAAAGATCATTGGTGCCGATGCCGTAGGCATGAGTACCGTACCTGAAATTATTGTGGCCAACCATTTAGGTTTAAAGGCTGCTGCAGTTTCGGTGTTGACTGACGAATGTGACCCTGACAACTTACAGCCGGTTGACATCACAGAAATCATAGAAATGGCTGGAAAGGCAGAACCACAAATGATAACGCTTTTCAAAAAATTGATTAAACAACTTTAAGGGCTTATTCCATTTGGAATAATTATTGAACTCAATGGATAAATGAATATGATGATTCGAAATTTGTTTTTAATTACTTGCTTTCTTTTGGTTTCTGTAGTATCCACCAAAGCACAATCGATGGATCATAATCTATGGACAAGCTTCCTACAAAAACACGTATCCATAACTGGGCAAGTGGATTATAAAAACATATTGGCGGATGATACTGAATTGAAGGCCTACATCCAGCAACTAAACAATAATACTCCAAATAAAAACTGGTCCAAAAACGAAACTTTAGCTTACTGGATAAACGCTTACAACGCCTTGACCATTGATTTAATCCTTCGGAACTACCCAGTAAAAAGTATTAAGGACATCAAAGACCCTTGGGATCAAAAGTATTATTCATTCAATGGCCAGATGCTTTCCTTAAACCAAATTGAACATGATATCTTACGCAAAATGGACGAACCACGTATACATTTTGCCATTGTTTGCGCTTCGGAATCCTGTCCAAAGTTGCTTAATGAAGCTTATGTTACCAATAAATTGGAAGAGCAACTAACCAATGCTACAAAGACCTTTGTAAATGATAATTCCAAGAACATTATAAGGAGCAATCAATTGGAGCTATCTAAAATCTTTAAATGGTTTACCAAAGATTTTAAACAACAGGGTTCGCTGATTGATTTTCTCAACCAATATTCAGCAGTGCCCATTTCTGATGATGCCAAAATCAGTTATCTGGAATACAATTGGGATTTAAATGACTAACTTACTTTGTCATTCCTGCGTAGGCAGGAAATCGAAGATTCAGCGGAGCTAATCCATATATAAAGCACAGTTTATCCTGTCATTACGAGGAACGAAGTGACGTGGTAATCTCTAACAAAGAATAGGTTGCTTCAACTTTTACCAAATGAAAAACCAACTCTCCATAATTATTCCCATACTTAATGAAGCTGACAACATCATCCCATTATTAAATCTCCTAAACACCAATACTTCAGTAGAAAACATATCCGAAATCACCCTAGTAGATGGCGGCAGCACAGACGGAACGCTAGAAAAAGTTGAAAACTTCCTGTCAGGTCGAGCATTATCGAGTTCAAAATATATTTTGAACGAAGATACCTTGCAAAGCAAGTCGAGACCTAATACAAGTCTATCGAATACATTCAAAAGTAAAATTACGCTATTAAACGCCCCAAAAGGGCGCGCCAAGCAAATGAATCTGGGTGCCAAACACGCATCTGGAAACATTCTCTATTTCCTGCACGCCGATTCATTTCCACCTAAAAACTTTGACCAGCTCATCATTAATCAGGTTACTAATGGTCATCAAGCAGGTTGCTTCCGATTACAGTTTGACAGCAACCATTGGTGGTTACGTTTGGCAAGCTGGCTCACACAATTCTCATGGCGTGCCTGCAGAGGTGGCGACCAAAGTCAGTTTATTACCAAAGCTTTGTTTGAAGAAATTGGCGGCTATGATGAATCTTATATTATATATGAAGACAATATCTTGATTAACGAACTTTACGCCAGAAAGGAATTCGTTGTCATCAACGAAAAACTGATAACATCGGCAAGGCTTTATGAAAAACACGGTGTCTGGAAATTGCAATACCATTTTTGGGCTATCTACGTTAAAAAATGGTTCGGTGCTTCCGCAGAGGAGCTCTACAGCTATTACAAAAAGCATATTGCCAAGTAACAAAACCCCTGGTTCGCTCGTCTGTTAAATATAAGATAAAATTGACTTAAGAAACTTTTAAAAGTGATTATCAATCCTTTTTAAAAGAATACTTTCGAAATCAAAATAAACAAACAGATGAAACTAACCAGCATGGCTTTAATCGTTACAGTACTTGTAACAACAGCCACATTTTCACAACACAGCGTTTCTGCTAAATTGATAGATTCCACAACCCAAAAACCCATTCCCTTTGCAACCATTGCCATAGACGACCGTACAGGGGTTATCTCCAACGATAATGGCGATTTTAATATTACCATTGACAAAAAAATCACAGAATCCGATTCCCTGTTCATCAACTGCTTGGGCTATGAAGAAAAGCGCATTGCCATCAAAACCTTTACCGATAGTATCATTCAGTTGCAAACAAAGGCCATTGACTTAAGCGAAGTCTTCCTGACCAATAAAAACTACACCATCGATGAGATTTTGGAACGTGTCAAGGAAGGGCTTGAAACCAATTACGATTTTGGCTATACCAAACGTAAGCTATTCTACCGCGAATCCTATTACACCGAAATGCTCAAAACAGATGTCAATATCAAAAAATCAACCATCCCAGAATTCAACCAGGCCTTTATGGATAGTGTTGTGTCGGCCATTCCAAGAAACACCGACAATCACACCGAAATACTGGGCGAATTATATGGTAAAATCGAAAGCGGGCAGCCACAAAAAATGGATATCCTAAAGGCCTCACGTTTATACGACAAGAAAAACGAAGTCACCTTTGAAAACTATGAAGACCGTTTTAACCAGATTATCAAAAAACATGTGAAACGCGACTCCTATTTCAAAATCAAATCGGGTTGGTTTGGTACGAAAGAAGAAATAGACTCTACCTTTTTTGAAGAGGAAAAAGTGGATGAAGAAACGGCTGAATTCATTGCTCAAAAACAAGAGCAGGAAGCAAAACGCAAGGAAAACTTCCTAAAATGGCGCAAACACACCATTCACAATTTTGAAAACGACGGCTTCTTGGCCGAAGATACCGATCTCAACTTTCTGGAAAAGTCCAGAAAATATGACTTCGAACTACACGATTTCGCCTACCTTAACAACGAGTTTGTTTACACTATCAGTTTCAAGCCAAAGCGTGGAGCCGATTTTGAAGGCATAATGTATGTCAATACACAAGATTTTGCCGTGGTACGTGTCGATTATAAAAACGTCAAGCCATTACGTAAGTTTGGGTTGTTGGGTATTTCCTTAAACGAATATTTAAAGGAAGGCACCATCATCTACCAAAAAAATGATAATGACAAATATACCTTAAAGTATGCGGATGCTTCTTTTGGTCAGCGTGTGGGTATTAAAAGACCCATCAAGATTATCGAAAAAAACAAACACGTTAAAGGCCGACGCAAACAAAACGAAGTGACTGGTGATATTCACTTTATCGTCAAGAATATTGACAAACGCGAACTCATTGTTTTTGAATCTGACCCAATTACTGATGCCGATTTCAATGCCTTTAACGAAGTACCCGATGTCACACCAACCTACCTTCCAAAATACGACCCTGAATTCTGGAAAGGCTACAACATCATTGAACCCAATCAGGCGATCAAGGACTTTAAAATCATGGACAGCGCCAATTAAGTCTTAAAATTATTATAAATTAAGCCAGAATCCATAAGGTTTTAGAAATTGCACGACTAAAACCAAAAACGGAATATGAGCAACAGTATCAATCAAACCCAAGAAAAAGAACCCAATATATTCAAATGGGCATTGAAGTTCGCCGCATCGGCTGGAATCGCAGGCATTATTTGCTGTGTCGCACCAGCAGTGCTGTTTATGTTTGGCCTCATGGGTGGTATCTATGCCATTTCCTTTGCCGATTTCTTTTACGCCGAAGATGGTTCCGTTGGTGTGGGCTCTTGGATACTTCGTGGTGCTGCCGTACTCATTGGTATCTATGGTATTTACCTCTATCGCAAAAAGCAAAATCAATGTTCCATTGACCCGAAACGCAAACGCAAAAACATCATTTTGGTAACCATCATTACCGCAGTTTTGGGTGTGGGTATCTTCCTAACGTTGGAAAAATGGTCGTCTTGGTATTTCGATAAGCACATTGTACCAGCCCAACAAGAAGAATATCGTCAAATGGAGATACAAAATCAGTCTGGCGAATAGCACGAAAGCCTAAACAATCGTATTTTTGCATCAGCAAAAAATTTTCATGCCCAGTATTTCTGTCATCATTCCGGCATTCAATGAAGCCGACGCCATCACACAGGTCATTAAGGATATTCCTGATACTGTGCATGAAGTGATTGTAGTCAGCAACGGCTCTACCGATAATACAGAGATCAACGCCAAACGAGCTGGTGCTACGGTTTTAACAGAACCACAAAAAGGCTATGGCCATGCCTGTTTAAAAGGTATGGATTATCTAGCAAAGCAACCCTCCCAACCAGACATTGTGGTGTTTTTGGATGGCGATTACTCCGATTATCCCCAAGAACTCACCAAACTCATCCAACCCATCACCGAAAACAACATCGATTTTGTAATAGGTGCGCGCAACAAACGACTACGAGAAAAGGGTTCTATGACAGGCCCGCAGATTTTTGGCAATTGGTTAGCAACAACCCTCATGCGCATCCTGTTTGGAGCAACCTATACCGACTTGGGCCCTTTCCGAGCCATTAAGTACGACAAGCTGTTGGCTTTAAACATGGTAGACAAAACCTATGGCTGGACGGTAGAAATGCAATTAAAAGCCCTAAAACACAAGCTAACCTATACCGAAATTCCAGTGCGCTACCGCAACCGAATTGGCGTGTCCAAAGTATCAGGCACGGTGAAAGGGGCTGTTATGGCAGGTATTAAAATATTGGGTTGGATTTTTAAATACGGATTCACAAAATGATTTGGGAAGGCATCGTCATAAGCATTTACACCTTGGCTATTTTAGTCATTTTTGCCTATGCCTTGGCACAGCTAAACCTGCTCACCAATTATTTACGAGCTTCCAAAAAAACAGACCAAGCACCACAATTCGATTTAGCCAATCCTAACGAAGTGCCATTAGTCACCATCCAACTACCAGTGTACAACGAGCTCTATGTCATGGAGCGTCTGCTCAACAACATCGCTCAAATAGCATATCCAAAAGAAAAACTGGAAATACAGGTACTGGACGACTCCACCGACGAATCCTTGGAAACCACTAGGCAACTGGTTAAACAATTACAGGCAACCGGTTTGGATATAAAACACATCACACGCTCCAACCGTAACGGGTTTAAAGCTGGCGCACTCAAGGAAGGTTTGAAAACCGCTAAAGGTGAATTCATCGCCATTTTTGATGCCGATTTCCTACCCAAACCCAACTGGCTACAACAGACCATTCCCTATTTTAAGAATAGCCAAATTGGTGTGGTACAAACCCGTTGGGGACACCTCAATCGCGATTACTCCCTGCTCACCAAAGTGCAGGCCTTTGCATTGGATGCTCATTTCACCTTGGAACAAACCGGCCGAAACAGCCAAGGGCACTTTATAAACTTCAACGGAACCGCAGGCGTCTGGCGAAAGACCTGCATTCTGGATGCCGGCAATTGGCAAGCCGATACCCTCACCGAAGATCTGGACTTAAGCTACCGCGCCCAATTAAAGAACTGGAAATTCAAATACTTGGAACATGTTGAAACACCAGCCGAACTGCCTGTAGCCATCAGTGCAGCCAAATCGCAACAGTTCCGATGGAACAAAGGCGGTGCCGAAAACTTCCAAAAAACCATATTCAATGTATTAAAAAGCAAACAGCTATCCCCAAAAACCAAAATACATAGTCTATTTCACTTGCTCAACAGCACCCTATTTTTAAATGTGCTGATTGTGGCCATATTGAGCATCCCCATACTATATATCAAAAACCAGCACCCAAGCCTCAAACCCTATTTCAGTGTTATGAGTGTTTTCGTGTTAAGTTCCATGATTTTCTTTGCCTGCTATTGGGTAGTCTACCGGCGTATCTATGGAAACACGCTGAAGGATTTCATAAAATACATAGGGATGTTCTTCACCTTTTTCTCGGTGGCTATGGGCTTTTCCTTGCACAATACCATAGCGGTTCTGGAAGGCCATTTAGGTAAGCGTAGCGAGTTTATACGGACGCCTAAATTCAATATCAATACGGTGCAAGATTCTTATAAAAACAACAAATACCTTAAAAACAACAAATACCTTAAAAACACGGTCTCATTTCAAGTGGTTTTAGAAGGCCTGCTTATGGGCTACTTTGCCTTTGGTATGTACTCGGCTTTTGTGGTAGGCTCTGGTGATTTTGGACTCTTCCCCTTTCACCTGATGTTGTTTTTAGGCTTTGGGTATGTGTTTTTAAAGTCGGTGTTTACAAGGGTTTGATAAATAAAATGTAGTGGCTTACGAAAACACAACCTCACTATGCTTTGCATCTATTTTTGTTGCAGTTTATTATTCATTTTGTATTCTAATAAATCTTTCAATTGATTCTCTTTCTTCTTTAGATACTTCAAAAATTGACTTTTTAAAAATGATTTCCTCAGCATTAATGGAAAGGATATGTTTTTCTAATTTTTCAATGTCCTCAAATGACATTCCGTACCGTAGCATCCAAATATGTCTTTCATTATCAGTCCCATATTTAATAAACTTGGCAATCTTTTCAGCACGTGGGTCATCTGCTTTTTGATAATATTTTATAAATGAAGTATAAAAAACATCTGTTAATTTGAAACTAATTAGCTTGTCGATAAAGTCATATGTATCTGTCATTATGAGATCATAATCCACATCTATTGCTCTTGTCCCTTGTGGAAAAAGACTGTAGACATTATGGTTTTTATCTGGAATAGGGTGGTAGCCTGTGATGAAGTTTGCTGTTATTTGGCTGGTATTTCTTCCAAGCCTCTCTATGTTCGCTCTCTCATTGGTTTTGCTTGCATGCGAGTAACGAAACCAACAAATGTTTTTAAAAGTCTTCCCGTGGACTTTCCAAAGCATAATTTTAATTGCTGTATCCAACACATTACCTTCTCCATCACCTAGTGGTCGATTTAAATAGATAGCATACAATAATCGAAAATAGGAGTAGAGTTCCAACCTATTTCTCAAGTCTTGGTTTAACGTACTCAAGGATACGATTTGATTATTATCAAAAACTGTATCAAGAATTTTTCTAATTACTTCTTCCGTTGATTCAGATGTTAGTTTCTCTATGTCTTTTTCAGATAAGTTGAATTCATCAGAGTAAGTGTCATTTAATATTGCCTCTTTAAAATCGTTGTAATCATCATCTTTCAGTTCAGACTTTTCAAGAGAAGATTCTTCATCCAATATCTCATCTTGTTCAATAACACTTCTAAATGCGGCCATTTTTGAGGGTGAATTTATAATGACGTAGCCAAAATCAAATTCATTCAAAGTGGTTGATCTTCCTGCACGCCCAATAAGATTTTTTACTGATAGAGGTTTGCTTCTTTCTAATCTATCTAGGAAAACAATATCAAACGGCATATTTACTCCTTGTTCCAATGTTGATGTTGCAAAGCAAATTTTGCATAGACCGTCTTGAGTAAACTTTTCAAGAATCAACCTTGTTTGAAGAGGCAAGGATCCATGGTGTATTACTATACCCCTTTTTAGCAAAGCTAATAATTGAGAGTAATAATTTTTATTTGCTATCGTGTCTCCACCTGTATATTCTTTTAATTGGTCAATGTAGGAATCGATTTTTTCACCCTCAATTTCAGTACATAAGTTGATATATCTGTCAAATTGATTAAGGAACCCTTTATTGTATATCTTGCTTTTAGAAACATAAAAAAGCACAGAACCATTACTTCTTATTGTTCTTTCAATTGGGTCAAAGTTGCATTTTTCTTTATTATTACCCATTATTGACTTTTCAATGCCGAAATGATAGAAATTCCAATCATCATCTGAACAGAGATATAATTGTCCTACATTCTTTTGCTTGAACTGTATTGACTTTGATGAATCTAATTGAAAGTGATTCTTCTTTATTTGAGAATCAGGATTTGCAACAAATGGATGTGCAAAGACAAATTTTGCGTCCGGAAATGCTTTTTGAGCCCTTCTTACGATACTGTCAAAATATAACCCTCGTTTTGAGTCTTCATTACTCAATTGGGCTTCATCAAATAGAAATGTGTTTACTCGATATTGCTCTTTAAATTTAAACAACTCTCTGCATCTTTCTGGTGTAACTATGAATATACTCCGTTCTGTATGCTTGGTATTAATTTTGTCAATAAATGTTAAAATGTTAACAGCCTTATTATCAATTAGATTATTGAGTTTGTGATAGTACTCATTAATAAGTGCTCTAGAAGGTACTACAATGACAATATCATTTGTACTTTCCTGAATAAGATTCATAAAAACATATGACTTCCCTGTACTCGTTGGTGCTGAAAAACTAAAACATTTATTCGATTCAATTTCACTAATTATACTGGCTTGTACAGGTGTATATGTATGCTGAAAATTTTCAATAATATGCATTCTATACTGCCGGAATAAAACTTCCTTTAGTGATTGAGGCTCAACATCTTTGTAAAATACTCCCATGTAGTTTAAAACTCTTTCCTGATGAACTTTGAATTCTTCAAGTTTATAAAGTTTTAAATATGAAAGAATTTCCATGTCAGTTGTAGACACGGGCCCATTCTTATAAATTCGGTCCAAGACAAAAGAGACCAAATCTCCAATATTCTCGTTATTAATTATTTTTCTTATTGCATTATTCATACGTTAACTGCAATACAGATTATTTCTTGATGTTTTTTGAGAATATTGTAATGAGTGTTTCTTTTAATTCCGTTTACAATATTTATTGTTGATGTCAACTTACTAGCAAAGGATGCTATAAATCCTTTTTTTCCATCCGAGTGATTATTAAGTGAATCTTCACAACAGAATTCCTTTATTTCTTTAATGTCAGACACATCTTGTTTTATCCTTTCAAACCTTTCAATTTGTTCAAAAGCTGAACCATATGCATTTTGATTTGATTTAAATTTGGCCTCACCGAACAAGATTACTTTATCCAAGTTCTTGGAGAAAAAATCAAACCCATCATTTCCAACCGCCTTACTCTTTATAATCTCTGCTAGTGGGATGTCTAAATATTTCAATTCATTTATTACTGCTAATCTAGATAATTCAGAAACTACAAGTTCACCTGTATCACTTGTGATTTTATCATCTGATTGTTTAATTATGTTGGCCGCTATATAATTGATTGTTTCGTCTGCTCTGACTTGAAAATAATCTTGTATGTACTTTTTATCAAAATCGCTAATCCAAGCCTTGTCAGACAATGATTCAAAAACATCTCTAAGTGTTAATTTAAAATCAGTTGGCTCAATCCTGATGAATAATATATGTGGTTCAATCTGAATTCGGTCTATGACTCGGTATGCACTCATTTATTCTTTTAATTGCCACAACTACTAGATAAACACAATGGCTTTTATTCCCAAATCTAATCATTTTCAAACTCACATCCTATACGTACTTATACGTAATCATTATCGTACAAAATTAAGGTCATAGCCCCAGCTCCAATTAGGTTCACCCGTGTTTAAGCCATAGGTAAGCCCTAGTTAAGCCCTAGTTAAGCCCTATCAAAGGCGTATCAACAGCATATCAGGGGCATATCAGGGGCAGCAATCACACACCGTTCAATAAACAGCTTTCCAAAGTTAGGGTTATAGCATGGTTATAGTATGGTTATAGCGTGCTTATGGCGTGGTTATAGCGTGGTTATAGCGTGCTAGATTTATAAAAAACCGCAGTCAGGTGCAGGGTTCAGCCCGTTTTCAGGCAATTATAGGTTATATTTAGCCCATGCAAAACAAATGGGCTATCAAACAAAACACCTGGCTTGGGGGTTATATACTGGCATCCATAATTCTATATAGCCTGTTTGCCTATACATTACAGCGTACCCAAAGCCTAAAATTAGTCCTGCTGTACGCTGGGTTGTTTTGGGCATTTTATAGGTTGGTAGCCTTATTAAAAAACCACGCAAAATGGCTCACAGGCTTGGCATTTGGCTTTCGGGCACTGTTTATTTTGGCAATCCCCAACCTCTCACAAGACTTTTACCGCTTTATCTGGGATGGTCGCATGCTACTGGAAGGGTTTAATCCCTACCTCTACACACCACAAGGCCTGTTGGACCAAGGTTTGTTACCAGTAGCACAAACCCAAGAACTCATTAATGGCATGGGCAGTTTGAGTGCTGGGCACTTTACCAACTACCCACCTTTAAACCAACTCTGCTTTGTCATGGCGGGTCTGTTGGCAGGTAAAAGTATGATCGGTTCAGCCATCGTGTTACGCCTCATTATAATTTTGGCAGATTTAGGTACTCTGGTTTATGGTAAAAAGTTGCTAAAGGCATGTAACCTACCAACACATCATATCTATTGGTATCTCCTCAATCCGTTTATTATTATAGAACTCACAGGCAATTTACATTTTGAGGGCGTCATGGTCTTTTTTCTGGTAAGGAGTCTCTATCTGCTACACAAAAACCAATGGCAATGGGCAGCCATACTATTCGCCTGTTCGATATCGGTCAAGTTAATTCCCTTGTTGTTCTTGCCTTTATTATACAATTGGTTTATGCCCTCAAGACCTCTCGACTCCGCTCGAGGTGACAACACAGACAAAAACACCCTTTTCCTGTCAGGTCGAGCATTATCGAGTTCAAAATATATTTTGAACGAAGATACTTTGCATAGTAAGTCGAGACCTAATAGTTTTCTTAAACTAGTCATTTTTTACATAATAGTTTTTGCGTTAACACTAGTATCATTCCTACCCTTCTACAACCCACAATTCCTAACCAACTACACCGAGACCATTGCCTTATGGTTTCAAAACTTCGAGTTTAATGCCAGTGTGTATTACCTCCTCCGTGAAATAGGCTTTTGGGTATCGGGTTACAACCAAATCGCCCTCATTGGAAAGGTGCTTGCCATAGCGGTTCTTGGCTGGGTACTTTACCTAACCTTCGCTAGAAAAAACAACAGCATGCCACAACTCATTTTAAGTATGCTTTGGGCATTGGCAGGCTATCTGGCTTTGGCTACCACGGTACATCCTTGGTATCTCACAACCTTGCTCATGCTGTCAGTTTTCACTCAATGCAAATTCCCATTGGCTTGGAGCTTCATGATTGTGTTAAGCTATCTGGCATACAGCCAAAACGACTACCAAGAAAACCTCTGGATCATCGCATTTGAATATGTGGTGGTTTTTATAGTATTTTTGTGGGACTTAAAAACAAATAAGGCACTTGACAATTAATTTTCCAAAGCTCTTTAGAAGACTCCTGCGCATCATCGCCACCCTGGTGTTGTTGTATATCCTGTCTTTGGTATTTATGTACTTTAAACAGGAACGCTTCTTTTTCAATCCCAAGCATTTGGACAAAAACTATGTCTACACCTTTGAACAAGACTTTGAAGAACTGGACATTCCCGTGACAGAAGACGTCAATCTCAATGCTTTGTTGTTTAAAACAGAACAGCCTTCCAAAGGTGTCATTGTATACTACCATGGTAACGCAGGAGCCATACACGAATGGGGCATGCGCGCACCATTGTATTTGGATAACGGTTATGATATCCTGTTTTTTGATTACCGTAATTATGGAAAAAGTGATGGTGAGTATTGCAACACTCAAGACCTACTAAACGACTCAGAAAAGGTCTACGAGTTTGTAAAACAACGCTATAATGAAGACCAGATTATCATATTGGGCTATTCGTTAGGCTCTGGACTAGCTACCTATGTGGCTTCTAGAAATAAACCCAAGATGCTCATATTAAATGCCCCTTATTACTCTTGGAAAATACTCATCACAGAAGAAATTGCACCGCCGATTCCCGAGTTTTTAATCAAGTATGATATTCCAACCTACGAGTTTATTAAATCGGTTACCTGCCCTATAAACATTTACTACGGCACTCGTGACTTTTTAATCCATCCGGATACCAACGCTAAAAAGTTGCAACAAATTCAGCCTAACAACATTAGCTTACATCCTATTCGTGAAGGTGGTCACAACGGTTTGCACATTACGAAACAATACTACGACGAGCTAAAGAAAATTCTGTAGTTAAAAGAACAGTTTAGCAATAAACAGGTCCACAACCTCAACCAAAATAAGGATGATGATAATCCACTCCAGCTTACTGCTTTCCTTGTGGTCCATAATATCCTTGAACAGTTCCAGGTTCTCTTTGATAATATCAATTCTATCATGAATAAGATGATAACGATCCTTAAGATCGAATGTTTGTTTAAGGTCCAGATTCAGTTTGTTCAACTGTTCATCTTCCCAGGTAATATCAGGTGAATCAAAAATATAGAGGTTCTCGGAAATCTTGTTTTTGATGTTCAATATCTTACCAATGAAGCGCTTAAGTTTATTACCCGAAATATCCAGTTTCCCCTTTTTCTCCAAAAATAAGGTATGCTCATTGGTTTCAATTAACAGGTTTTCGGTAATCTCGGAATAGTTATTCAACGCCACCGATTGTGAGGCATTTAGCATTACCAACCGCACCATCTCGGAACTCAATGTTGGCAGAATCACCTTTTCAAAGGTAACTTTAAGGGTGTTTGGAACAATTTCCACTTGGATATCTTCAGCATGCTTTTCTGATATGGCATTGCGAAAGAATGGCTTAATATCTTGTAGCACCAAATCAATTTCTTGGGACGACATGTTAAAAAAACTAACCATCCCATAATGGAAAATATACAGAAATTGATCGTCGGACTTTTTGAAGTACAACTCATCACTATCCTGAAAGAGCAATTGCCAAGGCAGTTGCTCCTTACACTGTTTAATATTGATGGTGTCTGCTACTTGATAAGCGACAACGTGATACATGTTTTTAGGTTTTGAACGCTTCGTTTGGTTTTTTAAAGCTTTTAAATTCTAGCATGTAACCATTCGGGTCCTGAATAAAAAATGATGAATGCTGACCCATTTTACCTTCCAAAAAGGTGGCTTTGGTAACCAATTCCAAACCTGCGTCCTTAAGATTATTATAAATTTTCTTCCAAGCGATACTGTCGACAATAACACCAAAATGAAAAGACGGTAAAATATGTCCTTCGAACACATAATTGGGGTTATTAAAATCAAACTTACCTGCTTTGGTAAATGTTATTTGGTGACCAAATAAATTAATATCTACCCAACTTTGTGTGTGCCTTCCCAAAGAAGCCCCTATGCTATCAACATAGAAACTTTTGGTGTCCTTAATGCTACGGCATGGTAGGGACATATGAAATGATGTATCCATAATGACTGAATTATACAGGTTTTAAACTTTCAACTCTATAAATCACCAAGTCTTCGTCATCATCCTCGTAAACTTCCACAAACGTAATACGGAATTCCTGGTCCCTTAAACTTTTATCATTTTTTAAATCGAATTGCTTTAAAACGCGAGGATGCACCTCTTCAAAAACCAATTCATCTCCATTTTCAAACCAAAACGTGTAATACCCGTTTTTGTAAGACTTAAAAACAGCTGTTCTCATGACTACACTAAATTAATCTTCGTCGTCCTCCTCTTCATTAGCCATGTCATCCTCAACATCCAACTCTGGATCTTGAACTGCTTCTGGATCATCATCATCAAAGTCTTCATAATCATCTTCATCATAATTTTCCATAGTTACAGCTAACTTGGTACTCACTTTTACCAAATATTTGGTGTCGCTGGTTGTTACCTCAACAGCATCAACAATTTCATTATTGGCATTCCTAAATGAAATAATTTGTTCGTCATCATAGCCATCTGGGTATTTTTCAACCAATAAGGCCAAGATTTCGGGAGTTAGTTTTTTAAAGTCAACAATGACACGTTTTAGATTGTCTCTTTTGTTCATAATTACATATCTAATAAGTAGGCAAAAATTAGCGGTGCTACAATAGTGGCATCACTCTCTATTATAAATTTTGGTGTGTTAATATCTAATTTACCCCAGGTTATCTTTTCGTTGGGAACAGCTCCGGAATAGGATCCATAACTAGTTGTTGAATCACTGATTTGACAGAAGTAACTCCAGAAAGGTGTATCAGAACGTTCCATATCCTGATACAACATCGGCACCACACAAATTGGGAAATCACCAGCAATACCACCTCCTATTTGAAAGAACCCAATACCTTTTTCAGAATTATCAGTGTACCAATCGGCTAAAAATGTCATATACTCAATACCCGATTTCATGGTACTGGCCTTTAATTCGCCTTTCAAAACATAGCTTGCAAAAATATTCCCCATAGTACTGTCTTCCCAACCCGGGCAAACAATGGGCAGATTTTTTTCAGCTGCTGCATACATCCAAGAATTTTTCAAATCTATTTCATAGTATTCTTCTAAAACTCCTGAAAGCAACATTTTATACATAAACTCATGCGGTAAATAGCGCTCGCCTTTATCTTCGGCTTCTTTCCAAATATTGAAAATATGTTTTTGTAGTCTTCTAAAGGCTTCTTCTTCTGGAATACAGGTATCGGTTACACGATTTAAGCCTTTCTCCAACAAATCCCATTCTTCCTGTGGTGTTAAATCACGGTAATTAGGCACACGTTTATAATGCGAATGTGCTACCAGGTTCATGATATCTTCTTCGAGATTAGCCCCTGTACAAGACACGATATGCACTTTATCTTGGCGAATCATTTCGGCAAAAATCTTACCTAATTCGGCTGTACTCATAGCACCAGCCAAGGACACCAACATTTTAGCACCAGAATTCAATTGATCTTCATAAGCCTTGGCTGCATCAACCAAAGCCGCTGCATTAAAATGTAAGTAATACTTTTCTATAAATTGTGATATGTGTCCTTTAGTTGCCATCCTCGTCATTAAATTTAGAAAATTTATTAATACCTATTTTAGATTCATTAAAATTATTGTCAAAATCATCATCCACCTCATCAAGCATAAACTTATAAGACAGCATTTTATAATATAATTTAGCCGCTAAAAAGTCTGATGATTTTTCTTTTGGATTAGGACACAATTCCACAATATCAAACCCAACCACGTTTTTTTCTTCAAATACTTGTCTTAAAAATTCCATGGTTTCATACCATAATAAACCACCCGGTTCTGGTGTTCCCGTACTCGGCATGATAGACGGATCGAAAGCATCTAAATCAATGGTAATAAAAACATTATCAGTCATTAAATCGATAGCGGAATCCATCCAGTTATCATCTACCGCCATATCATGAGCGAAGAAGGTTTTATCCTCATCCATAACCGTTGTTTCAATGATATCCATACTGCGAATGCCAACTTGAATCAAGTTGGTTGTCTGGCTAGCTTCGTAAACAGCACAGGCATGATTGCATTTACTACCATGGTATTCTTTACGCAAATCGGCATGCGCGTCCAATTGCAATACCGTCAGATTATCATAACATTCATTGAATGCTCTAATGGTTCCGATGGAAATCGAGTGTTCACCTCCAAAAATGGTTACGAACTTATTCTTTTTGATATATTTTTTTGTGATATCATGAACGGCATCTACCATACTTTCAGGAGATTCGTTTTCTGTAACTGGATCAGCCAGATAAACGCCCTGTTTGTAAACCTCTGTTCGGGTTTCAATATCATATAGTTCCATATTTTCAGAAGCATTTAAAAAAGCTTCAGGACCTTTATCAGCTCCTTTTTGCCAAGTACTCGTACCATCGTAAGGCACTGGAATCAGTACAATTTTTGAATTGTCTAATTTGGAATATTGGTCTTCTATTCCGGCATACGTTTTATTACTCATTGTAACCTAAAATTTTAAGTAAGTCTTCACTTTTTTGTTGTTCACTAAATAGTTTTGTGCTGATGTTTCCATCAGCATCTTTATTAATTAAAATATGCTTTGGCGATGGAATCAAACAGTGCTGCAGGCCTCCAAATCCGCCAATAGTTTCCTGATAAGCTCCTGTGTTGAAGAAGCCTATGTATAATGGTTTTTCCTTATTGTATTTTGGTAAATAAATAGCGTTCATGTGCTGCTCGCTATTGTAATAATCATCACTGTCGCAGGTTAAACCACCTAAAAGCACACGCTCATAACTGTCATACCAACGGTTGATGGGTAGCATGATAAATCGCTTGTTAATAGCCCAAGTATCTGGCAACGTTGTGATGAAAGATGAATTGATCATATTCCATTTCTCACGATCGTTTTGTTGTTTCTGATACAACACCTCATAAATGGCACCACCACTTTCTCCAACGGTAAAACTACCGAATTCGGTAAAGATGTTTGGCACAGCGACCTCCTCGATTTCGCAAGCTAATTTGATTTGATTGATAATTTCATCAACCATATACTCATAATCAAATTCAAATGCCAATGAATTTTTAATAGGGAATCCACCACCAATGTTCAAGCTATCCAGGGTCGGACAGATCTTTTTTAAGCTGGTGTACACCTTTAAACATTTGGATAATTCATTCCAGTAATAAGCGTTATCCCGAATTCCCGTATTGATAAAAAAGTGTAACATTTTAAGTTCAACTTTTTTATTATTTTGAATTTGATTCTTATAAAAAGGCACAATGTTTTTATAACCTATTCCCAGACGCGATGTATAAAATTCAAATTTGGGTTCTTCTTCAGATGCAATACGAATACCAACATTAAACTTGCCCTTAATCTCTTCAGAAAGTAAATCGATTTCTTCATAGTTATCAATAATTGGAATAGCGTTTTTATGTCCGTTATTGATCAGTCTCGCAATGTTGGTAACATATTGTGAACGCTTAAAACCATTGCTAATAACATACGTTTTATCGGTAATCTTACCTTCCGCTTTTAGATTTTCAACAATATCAATATCAAAAGCCGATGACGTTTCAATATGAATATCATTCTTTAAGGCTTCATCCAGAACATGTTTAAAGTGCGAACTTTTAGTACAGTAACAATAGTTGTATTTGCCTTTGTACTTATGTTTTTTTATGGCATCACCAAACCATTTTTTAGCGCGATTGATGTTATTGGATATTTGTGGCAAATAGGTGAACTTCAAAGGTACGCCATATTGCTCCACCAATTCCATTAAATCAATATCATGGAATTGCAGTGTTTTGTTTTCAAGTTTAAATTCATCTTGAGGAAAATCAAATGTTTGATTTACCAGATCTATGTATTTAGTATTCATTAATTCTCTATTTGAAATTTAAAGGTAAAACCGAAAATATTCTTCGGTATTAAGATATCATTAAATATCAATAAATCAAACTTGAATTTGAGGATGGGTCGTAGGGATAAAACCAAACAAATGTTGGCTCATTACGATGTAGAAAGCGGAAGTTAGCTCTAAAATTCGGTTGCTCAATCGATAAGCTGCTTTTGAATATGACTTCCTAATTTTCAAAAGCCCGAACGTATAAACAGGGTTCAATTTGTTCAGCTAAATATGCTGCAAATGTAATTTTTTTTTTAACACAGCACACATTTTCAGTTTTTTTTTAAAATTATTTTGAAGTCCTGAAATTCAGTATCTTTTCACCTAATTAATCCAATGATGTTTTTACTCATTGAAACGCTCTTTTCACTCAAATAATGAACGTCCTACCTCAATGTCATTATATTATTTAGGTAATTAGCAATAGATTTGAGTAAAAATCACAAGTTATGAAAACAACAAAAACAATGACAACAGGAACTCAAGAACAAAAAAAGGTTCAAACAGAGCAACAATCAGCCTTAAAAAAACAGTATCACTGGCCATTTGATTTGAATACCAAATCCGTAAAAAAAATAATTAGCTCTTTTATTTTGGTGATGCTGGCATTCAGTTTTTCGAATTCCATGCAAGCACAAAACAACAATGGATTAACTATCAATGGTATTGTCAGTGACGAAAATGGACCAGTAGACCAAGTAACCATAACACTAAAAGGTACGGAAACCAGAACTATTTCCGATAAGAAGGGTATGTTTACATTTCCTGAAGCACTAAAGGAAAATGATGTATTGGTTTTTAGTCATCTGGGCTATCATCCACAGGAAGTTACGATTAACAAAGATGCACCTTTTGTAAAGGTTCAATTAGACTCTGAAACCATTGAAATTTTAGGAGCCTTACATAGCAACAAACCTTACAAAAGCAAACGCAAAAAATAGAATAATCATTTCTATGAAGCAATTCTTATATACAAGTCTTATTTTAATAGCGTGCCAAATCCAAGCCCAGCAATCTGATTTTAGTCATATTGACTTCCAGAAAGCGGACAGCTTGGCTTTGGCATATCAGGGTGCAGACTTGTATGATTTGCAGGAATTGTCCAATAAGTTAACAACAGGTTTAACAACCGATGCCGAACGTTTCAGAGCCATTTATTATTGGGTATGCACTAATATAAAAAATGACTACAGTCAATACTCAAAGAACAAGCGTAAGCGTCAACGGTTTCAATCAGACAGCCTGAAAACTCAAAACTGGAACAGTGAGTTAAAAAAGGATGTGTTCCGAAAACTTATAAAACATAAAAAGACTATTTGCACAGGTTACGCCTATATGGTTCAAGAACTGGCTTCATTGGCAAACATTCCTTGTGAGATTGTACATGGCTATGGAAAAACAAGCACCAATCTGATAAGTGACCGCGACGCTCCAAACCACACCTGGAATGCTGTAAAGCTAGACGGCAAATGGTATTTGTGCGACCCAACTTGGGCCAGTGGCATACAGAATCCTGAAACCGGTAATTTTATCTTTCAATATAACGATGGCTATTTTCTATCAAACCCAACACTATTTGCCATTAATCATTATCCAAAAGATACCAAATGGCTGTTATTGGATGACAAAGCGCCAACCTTTAATGAATTTTTAGAAGCACCCATTGTTTATGGTAATGCCTACAAAAGCCTTGAAACGCACAATAAACCCAAAATGTTTCATAACACCATAAAGAAGCATGAAACCATTGCGTTTTCTTACACGTTAAAAAAGCCTGTTTCCAATAATTCCATTCGATTACTAATTGACAACGGTACTAACAACAGGCAGGTAACACCGAAAAACATCCAAATCACAGACCAAAAACTCACTCTAGAACACCAATTTAATAACACTGGGTTTTATGATGTCCATCTGATGATTGGTGAGGAATATATTTCTACCTATACGTTTGAGGTGAAGGGATGAACAAATAACTAGACTTATTATAGAAATGACATAAAAATTATGAAAAACATACTTACGATTTTATTTATAATTTGCATTCAACAAGTTTATGCATGTGTATGCCGAACTGTTCCTTTAATCGACAGAATTGAAAGTTCGGATTTTATTGCAAAAGCAAAAATTCTTAAAGTAACTGCAGATGATGAAAATAATAGTTTTCATAACATTGAGATTGAAATTATTGACATTTTCAAAGGAGAAAATTTATCCAAATTAAAAATTTATAGTGCACTTAACAGTAGTTGTGGTTTTTTTACACCCGAAAACACTACTTGGTTAATTTTTGCAAAAAAAGATGAAAATGGAATACTTAGCTTTGGATATTGTTCTGGTGCCAAACAAATTGATAGAAAATTTAATTCTGATAGATATCCAAATGCCCAAAAAGGATATTCGAGATCAATTGAACAGAAAATAGAATTATTAGAGTTTATTAAACAAAAAAATATAGATCCAAAAAATGAATTTAAATTACAAATTACCGCAACAAATGGCTGTTTGAAGGAATTCAGAGGGATTGAAGTTAAGAATGAACCTTTCGCATTATATGAATTGACAATAAATAATGATTTGTCAATAAAAAATATTAAACCATTAAAAGAATTTGATAATAGTAAGTTAAAGTCCGACCTTCTTAAATGTATTAGTAAAAGTATAAAAGTTCATAGAAAAAATAAACAAATCGAGATTGAAAGGCAAACGAAAATTATTTTTGCTCTTTATTATTACCCTTCTGGAGAAGATTATGAAAGCTTCATTGGAAAATTTAATCTATAAAATTTCCTTAATTCTGAAAATCAATCCATTATAAAAGCTAAATGAACTTCTATTTACTTACACGTTAATCTATAAACTACAACATCCTCAAAGTATTAACCTCTTGCTCGGTCAAATGTTTCCAGTGACCACGTGGGATATCTTTTTTGGTTAAATGGCCAATAGCCACACAGTCAATTTTAATGATATCATACTTAAAATGATCAAAAATAGTCCGGATAATGGTGTTTCCAGTGTTTTTGATTTTGAGTCCAATTTGATTTTTACTTTGACCGTCAATGTAGCTAATCTCTTCAACAGCTATCAATTTACCATCTATTTTAAAACCTTCTTGAATGCTTTTAAGGTCTTCAAATTTCAAGTTTTTATCCAACTCCACCTGAAACAAACGTGATACACCATTTTTTGAATTGGTGAATTTTTTAACCACAGTTTCATCATTGGTAAACAATAATAAGCCTGTAGAGTTTCGTCCCAATCGCCCAATTGGTTTTATTCTGGCATTGGTGGCATTGGCTACCAAATCCATAACGGTTCTGCCTTTACCTTCACTGGTAGTCGTCGCAAAACCCTTCGGTTTATTCAACAATACATAGGCCTTTTTCTCTGGGTTTATGCGTCTGCCGTCATAACGAACATCGTCATCAATCTTTACCTTGTAACCCATTTCGGTAACCACTTGGCCATTAACCGTTACCAAACCAATGGCAATGTGCTCATCGGCTTCACGACGTGAGCAAATACCTGAATTGGCTATGTATTTATTTAATCGAATGTTATCAGAATCTTCTGCTTTTTGCGGAGTACTTTTCTTTTTCATGGGCGCATTGCCACGAGCCAAGCTTTTACCACTTGCATTCCCACTATCTCTACCAGACCTAAAATCTTGATTATGTCTTTGTCCTCTTCCTGAAGGTCGCTTTTTGCCACCTGTTCCTTGCTTTCTGCTCATTATAAAGTAATTTGCTTGCAAAGATAAGCAAAGTATTGCCTATTAATTATTTAAATTCAGGAACAATATTTTCTGAAGGAATATATTCTGGCATCTTGTCATTTAAATTCTCCCCAGAAATCACTTTGTGATATAGTTTTAGGTATGATTCCGTCATCACTTTAGAATTAAAATATTTTAAGGCATACTCATGACAACGTTTTGGATTATAGTCAAATGTTTTGACAGCCTCAACCAATTCATCTACACTATTGGCTGTAACGCCAACTTCTGGTGTAATCAGTTCCGCTAATGATCCGTTTTTTGTTCCAAAAACAGCACAGCCTGCATACATACTTTCAGTAATGGCAATACCAAAAGGTTCATGCCAAACTACGGGAAACAATAGAGCTTTAGATTGTTCTGCTATTTTCATTTTCACATCATTTTCAACCATTCCATGGAAAATGAGTTTTGGGCTCAACATATACTTGAAACCTCTTTTAAAGTTTGGATAGGTCCATCTCTCACCACCCATAACATGAAGTTTATTCCCTGACTTTAGAGCTATTTTTGCAGCACCAAACAGGTTTTTAATCTTCCATGATGCTTTTGCCAGAAAATGCACATCTTTTCTTGGCATGTCTAAATTGGGTTTGGGGTAATCATTCCAGTCAATGCCATTATAAACAAAGCTTTCAGACCCATAACGTTTAGCATGATTTCTGGAAACAAACACCATATTTATATGATTAGGAGCCCCAGGAGCTGGATTACCTTCCATAGTAAATAAACTGGGCTTGTCTAAATGTTCCAATGTATTGAATAAATGAACGACATCAACCGCTTCAGGTATTTGTTCTTGTAATGATTTATTGGCATCGTAAAATATAACTTCTGCAAAATCACTTTTAGAACCTTCCTTTGCAAGAAAATAGACCTTATGCCCCATTTTTGAAAGTTCCTTTCCTAGTCCCCAAATAATACGTTCCGTGCCACCATACTTTTTTACAGGAAGTAAAGCGGTTTTGTCTTCAATAAGTATATTCATAAAATATTTTAATACTAAACGAAAATAATTAATAGATTTTAAAATGACGATTCATTACAGATGTTTTAGTATCAAATTGGTATCAATCAATGGAATTGATGCAACGCCTGCTATAATGATAAACTTCAAAATGTTATGGAGTGCCAAATAGTGCGTCTTGTTATTTGACTTCCAGAGCAAAAACTGAAAAACTACCAATAAAATCACACTCAAATAGAAGAAATAAGACATTCTTCCAACCTGAAATTTATAGATAAGTAAAAATGCAGGGATCAGTGTAAGAGCTCCAAGAATGGCCAACATGGTTTTTGAAACGCGTTCACCATAGACTACTGGAATAGTATGATAGTTTTGAACCAAATCACCTGTTATATTTTCAAGATCTTTGGTCAATTCCCGCATCGAAATAATTAAAAACAAAAACATCGCATGCACGAAAATGACCGTTTCGAAATTTTTGTAATAAATGAAGATGATAAAAAATGGCGTAATGGTTAAAATAGCCGATGTTAAATTACCTACGAAAGGCATTTTTTTAAGCTTGTGCGAATAAAACCAAATGGCAAAAATATAAGCCGAAAAGAATATTACTGCTCGAAACGACACATAACTTGCCAGTATAACCGCTATAAAATTCAGTACAAAATAGAATGACAATTTAGTGTTTTGACTCACCAATCGATCTAGCATGGACTTTTGCGGCCTATTAATTAAATCCTTCTCGGAATCATAAAAATTGTTGATAATATATCCTGCTGCTACCGTAGCTGCTGATGCCAAAACCAACATAAAGAGATTTAAATCCAGTAGCACGGATCGCAACGGCTTGTTATGTGCCAGAATAAACACAGCTGCTAGATATTGTGCTACAATAATGATGAGAATGTTGTATCCTCTCACGACAGAAAACATACTAAAAAACTTTAGTAGAATGTGTTTTTGTCTACGAGATAACATGTTGGGAAGTTTTAGAAGTTATATACAACCTCTAATTTATAATCTTTCAGGGATTCTTTGGCCTTTTCGATGTTTTCAGTAAACCCTAAAATGTAACCGCCACCACCAGAGCCGCAAAGTTTCAAGTAATACTCATTGGTCTCGATACCTTTCTTCCAAAGCTCATGAAACTGTTTAGGAATCATGGGCTTGAAATGGTTGAGAACCACTTTAGACAATTGTTTGGTGTTTTTAAATAGAGATTTCACATCGCCTTTCAAAAAGTCGTCTACACAAGCATCCGTATGCTTAATAAATTGGTCCTTTAGCATACTGCGGAAACCTTCCTGTTTCATATTCTCCATGAAAATACTGACCATAGGAGCGGTTTCACCAACCACACCACTATCCAATAAAAAGACAGCACCTTTGCCATCCAATTTCTGCGATGGAATACCAGTTGCCTCAATATTATCTTTGGAATTGATTAAAATCGGAATACTTAAATAACTATTCAAAGGATCTAATCCTGAAGATTTTCCATGAAAAAAAGATTCCATTTCAGAAAAAATGGCTTTCAGCTTTAGTAATTTTTCTCGTGTTAAATTTTCAAGAACCGTAATCTTATCTTGAGCATATTTATCATAAATAGCAGCAACCAAAGCGCCACTACTACCCACACCATATCCTTGAGGAATGGATGAATCAAAATACATCCCTTTGGCCAGATCACTTCGTAAGGCTTTTAAGTCAAACTTAACCAAGTTGCTATCATCCAGTGTTTCCAAGTAATCGGCAAAGCGGGTTAAATTGGCATTTGATTTTTTGGCTTGTTCAGTATCCTTGTTGGAGACCTTTAAAGCGCCATTATAAAAGTTATATGGAATCGATAATCCTTTGGAATCCTTGATGATTCCATACTCACCAAAAAGTAGAATTTTTGAATAAAAGAGCGGTCCTTTCATAATTTAGAGCAATTACTTTATCAAATATACGACTTATTATTCAATTTGGTTTGCGCCAAATCCAATTTGGTCGCAAATATATTCCCCATTTTTACAATATGCAACTAACTCGTTCTTAATAAATTCCAATATTTTTACAGACTCCTGTTTAGGATATAGCACATGAACATTAGCGCCAGCATCGAGCGTAAAACCAATATGTAAACCTGATGCTTTTCTAAACTCCCATATTCTGTTTATGATTTCCAAAGTATTGGGTTTCATCAAAATAAAATAAGGCATACTCGTCATCATCATGGCGTGAAGTGTCAATGCCTCACTTTCAATCAAAGCTATAAACGCATTCAAATCGCCCGAAGCGAGTATAGGATTTAAGTTAGCTAAATTATCATGAGCTTGCTGAAATCGGTTTTTAGCATAAGGGTGTCCATGCATCAAATTATGCCCAACAGTACTACTGACTTGTTTTTCTCCTTTATCAACCAACAAAATAGTGTCTTGGTACTGCTTAAAATTATTGTGAACCTCATACGGATATTTCACTCCAAACAAATCGTTACTATCTTTAATACTTTCTGTTTTCCCCCAAACAATCAAATCGCCTTCAATACTTCTACATGCCGAACCTGAACCTAAACGTGCTAAAAACGATGCTTTTTTGTTGAAGAAGTCTTTAGATTCTTCACTGTCGCTCTGAATGACATTAAGCTTTTTCTCAATGCTCATTAAACAAAGGGCCAAAGCACTCATACCAGAAGCTGAAGATGCAATGCCAGAACTATGCGGAAAAGTATTTTGGGTTTCAATTTTGAAATGAAATAACCTTAAAAAAGGCAAATACGACTCAACGCGTTCAAAGAATGTCTGAATTTTAGGCTTAAAATCATCTTTTCTTGAGCCATCCAAATACACTTCAAACGAAAAATCAGTGTTGTCTTCCTTTGGGGTATAAGAAACTGTTGTGATTGTTTTACAACTGTTAAGCGTAAAACTAATGGATGGGTTTTCAGGTATTTGATGCTTCTTTTTTCCCCAGTATTTCACTAGTGCGATATTGCTTGGAGATTCCCAGGCAACTTTACCGGCTTGCTTTAAAACAGTATACGGTTTCGGGATAAAATCGTGTTCAGTCATGATTTGGCTAATCTTCGGACAAAGATAACAACTTTATCATGGTATTGTAATTTCTTGCGGTTGCGAATGTTTGAAATTTACGTTCAAAAAAATTGACATTAAATTTTGCCTTACTCAATCCTTTATCATGAAAATAATAGATACAATCCTCTATGATCTGATAGTCTTCTCCTTCATACACTTTTTGGGAAGCTTCGCGAACCTTTTCAGAATCTGGCATATCGTGTAACATCATAAAATAACTGGCTTTCTTTTTTTCTTCAGGAAACGGTGATTGATCAAAAATACGTTTAAGTTCAGTTCGTGTTTTGGCCAAAACTGACACTTCAAAACCAAAATGTTTGAGAATCGCTTTAGAAATAGTTACTTCAACTTGTTGTTGATTTTTTTCATTAGACTGTAAGATAATATTTCCACTTTGAATATAGGTTCTGACGTTTGTAAATCCAGAATTCGAGAGCAGTTGACGCAATTCGGCCATAGGTACTTTTTTGTGACCGCCAACATTAATGCCTTTTAATAAAACGATGTAAGTTATCATAATTTAACTTCCCTCCTAAAAAGGAGGGATTGAGGGAGGTGTATTACTGTTTTCTTCAAATTTAAGAATATAATCCTCAATTGCTCTCAAAACATTTTCGATATCATTCATGATTTGAAAATCTGAAAAACGCAAAACATGAATCCTTAAAGTGTTTAATCGTTTGGTTTTTTTGACATCTTTTTCATATGTCTCTAGTATTTCATGAGAATATCCATCACATTCTATAGCAAGTTGTAATTTATTACAAAAGAAATCAACTATATACTCATCAATTGGCTTTTGTCTGTGAAAATCATAACCATACATTTGATTTTTACGTTAAAAAGACCAAAGTTTAACCTCTGATTTTGTAGAGTTATTTCGAAGTTTCCTTGCTAATTCTTTAAGTTTAGGGTTATAATAAATCTTCATAACATTCATTTTAATGCCAACACACCCCTAATCCCCTCTTTTTAGAGGGGACTAGTTTCTGAAATTGCTTTAGATGCTATGTATGCTCCTGTCCATGCATTTTGAAAGTTGAAACCGCCAGTAACCGCATCAATATTTAAAACTTCACCAGCAAAATACAAATTAGGGTGCATTTTGCTTTCAAAGGTTTTGAAATCAATTTCCTTTAGGTCCACTCCACCAGCCGTAACAAATTCTTCCTTAAACGTACTTTTTCCATCAACATTAAAAATTGCTTGAGTAAGTTGTTTTGCCAAATCTTCCAATTGCTGTTTATTGATATCTGCCCATCGTTCATCTTGATTAATTTTGGAAGCTAAAACCAATTGTTGCCATAGACGCTTTGGCAAGTCAAATTGAGCAGATTTAAAGACGGTTTTCTTGGCAAATTCTTGTTTGAAAACTTTCAAATTGTCTAGAACGTCTTCAAAAGTTCTATTAATGAAATTGACTTCAATTTGAAATTTATAGTTCATCTCTGCCAATTCTAAAGCACCAAAAGCAGATAGCTTTAAAATAGCTGGCGCACTCATTCCCCAATGGGTTATTAATAACGGACCTTCTGACTCTAAATTTGTATTTAAAACCTTTATATCTACATCCGCAACGACAACTCCAGGAATATCTTTAATTCGTTCATCGTTAATGTTGAATGTGAAAAGTGAAGGCACAGGCTCAATAATAGTATGGCCTAAATTTTTTAAAAGCTTCCAGAATTTGACACTACTTCCAGTGGCTACAAGTAATTTTTCGCTATGAAACGTATCAGATTTCGTTTCTATTTGAAAACCAGAATTATCCTCAAGGGGTTTTATTTCAGCGACGTTTTGACCGTAATAAATGTCCACTTGATGTTTTATGGCTTCATTTATAAAACAATCGATTATGGTTTGTGAGGAATCCGTTATTGGAAACATGCGCCCATCATCTTCAATCTTTAAAGGCACGCCTCGCTTTTCAAACCAAGCTATCGTATCACCTGTCATAAACTGGTGAAATGGTCCTAATAGTTCCTTCTCACCTCTTGGATAGTGTTGAACCAAATCCTGTGGAACAAACTCTGCATGTGTCACATTACAACGTCCCCCTCCTGATATTTTTACCTTTTGAAGACCTTCTTTATTTTTTTCAAGAATACAGATTTTTAAATCTGGATTGAATTCCGCTATGTTGATAGCCGCAAAAAAACCTGCTGCTCCTCCACCAATTATGATAACATCGTAATCTTTCATAGGCTATCAGGATAATCGGAAATGATACCATTGACTCCGTAACGTTTCATTCTGGCAATGGTTTTTTTGTCATTTATGGTCCAAGTATTCACTGAGAATCCTTGATTTTGCGCAAGTTTTACATTCTCTTGAGTAAGTAATGCCACGTTAGGATGGATAGTTTTTGCTTTAATCGTTTTGGCAAACTCCATGGCTTCCATGACACTGGCTTTTGTCAAAACAGCCAGTGGTATGTTTTGATTGGTCTTAAAAACCGTTTCCAACTCGTGATGCTGAAAACTGGACACTATAAAATCGCTATAATCCCAATTAGAATTTTCAATACAGTTTTTTATGACTTCACATATTTTTATGGCTGTATCCTTTCCTTTTAATTCAATATTCAACAGGCATTTGGCATCAATAAAATTCAAGACGTTTTCTAAAGTTGGAATAGTGTATTCATGTTCAACTTTTAGTTTTTGTAATTCTGAAAGCGTGTGTTTAGATACTTCTCCCGAACCATTGGTCATTCTATCTAACGTAAAATCATGAAAAACCACCAATTCACCTGAAGCACATACATGCACGTCTATCTCAATACCATCCACTTGAAATTCTAACGCTTTTTCAATGGATTCTATCGTGTTTTCGGCAATATGACCTTTGGCACCACGATGACCTATATTTAAAATCTTATACATGGTTATGAGTTCATGGGTCGCATGAGTCCTTCTTGTGCAACCGAAGCGACAAGTTTACCATCTCTTGTGAAAATATTCCCTTTTGCAAACCCTCTGGCATTTGAAGTACTCGGCGATTCTAAAGAAAACAAGAGCCAATCGGTAAAATCAAAATCACGAAAGTACCACATGGAATGATCCAAGCTAGCTGTTTGGGTGTTTCCCCAATGCGCCTTACTGGCATGAGGCTGTAAGGCCACAGAGAGAATATTGTAGTCTGAAATATAGGTCAATATTTGTTGACTTATTGCTAAATCTAGTGAAGTCACATCGCCTTTTAATTTAAACCAAACATCTGAAACAGGTGGTAAATCTTTTTGCTCTAATGGATTGTTAATGTGTGTTGGCTTAAACTCAACAGGTCTGGGTATTTCCAAAAACGTTTTTGTTTTTTTTGGCAATAGAGAGCCATAAGTATTTAGCAAATCTGTCCAACTCATCAAATCTTCAGGCATTTTTACATCAGCATCCATTTGTATTTGATGCTCATGACCCTTCTCATTTTTATGAAATGAAGCCGAAAGTATAAAAATGGTATTCCCTTTTTGACTTGCTGTCACACGTCGAACCGAAAAACTACCGCCATCACGCATCACACCAACTTGGTATTCTATGGGTAGATCTAAATTTCCAGCCTCTAAAAAATAGGAATGCATTGAATGCAATACACGACCGTTGTTTATGGTTCTATAGGCTGCATTTAAGGCTTGCGCCAAAACCTGACCACCAAATACATTGGGACTTCCCACTGTTTTACTGGCTCCTATGAAAGTGTTATCGTCCTCTCTATCTAAATGTAAGATATTCAACAAGTCATTAACTGAAGTCATAACTATAAGTTTTCTATTACAAATATATTAAGAACTACAAGATAACATAGAACAACCTACTTTATGCCTTGCCCATTCTGGACGTTTGGCAAACCATTTTTCGTATTTAGGTTGTTCATCATAAGGGTTTTTGAGTAATTTAAAAAGTTCGTCAATTAAACCATAATCACCTTTATTGGCATCATCAATAGCCAATTGAGCCATATAATTTCGCAACACATATTTGGGATTAACCAAATTCATTTTTTGTCTTCTTTCATCATCCGAAAGCTGTTCTTGCTTTAGTCGTTCTGCATAAGTAACAAACCACTCATTCCATTGATTTCTAATTTCAGAAGACACTTCCGTTAAATTATAAAACGCCTGTTCTACTATATCCAATCCACCTAGAGGGTTTTCTCTTTTAAAGTTGGCTAAATTTCTAAAAAAAATCGTCATATCGGTTTCAGTAAGTTGAAGTGTACCTTCCAAATCCTGAATTAATAATTTATCGGTAGTATCTGGCTTTTGAAGTCCCAATTTTGACCGCATCATTTCCAATGACTGGATATCAAAATCTGTTTTGTATTGATTTAAAATGCTTTCAAAAGCTTCTGCTTCTTCCACCAAAGGATACAAGGCATTGGCCAGTTGATACAAATTCCACAAACCTATCTTGGGTTGGTTGCCATAACGATAGCGTTTGTGCTGTGCATCAGTGGTGTTGGGTGTCCAACCAAAATCAAAGCCTTCCAACCAGCCATAAGGCCCATAATCAATAGTCAATCCTAGTATAGACATATTATCAGTATTCATCACACCATGTACAAAACCTACACGTTGCCAATGCACAATCATGTCCAATGTACTTTTAGATACTTCAGCAAAGAATTTGACATAGGTGTCTTTTGAAGGTTTGCCTAAATGTTGAAAATGTTGAATAATGGTATAATCAACTAATTTCTTCAAGGTAATTTTATCTTGTCTGGCGGCAAATATCTCGTAATTACCAAAACGTAAAAATGATGGTGCTACTCGTGTAACTATGGCACCTTTTTCATAAGCCGGATTACCATTGTACATAATATCACGCAAAACTTGATCTCCCGTAGAAGCCAAAGACAATG
Organism: Hanstruepera neustonica; assembly: GCF_002895005.1. Lineage (GTDB taxonomy): Bacteria > Bacteroidota > Bacteroidia > Flavobacteriales > Flavobacteriaceae > Hanstruepera > Hanstruepera neustonica. The sequence goes on along the minus strand of NZ_POWF01000001.1, from coordinate 719,992 downwards.
CTCGGGTTGTGGGTACGCCCAAGTGATACATAGCTTCACTGCATAAATACTCGCGAATGGAAGAACGCAATACTGCCAAACCATCAGCTGAACGTGAATACGGTGTTTCACCGGCTCCTTTAAGTTGTAAAATCCAAGATTTATTACTGTGCTCAATCTCTCCCAAATTAATGGCTCGACCATCACCTAATTGTCCAGCCCATTGTCCAAACTGATGACCTCCATAACACATGGCATAGGGTTTTGAATTTTCGGGAACTTCATTACCTGTAAAAACCTTTAAAAAGGCTTCAGTTTCACTGTCAGCGTTATTAAAACCCAAATCCTGTAAAACTTCTGGGGACACATGAAGCATTTCAGGATTTGAAGTTTTTTGAGGGTCAACATAGGAAAAACAAGCCTCCAAAACTTGTCTTCTTGTATTATCCAAATTAGGATCAGCCGGAAGATTGTTTGTAAAGGTTTGTTTTAAATGTAATCTCATGATTTCAGTTTGTTGGCATGTAATTGTTTTAACTTGGCCAATTTTGGATTGATTACAAAGGTACAATATCCATAGTCAGGATTGTTTTTGTAAAAATCCTGATGTTCCTGTTCGGCTTCATAAAACGCTTGAAACGGACTTATTTCAGTAACAATAGGCTTATCATAATACTCTTGAAGATGCCTTAAAACATTTTCGGCAATTTGCTTTTGTTCCTCATTATGATAAAAAATTACCGAACGATATTGTGTTCCAACATCTGCTCCTTGGCGGTTCAATGTTGTAGGATCATGAGTGGTCATAAAAATCACCAAAATATCTTCGTAAGAAATGATGTTGGGATCAAATGTCACTTGAACGACTTCGGCATGACCTGTTAATCCTGAACAAATCTCCCGATAGGTTGGATGTCCAGGCACATTACCGCCTGAATAACCTGATACTACTTGCAATACTCCATTGACCTCCTGAAAAACAGCCTCTGTACACCAAAAACAACCACCTCCAAAAGTTGCTGTTTCATTAACATTTTTACTCATTTTTAAGCTCCTCTCGTTGCAAGGTTAAAGATTCTGAATTTACACAATACCGTAAACCACTGGGTTCTGGTCCATCGGGAAATATATGCCCCAAGTGCGAATCGCAGGTGTTGCACATAATTTCTACACGTACCATTCCAAATGAGGAATCTTTTTCATATTTAACGGCATTTTCTTTGATAGGTTGCGTAAAACTTGGCCAACCTGTACCTGAACTATACTTAATGGTAGAATCAAAAAGTGGTGTGTTACAACACACACAGTTATATTTTCCGGCTTCATAACTGGTGCAGAAAGCTCCTGTGCCAGCCATTTCTGTTCCTTTTTTTCGAGTGATTCGAAATTGTTCATCAGTGAGAATTTCACGCCATTCTTGAGCTGTCTTTTCTATTCTATTATCTGGTTTCGGGTTTCCATTAACGGAAAAACTGATAACATCTTTCCATGTTAGCATAAGCTATTTTCTTTCTGTTTTATATTAAAAATTAAAGTGTGTTATTGGTCGAAGGTTTTACCTAAAAATAACATATAAACGTTTGTAATGCAACTTTGTTTTGAAAGTCGTTCAATCATAAAAAAGCAAAAACTCCAAAAGGAGCTTTTACTTACTTGATTATACTCATGGCAAATCCACCACCTTCAGCCAGAGGTATGGATAACTTCGTATCTTTTGTTATTTGCAATGTCTCAATTTCCAAATCCAATGGATTGTCATTCCAATGGGCATTCTGACCATCTTTATAAATTATAGCTTGATAGGTTTCATCTGTGTCTAAAAACCCAAAATCAATATCCAGTGTTCTGGCATTTTCATCAGTAATACCTCCTACAAACCAATTCCCTGTGATGCGTTCTTTTCGGGCTATGGTCACAAAATCACCTACTTCACCATTGAGTACTTTGGTTTCTTGCCAATTGACTCCAACGTCTCGTATAAACTGTAAAGGTACTGGATTGACTTCATAATGCTCGACTAAATCTGCAGCCATTTGAATGGGACTATAAATAACCACATACAAAGCCAATTGCTGTGCCAATGTGGTATTTACCTGATTATTGGGTTTATAGTCATCAAACTTAATATTAAAAATACCTGGTGTAAAGTCAATAGGTCCAGCTAACATACGTGTGAAAGCCACAATAGGCAAATGTTCTGGAGGATTGCCACCATCTTCAGCCCAAGCATTAAACTCCTGTCCTCGCAATCCTTCTCGTGATATGGTATTTGGATAGGTTCTGCGTAATCCTGTAGCTTTTATGGGTTCATGAGCATTAATGGCAACTTGGTATTGCGCTGCTTTTTCAACCGTTTTATTGTAATGATTGACCATGTATTGGCCATGATGGTATTCTCCTTTAGGCAAAATCTTACCTACATAACCAGTTTTTACAGAATGAATACCCAAACTTTGCATCAATGCAAATGCTGTATCCTGCTGTTTAGTATATGTTTCTGTTGCTGCAGATGTTTCATGGTGCATGATAATTTCAACGCCTTTAGCCTTAGCGTATTTCACCACTTCCTCCAAATCGTAATCAGGATAAGTGGTTACAAAATCAAAAACACCTTCTCGATCTTCAAAGCCAATCCAACGTTCCCAACCTGTGTTCCACCCTTCCACCAAAACACCACCAATATTATTTTGTGCTGAAAAATCAATGAATTGCTTAACGTTTTCTGTTGTTGCACCATGACGACCATGTGCTTTTCCGGTATCCTTCCATTCGCCATCAACCATTTCCATGCCATAATCCCAAGATGATTTGCCTAAATGCATTTCCCACCACACACCAGTGTACTTCATAGGCTTAAACCAAGATATATCTTCAAGTGTGTTAGGTTCATTGAGGTTGACAATGAGTTTTGATTCTATTAAATCTGCTGCGCTATTCGAAATTTGAACCGTGCGCCAAGGTGTATGGAACGGCAGCGTGCGTTTAACTTTATAGTCTGAATTCTTACTGCCAACCAGTACACTTTTTAAGTTTAAATTTTTAGTATCCACCTCTAAAGTCATTCCTGAATAATCAACCAAAGCTGCTTCATGAAAACTTAAATGTACACCATCATTGCCTACCATAGTAACAGGTGTGTTAACCGCATTATTAGGAATATAGGTTTGCGCCAAATTAACATGGCCTACATACTTTAAAGCATTAACTTCTGATAATTTGGTGGTACTATACAGATGTTCATAAATATCCCAATCACCAGGAATCCAAAAGGTTTTATAGTCTTCTGTTAAATTGAATTCGGTGTTTTCTTCTGTAATTAGGGCTTCTTTAAAATAAGGTTGTTCTGGAAATTCATAACGGAATCCTATACCATCATTGTAAACCTTAAAAACAATATTTAATTTTCTGTTTGATTCTGTGGTTTCTTGTAATTCAACTTTCAATTCCTTGTAATGGTTTACAACATCTGTTTGTTCGCCCCAAGGCATTTGCCAAGTTTCGTTAAAAGTTGAAAAATTAAAGTTTACGATTTTAAAATCGCTTTTTAAGGATTTAGCATCTATAAAATCAAACCCTAAATATGAGGTGTCAATAACTATTTTATTGTTAAATGCAACCGTATAAAATGGTTCACCTTTTTGATTCAGATTAAAATTGAGAACCAAGTTCCTATCTGGAGAATTTACTTTATAATATGTTATTGTTTTATTACTGCAGCCAAAGAGCAGAACAACTCCAAAAAGAATAAACAGTACATTTCGCATATATTATTTAACTAAAATTTTATACTCCCAAGGTTGTAAAACCATTTCAACACCTTCTAATTTCATGGGTTGATTTGATATATAATCGTTAAAATCGCCTGTTATTTCAGGTGTTATGTTTTGAGGTTCCGAAGTGAAATTTCCAATAAACACGATTTCATCTCCAGCTTTTTCACGTTTGAATACCAACACCTTATCATTGTCAGCATTAAATCTTTGATAAGATGCGGCTTGTTTTCCACCATTTAAGGCTGTGTTGTTGTTTTTTAAGTTTCCTAATTTCTTCAAAAGTTCAAAATAATCCCCTTTGGTTTTTGGAATAGAATCTTTCTCAAAGAATTTTAAACGATGCTCCATATCATATTCCTGACCAGAATAAATTAAAGGCATGCCAGGAATAGTGTAGCTTAATGCTGTAAAAATCTCTTTGTTTTCTGGCATACGCTCTTTTAAAGTTCCAGCCCAAGAGTTTTCATCATGATTGGTTACAAAGTACATATAAATGTCATCATTTTGAAGGGTAGAATCAATTTTTACCAAATAATCATCTAAAGCCTTCACTGTCTTATGCCCTTTAGCTATATCATTAAAAATATGGTGCGCTTCCCAACCGTAATGCATATCAAATCCGTTTTGCAATAAATCAGGTTGTTCGGCTTCTGCCAACATAAAAACCGGTTTAACCGATTTTAGAGTGTCTATGGCTCGCTTAAAGAAATCAACTGGTACTTTGTGCGCAACGTCCATTCTATATCCATCAATATTGACATCTTCTACCCAGTATTTCATGTCGGCAATCATGGCATTTCGCATATCTTGATTATCATAGTTTAAATCAGCCACATCTGTCCAGCCCCAAGATTCCCCTGTATCTGGATTGATAGGATCAATAATTTCACCTGCCTCATTTTGAGTATAATATTCAGGATGTTCCGTTATCCAAGGATGATCCCAACCTGTGTGATTTGGCACCCAATCCACAATAACATAAATACCGTTCTCGTGAGCCGTATCAACCAATTCTTGAAAATCCTCTAAAGTTCCAAATTCAGGATTTATAGAACGATAATCTGAAACCGAATAATAGCTACCCAAGTATTTTTTACGTTCTTCTTCATCTTCAATGTCACTAGTAAAGGTATCACCAGTTGCTTTTCGTTTAACTTCCGAAATCTTATTGATTGGCATCACCCAAATAATTTTGACACCTAAATCTTTTAAAACTGGAATATCCTTGGTAAAGGCATCAAAAGTTCCTTCGGGTGAATATTGACGAATGTTGGCTTCGTAAATAACGGCATGCTCTTCAATATCTGGAGATATATCAGGAAAAACCTCAACGATTTGGTCTTCCTCTTGTGGCATAGTTTCCTTTTTATCTGTCTTGCATGATGTAAAAACACCCACGGTTAGTAAAAGTGCTATTAATTTTTTCATTGTTTATGGGTTTAGTTTTAGTGTAATTGTCTTTTCGTTTTTGGTATTCCAAACTACAGGAATGTTTACTGTTTTTTTATTTGGATTATAGATAACATTTATCTTTTTCCCATCAATTTTTACTTTTTTGGGTTCTTTTTGAATGTTATGAATTATCAAGTTAATGCTTTTTTGAGTTGCTAAAAAGTTTTGACCATTTTCTGCTTCAAATTCAATTTCCAACTCTTGATTTTCTAGTTCGGCCTCAAATTCCATGAGTTCATAAGCGCCATTTTCAAAAGTATTGGGCATTTGACCATCGTCATTATATAAGGTATATTCTACTTCATCAGTGATAGTCTCATCAAAATAATAGTGTAATTCAAACGTGTTTCCATCATATTCCTTGGTGGATTGCAAGGATCTAGCCAGCGGAATAAAACTTCCACCTCTTACAAACGTTGGAATAGTATGTTCTTGGGTTTGTATATCACGTGTTTTTCCGCCTTGAATTATTTCATCTGTATAAAAATTGAACCAATTTGATGTCTTTGGAAAATAAACAGACTTGAGCTTTTGTCCGGCTTCTAGAATTGGCGCCACCAAAATATGTGATCCCCAAAGATAGGTTTCAGAATAATTCAACAATTTCTGGTTCTCTGGTTCTTCAAAAAATAATGGTCGCATTAAAGGTGTTCCTGTTTGATTGTTTTCAAACATAAGGTTATAGTTATAAGGCAAAAATTTATAGCGCAACTCAATGGCTTGTTTTGCCAAAGCCTTGGCTTTTTCACTCCTGTAAATTGGTTCACTAGGCACATCTTCCTGCGCATGAGGTCTATAAATAGGCTGAAACACGCCATATTGCAACCAACGCACATATAGCTCATCGTCTAGGTTTGCTCCGGCAAAACCACCTAAATCACTATGCATATAGGCTAAACCTTGCATACCCATTTGTAAGGCAATTTCGGGCTGACTTTGCAATCCGCCCCAAGTCCGATTAACATCACCAGACCAAGGCACCAAGCCATATCTTTGAGAGCCTGAATAACCTGCACGCATGAGAATAAAAGGCCTTTGGTTTGGAGATGCTTCTTTAAAAGCTTCTTGAACCAATTTAGCCCAATCATGACCATAAATATTATGGACTTCGTCTGCCGTTCCAGTTGCATGAATTAATCGTGAAGGATGCACTTCTGGCTCACCTAAATCACCCCAAATTCCAGTAACACCCAGACTTAACAAATCTTTATTTATGTTTTTAAACCATGTATAACCTGATTGGCTATACACATCTACCAAACCCGTATTTCCAAAGAAAAAATCATAGGTTGCTGGATTTCCTAGACTATCTTTTGCCAAAGCATTGTTCGTAACCGCTTCATCCCAACGTTTAGAGGTTGTTAAAATAAAGGGTTCTGTAATCAAGATGGTTTCAACATTGTTGTCGTGCAAGGTCTTAATCATTTGTTTTGGATTTGGAAAGGAATCTCTATCAAACTCTAAATTACCCATGGTTCCCATAACCTCTTTTCCAAACCAATACAAATCAAGAATAATTGCATCAACGGGAATGCTTTCTTCTCTAAAGGCTTCAATGGTTTTTAATGTTTGCTTTTGAGAATGATAGCCAAATCTGCTTGAAAAATTTCCTAAAGCCCAACGTGGCAACATAGGTTGTTTTCCACTTAAGTTAGTATAATTATCAATGATGTCATACCAAGAATTTCCGACAATAACCTGATAGGTTTTACGCCCAGAAATGGTTTCGTAAGTTAGTGTATTATCTGCTCTGCTGTCTAAATCTAAATAGCCAATAGGTGCATTATCAAAATGTAACATGTATTGTTTTGACGACAACACCATGGGCAACGTGAAGTTCATTAACTCACTAGTGGTTTCATAGCCGTAATGCGCTTTATTATATAATTGTAAACGATGACCTCGACGATTCATCCCTAAAGCTCTAGCGCCACCACCATAGAGTATTTCATTATCGGTTAGATTAAAGTCAATATTTTCAAAATCATCGGTTTTATAGTAACCGTTTTTTTCTGAAATCAACTCGATACCCTCATACAAATAGGAAATTTTAAAAGGTTCTTTTTGAACAACAACGGTGATACCTTCTGATGAAAAAATAGATTTGTTTTTCTCGACGATTGGGATCAACTCAACAGTTTGCGGACTTAAAACTACAGCATGAGATTTTGGGTTAAAATTTTCACCCTTTGGAAGAAAGGTCGTTTCTACAATTTTTGGTGAGTAAAATTTAGAGATATACTTCCCATCTGAAACCTCAATTTGTAATTTATTATTTTCAATAAGTGTAGCACTTATAAATTTTCTTTCTTTAAGTTTTTCGGAAAACAACCAAGAGATGGTTTCTTCAAAATTTTCGCGCCATAGGGTTTCGTTATGCTTACCTTCTGGTACTACTTTAGATGTTATGTTTTCAGCTGGAAACCCTTGATTTTTTAACAGTTCAACCATTTGGTTCATATCTCGAACCGTTTGATTGATTTCATTAAAACGGACATTTTCACCTTCTTTTCCACCAGCCAAAAAATACATTTTGGTGTCTTTTAGATTTCCATGAGTTTTTGAATAATTTTCAATTTCTGGTGCAAACCAAAAGGCTGGAGAATACACTCCTATTTTCCCAAAAACATCAGGATACTTTAAAGCCGCATAATGAGAGATCAAGCCTCCCATTGAACTCCCAATGATTCCTGTGTGCTTTTTATCAGTTAAGGTGTTGTAATGACTGTCAATATAGGGTTTTAGCGTATTAACCATGAAATCTAGATAGGCATCCCCTTCGCCACCACCATACTTTGGATTTTTGAAAGGCGAATATTCATCCAAACGTTTGTCTCCTCCATTATCAATTGCAACAACAATTAACTCAAGGTTTTTTTCTCTGAATAATTTATTTAATGTTTCATCAACCTCCCACTCACCTGAATAGGACGTTGTTTTATCAAAGACATTTTGAGCGTCGTGCATATACACCACAGGAAAGGATTTTTTGGCAGATTTGTAATTTGGTGGTAAATAAATCCAAACACGTCGTTCTCTTTGGAGTTGTGGAATTTTAAAGTTTTCAGAAATAATCGTGACATTTTTTTTAGCCGTTGATACAGCTTTTGAATCAAAAAGATGGCTCCAACCTTCAATTTTAACATGCAAGGTATCCGCTATATGTTTAAATGCATAAGAGCGATTATCTATACTTGATCCTTTGGTATCACATTCAACGGTTTGCCATGAACCCAAAGTAAACTTAAACAAGATACTTTCAGATGTTTTGGGTAAAGTGATACTATATGAATTATCTTTTTTCTGTAATTTATAGGGTTCTTGACCTCCAGACCAACCTTCAAAATTTCCAGAAATGTACATATTGGCGTCTGCAGGTGTTGCGTCAGGAACATGGTCAACAACTATAGTGACTTGTGCAGAAATAACATTTGCAATCAACAACACGAATAACCATTGCCATTTTATCATCTTTTGGTTTATTTTTTGGTTGTTAGTAAGGTAATTCCACGCGAATTAAGGGTTAAAGAATCGGACCAAGTAACCTGTTCATCTGAAACAATATTGATTAATTGATTACCGTTTAATCCCAACTCATCATAGCGTTTTAAGTCGACTGTTATAGGGTTTTCATTTTTGTTTAAAATCAAAACAAGGGTTTCATTACCAAAATTTCTGAACAAGAAATACGTTCCCATAAATGGTGCAAAATGAATGGTTTTACCCTCTTGAATAGCTGGACTATTTTTTCTGTACTTAAAAATTTTTGAGATAAATTGTTGCATTTTCAACTGATTCTCATTTAAGCCTTGAGCTTTAAAAGCATTAATGGAATCGGTTTCCCAACCACCTGGAAAATCGCCTCGCAATAGGCCATGGTCTCCAGGTTTTTCAAAATCATTCATTAAAATTTCTGTTCCGTAATAAACTTGAGGAATTCTGGGTAAGGTGGCTATTAAACCTAAAGCCATTTGTGTATTTGAAACATCCCCTTTTAATTGGGTAAATATTCTACTCATATCATGATTGTCAGGAAAAACCATAATATCCTTTGGACTGGTGTAAGCAAAATCATTGGCCAAGCCTTCATAAATTTTTACTAAACCTTCGTTCCAAGATTCGTTTTCATTTAGGGCATCAACAATGGCTTTTTGCATGGGAAAATCCATAGTTGACCTCAAATTGGATTGATAACCATCTTTATTGTGATGCCCATCTTGCCAATAGGCTACCAATAATGGATTGGTGCTCCATTCTTCTCCAACAATTGAAAAATTAGGATATTCGTTCATGATAGCGCCTGCCCAATCACTCATAAAATTCTTATCAGGGTAAGGATAGGTATCTTGTCTGATACCATTGAGTTGTAGGGTTTCTATCCACCAAATATTATTTTGGATAATATATTTGGCCATGAATGGATTACGCTGATTCAAATCTGGCATAGCCCTTACAAACCAGCCTTCATTCATTTCTTTTTTATCCCTTTTTGATGCATATAAATCTTGATTTACCGTTCTACGATGGTTGGAATTATTCAAGGGTTTATCTGCTTCTAGCGCTTCTTGTTGATTCACCCAATCCTTAAAGGGCAAATCTTCCATCCACCAGTGTTTACTACCGCAATGATTAGCCACCATGTCCATAATCAGCTTCATATCCTTTTCCTTAAGTTTTGAGGCTAATTCCTTGTATTCACTTAATGTTCCAAAGCGTGGATCAACTTGATAAAAATCGGTAATAGCATAGCCATGATAAGACGCTTGTGGCATATCATTTATCAACATTGGTGTTGGCCAAATAGCCGTAAAACCCAGATTGTCTATGTAATCTAAATGACTCGTAATACCTTTAATGTCACCACCATGACGACCATAATCATCTTTTCGATTTATAATTTTTTCGCGTAAATTATCATTAACATCATTAGTTGTGTCACCATTGGCAAAGCGGTCTGGAGTAATTAAATAAATAGCGTCACGACTATCAAAACCAATGTAATCTTCTGCTTTTTTATCTCTACTTTTTAATTCATAGGTATGTGTTAGTTTTTCATTATTGACATTTGTAAAAACCACATCGAATTTTCCTGGTTGTGCTGATTCAGAAATTAGTAAATCCACAAATAGATAGTTGGGGCTATCTGCTTGATGAACTGCTTCAATACTGACACCATCATAAGTTATCTTTGGTTCAAAATCACCTATTTTAGTATGATTAACCAGAAGTTGCAACTGGTTGTTTTTCATACCAGTCCACCAATGAGGTGGTTCAACATGGTTCAATGATGTATTTGAAATAGGTACATCCTTATTTGTATCTGTACTAGCAACATCTTCTTTGCATGACGTAATACAAAGAACAAAAAAGAGCAAAAGATATGTGACTGCGATTTTCATTTAAACGGTTATCAAGTTATTGGGTGATATGGTTACCCGTTTATCATGGACTAAAATCTGTAAATCTCTATCACCTTCCAATTCAAAATGGGTTTGGTTTTGGCATACATTCACTTTAAGGATTTGATTTCTAAAATTGATTTTAAATGAAAATGCCTCCCATTGTTTTGGTATTTGAGGTTTGAACGTTAACATATTATCCCTAACACGCATACCTCCAAAACCTTCAACAATACTCATCCAGGTTCCAGCCATTGACGTAATATGTAGTCCTTCTTCAACCTCATGATTGTAATCATCTAAATCCAATCGAGAGGTTCTTAAATAAAACTGATACGCTTGTTCCATGCGTCCCAATTTTGCAGCTTGAATGCTGTGGACACATGGCGATAAGGAACTTTCATGAACTGTAAATGGTTCGTAAAAATCAAAATGCTTTTCTAATTCCTCTTGGGTAAAATGGTCTTCAAAAAAGTAAAACCCTTGTAAGACATCGGCTTGTTTGATATATGGTGAACGCAAAATTCTATCCCATGACCATTTTTGGTTAATAGGTCGTTGTGATTTATCTAAATCTTTAACAGTAATTAATTCTTTATCTAAAAAGCCATCTTGCTGCAAGTATACCTCATGCTCTTTGGACTCTGGAAAATACATGTTAGTTGAAACCGCCTGCCACTCTTGCATTTCTGCTTTTGACAATTTGGTTTTGTTCATTATTCGAGTGAAATCAGTCGTATATTCAGATTCTATTTTTTGAATATTTTCAAGAGCATAATCTATACACCATTTAGCCATATAATTGGTGTACCAATTATTATTGACATTATTTTCATATTCATTAGGACCAGTGACTCCTAAAATAACATATTGTTGTTTAACCGATGAAAAATTAGCGCGTTGATGCCAAAACCTAGCAATTCCTATTAAAACCTCCAATCCTTTTTCAGGAATGTAGGAGTAATCTCCCGTGAAACGATGGTAATTGTAAATGGCATATGCTATGGCTCCATTTCTATGTATTTCTTCAAAGGTTATTTCCCATTCGTTATGGCATTCCTCACCATTCATAGTAACCATTGGATACAGTGCTGCACCATTTTTAAACCCTAACTTTTGGGCATTTTCTATGGCTTTATCTAAATGATTGTAACGATATTCCAGTAGTGTTTTGGCCACGTTTTGATCTTTTGTAGCCATGTAAAAGGGAATACAGTAAGCTTCAGTATCCCAGTAGGTACTTCCACCATACTTTTCACCCGTAAAGCCTTTTGGCCCAATATTTAATCGAGAATCCTTTCCTAAATAGGTTTGATTGAGTTGAAAAATATTAAAACGAATACCTTGTTGGGCTTTAACATCACCTTTAATAGTTATATCTGCCAAATTCCAAATGTTTTGCCAAGCTGCTTTTTGATTTTCCAACAAAGTTTTAAACCCTAATTTGGTAGCTTTTTTTAAAACCGCTTTTGCTGCAGGAATCAATTGGTTCTTATCATGGTTCCTGTCAACTGTGTAACCACCAAATTTATTTATGGTATAGGTTTCTCCCTTTTTTACCTTGTATTCATAACTAAACGAAGCGGAATTGGCATCAGCTGTTATGATAGGTTCTATTAATACAGACTTCCCGTCAATTAATAATTGGGACTCCATGAAGGTACAGGTATAAAAGTGGGTTTTCATGGTTTTGGCCTGAATAAACGCTTGATGGTTTTCATGGCTAACATTTAAAGTATCCCAAAATTTATCTTCCCAGTTGGTGTCTTCATTTCTAATACCTGCGTCAATATATGGTTGAAACGTAATTGTAGCATCAGCATTAACTGGTGTTATATTATACTCAATGGCTCCAAGCTCATCTAAATCCAAACTTAAAAAGCGTTTGGCTTCAACCTGTATTTGAATATCATTTTTAAGTGTTGCTGTAAACGACCTAGATAACCAACCTTCTTTCATGTTGAGTTCGCGTTTAAAATCAGCAACATTCTTGCAAGTGAATAAATCTAGTTTTTCATTATTAATGGTAATGTGAATGCCTATCCAACTGGGTGCATTGAGTACTTTTGCGAAATATTCTGGGTAGCCATTTTTCCACCAACCCACACGGGTTTTATCAGGATAATAAACACCTGCAATATAGCTTCCTTGAAAAGTTGCACCAGAATAATGCTCTTCAAAATTTGCACGTTGACCCATGGCACCATTGCCAATACTAAAAATACTTTCGGAAGATTTAACATGATCTGGGTTAAACCCTTCCTCTATTATGGACCATTCATTTGGTATGATATAATCTAAATTCATTCTTTATTTTTATTAGAGGCTAGGCTTGAACCTCTATATATTCTACTCATTTATTAATTCGATAAGGAAACTATTTTCCATTTCAGTGAAATCCTTAAAAACGAAATCTGCTTCATGAAGGATTTCTGCTTCACCAATACCTATGCTAATCATATCAGCTGCATTTGCTGCTTGAATGCCTGCTACTGAATCTTCAAAAACGATACATTGATTTGGTTTCACTTTTAAATCTTTTGCAGCTTTTAAAAACACTTCAGGGTTTGGTTTACCCTTAACAACATCATTGCCATCAACAATGGCATCAAAATTATGGATTAGGCTCACTTTTTTTAGGATAGTTTTGGCATTCTTACTAGCCGAGCCCAGCGCTATTCCTTGGTTGTTTTGAATTAGTAAGTTTAAAACCCGTTCTACATCTGGAAGAATTTCCTGTTTATCCATTTTATTGATGTAGGTAAGATAATCGTCATTTTTTATGGCCATCAACTTCATAAAATCATCTTCAGAAATGGATTTATTTCCCCATTCCAAAATTTTTTCCAGAGATTTCACACGACTCACACCTTTAAGTTGCTCGTTTTCTCTTTCAGTAAAGTTGACACCAATACTTTCAGCTAGTTTTTTCCAAGCCAGATAGTGATATTTGGCCGTATCAACTATGACGCCATCCAAATCAAATATGAATCCTTTTTTTGACATTATTTATATTTCTTCAGGTTGATAGGTTATGGCATTTTTATTTGTAATCAATAGGTTACAAAGTCCTGCAATTATCAAACTAATTCCAGCAACAGTCATAGCATTTATAGCCTCATCACCCAGTAAACTAGATACATAATTGATACCGCCTAACGCTGCAATGATTTGCGGAATGACAATAAACATGTTGAAAATCCCCATAATGACACCCATTTTTTTAGGGTCAACAGAACTTGAAAGCATGGCGTAAGGCATAGATAAGATACTGCCCCAAGCAAAACCTATGAGAATAAAGCAATACTTTAAGTTTTCAGGTGTAGAGTAATTCATTAATAAAAACCCAAGACCACCTAACATTAATGAAACCATGTGAACAAACTTTCTGTTAATGCGTCTTTTAGAAGTGTAAAAAGTCAATAATAGTGCAAATGCCATTGAAGACAATCCATACACACCCATGGCTGAACCCACAGCATTTGATGATTCTTGAAATGCGGTATTGGCAACATTAAATGCTTCGGCTTGGGAAACAATAGTCATATCAAAATCAGATTCTATAGGCACAGGTGTTTTAAACACATGTTCCGTAAGAGCCGGATTGGCCAAACTCCACATAGTAAAAAACGCAAACCACGAAAAAAATTGAATTACTCCCAACTTTTTCATGGTTAATGGCATACTGCCAATGTTGTTTAAAATATCTGGAATAAACTGATTTTTTCTAGCTTTTTCACGCTCAAATTCCTCCATGTCTTCTGGCGGATATTCTGGAGTCGTAAAAATGGTGTAGAGTATACTCACAAGAAAAACAAAAGCACCTATGGCAAAAGCCACTTTGACCGACATAGGAACTACTCCTGATTCCGCTGAATTACTAACTCCCAATTGTGAAACCATCCAAGGCAGGTTACTTGCTACCCAAGTACCAATTCCAATAATTAAGGTTTGAACTACAAACCCATAGGACCGTTGTGATTGAGGTAGTTTATCAGCCACTAATGCCCTAAATGGCTCCATTGAAATATTTATGGAAGCATCTAGTATCCATAAGAATCCGGCTGCGACCCAAAGTGCTGGTGAATGCGGCACAAAAAACAAGGCTAGGGAACTCAATATAGCTCCGATTAAGAAATAAGGTCGGCGCCTTCCCAATTTAGGATGCCATGTTCTATCACTTAAATAACCTATGATGGGCTGCACTAATAGACCTGTAAGCGGAGCGGCAATCCATAATAATGGAATCGCGTCTTTTTCAGCGCCAAGTGTTTGAAAAATACGAGACATAAAGCCTCCTTGAAGTGCAAAACCAAATTGAATTCCTAGAAAACCGAAACTCATGTTCCAAATTTCCCAAAAACCAAGGGTACGCTTTTTCATAATAGTACAATTGAAATTAATACTATTTTGACAAGCTATTTACTTATCAAAACTTATGGTGAGAAGTGAAAATATAAGTTTTGATTCGGTTGTAAATATATAAAAGTTTTTAAATATGCTATGTTAAAATTTATTTTGTAGAGTCTCGTTCGATCAAGTCTGTCTCAATAATTACAGTTTGAAAACGCTCCTCTTCCTCTTCATGCTCTAGCTTGTGAATCAACAATTCAGCAGCTTTTTCGCCTATTTTTTGACCATGTTGACTAACAGTTGTAAGGCTTGGTGTAGCATGTTTAGACAATACACCATCAGTAAAACCAATAACTTGAACATCATTTGGGATATGTTTTCCAAATTTGCGTGCCACCTTCATTGCGGTTATAGCATACAGTTCGTTAACTGCAAAAACTCCATCAAGTTTTTTGTTTTGTTTAAAAAGTTGTTCTATTTCATTCTCAAGTACATCCAAATAATCCTCGGAAACCAGTTTGTCATCAACTTTTAAAATTAAGCTAGCTTTAGGGTGAATTTTATGATCCTCTAAAGCTTCCAGATAGCCTTGAGTCCTTAATCTACCAACACTCACATAATCTTTAGTTGTGATAATTGCAATTTGTTTACAGCCATTTTCTATGAGTTTGGCCACCGCTTTTTTTGCACCTTTTACATCATCAACAATTACTTTATCGCACTTTATATCGTTCACAATACGATCAAACATGACAATAGGCATACCTTGGCTAATGGTTTCGTTAAAATGATGATAATCCTGCTGCAACAAAGTTTCTTTAGCAATGGATAATATAAAACCATCTATACTACCATTAGCAAGCATTTCCATGTTAATGACCTCCTTATCAAATGATTCATTTGAAAGCCCTACAATTACGTTATAACCCTTCTTATTAGCCACAAGCTCAATACCACTAATTACTTTCGAAAAGAAATGATGGACAATTTCAGGTATTATAATTCCTATGGTTTTTGTTTTTCGGTTCTTTAGACTTAGAGCAATGTTGTTAGGGCGGTAATTATACAATTTGGCAAAAGCTTGTACTTTTTCCCGAGTATCTTCACTAATTTCAGAACTGTTTCTTAAGGCCTTCGAAACAGTAGAAATTGACACATCCAATTCGCGGGCAATTTGCTTTAATGTAATCTTTCTTTTCATATAGTCATTTTATCCAATAAATATAAGGGCAAATTAGTATTTTGAAGTGTTTTTCTGTCTTAAATAACAAATTTCTTAAAAAGTTGTTAACACGAAAACGTTTTCGCTACGAATATCGCAATCTCACGCCATTTTTTTACATAATATTTACATAGATTTAACATCGAGAAGTGGAAATATAACGAATATAATTAAGACTAATTCAAAAGCTTTATATGAAAACAACAATTAATAGTGTATTGTTTTTGTTATTTATTTTACCAACATTCATGTTTGGTCAAAATCTTGTAACTGGAACAGTAACTGAACAATCTTCTTCGTTGCCTTTACCAGGGGTTAATGTTATAATTAAAGGCACAACTACTGGAACCTCAACGGACTTTGATGGAATTTATCAAATTGAGGTAAGCAATGGAGATGTATTAGTATTCTCCTATTTAGGATATGTTACTAAAGAAATCACTTACAACGGCGAATCAAATCTTAATGTAGCGCTCGATGAAGACGCTGCTCAATTAGACGAAGTTGTTGTTATTGGGTATGGAACTGTTAAAAAAGAAGATGCTACTGGTTCTGTATCACTTGTAACCGATGAAGACTTCAACAAAGGAAACATTGTCTCAACGGATCAATTATTAACCGGTAAGATTGCTGGTGTTAGGATTACCAATTCTGGTGGTCAACCAGATTCTGCTCCAAATATTAGAATTAGAGGAGGTTCATCTTTAAGTGCTAACAATAATCCTTTAATTGTTATTGATGGTGTACCACTTTCCAATATCAATGCTGCTGGAGTAAGCAATCCATTGTCATTGGTAAACCCAAATGATGTAGAAAGTTTTTCTATTTTAAAAGATGCCTCTGCTACTGCCATTTATGGGGCTAGGGCGTCTAATGGTGTCATTATTATAACCACTAAAAAAGGAACATCTGGAGCGCCACAATTTAATTTCTCAACCGATATTTCGGTCAATAGTGCTGGTGAAGGATTGGATATGATGGATAGTGCTACCTATGTCAGATTCATTCAAGAATATCATCCGGATTTAGTTGATAAATTAGGGGTGCCAATTGGATCTGTACAAACTAATGAACCTATATCCCAAATTATTGATACACCTAATGGTCCACGTGCCATTTATGATACGGATTGGAGAGATAGTGTTTTGAGATCGGCTTTCACGTCAAACACTAATTTTAGCGCTAGAGCTAATTTATTTGATGTATTGCCTTTTAGAGGGTCTATAGGTTATACCAATGCTGAAGGTATTGTAAAAACAGATGATTACGAAAGAGTAACAGCATCCATTAATCTTTCCCCCCGATTTTTTGATGACGATTTAAAAGTTACATTAAATGCTAAAGCAACCTATGCAGATAAGAATTCAGTAGATACTGGTGGTGCGCTAGGTGGTTCTTTAGTTTTTGATCCCACAAAACCAGTTTATAATAACGCACCTGATAATCGATTTGGAGGTTATTATTTTAATACTGCTCAAGATGGAAACCGTTTAATTTTGGATGGACAATGGAATCCATTAGCACTGTTGGAGCAGCGTGAACGCCCAGAACGCGCAACCCGTTTTTTAGGTAATTTGGAATTAGATTATTCTCTGAATTTCCTTCCTGGTTTGAGAGCGGTCGTAAATTTAGGTTTGGATGCTTCAAAAGCGAAGATTACTGAAAGATTTTTTAATAATGCAGCTGCCACTTATCAGTTTGATGTTGATGGTAATTATTTGTTCAATCCTGGCGAAAATTATGCTGAAAATCAAGATATCACCAACACCACAATGGATGCTTTTCTGCAATACACCAAACTATATGACGATAAATTCGTAACTAAAATTGATGTTCAAGCTGGTTATTCTTATCAGAATTTTAAAAATGATGGCACAAAAAGGGAATATCGTTATCATGTAGACGACCCTAATACGCCAGATGATGATGATCAAGTTGGATTAAGAGAATTGATTTTTGATCCTGCTAATCCGAATAACCGTTATTACAATGAATACAACTTACAATCCTTCTTCGGAAGAACTAATATTGATATATTAGATCGATACCTATTTACATTTTCTGTTAGAGCTGATGCCTCCTCTTTGTTTGTACTTGATGATGTTTGGGATTCAAATGCTTGGGGCTTTTTCCCTGCAGCTGCATTTGCTTGGAAGGTATCGAGTGAAGAGTTTATGAATAATGTTAATTTTGTAAACGATTTTAAAATTAGATTTGGATGGGGTAAAACAGGACAAAATGATATCTCACAAGTGGTGGGTTATTATCCAACAACCCCTTTATTTACGCCTGGTAGCCCGAACAGTCAATATTTACCTGGTGCTGGATTATATTCTGCCTTACCTTATAACCCAGATTTAACTTGGGAAAAAACAACAACATACAACCTAGGAGTTGATTTTAGTTTCTTTAAAAACGATTTAATTGCAGGTTCATTTGATATCTTCAAAAGAGAGACAAAAGATTTATTGGCTCGTGTGAACGTACCTCCAGGACAGGGGTTTTCTGACACCTTCGTTAAAAATGTTGGTGAGTCAGAAGGTAGAGGTTTTGAGCTAAATTTAAATCTTAACGCTATTCAAACTGATGATTTATCCGTATCTTTAAATGGTAATTTAAGTTATGTATATAACGAGATTACTGATATAGGTGGACAAGCAGATATCAATAGAGGTGGAAGTTTAAGAGGCACAGGCTCTTTTTTATTAAGTGATGTTGTTGGGCAACAAGCGCAAAGCGCTTATGTGTTTAAACAGTTATATGACAGTAATGGGAATGTAATACCTGGTGCATTTGCTGATTTGAATGGTGATAATATTATTAATGATGATGATAGATATCACGTTCAAATAGCTCCTAACTGGACATATGGTTTTGGTATGGATATCTCCTATAAAAAATGGGATTTCACTACCGTATTTGTCGGACAAGTAGGAGGAAATATTTATAATTTCAGTAAAATGAACTACGGGTTTACTGAAGCCGCAGTACCTGCCAATAACAATAGTATTACTAACGTATTGAATTTTTATAATGGTGCTGCAGATCCTGCATTTGAAAACGTAAATGGAAATATTCAATTTTCAGATTACTTCATAGAGGATGCCACCTTTTTAAGATGTAATAATATTGTTTTAGGTTACACTTTTGACAATATGATTAAAAATGGCAATGTTAGAATGTATGGAGCCGTTTCAAATCCATTTATCATTACAGATTATGACGGTATAGATCCTCAAAATTTTGGAGGTATCGACCGAGATTTTTATCCAAGACCAACAACGTTCACATTGGGCGTTAATTTTGACTTTTAAAAAAATAGACTATGAAAAAAATAATTTTTATAATAGGAATAATGTTTTTGACACTCGTGTCATGTACAGCTGATTTAGATACGGAACCAAAAGTAGAACTATCACTAGAGGAACTTTTGGCAACTGACCCAAATGCCGTTGAAGGTATTGTCTCTAGATTATATGCATCCTTTGCGCTTTCTGGACCTGATGGCCCTGGAAGTTCAGATATTAGTGATGATCCTGGAGAATCGCCTTTCTTAAGAGGAATTATTAATCTGCAAGACTTTACTGCAGATGCCATGAAAAACAGATGGGGAGATGATGGTTTAGATCAATTGACTACAACATCAAGTTGGGATGCCAACAATAAGTTCTTTAGATATTTATATAACCGAGCTTATTATACCATCCCGCAATGTAATAACCTTATTAGTATTTTGAACACTAGTAATCTTCCTGATACTGGAGAAGCTTTATTGGAAGCCCGTTTTTTAAGATCATTAGCATATTTCTATTTGATTGATGCTTTTGGTAAAGGTGTATTGGTTACAGAAGAAAACCTAAATCAAACGGATCCACTTCCAGAATCTAATAGAAGACAACTTTTTGAATTTGTTGAAGCTGAAATGCTAGAAATACAATCCAGCATGTCAGAAGATAATGGTTATGGTCGTGCTAACAAATATGTCGCTGCGATGCTGTTAGCTAAATTATACATGAATGCCGAAGTATACATTGGTGAAAATCGATACTCTGAAGCGCTAACTTATTTGAATATCGTTATTGATGAAGGCGGCTATCAATTAGCACCAAACTTTTTAGAGAATTTTTCTGCTGACAACGATGTCTCTCCAGAAATTATTTTTCCGTTAATTGCAGATGCTGTAAACAGTCAAAGTTTTGGTAATACAACTTATATTGTTAATGGTAGTTTGAGTTCAGATACCATGACATTATCTGAATTTGGTGCTGCTGAAGGTTGGCAAGGTCACAGAGCAACATCAGCATGGTATGGGTTGTTTGGAGATTTAGGAACATCAAATGATGCTCGAGCAGCTTTGTTTTGGACATCTGGACATAACTATGTCATGACAGACTACAGGGAATGGACAGATGGCTATCCATCCATTAAATTTCGAAATACTGAATTTAATAGTTCATCGAATACCACAACATCTTTTTCAAGTACTGATTTTCCATTATACAGACTTGCAGATGCGAATCTGATGTATGCGGAATGTGCTTTAAGGGGTGCTGCAGGTGCCGATATGAATAAAGCGTTAACGTTGGTAAATAACGTAAGAACTCGTTCTTCAGCAGATCCGATCTCAATGAATGAGTTGACTTTAGATTTTATTATCGACGAAAGAGGTCGTGAACTAAATTTTGAAGGACATAGAAGAACAGATTTAATCCGTTTTGGAATGTTTACAGGCAGTAGTTATTTATGGCCTTGGAAAGGTAATGTTCAAAATGGGGCTTCTATTCCTGCACATTACAACTTGTTCCCGATACCTGAACAAGCTTTAAGTGCCAATCCAAATCTTCAACAAAATCCAGGTTATTAATAAAAAAATGAAGGAAATGAAAAATATACTTAAAATAACATGGCTTTTTGCATTAGCATTGTTTTTAGGGTCATGTTCAGATGACGATGAAAAGTTAATCGTTGCTGCAGAAAGTGCCAGTGTTATAAATACACCAACAAATGGTCAGGAGTTTGTTTTAAATCCATTTGAAGAACAGACTAATATCGCTATTACCTTTAGTTGGGACCATTCGAGCTATGGTACCCCAACTGGTATGGATTATTCCATTGAAATTGCTACTGGTGGCGCAAATTTTGATGACGCTAGAACACTAGCAACAATTCGTGACACATACTTTACAATGAGTATTGCTGATTTTAACGGAGCAGTTAGTTCTCTAGGATTACCACCTTTTACTTCTAGCAATGTGGATGTTAGAATTAAATCTACCGTAGGTGACCCGAGTAGACTACCGCAATATTCAGATCCAGTTACTATATCCGTAACACCATTTACCACGGATTTACCTAAAATTGCTGTACCAGGAAACCATCAAGGTTGGGCTCCAGATGCTACTGATCCTCCAGTTCCAGTACTTGCAGCTTCAGCTTTTGGTGAAACGGATTATGAAGGCTATGTTTGGCTAGATGGTGAATATAAGTTTTTAGCACCAAACCAAACTGGTGTATTTGAATGGGGAAATACAGATTGGGGAGATGATGGTAATTTCAATGGTGTACTAGTAGTTGATGACGAAGTTAACTGTACTGCTACTGCAGGATATTATTTAGTTAAGGCTGATACAGATGCTCTAACTTATTCGGCTGAAGCACATAGCTGGGGCGTAATTGGTAATGCTACACCAACCGGCTGGGATAGTGATACCGATATGATCTACGACCCTGAAACACAGACTTTAAGAATTACAATGGACTTAGTAGCTCAAAGTGCTCCAGATAACGGATTGAAATTTAGAGTAAACGACGAATGGACCATTAATTTAGGTGATACCGGAGCTGATGGAACTATGGAATTCAGCGGAGATAATATTGGTGTTCCTGAATCTGGTAATTATACCATAGTTTTAGATTTATCAAACCCAAGAGAATATACTTACTCTCTAACATTAAACTAATTTGCTATGAAAAATTTATTAAAAACCATATACCTTTTAACACTACTTTTTGTGGTGATTAGTTGTAATGATGAAAATGATTTTGGATTTGTTGCACCTGATGACTCTTTTACTATTGTATCACCAAATAGTGGTGCTACCTTATTTTTGGATAATCAAAATGAGCAAAATGTTGCGCTTACAATTGTTTGGGAAGATAATGTAACAAATTCAAGTAACTATACAATAGAAATGTCTTCTAATGAGGAATTCACTGAAACAGTTACTATTGGTTCTTCATCAAGCAATACTTTTTCATTAACAGTTGAAAGCTTGAATGCCATATTATTAGATTATGAAGTGCCTGCTTTTGAAGAAACATCATTATACTTTAGAGTTAATGCTGGAGGTGAATATACAGACGTCATAACACTTGTAATAAGCTCATATCCAGAAGAAAACCCTATAATCACAAGTCCTGATAACAGTTTCGCAGTTGTTTTGTCGGATGTTACTGAAGATGAAACTGCATTAAGTGTAACTTGGGATGATCCAGATTTTTCTGATGAAACACCAGTAATTATTAATTATAGTCTAGAAGTAGCTGTGGCTGGAACTGATTTTGCTGTTGTTGAAAATATTGGAAATACTTCTGAAAGAATGGATGATACCACTCATGGAGAACTAAATGACGCCGCATTAAACCTTGGACTTGCTGTTGATATGGCTGGAACATTGGACGTTAGGGTTCGATCTGTTATTGAAACAGCTAGTGGTGATTTAGAACGTATTTCAGATTTTATTACCATAACTGTTACACCTTATGAAACTGCGCTATTACCAGTGATATATGGTGTTGGAGCAGGATTACCTGATGCTGGTTGGGGCTGGGATTCACCAGTAGAACTTTTACTTCAAGGATCAGTATATTCAAGCAATGTGAACTTATCACCAGATAATGGCGGAAACTTTAGATTCTTTGCTCAAATGGATTGGAACCCTGTGAGTTTCAACTACCCATGGTATGAGTCCAGAGGATTTACAATTGATGCCAATTTAGTAAATGCCAATGACGGTGATAGTAATTTCCAATTTGTTGGTACTGCTGGTGAATATTTCCTTGAAATAGACATGGAAAATAAAACTATTACATTAGGCCCTCCTATTGTTGGACCAAATTGCGAGTTTGACCAACTTTGGTTAGTAGGAGCTGGTGTTCCTGATGCTGGTTGGGGTTGGGATTCACCTGTTCAATTACCCTGTACAGGAAATGGTGTTTATTCAGGCAATGTGAATCTACAAAATAATGGGGGTGCCGATAACAACTTCAGATTCTTTACAGCTGAAGGTGATTGGGGTTCAGGTAGAAATTTCCCTTATTATTCTGATCAAGGTTATACTATAGATCCTAACTTTACCAATGCCATGGATGGTGATAGTAATTTTGCATTCATTGGAACTACCGGTCAATATTTCTTAACAGTTGATACAGTTAATCAAACCATTACTTTAGGTCCGCCACAAACAACTTGTGAGTTTGACCAACTTTGGTTGGTTGGTGCTGGTGTTCCTGATGCTGGTTGGGGTTGGGATACTCCAGTAGTATTCCCATGTACAGGTGCAGGAATCTATTCAGCAGAGGTTACTTTTGCCAATGATGCTTTTAGATTCTTTACTGCTGAAGGCGATTGGGGTTCAGGTAGAAATTTCCCTTATTATGTAGGTGAAGGTTACACCATCGATCCTTTATTTGAAGATGCTCTTGATGGTGATAATAATTTCAGATTTGTAGGAACACCTGGAACTTATACCTTAACTATGGATACTGTTAACAAAACAATAACCTTACAATAATTTCTTAAAGGGCTATGGAGGAAATCCATAGCCTTTTTTCATTAAAAAGCTATGAAACATAAATTACTTTCTATTCCATTTTTATTCTTTTTAGTAGTTTTATCTGCACAAACACAAGACGATGTTGTATTCGATATTTCTCCCTCGGCATTCGAAGAAAATGAGGAGATTACCATTACAGTATCGAATTTAGATGCTTCCATTTGGGGAAGTACTGACGGTGAAGATATTTATTTATGGTCATGGTATTTTGATACCAATGGAAATCAAGTTGGTGATTCTCCAACAAACGGAGATTGGACAAACTCAAATGAAGTCCAAAAGTTTACCAATAACAATGATGGCACTTATACCTTTACCTTGACACCTACTTCATTTTTCAATGATACTGGTATTGGGCAAATAGGTATGCTTGTTAAAAGTGATGATGGTTCGCAACAATCTCAAGACGAATTATTCTATGTTGGTATTGTCACTCTCATCCTAAATAACCCAACTTCAGATACTGTTATTATAGAATCTGGTGGTAATGTCCCAATTAGTGCTTATATGATTTCTGGGGGTAACACCGAAGTTGGTAATTTTGAGGTTTTTTTAAATAATAATTCTGTAGCTACTGGAACTGGTTTTCCAAATTATGGTACAACAATTACCAATGTAACTGAATCTGGCACTATGAGGGTGGTTGGAACGCCTTTTGGATCAACTGAATCAGGAGAAGCCACTTTTGAAGTGGTCATTGCCAGTTTAACCCTTGAAGCATTGCCTGCGGGTCTTGTTGATGGTATTAACTACAATGATTCAGACGCAACAAAAGCGACTTTAGTAGTAGATGCTCCCAATAAGGACTTTGTCTATCTAGCCGGAAGTTTTAATAACTGGAATCCGTACAGCTCTCACTTAATGAAAAAAGACCCTTCGAGTTCTAAATTTTGGTTAGAAGTTACTGGGTTGACTCCTGGTGAGATTAATACTTATCAATATTGGATATATGATAACAGCCCTGTGAGTAATTCACCTAATGAAGTCAAAACCGCTGATCCTTACTCAACATTGGTGCTATCACCTTTCGATGACCCTTGGATTCCAACTTCATCTTATCCTAACTTACCAGCCTATCCTGCTGGTCAAGAACGTGAAGTCACGGTGCTTCAAACAGGACAAACCGAATATAATTGGCAAGTAACAAACTTTACCAAACCCAAAAAAGAAGACCTTGTTATATACGAAGTATTAATTAGAGATTTTGATGGTGACAGAAATTATCAGGACTTAATTGACAAAATTGATTATTTCAAAGAATTAAATGTCAATGCTATTGAATTAATGCCAGTCATGGAGTATGAAGGCAATGAAAGCTGGGGTTATAACACGGCTTTCCACATGGCATTAGATAAGTTTTATGGCACCGAAGACAAGTTCAAAGAGTTCGTTGACACCTGTCATCAAAATGGCATTGCTGTTATTTTGGATATTGCGCTAAATCATGCTTTTGGTAGAAACCCAATGGTGCGCATGTGGATGGACGATCCTGACGGTGATGGCTGGGGTGGACCTAGTAGTGAAAATCCATACTTTAACCAAACTGCTCGACACAGCTATAATGTTGGGAACGATTTTAATCACCAGCAACCCATGACACAAAATTATGTACAACGTGTCGTTCAGCATTGGATAGAAGAGTTTCATATTGATGGTTTCCGCTGGGATTTAACCAAAGGGTTTACGCAAAATTGTTCTGGAAGTGATGAAGGCTGTACAAACTCCTACCAACAAGATCGCGTTGACATACTGAAACAATATGCCGATTATTCCTGGAGTTTAGACCCAGACCATTATGTTATTTTTGAACATCTCGGTCAAGACGGTGAAGAACAACAATGGGCCAACTACAGAATTGGAGAAGGAAAAGGTATAATGATGTGGGGTATTATGAATTCCCAATACAACCAATTAACAATGGGATACTCCACAAATTCCAATATTAATAGAATGGGGCATGAGTCAAGAGGCTTTTCAGCTCCTAGACTAGTAGGATATGCTGAAAGTCATGATGAGGAGCGTTTAATGTATAGAAATGTTCAATTTGGAAATAGTTCAGGTGGTTATGATGTTAGAGACTTAAACACAGCTTTAAATAGGATGTCTGCACTTGGCGCTGTAACTCTAACTATTCCGGGGCCTAAAATGATTTGGCATTTTGGAGAATTGGGTATGGAAAATTCCATTTTTACTTGTAACAACGGAACCGTCAATGAACCAGGTGGAACAGATGGCGATTGTAAACTTGACACCAAGCCGCAACCGCAATGGGTTAACGATTGGCCTAATGATCCATCTCGAGCACAAGTCTATAGTGATTGGGCACGATTGAATGCACTAAAAATCCAAGAGGCCGTATTTGAAGGTAATTACTCTATAGATTCAGGAGATTTAACGCCTCGTATTTTTATTTGGGACGATGCGCTTCCAAGTACAGAACTTAAAAATGTAGTCATTCTTGCAAATTTTGATGTCGTTGCACAGAATATTGTACCAGATTTTCCCTATACAGGTACGTGGTATGATTTGATGGATGATACTGGTAGTTCTTCCATAAATGTGAGTAATACAACAGCTCCGTTCAATATTCCACCTGGTGAATTCAGAATTTATGGAAATGCATCAACTACATTGAGTGTTGATAGTATGGAGAATGTAAGCAATTTACAGCTATATCCAAATCCAACTCAGGACACCTTTAAAATTAATCAACCTATAGATACTATTACTATTTATGATACAACGGGAAAACTAATTTATCAGGAAAAAGGGCAATTTGATACTAATCATGAATTTGATGTTTCAAAAATTTCAAATGGTCTTTACCTTGTTAAAATAGACGCCAATAATAGCTCTGTAACCAAACAACTGATTATTAACTAAAGAATTATATAGTTATGAATAATCTTTACGTACTGGCATTTTGCTTATTTGCTGTGGGTGTTTTTGCCCAAACGACCATTCAATATCCACAAAGAGTTGCGAATTACGATGCCATCTTTTTTGATAGTGGTGGTCATTTTGATAATGGGGCTGACGAACTTGGCATGTGGGCAAATGGTGGTGGTGCCAAACAGTCTGTAGCTTGGAAAACCTTTACCGAGAACGGTTTAACTGGTGGCACGCCAAGTATTATGGCTATTGGCGATAGTTTTACCATAACAGTTGCAGCTACGCAAGCTTTTGGTCAAATTGGTATAGCACTGTTGTCAAGCCCAACTTCAACATTGAGTTGGGACGACCGGCAAAACAACTATGCGGTTCAAGTCAATTTAAATGGCAATGGTGGTGCTTTCGATCCCTGGGAAGTGGTTTCAAATGGAGGCACTGTAAATACATCATCTATAAACGGATCTGCAGATTACAACGATTTTAAGTTTGAGTTTACCCTTAATACCGAGACTACTATGATTGTATCTATCAACGATGGTACTGAAGAATTCAACATAACTTTAAATAATACGAATATTACTGGATATGCCATTTATTTTGCCGACGATTGGAACGGATTTAGCAATGCTGATATCTTTTGGAAACCATCAACGCAATATACTTATGCGATGACATTAGGACTTGAGGACAACTTAAATTTCAAAACTACAAGATTATTCCCAAACCCAACAACCAATCATTTTTCTGTTAATTCAAATGTAAAATCTGTTGAGATATTTGACACAACCGGCAAATTAGTTAAAGCTTTCCAAGGTAGCTATATTGCGGGTCACACATTTGAAACATCAGGATTAAAACAAGGTATATACTTTATAAAAGCAACGAACAACTCAGGAAGTCATTTTACCACTAAACTTATGAAAATCTGAGTATATAATTGATTAATAGCAATTGTCAATTACAGAAAAAGCTTCTTGTTTTCAAGAAGCTTTTTTTCGTGCGGGCGGGGAGACTCGAACTCCCACACCTCGCGGCACTAGATCCTAAGTCTAGCGTGTCTACCAATTCCACCACGCCCGCATTAGATTTCCCAATAAATGGGATGCAAATATAAACAATAGTTTGAATATTCAAATCTATCTACTGCAAAAAAGTTCTCTGTCTTTTGTACTTTTGGAGAAATTGAAAAATAGATTATGGATAATATTAAAGACTACGTAAACAAAAACCAAGAACGCTTTTTAAACGAGCTTATCGAGTTACTTAAATTACCTTCTATAAGTGCAGACTCGGCTTATAAAAATGATATGCTTAAAACAGCCAATGCTGTCAAAGCCAGTTTAGAAAATGCAGGTTGTGATAACGTGGAAATTTGCCAAACTGATGGCTATCCTATAGTTTATGGAGAAAAAATTATTGATGCTAAATTACCCACTATTTTAGTTTATGGGCACTATGATGTACAACCAGCTGATCCTTTGGAATTATGGACATCGCCGCCTTTTGAGCCCATTATCAAAAAAACTGAATTACACCCTGACGGTGCTATTTTTGCACGTGGTGCCTGTGATGATAAAGGCCAAATGTATATGCATGTAAAGGCTCTGGAATTTATGACTTCCACCAATCAATTGCCTTGTAATGTCAAATTTATGATTGAAGGTGAGGAAGAAGTTGGGAGTGTTAACCTTTCTACTTTCGTAAAAAACAATCGTGAAAAGTTAAAAAATGACGTCATTCTTATTTCAGATACAGGCATGATTGCCAAAGACGTACCAAGTATCACAACTGGTTTACGTGGCTTAAGTTATGTGGAAGTCGAAGTAACAGGCCCCAATCGTGACTTGCATTCTGGGTTGTATGGAGGTGCTGTGGCAAACCCTATAAATGTATTAACAAAAATGATTGCCTCACTTCATGATGAGAACAACCACATTACCATTCCTGGGTTTTATGATAAAGTAGAAGAATTATCAAAAGAAGAACGTAACGAAATGGCAAAAGCACCTTTCTCTTTGGATTCTTATAAGAAATCCTTGGATATTGATGATGTGTATGGTGAAAAAGGCTATACAACCAATGAACGAAACTCCATCCGTCCTACGTTAGATGTTAACGGTATTTGGGGAGGCTACATTGGTGAGGGTGCCAAAACCGTTATTGCCAGTAAAGCCTTTGCTAAAATATCTATGCGTTTAGTACCTCACCAAGATTGGGAAGAAATCACTCAATTATTTAAAACGCATTTTGAAAGCATTGCTCCTGAAGGTGTCAAGGTTAAAGTCAAACCACATCATGGCGGTCAAGGTTATGTCACACCTATTGATAGTATTGGCTATCAAGCCGCTAGTAAAGCTTACGAGGAATCGTTTGGAAAGAAACCCATCCCGCAGCGAAGTGGTGGTAGTATTCCAATTGTTGCACTTTTCGAGCAAGAGTTAAAAAGCAAAACCATTTTAATGGGCTTTGGTTTGGATAGCGACGCCATCCATTCACCAAACGAACATTATGGTATTTGGAATTACTTTAAAGGCATTGAAACCATACCATTGTTCTACAAATATTTTACTGAACTTTCTAAATAGAATACAATCCGCTCCTGTTGAGCGGATTTTTTTAATCTTTTCTATCTCTACATTTGTAGAATACAATTTTTTATTCTATGTTTGTAGAACATATTCTAAATTTGTAGAAAAATGCAATTATCAAAATCAGAAGAAGATTTAATGAACCACTTATGGAAACTGGAAAAAGCCTTTATGAAAGATCTATTAGATGCCTACCCAGAACCCAAACCTGCTCCCACGACTGTGGCTACCCTTTTAAAACGTATGGCAGACAAAGGTTTTGTTGCTTACACAACCTTTGGGAAATCTCGTGAATACTATCCGTTGGTTAAAAAGAAAACCTATTTCTCAAAACATGTAAACGGACTGATAAAAGATTTTTTTAATGACAGTGCTTCGCAATTTGCATCTTTTTTTACCAAAGAAACCAATTTGTCTAAATCCGAATTGGAAGAGTTAAAAAAATTGATTGACAACGAAATTAAAAGCAGATAACCATGATACTTTACATTCTAAAATTCAGTGCCTGCTTGGCTGTTTTTATGCTGTTCTACAAGTTGTTCTTGGAAAAGGAAAGCTTCCATCAATTCAAACGTGGCTATTTGTTGGGAACTTTAATTATATCGGCTATTATTCCGCTGATAACATTTACAACTTACGTTGAAGTGGCTCCTTTGGAAATACCTGCTTACAATTCTGAAATAGCCACACCTCCTTATGTTCCAGAACAACTATTTGAAGAACCTGTAAACTCTTGGTCAATGATTTTGTGGACTATTTACAGTATTGGTGTTTTGGTTTTTACAATTCGCTTCGGTATGAACTTATGTAACATTCTTAAACGTATTAAACACAATCCAAAATTTAAAAACCATTCGGTTATTTATGTTTTATTGCACGATTCGGTTCAGCCACACACCTTTTTAAATTATATTTTCTTTAATAAAACCAAATATGAAGCTCATGAAATTCCTCAAGAAGTACTATTTCATGAAGAAACACATGCTAGAGAAAAACACGCTTTAGACATTTTGTTTATTGAGGTTTTTCAAATTGTGTTTTGGTTTAATCCGCTACTCTATTTCATTAAAAAAGACATCAAGCTCAATCATGAATTTTTAGCCGATCAAGCCGTTATCAACCAAGGCTTTGAGCTTAAAAATTATCAAAATACCTTATTGGCATTCTCATCAAATGATCACGAACCACAATTGGCAAATGCCATTAATTATTCATCAATCAAAAAACGTTTTACAGTTATGAAAACACACACATCAAAACACATTATTTGGGTTAGGAGTTTAGTGCTACTACCTTTATTAGCGATTCTAATCTACAGTTTTAGCACAAACAAAATTGTTGAAAAGACCATGGCTTCAAATTCTTCAGAAATAAGTCACACAGCAAGAAGTATTGATATTGATGTTCTTGAAAATGGGACATATAAAATTGCTGGCAGCAGTGCCACTAAAGCAACTTTTGTATCCATCTTAAACCAGCTGCATCAAGATATTTCTCCAGAAATACGAAATCGCATCATAAATGTTCATGTAAATAGTGGTAAACCTGTTTCAGATGAAGAAGTTTGGTTTATTTACAACAATTTTATTAAATATGGCTTTCACCGTATTGTAACTTTTAACCAAGAGATCATTAGAGAAAAAGGGAATACACCTTTTGCCATTGAAAAGAAAATTGAACAACAAAAAGGTGCCTCTAAAGAACAAATAGCTGAATACAACAAATTGGCTAAATACTATAATTCTCAAAAAGGTGACAGTTATACCATAAAACTTTCTGACATGAAGCGTCTTAAATATTTATACGATTTGATGACAGAAGAACAACGAAAATCCGCAGAGCCATTTCCCAACTTTCCGCCTCCTCCACCAGAGCCAGAAAAACCTTTAAAAAATAAGGAGCCATATTATAAGGTTAGAAATAATTCTGACAAACAAATAATTGTTGAAAATGGTAAAGCCAGAGAAGTAAAGGCCCCTGAAACCCCTAAAGGTCCAAAGAATGTTGAAGTAGTGGCAATACCACCTCCACCACCGCCTGTTCCTGCAAATGCTACAAAAGAGCAAAAAGAAAAATATCAAAAAATAAGTGAGGAATATTATAAAAAGTACAAAGTTGAAAATGGAAAAGTAAGTGAGCGAGAGCCTTTACCGCCTCCACCACCAAAATCAGAAATCGTTGAAGTTCCGCCGCCACCACCTCCACCAAAATCACCATTGGATCATGTTATTGACATGGCAAAAAAAGGTGCTACGTTTTATTATGAAGGCAAACAAATAAGTTCCGATAAGGCTATTGAAATATTAAAAACCGATAAAAGCATGAATATTTCAACTAAAAATTCGGACTCTAAAAATCCAAAAGTCTATTTATCAAAAGAGCCCATTAAAATCAAGAATAAATAATTTATCAAACACATTAAAATGTTAAAGCCTCGAAATATCGAGGCTTTTTTGTAACATTTATATAACTTTTACGTTCTAATATTTCATCAATCAAAACTTCATCAATCATGTTAAAGCAATTTTTTATCATTTGTTCAGGATCTGATACCAATATTTTGGACAACTGTTCCATTGGCGAACAAAACAAATACGCAGGCATTGGCGCTACCGTTTTCTTTACTGCTGTTATGGCTTTTATTGCAGCGAGTTATGCACTTTACACCGTTTTCGATAATCTTTTGGCCGCTATCTTTTTTGGCTTTGTTTGGGGCTTGCTCATTTTTAATCTTGATCGGTTTATTGTTTCAACCATTAAAAAGCGAAACAATGTTTTGGATGAGCTTATTCAAGCTTCACCTCGAATTATTTTAGCCATTATTATTGCCGTGGTTATTTCAAAACCTTTAGAACTCAAAATATTTGAAAAGGAAATCAATCAGGTGTTACTAACGGAAAAAAATCAAATGACATTGGATAACAAAAGCGAATTAGCGAAACAATTTGATCCTGGAGTGGAAGCTTTAGAAAATAATATTCAATCCTTACAGCAGCAAATTGACACCAAAGAAGCTGAAGTCAATGCCCTTTACGACACCTATATTTCTGAAGCTGAAGGTACAGCAGGAACCAAGTTGCTTGGAAAAGGACCTGTTTATAAAGAAAAGCGTGAAAAACATGATGCAGCTTTAGCTGAACTCAATCAGCTTAAAGAAGAGAACAAAACCAAAATTCAGGAAGCTGAAACCCAAATTGCTCAATTAAAAACGGATTATAATGCTCAAGTTTCCAACACACAGCCAATCATTGATGGTTTTGACGGCTTAATGGCTCGAGTCAATGCTTTGGACAAACTGCCGTGGTTACCATCGTTTTTTATTTTCCTGTTGTTTCTAGCTATTGAAACCTCTCCTATTTTTGCCAAATTGTTATCACCGAAAGGCGAATATGATTACAAATTGGAAGATGCCGAAACAGCCGTTAAAACTTGGGTTGAACAAAAGGTTAATGAGCGTGAGATTCTGCTTAAAACCGATATGGCCATCAATAACAAAATCTACAATGATATTGCTGAAGAAGATGAGCTATACACTTACAAGCGAAAAAAAGCAAGAGAGCTTATGCAACTACAAGCCGATGCTTTTTTTAAACACCAAAAGAATGCGCTTTGACAATTAGTTAGTATTTTTAGGAAAACTATTCAATTCGTTTTCTTATGAGATCACTACTAGTCATTTTATCATTATCTTTTTCAACTATTGTATTTTCACAATCTGCCGATGAAATTGCCATCAGAAAAGTGATGCAAGAGCAGCAGGATGCTTGGAACAATTATGATATTGAAGGCTTTATGCAAGGCTATTGGAAATCAGATTCCTTGCAATTTTATAGCCGTGGTTACATTACAAAAGGCTGGCAACAGACTTTGGACAATTATAAAAAAAATTACACCTCTAAGGAGCAAACTGGACAATTAACCTTTAAGCTTAACGCGATATCTCCTATTGAAACGGGATCATATTACATCATGGGTGAGTATCACCTCAAACGAACAGTTGGAGACGCTCAAGGCGAGTTCATCATCATCTTTAAGAAAATAGATGGTCAGTGGAAAATCATTGCCGACATGTCAACCTAATTAGGCTGCGTCATTCGTTTTAAAATGGTTATAAAGATCTTTACATCCTGAACCGATAATGGATAATTGCTTGTGTTTTGATAACGACTCATTATGCAATTTAGCCAAAGCCATCACGCCATATTTATCAATACTTTCAAGCCCTTCCAGACTAATTGTAATAGATTGTAATTTTTCAAAGGCCTCATTAATTTCATTTTGAAATTTTTGAACGGAATGCTTGTCCAATATTCCCTTGACATCAAAAAAGTTATTGTAGTGTGTAATTTTTAGGTTCATAAACACATGGTTTAAACGTTAATCAATAAAAAATGTGCTAATAATCAGTGAGGGAATGGTATAAATATACAACTGAAAATGAATACTTTACCATCTATTCGACCAAATGTAAAAGTTTCGGACAATCGTAAAAAGCAGGCTTAATTAATCGAGGAAAAACCTCCTAACTTCATTTCCCTTCAAAATTTTCGATCTGGATTAAATAGTTCCAAATTCATTGAGCGGGTTTTTTCTGAAATAATTTCAGAAACTAATTTTCCAGTTGCTGGACCCATACTCCAACCCATCATGGCATGCCCTGTTGCTATCGTTAAATTGTTGCATTTTGAAGACTTTCCAATGTATGGTAAACCATCAGCAGAAACTGGGCGTAATCCAGAAGCCGCTTCTCTCTTTTCTTCATCATTGAACCTAATATCGGGATAGTATTTATTCACGGCTTCAGCAATAGCATCAACACGCACAGGATTAATCTTGTTATTGATACCTGCTATTTCCATCGTGCCAGCAAAACGCGTAAAACCATTCATGGGAGTAACCGCTACTTTAGCTTCCGTTAAAATAGCTGGTCTGGTTATGTTTGTTTTCTCAAAGGTGTTTATACGATAGCCCTTTCCTGCTTGCAACAGCAGATTAATATCTAATTTTTTACTTAAGATGTGACTCCATGAACCAGCTGCCAAGACGAACTCATCAGCTTTTAATTCTTGCTTTTCAGTAACAACGGACTTAATGGTTTGATTATTTACTGCAAGGTCAATCACCTTTTCATTTTGCAGTATGGACACATCATGATTTCTTAACCAAGATTTCATCTCATTCATAAACTCTTGAGGTGTAGAATGGGAATCACACTCATACAATACAGCACCAAGGGTGTTAATATTTGTATGAGGTTCCAGTTTTCGTAATTCAGCTTGGCTAATTTCATAGGCATCCAATCCCTCTGATTGTGCAATTTTGGCTGTCTTAATCTCTTCCTCTAAAATCTTTTCAGTTTGACATAGCATCAGCATACCTTTCTTTTCAAGATGAAATGAAAAAAACTCATCGGCTTTTATGGCATCGTATAATTCTTGGGATAATAATGTAATTCTCTTAATGGCAGGTATTGATTTTTCAACATGTTTACTATTACAGGATCTGTTAAAAGCCAAAACCCATTTTAAAAAATCTGGATTTAGACTGGGTTTTATGTACAAGGGGCTTTTAGGATTGAACATCCACTTCAAGCCTTTTTTCATAACACCAGGAGCTGTTAAGGGAATAATATGACTGGGAGACAAATACCCTGCATTAACATAGCTGGCACCATCAACCATAGCAGATTGATCAACAACAGTTACATGATGTCCTTCTTTTCTTAAGTAATAAGCCGAACATAATCCTATGATGCCACCTCCAATTATAATAACGCTCTTTCCCATATTAAATGACTTGAAAACCTAGTGCATACGGATCATCTTCTGTATCTATTGTTATGGTATTACGACCATAAATTTTTGCCCAACCTTTGATGCTTGGGATAATGGCTTTGTTTCCATCAATTTGGGTTTCTGCTTCCACTCTGCCAATAAACTTACTTCCAATAAAGCTTTCATGGATAAAATCTTCACCCAATTTTAATTTCTCTTTGGCAAACAGTTGTGCCATTCGCGCTGATGTTCCAGTTCCACAAGGGCTTCTATCTATGGCCTTATCGCCATAAAAAACCGCATTTCTACCTGTTGAACTCGGATCAATCGGATTTCCTGTCCACAAAATATGTGAAACATCCTTAATGGTATCATTCTCTGGGTGAACAAATCTATTTGGAAACGTATTGTTGATTAATTGTCTCAATGTTTGTG
The DNA here is from genome assembly GCF_002895005.1 of Hanstruepera neustonica. Lineage (GTDB taxonomy): Bacteria > Bacteroidota > Bacteroidia > Flavobacteriales > Flavobacteriaceae > Hanstruepera > Hanstruepera neustonica. The sequence goes on along the minus strand of NZ_POWF01000001.1, from coordinate 684,290 downwards.
AGAATTGAATAATCTCGGAAGCAGAATGATTATGAATGCCGGAAAAGTTCTTTTGAGGATCAACAATGGCGTAAAAATTACCACCATAAGCCACATCAAAAACTAACTCTCCCAAATCTGGTGATTGAATGGAAAGGTTTTCGGCGGCCAAATAACTTTTAACATTAGTCAGTTTTACCCAATCCACTTTGCCATTGGTTTTTTGGTATTCAATTTCTACCAAACCAGCAGGAGCTTCCATTTTGATTTTCCCTGGCACTTTAGGTTTCACCAACCCTTCTTCAATAGCCACTGTAATGGTGCCAATGGTTCCATGACCACACATTGGTAAACAGCCAGATGTTTCAACGAATAAAATAGCAAAGTCATTTTCAGGATCATGTGGCGGAAATAGCATACTACCGCTCATCATATCGTGTCCGCGAGGCTCAAACATTAAACCTTTTCTTATCCAATCATATTCCTTGAGAAAGTGTTGGCGCTTTTCACTCATGTTATGTCCAATAAGGTTCGGAATCCCTTCTGTGATTACCCTTACTGGATTTCCGCAGGTATGCGCATCTATACAGACAAAAGTTCCTTTCATTGTGTAATACGATCTCTGGTTTGTGTATTGTTTACCAATCTCAAAATCCCCAATGGATTTTCATTTTTTAGTTCTTTTGGTAATAAGTCATTTGGCCAATCCTGATAACTAAATGGTCTTACCCAGCGTTTAATGGAATGAATTCCAACAGCCGTAAACCGACTATCAGTTGATGCTGGGTATGGCCCACCATGGGTCATGGACGGACAAACCTCAACACCTGTTGGAACGCCATTATAAATCAATCTTCCTACACGGTTTTGTAAAGCCGACACAATATCAGAATATTCTGTAGCCTCATCATTTTCAGCAATGATTGTCCCTGTTAACTGTCCTTCCAAATTAGAAATAATTTGATATAGTTGGTCGGTATCATCACATTGAACCACCATAGAATACGGTCCAAAAACCTCCTGATGTAATGTTGCATTGTTTAAAAACGTTTTACCTTCTACGGTAGTGACTGTTTGTCTAGCGTAATTTGTTTTGATGTCATACTCATAATTAACCACGACCGATAAATTTTGCTGTGCAATGGCTTTTTCTTTCTTGCTTTCATAGGCACCAATTATATTAGGGTGCAACATACACGTCGGTTCAACTTTTACGATTTCATCAGATAAATTCTGAACAAAATTGGATAGCTCCTTACTTTTAATCCCTAAAATCAACCCTGGATTGGTACAAAACTGACCTGTTCCTAAAGTAATCGAATTAGCATATGTTTTTGCTATGGATTGATTCCTACTTTTTAAAGCCTCGGGCAAAATGACTACTGGATTGATACTGCCCATTTCGGCAAAAACAGGAATGGGTTCATCGCGTTGGGCTGCTAAATTATACAAGGCCCTCCCTCCAGCAATGCTACCCGTAAAACCAACAGCTTTTACACCTGCATGCTTTACTAATTGTTCCCCAACTGCAATACCACTACTGTTTAAATTAGAAAAAACACCGTTAGGCATTCCTGTTTCTTCAGCAGCTTCAATGACAACCTTGGCAACCCATTCACCCGTTCCGGCATGCATAGGATGAGATTTAACCAACACGGGGCAGCCAGCTGCTAATGCAGCAGCAGTATCGCCTCCTGCTGTTGAATAAGCCAATGGGAAATTACTGGCACCAAATACCACAACAGGCCCCAATGGAATAGACATTTTTCTCAAATCGGGTTTTGGTGTTGGTTCACGATCTGGAATAGCTGTGTCAATAGAAGCCTCGACCCATGACCCCTCTTTAACCAAGTCGGCAAACATGCGTAGTTGACCTACAGTTCTTCCACGCTCTCCTTTAGCGCGACCTTCAGGCAAGCCAGACTCTTCACAATAGGTTTGTATTAACTCATCGCCCAAAGCCATAATATTATCTGCAATGGTGTTTAAAAACTTTGATTTCCTATCCTTTGAAATATTACGATATGTTTTGAAAGCATTTGTTGCTAAATTGACAGCCTCGTCAATTTCTTCTGGTGTTGCTTCGGTAAAAACAGCTTGGTTTTCCGAATTGGTTTGTGGATTAAAAGTTTTAAAAGTCTTGTCTCCTTTTGCTGATTGCTTATTCCCTACATAATTTTTTCCAGTTATCATTTAAAGCTATTTTTATAATTATAAATTTTTATAGTCTGGTAGTACAGGCTTGTTTTTCAGGCCTCTCTCTATGATCTTTATGACGTGGTTTCTTTCTTGCCCCGATAATGGCAACCGTGGTGCTCTTACATGTTCTGTTCCTATTCCAGTGTAAACCTCCGCCAGTTTGATGTTCTGTACTAATTTAGGATTTATATCCAACTCTAGCAATGGTAAAAACCAACGGTAAATCTCAAGGGCCTCTTGTATTTTTCCAACTTTATGTAATTCATAAATAGCTACGGTTTCTTGTGGAAAAGCACAAACTAAACCAGCTATCCAACCATCGGCTCCCATGAGCAAACTCTCCAAACCTAGCGTATCTACTCCTGTCATAATCTTTAATCGGTCTCCGAATCGGTTTTTTATACGCGTCACATTTGAAATGTCACGAGTTGATTCCTTGACAGCCTGGATATTATCGCATTTTAAAAGCTCTTCAAACATATCTAAAGTTACCTCAACATTGTAATCTACTGGATTATTGTAAACCATGATTGGCAAGGACGTGCTATTGGCAACAGTTTTAAAATATGTCATGGTTTCCAAATCCCCTGACTTGTATCTCATTGGTGGCAACATCATTAAACCATGCGCACCATCGGCTTCGGCTTTTTGAGCAGCTGCTATGGCTTGTTTGGTTGATTGTTCGGCTATATTTACCAAAACGGGTATTTTATTTTTAACTAAAGACACCGTAAACCGAGTGAGTTCCCGTTTTTCTTCATCCAATAACGTACTGGCCTCGCCCAGCGTTCCACCCAAAACAATACCGTGAACTCCAGCATGGAGCTGTGCCTTAATATTTACTTCAAACATGTTTAAATCCAATTCATCATTTTTCGTGAATTTGGTAGTTACAGCAGGCATGACGCCTTTCCATTGAACATTCATTTTTAGTATATTTTATTGATATAAAATTAACCTATAAAACCATTTTAGCTTAATGCATATTTATCCAAAATCAATACTATATTATCCATAAAATAAGTATTATTTTATATTTTAGATTATTATTGTGCAGACATGAAAGTCCTTCCATTTAAGATTCCAAAACCAGAAACCCATGCGTTTGTCTTTCAAATAGACAAAGAAGTGGTTTTTTATGACAAATTACATCAGCATGAAGACATACAAATTAGCTATATTCTGGTTGGCGAAGGCGCTCTAGTTGTAGGCGATACCATTACACATTATAAAAGTGGCGATATTATTGTCATTGGCGGAAATTTGCCTCATGTGTTTAAAAGTGAACCTTCAACTAAACAATCACATATGCTATCTATATTCTTTACAAAAGACGCCTTTGGAAAAACTTTTTTTGAGTTACCCGAACTATCACAAACCAAACCATTTTTTAAACGTTGTAAACAAGGGTTCAAACTCACAACCAACATAAGGCCTGTCCAAGAACGATTTTTGATGTTTGAAAAAACATCTAAAATTGAACAGTTTATATTGCTTCTGGAAATTATGAAGTTAGCATCTTCAGCAGGCTATAAAAGCCTGTCATCATTTATATATGAAAAGACATATTCGGATAATGAAGGTAAACGCATGCAAGATGTTGTAGAATACACCATGAATAACTACAAAAACAACATTAGTTTAGATAGTATTTCTGAAATAGCCAACATGACCAAAAATGCCTTTTGCAAATATTTTAAAAAGCGCACGAACAAAACGTACATTCAGTTCTTAAATGAATTACGAATCGAGCAAGCCCAGAAACTTTTACAAAGTGACACCGATTTATCTATTACGGAAATAGCCGAATTATGTGGCTTTAATAACATATCTCATTTTAATAGGCAATTTAAAGCCATTAAGAAAACAAGTCCCTCAAAAATCAAAAACAAGTAACCTCATGTCTACTAAAACTCAAAATATCCTAATGGTACTTGCAGCAGTTATTACCATTTACGGTTTAATAACAGGTAAGTTTTTGTTCTTATTGATTATGATTCCCTTTGGGTTTTCGTTTCTAAAGCAGAAAAATGACAAAGACAAGCAATAGCTTTAGGTCTTCTTTACATATTTGGTGATAATGACTATTTGCTGACCATCAACTTTACCTTCAATATATTCGGCGTTTTCATGATCCAAACGAATATTTCTTACAGCAGTGCCTTGTTTGGCCACCATACTGGAACCCTTTACTTTTAGGTCTTTAACGAGTACAACAGAATCGCCATTCTCCAATACCACACCATTAATGTCTCTATGAATAATTTTTTCAGATTCATCTTTATCTTCTCCCGTTGCTCTGGCTAAAGCCAGTGCCTCATCATCCAAATACATCATATCCAACAAATCCTTTGGCCAGCCTTCATGACGAAGTCGTTGCAACATACGCCAAGCCATAATTTGGACAGCCACGTGTTCACTCCACATACTATCGTTAAGACAACGCCAGTGATTTGGGTCCATTTCAGTTACACCATTTATTTGATCTAAACAGGTTTTACAGACTAATAGATCATTGGCAACATTTTCATTTAATGATGGCGGAATGGTATATTGATGTAAATCATGTGTAGATGAACACAATTCGCAGGCATTGTTACTTCGCTCTTGAAGCATTTGTAAGACACTCATAAAATAATTTTGTGCAATATTACACTTAAAAATGAGTAACTGCAAAAACATTATTTGTTTAAAAACAAACCTTTAAGATAAATTTTACACAAAAAACTTGTAAGGAATAATTCGTCAAAATACTTTTGTACCCGAAAATGAAAAAGGCATTTCTAATATATGTATTAACACTCGTTGTCATTCTAGGCGGCTTGATGCAGTTGCACGCTCATTCTAGTCAGCATAATGATTCTGTTTCTTACAATGAGTTGTTAAATACTAATGTTGCTTCATTATCGAGTAGTGCACAATTTCTTCATTCCTCAACTCATGCCTTTTTGAAGTTTAAAAAGGTATTTGCCGAACTCACTGAAAATGAAGAAATTGATGGATTTGAAAAAAGTCAATCATCAAAATTCAGTGATGATGTGTCTACTATATTCTTACATAGTTTCTTCAAAAACAATCTATTTGAATTTGAGGAACTCTCTTTAGGTTGCCATAAACCTTCAAAGGCATTTTCTTATAAACGCTACATCAAATTCGAAGTCTTTAGAATTTGATATCTCTTTACAGGTAGATAAACAATTTCCTATCTAATTCCTGTAATTATCTCTCATTTCTTTTTTTATATGTCTGTGTTGATTTACAACGCGGTCAAACCACTTATCATTTTAATCATCAAAAATTCATTTTATTATGAAAAAAATCCCAATTATCATGGGACTTTTAGCCATAGTTTTAAACATTGGCTGTAATTCTCACAAGGAAGAAAAACATGAAGAACGTACATTTCAGGTAACTAATCCTGTTTTCAGAGACACTTCCATAACAAAAGAATATGTGGCTCAAGTACATTCTATTCGACACATAGAATTGCGCGCTATGGAAAAAGGCTACCTACAAAACATATCTGTTGATGAAGGTCAGTCTGTTAAAAAAGGCCAGCCTTTATTTCAAATTATGCCCAACATTTATCAAGCCGAATTACTCAAGGCTAAAGCCGAAAGCAATGCCGCATCTATCGAATACGACAACACCAAATTATTGGCAGATAATGAGGTTGTCTCACCAAATGAACTGGCTCTTGCAAAAGCCAATTTTGACAAAGCTAAAGCTGAAGTTGTGCTCGCTGAAACTCATTTAGGCTTTACTGATATAAAAGCCCCTTTTGATGGCATTATTGACCACTTTCATGTTAGAGAAGGCAGTATGTTGGATGAAGGTGAACTACTCACAACACTTTCAGATAATAGTAAAATGTGGGTTTATTTTAATGTACCTGAAGCTGAATATCTGGATTATATTATGAATGCTGATCAGAACAAAAACCAAAAGGTCAATCTGCTTTTGGCAAACAATAAGGTATTCAATCAGCAAGGTATAGTAGAAACCATTGAAGGTGAATTCAACAACGAAACTGGAAATATTGCCTTCAGGGCTACTTTTCCAAACCCAGATAGTATTTTAAGACACGGTGAAACAGGAAATATTCTAATGACCATTCCACTGGAACATGCATTACTTATTCCTCAAAAATCAACATTTGAAGTTCTAGACAAACGTTATGTATTTGTTATAGACCAAGATAACATTGTCAGACAACGAGAAATCAAAGTTGGCGCAGAACTTTCCCATTTATTTGTTGTTGAAAGTGGCTTAAATGAAAACGATAACATATTGCTGGAAGGCATCAGATTGGTCAAAGATGGACAAGAAATAAAATACGAGATAGAAGATGCTAACGAAGTATTGAATAGTCTTGAAATGTACGCCGAATAACAATTATAAAAAATTAGCAACATGTTTAAAAAGTTTATTCATAGACCTGTATTGGCCATTGTTATTTCAGTAATCATCGTCTTTACCGGTTTATTGGCAATCAAACAATTACCGATTTCGCAATTTCCGCAAATTGCACCTACAACGGTCAATATTTTTATAGCATATCCTGGCTCTAGTGCCGATGTTTTGGTTAAGTCTACCCTTATTCCATTGGAAACAGCTATTAATGGTGTTCAAGGCATGCGTTATATTGCTTCTGATGCCACTAGTGCTGGTGAAGGGACCCTTCGTGTCATCTTTGAACCTGGGACAGACCCCAACGATGCCGTAGTCAGGGTAAAAACGAGGGTAGATCAAGTTATGCCCTTATTACCTGAATTAGTACAACGTGAAGGTGTTATCATCACACCAGTACAACCAAGTATGTTGATGTATGTAAACCTGTACAGTAAAAATAAAAACGATGATGAAAAGTTTCTGTACAATTACGCCTATACGCGAATAGTTCCCGAAATACAGCGAATAAATGGGATAGCCAGTGCTCAAATTCTAGGTAGCCGTAAGTTCGCTATGCGTGTATGGTTAAAACCAGACCGTATGCGAGCCTATAATATTTCAGCCGAAGAAGTCCTTGAAGCTATGGAGGACCAAAGTATTTTAGCAAGACCAGGGCGAATTGGTCGTAGTTCAGGGAAAAAATCTCAAGCATTGGAGTATGTTTTGACTTACAGAGATCGATATAGCACAGCCGCTGAATACAAGGATATTATCGTCAAGGCCAATTCAGAAGGTGAAATTATTTCATTAGGCGATATTGCCGATGTTGAATTGGGAAGTGAATTCTTTGATATTTATTCCAATTTAGATGGGAAACCTTCAGCATCCATTGTACTCAAGCAAACTTTTGGGAGTAACGGTAGTGATGTTATAAACGATGTTAAACAAAAACTCGACGAACTTAAAGAGGAGCTTCCACCAGGTGTTGAATATAAAATCAGTTATGACGTTTCAAACTTTTTGGACGCTTCCATAGAACAAGTACTCCATACCTTGAGAGATGCTTTCATTCTTGTGGCCATAGTTGTGTTTCTATTTTTAGGTGATTGGCGTTCGACGCTTATTCCTATAATCGCTGTACCTGTGTCCTTAATCGGAGCTTTCTTTATCATGCAGATTTTTGGTCTTTCCATAAACCTAATTACGCTCTTTGCTCTAGTATTGGCTATTGGTATTGTGGTTGATAATGCCATTGTTGTTGTAGAAGCAGTTCACGTAAAAATGGAAGAAGAACATCTATTGCCTTATAAGGCATCGCAGGCTGTTTTAGGCGAAATTGGTGGTGCCATTATTGCCATAACATTGGTTATGGTTTCGGTTTTTATTCCCATTTCATTTATGTCTGGTCCAGTTGGTGTTTTCTACAGACAGTTTTCAATAACCATGGCAGGTTCGATTATTATATCAGCGATTGTAGCCTTGACATTGACACCCGTATTGTGTGCCATGCTATTAAAAAACAATCATGGTATCGCTCGAAAAAAATCCCCTATAAACCGATTTATTGATTGGTTTAATAACGGGTTTGAAAAACTTACTGGGCGTTATGTTGGTTTCTTGAAATATATTGTAGACAGACGAGTAGTTACTTTTGGACTTTTAATCGCCTTTTGTGTAGGAATCTACACAACCAATAAAGTATTACCTGCTGGATTTATCCCAAGCGAAGACCAAGGTATGATTTATGCCATTATTCAAACACCTCCTGGTGCTACTTTAGAACGCACCAATGAAGTTGCCAGAAAACTTCAAGCCATTTGTGAAGAAATTGATGGTGTAGAATCGGTTTCGTCATTGGCAGGTTACGAGATTATGACCGAAGGTCGTGGATCCAATGCAGGAACTTGCTTAATAAACCTAAAACCATGGTCTAAACGAGAACACTCCGTTCATGAAATTATGGAAGAACTGGAAGAAGAATCGAAAGACCTTGGCGCCATTATTGAATATTTTGAACCACCTGCTGTTCCAGGCTTTGGTTCATCAGGCGGATTTTCTTTGCGTTTATTGGATAAAACCAACTCCACTGACTATCATGAGTTTGAACGCATCAACAATTCTTTTTTAGAAGAATTAGGCAAACGTAAAGAGTTGAGCGGTTTATTTACATTTTTTGCCGCCAATTATCCTCAATACGAATTGATAATCAATAATAAAGCAGCTATGCAAAAAGGAGTTTCTATTGGCAGAGCCATGGAAAACCTCAACATTTTGATAGGTAGTACCTATGAGCAGGGCTTTATTAAGTTTGGTCGCTTTTTCAAAGTTTACACCCAAGCTGCACCGGAATATAGGAGTCAACCAACAGATTTGGAGAAACTATATGTTAAAAATGAAGAAGGCGAAATGGTTCCGTATTCTGCATTTATGAAAATGGAAAAGCGTTTGGGTCCCAATGAGATCACCCGTTACAACCTATATAATTCAGCTGCCATTCGTGGTTTACCTGCTAAAGGATTTACCAGCGCCGATGCCATCAAAGCCATTCAAGAAGTAGCCAAAGAAAAATTACCGAGAGGCTATGATATTGCTTGGGAGGGGTTATCATATGATGAGGCAAACAGAGGGAATGATGCCATCGTGATTTTCGGGATTGTTCTCATCTTTGTTTATTTTGTGTTGGCTGCCCAATACGAAAGTTTCCTTTTACCATTTGCTGTGCTACTCTCGCTTCCAGTTGGTGTGTTTGGTTCCTTCCTATTGTTAAAATTAATGGGGTTATCCAATGATGTTTATGCACAAATTGGTGTTATTATGCTCGTGGGATTACTTGGTAAAAATGCCGTGTTGATAGTTGAATTTGCAGTTCAGAAACACAGGCAAGGCGCCTCGGTTTTAGATGCCGCCATTGAAGGTTCTAAAATGCGATTCAGACCCATACTCATGACTTCATTTGCCTTTATTGCCGGTTTAATTCCATTGGTAGTTGCTACAGGCGCTGGCGCCATTGGAAATAGAACCATTGGTGGTTCAGCTCTTGGCGGTATGCTTTTAGGGACAATATTCGGAGTGATCGTCATTCCAGGATTATACTATGTATTTGCTAAAATGGCGGAAGGCCGAAGTCTCATAAAAGATCAAGTTCATGAGCCTATTTCCGAAGAATTTATGCGAACTAGTGAAGGTGATGGCAGTATTCGAGCAAGGTTGAAAGCCATGAACAAACAATTAAAGAAATTGATGAAACGTAAAGACAATGAATAACTATAAATTCAATAATAAAACTTTTAGATTAGGGTCTGCATGCATTCTTGCAGCCCTAATTCTAAACAGTTGTGCCCCTTCCAAAGACTTGAAAGAAGCCAACACCGTTTTACCGGAGGGGTATCAAGAAACGGTTATAACAGACTCCTTGAATACTGTGGATTTAAATTGGAAAGCCTTTTTTAATGATGCCGACTTGATTACACTTATTGATTCGGCATTGGTCAACAATCAAGAGTTAAATATCATCCTGCAAAAGGTGAATATGTCTGAAAATGAAATACAAGCGCGAAAAGGTGAGTATTTACCTTTTGTAAATGTTGGTGCAGCTGCCGAAGTAGAAAAAGTTGGTCGCTATACCAGTCAAGGTGCAAATGATGCCAATACCGACATCAGACCAGGAGAAGAATTTCCAGAGCCTTTGCCAAATTATGGTGTAGGTGTTTTTGCATCTTGGGAATTAGATGTTTGGAAAAAACTTCGGAATTCAAAAAAAGAAGCTGTCATGGAATACTTGTCAACAGTTGAAGGCAAAAACTTTTTGGTTACCAATTTAATTTCTGAAATCGCCAGCTCCTATTATGAGCTTCAGGCATTGGATAACAAATTGGCCATCATAGAGCAAAACTTAAAACTTCAAAATAATGGATTGAAAACCATTCAGCTACAAAAACAGGCTGCAAGGGCCACTGAATTAGGCGTACAACGTCTTCAAGCTGAAGTTTTCAAGAACCAAAGTGAACGTTATGCCGTTATGCAGGAGATTGTTGAAATTGAGAACAAAATCAATTTTCTTTTAGGGAGAACACCACAACATGTGAACCGTCGTTCGGAAGAATTTATTGAAAGGGAACTAGATACTATGTATACAGGAATTCCTTCTCAATTGCTGTCTAATCGTCCGGATATCAGGCAGGCTGAATACGAGCTGGAAGCAGCCAAGTTGGATATTAAGGTGGCCAAAGCCAATTTCTACCCTTCATTTACCATAAAGGCAGGGGTTGGATTCGAAGCGTTTAACTTGAAGTATTTGACGGCTTCCCCAGAATCGTTAATTTATAATTTAGTAGGAGATATGGTGGCGCCATTGATAAACAGAAATGCTATAAAAGCTGAATATAACAATGCAAACGCTAGGCAAGTTCAAGCCGTATTCGAATATGAAAAAACCATTTTAAACGCTTACATAGAAGTAGCCAATGAACTATCAAATATTGAAAACCTTCAGAAAAGTTATAATCTGAAAGATCAACAGGTAGAAGCCTTGACCAAATCTATTGATATTACCAATAAACTATTTAAATCTGCAAGAGCAGATTATATGGAAGTTTTATTGACCCAAAGAGATGCTTTGGAATCTAAAATGGATTTGGTTGAGACCAAAAAGAACCAGCTTTTAGCTAGAGTCTCTATGTATAGACATCTAGGAGGTGGATGGCAAAATTGATGAGTGGTTAGTTTTTTAGTGTTAAAAGCCGTTTCTCAATTATGTAGAAATGGCTTTTTTAATTACAAAAATTCGTTTTGAATCTTTTTTGGCAACGATTTTACGATCAAGTCATAAGAATCATCAATCATTTGCTTGACAAAAAGCATATCTAAATCTCCATCAAAAAGCCTAACAGTGTTCCAGTGCTTTTTGCTCATGTGGTAACCAGGCTCAATGCTTTCATATTGCTCTCGCAACTCCAAAGCATAATCTGGATCACACTTTAAATTGATGGCCTGCTGATTTTCTTCCCAGCTCTTTAACGAAGTTAATAAAAACATTTTACCAGCAACCTTAAACACCAATACATCCTCATCAAAAGGAAAATGCTCTGTTACTTGTTGTTTTGATAGACAGTAGTTTCGTAATTGTTCAATGTTCATGATTATATCATTTAATCCAATACGCTATAATAATAATCGTTCCATGACTTTTTCAGGATGTTTTAATTCTGTGAAACCAAATTGTTTATACAAACCATGCGCATCCGATGTTTTCAGCATCCAAACTTTACAGGTCTTTAACAACGGGTCATTTATGATAGATGCCATGAGCTGTTTGGAATAGCCTTTACCGTGAAATTCAGGTAAAATGAACACATCCATAAGATATACAAATACAACATAATCGGTTACGATTCTCGCAAATCCTATTTGTTTGTCATCTAAATAGACTCCAAAACACAAGGAACTATCAACGGTTTTTTGGACCTCGCTAATAGTCCTTCCTTTAGCCCAATATGTGGTCTTTAAAAAATCATGAATAACCTCAACCTGAAGTTTTGATTTATCTTTAGAAATTTTAATTATGCTTTCCAACTTTTCCTAAATGTGTGTTTTGAAATGAGGAGTTATATTTTAATCCATAACCAAAAATCCGATCCAGAGAAGCATGAGAAAATACCATTATTCCAATTAATTGTATTAGGTCATTATTGTAAGCAACTCCAATTATATAAATGATTATTGCCAATCCCTTATGATGACATAAATTATAGGTAAACGCTCCAACTTTAGAATTGATTAAATAGCCCAACATCCCTATATCAGGTGTTAACAGCAACACCAAAAACCACCACCAGGGATAATGTAATTGATTAAAGGCAAGAATACCCAAACCAAACATGGCAAATTCTTCTAGTTTTAATAAATTTTTCATGTTATTCTAAAAGTTGGTAAAGGACTGGTTTACTTGGTGAAGCATCATTTTCAAAAGGTGCTATTTGTAAGTTTAAGAAATAAGTTCCATCTACTACTTTATTCGGTACAAAAATAAACTCGGTTATGGTAGAATCCTTTCTGATTTTTCCATTTACATTCCAAAATGCCTTGTGGGCTTTTAGAGCACCTTCATCTTTTTCCTTATCAACACTTGGCAAATCAATCAGTAAATGTTTAATCCCCATTTTAACTAAAAAATTTACGGCATCCTCCTGTAAAAAAGGCCAATTTGTGTTTGAATATTGCTTGGATTTTTTTTCAGTGGTATTGGGTATGGTTCTGATAATGATGGCATCTCGTTTTTTATTTCCAAAAGCAAATTGCAGCTGCTTTTTGGAAATCACAAAATCATCATCAATTAATTCTGGTGCAACTGTTACCAATTCAGCCAAAAAGAAAAACTGTTTAAGACTCTTATTTACCGAATGTACTGTTTCGGTAATATGCCCTACACATTCTGTATGCGTACCATGAGCGTGTGGATTAAACTGAATATTATTAAAATTCACACTAGCTCCTTTGGAAACACTCGCAATCCATTCGCCATCTTGAACGGGATCAATTTTGGGCTCATCAATATACCAAGCGTTTAAATTGGATTTTGATGCCTTAAGTGGAATGGAAATATCTAATGGTTTTGATAGGTCAATTTTATAGTTTCTGGAATTCGTATGTATGGTTGCTAGCATTATAAATTAAGTTTAAAAAGGTCAGACGCTATGCCGTCAGTTAAAAATTTACCCTCTGAAGTAACTAAAAGTACATCGTTTTGAATATATAACAATTGTTGGTCAATATGGCGTTGGGCTTGTTGTAATAAATACTTTTTATAGGAAATTCCAAATTCTGTTTCAACTTTTGTAAGTGATACGCCCCAAATGGTTCGTAAACCAGTCATAATATACTCGTTATAAGAATCGGTTGTGGTTAAACTTTCCCATTCTATGGCAAGTTTATTGTCTTGTAAAGCCTTAATATATTTTGTATTGTTACGAACATTCCAACCACGTTGCTTACCATTAAAAGAATGTGCCGATGGCCCAATGCCCAAATAGATTTTCCCTTGCCAATAGGCTGTGTTATTTTTGCTAAAAAAATTGGGTTTACCAAAGTTTGAAAGTTCATAATGTATAAAACCTTCGGTTTCCAATTTGTTAGTCAACAAATGAAATTGTTCTTGAGCTACCTCATCGTCAACATCTTGTACAATTCCTTTTTTAATGAAACTCTCTAAAGCTGTTTCGGGCTCAACCGTTAAAGCATAGCAGGAGATGTGCGGAATACCATACGACAATCCTATATCAATATTTTTTAGCCATTGCTCATTAGTTGCGTTAGGAATACCGTAGATTAAATCTATTGATATGTTGTTGAAATGCTTTGTGGCTTCCTTTAAGCAATTTTTAGCCTCTTGGGCATTGTGTGCACGATTCATCAATTTTAAATCCTGTTCAAAAAACGATTGGATACCAATGCTCAAGCGGTTAATACCTATCTCTTTATAACTTTCAAAAAGACCTCTCGACTCCGCTCGAGGTGACAATTCACTTTGAATTAAATCATCAGGGTTCGACTCTAGTGTAATTTCAGGTTCTTCAACTACTTGATAATTATTATAAACCGAATTGATAATTTCTTGAATTTCTTCATTGGTTAACAAACTAGGTGTTCCTCCTCCAAAGTAAATGGTCTCTACAAACTGATTTCGCAATTCATCTTTTCTTAAAAACAATTCATTTTGCAAAGCAGAAATCATGTCAGCTTTCTTTTTTAGAGATGTTGAAAAATGAAAATCACAGTAATAACAGGCTTGTTTACAAAAAGGGATATGTATATAGATGCCTGCCATTAATTAGATTTTAGCCAAACTATTAAAAAAGATATACCAAAGCCAAAAATTATGTAGAGTAAAATTCCAAAGAAATAAACTAACAGAATCTTTACAATAACTAACAGGCTTTTCTTTTGAAAAAAGGATATTAAAGCATAAACAACATATAGTAACATGAGTACGAATGGTATCATCTTGAGTTGAGAATCCCCAAACTTAATAACGAATATCGATACTGTTGTTAAAATTATGTAAAACGCTGCCATATAGAATGAAACCGCTAAATATTCAGCTAGAGAATACAGTCTATAAAAGAAGAGTTTTAGCATTAATGCAAAGGAAAACACAAACGTAAAAATGATGTTATTGATGTTGTTGGCCATAAAAACACCAGCTTTGTTCAATAAACCAGTTTCAATAGATTCGCTATCAGCTTGAACAACATTTTCCATTGGATCATAGTTTAAAAGAGCCTTGACCAAAACAAAAACGACCGTTGTTAGTATAAAAAAAGCAACTGGTTTGTAGTAGGTCTTGCGCTTACCGGAAAGATAATTTCTAAAAAGTTGTCCAGGATTTAAAATTAAAGCTTTGATGGTCACCCAAAGAGGTGCATCAATAGAGAACATAGCATTGATAACATCTTGAAAAGTTTCAGTAAAAGTGACTTTTGCAACAGATGCTTTTTGACCACAGTTTGGGCAAAACTTGCTGTCAATTTTTGAATGGCAGTTTTTACATGTTGTAAAATTTTCCATGTAATCTATTTCTTTACCCTGTCTTCATTTTGCTTAACAAAACTAGCCCAACCTGAATAACTTTTACCAACACTAACACGTCCTTGGTTATAGAAATGGCATACCGCAGCAGCCAGACCATCGGTGGCATCCAAGTTTTTTGGTAGTTCTTTTAATTGCAACAAACTTTGCAGCATTTTGGCTACTTGATCCTTACTCGCATTACCATTTCCAGTAATAGCCATTTTAATTTTTTTTGGCGAATATTCTGTAATGGGCACTTCACGAGACAATCCAGCTGCCATGGCAACACCTTGCGCACGGCCTAATTTCAACATACTTTGGACATTCTTACCGAAAAAAGGTGCTTCAATAGCAATTTCGTCTGGATGATGGGTTTCAATGAGTTCAATGGTGCGTTCGAAAATAAGCTTCAACTTTAAATAATGATCATCATATTTTTTCAGGTCCAATTCATTAAGCTGCATAAACGACATCGTTTTGCCTACAACTTTTATGAGACCAAAACCCATGATGGTTGTGCCAGGATCAATTCCTAAAATAATTTTTTCTTTGCTCATTATTCACAAAAATAGCAACCGCTTAAAGAAATGGAAACACCCACAGTAACCGTTAACAAATTCCCGTTAAAGGAACCGTAGCCTTCTGTCACTGGATCAAAATCTCCTCCAAAACCAAATATATAAGACGTGTCTAAATAAGCTGAAAACGTTCGTGTTATGGCATAATGAAACTCAATCCCTGCCATGACATTGAAAAATATATTCTTATTGTCCGCGTAATCACTTAATGGCTTTATAAAAGACATACCAGGACCAGCATGTCCTACAATCCCTATATGCGTTGGCAAAAAAGTCATTAAAGTTGTAGCATCATAAACAAACTGCGCGTTGATTCTGCTGTAGTTTATTTTAAAATACGGGGAATCGCCATTGTTAGCTATTCGATTAAAGCCATAATCCAATTTTACGCCATATTGTGGTCTAAACATACGCTGTACACCAAGATTAATTGTTGGAAAATTGATTGGCTTGGCTTCAAAGCCAGGTACAAATCCACTTGAGCTAGGACTATTAATTCCAATAGCAAATTGCCCTTTCCATCTACTGGCCTCGCTCTGTCCAAAGCTATCAACTACAATGAATAAAAACCCGATGATTAAGCAGTAAAATCTATAATTGGCAAAAAATGACTTCATATAACTTTTATGTTTTATTTTGTAAAAATTTAACTGCGACCTCAAGTATATGTTTGGAGCCGTTCCTTACAAAACTAAACAATTCTTTTTTGTACTTATTAAATTAAGTATAGTTGTTGGTGCTTTTTATTTTATCTATCACAAGTTGACAACCAACCACGAGTTAGATTTTCAAGTTTTTGGCCAGTTTTTATCAAAAAATGACGCTTTTACCGCAAAAAACATCGTTTTTTTAGTGATTTTAAGCATTTTTAATTGGTTTTTTGAAATTTTAAAATGGCAACATTTAGTGTCGTTTTTTAAAAAAATATCTTTTTTAAATTCACTGGAACAAAGTCTTGGGTCATTAACCGCATCCTTATTTACACCAAATCGAATTGGTGAATACGGAGTCAAAGCCATGTATTATTCCAGGAGTGACACTAAAAAGATATTAGCACTAAATTTATTAGGGAACTTTATGCAAATGGCTACTACCGTATTATTTGGCTTTTTGGGTTGTTACTTGTATTTTTCAAAATATTCTTTGGACATTGAGTATTATAAAGTGTTTAGAATTGGTGTTGTCATTTTCATAATTGTCATATTTCCCATTATAGGATTGAAAAAAAGTAACTTTTCCATAAGAGGCATTTCCATGTCGACGGCCAAAATATTTTATACCTCAATTCCATGGTATATTTATTTCAAGGGGTTATTGTTTTCAATCATTCGATATTTAATTTTTTCCTTTCAATTTTACTTTCTACTTAAAATGTTTGGATTAACCTTGGACTATGTTGATGCCATGACAATTATTACAACTATGTATCTTCTAGCATCCATTATTCCAACACTTGCTATTTTTGATGTTGTTCTCAAAGGCAGTGTGGCTGTTTACCTGTTTTCTGTAATCAAAATAAGCAACTTGAGCATTTTAAGTGTGGTGACGCTTATGTGGATACTAAATGTTGTTTTGCCAAGTCTGTTAGGTGCTATGTACGTTTTAAAATTCAAACTCCCTAAACAAACAGTATGATTATTGGTACGTTCATCATATTAGGTTGTTATCTCATTCTTATTGGGAGCTTTGTTTTTGGGTTTGATAAAGTCAAGCAATTTGAATCGATATCAACCGAACCCCAAACTAATTTCTCGATTGTTATTCCCTTTAGAAACGAAGCCGAAAACCTCAAAGAAATCATTGATTCCATTAAACGGTTAGAATATCCTAAAACCCATTTTGAAATTATTTTTGTTGATGACAACTCAACCGATGATTCCGTTTCGATTATTAAAAATCATCTTATTGACTATCCTTTAGACTGGATCGTTTTAAAAAATGTTGTGGACACAAAATCACCAAAGAAAGATGCCATAAAAACAGCCATTTCCTATTCCAAACATGACTGGATTTTGACCACTGATGCCGATTGCCTGCTACCCAAAACTTGGTTAAAAGCATTTGATAATTTTATTCAAAATCAAGACCATTTTCTCATTACTGGACCAGTTAAATTTCAAGAACCAAAATCTTTTTTAGAGCACTTTCAAAATTTGGATTTTATGAGTTTGATGGGAACTACCATTGGTAGTTTTGGCATCAAAAAACCCTTTATGGCCAATGGTGCCAATCTCGCTTATACAAAGTCTTTTTTTCAGAAACTTAACGGATTTGAAAGTGATTTAAATATAGCCAGTGGTGATGATGTATTCCTATTGCAAAAGGCCGTGAAAGAAAACCCTAGTCGTGTAGCTTATCTTAAATCAAAAAATGCCATAGTAACCACAAAACCACCATCCAACTGGAGCGGTCTAATTTCCCAACGCATTCGCTGGGCTTCAAAGGCTTCTAGTTACAAAAACCTCTTTTCGCTTGTTACAGGCTTAATTGTATTGCTTGCAAATTATTTACTGATCATTCTGGCTCTACTAGTCCTGACAATTGAGGTAAATTTGACAACCCTAGGTCTCGCAATCATTTTAAAAATGGTAGTAGACTATATACTTATTCATAAATCAAGTGAATTCTTTGATCAAAAAGTTCCTGTTTTAACTTTTGTTTTATCTAGTTCCTTGTATCCATTTTTTGTGTCATTGGTTGCTTTTTTGGCAACATTTAAAGGTTATAAATGGAAGAATAGGTCATTTCACAAATAGCTAAATGATATACAACATGTCGTTTAATTTTTATAGTTTTACAAGTATCCAAAAAATGAAAAAATGAAAAAGTTATTTCTAGTGATCGGGTTTATTGTTATAAGTATTTCAGGTTTTACTCAAAACACCTATACCATCAATAATGAAAGTTTAGAACTAAAAACAGAAGTTGACGGCAATCTAGATTTATTGTGGAACATTTTTGATGGCAAATACCGATATTTCATAAGAACTAAAGATGGAAATATTCAGGAATTAGTCAATACTAAAAGTGAAGAAACGAATAGGTATCAAGAGGAATATAAAACCGTTTTAAATAACTTAACTCAAGATTATGGATTAAATGCCGACAAAGTAAACTTGACCTTATTTAGTCTCAAAGAGTATTTGAATACCTATAATGCAACTTCTGATTTAAACTATAATTATGAGGGTCGTGCCAAAATACAATCCCGTTTAGGTGCTTTTGGCGGGTTGACCAATCATCCTTTTGCACAAAACCCTAGTAATCAATCAGGACCTTTTTTCGGATTGGAGTTTGAAATTTTTGAAGAAAATAATTTATCCCGCCACGCTTTGTTCTTTCATTTAAGACATGCATTGGAACATGATGATTTTGAATATTCATCTACCCAATTGGCGATTGGCTATCGGTTTAGAGTTATAAATAAGGAGACCTTTAATTTTTATGGTAATTTAAAAATTGTAACCTATGGACATGCTGAAGGAACAGTTTATTATCCTGATGTAACCAATCCAGGAGCTCTTATTTCAGAAGATATTTCCAGCACTGGAGTTCAAGTCCCTTTTATTTTAGGAATAGGTGCAGACATTAAAATCACAAAAAACAGCTTTATAACATTGGCATATCATGACATTTATGCTGTTTTTATTGATAATAGCGATAATTTCCCAATAGATTTTGCTATAGGCTACAAGATTAATTTATAGTGCGTTTAGACAAAACTTCAAACCCTGCATTTTCAGACTATTTTTGGGAAGACAATAACGGATCTGTCAAAACCATGACTGTTACGGGTATCCTGATAAAGTCATTAGTCTCTATCTTTATTATTGCAGGCATTACTGCTGCTATATGGAAATTACATAGCAATGGTTATCCAGTAAAATGGTTTACAACAGGTGGTATGCTTGCAGCCATTGTTATTAGTATTATTATTTCAGTAAGACAACATTGGGCAAAATTTCTTGTCCCGCTTTACGCTATAGCTAAAGGTTGCTTTTTAGGTGGTTTCAGCAGTTATATTCAAGCTGAATTTCCTGATATGCCTTATCAAGCCATTGGAGTTACCATCGTAACATTTTTGGTCATGCTGATTTTATATCAAACCCGTTTGATTGTGGTTACCAAAAAGTTACGAAGTATTATTGTGACAGCTTGCGCCAGTATTTTTGTAACCTATATTATTTCTTGGATTTTAGGCTTTTTTGGCATCAAGGTTTTTATTTGGGGAACATCGTGGTGGGCTATAGCCTTTAATATTGTTGCTGCTATTTTTGCCTCATTATCGCTATTGTTGGATTTTGACTATATAGAACGCCATAAAAATAAAGCACCAAAAGAAAAAGAGTGGCTGGCCACTTGGGGATTACTGGTTACTCTGGTTTGGTTATATGCTGAAATTCTGCGCCTCATGCGCAAACTAGCAATTCGTTTTTAATTAGCTTGAATAACAATAGGAAGTGTAAAAGCTGTTTTTACCTGCTGCCCACGTTTTATGGCTGGATAAATTTGAGGTAAGGAATCTAAACTTGCATTTACTAACTTCTTGATATTGGGTATCTCGGATAATGTTATTGAGTCTACTTTAAAATCTTGAATGGACATTTTGCCTTTCTCTGAAATTTGAAACTTGATTATCAACGTATCATTTAGATTTTGGGAAACAACTATAGTGTCCGTTTGTATATTTTTGGTGATTGCTTGGGTCAATGTATTTTGAAAACATGCTTTCTTGCCTTCTTTAGTTGTTTCTTTCTCGCATATTGCAAACGTCGGATATTCATCTACCTCACTCCAATTAAATGTTTTGAGTTCTTCATTTAAAATAGCTTCCGAAGATGTTTTTTTTACGTCAAAGTAGTTGCAAGACGTTAAAACAATAAAAGCAATAATTAAATAGCCTTTTTTCATAGTTAGTTATGAAACCGAAAAGTACAATTTTTTAGGAAATTATCAGGACACTATTAAAAATATCAACCATCAACAATATTAAATCTTGTAACATTCTTTAGTTATCTTCGTCATACAAACAAAAACATATGGATATTTTTTTAACCTGTATTGGGTTTCTTTTTATGTTAGCCGGTATTTTAGGTAGTTTTTTACCTGTTTTACCTGGCCCTCCCTTAAGCTGGATAGGCTTATTACTGCTTTATCTAACAAATGCTGTTGCAGACAACTGGGTGTTTTTGGGAATTACATTAGTGATTGCCCTTTTGGTTTTTGCTTTGGACTACATTATTCCAGCTATGGGAACCAAAAAGTTTGGAGGCAGTAAATATGGTATGATTGGAACAACCATAGGTTTACTGGTAGCCATTTTTTTTCCTGTTCTTGGTCCTTTAGGTATAATAGTTTGGCCCTTTATTGGCGCTTTGGTCGGCGAACTAATCAATAAATCTGACTCTAAAACGGCTATGAGAGCTGCATTCGGCTCATTGCTGGGTTTTCTTACCGGAACCTTCATTAAATTCCTAGTGGCTGTTATCTATCTTGGCTTTTTTATATCTACCGTTTGGGACTATAAAAGCAGTATTTTTTCCTTTTAAAAGAAGAAACCTCATGATTTTCGGTTAGTTTGAAAACCACGAGGTCTGTGTAAATGCTATTATCAACAAATTTTTTGAGGGATTCATCAAATCTGTCGTTGATATATCAAATGTATGTATAATAAACCTATTTCTGTTGCGGAAAAACCGTAGACTTGTTACGGAAAAACCGTAAAAGTTAGTGATAGATAGACTTTACACATCCTCAAGAATATACAGAAATATCCAATTTTAACATTTTTTGAAAGAATTTTTAGATGAAACCTTTCCTCCTAGCTTCATCAAGAAGTGTCTCGTCATTACCATCCTGCACATCAAAAAGTAATTTTAGTTGTTTTTTACGTTTTTCAATAGCACTCATGGACATATCGATATGATCCTTTAAACTTTTGGTTCGGATACCTTGAGATAGTAAATACAAAATTTTCCTGTCAATATCATCAATATCAATATCATTGGTAATGGATCTTCTGACTATACTATTCACAGTTCCGCTATAAAATGGCGGATTATTGAGTACGGCTTGAAAGGCACTGGCCAATTCACTTGAAGTTAAATCACTTTTTATTAAGAAGCCTTCCGGATCGATATTTTTAATTAGGTTATGAACACGATAGTTCTCATTAAACATGGTGAGCATAACAATTTTAGCTTCAGGCATTACTTTTCTGGCATATTTTGCCAAATCTTCGCCTGAATTAAATTTCCCATCAGCCGATGGTGGCAAACTAATATCCATAAACAATACATCATAAGGCTTGTTCGAATCAACAGCACGTTGCATAAACTTCACCGATTCATCACAATTATTAGCGATATCAATCAATAACTTTTGATTGTCTTTTTTAGTTGCCAACAGTGTGTTTTGATACCCTTCAATAATAATTGGGTGATCATCAGTCATGAGTATACGAATCGTTTCTTCCATGCGGTGTTACTTTTTATTCGGTTAGATTGGGATTTTAATTAAAATGCTGGTTCCTACATCTTTTTCTGAAGTAATTTCCAAGTCTCCTTGAATTTCCTTTACTCTGGAATTCATGTTTTTAATACCAATACCTTTTTTGGCTTTATTGACATCAAAGCCGGAACCATTATCTGTAATGAACAAGCAAATTACATTATTTTTTAGTTTAAAACTAATCTCTACATGGGTAGCATGGGCATGTTTATAAATATTTTGCAACGACTCCTGAATAATTCTGTAGATGTGAATTTTTGTTTTATTCGGTACATCTTCCCAAACAATATCCCCTTCAATACTGATATCGCTCTTGAAACCATAGGCATCCGACTGGGTTTCAATTAATGTGGCAATAATATCTTCATACCCAGAACCTGAAACAAATTCTGTATTTAATTCATGGGACACCTTTCTAATTTCCTGTTCAATGTTTTTTAACTCAACGATGTAGCCTTCTCTGCTTTTTATAGCTTCTTCACTGGTGCTTAAATTTAAACTATCCAGACTCAATCGTGTTCCGAATAATCGTCCTAAAATGCCATCATGTAATTCTTCAGATATGCGTTTCTTTTCAATGGATCGGGCTTCATCAATCTTGTCTTGTTGTGACAGCATGAGGTTATAAATCTCTTCATTGGCTTCCTGTTGTTGCTGAACCAACTTCAACTCCTTGTTTTTGGCACGTTGAGAAATAATGATATATAACAACACTAATGTTATCAATAACCCAGCGGATAAAATCAACAGCCACATACGTTCGCGTGTTATTTGCTGATTTTTTAACTCCAATTGATCTGTTTCCAATTCAATTCGCGCGAACTTATTTCTAATGGCGCGTTCCTTGTTGACCAAACTATCACTTAATTTGACATATTCATTCAAATAAGAGGTATCAGTGGTATCAATTTTTGATTTTAGTTTTAATGCATTTAACACGACATCATGCGTAGAAGACTTTTTACCTAGATTATAAGCTATCGCGGAAAAATATTTAGCAGAGTCTAGTTCATTTTTGTCTAAATAGTATTCAGAAGCATTTAAAGCAACTGACATTATTCCGGATTTGCTGTTAATACTATCGCTAATTTTATAGGCCTCATGAAGCATACTTTTTATTTCAGAATCCGGATAGTTCCCCATTAAATGTTTTAAATGCGCATAGTCACCCAGAATCAGGGCATAATTATTGGGTTCCTCCATCAAAAGAGACTTATTTTCAAACAAATCTTGATAGATTTTTAAAGCTTTATCATACTGTTTTAATTCTTTGTAAATAAGGGCAATATTACTATTGGAATATAAAGTATAGAGATAGTTATCTTCCATTTTATCACTAAAAGACAATGCCTTATAATGATATTCAATCGCTTGATCAAATAGTTTTAGTTCGTCAGCCGAAATAGCAATTAGGTTATATAAACCCCAAAGATTATCAAGTGTAGTTTCGGTTTGAGGCATTTCTTCATAGAGCTTAATGGCTCTTGCTGCTGTATTCTCACAGCCCACATAATCGCGCTCTTCAAATTGGATATCGGCCATATAATAAATGGCGTCAGCTTGCTGATCCAGCATATTTTGAGATTCAAAATACTTTGATGTATTATAGTAATAAAAATAAGCGCTGTCTGCATAAAACTTTTTCCTCGAGCAATATGCTAAAACATTACTTATATACCCAAGAGCAACTGTATCTTTTAGTTTTTTTGCTAATTTGAGGTTTTGATGATTTAAGGTATATAAAGAATCAACACCCATCTCATTTCTACTAATCTTATTTAAGTAGAGGGTTGCCAATAAACGTTTGGTTTTCAATATTGACGTATCTCGTTTGGATATATTGGCAAAGTGAATAGCTCGCTTAACACTTTTGATACGATAATCCAAATCTTGCGATTGATCTTCAGCTAAAGACCGATAATAAAAAAGGCTATCTAGAACAGAAATTGTTTTGGACTCTTGTGCGTCAAGAGTCCAAAAAGAGAGGAAAAAAAATAAAAAAAATAGTTTTTTTGGGAACATAATCGTTAGCTATGTTCTCAAATGTATCAAATTTTAGTGCAATAATGATAATGCCTATAAAATTATATACAACAAATGAACCCCTACAACAAGTAGAGGCTCATGAGAATCATATAATATGGCAAGAAATTATCCGTTTGAAGGAACCTCTCCTCTCTTAACATGCCTTTTAACTGCAAAGGCATAAGAAAAATCTTCTTGTGATGTTACTTTTTCTTGTTTAGGTTCAGTGGTAGGCACGTCACTTTTAATACTTAATCCAGTAAGGGTTGTACAAAAAATGGCTGCCATCAAAGTAATTTTTAAGGTTTTCATGTTAGTTGATTTAGGGTTAAACAACAGTTTGCTATTAATTTTTTACTATTAAATTGATTTTTAAATTAAAAATCGCTGTCGAGGGAAGAATGGATTATTAACCTTAAATATTTAAATGCCAAAAGGCTTTAAATCAATATTTATAACATGAGGGAAACAGACAAAATTATGTCTAAAATGGATTAATTTACCTAAAATAAGCTGAATAATTCGATTTAGGGACTTATTTGAAGGTCTGTAAATATAGATTTAGGTAATGTGATTGTATTAAATAATCGATGAAATACTTTTTATGTCGATAAAATACACATATAACGGATTTTTCTTACATTTTAATTGTTCTTGAAATCAGCTCCAAAACAAAAAAGCATCCCTATTTTCAAGAAGAAAAAAGGAAAGCTTTCCATCGGTAAGCCCCTAATTAAATAAGGAATCTCACTACATTCTGACAAAATTGTCAGAAACAACACAACTAAATTTTATTGCTAAAAAAAGCTCCAAGTTTAGGAGCTTAAGCAATTTTGCGGTCTGGACGGGACTCGAACCCGCGACCTTCGCCGTGACAGGGCGACATTCTAACCAACTGAACTACCAGACCGTTGCTTAATTGCGGATGCAAATATACACGGCTTTTTTTATAAGTCAAACCTTTTTTAAAATTATTTTAAAGTTTCCTACAAAAACTTTTGCCGCTCAATCATATAGGTAGTCAAAATATGATTAAAATTTTTATTGATGTCCGCTTCTACATATTTTATTCTGTACTGGGTACATTTTAGTTTGATATCATTAAAATATGCTGTAACGGCATTTTCATAATTTTCCTTAATATTCTCCGCATACAGATTGATATGCTCCCCTGTTTCAACATCCACAAATCGTTTCGGGGTATTGCTAAACTCAAATTGCTGTTCCTTTTTCTTATCAAACACATGAAACAAAACCACTTCATGCTTATTGAACTTCAAATGCCGTAGAGCCTCAAATAATTTAGTCTGACTTTCAGATGTCTGAAACATATCGGTAAAAAAGAAAATCAAGGAACGTCTTTTAATCTTTTCAGCTATTTGATGTAAATAGGTGTAGGTATCTGTATTTTTATTTATAGGCTGATTGACAACCATATCACTTAATTGATGTAACAGCATTTGGTGGTGTCGTTCACTGCCTTTCTCGGGAGCATAGTAATCGTAATTATCACTATAAATGCTTAAACCCACAGCATCACGTTGCTTTTTTAAAATGTGCATTAGAGAGGCGGACGCCAAAGCTGAAAATGCTATTTTGTTTAAACTATCCAAACTAAAACTCGATAATTTAGGATAATGCATGGAACTACTATTGTCAATAATCAAGTGACAACGAAGGTTGGTTTCCTCATCATACCGCTTGGTAAACAACTTATCAGTTTTAGCAAATAGTTTCCAATCAATGTGCTTCGTGCTCTCACCTTGATTATAGATTTTGTGTTCGGCAAATTCTGAAGAAAACCCGTGAAATGGACTTTTATGCATACCTGCAATAAAACCCTCAACTACCTGCTTTGCCAGTAGCTCTAGATTTTTGAATCCACCTGCTTTATTGAGT
The DNA here is from genome assembly GCF_002895005.1 of Hanstruepera neustonica. Taxonomy (GTDB): domain Bacteria; phylum Bacteroidota; class Bacteroidia; order Flavobacteriales; family Flavobacteriaceae; genus Hanstruepera; species Hanstruepera neustonica. The sequence goes on along the minus strand of NZ_POWF01000001.1, from coordinate 658,143 downwards.
TCCTGTTGTAAATCCATTGGTGTCTAAACTAAAAAAGGTTTGCCGTTTGGGCAAACCTTTTATCATTTCTTTTAGAAAGTATTTTATAAAAGCGAGTCGATAGCTTCCGTGTAAGCACTTTTTTGAGCTACACCTACCTGACGACCTACAACTTCTCCGTTTTGAAAAACTAAAACTGTTGGAATATTTCGTACACCATATTTAGCAGCAAACTCTTGATTAGCATCTACATCAACCTTACCAACAACGGCTTTACCTTCATACTCGTTACTAATCTCATCAATGATTGGACCAACCATTCTACATGGACCACACCAAGCAGCCCAAAAATCTACCATTACTGGCTTGTCACTTTTTAATACTGTTTCTTCAAACGTTGCATCTGTTATTTCTAATGCCATAATTTATTTTTTAAATCTGTTTTACTTCAATTTTCTATGCAAAATTAGTCAAAAAAAATGCGAAAGCTTACACACTGACAATTTGTTTTAACTATAGTTTTATTGTTTGGTGTTATAATGAGCCTACTCAAAAACTTCAAAACATTAATTTAACTTATAATACACCTCATTATTCTCTAATTCATCCAATAACTCTTGAGATATTTTGACCTTTTGTTTGCGGCTTGGCATACTTAATTTAATTTGTTCATCATTATCATAAATCACAAAATTGAGCGCATGATCACCTCTATGCATGGTAAACAATTCCTTTAGGGTTTCTATTCTAGACTCTATCAAATCATTGATATTCAATTGAACTGAAAGCTTTTTAGCATAAGTATCCATTACATCATGCAACAATTGAAAATTATTAAACTGAAGTCTCGGATCACTCTTTTTGCCAGTTTCTCTATTGGTCCATCCTTCTCTAACAAACACTTTTATATACACGAATGAATTTTTTAACAGGAAGTGCCTGAACTTCAAATATTCTTCACCAAATATTCGAAATTCATAGCTATCGGTATAATCTTCCACGGTGAACAATGCCCAACCTTTACCCTGTTTACTCACACGATGCTGAACATCGGTTACGACACCACCAAATGTTAACTCCCTATTGACATAAGGCTCCAAGTTATTAAATAAGCCAATTGTAGCATTACAGAATGTTTTCATTTCAATTTTAAAATCATCCAATGGATGACCAGAGATATAAATACCAACAACCTCCTTTTCGCGAGCCAACTTCTCCATAGTTCCCCATTCTTCACATGGTGGGACTTGAGGTTCTGCTATTTGCACATCACTGGACTCTCCAAACAGGCTGACTTGTGCAGAATTCTCATTTTCTTGATGTTTGGCACCATATTTAATGGCTTTTTCCAAAAAGGTAATACCATCACCATCATCATGAAAATACTGTGCCCTGTGTGTTGTTTTAAAACAATCGAATCCTCCAGCCAATGCTAAATTTTCAAAAGCTTTTTTATTAGCCGCACGCAAATCAATGCGCTTGGCAAAGTCGAAAATGGATTTATAATTCCCTTCTTGTTTCCGATTTTCTACAATGGTTTTAACGGCTCCATGTCCAACACCCTTGATGGCACCCATGCCAAAACGCACAGCATTATCCTGGTTTACTGAAAACTTATAATAACTTTCATTAATGTCTGGCCCAAGAACGTTTAATTTCATACGCTTACACTCCTCCATAAAGAAAGTCACCTGCTTGATATCATTCATATTATTGGACAACACAGCTGCCATGTATTCCGCAGGATAGTGGGCTTTAAGATATGCTGTCTGATAAGCAATCCAAGCATAACACGTAGAGTGCGACTTGTTAAAGGCATAACTCGCGAAAGCCTCCCAGTCTTTCCAGATTTTCTCCAAAACATCACGTGGGTGACCATTGGCTTCACCACCATCTAAAAATTTGGGCTTGAGTTTTTCCAGTAAAGCAAATATTTTTTTACCCATGGCTTTACGTAAAACATCCGCTTCACCTTTGGTAAAACTTGCCAACTTTTGAGACAATAACATCACCTGCTCTTGATAGACTGTAATACCATAGGTCTCCTTTAAGTATTCTTCCATGGCAGGTAAATCGTAAACAATGTCTTCACGTCCATGCTTACGTGCAATAAAGCTTGGGATGTACTCCATAGGTCCTGGACGATACAAGGCATTCATGGCAATAAGGTCATCAAAAACCGTTGGTTTTAAATCCTTCATGTGTTTTTGCATTCCAGGAGATTCGTACTGGAACACACCTACTGTTTCACCACGTTGGAACAATTCATAAGTTTTTTCATCATCCAATGGAAAATTATCAGGATCCAGTTCGATACCATGTTTAGCTTTTACAATTTTCACAGTATCCTTAATCAGCGTCAAGGTTTTTAATCCCAAGAAATCCATTTTCAACAAACCAGCATCCTCAACAACCGAGTTGTCAAATTGCGTGACATAAAGTTCAGAATCTTTGGCTGTTGAAACTGGAACAAAATTGGTTATATCATCAGGTGTAATAATCACACCACAGGCATGAATGCCTGTATTACGAACCGAACCTTCCAAAACGCGCGCTTGATTTACGGTTTCAGCCTCTAAATCTTCTCCATCTGAAATATTGAGGAGTTGGTTAACCTTTTCTAAATCTTCAGCTCTAAACTTTTTGCTTAATTCCTTTTCGTCTAAACCAAAAATCTTTCCTAATTTGGACATGGTTGGAATTAATTTGGCAATTCTATCAGCATCAAATAACGGTAAATCTAACACCCGAGCCGTATCCCGAATTGAAGACTTGGCTGCCATGGTTCCGTAGGTTATAATTTGTGCTACCTGACTACTACCATATTTTTTAATTACGTAATCCATAACGCGACCGCGACCTTCATCATCAAAATCAATATCAATATCAGGCATGCTCACACGATCAGGATTCAAGAAGCGCTCAAAAAGTAAATCGTACTTAATAGGGTCAATATTGGTAATCCATAAACAATATGCTACCACAGATCCTGCTGCCGAACCACGCCCTGGACCAACCGAGACATCCATATTTCTGGCTTCTCGAATAAAATCTTCAACAATCAGGAAATAGCCTGGATATCCTGTTTTTTCTATAACTTCAAGCTCAAAATCAAGGCGTTCTTTGATGTCATTCGTAATTTCACCATAGCGCTTTTTAGCGCCTTCATAAGTTAAATGTCTTAAAAAGGCATTTTCTCCACGTTTACCACCATCGTTCAAATCTTCAGGGTGCTTAAACTCATCAGGAATATCAAACTTTGGAAGCAAAACTTCACGTGCCAGTTCATAGGATTCTACCTTATCAACCAACTCCTGAATATTTAAAATGGCTTCAGGAATATCCTTAAAGAGCGCTTTCATCTCTTCAGAAGACTTAAAATAGTACTCCTGATTTGGTAATCCATAACGATAACCACGTCCACGACCAATCGGTGTGGCTTGCTTTTCACCATCTTTTACACATAGTAGAATATCATGCGCGTTGGCTTCTTCTTTTTCAGTATAATACGTGTTGTTAGTGGCAACTAACTTAATGTTATGTTTTTTTGAAAACTCAATCAAGACTTGGTTTACCCGGTTTTCATCTTCTTGATTGTGGCGCATAATTTCAATGTACAAATCATCCCCAAACTCTTGTTTCCACCACAAAAGAGCTTCTTCGGCTTGAATTTCTCCAACATTCAAGACCTTACTGGGAACTTCGCCATAAAGGTTACCGGTTAGCACCAATATATCTTCCTTATATTGCTTGATAAGCTCCTTGTCAATTCGTGGCACATAATAAAATCCCTGCGTGTAGGCAATAGAGGACAACTTGGCCATATTGTGATAGCCTTTTTTTGTTTTGGCTATTAGGACTACTTGATAGCCATTATCTTTTCGGTTTTTGTCCAAATGATTTTCACAAACAAAAAACTCACAGCCAATAATTGGTTTTATTTTTTTTGCAGTTGGTTGCTCACCCTTTTCAATAGCTGCCTTATTCTTCTCTTCAACCGATTTGTTATGATTATTAGTTGCTTTTACAAAGTGGAAGGCACCCATCATATTCGCATGGTCCGTTAATGCAACGGCAGACATGCCATGTTTAGCTGCAGATGCCACCAGTTTTGGAATACTAATGGTAGATTGTAGTATTGAAAATTGAGAATGATTATGCAAATGCACAAAATCAACGTCAGCTAAATCAGATATATTTTGTTTTATTTCCTCTGTGGAAATCGTATCGGTTTGCTGCCTTTGAATGCGCTCACGAATTTTAGCACTTTCTCTTTGAAGATTGATGTGCTTTAAACCGATGAGTTCAATTTCCTGCGGATTGGCTGCTGAAAATTTCTGAAAATAATCTGGCTGAACATCCAATTGTTCAAGAGTATATTCTTCTCGTCGGATTAGCTCGAAAAAACAACGTGTTGTAGCCTCAACATCGGCAGTAGCGTTATGGGCTTCCGCAAAGGGCGTATCAAACAAAAATTCATGAAGCTCGGTTAACGTTGGCAGTTTAAACTTACCGCCTCTACCACCAGGGATCTGACAGAGTTCAGCAGTGTGTTCGGTACAGGTATCGAGCACTGGTAATTCCTGCAATTTATTTGCAACATCACCTCTGAAAAATTCAGCACCCATGATGTTGATGTCAAACCCAACGTTTTGACCAACAATAAACTTGGTTTTATTTAAGGCTTCATTAAATTTTTCAAGAACTTCTGATAACGGCATACCTTTTTCTTCTGCCAACTCGGTTGAAATACCATGAATTTTTTCGGCATCAAACGGAATATTAAAACCATCGGGCTTTATTAAATAATCCTGATGATCTATACAACGACCCATTTCGTCATGCAGCTGCCAAGCAATTTGAATGGCTCTAGGCCAATTATCGGTATCCGAAATAGGTGCATCCCAACGCTTTGGCAATCCAGTTGTTTCTGTATCAAAAATTAAGTACATAAAGCTGATTTTTCTTGAAAAATAAGAAGGTTAAAATTAGGAATAATTATTAGTTTTTCGAACGAAAGTTATAAACAGTTGTAAACAAAAAGTGCGGCTTAAAAGCCGCACTTTTAATAAATCTAATTATAGATTTATGATACTAATTCTTCATGAACTTTCTCTGTATTGATAGCTGCTTGAATAGCGTTTTTTTGCTTGATCAATATAGAATCGATACTTGGTGGTAAAGTTCTATCCTTAAGAATATCTTTATATTCCTCAAGATTTTTTTCTTCACCTCGAATGGCCTCTTCTAAAATAGCTTCTTCATCGTTAGATGAAAATAACGTTTTAAGGCTCATCCAATTTCTGTGTACAGTACCTTTGAAGCTTCCTGAATCTTCAGGAATTTCGCCATAACGTAGAATTTCTGTTCGTAACTCTTTGGCGAATTCGCTTCTTTCAGATGCTCGACGTTTGAAGAACATTTTTAAGGTTGAAGAATCTACATTATCCATAGCATTAAGGTATCCCTTTTCTGCATCATAATTCTTGATTAATAATTCGTTTAGTTTGTTTGAAATTTCTTTTGAATACTTCATAATCTTTTACATTTAAATTTCAATAGGTTCTTTAAAGATGCGTATTGTTTCACATCTGCATTAATAGTATAAGAGACAAACATGTACTTGTCAAGTTTTTAGGGTAAAATCTTGGAATCTTTAAGATAATTTAACAAAAAACGCGGCTCAATAGCCGCGTTTGTTAATTTTTTAATTCAATTGAAAGATTATTGACAATCTCCCAATCCGTTAATAATGATTTGAAGAGGGCTATTTGCTCCACCACCACCACAAGTAGCTATTTGTTGTTCCAAAGCTTCTTTATATGCCAAACAGACTTCCGTATATTGAGTGCTTCCAGGATCAGTATTATTATATAGTTCTTCTGCCGCTTGAGCTTCAGCAACAACTTCATCACAGGACATTAATCCTCCTTCTAAATTATTTAAGGGAATGTCAAAAAAAACACCTTGACTAAAATTAACGGTTTCCATTCCAGAATTTGAAAAAGCATTGAACCAAAAACGTCCAGAAACTGAAGTTGCTGTCACTTGGGTAATTTCAATCTCTCCGTCAGGTGGATAGAAAGAAAGTTCCGGATCAGGTAACCTATTGGTTGAATAAAACACACCGTCAGAATCTTCAAACTCTGCTTTACTAGAACTCCCTCTTCCTAACCATTTGGCCCCTAACTCAAGATTAGGAACAGTGAATTTAAGCTCTTCATTTCCACTACCTCCAATTAAAACAACTCTACCAGCTTCGTTATAACTTGCATCATAATAAACAGCTCGCCAAAAATCGCCATCCTTTTTCCCTTGGACTGCTGGGGTATTGAATTTTATTTCATCACTACAGCTTAAAACCGTCATTAGGATCAACAATAAAACAGTTACTCTCTTCATAATCTGACCTATTTAGAATCTCAAAAATAATATAAAAAACGAAAAAAGATAGAATTTCTTGTAACTATTTAAAAATCAAAAAAAATATAGTATCTTTGCGCCCTTATTAATAATCGAGGTCGTGAACCTCACTAATTAATTTTTATGTCAGTTAAAATTAGATTACAAAGACACGGTAAAAAAGGAAAACCTTATTACTGGATCGTAGCAGCAGATGCACGAGCAAAGAGAGATGGTAAATACCTAGAGAAAATAGGTGCTTACAATCCAAATACGAACCCAGCTACCATTGAATTGGATGTTGATGGTGCCGTTAAATGGTTACAGGATGGTGCGCAGCCAACCGACACAGCCAGAGCTATCCTATCTTACAAAGGTGCTTTATTGAAAAATCATTTAGCAGGTGGTGTCAGAAAAGGTGCTTTAACCGAAGAGCAAGCTGAAGAAAAATTCAATGCTTGGTTAGAAGAAAAAGCTGGTAAAGTTGAAGCTAAAACTGAAGGTTTAGCAAAAGCTGAAGCAGAAGCAAAAGCAAAAGCCATTGAAGCAGAAAAAGCTGCTAATGAAGCCAGAATTGCTGCCAATGCTCCTGTAGAAGAAGAAGTTGCCGAAGAAGCAACAGAAGAAGCTCCTGAAGTTGAAGCAGAAGCTTCAAACGAAGAAGAGTAGAAAATTTTATTTTATACCTTTGAACCCAGACTTTTCGGTCTGGGTTTTTTGTTTGAGCCATATGAAAAAAGAAGATTGTTTTTATCTCGGGAAGATTGTTAAAAAATATAGTTTTAAAGGAGAGTTACTCATAAAATTAGATACTGACGAACCTGAACTCTATGAAAATATTGATGCATTATTCGTTGATTTAAGGAATAATCTCGTGCCTTTTTTTATTGAATCCTCCCAATTACACAAATCAGATCTGTTACGTGTAAAATTTGAAGATGTCGATGCGGAAGCTGATGCTAACGCACTTATCAAGTGTGATGTCTATTTGCCTTTGGAGTTTTTACCGAAACTTGAAGGTGACAAATTTTATTTCCACGAAATTATAGGCTTCAAGGTAATTGACAAATCTCGCGGAAATATTGGTGTTATAAAATCTGTTAATGATTCTACAGCTCAAGCCTTGTTTGAAATTGACCATGGTGGTAAGGAAATTTTAATCCCAATGAATGATGAATTCATTGTTCAGGTTGACAAAGTCAAAAAGGAAATATTAGTCGATACACCTGAAGGATTGATAGACCTATATTTAGCATAGTGATGTCTGAGTTCAAGTTTAAACAATTTACTGTTAAACAAGACCAATGTGCCATGAAAATCGGAACTGATAGCGTTTTGTTAGGTAGTTGGACCTCCTTAAAACGTAGTCCTTTTTCAATTTTGGACATAGGTGCTGGCACAGGTGTTTTATCACTCATGATGGCGCAACGCAGCCAAGCCGGAATAATTGATGCCATTGAAATTGACGATAAAGCTTACGAGCAATGTGTCGATAATTTTGAACAATCCAATTGGTCTGATAGGCTATTCTGTTATCATGCTTCACTTGATGAGTTTACCGAAGAGATTGAAGATAAGTATGACTTGATAATCTGTAACCCACCATTTTATTCAGAAGACTACAAAACACAAAATAACCAACGTGATATTGCTAGATTTCAAGAAGCCATGCCTTTTGAACATTTGATTGTAAATGTTTCAAAACTATTATCCGAAAGTGGCCAGTTTTGTGTCATTATTCCTCATAAAGAAGAACACAATTTCATTGAATTGGCTTCAAAGCAAGGCCTATTCCCAAACACTATTTTACTTGTTAAAGGCAATCCTAATTCTGAAATAAAAAGAAGCTTGATTGAATTCTCATTTACTAAAACCAAAATAGAAACAAACATCCTGATTATTGAGACAGATCGCCATCAATACACCAAAGCGTATATTGACCTTACAAAAGATTTTTACATTAAAATGTAAGTTCTTTATCAATCAAATCGTTTATTCCATTTCATTAAAACGTAAAAGGGAATACCCAACATTAACAGAATAAAACCATAAAAAACGGTTTCTTGACCCGACCCAAAAATCGCCCATAACGAATATAAAAAGCCTAAACTCCCGAGAACAAACGTTTTCACCCAACTATGAACATGAACTTTTTTCTCGATTAGAATTAAGATATATGCCGCTGCAGTGAATAGATATGGCACTAAAGCGACAAAGACCACAATATCAACAATAAACTTAAATTGATTGACCAACCCTTCTGATAAATTCATTAAAAGCACAGCTGTTGTCAATAAACTACCAATAATAAGCCCTAATGCTGGAGCTCCTTTCTTATTTTCTTTACCAAATACGCGAGGAAACAAACCATCTTTAGCAGTCGCCAATGGTACTTGTCCCGTTACCATAATCCAACCATTTAAGACACCTATACCCGAAATAATAACTCCAATAGCTACAAAATAACCACCGAAATCACCAGCAATAATTCTGGCAGCTTCAGCAAAAGGGGCTGCCGAAGTTTGCAGTCTATCTATTGGTAAAATCCCAAACAAGACAACCGTTCCCAAAATATAAACACTTGCCGTAATTAAGGTTCCCATCATGGTTGCTCTGGGAATTGTTTTTTCAGGATCTTTAATACTTTGTGATGGAATGGTAGCACACTCAAGACCAAGAAAGGCATAAAGGGTTAGAGCTGCCACCATGGGAAAGGTTTCAAAATCACTTTCTGATGTTAAATTAAATTGAGGGAAATTTTCAAGCCTGAAAAAGAATACACCTACCAGAATAACAAATAATAATGGTGTCAACTTGAGTATGGTAGTAATCACCTGAACTTTACCCGACTCTTTAATTCCTCTCGTATTAATCCAAGTGAAAAACCAAATTAATCCCAGACCAATGATTACTTTATACAAGGCATTTGTTTCAAGTATGGGATAAAAGAAACTTAGGGCGCCTATTATGGCAACTGTTAATGCCGCATTACCAATCCAACAAGACAACCAGTATCCCCAAGCTATTAAAAAACCGATGAAGTCACCAAATGCTGATTTCGGATAGGCATAAGGACCACCACTCTTTTTGACTATTTTACTAAAATTACTGAAAATTTTAGCTAGAATCAACGCACCAATGGTAGTAAAAACCCATCCCAGTAAACTTATACTTCCATATTTCGATAAAGCGGCTGGTAATATAAAAATTCCAACACCGATCATATTTCCGATGACAATGGATGTTGCGGTTATTAAACCAATTTTAGGTGGAGGTTTCCCCATTTTTGATAGCTGAATGACGTTATTTTAATAATTATTAAAAATGAGGCTCGTTAAATGTACGATTAAAATATTTCTGATAAAATGTTTCCCCTTTTTATATGTATTTGGTTAAATTTGGCGAGACTTAAAAATTGAACAAAACATGAAGCCAGACTTATTTGAAGCACCTGATTATTACAATCTTGACGAGTTGCTTTCTGAAGAACATAAATTAGTGCGTGATGCCGCAAGAGAATGGGTAAAGCGTGACGTTTCACCAATTATTGAAGAATACGCACAAAAAGCAGAATTCCCAAATCAAATTATTGGTGGTCTTGCTGAAATTGGTGCTTTTGGCCCTTATATCCCAGTTGAATATGGTGGTGCTGGATTAGATCAAATTTCTTATGGCTTAATCATGCAGGAAATAGAACGAGGTGACTCTGGCGTTCGTAGTACAGCTTCTGTGCAGTCATCATTAGTCATGTATCCAATTTGGAAGTATGGAAACGAAGAGCAACGCCAAAAGTACTTGCCAAAATTAGCAAGTGGTGAATGGATGGGTTGTTTTGGGTTAACAGAGCCTGATCACGGATCCAATCCTGGAGGCATGGTTACCAACTTTAAGGATATGGGTGACCATTACTTATTGAATGGTGCCAAAATGTGGATTAGTAATGCCCCTTTTGCACAAGTAGCTGTTGTATGGGCAAAGAATGAAGAAGGTCGCATCCATGGTTTAATTGTAGAACGTGGTATGGAAGGTTTTTCTACACCTGAAACGCATAACAAATGGTCCCTTCGTGCCAGTGCTACTGGTGAGTTGATTTTTGATAATGTCAAAGTTCCAAAAGAAAACTTATTACCCAATAAATCTGGATTAGGCGCACCTCTTGGTTGTTTGGATTCTGCTCGTTATGGTATTGCCTGGGGAGCCATCGGAGCCGCTATGGACTGTTATGATACGGCATTACGCTACAGTAAAGAGCGTATTCAATTTGGAAAGCCTATTGGTCAATTTCAACTTCAACAAAAGAAATTGGCTGAAATGATTACTGAATTAACAAAAGCCCAATTATTAACGTGGCGATTAGGTGTTTTACGTAATGAGGGTAAAGCTACTTCAGCTCAAATCTCTATGGCAAAACGGAACAATGTTGATATGGCCATTAACATAGCTCGTGAAGCGCGACAAATGTTAGGCGGCATGGGCATAACAGGAGAATACAGCATTATGCGCCATTCCATGAACCTGGAAAGTGTGATTACGTATGAAGGTACCCACGATATTCACTTGTTGATTACAGGTTTAGACATTACCGGTTTAAATGCCTTTAAATAAAGCTCCTCAATAAATAAAAAACTTATAAAAGCGAATCTAATTTAGGTTCGCTTTTTTTATTTAGATTTACTTTATGTTTTCATCTAAAAAACGACTAGACAAAGCTTATAAAGAGGCCAAAGTTATAAACTTTGACAATACTAGTAAGTTTATATTTTTCAGTGATTGTCACAGAGGTGACAACAGCTTTGCAGATGATTTTGCCAATAACCGCAATATTTACTTTCACGCTTTAAAACACTATTATGCTGAAGGGTTTACTTACTGTGAATTAGGTGATGGTGATGAACTTTGGGAGAATTTAACCTTTAAATCCATTTTTGAAGCCCATAAAAATGTTTATTTATTACTAAAATCTTTTCATGATAATAATAGGTTGCATATGCTCTATGGCAATCATGATATGGTTTATAAAGACACTTCTTACGTCGAAAAACATCTATCAACTTACTTTGAACCAATTTCGGGTAAGGACGAAGCTCTCTTTTCAAATATAGTATACCATGAGGGCTTAATTTTTAAACACCAACAAACGAATCAAGAACTATTTCTAACACATGGTCACCAAGGCGATTGGTGGAATTATACTTTTTGGAAATTAAGTCGGTTTATGGTTCGCATTTTATGGAAGCCATTAAATGTTATGGGCATTGCCGACCCAACCAGTCCTGCAAAAAATTATAAGGAGCTTATTAAAGTTGAACGACGCATCAAAAAATGGATTATTGATAATAATAACTTAATCACCATTGTAGGCCATACTCATAGACCGCGTTTTCCGGAGCCTGGAGATATTGCCTTCTTTAACGATGGTAGTTGTGTGCACCCCAGAAGTATTACGGGAATAGAAATTGAAAACGGTGAAATCTCACTAATTAAATGGCAAATTGCCACTACGGATGATGGGACACTTAAAATCGTACGAGTTCTTCTGGAAGGACCTCAAAAATTGATTGATTATAAAACGGATTAGCTTTCCGGTGCTAGCTCAACTTCCAAACCATCCAATTCAGGGGTAATCTGAATCTGGCAACCTAAACGCGAATTGTCCTTTACGTAAAAGGCCTCACTCAACATAGCTTCTTCGTCATCCTGCATTTCGGGAAGTTCATGGTCTGACAAAACATAGCATTGACATGAGGCACACATAGCCATGCCACCACAAATGCCGATGGTTCCTTCAGGAGCCAGCTCATAGCTTCGTACGACTTCCATAAGGTTCATAGCCATATCGGTTGGAGCCAGAACTTCGTGGGCCACACCATCTCTATCCGTGATTTTTAAGGTAACATCCTGTTCCATTAGTCAATCGCTTTTACAACGGCTTTAGGAGCCTCTTTTCGCGTACCATCAAAACCATCTACACCACTCACAGTCGTATATTTCAAGACATATTTTTTTCCTGGATTGATGATTTGATAAGCAGCCTGACACATCAAAGTTGCTTCATGGAAACCACATAAAATCAATTTTAATTTACCAGGATAGGTATTGACATCGCCTACAGCAAAAATACCAGGGATATTGGTTTGGTAGTCCAAGGCGTTATTAACCTTAATGGCATTTTTTTCTATTTCTAATCCCCAATTGGCAATTGGTCCTAATTTCGGTGATAACCCAAATAAGGGTATAAAATGATCACATTCAATCTCAAACTCCTTTTGAATGTGTTCCGCTTGAGAAACCACTACAGCCTTCACATGATGATCTCCCACTATGCCTGTAACTTCGGCTGGTGTGATTAAATTGATTTTTCCTTGATTTTTGAGCTCTTGTGCCTTTTCAACGGAATCCAAATGCCCACGGAATTCATTTCTTCTATGAATAAGGGTTACTTCGCTGGCCACATCACTTAAAAAGATACTCCAATCCAATGCCGAGTCACCACCTCCTGCAATCACGACTTTTTTACCGCGATACATATCAGGTTCTTTGATCATATACTCCACACCTTTATCCTCAAAGTCAGCAATATTGTGAATTAAAGGTTTGCGTGGCTCAAAGCTGCCCAAACCACCTGCAATGGCAACCACAGGTGCATGGTGTTGTGTCCCTTTGTTGGTTGTGACTATAAAAGTTCCATCCTCTTGCTTTTCTATGGTTTCAGCACGTTCACCTAACGTAAAACCAGGCTCAAACTGCTTACATTGTTCCAGTAACTTATCGGTTAAGTCACCAGCTAGAATTTCAGGATAGGCTGGAATATCGTAAATCGGTTTTTTGGGATATATTTCAGAGCATTGACCACCGGGTTGCGGTAATGCATCAATTAAATGGCATTTTAACTTGAGCAGTCCAGCTTCAAAAACAGTAAAAAGTCCTGTTGGACCAGCTCCAATGATAAGAATATCAGTTTTAATCATGAATTGAATTTTTGGATAAACAAAGTTATTACTTCCATTATTAATTGAATGTGACAAAAGTCACATTACATCTTAATTTTTAAGATTCTACGTTAATAACCTGTTCTATTTGTGGAGCGTACTTTTTGATGGTCATTTCTACCCCAGATTTGAGTGTCATTTGGTTCACACTGCAACCCACGCAAGCTCCTTGAAGTTGTACTTTTACTAACTTATTGTCGTCTTCAATGGACAATAAGGAAATATCACCACCATCACTTTGCAAAAACGGCCGGATTTCATCCAGTGCCTTTTCTATATTCAGTTTTAACTCTTCTGTATTCATGGTTTATTTTTTAACTGCTGAACAACCAGCCATCGTCGTAATTTTTATAGCTTCAGTTGGTGGTAAGTTGTCATTGCGTCTAACCACTTCCTGAACCACGTTCTGTGTTAAAGTTTCAAAAGCCTGCTCTAAAACAGTTGCTGTTTGTAAAGCCGCTGGTCTACCAACATCTCCCGCTTCACGTATACTCTGCACCAAAGGTAACTGGCCTAAAAACGGCACCTGTAAATCTTCAGCTAAATTTTTAGCCCCTTCTTGTCCAAAGATATAGTATTTATTGTCTGGCAATTCTTCTGGTGTAAAATAGGCCATATTTTCTATGATACCCAGAACTGGCACATTGATACTTTCCTGCTGAAACATAGCCACCCCTTTTTTGGCATCGGCTAATGCCACATTTTGAGGCGTACTCACAACCACCGCACCTGTAATTGGTAAGGACTGCATAATGCTTAAATGAATATCACCTGTTCCAGGAGGTAAATCAATAAGCATAAAATCCAGCTCTCCCCAGTGTGCATCAAAAATCATTTGGTTTAAGGCTTTGGCAGCCATAGGCCCACGCCAAACAACTGCTTGATTGGGTTGGGTAAAAAACCCGATGGATAACACCTTAACACCATAATTTTCTATGGGTTTCATTTTAGATTTACCATCTACATTGATGGCCAGTGGTCGTTCATGTTCGACATCAAACATAATAGGAACCGATGGTCCATAAATATCCGCATCTAAAATACCCACTTTAAAACCCATCTTGGCCAAGGTAACGGCCAAATTGGCTGTAACCGTAGACTTGCCTACACCGCCTTTACCTGAAGCTATGGCGATTATGTTTTGAATACCTGGTATAGCCTTCCCTTTAATGACATTAGGTGCCGACTTGGTAGGGGCATCAACCTTAACATTGACAGTGATTTTGGCTTTTTCATATACCAAATCATGAATGGTTTTCATGATATCCACCTCGGTTTTCTTTTTGGCTTGCAAGCTAGGGTTTGCTATGGTAATATCGATTACCACCTCATCACCAAAAGTCACTACATTCTTTACAGCACCACTCTCCACCATATTCTGACCTTCACCTGGTACCGAAATGGATTCAAGGGCTTTTAATATATCTTGTTTGTTTAATTTCACAGAATTCTAATTTAGATTTATTCTAAAGTGCAAATATACAGTGAATTGTTTAGATTTTGAAACGGTTTGATTGAAATGATTGATGCCCGAATTTATGTTAGCTATCAATCTCTAATTTTTAATATGTATATTTAATTGCTTATTAATCAATCACATGAAAAAACTTTACATTTTTATCGCTGCCCTGTTATTCTCTTTTTCCCTAAAAGCGCAGATAATTGACTTTCCCGATCCCAATTTTAAACAAGCATTGTTAAATAGTGGTGTGGACTCCAATAATGATGACGAAATTCAAGTGTCTGAAGCTCAATCTGTAACATCATTAAATTTTGTGCTTATTGCCCGAAATTCTATTAGTTCAGTTGTAGGAATAGAGTACTTTATAAATTTGGAAGAGTTTGTTATTTTTGATAATCTACTTACGGAAATTGATGTGAGTGCTTTACCAAGTTTGACTCATCTCGATTGTTCTTATAACGATATAACATCAATTACCTTAAATCCTGGTCTTGAATCTTTGAATTGTGTAGGTAATGATTTAACCTCAATAGATTTGAGCAGTTTAAACAATTTGAACGTTTTAAATTGCAATTTAAACGACCTAACTTCAATAGATGTTAGCGCTTTGACAAATCTCAATCAATTACATTGCTCTAACAATCTTTTGACAGCTTTGGATGTAAGTACATTAACCAATTTAACTGTATTAAAATGTAACAATAATTCTTTAAGCGCATTAGATATTAGTGCTTTAACTAATTTGAATTACCTAGAATGTAATAGTAATCAAATAACAACTTTAGACTCAAGCCTATCACCTAATCTTTTAAGTTTAAAATGTAACAATAATCAATTAATCTCTTTAGAAATTGATGGACTTGAAAATCTGAATTCAATTGAATGTAATAATAATATTCTTACATCAATTGACACATCAACCTTAATTTCTCTACAAAGTTTATATATAAGTGACAATCAACTAACTGAACTAGATGTCAGTCAAAACGCTATGTTAGAAACTTTAGTTTTTAATAACAATCAAATTCCTATAATAGATTTAAGTTCTAATGTTTTGTTAGAGGTTTTAGGGTGCTCTAACAATTTACTTTTCGAATTAGATATCAGTATTAATCAAAATTTAACCTCACTAGGGTGTTCTAATAATCAATTAAGTGAATTAGAGATAATGCATCCATCTTTAAATTCACTTTATTGTAGCTTCAATTCTCTTACTGAATTAGACATTAGTAATTCCCAAATTGAAGATATTAACTGTTCAAATAATCAACTTGTTTACTTAAATGTGAAAAACGGTTATGTAAATTCAGTTATTGAAATAGCTCCTGGCGTCGAAACGGTTTTCAATATTCAGAATAATCCTGACTTAATTTACATCTGTACAGACAATGAAGCCGATTATTATGATTATCCTTATAATGAATTGGCACTAATTCAAAATATTGTAGCACAAAATGGTTACACGAATTGCCATGTAAACACCTATTGCACGTTTGTTCCTGGCGGAGACTATTATGCAATTGAGGGTACTGTCCAATTTGATCTAAATGATAATGGATGTGATGTAGATGATATCAATTTTACCCATCTTAACTTATCAATTACCAACAGCTCTGAAACCGCAAATATTTTTGCTAACGATTCAGGCAATTATTTTATTCCTGTTGCCGAAGGATCTCATACTATCACACCAACACTTGAAAGCCCAGAATATTTTTCAGTGTCGCCGAGTAGTATTACGGTCAATTTTCCGTCTGACACCAGTCCTTATGTTCAGGATTTTTGTGTAACAGCCAATGGTACTTATAACGATTTGGAAGTTGCGGTGCTACCTATAGAGGTCGCCAGACCAGGTTTTGACACAAACTATAAACTGGTTTATAAAAACAAGGGAACAACGACCTTATCAGGCAATGTGGGTTTGATATTTCAGGATGACCTCATGGATTTTGTTGCCGCCAATCCTGTTCCGGATAGTCAAGCCAGTGGTTCGCTGTCGTGGAACTTTAGTGATTTGACACCTTTTGAAGTGCGCGAGATTCCATTTACTATGGGCATTAACGCGCCAACTGATACGCCACCTGTTAATGGTGATGATGTCTTGGTCTTTGAGGCTTCGGTTAACCATTCTGAAACTGATGAAACTCCTGATGACAATATAGCTGTCTTTAACCAAACAGTCGTAAACTCCTATGACCCGAATGATAAAACCTGTTTACAAGGCGATTATATTACACCTGAAGAAGTCGGCAAGTATGTGGACTATATGATTCGTTTTGAAAATACGGGAACAGCCAGTGCCGTGAACATCGTTGTAAAGGATGATATTGATATTACCAAGTATGACCTGTCAACCTTGGTACCATTGCACGCCAGTCATGATTATTTTGCCCGTGTAAAAGATCAAGGTAACGAGCATTATATTGAGTTTATATTTGAAGATATCAACCTGCCTTTTGACGATACCAACAACGATGGCTATGTAGCCTTTAAAATCAAAACGCTCGAGACTTTGGTGTTGGGAGATTCCTTTGACAATAATGCCGAAATATACTTTGATTATAACTTCCCCATCATTACAGATGAAGCCACCACAACCGTGGCTGCCTTAAGTGTTGATGAGTTTGGAATTGCCGATAATAGCGTGGTATTATATCCAAATCCAACGACCAATATTTTGAATTTAGAATCAAAACAGCCTATCGAACATGTGACCATTTTTGATATTTCGGGAAGAATGATTCAAGAGATTGCTATTGTGGGAGCTAAAAACAATATGACCATATCCACTGAAAACCTCACAACCGGAACTTATTTTGTGAAGTTGCAGACAGCTCTTGGTGAAACAGTTAGAAAAGTTATAAAAGATTAACGCAGTTCCTTTTGAGGATCCCAAAAGACCACATCAAAATCCTGTATTTGGCTATTGATAACGGTTATGCCTTCACTTTCTAATAGTTGTTGCATGAGGTTGGTGCCATCAAAATGATTCTTCCCAGTTAATAAGCCGTTTCGATTGACCACTCTATGTGCTGGAACATCCTTTCCCATAGAACCATTCATGGCATAACCCACCATTCTAGCACTTCTGGGAGCCGCTAAATATTTGGCAATAGCGCCATAGCTAGTAACACGACCATAAGGAATCAGGCGAGCTACTTCGTAAACTTTCTCAAAAAAATTTAAGGTTTCTGGGTTCATTAAATTTCCTTTAAAATATTAATGAAGGTAACGATAGCAATAACTCCCGTGATGATTCCAATGAGATAATTCATGCCTTTTTGAGATGTGATTTTAGTGCCTTTTATTTTTTCAAAAAAGAACATGTAAATATATAATGCCACAAAAGCTCCAGAAGTAGCACCTGCAACATAAGCCGTAATACCAGAATTATCAAACTCCAACCAACCAAATGATGCTATGGTAATGGCAATATAAGCCTGAAAAGGTATTGGAAACACATTGATGCTAGACATAAAAATTCCTTGGAAAAATCGACTAGATTTACTTTTGATATCAACATGCGTTTCTTTCTTCTCGTTGGTTTTTGCAATCAACAAAAAATAGATACTAATCAGCACAAAAATAACAAAGGCCACACGTTGTAATACATCAATAACATCAGGGTGTTTATTTAAATAACGCGCAAAAACAGTTGCAATAAGCGCTTGAAAGATGATGACAAGGCATGCTCCTAAAGAGAACATAATACCTCGTGTATGACCGTCTTTTAAACTAATTTTAGCAGCCGTCATATTTAATAAACCGGGAGGCAATGTTGCCAAAAACGTTGCAATAAATCCAGCTAAAAAAACAACGGTGATATTCAAGAATCTTTGATTTTAAACCTAATATACGTAATTGGTTTGTTTTGTTCTAAATATTGACTCTCATAAAACGTTTGAATACCCGTCACTTCTTCCGGGCTCCCTTCCTGCTTATATACATTATGATTAGCATATAGTACCTCATGACCTTCGCCATGTAATAGCCCTAATGTATACCCATGCATGAACTCACTATCTGTTTTAAGATTTACGATACCATCTGGTTTAAGAATGGTTTTGTAACGCTTTAAAAACTCGGAATTGGTCATGCGATGCTTTGTACGCTTGTATTTTATTTGTGGATCAGGGAAGGTTATCCAAATTTCATCAACTTCATGTTTATTAAACGCCCAATCAATGAGTTCAATTTGCGTTCTTAAAAATCCAACATTGGCAATACCTTCCTCAATAGCTGTTTTAGCACCACGCCAAAATCGAGCCCCTTTAATATCAACCCCAATAAAATTTTTTTCAGGATACTTTTTAGCTAATGCCACGGAATATTCACCTTTACCACAACCTAACTCCAGCACAATAGGATTCTCATTTTTAAAAAAATCACGATTCCAATTACCTTTCAATTCAAACTTTTGATTTACCAACATATCTCGCGTTGGTTGGACCACGTTATTAAAAGTCTCGTTTTCTTTGAATCGTTTCAGCTTATTTTTACTTCCCACTACTTATTTAATAATTTGAAAAACTTTCGGTAAAATTACGGAAATATGTTGAAGCGAATATATGCTTACCTTTGTTTTTAATGTCTGAAAAAAAGCGAATTTTAGTAGCCCCTTTGAATTGGGGATTAGGTCATGCCACGCGTTGCATCCCCATTATAAAAGCTCTCGAAGAAAACCATTTTGAGCCTGTTATAGCGAGTGATGGTGTTGCTTTGGAATTACTAAAACGAGAATTCCCTGACCTACTGTGTTTGTCGTTACCATCATACAATATAACCTATTCCAAGAAGGGCAGTAGATTTAAATATAAAATCCTCAAGGACTCTCCGAAGATTCTCAAGAATATTAAGGCAGAAAGACAAGCTACTGCCAATATCATAGCGAATCATAATATTGCGGGTATTATTTCTGATAATCGTTTTGGAGTGTTTAACAAAAATATTCCCTGTGTATTTATGACGCATCAATTGCAGGTTCTGAGTGGTAGTACAACATGGTTTAGCACCAAAATGCACCAAAAGATCATCAAGAAATTTGATGAGTGCTGGGTGCCCGATAACAGAGATAAACCTAATTTAAGTAGTAAGTTGGGTCATGTAGAATCAATAGATGTTAAATTAAAATACATTGGCCCAATTAGTAGGTTCAACAAACTTGAAACTCCAATTGTTTATGATATTATGGTTTTATTGTCTGGTCCGGAACCTCAACGAACATTATTGGAGGAGAAGCTTTCCAGTGAACTTTCTCATTATTCAGGAAAGGTATTGTTTGTAAAAGGCTTGGTAGATGGCGACATAAAAAAAGACATCAGAAACCACATTACTTATTATAACTATTTGACTAGCGATATATTGGAAACAGCTATAAATGAAAGCAATCTGGTTATTTCAAGATCTGGATATACCACCATTATGGATTTAGCCAAATTAGGTAAACAGGCGTTTTTCATACCAACACCTGGTCAGTTTGAACAGGAATATTTGGCTAAAACACTACACAAAAATAGAATCGTGCCATCATGCTCCCAAGACGAATTTTCCTTAAATAAATTAGAACTAGGAAAGGATTTTAGAGGTTTGGATACCTTTCAATATGACATTAATTATAAGAACTTATTCAGCCTTTTCCATACTGAATGAAAACTCACTACCGACGTCTACCTCACTTTCAATATAAATACGTTCATCATGAGCCTCAATGATATGCTTTACAATGGACAAACCTAAACCAGAACCTCCTTCTTTGCGAGAACCACTTTTATCAACACGATAGAATCTTTCAAAAATTCGTTTGATATGCTCACTGGCTATGCCCTCACCATTATCCGTTACGCGAACTATAACTTTATTTTTTATTAAGTTTTCAATACTGACCTCTGTAGTTCCTTTTTCCCTTCCATATTTAATAGAGTTTACAATCAAATTGGTCAAAACCTGCTGAATACGCTCCCTATCTGCATGAACCATGATGGGTTCGGGATAATCCATATCAAAGGTCAAGGTTATCTTCTTTTTAGCAGCTTTCATTTCCAATAAATCGAAAACACTTTGGATGAGTTCCACAATATCAAAAACCTCTTTATTTAAACTCAAATCCCCAACCTCCAACTTCGTAATCATATCCAAATCTTTGACAATGTATATCAATCTTTCAACGCCCTTATTGGCGCGATTAAGATATTTGGTTCGGATTTTCTTGTCTTCAACAGCGCCATCCAATAGGGTAAGCAAATAGCCTTGAACGGTAAATAAAGGGGTTTTCAACTCGTGTGATACATTCCCTAAAAATTCTTTTCTATACTCTTCCCTGACCTTTAAAGTTTCTATTTCCAATTTTTTATCCTTGGCATATTTATCAATTTCTTTGGTAAGGGTTGCCATATCTGTTGTTATGGGCTGATTCCTTAAAGTAGTTGCCTCCAAGAGTGTTAGATCATCGTATATTTTTTTGACCCGTCTGTAAATAAATCGCTCAACACGATATTGAATGGTTATAAAGGATAGTATATAAAAAATCACTATAAATGGTAAAACCAACCACGAGAGTGCATTGGTATAGTATAAAAAAACACTCAAAAGGAGTGTTAATAGCATGGTCAGATAAAGCGATGTTTTAATCGCAAACTTATAGGTTTTCTTTAGTTTCTGCATCAATCAATAAACTTATAGCCCACACCTTTAACAGTTTTAAACGATTTATCTCCAATTTTTTCCCGAAGTTTTCTAATGTGTACATCAATTGTACGACCACCAACTACAACTTCATTGCCCCAGACTTTATCTAAAATATCTTCGCGTTTAAAAACTTTACCAGGCTTTGATGCCAATAAAGATAACAATTCAAATTCTTTTCTTGGTAAAATAATTTCTTGACCTTTCAAGGTGATCTTGTATTCGTCTCTATTAATCACCAAAGATCCAATCTTCATAACAGAATCTGATGTCTCTTCTTCCTTTAGTCTTCTTAACAGGGCTTTTACTTTGCTAACCAGCACCTTTGGTTTTATTGGTTTGGTTATGTAATCGTCTGCTCCTGCATCAAATCCAGCCACTTGAGAATAGTCTTCCCCTCTAGCGGTTAAAAACGTAATAATCGTATCACTTAATTCAGGCACTTTTCTGATTTGCTCACATGCTTCAATACCATCCATTTCAGGCATCATAACATCCATTACAATTAAGTGAGGTCGTTCTTTTTTTGCTTTTTTTACCGCTTCAACACCATCAGAAGCCGTAATAATTTGATACCCTTCAGCTGACAAATTGTAACCAACTATCTCCAAGATGTCTGGTTCATCATCTACAAGCAGTATTTTAATATCTTTTTTCTTCATTTTAAAGTGATATACAAAACGTAAAGATAAAATTAATAACAGACTTTAAACCCATCCTATTGGATAAATAACATTTAGGTAACTTTAACCTTACAATTCCATTAATTTAAAAAGTATCAAATCTAATTTAACATTAATTTTGGCATACAAATTGAAGATAATTAGTAACTTGTAATTGATTAGGTATTATTTATGAGCAAAAAAATTACTTTATTCATTTTTGTTTTTTTAGTTAGTTTGTTTCTTCACGAAACGAACGCACAATCTGTTGTTGAAAAAAATGTTTCTTCCCAAACCTCTAACATTGATGGATTGTCCATTTATCCCAATCCTACTACCAATGGTAAACTCTACATTGTTACTAAAAATAACTTTACTAAAGATGTTGTTATTTACAATGTTTTAGGAAAAGAAGTTATATCTGCCACCCTTCAAAGTAAAGAACTAAATATTTCCAAATTAAAGCCGGGTGTCTACATCATAAAAGTTACTGAAAATGCTGTTAGTGCCACGCGTAAACTAATAGTTAAGTAGTCTTTATTAATATTAACTTATTGTAAAAAAGCTTCTTACTCCCTTTTAAATTAGAAAAAAACCTAATTTCTGCATATATTTGTTTACCTAATTTTATTTAAAACAATTATGAAAAAAATTTACTTTTTACTTTTTACTTGCCTTTTAACTGCAATATCATTTGCTCAAACCTCTGATTTATATTTCAGTATGTATGGAGAAGGTTCAAGTAACAACAAATTTCTAGAAATCTACAATGGAACTGGTTCTGACGTCAATCTTGACGATTATGCTTTTCCTAATGTATCAAATGATCCTACTGTTGTTGGCGAATACGAATTTTGGAACACCTTCCCTTCAGGTTTTATTTTAGCTGATGGTGATGTTTTTGTAATTGCTCACGGAAGTGCTGACGCTACAATACTTGCGGCTGCAGATATGACTTTTAACTTTTTAAGTAATGGTGATGACGGTTTTGCTCTAGTTGCAAATGACGGTACTTGGAACGATGCCAATACCAATGGAACTGTTGATGCAGGTGAAATGACTGGATTTACAGTACTAGATTGGTTAGGAGATTTTGATGGTGATCCTGGTTCTGGATGGGACGTTGCTGGTGTTACTGCTGCAACTGCCAATCACACTTTAACTAGAAAAACATCAGTTTGTGGACCAAACAATGATTGGGCTTCCTCTGCTGGTACAGATGCGAATGATTCAGAATGGATAGTAACTGATATAGACTCTGGTTGGGATAACCTAGGGTCGTATGTTGGTTGTTCTTCTGACCCTGTTTTAACGATTACATCGCCTGTAGATGGCACTGCCTTTGCTTCTGGAACAACAAATGTTGATGTATCAATAGATGTTCAGAATTTTGTAATTGGTAATCCTGGTGCTGGAATTGATGGACACATTCACTGGACTTTAAATGGCGTTTCCCAACCGATGAAATACAATACAGACCCAGAATCAATAACTGTTGTTGACGGTGAGTCTTATACTGTTTTTATGCAATTAGTTGATAATTCTCATACTCCTATTATGCCTGCAGTCGAGCAAACTGTAACATTCTCTGTAGAATTCCCTTGTGATTTACAGGTTGGGACAATCACTACAACTTGTGACACCGAAACTGCTGGTGTTGACACTTACACAGTATCTATAGAATATACAGGTGGAGGAACTTCCACATATATTATCGACACCGAAGGTTTTGGTTCAGTAGGAGGTGATGATCCGAGTAGTGTTACTGATGGCACAATTACTATTACTGGAGTTGATGAAGGAACAAATTTCACGATTACTTTTACCGGTGATATATCTGACAGTAGCTGTGATTTCACAAGAAGCATAACAAGCCCTGCATGTGTTGGTGGTGTTGTTTGTGGTAGCTACGGCGATATCATTATAACCGAAATTATGCAAAACCCTAATGTTGTTAATGATTCTGAAGGTGAATGGTTTGAAGTTTATAATACTACTGGAGCTCCCATAAATATGCAAGGTTGGATAATTAAAGATGATGCTTCAGCTGGTGAAGAATTTGTAATTAGTGCTTTGATAGTTCCTGCAAACGGATATGCCGTTTTTGGAATCAATGCAGATATGGGAACCAATGGCGGTGTTCCAGTTGACTATGAATATGCTGGTATTTCTTTAGGGAATGGAGCCGATGGATTAATAATTGAATGTAGTGGAACCATGATTGATACAGTTATTTGGGATGGAGGAACTGATTTTCCAGATCCTACTGGAATCAGTATGGAATTGTCATTAACAGCCTTTAATGCTGATGACAATGATATAGGTGCTAATTGGGGTGAAGGATCTTCACCTTTTGGTGGTGGTGATTTAGGAACTCCAGGATCAGCTAATGATTTTACACTTTCTGTGGATTCATTTAATGCTGCACAATTCAATGTTTATCCTAACCCTGTAACCAATGGGTTTGTGAACATTACATCAACTGACAATAATGATATTTCGGTTGCTATCTTTGATATTTTAGGTAAACAAGTTATCAATACCAACGTATCAAATAAACGTGTTGATGTTTCAAGTTTGAAGACTGGCATCTACATGATGCGCATTTCTCAAAACGGTAATTCAATTACTAAAAAATTAGTAATTAAGTAATTAAACACTTTTCAATATATAAGCGCTACCTAATAGGTAGCGCTTTTTTTTTGCATATTTTTACACCATGATTGATCCCAAGGCTATTTTTAATATAACATCAGAGGAAGCTTTTGAAACACTAGCCTTAAAAATCTTTGAGTATCAATTTGAAAATAATATTGTTTACAGGTCTTTTTGTGATTTGCTTTACAAACATCCAAGCGAAGTGAATGCTGTCAATGATATCCCCTTTTTGCCAATCGAATTTTTTAAGACCAAGCAAATTATAAGTTCTCACAAACCTATAGAAAAAATTTTCACCAGTTCGGGGACCACGGGTTCTATAACAAGCAAGCATTGCATTACGGACTTGCCTCTCTATGAAAACAGTTTTAATGAGGGTTTCAAACAGTTTTATGGTCAAATAGAGGATTATACAATCCTGGCTCTTTTGCCATCTTATTTAGAACGTGAAGGCTCTTCATTGGTTTACATGGTTGACTATCTCATTAAGGCTTCAAACAATAATCATAGCGGATTTTATTTAAATGACTATGACCAATTAAAAACGAAATTAATGGCATTGGACAGCAGTGGTAAAAAAACCATACTAATTGGTGTATCTTATGCGCTTTTAGATTTAGTTGAAAACTATCCGTTCGATTTAAAAAACACAATCATCATGGAAACTGGCGGCATGAAAGGAAGACGCAAGGAGCTTGTTCGAGATGAGTTGCATACTATTTTAAAATCTGGTTTTGGGGTTGATTCAATCCATAGTGAATATGGTATGACAGAATTATTGAGTCAAGCCTATTCCAAAGGAAATGGCATTTTCGAATGTCCGCCTTGGATGAAAGTTTTAATCCGAGATCCAGAAGATGCCCTTAGTATTCAAAAAATCAATAAAACCGGCGGCATTAATGTTATCGATTTAGCCAATATCAACTCGTGTTCATTTATTGCAACACAGGATTTAGGTTCTTTAAATCAGAATGGTTCTTTTGAAATTATTGGTCGGTTTGATAATTCAGATATTAGAGGCTGTAACTTAATGGCCTTGTAAGTTGCAAGAACATATTTCGACCAAACGATAGCTAGAAAAAGAAAGATTTTTTTTAGCTGATTGGTTAATGGAAAACGCCCGGATATCCGGGCGTTTTGTCTTTATATCACTTTAATTATGTAAGTGTTTTTCTTCCCCTTATTGATAATGATATAACGATTGTTAATCAAGTCTGAATCTCCTAATTGGTAATTTTCATTCACTTTCTCCTTATTAACAGAAATAGAATTTTCTTTGAGGGCTCTTCTAGCATCACTATTAGATGTCAGAAAATTTGTTTGAGCCGAAAGTGCTCCAATCATATCCAACCCATTATTATAATCGGAACGTGAAATTTCAGCTAGAGGCACACCTTCAAAAACATCCAAAAATGTTTTCTCATCCAAGGTTTTAATATCTTCTTTGAATGTCTTGCTGAACAAGATGTTTGATGCTTTTTCAGCATTCTCAAAATCATCTTTTGAATGCACAAAGGTGGTTACTTCTTCAGCCAATCTTTTTTGAAGCAATCTCAAATGGGGTTCCTCTTGATGATCAGAAATTAATCCGTTAATGGTTTCTTTATCTAAAAAGGTAAAAATCTTGATATATTTTTCAGCGTCTACATCCGACGTATTGAGCCAAAACTGATAAAATTTGTAAACCGAAGTTTTGTCGGCATCCAACCAGATATTTCCTCCTTCACTTTTACCAAATTTTGAGCCATCAGCCTTTGTTATCAAGGGACACGTCATGGCATATGCTTTAGCTTCTTCACCAACATTCATGCGCCTTACCAACTCTGTTCCAGTCGTGATATTTCCCCATTGATCACTCCCACCCATTTGCAGCATGCAATTATGGGTTTTATACAAGTGGTAAAAATCATATCCTTGAATTAATTGGTATGTAAATTCAGTGAATGACATACCTGCACTACCTTCCTCACCCGACAATCGCTTTTTTACAGAGTCTTTTGCCATCATGTAATTAACGGTAATTCGTTTACCAACATCTCTGGCAAAATCTATAAAGGTGAAGTCCTTCATCCAATCATAATTGTTGACTAAAACAGGTGCATTCGGTTCTTTAGATTCAAAGTTTAAAAATCGCGATAGCACATTTTTAATTCCGTTTACATTATGATTCAAAGTTTCTTCATCCAATAAATTTCGCTCATCACTCTTGCCAGATGGATCTCCAATCATTCCTGTTGCGCCACCAACCAATGCAATAGGTTTATGACCGGCCTTTTCCAAATGCACTAATAGGATAATAGGCACCAAGCTACCAATGTGCAATGAATCTGAAGTTGGGTCAAAACCAATATAGGCTGTCGTCATCTCTTTATTGAGTTGTTCTTCAGTTCCAGGCATAATATCATGTAACATGCCCCTCCAACGAAGCTCTTCTACAAATGCATTTGTCATAATTTGATAAATGAAGTTTAAATCTTGGCAAAGATAAAAATCAATGTATAATTACCGTGTCTTAATGAATAATTCTTTATTTTGCTTGTATGATACTAGTCACAGGAGGAACAGGTTTGGTCGGCTCACACTTATTGTACCAATTGGTTAATGCCAACGATTCCGTGAGGGCAATTTATAGACGGCCAAAAAAACTTTCCATTGTTAAAAAGGTTTTTTCCTATTATACTGATCATGTTGATGCACTGTATGATAAAATTGATTGGATTGATTGCGATTTATTGGATGTTCCTAAATTAATGGACGTTTTTGATGGCATAACCTACGTCTATCATTGTGCGGCCTTTGTATCCTTTGAACCAGATAAGTACCACCTTTTGAGACGAACTAATATTGAAGGCACCGCAAACATCGTCAACTTATGCATTTCCAATAAGGTGAAAAAACTGTGTTATGTTAGTTCCATTGCAGCTTTGGGGGAATCCAACAAGAATAATATCATTAACGAAAATACTACTTGGAATGCGGATGCCGATAACAGTGTTTATGCTATCACCAAGTATGGAGCCGAAATGGAAGTATGGCGTGGTACTCAAGAAGGTTTACCTGCTGTGATAGTAAATCCAGGTGTTATCATTGGTGGCGGCATATGGTCTCATGGCAGCGGCAACATTATTAAAAAAGTCTATAACAAAATACCATATTATACCGAAGGAAGTATTGGCGTTATTGATGTATTGGATGTTGTGAATATTATGATAAGCCTGTTAAACAGCAGCATCGAAAATGAACGGTTTGTTCTTGTGGCTGAAAATATCTCCTATCAAACGTTTTTAAATACCATTGCTAATCATCTAAATGTTGAACAGCCGAAAAAAGAAGCCAAACCCTGGTTATTGGCAATTGCTTGGCGATTGGACTGGCTCAAAAATAAAATTACAGGTAAACGTCGTGTTCTAGTCAAGCAAATGGTTGCTTCTCTATTTAATAGCGTTATCTATGAGAATACTAAAATTAAAGAAGTCTTGAGCTACAAGTTTATACCATTTGAAAAGAGTATTGAAAAAGTCACCCAACAGTTTTTAAAAGATTACTAATTAGTTTTCTTCAAAAGTTGGCGGTTGAAGTAAGCTGTCATTTTGTTTTTTTCTTAAGGTATCTCTTTTAACCCTCTTTGCTTTGTCAGCTTTGGCGTCATTTCCTTTTTTGTTTTCAGCTTGTTCCAATCTAACATATTTCATTTTGAGCTTTTCCAAACTGTCCTTCACTCGAACATAAATGTTGGAATAATCATCAATGAAATAAGCATAATAAGCATTACTTTCAGCAAACTGAATACTATCTATTTTGTGTTTCTCAAATACATATCTATCAGGTGTAATCCCATTATTCTCTAATATTTTCTTATTTAATCCCTTCGCAGAGGACACTAATGATAAATCAATTAAAATATTGACCATTTCATCCTGTGAGATTAAATTTTCAGGTTTTGTTGGCTCCATATTATCCTTACAAGAAAAGATGACCATTAAAATACCTGTAGAAAATATCAATGCCTTTTTCATCTATTAAATGTTAACCTTTTAGCAGCTTTCTCCTTACTAACTTCATTATTAATGTATGCAATATGACCATTTAAAATGGTATGAGTAATTCTTGAACGGAATGTGGTACCCTCAAATGGAGACCAACCACATTTGTACAAAATGTTTTCTGAGTTTACGGTCCAAGGACTGTTAGTATCTACAATAACCAAATCGGCGAAGTATCCCTCTTTTATGTATCCGCGTTTTTCAACCTCAAACAGAATCGCTGGATTATGGCACATTTTCTCAACGAGTTTTTCGATTGTGATCTTCCCTTGATGATAAGCCTCAAGCAGTGCAACTAATGCATGTTGTACCAATGGCCCACCAGAAGGCGCTTTCGTGTATGGATTATTTTTTTCATCAATGGTATGTGGTGCATGGTCTGTGGCAATAACATCAATTCTATCGTCCAACAAAGCCTTCCAAAGCTCATCTCTATCTTGTGCTGTCTTTACTGCTGGGTTCCACTTAATTCGCGTACCTTTTTCTTCATAATCCACATCCGAGAACCATAAGTGATGTACGCAGACTTCGGCTGTGATTTTTTTATCTTTCAGTGGTATTTTGTTAGTAAACAAATGGGTTTCCTTGCCTGTTGATAAATGAAAAACATGTAATCTTGCTCCAGTTTTTTTTGCCAATTCTATGGCTTTTGAAGACGATAAATAACAGGCTTCCTCGCTTCTTATTTTTGGATGGTATTTAAGAGGAATATTATCTCCGTATAAATCCATATACTTTTGAGTGTTTTTGCGAATGGTAGCTTCATCCTCACAGTGAACTGAAATGACCATATTGGTACTTGAAAAGATCTTTTCAAGCGTTACAGGATTATCAACCAGCATATTACCAGTAGAAGATCCCAGAAACAGTTTTAAACCAGCTACCCCTTTTGTATTGACTTTCAAAATTTCAGATAGGTTATCATTGGTACCTCCAAACATAAAGGAGTAATTAGCAAATGATTTATTTGCCGCTATTTCAAACTTTTCATGAAGCTTTTCAATAGTAGTTGTTTGAGGATTGGTATTGGGCATTTCAATAAAAGATGTTATGCCTCCTGCAATTGCCGCTTTTGATTCACTTTCAATATCTGCCTTGTGAGTAAGTCCTGGTTCCCGGAAATGGACTTGATCATCAATAACACCAGGAATGACATATTTTCCCGAAGCATCAATAACCCTGACACCCTCTTTATTTAAAGCAGGTCCTATCTCCTTTATCACCTCACCTTCAATATAAATATCGAACTGTTGTGTACTGCCTTCATTTACTACAAGACCGTTTTTTATAATTAAACGATTTAAGTCCATACCTATCTCTTATTTATTAAACTGTTCAACTTCATACTTATCACACCAAATATCGCTTCAGAAATTATACCACCGCTCATTTTAGATTTCCCTTTAGTCCGATCAGTAAAAATAACCGGTATTTCGACTATTTTGAAGTTTTTCAAATACGCTTTGAACTTCATTTCAATCTGAAAGGCATATCCCACAAACTTGATCTTATCCAAATCTATAGCTTCTAGAACCTTTTTTTTATAACAAACAAAGCCAGCAGTAGTGTCATGAATCTTCATTTGAGTAATTAGCCTGACATATTTTGAAGCAAAAAAAGATAATAAAATCCTACTCATGGGCCAATTTACAACATTGATTCCTTTTACGTAACGCGAACCAATAGACATATCGGCATGATCATTTTTACAAGCATTATAGAGCTTAATCAAATCATTTGGGTTATGTGAAAAGTCGGCATCCATCTCAAAAACATATTCATAATCACGTTCCAAACACCATTTAAAACCTGCTATATATGCGGTTCCTAAACCCGTTTTATCTTTTCTTTGCAATAAATGCAAACGACCAGTAAATTCTGTTTGTAGTTCCTTAACCTTTAGTGCTGTAAGGTCAGGTGAATTGTCATCCACTACGAGTATATCAAAAGCTTTTTTTTGAGAAAACACAGCCCTAATAATGGCTTCAATATTTTCAATCTCATTGAAAGTTGGGATTATAACAATGGCATCCTGCATTAAAGGCTTTTAATTTTTAGCAAATGTAACCTTTTGACGCATACTTTTTTTTAAATATTCCTTAAAATATTTTCTGACCATGTCATTATTTATAATAATTTTACAATATGCTACGCCCTTTAATATCAAATGATTTATTTACAGTAAGTATTGTTATTGGCCTTATCTTGATCGCCATTTCAAAGGCATTGTTTGCCAAACGTTTTGATGACTTTGTATTTGTATTGGGGAATTCCAAATACCTAAAAATATACTCCAGAGATCAGAAGTTTTTTGATGTTTTTGATGCCTTGTTATTTATCAATTTTGTTTTCACATTTACCATATTTGGTATTTTATCCTTTGAAACCCTTTTTGGAAGTGTCTCATTGTCATTGACGCTATTGTTAAAATTGTTTTTGGCAGTGGCTATTTTTATAACCATGAAAATCTTAATAGAACGGCTTATTGGCAGTGTGTTTGATATTGATTTTTTAATAGATAATTATTTGTTCCAGAAAATAAGCTATAAAAATTTTGTAGGTATTCTGCTATTGCCCCTAAATGCATTATTAATCTATAGTATTGACAGCAGTCCCGTAATTATTTACAGTATTTTAGCCATCATTCTTCTTGTTTTTATAATAGGCCTTTTAACCACATTAAAGGTGTATCAAAATTTGATAAAACAAAACATGTTTTATTTTATTTTGTATCTTTGCGCACTTGAAATCGCACCTTACGTTATTATAGTTAGCGTTATAGTAGATGTTTAGGGCTTTAAAAAAAGAACTTTATTTATGAAAGTGAAAACAATTTTAGTATCTCAACCAGAACCTAAAATAGAAAATTCGCCATATTTTGATCTTCAAGAAAAGCAAAAAGTTAAAATTGACTTTAGGCCATTTATTCATGTTGAGGGAGTTGATGCAAAGGAGATAAGACAGCAAAAAGTTGATTTAACAAAATACACTGCGATTATACTAACAAGTAGAAATGCCGTTGACCATTTTTTCAGAGTTGCTGAAGAAATGCGTTTTAAGGTACCAGACACCATGAAATATTTCTGCCAGTCTGAAGCCGTTGCCTACTACTTACAAAAATATGTGGTTTACAGAAAACGTAAAATTTATGTCGGCAAACGTACTTTTGCTGATTTATCACCTTTAATCAAAAAGTATAAAGGAGAAAATTTTCTTTTACCTACAACTGATAAATTGAAGCCTGAAGTTCCAGAAACGATGAACTCACTGAATGTTGATTGGAAAGAAGCCGTTTTTTATAGAACCGTAATCAGTGATTTATCAGATTTAGCTGATGTATATTACGATATTTTGGTGTTTTTTAGCCCATCAGGAATTGACTCTTTATTTCACAACTTCCCAGATTTCAAACAAAACGATACACGTATTGCTGTTTTTGGAAACACAACCATTAAGGCCGTTGAATCTCGTGGATTAAGAGTTGATATTGCTGCGCCAACACCAGAAACGCCTTCTATGACTATGGCTCTTGAAAAATATATCATAGAAAACAACAAGAAAAAATAATTACACTTTATAGATTAAAAAAGCCCATCTCTTCGAGTTGGGCTTTTTTATTTCTGTAATATTTATTCGAAATCTAGTTAATAATTAGCTTCTTCGTTTCAATGTTGCTTTCAGAAATTAATCTAACCAAATAGACTCCTGATTTAAGTTGAGATATGTTGATCGTATTATCACCAAAGCCTAAATTTTTAGACACAACTTGTTTTCCAGTAATATTAAAAATCTCCAAAAAGGCATTTTGAGCTTTGGATCTAATATTAATTCTATCGGTTGCTGGATTTGGGTATAAATCAAATGCAATTGCTTTAAACGTTGTAGTGCTCAATGTCGCACATTCAGCTTCGTTTTCAACAAAATTACTTCCTGCGTCAATTGACCAAGTCCCTAAATTAGGTTCAGCGGAATCATCAACAAAAATACAGGTAAGCCCACTATTGAAATCAGAATTAAAGCTTGTGACATTTGCGTTATTTCCATTACGCATATCCAAGCTTGATAGATTACAATTTCTTACGTTAACCGCAACAATATTAGTATTAGCTGATAAATCTAAACTTGTCAAGCTACCGTTTCTAGCCGTAATATCAGCTAGGGCTGTATTGGTTGACACATCAAGCGTGGTAATAGCAGTTCCAAAAATATTGAGAACTTGAAGCGCTGTTAAATTCGTAATTGTCAAGCTAGGCAAGCTGTTGCATTCCTCAAAATTAACACTCGTTAATAATGTGTTTGAGGTCAAATCAACACCTACATTAATAGGGTTATAAGACATATTGAGCCCATCAATATTGATGAACGCTTCAATGCCTGTTATGTCTGATATATTCTGTCCCGCAAAAGCTAGAGAACCAGAAGCTCCATTGGCATCAGCAGTCAAGATTTGGCCATCCAAAGTACCTTCAGAATCATATCCAAATGTAATTAGAGCTTGCTCAAAATTAGCATCGGGTATAGCCGTATATTGCGCAAAAGTTAATGTTTGAAAAGCAATAAGTATTGCCAATAGATAAGTAGTTTTTTTCATAGTATTGAGGTTCTATATTCAATAGATAAAATTACTACATTTGTTTTACACAAACAAGTCAAAAACGTGCATTACGTCTAAAAAACCCTCAAATTAACCCTATTCTGGCTTCAAGTTAGGCGCTCCAGCTAGAATTTCGTCGTTAGCAAACTCCTCAAACTTCTTGAAATTAGCTCTAAATGATTCTGATAATTTATAAGCTGCTTTATAATAACCTTCATCATTATCCCAAGTTCTTCTGGAACTTAATACCTCTGAAGGTACACCTGGGCAATGTCTAGGCTGTAGTAATCCAAATACTGAGTGCGAATGATATGTTTCATATGAAACCTCATCTAAATCCCCATTAAGCGCAGCACTAATCATGGCTCTAGTATATTTTAATTTAATTCGACTTCCAACACCGTAAGGACCTCCTGTCCATCCCGTATTGACCAACCAAACATTGACACCAGTTTCTTTCATTTTAGCACTTAACATTTCGGCATACTTTGTTGGGTGCAATGGCATAAACGGTGCCCCAAAACAAGCTGAAAAACTCGGTACAGGCTCATCAATTCCAGCTTCGGTACCAGCAACTTTAGCTGTATATCCGGAAATAAAATGGTAAGCTGCCTGCCCTGGCGTTAATTTAGAAATAGGAGGTAAAACACCAAAAGCATCAGCAGTTAAGAAAAATATATTTTTTGGGTTCTGACCTATTGAAGGTACTTGAATATTATCAATATGAAATATAGGATAACTAACACGGGTGTTTTGCGTAATGGACGTATCTGTGAAATCTACAACACCATTTTCATCCATTATAACATTTTCCAGAATAGCCCCTTTTTTGATAGCTCTATAGATGTCTGGTTCGTTTTCTTCTGTCAAGTTAATGGCTTTAGCATAACATCCTCCTTCAAAATTAAACACGGTATTTTCATTAGTCCAACCATGTTCATCATCACCAATTAACTTTCTACTAGGGTCTGCAGACAGCGTTGTTTTACCTGTTCCAGACAAACCAAAAAAGATGGCAGTATCTCCGTCTTCACCAACATTAGCACTACAGTGCATTGGTAACGTATTTTTAAATACTGGTAATATGAAGTTTAATGCAGAAAAAATTCCTTTTTTAATTTCTCCAGTATATCCTGTACCACCAATTAAAGCAATTTTTCTAGTGAAATCCAAAATAGCAAAATTATGTTGACGGGTGCCATCAACTTCAGGGTTTGCCATAAAACCAGGAGCATTGACAATTGTCCATTCTGGAGAAAAATTTTCTAATTCTGATGTCTCTGGACGCAAGAACATGTTGTAAGCAAACATATTGCTCCAAGGGTATTCATTAATAACACGAATATTCAATCGGTAATTTTCATCGGCACAAGCATAACAATCTCTAACAAATACCTCTTTTTCAGATAGATAACCAACGACTTTATCATAAAGTTTTGCAAATGCATCTGAATCAAATGGAATATTAATGTTACCCCACCATACACGGTCTTTAGTAATATCATCTTTTACAATAAATCTATCTTGAGGAGAACGTCCTGTAAACTCGCCTGTATTTACAGCCAATGCGCCAGATGACGCTTCAACGCCTTGTCCTTTTTCTATTGTAATATTCTGTAATTCTTCTGAAGATAATTGATACTGAACTTTAGCATTTTTTATTCCGTATTGCTCTAACGAAATCGTTTTCGATGCTTGGGTATGATCTACCATAATAAATTGTGTTGTTTTAGGGTACAAAATTAAACATTATATTAAAATACCCATCTAATTTTCTGAAATATCAACTTTGTTTTTCAAAAACTTTATTAACAATACCAACCATGCAGAAATTAACAAAACTCCGCCTATTGGCGTAATAAAACCAATAGTTTTAAAATCAAAAGCTGACAGACTATTGGTTGCTAAACCATAAATAGAGCCTGAAAACAAAAGAACACCAATTATTACTAAATATAGCACCAGTTGTTTGGCTTTAGAACTTATGAATTGCGAAGAGCCTACAAACAATAAGAACAAAGCATGGTACATTTGATAACGCACACCCGTTTCAAAAACCCTGATAGATTCCTCATTGATTTCTGACTTTAGGCCATGGGCTGCAAAGGCCCCTAAAACAATTGCTGTAGCACCCAGAATCAATGCCGTTATGATAACTTTTTTGTTCATATTAATTTAATAATTGAGTTTTAATAACAGTTAGTATTTGTTACATTCGTGGACACAAAAATACTGAAGAAATACCATTATGCGAAAGATATTAGTTATTGGTGCTGGCAAATCGGCATCATATCTTATAAAATACTTATTAGAAAAATCAGAATCTGAAAATCTGATTGTGATTGTTGGGGATGTTAATTTTTCTCATGCCAAAAAACTCACAAACGAACACGATAATGCTCAAGCTATTATGCTTGATATTCATGACAGACAATCTAGACAAAGTGCGATACAAAACTGTGATATTGTAGTTTCCATGCTACCAGCTAGATTTCACATTGAAGTTGCTAAAGATTGTGTAGCCTTTAATAAAAACATGGTTACAGCCTCTTACATCAGTGAAGAGATGCATAAACTGGATAAAGCTGCGCGAGACAAAGGCCTGATTTTTATGAATGAAATTGGTGTTGATCCTGGTATTGACCATATGAGTGCCATGCAAGTTATTGACCGTATTCGTAGTAAAGGCGGCAAAGTCATCCTGTTTGAGTCCTTTACTGGCGGTTTGGTTGCTCCGGAGAGTGACAACAACTTGTGGCATTATAAGTTCACTTGGAATCCTAGAAACGTTGTTGTTGCTGGACAAGGTGGTGCTGCCAAATTTTTACAAGAAGGCACCTATAAATACATCCCATACAATAGATTGTTTAGACGGACCGAGTTTTTAGATGTTGAAGGTTATGGCCGTTTTGAAGCTTATGCCAATAGAGACTCCTTAAAATACCAATCGGCTTATGGATTGGATAATGCCAAAACCTTATATCGTGGAACCATGAGGCGTGTTGGATTTAGTCGCGCATGGAACATGTTTGTTCAATTGGGGATGACCGATGATGAGTACACTATCGAAGACAGTGAAAACATGAGTTATCGTGATTTTGTAAATGCCTTTTTACCATACAGCCCAACAGATTCAGTGGAACTCAAATTTAGACATGCTTTGAAAATAGATCAAGATGATATTGTTTGGGATAAATTAATTGAACTTGATATTTTCAGTAGTAAGAAAATGGTAAATCTAAAAAACGCCACGCCTGCCGAGATTTTACAAAAAATATTGATGGAAAAATGGACTTTAGACGCTCATGAAAAAGACATGATTGTCATGTACCATAAATTTGGGTATGAACTAGATGGTAAAAAACATCAAATAGATTCTACCATGGTAACTATTGGCGAGGATCAAACCTATACAGCCATGGCAAAAACAGTTGGTTTACCTGTAGCGATTGCTACATTGGCCATTTTAAATGAAAAGATCACCACACCAGGTGTTCAAATGCCAATTACCAAAGAGGTTTACGAACCCATTTTAAAAGAATTGGAAAATTATGGCATAGCATTTAAGGAAACGGAAGTGCCCTATTTAGGATATAATCCCTTAAATTTATAGTGCTAGCAAAACTTGATGAAACTGATTAATCAGAATATTGAAATTGATGGCATAGACAAAACCATTTTACGCGCCCTTATGGCAGATGCCAGAACGCCTGTTTTGGAAATTGCTAGACAGGTTGGTATTTCTGGAGCTGCCATCCATCAGCGGTTGCGCAAATTGGAAAAATCAGGTATAATTTCTGGTTCTAAATTTGTGATTAATCCGAAGGTTTTGGGTTATACTACTATGGCATTCATCGGTATTTATTTAGATAAGGCCATGAGTAATCCCGATGCGGTTAAGCAATTGAAAAAAATACCTGAAGTTTTAGAATGCCATTACACCACTGGAAACTGGAGCATTTTTATCAAAATACTCTGTAAGGACAATGAGCATCTCATGCAATTACTCAATAAAAACATTCAATCCATACCGGGTGTTTCGCGAACAGAAACCTTTATTTCATTAGCTCAACAGATAGATAGGCAGATATCTTTATAACTATCAATTCCCGACACCCTCTGTACAACCTTAAGATATAAGGTGTTGACATGATGTTGGTATGGATATAACCTGAATTAAGCTCGGTATAAAGTCGGCATATACTGGGTATATAGTTGACATAAATATGGTATAAATTGCCCATAAAAAAGCCCTACCAAATTGGTAGGGCTTTTCAATATTATTAGTTTTATTAATCTCTTGACAAAAAGATTGATAACACATACCAAAACAACAGCATTAAGGATGCGAACAACCCTAATGAAGCTGGTATATAATCGTCTGTTGAATATTTATTTACCAAGTTTGATGTTTGATATAGAATGGAGCCACCTGCCAACAAACACATGCCTACAGAAAACCATAGGCCTAAATTAAAACCAAATAAGGTTCCTGCTATAATCAACCCGATGGCTATAAAAAACCCAATGGTCAAACTGGTTTTTATAAATGAAAAATCTTTTTTTGTCACAAAAACAACTGCAGACAAACCCGTGAACAATGCCAAAGTAACTATGGCAGCCTGATTTAAAATTTCAGGTCCAGAATCCATGTAAAATGCAGCAACATAAATAAGTGGCACAAAAATTAAGGCTTCAGCAAAAATGTACAAGGTATAAGCTAAATATTGTGTATTCTTATCGGTAGTTTTCATAGTCATGCGTTCTGCATAATTGGTTATAAACATAAAACCACCTAGCATAATCAACCATTTTATCCCATCAACCATAGACAACATAAAGTTGACAATCGTTTCACTTTGTAATAATAAATATTCAAAAAGAATAAAAATTAATACGCCTCCAGCTACATGTGCATAGGTTTTTTTATAAAATGCCACGCGCTCTGCATCTGACACTTCGCTTAATAATAATGGCTCTTGAACTTGATTTTCCATAAATTTAATTGTGTTAGTTAGTATTTATTCATGAAATTTAAGCAAAAAAAAAGTCGGATTGTATGAATCCGACTTAAATATCTTGTTTTTTATTTTTTAGTCTCTACCTCCGAAAATTTGAAGCGCCCAATATAACAAGGATGCCAAAGCACCAATAGCTGCTACTAAATACGTCCTTGCGGCCCATTTTAAAGCATCTTCAGCACCTGAATATTCTTCTTGGGAAAGCATGTTTTTATTTTTTAACCATGCCAAAGCACGGTTACTGGCATCGTATTCTACTGGTAATGTAATAAAGCTAAACAGTGTAGCAAAACCCATAAATATCAAGCCTGCAACGGCTATCCAGAAGCCCATTCCCATACCAGCTGCGGCACCCAATATCAAACCACCAATCACCAACCATTGTGACATACCTGAAGTTACTGAAACTACTGGAACTAGCGCTGAACGCATTTGCAAAGCGCTATAGGCTTGGGCATGTTGCACCGCGTGACCACATTCATGGGCAGCCACAGCTGCTGCTGCTGCGTTACGCTGACTGTAAACTGACTCACTTAAATTAACCGTTTTGTTTTTTGGGTTATAATGGTCTGTTAATTGCCCTGGTGTTGAAATGACCTCAACATCATAAATGCCGTTATCTGACAGCATTTTTTCAGCAATTTCTTTACCGCTCATGCCATTTCGTAAATGTACCTGGGAATATTTTTTAAATTTTTGCTTTAATTGATTACTAACCAACCAACTCACTAAAGCAATTCCACCAATAAGTATATAATATCCAATCATTATGTTCTGTTTTAAACTGTAAATTTAGTTGTAATATAGCAAATAATGCGCCAAATATTCGTTAAGATATTTTGTCAGTTTATTGCTTCATTAAATGGGCTTTTTGCAGTACTGAAATGGGATAGGAAATGACTTCTGTAGCATCTTCACCTGCTGTTCCTGATGTGGTTTGCTGGGCTTTACTGGCAAAGGTGATTTCAAAATCCATGCTGTCTTTATAAAAACGCTCGGTAGTTGTCAGGATGTTGCCCTGAACTTCAAACATGCAGAACAGGGTGTTACCCATTAATTTGGCGTCCAATAAAATACCGTTGTTTTCATCTACAATGTACTCGCCTTTGGCAACATCTTTTTCTAACAAATTATAATGACGTTCCTGACGATTCCCATCCATAATATACACCAACATATATTGATATTTCCCAATGGAGTCGGTTGGATTTAAATGAAACTCCATTTGAATGGTTTGCTTCCCTCGCGGATTCGTAATCTGTAAATCGCCTTTGTAAATACCGTAGAAGTCTTGTGGGAATTGTAACGAGTCGGTTTGGGCTGACAAGCTGAAACAAGCTAGAGTCAATAGAATTATGAGTATTTTTTTCATGCTTAATTCTAAATTTAATCCTTTTAGCCAAAAGATTCCTGCCTTCATTTCGATGTTTCGACAAGCTCAACACAGGCTTACTCAATGTGACACGCAGGAATGACAGTACTATCCTACTATGTTTACTATTTTACCAGGCACTACAATCACTTTTTTAGGTGTTCTACCTTGTAATTGTTCTTGTGTTTTATCGTGTGCCAATACGGTTTTTTCAATATCCTCCTTACTCATATCCAAGGATAGCTCTAACGTAAAACGCATTTTACCGTTAAAGGAAATCGGGTAGTTTTTACTACTTTCTACCAAATATTTCTCCTCAAATTTTGGGAATGGCGCTGTTGAAATAGACTCACTATGACCTAACTGACTCCATAATTCTTCTGCTATGTGTGGTGCATACGGTGAAATTAATACTATCAAGGGTTCTAAAATGTCACGACAAGTACATTTTTGAGCCGTTAACTCATTAACGGCAATCATAAAGGTAGATACAGACGTGTTAAAGGAGAAATTCTCAATATCCTCTTCTACTTTTTTAATGGTTTTGTGTAACGTTTTTAAACTATCTTTTGATGGCTCCGCATCTGTAACCTTAATACCATTGTCATCAACATACAATTTCCAGAGTTTTTTTAGGAACCCATGCACACCTGTAATACCAGCAGTATTCCAAGGTTTGTACTGTTCCAAAGGTCCTAAAAACATTTCATACAAACGTAAAGAGTCTGCTCCATAGTCTTCACAAATCTGGTCTGGATTAACGACGTTGTATTTAGATTTAGACATTTTTTCGACGTCGCGACCTACTTTATAAATTCCACCTTTTCTCGAAATTACTTCGCCTTCTTCACTAATGAATATTGCTTCCTCAAATTCTGGACGCCAATTCTTGAAAGCATCAATATTCAATTCATCGGAAGAATTGACTAATGATACATCAACATGCCTTGTCAAATAACCAATACCTATTTCTTCTTTATCGATCAACCTTCTAATCTCAATTCTTTCCTCGCTAGAATAATTAGAATACAATTCGTTAAAAATTGTTTTGAAAATTTCTTCCTGAATAAACTCATTGCCTGCATTTTCAATAAAAATTTTAGAAGAAACAAATACTTTATTATGTTGAAAAACAAAGTTTGGAGAATAATTTGGCATAAATTCATAAACAAAAGCACTCGTCCCTAAAATCATACCCTGGTTAATGAGTTTTTTAGCAAACTCATCTACAGGTACCAAGCCTAAATCATACATAAATTTTTGCCAAAAACGTGCGTATAATAGGTGCCCAGTTGCGTGCTCACTGCCACCAATATATAAATCTACTTGCTGCCAGTAATTCACCGCTTCCTGCGAGAAGATTTCGGTGTCATTATGTGGGTCCATATAACGGTTAAAATACTGGCTACTGCCTGCCCAACCTGGCATGGTGTTTAACTCTAAAGGATATACACCATTGTGCTGAGACGTCTCGACTCCGCTCGACGAGACAGAACTCTTGCTGTCATGCTGAACTTGTTTCAGCATCTCATTAGAAACTACTTTATTGTTTTTTGTATCCCAAGCCCAAGTGGTGGCATTACCTAGAGGTGGTTCGCCAGTTTCGGTTGGTAAGTATTTTTCTACTTCTGGTAAGGTAATGGGTAAATGCTTGGCATCAATCATCTGCGGCATGCCATTAACATAATACACTGGGAATGGTTCGCCCCAATAACGCTGGCGCGAAAATACGGCATCACGCAAACGGTAATTGGTTTTGCCTTTACCTTGACCTATTTGCTCCAGTTCAAAAATAGCTCGTTTGGTTGCTTTTTTGTAATTCAAACCATTAAGGAAATCGCTGTTAGCAATCACCGTATTTTCCTTATCCGAAAAGGCTTCTTCAGAAATGTCAACACCTTCAAAAATATTTGGGATTGGAATATTGAAATGCTTGGCAAAATCATAATCACGCTGGTCACCACATGGCACGGCCATTACAGCTCCTGTTCCGTAGCTTGCCAAAACATAATCGCCAATCCAGATGGGAATGGGTTCTTTAGTAAAGGGATGCTCGGCAAAAGCACCGGTAAACACACCAGAAATAGTTTTAACATCGGCCATTCTATCGCGTTCGCTGCGTTTAGCCGTTGCTTCAATGTAGGCTTCTACTTCAGCCTTTTGTTCGTCCGTTGTGATTTTCGCCACTAATTCATGCTCTGGTGCCAAAGTCATAAAAGACACACCAAAAATAGTATCAGGACGTGTGGTGAAGACATCAATTACAGCATCATGATTATTAACCTTGAAAGTCACAGAGGCTCCAACCGATTTACCAATCCAATTGCGTTGGCTCTCCTTTAGAGAATCTGTCCAATCGATGGTTTCCAATCCTTGTAATAAGCGTTCAGCATAAGCCGATATACGCATAGACCATTGGGTCATTTTCTTTCTAACCACAGGATGTCCGCCACGTTCTGAAACGCCATTGACAATCTCATCGTTTGCTAAAACCGTTCCTAAAGCAGGACACCAATTGACTTCGGTTTCTGCTAAATAGGTTAATCGGTATTGCAATAAAATTTCTTGTTGTTTTTCAGAAGACAAACCATTCCATTCTTCCGCAGTAAAATCAACTACATCATCATCACAAGCCCCATTCACGTTAGCATTTCCTTCTTTTTCGAAAACAGAAATTAGCGTCTCAATGTTTTCGGCTTTATCACTATCAAAATTATACCATGAGTTGAACAGTTGAATGAAAATCCACTGGGTCCATTTGTAATAACTCGGGTCACTGGTACGAATTTCACGAGACCAATCGAATGAAAACCCGATTTGATCTAACTGTCTGCGATAGGTTTTAATATTTTCTTCAGTGGTAATGGCAGGATGCTGACCAGTTTGAATAGCATACTGTTCCGCTGGTAATCCAAAGCTATCATAGCCTTGTGGATGCAAAACGTTAAACCCTTTATGGCGTTTAAAACGTGCATAAATATCGGAAGCAATATACCCTAACGGATGCCCAACATGCAGTCCGGCACCACTTGGATATGGAAACATATCCAATACGTAATATTTAGGTTTGTCTGAATGGTTGTCCGCTTTAAAGGTTTGGTTGTCTGTCCAATACTTTTGCCATTTGGCTTCTATCTCGTTGAAATTGTATTTCATCGTCCTGTTTTTCCGCTTATAAAAGCGCAAATTTAAGCTTATTATAACAATGTTGAAAGTTTAAACGTTGTAATCCTTAACAGAATAGATTTCTTTTATATTTTTACGTCATTAACAAACATCTCTATGAGCTCATCATTTGACAGGTATCAAAAACGCCGCTTAATTTCATCCTATTTTTCAGTTGTTTTGAGTATTGGTCTCGTATTATTCCTATTGGGTTTACTAGGAATGCTGGTAATAAATGCCAAAAAGGTTTCAGATCATTTTAAAGAACAGGTAGTCGTTACTATTTACTTGAAAGATTCTGCCAAAGATGTTGAGATTAAACAATTGGAGAAGAGTTTAGCGCTTTCTGAATACGTTAAATCCACGGAATTTGTTTCTAAAGAACAAGCTGCGGAGTCTATGAAAGCTGAAAATGGGGAGGATTTTATGGAGTTTTTGGGTTATAATCCCTTACAAAATTCCATAGATGTGCATGTTAAAGCCGATTATGTGAATGAAACCCAATTGCAGGCCATATCGGAAGAGGCATTGACCAAAAGCTTTGTAGATGAAGTGCGGTATGATAATGATTTAGTCACTTTAATGAATAATAACGTTAAGAGAATCAGCTTTTGGATTTTGGTCATTAGTGCCTTATTTACGGTTATTGCGGTGCTGCTTATTAATAGTTCCATAAGGCTATCTGTATATTCCAAACGTTTTACCATCAAAACCATGCAAATGGTAGGCGCTACGAAGCAGTTTATACGTAGACCCTTTGTTTGGAAGAGTGTACGCTTGGGTGTTATCGGCGCAATTTTAGCCATGATAGGTATGGCTATTGTGTTCTATTACGTCAACAAAACATTCCCTGAACTCAACTTACTGAACAATACGGTACTCATTGTTGCATTGTTTGCGGGTATTTTTATGTTGGGTATTGTTATTACCTGGATTAGCACGTTTATTGCCACACAACGGTTTTTGAATTTAAAGACGGATCAGTTGTATTATTAGTGATTAGTGATTAGTGATTAGTGATTAGTGATTAGAAAAATGCAAAAAAGAATCTAATTGTTGACTAGTGACACATAAAATACGAAATATAGAACCCTGATTTTAATTTTTAGTTAATACTAATTT
Organism: Hanstruepera neustonica; assembly: GCF_002895005.1. Classification (GTDB taxonomy): domain Bacteria; phylum Bacteroidota; class Bacteroidia; order Flavobacteriales; family Flavobacteriaceae; genus Hanstruepera; species Hanstruepera neustonica. Next base: position 613,993 of record NZ_POWF01000001.1, on the reverse strand, counting down.
TACTTATCCCTCGTTAAAATGGTATAACCAACATTTTCTTCAAATGAAAAAATCCGTTCTATTCATTTTTATTTCGATAATACTTTTGGGAATTATTAGTTTTTTTGGTATAAAATCTCTAATAATTCAAGACCCACAACCCGAAAGCTGTGTAGTCGAAACAGAAACCATTATTAAGATTAGTGAAGGGACGTCCTACGACATTGTATTTAGTGACAGCCATGGTGACCACTATTATATTAACCGTGGATTAGAACGCGGATTAAATTTAGATTCTCTTAACGCAAAAGTTTTAAATAAAAGGGTTACTTTGCACTTACCTAAATTATGGTTAGGAACATCAGAACACATTGCGCAATTGGCAGTTGGTGACGATATTATTTTTACAGAATTTTCCTCCTCTGATACAGCTACGGAGGATTAAAAAATTGATTATGGGCGAACAAAAACGAAAAGAAGCAGCAAGAGCAGAATTTATATTTGGGAAAAAGAATTATAAATTCATGTTGATTGGATTGGCTTTTATAGCGTTGGGCTTTATTTTAATGTCTGGAGGTGGCAGCGACGACCCTAATGTGTTTAATCCCGATATTTTTAGTTGGCGTCGCATTCGTTTGGCTCCTGCTTTAGTTCTCATAGGTTTTGGGATTGAGGTTTATGCCATTCTTTTGAATCCTGATAAAAAATAACACTTATTTACTTCATTGGACACTTTGATAAGTGCATTTTGATATTTTTGCCCTATGGATATTTCAGATTCAATTATTTTAGGTGTTATTCAAGGACTTACTGAATTTTTACCAGTTTCTTCTAGCGGTCATTTAGAATTAGGCAAGGCCATTTTGGGTGATGCATCCATTCCGAAGGAAAGCTTATTATTTACTGTAGTTCTTCATTTTGCTACGGCATTAAGCACTATGGTTGTTTTTAGAAAGGATCTCTGGTTATTGTTAAAAGGGATTTTAAAATTCCAATGGAATGAAGACCTACAATTTGCTGCAAAAATAGCCCTTTCCATGATACCTGCCGTCATTGTCGGGTTATTTTTTGAAGAGCAATTGGAAAGCCTATTTGGAGGGAATATTATGTTGGTTGGATTCATGTTACTCGTAACGGCTATTTTATTACTACTGGCAGACAAAGCCAAGGATACCTTTAAAAAAGTGAGTTTTGGCAATGCCTTTGTTATTGGGATTTCTCAAGCCATAGCCATGCTACCAGGTATTTCACGTTCGGGCGCTACCATTTCAACATCTGTATTGCTTGGCAATGATAAATCGCGTGCTGCACGTTTTTCATTTTTAATGGTTATTCCATTGATATTTGGCAAAATTGCGAAGGATATTTTAAGTGGCGAACTGACCTATGAAAGTTCCAATTTTACATCATTGAGTATCGGTTTTATAGCCGCTTTTGTAGCTGGTTTATTTGCATGTACCTGGATGATAGCCCTTGTTAAGAAAAGTAAACTCTCCTATTTTGCGGCTTATTGTATCATTGTTGGTCTGGCTGCTATAATCTATGCCTGGGTAAATTAACGATATGAAAACTGCTGAAGATTTTCTTAATGGCGAAGTCCTACTGATTGACAAACCCTTGAATTGGACATCATTTCAGGTTGTCAATAAGTTACGATGGGAAATACGACATACGTTTAACATCAAAAAAATAAAGGTTGGTCACGCAGGTACTTTAGACCCCTTGGCTACCGGTCTTCTGGTGATTTGTACGGGAAAAATGACCAAACAAATCAACACTTTTCAAGGTCAGGACAAGGAATATACAGGAACCTTTGTCATTGGGAACACCACGCCTTCCTATGATTTAGAAACAGAAATCGATCATACTTTTCCAACGGATCATATTACTGAAGAACTGATTCATCAAACCACCCAACAATTTATTGGGGATATTGAACAATATCCACCCGTTTTTTCAGCTATCAAAAAAGATGGTAAACGATTGTATGAATTTGCGCGAGCTGGTGAAGACGTTGAAATACAGTCCCGAACAGTTACTATTTCCGAATTTGAAATTACCAAGATTGATGGCAATAATCTTGATTTTAGAGTGATTTGCAGTAAAGGCACGTATATTCGTTCTTTGGCTCATGATTTTGGCAAAGCACTGAATTCAGGTGCTCATTTATCTGTTTTAAGACGAACCAAAATCGGTTCTTTTGATGTTGCGAATGCCCTTTCTCCAGAGGTCTTTATAAAAAGCTTAACGACCAAATAAGCCTTTTTTCCGTATATTAGATTGAAACATGCTTGATTAGCCTAATTAAAATCTTTGAATTTAACCGATAAACATAAAGCTATGTTGATAACGGCCCTAATTTCGGGAACGATGGTTATGGGTATGTTTACGTTTCAGCTAAAACAACAGGAAGACCTTATAACGGAAAGCTATTATTTAGTTGAACCAAAGACTGAAGAAGAACTTCAAGAAGAAGCATTAGCAAAAGAAGCCGCTGAAAAACAGGCAGCAGAAACCAATAAAGCCTACAACGAAACCGAAAACTACAAACGGTTTGCTCAAGCTTATCAACCTATTGCACCTCCAAAAGATTATGAATATACACCTTCTGAAAATCAAGGAGAAGACAACAATGGTACAAATGAAACCACCACTTCGCAGCCTGAAATAGACGATGAGGTTTTATCCTCATTTGACAATGTAAACTCGGTGCTAAAAAAACAGCAAAGTAATTTAAGTCAGCAGTCCGTAAACAAAAAAAGTTCGATGCATTATTCGTTGGTAAATAGAACACATAGATATTTACCAACACCCATTTACCTATGCGAAACGGGCGGTAAAGTAGTTGTCAACATAACTGTTAATGCAGTAGGAAAGGTTACTAATGCTTCAATAAATGAAGCAGCATCTACAAACAATGTCTGCCTACACGATCATGCCATTGATTACGCTAAAGATGCCCGATTTAGTGCTGATGCTTCAAAAAAATCGCAATTAGGATCCATTACGTTTTACTTTGAAGGAAAAAATTAAACTCCCAACAGTTGCAATAAGTCCTCAATGGCAGTCTGGCCTTTATTAGCATTGTACCATCGTTGAAGGTCCTCCTTAAATTCAGGGGTTAGTTTTCCGTGTACTTTCTTAAAATCATTAACCAGTTTTGTTGCTTGACTTGGTCTAGGTCCATAAGTTCCTAAAACATCTTTGGTCTTATTATCCAACATAATTAGTTTTGGAATGGCCCTGCCGCCATTGGTTAAAAATTGATTCATAAGGTCGTAATTGTCGTCTCGCATTACCAATTTTAAATCAATATTTTGATTGAGCTCTGCAATTTTGTTTAAAACAGGAATAACATGTGCCGCATCACCACACCAGCTTTCGGTAATGACTAACCAAGTAACTTGTTTATCAAATCCTTCTAAACGTTTTTTAGACTCTTCAGAAACTTTTACCGTTTTATCCCAGCGTTTCATTCGACGATCATTCAGCATCGTATAATTAACCATAGCTTCTGATTTGTCATTCCCAGTAGTCAATTTATTGTCAACCATATTTTTGACCAATTCCTTGTAGTCCTTATAGTTTATGGCTGTTTTTAAACTATTATCTATAATCGTTTGAATGTCCTTATCGTGGGTGATTTCCATATAATTATTTTAAACAAAAATACATTTATTCTACCGCCGTTTGCGTGACAGTTGTTACATTAGTAGAAAGAATCTTTAAACCTTACAAAATGACAAAACACAGATGTGGCTGGTGTGTTGGAGATGACTTATACGAAGCATACCATGATCAAGAATGGGGCGTTCCAGTTTATGATGATGAGACCTTATTTGAGTTTTTAATTCTGGAAACCTTTCAAGCCGGATTAAGCTGGATTACGATTTTAAGAAAGCGCGAAAACTTTAGAAAGGCGTTTGATAATTTTGACTACCAAAAAATAGCCTCTTACCAACAACCTAAAATCGACAGCTTGTTGCAAGATGCGGGAATCATTCGCAACAAATTAAAAATCAATGCCACTGTGAGCAATGCTCAAGCTTTTATGAAAATTCAGGAGGAGTTTGGTTCCTTTTCTAAATACATCTGGGGATTTGTTGACCATAAACCCATAAAAAACAACCTAAAAAACCACAAAAATGCACCTGCAACAACTGCTATTTCCGATGCTTTGAGCAAAGATTTAAAAAAACGCGGTTTTAAATTTGTTGGTAGTACCGTTGTTTATGCACACATGCAGGCAACTGGTATGGTGAATGACCACGAGGTGACATGTTTCAGGTATGATGAAGTCTAACTACAGATGCTTTAAAAAATCTTCCCTAGAAATATCTTCAGCACCCAGACTCGCCAAATGGTTTGTATAAACTTGACAGTCAATAAGGCCGTAGCTGGTATTTTGTATATAAGTTATAAATCCTACTTTACTGGCATTGGCAACCTTTGAAAACATACTTTCACCACAAAAAACGCCATTGCCCAAATCAACACCATAAAGACCTCCAACCAATTTACCCTCCAACCATACTTCTACTGATTTGGCAAAACCCATGTGATGTAGTTCTGAATAAGCTTCTATCATGCCAGAAGTAATCCAAGTTCCACCTTGACCATTTCGCTTTATTTTAGAACATTCTGAAATGACTTCTTCAAATTCTTGATTAACTGTTACCTCAAAATCTGAATTTCGAAGTACCTGCTTCATACTTTTTGAAACTTTTAGTTTACCTGGAAACAACACAAAACGCGGGTCGGGAGACCACCACAAAATAGGTTCGTCATCATTAAACCATGGAAAAATGCCCATTTTATAAGCAATCAGCAACCGCTCAACCGATAGGTCGCCACCGATAGCCAATAGTCCATTTTCATCGGTTAAACGTGGGTTTGGGAAAGCTATTTCAGTTCCTAAAATATGCATAAGTCATTTAAAATGAATTCATTGAATCCCCTAGTTGCAGTTCTTATACCTCTATAGTTTTTGAAAATACAACTTTTTTCACCATCTTTACAGTGGCCTTTGTGCAATAAATTTTGTTCATCATTGCTTTTTTTGAGTTTGTTTATAAAGGTCAAATCTAAAACCACAAAACTAAAGCCTTGTTCATTCAAGGCTTTTTTATATAAAAAAATCCCAACTTCAAAAGTTGGGATTGACATTTTATAAGTCTTTATTTTTTTAAAAAGGAAGATCGTCATGATCGTCTTCATTTAAATCATTTGCTGGCTCAAATGCTTCAACTGGTGGAACAGGAGGCATTTCAGTGTTAGATGATTCCGCTTGTAACGCTTCAATGCGCCATCCTTGAATAGAGTTAAAATATTTGGTCTCACCTTGAGGATTCACCCATTCCCTACCACGTAAATTGATATTGACTTTTACTTGTTGCCCTACTTGAAAATTGTTTAGCAAGTCTGTTTTATCCTGAACAAACTCAATCAAGATATGTTGTGGATACTGTTCTTCAGTTGTTACGACCACTTCTCTTTTTCTAAATCCGTTTGCACCGAAAGTTTGTGTGTCTCCAATTAATTTAATTCTCCCTTGTACTTCCATTTTCTATTCTAATTTTCTGTGTTATGATAATAATATTTTCCAGGCACTTTCTACATCACCAAAACTTAAGTAGTTATGTGCCAATTTATGTTTTTCTCTATGTGTAGCTTCTGAAATATTGGGATAGCGTTCACTAACCGATGCTACAAATTCCCGAACTGATTCCTCACTGGGAAGCGATTCAACATTTCCTAGCATGCCTAAATCATTTCCAGTTAAAATCATGCTGTTTTTAATGTGTTCGGGCATACTGTCAACGCCAATCCCCAATGTTGACAATGGCTTGGGTATTTCAAAAAACCCATTTTTAGCTCGGCTATAATAACTTCCGCCAGCACGCGCCACTAAATCTAACGTCTCTTGTACAATATGGCCATTCTCATCCAAAACCTCATCATCAATATGCATTTTAACAACCTCGCATATCACTAAATTCCCTGCACCTCCTTCATGTCCTAAAGAGATGACTTCATTGACTTTGCATTCAATTTGAATGGGTGATTCTGCTACACGAAATGGTTTGACCATATCGGACTTTTGCATTTGCAACCCAGCTTTCTCAAATTCATTGATATTTTCTGGATATTCCGTACTGCTCAAAGACATTTGGTGTACCATATCAAAATTCACAACATTGATAACCACTTCCTTGGTTTCTAAAACATTTTCCAAAGTATGTTTCGTGGTATTATCCCTAACACGCCTTGCTGGTGAAAATATCATGATTGGCGGATTGGCACTGAACACATTAAAGAAACTAAAAGGAGATAAATTCGGGTTACCTTCCTTATCAATCGTACTGGCAAAAGCAATTGGTCTGGGTGCAACAGCACACAACAAATAACTGTGTAATTTGCCTGTTGAAAGCTCTTTGGGTTCGAATGATGTCATGAATTATTTTTAATTTGCACAAATGTAATTAATCTGATAATGAACTAAAAATGATTTGGTTGCCATCTCACACAATATTATTAACAGATTTACATTATATTACCGTTTGTAAATGACTCTATGATTTTTTCGAAACATCGTAATATTACGCGTTGGATTATTGTTATTGCGTCCTTTGGAATAATATCATTAATACTCTGGAACACTTATGTGTTTTTTCAGCATTTCAAAGAAGAACAGCGCAAAAAAATGGATATTTGGGCTGCTGCACAAAGTGATATTCAGCAAAATTTTTTAACGGACAATATCAATCCAGTTTCTTCAAAAGTTTTTTTTGATACGAAAAATGACAATCCCATGATTGTGGTTAATGAACAAAATGAAGTTGGGTTTTGGCGCAATATTGATAGTACCATGCTTGATAATAAAGGTTATGTTACTAAACTGGTCAATAAATTCAAAGAAGAAAACAAACCTATTGAACTTGCCTATTTTGATTCAGAATTAAACTCCAATGTGAATTTAGGCAAACTTTATTATGGTAATTCACCATTGATAAATAAACTAAAATATTATCCTTTAGCACTTTTATTAATCATTTTTCTATTCGGTGCCGTGGTATATTTCTTTTACCGTAGTTCAAAAATTGCAACGCAAAACAAACTTTGGTCTGGCATGGCTAAAGAAACAGCCCATCAGATAGGCACTCCGCTATCATCCTTGATTGGATGGACTGAAATTTTAAAAACAGAAAATATCAATCCTGATTACATCGTCGAAATTGAGAAGGATATTAGCCGATTACAAACCATTACCGAGCGTTTCAGTAAAATAGGGTCTTTACCAACACTTGAAAAAGCTGACATTGTGCAAGAAACCATAGACTCCTACGATTATTTAAAAGCGCGTTCTTCAGACCTTATAGATTTTGAATTACAAGCTCCAGGTGAAGCTATTTTTGTTCAACTGAATAAGCAATTGTACAGTTGGACTATTGAGAATTTGGTGAAAAACGCCATTGATGCTATGAAAGGTAAAGGAAAGCTCTCTATTTCCATACAGCAACTGGAAGAGACTGTGAAAATTCAAGTAAGTGATACTGGGAAAGGCCTTTCAAAAAAACAGTTCAGGACGATTTTCGAGCCCGGTTTTACCACCAAAAAACGTGGTTGGGGATTGGGACTTTCATTAGCCAAACGTATCATTGAAGAATTTCATGGTGGTAAAATTAAGGTATTGCATTCCGAACCCAATAAAGGGACTACTATGCAAATTGAATTAAAATCGGTTTCATCATGAAAGAAAGTTTTATCACCATCAAAGAAGTTGCACTAAAAAATAACTGCCCGGAATGTTACAGTAATGACGGATTACGTTTGACGTTCAAGCAAAAATTTATTGAAACCCATTTTTACAAATCCCTCACAACGGAAACCAGTCATGTGCTCTCTTGTAAAACTTGTAATACCACCATTTACCCAATTAGTTGGACTGACGATATTGAGCGCGTCTTTAAATATCACCAACGGGCTTTTGTCCCTAAAAAAGCATCATTTAAATTAAATAAAAAGGCTTGGATATTGATAGGCATTGCTATTGCCTTAATTATTGCAGGAGTTGCTTTATTCCTTTTAAAGGATCATTTATAATTGGGCTCGTATTGCAGATGCAATTTCTTTGAAATCCTCATCAGATAGTTTTTGTTTACTAATAAAGCGTGCATCTTCCATAGAGTTTAGTGGAATTAAATGCACGTGTGCATGAGGTACTTCCAATCCTATAACGGTCATGCCCACTCGTTTACAAGGGACAGCCTTGGCAATGGCGCGAGCCACTAATTTTGAAAAAGCCATCAATTCCAAATAGGTATCATCATCTAAATCAAACAACTTATCAACTTCTTGTTTTGGGATACACAACGTATGGCCTTTAGCATTGGGATTAATATCTAAAAAAGCAAAAAACTTGTCGGTTTCCGCTATTTTATAACATGGGATTTCGCCGCTAATAATTTTTGTGAAGATAGATGCCATACTGTAAGGTTTCTGTAAATATAAAAAGATTCCTGCATCACAGGAATCTTTATAAAAAATAAATATTATTAAGGTTTAATTCATTATTACTTTCTCATATTTAGAAGCGCAAGCACCTGATTCATCACAACTGCCTGGAGGTCTTAATATTAAATTATGATTATCAAAAGATATATTAAATTCTTGAACATCTGGATTTTGAAATCCAGGACAGTCAAAGGTTCTTACTAAATAATTAGCAGGATCATTTTCATAAGTACCTTCACAGTCATAACCCGTTCGTGTTACCGTAAAATCAGCATTAAATGAATAAGAATGACTATACCAATCTGGTACAGATTGCCATTGGGTTTCACCTGTACTTTGAATAGGTATGTTTAACGCAATTAATTTCCAAGTCCCAATCAAGGTATCTTCTTGAGGTTCGTTATTTCCCTGTGGCACAACATTATTATCATCTGAACTACAGGCAACAATAATCAATGCCAATATGATTGTAAGCTTTTTCATAACAAAGCAATTAAGTTGCTAGTATCTCAAATATACCCATTTATTTCCTTTAGTAAAATACGTACATGCAAGTATTTGTATATTTTCGATGAAAAACACGATGTCTTTAAGGTTTTCCATAAAAACAAAAAACGATATGCTAGTTTACCATATCGTTTTTTAACTATAAAAGATTCCTGCTTTTGCAGGAATTTTATCTGGAGATTTCCAGGATGTCAAATTTCATGACGCCGTTTGGCACTTTGACCTCGGCAACTTCACCAACCGATTTCCCTAACAAGCCTTTTCCAATAGGTGAATTGACAGAAATCTTTCCAGAAGCTAAATCAGCTTCACCATCGGCAACTAGCGTGTAGGTCATTTCCATTCCATTGGTTTGGTTTTTAATTTTAACTGTTGATAATACCAACACTTTGGAAGTGTCCAATTGTGATTCATCAATCAATCTAGCACCAGCCAAGGTTTCTTCCAATTTAGAAATTTTCATTTCCAAAAGACCTTGTGCTTCTTTAGCAGCATCATATTCGGCATTTTCACTTAAATCACCCTTATCTCGCGCTTCGGCAATAGCTTGCGATGCGCGTGGGCGCTCTATATCTTTTAATTGTTTTAACTCGTCTCGTAGTTTTTTTAACCCTTCTGCTGTGTAATAAGATACTTTACTCATAACTTCATCGTTTTATAATAAAAAAATCCCGCTTACACGAGATAACATGACAAATATACAAAATATTTAAAGCTGAACGCTTTTTGTCGTAAATTGCAACCGAAAATTGAATACTATGAAAAAAATTGCTTTGGTGTTAATTCTTTGTTTGACACTATCGTCATGTAATAAAAATGATGATAATATTATACAAAACAATCAATACATCCCAGATATTGCTTTTGATACTGGTGAACTTATTAATCTATCATTACCACAATATTCCGATCTTCGTTTTGCTGGCAACCACTATATTACACCTTCCAATTATGGTGTAAATGGTGTGGTTGTATATAACGCTGGGAACAATAATTTTAGTGCTTTTGAATTAACCGACCCTAATCACGCTCTACGTAATTGTTCAACTTTGACGGTTGAAGGTGTTTTGGCCACTTGTGATTGTGACGATTCTAAAACATACGATATTTTAACAGGGCAACCACAAGAAGGGACTACTGGAATTTATGGTTTAAAACGCTATTTTGTTGAAAAAACTGGGGATATAATCCGGGTTTGGAATAACTAAAAAAAAAGCGACCAAGTGAGGTCGCTTTTTTGTTGTTTAAAACTTCAAAGTCATTCCCAACAAGAAATTGGTTGTTGCCTGTGGGTAAAAACCAGCGCCTTCGATGGTGGTTACTTCTGGCGGATTAGACCACGTGTCATCATAGGTATAATAATAGCCATTGGATTCATATTTCTCGTTAAAGATATTATTCACCAATCCTGAAAACACAATAGCATCCAAAAACGGTTTCTTTCCTTCATTTTGTTGAAATGACAACTCGTAGTTGATACTAAAATCGTTTACAAAATAACTGTCTAATATCGAGGCTTCAGCTTCCGTATTACTCATGTATTGCTCACCAACATACTTACTTAACAAACTCATTTGTAAATTTGAAATCGGTTGAAAAACCACAGCATTTCCGACTATCAGATTAGGTGAAAAAGAAATATCTGTTTTGCCCAAATTCACCAATTCACCATCAATTGATGTGATCATTTCCTTATTTTTATTAGTGCTAATCGTCAGATTAGGCTGAATGGCAAATTTGTTTCCCAGTTGAATAGCGGCATCCAATTCGAGTCCCAATCTATAACTTTCGCCACTATTAGTTCGGATAGGATTACCCACATTATCGATATTTCCAGTTAACACTAACTGCTCGTTGTATAACATAAAGTAAGTATTGGCATTCAATCTGAACTTATCCTTTTTTAGACGCCAACCCAATTCAAAATCATTTAACTGTTCCGGTTTTACAGTCGCATTGTTTTCGAAGTCATCCCTATTAGGTTCTCTGTTCGCTCTAGCATAAGAAAAGTACAAGCTACTACTAGCGTTTATCGTATAAGTGATACCCGCTTTTGGATTAAAAAATGTATAATTTTCATCAACCAATAACGGTATTCTATCCGAGGTGAGTCCGGTAGTTTTGTAATCTACCAATCGTAATTGCAAATCGGCAAAAAGGCTTATTTTATCATTGAGTCTATAATTGCCCTTTCCAAAAAAATTAATATCCGTTTTCTTGCCGTTACCATTGTAGTATCTATCGGTATTCATACTATTACTGGCAAATTGTGCCCATATAATCTCACCAAAGTGGTCACCATCATAAAAGCTATAGGATCCTCCAAAAATGGCATCTATCTGATCCTTTTGAAAGTTTGCATTGGCGTTAATAACATAAAAGTCATTATCCAACCAACGTCTGCGTACCAAATCGGTTTCAGAAACTGTTTCATTTCCAACTACAACATCTTCTAAACCATAACTAGCCAAACTTTCATCTTCCCTAAATTGCTCAAAATAGCCTCGCCCATAGGTATAGTTCAGTGCCAAGTTTGTAGACCAATAATTGTTATAGCGCTCATTCCAGTGTAATTGATAATGGTCTTGCTGGTAATTATCTACTTCATTTTCATAGAACTGAATATTACCGCTTGCATCAGTATACTCGCCAGCTGTATTATAGGTTCTATCGTTTTCCAACTTTTCTAAATCTTCCAGGCCATTCCATGATTGATACGTTCTTTCCTTACCAGCAAAGGTGATGGCCTTTATAACACGGTTATCATCAACATAAGAGCCTTGAAGGAAATAAGATTTTAAATCGGATTCAGCACGATCGATATAACCATCTGATTTAATTGCCGATAGTCTTCCAGCTACTTCAAAATGGTCTTTAAGCAAACCCGTACTAAATTTTAGAGTATGCTTTCTGGTATTAAAACTACCAAAGGAATTAGCAAATTCGGCATAGGAATTTTCAGAAATCGCATCAGTCAATACATTGATACTGGCACCAAAAGCTCCAGATCCATTTGATGATGTTCCAACGCCTCGTTGTAACTGTAAGCTTTCAACTGATGAAGCAAAATCCCCTAAATTTACCCAAAAAGTTCCTAATGATTCAGCATCATTATAAGGAATTCCGTTGATGGTGACATTTGTTGATTGTGCATTGATACCACGTACGCGAATACCTGTATAACCAACACCTGCGCCTGCATCAGAAGTTGTGACCACCGAAGGTAAATAATTTAACAGAATGGGTATATCCTGCCCTAAATTACGTTCGGCAATCTCTTCTTTTGTGAGGTTGGAATGAGTAATGGGAGATGTTGCTTTGACACGCACAGCGCTTACCATAACTTCATTTAACACTTCCAGTTCAGTGGAGTCTTTAGGTTGAACAACTGGTTCTTCCTGTGAAAACGCACTTGTAGACACTACAATTAGTGCTAAAAATGTGAATAAATTTTTCATTCGATAAAATAATTTTTGCCGAATAAAAAGAGGTCATTATTCTTGTTTAATAATTGATTTTAAATGGAATATCTAAACAGTTCCGGATACAGTTTTAATATTCACAGTCCCTAAACAGCATTACCTGTTCTAGGTTCATTGGGTATGATCTCAGCCGTAATTTGGCACCCCTTTTTTGAGAACGCCACAAAGGTAGCTAACAATTAATGATTATCCATAAAATTAACTTCATATTTTATGGAAGCTCCGGTGGTTTTCTGTTGGCTTTTTTGTCTGATTGTTGTCGCTTTTTGGATAAACGTTTTAATTTCACAGCTTTAGGAACTGCCGTTTTTTTTCGTTTTTTAGCAACTTTTAGTCCACCATTGATGATTTCTACGAATCTTTTAATGACCGTCTCTTTGTTTTTATGCTGGCTTCGGCTTTCATCACTTTGCAAAATCAAAATGCCATTGCTGGTCAATCGGTTTTTCAAATTAGTTAATAGCCGTTCCTTTTGTTCATCTTTAAAAACCTGGGAATTTATTAAATCAAAACTCAAAACCACTTTTGACGATACTTTATTGACATGCTGACCACCAGCCCCAGAACTTCGAACAGCTTTGAATTCCAATTCAGATAAAAGCAGGGATTCATCAAACATGTTACTTTATTTGATGCGGTGCTTTAAGTAAATCGTTAACCGTCTTCACAGGATTAAACGTGATTAAGGGTACTTCAACAAAAATGGTGTTCCAATTTGCCATGCTCCCATTCCATAATCCTGGTAACTCCAAAGCTTTTAAATCCTTACCCATAGTTGTTTTTTTGGTGATAAAAGCGGCTTTGTGATCGACATATTTGGTAATATCAAACTTTTGACCTTTATAGTTTCTAACACCACAGACTAAATCAACTGGATTAAAGTGGGTGGCGTTATTAAGAATGTCCTTTTGATGTTTATTTTTTTTATTTATTTGGGCAGCTTCTACAATTTGCAATGATATATTAGCACTTTCATCTTTAACCCAAAAAGGACCTCCACCAGGTTCTCCTTCATTTTTGACCATGCCACAAACACGAATGGGTCGGTTTAGCTTTTCCTTTAAATATTCAATTTGATACTTTTCAGCATACTTTTCAAATTCAGGTGAAATCCTAACACTCATCTTGTTTGTTAAAAACTCGGCTATTTCAACAATTTCATCAAAACTTAAATTTCCCTCATCCAGTTTTTCTAAATACTTAAAAGTCTGATTTTGTATTTCAATTAATTTTCCAGCGAGTAACTTTTTGTATTTTGCCACATCATCCTTGTACTTATAAACCACCACGTTGTCAATGTTTTTAACAAAAATGATATCGGCATCTAAATCGTTTAAATTTTCAATAAGTGCACCATGACCAGACGGCCTGAATAACAAGCTTCCATCATCATTTCTAAAAGGCTTATCCTTTGGAGTTACAGCAATGGTATCAGTAGATTCTTTTTGATAAGAAAATGAAATATCAAACAATGAATTGGTTTTGGTTTCAACCTTTTTTTCAATTCGAGAAAATTCTTCAGTAAACTTATCTTTATGCTGTTCGGAAATTGTAAAATGCAATTTCGTTTTTGCATTAGTGGATGAATATAAAGCCGATTCAAACAAATGCTCTTCAAATGCCGTTGAAATAATCCGGTTTTTATACTCATGAAATGGCAACAACCCTTTAGGATAATTACCATAATCCAACATAGTAGGATCCAACATGGCCTTTACAAACAACTGCGATTGTTGGCTGACACTTAATTCGTCATAATTGGGATATAAACTATTCAGTTTATCCTTAACTTCATAATAAAACGGGAATTTTTCCAATCCTACAAAAAAGATATACAAATCCTTGTTGTCGTTATGATTGATATAAGCATTGATACTCTCGGTTTCGACACTGTATGATTCCAAAAAAGTAAATAGAAACTTAAACATCCGAGTTGCTGCACCAGAAGCTGGAACAAACTTTAGAATGGATTTATGGTCTTTTTCTTGCTCAAATAATTCAATGTAATGATTGATCTCATGATCGTTCAATCTTAAAATTCCATGATCAATTGTAGCAGCGGAAACCAAATTTGAAAAGGGTAATCCCGTTTTAAATATTTCAATTTGATTGTAGACTTGATTAATTGTCAGTCCTTTATTTTCAATTTGTTTTTTGTCTTTATCAGAAAAACTCATATGTCATTATTTCAATAATTTATCAATATGCTCGATAGCTGTTTTTAAACGATCTTGAAAAGTTCCCGAGAGCAAAACATATGGTTTTTTGTGGTCTATTAAAGTTCTCTGAAACACTTCAAACATTTCTTGTCTGTCATTTGGCTTATCTCGAATACCATCAGTTTCCCAAGGCACATCAATATTAGTCAAAAAATACAGATTATATGAATTTTGAACAGCATATTTGTTCAGTGACTTTGGACAATAGCCGTTATAATAAGACTCGCTGTAAACCTTTGTCTCCAATAAATCGGTATCGCAAATCAATAGATTTTTTACTTGTTGCGTTAACTCATTTTCTAAATCCATTTGTCCTTTTGCAATGGTCATGACATCATCTTCCGTTAGAAACTCATTACTCATTTTCTTTTTTTCTGCCAAAATTCTGGAATATTCTGGCACCCAAAGTGTTTGATAATGCCCTGCCAATGCTTTGGCTAGAACCGTTTTACCCGTAGATTCTGGACCAAACAAGACTATTTTTATGCAGTCGCTATCTCGTTGTTTAAGTGCTTCTTCCATGCTAAATATCCAAATATGGCAATAATTGTAAAACCTAAATACTGAAGGCTTGTAAAGGTGAATCCTTTATAGAAATATAAAGGTACTGAAATGATATCACCAATTATCCAGAATATCCAGTTTTCAATTTTACGTCGGGCCATAAGCCACATCCCTACAAAGAAAATAGCCGTTGTTAATGTGTCAATATAGGCTTCCAAACCGTTCCATTTGTCAAAGGTTTGATAGACAAAGAAAACAAATAATAATGTTGCTAAAAAGATGCCAATACTCCCAATTTTTTCTTTTTTGGTGGTTGTAGAAACGGGCGTTACATGTGTATCATCAACTTTTCGTGTCCAAACATACCAGCCGTAAATACTCATGATAAAGTAATACCCATTAATCATCATATCGCCCAACAATTCCCACTTAAAGAGCAAATACACAAAAATAAGTGTGCTGATCATACCAGTAGGGAATACCCAAATTTTGTTTTGTTTGGAATACCAAACCGACAAAAACCCAAAAACAACCGCAATAATTTCCAGAACAATATCTATTGTATCATATCCTTGATACTGTCCGAAAAAAAAATCAAAAATGGGGTTCATAGTTATGTCGGTCAGATTTGACAATTTTCATATACAGTAAGCCACGGTCAATCAGTTCAAAAGCCTCTTTTATTTCCGTTGTTAATGTTTGCATAACTTCATCATAATCGCCATAAACTTGAGTGCTCAACGGATTCTCCAATACTTTTAAATTTGAGGATCGCAATTTTTTTATAAAATGAATAATGGCTGGTTCATAATCGTCATGTAATGGTGTCAATGTTAATTCTACTGAAATTTTCATGTTTTCTTTTTTAAGCTGTCAAAAAATGATTCGTCTTCTTCAAATGCCGTTCCTATGACGACTAAATCTGCTCCCGCTTTGTAAGCATTTTCAATTTGTAGCTTCGTTCTAATACCGCCACCAACAATTAATGGAACTCGCAATTTGCCTTTTACTAGGGTAATGATTTCGGTCGTTACAGGATGTATAGCACCACTTCCAGCCTCCAAATAAATAAGTTTCATTCCCAATAATTCACCAGCTTTCGCCGTATCTGCAATATAGTCAACATGCTCTCTTGGCAATGGTTTGGTGTCAGTTACACGTTGAACAGCAGTTTCCTTTCCGTTTTCAATTAATATGTAACCTGTTGGAATGATTTCGAGATTGGTTACTTCTAATTTGGAAACAGACTGTATATGCTTGCCAATTAAATACTCTGGATTTCTTCCTGAAATCAAGGATAGAAACAACAATGCATCAGCCTTATCGGTAATTTGTGTGACATCCCCTGGAAATAATACAATAGGTAAATGCGTATATTTTTTTAAAGCGTTTACTAGAACTTCAGTGGCTTTATCATCAACTTCACTACCTCCGACAAAAATATGGGTAGCTATCGATTCATTGACCTTTTTGATAAAGATTTCAGTATTACTTAAGTGAAATTTATCAGGATCAATAAGAACTGCCAATAACTTTTTCCCAACGGAAACAGACTGTAATATGTTATTATAAATATGTTTCATTTATGATGGCAAGGCAATGGCACAAGAGAATCCTTCAAATTCTAGAAACGTGGTATTATAACGATATTTTTTATTATCATAATCAATCCAGGCAACGGTTTCCTCATCGTGAATCATAAACGGAATGACCATAGTGTGCTGTAAAAAGCTCAAACCGGGAGTGGCAAACAGTTTGTAAAGCGACTCTTTCACGCACCAGATAACCGTTAATTTTCTAACATATTCTTTATCATTCGAGTCTAGATACTGCGATTCGTAATCCATGAATTTATGTGCAATCCTTCCAATTTTTTCTCGTTGCTTTTCAATATCAATACCAACTTCGCAGTCACTGACTACAACGCCCGAAAAGGTAAACGAATGCGTTATGGAAATGTGTTTACCATCCTTTAAATGAGGTTTGCCATTTTCATCGTAAAACAAATCCGAATCCTGATAACCAAATTCTGCCAATAAATGGCGCACACTCAAAAAACCACGTTGATGCAACTCACTTTTCATGCCTAAAACACGTTCCATATTTTCTGGTTTTAGGGTAACGGGTTTTAGTAAATCATCATAAGATTCTGTAATCTTCCAGATTTTAACAGTAGTTTGCGGATTGGGAGTAAGGGTTTTATATAGAGGCATTTAATATTCTGAAAGTTATTAGTTATCTTTGCAGTCGCAAATAAATACAAAGACAAATATAACAATATGAACACAAAAACTGTTGCCTACGTACCGTATAAGGTAAAAGATATGTCGTTAGCGGCATGGGGACGTAAAGAGATTGAATTGGCTGAAGCTGAAATGCCAGGATTAATGAGCTTAAGAGAAGAGTACAAAGACTCACAACCTCTCAAAGGTGCACGTATAGCAGGATGCTTACACATGACTATTCAAACAGCTGTGTTAATCGAAACATTGCAAGCTCTTGGTGCAGAAGTTACTTGGAGTTCTTGTAACATATTTTCGACTCAAGATCAAGCTGCCGCTGCTATTGCTGATGCTGGAACAGCCGTTTACGCTTGGAAAAATATGACCGAAGAAGAATTTGATTGGTGTATTGAGCAAACACTTTTCTTTGGTGAGGATAGAAAACCCCTAAACATGATTTTGGATGATGGTGGCGATTTAACCAACATGGTCTTGGATAAATACCCAGAATTAGTTTCTGGAATTAATGGTTTGTCTGAAGAAACGACTACTGGTGTTCACCGTTTATATGAGCGTATGGAAAAAGGCACCTTGCCTATGCCTGCGATAAACGTAAACGATTCTGTTACGAAATCTAAATTTGATAACAAATACGGATGCCGAGAAAGTGCTGTTGATGCTATTCGTCGTGCAACTGATGTGATGCTTGCCGGAAAACGCGTGGTTGTTTGTGGTTATGGTGATGTTGGTAAAGGTACAGCCGCTTCATTTAAAGGTGCTGGAAGTATTGTAACCGTTACTGAAATTGACCCAATTTGTGCATTACAAGCTGCTATGGATGGTTTTGAGGTGAAGAAGTTGGAAACTGTCGTTGGCAATGCTGATGTGGTTATCACAACTACCGGAAATAAAGATATTGTTCGTGGTGAGCATTTTGAAGCCATGAAAGACAAAACCATAGTTTGTAATATTGGACACTTTGATAATGAAATTGACATGGCCTGGTTAAACAAAAACCACGGTCATACTAAAGACGAGATTAAGCCACAAGTTGACAAGTATAACGTAAATGGAAAAGACGTTATTATCTTGGCTCAAGGTCGTTTAGTCAATTTAGGTTGCGCAACAGGACACCCAAGTTTTGTAATGAGTAACTCGTTTACAAACCAAACCTTGGCTCAAATAGAACTTTGGAATAACAAAGATGCTTACGAAAACAAAGTTTACATGTTACCAAAGCATTTGGATGAAAAAGTAGCAAAATTACACCTTGAAAAAATTGGTGTTGAGTTAACCGAATTGAAACAAGACCAAGCAGAATATATTGGGGTAAAAGTTGAAGGCCCTTACAAGCCAGAATACTACAGATACTAATTGTCATTCCTGCGAAGGCAGGAATCCTATAAACAATAACAAAACCCTTACAGAAATGTGAGGGTTTTTGTTTATTACTACGTCACTTCGAGTAATTTCAATTTATTGAAATTGTATCGAGAAGTTAAATTGATTATATTAACTGCTCTCGATACAAAATTCTTTACAAGAATTTCACTCGAACTGACGTTTTTATTTAAATGGAATACCAAGAACCCAAAATAAAAGTCCCTCGTTTTGAGGAATCTGCTGGTTTTTACACCACAAAAAAACGCTCAAAAATCATGAGCAAGATTCGTGGCAAAAACACCAAACCTGAACTCTTGTTTCGTAAAGCGCTTTGGGCAAAGGGCGTGAGGTATCGTGTGGACAGCAAACAACTTCCTGGCAAACCTGACATTTCCATAAAGAAATACAAACTCGCCATATTTATTGATGGTGAGTTTTGGCATGGTTACAATTGGCAAGAACGTAAACTATCCATAAAAAGTAATCGCAAATTTTGGTTGCCAAAGATTGAACGCAATATGCAACGTGACAGGGAAGTGAACCGTCAACTGGAGACATTAGGCTTTACAATATTCAGATTTTGGAGCAAAGAAATCCTAACCGATTTAGACACCTGTATTAAGGATGTTTTAATTTATATAGAAACCGGCAGAAACAACTGGCAATAAAAAACCCTTTCTGTAAGCAGAAAGGGTTTTAATATTATCAAGAAAATATTTCTTAAGCCTCAAAAGGCACTACAGAAACATAAGACTTATTATCTTTTTTCTTTTCAAATTTTACAATGCCATCTACTTTAGCATGTAATGTATGATCTTTACCAGCGTAAACATTTTCACCTGGATTGTGCGCAGTACCTCTTTGTCTTACAATGATGTTACCTGCAACGGCAGCTTGACCACCAAAAATCTTAACGCCTAATCGTTTCGATTCTGATTCTCTACCGTTTTTCGAACTTCCGACTCCTTTTTTATGTGCCATTTTATTTCGATTTTATATTTTAAATTAACTTAAAGCTTCAATTAACTCGGCTTTCTTCATTGAAGAATATCCTGTAATTTCTTTTGCTTTAGCCATCTCTCTTAATTCAGCAACTGTTAAACTGCTTAAATCTTGAGTTGTTTCTTCTTTTTTAGCTGGTTTTGCTTCAGCTTTTGGAGCTTCTTTTACTGGAGCAGCTTTTTCAGCTTTAGCAGCTGGCTTAGCTCCTTCGCTTTCTGCTTTGGCAGCCTTTTTGGCTCCCGAAGCTACAATGCTTTCAATTTGAATTTCAGTTAAGGCTTGTCTGTGACCGTTTTTTACACGGTAACCCTTACGTCTTTTCTTTTTGAAAACTATCACTTTATCACCCTTTAGGTGCTTTAAGACTTTTGCTCCTACTTGAGCTCCGCCTATAGCTGGGGCGCCTACAGTTACATTGTCACCATCGCCAATTAAAAGAACGTTGTCGAAAGAAACTTTCTTACCTTCTTCTGTAGCTAAACGGTTAACAAAAACTTTTTGGTCTTTCTCAACTTTAAATTGATGCCCTGCTATCTCTACAATTGCGTACATAGCGTAACGTTTTTATTAATTATTTATTTATTCAAAAAATGAGTGCAAATATACTCCTAAATAATTAAACTACAAACGTTTTCTTGAAATTAAGAAATATTCCAGCTTTTTTTGAAATATTGCATCACAGTTAACGCAGAAATAACCGTGGTTGCCAAGCCCATGACCGCAACCGTAAAGGTCATTATGCCAACACTCACACTTGAATTAAAATCAATGGTTTTTAACAAACTGGAAACAAAATCCGGATCAATTTCGGTTATGTAAAACAAGAAAAAAATAGAAAATACTGTTGTAGCAATAAACCCTGAAATTATTGCAGCAGTAATTCCGTTGGCATATGTAAATTCCTCACCTTGCTCCAATTTATAATAACGAACCGTTTCATAAACTCCAAAAACGGTGATAAACGCGTTCAAAAAACTAAAGACAGGGTTAGTATGTTTGTGAAACATAGCCAAGATTAAAAAATAAGCGATAAGAATACCACCCATAATTAATCCAAAACGTACAGGAAGTGCTACTTTTTTCATAATTGTTTGTTTTGGTTTCATTTAAATTTCGTGAAAATTTGTTAGAAAAAATAATTTCAAATGAATTTTCTTGAATTAACATTTAAAACGCTAATCATTTATTATTTTTGATGTCCTGTAACTTTTTAATGTAAAATTATACTTACAGGACATTCGTTAACCAG
Source organism: Hanstruepera neustonica (assembly GCF_002895005.1). Lineage (GTDB taxonomy): Bacteria > Bacteroidota > Bacteroidia > Flavobacteriales > Flavobacteriaceae > Hanstruepera > Hanstruepera neustonica. The sequence goes on along the minus strand of NZ_POWF01000001.1, from coordinate 592,932 downwards.
ATAAATTACACTCACAATGAAAAAACACTTATTAACTCTTACTGCGTTTTTACTAGCAATAGTAACCGCAAACGCACAAGAGGTTAAATTTGAAGAATTTGATCTTGAAAATGGCCTGCATGTCATTCTCCATCAGGATAACACTGCGCCTGTAGTGGCAACATCAGTTATGTATAATGTAGGCGGCAAAGATGGTGACCGTAACCGTACAGGATTTGCTCACTTCTTTGAACATTTACTTTTTGAAGGTTCCGAGAATATTGGTCGTGGAGAATTCATGAAAATTATTCCTGCAAATGGCGGTACTTTTAATGCGAACACCTCTCAAGACAGAACTTATTATTATGAGATATTTCCATCAAACAAAATGGAATTAGGCTTGTGGCTAGAATCAGAACGTATGTTACATCCTGTGATAGATCAAGTTGGTGTGGACACTCAAAATGAGGTAGTAAAAGAAGAAAAACGTCAAAGCTATGACAATAGACCTTACGGGCAAATTCTTAAGGTCTTGGGAGAGAATTTGTTCAAAGTACATCCTTACAAAGACACCAACATAGGTGAAATGGAGCATTTAGATGCGGCAACACTAGAAGAATTTATGGCTTTCTTTAAAACGTACTATGTCCCTAATAATGCGGTTTTAGTTGTTGCAGGAGATATTGACATTGATAATACAAAAAAACTGGTTAGAGATTACTTTAGCGAAGTGAAAAGAGGCCCAGAAGTAAATAGAACCTTCCCTAAAGAAGAGCCTATTACTGAAACAATCAAAACCAAAGCATATGATAAGAATATTCAAGCTCCTGCAATAATTGCTGCCTATAGAACGCCAGGTTTTGCAACTCGTGATGCTCGAATATTGGATATGATCTCAACTTATTTAAGTGGTGGAAAAAGTTCGGTACTTTATAAAAAAATGGTTGACGAACAAAAACAAGCCTTGACCGTTCAAGCAGTAAATTTGGGACAAGTTGATTATAATATTTTTGCACTTTTTGCCATTCCACTTGGCGATGTGCCATTAGCGACATTATTGGAAGAAATGGATGAGGAGATTGTTAAAATGCAAACCGAACTAATTTCGGAGCGCGATCACACAAAACTGCTTAATCAATTTGAGAACCAGTTTGTAAACTCTAACTCAAGTATTGCAGGAATTGCAAGTTCATTAGCAACATATTATCTGCTTTATGGTGATGTCAACCTAATAAACACTGAAATTGACATTTACAGATCCATTACCAGAGAAGAAATTCAGGCCGTGGCACAAAAATACTTAAACACCAATCAACGTGTGGAAATAGAATATTTACCAAAAAATGATGACCAATAAAATGAAAACATACAATACCAATATAAAGTTAGTAGCATTTGTTGCATTGTTTTTTGTAGCAATGGGAATGAATGCACAGATAGACCGTTCTAAACAACCAAAAGCTGGGCCAGCGCCAAAAATTACATTAGAAGAACCTGGTGAATTTGAGCTTAAAAATGGCTTGAAAGTTTTGGTTGTTGAAAATCACAAATTACCAAGAGTATCTTATTCATTACGAATTGACAACAAACCTATTGTTGAAGGAAATATTGCAGGTGTTACCAGTGTTCTAGGGTCTATGCTCGGTAATGGAACCACTAGTATCCCAAAAGATGCATTTAATGAAGAAATAGATTATTTAGGAGCAAATTTTAATTTAGGATTTAGTGGTGGTTTTGCCAGTTGTTTATCCAAATACTCCGAACGTATTTTAGAATTAATGGCAGATGCTGTCATTAATCCATTATTGACAGAAGAAGAATTTGAAAAAGAAAAAGTCAAGTTAATTGAAAGTTTAAAGAACAATGAAAAAAACCCAGATGCCATTGCAGGTCGTGTGGGTAGTGCATTGTCTTATGGAACTCAAAATGCGTATGGCGAATTCACAACTGAAGAGACGATAAACAATATTAAGTTCAGTGATATCAAATCCTATCGCTCGACGTATATGAATCCATCAAACTCTTATTTAGTCGTTGTGGGCGATGTCGATTTCAAAACTGTTGAAAAGCAAGTAAAGAAATATTTTAGCAATTGGACTCGCGATGTTTCTATTGATGCACCTATTACACCTCCAAATCCAAATGTTCCTTACACTCAAATCAACTTTGTTGATGTTCCAGGAGCTACGCAATCCAACATTTCAATCACCAATAATGTGGATTTAAAAATGAAGGATGAGGATTATCATGCCGCTTTAATTGCCAATGAAATACTAGGTGGTGGCGGTGAAGGCTATCTGTTTAGAAACCTTCGTGAAGAACATGGCTACACCTATGGCGCCTATTCAAGCTTAAGTGCTAACCGTTATGGAATCTCTCGTTTCAATGCAACAGCAAAAGTTAGAAACGCAGTTACAGATAGTGCTGTAGTTGAAGCATTAAAAGAAATCAAACGCATCAATGCCGAACCTGTTTCAGCAGAAACATTACGTGATGTAAAAGCTAAATACACTGGTAACTTTGTTATGGCATTAGAGCGACCACAAACCATCGCTAATTATGCTTTAAATATTAAATTAAACGATTTGCCAGAGGATTTTTATACAACCTATCTTCAGAAAATTAACGATGTAACTATTGAAGATGTTACGCGTGTCGCTAAAAAGTACATGAAGCCAGATAATGCCAGAATCGTTATTATTGGCAATGGTAGTGACGTTCTTGAAAATCTTGAAAAGACAAAAATTCCAATCAAGTATTTTGACAAATACGCCAATGCTACTGAAAAACCGAACTATGACATAGAGATGCCATCGGATATTACTCCTAACAAGGTGTTACAAGCCTACATTGATGCCATTGGTGGTCGTGAAAAACTGGATAACGTAAACTCGGTACTTATTATGGCCGAAGCAGAATTACAACCTGGCATGATGATGAATTTAGAAATGAAAAAAACATCTAAAAACCAATTAATGCAAGAGATTACCGCCATGGGAACTTCAGTTCAAAAACAAGTTTTAGACGGTAATGCTGGTTATAAAGTTCAGCAAGGACAACGTTCTGAAATGACTGAAGATGAAATTACTAAAGCACAAAGACAATCCTCTCCTTTCCCTGAAGTAAATTATTTAAGCCAAGGTGTGACATTGGATAAAATTGAAGATGTAGATGGTGAAAAGGCTTACAAAGTGAAAGTATCGGATGAATTAACAGCTTACTACAGTGTAGATACTGGCTTGAAAGTTAAAGAAGATCGAAGCTCTGAAATGGGTTCAACTTCCATTTTCTATTCTGATTACAAGGAAGTCGCGGGTATCAGATTCCCGTTCAAAATTTCACAGACTGCAGGTCCACGTAAGTTCGATTTTATTGTGAAAGAAATAAAAGTCAATGAAGGTGTAGAAGATGCTGATTTTGACTAATTAAAATGTATTTATAAATTAATAAAAGCTTGGAGGAAACTTCAAGCTTTTATTTTTTGGGTCTATGTGATAAATAAACTCCTATTAAAATAATGATAGTTGCCAAACCTTGCAAAAAGCTGAATCCTTCACCATCCAATACTCCCCAAGTAAGTGCAACAATAGGCATGACATACGTTACAGACGATGCAAATACTGGTGATGAAATTTGCACTAATTTATTGAACAACACTTTTGCTAGAGCCGTACCGAAGAAGGATAAAATAGTGACGTATAAAATAGATTGTTTTAACATAGGACTTTGCAAAACTACCTGTTTAAAAAACCCACTGAAAAATAATACAACTATAGCTGGAATTCCAATAATGGCATAATTTCCAGCAGCAATGGCCAAAGGCTTCACATTTTGTAAGTAGCGTTTAATTATATTTACGTTGGCGGCATACATGATAGTCGATACAATTACAAAACCAGCAAATAAATAATTTTGTTCCGGGTTTAATTCAGCACCCTTTAATATCAAGATGGTAGTTCCAATAAACCCAATGATAACGCCCAAAACTTGTCGCTTGGTTGAGGTTATTTTAAAAACTGCAAAGCCTAATAAAATGGTATTCAAAGGTACAAGCGAGTTTAATATGGAAGCGACAGCACTGTCAATTTCAGTTTCAGCTATAGCAAATAAAAAAGCTGGAAAAAACGAGCCTAAAAACCCTGAAAGGGCAACCCATTTCCATTGACTTTTATCGATAGTCTTTAATGTTGAAAAACCAGCAACCAATAAAAACATGCCTGTAATAATTGTACGCAATGCACCCAATTGAAAGGGACTTAACCCTAACAAGGATTTTTTAATAAGAATAAAGGATGTGCCCCAGATGAGGGAAAGCACAATTAAATACAGCCACTTGACGTTTATTTGCTTCATCGATAAAAAATCACAAAGTTTTGAATTTTAATGCAATAAAAAACAATATTTATTAAATTTGTTCAGAACTTAATACGTAATTCAAATGAAAAGATTAAAAAATGTTATAGCTATATTGTCTATTGCTGCAATTTTTACTGGTTGTAAAAATGATGCAACTCCTGAAGTGGTGACGGTAGAAAATGAAGCTATTGAAACAACTAATGATGCTGTTGCAGAATTAGACCCAAATGCTACCTACGCAAAAGCAGAATTTACAATTGAAGGTATGACTTGTGCCATGGGATGCGCCAAAACTATTGAAAAGAAAATGGCAAAGTTGGAAGGTGTGAAATCTGCCAAAGTAGATTTTGAAAAAAAATTAGCCATGGTTGAGTATGACGAGGCTAAAGTGACTACGGAAACTTTAGAGGAAGTTGTTAAAAAATCTGGTGACATGTATTCTGTAAAGGATATGAAAACCGTTGAAAGTTTTGATGGCGATAAGAAAGCTTGTGATAAGGATTGCCAGAAAGCTTGCTGTGCCAATAAAACTGAAGCAGAAAAAACAGCCTGTGCCAAAGATTGCAAAATGGCCTGTTGTGCTGATAAAGCAAAAGCTTAAATAGAGCATCAACATGAGATAAAAAAGGCTTTCAATTATGAAAGCCTTTTTTATTTCCATCTCACAGTTTCCATGATTTTTTGAATATCCTTCTGCAAGTAATTGGCAGCTGGTAAAATAGAATCATAATTAGGTTTTGCGTAGAAATACAAAGATCCTGTTAAGAAATGATTGATGCTATCTGTTACATAAAATTGAGACTGCGATGCGGCATTACCACCTACTTCATAGAACATTCCATATACTTTGTGTTCATTATTTTGGTATATCTGCTCAGTTATTTCATCAGCCTTTTGAGTATGTTCTTGTGTAAAACTTTGGGCATCACGCAATAGACTTTTAAGCTTATCTTCACTGCTATTTACTTTTTTGTAGGTTAAATAAATAGTCCCTTTTAATGATGGATAAATAATATCAATTCCTAAACTAGCAGAATCAGCTGTTAGAATACGTGCTCTAATTTCAGTTGCCAACTCATTTTTTTCAAAAGTAAATGGAAAGCCAGGGTCAAAAATTTTGTAATCTGCTTCAGGATAGTCTAAACGCAAATAAGCATTCGGTTTTGGCATGGTATCGTTACCGCAAGAAAAACATATTAAAAAAATTAAAGTTACAAACGCCAGTTGCTTCATTTAAATTATGGTAATGTGATTTTTAATCTTGTTATACGTTTATTGTCTAAAGCCTCTACTGTAAAAACGAAATCTTCAAAAATTATTTTACTGCCTTGTTTTGGAAAACTTTTTGAAATCTCTAGAACAAACCCAGCCAATGTTTCGGCTTCACCCTTATTTTCTTCAAATATAGCACCCTCTTCCAATTTGACAATTTTATAAAAATCCTTTAGAGCAGTTTTCCCTTCGAAAACATAATTCTTATCATCAAGTTTGGAATAAATTAAATCTTCATCATCAAATTCATCACTAATATCACCTACAATTTCTTCAATGATGTCTTCCAACGAAATGAGTCCTGATGTTCCACCATATTCATCAACAACAACGGCTAGATGCACTTTCTTTTCTTGAAATTCAGCCATCAAGTCATCTAATTTTTTGTTTTCGGGAACAAAAAATGGTTCGCGCATTAATGTTGTCCAATCAAACTGTTTCCGATCTATGTAAGGCAGTAAGTCTTTAACGTAAAGAATTCCTTTAATAGTATCAATACTATCTTCATAAACAGGGATTCGTGAATATCCATTTGCTATAATTTCTGGTATAACTTCTAAATATTTCAGGTTTATGTTCAATGCAAAAATATCAATTCGAGGCCTCATAACCTGTTTGGTGTCTGTATTACCAAATGACACGATACCCTGTAATATTTTCTGTTCTTCCATGGTGGTATCGTCTTCACTCGTTAATTCAAGTGCTTGAGATAATTGATCAACACTTAAATTAGATTTTTGTTTACCCAGTTTACCGTGAATAAAAATCGTGACACTTCGCATTGGAAGGCTTAAGGGTGAAAAAATAACATCAAGTACCCTTAATGGATAAGCCATGAAGATGGCAAACTTTAATTTATTTCTACTGGCATATATTTTAGGAAGTATTTCACCAAACAATAAAATCAAGAAGGTTACAACAACAACTTCCAATAAGAATTTAACAATATAATTTTCAATCCCTTCAAAAATAAAATTGCCCAAATAGGCAAACAATATAACAATACCTATGTTAATAAAGTTATTGGCAACAAGAATGGTGGCCAATAATTTCTTTGGTCTATCAAGTAACTTTGAGATAATTGAAAGTGCCGTGTTTTTTTCATCTAGATTATCCTCAATGTCTGATCGGGTAAGCGAGAACAAGGCAACTTCGGCACCAGAAATTAAGGCAGAACAAATAAGTAGTACAAAGAGCAGTACAAAACCAAATATTAAAGAATATTCTATTGTTATTAGAAGCGCTAAAAAACTCGGGGGTTCAGGATCCAATAGCTTGGGTTTTAATTAAACAATTTAGAACGGTAAATCGTCTTCTGGTAAATCAACTTCAGGTTTGTGATTGATAGGCTCTGCTTTATGACCAACAGGATTGGCTTGATTGCCTTGTTGGGTATTAGAACCAGTAGCACTTTCGTTCTTGGTAGTTAAGAAGGTGAAATCTGTACATTGAATTTCTGTAGAGTATCTGTCATTTCCATTTTCATCCTGCCATTTTCTCGTTTTTATTCTACCCTCAATATATACTTTATCGCCTTTACTTACATACTTTTCAAAAATTTCGGCCGCTTTATTTCTGACCACAATGTTATGCCATTCCGTATTGGTAACACGCTCATTAGTTTGTTTATTGGTATAGGTTTCGTTTGTAGCCAACGGAAACCTCCCAATGCATCCACCTCCTTCAAAATAGTGCATTTTAACTTCATCTCCCAGATGCCCAATAAGCATAACTTTATTTAGTGTTCCTGACATTTTATATGATTTTATTGTGCAAAATTACGCTTTTGCAATTCATAATCTTAAATTTAAGAAAAAAATATGACTGGAGTAACTTTCACTTTAAAAATTGAAGTCATCAATAAAGTTTTTAATTAATATGGGGGTTGCAAAGTCATTGATTTTATTTATTGGAATGGCGTTTTCAGATAAACTTGTCACTTTTACAATCCAAAACTTGGTATACAAATGTTGATGAGAGAGCTTATGCACAATCGGGTTCTCGTTAAACAATACTATACTTTTATGATTGACATTAAGCTGTTTCTTGAATTCTTTGGGTTGTAACTCCTTGTCAGATTCAATTAATGGAAACTGATATAGATTTTGCCATATGCCCTTACCAACTCTTTTTTCTAGAACAGTTGTATGGGAATCCGACATATAGACAATATAATTAAGGTGTCTTTTTATAGGCTTGGCTGCTTTGATTTTTTGAGGCAAGTCTTTTATTTTTCCTGTATGGAATGCAAAACATTTTAACTGTAAAGGGCATATGGAACAATCAGGGCTATTGGGTTTGCATTGAACAGCGCCAAACTCCATAATCGCTTGATTGAATTCAGCTGGGTTTTTTTTGTCAATGATTTGTTGTGCCCGTTCTTTGAACTCTTTTTTTCCTGGTGTACTATTAATAGGAGTTTGGATGCCGTAAAATCTAGATAGTACTCTAAACACATTACCGTCCACGACAGCTGTTGCCTCGTTATAGCATATTGATGCAATGGCACTTGCCGTATAATCTCCAACGCCTTTTAATTTTATCAGTCCATTATAATCTTTAGGAAACTCACCATTCAGTTCATGGGCAATGAACTTAGCAGTAGCGTGAAGATTTCTTGCTCGTGAATAATAGCCTAAACCTTGCCATAATTTTAAAACAGCCTCTTCAGAAGCTTTAGCCAGATGAAATACCGTTGGATACTGCTTTATAAATGCTTTATAATATGGTAATCCTTGCTTAACTTGTGTTTGCTGCAAGATTATTTCCGATAACCAAATGAAATATGGGTTTTTAGTGTTGCGCCAAGGCAATTCGCGCTTATTATCTGAATACCAAGATGTTAAAATTTTTGTAATATGCATTTAGAGTATATACTAAATGCAAAAATAATCGTTTATATTCTTAAATTTTAATGAATTAGGTTTGAAATATTGAATATTAAATTCCTATATTTGCAACCCTTTAAAAGATTAATAGTAACACAAAAAATATTTAAAATGACGAAGGCTGATTTAGTAGCAAAAATTTCAGAAAAATTAGGAATTGAAAAAGGAGATGTACAGGCAACTGTTGAAACATTTATGGATGAAGTAAAAACTTCTTTAGAGAGCGGTGATAACGTTTATTTAAGAGGATTTGGAAGCTTTATCATTAAAACTAGAGCGGAAAAAACAGGTAGAAACATTTCAAAAAATACTACCATCAAGATTCCAGCTCACAATATTCCAGCATTTAAACCTGCAAAAGTTTTTGTTGAAGGTGTAAAAACTAATGTAGACGTTAAATAAAAACATTTATTAATTAACCTTAAAAGAAGACATTTATGCCAAGTGGTAAAAAGAGAAAAAGACACAAGGTAGCGACGCATAAGCGTAAAAAGAGAAGACGCGCTAATCGTCACAAAAAGAAAAAATAAACTGAAAAAGTAGTTGGCAAACTACTTTTTTGGTTTTAAAATCAAAACGTTCTTTGATAGTGAGTTTCAGTTTCGTATTACCTTGCGAAATGAGTGACTCTATGGATTAAAAATCCTGTGAAGAATTAGTATTAATCCATCTGTCGCGCTTTGTCGTGATGGATAAAAATTAACTAAATGGATAAAGAATTGATTATTCGATCTGATTCTGATAACGTTGATTTTGCCTTATTAAAAGATGGAAGACTAATTGAATTACAAAAAGATGAAGGAGGAAACAATTTTTCTGTTGGTGATGTGTTTATAGCCAAAATAAGAAAAGCTGTTCCGGGCTTAAATGCTGCTTTTGTAAATGTAGGCTATGAAAAAGATGCCTTTTTACATTATCACGATCTAGGGCCTAAACTTCCTTCCCTTTTAAAATTCACAAAACGTGTAAGCACAGGTAGACTAAAAGATTATTCTTTAAAGAATTTCCCATTTGAAAAAGATATTGATAAAGACGGTAAGATAAATGATGTCTTAAAGTCCAATCAATCTATCTTGGTACAAATAGTAAAAGAGCCAATATCTACTAAAGGACCTAGAATTAGTTCCGAGCTTTCAATAGCTGGTCGATATATTGTTTTAGTGCCTTTTTCCGATAGAATTTCTATTTCACAGAAGATAGAAGATAAAGAGGAAAAAGATCGCTTAAAACGCCTTGTAAGGAGTATTACACCGCAAGGCTTTGGTGTTATTGTTCGTACCGTTGCAGAAGGCAAGAAAGTTGCAGAATTGGATAGAGATTTACAAAATTTGTTAGGTCGTTGGACCGCAATGTGTAAAAAACTAGACAGAGCACATCATCCCAGCAAAGTTTTAGGAGAATTGAATAAAGCCTCGTCAATATTACGAGATATATTCAATGATTCCTTCACCAATATTCATGTGGATGACGAAGCACTTTACATTCAAATTAAAGATTATGTGCAAGAAATTGCACCAAAAAAAGAATCTATAGTTAAGTTATATCAATCTAATGTGCCCATTTTTGAAAAATTTGGTGTTGAAAGACAGATTAAAACGTCATTCGGCAAAACCGTTTCAATGGCAAAAGGAGCTTATTTGGTTATCGAACACACTGAAGCACTTCATGTCGTAGATGTTAACAGTGGTAACCGTTCCAATAAAGCCAAAACTCAAGAGGACACAGCATTAGAAGTCAATATGATAGCCGCCGCTGAAATCGCCAGGCAATTGCGCTTGAGGGATATGGGAGGCATCATAGTTATAGACTTTATTGATATGACCAGAGCTGAAAACAGAAAAACGCTTTATAATTTTCTTCGTGATGAAATGAAGGATGATAGAGCCAAACACAAAATACTACCACCAAGTAAATTTGGTTTAGTACAGATTACAAGACAGCGTGTTCGCCAAGAAATGAACATTAAAACGCGTGAGGAAAACCCTAATGACCTTAATGGTACAGAGGTAGAGGCACCAATAGGAATTGTGCCCAAAATAACTCATGATCTTGAACAATTAATTAAAAAAGACTATAAAAAGCTGACCTTAAACACACATCCTTTTATAGCAGCCTTTTTAACCAAAGGCTTTCCATCAATCCGTTCAAAATGGTTTTTTGAACATAAAAAATGGGTGAAAATTTTACCTAGAGATGCTTACACATATTTAGAATACCACTTTTTTGACAAAGATGGTAATCAAATTAAATAATAAAAAAGCCTTACGATATCGTAAGGCTTTTTTTATGTCTTATTTTAAGCTTAATTTTTTATTCTTGATTTGGTCCACCGCTTACAATAATAAACTCTGAACGTCTGTTCATTTGGTGTTCCTCTTCAGTACATTTAGAACCGCAATCAACTTTAAGTTCATTCTCGCCTTTACCAACACCAGAGATTCTACTGGCATCAATACCTTTTGAAATTACATATTGAACCGTAGATTTAGCTCTTCTATCAGATAGTTCCTCATTATACTTATTACTACCTCTAGAATCGGTATGCGATTCAGCTAAAATTATCATATCTGGGTACTTGTTCATGATAGCTACCAATTTATCTAACTCAAAAGCACCTTGTGAGGTAATATTGGATTTATCAAAATCAAACAAAATTGGATTTAACACCACACGATCTTCTACAATTATCTTATCAATTGGTTTTAATTCCAATTGTAAATTGACTTCTTCATCCTTGCTACCAGCAAAACTCAAGGTGTTTCCTTCATAATCTGGTAATGTGCCTGAAATTTCCAATGGCTTATCGCAAGTAACTTGATAAGTAACCTGTCCTTTATCATCTGAAGTTTGAGATGATAAAATACGATCATTAGAATCTTTTATCACAACACTTACATTAGACAATGGGTCTCCCGATTCGCTATCCATAACAGTCGTTATGACCATAACATCACAAGGTTCTAATCTTTTAACACCATAAATATCATCGTTCCCTTTTCCTCCAGGTCTGTTGGAAGAGACATAGCCTTCGCCTGTTTCTTCATCTATAGTAAATGCAAAATCATCAGAATTACTATTAATTGGTGTTCCTGCATTTTCAACTTTACCAGATTCAGACACATAAAAAACATCCAATCCACCAAGACCTAAATGTCCATCTGAAGAAAAATACAACGTTCCATTACTTGCTTCAAATGGAAATCTGTCATTCCCTTCTGTATTAATAGTATCTCCTAAATTTTCTGGCTCTCCAACTGTTCCATCGCTGTTAACAGAAACCTTGTACAAATCAAATAAACCATGTCCTCCTGGCATATCAGAATGAAAATATAGTGTTTTCCCATCGGCACTCATAGCAGGAGCGCTCACATTATAATTGCGATTATTAATACTATTCAAAGGCTCAACATTACTCCACTTATCCCCATCATTTGTCGCTTTGTAAAGGTAAAATACACTCAATTTATTTTTGTTGGTCTGATCCTTTTCATAATCACCTTCAAAAAAACTTTCCCGAGAAAAGTACATGGTATTTCCATCTGGACTAAAAGTCACGGTGCCTTCATGGTGTCTGGTGTTAATGGCACCATTTACCAATTCCCCTTCTTGATCTGACTCATCCAAAGTTAAAGACACACTGTAAACATCTAAAAACGGTTCTTCATTCCAACCATAGTTTCGTCTAGCTTTATTTCTAGCTGATGCAAAGTACACCATATCATTAGCGACAGTTCCACCAAAATCAGATTCTTCTGAATTAAAAGGCAACGCTTTAATATCGTATTTTTTCTCTCCTTCTAAAATTCCTGTTACGAAATCAGGATTGGATTTGAATGCGATAGCTCTATCATCTTTAGGGTTAGCATCAGCAAACTTTTGCATCCATTTACTTGATTCCTCATACTTTCCGTTTGCCTTAAGCATTTGTGAGTATTTATAAATGGTTTCAGAATCTTGAGAAGTTTCTAGTGTTTTCGCATACCATCTTTCAGCTTCTGTGGTATTAAAAATATTATAGTTCGCTTCGGCTAATTGAGCATAGACATATTCATCAGCTTTACCATCTTCAACCAATTTCATATAGCTGTCAATTGCTTGAATAAATTCAAATCTTGAAAAATGTTTGTCGGCTGCTTGAGTTTGCTTGTTTTGAGCAGTTATACTTAAGCTACCCAATAATACTAGTGTTATAAATATTTTAAAGTTTTTCATAATGTTTAAGCTTAAGTGATTAGAAATAACGAGGTGAACGAGATACCTTTTTCGTAAAACTGAAATCAAAGTTTATAAATATCTCATGTGATGAACTAGTCGCTATGTTTAAATCTGACCTAATACTATCATAAGCATACCCTATTCTTAAATTAGGAGCAACCATAAAGTTAATCATACCACTGAATGAATCTTCCAATCGATAACCAACACCCACTTCAACAATATTATACATGAACAAATTGGCATTTAAGTCGAAACTAACAGGTGCATCAAAGGCAACTTTTAGCAATCCATGAGGCTTTAAGGCAAAGTTATCAGACAAGCTAAACACATATCCAGCTGCTGCAAATAAATGCTGCGTTTCAGAACCGACTTTTGTGCCATTTGTAGCATCTAAATGAACCGAATTAAGCATATTTGGCATAGATAAGGAGATATAGTACTTATCTGGCCTGTAGAAGTAAACACCTGCTCCAACATTTGGTGTAACAGCATCTACATTTTCTTGCAAAAACGGGTCATTTGCATCAATTACAGCCAGTCCTATCAAGCCAATTTTATGGAATGTAGCACCCGCTTTAACACCCAAAGCAAGCTTATTTTCATTTCCTAGTGGCAATGTATAAGAGAAATCCGCATAGGCATTATTTTCCCTTACAGGACCAATTTCATCATTAATAAAAGAGAATCCAAGTCCCACTCTTCTTCCAACAGGAGAATGGATAGCCAAAGTCCCTGTATTTGGGGCACCTTCTAAACCTACCCATTGACTTCTATAAAGAGCTCCAACAGCAATACCTTCAAACGAACCTGCATAAGCTGGGTTAACAACATTCATATTATACATATACTGTGTATACTGAGGGTCTTGTTGCGCCTGTAAAAAGGACACAGACAATACAAATACTAAAATTATATATAGTTTTTTCATCATTTAATCTTGGTTGTGTTGTTTTACTTATTAATATAAACCCATGAAGTTCGTTCTTTACCGCCTTGATATTTCATGACATAGAAGTAAGTACCAACAGGCAACTCATCTCCATTATCAGCAACACCATTAAATTCATTGGTATAACCATTTGTTTTACTGAAAACTTTTACACCATTTCTGTTGAATACCTCAAGACTACTAACATTATATCCACTTAAATCAAAAGAATCGTTATAGCCATCATCATTTGGCGTGATTACTTGGGGAATAACATTAAGGCACGACTCTGATAAAATTGTCTCAATACTTGTCATAGGGCAATCACCAGAAGTAGTGTAGGCAACGGAATAAGTAGTAGCTGAAAGACTACCTCCTGTTATCTCTCCAGTTACAGAATCTATTTCTGCACCATCATTTGGTGTCTCATTAAATGAAAATGTTCCTCCTAAATCTCCTAAAATATCAGCAATAGCTCCACCACAAGCAGGTGTCAATGTAAATGAAGCATCTTCTTCTGGGAGTACCGTAAAAGTCTGACTTGAAACTTGAGGGCAATTTCCACTTGTTGTATATTCAATTGTATATGTTTCTCCTGGAATAGCATCGGTAACAGTTCCTGTTGAGGTGTCTATAGTAGCAGCCGGCATTACGTTAAATGTCCCTCCCAAATCACCTGTAATAGTAGCTATAGCTCCATCACAAGTAGCTTCAACATCAAAAGAGGCATCTTCATTAGACCCATTAACATTTACAGTAACATCATCAGTTAATGTTGCTGTTCCACCTGTACACAATTCATACGTAACTGTTGCCGTATAGGTAGTTGTAACAGTTGGAGCTACAGAAATTGTTTCCGAATTCCCTAAAGATGTTGTACCCTCAAACCACTCAAATGTGTAATTTGGCGTTCCTTCTGATGGTGCAAATCGCCAAGACTCATCAGTTGCAGTCCAAACACCTGTATTTCTTCCAGGAGGTGTAAATGCAACTGTTCCTGCTATATTTTGAACCCCAATTACAGCTCTTCCACCATTCCAACCATTACAAGTTGGTTTATCAAATACATTAACATCAATATTATTTGAGGATTCATATAAAATGATTTGACTACTTGACTGTAATTCGTTGCAGCTGAAATGACAAACATTCGTATAATTAACCACAAACATTCTATAAGGTGCCGATCCAATTACTAAATAATTGATGTCTCCACAAACACTTGGGTCAATGTCATGGCCAACTCCAAAAATATTACCTTCTGCTAAAGTTGGATTGGTATTATTAGGTAATAAATCACCTGCAGCCATTGCCCAACCATTACCTGTATCGGCATTCTCCAATTCAAAGCTTAAGACACCATTAGACCCAACTAATATTTGAGTATAGGTTTCTCCAAAGAAGCAAAATTCAAATCCAATATCAAGTACTTCAGACCAACGGTCATCAATATCTAGACTTGTTGGTGTTCCACCCACCGTTGTAGGTAATGGGCATGAATCCAATCCATTAATTATATATGTATTAGTATCTTGACCGAACAAATGGTAGGCAGCAGATATGTCTGTTGATTCTTCACAACCAATTGTCTCATCTTCACCTGCATATATAATTGAACATGGATTTGGTGGTGGTGGACAAATAAATGTAATTGGGCTACTTATCACATCACATGTGTCATCATCTGATTTAATAGTCGTAATAGTAACTACTGTATTTGCAGCATATGGACCCATGGTCACAATTCCAACAGAGTTGGCGGTTTGAGCAGCACTTCCTTGATCATCTGATACAATAATTGAAGCCGACCCACTTAAATCGGTAATATTGACCTCAATAACGAAATCAGGGTTATCTGGATCTGTTTCACAATCTCCTACCGCATTAAATGTTACAACTTGTGGAATACATATGGTTTTAAAAGTTGATTCGGTACAACCAGTATCTGCCGGTCCATTATCATTATATGGTATAATCGTGACATAATAGTTAGTCGCATTTGTCAAAATACCTGGATCATACGTCAAAACATTTCCAATATCTAAATTGTCAACAACATCTGTTCCTCCAGGTGTTGTACCTATTGATATAGTATAACCCGTTACAAAAATAGACGCTGCTGTCCAGGTGATATCCGTATCAATTGGGACATCTATGGCTAAATTAGCTGGTGTTACAATAGTTGCATCACAATTTGGTACCGCTGTTGCATCAAAACAGGTAACATCAAAATCCCAAGGAGCATTAGCTGATCCCGCACAACTAATCACTCCGTCTGAATCTACTCCGATAGTAATTGAATCACCTGAAGAAATAAAAATCAATCCTGTCAAATCACCTCCATTATCTCCTTGAAAAATAATTGTTCCATCAGAATCTGTAACAATAAGCTCATCCCAACCAGCTTCTATCCAACCAGCATTAAAAAACACTACTAATTGAGAACCATCACTACTAGCAAAATTAAATTCCATGGTGTCATTGGCAGCGTAGCAATAAGTTGTATTGATTACTTGACCAATAGAGCAATCTACTATTTGATTTGGATCATCCCTAATAGTAAAACTTTCTTCAGTACAACCAACAGCATTACCATTATCGTTATAAGGAATGATAGTTACGTAGTATGTTGTTGAAAATTCTAATACTCCTGGATCATAGGTCAAAACATTACCAACATCAACACCATCCAAAACATCGGTGCCTCCTGGAGTCGTTCCCATATTAATAATATAACCTGTAACAAGTACTGAAGCAGCACTCCAAGTTAAATCTTCATTTTCATTAACATCAACCGTTCCGTTGGCTACTTCTCCCGTAAGCGAAGCATTACAATTTGGAACAGCAGTAGCATCAAAACATGAAACGGTAAAATCCCATTGTGCATTACCGGTGCTACCACAACTCACAGAACCATCTGAATCGACAGCAACAGCTATGGAGTCTCCTGAAGATAAAAATGAAAGCCCCGTTAAATCTCCTCCATTGTCTCCTTGGAATATAACAGTACCATCTGAGTCGGTTACAATTAATTCATCCCAACCAGCTTCAATCCATCCTGAATTGAAAACCACCGAAAGCTGTGATCCATCATTACTAGCATAATTAAATACCATAGTATCATTTTGTCCATAGCAATATGTCGTGTTAACTACATCTCCGTTGGCACAATCTAATATTTGATTAGGATCATCTCTGGTAATAAAACTCTGCTCATTACAATTTATAGCAGGACCATTGTCATTATATGGGACAATGGTTACATAATAAGTAGTTTCATAATCTAAAGTTCCAGGATCGTAAGTTGTTGCAGGGCCATTATCAAAATTGTCTAAAATATCTGTTCCGCCAGGAGTAGTACCAATGGAAATCGTATATCCCGTTACAATAACAGACGCTGCACTCCATGTGATATCTGTATTTTCATTTACATCAACCGCTCCATTTGGAGGTGTGATTAAGACAGAATTACAATTAGGAACCGCAGTTAAATCAATACAAGACACATCAAAATTCAATGGTACATAACCATTTGCCTGACAGCTTACTGAACCATCACTATCAATTTCAATAAAAATAAATCCTGTGGTTGAATTAACAGAAACACCTGTCATATCACCTCCATTGTTACCATCATACAAAACTGTACCAGTATTATCAGTACCATCATAAATTGTAACTTGGTCACAGCAGCCCTCCATTTGACCCGCATTGAAAAATACGTTCATTGGACCACCATCAGAACTTTGAAAATTCCAGGTTTGACTTTCGTTGTTACCATAACAGTAGACTGTATTAATTGGTGTTCCAGCAGCACAATCGACTGGTGCATTAGGATCGGCTCCTGTCATAAAAGTAAATTCTGTACAACCCTGGGCTGGGCCGTTAGCATTATAAGGAGACACGGTTACATAATATGTAGTTGCGTATTCTAATGGCGACCCAAACGTATAAGACGTTGACAAACCAACATCCTCATTGTCAACAATATCTGTTCCTCCAGGTATGGTACCTACTGAAAGCACATATCCTGTAGGAATTCCAGTGGCAACACTCCATTCCAAATTGGTATTGATTCCAACACCATTAGCACCATTGGCAGGTGTTATTAAGTTCACACACGAAGGTGGATCGACAACTACTTGAGTTGCAGTAATATTATCTAAATAAATGTAGAAGGTTCCAGCAGTCCAATTACCTTCAATACGCAATTTAAAATCAGAACCTACTGGCAAATTAGCAGCTGGAACTGTGGCTGTTACATTTGCACATTCATTTGAAGTAATATGATTACCATCATTAATTGTTTCTACAGTATTCCAAACCCCACCATCATTGGTAGAATATTGAACTAGCATCTCGCCCCAACCTGGAGGTGTGGCATCAACTGCTTGAGACCAATCGACTATTTTATAGTCAAAACTAATGGTCAAATCGCTTCCATTAGAAGACCCCACTATGTTAGGTGATGTTAAATGCGCAGTAGTATTGGAATCAAACAGGTTTACTCGCTGCGAAAATCCTTGGCAGACTTCTATAACTGTTCCAAAATAATCTCCAGGATCCGATGTCCATCCAGCTGGTAAGACTAATCCACCATCGAAATTTTCTGTTAATCCTATTTGAGAAAACCCACAAAGAGATATAAATCCAAATAAAATTGATAAGGTAATGTTCTTCATTGCTATTAATCAAGGTTAGTAAATTGTTGTAAATCGCTATGTTTATGGTCACATCGAAATGAACAAAAACAACGGTTATTAATTAAATTATAAAAAATTTAATCCCTAAAATTATGAAAATTTCTGTAACGAAAATTCAAACAAATTTTTAATAGATTAACGGTAATTTTTCCTCGTTAAAATGAATTGCGTGAAAACAAAAAAAGGTCTGATTTAAATCAGACCTTTTTTTATCAATTATCCTTTTTTTAATATTTGATCAATCGGATAACTTTAGAGTTTTTGGCTTGTTTTACTTTCACAATGTAAACTCCTCCTTCTAATTCTGAACCAAAAGTATACTTTTCATCTGGCCCAAATGTTGCTGTATGAACTAATTTGTTACTCATATCATACACATAAACTACGGCATCATTGTTTACATCTTGTGATCTTAACCTCATATCAAATGTTGTGTTTGATGGGTTTGGCCATGCCACAACATCAAACTGACTCTCTCTATATTGTGGAGATAAGTCTTCGTAAACAGGACATGGATCACAAATATCAGCTGCATTCCAAATGACATTGTTAAGGCCATGTACTTTTTCTGCAATAAACAATCCTGTCATATAAGTTGGATCAGGATTATTGCTATTAACATTCGAACCTTTGGCAAGGATTTGTCTAGTAGCAAAAATCACAGCATTTACATGAGACCCTTTTTCTATATCAACATTGTTATCTACATAGAACGTGACATTATTTCCATTTGAATTGATTGTTCCGCTTTGGGCTAGCATAAATCTGTCGTTTATATAAACATTTGCACAACCACTGAACTCAATAATCGCACCTTCACTTGTTTTAATTCTATTCACAAAAACATTTGATTGAGAGAAAACTACAGTTGCTCCGTTTCTAACCCAAACCTCATCGTAAACTTCACCATCTAATACTTGAGTATCACCATTACCAATGGTAACAGATTCACTACTGTTAGTAGATAATGTGTTGTATACAAATCCAGGTATAATTGGGTTGGCTGATTCATTAATCTCTTCTCCAATAGTACTACCCTGATTTAATGTAAATGTAGTTGCCTGTCCAAATTCTGCAATATGACTATCTTGGTGTAATTTTATTTCACCCGAACTACTACCAACTCCAACTCCTCCAGACTGTA
The DNA here is from genome assembly GCF_002895005.1 of Hanstruepera neustonica. Lineage (GTDB taxonomy): Bacteria > Bacteroidota > Bacteroidia > Flavobacteriales > Flavobacteriaceae > Hanstruepera > Hanstruepera neustonica. The sequence continues at coordinate 573,444 of NZ_POWF01000001.1, read as the reverse complement.
CTGAATTGTTTCCATGAAGAAATACTTCATTGGTTGCATAAATAGCATATTCTGATAACGGTGTTCCTTCAATGATACTAGTAACTTCATACTCAACATACGTAGTACAACCTGTTTCAGAAGTAACCGTTACACCGTAAACACCATTGTCAACAACAGTAATACTTTGAGTGTCTTCACCAGTTGTCCATTCATAGGTAACCTCAACATTGCTTTCAGCTGTTAAAATAACTCCTTGACAGAATACCGATAATGGCTCCTCAGTAACAGTAACTTCAGGAACTATACCTTCAACAGTTACTGTTGCCTCACAAGAATTCTCATTTCCATTAACATCAATGACAGTTAGGGTCACTAAATTATCACCGATCTCATCACACGTAAAAGCTTGAGGTGAAACAGTCATGGATTCTATTCCACAAGCATCACTACTTCCAGCTCCAATAGCATCGATATCTTCAGAAGACAACATATAGTTTCCTGTAGAATCTAATGAAACAGTAATATTGTTACACACCACATCTGGCATGACATTATCTTCCACTGTAACAGTTGCTGTTGCCGTTGAAACATTTCCTCCAACGTCAGTAACCGTCAATGTTACGGTATTGTCTCCAACATTTTCACAGGTGAAAGAGTCTATGTCAATAGTCATAGTCTCAATACCACAATCATCTGATGACCCATTATTGATATCTTCAACTGAAATTGAAACATTACCCGTTTCGTCTAACTGAACAGTAATATCCTGCGCAATAGCTACTGGAGGATTGTTATCTTCAAGTGTAATTGTTTGAGTTGAACTAGCCGGACATGGTCCAGAAGTTGTGTACTCAACCGTATATGTATTTCCTAGAGTTCCATTAGTGATGGCTCCTGTTTCTGAATCAATTTGTGCACCATCACCTGGTTCTGGGTTAAATGCAAATGTTCCTCCCGCATCTCCGGTCACAGTAGCGGTAGCTTCATTACAAGTTGAATCCAACGTAAATGATGCATCTTCAGCTGGTAATACCGTTACAGATTGCATGCTACTTGCTGGACATGGTCCAGAAGTGGTATATTCAACCGTATAAGTTGCACCCGGTGTACCATTGCTAATTGTTCCATCTGAACCAATCTCAGCACCATCACCTGGTTCTGGATTGAATGCAAATGTTCCACCTACATCTCCTGTTATTGTTGCCGTAGCCCCATCACAAGTTGCCTCTAATGTAAACGAAGCATCTTCGGCAGGTAATACTGTTACAGATTGTGTACTATTTGCTGGACATGGTCCTGATGTGGTGTATTCAACAGTATAAGTAGCTCCTGGCGTTCCACCAGAAATATTACCATTAGAATCAATTACCGCACCATCACCTGGCTCAGGATTGAATGCAAATGTTCCACCTAAATCTCCTGTTATTGTTGCCGTAGCACCATCACATGTTGCCTCTAAAGTAAACGACGCATCTTCAGCTGATAATACTGTTACAGATTGCATACTAGTTGCTGGACATGGTCCTGATGTTGTGTATTCAATAGTATAAGTTGCTCCTGGTGTTCCACCAATAATATTTCCATTAGGATCAACTTCTGCACCATCACCTGGTTCTGGATTGAATGCAAATGTTCCACCTGCATCACCTGTAATTGTTGCTGTAGCACCATCACAGGTTGCTTCTAATGTAAATGAAGCGTCTTCAGGTGGTAAAATTGTTACAGATTCAGAACTAGTTGCAGGGCAATCGCCACTTGTAGTATACTCAACAGTATAAGTTGCCCCTGGAGTAGCATTGGTTATATCACCTGAACTAGGATCGATTTGTGCATCATCTCCTGGTTCTGGATTAAATGCAAATGTACCTCCAGCATCTCCCGTAATTGTTGCCGTAGCACCATCACAGGTTGCTTCCAAAGTGAAAGAAGCATCTTCAGAATCTAATACTGTTACATCTTGTGTGCTGCTTGAAGCACAATCACCAGCTGTTGTATATTCAACAGTATATATTGATCCAGCAGTACCATTAGTTACCTCCCCAGTTTCAGCATTAATTTGAGCATCATCTCCCGGTTCTGGATTAAATGTGAAAGTCCCACCTGTATCTCCAGTTACAGTAGCTGTTGCGCCATCACAAGTTGCAGTTAACTCAAATGAAGCATCTTCAGCTGGTAACAAGGTAACAGATTCTGTTGCTGTTGACCCACATTCCCCGGAAATTGTATACACAACGGTATAAGTTTCTCCAGGCGTACCATTTGTAATTTCACCTGTATCTGCATTTATTTCAGCATCATCAGTTGGTTCTGGATCAAAGCTAAAGATTCCACCTTCATCACCTGTGATAGTGGCAGTAGCGCCATTACATGATGGCTCCATTGTAAATGAAGCTTCACCACCTGATCCACTCACTGTAACGGTTACTTCATCTACAACAGTAGCTGTTCCACCAGTACACAAATCATAAGTCACCGTGGCTGTATAGGTTGTAGTTTCAGTTGGCGATACAGTAATCGTCTCTGAATTACCTAATGAAGTAGTTCCATCGAACCACTCGAATACAAAACTTGGCGTATCCTCGTAAGGTGCAAATCTGTAAGATTCTGGTGCATCTGGAGTTACTTCCCAAACGCCTGTATTTCTTCCAGCCGGAGTAAAGGCTACAGTGTCGTCGATATTTTGAACACCTATTACAGCATTTCCATCATTCCATGAAGCACAAATTGGTTTTTCAAACACATTGATATCAATGTTATTTGAAGACTCATATAATATAATTTGTGAACTAGAGAATAATGTTTGATTACAAGCGCCGCTGAAATGAGCGACATCAACATAATTCACCACAAACATTCTATAAGGAGCTGATCCAATTACTAGATAATTAATTTCACCTGATACAGAAGGATCTATATCATGAGCTACACCAAAGATATTGGCTTGCGTTAAACTTGTATTGTCATTATTAGGAAGAGTATCACCCGGATCAATATTCCAGTTATTGAAACCACCAGCATTTTCCAATTCAAAACTTAATACACCATTAGATCCAATAAGAATTTCATCATAGATTTCACCAAAGAAACAGAATTCAAAACCTAAATCAATAACTTCTGACCATCTATCATCAATATCTAAACTTGTTGGTGTTCCTCCAACTGTTGTTGGCAACGGACAAGCACTTAATTCATTAATGGTGTAATTATTGGTGTCTTGGCCAAATAAGTGATAAACAGCTGTCAAATCAGTAGATGTGTTTTCATCACAATCCACCGCAGCATCCTCACCAGCATACACAATAGAACATGGGTTTGGTGGCGGAGGACAAATGAAAGTAATTGGACTACTTACAACATCACACGTATCATCATCAGACTTTATAGTTGTGATAGTTACCACTGTATTGGCTGCATAAGGCCCCATGGTAATAACTCCAGTAGAACTTGCAGTTTGAGAAGGACTTCCTTGATCATCTGTAATAATAATTGAAGCCGCTCCACTTAAATCCTCAACATTAACTTCTAAAACAAACTCAGGGTTATCTGGATCTGTTTCACAATCACCCACTGCATTAAAAGTTACGACTTGTGGAATACATACCGTTCTAAACGTTGACTCAATACAATCAGTATCAGCCTGTCCATTATCGTTATAAGGTATTACGGTAACATAATACTCTGTTGCATTTTCTAAAGTACCAGGGTCATATGTTAAAACATCTCCAACATCAACTCCATCTAAAACATCTGTTCCTCCTGGTGTTGTACCCATATTAATGATATATCCTGTTACGACTATAGAGGCTGGACTCCAAGTTAGGTCAGCATCAATGTCTACATCTATAGCTCCATCAGCTGGTGCTGTGACTGTAGCGTTACAATTAGGAACTGCTGTTGGGTCAAAACAAGCTACGTCAAAATTCCATTCAGGTCTACTTCCTGATGAACAACTTACAGAACCATCAGACTCGTACCATACTGTTAAAGAATCTCCTGTTGTAAAGAATGACAAGCCTGAAAGTTCACCTTGTCCTTCAAAAATTATACTACCATCTGAATCGGTAATACGGATTGTATCAAATCCGTTCTCCATATTTCCAGAGTTGAATGAAATTGCTAACGGTGAGCCATCTGAACTTTGGAAACTAAAAACATCTACCCAAACATTAGCTCCAGCGCCACCACTGTTGTTTTCATAACAGAATGTTGTATTGACAACTTCTCCTGAAGCACAATCCACAATTTGATTTGGATCATTTTCTACAGTAAAGCTCTCTTCAGTACAATCTTCAGCACTACCATTTTCATTATAAGGAATAATGGTTACATAATAGGTCGTTTCAAATTCTAATGTACCAGGGTCATAGGTTAAAACGTTACCTACATCAACACCATCTAATACATCTGTTCCACCTGGAGTAGTTCCCATATTGATAACATATCCCGTAACGAATACAGTTGCAGGACTCCATGTTAAATCTTCATTTTCATCAACATCTCCTGATCCATTAGCTACGGCACCTGTTAACGACGCATTACAGTTTGGAAGTGCAGATGTATCAACACACGAAACAGTGAAGTCCCATTGTGCATTACCTGTACTTTCACAACTTACAACACCATCTGAATCAACAGCAACTGCAATTGAATTACCTGAAGAAACAAATACTAATCCCGCTAAATTCCCGCCATTGTCACCTTGAAATAAAATGGTTCCATCAGAATCTGTCACGATTAAGTCATCCCAACCTGCTTCAATGTAACCTGAATTGAAAACCACAGAAAGTGGTGAACCATCATTACTGGCATAGTTAAATACCATATTGTCATTATTGCTATAGCAATATGTTGTATTTATAGTTTCTCCATTTGTACAATCTAAAATTTGATTTGGATCGTCCATAATGGTAAAGCTTTGCTCGTTGCAATTAATAGCAGGACCATTATCGTTGTATGGAACAATAGTTACATAATAAGTAGTTTCGTATGCCAATGTTCCTGGGTCATAAGTTGTAGCAGGACCATTATCAAAATTGTCCAAAACATCTGTTCCGCCAGGAGTAGTTCCTATAGAAATCGTATATCCAGTTACGATAACAGAAGCTGCACTCCATGTAATATCTGTATTATTGTCTACATCAACAGCTCCATTAGCTGGTGTTGTCAATACTGAATTACAATTAGGAACTGCAGTTGTATCAATACAAGACACATCAAAATTCAGAGGTACATAACCATTTGCTTCACAACTTACAGAACCATCACTATCAATCTCTATAAAAATAAAACCAGTGGTTGAGTTAACAGAAACACCTGTCATATCACCACCGTTATTATCATCGTACAATACAGTTCCTGTATTGTCAGTACCGTCATAGATAGTAACTTCATCACAACATCCTTCCATTTGTCCTGCATTGAAAAATACATTTAGAGGCCCTCCATCGGAACTTTGGAAGTTCCAAGTTTGGGTTTCATTATTACCATAGCAGTAGACTGTATTTATTGGTGTTCCAGCTGCACAATCGACTGGTGCATTTGGATCGGCTCCTGTTGTAAATGTGAACTCTTCACATTCTTCCGCTGGACCGTTGGCATTATAACCTAAAACAGAAACATAATATGTCGTTGAGTATTCCAAGGGTGCACCAAAAGTATAAGATGTAGACAATCCAACATCTTCATTGTCCACTACATCCGTTCCTCCAGGAGCGGTACCAACAGACAACGTATATCCAGTTGGAATTCCCGTAGCGGCACTCCACTCTAAATTAGTATTGATTCCTACCCCATTTGCTCCATTGGCAGGCGTAATTAAATTAACACATGAAGGAGGGTCTACAACAACTTGTGTTGCTGTCACATTATCAATATATATGTAATAAGTACCTTCTAACCAAGACGCATCGAAACGTAATTTAAAATCTGAACCCGCTGGCAAACTTGCTGCAGGTACAACTGTACTAAAGTTGAAGCAATCACTGGATGTAATATGGTTATCATCATTAATTGTTTCAATGGTGTTCCAAACACCACCATTATTTGTTGAATATTGAACTCGTAATTCACCCCAACCCGGTGGCGTAGCATCAACGGCAGCAGACCAATCGACTATTTTATAATCAAATGTAATGGTAAGATCGCTACCATTTGAAGAGCCTACAATATTAGGCGAGGTGAGGTGGGCTTCAGTATTAGCGTCAAAGAGGTTCACCCGTTGCGAGAATCCTTGACAAACTTGAACTACAGCTCCAAAATAATCTCCGGCATCAGACGTCCAACCAGTTGGTAGTGTCAATCCGCCATCGAAATTTTCAGTTAATCCTATTTGAGAAAATCCACTAAATGAAATAAGCGCAAATAAGATGGAAAAAGTAAGTTTTTTCATCGTTATTAATGTTAGGTTTAATGACTAATAATGCAGTAGGCTAACAATATTTCACTGGGACCGTAAAATACAGGACCCTAAAATTAATGAAAATGATTGTTTACATAGCAACTATATGACAAACTACTTTTTTATTCGTTGAATTGGCGGGACCAAAAGTTGGTAATACTGTTTGTCGGATTTTATGGTGTTTTCCTCTAATTAAGGTGCAGGATTAGGAATCATTTTATGTATTTCATCAATAGATTCTAATATTTTCTCGGTGAGATTTACATGGATACTATCAATATTTTCCTTGAGTTGACTCATGTTTGTAGCGCCAATAATATTACTAGTCACAAAAGGTTGTTGCGTTACAAAAGCCAATGCCATTTGAGCAAGAGACATATTATTTTCAGCAGCTAATTCCATATATTTTTTAGTGGCTTTTGTTGACTGCTCACTACTGTAACGTGAAAATCTCGGAAACAACTTTAGACGTGCATTGTCAGCAGCAGTACCCGTGACATACTTTCCAGACAAAACTCCAAACGCCATTGGAGAATAGGCCAACAATCCGATTTGTTCTCTGATAGAAATTTCAGCCATATCGCCTTCAAAAACACGATTTAATAAAGAGTAGGCGTTTTGAATGGTTTTCATACGAGGTAACTGATTAATTTTTGACTCCTCCAAATACCGCATGGTTCCCCAAGCTTTTTCGTTAGAAAGGCCTATATGCCTGATTTTACCTGCCTTTATGATTTCATCAAGGGTATGTAAAATTTCATTAAAATTATCTTCCCACTTATCATTTGGGTTATGCTTATAGTCTCGAACACCAAAAGTATTGGTTTGTCTTTCAGGCCAATGTAATTGGTAGAGATCAATATAATCGGTTTTTAAACGCTTTAAACTATTATTAACGGCATCTTTAAGAGCGGAAGGACTAAACCCATTGGTGCGAATATGTGCCGTATAATCTCCAGGACCAGCTATTTTTGTTGCCAAAACTACCTTATCCCGATTGCCTGTTTTCTGAAACCAATTACCAATTATTTTTTCAGTTCTGGAATATGTTTCTGCTGTTGCTGGCACAGGGTATAATTCTGCCGTATCAAAAAAATTGACGCCTTGTGAAAGTGCATAATCCATTTGTTCATGACCTTCTGACTCGGTGTTTTGGTTTCCCCATGTCATAGTTCCTAGACAAATTTTACTAACTTCTATATCGGTGTGTGGTAACTTGGTGTATTCCATAAAAATTTAAAAGTGCTGCTTTAGGCAAAGTCTACATATCATTCAATAGTTTGGTGATTTCATCCAATTTTGGTGTTAAAATGACCTCAATACGTCTATTTTTAGCCTTACCTTCAGATGTTTCATTGGATGCCACTGGTGCATATTCACCTCTTCCGGCAGCGGTTAAGTTTTCAGGGTTTATGGATGGGTTTTCTCTTAAAATATTAACGATAGCCGTGGCTCTTTTTGTAGATAAATCCCAATTACCACTTAATTGGCCATTACCTTTGTAGGGAACATTATCCGTATGACCTTCAATTAAAATAGCAATTTCAGGATTGTCCGCTAACACGGACCCTAATTGTTTGACAGCCTGTCTACCAGTGGACCCAACTGCCCAACTACCCGATTCAAATAGCAACTTGTTTTCCATAGACACATAGACCTTACCACCACGTTGTTCTACGGTTAAACCTTTGCCCTCAAAATCAGTTAAAGCACTAGAAATGGCATCTTTTAGTCGTTTCATATCTGCATCCTTTGCAGAAATAACACTCTCCAATTCTGCTACCCTATTTGAGCGTTCTTCTAATTCTTTTTTCAATTTTTCCAAACGGGCATTCTCGGTAGCAAGTGCTTGCTCTTTTGCTTCAAGTTGTGCTAATAACTCACGGTTTTTTTGAGCATTTTCAGCAATTGAAGCCGAACTGTTTTTCTCAAGAGCATCATAGGAAGCCTTTAGATTATCTAGATTAGTCTTCGTAGCCTGATAATCTCTTTGGAGTTTGTCACGCTGTGCAATGGCATCATCATAATCCTTTTGTAAACTTTCCAATTCATTTAAAGCTTTATTTTTTGCGTTTAAAAGCGCATCATTTTCAGCAGAAAGTTCTCTGTTTTGATCTTTTAATGTATTGTATTTACTTTCTAAATCTTTATAAACTTTTGGTGATACACATGATGTAATAAGAACAATTACAAGTGTACTTAAAAAAAACTTCTTCATCTATTTTGCTATTAATCTGTTAATTACTTATTTCCAATAACACCGGACAGTGATCACTATGCACTGCCTCCGAGAGTATAACGGCTCTTTGAATTTTTTCTTGTAAAGGTTTTGCTACCATGGTATAATCTAATCGCCATCCTTTGTTATTAGCTCTAGCGTTTGCACGATAACTCCACCAACTGTATTGCTGCTTGTCAGGATGCAGGTATCTAAATCCATCAATAAAGCCGCTCCTTATGAAATTTCCAATCCATTCACGTTCAACTGGAAGGAACCCCGAAACACCTTTCATTTTAGGATTATGAATATCAATTTCTTCATGACAAATATTATAATCTCCACAAATAATCAAATTTGGAATATCTTGTTTTAAGTCGTTAATGTAGTTCTGAAACATATCCATATATTCCAATTTGTGGTCCAATCTGGCATCATTGGTTCCTGAAGGCAAATACAGGCTCATTACTGAAACACCATCAAAATCCACTCGCAGATTCCGCCCTTCTAAATCCATAGACTCAATGCCTGTACCATATTCGACATGATTGGGTTCAATTTTACTTAAAATGGCAACACCGCTATATCCTTTTTTTTGGGCGCTAAACCAATATTGATATTGATAACCAGCTTCTTCAAAAATACTTAAGTCTAATTGTTCTTTTAATGCTTTTATTTCCTGTAAACAAACAACATCAGGATTGGCATTTTTTAACCAATCAATAAATCCTTTATTTAAAGCTGCACGAATACCGTTAACATTATAAGAAATGATTTTCATCTTAAGTCATTTAGAATTTCAGCTAAAATAAATAATGCGTTACTTTTACACTATTAATTTAAAGTGCTTTTAACAAAAACTATTAACAAAATATTTTGGTCATAAAGTAGTTTAAGTATCAAATGAAATTAACTGCAACGCTTTTACTGTTTCTTATTGGTTTTTGTGCTTTAGCACAAGATCAAAACTCTAATTATAAAAGCAAAAAAGTTGCGGTTTCCGATACTATTGTCATTGACTCCGTGAGTATCAATTCCAGTTTTTTTTCAATTAAAACCAAAGACAGCTCATTTGTTGATACCTCGTTTTATGAAATTGATTTTGCTAAAGCCACTTTGACGCTAACAAAACCACTTCCAACGGACTCTATTATTATCAATTATTTAAGTTATCCTGATTTTTTAACCAAAACTTACAGGCAATTGGAAGATGACGTCATACTTGCCAATACAACGAATCAGCAGAGATTATATAAATTATCTCAACCCAGCGAAAAATCAAATTTTACGCCATTTGATGGCTTAACAACTACCGGAAGTATTTCACGTGGCATTGTGATTGGCAACAACCAGAATTCTGTATTGAACAGCGAACTCGATTTACAAGTCACTGGTAAGTTAAGCGACAAAGTATCCTTACGTGCCTCTATTCAAGATGCCAATATCCCGCTTCAAGAAAGTGGCTATTCGCAACGACTGGATGAATTTGATCAAGTATTTATAGAACTCTTTAGTGATAATTGGAAAATTCGTGCTGGTGATGTGGACTTGGAAAATAACAATTCTTATTTTGGAAATTTTAGTAAGCGGGTCCAAGGACTATCAATCAATGCGCGATTAAATCATTCAGAATCTACAACCAATTTATTTGCTGCTGGCGCCTTGGTTCGCGGTCAATTTACCACCAGTCAATTTATTGCTCAAGAAGGCAATCAAGGCCCTTATAAGTTACGAGGCCCTAATGAAGAACTATATGTTCTTATCGTGTCTGGAAGTGAAACCGTCTACGTCAATGGCATAGCATTGGAACGCGGTGAAAACAAAGATTACATTATAGACTACAATGCAGGTGAAATTATTTTCAATCCAACTTTCCCAATTACATCCGAAATGCGTATTACTGTTGATTATCAATTCAGTGAGCGCAATTACTCTCGTTTGGTAGTTTTTGGAGGTGGTCATTATACGAGTGACAAGCTCAAATTGGGTGTGAGCATCTACAGTGAAAATGACTCTAAAAATAATCCGCTACAGCAAAATCTATCAGAAGAGCAAGTTCAAATTCTAGCAGAAGCTGGCGATGACAAAAGTCAAATGGTCGCGCCTTCCAGCATGCCTGAAGCTTACAATGAAAATCGTATTTTATACAAAAAAGAAATTATTAACGGCGTTGAAGTCTTTGTGTTTTCTAACAATCCAGATGACACGCTTTTTAGTGTGACGTTTTCATTGGTCGGTGACAATCAGGGAAATTATGTGGTGAGCTCTATTGACGCCATTTCAACCATTTATGAATATGTAGAGCCCATAGCGGGAATCCCGCAAGGAAATTACGAACCAATCATTCAACTCATAGCACCAACCAAACTTCAATTGGCCATTGTAAATGGATTTTACACTCCAACCAACAAAACAAACATTGGTTTTGAATTGGCAGGAAGCAAGAACGATTTGAACTTGTTTTCAAGTATCAATGATGACGACAACGATGGCTATGCAGCCAAGCTGAAAGTGAATCAGGCCATAGTAAAAAATGACAGTCTTTGGAATGTATCTGCTAATATCGATACCGATTATATCAATGAAAATTTCAGAACCATTCAACGTATCTACAATGCCGAATTCAATCGGGATTGGAATTTAGGGTTAGAAACGGGCTCACAGAATATTACCAATTTTGGAAATCAGTTGATTTTTAAATCTGGTTTAAGCTTATTTCATCATAAAAAAGGAATGGCCAATTACCAATTTGAACACCTCAACTATACCGATAATTTTAATGGTAATCGACATTTAATTGGTGTTAATTTCAACTTGAACAAATGGCAAATTAATTCTAACTCCAGCTTTTTATCCGCAACTGCGAGCACCTCTACGTCAACCTTTTTACGCTCGTATAATCAGATAACATACAGCTTTAACAAGGCTTGGGCTGGAACGCGAATTGGTTTGGAGGATAATGAACAAAAAGAAAGAGCGACCAATACTTACACGCCTTTAAGTCAGCGATTCCAATCCTATGAAATATTTGCCGGTATTGGTGATAGCACTAAAATTTTTACTGAAGTCGGTTACAAATACCGAACAAATGATAGTATTAGAAATAACACGCTTCAAAAAGTAAACACATCCAACACCATTTATTTGGATTCACGAATTATTCAAAACGCCAAAACCAATTTATCCATCTATGCTAATTATCGCGTATTGAAAGATGTTGACCCGAATAAAGAGAATGAACAATCATTAAACTCCCGCTTAATTTATGGCCAACGTTTTTGGGACCAGTTTATTTATTGGAATACCATCTTTGAAACCAATTCAGGTACTTTACCACAACAGGATTTTACCTATGTTGAAGTGGAATCTGGCACAGGAATTTATACATGGATAGACTATAATAACAATGGCATTCAGGAATTGGAAGAATTTGAAATAGCGCAATTTCAAGATGAAGCCGACTATATTCGTGTATTATTACCAAACCAAGTTTTTATCAAAACCCATCAAAACCGATTTAGTCAATTACTGACTTTAAATCCACAACAATGGGCTAATTCTGATAATGGCTTTTTAAAAGTATTGGCTCATTTTCATAGTCAGACTTCATTCTTAATTGACCGAAAGGAAAAGCGACAAGGCAATACTTTTAACCTGAATCCCTTTAGTGGTGACCAAGCTAATCAATTGGCATTACAGCAAAACTTTAGGAGTGTGCTATTTTTTAATCGTGGTAAACAACGGTACACAACCTCTTATACCTATTTAAATAATGCAACCAAAAACACCTTGTCATTTGGTTTTATTGAAAGTAAGTTGAAAAGCCATAAGCTGTTATTTACACATAAATTTGCCACGAGTTGGTTACTGAATTTGGAATCCAATTTTAACAACAACATTAGCATTAGTGAAAATTACGCCAGCAAGAATTTTGATATTGACGAAACCAACTTTAATCCTAAATTGTCCTACCTCTTAAACGACAACACCCGTTTTGATGTGTTTTTTCAGTATGCTTCAAAAGAGAATACCATCAGTAATTTTGAAACCCTGAAGCAGCAGAAATACGGTGCTTCGTTTACTTTTGCCAATTTTCAAAAGTCCGCTATTAGTGGAGAATTTAATTATTTTACCAATGATTTTTCGGGTAGTGCCAATACAGCCGTAGCTTACCAAATGATGGAAGGATTGCAACCTGGCAAAAACTATACCTGGAGTGTGTTGGCACAGAAAAAAATTACCCGCTATTTAGATTTAAACCTGACCTATTACGGTAGAAAATCTGAAACCAGTAAAGTGATTCATACGGGAAATGTGCAGTTAAAGGCTTATTTTTAATAATATTTTATATCCCTTGTCCATACATATAAGGGTTCTCCATTTACAATTTTTGTTATTTCGGTCCAGTTTCCTTTTTTATCGAATTGGTATTTGAAAGTTAGTACTGTTTTTAGGCTTTTTTCATTAAGAATATTCTTGATTATCAAACCATCTTCATTATAAAAAATTCGTTGAGACTCATATTCTGATTCTTCTTCTGATGATAATTCTTCCTTAAATGTATTTAGCCCGTCTTTATTATAAACATATTTAGTAGTTCTATATTTAGTTGTGTCACTTGGTCTGAAAAACGCTGTAGTCTCTATCAAATTGTTTAAACTGTCATATTTAAAAATTTTCTTGGAATAAACTCTAGCTGCTTCCTCATTGTAATTCAATTCTAGTATTTTATTCCCTTTTTCATCATAATCATATTCATGTAAAACACTTCTTTTATATGTCAAATCTTTTTGGAGTACTTCAATTTTTCGCCAATTTGGGATATACTTTCTTATAACTCTGACTACTTTTCCTTCTTGGTTCAATTCATTTACAATAGTATAATCTTCACCCTCTATATCGACCGTTCTAGTTTCAATAATATTATTTCTTTTATCTCGAATATAGTACCAATGGCTAAATTCATTAGGTTCATCACTGGAATAATAACTACTAGCAATAAGTTTATTTAAGTGATTATAATGAAGTCTTGTTTCAAAGAAAACACCTTCAAAATAAACTTCTTTTTCTTCAATTAAATTGTTTTTCTTATCATAAGTATATTTGAATTCCCTTTCTAAACTACCATCTTTATTATACCATCTCTCATTTTTGGGCAGACCATTCTCTAGGAACTCCTTAAAATAGTTAACATAAAAAACCCAGTGATAATTATACCAGTATAAATGGAATCTACTTTTTATCCCTTTAGGTGTGAAAATTGTTGCATGACCATAATCCCCGTCATTTTGCATAAACTTATAATTTTGTTTTTTCTCATTTAAAAACTCTACTTTCTCTCTAACCGATTTAGGATTACCATAAATAGTATCTAAATTTTGTTGAGAATAGGCAGGACCCATGAAGAGCCAAAAGAAAAGAAGAAAATAGTATTTCATATTCAACCAAAATTATCAGTTCAAATATCTAAAATAAATTAAACTATTATTAATTAGAATGAGCCAACCAAACTTTTCAATTAGCTAATGCATTTATTCATGATATAAAGACTTTTCGAATTTAATAACCTATTTATAGTCTCTTGTAACCCAAGTTACACATTACCATATATTTTTTTGTAGCTTTGTATCAATGGGCAAGTTGTTTAGCATAACATTTTCATTTCTAATACTTTTTCAAAGTTTTAATTTTAGCTTTGAGGATGTTTCCCGTTTTAACATACTTTTAGAACACGCCCAATATCACCAAGAACAGTATGGTGATTCCTTTTTTGAGTTTCTTGCCGAGCATTATGGCGATAGTACTTATCATCCAAAAGCCGATCATTCAGATCATGAAAAGCTGCCGTTTAAGGATCATCATAAAGCCTGCGTTCATGCTAATGTGGTTTTCACACTGAACACCATAGATTACCCCTTATTTTATGAACCCTTTTTAGAAATTCCTTTTAACTTCTTTTATAAAGAATCTGTTTCTTTATTTGAAAAACCATCTGTTTTTCAACCACCCAAGTTCGCTTAATTCATTTACCAACTTTTATTTTTCGATTAAGGCAATCCTTGATTGGCAATCACTACATTCAAATGAATTATGTTAGAAAACATCATAAAATTTAGTTTAAAGAATAAGCTTATTATTCTCTTATTTATAGTCTTTATAATAGGTTTTGGATTTTTCTCCTTAACCAGAATTTCAATTGGCGCTGTACCAGATATTACCAATAATCAGGTGCAGGTTATCACCACATCTCGCAACTTGGCAACGCAAGATGTGGAACAATTTATTACCTATCCGGTAGAATTGGAAATGGCCAATTTACCCGGCGTACAGGAAATTCGATCAGTTTCAAAATTTGGTCTTTCTGTGGTTACCATCGTCTTTGATGATGATTTGGGCACCTATTTACCACGACAGCTAATTGCTGAAAAAATAAAATCGGCTTCCGAAAAAATACCTGAAGGTTTTGGTTCGCCTGAAATGGGACCGATTACTACTGGCTTGGGTGAAATTTATCAATACATTCTGGATGTTAAACCAGCATATAAAGATGACTACTCCATAACCGATTTACGCACCATTCAAGATTGGATCGTGAAACGCCAACTATCTGGCATTCCAGGAGTGGTTGAAGTGAATACTTGGGGTGGCTTTTTAAAGCAATATGAAGTCGCTATTAATCCATTGAAGCTAACAGCCATGAATATCTCCATTGGCGATATCTATCTGGCTTTAGAAAAAAACAACAGTGTTGCCGGTGGCGGCTATATTGAAAAAACCGACAAAGCCTATTTTATACGTGGCGAAGGATTGGTTGCTTCTTTAAAGGATATTGAAAACATTGTTGTAAAGAATGATGGCGTTCCTATTTACATAAAAGATGTTGCCAAAGTAGGCTTTGGTCATGCCACCCGTTTTGGTGCCATTACCGGAAATGGTGAAGGCGAAAAAGTATTAGGGCAAATCATGATGCTTAAAGGCGGTAACTCCAAAAAAATTATTGATGCCGTAAAAGACCGTGTAGCCGAAATACAGCAAACATTGCCAAAAGGGGTTTATATTAATGGCTTTTTGGAGCGTAGTGAACTTATTAATAAGACCACATTTACTGTTTCTGAAAATTTAATTTTAGGCTCCTTAATCGTCATTTTTGTAGTCGTGTTACTCTTGGGCAATTGGCGTTCAGGACTCATTGTGGCATCAGTTATTCCATTAAGTTTATTGTTTGCCATTTCTTTAATGAATCTCTTTGGTGTTGATGCCAACCTGATGAGTTTAGGCGCTATTGACTTTGGGATTATTATTGATGGTGCTGTTATAATTGTGGAGTTTATAGCGTTTCAAATTACCGCCCAAAGTGCCAAACTAAAAAACTTATCAAAAGAAACGGTTGATGGCATTACCTTAAAAAGTGCCTCAAAAATGATGAATTCTGCCATTTTCGGTCAACTCATTATTCTTATTGTCTTTATCCCTATTTTGTCATTAAGTGGTATTGAAGGGAAAATGTTTAAACCCATGGCTATGACTTTCAGCTTTGCTTTAATTGGTGCCATGTTATTTTGTTTAACCTACGTTCCAGTTGTCTCATCATTATTCTTAAAGCCCAGTAAGACTAGTAAAAGAAACTTGTCTGCAAGGCTAATGAATACCATAAATAATTGGTATCAGCCATCTTTACATTGGAGCTTAAACCATAAAAAATTAGTCATAGGCGCTTCATTGGTATTACTAGTTTTAAGTATTGGCATTTTTAATCGAATGGGTGGCGAATTTGTACCCACATTGGACGAAGGCGACTTTGTTATTCAGCCTGTTTTAAAAACGGGCACATCATTGGGAAAAACCATTGAGATAACCACAAAAATCGAATCCATTTTATTGAACAATTTTCCTGAAGTCGATCAAGTTGTCAGTAGAATTGGTGCCGCTGAAGTACCAACTGACCCAATGTCCATGGAACAAAGTGATGTCATTATTAAACTCAAACCCAAAGACGAATGGGTTTCTTCTGAAAGCAAAGATGAATTAGCTGAAAAATTTAAAGAAGCTCTTACAGTAATTCCTGGAATGGAGGTTGAATTTACCCAGCCCATTGAAATGCGCTTCAATGAGCTCATTACAGGTGTGCGTGCAGATGTAGCCATTAAAATCTTTGGAGAGGATTTATCAGTTTTGGCCAGTAAAGCCGAAGAAATAAAAATGGTTATTGCCAATGTTGATGGTGCTTCAGATATAATTGTAGAGAAAGTAGAAGGACTACCTCAAATGAGTGTAACCTTTAACAGAAACAAAATTGCCCGTTATGGTCTTAACATAGCCGATTTAAACCAAATCATTTCTATGGGATTTGCAGGCGATGTGATAGGTAGCATTTTTGAAGGTGAAAAGCGTTTCGATTTAGCCATCAGATTAGATAGTGATCACAGGCAAAAGCTATCAGACTTGCAAAACCTGTATGTAGATTTGCCAAACGGCGGTAAAATACCCTTAAACGAATTGGCCGATATTTCCTATTCAACAGGGCCAGCACAAATTTCTCGAGACGACACCAAACGCCGCATAGTTATTGGTATTAACGTAAGAAATCGGGATTTACAGTCCGTTGTTAATGATGTTCAGGCTTTAATCAATGATAAAATTCAACTCCCTGTTGGTTATAGCATAACCTATGGTGGACAATTTGAAAATTTACAAAGTGCCAAAAACCGACTAATGGTTGCCGTTCCTGTGGCATTGGTACTCATTTTTGTTTTATTATACTTTGCTTTTAACTCGGTAAAAGACGCGCTTATGGTTTATTCAGCGATTCCTTTAGCAGCAGTTGGTGGAGTACTTTTACTTTGGATTCGTGATTTACCCTTTAGCATTTCGGCTGGTGTTGGATTCATTGCTTTGTTTGGTATTGCCGTTTTAAATGGTATTGTACTCATTGAGCATTTCAAAGAACTCAAACATAATGGTTTTGAAAGCATTGAACAACTCATCAAGCAAGGTGCCACGGAACGTTTAAGACCCGTGTTATTAACAGCTTCTGCAGCGGCTCTAGGGTTTTTACCCATGGCTGTTTCTACCAATGCTGGTGCTGAAGTGCAACGCCCGCTTGCCACTGTGGTGATAGGTGGTTTAGTTACTGCCACCATATTAACGCTAGTGGTATTACCCGTTTTATATGCTTGGTTGGAAGAGAAAAAATCCATTAAAATGAAGAAAAAAAATATACCCACAATAATTGCACTATTAATTGCATTCAGTGGATTTTCACAACAAAATCCACTTACTGTTGAAGAAACCATTGGTTTAGCTATCGAAAACAACAAAGGCATTGAAGCCTCATTACTGAAAGTTGATGAAGCCCAAGCACGGATTGGAAGTGCTTTTGATTTTGATAAAACCAATATTTTTTACAGCTATGACGAAAACAATTTAGCTGTCAATAATAAACCATTGAATGTATTTGGTATCTCGCAAGATTTCAAATTTCCAACTCTGTACTTTGCTGATAAGAAAGTGAATCAAGCGGCCTATAATGTGCAACAGTCACAGCATAATATGGCACTTCAAAAATTAAAAGAGCGTATTTATGCCAATTACTACCAACTGCAATACGTTAAAAACAAGGCTCAAACTTATAAATACCTGGACAGCTTGTATAGTACTTTCTCAAAAAATGCCAAACGCCGTTTTGAATTAGGTGAAACCAATTATCTGGAAATGATTACAGCCCAATCAAAGGCTAAACAAATTCAAACAAGTTATAAAAAGGCACAACATGATGTATTATCTGCCACAGAAAACCTAAAACAGGTTGTTCAGGTAGATACGCTTCAAATAGTTGATCAACCTTTGGACAAAGTTGAATTACAGAGTTTTTCATTAGAGAATAATCCAGGTTTAGGTTTTTATGAAGAATCTAAAATTTACTATCAAGCCTTAAAACAAAAAGAAAAACAGCAATTGCTGCCTGATATTTCAGCAGAATATTTTGTCGGGACCAATAGCGGCTTGAACGATAATATTCAAGGCTATCAACTTGGATTAAAAATTCCACTGTTCTTTTCTGGAAATGCATCCAGAATAAAAACTTCAAAAATTGCCGAGGAGATTATAAGTTCTCAAGAAGAAGACTACAAAACTACTATTCAAAAAGAGTATCAGGTTCTGTTAGCCAAACTTAAAGAACATGAAGAATCTATTATCTATTATGAAACCCAAGGCAAAACACTTTCAGAAGAAATCATAAAAACGGCCTCCAGAACCTTTAAGGAAGGGGAAATTGATTTCTTTCAATACATTCAAAGTATTGAGACTGCAAAGGATATTGAACTGGACTATCTTGATAACTTAAACAAATACAATCAAACGGTAATTATCATCAATCACTTAACTTTATAACATAAAATCATGAAAAAACTATATATAACATTGATAGCTCTAGCACTTTGGAGCTGCGGGAATTCAGAAAAGGAAGAACCTGCTATAGTCGATAATCAGGAACACCATGACCAAATAATATTAACACAGGCGCAATTTGAAGGCGAAAACATGCAATTGGGATCTATTGCTGAACACGATTTCACCGAAACGGTTGTGGTTAACGGTATGATTGATGTGCCACCTCATAATAAGTCACGTGTTACAACTTTCATGGGAGGTTACATTACCAAAACACCCTTATTAGTTGGTGACCAAGTTAAAAAAGGGCAGCTTTTGGTAACTATGGAAAATACCGAATACGTGGCTTTACAACAACAATTTTTGGAAGTTGCGGAGCAGTTAAATTATTTAAAAAATGAATTTACACGTCAAAAAACATTATTTGATGAACAAATAACCTCTGAAAAAAATTACCTCAAAGCTGAAAGCACCTATAAAAGTAGTTTAGCCCAATACAATGGATTAAAAAAGAAATTACAAATGCTCAACATCAATCCAAATACTGTTTTGAATGGTAACTTCACCTCAACCATCAATATCTATGCACCCATATCAGGTTCTGTAACATCCGTTAAAGTGAGTAACGGCACCTATGTTGATGCCAGTGATGTTATTATGGAAATCGTGGATATTGATCATATACATTTAGAATTGTCTGTTTTTGAAAAAGACATCATGAAAATAAAAAAGGGACAAAAAATCACCTTTAAAATACCTGAAGCTTCTAACAAAACTTATACGGCTGACGTGCATTTAGTAGGCACTACTATTGACGAAACCTCAAGGCGTGTTCAGGTTCATGGTCATATTGATAATGACGATGAAAACTTTATTGTAGGTATGTTTGTAGAAGCAGCCATCCATGTAAATGATTTAAAGAGCATGGGGCTTCCAAAAGAAGCCGTTATCAAATCGGGTGATTATTACTACATATTTGTCCTAAATGAAAAAACTTCAGAAAACTATATATTTAGTAAAACAGAAGTCGCAACTGGAATGGAATCTGAAGACTTTATTGAAATTCTAAATTCAGATAAGCTCAAATCAGAAAAAATAATAACAAAGGGAACTAGTATGCTTTCTAATGATAGTGAAGGCGGACATGGACATTAATAAAAAACTCCCAAGTATACTTGGGAGTTTTTTATTTCAATTTTATTTAAATCAGGAAGTTATTACATCCTCATCAACCATTCCTTGACATCTACTTCTCTTTTAATGATGTCTCTAAGTTCTTCTATTTTTACACGCTTTTGATCCATGGTGTCTCTGTGTCGAATAGTTACGGTGTTATCTTCTAACGTATCATGGTCAACTGTTATACAAAATGGTGTACCAACAGCATCTTGACGACGATAGCGTTTACCAACGGCATCTTTTTCATCATAGAAAACATTGAAATCCCATTTTAAATCGTCAACAATTTGTTTAGCTATTTCTGGTAAACCGTCTTTCTTAACCAATGGGAAAATAGCTGCTTTAGTTGGTGCTAAAACTGCAGGCAATTTTAAAACCGTTCTGGTTGTATTGTTCTCTAATTCCTCTTCAACCAGTGCATTGGAAAATACAGCCAAGAACATACGGTCCAAACCGATGGATGTTTCTAAGACATAAGGTGTGTAACTTGCGTTTTCTTCGTGGTCAAAATATTGTAGTTTCTTTCCTGAAAATTCTTCGTGTTGCTTTAAATCGAAATCGGTACGAGAGTGAATCCCCTCCAATTCCTTAAATCCAAATGGAAATTTAAATTCTATATCAGTAGCAGCATCGGCATAATGTGCTAATTTTTCATGGTCATGAAAACGGTAATTTTCTTCGCCCATTCCCAAAGATTTATGCCATTTTAATCGAGTTTCTTTCCAGTAATCAAACCATTCTTTTTGCGTACCAGGTTTAATAAAGTATTGCATTTCCATTTGTTCAAATTCTCGCATTCTAAAAATGAATTGTCTAGCTACAATTTCATTTCTAAAAGCTTTTCCTGTTTGGGCAATGCCAAACGGAATTTTCATACGTCCTGTTTTTTGAACATTTAAGAAATTAACAAAAATACCTTGAGCGGTTTCTGGCCGCAAATATAAATCCATAGCATGTTCTGCACTGGCGCCTAACTTGGTGCCAAACATGAGGTTAAATTGCTTAACATCAGTCCAGTTTCTGGAACCTGTTAAAGGATCTGCTATTTCCAATTCTTCAATCAAAGCCTTTACATCAGCCAAGTCTTCTTTTTCTAAAGACTTGCCCATTCTAGAAAGAATACTATCAATTTTCTCTTGATAGCCCAACACACGTGGGTTGGTTGAAACAAACGTTTCTTTATCAAAAGCGTCACCAAATCGCTTTTCAGCTTTAGCAACTTCTTTATCGATTTTAGCTTCAAGCTTTGCACAATAATCTTCAATTAAAACATCAGCACGATAGCGTTTTTTGGAGTCTTTATTATCTATTAACGGGTCATTAAAGGCATCTACATGACCGGAAGCTTTCCAAGTTGTAGGATGCATAAAAATAGCTGCATCAATACCTACAATATTGTCATGCATTTGCACCATGGCTTTCCACCAATAATCCCGAATATTTTTCTTTAATTCAGCTCCGTTTTGTGCATAATCGTAAACTGCACTTAAACCATCGTAGATTTCACTACTTTGAAACACGTAACCATACTCTTTCGCGTGAGAGATTACTTTCTTAAATTGATCATCGTTGTTTGTCATAGTGCAAAAATAAAAAACCGCTCCAATTAATGGAACGGTTTCTTGAGAAATAAAATTGGTTAGTTAATTAAGTATTATTTCTGATGATCCTAACTTAAAATCATCATGGAAAACTGAAATTAGATAATTTCCTTTCTTTAATTTTTGTTTTTGATTGACATTTATTTTAGTACAAACATCCAAATTTTGATTTCTGTAATTCACAGAAGTTTTACCACTAAAAATAAGTTCAGAATCACCAAATGTTACAGCGCCTCTATCTGACACCACATTAGCATCTGGACCTAAAATTTGAACGTAAATATCTTTATTGCCTTCTGGAGTAAAGGCATTCTGCTGAACTGTGAAGCACACTTCAAAATTATCGGCTTCATGAGCATTTTCAGTTTCAATATCGTATGTGCTTCTATTCGTAATGATAGCTGACACATCAATATTACTCAACTTAAGTGCAGTGACTTCATTAACTATACTTGTCAGCTTTTGGTTTTCTTCAGCCAACATAGTCAATTGGTTCGCTTGCATGTCTAATTTTTTAGAAGCATGCTCTGCCTCTTGGGCTAGTGCGTCTTTTTGATTTTGAATGGTTTGAATTTGCTTAAACAAGTTAATTCTTTCTTGATTTAAAGCTACTATCTCACTTTTATACTTAGATATTAAAGGAAAATTGGCTTTCGCAGCTCTTAAAGAATCCATAATAACATGCATTCTTGCTTTTGATTGCTGTAACTGTGACGCTAATTCATTGTTATCAACACTAACCTCATCATAAAGCGCAATCATATCTGATAATTCATTTTGAACAAGATTGACCTCTTGCTTAACAAACTGCGCATGGTTTTTAAGTGTGTTGTAACTAGAAAAGCTGTACGACCCTAATACAACAATGGCTATTACCAAAGTACCAATAATTAATCTGTAGTTAAATAATTGAGGGTTAACTATCATCTTAATTAATTTTATCCTACGAATCTAAATATTAAGATTGTGTTGGCGGATTTTTATCGATAAAATGATAAAAAAATTGTTGAAGTTCTTTTTTGCTGTTCGAATAGCACATGTTCTATTCAAAAACTTATAATATCTTTATGTTAAAACATTTACGAATGCTTCAATCATTGATCAATATTTTTTACCCAAAAGTTTGCTACACGTGCAATCTTCTTTTGAGAGATAACGAGCAATATATTTGTACAAAATGTCGGCATGATCTACCGGTAACCAATTGTCATTTCAATGATGACAAGAGTGTTTTGAATATTTTTTATGGACGGTGTAAGCTCGAAAATGCGACTGCTTTGTTTTGGTTTGAAAAAAGAGGTATTACTCAAAAATTAATTCACAATTTAAAATACAAAGGGTTTGAAGAAATAGGGTTGTTTTTGGGTGACTGGTTGGGTGAAGAATTAAAATCGGTTCTTGGCTATCAAAACATTGATTTAGTCATACCTGTTCCATTACACAGAAAAAAATTGTCAAAAAGAGGATACAATCAAGTTGCTAAATTTGGTGAACAAATTGCCAAGGCACTCGATGCCAAATATCAAGATGATGTGCTTATAAAGGCAACCAACACCAATTCTCAAGTACATAAAAATCGTATAGCCAGATGGTTAAACGCTTCTGAAATTTTTAAAGCCGAAAACCTACAAAAAATAGAAAACAAACACATTTTATTGGTTGATGATATTGTAACAACTGGAGCAACCGTTGAATCGTGCGTGCATGTTTTACACAAGGCCCAAAATGTTAAAATTAGTTTAGCAACTATGGCAGTAACATCTTAAGGTTTTTATAATGATAAATATGTTGTTTCTTTGCACAAATATCAAGACTACATGCGCAAAATAGTTTCAAACCTGATTTTTGTAATTGCAATAATACTCACAATATCCAATTGCGCTAACCGAGGAAGGCCAAGTGGTGGTTTAAAAGATACTACGCCACCAAGTATTACAAGGTCAGAGCCTGAAAATCTATCTACAAATTTTCAAGGTGACGAAATTAAAATCCAATTTGACGAATATATTAAAATCAAAAACCTGCAACGGCAATTGATTATTTCGCCACCTATGGATCCGATGCCAGAAATAACGCCATTAGGTAATGCCAGCAAATACATAAAAATTAGGATAATTGATACATTAACTTCAAATACCACCTATGCTTTTAATTTTGGCAATAGTATTGTTGACAACAATGAAGAAAACCCATTCCCTTACTACAAATATGTATTCTCAACAGGTAGCTATATAGACTCTTTGACCGTTTCTGGTGAAATTGTCAGTGCTACATTACGAAAGCCCGAAGATTTTGTTTCGGTCATGCTTTATGAAGTCGACTCTACCTTGAATGATTCAATAGTATTCAACGAACGCCCTAGATATATAACCAATACGCTAGATAGTACAACCACCTTTACTCTCGAAAATTTGAAAGCTGGTAAATACTTAATGGTCGCCTTAAAAGATGAAAACCAAGATTATAAATTTCAACCAAAGTCAGATAAAATTGCATTTCACAGTTCTTACATAACGGTTCCCACAGATAGCTCTTTTACTTTAAAATTATTTAAAGAAGAACTAGACTCTAAAATTATTAGACCTCGTTTATTATCTGGTGAAAAAATAGGTTTTGGTTTCGAAGGACCTAACACCGATTTCAAAATAGATATTACCTCTGGAGTCCCTAATGAATTTGAATACCGAATAACCAAAGACCCAAAAACTGATACACTAAACTATTGGTATAAGCCGAGACTAGAGGTGGACTCACTAATTTTTCAAGTAGCCAATCAGGACTACAGCGAAGATTTTACAGTTAAAATTAGTGAACAAAAACGGGATACTCTTACAGTTTCAGCATCACCTACAGGAACTTTGAATTTTAATGATAACTTCAAAATTACGGGTTCAGTACCCTTTGTTAGTTTTGATACTGAAAAAGTCACCATTATGGATAAGGATTCCCTTCCGGTAAGTTTCACTACCAAGTTGGATTCCCTTTCAAATACTTATTCTTTTGATTTTGAGAAAAAAGAAAGTGATCGTTATCGAATTCAGATACTTCCAGAGGCATTTACTGATTTTTTTGGTGATACCAATGACACATTGAGCTATAGTTTGAGCACTAAAACGTATGCCGATTATGGTAATGTAAGGGTTATTTTAAAAAATGCTGAATATCCTATTATTGTGCAATTGGTTACAGACAAAGGTGAAGTAAAAAGTGAATTATATAGTACCAAGCCTGAACCTTTAGACTTTAGACATTTGGAAACTGGAGATCTTTACTTGAGGGTTATTTTTGATACGAATAAAAATGGCAAGTATGACCCAGGTAACTTTCTTGAAAAGCGCCAACCAGAACGCGTGAGTTACTATCCCAAAATACAAGAAATACGCTCTAATTTTGATCTTATAGTTGAGTTTACACTATTGTAAAGGCATCTTTATCATCCAAAAACTTGAGTTTATCACGGTAGTAAACAATATGCTTTTTCTCAAGTACAGTCATTTCTATCTGTTCTTTATTAGGTCTCAATGGTGTGATATTATTTCCTAAAACATCGTAAATAGCGGAATGACCACAGTATTCATTTTCTTTACCATCCTGACCTATTCTATTTACCCCAATGCAGTAACTCATATTCTCGATAGCCCTTGCTTTTAAAAGGGCATCCCAAGCTGCAATGCGCGGTTTAGGCCAATTAGCAACATACAACAACAAGTCATAATCCTCAACATTTCTTGCCCACACTGGGAATCTTAAATCATAACAAATCTGTGGGCAAATTTTCCAGCCTTTATAACCAATAATTACTTTTTTTGTCCCTGCCGTAAATACTTTGTCTTCACCTGCCAAAGAAAACGTATGACGTTTATCGTAAGTATTGAAAGTGCCATCTGGGAAAGCAAAAACTAACCGATTCAAATAATGACCGTTTTCTTCAATAATCAAACTACCAACAATAGCAAATTGATGTTTTTGGGCTTTTTCTAACATCCAAGTAACCGTCTTACCATTCATGCTTTCAGCAACTGCTTGAGCATTCATAGTAAAACCTGTTGAAAACATTTCTGGTAAAATGACCAGATCCACATCTTCTGGCAACAAGTCAAATTTCGCTTTGAAATTTTTTCTATTAGCTTTGGGGTCTTCCCAAACCAAATCAGTTTGGATGAAGGCTGTTTTTAGTTGGTCTTGCAAGCTGATTATTGATTTTTAATTTTGTTTTCGGCTTTGTTGAGTTCTTGTTTTAAACCCTTGAGTTTTTTTGCCCATTTTTCTTCGTCATTTGGTGAAAGTTTGCCGCTTTTATGAAGACGCTTGTATTTTTTTTGTTGCTTCTCCAATTCCTCCTTGGCATCGAAAAAAGCTTCTCTAGCTTCCTTCTTTTCTTCCAATTCTTCTTCCAGTGCTTTTTGTTTAGCTTCAGCTTCCTCTTGGGCTTTTTCCAACTCCTCTCTTTGCTCTTCCAGTTCCTCTTGTCTTTCTTGGGCTGCTTTTTCGTATTCTAGCCTTTCATTCAACGTGTTTAATATCTTCTCTTTTTCAGTTTCTGATAGATTTTCGGATACGTCTTTTCCTTTTTTATAAAAGCTATTGCCTTCAACTTTATAAACTGTTCCATCATTCATGATAACCTTTTCGGAACTACCACAAGATAACACAATTAAAGATATTGTTAGAAATATTAGCTGTCTTTTTTTCATAATTTAAAAATCATTTTCCTTTCATCATTTAAGACACATTAAATTGTAAAAAGTCTCGCGATTTACAAAAATTTAAGAGTTAAATGTTATTTAAAATACTGGCTGCTTGCTCTAATGTTTCATGGGTTTTTGCGAAACAAAAACGTAAGACTTTGTCATCTTTTCCTGCTTCATTGAAAACCGACATTGGTATGGATGCTATCTTGTTTTCAATCGTTAACTGTTTGGCAAAATCGACATCATGCTCATCAGTGATTTCAGAAAAATCCAGCACCTGGAAATAGGTGCCTTGTGAAGGGTTTATTTGAAATCTGGAATCTTTAATCAAGCGTAAAAAATAGTCTCGTTTTTCTTGGAAAAAATTAGGTAAATCCAAATAATGGCTAGGTTCTTCCAAATAATCTGCTAGACCTTTTTGCATAGGATGGTTCACTGCAAATACATTGAATTGGTGTACTTTTTTAAACTCATCCATCAACTCCTTTGGCGCACAACAATAACCCATTTTCCAACCCGTGTTATGAAAGGTTTTACCAAAGGATGCCACCACAAAACTGCGTGTTTTTAAATCGGGATATCTACAGGCACTTTCGTGTCGTAACCCATCAAAAATAATATGTTCATAAACCTCATCACTTAATACTATGATGTCTGTGTTTTCCGTCAGCTCCTGAAGTTTGTACATATCTGTATCTTTCAATATGGTTCCGCTCGGATTGTGAGGTGTGTTGATGATAATCAATTTCGTTTTTTTGGTAATGGTTTTTTTAACCAAGTCCCAATCTACTTGATAATTTGGCGCACTTAATTGAATAGACTTTACGATTCCACCATAAAGATCAACAGCGGGTTCATAACAATCATAAGCTGGTTTAAAAATAATAACTTCATCATCCTGTTTTATAAAAGTTGAGATAATTGTGAAAATAGCCTGAGTAGCTCCAGCTGTAACGGTAATTTCTGTTTCTGGATGATAACTAGTTTCGTACAATCGTTCATACTTTTTGGCAATAGCTTGACGCAACTGTAAATTTCCAGGCATGGGTGCATATTGGTTATAGCCTGAATTCATAGCCTGGTTAACTAGGTCTATCAACTTCTGATCACTTTTAAAATTGGGAAATCCTTGTGATAGATTAATCGCGTCGTGCTTATTTGCCAAAGCACTCATAACACTAAAAATAGTCGTCCCAACCTGCGGTAATTTTGAAATATGCATCATAAACGTAAAGGTAACAACTTCTATATACAATTTTATTACGAGAACTTGTTATCTTTGAAAGATTCTAAAAAATGACACCATGAAATTATTCAGATTACTATTACTTTTTATCACGCTTCAGGTTTCAGCCCAACAAGGTGGTATGTGGATTCCTTCACTTTTGGAAGGTATGAATGAAAACGAAATGAAAGCCTTGGGAAGCAAGTTAACAGCCGAAGATATTTACTCGGTTAACCAATCCAGTTTAAAAGATGCTATTGGTCATTTTAATGGTGGTTGCACCAGTGAAGTGATTTCACCTAAAGGCTTGGTTTTAACCAACCATCACTGTGGATTTAGTCAAATTCAATCACATTCTTCATTAGAAAATGATTATTTGAAAGATGGTTTTTGGGCCATGAGTTTGGAAGAAGAATTACCAAACGAAGGTTTATACATTGAATTCATTGTACGTATTGAGGATGTTACCAGTCAAGTATTGGCCGGTGTTACAGATACCATGACTGAAAAGGAAAAGCAATCTGCTATTGACAAAAATAGTAATAGCCTACAAGCTCAAGTACAAAAAGAGGCTTGGCAAGACACTAAAGTCAAATCCTTTTATAAAGGTAATCAATATTTCTTATTTGTAACCGAGCGTTTTGAAGATATTCGCTTGGTTGGCGCACCACCAAGCAGTATTGGGAAGTTTGGTAGTGATACTGATAACTGGGTATTCCCAAGACATACAGGCGATTTTTCGATGTTTCGAATTTATGCTGATAAAGACAATAGACCAGCAAAATTTAGTGAAGACAATGTACCTTATAAACCAAAGCATTATTTACCAGTTTCATTAGATGGTGTTGAAGAAGGCGATTTTACCATGGTGTTTGGTTTTCCAGGGCGTACAGATGAATACCTACCAGCCGTAGCAATTGAACATATTACTAAAGACTATAACCCTAGCAACATTGCTATTCGAGAAGCAGCTTTAAAAGTGATTGATGCCCGAATGAAAGCCAATGATGAAGTACGTATCAAGTATGCATCCAAACAAGCACGTATTGCCAATGCCTGGAAAAAATGGATTGGTGAAAATTTAGGAATTCAAAAAAGTAATGCAGTTGCCGAACGTCAAGAATTTGAGGCTACGTTTACTAAAGCTCTAAAAGAAAAAGGCCTGGAAGATAAGTACGGTCATATTTTACCAGAATTTGACAAACTTTATAAGGATTTTGCTGATGTCAACATTAGACGTCGAAATTTCATTGAGGTATTTTTAGTAACCAATGAATTGATGCAAATGACATTCAGAGCCTATCAAGTTGAGCAATCGTTGAAGCAGAGTTCGGATAATTTAGAAAAGAATCGTGATTACATCACCAACTTGTTGAAAGGCATCCACAAGAACTATGATGTGCAAGTTGATAAGGGTGTTTTTGAAGCCGTAATGCCATTATATAGTAAGAATAATATTGACCCAACTATTTATGATAAAACAGCCTTCACCAATTTAGATAGCGCCTTAAAATTGTTTGACGGTTCAGCTGAAGATGTGATAAATAACTTAAATAATGATGCCGCGTATATTTACGCCAAACCAATCATAGAGGAGTTCTACACCAGTATCAACCCAGAATTTGAGCAAAAGAATGAACCCATTACAGCCTTACAAACTGAATACATGACGGCTTTAATGAAGGCCTTACCAAATGCACGTTATTTCCCAGATGCCAATAGCACCTTGCGTGTTACTTATGGGCAAGTGCGAGGTTACCATCCTAGAGATGCTGTGTATTATCAACCGGTAAGTCATTTAGAGGGTGTCATTGAAAAATATGTGCCAGGCGATTATGAGTTTGACGTGCCTCAAAAGTTAATCGATTTGTATGAAGCCAAAGATTATGGGCAATATGCTGATGCCAATGGTAAAGTACCAGTTTGCTTTTTAGGAACCAATCACACGACTGGTGGCAATTCTGGTAGTCCTGCAATTGATGCCCACGGTAATTTGGTTGGATTGAATTTTGACCGTGTATGGGAAGGTACTATGAGCGATATGAATTATGATCCAGAAATTTGCCGAAACATTATGGTTGATTTACGTTATGTGTTGTTTATCGTTGATAAATATGCAGGTGCCAAACATCTAATTGAAGAAATGGATCTGGTGCATCCTAAAAAATAAGTCTCTTAACCTTAAGAAAAAAAGCCTCAAATAAATGAGGCTTTTTTATACAATATGCAATTTCCTTAACAATTCCTGCTTATAGGTTCTGCCAATAGGTAAGCGGTTACTATTTACATAGATTTCATTTCCAGAAATTTTATCGACAAACTTTCGGTTTATGATGTAGCTCTTGTGGGTTTGAATAAACTGATTACTCGGTAATTTTTCATTCCAATTTTTTAGCGAGTCAATATAGGAGAGTTTTTGTTTGGTGGTAACAACCGTAATATAATTTCTGTCGGATTCTATATAGACCAAATCATCCAATACAATTTTATGAAGGGTTTTGTCAACATTTAAAAACAATACTTCAGATTCATCAGCAGTTGTTTTATTAGAAACTTCCAGTCTGTCTTTGGCTTTATTAATAGCTTTTAAAAAACGGTCAAACGAGAAAGGCTTTACCAAATAATCTACAATGGTGTCTAACTCAAAACTGCTTACTGCATAATCCGGATAAGCAGTAGTCATAATAATTGCTGGTGGATTTTTGACGGTTTTAATAAAATCAATTCCAGAAATATCCGGCAAATTGATGTCTAAAAATACCACATCAACCGTTTCGCTTTTTAAAAAATTATTGGCTTCAATAGCGGCTTTAAAAGTTGCTATTAATTCCATATCAGGTAACTTCTTCAAGAAATTCTTAAGAATGTTTTGCGCAGGTATTTCGTCTTCTATAATGATACAGGTCATACTAAATTCAGTTTTAAATACACTTTGAATTTACTATCCTGTGTAATGGTAAACTCAAAATGATCTTTATATAACAACTCCAAACGCTTTTCCAAGTTTTGAAGTCCTATTTTAAATTCAGCCAAGTCATGATCTTTTTCTGTAAAATCATTTTCGCAAACACATTCTAAAACACCATTTTTTTCAATAATTGAGACCAGAATTTCACTGTTCAAAGAACTGTGCTTAAAGGCATTTTCAATTATGGTAATTAGTAATAATGGCGCTATTTGATTGTTTTCATTTTCAATGCTCTTGTTATAAACAATGGTATTCACTCCTTCAGTTCGCAATTCTTGAAAGGTCATGTAATTGTCAATAAACTGAATCTCCTTGTGCAATGGAATTTTTTTGGCATTACTTTCGTACAATACATGCTTTAAATTATCGGAAAGCCTTAAAATCAATTCTGGTGTTTCATTTGGTTTTTCTAAAGCATAGGAATAAATGGTATTCAGGTTATTGAACAGCACATGTGGATTAATCTGTGATTTTAAAAACTTCAATTCCATTTCCAAATGTTCCTTCTTTATTTGCTCTACTTCTTCTTGCTTATCAATAAATCGGTATAACACCCAAACAAAGGAGAAGAAAATAAGTGGTACCAAGGTTTGCCATAAATAATCACTCAAGCATTTCATAATGGAGCAACCGCATTGGGCAAATTCATAACAGTACAATTGCGTGGCCAAAAAGGAAATCAAGGCAATAACAAAAACATACCAAGCGTACATTTTCTTCTTGACAAAATAGGGCAGTAAAATCAAATTGTTGACATAAACAATGACCACCAGAATGGATATGTACTGTAGAAAGGGGTTTTCGCGCCAGTAATATGGCGAAAAAACAAATAAAGATACCATGATGAACAATATCCAAAACAGGATATGCACCAATATTTGAGAGCTATTTTTTTTTAAGATATTCATATTGAAATGAAAAGTAAACAGAATTCTTTAGTTGGTCAAACATAATGTACAAAAGGCAGAAATAACGCAACAAACAACCATTGGTATTGTAAAATAAAACGTTTGTACACCTATTTGGGTTGAAAATACAAATTATTGGCAAGCAAGTTGTTAAGCTTCTATTTTTGATTAAAAATCATCAATCATGAAACGAATAGCACTAACTTTAGTCATCCTTTTTTGTTCCCAAATCACTTTTTCTCAAACTATTAATCAAACCGTTACTGACGACAAAGGCAATCCCAAATTATTGGGCAAAATTGACAAAATCGGTCTGCAACAAGCGCCTTTTAACGCATGGTTTGAACCCAATTACGATGACTACCTTGTCAACAAACAGGTGGTATCCAAACTCAAGGAATCACTTAATCAATACACCATAAAAGTGTTTTTGGGCACTTGGTGTGGTGATAGCAAAAAAGAAGTCCCGAGGTTTTACCACATTCTGGATAAGGCTAAATTTCCAGACAGCCAATTAGAGGTCATTGCCGTAGACAACAAACCGGAAGCCTACAAACAAGCCCCAAACCATGAAGAACAGGGCTTGAACATTCACAGGGTACCCACCTTTATTTTCTATAAAAATGGTCTGGAAGTCAATCGTATTGTAGAACACCCTATGGAAACTTTGGAACGCGATATGTTAAATATTGTTACGGACAATAAATACACACCAAACTATATGGCTGCTAACTATTTGAACTATTTACTGTCCGAAAAATCAATTGATAGTTTACAATTGGAACATGATATCCTTGTCCCCAGATTTGCCGAATTTGTAAAAGGTAGTCGGGAGTTGAATACTTTAGGTTATGTGTATTTACGCGCCCAAGAATATGACAAAGCTTTATATGTTTTTGATTTGAACACGCGAATTTTTCCTTACAAGTACAATGTGTATGACAGCTTGGGTGAAGCCTATTTTGAAACCAAGAACTACGATATGGCTTTAAAAAACTATTACAAGGTTTTAAGCCTAAAACCGGATGATGACAATGCCAAAGAAATGATTGAGATGATTAAGTCTCATGTCGAATAGTTTCTCGATATACTTAACAAAATAAAAAACGGTATTTTTAGTTATTAGATTAGCTAAACCATCCGTTATGAAACTTTCCTTATTTGCTGTGCTATTATTTTTAAGTTTAAACGTATTTGCCCAAGAAGAGATTACCAACTGTGAAGTGACATTAACAAAAGAGGCATTCTTACAAAAACCCATTCCAGATAGTTGTTTTGGGTTATCTGTTGATGAAATCCCACCTAAAATAAGATCTTTTAAAATAAAGTTTAGAAAACATCCTTCAATATCACTTCATGGGAATCAATTAAATGGATTGGGTAAAAACTATCTTAAAATGACTCCTGTAGGAGATTATATCACAATTTTTGACATAAAATTATTAGAGGAAAGTAACATAAAACCTCCCAAATCTATAGTTATTGAAATTGTCTCAAAAAAAGAATAATACAAGCATGAAATACGGTTTACTTTTTTTAATAGTATTCTTTAGTCTTGGTTGTTTTTCACAAGAACCACCCAAAGCTGTTGTTGAAGTCAACAACATGAATGTGGTTTACAGAGGAGTGAGCAATCCCTTAACATTAAGTATGCCTGGAACTGTTTCCTTTGAAGCATCGGCTCCTGGATTAAAAAAAGTGGATAATTATGGGAACTACATAATGCATCCTGGTTCTGGGTTAACCGTTGATATTGAACTACGCGGCAAACTTCCAAATGGAGAGATTGTTACTGCTATAAAAACATTACGTATTAAAAATATAGGAACTCCTATAGGAACTCTAGACGGCATTGGTCATGGTAGTCGTTTTATAATTGAATTAACCAAAGAGCAGTTAAGAGATGGGAAAATCGGTATCAAAATTGAAGATTTTACTTATGATTTAAATTTCGTTGTTTTAGGATTTAAAATGAAATTTCCTGATTTAGACATGGTAAAAGTCAATGGCTCCTATATGTCCGATGAAGCCAAAGAACTGATTGATAACCTAAAAATAGATGATGTTGGATTTGTATTTGATATAGTCTACAAAATTGCAAATAACAGTTTTAGTATGAAGGGTGCTTCTGCTATACAGATAAAAATTATAGAATAAAATAAAAAGATTCCTGTTTTCACAGGAATTTTAAACAATCTCCATCTTCTTTAACAAGAAACTGGCATTCATGTTTTGGCAAACACCTTTTTTAAACTTGTAGTCAAAAAAGAGTTCATCATTAACAATTTGCGCATCAAAATAGTAGTTCTTAACAGGCTCTAATTGGCTTTCAATGTCGCATAGACTCAAATCGTGAGTTGCAATAATACCTGTAGCATTTGAAGCGACTAGTTTCTCTACAAACTTTTTGGAGCCAATGGCTTTGTCGGTTGAGTTGGTTCCTTTTAAAATTTCATCCAATACAATAAAGTAAGGCTCTTTGGCTATTTCGTCTACAATAAATTTCAAACGTGTTAATTCTGAAAAGAAATAGCTGCTATCATCAGTCAATGAATCGCTGGTTCGCATACTCGTTATCAATTTGATAGGATGGTACTGACTGGATTTGGCACAAACCGGTAAACCCACATTGGCCATAACAATGTGTAAGGAAACGGTCCGCAAAAATGTACTCTTACCAGCCATATTAGCACCTGTTACAATAAAGAATTCTTGGTTGTCAATCTGTAGGTCGCTATTAACCCGTTTGGTTTTATCCAACAAGGGATGACCCAATTCCTTTGCTGAAATGGCTTGTTTGGTATCAACTATTTCTGGAAACACATATTCTGGGTGATTAAACACATAATTCCCCAAGGAGTTAAACGCATCAAAAAAGGAAACCACCTCAAACCATTTGGCAACAGTTTGCTGGTGCTCTGTAATCCACTGCTCTATTCTGTAACTATGTTTTAAATCGGTTAGAAAAAAACCATTACCCAAAATAGCTCCAATCATATTATTTCTATTATCCAACGCATCCAAATGTCTTGAAAACTGTTTAAAAATAGTGGATGCCTTTTGGTGATGAGATTCTATTTGTTGTTGCTTTTCGAGCAGTAATTCTGAAGTAAATGATTCTTGCTCGATGCTATCCAACAAGGTAGCGTATTGCTTGAACGTGTCTTTAACCTTATCGGTATTAGAAGCCAAACTATTAATTTTTTTGAGATATTTTCCGGTGATGGCAAAGCCCAACAACAGCCAATAACCAACTAAATTGGGCGATATAACTTGGAATACCGAAAGAATAAATAATATGATGGAAGCCACCCCAAAAGCCATAGGTAGCCAACGCATGATTTGTGGTAAAAATGGTTTATGGTTTTTTAACCATGTAATAATATCGTCTGCAGACGTTTCAACTTGAACCAAACTTGAAGCGGCTGAATAGTGTTGTCGCCATGTTGGTTTTTGAGCCAGTTCTTTGATAGCCTCTTGTCTTTCCTCAATACCGTCAATAGTATTTGCTTTTAGAAGATTGGCTAACAGATGAGTTCCTTCAGGTATAGTTGTTCTGTTGATGAATTGAAAAAAGGACCCTTTTCCAAACAAATCTATGTCCAAGCTATAAAAATGCTTCGGATCTTGAAATGCATTACCATTGGGTCTGTGATGAAAGTCTCCGGAAGCTATAAGCAACTCTTCTTCATTGATAGTAACCAAAGCCTTATTTAAATCACGATTGTATTTTACATTTGTATATCTGGATAACAAAGCCAGAAAAATACCAATCCCTAAAACAGCTATGATGGCCACTAAAACCCAATTAGGATAGGTGAAGTAAATTCCAAGGACTGTCAACACAAAAACCAAAACACGTAGCGTACTTAACCTAATAAGTTGTTTGTTTAAATCCTTGACAATTTTTTGGTAGTGGTTTAATTGTTCAGAATAAAAATCTTGCGGGTTTTGCATGAAATGTGTTTTATAGCTAGAGCTCCAATGAGTCTATTTCAACAAAAAGTGAGATGATGCTTTGAACCGCTAATTTATAAAATTCAGGGTGGATATTCTCGTAATCATCGGTTGGTGTGTGATAATCTTTATGGTCTTCAACTCCAAAATAAAGAAATGGAATACCTTTTCTGAAAAAAGATCCATGATCTGATGAATAGGTCCAATTTTGTTTCCCATCTTTTCCATCATGACCCATTAGAAACTCAAAATCATTTGAAGCATTCTGGTTTTGAATGGCATTTTGAATAGCTTCATTATCTCGGGCACCAGTGATATATAATTCATTCTGGTCATTTCTACTCACCATATCCAAATTCAAGTTCAACTTAATGTTTCCAATTGGTACTATCGTATTATCCACATAGTAACGTGACCCCTGAAGCCCTAATTCTTCGGCATCAAAAAAGGCTAAAATTACCGAGTGTTTTGGGGGATGTTTTTGAAAATATTCAGCAAAAGCGAGCAGCGCACTAACACCTGATGCGTCATCATCGGCACCATTATAAATCTGACCATTTTTTATACCTTCATGATCATAGTGTGCACTGATGACAATATAATTGTCTTTAAAATCTGTTCCTTCAATTAGACCTAAAATATTGATGCCTTGGTAGTCTTTTTGACGTGATGAAAATGAGAATGCCTGTTCATAATTAGCAACCAACGGTTCAACCTTTCGTTTTTGAAGCTCCGAAACAATATAGTCCTTTGCTTTTAAAGCACCCATAGTTCCTGTACGTCGTCCTTCAAAAGTATCCGAAGACAATATTTTAACATGATGCAATAAAGAATCTGTATTAAATAGAAAGGTTATTGGAGTTGTAGTGTATAATTCTTTTTTTTGCGCATTACAACCAGTCGCACTGCCTAAAATCAGCACCAGAAATAAGGTAATCCAGTTATTCATTTAAAGTATATTACTAAAGTAAAGAAACAAAAAATCCCAAGATAAATCTTGGGATTTTTATCTATTAATTTGTTAAAGTTTTACCCTTTTAAGCTTGCCTTTAAATATTCGCGATTCATACGCGCGATGTTTTCTAATGAAATACCTTTTGGACATTCCACCTCGCAAGCTCCAGTATTGGTACAGTTACCAAAACCTTCTTCATCCATTTGTTTAACCATGTTCAATACACGATCTGTAGCCTCTACTTGACCTTGTGGTAACAACGCAAATTGCGATACTTTAGCTCCTACAAATAAC
This sequence comes from Hanstruepera neustonica, assembly GCF_002895005.1. Lineage (GTDB taxonomy): Bacteria > Bacteroidota > Bacteroidia > Flavobacteriales > Flavobacteriaceae > Hanstruepera > Hanstruepera neustonica. The sequence continues at coordinate 536,677 of NZ_POWF01000001.1, read as the reverse complement.
ATCGCACTGGAGTTTTTACAACTTGCTACACAGGCTCCACAGCCAATACAGGTTGCAGCAGCAAAGGCATCATCAGCATCATGTTTATTCACTGGAATGGCGTTGGCATCAATGGTATTTCCAGAAGTATTTACAGAAATAAACCCACCAGCATGTTGAATACGATCAAAAGCACTTCTATCTACTACTAAATCCTTAATTACAGGAAATGCAGCTGCTCTAAATGGTTCAATATAAATGGTATCACCATCGTTAAACATGCGCATGTGCAATTGACAGGTTGTAACACCTCTATCTGGACCATGGGCTTCACCATTGATGTATAATGAACACATACCACAAATACCTTCACGGCAATCGTGATCAAATGCTACAGGCTCTTCACCTTTATTAATCAGTTGTTCGTTTAATACGTCTAACATTTCAAGGAAAGACATATCTGGTGATATATCACTAATAGGATAATCGACCATTTTACCTTTATCATTAGCGTTTTTTTGACGCCAAATTTTCAACGTTAAATTCATAGCTCTCCTTTTATTTATAACTTCTTTCTTTTACTTCTATGTTTTCGTAAACCAAATCTTCCTTGTGCAATACCGCATCTTTTGGTTCACCTTTATATTCCCAAGCAGCCACATATTGGAATTCCTTTCTTCGCTTGGCTTCACCTTCTTCAGTTTGGTATTCTTCCCTGAAATGACCACCTGCCGATTCTTCTCTTAACAAGGCATCTTTAGCAAACAATTCGCCTAATTCCAAGAAGTCAGCCACACGTAAAGCTTTGGCCAATTCCTCATTAAACTCGTCATTGGTGCCTGGAACTTTTACGTCTTTCCAGAATTCTGCACGCAATTCGGCTATTTCAGTAATAGCTTCTTTTAAGCCTTGTTCATTTCTAGCCATACCACATTTGTTCCACATAATCTTTCCAAGTTTCTTGTGGAAATGGTCAACAGAATGCGTTCCATTATTGTTGATGAGATGCTCGATATTCTCACGGACACTTTTCTCGGCTTCATCAAATTCTTTTGAGTCTGTAGAAATTGGTCCTGTACGAATATCATGTGCTAAATAATCACCAATTGTGTAAGGCAACACAAAATAACCATCGGCTAAACCTTGCATCAGTGCTGAAGCCCCTAATCGGTTTGCACCATGATCGGAGAAGTTGGCTTCACCAATACAATATAGTCCAGGTACTGTGGTTTGTAAGTTGTAATCTACCCAAATACCACCCATGGTATAATGAACGGCTGGATAAATCATCATAGGTGTTTCGTATGGATTTTGGTCAACAATTTTTTCATACATCTGGAATAAATTTCCATACTTGGTACGAACAACGTCTTGACCTAACTGTTTTACTAAAGCTGCATCATTTTCATCTAGTCCCTTAATGTGTGCCTGCTCCTTTCCATAACGTTTAATAGCCGAAGCAAAATCTAAATACACAGCTTCACCTGTGGCATTCACACCATAACCAGCATCACAACGTTCTTTGGCTGCACGTGATGCCACGTCACGAGGCACCAAGTTACCAAAGGCTGGATAACGACGCTCTAAATAATAATCTCTATCTTCTTCAGCTAAATCTGTTGGTTTTAATTTACCTGCACGAATAGCTTCAACATCTTTTATGTGTTTTGGCACCCAAATACGACCATCATTACGTAATGATTCAGACATCAAAGTTAATTTGGATTGATGGTCACCTGAAACCGGAATACAGGTTGGATGAATTTGGGTGTAACATGGATTAGCAAAATAAGCACCGCGTTTATGGGCTTTCCAAGCAGCGGTTACATTACTTCCCATGGCATTGGTTGACAAAAAGAATACGTTGCCATATCCTCCAGTTCCCAAAACCACAGCATGAGCTGAATGTCTTTCAATTTCACCTGTTACTAGATTTCTGGCAATGATTCCGCGGGCTTTACCATCGACAACGACCACGTCTAACATTTCGTGACGGTTATACATTTTTACCTTTCCACGACCAATTTGACGATTCAAAGCAGAATAAGCTCCTAATAATAATTGCTGACCTGTTTGCCCAGCCGCATAAAACGTACGCGACACTAATACACCACCAAATGAGCGGTTATCTAACAATCCACCATACTCGCGAGCGAAAGGAACACCTTGAGCCACACATTGATCAATGATATTGGCTGAAACTTCTGCCAAGCGATACACGTTAGCTTCTCTTGAACGGTAGTCACCGCCTTTTACGGTGTCGTAAAATAAACGATAGGTTGAATCACCATCACCTTGATAATTTTTGGCAGCATTAATTCCACCTTGTGCTGCAATGGAGTGTGCACGTCGCGGTGAATCTTGGAAGCAAAAAGCTTTTACGTTATAGCCTAATTCAGCTAATGTAGCCGCTGCAGAGCCTCCTGCTAAACCTGTACCAACAACAATAACATCTATAAGACGCTTGTTGGCTGGGTTTACCAGATTAATATTGTTTTTATGATTAGTCCACTTATCAGCAAGTGGTCCTTTTGGTATTTTAGAATCTAAAGCCATATTTAGATGAATTTTTAGTGATTAAAATGATGGAACAACGCAATAAAGATGAACCCTAAAGGGATGATTATTGCATACGCTTTTCCAAAACCTTTTAAACCTTGAGTATATTTATTGTTAGCTCCAACCGATTGGAAAGCCGACATAAATCCATGTAATAGATGAAGTGCCAAAAACACAAACCCTAGGCAGTAAAATGCTACACGCCAGATAGGTACAAATTTATGAGTCAATTCTTCATAATATCTGTAACCTTCTCCGTCAGCTAATAGCCCAGACATATCACCTTGAATATACTTGGTATTAATCTCTGGAATCCAAAAATCAATAAAGTGAATCACCAGAAATATTAGAATGAATAATCCGCTGTAGATCATGTTTCGGCTCATCCAAGTTGAGTTAGCGCCACCATTATTTTTGGCATAACTAATATTTCTAGCTTTCTTGTTTCTAATTTCTAGTATGAATCCCATTATAAAATGGAAAATAACACCAAAAATCAATACTGGTTGCATGATATATTGTATCAACCAATTAGTCCCCATAAAATGGGAAACCTCATTGAAAGAATCAGGATTAATGACTGATAAAGAGTTGATAACAAAATGTTGCAATAAAAAAATCATTAGGAAGAATGCCGAAAGTGCCATGGCAAATTTTCTTCCAATCGAAGAATTCAAAATTCCGCTCATTGTTGAAGTTTATTTTTATCCCAACAAAGATACGCCACAAATCATATCTAGACAAAAGCCTTCAACTTAAATTACATATTTAGAATGATTTTAAACAGACATGGTGACGGTTTGAGAAATCTGCTCAATTATTTTACTTCCAGTGTTGCTTTTTCACCATTCAGTTCAATTGTGTAACTACCTTTTGGTAAATAATATTTATCATTTTGGGCCTTTGGAATATCCAGTTCTTTGTTTTCTTTCATCAAAGCTTTTCTTCCTTTTTCGGAAATCGTCAAATCATATTCCAAATAATTAAAGCCTTTATCCAAATTCGCTTGAATTTGATTTAACTCAAGGCCACGTTCTGATAGGACTTTAATTGTTTGACTCCCAGTTTTGTCAACAAATAATTTGATCTCTACCGATGGTTCAAAAGGGTCAAAAAATTGACTCCAGGAACTGCCCCAACGAGACGAATGTCTGACCTCATCAATCTTATATATTTTTATGGATTCAGTGATCATTCCACCCTGCAAAGGCTCAATATTAGCTGAATAAATGCTTCTTCCGTGAGTTCCTAATATCAGGTCGTTAGCTGCTGGGTGAATGACCATATCATGAACAGCAACACTAGGTAATCCGTTTGAGAAAGCTTCCCAAGATTCTCCTTTATTGAACGATACATAAGCTCCATTATCTGTACCCACATATAGAACATTTTCGTTTTTCGGATCTTCTTTTATTACATTCACAGGCGATGGAGGGATATTAGAAGCGATACTTTTCCATGTCTGTCCGTAATCTTCAGAAACATAAATATAGGTTTTGAAATCATCCCAACGGTAGCCATTCAAAGTTACAAATACACGCTCCTTTTTATGATGCGAAGCTATCACACGACTAACCCATAAATCTTTTGGAAAGGTGTCTGAAATTTTAGCCCAACTTCCGCCACCATTTTTGGTAATATGAACATAGCCATCATCACTACCAACATAAATTAATCCAAACTGAAAAGGAGATTCACTAATGCTTGTTAAGCTGCCATAGGCTACATTTCCTTTTTTTCCTCCTGTTGTCAAATCTGGGCTTATGGCTTGCCAGTCTGTTCCTTGATTCATAGAGCGCATTAATTTATTACCTCCTAGATACAATATATCCTGATTGTGAGTTGACAATAAAATGGGTGTTTGCCAATTGAATCGGTATGGGCTTTCACCTAATTCATGCTTAGGTTGAATATAAGTTTGTTCATCTGTTTCACGGTTAATACGAAAGTAATTACCGAATTGATAGCCTGTGTAAACTATATTGTGGTTTCTGCTATCGATTTGAATTTGCATACCGTCACCACCCATGATACTTTTCCAAGGGTTTTCGCCACTTTGTTGCCAACTTTTATCTATTGAAGCTCGGTGAGAGCCTACCCACACACCGTTATCCTGTAAGCCTCCATAAATATGATACGGTTTTTGATTATCAACATTAATCGCGTAAAACTGCCCAACAGAATTAACATTGAGCTTTTCCCAATTCTCACCATCGTCATAACTCATATTTAAACCGCCATCATTACCATCAATTAAATGACCTGACCGGTTTGGGTTTACCCAAAGGGCTTGATGATCCGCATGCACATTTTCAGCACTAATAGATGTAAATGTTTTTCCGCTATCTTTGGATTTTATAATAGGAACTCCCAAAACATAAATGGCATCGGCATTTTTTGCATCTACTCTAATTTCACCAAAATAATAGCCATAGCTAAAATACACACCATCCAAATAATTGTCATGGGTCTTGGTCCATGTTTTACCACCATCGGTGCTTTTATACACTTCCGCACCTATGACCGGTGTATCAAACAACATCGCATTAGCATCCTCTAAATAGGTTGCCAAATCCATGGGTTTGACATTACCACTTCGAACCATTTGTTTGACATTTTCGGCACGATACTTTTCTTGAAAGTTATTGGTCTTTAAAAAATTGTTGAGCTTTTTATCCTCCAATTTTAAAAAAGCATCAACGCTCATGGTTTTAAAATCCTCTTTTTTCAGTCCGCGTGATTCCTCTTTTGAATCGTCTTTTGGTCTATTAAACTGGTTGTCATGTAGAGCATAAACTATATTTTCGTCAAAAACTGCTAATCCTATTCTACCCACACCTTCACCAACAGGAAAACCACTTTTTTCAGTTGATATTTTTTGCCATGTATTGCCAGCATCGGTACTTTTATAAATTGCAGATCCATTTCCATTTCCTGTAAAATTCCAGGCTTTTCTATCTCGTGTCCAAGCTGCCGCAAATAGCGTATTAAAATTATCCGGTACTTGTTGCACATCAATAATGCCTGTTTCTGAATTTACAAACAAGGTTCTATTCCAAGTTTTTCCTCCATCAACAGTTTTAAAAATGCCTCGTTCATCATTTGGAGAGTACAAGTGACCGGTAGCACCAACAACGACCTCATCCGGATTCTTGGGATTGATTAAAATGCGTCCAATATGATGCGAATCCTTTAAACCCATATTTTCCCAAGACTTGCCATTGTCAACCGATTTTAAAATACCTATGCCTGCATAGCTGGAACGTGATGAATTGTTTTCTCCTGTTCCAACCCAAATGGTTCGATTGTTCCAATCAACAGCAATGTCACCCACATTTTGAGTGTTGGAAGAATCTAAAATTGGCGTAAAGGATGACCCATTATTCGTAGTGTGCCATACACCTCCAGAAGCATAACCCACATAAAACTCTGTTGGGTCATTGGGGTTCACATCAATATCGACCACACGACCACTCATGACCGTTGGACCGACATTTTTAAAAGGGATATTTTTAACCAAAGAATTGTTTTGGTTCTCTTGTTTTTTCAAAAGAGCATTTTCAACCAAATCGGCTGAAGTTGCCGGCTGTTGACTAAAAACGGAAAAAGACATTAAGATAAATAGACTGAAAAGAAATCTAGATTTCATGGATTGTTGGTTAGAATTTATTTTGAAAAATAACCATTACAGCAACAGCATCAAAATTTGTTGTTAAAGTTTAACAAAAGTAGATTGATATCTTTCTAAACACTCTTGAAATACGTAGCTTTGAGAAATAAAATTCATATAAAATGAAGTATCAACCTATAGATAGTCAGTTATTCATAAAAAACCGAAAGAACTTTGCCTCCAAAATGAAATCCAACAGTCTGGCAGTGTTTAATTCCAACGATATTTATCCCATTAGTGCCGATAGTACGATGCCCTTTCAACAACATCGTGATATCTTTTATTTAAGTGGTGTTGATCAAGAAGAAAGTGTCTTGGTCATATTTCCTGATTGTCCTAAAGCTAACCATCGTGAAATTTTATTTTTAAAAGAAACTAACGATCATATAGCTGTTTGGGAAGGTGAAAAACTGACTAAAGAGGCAGCATTGAAGACTAGTGGCATTAAAACCGTGTATTGGCTCAAAGACATGGAAAAAATCATGTTTGAACTCATGACACAATGTGATACGGTTTATATTAATACCAATGAACATTATCGTGCAAATGTTGAAACAGAAACTCGCGAAGACCGTTTTACAAAATGGCTCAAAGAACGTTATCCTGCGCATCAGGTTGCAAAAAGCAATCCTATTTTGCAACGATTACGATCTGTAAAAGACCCAATTGAAATTGACTTGATGCAAAAAGCCTGCAACATTACTGAAAAGGGTATACGCAGATTACTAAACTTCATAAAACCCGGTATTTGGGAATATGAAATTGAAGCTGAACTCATGCATGAATTTTTAAGAAATCGTTCAAAGGGATTCGCTTATACGCCCATTGTAGCTTCAGGAAATAATGCAAATGTGCTTCATTACATACAAAACAATCAACAATGTCAAGCTGGTGAATTAATATTATTAGATGTTGGTGCCGAATATGCTAATTATTCTAGCGATTTAACTCGTACAATTCCTGTTTCAGGAAAGTATTCTGAAAGACAAAAAGCTGTTTACAATGCTGTAAATCGTGTCAAAAATGAGGCGACTAAAATGTTGGTTCCTGGCACACTTTGGGCCGATTACCATGTTGAAGTTGGTAAATTAATGACCTCTGAATTATTAGGATTGGGCTTATTGGATAAAGCCGATGTTCAAAACGAAAATCCCGATTGGCCTGCCTATAAAAAATACTTTATGCACGGGACGAGTCATCACATTGGTTTGGACACTCATGATTACGGTATTCTAACGGAACCTATGCAAGCCAATATGGTTTTTACTGTTGAACCTGGTATTTATATTCCAGATGAAGGTTTTGGCATTCGATTAGAAGATGATGTCGTTATTCAAGAAAATGGCGAACCATTCAATTTAATGGGCAGTATTCCTATTGAAGCCGATGAAATTGAAGACATTATGAATTCTTAAAATGAATCCATCTATAATTTAAACCTCATTTATCTTACTTAAATGAGGTTTTTTTATGGTATTTACCAAAACAAACGTCAGTATTGCCGGTAAAACCCAACCTAGATTTTCATTAGCCAATGGAATTAGACTTTTTATTTTATTAAGCGATACTGACTCAATTAAAAATCCTAAAAAATCTGGAATACTGAAAAGGATGGTTACCAAAACAACCGCTCTAAAAACCGTTTTACCAATATACCGTTCTGGAAAGAGGTTTAGCAGAATCAGTACTATGGTCAATGGATAAATAAACATTAAAACTGGTAACGCAACATCAATGATATAACTAACATCCATTTGTCCTACAAAAACACCTAACAAGCATGAAACTAACGCGGTTATTAAATATGCTTTTTTGAAATTCTTGAATAACCCACTAAAAAAGTCGGCAGTACCCACGATAACACTCACTGCTGTAGTAAAACAAGCTAAAGCTATCAAAACACTTAAAAGCATATTTCCAACATGACCCAAGGTTTTTAAGCTTAACCCTGACAGCAATTCAGACCTTGAAATTGATGAATCAAATTCTGAATTATGTAAAGCACCAACCGCTATCATGCCTGTGTAAATAATAAATAATCCTGCTGCAGCTACCAATCCAGATTTAATTATGATAGCTTTTTTATCTTCAAAAGAAATGCCGCCTTCAATATTTAATGAAATAATAATGACTCCACCAATTAAGATTCCACCCAAAGCATCATAGGTTTGATAACCTTCCAATAGACCTGCCACTAAAGCTGAAGACTCCAATACAGATGGATTCATATGACCTGGTGCTGTAAAAATCCCAATGACAATAATCGTTAAAAGAATGAGAACAATTAATGGTGTTAAAAACTTTCCAAGAATACTCAATATACTATCGCGTTTCATAACAAACACAAAAGCAATTCCAAAATACAAGCTACTGGTCAGCAACGAACTTGTGTTAAAAAATGGTTCAATGGCCATTTCATGAGTTACTGCTGCGGTTCTAGGTATTGGAAGTGTAATAGCTATTGTGTAAACACATAAACAGAAAATCAAACTAAAAACAGGTGAGACCTTATTTCCAAAATCCATCATGGTGCCCTGTAATTTGGCATGACCTAAAAGTGCTAACAAGGGAATGATTGTCGCCGAAATCACAAAACCTACAGCAACCAACCACCAATCTGGTCCAGAATTAAAACCCAATTGTGGTGGCAGAATCAAATTTCCTGCTCCAAAAAAACTAGCGAAAAGGGCAAATCCAATAATGAAAATGGTTTTCTTATTATTCATTTCATAAATTATCTTTGCACAAGATAGTTTATTTATGATTTTAGATTACAAAGGAATATCGGTTTTTTACTCGGATGAAGGTAATGGAATACCTGTAGTTTTATTACATGGTTTTTTGGAAAATACTGTTATGTGGAAAAACATTATACCACACCTATCTAAAAATAATCGCGTAGTTGCTATAGATCTTTTAGGTCATGGACAAACAGGTTGTTTGGGTTATATCCATACAATGGAAGATATGGCTGAAGTTGTTAATACCGTATTAGATAACTTGAAAATTGAAAAAGCCATCCTAATTGGGCATTCCATGGGTGGTTACGTTGCCTTGGCTATGGCAGAAAAATTCCCGGAAAAATTTTTAGGATTATGCCTGGCAAATTCAACTTCGCAATCTGATAGTAACGAACGGAAAATTAATAGAGATCGTGCTATTAAAGCAGTCAAACAAAATTATAAAGCATTTGTAAGCATGGCCGTTACCAACTTATTTGCCGAAAATAACCGTGAAAAGCTTAAGAGTGACATTGAGATAGTTAAGCAAGAAGCCTTAAAAACACCGCTCCAAGGTATTATTGCCGCTTTGGAGGGCATGAAAATCAGAAAAAACAGGGAACATGTTCTAAAAAATGCCCAATTCAAAAAATTATTTATCATCGGTCTCAAAGACACTGTAATACAGCCAGATATTATTAGAAAGGAAGCTGAAACAACGGATTCTCAATACATAGAATTTGATGGTGGACACATGAGTTATATTGAAAATGAAAAACTTTTCTTACAAAATATTGTGCATTTCATCGAATTAATATAACTTTTGTCGATATTTTTGTTTTTTTTGCTAGCTTTATTCCTCCAAATCAAATACTTATGAAAACAGCTACCATAAAACCAGCCTTATTGCCGAGATTGTACTGTTCCGTTTTTGGTCATGATTTTGAAGTATCAAGAAAAGTTACCGGTCATGTTAAAGAGTACACCTGTTCTCATTGCAAAAAAGAACTGACTACGAACGGTAATGGAAATTTAACGATCTTAACTCCTAAATATCGTGAGATCAATTCTATTTTAGAGCAAATGTACACCAGAAGATTAATGCGATTACAAAACAGACAATTCTTAAATTCAGATTTAAGAATTCCTGCTTAATCTTCAAAACTCTTCCATCCTTGAGCTTTCATAGGAATTCTTGTGTCAGCGCGAGTAACCAGATGGATGCCTGCACTTGGTTCTTTAATATGCCCGATAATGCTAAAATTAGGATTTGCCTTTATTTTAGGATAATCATCTTGTGAAATTGTAAACAATAATTCATAATCTTCACCACCATTCAGTGCTACCGTAGTACTATCAATATTAAATTCTTCGCATGTGGAAATAACTTGTGGGTCCAATGGAATTTTATTTTCGTACACATCACACCCAACACCACTTTGTTTACAGATATGCAAAATCTCGGATGACAAACCATCACTAATATCAATCATAGATGTAGGCTTAACCTCTAAATCTTTCAACAACATCACAATATCTTTTCTTGATTCCGGTTTTAACTGCCTTTCAACAATATAAGTATAAGGTTCTAAATCAGGTTGATTATTGGGGTTAACTTTAAAAACCTCTTTTTCTCGTTCCAAAATTTGAAGTCCCATGTAAGCAGCACCTAAATCTCCAGTTACAACTAATAAATCGTTTGGTTTAGCACCACTTCTTAATACTTCATCTCCCTTTTCAACCTCTCCAATAGCCGTAACCGAAATAATCAATCCCGATGTTGAAGAAGTCGTATCACCCCCAACAACGTCAACATTATAAATTTGAGATGCAGTTTCAACTCCTGCATATAATTCCTCTAGAGCTTCTAATGGGAACCTATTTGATACTGCAATAGACACCGTTACTTGTGTGGCCATGGCATTCATAGCATAGATATCAGATAAATTGACCATGATAGCTTTATAACCTAAATGTTTTAAGGGCATATAGCTCAAATCGAAATGCACGCCTTCAACCAATAAATCTGTTGATACAACAACTTGCTTTTGGTCAAAATTTAAAATGGCTGCATCATCTCCAATTCCTTTTACAGATGATTTTTGACTAATCTTAAAATTTTTGGTTAATTGATCTATTAAGCCAAATTCTCCAATATCACTTAATGATGTTCGCTGTTGGTTTTTGTCTTCTATCATGCTGCAAAAATAAGAAGCTCAAAATTATATTTAGGATATTCCTGAACTTAAATGTTGTATAATAGTCATTTACAATGTCATTTTAACATAAAAAAAACAAAAAAAGGGCTCTAATCTCTATTATTCTGTTAATTTTGTTGGGCTTATTTAATCACACTTAACCTGATGTTTAAAAAATTAAAAACAATAAGCTCAATTATTGTTTGCATAAGTTACGGATTTGGCCAGATGCCATGTGAAAGTGGTTTTGCTTCAGTTTCTGAGGGAGATTCGTTTCCTTGCAATGATTATGATTTAATCTCTCATATTCCAATTTCTGTACTTGCCAATACCCAAGGGAATCCTGAAGGCAGTGATACTTGGGGCTGGACTGACCCATTAAACGGCAAAGAATACGCCATAGTTGCAACAACTAATAGTACTGCATTTGTTGATATTAGCAATGCTGTTAACCCTATTTTTTTGGGAAGATTGGATACCAATACCTCAACAAGTTTCTGGAGAGATGTAAAAGTCTACAACAATTATGCTTTTATTATTGCCGATAATGTTGGTGCTCATGGTATGCAAATTTTTGATTTAACCATTTTAAGAGATGGCATTGACAGCGATTTAACTTTTGAAGAAGCCGAGTATCCCGATAGAATAAAAACCTATTCAGGCGATGGTACAGGAATACAAATTGGAAGTTGTCACAATATCATTATTAATGAAAGCGAGGCAGTTGCCTACCTCGTAGGATGTAATTCAGCAAATGGTGGTGGACCGATATTTGTTGATATTTCAGACCCAATTTCCCCGACAACAATAGGTAATTACACAGATAGCGGTTACACTCATGATGCCCAAGTAATTACTTACAATGGTCCTGATACTAGTCCCGACCCAAATACGACAACTATATCAACTTACGTTGGAAGAGAAATTTTAGTTGCAAGTAACGGTAGCTTCACTAATAATGATAAGTTGGTCTTTTTAGATGTCACTGATAAGAGTAACGTGGTGAAGATTTCTGAAATTACCTATCCACAACCCGGTTATGCCCATCAAGGTTGGTTCACAGAAGATCATCGTTATTTTATCATGGGTGATGAAACAGACGAACAGTCTTTTGGCATGAATACACGCACCTTGGTTTTTGATGTGCAGGATTTAGACAACCCTATTTTGTCCTCAACTTATTTTGGTCCATCTACCGCAATTGATCATAATGGTTATGTTAAAGGCGATAGGTTCTACTTGGCAAATTATAGAGGAGGTTTAAGGGTCTTAGACATTTCAAATATTGCTTCAGACACGAACTCCATGACTGAAATAGGTTATTTTGACACACACCCTGAAAATGATAACACTGGTTTTGATGGTGCTTGGAGTGTTTACCCATATTTTGAAAGTGGAAATATTATCATAAGTGACATAGATCGTGGGTTATTTGTAGTAAGGAAAAGCGGTACGCTAGGAGTTGATGCCCCTTATTTAAACAATGAGTTTTTATTATCACCAAATCCTGCTAAAACCTCTACTATTGTTTCGGCATCAAAAGGTCAGGGCGTCCATGCAATAGAAATCTATAATATACTAGGCAAAAAGGTATTTGAAAAACATAATATCAATCTCAATAAATTCGTTATACCAACAGCATCTTATGAAAGAGGTATATATGTAATTAGAATAAATTCAACAATAACAAAAAAATTATTGCTCAAATAAATAGCTATGAAAAACGAATTAAGGATTTCATTAAAAATTCTAACCTTTTACTTTTTAATCATTGGTTTAGTTGTATTACAAAGTTGTGATGACGAACCTGTCGATCCAATAGTTGTAGTAGACTCTGACAATGATGGTATTCCAGACGCACAAGATAATTGCCCTTCTATTTCAAATCCAAACCAAAGTGATGTTGATAATGATGGGATAGGTGACAGCTGTGATACTACGAATGATCTAGATACTGATAATGACGGCATTCCAGATGATGAAGATAATTGCCCTCTAATTCCAAATCCCGATCAAATTGACGATGATGGTGATGGTATTGGTAATGCCTGTCAGGACAATCCAGATTTAACCCCAATGTTCCCATGTATAGATGGAATGGCTGGGCCATATCCGTGCGACGGTTATGATTTAATGGGACATATTCCTGTTTCGGTTCTAGCAAATAATTTGGGAAATCCTGAAGGCAGTGATATTTGGGGATGGACGGACACCACTACTGGGAAAGAGTATGCTTTGGTTGCCATGACAAACAGCACTGCTTTTGTAGATGTTTCAGATCCAACAAATCCAATCTTTCTAGGAAGGCTTGATACAGCTACCAGTACGAGTTATTGGAGAGATGTAAAAGTGTATAATAATTATGCATTTATAGTTGCTGACAATGTTGGCGCTCATGGTATGCAGGTTTTTGATTTAACCCGATTACGAAGTGTTACCAATCCACCTGAAAACTTTACATCTGATGCTTTATATTCAGGCTTTGGAAGTGCCCACAATATTGTAATTAACGAAAATTCTGGATATGCCTATGCAGTTGGATCTAGTCGAAGTGGTACTTATGGAGGTGGTCCTTTGTTTATAAATATTCAAAATCCGTTAAACCCTATTGGAGAAGGTGGGTTCTTTGGGTATGCTCATGACGCCCAAGTTGTAACCTATAATGGTCCCGATTCAGATTATGCTGGAAGAGAAATTATAGTTGGTAGCAATGAAAATGAAGTTGTAATTGCTGATATTACAGATAAAGGAAACCCTATTGAAATTGCCACCATTAGTTATAACAACGTTGGCTATACGCATCAAGGATGGTTTACGGAAGATATGCGCTATTTCATTTTAGGAGATGAAACCGATGAGTTGGGATTCGGAAATAACACAAGAACTATTGTTTTTGATTTTACAGATTTAGACAATCCGACCTTTAAAATGGATTACATTGGTCCTTCAGCAGCTATTGACCACAATGGCTATGTCAAAGGTAATTCCTATTATCTAGCCAACTATACTGCTGGACTACGTGTTATTGATATATCTGGTGTTGACGGGAATTCTATGAATGAAATTGCTTATTTTGACACGCATCCAGAAAACAACAATACTAGTTTCAATGGTGCTTGGAGTGTGTATCCATATTTCCAAAGTGGTAATATAATTATTAGTGATATTGAAAGGGGACTTTTTATTGTGCGACCAACTCAATAGTTAATAATGAAAATAAAAATATTATCCATATTAGTAATTGTTTTAGGGGTAATAATTGGATGTTCAAGTGATGATGTTTCAAGCAATATGCCTTCAAACCCTCAAAATAGTACTTGTTCAAATGGTTATGCAGGCCCTTATCCATGTAATAATTATGACTTAATTGCCCATCTGCCGCTTACTACATTTGGTGGTGTTGGTTTAGCGGGAAATGACTCTTGGGGATGGACCGATTCATCAACTGGAAAGGAATATGCTTTAATTTGCACAACTAGAGGAACATCATTTGTTGATATAACCAATGCGGAAAACCCCATTTTTTTGGGCACATTGAATACAGCAACCGGCGCAAGTACATGGCGAGATATTAAAGTTTATAATGACTACGCCTTTATAGTCAGTGAAGCCCAAGATCATGGGATGCAAATATTCGATCTCACGCATTTAAGAGATGTTTCTTCGGCACCACAGGAATTCACTGCAGATGCTCATTATACTGGTTTTGGGAATGCCCATAATATCGTAATTAATGAAGAATCGGGCTATGCTTACGCAGTAGGATCTAATACTTTCTCTGGAGGCCCTCATTTTATCAATATCCAAGACCCCCTAAATCCTTTTGCGGCTGGAGGGTTTTCAGGTTACTCACATGATGCACAAGTAGTAACTTATAATGGACCCGATACTGATTATATAGGTAAGGAAATTTTAATTGGTAGTAATGTTTTTGAAGTAGGGTTGTTTGATGTCACAGATAAATCAAATCCAATTGAAATTTCAACTGTCAATTATTCCAATATTGGTTATACGCACCAAGGTTGGTTTACAAGTGACATGAATTACTTTATTTTAGGAGATGAACTAGATGAAGTAAACTATGGCAGTAATACCCGAACCTTAATCTTCGATTTTACCGATTTGGACAATCCGATTTATTTTACCGATTTTTTTGGCACCTCTCAAGCAATTGATCATAATGGTTATGTAAAAGACAATTTATATTATCAAGCAAACTACACAGCAGGTGTAACAATTTATGATATTAGTAATATTGAGAATAATTCGGTTTCTAAAGTAGGTTTTTTTGACACGTATCCAGAAAACAATTCTACCAACTTTAGCGGTGCTTGGAATGTCTATCCTTATTTTGAAAGTGGTAATATTATTATCAGTGATATTAATAGAGGATTATTTATAATTCGAAAAAGTGGGACGTAATAAATATGAAAATTCAATTCAAAATATTATTTTTTGGAGTTTTATGCCTAATAATATCTTCTTGCTCAAAAGATGATAATGGTCAAATAATTTTGCCTGAACCTAATCTCCAATTGGCAAAAACCTATGGCGGCACAAAGAATGAAAGTGCTCAATCAATTGCCAAAACTAGCGATGGTGGTTATGTTATTTTAGGTTATTCCCAAAGTGCTGATGGTGATATTACTGATAAAAACAATGAAAGTTTTGATTTTTGGGTCTTAAAATTTGACAGCGAGCATAATATACAATGGTCTAAAACCTTTGGAGGTACTGATGATGACCGTGGAAATACTATTATCCAAACACAAGATGGCGGCTATGCCATCTTGGGATATACATCCAGTAATGATTTAGATATAAGCGAAAATGCCGGAGCTCAAGATTACTGGATAGCCAAATTAAGTTCCAATGGCGACCTAATATGGCAAAAATCTTATGGTTATGCTGGTTCTGATATAGGATATACTTTACTGCAATCTAATGATGGCGGCTACTTTATTACAGGTGTTTTGGATGTTACAGCTTCAGGAGGTGAGGGAAATACCAGAGTTGCAAGTGCCAGACATGCTGGCGGTGATTATTGGGCCCTAAAATTAGACGCCAATGGAAACAGGGAATGGAGTAAATATTATGGTGGCACATATACAGATACACCTTTTGATGCCGTTCAAACTTCAGATAACGGATATATTCTAGTGGGATCTTCTGATAGCGATGATGTCGATATTTCTGGCAACTTGGGGACTTATGATTTTTGGGTTATCAAAATTTCTGAAAATGGCACTCTTATTTGGGAACGCTCTTATGGAGGCTCTCAAATTGATGAGGCAAGAGGTATAGCTCATTCTGGAGATGGTAATTTTTTAATTGTTGGAGATACCCGAAGTAACGACCAAAATGTATCACATAATAATGGTGCTGCAGATTTATGGCTGATAAAAATTTCACCCAATGGTGATATAATTTGGGAAAAAACTTTTGGTGGGTCAAGTTTTGATGTTGCTCGATCCATTCAGAAAGTAAATTCCAACTTCATCATTTCTGGTAGCTCAAGAAGTACTGACGGTGATGTCACAAATAATAATGGACAAAATGATTCTTGGGTTTTAAAAATTGATGACACCGGCAATTTACTATGGCAAAAAACCGTAGGTGGTTCGGAAATTGATTTTTGTTACGATGCTACCGAATTAGAAAATAACACCGTAGTTGCGGTTGGTGAGTCCAGCAGTTCGGATGGTGATATTGAAGAAAACAAAGGATTTACCGATTTATTAATAGTTAAGACAAAATAAAATCATGAAAAAGATATTTTCCTTAATTGTCATGCTTCTGCTTATTTTAAATTGCAGTGAAGACAAAGATGACAATTTATCGCTAGTTAACATGTCCAATGTGAGTTTTAGTTTTACTCACGATTGGGATGGAACTCTCATTAACAGTTCCAATTTGCAGACTGAAATAGTTACCAATGAACATGGTGAGGAGATTAGCATGACAAGAATCCGGTATTTGATATCTCGATTTGAACTTGTAAATGACAATGGTGATAGTTATTTATTTGATGGCTACAAATTCACTGATTTGGAAGACGAAACGACTTATAATTTCACACCCACAAACAATAGCATTCCAATTGGAAATTATACATTGAGATTTATTTGGGGTTTTAATGAAGCAGATAATGTAGACGGTGCTTATTTAGATCTCAATAGTGCTTCTTGGAATTGGCCAGCCATGTTGGGAGGTGGATATCATTTTTTACAATTTGATGGCATGTACAATGTTGATACAACGGCTCCTTCTCCATTCAATTATCATAATGGGACTGCACGTGTGAGTGATGGTGTTTTTGAACAAAATTTTGCGCTTATTCAACTTTCCACACCAATTACCATTACAAACAATGCCAATATCGAGGTTAAAATGAATATTTCAGAATTCTTTAAAAATCCGAACACTTGGGATTTGAACGTGTTAGATACACCTTTAATGCCTAATTATGATGCGCAAAAAATGATGCAGGAAAATGTACTTAGTGTATTTTCAATTGGAAGTATAACCCAGTAATTTTGAAGTTACTTGATAAACATATTATTGTCGCGCTCGCATTTTTAGCCACTGCATGTGGAAAGGATGATGATACTACTGGATATGTGAATCAACCAACCCAAGCTCCCCTTGATATTCCTCAAATTTTTTCAGATAATATTCTGAATCCTGTGATCCCATCAGACAATCCTCAAACAATTGAGGGTATTGCATTAGGAAAAAAATTATTTTTTGACCCTATTCTCTCTGCTAATAATACCCAAGCATGTGCCAGCTGTCATAGACCTCAAAATGCTTTTACTGATATTCCTAGATTTAGTATTGGTATTGATGGTATTCCCGGTGTTAGGAACTCTATGCCATTATTTAATTTGGCTTGGAATTATGATGAACTATTCTTTTGGGATGGTCGGGAATTTAGTTTAGAACACCAAGCATTGGAACCCGTAACCAATCCTATTGAAATGCATAATACTTGGGAAGTTGTTGTTCAGCGTTTACAAGAACATCCTGAATATCCTTCGATGTTCAACAGTGCTTTTGGAAATGGCTCAATAACTAAAGAAAAAGCAACCAAAGCCATAGCTCAATTTGAACGAACACTTATTTCGGCAAATTCTAAATTTGATAGATACCTCCTTGGTTTAGCCGAGTTGACTCCTGCAGAAGAAAATGGGCTCAATGTATTTATGGATGAAAATCGAGGCGATTGTTTCCACTGTCATGGAAACCCAAATAATCCTTTATGGACTGACAATCAGTTTCATAACAATGGTTTAGATGCCACATTTGATGATTTAGGTTTAGGAGAAGTCACTGGTGACCCTGCCGACAATGGTAAGTTCCGCTCCCCTTCACTTCGAAATTTAGCTTATACAGCTCCTTACATGCATGATGGCCGTTTTAGTACACTTGACGAAGTTATCAATCACTATAGCGAAGGTCTCCAAGACTCCCCAACTATTGATCCTCTCATGAAAAAAGTAGATGAAGGTGGTGTACAATTAACAGATCAGGACAAAGCTGACTTAAAAGCATTTTTACTGTCACTTTCTGACCCGTCGTTTATCAACAATCCAGACTTTCAAAATTAATAGCCAAAAGCTATCAAACCATTTAATAATATAATGTTAGGTTATATGGTAATCCATGACTTAAATCGTATATTTGCACTCTATTTAGATAAATTCTAATTAAAGAAAATGATAAAAGTATCTGAAACAGCTAAAAACAAGGTTATTCAGTTGATGACCGAGGACGGATTTAATGCTGCTACGGATTATATTCGTGTAGGCGTTAAAAGTGGCGGTTGTTCTGGTTTATCTTATGATCTCAAGTTTGATAAAGAACAACAAGAAGGCGATAAAGTTTTTGAAGATAACGGCGTTAAAATTATTGTTGACAAGAAAAGCTTTTTGTATCTAATTGGTACTACTCTGGAATATTCAGGAGGCCTAAACGGAACTGGTTTTGTGTTCAACAATCCTAACGCTAATCGTACTTGTGGTTGTGGCGAATCGTTTTCATTATAATATTTGAAAAGAAATTATGTCGAAGTATACCGAAGATGATTTAAGGGAAGAATTAAAAACCAAGGAATACGAATATGGTTTTTACACAGACATACAGTCTGAAACATTCCCAGTAGGCTTAAATGAGGATATTGTTCGCGCTATTTCCAAAAAGAAAGAAGAGCCCGAATGGATGACTGAGTGGCGGCTTGAATCTTTTAAAATCTGGAAAGAAATGGTTGAGCCTGAATGGGCCAATGTTCATTATCAAAAACCAGATTTTCAAGCTATTTCTTACTATTCTGCTCCAAACAGCAAACCAAAATATGATAGTTTAGATGAGGTTGATCCGGAGCTTTTAGCCACTTTTGACAAGTTGGGTATTTCATTGGATGAGCAAAAGAAATTGGCAGGAGTTGCTATGGATGTTGTGGTTGATTCGGTTTCAGTCGCTACAACATTTAAAAAGACGCTTGCTGAAAAAGGCATCATTTTTATGAGTATTTCAGAAGCTATCAAGGAGCATCCTGAATTGGTGAAAAAATATATTGGAACGGTGGTTCCTCAAAAAGACAATTTCTACGCAGCTCTCAATTCTGCTGTCTTTAGTGATGGTTCTTTTTGCTACATTCCAAAAGGCGTTAGATGCCCTATGGAATTATCTACTTACTTCAGAATTAACCAAGCTGGAACAGGTCAATTCGAAAGAACATTAGTCATCGCTGATGAGGGAAGTTATGTGAGTTATTTAGAGGGCTGTACAGCTCCCATGCGTGATGAGAATCAGTTGCACGCAGCTGTAGTTGAATTGATTGCGTTGGATGACGCTGAAATAAAATACTCGACGGTTCAAAATTGGTATCCTGGAAATGCCGAAGGTAAAGGTGGTGTTTACAACTTTGTAACTAAACGTGGATTGTGCGAAAAAAACGCCAAGATTTCTTGGACACAAGTCGAAACAGGGTCTGCTGTAACTTGGAAGTATCCAAGCTGTGTGTTAAAAGGTGATAATTCAGTAGGTGAATTTTACTCAATAGCTGTTACTAATAATTACCAACAAGCTGACACGGGCACTAAAATGATTCATTTGGGTAATAATACCAAATCAACCATTATTTCTAAAGGTATTTCAGCAGGAAAATCTCAAAACAGTTATCGTGGTTTGGTACAAGTGAGTTCAAGAGCCGAAAACGCTCGTAACTTTTCACAATGTGATAGTTTATTGATGGGTAATGAATGTGGTGCACACACATTCCCATACATTGAAGCGAAGAACAAATCAGCGAAAATAGAGCACGAGGCGACAACCAGTAAGATAGGTGAAGATCAAATATTTTACTGTAACCAACGTGGTATCGATACTGAAAAAGCCATTGCATTGATAGTAAACGGGTTTAGTAAGGAAGTGTTAAACAAGCTTCCTATGGAGTTTGCTGTGGAAGCACAAAAATTATTGGAAATAAGTTTAGAAGGATCTGTAGGATAAAAAATTATAAACAATGAAAAAAGTACTCTTGTTATTGTTAAGTGTTATCGTTTTAAGCAGCTGTAAAAACGATTCTAAAGAAGAAAACACAAATCCAGCTACTGAAAAAATTGATACCGACAGCCCAGAAAGAACTGAAAAGCAAAGTGATGGCCTTACTATGCTCAAAGGCGATTTTGTTTATTACGCCGATGCCGCTGTTTTACAAACGCATCGTGAAGTGTATGCTGTAGTTATTGATGAGAAAATGCACGAATTGGATGACAAGGCTAAAAAGTACAAAAAGGACCCAACGGATTATGTGACAGTTGTGGTAAGAGGCAAAATAACACCAAAACCAGAAAATGAAGAGGGTTGGCCATACCGAGTTGAAATAAAAGAAATTGTTGATATTACTGCCAGTGACCCTGAAAGTAATAACGTTGTAAAATTGGAATCAAAATAAACTATGTTAAAGATAAATAACCTACACGCAAGTGTTGAAGATAAAGCGATATTAAGAGGTATTAATCTAGAGGTTAAACCTGGTGAGGTACATGCTATTATGGGACCTAATGGTTCTGGAAAAAGTACCTTGGCATCTGTTATTGCAGGTAAAGAGGAATATGATGTTGAAGAGGGTGAAATCCTTTTGGAAGGCGAAAATATTGATGATTTAGCGGCTGAAGAACGTGCCCACAAAGGCATCTTTTTATCGTTTCAGTATCCTGTAGAGATTCCAGGAGTTTCTGTAACCAATTTCATTAAAACGGCTATCAATGAAACGCGTAAGGCAAAAGGACTTGATGACATGCCAGCTAACGAAATGTTAAAACTGATTCGTGAAAAATCTGAATTACTGGAAATTGATAGAAAATTTTTATCTCGTTCCTTAAATGAAGGTTTTTCAGGTGGTGAAAAAAAACGAAATGAGATATTTCAAATGGCTATGTTGGAACCAAAATTGGCCATACTTGATGAAACGGATTCAGGATTAGATATTGATGCTTTAAGAATTGTTGCTAATGGTGTTAATAAACTAAAAAGTAAGGACAATGCCGTAATCGTGATTACGCACTATCAGCGATTATTGGATTATATAGTCCCTGATTTTGTACATGTCCTTCACAATGGCCGTATCGTAAAATCAGGTCCTAAAGAACTGGCCCACGAATTAGAAGAAAAAGGTTACGATTGGATAAAAGAAGAAGTGAACGCTTAAATTGAGCAAATGGATTTAAAAGACAAAATAGTTTCTTCATATTTAGCTTTCGAGGATCATCTGGACGATAATTCGCCACTTCATGATATCAGAAATGAAGCTATTAAGATTTTTGAGCAAAAGGGTTTCCCCAGTAAAAAAGAAGAGGCTTGGAAATACACGTCGCTTAACAGTTTATTGAAGCACAACTACAGTTTATTTCCTAAACGAGACAATGCGATTGAATATAAGGATATCAAGCAATATCTCATTCATGATATTGATAGCTACAAAATTATATTTATAGACGGAAAATATTCTTCCCATTTATCCGAAACCACACATGATGGTATGGATGTTTGCCTCATGTCAGCGGCACTTTCTAAACCAAAATATCGTTTGATCATTGAGAATTATTTCAACAAAGTTGCCACAACAGATAGTTTAACATCGTTAAATACGGCGTTTTCTAGTGAAGGTGCCTATATCAATATCCCAAAAAACAAGCTTGTTGAAAAACCCATTCAAATTGTCCATTTTTCAACTGGTAATGAAGCCGCATTAATGTTGCAGCCTCGTAATCTAATTGTTGTTGGTGAAAATTCGCATGTTCAAATAATTGAGCGTCACCAAAGTTTGACTGAAAACCCAGTTTTGACTAATTCGGTAACCGAAGTTTTTGCCGCCAAACGTGCTATCGTGGATTATTACAAAGTTCAAAACGACAAAGAATCGGCTTCTTTAATTGACAATACTTTTATCAACCAGAAGCAAGAAAGCCACTGTTCGGTTCATACATTTTCATTTGGTGGTAAACTTACCCGTAATAACCTAAACTTTTTTCAAAACGGCGAACGTATCGATTCGACCTTAAAAGGGGTGACTATCATTGGGAATAAACAACACGTTGATCACAATACGTTAGTACATCATATTGAACCGAATTGTGAAAGCCATCAAGATTACAAAGGTATTTTTGGTGATAGTGCCACAGGTGTCTTTAATGGACGCGTTATCGTCAATAAGGAAGCGCAAAAAACAAATGCTTTTCAATCCAATAATAATATTTTGGTAAGTGACAAGGCCTCTATTAATACCAAACCTCAACTAGAAATTTTTGCTGATGACGTGAAGTGTTCACATGGATGCACCATTGGTCAGCTGGATGAAAGTGCTATGTTTTATTTGCGTTCAAGAGGTATTCCAGAAAAAGAAGCTAAAGCCTTATTGATGTATGCGTTTAGTAATAACGTGTTAAGTTCCGTTAAAATTCCTGAAATCAAGCAACGTATTACCAAAATTATAGCCAACAAATTAGGAGTCAGAATTGGGTTTGATTTATAATGTATGTTTAATTTAGAGCGTATTCGTAAAGACTTCCCCATACTTTCAAGAAAAGTAAATGGTAAACCTTTGGTCTATTTAGACAATGCAGCTACTTCTCAAACACCACAACACGTTATTGATTGTATTGTAGATTATTATTCAAACTACAATGCTAATATTCACAGAGGCGTTCATACATTAAGTCAAGAAGCAACAGACAAATACGAAGCGGCAAGGCAAACCATCCAAAAGCATTTCAATGTCAAAAAAGCGCATGAAATTATTTTCACTTCAGGGACAACCCACGGTATCAATTTAGTGGCCAATGGATTTTCTTCATTTTTAAAATCTGGAGATGAGATTGTAGTTTCGGCTTTAGAACACCACAGTAATATTGTGCCTTGGCAAATGCTTTGTGAAAGAACTGGAGCAGTTCTAAAAGTCATTCCAATGAATGAAGAAGGTGAACTAGTAATGTCTGAATTTGACAATCTCCTATCACCAAACACTCAATTGGTTTTTGTCAATCATATATCCAATGCTTTAGGAACCATTAACCCCATTGAGGAAATCATACAAAAAGCGCATGCCGTTGATGCTGCTGTATTAGTTGATGGTGCCCAAGCTTGTCCACATATTAAACCAGATGTTCAAGATCTGGATGTTGATTTTTATGTAGCTTCTGCTCATAAAATGTGTGGCCCAACTGGCGTAGGCATCTTGTATGGAAAAGAAGCATGGTTGAACAAATTACCGCCTTATCAAGGTGGTGGCGAAATGATTGCTGAAGTCACCTTTGAGAAAACAACCTATGCCGATTTACCACATAAATTTGAGGCTGGAACACCCAATATTTGTGGTGGTATTGCCTTTGGTGCCGCAATTGACTATATGAACAGCATTGGTTTTAACAACATCGCCAGCTATGAACATGAGCTACTTGAGTATGCCACACAACAACTTTTGAAAATCAATGGTTTAAAAATCTACGGAACTTCCAAGCATAAAACATCGGTTATTTCTTTTAATCTTGAAGGAATCCATCCGTATGATGTAGGGACTATTTTAGATAAAATGGGTATAGCGGTTCGAACAGGTCATCATTGCGCGCAACCTATTATGGACTACTATAAAATTCCTGGGACTGTTAGAGCTTCTTTTGCATTTTACAATACCAAAACCGAAGTTGATAGTTTGGTTGAAGGTGTCAAAAAGGCTCAAATGATGCTTTCCTAAATCTAACTTTTTGAAAATCATTTTATTAACACCCTTCGGGTGTTTTTTTGTGCTAAAATCCTAAATGCATTTCATCGAAAAATTCATTTTTTTTTAATAATTACGTTAATTTATTCTTAAAGAATTATATATTCGGCAATATTTTAAACCAAATTTTACATTATTATGAAAAAAACACTTTTGGGTATGGCTGCTCTAGCTCTACTATTTGCATCATGTAACGATGATCAAAACTCGATTTCAACCAATGATGACCAATCAAAAATTGATATGAGTGATTTCTACGTCTATACAGACGCTGACATCGATGAAGCCGCAAGGATAGCTGAAGGCAAATCAAAATCCTGTTATTCAATGGTAAATCTAAACAGATTATTAAATGAAAATCCAGATTTAGAACAAACCATGTTTGATATTGAGTATCAAACCAGAAAATCCATTGCAGCTAAAAAACCAGATGGTGCAGGTAATGGCAATGGTAATGGCGGTGGAAATGATGGTGGTGGTGATCCAGATCCAGGTTTTACAGATCCTGTAACCATTCCTGTAGTTGTGAATATTATAGAGCAATTTTCAGGTCAAGTGAGTACCCAACAAATTAATTCTCAAATTGCTATCCTGAATGAGGATTATAATGATAACAATCCAAATACTAATGGTGTGCCTGCAGAGTTTGCAGGAGATGTAGCAAACTGTGGTATATCCTTCACACTGGCTCAAGTTAACAGAGTAGTAAATACCCGATCTTCATGGGGAACAAATGATGCTATGAAAGACAGTGGTCAAGGTGGTATTGATGTGACTGATCCTTCTACATATTTAAATATTTGGGTATGCGAAATAGGTGGTGGTATTTTAGGTTATGCTCAATTCCCTGGTGGACCAAGCGCTACTGATGGTGTTGTAATAGGAACTGATTATTTTGGGAATAATGCAGCAGGCGGTGTTTATGGCGACGGAAGAACCGGTACTCATGAAGTTGGTCACTGGTTAAACTTGCGTCACATTTGGGGTGATGGAAATTGCAGAAGAGATGATTTTGTAGCTGACACACCAACATCTGATGGACCAAACTATGGATGCCCTTCTTATCCAACAGTTAATTGTCGTTCTAATGACATGACCATGAACTATATGGATTATGTGTATGATGATTGTATGTATATGTTCACCAATGGTCAAAATGCTCGAATGAGAGCCTTGTTTGAAGCTGGTGGAGCAAGAGCTTCTTTAGCTGGAAACTAAATTTATTTCCATACAAAATATAAAAGACGCCAACTTTGGCGTCTTTTTTGTATTATTATGTTAAAAGTCAAATAACATATTATGAAATATTATACTATACTTTTAACTCTTATTTCCATATCTGCCTGTGGTCATTCAAAAAATGTAACGACCATGGATAAGGATTCGCAAAAAACCCTTAATGGCCAATTTATGATTCATCAAATGAATGGTTCAAAATTACCATTAACAGACTTAACTATTACGTTTAATGATAGCATAAAAGCCATTTCAGGATATTCTGGTTGTAACCGCTTTTCTGGGAGCTATGAAACCGAAGGGAACATGCTTAAAATAGGTCCACTGGCTTCAACAAAAATGGCTTGTTCAAACGATAGAAATGCGGTTGAAACAGAATTCTTAAGACTTCTAGGTCTTGTTAATTCATTCGAAAATTCAAATGGTCAACTCATATTAAAAACAGATAACACGGAAGTTTTTAAAGCATCTTTAGAAAATAATATGACCATCACTTATCAAGCGGCAACACGCGGATTTTTTGAAAAGATTTGGATCAATCAAAACGCAATAAACTTCTCGAATGATTATAATCTCAAAAACATAAATCAAGTTAATTGTCCATCAAAAGAATGGGATGATTTAATCAATTTAGTTCAAAAAATTGATGTTGCCATGTTACCTAACCTTGAACCACCAACGAAAACCAATCAATATGATGCAGCTCCAGGAGCTACTTTAGAAATTGGACTTCAAGGGAAAGTATATAAAACAGCTGTTTTTGATCATGGGAATCCACCTAAATCAATAGAAGATATCGTCAACAAAGTATTATCTATGAAGAAGTTGGTAGAGAAAGGATAGTTATGTGTATTTTTGCATAAAATAAAACTCATGACAATCCAAGAAATACAAAATGATATCATTGATGAATTTTCAATGTTTGAAGACTGGGAAGAACGTTATCAATACATGATTGACTTGGGAAAAACATTGCCCCTCATTGATGAGCAATACAAAACAGAAGATTATATTATAAAAGGATGCCAAAGTAAAGTTTGGGTACATGCTGATTTGGATGGTGACAGGGTCGTTTTTACAGCCGATAGTGATGCAATAATCACAAAAGGCATCATCGCTATTCTGATTAGAGTATTCTCTAATCAACATCCAAAAGATATCATTGAAGCCAATATGGATTTTATTGATAAAATTGGGCTAAAAGAGCATTTATCACCAACGCGAGCCAATGGGTTAGTCAGCATGATAAAGCAATTAAAAATGTATGCCATAGCATATCAAACGCAATTAAATTAAAATGGAAACCACAATAGATACCAATGCATTAGGCGAAAAAATAGTTAAGGTACTTAAAACTATTTACGACCCTGAAATACCTGTTGATATATACGAATTAGGACTTATTTATGATGTTTTTGTCAATGAGGATTACGATGTCAAAATATTAATGACCCTAACAACACCTAATTGTCCAGTTGCTGAAACCTTGCCAATGGAAGTTGAGGAAAAAGTAAAGTCCTTAAATGACGTTAAATCGGCTGAAGTAGAAATTACTTTTGATCCACCATGGAGTCAGGATTTAATGAGTGAAGAAGCCAAATTAGAACTCGGTATGCTTTAGATTATGGCAGATGACATTATAAATCGTGTAGCTAACAGCAAATTAATCACGTTCGATTTGGAAGACTACTACCCTGAAGGTGAACGTGTACTCTTTGATATTAAAGACTGGTTATTTGAAGAAATTGTTCTTAAGGAAAAAGATTTCCGCTCGCATGTTGAGCAACATGATTGGTCACAATATCAAGATAAATACGTTGCCATAACATGTTCATCTGATGCCATTATACCTGCATGGGCTTTTATGATAGTCTCTATAGCACTTGAGCCTTACACTAAATATAATATTACAGGAAATTTGGAAGATTTAGAAACAGCGCTTT
Source organism: Hanstruepera neustonica (assembly GCF_002895005.1). Taxonomy (GTDB): domain Bacteria; phylum Bacteroidota; class Bacteroidia; order Flavobacteriales; family Flavobacteriaceae; genus Hanstruepera; species Hanstruepera neustonica. Next base: position 509,090 of record NZ_POWF01000001.1, on the reverse strand, counting down.
ATCAAAGCATTATTGCCAATTTAGATATTTCAGACTTTTCTGATAAGCCCATAATCATCAAAGGTTGCTCCAAAAAACCAGTACCCCTTAAAGCTTACAGCATGATTACCAACAAACTAAAACCTGTTGTAAAATCAATTATGTTTGGTGAAGCTTGTTCAAATGTGCCTTTATTTAAAAGAAAATAGTATTTTTGTTCCGTTATTAATCTAATTATAGACACACTATAATTAATCCATTTTTATTCTTATGAAAAAAATTTTTACATTTTGTTTAATGCTGATTGCGACAGCCTCATTTTCGCAAACCATTGAAGAATTGAAAGAAGAAAAATCAATCAAGGAAGATTCTATTAAAGCCATTCAAGGGCGCGTTGATGACTTAAAAAAGCAAATAGATGAATTTCCTGGTTGGAAATTTGGTGCATTTGGTACTATTGGTGCTAGTTTTTCTGAATTCAACAATTGGTACGGTCAGGGTTCACCAAACAATTCAGCTGGTAACATTACCTTTACTGTAAACCCTTTTGCTAAATTAGATCGTGAAAAATATTTTTGGTACAATACAGGGAATATCAATTTAAGTTGGGTAAAGTACGACGATAAAGACGACCCAACGGACAATAAAGACTTTAGAGAGGCCAGTGATGTATTTAATATAACATCATTATTTGGTTATAAAATTGCCAAAAATTTAGCAGTATCTACATTGGGTGAGTATAGAACAACGCTTATCAACAATTTCAATGATCCTGGATATTTAGATTTAGGTTTAGGTGTTACTTGGACACCTTTAGACGGTTTGGTAGTGGTTGTTCATCCACTTAACTACAACTTTGTTTTTGCTGACAACGATGCCATTTTTGAATCGTCTTTGGGAGCTAAAATTGTGGCGAATTATGCTAAATCTATTGGTGATTTAAAATTCAACTCAAATCTTTCAATGTTTCAAAGTTATGAGAGTTCGGACTTATCAAATTGGACTTGGATAAACTCATTGAGTTATACTGTTTGGAAAGGTATAGGTCTTGGTTTTGAGCTAGGTTTAAGAGATAACAAGCAAGAAGCTCTTAATTTTGCAACCAACAATTGGGATCCAGCTGGAATTCAGCCTGAACCAACCTTTGATAATGTTGACAACGAGCTACAAGTGTATACAACATTTGGTTTAAGTTATTCTTTTTAAAAAAGATTAAAATAATATTAATAAAAAAGCACCCAATGGGTGCTTTTTTATTGTTCTTCTTCGTAATCTGGATAAAGGAAGTGATTATATGGGAAGCGAGTGATATGGATCTCTCTAACCTCATCATAAACACGCTTTTTAAAATCTTCTAAATTTTGTTTATTTAAAGCTGAAATAAACAATGCATTATTCCCTATTTTATTCATCCATGTTTTTTTCCATTCCTGTAAACTATAGTTTGCCTTTGTGCGTTCCGACATTAAATCGGTATCATCATAAGGTTCAGCTTCATAAGCATCAATCTTATTGAAAACCATGATCGTTGGTTTATCGCTACTATCTATTTCTCCCAAAATTTTATTGACAGACTCTATGTGCTCTTCAAAATTAGGATGCGAAATATCAACTACATGCAACAGCAAATCCGCCTCACGAACTTCATCCAAAGTGCTTTTAAAACTCTCAACCAATTGTGTTGGCAGTTTTCTAATAAACCCAACGGTATCTGTCAATAAAAATGGCAAATTTTGAATCACAACTTTTCGTACAGTTGTATCCAATGTTGCGAAGAGTTTGTTTTCAGCAAAAACTTCACTTTTACTAATGGTGTTCATTAAAGTGGATTTACCAACATTGGTATATCCTACAAGTGCTACACGAACCATTTTACCACGATTACCTCGTTGCACAGCCATTTGCTTATCAATGGTCTTTATTTTCTCTTTAAGCAACGCTATTTTATCGCGCACTATACGTCTATCCGTTTCTATTTCAGTTTCACCAGGACCTCTCATACCAATACCTCCTTTTTGTCTTTCAAGGTGAGTCCACATACCTTTTAAACGCGGCAATAAATATTCACATTGCGCCAACTCAACTTGAGTTCTAGCATAACTTGTTTGAGCACGTTGTGCAAAAATATCCAGAATCAAATTGGTTCTATCCAAAACTTTACAGTTCAGAATCTTACTGATATTCCGCTCTTGAGCAGGTGATAATTCATCATCAAAAATAGCTGTACCTACATCATTTTCCTCAATAAACTGTTGGACATCTTGCATCTTTCCTTTTCCAATAAACGTTTTGGAATTGGGCATATCCATTTTTTGGGTAAATCTTTTAACCACTTCTCCACCGGCTGTATAAGTCAAAAATTCCAGCTCATCTAAATATTCTTTAGACTTGTCTTCATCCTGTTCTCTGGTAATTACCCCAATTAAAACGGCTTTTTCTAACTCTATGTCTTTCTTTTCTATCATAAACCAAAATATACTACAAAGTTACAATGATAATATCTAATCTATGGTAAATAACTCAATTCTTGTATTTAATTTATTAATTTAGATGTAAATGGAAAAATCTCACACTAATTCAAGCAACCTTTTTGCCGTAGCATTTTACAATCTTGAAAACTTATTTGACATTTATGATGATTATTTAACAAATGATAACGATTTTCTTCCAGATTCTGTGAAGCGATGGACTCCTAAAAGATATCATAATAAATTACGAAAATTGGGTTTAGCTATTTCAAATATTGGAAAAGAGGAAACTGGAACCAACCCCGCTATCATAGGGCTTGCCGAAGTAGAAAACAATTTGGTATTAGATGATTTATTGGCCTCAAACCATTTGAGGGATTTAAATTATGACTACGTTCATTTTGATTCTCCTGATGAACGAGGTATTGATGTGGCTTTTTTATATGATACAACAGTATTCGAAGTCGAGGTCTCTGAAGTGTTTCCAGTCAATATTTATGATGCTGATGGTACTGTAGATTACACCAGAGATATTTTATTGGTAACTGGTTTTTTATATGGTGAACGAACCTATATCATGGTCAATCACTGGCCATCTAGACATGATGGTGAATTGGAAACGGAGCCCAAACGCATGTTGGCTTCAGAAAAAGCTAGTGAGGTTATCCAAACAATCAAGTCTGATAATCCAGAAGCTAAAATTATCGTCATGGGTGACTTTAATGATGATCCTAACAGCGAGAGCATTAAACACTTAATCCATTCCAATGACTTATATAACCCTATGACCACCTTGTTGACAAACAAGCAAGGAACAACCGTTCATGAATTTGAATGGAATTTATTTGATCAAATTCTAATCAGTACTAATTATTTTGAAACCGCTAAAGGCAAGTTATCGTTTAATCGTGCTAAAATATTCAATGTAGATTTTTTGAAACAATTTCATGGTCGTTACAAAGGGTCGCCTTTTAGAACCTACGTTGGTAAAAAATACAAAGGTGGTTACAGTGACCATTTCCCAGTATATATATTATTGCAATTAAATTAAACAAAAAGCCCACTAAATAGTGGGCTTTTTGTTTTTATTTGAAATTCCAGATTAATTACCCGTTACTTCCAAATTGTCAATATGATACCTTGTAGTAGCAGAAGGGTCAGAACCCAAATATTTGAAAGCAACTCTAACATTTCCTTCCAAACAGTCTATACTAATATCACCTACATTGTTAAATCCTCCAAAACCGCTTGATGGCGTATTTGGGATTGTCACATCAACTTCAGTCCATTCGGTAGTCGTAACATCACCTGTGTAATTATCTGTAATTAATACACTCAAGATAACACCATTAGAAAATGCTACCTCCAAATCAAAAGTTAATGCCTCATCGGTAGTCCCGTCAAGGTTAATATCTGGGGTGACTAACCAAGTTTCCATGACACTTTCACCAGAGCTAAATCCAGAAATTTGAGCATAATTATTGCCGCTAAAACTTCCAATAATAAATTGCTCGCTACCTGCTACCAATACTTGCTCCCATCCTTGAGCTTCCAAATCTGAAATGTTAGAAACAGACTCCATATCTTGAGAGAATATTGTTTGCGCTGTACCAATACTGCCACCACACTCTAATACATTTGGATCACATCTTTCGTCACTATCAAAATTAATGTCTGCTCTAGAGTTGATAACCAACACGCTGAAATCATCACCAAAATCACGGCTGTAAATACCTTGGATAGTACCACGTCCTTGATCTACTTGAAGCGATTTAAAATCAGCAAAAGTACTGGTTTGTAATGGAATTGTGTTATTGGTTGCACAACTCTCCAACGTTCTAAACCCATCAAATTCATCACTAGCTTCACCTGCAAAAGTCATCCCCAATTGGCTTCTGTGAAATTGCGCATCGTTTAATTGAATTAAGGTGTTTTCATCAGCTTCAGACAAACCTTCAATTGTTGTCACTTTTGGACTAATTTCAGCAATTTCAGTACCTCTTATAATAATATCAGTAAATGGTACTAAACACATGCAGTCTTCAGAATATTCAGTTGCTTCAATTTGTTCAATTTGACTACTTTCTCCTTTACCAATGACTAATACTCCATTGGATTCTCCAATAGTTAACCCAGTCAATTTCACATAAACCTTTCTACCAATCTGATAGGTGTTATATAAACTATTAACATTAATAGAAATTCTTAAGCCAAGTCTTGGGTCTTCAGAAGAATCACTATCATCAATTTTATTCTGAATGATTAGCTCTTCAAAAAAATTGCCTCCTTGGTCACTAGATATAACATATCCTTCAATATATAATTCTTCATCTGAAGGAATAATAGCAGTAGGATCACCATCATTTTGAGCTTGTTCAAATCTTTGATAAACAGCTAAAAATGTTGTTATCTTATCTTGAGGGATATTAGGTTCTTGTATTGATATATTTGGTAAGCTATAATCGTCATCACTAACACAGGATGACATGACGAATGCAAGTGACAATACACTTAGCACGAATAAATTTTTAATTGTTTTCATTGTTTTTGATATTATATTTTTCATAATTTTTTTAGAATCTAAAGTTAAGGTTTACGAAATAAGTGGCGCCTCGAGCGTACCAATATTTTGATCCAAATACAGGAGTATTAAGAGCTTGATCATCTCGCAACTGTCTATAATTGGCATTACGACCTTGTTCAAAACCACCTGTTTTATATACTTCGTCCAAAAGATTGTTGACACTTGCAAATAGTCCGATGTAATAATCTCCTATTTTCCAAGATTTACCACCTGTAAGATTTACAGTAAAATACTCATCAAATTCCTCTTGCTTTAATAATTCACGAGCTATATTTTCATCATAATCATTAAATACATTTCCGTCTGCATCTGTAGTGAAATTAGTTGTTCTTGTTAACGGATTCACATCAACATATGTATTAGTGAAATAATTAACTGTTGCTCCAAACCACCAGTAATCAGGATCACGATATTCAAATCCAAATGAGTATGCCTGTTGTGGGCCACCTGCTATTTTGTAATCTTTTAAATTAGATACACCGTAGTCTCTGTATCCATTTGAAAATCCTGCGATTTGAGATTCGACATTTGGTTCAGTTGTTAGATATAAATTCGGATTGTTGTCATAAGTAAACTGACCTACAGAAGCAACACCCTTTAACTTTAAGGTTGGTATCACTTGAACTTCAATTCCCAATTCCGCACCAATGTGTTTCTTATCAATTCCTTGTAAAACCTCCTGCACAAAAACAGCATTGTCACCACCAACACCATCAGCATAGTAAAAAGAGATTTCGTTGGCATCCTCTATTTTAGTATAGTACCCTGTTAATTTAGCTTTTACAATTGGTGAACGATAAATATAGCTAATATCTGTTGACAAAATCTTTTCTTCAGTTATTCCCAAGCCATTTCTATCACCAACGACATCATGATTCTCTCTGGAATTTGAAAACGTGTTTCTTAATGTTGGCGCTTTAGTCAAATAGCCTCCATTGACATCAATTAAATGCTTACCAGATATTTTATAAGTTAAACCACCTTTAGCACCTAAACCAGTAAATTTTACTTCCTTACCTTTTCCTAATGAGTTATCAGGAAATCCTCCATTTTGATATAATCCTTCTCGTTGGTATGTGGTGTTTGTATAACTACCTGCTAAATAAAAATCTACTTTGTTATATTTAAACTGTGCTTGAGCATATCCTGAAAAGATATTCGCATAAAAGTTGTAGTTATATTTAAATTTATCACCTTCACCAGCCAATCTATTTGGGTTCAACATGTCGTTTTGAATACTTCCTAAATTCGTAGCATTGCCATTTTCATCGTATTCTATATCCGTAGCAAACGCATCAACATCCAAATAGGAACCTGCACCAAACAAATCAATGATTTCTGCAAAATTTTCAGATTTTAAGTACTTATAATTTACCGCAGCATTTATTATAATATTCTCATTGATTTCAGATGTTAAAATAGAATTTACTGTTAATTGAGAATCGTCATTTCTGTCCTCGTATAAAGCATATACAGCATTACCACCTCTTGAGGCATTACTTATGTTTGCATAATACAATTCATTCCAATTAATTTGACCATCATTTAAGAATTGTTGTTGTGCCCTGTAAGCTCTTCCTAAATCGTCGGGATAATTTCTTATAAAGTAACTTGGTAACTTCTGGTAGTAAGTTGGACTCGGATTCGCTCCACCGCCTTCAGGAAAACCGTCAACTAAATCCGTTCCGTTCCAATCTAAACGGCTATTACCTATTTTACCAAACTGATACCCAACATTGGTGTTCAATTTAGTTTTGCTGCTAATATCCCAATAGTGGTTTAACATTAGAATAGGCTCTTCAATCTCCTTGATTCTGGAATTACGCTTATCACCATCGTACCATCCCCAATATTCATTATATCGAATACCTTTCAAATCATAAACTTCTTGAGTATTAGGTGAAGATTTACCTCTTCGGTTGGGTGTATAAATAGATGTGAAATTTAAACTATGTTTTTCTCCCAATTGTTTTTCAACAGACGCAAAAAATGAATTGGAATCATATAGTGTGGCTTCTTGATAACCTTCTTTACCCCAACGTCTTCCAGCCATAATAGCATATGACCATCCACCATCTAACAACCCTGAAGCGTAACTTGCCATAACACGATTAGTGTAACTTCTGTTAGAGGCAGAAAATGTAACACGTCCACCTTCTCTGTATTTAGAAGCTCTAACAACCATGTTAGTAGTCCCTAAAACTCCTCCAAAATTATAATTGGAAGGTTGAAGACCTGTTGTTAATTCTTGATTACGAAGAACATCATTCAATCCACCCCAATCACTCCATTGTGGTCTACCATCAAAAGTTTTATTCATTTCGATACCATTAATCAATATAGAACCGTTTTCAGAATCTAGACCCCTAACTCTAAAAAAGGATGAACTAAATTCAAAGGCTGCAGTACGTTGAAAAACGTCTTGAGATGATTGTAATAATCCAGATATGTTGTCTAAACCAGCTCCGTCATCGTTTAGCTCATCGTCAGATAAGGTAATAGTAAACAAATCGGCACTGTCAACAACTTTTTCCAATGTCATGTCCGTTATGTTCAATGTTTGACCTTGGTTAACAACTATTGGGTACCTTTTGGAAATATAACCAGATTTTGATATAACCAATACTTGTTCTCCCAAAGGAACGGTTTCCAAAAACTGGAATTCTCCAGATTCATCAGTTATTACATTTAATTCGGTTCCTTCAATAGTTACTGTTACTTCTGGAATTGGTTCATAGGAAACTGCCTCAGTGATGCTTCCCTTTACTATTGCTTCTTGAGCGTATATAGTAAGTGTTGAAAAAATTCCAAATAAGAAAATAAAAAAGTGTTTTTTCATACTAGAAATTGTAGTTAATAAATTGATTGCGCGTTAAATAATGATTAATTAAAGCGTGCAAATTTACATTATTTATAATAAATATCTACTTTTGGCGTAAGATTTGTAATATCATAACAAAAACATAACATTCTTAACTCAATGAAAAAAATTACGCTTTTAGCAACTGTCTTTTTAATGCTTGGATTAGTTAATATGCATGGCCAAGAAAAAAAGAAATTTAAAATACATACAGTGGCATTTTATAATTTAGAAAACCTATTTGACACCATCAATGATCCAACAAAAAACGATGAGGCTAGCCCCATTATGGAAATGAAAATCAAAACAGGTGATATATATAAAAGAAAAGTACATAATATGGCTCGTGTAATTGCCGATATAGGTTTTGAAGCCTCGCACAATTCTCCTGTTCTTTTGGGTGTTTCAGAGGTTGAAAACCGTGAAGTGTTAGAAGATGTAGTTAATGACCCCTTGCTTTTGGAAAAAGATTACGGGATTGTTCATTATGACTCTCCTGACGGTCGAGGAATTGATGTAGCTTTGTTATATCAAAAACAATTTTTCACACCATTACACACTAGTTCTCATGAATTAAAAATTTATGATGATGATACCAGAGAGCGTGTACATACTCGTGACCAACTTTTGGTTAGTGGGAAATTAGAAGGTGAAATGATTCATCTTATTGTTAATCACTGGCCATCTAGACGTGGTGGTGAAGCTAGAAGTAGACCAAAACGAGTAGCTGCTGCTAAATTAAATAAACGTATCATAGATTCTTTGCAATCATTAGACCCCTATGCTAAAATATTCACAATGGGCGATTTAAACGACGACCCAACCAATGCCAGCGTTAAAGATGTTTTAAAGGCTGATAAAGATAAGGATAAAGTAGGTTTTAAAGGAATCTATAATCCCTACTATAGTATGTTTAAAAAAGATGGCTTAGGTACAACCGCGTATAGGGACGCTTGGAGTTTATTTGATCAAATCATGTTTACACAGCCTTTTTTAGAAAAAGATTATTCATCATGGAGATATTATCAAGCTGGTATCTATAATAAAAATTATTTAGTAAATAAGGAGGGCCGATATAAAGGATATCCTTTAAGAAGCTTTGCAGATGGTGGTTTTACTGATGGATTCAGTGATCATTTCCCTGTTTATGTATATATTATAAAAGAAGTTCAAGACTAAAATTGATTCTTCTTAAACTCCATAAAAAAAGACCAGTAAAATCTGGTCTTTTTTTATTGTAATTTTTTATTAATTGAACCAAGTATTCCATGGTATTTTAGCCAAAACTAAAATCAAAGCGAGTGTGTAGAAAATAGCAATGGTTTTTAATTTAGCTTTTGATGTCAATTTCTTTTTATGTTTTGAATAACCCATTGTGATTAAAACAATTGCTAAAATCATAGTAATGGGATGTTCTATGATGTTAGAGCGTAGCGTACTATTTTTCATTATCTCACCCATTCCCATGTCTTTTATCAGGGACAAGTAATCTGCTGCAAAAAACAATATAATACCCAAGAGCAATTGAATGTGCGACACAATTAAAGTAAAAAGTGATATGCGAAAATCTTTTGCCTCATACTCTTTATTTCCAAAAGCTTTGATTAAGGCATTAAAAGTGGCTAGTACTAAAATTAAAAGCACCAAATATGCCCAATATGAGTGTAATATTTGAACGGTTCTATACATAATGTTTAGTTTTATAGTGTATAACAAATGTAGTGATTAATACCTATAAAAAAACCTCTTCAGATTGAAGAGGTTTTTAATGTTGTCAAAAATTTATGTTAGAAGTTGAAACGGATACTTGTATTCCAAGTTCTACCATAGCCAAAACGTCCAGTATTATCCATGTTTACACCCTTGTAATTATCTGCAGGGTTAGATGAAGCCTGAAGATTACCATTAACAGATTCTAAATATACTTCATCAAAAACGTTGTTAACGTTTAATCTGAATTGAATTGAATTTGTTCCTTCTCCAACCAACAATTTATATGAAAATCCTAAATCAACAGTATCATATGATGGCATTGATACAGGTGCTTCTTCTAAAGAACCCGTTGAGAATAAATCATTATACCAATTCCAAGCACCATCTATACTTGTGTTTTTGCAGAACTCAAAACTACCATTAACTCCAGCTGTAACTTGTGCCGCTCCACCAACATCAAATCCGTCAATAACAATCTCTTCATCAGATCCAATTTGATTTCCATCATTATCAAATGTTCTTTGGTTCGCATTATCTTTAAATTGCCACTCACCTAAAGACAAGAATCCATTAAGTCTTAAATTATCCAATGGACGTGTCATAACCTCTAGTTCAACTCCATAATGTACTTGTTTTACTCCTAACGTTTGGAAACTTATGAAATCATCTCCGTTTTCACCATTATTATTAACCAAAGTTCTGTTGTCCCAAGTTGTATGGTATACGTTTAAGTTTGCTGAAATGGCTCTACCTCCATTAAATTGATAGCCTGCTTCAAAACCAGTAATTTCTTCATTTTCAACTTCAGGTTGTAATAACTCATTTCCTCCTCTGTTATTTTGAAACAATGTATCATGGAAAGGCTGACGCGAGTAATATCCGGCATTTACGAAAACCTTATGCATATCACCAATTTGATAAGATCCTCCTGCTTTAAGGTTAAACCCAATATTGTTTACTTTTTCAGAATCTTCACCTTGACCAGGAGTAGACGTATTTAAAAACTCCGTTCTTACATGAGATTGATTAGAAAGAGCACCTTGGAAAAATGCAGAGAAATTATTTTTAGCATATTCTAACTGTCCAAATATTCCTTGATAGTTAATTTGCTCTTCATAATCATATCCAAAACGTTGTAAGTGGTCTGTGTTTGGATCAAAAAAAACTTCCCATGGGTTAATTCCTCCTGCTTCAGTTAAGAAATATGTTTCACCACCACTATAACCTGAACTATTAGATACAGAATCAATAGAAATAAACTCTCTAATATCTCTAAAATGGATACCATTATAAAAACGCATATCAGCACCAATGTTGAAGTTTAAGTTTTCTGTAAGTTGATTGTTATAATTTGTAACCAATCCATACCAGTTGTGGTTATTATTAGATCCTCTAGCATACAATAACTCACCTGTATTTCTATCTGTAATAGATTGTGCAAAACTACCTCTACCCATTGAACCGTATAATACAGTTGATAAAGAAGATTTATCGTTAATATTCCAATCCCAGCTCAAATTGGCAACTGGTTTGTGATAAATATTTCTACCTCCAGGATAAACGCTATTACCACCATGTAATGTGTTAGGGCTATCTATACCTTCAAAATTCCATGAATTGTAACGTCTTCCTCTTTCATTTTCAACAAAAGAACGAATTGAGCCGCTTCCTGCTGCAGCATGCCATTGTGGTGCACCGGTTAACAAAAAATTTAAAGAATGTTTCTCATTTGGCTGATAACCAACTGATAAAAAATAGGTTTGTCCTTGACCTTGGGTATAGTCAACATAACCATCCCCTTGCCAGTGACCTAACAAACCTGAAAAAGACCATCCTTTCTCACCAACACCTGTTGAAAAATAGGCAGTAGATTTCAAATAATTATCATTACCTACCATTTGCTGAACAAATCCACCTGCTCTTCTATCAATAGTTTTTGTTACAATGTTTACTGTTCCTCCAACGGAAGAAATGGCTAATTTTGAAGCACCTAAACCACGCTGTACTTGAATAGCATTAGCCACTTCAGTAACACCTTGCCAGTTAGACCAGTACATTTTACCGTCTTCCATACCGTTGATTGGTTGACCATTCAATAGAAAAGCCGTGTTAGTTTGATCAAAACCTCTTAAAAACATTTGACCATCACCAAAACCACCTGCTTGTACAGTTTGAACTGAAGGTGTTGACTTTAATAAAACTGGTAAATCAAAATTACCTGCCTTCTCTTGAATTTCGGAAGCCCTGATTGTAGAAACTGCAATAGGTGTTTTTCTGTCTTCCGCCAAATCGATAACTCCTGATCCAATGATTACAATCTCTTCAAGTGTATTGTCACCAGTTAAAGTGATCGCTCCCAAATTAGTGTTTCCATCAAAAGATACAGTAACCTTACCATAACCAACGTAAGAAATAACTAACTCACCTGAAGTCATTTCAGTTGTAATAGTAAAATTTCCATCGAAATCTGAAGACACGCCATTAGTTGTACCTTTTTCAACGATGTTTGCCGCAGGAAGTGGTGAATTCATTTCACCGTCCATAACGGTACCTGTCACAGTACTCTGTGCCATTGCAAAACCAGTAAACAAAATTGCTACTGATAAAAATAATAATCTTGTAATTTTTTTCATTGTATTAAAAAGATTTGATTTTAAATTTTTGGCAAAATTAGTCTAATATGTCGGACAAATATTACGATATCGTTAAGAATTTTAGGCTGTAATGAAGATATTGAATAATATCTATTGAGGATTTGTTAAAAAATAAAGCTATTAACAAGTTTTTCAACAATTTTTTAGCTATTTTTTTTGTAAAAGTTTAAAATATTGGTAGTGGAAGTATCGTGATTGGTAAATCTGTTATTTTTTATATCCTGAAGGATACTTTTGGCCAGTTGCTTCCCTAATTCAACACCAAATTGGTCAAAACTGAAAATATTCCAAATTATTCCTTGAACAAATATTTTATGCTCATACATGGCTATTAACTTACCAAGACTTTCAGGAGTTAGTTTTTCAATAAAAATAGTATTGGTTGGTTTATTGCCATTAAAAACTTTAAAGGGAGCTATTTTAGAAATCTCTTCTTGAGAAAGACCACTATCAGAAAGTTCTTTTAAAACCTCATCATAGGTTTTACCGTTCATAAGGGCTTCTGTTTGGGCAATAAAATTAGATATTAGCTTGTCCTGATGCTCTTGATTACCGTGTAGTGATTTTGCAAATCCAATAAAATCTGCTGGAATCAATTTGGTTCCTTGGTGGATTAGTTGAAAAAAGGCATGCTGTGAATTGGTACCTGGCTCTCCCCAAATAATGGTTCCCGTTTGATAGGTTACTTGATCTCCATTTCTGTCAACACTCTTACCATTGCTTTCCATAATTCCCTGTTGTAAGTAGGTAGCAAATTGGTTTAAGTATTGTGAATAGGGAATAATGGCTTCGCTTTCGGCTTTGAAAAAGTTATTATACCACACACTCAACAAAGCTAGTTGCACAGGAATGTTATTTTCAAAAGGTTCTTCTTTAAAATGCTGATCCATTTTGTGGGCACCAAGCAATAATTGTTCATAATTATCATAGCCTAATGACAAACTTATGGTCAGACCAACAGCAGACCAAAGCGAAAACCTTCCGCCAACCCAGTCCCACATAGGAAAAATATTATTCTCATCTATCCCAAATGCTTTTACCTTATCAATATTAGTTGAAACTGCCACAAAATGTTTTGCGATAGCATCATCTGGGAAGCTTTCTAAAAACCATTCTCTAATGGTTGTGGCATTGGATAAAGTCTCTTGGGTTGTGAATGTTTTAGAAACTATTACAAACAGGGTTGTTTCAGGATTCAGTTTTTTTATTACCTCGTTCACATGATCGCCATCCACATTACTTACAAAATGGGTGTTTAAATGATTCTTATAAAACTGAAGAGAATCAACAACCATCGCAGGACCCAAATCTGAACCACCAATACCAATATTGACAACATCAGTAAATGATTTTCCCGTGTGACCCTTTAATATACCACCAACTACCTCATTCGTGAAATCTTTAATTCGCCCCTTTACCCTAAAAACTTCAGGAATCACATTTTCTCCTTCAACATAAACCTTATCATTTATTGAAGCTCTTAAAGCAGTATGTAAAACAGCTCTTTGTTCCGTTTCATTGATAACCTCACCTAAAAAACAACTTTTGATAGCCTCTTCCAAATGAACTTCTGAAGCTAGTTCCAAAAGTAATTCCTTGGTCTCATTGGTTATACGATTCTTGGAATAATCAACATAAAAATCTTGCCAATTAATCGAAAAATTATCTGCACGTTTACTATCTGAAGCAAATAACTCTTTCAAATGGACATCTTCGATTTTACGAACATGTTCTTGAAGTTTTTTCCAAGCTTTTGTTGTGGTTGGATTTATTTTTGGTAAAGCCATAAACTATTGTAAATCGGTAATTTCAGTATTTGAAGGTATATCCATTTCTAAATTATCGTCGAAACCAATGGCGTCTAACTGCTCTTTTATAGGTTGGATATATTCTAAATATCTTACTTTTAAGCTATCTGAAATTGGTTCGGCTTCAGGTAATTTTTCCCTAAAAGGATCTACTTGTTTTCCGTTTTTCCAAAAACGATAACACACATGTGGTCCACCTGTATTACCTGTCATTCCTACCCAACCTATAACATCGCCTTGTTTTACATACTGTCCAACTTTAACATTCTGTTTTTTCATATGTAAATATTGGGTTTCATAGGTATTGTTGTGGCGTATTTTTACATAGTTTCCATTGCCTCGAGTGTAGGCTGATTTAGTTACAGTACCATTTGCCGTTGCCATAATTTCAGTACCAACAGGAGCTGCGAAATCTGTTCCTTTGTGAGGTCTAATTTTATTGCCGTAATAGGCTATACGTCTTTTTAAATTATAACGAGAAGATAATCTACCAAACTGTACAGGCATTTTTAAAAAGGCCCTTCGCAGGTTTTTTGCTTCTTCATTAAAATAATCTTTGATTCCTTTTACTGAATCTGTTTCAAATTGAAATGCGTAAAACGCCTCTTTGTTATGTTCAAAAAAAGCAGCTTTAATATTATGAACACCTGCATAAATACTGTCGTCAATATACTTATCCGTATAGATTACTTTAAATCTGTCACCCGGTTGTAAACGTCTAAAATCAATAGTCCAAGCGTAAATTTCATCTGCCATTTTATAAGCTAATCTAGGGCTGAGACCAAGATCCTCCATAGTCACGGAAATATTGCTGTCAATGGTTCCAGTTGCGACTTTCTCTACGTATTTTATTGGTTTTCTGCTGGTATAAGCATGAATGGAGTCATGAAAATTGATGACAACATATTCTTCCTTATTTGGTTGGTAAATAAAACATTTAGGTTCTTGAAGCGTGTCTTTTGTGCAAAGAATTGTGTACGGTTTACCAATCTGTAATTTTCGAATATCAAAGCTGTCTTTAGCTATTTCAGATATTTGAAAAATTTTGGGATAGCCTATTTTATTTCGTTCCATAATGATACCAAAACTATCCCCTTTTCTAATGGTATCTCTTTTAACAATATAGTCGTTTAGGTTGAACCCAAATTCATAAATCTCTTGAGGCTCAATAACAGCTAACTCTTCTACCTTTTCTTGTTTTACTTTGTCACTTTTACAGTTAAACAGCGATAAGGCAATAACAAAAAGTATTATACATTCTTTCCCCAATCTGCTAATTCTTGTTTGGTCCATAAATCTGGAAAAAATATTCGTCTTTGATATTTTGGATGCATGTATTTTACCCATTCACTTCCTCCTGTTGCTTCGGCTGTTTTGCCACCAATGTTTAAATAATGATTTGCTGTATTGTAATGTGCCATTACCCATTTAATATTAACCGTGTGGTCATAATGTCTCATGGCATCAATCAACATCTTGTCTTCTTTAACATCCTCTGGAAGTTGTTTAAACTTTGTCCAAAGATTATTTGTGTTATAGAATTTCGCAAATCTAATAAATTCATCTTTGTATCGCTCCTCGAAAACTGTTAATAAATAACTTTTCTTCCCTGTTTTATAATCTTTACCAGCTGCCTGCCAATATAAATGTTCAAAGGCGTGATCAAAAGATGTATTTCTATCAATTGTTTCTCGAAAACGGTTATCGATTAAATTAATGAGTTCTGTTGATGAGAATTCAATTTTACGGTATTGGGCACTTTGAAATCCACTTGCAGGCGTCAGGGTATTTCTGAACTTATTGTATTGTTCAACTTCCATACCTTCCCTCATAATGTTAAAGGAGGAAGTCAACATATCAAAATAGCGACTAATCCGCATCAATTTTGAAGAGAAGAAATCTGCAGTAAGCTGTTTATTTTTGGCAACCTGCTCTATTTCCCAAAGAATCATTTTAAACAACAATTCATTGATTTGATGATACATGATAAATACCATTTCATCCGGAAGCGTAGAACGTTGTGTTTGAAGATCCAGAAGGGCATCTGTTTGAATATAATCCCAGTAATTAATAGGTTTACTGTAAAGCAACCCTTCTAGGTGGGTGTCTAAATCTTGCCCTATCTTATCAAATTTTTCTTTTAATTGGTCGGTTAAATGGTTTGCCATTATTTTACTAATTATCTACAACTATTTTGAAAGGATGTTTGAGCCCTTTAAAAGCATCCAAATCGGCCCTGAGCGAACCAACGGCTAAATCGGCCTTTACCCGTAAAGGTATTTTATTTTTGTCATTTGATACCCAAAGTGTCAAACTTTCTTCTTCCTTGAAGACACGACCTGCCATAACATAGGGTCTGAATTTAAGAGAATGAACTTTTCCGAATTCAGTCTTAATAATTTCTTCACCAAGATATTTTAGTTTGAATCCATAGTTTTCCTCATCAAAAAACATATTGACAGAAACTTCATCATTCACTTTCAGGTTTTCTACATCAAGATTATTTCGCAAATAGTAAAAAGTCGACACCATATCCTGAATATTAGGTTCGGTATCATGAACTGATTTTTTATTATGCTTTATATTGTGAACATGTGCCTTATTTTTTCCTTGATCAAACTCAATTTCAATGTTTTTGGTGTGGCCACCTTCATCAATATCTCTTATAAAACGGTAAGGTTTATTATTGCGCTTGTCAATAAAGCTTTCATATCGATCTTCAACTTTGAAGAACCAACTAACGGCTCCTGTAGTCCAACCCTTGCCTACTATATGATAAACCGGTTTAGATTTATAATACCCTTCATTGACTGTTAGCGTTGCTTCGCCAGCTTTCATCCAGCCGCTGTAACTCATCTCAAATCGAAACCATTCACCAACACCATAAGAACTTTCATCTTGGGCTATCAGGAAGCTCAAGCTGAAAAATGCAGTAATAAACAGTAGACTTTTCTTCTTCATTTGTTTTTATATAAGTAATCGTAACTTTTTTAACATTACAATTACTATTCCAAAAGTATAAAACAAAAAAACTCTATCAACATGATTGATAGAGTTTTTAATAATTATTTAGTTAAACTTTTGTTATAATGTTCCTCGCTTTTCCTGTTCTCTCTCAATAGATTCAAACAAGGCTTTAAAGTTTCCTGCGCCAAAACCTCTGGCTCCCATTCGCTGAATAATCTCAAAGAACAAAGTAGGTCTATCTTCCACTGGTTTTGTGAAAATTTGCAATAAATAGCCTTCCTCATCAGCATCAATCATAATTCCCAAACCTTTCAAGGTTTCTATGTCTTCTCGAAGCTCGTGACTAAATTCTTCCAATCTGCCAGGAACAGCTCTATAATATTCTTCAGGAGGAGTCGATAAAAATTCGACACCGCGAGAGCGTAAATCTGAAACTGTCGAAATAATATCGTCCGTTGCTACTGCAATGTGTTGCACACCTGGACCTTCATAGAAATCCAAATATTCTTCAATTTGCGATTTTTTCTTTCCTTCAGCAGGCTCATTAATTGGAAATTTAATACGGCCATTCCCATTACTCATAACTTTACTCATTAATGCTGAATACTCGGTATGGATTTGCTTATCGTCAAAAGACAAGAAATTTACAAAACCCATAACATCTTCGTACCATTTAACCCAAGTATTCATTTCGCCCCAACCAACATTGCCAACCATGTGGTCAATGAATTTTAAACCAACTGGTGTTGGATTATAATCTGATTCCCATTTTACAAATCCGGGCATAAACTGCCCATTATAGTTTTTGCGCTCGACAAACATGTGGACGGTTTCACCATAGGTGTAAATTCCAGCTCGGACTACTTCACCATACTCGTCTTTTTCAACCGTTGGTTCCATAAATGATTTTGCCCCACGGGAAGTCGTTTCCTCCCAAGCGTTTCGGGCGTCTTCTACCCAAAGGGCAACAACTTTAACGCCATCTCCGTGTTTTACAATATGCTCATTGATCGGGTGTTTTGAGTTTAGTGGCGTGGTCAATACCAAGCGTATCTTATCTTGCTTTAACACATAAGACACCGTTTCTCGACTTCCTGTCTCCAAACCTTTATAAGCATAGGACTGAAAGCCAAAAGCCGTTTTGTAAAAATGTGCTGCTTGTTTAGCGTTCCCTACATAAAATTCGACGTAGTCAGTTCCCAATAATGGTAAGAAATCTTCTGCACCTTCAAATATTTTCTCTAATCCGTAGTTTACTGATTCTATATTTTTTCCCATTTTTTAATGTTTTTTGTTATTCCAACCAAGATTTAAAATAATCTTCGTCAGCTATTTTTAATGCGTCTTCGGTAATTTGTAACGGTTTAAATGTATCAACCATAACAGCCAATTCATCAGTTTTTACTTTTCCAATGCTCCTTTCAGTCGCTCCTGGGTGCGGTCCATGTGGGATTCCTGCTGGATGCAACGAAATATGACCAGCATCAATATCATTGCGGCTCATAAAATCACCATCTACATAATATAATACCTCATCACTATCAATGTTGCTATGATTGTAAGGTGCAGGTATAGCTTCTGGATGATAGTCATATAGTCTAGGCACAAAACTACACACGACAAATGCATCAGTCTCAAAAGTTTGATGAACTGGAGGTGGTTGATGCACACGACCCGTTATGGGTTCAAAATCATGGATTGAAAAGGCATAAGGATAGTTATACCCGTCATACCCAACTACATCAAATGGATGTGAGGCATAAACCATTTCAAAAATATCATCTTGCTTTTTAACTTTCATCACGAAATCTCCCTTTTCATTGTGAGTTTCCAATTCTTGTGGCTGCCTTAAATCTCGTTCGCAGAATGGGGAATGTTCCAACAACTGTCCAAACCAATTTCTGTAGCGTTTGGGTGTGTAAATCGGTCTCCGTGACTCCACAATAAACAAACGATTGTCTTCTGAATCAAAATCGATTTTATAAATGATGCCTCTAGGAATTAATAAATAATCGCCATACTTGAAATCAAGGTTTCCTAAATGTGTACGAAGCTTCCCGGCACCGCGATGAATAAAAATAAGTTCATCGGCATCCGTGTTTTTGTAAAAATAATCTTTAGTCGATTGTTTGGGTGCAGCCAAGATAATGTTACAATCGCTATTGGTCAATACTGTTTTTCTGCTTTCCAGATAATCGTCTATTTGGGGAACTTTAAACCCGTGAAATCTATAGGATTGTATATGGTTCGCCTTGGCTATTTTAGGTGCAACATGATATTGCTTTCTTATTTCTTTAACCTGCGTTGGTCTGTGCTCGTGATACATATTGGTCGACATACCATCAAAACCAATAGTGCCAAATAATTGCTCATAGTACAAGCTGCCATCTGGCTTTTTGAACTGTGTGTGTCTTTTGTGTGGGATTTTACCCAATTTATGATAAAAAGGCATTGTTTAAAATTTAAATAAATGATGGAAATTATCTTTTTATAAAAACTTAATTATTAAAGTCTTAAAGATACGAAATTAATAGGATTTCTGCTTAAGCAGAAACGACAATCATCCCAATTATTCCGGGTTTCTCTTGATTAGAAAATGTAGATATTCTAGTAAGCCTATCCAAAAATGTTTCATGGTTAACAAATATCGTAAAAATTGCCGAAATTATTTAAAACCAAAACCCTAAATTAAAAAACCATATCCCAGTTTTTACCTCAGGAGACCAAGTATATTTTGCTTCTATTGGGCCTAAAAATGTTTCAAAGGAATATCCTAATGCATACCCAGAAAAATCTGGAGTGGTTATCCACTCGCCAGAATCAAAAATGTTATCAGCAACATTCGCATAATTAGCTGCAAAGTTAACGTGATGCTTTTTGAATAATTCATAATCAAATGTGATAACCCCTTTCACAAAACTATCCCCTGGAATGGACAAATAGTCATATCCGTAAAATGACGTAAAATTATTTATTAAGTTCTGTCCATAGCCTCCTAAAACAAAATTTAAATATGGCGATGTATCCTCTCCAATAGTAAATCCGCCTTGCGTAGTTAAATTTGCAGAAAAATTCCCGAAACTTTTTGAGTAACCAATTGTTGCCTTGGCAATAGAATATTCCGAGAAGTTATTATTAAAGTCTGATGAATAGAGATATAGGTGAAAATCACCATCAAAAAATATTCCTTCGTTGGGAAAATATTTATTGTCGTAAGTATCGAATTTTAATTTTCCAAACAAGCTCAAATAATCACTATTCTCAAAAATGGTTTCATCATTGTTATTTTGGGTTATAATGGTTTCCGATAAAATTTTAAGGCGTTTATGTTCCGCTCCAAGAGTAAGGGCAAAATCTTTTCTGAATAAAGTCTGAAGGTAAAATTGATTGGTCAAATCATTAAGCTCAACATCTAGCTTATTGACATTTATATTTATTAAATCCTCTTCTGATAAGAGCGCGGAAGCAGGAATGTTTTTTTGAAATTGATTAAATCTAGACACTAAACCAATACTCCAATAAAATCCTTTGTCAATGTAATACTCAAAATTATATCGAATGTTATCGCCCAAAACAAAATCGAGTGAGGCTACATCGTTATTAAATAAGAGGCGTTTTCTTGTAATATTGATCAGTGCAGCACTTTTATATAAGTCATCATAATGGATACCGAATTTTAAAAAGGTCCGTTTAGGGCTTTCCTTCAAATCAAAAAATAAATCATATCCGTTTTTATTTTGAGAAGATCTTAATTGATGCACAACACTTTCAAAATTATTGGTTGCTGCTAGATTGTTAACACCTTCAACAAGACTAGAATACTTTATTTTTTCATCCTGTTTAAATTTTAATTTACCCAGTACATAAGCTCGCGTGTACTTATCGTTTCCATTAATTACAATTGCATTTATTTGAACACTGTCAATGGGTTTTATAGGCTCAAATGTTTTCTTCTTTTGTGTTTGCATTGATGCTATTTTTTCTAAAGCATCTCGTTTCTTAATGGCTGCCAAAGTCCCGTTTTCAATTATTTTCTCACCATCACTAAAGGAAATTACCGTATAATCTGTTATATCGGGTTTGATATAAACATCTGTCTTTTTAGACTTTTCCTTCATATCATTAATGGTTCTATAATTATTGATTTGCAGTAAGATATTAGGAGCTGATTTCAATTCTTCCCTTGTGGCCAAATCGTCCTGGACGTCAACTCCAATAATAACATCCATACCTTTCGCTTTTAATTCGTCTATTGGATAGTTGTTGACAACACCACCATCTATAAGAATTTGATCGTCAATAATCACAGGCTGAAACAGGGAAGGGAAAGCACCACTAGCCGTAATTGCCTGTGATAAGCTTCCTTTGTCCAATATGACTGCCTTTCCAGTTTCCACATTGGTTGCAATGCAAAAAAATGGAATGGGTAATTTGCTAAAATCATTTATATCACAAACATGAAGGGTTAATTTAGAAAGTAAGCTCAACGTATTTTGCCCTCTTGATAAAGCAGAAGGTAGTTTTAACTTAAACTTATCAAAAGGAAGGGTTACGGCGTATTTTTCTGAATTATCACGTTCATAAAATGTTTTTGCTGCTCGAGGCAAATTATCATTGATGATTTTATCAAAATCAACATCTTCAAAAATGGAGTCTATGTCTTTACCTGAATAACCAGAAGCGTAAAGCGATCCTACAATAGCTCCCATACTAGTTCCTGCAATATAATCTATTTGGATTCCCAGGCTATCAATTACCTTTAATACACCAATATGCGCAAGCCCTTTAGCGCCTCCACCACTTAAAACCAAACCAATTTTCAAATCTTTTTGGTTATCTGATTGGATTGTGTCTTGTGACTTAACGTTCCAGCTTAATAATAACAATATGGTTATTAGAAAATATTTCATTGGTTATGATAGTACTTATAAATTTTTTCTGCTCTTGACTTGCCAACAACATCTTCTAGTTCATCTAGTTTTAGGTTGGCAATGCGTTTGGCAGATTTGAAAACCTTTAACAATTCAACAATTGTTTTCTCGCCAATTCCTGGAATCGTTTCCAATTCTGTGTTTAAAGCACTTTTGCTTCGTCGGTTTCGGTGATGCTCGATCCCAAAACGATGAGCTTCATTACGTAATTGCTGAATAATTTTAAGTGTTTCACTTTTCTTATCTAAATATAATGGAATTGGGTCATCTGGATAAAATAATTCTTCCAAACGCTTGGCAATTCCGATGATGGCAATTTTCCCTCTTAAATCCAATGCCTCCAAACTCTTTAAAGCTGAAGACAATTGTCCTTTACCGCCATCAATAATAATTAGTTGCGGCAAAGATTGTTTTTCACCCAACATACGTTTGTAACGCCTAAAAACAACTTCTTCCATTGATGCAAAATCATCCGGACCTTCAACAGTTTTTATATTAAAATGCCTATAATCCTTTTTACTCGGTTTCCCGTTTTTAAAAACAACACACGCCGCAACAGGATTGGTCCCTTGGATATTGGAGTTATCAAAACATTCAATGTGACGTGGCTCTTCAGTTAATCGTAAGTCGGCTTTCATTTGAGCCATTATTCTATTTGTATGACGGTCTGGATCAACAATTTTAACTTGTTTCAATTGTTCCAGCCTAAAGTATTTGGCATTACGTAAAGACAATTCCAGAATATGTTTTTTATCACCTAGCTTTGGAATAGTAACTTTGATATTTTCACCCAATTCAACTTTAAATGGTACGTAAATTTCTTTGGATTTAGAATGAAATCGTTGTCTTATTTCTGTAATGGCCAATTCCAATAACTCTTTATCAGATTCCTGGAGTTTTTTCTTAATCTCTAGAGTATGTGATCGAATAATTGAACCGTATGATAACTGTAAAAAATTTACATACCCATAACTTTCATCACTTACAATTGTAAAAACATCAACATTGCTTATTTTAGGGTTCACGACTGTCGATTTGGCCTGATAGTTTTCCAGAACGTCTATTTTTTCCTTTATTTTTTGTGCTTCCTCAAATTGCATGTCTTCGGCGAGTGTCTTCATTTGGGTTTTAAAATGTGAAAGCGATGATTTGAAATTTCCTTTTAATATCTCTCTAATAGATTCAATGTTACCATGATAACTTTCTTCCGTTTCATAGCCTTCGCAGGGTCCTTTACAGTTCCCTAAATGATATTCCAAGCACACCTTATATTTTCCTGCTTCAATTTTATCTTGAGACAAATCGTAATTACAGGTTCGAAGCATAAACAGACCTCTAATCAAATCGAGTAGCGTTGATACTGTTTTCATGCTCGTGTAAGGCCCAAAATATTCCGAACCATCCTTTATAACTCTTCTTGTTGAAAATACTCGAGGGAATCGCTCCTTTTTTATACAGATCCAAGGGTAGGACTTGTCATCTTTAAGCATGACATTATACCGTGGTTGATGCTTTTTAATTAAGTTATTTTCAAGCAAAAGCGCATCCGTTTCAGTCTCAACAACAATATGTTTAATATCAGCTATTTTTTTGACAAGAACTTTGGTTTTCCCGTAATCGTGATTTTTTGTGAAATATGAAGTGACCCGTTTTTTTAAATTCTTGGCTTTTCCAACATAAAGAATCTTCCCGTTAACATCAAAATATTGGTATACACCTGGTAGATTAGGCAAGGTTTTTAGTTGGATTTCTAAAGCTGTGTGGCTCATTCCCTCAAAGGTAATTATTTTTAATGTTCGTGCCTCAAAATAAGCTGACTAATTAAGTCCAAAAATTATTATAAAAAGTAAATTTTGAAACGACTATTTTACTACCTTGCGCCACTTTTTTTAAAACATAAAATGCAAAAGCAAACCCTTGGAAGAACTGATAAAGTAGACTTCCCAAAATTGGATTTATTTGGTATAGATGTCAAGATTGACACTGGTGCTTATACGTCAGCAATCCACTGTTCCCATATTGTTGAGAAAGACAATATGTTGTTTTGTACCTTTCACAGTGAAGGCCACTCAAACTTTAATAGTATTGAAATTATTTTTGACACCTATTCAAAAACAGATGTGAAAAGTAGTAATGGTTATAAAGAAAATAGATTTAAAATAAAATCTGAAGTCGTATTTTTTGGTAAAACGTACAAGATTAACTTAACTTTAAGCACTAGAGATGATATGAAGTTTCCTGTTCTTATTGGCAGACAATTTTTAAGTAAAAAGTTTTTAGTTGATGTCGATAAGCACGACGTATCATTTAACTCAATTAAGCATGAACATAGTTATTCTTTCTAGAAACTCCCATTTATATTCCACTCAGAGACTTATAGAGGAAGGTGTAAACAGAGGCCATAAAGTTGAAGTCATTGATCCTTTGAAGTGTGATATTATCATTGAAAAAGAAAAACCAACTATTTACTATAAAGACCGTTATTTGGACTATGTGGATGCCATTATCCCTCGCATAGGCGCATCAGTAACCTTCTATGGTTGTGCTGTTGTCAGACAGTTCGAAATGATGAATGTATTCACTATCGTCACATCAGATGCCATTCAGCGTTCTCGTGATAAACTGCGTAGTTTACAACGATTGAGTAAAGCTGGGATTGGAATGCCCAAGACGGTTTTTACAAATTATTCTCGTGATGTTGAAGAAGTTATCGAACATGTTGGAGGTACACCAGTAATTATAAAATTACTTGAAGGTACGCAAGGATTGGGAGTCGTTTTAGCTGAAACAAAAAATGCTGCTGAATCCGTACTCGAAGCATTTAACGGACTTCAGGCTCGAGTCATTGTGCAAGAATTTATTAAAGAAGCCAAAGGCGCTGATATCAGGGCTTTGGTGGTAGACGGACATGTTGTGGGCGCCATGAAACGACAAGGAAAAGAAGGTGAATTTAGATCTAATTTACATCGCGGAGGTAAAGCAGAAATTATAAAATTAAACGATGCTGAATTAAAACTAGCTATGAAAGCTTCGAGAGCTCTTAAATTACCTGTGTGTGGTGTTGACATGCTACAGTCCGCAAGAGGGCCATTACTTTTAGAAGTGAACTCGACACCTGGTTTGGAAGGCATAGAAGGTGCTACCGGTAAAAATATTGCCAAAGCTATAATCACATTTATTGAACGAAATAAATAATGACTTTTAAACAAAAAAAAATAATAACGATTCTTGGCAAGGAAATTAAAGCTGGTGAAAGCCGGGAGTTAACTTTTGGTGTTGCCAATTTACACACCTCTTCCAGTGTGGATGTACCCGTTATTATTGAACGGTCTAAAAAACCAGGCCCTGTTGTGTTGTTTACTGCTGGAATTCATGGAGATGAAGTAAACGGTGTTGAAATTGTAAGGCAAATTATTGCCAAGGGTATCAACAAACCCAAAACAGGAACCATAATCTGTATTCCAATCATTAACGTATTTGGATTTATTAATTTAAATCGTGAGTTTCCTGATGGCCGCGATTTAAATCGCGTATTTCCGGGTATTAAAAGAGGTTCTTTGGCAAGTCGGGTTGCCTATAAACTAGTTAATGAAGTCATTCCAGATGTCGATTTTATTATGGATTTCCATACGGGAGGTTCTGGTCGTTTCAATGCCCCTCAAATAAGAATCGTCAAAAATAGTTTAACACTTGATGCCATTGCCGAAACATTTGGCGCGCCATTTGTTTTGTATTCAAAAAATATCAAAAAGTCTTTCAGAAATACATGTTATAAATTGGGAAAACCCATTTTGTTATTTGAAGGAGGCAAATCCTTTCATATAGATGAAAAAGTTACCAATACGGGTGTAAACGGTGCCAAACGTGTATTGAATCATTTGGGCATGCTTTCATCAAAATTCAAGGCTTCAAAACCCAAAAAACCACCGGTTTATATTTTAGATAGTCGCTGGCAACGTGCTAATTTTTCTGGTATGTTTAAAGCTTCCATCACCATAAATTCCAAAGTAACCAAAGGGGATGTCATTGGAAATATTACAGATCCTTATGGCAAATTCAATCATTTCGTTAAGGCTACTAATTCAGGTTATATTATCAATGTTAACGAATCGCCCATTGTCTATCAGGGAGATGCCTTATTCCACATTACCACGAAATTAAAATGACCAAATCTGAACTTCGAAAAATCTACAAATCAAAGCGACAGGCTTTAAGTTCAGAAACTATTGACAATTTAAGCCTACAAATAGCAAATAGACTTTTGGAATTGGACATTTGGGATAAATCATTTTATCATATTTTTTTGACCATAGAGGAACAGCAAGAGGTGAACACTGATTTTATCTTGAATATCCTTTCAGGAAAGGATAAGAATATTATTGTTTCTAAAAGTGATTTCGGTTCTGGTAACATGACCCATTTTTTATTGACCGATGCTACCATTATTAAAAAGAACACGCTGAATATTCCAGAACCTGTTGACGGTATTCAAATCCCAAATAACCAAATAGAAGTTGTTTTTGTACCGCTTTTAGCTTTTGACAAAAAAGGTCATAGAGTTGGTTATGGTAAAGGATTTTATGATAAATTTCTATCAGAATGCAACCCAGAAATCATTAAAATAGGCTTGTCATTCTTTGAAGCGGAAACAACCATTAAGGATGTTTTTGAAAATGATATGGCTTTGGATTTCTGTGTGACGCCAGAAAAAATTTATTCTTTCTAAATTATTTCTTAAATGCCCTTTTGTTAAAAACAATAAGCAATCCAAAACCTGTGCTTATGGCAACATCTGCAATATTAAAAACAGGGTCAAAAAACGTAAAATATTGTCCTCCATAAAATGGAACCCATTCAGGTAAATAACCTTTCCAAAGTGGAAAATATAGCATGTCAACTACCTTACCATGAAGAAAACCATCGTATCCTCCTTCTTTGGGCAAGAAAGAAGCTACTTGACCATAACTATCTCCGAACAAGACCCCGTAAAAAACAGAATCGATAATATTACCAAGTGCCCCAGCAAAGATCAAGGCCACAGCAAAAATAAGTATGCGAGAACTTTGTTTTTTTGTAGCATCATACAACCAATAACCAATACCACAAATGGCAATAATCCTAAAAACAGTTAAACAGACTTTGGCTGTTCTATCGTTTATAAATGAGGCAAAATCACTGATTTTTGTACCCCAAGCCATGCCGTCATTCTCAATAAAATAAATTTTGAACCACGAGAACACTTCAAAATCTTCATTAAGCACAAAGTGTGTCTTGATGTAAATTTTACTCAATTGATCAATTAATAAAACAATGAATATAAAAAGTATGGATTTCTTTAGGGACATGCTCCAATTTATTTCGGGCAAAAATAGGACTATTATTTTGTTTTAGTTATGCTAATGTTTCCGTTAATGGAGTGAAGTGATAGATTATTAGTTCCCAGCACGAGTTTTTCTTGAGAAACTTGACCGTTTTTGGTATCTAAATTCACTTTTGCATAATTTGATTCAATAGCGATATTTCCATCAATAGTATTAATTAGAGCCGAACCTGAAAAATTTTCAGCCACAAAATGACCTCGATTCAATTCCGTAGTGAGTTGGCCAAAATGCCCATTGACAAACACCGAACCAATATCACTTGAAATAACAACATTCAACCCTTTAGGTAACTTTAAATATAAAACTATGGACATTACTTTATGAGCACTTAATTTATTGTCTGGAACTGTAAATAATGGCTGATATTCTGTTGCTATTTTCAATTCATTATTTTTGATTTCGGTTAGCAATATCATTTGCTCACTATACTCGCCTTCAACCTCAACGGTTACATCAATAGTATTTACTTCAGTAGACTCAACATAAATCTTAAAACTGCCTGTACCGTCTAAATTAATTGCTTCAATGTTATTTGCTTGAAATTCTCGTTCAATTGTTTTTTGCGCTAACAATTGACAGCCAAATATCAAAAAAAGCGCTACTAAGATTGTTGATTTCATAAATTAAAAACGCTTCAATAATATATTGAAGCGTTTGATTATTCTTAATTAATAATGACAGATTATTGCATATTCTTAGCTTCAATACTTAAGGTTGCATGAGGCACCAGCTTTAATCGCTCTTTGTTTATAAGTTTTCCTGTAACTCGGCAAACACCATAGGTTTTATTTTCAATACGTATTAAAGCATTTTTCAAATCACGAATAAACTTCTCTTGTCTAATAGCTAATTGTGAATTTGCTTCCTTACTCATGGTTTCACTGCCTTCTTCAAAAGCCTTGAACGTTGGTGATGTATCATCAGTTCCATTATTCAGGTCATTCATATAAGCACTTTTTATAAGCTCTAAATCATGTTTTGCCTTTTCAATTTTCTCTTGAATTAAGGCTTTGAATTCAGCTAAATCCTTATCTGAATATCTTACGTTTGCATCTACTGCCATAATCTTAATGTTTTTGAATAAATAATTTGGTATTTATATCGTCAAAGGCAATTTCAATACCATTATTTATTTGGTCCATAATTTCTAGTTCCTCAGTTAAAGTTTCTGCTTTAATATAATCCATATTAGAGTTTACAGCTTTAACAATACTATCCTCCTTTTGAAGTTGAACATCAATTCTATCTGTGACTTCAAATCCTGAATCTTTACGCAAATTTTGAATACGGTTTACAAGCTCACGTGCAATCCCTTCCTTTCGTAAATCATCGGAGATAGTAACATCGAGAGCAACGGTTAATGCGCCTTCGTTAGCAACTAACCAACCCTCAATGTCTTGAGATGAAATCTCTACATCTTCAAGTTCTAAAGTAATACTTTTTCCATTAATTTCAACGTCTAAAACTCCTTTTTGCTCGATTTTTTTAATGTCATCGGCTGTAAAGCTATTGACTTGAGCCGCTATCAGCTTCATATCCTTACCAAATCGTGGTCCTAGCGTTTTAAAGTTAGGCTTAATTTGCTTGACTAAAATATCCGACGCGTCTTCCAAAAGCTCAATTTCCTTGACATTAACCTCGTGCTTAATTAAATTAGCAACCGCTAAAATTTCTTCCTTTTGTTGTTCACTGTCAATTGGAATCATAATTTTTTGTAGTGGTTGGCGCACTTTAATTTTCTCCTTGGCTCTTAACGACAATACTAGCGATGATATTGTTTGGGCATTCTCCATTTTACGCTCCAAACTCTTGTCTATAAAGCTTTCGTCATATTTTGGAAACTCTGCCAAATGTACACTTTCAAAGTTTTCTTTTTGTGTTACTTGTGTTAAGTCTTGGTAAAGCTTATCCATGTAAAATGGTGCTATAGGTGCGCCTAATTTTGCTATGGTTACCATACAGGTATAAAGCGTTTGATAGGCCGAAATTTTATCGGTTTGATAATCGCCTTTCCAGAAACGTCTTCTACTTAAACGCACATACCAGTTACTTAAATATTCTTGGGTAAAGTCTGATATAGCTCTTGCTGCTTTTGTGGGTTCGTATTCGGCATAAAATTCGTCTACCTTCTTGATAAGGGTGTGCAATTCAGATAGAATCCAACGATCTAACTCTGGGCGTTCTTCTAATGGAATATCTGCTTCACTATAATTGAATGTATCTAAATTGGTATATAAACTAAAGAATGAATAGGTATTGTAAAGTGTTCCGAAGAATTTACGTTTTACTTCCTCAATGCCATCTACATCAAATTTTAGGTTATCCCAAGGGTTTGCGTTAGAAATCATGTACCAACGTGTGGCATCTGCACCATAAGTTGATAAGGTTTCAAAAGGATCTGTAGCATTACCTAAACGTTTAGACATTTTTTGTCCGTTTTTGTCCAAAACAAGTCCGTTAGAAACCACATTTTTGTAAGCCACAGAATCAAACACCATTGTTCCGATTGCGTGAAGTGTGTAGAACCAACCACGCGTTTGATCAACACCTTCTGCGATAAAATCGGCTGGAAATGATTCGTGCTTATCTATCTTTTCTTTATTTTCAAACGGATAATGCCATTGTGCATAAGGCATAGAGCCTGAATCAAACCAAACATCAATTAAGTCGCTTTCACGCTTCATTGGTTGTCCTGATGGTGACACTAGTACAATTTCATCAACAATGTTTTTATGTAAATCTAACTTGGAATAGTTTTCTTCGGAATTATTACCTAATTCGAAATCTGCAAAAATATCTTTTTCAAGAACGCCTGCTGAAACCGCTTTTGCCATTTCAGTTTTTAATTCGGCAACCGAACCAATACAGATTTCTTCTTTACCATCTTCGGTTCTCCAAATTGGTAACGGAATTCCCCAATAACGCGAGCGTGATAAGTTCCAATCATTAGCATTGGCAAGCCAGTTTCCAAAACGACCAGTTCCAGTTGCTTTTGGTTTCCAGTTTATGGTCTCATTCAATTCAAACATTCTGTCCTTAACATCGGTTACTTTAATAAACCAAGAATCTAACGGATAGTAAAGAATAGGTTTATCAGTTCTCCAACAGTTAGGGTAGCTGTGTTTATACTTTTCAACCTTGAAGGCTTTGTTTTCTTCCTTTAACTTGATGGCAATTTCAACATCAACCGATTTTTCAGGTGCTTCGCCATCATTGTAATATTCGTTTTTTACATATTTACCTGCAAACTCACCCATTTCTGGACGAAATTTACCTTGTAAATCTACTAAAGGCACCAAGTTTCCATTTTCATCTTTTACCAACATTGGTGGTACTTCTGGATTGGCTTGTTTAGCTACCAAAGCATCATCGGCACCAAAGGTTGGCGCTGTGTGAACAATTCCTGTTCCGTCTTCAGTGGTCACGAAATCTCCAGCGATGACTCTAAACGCGTTTTCAGGATTGTCATTTGGCAATGCGTAAGGCAATAATTGCTCATACGTAATACCAACTAAATCTTTCCCTTTAAATTCTTTTACAACGTAGTATGGTATCTTTTTATCTCCAGATTTATACTCTAATAATTCAGGTTTTGATTCTACATGTTTAAATTTGCCATCAAATTGATTATTTACCAAAGGTTTAGCCAACACCACATTGATTGGTTCAAACGTATATTGGTTATAGGTTTCAACTAAAACGTAGTCAATTTTTGGACCAACCGTTAAGGCTGTATTACTTGGAAGCGTCCATGGCGTGGTTGTCCAAGCCAGGAAATAGATAGTACCTTCGTTTTGTAAAAAGTCTGGAAGCGATGCTTCATTGGCTTTAAACTGGGCAACAACCGTAGTATCTGTTACATCTTGATAGGTACCTGGTTGGTTCAACTCATGCGAACTTAATCCAGTACCTGCTTTTGGAGAGTATGGTTGAATGGTATAACCTTTATACAACAAACTTTTATTGTATATCTGTTTTAGTAACCACCAAACCGATTCCATGTATTTCGGTTCGTAGGTTATATATGGATCATCCATATCAACCCAATAGCCCATTTTTTGTGTCAGGTCATTCCAAACATCGGTATAACGCATAACCGCTTTACGGCATGCGGCGTTGTAATCTTCAACCGAAATGGTTTTACCAATATCTTCTTTTGTAATTCCCAATTCTTTTTCCACACCTAATTCAATAGGTAATCCGTGAGTATCCCAACCAGCTTTACGCTTTACTTGGTAACCTTTCATGGTTTTGTAACGTGGAAAAATATCTTTGATAGCACGTGCTAAAACGTGGTGTACGCCAGGTAAACCATTTGCAGAAGGTGGGCCTTCAAAAAATACAAAAGGCTTGGCATCCTCTCGAGTGGTTACACTTTTCTCAAATATGCTATTTTCTTGCCAATAATTGCTGATTTCTTGAGCAACTTTTGGTAAGTCAAGACCTTTATATTCAGGGAATTTCTTACTCATTATACCATTAATTCGTTTCGAGGTGCGAAATTAATGATTTTTGAGAAAATAGACATTGGTTTCTAGGTTTTTAAACAATAAACCCTACTAAATCTTCAATCTTGGAAACCAATTGAATTTTAATAGCAGTATTTTTTAGTGAAATCTTGTTGTATTTAGACACAAAAATGATAGAAAAGCCAAGTTTTTCAGCCTCAAGAATACGTTGTTCCACACGTTGCACGGGACGAATCTCCCCAGAAAGACCTACCTCTGCTGCAAAGCAGTAATCGCGCTGTAAAGCTTCATCTTCATTAGACGATAAAATTGCTGCTACTACGGCTAAATCTATTGCTGGATCATCAACCGTGATGCCTCCAGTGATATTCAGAAAGACATCTTTAGCACCCAGACGAAATCCTGCTCGTTTCTCTAATACTGCCAGTAACATATTTAATCGTTTGGCATTAAACCCCGTAGCACTCCGTTGTGGTGTTCCATATACGGCTGTACTGACCAAAGCCTGAACCTCAATCATTAAGGGCCGCATACCTTCTAAAGTTGCCGCAATGGCATTACCGGATAATTCCTCATCTTTTTTTGAGATTAAAATCTCACTCGGATTGGAGACTTCGCGTAAACCAGAACCTTGCATCTCGTAAATACCCAATTCGTTGGTGGAACCAAAGCGATTTTTATTGGCGCGTAAAATTCTAAACACATGATTGCGGTCTCCTTCAAATTGTAAAACCGTATCGACCATGTGTTCCAAAATCTTAGGCCCTGCGATATTACCATCTTTAGTGATGTGGCCAATTAACACAACAGGTGTTGCCGTTTCTTTGGCAAACTTGATAAATTCTGTTGTACACTCTTTTATCTGAGAAATACTTCCTGAAGATGATTCTATGTAATCACTATGTAGTGTTTGAATGGAATCAATCACCACAATATCTGGTTCCAAATCCTCAATTTGTTTGAAAATATTTTGAGTTTTGGTTTCAGTAAGAATGTAACAGTTATTGTTGTTTGGGTTAATGCGTTCAGCGCGCATTTTAATTTGTTTCTGGCTTTCTTCTCCTGAAACGTAAAGTGTTTTATATGGTAATTTTAAGGCAATTTGCAATAGCAAAGTACTTTTACCAATACCTGGTTCACCGCCTAATAATGTTAATGAACCTGGAACAATGCCGCCGCCTAAAACTCGATTAAATTCACCATCATCAGTTTGCATTCTGGCATCTTGCGAGGCGTCAATTTCATTAATCAATAAAGGCTTTGAAGCTCTTTTTGTAGAAGAAGCCGAAGGTTTCCAATCACTTTTTTCAGGCTTTTGAAGAATTTCTTCGGCTATAGTATTCCATTCTTTACAGGCATTGCACTGCCCTTGCCATTTGGCATATTGGGTGCCGCAATTTTGACAATAAAAGGTGGTTTTTACTTTAGCCAATGGATAAAAATTTAGGCTAAAATACTTATAATTCTATGATAAAAACAAGTCGTTAATAAATAGATTTATTAATCTGATTCCGCTAAAACCTCACCCTCTAATTTCTCTTCTTTTTTATCATCTTTGGTCAGTTCAGCCATTAGGGTATCCATATTTGTTTGTATCAGCTCCTTATTGATGGTTTGAGCATCGTCTAACAACAGAGCATCTTCATAAAACTTAACTGCTTTTTTAGGCTTACCAATTTTTTCAGCATGAATAGCCAAATAATAATTCCCTAAAAGTGATTTTGGAAGTTCTTTGTTAGCCAATTTACCTAATTTTTCAAGGGATTCGATATCCTCACGTTCATCGGCAACTGCCACGACCTTTTGAAATTCTTCTTCCGAAATAGGCTTCACAATTCCAAAAAGTTCTTCAATACGATCATATCGTGAAACTAAATAATCATCCAATGTCCCTTCATAAGGCAATACTTTTTCCTTCAATTCCTTTTCATGAAGTGGCTTATACATTTCAAAGATCTTATCAAATGCTTTTGAAACAGCTCCAGTAACTAAAGTATAATGTGATTCCCCTTCAAAGTCATCGAAATAGTAGGTTAGATTAGAATTATTGATGGCTTTGATTTTTTCATGAGTTTTTAAAATTTCTTCTCGAAGTTGTCTTTTATCATCGGAGCTGGTAACCATATAATAAAATACGTCATCTTTAACCCACTCTAATCGATTGGCAATGTTGTCTCCCATAGAACCCACTAAATCGGGACTTAAGTTAACATAAGCATGAAACAAAGGCAAATCTTTCATCATAAACGAGTTGATGAAATTTCCCATAATATTATGACCAACTGCCACGCGAAATTTACTTGTATTATATTTTTCGTCTAAATATGGAATAAGCTCCTGTCCCACAAATTCAAAAAATCGAGCTCCAGACTCAAACGGCAATCCAGTAACCTCATCGGTTA
This sequence comes from Hanstruepera neustonica, assembly GCF_002895005.1. Classification (GTDB taxonomy): domain Bacteria; phylum Bacteroidota; class Bacteroidia; order Flavobacteriales; family Flavobacteriaceae; genus Hanstruepera; species Hanstruepera neustonica. The sequence goes on along the minus strand of NZ_POWF01000001.1, from coordinate 474,874 downwards.
AACTATCATAAGTTCTATCTCTACCTTGAGAAATACCCACGACAATACAGCCAGGCATTTCATCAAAATATGTTTGGAATTGGGTTTGCCCAACTACTGGACCAAATAGATAATCGCCATCGAAAACAATAATCAACGGATACTTGACCATTGAAGATGCATCATAATCTTTTGGAAGTTTGATTTTTAATTGTCGTGTGGAATTTAACTTTCTTGATTTAAAATCCTTAATAGTCGTTTGTGTAAACAAAGAGACGCTAAAAGTTAAAAACAGCGTGATAAGTACTGCTCTTTTCATAATTAGTAGGTTAAGATTTGGGCTATAAAAGTACTAATTAATCCTTAAAACGCAAATTTATTCGATAAAGCGTATTTATTTGTAGGCTTTTTCTTATTTATTCTTGTAGTTCATAGGTTTTATCTAGTAGCATATCTTTATCTATGAATTCGGAAGGCGTTAACAAAAGTCCACTATTATAATATTGCAATGCTTTTTTGATATTGCCTTTTTCTTCAAAATACATACCTGTGTAATAAGCGCTTATCATGGATTCAGGATATTCTTTACGCGCCAATTTTGAGAGACTTTCCAATGATTCCATATCATTAAGTTTTTTTGCTGCTGCGGCTACTGCCCTAAAATCGTTTTCTATTGGCTTTTTCTCAAATCCGTAAAACGACTTAATATCCTCATATTTTTTTTCTAAATAGGCATAAGGTCCTTCTTCATAGGTCAATACCTTTTCTTTGTATTCCAATCTATTTATTGGTTTATAAAGTGTAAAGATTTCATTAATTGCTTTAGGAATACCCAATCCAACCAATGAATAATGATTGGCATCTGCGAAATTATCAAATCGGTAATGAAGTTTTGGATTATCTATGTCTTTTAAAAGATTGTTTGCAGCAACAATTTTTGAATGAAGGGCTTGAACATCATCATCCGCAGTTGCTAAATAATAAAATGTGTCTTCTTGTAGAAGTGGTAACTTTTCCTGTAATCGCGTGTCCATTTGTGGCGCCAAATCGGGACTTAAAGAAATATAGGCTCTAAAAACAGGATACTCTTTAAACAGATAATAATTCAAGAAATTGGCACTCAAATCATGGCCAACTACCACTCTAAATTTTGAGACATTGTATGTGTCTTCAATATAAGGTATGAGCTCCATACCAATGAATTCAAAAAAACTAGCACCTTCATGAGAAGGAAAAAATGTTTCATCGCTGTAGGAAAAATCCAGTTCTCTAGTGTCTGATTGTTTGACTCCAACTACCACACATTCTGGCATATCATCCCAATAGGATTGATAATCTATGTTACCAATAACAGGTTCAAAAAGGTAATCACCATCCAAAACAATTACTAATGGGTATTCTGTCTTATCATCTGGGCTATAGCCTCTTGGTAACAGTATTTTCAAATCTCTTGTTTCACCTAATTTAGAAGATTGAAATGGCTCATAAATGACTTGAGAATTTATGGTTTGCAGCAAGCAAAAAAAGGTCAAAAAAAAGATAAGTTTTTTCATTTGGAAAAAAATAAATATTTACGGCAAGTTATGAAATAAACACTAAAGTCTAAAAGAAAAATAATGGAGCTTTTCAGTATAATTTATTGATCTTTATTATTGTAAACTGGCAAAAACAATAAAGATATTCCTCCCAGCATCATCAATAGCAGTGTTTGTGAAGTCCATACTATCCAACCGAAAGCAATACTAGGGTCTTCTGGAATATTAAAAATGGTAAACGCTGCATAAACTGCTATTGGATAAGATCCAATACCGCCATTAGTGGCAGCTATACTAAAGCTGGCTGAAATGAATCCAATCAAAACTGCTCCAAAAGGAATACCGTCAAGTTCTGATACTGAAAAAGTAGTTACATAAAACATCAGCACATACATGGCCCATATAAATAGTGTATGGAAAACAAAAGGCCATTTCTTATTCATATTGAAGACACTCAAAACGCCTTCGGTTAAGCCCAAAAAGAAGGTCTTTATCTTAACTGCTATTTTAGATGTGCTTTTTTTAACATAGAATAGAAAAAACAAAAATAATAACACTAATGCTGCAACTCCTGTGAAAATAACTTTGGGATGGAAAGATTCAATTAAAAATGAACTGATAAAGTCAAACTGCAGAAAAAGTGTTACTAAAATGATTACCGACATCGCTATCAAATCAGCTACACGTTCGGAGACAATGGTTCCAAAACCTTTTTCAAAGGGTACACCCTCATAAGTTGTTAAAATAGATGCTCTTGCTACTTCTCCAGCACGAGGTACCGTGTAATTTATGAGATATGCTGAAAAAACCGCCATAATACTGTTTGGCAATTTAATATGATAACCCATTGGTTCTAACTGAAACCGCCATCGGTATGCCCGCGACAAATGACTAAGCAGGCCAAAAAACATTCCTAAGACAATCCAGAAATAATCAGCCTTTTTAAAATAAACCAACAATTCTGAAAAGGAAACTTTAGACAAGGAATACCATATTAAAAAAACTCCCAATAGAATCGGGAGTACAATTTTTAATATCTTCTTTATTTTTGGGTTCAAATTTAAATTAGCTTATTGGTAGCTTCATCCGGAAAAACCAATGATGGCTTGAATTCTTTAGCTTCTTCTAAATCCATAAAAGCATAAGTAATTAAAATCAATGTATCACCTACCGATACTTTTCGAGCAGCAGCACCATTGAGCGTAATTTCGCCACTATTTCTTGGTCCTGGAATACAGTATGTTTCCAATCGTTCACCATTATCATTGTTGACAATCTGAACTTTTTCACCTTGAATAATATTGGCTGCATCCATAAGATCTTCATCAATGGTTATACTCCCTATATAATTAAGGTCTGCACCTGTGCATTTTACTCTGTGAATCTTTGATTTTACTACTTGTATTTGCATGCGGCAAAGATAATTAATTTAAAGCGATATTATCTATAAGTCTAATATCATCTGCATAGACAGCTATAAAGGCTCTATACAATTTGTTTTTTGATTTTCTTTTTACAGGTTTTAGCGTTTCCACATCAGCAATTATAAAATATTCCAATTTCAATAGCTCATGTTTAGCAAATTGTTCTTCAACCCATTCTGTAACTTGTTTAGCACTTTTTGTGCCAAACTGTTTTTTGGCAGATTTTAAAGTTTTGTAGATAAATGGCGCTACCTTTTTATATTCAGGTTTTAGACGCTCATTGCGTGAACTCATTGCTAAACCATTTAACTCTCTAAAAATGGGACAACCAATTATTCTAACTGGAAGCCTATGAATTTTAACCATTGCTTTGATAATGGCTAATTGTTGAAAATCTTTCTCCCCAAAATAAGCGTTTTGAGGTTTGACAATTTCAAACAGGCGTTTTACAATAGTTCCAACTCCGTCAAAATGTCCAGCTCGAAATTTGCCTTCCATTTCAAATTCCAAACCACCAAATGAGAATTTTTCGGATTCTATTCGATTGTCATAAATATCATTGACTGTTGGCGCATAAACTAGAATATGAGTTGAAACACTATTTAAAAGTTTTGTGTCTCTCTCAAGCGTTCTTGGATATTTATCAAGATCCTCTCGGTTGTCAAATTGGGTAGGATTTACAAAAATACTAACTACCACAATATCATTGTCTTCAAGTGCTTTTTGAACCAAAGAAACATGACCTTGATGTAAAGCACCCATAGTAGGCACAAAACCAACTGATTGCCCTTTTGATTTTAGTCTCGTTAAATATTTTTGAATTTCTTCTTTTTTAGTAAAAACCATCACCTTAATAAAAAATTAACGCGTGCAAACTTAATATTTTACGGGCAATTAGCATAAATTTTTGTACTTTTGCGTGTTTTTTATTTTGAATCTTCAAAAGCAAAGTTATATGAAAGATAAGAGGATATTGTATGTATCATCTGAAGTAGTACCTTATTTACCTGAAACCGAAATTTCTTCTATGTCGTTTGAAGCCCCTAGAATGGTTAACCAACTTGGTGGGCAAATTCGAATTTTTATGCCTAGATATGGCAATATCAATGAAAGAAGACACCAACTGCATGAGGTTATACGGCTTTCCGGTATTAATTTGGTAATCAATGATCTTGACATGCCTCTCATTATAAAAGTTGCTTCAATTCCTAAAGAACGTATTCAAGTTTATTTTATCGATAATGATGAGTACTTCAAAAGAAAAGCAACTCTAACTGATGAAGATGGCAACTTGTTTCCTGATAACGACGAAAGAGCTATTTTCTTTGCTAAAGGTGTAATTGAAACCGTTAAAAAATTGAATTGGTCTCCAGATATCATTCATGTCCATGGGTGGTTGGCTTCATTATTGCCTTTATATCTAAAAGAATATTATAAAGATGAGCCTTTATTCAATGAAAGCAAAATTGTTACATCCATTTACAATCAAAGCTTTGATGGCACGTTAAATACAGATATGCATAGCAAAATTAAATTCGATAATATTGACGACCAGGCTATATCTGTGCTAGACAAGCCTACCTATAATAATTTAATGAAAGTTGCCATTAACCACTCTGATGCTTTAATTATCGGATCTGAAGAGCTCCCAGAAGAATTAACAAATTATTTACAAAATTCAAAAAAACCTGTTTTAGATTTCCACTCTAAAGATGACTTTAGTGAAGCCTACACCGAGTTTTACAACACGCAAGTGTTAGGTTAAGAAAACAGTGTCTCAAAAAAATATTATGAAAAAATTATTGAATCTATATTCGCCTTTTGTGCTTTTGGTAATAATTGGTTTGGCATTTACTGCTTGTGATAGAGATTTCACCTCCATAGAAAGTGATATTGAAGGTATTAAGAATTTTGAAAACAATTCAAAATCTTTCCCAATTATAGCTTACAACAAAAAGTTGAATCCTGTTCAGACTAATGGGCTTTCATCTAATCTGCTTGGAATTTACAGTGATATTTATGGGAAAACAACTGCAAGCGTTGTCAGTCAAGTAGTTCCTACTTCCTTTGATTTCAATTTTGGCGATAGTCCTGAAATTGATTCAGTTATATTGGTTGTTCCTTATTATTCAAAAAATGTTGGAACAGATGCAGAAGGGAACAATTTGTATAAATTGGATTCTGTGTTTGGAAATGGTAACATGAAATTATCTGTTTATGAGAACACCTATTTTTTAAGGGATTTTGACCCGGAAACCAATTTAGAACAATCGCAAAGATATTACAGCAACTCAAACCAAACTATAGATTTTGATAGCCATATAGGTGAATTACTATATTATAATGAAGACTTTGTGCCAAGCAGTAATGAATTGAATATTACAGATGAACAAACGGCTGCGCCTGGATTACATGTTGAATTACTGAACACCAATAATTTCTGGGATGCTTTGTTTTTCTTTGGAGATTCAGACCCAGAATCAAAACCAGAATTAAGTAATCAAAATAACTTCAAAAGTTACTTTAGAGGGATTTACTTTAAGGCTGAAGAAGGTGAGGTTGATAATGGTATTATGTCCATGCTAAACATTTCCCAAGCTTATATTCTTGTGTATTATAGCTCACTTTTAAGTATTGAAATCGATCCTGAAACTGGTGAAGATGTTGAAGTGCGGGACGATAGGTTTTTTAGAATGAACTTTAGTGGTAATATTTTAAATGTACTAGAAAACGATCCTTCTAATACCATAATACAAGATGCCGATGCTAATGCTAATATGGTAGACGGTGATGAAACGTTATACCTTAAAGGAGGTGAGGGCTCAATGACAGTAATAAATTTATTTAGTGGCGAAACATTAGATGAAGAAGGTAACCCTGTCAATTCACTTGATTATTTTAAGAGTAAAAAAGAAAGTTGGCTATTAAATGAGGCTAATATCACTTTTTATGTAAATCAGAATGAACTGAATGGTCAAGAACCTGACCGTGTTATTTTATATGATTTGGCAAACAATGTCCCAATTGTAGATTATTTCTTTGATACTTCAACAAACAATACCACACCGTTAAATTCTAAAGTCTTGTTTTCTAGAATACTAGAAAGAGATGATGATAATCGCGGGGTTAAATACAAACTACGGTTAACCGAACATCTTAATAACATTTTAATACGTGATTCAACAAATGTTAGCCTAGGTTTATATGTGTCTACAAATGTTAATGATATTCAAAAGGCAGATGTATTAAATTCTAACAATGAATATGTACCGACTGGTGCCGTATTATCTCCCAGAGGAACTGCGTTATATGGAACCAATCCAAATGTTCCAACAGATAAAAAAGTGCTATTTGAAATTTATTTTACAGAACCAAACAATTAAAATTTATGTGTGGCATAGTAGGTTATATAGGACATAGAGAAGCATATCCGATAATCATAGAAGGGTTAAAGCGATTGGAGTACCGAGGCTACGATAGTGCGGGCATTGCATTATTTGATGGTACCGACTTAAAGGTTTCTAAAACTAAAGGAAAGGTCCTAGATTTAGAAAATCGTGTGTCTTCAGAAATTTCAACCAATGCCAATCTAGGTATTGGCCATACACGTTGGGCCACACATGGTGTGCCTAATGATATCAATGCTCATCCACACTACTCAAATTCAGGAAATTTAGTAATTATTCACAATGGAATCATCGAGAATTACGATTCCCTGAAAAAGGAATTAATTACCAGAGGTTATACTTTCAAATCTGACACAGATACGGAAGTATTGATAAACTTAATTGAAGATGTTAAATTAAAAGAAAATGTTAAGCTTGGAAAAGCTGTTCAAATTGCTCTAAACCAAGTTGTTGGCGCTTACTCCATAGCTGTTTTTGACAAAAATAAACCGGATGAAATAGTTATTGCTAGGCTCGGAAGCCCCTTGGCTGTTGGTATTGGTGATGATGAATTTTTTATTGCAAGTGATGCTTCTCCATTCATAGAATACACTAAAAATGCAGTCTATCTAGAAGATGAGGAAATGGCCATTATCAGGGTCAATAAGGGGATTAAAATTAGAAAAATTAAAGATGATACTTTGGTTGACCCTTATGTTCAAGAACTACAAATGAATCTTGAACAAATTGAGAAAGGTGGGTTCGAGCATTTCATGTTAAAAGAGATCCATGAACAACCAAATGCCATCAAAGATACTTACAGAGGTCGTCTTTTAGTTAAAGAAGGTATCATCCGAATGGCTGGTATCGATGACAACATCGAAAAATTTTTGAATGCCAATCGTATTATAGTAGTTGCTTGTGGAACATCTTGGCATGCTGGTCTAGTTGCTGAATATATTTTTGAGGATTTAGCCAGAATTCCTGTTGAAGTCGAGTATGCTTCTGAATTTAGATACCGCAATCCAGTAATCACTTCCAATGATGTTGTTATTGCCATATCTCAATCTGGAGAAACCGCAGATACTTTAGCTGCTATAAAATTAGCAAAGGCAAATGGCGCATTTGTTTTTGGTGTTTGTAATGTTGTTGGTTCGTCCATTGCCAGAGAGACCAATGCTGGTGCTTATACTCATGCTGGCCCCGAAATAGGTGTTGCATCAACCAAAGCGTTTACGACCCAAATTACTGTCTTGACGCTTATTGCTCTTAAATTAGCGAAAGCTAAAGGATCCATCTCAAATTCCGATTATCGCTATCATTTACAAGAACTAGAGTTAATTCCAGAAAAAGTTGCAAAAGCTCTTAAGTCAGATGAACATATCAAACAAGTAGCAGATATCTACAAAGACGCCAGAAACTGTTTGTATTTAGGTCGTGGCTATAACTTCCCCGTAGCTCTTGAAGGCGCGCTTAAACTTAAAGAAATATCTTACATTCATGCTGAAGGCTATCCTGCTGCTGAAATGAAGCATGGTCCAATAGCACTTATTGATGAACAAATGCCCGTAGTAGTCGTTGCTACCAAAAAAGGTCATTATGAAAAAGTTGTTAGTAATATTCAAGAAATAAAGTCTCGAAAAGGAAAAATCATCGGAATTGTTACAGAAGGGGATATTCATGTTAAAGAACTAGCAGATCACATTATTGAAGTTCCTGAAACTCTTGAACCATTATCACCTTTATTGACAACTATTCCGCTTCAATTACTCTCTTATCATATTGCAGTTATGCTTGGCAAAAATGTTGATCAACCTCGAAATTTGGCAAAATCTGTAACCGTAGAATAATTTCGACTATTACAAATTTATCATTTTTGACAAGGTTATTTTGTTAATTTATATTATGCGCGCATAATTTTTTAGGAAAATCTCATTCAGTTTTCGTAGTTTTATCTATATTGCTATCATAATAATTAACTAAAACTAAAAAATGAGATCAATTCTTTCAATTTTATTGTTGCTTTGTGGCACAATCTCTTTTGCACAAACAACAATTTCAGGGACAGTTGTGGATGATAATGAACAACCTGTTCCCGGAGCTAATGTCATCATTGTTGAAACGTCAACCGGTAACATTACAGACTTTGACGGTGGATTTACAATTACTACAGATTTATCACCCCCTTTTAGTATTCAAGCTAGTAGTGTCGGATTTGAAACTGCAACATTAGAGGTTACGTCAACTACGGAAGCTTTAAAACTAGTTTTAACTGAAGGCACCGCTTTAGACGAAGTCGTTATTTCAGCGTCAAGAACACCTGAACGTATTTTTGAATCACCTGTTACAGTTGAACGCTTCGGACTCAAAGAAATTAAAAATACAGCTTCTGCTGATTTCTATGATGGGCTTGAAAACTTAAAAGGTGTTGATGTCAATACGAATAGTTTAACATTTAAGTCTATTAACACGAGAGGTTTTGCCACCTTTGCTAACAACCGCTTTATGCAATTAGTTGATGGAATGGACAACTCAACGCCTGCACTAAATTTTCCAATTGGAAATCTAGTTGGTATGGTTGAAACAGATGTTCAGAGTGTGGAATTGTTACCTGGAGCGGCTTCAGCGCTTTACGGCGCTAATGCCTTTAATGGTATTTTGTTCATGCGAAGCAAAAATCCTTTTGATTTTCAAGGCATCAGCGGATCAATAAAACAAGGTATCACTTCACAAGATGCAGGTGGTGATAATAGCTACACAGATGTTGGTATTAGAATGGCCCATAAGTTTACAGATCATTTTGCAGCAAAAGTGAATTTTGGTTGGCTACGAGGCACAGATTGGGTTGCTAATAATTATGCTGGTAAGCCTGGCACTGGTGCAACTCGTGCTAGTTTGGATTACGATGGTTATAATGTTTTCGGAGATGAAGTTGCTGCTAACATTAGAGGATTATCAGGTGGATTAGGAATAATTCCTGACGTCGTTGTTAGTAGAACAGGATACAATGAGAGTGACTTAACTGATTATAATGCAGAGAGCATCAAAGCAGATTGGGGATTATATTTTAGACCTTGGGCCAACGATTTTGAAATACAGTATGTTGGAAAAATAGGTACTGGCTCAACCATTTATCAAGGCTCCAACCGGTATTACATTGACGGATTTACTCAACAACAACATAAAATTGAAGTTCGAAACGATAACTTCTTTGTAAGAGGTTACGTTGTGGCAGATAAGGCTGGTGATTCTTATGATATGACTGTTACTGGAATACAAATTAACAGAGCATGGAAAAGTGACGCGGATTGGTTTGGTGATTATATTGGCACATATGCTGGTGCGACACTTGGAGGTGCAACAGAGGAGCAAGCTCATGCTTTAGCAAGAGCTGCTGCTGAATCTGGACGTTATTTGCCTGGAACACCACAGTTTCAAGCTGCGTTTAATAGAAGTATAAATGATCCTGATATTGCTACTGGTTCAAAATTCCAAGATGCCTCTAAATATTACCATTCAGATGCTAATTATAATTTTAGCCATTTAATTGATTGGGCTGAAATTCAAGTTGGTGGTTCTTTCAGACAATATAGCTTAAATTCTTCTGGAACCATTTATACAGATGCCAATGGATCAATTGAATATTCTGAATATGGTATCTACACGCAAATTCAAAAAGATTTAGAATTATCTGAAAGTTTAGACTTAAAACTAACTGGTTCTATTCGTTATGATAAATCAGAATTATTTGACGGGTTCTTCTCGCCAAGATTATCGGCTGGTTTTACAGTTAATGAAAACCATAATATTAGAGCATCTTATCAAACAGGTTTTAGGAATCCAACAACGCAAGATTTATTTATTGGATTAAATGCCGGTCCATATGTGTTAATTGGTTCAGCTGAAGCTAATTTAGATCGTGATGTACGTACGTACTCTGTTAGTGCCAGCGGTCAAATGTTAGGCCAGCCATCTTCAGTTACTCTAACTGGAGCAGCAGCATATGGTCCTACTTATTCTTTTAGTTCTGTTGAAAATGGAGCGCCTGTCGTTTCAAATATAGATATTGTTAAGCCAGAGCAGGTGGCTTCCTTTGAGGTTGGATACCGCGGAAAATTTAATAGACTGATTGTTGATGCAAGTGTGTACTATAATTCTTATAAAGATTTTATTTCTAATGAACGTGTAATCGTTCCGCTTTATGGTACCGCTGGAGATGGTGGCTTGTCTCTAGCTGCACTTCAAAATGGGGATGTTGCTGTGTATCAAACTTATACTAACTCTGATGCTGATGTTAATTCTTATGGAGGTTCTATTGGTTTGACCACGAAAGTATTTGGCGATTTTGACCTCGGTGCTAACTATACCTATGCCAAACAAGATTTTGACCAGGCGGCAGACCCTGACTTTAGGACCAGTTTTAACACCCCAGAACACAAAGTAAAAGTAAGTTTTGGTAATACCGATGTATTTAAAAACTTTGGCTTTAACGTAGCATGGAGATGGAGTGATAGTTATTTCTGGCAAGCCACATTTGCGGATGGCGATATTCCATCTTATCATACATTGGATGCTCAATTAAGCTATACGATTCCTAAACTAAAATCATTAATTAAAGTTGGTGCAACCAATATCATGGGCGATGAGTACTTCACGGCTATTGGAACTGGATATATTGGATCCATGTATTATGCATCAATTGTAATAAACAACTTATAAGATCATGAAAAAGATAATTTTAAACACAAAATATGTTTGGCTTCTTGCAGTCCTATTGAGTTTTACGGCCTGTGAAAGTGATGATGACTCTTCATTACCAATCGAAAACCTACCGCCTTTAACTGCTGGTGAAGCCGATTTTTCAAAGTATGTATCTCTAGGAAACTCTCTAACATCTGGATTTTCTGATGGAGCACTGTTTATTGCCACTCAAGAAAACTCATTCCCAAATATATTAGCACAAAAATTCTCAATGACGGGAGGTGGTGCATTTACGCAGCCATTAATGAATGATAATTTTGGAGGTTTAGCATTAGCTGGTAATAGAATTCCTAATTTTAACCCTAGGTTAGTTACTACTGGAGGTGCTCCCTTGCCTCTAGAAGCTGTCATAGGACCTGTAACAGTAACTACTGATATTGCTTTGAATAATCCTACAGGGCCATTTAACAACATGGGTGTGCCTGGAGCAAGAAGTTTTCACTTAATTGCACCTGGCTATGGTAATATTATGAACCTTCCTAATGCCAATCCTTACTTTGTTCGAATGACAGGATCAACTCCTAATGCTAGTGTGTTGGAGCTTTCAATGGCACAACAGCCTACATTCTTCTCTTTGTGGATAGGTAATAACGATGTATTAGGATATGCTTTATCTGGTGGTGATGGTACAAGTCCAATAACAGATCAGCCTACTTTTGATTTTGCAATTTCAACTTTAATAACAACCTTAACTTCTCAAGGAGCTAAAGGTGTGGTAGCCAACATTCCTTATGTTACCGATATTACTCATTTTACTACAGTTCCTTACAACCCAGTGCCTCTAGATGCTGCAACAGCGGGTGCATTAAATGCAGGATACGCCCAATATAATGGCGGATTGCAATTAGCTTTGGCTGGAGGATTGATTTCTGCTGAAGAAGCTGAAATGAGAACCATAGTATTTTCTGAAGACGACAACAATTCTATGGTACTAGTTGATGAAGATTTAACAGATTTATCAGGATTAGGATTACCAAGTTATAGACAATCAACCAGCGATGACTTATTTGTATTGACATTATCATCTTTGATACCTGAAGGTTATGGGACTCAAATTCCTTTAGAGGATAGATGGGTTTTAACACCAGAAGAACAGGCTGAAATTCGCACTGCTGTTGATGGTTTTAATGCAACCATTCAAGCTGCTGCGAATCAAGCTGGTCTTGCTTTTGTTGATGCCAATGCTTTGTTGTCAGAATTAAATAGTACAGGAATAGCTTCAGGAAATTTTGTTTTGACCTCTGATTTAGTAACAGGTGGTATGTTTTCTCTTGACGGTGTGCACTTGACTTCTAGAGGATATGCTGTTGCTGCTAATGAATTTATGAAAGCTATTGATGCTACTTACGGTTCAAATTTTGAAGCATCAGGCAATTTAGTTGATATTGGTCAATATCCAACTAATTACTCGCCTACGCTTCAATAAAATAACCAAAATATATTGGTAAAACGTCTTCAATTTGAAGGCGTTTTTTTATGCGCAAAAAAGCCAAAAAAATTACTGTTGTTTTTAAATTAAAATAATATCTTTGCAGCGCGAAAAACGAGGTGTTTTTCATATTAAAATTTTAGCAAAACAATAAACACATAAGTAATGTCAAAAGTTACAGGTAAAGTTGCACAAATAGTAGGTCCAGTTATCGACGTTGAATTCGGTGCTGGTGCTGAACTTCCAAAGATTTATGATTCATTAGAAATTAAAAGACCTGATGGTTCTGTTTTAGTTTTAGAGGTACAATCTCACATTGGTGAAGACACTGTACGTACTATCGCTATGGATTCTTCTGATGGTTTGAGTAGAGGAACTGAAGTTGTTGCAACTGGTGCTCCAATTCAAATGCCAATCGGCGAAGATGTTTATGGTCGTTTATTCAATGTAATTGGAGATGCCATTGATGGAATTGGTAACTTACCTAAAGCTGGAGATGCTGGATTACCAATCCACAGATCGGCTCCTAAATTTGAAGATTTATCAACGTCTACTGAAGTGCTTTTTACAGGTATTAAAGTAATTGACCTTATTGAGCCTTATGCAAAAGGTGGTAAGATTGGATTATTTGGTGGTGCTGGTGTTGGTAAAACCGTATTGATTCAGGAGTTGATTAACAACATTGCAAAAGGACACGGTGGTTTATCTGTATTTGCTGGTGTTGGTGAAAGAACCCGTGAAGGTAATGACTTACTTCGTGAAATGTTAGAATCAGGTATTATCCGTTATGGTGACGACTTTATGCATTCTATGGAAGCAGGCGGATGGGATTTATCTAAAGTTGATAAATCTAAAATGAAAGAATCTAAAGCAACCTTCGTATTTGGACAGATGAATGAGCCTCCTGGAGCTCGCGCTCGTGTGGCACTTTCAGGATTAACAATAGCAGAATATTTCCGTGACGGTGCTGGAGACGGACAAGGAAAAGACGTTCTTTTCTTCGTAGATAACATCTTCCGTTTTACACAAGCTGGTTCTGAAGTATCGGCACTTTTAGGTCGTATGCCTTCTGCAGTAGGTTACCAACCTACATTAGCAACTGAAATGGGTGCTATGCAAGAGCGTATTACGTCAACTAAAAAAGGATCTATTACATCGGTACAAGCGGTTTACGTACCTGCGGATGATTTAACGGACCCTGCTCCTGCAACAACATTTGCCCACTTGGATGCAACAACCGTATTATCGCGTAAAATTGCCGAGTTAGGTATTTATCCTGCGGTTGACCCTTTAGATTCTACTTCTAGAATCTTAACCGCTGATATTTTAGGAAAAGAGCATTATGACTGCGCTCAAAGAGTAAAAGAGTTATTACAACGTTATAAAGAATTACAAGATATCATTGCGATTCTTGGTATGGAAGAATTATCTGAAGAAGATAAGATGGCTGTATCTCGTGCACGTCGCGTTCAACGTTTCTTATCACAACCATTCCACGTAGCAGAACAATTTACTGGTATTCCAGGAGTGTTAGTTGATATTAAGGAAACCATTAAAGGTTTTAACATGATTATGGATGGCGAGTTAGACCACTTACCAGAAGCTGCTTTCAACCTGAAAGGAACGATAGAAGAAGCTATTGAAGCTGGTGAAAAAATGTTGGCGGAAGCTTAAAATTAGTTAACAAATAAGACTATGTATTTAGAAATTGTATCACCGGAAGCAACATTATTCAGTTCAGAAGTGGATTCTGTTCTTGTGCCTGGTGTTAATGGTGAATTCGAAATGTTAAAAGATCACGCACCTATTGTGTCGCTTTTAAAAGAAGGAACTATTAAAATTCATACACATACTCAAAGTCATTTGGTTTTCGATGAGTTACACGCTAGTATTGTTCCACATCTTGATAATGACAAGATATTGACCTTAAAAATCAATTCAGGAACTCTTGAAATGAAAGACAATAAAGTCATTATTTTAGCAGATTAACTGCTTAAATAGTTATAAATGAAATAATTAATATGCCTTTCAATGTTGAAAGGCATATTTTTTTTCTCTATATTTATCCCGTTATCAAAATCCCAAATCTTGATTTCAATGAAAAAAATACTACTTTTTGTATTCATAATACTTACAACCTTGTCTTATTCTCAAGACAAATGGCAACAAATGATATTCGATAGGAATGCCAATTTTTATGAAATTCAGTCAGATTTCGAGCTTTACTATAAAAACAATGTCGTCAACCCCAATGAACTCCCCAAAGGCAAGGGTATAAAGCAGTTTAAAAGATGGGAATATTACTGGGAAAGTCGCATTGATAAAAATGGAAATTTCCCTCCTGATGGTCATGTTTTAGAAGAAATTGAGCGTTATCGAAGTCGTCAAAATGAATCGCAACGCTATTCAACAGGTTCTGGAAATTGGGAAATTGTAGGCCCAGTTAGTCTCCCAAATAATGGTACTGGTCAATTAAATGGTAATGGACGGGTTAATTGCATTGCTTTTCATCCAACAGATCCTAATACTATATATGCTGGAGCGCCTTCCGGAGGCTTTTGGAAATCTACTGATAATGGTGGAAGCTGGACTGATCATCTTAATGGTTTGACTCGTTTAGGAGTATCCAGTATTGTTATTGATCCAACGAATCCAGATATTATATATATAGGTACTGGTGATAGAGATGCAGGCGATGCACCTGGTTATGGTGTTTGGCGTAGTACCGATGGTGGTAATAGTTGGACTTCAAGAAATTCTGGAATGGGTAATCGTACCGTTTATGAAATAATCATGGATCCTTCCGATTCAAACATAATGGTTGCTTCAACATCTGGAAGTCGCATTTATCGAACAACTAATGGTGGTGCTAGCTGGAGTGCTACTAATATTGGTCAAAATGCTAAGGATATAGCGTTTCATCCTGGAAATTCAAATATCGTTTACGCTTCTGGCACCCAATTTCATAAATCAACTGATGGCGGAGTTAATTGGACCCAAATAACTAGTGGTGTTCCCGGATCTGTGCAACGCATTGCTTTGGCTGTATCAGCCAATCAGCCAGACTGGGTATATCTTTTAGCGGGTGACGGTAGTGGACTTGTTGGTATTTATCGTTCAACAAATAGTGGAACATCCTTCTCGACAAGAACTACAACGCCTAATATTTTAGGGTATGCTACTAATGGTGGTACAGGTAGTCAAGCATGGTATGATTTAGTAATAGCTGCTGATCCTTCGGATGCTAATACCATATATACTGGTGGCGTGAATTTGTGGAAATCAACCGATGGTGGTTCCACAATGAATTGTACCTCTTATTGGGTAGGTGTTAGTGGTTCCATAGATGGTGTTCATGCCGATCAACATGCCTTGGAATTTTCACCACATACAAATGTAATTTATAGCGGGAATGACGGTGGTGTCTATTATTCTTCAAATGGTGGTACTAATTGGAATGATATAAGCAGTGGTTTAGCCATCGCACAAATTTATAAGATAGGTGTCTCTCAAATGTCGGAAGAATTAATTATTAATGGTTATCAGGATAATGGAACAGCCATATGTAATAGGTCTACTTTTACCACAGAAATAGGTGGTGATGGCATGGAGTGCATTATTGACCCTACTGATGATAATTATATGTATGGCGCGCTATACTATGGTGACATTAGACGCTCTACAAATGGCGGCACAACATTTGGTAGTATTGCTAATACTATTGGTGAAACCGGTGGTTGGGTAACACCCTATAAATTGGATCCCAACGATCCGAACAGAATGTTTGCAGGTTTTGATAATATTTGGCGTAATGACGCCGTTAGAACGGGTACAACTTGGACTCAAATTTCAAGTTTCGGTGGTACAAGCAATATTCGCGATATTGCTATTGCTCCATCAAATAGCGATGTTGTTTATGTATCCCGTTACGATAATAGTTTTCGACGCTCAATTAATGCTACATCAGGTTCTCCTACCTGGACTGATTTATCTGCTAATCTACCTGTATCGAACGAACCTTTAGATATAGAAATAGATCCAAATGATCCAACACATGTGTTTATTGCCTTAAATAATGACATTTATGAATCCACAGATGGTGGTGTCAATTGGACTAATATTGCTGGAACATTACCAAATCTTTCATTAAACACCATTGTAATTGATCAATCAAGTCCTGTTGATGCCATGTATGTAGGAATGGATGTTGGCGTATATTATAAAGATAGTAATATGTCTGACTGGGTATCTTATTCTACAGGACTAGCAAATTTAGAAATCACTGAATTAGAAATTCATTATGGCACTGATTGTAAGGGAAAAATATACGCTGCAACTTATGGACAAGGATTATGGATTAGTGATTTAAAAGACCCTGGAAATGTTGCTCCTATTGCTTGCTTTAAAGCAAGTTCAACGAGTGGCTGTGTCGGAAATGAATTTATATTGACGGATAATTCGGACTACAGTCCGACGTCATGGGCCTGGACAATTACCCCAGGTACATTTTCTTATATTAATAGTACAACGTCGACCTCTCAAAATCCTGAAATAATCTTCAGTAGTGCTGGAAATTACACCATTGAATTAACTGTAAGCAATGCTTATGGTTCTGATACTGAAACTAAAACAGCTTATATTAATATTGGCAACGGCACAGTGGCTTCTAATTTTAATGAGGATTTTGAAAGTGAATCATTATGTGCCACGACCAATAATTGTGGGACAACAGTTTGTGGTCTTTCAGGTTTTTGGACAAATTTAACTAACGGGACTGACGACGATATTGATTGGCGAATAGATGAAAATGGAACGCCTTCTTCAAATACTGGGCCTTCCGTAGACTACAACCTAGGAACTAGCGCAGGAAACTACGCTTATCTGGAGGCTTCAGGAAGTTGTAATATTAATACTGCCATTTTAGAAAGTGACTGTATAATTATTGATCAATCTTATATCTTTTCTGTTGGCTACCACATGTATGGTGGCAATATGGGGAGTTTGCATATTGATATTTTTGACAGTGGATCTTGGCAAGAAGATTTCGTTACGCCTATTTTGGGTAATGTTGGGAATTCATGGAATGATATGACTGCAGACCTATCAGCATATGTCGGTAAAACTATTAAGATAAGAGTTAGAGGAATTACTGGTAATGGTTTTGAATCTGACTTGGCTATAGATGATATTAAATTTACGGCGCTTGGATGTTCAACAACTACCTGGAATGGAACTTCCTGGAGTAATGGAACACCATCATTAAGCAAAAGTGTAACTATTGATGGAAATTATGACACCAATATTCATGGAAGCTTTGAGTGCTGTACTTTACTTGTTAATTCTGGTAGAACGTTAATTATTAATGACTCTGATTATGTATCTATTGATAATGAACTAACAAATAACGGAACAGTAACTATTGAAAACAACGGATCATTAATTCAGGTAAATGATAATGCGGTCAATACTGGAGCGATTAATTATAAGCGAACAGCTTCAATTAGACAACTTGATTACGTCTATTGGTCGTCACCAATCGAAGGTTTTGATGTGGCGGCTATATCTCCCAATACACCAACGACATTATTGTATACATGGAATCCTACTATTGTGAATTCCAACGGTGGTCAGGGTAATTGGATAAACACGCCTTCTGAACTGATGACTCCCGGTAAAGGCTATATCGTTAGAGGTCCAAGTAATTATACATCAACAGCACAAGACTTTACTGCCGAATTCCTTAATGGTAAACCCAACAATGGTGTGATAACGCTACCCATATCGCGTGGCAGTTATACAGGTGCGGATTACACCGGTAATAATTCTGCCACCATTACAAGATTTGATGACAATTGGAATTTAGTTGGAAATCCATACCCATCAGCCATCAGTGCTTTAGATTTTCTAAATTTAAATAGTTCAGTAATTGAAGGTGCTGTTAGAATATGGACTCATGGAACACTCCCAAGTTCATCCAATGCCGATTCGTTTTATGGCGATTTTACTACCAGTTATTCGCCTTCTGATTACATTGTTCATAATGGTACAGGAACCGTTAGTGGGCCTAATGGTTTTAACGGTTTGATTGCTGGTGGTCAAGGTTTTATGGTTCTTATGAAAGATGGTTCTACTTTGACTGATAATCTAACTTTTAATAATTCACTTCGTGATATCTCTTATGCCAATAATCAGTTTTACAGAACATCACGAACAGAAGAATTGGATAGATTGTGGTTAAACTTATCGGATGAAGATGGTTTTTCTGAAAGAACACTCATTGCATATATAAATGAAGCTACAGATTTAAAGGACAGACTTTATGATGCCGTTACAATGGTGGAAGGTGGCGCTCAAAAAATATATACTTTTATTGAAGCTGATAAAATGGCCATTCAGGCGTTCGGTTTACCATTTTCCGTTGACAACATTATACCTGTTGGTGTCAACATTCCCAATGACGGGAATTATTATATATCTATACATGCCGCTGAAGGTTTGTTTAATAGTCAAGATATTTATTTACACGACTTACACTTAAATACCATAAATAACATATCTGAAACACCTTATATATTCTATTCAGAAGCCGAAGAAGTCAATAACCGATTTGTACTAAAATTTAATGATGCAGCTCTGTCTTCAGAAGAATTTGAGATTATTACCAATGGAATCACCATAACTGGTAAGGATAAAATCCAAATTGAATCCCAAAATGAGAACATAAAGAGTATTACTATTTATGATGTTTTAGGCAGAAAAATATCTAACGCTGAAAATATTAACAATACATCATTCCAAATAGATTCTATCAATAAATCGAATAGGATTTTATTGTTAAAAATCACCTTGAGTAATGACAAGATTGTTTACAGAAAGATTCTGTTTTAGAAAAAAAGCCTTCCAAATAATACTGGAAGGCTTTTTTTATACTGTTTGATTTCTTAAAATGCCCTGTACACGTTGGGCAAAGAATACCAAATATAAAAAGCATACCACGGCTACCCAATATGAGGGGTGAATACCAATCACATCTGCCAACTTTCCTTGTATTGGCGGTATAATAGCTCCACCCAAAATCATCATGATTAAGAATGATGACCCTTGAGATGTGTATTTCCCTAATCCCTGAATGCTCAAAGCAAAAATACAAGGCCACATAATTGAGCAAAATAAGCCACCACTAATAAAGGCGAACAATGCTAATTTCCCGGTTGAGAATAAGCCAATCAACATAGCCAAAACACCTAGAAAACCAAATATTTTTAAAGTTAACGCTGGTTTTTCCTTGCCTAAAAAGAACCCGCCAATTTGAATAGCTATACAAATAGCAAATAAAAACAAACTACTCACATCAAAACCCGATACATAATTCACAAATAACACCACTCCAAAAGCTACATAAGGCACAATAATATATAGCCATGTTTTCCACTTGTCAGCTGGATTAAAAACGGCAATAGCACCTGCCCAACGTCCTATCATAAGACCTCCCCAATACAAGGAAATTAAAGGGGCTATTTGCGAGTCACTCATTGCTGGCATACCTAAAGCATTATAATCTATGCCATTAATGGTTTCCGTAACATACTTTAATAATTCACCTAAATTACTTTGGATAGTTACCTCAACACCTACGTAGGTAAAAATAGCCAGCATACCTAAAACCAATTGAGGATAGCGCATAGCGCCCCAGCCTTCTTGATTTTTCTTGGCCAAGATATTAGATAGGAGCAAAACCCCTACAACTACTATTAAACCTATAACAGATAATTTTAATATAAAATCATTATCGGGTGTTCCTTTATACTGATCAAAAATAAAATAAAAGCAAATTACCAATAACAAGGTCATCATACTCAAGGCGCCAACGGCTTTAGGCGATTTAATAATTTCAGGATTGGCTTTAGCTTGTGGCAATTTTTTAGAAAAGTAAAATAAGGCCGCTGCCGCCAAAAATAAGCCACCAACAGCTAAATATAAATATTGAACTGTTGACAATGTAATCGTCTGATTAGCGATCATTTCTTTTAATTCTGCTCCTGACTTCGGGGTAGATCCAAACAAAATTAATGCAATTACTATTGGGCCAATGGTTGTACCAAAAGAGTTGACACCACCAGCCAAGTTAAGACGATGGGCTCCTTTTTCTGGATCCCCCAATGCAATGGCAAAGGGATTAGCAGCTGTTTGCTGTAATGAAAATCCGAGACCAACAATAAACAGAGCACCTAATACATAATAAAAGATATTAGATTCACCTGGTTGCGCTCCCTCTATGGCAGGAAACATCACTACAGCTCCTAAAGCACTCAATAATAGGCCGTAAATAATGCCGTTTTTATAGCCCCAACTGTTCATAATATCCTTTCCTTTAGTATTGGATGCTACAAAGAGGAAAAGAGCTCCAAAATAATAAGCGCCATAGAAAGCAAAGTCTACTAGTTGTGATTGGAATTGATCAATTTCAAAATAAGTTTTGCAAAATGGAATAAAAACCCCATTGGATGCAGCTATAAATCCCCAAAAGAAAAACACTGTAACCAGAGTGTACAGTGCTTGTTTGTAGTTTTGTTGTTCAGTCATTGTAATAGTTAGTTTGATGACTGTAATATAGTATTTTTAATTAATAGTTTTTATGGACTCCAGCTCTACTTTCAATCCTCGGAACATTTCCATAATATTGCTTAATTTCAGTTCCTTTTCATCGTATTCCTGTGTGTTTATACAACATGTAAATTCCCATAACTCCAATATATCTTCGATTTTCACTTCGTAAGCCTGATAGGCTTTATTATCACTTGATAACAATAGTGTATTATTCGATTTTACCTGATTATATAATCGCTTATAAACTAAACCATCATTTTTAGTTAAAACAACGTAAGTTCTACCATCTCGTACATCCATAATATCTTCTACGAACTTTGCGACAACAAAAGAACCATCCTTTACTGGTAACATAGAATCTCCCTTAATAGGAAATGCGCGATGTGTTCCTGTTGGTAAAAAAGGTAATTTTATCTTTTGTAGTTGCTCAATATACTCTGGATCATCATAACCATTTAAATAACCTGCTGATGCTTTGGCGGGAATAATTTCAATAAGGTCTTCATTGTCTTCATTTACAGTTACTGGAAACAAAACCCGTTTACCACCTACTTCAATAAACGATGTATCCTTTGCCAACCTTAAATCGTTTCTAACTAAAATATCTATCGGAATATTAAAATAGTTGGATAAGTCTATTAACCTATCTATTGGCGGTTCAGATCGCCCTTCTTCATAAGATCCAACCATAGAACGCGACCACCCTAAATCATCAGCAAAGCGTTCTTGTGATAATTTTTTGAGCATGCGCAAATGCCTAATATTTGATTGGATATGCTTCATTTCGTTTTAACATTATTTACTACAAATATAAGCAACAATAACTACATTTTGTAGTTTATTTTTGTTAAACTTATGTACCTCAATTGTCACACATATTATAGCTTACGTTATGGCACCATAAAGCCTGAACAATTACTTGCAATTGCATCAGAAAATGGTATACAAACTCTGGCATTAACAGATATTAATAACACTTCTGCTTGTTTAGATTTTGTAAGGCTTTCAAAAAAGTATCAAGTGAAGCCTGTGCTTGGTGTCGATTTCAGGAATAAAACATCCCAACGGTTTGTCTTAATTGCCAAAAACAATAATGGGTTTTATAATATTAACTCATATTTATCAAAATTTCTACACAATTCCGAATTAGAAATTCCTGAACAAGCGCCTCAATTGGAGGATACATTTGTAATATATCCTTATCAGCATAACAAAAAATACCATCTAAAATCTCACGAATTTCTGGGTATAAAACCGCAAGATCTTAACCATCTTAAATTTTCTGAATGGAACAATTTTAGAAGCAAACTTGTTATTCTTCAAACTGTTTCCTTTCAAAACAAAAAAGGGTTTAACACACATCGTTTATTACGCGCTATCGACAATAATACCCTTTTGAGTAAACTCCCAAAAAAGGAGCAAGGCGAAGAAACGGATGTTATGCTACCTTTCGAGGATTTGAAAAACATCTATATTGAATTTCCTGAACTCATAAAAAACACCTCATCGCTTTTAAAAGATTGCACTATTGAATTTGATTTTTCACAAAACATCCCAAACAATCAAAAATCATATACTAATAACGAATTACTGGATTATAGACTTTTAGAAAAACTCACCTATCAAGGTCTGTACTACCGTTATAGAAAACCTGGTACACGAATTTTTAATCGCATAGAAAAAGAACTTAACATCATTAAAGAAAAAGGATTCGTTCCTTATTTTCTCATCAATTGGAAAATATTAAAGTATGCACGCAGCAAAGGTTACTTTTATGTTGGTCGCGGAAGTGGTGCCAATAGCATTATTGCTTATTTATTACGCATTACTGATGTAGATCCTGTAGAACTCGATTTATATTTTGAGCGTTTTATTAATCTCTACAGGAAAAATCCGCCTGACTTTGATATTGATTTTTCGTGGACAGATAGAGATGATATTACTGAATTTATTTTTAAGCGTTTCAAGAATACGGCCCTTATCACTGTATATAACACATTTAAGTATAAAGCTTCTGTTCGTGAACTTGGGAAAGTATTTGGATTACCAAAATCTGAAATTGACATCCTTTCTAGTGGAAAATATAATTTTGATCAACTGGATAGACTATCGCAATTAGTCCTAAAATACAGCACTTACATTAATGGTTTTCCAAACTATTTAGGTATTCATGCCGGAGGTATAATTATTTCAGAAAAACCTATTCATTACTATGGTGCAACATTTATGCCTCCCAAAGGCTTTGCAACCACACAGTTTGATATGGTAGTAGCTGAAGATATCGGACTTTATAAATTTGACATATTGAGCCAGCGCGGACTCGGTAAAATAAAAGACACTGTAGATATCGTAAAATACAATCATCCTAAAAAAGAGCCTATAGATATTCACGATATTAAGCGTTTCAAACAAGACGAAAAAATCAAAAACCTTTTACGAAACGCCAAAGCCATAGGTTGTTTTTATGTGGAGTCTCCTGCTATGCGTATGCTTCTCAAAAAACTACAGGTGGATAATTATCTGGGTTTGGTAGCTGCAAGTTCTGTTATTCGGCCTGGTGTTGCCAAATCAGGAATGATGCGCGAATACATTATGCGCTATAGACATCCTGAACGTCGTAAAGATGCGCATCCAGTATTATTAGATATCATGCCAGAGACCTATGGTGTTATGGTCTATCAAGAAGATGTTATTAAAGTAGCGCATTACTTTGGCGGTCTAACTTTAGGTGAAGCTGACATGTTGCGTCGCGGTATGTCTGGTAAGTTTCGATCTAGAGAAGAGTTTCTGAAAGTAAAAAAACAATTCTTTGACAACTGTAAAAACGATGGCAAACCAGACGACCTCACTACAGATGTTTGGCGACAAATTGAAAGTTTTGCGGGCTATGCATTTGCCAAAGGGCATTCCGCATCTTATGCTGTAGAAAGTTATCAAAGCTTATTCTTAAAAGCCTATTTCCCATTAGAATACATGGTGGCAACCATCAATAATTTTGGAGGGTTTTATAGAACTGAATTATATGTGCATGAAGCTAGGATGCATGGTGGCATTATTGAAGCGCCTTGCGTCAACAAAAGCTATAGTCAAACAATAATAGAAGGAAAAACTATTTATCTAGGTTTCATGTTTTTGCATGCTTTAGAAAAGAAAACTATCAAACGCCTGGTAAAAGAAAGAGAACAACATGGTTTGTTTGATAGTTTAGATGACTTTATTAATCGTGTACCCATTTCAGTTGAGCAAATAGCTATTCTTATTAAAATTGATGCTTTCCGTTTTACAGGAATTAACAAACGTGAGTTATTGTGGGAAGCCCATTTAAAAATTAGTAAAACTGTTGTCCAAGAACATATTGTAACACTATTTAAAACGGAAAGAATTCATTATAAAACGCCGCAGCTTACAAGTACTGATTTAGAAAATGCCTTTGATGAAATTGAATTACTCGGTTTTCCACTATGTAATCCGTTTGATTTGTTGGAATATCCATCATTAAATCCACTTCGAGCAAATCAGCTTCTGTTCTATAGAAACAAAACTATTACTATAGAAGGTTATTTAGTTACCACCAAAAACACAGGAACCTCCGATGGAAAACGTATGTTCTTTGGTACCTTTTTGGACCGTGATGGCTATTTTATTGATACTGTTCATTTCCCTCCTATAGCTGCTAAATTCCCTTTTAGAGGGCAAGGTGTTTACACTATCACAGGAAAAGTTCTAGAAGATTTCGATTGTGTAAACATAGAAGTGTCATCTATGGAGCGTAAAGCGGTGATTGAAGATCCGCGTTATGCTGTAAATTCTTTAAACCCAACATTTCAAAACAAAAAAAGCTTTAAAGATCTTAAGCTACATGGCTCATAATCGCTCTATTGTACACATGGATTTAGACACTTTTTTTGTGTCTTGCGAACGCCTACTAGACAGTCGGCTTAATGGAAAACCTGTGCTTATAGGCGGCACAAGTGATCGTGGTGTTGTAGCTTCTTGTAGCTACGAAGCCAGAAAATTTGGGATACACTCGGCCATGCCCATGCGTATGGCTAAACAGCTATGTCCAGAGGCCATTATTTTAAGGGGAAACTCTGGAGTATACACCAAATTTTCTCAAAGCGTTACTGATATCATTAAAGAAAGCGTCCCTCTTTACGAAAAAACATCGGTTGACGAATTTTATATTGACCTAACAGGAATGGATAAGTTTTTTGGCTGCCATAAACTAGCTTCAGAATTACGGCAACGTATTATTAAAGAAACCGGATTACCTATTTCATTTGGACTGTCTCTTAATAAAACTGTTTCTAAAATAGCCACAGGCGAAGCCAAACCTAATAATGAAATACGTATTCTTTCGGGAACCGAAAAACCATTTTTAGCGCCATTATCTGTAAAGAAAATACCCATGGTTGGTAACGTAACCTATAAGGCATTGTGCGATTTGGGTGTGAAACGTATAAAAACAGTGCAAGAGATGCCTATGGAGCTTATGCATAAAGTTTTAGGCAAAAACGGATTATCTATCTGGAAAAAAGCCAACGGTATTGACAATAGTCCTGTAGTACAATATCATGAGCGTAAGTCAATTTCAACCGAGCGAACGTTCAACAGAGACACAACCGATGTCTCTAAATTAAAGGGAATTATCATTGCTATGGCAGAGAATTTAGCCTATCAATTACGTCGTGGTAATAAACTAACCGCCTGTATTACATTCAAAATACGTTATTCTGATTTTCAAACTTACACACAACAACAGCGTATTCCCTATAGCTCTATGGACCATAATATTATTCCCGTGGTTTTAGATTTATATAAAAAACTTTACCATCGTAGACTTTTAGTTCGCTTGGTTGGTGTTAAGTTCAGTCATTTGGTAGAAGGCGGTCACCAAGTTAATTTGTTTGAAGATGATGAGAAATACCTAAATTTGAGTGTTGCCATTGATAAAATGCGGGAGCGTTATGGTGATAGAGCTGTAATAAATGCTGCTGGCATGGAAGCCAAAACCATTAGCAGGTGGAATCCGTTTACAGGAGAACCACCTCCATTGCTAGCAAACAGGAGGCAATAAATTATTTTTACTAATTTAGAACTATGTGCTATTCAACCGCTTTAAGAAAACAAAGAGAGAAAATTGAACAACGAATTTTAAGACAAATTCCCGCAACATTTTCAAAAGAATCTACCTTTGAACCCTACTTTCATCTTAATGGTTTTACACACGGAAACTTGCAAATCATTACCATGGATAAACCAGAGCACATTGTTGATGCTGAATGGGGTTTAATTCCAAGTTGGTCTATTCATAATCCAGAAGGGTTTAGAAAAAAAAGCAATACCCTTAATGCTCGAAGCGAGAGCATTTTTGAAAAGTCATCATATGCTGAAAGCGCTGAAAGTAAACGATGCCTGATTCTTGCAGATGGCTTTTTTGAGCCACATCATGAAAACGGTCAAGCCATTCCATATTTCTGCTATCAACCATCGGACGCATTCCCTGAAGGTGATATATTTTTATTTGCTGGACTATATAATGAGCTAGACTCAAAGACCTTAACAACCACCATTCTCACAACGGAAGCCAACCCATTTTTTATGGAGATTCATAATAAGGGTAAACGAATGCCCTTAATTTTAGATCCAAACTTTTTTGAAGATTGGCTCGATGATGGTATGACCAATCAAGAAATCAACGAAATCATGGTCACAGGGATTACTACAAAAGCATTTAAAGCACATCCTGTAAGTCGCGATTTCTATAAAAAAGGTATTGATACCAACCAACCTTACATCATAGAACCTGTGCAAAAAGACACCTTGTTTTAGACACGTTCTTATTAGTTATATATCTATATTTGAACAATGAAAACATTCCCCAAAAAACTATTGGACAAACTTCAAAAGCGAAAAACTGATAATGCTTTTAGAGAACTTTCTAATACCGATTTACTAATAGATTTTTCTTCTAATGACTATTTAGGTTTTTCAAAATCAGAGGCTATTTTCAATCAGTCACATGATTATTTAGTTGGCCACAACATGAAACAAAACGGGTCTACAGGATCTAGATTGTTGTCAGGCAATCACAACTTATATCATTTAGCTGAAACCGTATTGTGTGAATTCCATAAGTCAGAAGCAGCCTTAATATTCAACTCGGGATATGATGCCAACATAGGGTTTTTCTCAAGTGTTCCACAACGACATGACATTATTTTATACGACGAATATATACACGCCTCCATTCGCGATGGCATTAGTATGAGTCATGCTAATGCCTATAAATTTGCACATAACGATTTAAGTGATTTAGATTCCCTACTGAAACGTCATTCAGATACGATTTTGGATTCCAGTATTTCCATATATGTTGTTACAGAGTCCGTTTTCTCTATGGATGGCGACTCTCCGGATTTGGAAACATTGGTCCAGCTCTGCACAAATTATCATGCCCATTTGGTAGTAGACGAAGCACATGCCATAGGCGTCTTTGGTGACCAGGGAAAAGGGCTTATTCAAGAATTGGGACTAGAGCGACAACTATTTGCAAGAATTGTAACTTTTGGAAAAGCTTTAGGTACTCATGGTGCCGCCATTTTAGGTAGTGAACAGCTTAAATCCTATTTGGTAAATTTTTCAAGAAGCCTGATTTACACAACAGCTCTCCCACCGCATTCAATAGCGACTATCAATTCAGCTTACTTGGAATTGATAAAAACCGAAGACATAAAAAAGCTACATGAGAACATTCATCATTTTAGAGATGAATTACGTAACAAATCATTAGAATTATATTTTATAAAAAGTCATTCGGCTATTCAATGTGCTATTGTTCCTGGTAATGATTTGGTCAAAAAACTTGCAAAAAAAATAAATGATAGTGGGTATAGTGTCAAACCTATTTTATCGCCTACGGTACCAAACGGACAGGAACGTTTGCGTTTTTGTATTCACAGTTTTAATTCTAAAGAAGAAATCTCGGAAGTCTTGCAGTTGTTCGCTACTTTTGTAGCATGAGTAACTATTTCATTACAGGAATATCCACCGATGTTGGTAAAACCATCGCTTCGGCTATTATAACGGAAGCTTTGGAAGCAGACTATTGGAAACCCATTCAGGCAGGTGACTTGGATATTTGTGATACTAAAAAAGTAAGCCGATTAGTTTCCAATGCCAAATCAAAATTTCATCCCAACAGCTTTGCACTTCAAACCCCTATGAGTCCGCATGCAGCAGCTGAAATTGATAATATCCAGATAAAATTAAGCGATATAAAAGAACCCAAAACCAAAAATAGGTTAGTTATTGAAGGTGCTGGTGGTTTATTAGTTCCCATAAACAATACCCAAACCATATTAGATTTAATACAACCTGATTATAAAGTTATTGTAGTTTCCAGGCACTATCTAGGGAGCATTAATCATACACTTTTAACAGTGAATTTGTTAAAAGAAAAAGGATTTCATTTGTCCTTGCTTTATAGCGGTAATGAACATCCGACAACGGAAGCTATTATCTCTAAAATGACTAATGTGCCAGTGATTGGACGTATTGAAAAAGAACCGTATTTTGATGAAAATGTCGTGAAAGAATATGCTAAATTATTTAAACCCGAATTAGAAAAACTATGAGTTTAGCAGATCGCGACAAAAAACACCTCTGGCATCCATTAACCCAGCACAAAACACACCCAGATACTATTGCTATCACAAAAGCAGAAGGGTGCTCCTTATATGATGAAAATGGCAATCAGTACATTGACGCCATTGCCTCTTGGTATACCTGTATGTATGGACATTGCAATCCGTATATTACAACCAGGGTTTCAGAACAAATGCAACGATTAGATCAGGTGGTGTTTAGCGGATTTACCCATGAACCTGCCGTTAAACTATCTGAAGCATTAGTTGGGATACTTCCTGAAAATCAAAATAAAATTTTCTTTAGCGACAATGGCTCAACAGCTGTTGAAATTGGTATTAAAATGGCTCTACAATATCATTTCAACAAAGGTGACAAACGGCAAACACTGGTTGCCTTTGAGAATGGTTTTCATGGTGATACATTTGGCGCTATGAGCGTTTCAGGACTTTCCGTTTACAACGGCCCTTTTGAAGATTTCTTTATTGATGTTAAACGTATTCCAACTCCCAACGGAAAAAACACGAATGCTATTTTAAAATTACTAAAGCGCATTCACGAATCTCATTCGGTTGCTGGTTTTGTTTACGAACCTTTGGTTCAAGGTGCTGCAGCCATGAAAATGCATCATGCAGAAGGGTTGCAAACCATTTTAGAGTTTTGCCAGAATAAGAATATTATTACAGTTGCTGATGAAGTCATGACCGGTTTTGGCAAAACCGGAAGATATTTTGCTTCAGATTACATGCAAATCAAGCCAGATATTATGTGTTTGAGCAAGGCGCTAACAGCAGGATTATTACCAATGGCCATTACATCGTGTTCACAAAAAATATACGATGCATTTTATAGTGATGATTTAAAAAAAGGCTTGTTTCATGGGCATACATATTCGGCAAATCCTTTAGCATGCTCGGCTGCTTTGGCAGGTATTGAATTGTTACAATCTCACGTTATCCAAAAAAATATTCAGCGTATTATTGAATCTCACAGACGGTTTGATTCTAAAATAAAGTCACATCCTAAAGTTGAGTCAACCAGACAGTTGGGAGTTATATATGCTTTGGACCTCAATATTGAAATGTCCCGGTATGGTGGTTTGCGAGATAAACTCTTTCAACATTTCATGAATCATGGTGTGTTTTTAAGGCCTCTTGGAAATACCATTTATATTTTGGCTCCTTATGTAATTTCAGATTCTGAACTGGAAAAAGTTTACAAAAGCATTCAGGGTGCATTAGAAATCCTCTAAATTTGTATCAAAATCTGTCATTTGAAAAAACCCATTTCCATTACTGGTATTTATTCGATATCGCCTTTGGGTGAATCTCTTCACGAGAGCTGGTCTAGTTATCAAAATGATAATCATTGTTTTTCTGAAAAAGGAAAGGTTTTAGTGGCCAAACTCCCAGAAGCCACAAAGGATGCTTTAGAGAGGTTACGTCAATCTGATTCAAAATACAAGGGATTGGATGACACGACGTTATTTGCTATTTATACTTCACGAAAAGCTATTCTGCATGCACAATGGAAGTCTACCGACAACTATGGAATAAATATTGGGTCTTCCCGTGGAGCAACACAATTATTTGAAGAACATCATGAAGCGTTTTTAAAAACTGGCAAGGCCAAACCTTTAACTTCACCCAATAGTACTTTAGGGAATATTTCCTCATGGGTCGCTCACGATTTACAGACTAAAGGTCCTGAAATTAGTCATTCAATTACGTGTTCTTCGGCACTTCATGCCATGTTAAATGGTATAGCATGGATACAATCGGGCATGTGCAACAAGTTTTTGGTAGGTGGCAGCGAAGCGCCATTAACCAATTTTACCATTGCCCAAATGCAAGCATTGAAAATCTATAATAAAAATAAATCCTCTAAATACCCCTGCAAAGCATTGGATTTTGATAAAAAACAGAATTCAATGATTCTTGGAGAAGGTGCATCAGTAGCTTGCCTTGAGAATAATTCAGAAAAAGCATTAGCAAATATCATTGGTGTTGGTTATGCAACCGAAATTTTGGAGCACAATGCGTCGTTATCAACAAATGCCGATTGCTTTCAGCGTTCCATGAAAATGGCGTTAGGCGCCGTAAAACCGGAAGAAATTGATGTGATTGTCACTCACACGCCTGGCACATTAAAAGGCGACTTGGCTGAATTTAATGCCATAAAAAAAATGTTCTGTAACAAAATTCCATTGTTGACTACTAATAAATGGAAGATTGGACATACCCTAGGAGCTTCAGGTATGTTAAACATTGAAATGGCAATTCTTATGCTTAAGCATCAGCAATTTATTTCAATGCCTTATTTAGATAATACTCCAACAAAACACATTAAAAAAGTTTTAGTTAATGCTGTAGGTTTTGGTGGAAATGCGGTGAGCATTTTACTTTCTAAATAATTTATTGTATGACAACTTTAAAGGTCATATATTTCATAAACTTTAAATTTTCAACACAATGTTAGAATGGTTTTCAAATTTGGAACTCTTTCCTAAAATTTATTGGATTATTGCCTTAATTGGCTCATTAATCTTTGTTGTCACGTTAATCTTAACTTTTATAGGAGGCGACGCGGATGATATTGGCGATGTCGATATGGAAATTGACGGTGATACGGGAATTGGATTTCAATTTATCACTTTCAAAAATTTAGTTGGTTTTTTTACCATTTTTGGATGGAGTGGAATTGCATGTATAGATGCTGGAATGTCAAAACCAATGACTATAATAATATCTTTAGTTTGCGGTTTAATCATGATGATAATCATGGCTGCTATGTTTTTCTATATGAGAAAACTAAATGATAGTGGCACTTTAGATTTTAATAATGCCAAAGGAGCTGTTGGTGAAGTCTATTTAAATATTGGTGCCAATCGGTCAAAAATGGGTAAGGCCCATGTTAGGATTCAGGGGGCGCTTCGTGAGCTCGAAGCGTTATCTGATTCCGACATAGAATTAAAATCAGGAACCGTAATTAAGGTAAAGGATGTCACTGATAACGGAATATTAATTGTAGAACCATTAAATAAATAATACTTATGTTACTAATTACCCAAGAGGCCTTCAATTTAGGTTTCCCGATGGCTGTCATTTTCGGCGTGCTATTCATCTTCATTTTCTTTATTGTCCTCATTCGGCGTTACAAACGTTGTCCTTCTGATCGAATTCTTGTGGTTTATGGTAAAGTAGGTGGTGGACAATCTGCTAAATGTATTCACGGTGGTGCAGCGTTTATTTTACCTGTCATTCAAGATTATGAGTTTTTAGATTTAACGCCTATTTCTATAGAGGTCAATTTAGTAAACGCATTAAGTAAACAAAACATTCGAGTTAACGTTCCATCTCGCTTCACAATTGGTGTTTCCACAGAACCTGGCGTTATGCAAAATGCTGCTGAACGTTTGTTAGGATTAGGTTTACCAGATATTCAGGAATTAGCTAAAGAAATTATTTTTGGTCAATTACGTTTGGTTGTTGCTTCCATGGATATTGAAGAAATTAATTCTGACAGAGATAAGTTTTTAACAAACATTTCCCAAAGTGTTGAATCAGAATTAAAAAAAGTTGGTTTAAAGTTGATTAACGTTAACATTACTGATATTGTTGACGAATCGGGATATATTGAAGCTTTAGGTAAGGAAGCTGCTGCCCACGCTATTAATGCAGCTCGTAAATCTGTTGCTGAAAAAAACAGAGATGGTTCAATTGGAGAAGCCAATGCTTTACAAGATGAACGTACTCAAGTAGCCGCCGCAAATGCTCAAGCAGTTGAAGGAGAGAATACGGCAAAAATTGCTGTTGCTAATTCCGATTCATTGAGACGTCAACGTGAAGCTGAAGCCGAACGCGTTGCAATTGCTGCAGAAAAGGTTCAAACAGCTAAAGCTTTAGAAGAATCATATGCTGCTGAAAAAGAGGCTGAAACTGCTAGAGCTGAACGTGAGCGTTCATCACAAATGGCTGATATTATTGTACCTGCTGAAATTGATAAAAAGAAAGTCGAAATTGATGCCGAGGCTGAAGCCGAACAAATCAGACGTCGTGCAAAAGGTGAAGCAGATGCGATTTTATTTAAAGCTCAAGCAGAGGCTCAAGGATTATATGAAGTTTTAACCAAACAAGCGGCAGGTCTTGATCAAATAGTAAAGGCGGCAGGTAACAATTCAAAAGATGCCGTTCTATTATTAATTGCAGATAAACTACCGGAATTGGTTAAAATGCAATCTGAAGCTATTAAGAATATAAAAATTGATAAGGTTACGGTATGGGAAAATGGTCAAGGCAAAGATGGTAAGTCTTCAACAGCTAATTTTTTGTCAGGTATGTATAAGTCTGTGCCTCCGTTACAAGAAATGTTCGATATGGCAGGAATGGAATTACCTGAATATTTAAAAGGTAAAAAACCTGAAAATAATAAAGAGCCTGATAAAAAGGATGTTGATAATTCAGATAACAAATAATAGAATGAAAATTCCGCAGTAGCAGCGGAATTTTCTACTTTTACACTATTCAAAAATGACCTATGAGCGATACAAAACACAATTGGACTAAAGAAGAAATTTTAGATATTTACAATAAACCGTTAATGGAATTGCTTTACGATGCCGCCACAATTCATCGTAAATATCATGATCCAAACACGGTACAAGTTTCAACCTTGTTATCCATAAAAACAGGTGGCTGTCCTGAAGATTGCGGCTATTGCCCACAAGCAGCTCGTTATCATACTAATATAGAAGGTAACGACTTAATGTCCTTACAGCAGGTAAAGGCACAAGCTTTACGAGCCAAAGCATCAGGAAGTTCTCGGGTTTGTATGGGAGCTGCATGGAGAAATGTGAAGGATGGTGCTGAATTTGATGAAGTATTGGAAATGGTTCGAACCATCAATAAATTAGACATGGAAGTTTGCTGTACGCTTGGAATGTTAACTGAAAATCAAGCACAGCGATTGGCTGAAGCCGGTTTATATGCCTACAACCATAACCTAGATTCTTCAGAAGAATACTATAAAGAAGTTATTTCTACACGTGGTTTTGAAGACCGATTGGAAACTATCGACAACGTGCGGAAAACCAATGTAACTGTATGTTCTGGTGGAATTATTGGTATGGGTGAAAAAGAAGAAGACCGAGCAGGAATGTTGGTCGCGCTTGCAACATTGAATCCGCAACCTGAATCGGTTCCCATTAATGCCCTTGTCGCAGTGGAAGGAACACCATTAGAAGACCAAAAACCTGTTTCTATATGGGATATGGTTCGCATGGTGGCAACCACTCGAATAGTCATGCCCGAAACACAAGTGAGATTAAGCGCAGGTCGCACTGAAATGAGTCGTGAAGGACAAGCCATGTGCTTCTTTTCTGGAGCAAATTCCATTTTTGCTGGTGATAAATTATTAACTACGCCTAATCCTGATGTGAATGAGGATATGGAAATGTTTAAATTGTTGGGGCTAAACCCTCAAAAGCCGTTTATTAAGAAAATGCAACCTCAAACGGTTGAGGCCGCAGACTCTCAATTTCAATCGTTGGGAGAAAAACCAAAATGGTCAAGACCAGATCACACCATTGAACGAAATGAATCAGCTAAAGAAAAAGCCAAATCTTTAAGGTAGGTTTTATTCACATGTGATTCTTTTAATATCAAAAACGCCTTGTCATTAAACCTTCAAGATATTCCGCGTGTAAAATCTATTGATAAATCAGATTTTATTAGGTCTTACTTAAAGCCTCAAAAACCTGTTGTTATTGAACAGCTTACTAAAGAATGGCCTGCATATACGCTTTGGAATCTTGAATACATGAAAACGGTTGCTGGCGATAAAATAGTTCCGCTTTACGACGATCGCCCAGTTGATTATAAAGACGGTTTTAATGAAGCCCATGCTCATATGAAAATGGGTAATTACATTGATTTACTAAAAAATGAACCTACAAAATACCGTATATTCCTTTGGAACATTTTAAAGGAAGTCCCTGAATTACAAAAAGATTATAGGTGTCCTGATTTAGGACTAAAATTTATGAAAGGGCTTCCCATGTTGTTCTTTGGAGGTAAAGACTCGCATACGTTTATGCACTATGATATTGATTTAGCCAATATCTTTCATTTTCATTTTGAAGGGACAAAAGAGGTTATTCTATTTGATCAAGAACAAAATGATTTTTTGTATCAAGTTCCCCATTCATTGATTACGCGTGAGGATATTGATTTTTCTGATCCTGACTTAAAAAAGTGGCCTGCTTTGAGCAGAGCCAAGGGTTACAAAACAACCCTGTCACATGGCGAGGCACTTTTTATGCCAGAAGGCTATTGGCATTACATGAAGTATATTACGCCAGGTTTTTCAATGAGTTTGCGCGCTATTGCTAAAAACCCAAAACATCTAGCGAAAGCCATTTATAACATTTTTATTATGAGAAATTTCGATAATTTAATGCGCCGAATAAAGGGTCAAAAATGGATAGAGTGGAAAAATGAGCAAGCTGTTTTAAATACCCATAAAAACATTTTATAGTATCTTTGTCAACTAAAATTAAGAATAAATGAAAAACCTATTTTTTATACTTTTAGTATTTACAGTTTCTTTTGCAAACGGCCAGGCCTTTTCAGGTAAAGGTGATCAAAAACTACAGGTTGGTGCTAATTTTCAGAATAATGCAACAGGCTTAAACATGAGTTTTGATTATGGTCTTGGGGAAAACATTTCTATTGGTATTTCATCAACCTATGCTTTAGGAATTGCTAGCGAATTAAAGGATGATATTAATTTTGGCTTTATCAATATTCAAGAAAAAGCCAGTTTTATGGACCGATTTGATTTAAAGGCCCGCTTTAATGCCAACATAGGAAATGTCTTAAATATTGACGAAAATTTTGATTTATATCCTGGTTTAAGCTTCAGTTTAAAGAACTTTGGTGGTCACTTGGGAGCACGTTATTTCTTTTCTTCTGGTTTTGGTGTATTTACCGAAGCATTATTCCCTATTGCTAGATATAATTCAGACCCATTGGCTCCAGCGGAGAAAATACATAATCAGTTTTCTGTGAATGTTGGTGCTGTTTTCAATTTGTAACTTTTATAAAACATAAACCAATAAGCACCCTTTTGGGTGCTTATTGGTTTATGGAATTTAGTTTGTCATAAATCAGATGACTTTCCCAGCCCCTGTAAAATAAATAATCTGCTACTTTCTTTTTTTTCTTTAGTAAACTTTTTTCTTTAGTACTGTCTATTTTTTTATCTGCTAATTCATGAAACGCTCGCAAATAATCAAAATCTGAAATTTCATTTATGGCCAAGTCAATATTATAGTTACTAATTTCACGTAATTTTAACTCTCTTTTTATTCGGTTTCTTCCCCATTTTTTAACTCTAAATTTTCCAGAAACAAAAGTTTTGGCAAATCTGGTTTCATTTAAAAAATCATGTTCCAATAAGTGTACAATTACCAAATCAATGGCATCCGGAATCATGCGCATTTTCCCCAACTTATCCCGAACCTCTTTATGACATCGTTCTTGATATACACAATAGTTTTCAAGCACACGCTTGGCTTCTTCTAGAGTATAAGTTTTACCTTGAATCATGCATACAATATAGTAACAATTTGTTAACAAGTAAGAAACTGTAAGTCATTGTTTTATATATCTTTTACTGTATATTTGTAGGCTGCTTAAGAGCATTAAAATTAATTATCCGTATGATTAAGAAATACTCCCTCGTATCTATCGCTTTTTTGTGCGCTATATTATTTGGGTTTGGGCAGGTAACAACAATTGACTTTGAAACAGCCAATGCTGGTTACACGCCTTCAACAACTTTTGGTACCGGGAATACAGACACTTTTAACCGAACCAATACAGCTGTTAATGGGAACTCTACATATTATTGGGTAGCTGAAGACATTTCTGGTAACCCATTTATAGATATAGATCAAATTGATGTTAACGGGTCAATTGCTTTTACGTTTTCAATTGATTTATCTTATGCTAATGCTGCTCAATGGGATACAACAGATGAATTATTAATAACATATTCTGTTGATGGCGGTGGTTATCAAAATCTTTTGTGGGTACAAAGTATTCCTGACGGTGATGCTTTTAATTCGACAGCTGCAATTGATTTAGGTTTTGATGGTGATGGCGATGTTGGACAGGAATTATCTACTTCAGCATTTACAACATTTAGCAGTTCTTCAATAACATTATCTGGAAACTCAACACTTGATATTCGATTACAATTTATCAATTTAACCTCTAATGGTGAAGGTGTATTTCTTGACAATATTGTTATTACTGAAGCTGGAGGCACGCCAACCTATTCTGTAACTTATGATGGAAATGGCAGTGATGGCGGAACAACTCCGGTTGATGCCAACACTTATAATTCAGGTGACTCCGTTACGGTTTTAGGAAA
Organism: Hanstruepera neustonica; assembly: GCF_002895005.1. GTDB lineage: Bacteria > Bacteroidota > Bacteroidia > Flavobacteriales > Flavobacteriaceae > Hanstruepera > Hanstruepera neustonica. The sequence goes on along the minus strand of NZ_POWF01000001.1, from coordinate 437,670 downwards.
TACTTTTACTAATACTTGCAATACTTTTAACGGTTGGAATACAGTAGCTGATGGTACTGGTAGTAGCTACACAGGAGGAAATACATTTAATATTACTTCTGACACCACATTATATGCACAATGGTCCCCAATTGGAAACACTGTAACCTTTGATAGTAATGGCGGAACAGGTAGTATGCCACCCCAAACAAATTGTGTCCCTACAAATCTGGATAGCAACTCTTTCACTAATTCTGGTTTTACTTTTAACAGTTGGAATACCGCTGCTGATGGTAGTGGCACAACGTATGCCGATAGTGCCTTATATAATTTCTCTTCTGATATAACACTTTACGCTCAATGGGATGTTTTTGCTGGTCCTTGTGCTAGTGAGTCATTTGTCAATTCAGGAAATAGTGGTACATATGGTGCTGAAACTTGGACTGGTGATGATGGGATTGATTGGAATGCAACGGATTCAAGAACCGATCAAGATCTTAATGGCCAAGAAGCAGTTATGTTAAGAAATGGATCACTTACAAATGTGACCTCTTTCCCAAATGGTTGTGGTGTTATAACCTTTGATTATGCTAGAATCTATACAGGCAACTCCACATTGCAAGTTTGGATAAACGGCGTGCAATATGGTGGAGACATAACAGTAAGTGATACCAACTCAACGACCTTCAGTACGACAGTCAATGTTTCCGGATTTATCGATTTAGAATTAAGAAATAGTGGAAACAGAACGCTAATTAATAATTTAAGCTGGACATGTTTTTCGTGTAGTTCTCCAGACGACACGGCTTCTTTTGCAGCAACTAGCGGATGTACCGGTATTGATTTAGCTTGGGATGCCCCAGCTTGTGCAGATGAGGTTTTAATTGTTGGTCGTAATGGATCTGCAGTTACAGCAATTCCTACTGGAGACGGATCTGCTTACACGGACAATCCAATATTTGGTTCAGGGACGGCGCTTTCAGCTGGTCAGTTTGATGTATATGAAGGTGCTGGAACGAATACGACAATTACAGGTCTTTCTGATGGAAACACCTATCATTTTACAATTTACTCAAGGGTTGGAAGCATATGGAGTTCGGGTGTTTCAACTTCAGTAACTTTTAATTTCAGCGTAAATAATGTCTCATCATTTTCAAGCTACAATAGCTGTGGTGATATTGCGCTCACCTGGGCCCTACCCACATGTTACGAAGAGGTTTTAATCGTAGCGCGCGCAACAAATCCAGTTGCTGCTGGATCTCCATCTGGTGACGGATCCGCCTACACAGCTGATCCTAATTTTATTGGTACTGGATCAAATTTATTATCTGGGAAAGTTGTTTTTAAAGGAACAACACCTCCTGAAACTATTACGGGCCTTACTAACGGTGTAACATATCACTTTAAAATATTTACTAGAATCGGAACATCGTGGAGCTCTGGAATAACCTCTTTAGCTACTGCTGCCAGTTCAGGAGGCTCTGGTCCAACAACATTTATACCTGGTGATTTGGTGTTTGTTGGGTTTGATAGCTACATAGGTGGTGGAGATGACAGGTTTTCTATTTTAAATATGGTTGACATTGGTGTTGGTACAGAATTTACAATGGCAAACCTCCTATATGAATATAATGCACCTGCAAATATTACTACTGGAAGATGGTATGATTGTAATGATGATTTTGACGAAGCGGGTGAACCCCCTTACGCTACTTTGCAATACAATGGTTGTTCCGATATTCCAAAAGGCTCTATAATCTGTATTGAAACAAATAGCTTCCCTGCTTATATCTCCTCCATTACTATTAATGGTGTTGATGCCACGTCAGATTTTATAATATTGGATAATGCTGCACATAATAATGACAATATTGCTGGTAATATTAGTACAACTAGTCCAGATGCTATTTGGTTAATGCAGGGAACATTTTCTAATGTTCAAACAGAAGCCGATGGTCCAGATACTGGAGACACGCAACCTGATAATTTTAGAACATTTACGGGTGTTGTTTTAGGTGGCTTGCAAACAAAAGGAAGCTTTCAGTCCTTTTCGGTTGCAGGAAATGCGGGCGGCACGAGAGTGTCCAGAATTCATCCTGATATTGAATGTGTATATTTAGAAACTGGACCAACATCTTCTACGCGTTTTTACGGTTATCACAATAGTGGCATGATATCTGGTACTCATTATGCTCTTTTAGCAGATATAACTGATGTGGCTAGTAATTGGACTATTCAAAGTGCTAGTTCTGGTCAAGATGGCGATGATATATCCTCTATTTGTGGAAGTTCTTATACGGTTACAGGTTCTGCTAATGTCGCTGGGCATTGGATTGGAGGGGTTAGTACTGATTGGTTTGACTGTAAAAACTGGGAAAACTTTTCGGTTCCTAAACGAAACACCAATGTAACCATCGATAATGCATCTACAACCTATTGTGATATTGATCACAATTCACCCAATGCCTTTAAATATGGTTATGTGGCTGATTGTCAAGATTTAACCATTAGTGATGAAAAACTAAACATAGATTCAGATTTGGATATATTGTATGTTCGAGATGTTACTATTCAAGGAACAGGTGCTTTAGATATGAACCATGATGGCATTGGAACACCTGGAAGTCTTATTTATTTATATGGAGATTGGACTAATGACGTAAATGTTAATGCTTTCGATGAAGGTAATGGTCACGTAGTATTTACAGGAGACCCATTAGATGGTCCGCAAGTAATCAATAACAATGTTCCAACTAATACAGAAGAATTTTATGATGTGACCATTGATAATGATTTTAATACGAGCACGTCAAACAATTTGTATGTAAAAGGTGATTTAGTTGTTGACCCAACCAATACCGTGACAATTTCAGATGGTCGTTATATTTATGTTCATAATGACTTCACTCAAAATGGCACATTATTTCTAATTGAAAATAATGGGTCTTTAGTGCAAGGTGATGATTCAGGTATTAATACTGGTAATATTCGTGTAGAACGATCTGCTTCTGTTGATGCTCAAGACTATGTATATTGGTCCTCACCAATAACCAATATGAATGTCAATAATGTATCACCAAGTTCTCCAACAAATCGTATTTATAAGTGGGATCCAGTTAACATGAATGATAATGGTACTTATGGCAACTGGGTTCCTGCAGCTGGTGAAACCATGGTAAAAGGTCTAGGTTATATCATTAGGGTACCCAGTGGTCAAACTTCTCCTGTTACGCCAGGTGATTTAAACTTTACGGCAATTTTTGAAAATGGTGTTCCGCATAATGGTTTAACGCCTGCTTTACAGGTTACTCGAGGAGCCATTCCGGGAAATGATGATCAATGGAATTTATTAGGAAATCCTTATCCTTCGGCTATTGACGCTTATACTTTTTTGGATGAAAACAGCAGCGTATTAGACGGATTTGTCAATCTTTGGACGCATGGAAATCCGCCAAGTACAGCTATTGGTGATCCTTTTTATTATGATTTTGGGTCTAATTATACTGAAAGTGACTATTTGACCTACAATGGAATGGGCGCCTCAAGTGGTCCTGGTGATTTATACATTGCTTCGGGTCAAAGTTTTATGGTCAATATGTTAGATACAGCACCATCCGGAAGTAATATAGTATTCAATAACTCTATGAGAGGTGTCGGTCATGATAACTCTCAATTTTATAAATCTAGTTCCCAAACCAGAACCACTAATTACAGAGATTTAGAAAAGCACAGGGTTTGGTTAGACTTCGTTCCAGAAAATCAGCCTACAAATCGGATTTTAATTGGCTATGCTCAAAACGCAACACAAGATAGAGATCGGATGTTTGATGCTATTGCTGACAATTTGAATTTTTATTCTTTAATTGAAAATAATGCTTTTGTTATTCAAGGTCTTGGTCTTCCTTTTAATGATTCAGATGTTATTCCACTAGGCTACAAAAGTCATGCTCGTGGAAATTACACTATTGCCATAGCTGCTGTTGATGGTATGTTTGACTCAACATCACAACCGATTTACTTAAAAGACCACCTTTTGGGAATTACATATGATTTGAGAATTCGCCCTTACACCTTTATATCAGAAGAAGGCACTTTTAATGATCGTTTTGAAATCGTATTTAGATCCAATGCCTTATCCATTGATGAAATCGTTACAAATCAAAATACCATTAGCATTATTGAACTAGATAATGATGATGTTAGATTTTCAATTGATTCAAATAACCTATCAATTAAAAACGTTGAAATTATTGATTTGACAGGAAGAACGGTTTACAATCTGAAAGGCAAAAATAATTCTGAAACTTACAATTTGTCTGGCTTAAGTAGTTCAACCTATATCGCCAAAATAACTTTATCCAACAATCAAGTTATCATTAAGAAAGCCATTAAGAAATAGCTTTTGAACATATATTGAAAATAAAAATCCCTCTAGAATTTGAGGGATTTTTTTTATAAAGAATAACTCAAAGACACAATAAAATTTCTTCCAGGTGAGGCTATACCCGAAGAATATTTTCTATAACGTTGATCAGTTATATTCTCTAATCCCAATGTAATGCTTAAGTATTCTTTCAATTCGTATTGGGTTCTTAAATTCAATGTATACCATGATGGAGAATAAGGGTTGCCATCGGCATCTTTGGCATATAGATAATCCTTTTCGGCTTCAGAAGGTGCCAATTGATTATTTGATAATTCACCATTGTAATCAACAAATCCATCGATACGTATTCGATTTTTATTAAAAATTAAATGTGTATTACCAAAATTTGGAGCTACATGTCTCACAGGTATTTCAATACCATTGTCCTCCTCTGAACCTCCAATTATATTATATTGGGATGTTAACTTAACGTTTTGAGAGAAATTCACTTTCAATCCTACTTCAAAACCATATATCCATGCTTTTGAAGCATTCTGAATGGCCTGAATATTACTTAACTCACCATCATACATAATTTCTGTTTCGCCATTTATTGCGTAATCTCTTCTTACAAGAGCATTGTCTAAAAACGTATAATATGTTGCCAAATCCAAAATAAAGGTGTCATTAAAATTCAGCAGTAAACCTAATTCTCCGCCGTAAGCATATTCAGGGTTTAAATTGTCATTAGGCACAACTACAGATCCAGGTTCGGAATCAAAGACTTTACCTATATCATCAATATTTGGTGCCCTAAAAGCAGTTGAAGCGTTCAATTTCCATTGAATAGTTTTATTTGGTAGCCAACTTATTCCTGCCGTTCCAGTAAGGGCTCCCGAATTGATTTTAGTAGAATCAAAAGGTAAGTTTAAGTACTGATTGTTTTCTGTAAAATTAGCACTCGCAAAAACTTGATTGTATCGTAAGCCCGATTGTAAAATAAACTTGTTGCTTGGCTTGTATTTTAAACTTGTATAAATAGCTGCTGATTGCCAATTGGAATCATCAGGGTATCTTGAAACCGTTGGAGTAGTAATATTAGTGTAGATGTCTTTTTCTTGCCCAATTGAATTGACTAAATTGTAAACATATTCCAAGCCATAAAACAACTCCGTTTTTTGGCTTATGCGTTTTTCTAAATCCATATTGAATGATAATGCATTGACAGATTCTTCCCTAATATTCTCTATTTCCGATTGAAAGTTTCTATCATGCCTGCTCTCCTTAAAGTTTTGATAAGCCAAAGTTGTCTGCACTTTATCATATAAATTAGAACTGCTGCGTAATTTGGTATATTGAAGACTACTCATAAACCATTGTTGCGGGCCATAATACCATTCGGCTGAACGAAGAACGTCTCCTCTGTATCGTAGAAGCCTATCATACCTTGAAAAATTTGATGTTCTTGAAAAATATAATCCTAAATCTAAACTTAAATCTTCTTTGGGCTCATAACGTACTTTTTGCATCAGGTTATATTGATTGAAACCTGTAGGAGTCTGTACCAATGGATTGTCGTTTACAACAACCGCATCTATACCATTAATAGTTTCAACAAATTCAGGTCTTAAATATTCGTCTGGGCCATGTTTACCCATTCGTAAATCATCGTAATCGCTATAGCTAAAACTGCTTAAAAATGCCCATTTTTTAAATCCAAAATTTAAATCAACATGACCCGTTTTTTCAAAATTTGCAGAAGCAAACCTCGCCAATGCATTAGTCTTGAAATATAGATCATCCTTATATGAGAGTTGTGGTTTTTTTGTGTAAAAACTCATAACGCCACCAATGGCATCACTACCATAGACCACTGATCCAGCTCCAAGCGTAATTTCAGTATTTTGAATAGTGAAGGGATCTATTGAAATAACATTTTGAAGGTTTCCAGATCTAAATATTGCATTGTTCATTCTGACTCCATCAACAGTAATTAACAACCTGTTGGTTGAAAAACCCCTTATCAATGGGCTTCCGCCTCCTAATTGACTTTTTTGAATAAATATATTTCCAGTATTTTCCAAAAGATCAGCACTTGTTTGGGGGTTAATAAAATGAATATCCTTTGCTGAAATATTTACAATTTTTTGTGGAATATCCCTTGAGCTTTGTTCAAATTTTGATGCCGAAATAACAACTTCATCCAGATCAACTCTACTGGTTAAGTAAATAATATTATTGGTTCTTAAAACTTCAGATTTAGAAATCTGAATATTATTGTAAGATTTGTTCTGAAATATCAACATTTCATCATCCTGAAACAAGTTTAAAGAAGCTTCGCCGTCAATATTAGTCTGTATTGTTTCATTATCACCTGAGATAATAACTCCAGCAAGAGGATGCTTTGAATCTTTATCCAAAACCAAAACATTTTGGGAAAAAGTATTAATGAAACATAAAATAGCAAACAATAGAAATAGGAATCTTGATTTCATTTCTATAATTCTTAATTGGTTAGTGGTTAGTTAAAAAGTTGACTGAATACTTCCAATGATTTAGGCTTTTTAAAATATCCCAAATGCAATTCATAATAAAGCAATAGCATATTTAAAAAATTTCTTCTTTGAAAAACATTCAACTGCAACTGATTTAACTCATCAAATTTCATGCCCAATAGCCTTTTTAAAACAGTATTATTTTGTTCGGAAATTGAATATTTATCTATAAGACTAATTTCAAAAGCACCTGATTGTAGATTGAAAATCGATTTGTCATCATACTTACTTTCTGGATAAAAGCCCAAATATTTGGTAAGTTCCAGTAGAAATAAAAGGTGAAAATTTGAAAAATCTGTTTCCGTATCTAGCCATTGAAGTGATAATTCTATATATTCAAACAAAGTATTATTTTGCTCTTCTTCTTTTAAAACTGTTGCTAAAATTTCAGCAATAAAAATTGTTACAGAGCTTTTTAGAACATTTGTATGAAGCGTTTTGTAAACAAAACTTGATTTGACTTCAGTAATATAGTGCAAGGATTGATTTTGCTTATATTTTTCATCAATGAATAACTGTGAAAGAGGCTGATAATAAGCAATTGTTTTATGATTCTTACTCTTAAAAGCGTTTCTAATTAGGTAACTAACAACACCTCGTTTAAGTGTATAGCATTTTACAATGATATCATTTTCTCGATATTTTATTTTGGAAAGTACAATGGCTTTATTAGTACCCAACATTATCTAACAACCATTACTTTTAGGACTTTTGTCTCGAACGTATCTAAATCTGAAAGCATAACTAAATAGACTCCAGAAGCAACAATATCGTTCATGAGATTTTTTCCATTCCAAAAAGCTACACCTCCATCAATTTCCAAATTATATCCTCTAAATCTCAAATTGGTTTTTGATTGCGCTTCGGCAACTAAATTACCTTCAATATCCGTAATTTTAATATTGACATTTTCAGATATGCCATTAATTTTAACTTTCTTGTTGGCTATGTCAAACGTGGGTCTAACAGGATTTGGGTAAACGTATGCATTTTGCAAAGTATCTTGAGTTTCCAGACCACCTGCTTTAAATGAAACCAAGCCTTTATCAGTTGCTATGTACACTGTCCCGCTTGCTCCGTCAATAGACACATCTACCACATTATTTGACGGTAAAGGTGAATTTTCTTTGGTGAAATGATATAAGGTTTGTTGCCCATCTGAAGAAAAATAAAAAAGCCCTGATGCTATTGTTGCTATCCATTTGTTATTAGACCCATCAACTTCAATATCCGAAACAAATTGTTGGAATAATAACTCTTTAGGAACCCCTTCTTCCAAAATTATAATTTGTTGAGCTTGAACATTTTCCTCTGAAAAAAAATTGGATGTGTTGTACAGTACCCTTAAACCCTGATTAGTTCCAATCCACATTTGATTTCTTCTATCTAAAGCTAAACCAGTAACAAAATTTGCTGGCATATTTTGTTCTTCACCCATCAAACTTTTAAGCTTTACCCCTGTATTATTTTCATTAAAACCTATAAGCCCAAAATTATAACCCCCAATCCATTTTGTTCCATTGTCATCAACAATGATATCACCATAGCCCCATTCATTTTCTCCATCTTGAATAAGACTCAAAAAATCATATCGCTGCCATTGATTGCTCCCTGGATCAAAAGACTTTAGGGGCTTATCTACTCTTGCGGTCATAGTCCATAAGATACCACTTCTGTCAAAAGTTGAAGCACATTGACGAATAACAGGATAAAAATCGTCTGTAGGTTCATTCTCTGGTTCTAAACCACTATTACTATTATCATATAAAGTAGTTGGTATTTCGTTACTAACTTCCAACAATCCGTCTCCAAAAGAACTAATAAAAACTTGAGCGGGGTTAAAGGGATTTACTGATGTTTTATTCAAATTTACAGCATCCAATACATTTTCATAAGGGGTATTTATCCATTCCCCTTCTTTTAAATGACTAATGCCTCTACTTCTTCTTGGGAACCAATTATAGGTTAAAGTGTATTCTCCAAAAGTCACCCAAAGATTATTTGGTGAAGCGTCAATACTAAATGAGTTATTTAATAATGGCCCATCAGGATGAAGCTCCTCAAATTCCAATGGGTTAAAAATTTCCGTTTTAAGAACTCCAAAGTCGGTAGTGCCAATATAAATGTGTTCACCAACTAATGTGGCTGAAGTAATACTGGTAACAAATGGATCTGGAATTTGAACTTGAGCAATCAAATTGAAATCAACATCATAAACAAAAACGTCGTTTTCTGTTGCTAGAACCAAGTAATTATCAACCACCCGCAAATCAATAGGCTGATCATCATAGGCAAATAAAACTGAAAAGACATCATTAATACCCTCAAAAATTCGCATATTATCCCTAGTAGTAAAAATCTTAAATTCAAAAGATTCTATTGTTAGGTAATTACCATTTCTGATTCTTTGCCATTCTTCAAAATCTACTAAATCGTCACTAGTAACCAAGGCTTTTTTTATACCGTTGGCATTTATACAAGCTGCATAAATATAGCCTTCGTGGACAGTTGTTTGTCTAACAGTTATTTGTGCTCCACCATCACCCATAAAATAGGTGTCTCCAAATTCTAATCGCGCCAAATCATAAACCGAAATACCATAATCAGTTGAAATATAAATTAACCCTTCATATTCATTAAAGTGATTAATATTTTTGTCAGTAGGTGGTATAGTTGGTTTTTCAAGTATATCTACTATCGTTAAAACATTGTCATCGTTGTCAAAAACTATTTCCATTAAGCCATTTTCATAACCAATCACTAATAGTTCATAAGCTTCGCTGTAATGTATTTGTGAAATAGTTTCACCTGACAACCCGTTTATCGTTGATAAAGTTGTTGTTTCTTGAGTTTGGGTATCATAAATAAAAATTGCATTTTCAGCAGCAGCATATAGCTTATCATTCCCTTGAGATACATCTTTGATGTTCAAGTAAGAAAAATGTCCTTGCCATTGAGACGAGAAATCTTGGGAGTAACTAAAAAAGGTACTTATTAAAATTACAAATAGAACTGCATCTCTAACCATAAACTAATATTCAAGATTCAAATATATTTAATACTAACGAGTAAATATGGTATTTCATACTTTTTAAAACAAAAAAGCTTTCTAAATTAATAGAAAGCTTCATATGAAAAAAATATTTGTGTTCTAGACCACTCCTTGAGCAATCATAGCATCTGCAACCTTAACAAAACCTGCAATATTGGCTCCTTTAACATAATCGATGTAGCCATCTTCTTCTTTACCATAGGTAACACAAGATTCATGAATATCATTCATGATTTGGTTGAGCTTGGCATCAACTTCCTCACGAGTCCAATTATATCGCAATGAGTTTTGGCTCATTTCTAAACCTGAAGTTGCAACACCTCCAGCATTAGATGCTTTTCCAGGTGAAAACAATACTTTAGCTTTTTGGAAAGCTTCAATGGCTTCTGGAGTTGTAGGCATATTGGCTCCCTCTGCGACTGCAATCACATTGTTTGAGATTAACGTTTTTGCCTCGTCTCCATTTAACTCATTTTGTGTTGCACATGGTAATGCTATATCGCAATTAACAGACCATGGTCTTTGTCCTTCAAAAAATGTCGCTGATGAATACTTATCTGCATACTCGCTAATTCTTCCGCGTTTAACATTTTTAAGGTCCATTATAAAGGCTAATTTATCTTCATCAATTCCTTCTGGATCATGCACATACCCAGAAGAATCAGACATGGTAACAACTTTAGCTCCTAATTGGGTAGCTTTTTCGCAAGCAAATTGTGCAACATTCCCAGAACCTGAAATCACTACAGTCTTACCTTCAAAAGAATCTCCTTTTGTAGCAAGCATATTTTTGGCAAAGTAAACACATCCATAACCAGTCGCTTCAGGTCTAATCAATGATCCTCCATATGACAATCCTTTTCCGGTTAATACTCCCGTAAACTCATTTCTCAATCGTTTGTACTGACCAAACATATAGCCAATCTCTCTGGCACCTACACCTATATCCCCGGCTGGAACATCCGTATTAGCACCTATATGTCTAAATAATTCCGTCATAAATGATTGACAGAATCGCATAACTTCATTATCACTCTTTCCTTTAGGATTAAAATCACTTCCTCCTTTTCCACCACCCATTGGCAACGTAGTTAATGAGTTTTTAAATACCTGTTCAAACCCTAAAAATTTAAGTATGCTCAAGTTTACTGATGGATGAAAACGTAGTCCTCCTTTGTAGGGCCCTATGGCTGAATTAAATTCAACTCTAAAACCTCTGTTAACTTGAGTATTTCCTTCATCATCTATCCATGGTACTCTAAAGATTATTGTTCGCTCTGGTTCAACCATGCGTTCCAATAACATTTTTCCTTTATATTGAGGGTTGTTTTCAATAAACGGTATCACAGTTTCTGCAACTTCATGAACAGCTTGTAAAAATTCTGGTTCATGGTTATCTTTTAATTTTACAGAATCTAGAAAAGCATTAATTTTTTCCTTCATTTTCTTGAGTTTTAAGAAATATAAAAATATTGTGAAATTTTATGGGCACAAATATACATTATCTTTAAAAAAGAAATGTCTTTTTTTTATTTTTCGTAATATGGTTGGTAATAATTATTTATTCGTTAATTTGTCTCATATCTTGCTGGATTTCAATAATTAATTTGGTAGGTAAAGTCGTTTTTTTATATTTGTTAACCGTTTGCTCTAAATTATTGAAAGTAATACTATGTTCAATTTGAAAAAATTAACCATAATCTTAATCTTTTTTGCAGGAATGCAAATGGGATTTTCTCAACTAGGGTTTTCTCATGAAATTGGTGCTATTGTAGGTCCCGTTCAATTTAGATCAGACTTTGGTGTTAGAAATAACGATGAAACAAATTTTGGTAATTCTGGTATTGGAATTGGTTTGATTCACTACATAAATTTTGCCTACAGAGCAGATTGTAATTGTTACTCTACAGACACCTATTTTAACGACCATTTTAAATTGCGAAGTGAAATTTCTTATAACACTACTAAACTAGACCATTTTGGTCAGTGGCAAGCTGGAACATCGGATAATGCCGAAAGGTTGAGAAAACACAAAGGTGAAGCCAATAACTTTGATATTGGTATGCAATTGGAATATTTTCCTTTGAGTATCCGCTCTTTTCAAGCTTTCAGTTATAGAATTGCACCTTTTGTAAGTTTAGGAGCACACTATACTTCATACAACCCTAAAGCTTCTACAACATATGGAACTCAAACCATTGCAGATCCCAACAACTTTTGGAGCCATTGGGAACCAGGATCAATTAACCCTGATTCAGGAAGTACATGGTCTGTGGTTACCAGTATTGGCGCGCGATATAAATTGACCAAATTGTCCGACTTAATGTTGGATTTAAGATGGCAATACTACTTTAGTGATTGGATTGATGGTTTGAATCATCAATTAAGTTCTAACAAACATAATGATTGGCTGGTTTGGCTGAATTTTGGCTATATCTATTATCTAGATTAACATCTGAAAATAAACAAAAAAGCCCTAGAAAATTTTCTAGGGCTTTTTTGTTTGGTTCTTTTAATTAGAACAATACTATCCAATTGCTTGTTTTAAATCGGCAATTAAATCGTGTATATCTTCAATTCCAACACTCAAACGAATGAGTGAATCTACAACACCTGTTTTTTCACGTTCTTCTTTAGGAATACTGGCATGTGTCATACTCGCTGGATGTCCCGCCAAGGATTCGACACCACCCAATGATTCTGCCAATGTAAATATTTTAAGCTTTTCAACAATTTTGATCGCTTCTTCAAAATTATTCCCTTTGGTTGTAAATGAAATCATGCCTCCAAAATCGTTCATTTGCTCTTTTGCGACGTTATGATTGGGATGGTTTTCAAAACCTGGCCAATAGACCTTTTCAACTTTTGGATGGGAATTCAAGTATTCAGCAATAGCTCTACCGTTTTCACAATGACGTTGCATTCGGATATGTAATGTTTTTATGCCTCTTAAAACCAAAAAACTATCTTGTGGACCACAAACAGCTCCACTGGCATTTTGAATAAAATATAATTTGTCAGCCAAGTCTTTATCTTTGACCACTAGGGCTCCCATAACCACATCACTGTGTCCCCCTAAATACTTGGTTGCTGAATGCATAACTATATCAGCGCCCAAGTCTAGTGGTTGTTGCAAATATGGTGTTGCAAATGTATTATCAACAGCCAACAACAGATTGTGCTTTTTAGCTATTTGAGAACAGGCTTTTATATCAATAATATTCATCATGGGATTGGTTGGCGTTTCCACCCAGATGAGTTTGGTATTGCTGTTAATATAGTTTTCAATATTATGCGCATTTTCCATGCCTACAAAATGAAACTTGATACCGAACTTTTTAAAAATTGAAGTAAACAATCTATAGGAACCACCATATAAATCATTGGTCGAAACAACCTCATCACCAGGTTCTAGCAACTTAATAACTGCATCAATGGCTGCCAATCCAGAACCAAACGCCAATCCATAGTTACCATTTTCAATACTTGCGAAGGCATTTTCCAAAGCTTGCCTTGTTGGATTATGCGTTCTGGAATATTCAAACCCTTTGTGCCCTCCAGGTGTGCTTTGCGCGTAAGTTGATGTTTGATAGATAGGTGGCATGACAGCACCATAAGCTGGGTCATGTTTCTGGCCACCATGTATTGTTTTTGTATTAAATTTCATAAATAATTGTTCTTTTGCACAAAGTTATATTTTAATTCGGTCTATTCAAATGCAATAACTATCTTTAATAGAAGATTAACAGGAAGTCATTATGCGAAGTTTTTTAATTGTAATTATACTATCAACTTACTCATTACTGAACCTTTCATGTGCTGAAGAAAAATCTTCAACTTTATTTAATGAAGTAAACATGACTACCCCTGAAAACAATCTGGTTGAAATATTTGTTCCTAAAGCAAAAGGCAATAACTCTGTATCTGAAAAAATAAATTCTAAAATAAACGAGTCAATCATAGCTTCTTTGCAAATTGGCGACCCGGAACCGGTTAATTCAAAATCTGTTGAAGAAAGCATCACTAATTTCAACAATGAGTATATAAAATTTAAAAATGAATTTCCAGAAAGCCCCATGGTTTGGGAAGCTCAAATTGATGGTGAAGTTTCCTATCAATCGGAGTCTTTAATATCCATTGCCATAACGAGTTATTTGAATACTGGAGGAGCCCATGGTATTTTAACAATTAGGTTTTTAAATTTTGATACGCTCACGGGAGACATCATTTCCAATAACGATTTGTTTTCTAATTTTTCTGCTTTTGAAGAATTGGCCAAAAATCATTTTAATAAAGAGATAGCTGACAAAAAAGAAGATTATTTTGATCCTGATAATTTCACCCTTCCAGCGAATATAGGATTTGATGACGATGGCCTTATATTATTTTATAACACCTATGAAATTGCACCTTATTCTTCAGGCATTACTGAAATTCACATGGCCTATGATGAAATAGATGCGCTATTAGCCTACAAGTAATTAAACAAACTTCCTTAAGGATAATATAATACCTAAATGTATGCCTTCGTGATAACAGTTAAAGTCGATGGCTTCCTCCACATTTGTTAATGTGCTTTTGGTTGTGACAGTATATTCATTGAATTGTTGAAACACCTTGTTGTTGTAGTCTTCTTTCGTTTTTTCTATGGTAGAAAATAACAAATTTTTAATGGCATCAACTTCAGCTTGAGATAAATCCCTTTCAGGTTTGGTTCCTTTTTTAAATAGTTCAATCAGCTCTTCAGAAACAATGCAAGGCAACCCAGATAATCTATAAACCAGTAACTGCTGTGTGACGATGGTGTGTGCAATATTCCATATCAGGTTATTGCTAAACCCATCAGGTATTTTATTGAGTTGTTGTAAAGTATAATTATCTAGAATAGATTCCAATAATTTTCTATTCTTAATCGAAACATCAAACGCCCAATCCATAGTTTATTTTTGCTTAAAATTAACCAAAATTCTTTTAAAATGGATTTACTTTGCACCATATTAATGTGATATGAAAAAAGTATACTATCTTAAAACATGCAGTACCTGCATTCGTATTTTGAAAGATTTGAATCTACCAGAAGATTTTGAATTACAGGACATCAAAACAGAGCCTATAACAGTTAAACAGGTAGAGGAAATGCAACAAATTTCGGGTAGTTATGAATCCCTTTTTAGTAAACGTGCTAAGTTGTACAAGGAAATGGATTTAAAAAATGCCGACCTAAAAGAGGCCGATTACAAACATTATATCTTGGATCATTATACCTTTTTAAGTCGTCCTGTCATTATCATTGACAATCAAATATTCATAGGCAACTCCAAAAAAACGGTCGAACAAGTTAAAAACGCCTTAAGTGGGAAATAACCGTCTTTTTGCATTATTTGCTGCCTTTATGGTTCAAGTTATTTATGGACTGACTTTCACATTTGCAAATGATGTCATTGACGATGGTTACATAAAACCCTATGGTTTTATCCTTTTACGAATTATTGGGGCAACCATTCTTTTTTGGATATTGAGTTTATTCACCCCAACCGAAAAAATTGATCGAAAGGATTATTTTAAGTTTTTCATTGCATCGATTTTTGGTATAGCCTTAAACATGCTTACTTTCTTTAAAGGCTTTGAATTTACGACACCTATACATGCTTCGGTAATCATGACAGTTGTGCCCATTGTTGTGTTGGTCTTATCGGCTGTTTTCCTCAAGGAACGCATCACCCATTTAAAATTTATCGGGATATTGTTAGGGTTTTCAGGTGCAATTGTGTTGAGTATTTACGGCAGATCTACCCAAGCTGGGGACAATATATTATTAGGAAATACTTTAGTGTTTATTAATGCTGTTTCATACAGTATCTATTTAATCCTCATTAAGAAAATTACTGACAAATACCATCCTTTTACATTTATTCGTTGGCTGTTTTTATTTGGGCTAATTATGGTGACCCCTTTCGGCTATGGAGAACTTTCTGAAGTTGTATGGACATCATTCCCTCCATATATTATTTTCTCTGTTGCTTTTGTCATCCTTGGGGCAACATTTGCCACTTACCTTTTAAACCCGTTAGCGTTAAGACAATTAAAAGCTTCAACAGTCAGTACGTTTTTGTACATACAACCCGTTATAGCTGGAATATTTGCCATTATTATGGGAAGTGACACTATAAATGGCATTAAGCTCATTGCTGCTTTGTTAATCTTTATTGGTGTATACTTGGTAACAAAAAAACCAGCACTAAAAAGTTAAGTCTATCGGTCTTTTTTGGTTTTTGCGTGTGTCTTCTTTTGTTAAAACCTTAAAATCTTTTGATTTTGGAAACTGTTTGGCACAAGCCATAAGTTCTTCATTCAATTTTGTCAATTTTCTAGTCTTAAAATTCATCCATGCACCAAGCATTTCACAATGGGCAATATTCTTTCCTTCTTTGTCATAAAAATTGTGCTCAATACTAAAAAACATACCATCCTCACTCAAACCTGTGACCTCCAAACCAACGGTAATGGGATCACCAATATGCGCTTCCTTAAAATAATAAATGTGCTCATTAAAAACGATAGGAGCGAGTTCATGTTTGGCTATTTCATTTAGAGAAAACCCAAATTCTTCAAAAAAAGCCATACGTGTATGACTCATAAAATTCATATAGGAAGCATTTGCCAAATGCATATTAGCATCCAAATCATTCCAACGTATTTCAAATTCTTTTGTAAACATTCTTTATTTTTTAGGTTTCAAAAATACAATTAATAGGTCATAATGCATTAAACGGAAATCTGTTTTCAAAACATACAGTTTTGGTTACCTTTGTAGGACTTTAAATAAGCTTATGATACATTCAATGACAGGATATGGTAAATCTGTTTTACAGTTACCTACCAAAAAGATAACCATAGAGATTAAATCACTAAATAGTAAAAACCTGGATTTGAATGCACGAATGCCTTCTGTGTATCGTGAAAAAGAATTAAGTCTTCGGAAACTTATTGGTAATCAGTTGGAACGTGGTAAAATTGATTTTTCAATTTATGTGGAAATGACAGGGGAAGAAACCTCAACTCAATTGAACAAACCAGTAGTCCAACAATACATCAAACAGCTTAAAGAGGTTGTAAATGGTGATGAGACCGAATTGTTAAAAATGGCTGTGAGATTTCCTGATGCACTGAATACCGAACGAGATGATATTGATGAAGACGAATGGAAGGTCATTTCCGAAGGTGTGCTTGATGCCTTAAAACGTATAGACAATTATCGCTTGGATGAAGGTAAGGCGCTAGAAACCGACTTTAGAAATCGCATACAAAATATCAATGAACTTTTAGATGCAGTTATCACTATGGACCCTGAACGTATCGTGGCTGTTCGTGAGCGCCTGCGTAAAGGAATAGAAGAGCTTAAGGAAAAGGTTGATGAAAATCGATTCGAACAAGAATTGGTGTATTATATTGAAAAATTTGATATCACCGAAGAAAAAGTACGCCTTAAAAACCATCTCGACTATTTCATAAAATCATTGGACTCTGCAGATTCCAACGGTAAAAAACTCGGATTTATTGGACAAGAAATTGGACGAGAAATCAATACCATAGGTTCTAAAAGTAATTATGCGCCCATGCAAAAATTAGTAGTTCAAATGAAAGATGAGCTTGAAAAAATTAAGGAACAATTATTGAACGTGTTGTAAATATGAAGAAAGGTAAGTTAATTGTATTTTCAGCACCATCAGGTTCAGGTAAAACGACCATAGTCAGACATTTATTGGGAATTGACGATCTTAATCTGGAATTCTCTATTTCTGCAACATCCCGTGAAAAACGCGGTGAGGAAGTTGATGGCAAGGATTATTACTTTTTAAGTTCAAAGGAATTCAAAAACAAAATTAAAAACGATGCGTTTTTGGAATGGGAAGAAGTCTACAGAGACAATTTTTACGGTACTTTAAAAACCGAAGTTGAGCGCATTTGGTCTCATGGCAAACATGTTATTTTTGATATTGACGTGTCAGGAGGATTACGCATCAAACGTAAATTTCCCAGTGAGACACTAGCTGTCTTTGTAAAGCCGCCGAGCATTGATGAGTTAAAAATCAGACTTAAAAAACGTAAAACAGAAAGTGCTGATAAAATCAATATGCGAATCGCCAAGGCATCAGCTGAATTAGCGACTGCACCACTTTTTGATGTGATTATTGAAAATGATAACCTAGATAAAGCATTAAAGGAAGCTGAAACCCTAGTTTCTGAATTTATAAATAGTTAAAGTACTATGAAAATTGGCCTTTACTTTGGAACCTTTAATCCCATTCATGTTGGTCATTTAATTATTGCCAACCATTTGGCTGAAAATAGCGATTTAGATCAGATTTGGTTGGTCGTTACACCTCAAAGTCCGTTTAAGAAAAAACAATCTTTGCTGGATAATTATCAAAGGCTGGAAATGGTCTATAGAGCCACAAAAGATTATGTGCGTTTAAAACCCAGCGATATTGAATTCAACTTACCTCAACCAAATTATACCATCAATACCTTAACATATTTGCAGGAAAAACATCCTGACTATGAGTTTTCTCTCATCATGGGAGAAGATAATTTGAAGAGTTTTCATAAATGGAAAAACTATGAACTCATATTAGAACACCATGATATTTACGTGTATCCCAGAATATCTGATGGAGCTGTAGAGACTCAATTTGATAATCACAATCGCATTCACCATATTGATGCACCTATTATTCAGTTATCGTCTACGTTCGTTCGAAAAGCTATTAAAGCGGGCCAAATTATTAGGCCTATGCTCCCTGAACATGTATGGGAATATGTGGATGAAATGAATTTTTATAAATAAAAAAAGCCAACTTTTCAGCTGGCTTCATTTTTATAATAAGTATTTATTAGTCTAACGCAGGAATACGTAACACTTGACCAGGATAAATTAAATCTGGATCTTTCAACATAGGTTTATTAGCTTCAAAAATCACAGGATACTTCATAGCGTTACCATAATAGGTTTTGGCTATTTTCCCTAACGTATCACCACTCACAACTGTATGAAACTGTGCTTCAGGTTCTGTATGCTCTACCGTCATTTGATCATCAACTGTAGCAATACCATTAGAGTTCCCTACAACTAAAACTACTTTTTCTTTTGTGGCTTGATCATATGCCATTCCAGTAACTGTAGCCATATCATCAACAATTTTGATGTCTAAATTCTCAACCTGTAGTTGTAAATCACTAACGGTTTCTTCTAACCGGCTGGCTGCAGCCTCTTCTCTACGTAGTTTTGCCGCTGCCGCATCTGCTGCTGCTTCGGCAGCTTCTTCAGCAGTAGTTTTACCTATTCCAAAAATTTTGGCTCCTGCATCTTTAATAAATGAAAATAATCCCATAATTCTCTTTGTTTGTTTTGTTATTAATTATTGTAAAGTTCAAAAAATTCTTTTGGAATTCCTATTGATTAATAGCCTTTTAAAATGAGAAACTGCCTGTTACTAGGTTTCGCAGACAGTTTCAACCAACCAAAAATCGTTATTCTAAACTAGAATTTTTAAAATGAATTCATCGTCAATTCTTCATTCTACATATTTTGACACAACTCTTAACCAAAGGTCACATATTATTTTAAATTTTTTTTAAACCCTATTATTTTCTCTTGGGTTATCTTGACGTTCGGCTTTAAACTTCCGCATTTTAGGCTTCTTGGTTTCCTTTCCTGCTGCATCACGCATAAATTGTATGTAACCACGTCCTGTAAACTCATATGTAGTCTGCGAAGAAATATGGTAAAGTTCTATTTTGGCATCGTTCAGAACTGTTAATTCAAAATGTTCATTTCCAAAATAATCATAGTCCAGCGTCAACGTCTTCATATACATATTACCAGGAATATTGTTCACACCATAAACACCTGTATAATCCCAATAAATGTTGTTTATGTTACCAACATTCACATCCTGCGAGCTTCTAAACTCCGAATCATTACCTCCAGCCAAAAACTGTAAATAGTTTTCGTAATCAAAATCATTTACGGTTCCAGTAGCACTGGTATAGGTTTTTTCCCATGCACGGTACTCCTGCAAGAAATAGTGAATGTTATCATAAAACACAAAATCATAATCAAAAGTCGCACGCTGATACCCGACCAAAAAGTATGAGGTATCATTGTTTGGGTTATAGAGTTCAATAGTATTGTTATTAATTTGATATACATCAAATGTTTGATATCCATCAATAATATGGTACACATCCAAAATCATGTTGTAGGCATCATAAGTGCCAATTTGAATACCGTAGCCGTTACCTTGACTACCAATACCCACCAAATTATTGTTAGCGAACACGTTTCCATTTCTAAACGATACTGTAAAGGCCATTTGTAAAAATGGTGTTTCACCATATCCTAGAGTTTCATTAATATCAACGTACCACAACTCATAAGAATTTAATAACTGATTCAAAGAAATTGAAGACGTTGGTTGCGGATTATATCCATCAACTATTATCTCTTCTGTATAGCAAGACGTAAATAGTGTTGCCGATACTGCAAATACCAAAAGTAGTTTTAAAGTCTTCATAAGCTTTCATTTTAACGTTATTGATTTACAGAATTCAAAACACGTGCCAAAATCAAAATGCTTCTTCTGTAGGATAGTTTCTAAAGCGGCTTTTTTTATGTATTTTTGACTTGAATATTAATTTAAAATTCATGGATAAACCTTTAAAGTACGCGGTATTTGGAGCAGGAAGCTGGGCAACAGCAATCGTCAAAATGTTATCGGAAAATTTAGAGGAAGTTGGTTGGTACATGCGTAGTGTTTATACTAAAGAACACATTTTAAAAGAGTACCACAACCCAAGTTATTTGAGTTCGGTAGAGTTTAAAGTGGATCAACTTAAGTTGAGCAATGATATAAACGAAATGGCAACCTATGCCGATGTGTTAATATTTGTGATTCCCTCGGCTTTTATGCACAGTGAACTAGAAAAACTAACCGTTGACATTACAGGTAAGATTGTCGTTTCAGCCGTAAAGGGTATTATTCCAGAATCGGGCTTATTGGTTGGTGAACACTTCCATGACATTTATAACATTCCTTTTGAAAACATCGCTGTTATTGCAGGTCCTTGCCATGCCGAGGAAGTCGCCTTGGAGCGTTTATCATACCTCACTATTTCATGTGCAGATGCCAACAAGGCTAAAGCTATTGCTAAAAACCTATCCAGCGACTATATAAAGACCAAAATAAGCGACGATATCATTGGTACTGAATATGCCGTGATGCTTAAAAATATTTATGCTATTGCTGCCGGAATTGCCCATGGCTTGGGATATGGTGATAATTTTCAGAGTGTTTTGATGAGCAACGCCATACGCGAAATGAAGCGTTTTATTAAGAAAATGCACAAAATGAAACGTAACATTAACAACTCGGCTTATTTGGGTGACTTACTGGTTACGGGTTACTCGGTGTTTTCTAGAAACCGTATGTTTGGTAATATGATAGGTAAAGGCTATACCGTAAAAAGTGCCATGATGGAAATGAATATGGTAGCCGAAGGCTATTATGCTACCAAAAGTGCCCATTTACTCAACGAAAAGAACAAAAAGAAAACCCGATTGCCTATTATTAATGCGGTTTATGATATCCTTTATGATGGAAAGGATGCCAAAAAGGTATTTAAAAAGCTAACTGAGAAGTTGGATTGATTTAGTTGAAATTGTCATCAATTAGTTCCGATTTCTTATTCCTCTGGTATAAGTAAGTTGATTATTATGAAGCCAAGAACTAATTATACAAAAAGCGGTGAGTTTAATATAGCTTATCAAGTAGTTGGAAATGGTCCCGTTGATATTATATATATACCTGGGTGGGTTTCCAATATTGATATGATGTGGTCTGAACCAAGACTTGCAGGTTTTCTAACCCGACTCACTTTGTTTTCAAGGTTAATATTGTTTGATAAAAGGGGTACAGGACTATCGGATCGCACAGACGAATATTCCACGATGGAAGAACGAATGGATGATATAAACGCAGTCATGAAAGCAACGAATTGTGAAAAAGCATTTCTATTCAGTCATTCAGAAGGTGGTTCAGTTAGTTTATTATTCTCATTATACTATCCAGAAAAGACTTTAGGGGTCATTGGATTTGGAATATTTGCCAAAAGAAGATATTCCGAAGACTATCCTTGGGCACCAACAGATGCAGAGCGAGAAATTTCAAATAAATTAATCGAGGAAAATTGGGCTCATGGTAATCTAGATGAACTTCGAACACTTGTACCATCCCTTGCACATGACACAAAGTTCATGGATTGGCTTGCTAGTTATCTGCGTTCAGGGGGAAGTCCAAAAGCGGCTTTGATTCTACATAAACAATGTACATTTATTGATGTAACAGATGAATTGACCTCAATAAAAGTCCCCACTCTTTTGCTGTTTAGAAAAGGTGATATTGAAATCCGAGTAGAAGAAGGTAGATATATAGCTGAACGTATTACAAATTCTAAATTGGTTGAGTTTGAAGGTCAAGATCACTTGTTCTGGACAGGCGATACATTTCCCATTTTAGCAGAAATAGAAGAGTTTATAACAGGTATTCGCCCAGACCAACAAGAGTTTCAAAACTCCAATTTAAAAACTTATAGAACAAAAATTGATATTGAAGAAATCATGTCAAAAAATTTCTTGTATAATCTAAAGGTCGAAGAGTTTGCAAAATTATGTGGTAGAAGTCTTTCAGCCTTTAAGAGAGATTTTAAAAACAAATTCAATACTACACCTTCAAAATGGATTAAAATAAAGCGTCTTGAATATTCCAAGCGACTTCTTGTTGAAAGTGATTTAAATATTAATCAAGTATGCTATGAATGCGGTTTTGTAAATTCATCACATTATATTCAGTCCTTTAAAAAACATTACGATATTTCTCCCCACCAATTTCGAACGACTCATTCTGTTCCTAATATTTGATTAAATTATTTGGACGTTTTAGAATATTTTTTGAACTTTTCTGAAAGTCCTTTGTATTTGATTTTGATGAATTTTACTAAACTAATTTAATCAAAACAGTACATTATGAAAGCAAATTTAACGTTCTCGCTATTTATAACATTAGGATTATTCATTGCTAACTGCCATGCACAAGTGGACTTAATAAATGATGAATTTCCAGCAGCTAAACAAGAAGTTATGGAAACTTTTGGTGCTATTGCACAGAGCATAAAGGATAAAGATTTAGATAAACTCATTTCATTTCATGCATATGGCCCAAAGTTCACTGAATTTAAAAATGGAGAGCCACGTAATGGAGATATTGCAAACGAAGCTCATGAAAGAAGTGTGTTTGGTTCAGTCTCTGAAGTTATAAAATTTGATGCCAAAGATTTAAAAATAGCTGTATATGGTGATGTAGCAAACCTAACTTTTCATTCAGATTTTCATTTAAAATTTGGTGAAGATTTAGTGATTGTAAATGATCAAATCACCTTATTGTTTGTTAAAACCAAGGATGGGTGGAAAATGGTTCATGAACATCACTCACCATTAAAACCAGTGGAATAATTTTTTAAAACTCTATTGGTTTTACAAAAGGCAATTTGTCTCATAAATCAAGTTGCCTTTGATTTTTAGTTCAAAAATCAGTAATTACTTCACCAACACCCCTTTTTCCTGCATTAATGGTATGGTTTGCAGGGCATTTTTGTTAATGGTATTTTTTCTAAACAAGTAGGTTTTATCATACATGGTATTGCCTTCAAAAAAAGTGACTTTAAACTCGTTGTTGAGTTTTAAAACCGCTTCTTGTAAGTATTCTATTTTGGCATAGCTTCTGGCCGGCAGCATTTTGATGGTATGACGTATAACAGGCGTTATTTTATCTTCACTATAACCTTTGGTGGCAATTAAAACGGTATCTAAATCTACATCCTTGTTGTTGATGATATAGGCATTCCAATCCTGCGTCTGGTGTTCTTTGTTGAACTCGTTAACTACAGCTACATAAACGTCGGTAACTTTTGGAATTTGGATGTCTTTTTTCATGCGGTTTATAGTGCCGACTTAAATTGCTCTAAAAAACGCACATCATTCTCACTCAACAAACGAATATCACCTATTTGATGCAATAACATGGCAATACGATCAATACCCATACCAAAGGCAAAACCAGAATAGGTTTTAGAATCAATACCGCAGTTTTCCAAAACATTGGGATCAACCATACCACAACCCATAATTTCTAACCAACCTGTTCCTTTTGTAATACGATAATCGGTTTCTGTTTCCAATCCCCAATACACATCTACTTCTGCACTAGGTTCTGTAAATGGAAAATACGACGGACGTAAACGTATTTTGCTCTTCCCAAACATTTCAGTGGTGAAGTATTGCAGCGTTTGCTTTAAATCGGCAAAGCTCACATCTTTATCAATATATAATCCTTCTACTTGGTGGAAAAAGCAATGGGAACGTGCTGAAATAGCTTCATTTCTGTATACGCGACCAGGGGAAATGGTACGAATAGGTGGTTTGTTGTTTTCCATATAACGTACCTGAACTGAACTCGTGTGCGTACGCAATAATATATCTGGGTTGGTTTGAATAAAAAACGTGTCCTGCATATCACGCGCTGGATGGTATTCGGGCAAATTCAACGCTGTAAAATTGTGCCAGTCGTCTTCAATTTCTGGACCTTCACTCACATTAAATCCTATTCGCGAAAAGATATCAATAATTTGATTTTTAACAATTGAAATAGGGTGTCTGGCGCCAATCTCAATTGGCTCTCCAGGACGTGATAAGTCACCATAAATACCTTTAACTTCTTCCATGCTCTCTAGTTCTTCCTTTAAGGTATTTACCTTGTCTTCAGCTGTTTTCTTTAGAGTATTAATCACTTGACCAAATTCTTTCTTCTGGTCGTTAGCAACGTTTTTAAATTCTTTAAAATAGTCGTTTAATAGCCCCTTTTTTCCTAAATACTTGATTCGGAAAGCTTCAACTTCTTCTTTTGTCTGCGCACTAAACGCTTCGGCTTCAGCAATTAATTCTTTTAACTTATCTATCATGATATCCTAATAACGCCTGCAAATTTAGTAAATCTTATTCTATATACTCTGATGTCAAGAAATAGTTTACAATAGCTTCTTTCATCAAGATGCTTTGTTCGCCCGCCTTTAGATTGGGCAACTGCGCTTTTACTTTGTAATGAGGCCATTTATCATCGTCATAATAATCAAATTCATAGTACCCATAAGGCTCTAAAAGGCGACAAATGGCTATGTGCATCAAATCCAGTTTATGATCTTTCTTGAATTTTCTATTGAACTGACCTAATTCCTGCACACCAATAAGATAGATGATAGCATCCAAATCCAAAGTCTCTCCATCAGCAAATTGATTGGACAGTTTTTCCACTACCAATTCCCATCGTTGTTTTAATTCGAGGTCTCTTGACATAATAATTTTAAAAAAACAAAGTTACAAAAGAAGTAATATAGCATTACTTTATATTTGTTGAAATTCTATAAGTTATGGCTATTGTAGATATTGTTTTAATTGTTTTACTCGGTTTTGGACTGGTAAGAGGGCTTTTAAGGGGTCTTTTTGTTGAAATTGCATCTTTGGCTGCCTTAATTGCTGGTGTTTATGGAGCCATTCACTTTAGTTATTACCTAGCCAATATTTTAATGGACCATGTAGCATGGGATGAAAAAACCATCAACATCACGGCATTTGCCATAACATTTATTGTCATTGTTTTGGTTGTGGCTTTAGCAGGCAAAGCCTTGACTAAATTGGCTGATTTCGCAGCTTTAGGCTTTTTGAACAAATTATTAGGAGGTGTTTTTGGTTTACTTAAAATTGGACTGATCTTGAGTGTTTTGCTTATTATTTTTGAAAAAATGAACAGTACGATCACATTTGTTGATGAAGAACACACCAAAGATTCCGTACTCTATGAGCCTGTAAAGTCATTAGCGCCTTTATTATTTCCAACATTGATTAAGGCTGAATTGACTGAAGAAAACACAGAAAATTCTTCAGAAGTAAGTCATTAGTATATTTTTACTGCTGATTTTTAATCTAGATGATAGATTTCCATGATATCTTTAAGATAGCCTTCAAAATCTATTTTTAGGTCTATCAATTTTCCTGTGTGTACATCAAACACCCAGCCATGTACTTTTAAACCTCTATCTCTATAGGCTTTTTGAACGGCAGCTGTTTTTATTAGATTGACACATTGTTCTTTAACGTTGAGTTCTACCAATCTATCATAGCGCTTGTCCTCATCCTCAATGGCATTTAGCTCTTTCCTATGGATTCTGTAAACATCGCGAATGTTACGCAACCAAGGATTAAGAATTCCCAAATCGGCCGATTGCATGGCTGCTTTGACGCCTCCACAGGCATAGTGACCACAGACAACCACATGATTTACCTTTAAATGGTCAACAGCATAATTGACTACAGACATCACATTCAAGTCAATGCTAATAACCATATTGGCGATATTACGGTGTACAAATACTTCTCCAGGCTCTGCACCCATAAGTTCTTCAGCCGTAACCCGACTATCTGAACAACCAATGTATAACAAGTCTGGGCTCTGCCCTTTACCCAAATCATCAAAATAAGTACTATTGACATCCAGTTTTTCCTGGATCCATTTTTTGTTGTTATCAAAAACCTTGTTTAAATCCACTTGAGATATTATTAGAGTTCATTTTTTGTTTTCACCTATTCTATTAGATTTTGAGCTACTTCAGTAAATCTACAAAAAGAAACTTAATGTTGTTCATTCTCAATTTAACATAAAAAAAGCAGTGTTACCAACAAGGCTAACACTGCTTAAAACTTTTCTTTTCAATAACTAATTTATTACTATTCGTAAAAGGTTACTTCACCTGTATTAATATCATACATAGCACCAATAATCATGATCTCTCCATTATTTTGCATTTCGGCTAAAACATCACTCTCTTTTAAAATTCTATCGATGGTTAATTGAACATTTTTAGCTGAAACGTTATCAACAAATTCCAAGTTTTTAGAGTTTCTTAAAGTAGCATCCTGTGGTTCTGTAACGGCGTTTACTGCTGGTTTAATTTTACTCAACATTGTTGTTAAGTTTCCTAATTTGGCATCGTCGCAAGCACCTTTGACTGCACCGCAACTGGTATGTCCTAATACAACTATTAACTTGGTACCTGCCAATTTGCAGGCAAACTCCATACTTCCCAGTATGTCTTCATTAACAAAATTCCCGGCAATACGAACACTGAAAATATCACCCAAACCTTGATCAAAAACAAGTTCTGCTGATACTCTAGAGTCAATACAACTCAAAATCGTAGCGAATGGAAATTGGCCATCGCTGGTATCATTGACTTGTTCCAATAAATTCCTATTGGCTTTTAGGTTCTGCTGAAACCTTAAATTTCCTTCCTTTAAAAATTGTAAGGACTTTTTAGGTGTCATGGTTGCTTGAGTTTCTCTTGTATGCGCTTTCATAATTGTGTTTTTAAATTTCTGTGTTTACTTCATTTTGGAAATTAGATTCTCCAAGAATTTTATTAATATTTATTTTACTGTTAACTCTATTTTGCAATTTTAGGCTCCAACTTGAAGAACTCTATAAAACTTTCAGGATTTTCTATGACACCGCGTTCTGAAACCAATTTTATATTGATATTACGTTCTTTTGCTTTAAACGCAAAATCATCCAAAATCTCAATAATGTCATTGTCTAAATATCTGGTGTTTCTCACATCCAATTCCAAATTGGTATCCACTGGTAAGCTATTTAATTCATTAAGAATGGCTCCTTTATTGAAGAATGTTACCTCTTCCGCAAGTGTCATTTTTATTTTATGCTTACCATTACTTTTATCTTCAATGTGTAAAAAGTGAGAATTTTGATAACTCTTTAAAAGTATGACGACGATACCAACAGCTAATCCCAGACTAATACCTATCAATAGATCAGTGAATACAATACCTACAACCGTTACGATGAAAGGAACAAATTGCTTCCACCCCAATTTGTACATTTGTTTGAATAATTGTGGCTTGGCTAATTTATAACCCACGACCAATAAAATGGCGGCCAGAACCGATAGCGGTATCATGTTTAATAATGTCGGAATTAAAATAACCGAAATTAACAACAGAAAGCCATGAACAATGGCGGATAATTTAGTGCGCCCACCTGATTGAATATTAGCAGAACTTCTTACAATAACTTGAGTAATTGGTAATCCACCTATTAATCCCGATAGAATATTCCCTGTTCCTTGGGCTAAAAGTTCTCTGTTTGTTGGAGTTACATTTTTATGCGGATCCAACTTATCAGTAGCCTCAACGCACAATAAGGTCTCTAAACTAGCTACTAAAGCAATTGTAAAAGCAACAATCCAAACATCTGGGCTCGTAATCACGCTAAAGTTAGGAAAGCTAAACTGCGCTAAAAATGATGAAGCATCTTCAGGCACGGGAACACTCACCAAGTGCGATTGGGATATTGATAATGTTTCATGAGATTTGGTCAATATGTAGAAAATAATTCCTAGTACCACAGCGACTAATGGGCCTTGAATTATTTTAAAAAATTTAGATTTTTTAGCTAATATATTATCCCAAAACAGCATGATTCCCAATCCAACAATACCAATAACCATAGACCCTAAAATGAGATTATCGAAAATATGCAATATGGCTGAAAACGTATTTTCTCCTGAAGTTTCAATGAAACTGTCAGCACCTTCGGGTTCAGCATCATAACCAAAGAAATGTGGAATTTGTTTAAGTATAATGATGATGCCTATTCCAGTAAGCATGCCTTTAATTACAGATGACGGAAAATAATATCCAATGATACCAGCTTTTAGCACTCCTAACAACAATTGAATGACACCTCCTAAAACAACAGCAACTAAAAAGTTTTGATAGCCTCCTAATGTGCCTATGGCGGTTAATACGATTGCAGCCAATCCTGCCGCTGGCCCACTAACTCCTATATTAGAGCCACTTAAACCACCAACAACAATTCCACCAATAATACCGGCAATTAATCCTGAAAACAATGGCGCTCCACTGGCAAGAGCAATACCTAAACACAATGGTAAGGCAACAAAAAACACGACAATACTCGCTGGTATGTCACTTTTAATATACTTAAACATATTATAAAAAGTTAAAGTCAACCTAATTGGTCAACAAAGTTAAATAGTAAATTATGGGGAAAACCCAAATTTGAATCTAGAATTATAATATGTGTGCCTCTGGAGGCGGAGAAATCAAATTGAGATGTGGTTTAGGATAGTTTTTAAAATAATATCCTGAGTTTTCTTCAGAGTCAAGACTCACCAGACTTTCTAAACCTTTGAAGCTATTGTCTGGAAAAGGAAGTTTTATGTTTTCGTTTTCTTCTTCGGTAATACTGTAGAAAATTGAAACGTCAACCGTATTATCCACTGCAATAATAATCGTTGGCGCTGTGATAAATGCCACGAATAAAATGGATAGTATGGTTGATATAGTTTTTTTCCTCATTTAAACAAAGATACTATTTAAAAATTTAGATTTGTTAAATAAACTTTAAAACCTATTTAACAACTTGATATCTTGTGATGGAATCCACCCCGTTTTACCATCAGAAAGCTTGATCTTTTTCCAACTATCAACAGTATCCAAAACCTGAACTTTGGTGCCTTCATGTAATCTAAACGCTTCTTCAGATCGCAGATTTGGTTCATTTTTAACTCTACTCTCTTGCGCAAATACAATAGCTGGGTTATTACTTTTATCCAAGTTATACTTGTTGAATGCTGAAGTTAAAGCGGCAAAAGCTAAAAACAAACAGACCAAACTGAAAGTGAAAGACATTCTTTTGCTTTGAGAATTTTTTGACATCAAATAGTTAATAAATAACAAAACAAAATTTATAACAAGTATTACAGATATATAAGCCCACATATCAAAACTCAAGCCATTGGATACCTTGTTTATGACTTTGGAAATGCCTACTTCAGGAACAACATCAATATCATCCAAGGTCATGTTTTCAGCAAAATTGAGATTGTTTTGAATCTCTTTATCTGTTGGGCTTAACAACAATGCTTTTTCGTAGTAATAAATACTGGGAGCAATATGATTCAGTTTATAATGTGCATTGCCTAAATTAAAATATAATTCAGCCGAATGCACGTCACTATCTAATATAGCTTCATACTTTTCAATAGCCTCTTGATACTTCCCATCATTATAAAGTTCATTACCTTCCTCAAACAAGGCCATATTTTGGGCAAAACCACTTACGCCAATTATTAAAAACGTTAAAATCAAAAACTTCTTCATCATTCTTTATTTAACTTCTTTATCTATAATTGTAATCGTTTTTGCTGCCAAATCATAATCCTTTTGCATTTCAACATGATTAATTGGTGTGTACCTTGCTAATTCGCAGCTTTCCAAAAGAGCATTAAAATGAGATACCGTTTCGGAATCAACTCCTTTTGAAATCAACAAATCAGAAATTCTCTCCTTTGTGAAATCACTGGTTTCTATATGTAACTTGGCTTTAAGATAATTGTGTAGTGCTTTTTCTAAAGCTATGTAAAAAGATTCTTTAATACCCAATTCTCTTTTGGCCTCACCCAAGTACTTTTTAGCCAACTTATCAGCTTTTCTAATTCTATTGCCAAAGACATCTGCTTGTCTTTTTTCCTGTTGTTTTTTGAAAACAATAACCAATGGAATTGCTAAAAATGGCAAAACCATGGCCGACCAGAATGCCATAGATTTAAAAAAGTGCTTTGGTTTTGTGGAAACAAAGTCTGTATTGGTCTTTACAAAAGCAAACTGATTATTACTCAATACAACCCGTTGTTTGTTACCATTAGCTGAAGTAATGTCCTCTCCAACATTACTAGTTGGACCTTCTAAAACATCAACGACTATTTCATTGGAATTAACGGTCTTGTATGATTCTGTTTTTAAATCGAAATATGAAAACGAAATACTGGGAATAGGATATTTACCTTTATATTGGGGTACAACCGTATAGCTGTCTGAAATGCTACCCTGCATACCGTCCAAATTGGTTCGAACATTTTCAGAGTGTTCAGGTTCATAAACTTCTAATGAACTTGGCAGGTTTAATTTTGGTAATTCAAATAATTTTAAATTTCCTTTACCAGATACCTCAACTTTTGCTTGAAGCGATTCCGATGCGTTTAACTCATATTTTGAAGTGGTCACCTTAAAATAAAAATCGCCAACCGCACCTGTAAAATCGGCTGGTTTTCCTTTTTCTGGCAGAGGCTTCACGTTGATCGTTCTATTGCCTGCTGATACCGTTTTATGAACTTGATTCATTAATCTGGCTCCAAAAATATCGCGTCTGTTAGTGGGTACATCAACCGTTATGTCCAAGCTTAATGGTTCTATTTCTAACTTACCCGTTTTTTGAGGGTATAGTACTGTTTTTCTTAAAACCACATACCGGTAATCTTCTCCTCTATAAGTGCCATTTTGAACCTTTAGTCCTTTAATATCAATATTCTGACTCCAAAAATCGCTGTACTTGGGATTGTCTATTTCGCGCCAATTACTGACTCCTGTGTTGGGCGATACATAAAGTTTATAAACAACTGTAATCGCTTCGTTTAAGTACGGATTTGTTTTGGAAACTTCGGCAACTAGGTGAATATTCTCCGAGGCGATATAGTCGGCATTGTTACCATCTTTTGGTTTGTCAACGGCCGCTGTAACTGTTATTTGAATTGGTGTAGTTTTATATACCTCACCTTCTATCTCTATAGTAGCTTGTGTAATGGTAAAAGTCCCTTGTCGTTTGGGTGCCAAAAAATAACTGTATGTTTTTGAGTAGGAACGCTTTCCGTTTATCCAGGAATTACTGACTGATTGGTTAGGACCTCCAACTACCATGAAATTTGCAAAGTCTGGAGGATTGAAGTTGTCTCCATCCTTGTTCATTTCAAAATCAACACGAAGTCGTTCGTTGATACCCAATTTCTTTTTGCTGACTTTTGCTTCAAAAGTAACTTGAGCGCTAGTAACAGATGTTACAAGCAACAACATGAGTACGAGAAAATGTTTTATTGGTTTCATAATTCTAATTCAAAATGAGTTTCTGATGATTTTGAAAATTCAAGGTATTACCAATCTTTTTCCGATCTGACTTTAACTCCTTTTGTTTTTTCTGCATTTATCTTTTCTTGAACTTTTTCTTCTTGGTTATTCATGGCCTCCAATAAATTTTTTATTTGTTGAGGAGACAATTGTCCTGGTTTTGGTTGAGGCTTTTGTTGTTCTTTGTCCTGGTTTTCTTGATTGCCATCTTTTTCCTGTTCATCTTTTGGATCGCCTTTTTCATCTTTCTGATCGTCACCTTCTTTCTGATCCTGATCCCCTTGATCTTTTTGATCTTCCTTGTTTTCGTCTTCGTTTTCCTTTTGATCCTCCTGTTTGTCGTCTTGATCTTTGTTCTCGTCGTTTTGGTCGTTCTGATCTTTATTTTCGTCTTGTTGATCTTGCTGTTCTTGTTGCTCTTCTGCACATTGCTTTGCTAACGCATAGTTATAGCGCGTTTCTTCATCGGCTGGATTGTTTCGAAGGGCATTTTTGAATGCTTCAGTTGCTTCTTTACACTTCTTGTTTTGCATCAACACATTACCAATATTATGATAGGCTTTATGCTTTTCCTCTTTTGAAACGGCCGTTTTAGCAGCTTGTTGTAATCGGTAAAGTGCTTCATCAAAGCTTCCTTTTTCATAATAAGCATTCGCCAAATTATAATTTCCAACCGCTAAACTAGGCTCTTTTGAAATAGCTTTTCTGTATTCCATTTCGGCATTTATATAGTCTTCATTGAGTGCTAGTTCATTGCCTTCATAAACTAAATCTTTGGCTTGCTCAAGTGTTTTAACTGCCTTCTTGTTCTCTTCTTGGGAAAACCCAAAGAATGTTGAAATCAATAATATGTAAAATATAATATGCCTCATACAATAGACTAAATTATAAAACAACTGGTTTTTAGTGAGTTAAAAAATTTATAAAATTCCATTATCACAGATTTTCATTAAATAAGTTCAATTTCTTTAACCATGCTGTTTTTCGTTCCAATAGGAAAATATCCATAAACAACAAGAATATTGCCAATCCTAAAAACCATTGAAATTGATCCTTAAAATCTGCAAATTGCTTGGCCTCAAACTCCTTTTTGTCCATACTGTTCAAAATATCCCTGATGGATTCCACGACTTCATTTGTATTTCGGCCATTTATGTAAACGCCATTGGCTTCTTCGGCGATGTCCATCAAGGTTTTTTCATTCAACTTGGTGATGACGGTTTCGCCATTTTGATCTTTCTTGTAGTTTAATACTACACCATTTCTTTTGATAGGTATGGGACCTCCTTTTTCATCTCCAACACCAATAGTGAATATTCTAATACCTTCTTCACTGGCTTCTTCCGCTATGTTTGCAGATACATCACTGTGGTCTTCACCATCTGAAATGATGATCAACACACGATTGGTCTGTTCTTCATCATCATAATACGTTTTTGCTAATTCAATAGCCTCGTTTATGGCTGTTCCTTGAGAAGATAACATATCGGTATTCATGCTTTGTAAGAACATTTTAGCCGAAGCATAATCTGTTGTAATAGGTAACTGCGGAAATGCCTTGCCAGCATAGGCAATGATTCCAACACGGTCACTCGCTAGATTATTAATGATTTGGGTAACCAGTTGTTTAGATTTTTCCAATCGGTTGGGCGCAATATCTTCAGCTAACATACTTTTGGAAACATCAACCGCAAAAACAATATCAACCCCTTCTCTTTTAACTGTTTCTAACTTGGTTCCTATTTTCGGATTTACCAACGCCAATGCCATGGCTCCAATAGCTAAACTCACAACAACAAGCTTCAATACGGTTTTAAAAACAGATTGATTTGGGCTTAATCTTTTTAAAAGGGATTTGTCAGCAAATTTGTTTTGCACACGTTTTTTCCAAATATGGAGTATCGTATAAAACAGCCATATTACAGGTATCGCTGCTAAAATCCAAAACCATATTTTTTCTTCTAATTGATACATCCTTTATACAAAACTTCTGAAAATAGTCACTCGTAACAATAATTCAAGAGCCAACAACAGCCCAGCTAAAATGACAAGTGGTCTGAATTTTTCCTCGTAATTATAAAACTTGAATTCCTCAATTTCAGTTTTCTCTAATTTGTTGATTTCATCATAAATTTCAGCCAGTTTTTTATTATCTGTCGCTCTAAAATACTTGCCTCCTGTTGCAGTTGCTATTTCTTTTAATAACTCTTCGTCAATTTCAACCTGAACACGTCCATACTGAAACTGTCCATTAGGTTTAATCCCTATGGGAGACAAGGCCATACCATTTGTTCCCAAGCCAATAGTATAGGTTTTTATACCATATTCAACGGCTAATTCGCTTGCAATTTTAGGGTCTATGAATCCTGTATTATTGACACCATCTGTCAAAAGGATAATTACTTTACTTTTAGCCTTACTGTCTTTCAAACGATTAACAGATGTCGCCAATCCCATGCCAATAGCCGTTCCGCCTTCAATAATGGTATTGTACTTTATATCGTCCAATGATCGCAGGACAATGGCTTTGTCACTTGTAATAGGTGTTTTGGTATAACTTTCTCCAGCATATTCCACAAGACCAATTCTGTCATTAGGCCTTCCTTTAATAAATTCTGAAGCAACCTCTTTTAAGGCTTCCAGCCTATTGGGTTTTAAATCCCTTGCCAACATACTGGCAGAAACGTCAATGGCCATCACAATATCGATACCTCTAGTGGTTTTGGTTTTGGTGCTCACATCAACCGTTCTTGGTCTTGCCAAAGCTGTAATTAAGGC
Source organism: Hanstruepera neustonica (assembly GCF_002895005.1). GTDB lineage: Bacteria > Bacteroidota > Bacteroidia > Flavobacteriales > Flavobacteriaceae > Hanstruepera > Hanstruepera neustonica. The sequence goes on along the minus strand of NZ_POWF01000001.1, from coordinate 402,775 downwards.
AGCCAAGGCTAATAAACGCATTAGAAACAAAACGTGTCTGAACTTTGGTAAAATAGAAGGTGTGGCCTTAAACCCTTTAAGACTTGATATTTTTAATTCAGCCGTTTGCTTTTGAAACTTGAAAATATACCAAAGGATTGCTACTGGCAGTATTAATAGCAACCAAAAGAACTCTTTATTCAAAAACTCAATTCCTTCAAATATCATTCTGCTGCTGGTTTAAGTTCAACTGAATTTAAAATTCTTGCTACAATTTCTTCGGCATATTCATCGCCACTATGATAGGTAATAGCGATTTGCTGAATGATGTTCTCGGCTGTAAAATGTAATAGGACATATTCCCCATCAACAAACTTATCTGAATTTGGATAAGGAAAACTAGCCGAACCAAAAGTTTTTAAACCCTCGGCACTGTTTGGTGTTACGAACTTATCGGTTTTCACAAAAATGTTTTCAATACCACTTTTTTCTAACTCTTCAATGGCCTTTTCTGAAACCTGAGCCAAATCAATAGGTTCATCAGCTTTGTGATCTTTTATGATCGCTGTTGTTAAGCTGATGCTTAAGTCATCTAAAACGTCACCATATTTAAACTCTGTAAAATTAACTGGCCCAGCAACAATATTGAGACTATCAACTTCAATTCGTTTTAAAACTTGAGGTGTTGAAATGGTAATTGGCGGAACTCCATAAGCACTATTGACCCATTCACCTTCCAACAATTCCAAACTGTCGTTACTTAATAGTTTGTCTGTAACATATTTAAAACCATACTTGATACCAAATCCAACAAAAGTTGCCGCCAAAAGTCCAATAATTATAAGGATGGTAATAACCATCTTTCGTCGCTTTCTCTTTCGTTCTTGAGCTTCTTTATACTGTTGATTCAGTAATTTTTCTTCCTCACTAGGCTCCGGCAACACCTCTTTTACATGATCAATCTCTACATCAATAGTATTTCTGTCTAACTTGGCCAATTCCTTGTCTGGAACTGATTTTGCAAACTTTACCAAATCTGCACGTTTAAAAATACTCTCCAAATTTTTGATGGTTTCTTGGCTCAAATCTATTTGATTACCATCTTTCAAAAGCTTTAGTCTAGAAATTAATTCATCGGTTGTGCTTTCTAACGCATGGTCATAAACTTTTTCGTCCAAATATTTTCTGATGGCCAATGTCAATTCAGAATAATAGGCTTTGAATTCATCTTGTTCCAGATAATTGCTTTCATCTAACTGTTTTAAGGCTAGCTTGGCTCTATCGTAAGGTGGCAATAAGGCAATTTTTTCTTCTTCGGTTAATGGTTTTTTACGCCAAACAAACCAATAAATCAAAAAGGCTATTATCCCAATGGCAATTAAAACAATTAATAGATTTCGAAACCAATTGCTTTTACCTTTTTCAACCTGAATAATGGGTTTGATGCCGTATAATCCTTGTTTGGTAGTATCAACAATAATATTGTTGACTGTAACTCTTAACGAGTCTGTAAAAAACGTTTTGTCTCCAATGACTATTTTTTGTCTTGGAATGGTGTAGGCCCCTGAATCGAATTGCGTCAATCCGTATTTTTTGATTAAATTGATTTTAGCGTCAAGTTTGGTTGTATCAATGTCGTAAGAATCGATAACTTCTAGAGGCATGAAGGTCTGTCCTTCGGGAAATACAACTAGATTAGTAGAATCACTATCTACCTCAATTTTATAGGTTATTTGTTCGCCAATTTTGATGTTGGTTGTATCGATAGATGACTTGACTTGACTAAAGGAAACAACAGAAAACAGAAAACAGCAAAGAGTACAGACAACACGTCTTAATTGTTTCCTTTTTAAAATTGTATTTTTCAATTCGTAACTCATCATCTACTCTTATCCGCGTCTTTTGAAATAACCCAATAATTTTTTTACATAGCTTTCATCTACTCGGCAATCAATAGTTCCGGCACCTGATTTTGAAAAGCTATCTTTAAAATAGTCCACTTTCTCACTGTAGTATCTGCCATAATTCATGCGAACTTTTTTTGAAGCCGTATTGACCAACATATACTCACCAGTTTCTTCGTCTTGCATTTGAACCATGCCTAAATTTGGAATAGACTCTTCATGCTTATCATAAACTCGTATTCCAGTAACATCATGGCGTCCAGATGCTATTTTCAAGGTGTGCTGATAATCATCCGCTATAAAATCGGATAGCACAAAAACAATAGCCTTCTTTTTCATAACGTTTGATAGAAACTTTAACGCTTCGGCAATGTTAGTTTGCTTGCTTTTAGGCTCAAACTCTATAAGTTCTCGAATAATTCGTAACACATGAGAGCGTCCCTTTTTGGGAGGAATATAAAGTTCTATCTCATCAGAAAACAAGATTAATCCAATCTTGTCATTGTTTTGTGTTGCTGAAAAAGCTAACGTAGCTGCAATTTCGGTAACTACCTCATTTTTGAATTGTGAAGCTGTCCCAAAAAATTCAGAACCCGAAACATCAACCATCAGCATCATGGTGAGTTCGCGCTCTTCCTCAAAAACTTTTATGTGTGGCTCATTGGTTCTGGCTGTAACATTCCAATCTATATTTCGAACATCATCACCATATTGATACTGTCGAACTTCAGAAAAAGTCATACCACGCCCTTTAAAGGTGGAGTGGTACTCTCCTCCAAAAATATGATCAGACAAACGACGTGTCTTGATCTCTATTTTCCGTACTTTCTTTAGTAGCTCTTTAGTATCCATCTTTCAATTTACGATTATAGATTTTTGATCTACGATTTCTTAAATCAGTATTCGCCTTTCTTAAACCTTAAATCTTATGGTACTTCAATCTCGTTTACAATCTTATTGATGATATCTTCAGATGTGACATTTTCAGCTTCAGCTTCGTAGGTAATTCCAATTCTGTGCCTCAACACATCGTGTACTACGGCGCGGACATCTTCGGGAATCACATAGCCTCTGCGCTTAATAAATGCATAACATTTAGCAGCATTTGCCAAGTTTATGCTACCACGAGGCGACGCCCCAAATGATATTAATGGTTTTAAATCTGAAAGCTTATATTTTTCAGGGTATCTAGTTGCAAAAACGATATCGAGAATATATTTTTCAATCTTTTCGTCCATATAGACTTCACGTACTGCTTTTTGAGCATTCAAGATTTGTGTAATAGAAACAACCGGGTTTACTTTTTCAAAAGCCCCTTTTAGATTGGCTCTGATAATTAATTGCTCTTCATCCTGCTTTGGATAATCGATAACCGTTTTTAACATAAATCGGTCAACTTGTGCTTCAGGTAACGGGTAAGTTCCCTCTTGCTCAACAGGGTTTTGGGTAGCCATAACTAAAAATGGTTTGTCTAAAACAAAAGTCTCATCACCAATGGTCACCTGTTTTTCTTGCATGGCTTCCAACAAAGCAGATTGTACTTTAGCTGGTGCTCTATTGATCTCATCTGCCAGTACAAAATTGGCAAATATAGGTCCTTTCTTAATTGTGAAATCGTTCTGCTTAATATTATAAATTAAGGTTCCCACAACATCGGCAGGAAGCAAATCTGGTGTGAACTGAATTCTGCTGAATGAACCGTCAACTGCTTGCGATAGCGTGTTGATAGCTAACGTTTTAGCTAGTCCAGGAACACCTTCCAATAAAATATGCCCTTGCCCCAATAGGCCAATAAGCAGGCGTTCCACCATGTGCTTTTGACCAACAATGACCTTGTTCATTTCCAACGTTAGTAAATCAACAAAAGCACTTTCTTTCTCTATTTTCTCATTAATTGCCTTAATATCAATTGTACTCGTTTCTTCCATCATGTTTTTAAGTTTTATAATGCTATTCTGATAAGGGTTTATTTTAGCACGGCTAAATTGTTAAAATTTTTGCTTCCATGCTGTTAACAATTGGTTAAAAAAACAAGAGCAGCACTGAATAGTGCTGCTCTTAAGTCAAAAAATTGATTTTTACTCTAATGGAATAATTCCTAATTCTGTGGTTGCTCCAACGGCAACTTCTACATTATCTAAAACCTGGATTGGTAATCCTGATAAAGGATCTGGAGTTATCGTTACTGTGTAAGCCCCTTGAGGCAAACCCACCAAGACAAAATTCCCATCAACGTCGGCATAGGCTGAAACGGTATCCATACCATTTGTTGCAGTAATTTCTGTTTGAACTTCAATAGGTGTTATGCTTCCGCTTATTGCCCCAGTATTGGCTTCAACACTAGCTCTTATAACGGGTCGTAAATTAATATTACCCGAATTGCCTGCCTCTACAATAGATTCATCAACATCAAAATCCAACAAGAATGTGTAAGCTATATTTGGTGCCAATGTTTCATTGACTTGAATTTTTAATCCTGATTGTTGGGCACTTGGCGTATTTAGAGGAAAGGTTTCACCATCAATAACAACCGAATTGTCATCACCCAATACCAAACGTATTTGGTTTAATGTCCCGGATGGTACAACAAAATCATCAACTAACAAAACATTGATGCCTCCTGTCAATTCCAACAAATCATATACTCCGGTGTTTATCGCTTCCAAACTTGTCCAGTTATCATCTTCACTAGCATCATTAACTTTGACCATTACATCAACAACTTCAACAAAAACGTGTTCGTAATCACCTGGTCTATCCATCATTTTAACCGAAATAGTTGATGTTCCTTGATTAGAGGATGTGTCTTCATCACTACTACAATTAAATAATGTTATTGCAAAAATTGAAAGTATTGCTAACTTAAACTGTTTTAACGTAATCATATATATTAAATATTTTGGTTCAATATTATTTACGGCTTCAAGGTCTTATTCAGATGTTGCTCATATTTTTATCACATACCTTCTAACCTAAAACATACAGCGTATACAATATAACAACCTGAAAAACCGATATTTAAATCACGCTGGTAAAGAATACTAATTTTTTGTTAAATACTAATTATTTAAGAATGCATTCTATTTTTCAAGTTGTTATAAGTACATTTATGGTGAATTTTAACCTATTATGCCTTACTCTAAAATCATTGCAGGAACTATGACTTGGGGAAGTTGGGGAAAACAACTTACCAAAAACACCATGGTGGAATTAATGCATCATTGTATAGAACAGCAAATTACCACATTTGATCATGCTGATATTTATGGTGCTTACACCACTGAAGCAGACTTTGGTCAGGCTTTTAAAGACTCTGGAATTCGGAGAGAACACATTCAGTTAATTTCTAAATGTGGTATTCAATACTTGAGCAATAACAGAAAAAACACTGTTAAACATTACGATTACAGCAAAGATTATATAATCTGGTCTGTTGACACTTCCTTACAAAACTTAAAAACGGACTACCTCGACTTGTTATTACTTCATAGACCTAGCCCACTAATGGATCCGGAAGAAATAGCAGAAGCTGTTTCTATATTAAAATCATCGGGGAAGATTCGTGATTTTGGTGTTTCCAATTTTACATCAAGTCAAATGGAACTCGTTTCTAAACATCATAAAATAGACGTTAATCAAATTGAATTCTCCCTGACATCGCATCAAGGAATGCATGATGGCACTTTGGATTATATGATGGTTAACAATATCAAGCCTATGGCTTGGTCTCCTTTGGGTTCTGTTTTTAAAAATAATGATGAACAAGTTGATAGGATACAACAAGAACTAAATAGATTATGTGAAAAATATGGGGCAACTAAAGATCAACTCTTGCTTAATTGGATTTTAAGACATCCATCAAATATTTCTCCAGTCATTGGTACGACCAATAAAGAGCGTATTGCTAATGCTGGTAAAGCGGGAAATATTGATTTGGAATTAGAAGATTGGTTTAAACTATTGGTGGCTTCACAAGGGCATAAAGTCCCCTAAAATTAAAAACAAATGACTAACAAAACAGCTTTGATAACAGGCGCAACAAGTGGTATTGGACGCGCCACTACTTATAAATTCGCCGAACAAGGTATAAATCTGGTGCTCTGCGGAAGACGCCAAGACCGATTGGATGACATTGCAAAAACCTTACAAGAAAAAGTAGCCGTTTACACTCTAAATTTTGATGTTAGAGATAGAGAGGCTACCATAAAGGCCATTAATTCAATTCCCGAAACTTTTAAGAATATTGATATTTTGATAAACAATGCAGGTAATGCACATGGTCTGGATCCCATTCAAGATGGTGATATATCCGACTGGGATGCCATGATGGACATTAATGTAAAAGGTTTGTTATACGTCAGTAAAGCCATAATGCCTCAAATGATTGAAAGACAAACTGGGCATATTATCAATATTGGTTCATCGGCTGGAAAAGAAGTCTATCCAAAAGGGAATGTGTATTGCGCTAGTAAACATGCTGTTTTGGCTATAACCGAAGGTATGCGAATAGATTTGAACCCTTATGGTATCAAAGTGTCTGCTATCAATCCAGGGTTGGTTGAAACGGAGTTTTCTAAAGTTCGTTTTAAGGGAGATGCTAAAGCAGATGACGTCTATAAAGGCTACAAAGCATTGCAGCCTGAAGACGTAGCAGATGTTATTTATTTCGCCGTTTCTAGACCTGCACACGTAAATATTGCCGATGTTTTAATGTTTTGCACCGCACAAGCGAGCAGTACTATTGTTAAAAAAGAAATGTGATTTTTGAAAACACCTCTATTTAGTAAGAATTTGCCATGATCAATAAACGCTTACTTATTAAAAACTTATTAGCTCACAACGATGAGAATAGTTTTTATGACAAAAAGCGTAAAATTGATATCGGTTTTAAGGAAGGCAAAGCCAAATTTTTAAAACATATTTGTGCCCTTTCCAATAGCAACCCAAAAAACAATTCCTACATTGTTATTGGTGTAGAAGATGAGGACAATAAAATTATAGGAGTTGATTTTTTTGATGACAGTAAAATTCAAAACCTCATCAATGCTTATTTAACCAATCCTCCTATAGTCCAATATGAAAATATTTCTTTCCCACATTTACCAGATAACAAGGTTGTAGGATTGGTAACTATTAGACCAAACGATAAAATTACTTCGTTGCGTAAAAATATTTGGAAATACTATGGCGGATCCGTGTTTTTCAGGGATGGCAGTATAAGTATGCCTAAAGTCTTTGACATAGAGATCAAGGATGTTAATTCCAAAATTGTTGCTGCCATTGAAACTCATGCACAAAATAATATTGAGCATACTCTTGATGGTGTTTTCGATTTTATGCAAACCCGAAAAGATTATGAGCCACACTATAAAGTCTTTAAAGAGTTTTTTGTGATGTGTTGGGCTGGTCAGAAAAAACAAGTAAAAAACGAAACCTTTTATTCCCGTGTGGATATTGAACTTATTAATGAACAAGTAAGGCTGTTTTACTCGGCTCTTGATGAGGTGTCCATTTATTATGACGATAATACTTTTAAAATCGTTGAATATGTTAAACTTGGCCTACAGGATTCATTCAAATATTATCCTTTAGAAGAAACCATTATCAGTTTTTTTGAAAATGTCAATTACAGTATAGACACCACATTGATATTCGAGCCACCACAATTTGATAGAAAAATATTGCATCATATTTTTAATGCCAATAACGCCATTCTGGAAAAATTAAATAAAGGGCTCTCACTAACAAAACGGGAAATAAACGATTTGAATAATCTTCCTGCTACTTACCTTATTTGTTATTTAAATGGTTTTGATATAGCTATCGAGAAATTAACAGAAATTAAGCCTCTATTAAAAGCATATAATTCCGATGTTTATCAACTATACAAACAAACTATCAGAATTTTGAGAAAAGTTAAATATAGCTAATGATGTAAGTCACACAAAAAACAGTACCAACTATGTGGTTTTTCATACCAATTATGTAATATTCAAATTCTTCGGCAGTATTTTATTTACCTTTGTATTGCTATTAATCAATATCCAAATCAGCCTTGACCATGACGGTAGATTCTACTTCATTCAAGGCTTTTTTATTTGTCAATTCCTACAAGAACGTATTATTAAAAACAACAAACCCATTACATTTGGGTAATGGGTTTTTAAATCACTGTTGAGGTCAATTATCTACCACCATCAAGTTCTTCCTGCCAATCAAATAGTTTTTTCCAATGACCTTCATAAGCCATTTTAGCCTGCTCTGGCCAAGTGCCCGGATTATGGATCTTAAAACGTTCGCCTCCAAAATCCAATACGCTTTGACATTTTTCAACACTACATTCAGATAGGGCTTTCCAGGTCACAATGTTTTTATCGTGAAATAATTCGGCTATTTTGGGTCCAATACCTTCAATAATCGTTAAATCATTTTCTTTTACTTTTTTACCAAATATGGCTGCCGCTTCAGCAGCATTAAATGGAATTATTTCTTTAGAAGCCTGACAAGCTTTCAAATCGGCCTCAAGCCTAGCTACTTTATTTTTCCAAACATCGACATCAACTTGACTATTTGCTTCCTTTTTGAGAAGTTTACCTAATAAATACCCTAGTAGCGCGCATATGGCACCAACTGCTAATGGAATAAAAATACACCAATTCATAATTTCTTTTTTTTGTTAGTTAATTGTTACTACAACGCGTCTGTTTTTTTGTCGTCCTTCATCAGTGGCGTTAGTTGTGATAGGCTCTTCTTGACCTTTAGAGAGGGTTTCAATTTGACTTTCAGAAATAGCATTGCCCATTAAATAGCGTTTTACAAAGTCGGCTCGTTTTTGACCGAGTTTCATATTACTAAATGCATCACCCGTATTATCGGTATGACCTATAACATGTATCTGTGCTTCGTGAATTTTATCAATGTACCTTGAAATATTAGCTACTTTTTCTCGTTGCTCTGCTGTTAAGTTTAAGGTTGACGCACCAGTTTCAAAATAAAGTACCAATGGATTCTCCTTTATGCTTTCTCCTAAAGATTGAATGGCTTCCATCCGTGATGTATCAACAGCATCATGGGTAGACATTGAAAATCCAATAGGCCCATAATAAATGTATTCATTATCAGGAATCATATCGTCATTAAGCTCGCCATAGGTGTCAATATTTTTAGACGATACTCCAGTTGAAACGAAATAGTTCTTTACGGCATTTGCTCGAGCTAAACCTAAATTTGGGAACGCCGAGTTATTCGTTTCACTTGACTTATAATACCCTGTAATATGAAGGATTTTTAACGAATCCTGAAGCATATAATTCTTAACTTCAACTACCGCATTATTGACCGAATTGGAAAGTGGTTCTAGAATAGTAAAATACGATTCCTTAAAATTAAAATGTTCGTTTCGTTCAACATCAAGGCTTCCTTGTTGATCCTTAACTATAAAGGCCATTTTAGTTGAGTTGTCAACTGGTTCTGCCATGATTTTTTCTGTTTCATCTGTATTGGCATTTGCCATACATTCTTTACAACAGAAATAATAATAGAGAATTGAGCCTAAAATGATAGTGAACAAAATACCCAGAAGATATTGTGTTTTGTTGCTCATTAGATGGTTGTTTTAAGTTAGTGACAATTAAGATATTAAAAAAAAACATGCCAAACTAAAAGAAATGGAAAAATTGAATGGTAAGCTCAATAAAAAAGCCGCATTAAAATTAATACGGCTTTTTATAATCATCGAAAAATATGTTTACAAGTCAAATTTAATACCTTGAGCCAGAGGCAATTCGGTTGTATAATTAATGGTGTTTGTTTGACGACGCATGTAAATTTTCCAAGCATCTGATCCAGACTCACGACCACCGCCAGTTTCTTTTTCACCTCCAAAGGCTCCTCCAATTTCAGCTCCTGATGTCCCAATATTGACATTTGCAATACCACAGTCACTACCTGCATGACTTAAAAAACGCTCGGCTTCACGTAAATTATTCGTCATAATAGCTGATGATAAGCCTTGAGCCACATTATTCTGAATATCAATAGCATTTTCAACGTCACCTGAATATTTCAATAAGTATAAAACTGGTGCAAATGTTTCGTGCTGTACAATATTGAAATGAGGTTCTGCTTCGGCAATGGCAGGCTTAACATAACATCCACTTTCGTAGCCTTCTCCTGAAAGCACACCACCTTCAACAACAATATTTCCGCCTTCTTCAACAACTTGCGTCAGAGCGTTTTGGTACATGCCCACGGCATCGGTATCAATTAATGGCCCTACATGATTGCTTTCGTCCAATGGATTTCCTATGCGTAATTGCCCGTATGCATCCACAATAGCGTCTTTGACTTTATCGTATATAGAATCATGAATAATTAAACGTCTCGTTGAAGTACAGCGTTGGCCACAAGTTCCCACGGCTCCAAAAACAGCTCCAATAACGGTCATTTTAATATCCGCATCAGGTGTCACGATAATAGCATTATTTCCACCTAACTCCAATAAACTTTTACCTAAACGTCCTGCAACTTCTTGTGCCACAATTTTGCCCATTCTAGTTGACCCAGTTGCTGATACTAAAGGTACTCGAGTGTCTTTAGTCATCAATTCACCCACTCTATAATCACCATTAATCAAGCAGGAAATACCCTCTGGTAAATTGTTATTCTTGAAAACTTCAGCAGCAATATTTTGACAAGCGACACCGCAAAGTGGTGCTTTTTCACTTGGTTTCCAAATACATACATCCCCACAAATCCAAGCTAATGCCGTATTCCAAGACCAAACAGCTACTGGAAAATTAAATGCTGAAATGATTCCAACAACTCCAAGTGGATGATACTGCTCATACATTCTGTGCCCTGGTCTTTCAGAATGCATGGTCAAACCATGTAATTGACGGGATAACCCAACTGCAAAATCACAGATATCAATCATTTCCTGTACTTCACCTAACCCTTCTTGGTAACTCTTACCCATTTCATAGGATACGAGTTTACCTAAAGCCTCTTTTTTCTCGCGTAATTTATCTCCAAACTGGCGTATAATCTCCCCACGTTGTGGCGCAGGCATAAGCCTCCAAGTTTTAAATGCTGAAGTTGCTGCTTGCATGGCTTTTTCATAATCCTCTTTAGTGGTTGATTTAACTTTAGCTATAAGTTTTCCATCCACAGGAGAAAAACTCTCAATTATATCACCATTAGAAAAATTATTTGACCCTGTCGATGTTCCTTCATTAATTTCATTTACACCCAACTGTTCAAGTGCCTTTTGTATTCCAAAATCGGTAGCAACTGCTTCCATATACGTTTATTTTTTAAGAATTATTAAATTTTTATGCGAAGATACTAATAATTTGTTGTTTTTGCCTCTGACCCTAATCTTAAAACTAGTAACTTTAATGCACTCATTTAATTAATCTTTTTCATGAAAAATGTCATCTTTTTAATATCTCTATGCTTCATCTTTCTTAACTGTAAAAATGAAGAAGAATTAAAAGCCATATCCCAAAAAAACAATCCCAAAACAGATACATTACAACTTCGTAAAGCTGAATTTTCAATAGCCATTCATGGAGGGGCTGGTACGATTCTGAAGGAAAACATGACATCAGAAATGGAATCAGCTTATCAGGCAAAACTAGAAGAGGCCATTCGTGTTGGGTATGATGTCCTGAAAAATGGAGGCAGCAGTCTGGATGCTGTTGAAAAAACAATTAATGTATTAGAAGACTCTCCTCTTTTCAATGCAGGAAAAGGTGCTGTATTTACCAATGCTGAAACCAATGAATTGGATGCTTCCATTATGGAAGGTAAAACCCTGAATGCTGGTGCTTCTGCAGGAACAAAAACGGTTAAGAACCCTATCAATTTGGCTCGTGCCGTCATGGAAAATTCACCACATGTGATGCTTACCGGAAAAGGCGCTGAAACATTTGCTCAAGAACAGGGTTTGGAAATAAGTTGACTCGAGTTACTTCTTCACAGAGAATCGATTTCAATCGCTTCTACGCGTGAAAAAACATGAGGCCCAAAACCAGTTAAATGATAAAACTGCCTTTTATGATGCTACCATCAATGATTCAAAATTTGGGACTGTTGGCTGTGTTGCTATTGACAAAAATGGTAATCTAGCCGCAGGTACATCTACTGGAGGCATGACCAACAAACGTTGGGGGCGTGTTGGGGATGCACCCATTATTGGCGCAGGAACTTATGCAAACAATAATTCCTGTGCTGTGTCTAGTACAGGCTGGGGCGAATTTTTTATTCGCGCTATGGTGGCCCACGATATTTCAGCCTTAATGGAATACAAAGGATTAAGTTTAAAAGATGCCGCGAAAGAGGTCATTCATAAAAAAGTGCCTGAACTCGGTGGTGATGGTGGTATCATTGCCGTTGATAAATATGGAAATATAGTTATGGAATTCAATACAGCAGGCATGTATAGGGCTAGTATGAATGATAAAGGTGAACTTTACGTTGGTATCTTTAAGGACTAACTTAACGCTTAAGAGTAAAGTGTCCTTGAAAAACTTTGTCTTCTATTTTTATTAAATACCAATAATCAGCAGTTGGTAATTTTATGTTATTGAATGTTCCATCCCATGAGAAAGGTTGGTTTTTGGAACTTTTCAACAGTTTTCCATATCTATCGTAAATGTACACTTCAGAGAATTGATATGATTCTATCCCTTTTAAATCAAAGGTGTCATTAAAACCATCGTCATTGGGCGTCATAAAGAGCGGCACTTTAAAATGTAGATATACCATATTTGTAATACCACAACCATTATATTCTCTAACGTGAATGTTATAATAATCTCCAGGAATATTAGTAAAAACAGGACTAGATTGATAGCTATTGCCATCTAAAGAATATTCATAATCTCCTGAATTTAGCATAGTTATAAATATTGAATCCCCTTCCGAACGAATAGTTTCAATTACAGGTAAGTTTATTTGACTTAATGAGAATGTTTTAACACTTGAACATCCGTCAGAATTAGTTATAGTTACAGTATAATTACCTTCTTGATTTACAATAATGGATTCTGATGTTTCTCCAGTGTTCCAAAAATAAGTAGCATTTAAGACATTCGCATGCAACGTAATATTCTCACCTTCACAAAAAATTAAACTTTCATCAATTACTGTTGGCGGCAAACTAATGGTATAAGTTACAGGTGTTCTTGATGTTGAACTACAAAGTCCATTTTCCGATACAGCCTCTGCATAATATGTCCCCGAAACAGAAGTTTCTAATGTAAGGGCGTCTTCCGCAATTAAGTTACCTGCACTACTGCTGTCATACCAATTCACAGTTTCGCCATTCGGAACTGATACTGATAAAGTTTCAGACTCTCCATCACAAACGATAATATCACCATTACTCAAAGGAGGATTTGGATTTGTTACTATTTCAATTGTGAAAACATCAGAAATCACATTACACAAATCATTTGCTAAATTAATGGCATCTTCTGCCACAATAACACGATAATAAGTAGTTGAATTAATAAGTGGTGTTTGATAGGTGTCATTTGTTTCTCCTGCAATATCAGTCCAATTGACTCCGTCATTACTTTGTTGCCATTGATAAAAATGCGTGTCAAAAACTGAAAAATCTGGAATTGCCTGTAATGTTGAACTGTATGGCGTATCAGAACTGCACAATAAAACACTGGTGTTAGAAAAATTGTCTGCAATTGATATATAATCACCACAGGTTTTAAAAACAATATCATCAATTGCTAAATCGTTTCCACACCCTCCATTTCCATTATTGATCATCTTTAAAATAACAGATGATTGACCTATACTTGTCCGAAAAACCAAACCATACTCTTCCCAAATCGGGGAACTTGTCTCTTCAATGTCACCGGTATCTCCAGATGCCAGCAAGATAGAATCGGTACTATCCCAAATTTCAAACTTGACATTAATAGGTATCCCAGACTCACAAAATCCGTTTGGTTGCAAAAGATTTATAACCCAGGCCGAAAACTGATAAGTGGTACTTCCACATAAATCTGTAATTGTCGTTCTATAAAATTCTCCCGCGGTAAAATCAGCATTGACAATCAAACTTCTTCCATTAAAGTCACCTGGTGTATGATCTTGTGTGTCATGCCAATCGAACCAATTGGTGTTGCTGGAAATGGTGTAAAATCCATCATTGGGCTCTGAATCGGTATAAGTGTATGAAGTTGTTCCAACTGGGAGCGCAGGTCCATTCACTGATCCTGACCCAAAATCATCAAAGTAAATTGGTTCTCCTGAATTTCCACTACAAAAACTTAATTGGGCATACCCAAAATTCGTGTAGAAAAAAATAATCAAGCTTATTAAAACACTTCTGTATGTGTTAACTTTATGCACCTAACAAAAATAAGGAAACATCGTAAAAAAGGGCAGAATACATGCTATTATTGGATCATAATTATAACGCAATCGTTTTCGTGTATTATATTAATTTTAACTTTTATGAACAATTTAACATTTAGTGAAGACTAAAAATCAAAAATTGAGCGTAATTAATTCATAAGGAATTACCTACACTTCTTTTTTTTAAGTTCAATTTTTAAAACCATCAATCTATGCCATTTAAAAAGCTATTGGTTATTGCAGCAATATTTGTAATAGCCACATCATGTAAAAAAGAAGAAGTTGAAACCGATAATCTATTTAAGTTTAGAGACTACATTAGTTATACATCATCTGGTTTGACCTCGGTTTCAGATCCCATTCATATTAATTTAGCAAACGAAGTTGATGGTTGGGAAATGGGGCAGGAAATTACTGATGGCATCATCTCTATTTCACCTTATGTACAGGGTAAGTTAACAGTTGCCAACAAGCATACATTAATTTTTACTCCAGATGAACCTTTAGAGCCTGCAACAGAATATACGGTTTCGGTAAAACTAGACAAGATTTACAATAACATTCCAAAAGGGTTTGAAGATTATACCTTTCAGTTTAAAACCATAACACCAAATTTTAGTGTTGTTACCAACAACCTGCAGTCTTACAGTAAGGAATGGCAGTATTTAGAATCTGTTTTACGTTCGGCAGATGTGATTGCTTTAGAAGATGCCAAAAAATTGGTTGAAGCTTCGCAAAGCGGAGAAAATCTCTCTATCGTTTTTAATGAGGCTAGTGAGCATGCTAAAGTTTTTGAGTTTAAAATTGATAGTATCAACCGAAAAATTGAAGACAGCGACATTTTGGTAAAATGGAATGGAAAGCCTATAAAAGCAGACAATAAAGGGGAAAATAAAGTGCTTATTCCTGGCATCAACAACTTCACCATTGTTGATGTTGATGTTATTCAATCTCCAGAACAATATTTAACCATTAACTTTTCCGATCCTTTAAAAAAACAGCAAAATTTTGACGGATTGGTCACCATTCAAAATGTAAAAACCCCAAAATATATTGTTGATGGTAATCTCTTAAAAGTCTATCCAGACACAAAATTAGTTGGCAATATTCAAGTTGATGTGTTTCAAGGTATTTTAAACAAAGAAGGCTATAAACTTAAAAAACCGTTTTCTGAAAGTATTGCATTTGAAGAATTAAAACCACAGGTTCGCCTAATTAACAACGGAACCATTTTACCTAATTCTCAAGAATTAAAATTTAATTTTGAAGCTGTTAATTTAAGTGCTGTTGATGTACGCATCATCAAAATTTTTGAAGACAATATTCTGCAATTCCTTCAAGATAATAACCTTAATAGCAACAACCAATACAATATTAAAAAAGTTGGTCGTCGCATTGCAAAACAAACCATTCAACTGCAAACTGCTGCCGAAAATACTGGAAAATGGAAAGCCTACAGCATCGATTTATCCAACTATTTTAAGGCAGATCCAGGAGCAATTTATCGAGTGGAATTGAGCTTCAATAAAGATTATTCACTTTATGATTGCTCTGCTAATACATCGGTTACAAACACAGAAGATGATGAATACGACGATTACTACTACGCAGAAGACTATTATTACGAAGGCGATTACAACGAAACGCTTACTGAAGATGAAGAGTTAAAAGAGCAAGAATATTGGGACAACCTCACGTACAGGTACCGAAATTACACTTACAATTGGAACGAACGCGAAAACCCTTGCCACAAAGCGTATTACAACGAAAACCGTATTGTTTCTCAAAACTTATTAGCTTCAAATTTAGGCGTTATAGCCAAACAGAGTACAAACAATTCGTATTACTTTGCAGTTACAAACATTCTAAACACCAATCCTGAAGCCAATGCATCAGTAACGCTTTATAACTTTCAACAACAAGAAATCGCATCTTTATTTACCGACAAAGACGGACTCGTAACTATTGATTCCGAAAAACACGCGTCATTTGCCATTGTCACCAAAGGTGCTAATAAAACCTATGTAAAATTAGCTGATGGCAATTCGTTGTCGTTAAGCAAATTTGATGTTTCTGGAAACAAATTACAACGCGGACTTAAAGGCTATATTTATGGCGAACGTGGTGTGTGGCGACCTGGAGACACCCTGCATTTAACCTTTATGCTAAATGATATTGCCAATAAACTCCCAAAAGGCCATCCAATAAAATTGGAAATTACAGACCCTAACGGCAAATTAGTTTACAAAAACATCACTGCAGATAACCTTAACAATTTTTACACCTTTACTGTACCAACATCAACCGAAGATAAAACAGGAAATTACAACGCTAAAGTTTCTGTAGGCGGTGCAACCTTTCACAAAGGATTGAAAATTGAAACCGTAAAACCCAACCGATTAAAACTTAAAGTCGATTTTGAAAACGATATTTTAACCAGCAACAAGCCATTAAACGGAACTTTGGATGTGAAATGGCTTCATGGAGCTGCTGGCAAAAACTTAAAAGCTGAAGTCAAGGCAAAATTCAGCACATCATATTCTGGCTTTAAAAATTACAACGGTTACGTTTTCATTGACCCAACTCGTGAATTCAACACCGAGGAAATAAATGTGTTTGAAGGCAATGTAAATGCCGAAGGTTTAGCAAACATTAGCAAAAAATTGGAAGTTGGTAAAAATGCTCCAGGTATGCTGAACGTACAATTTTTGGTGCGTGCTTTTGAAAATGGCGGCGATTTTTCAATAGATGCTTTTACCAAACAATACGCACCTTACGAATCGTTTGTTGGATTGAAATCACCTAAAGGAAATGCTTACGGTTCGTTTTTTACAGATGAAAACCAAACCTTTGATGTGGTTGTGGTTGATAAAGATGGTAAACCTATTAAGCGTAACAATCTTGAAGTAAAAGTCTATAAAATTGAATGGCGTTGGTGGTGGAATTCCTCTTACGACAACCTATCGAGTTACGTGTCGAGCACCTACCACAGACCGTATTTAGACACCAAAGTAAATACCGATGCCAACGGAAAAGGCTCATTCAGCATAAAAATTCCAGACGATGAACGTGGTCGTTATCTCATTAGAGTGGTTGACCCAAAAAGTGGTCACGCCACAGGTCAAACCGCTTATTTCTACAAAAACTGGTGGCAAAAAGCACCATCAAACGATAAAGAAGCCGCCAAAATGTTAGTGTTTTCAGCCGATAAAGTACAATACAATGTGGGTGAAACGGCTAAAATTACCTTCAATTCGGGTAACGAAGGCCGTGCTTTGGTGAGCATAGAAAACGGCACAGAAGTTCTGGATTACAAATGGGTAAAAACCCAACAAGGTGAAACGGTTGTTGATATTCCTATAACTTCAGAAATGGCTCCTAATGTATTCATCAATATTTCACTGTTGCAACCACACGCTATTTCGGCAAACGATTTACCCATACGTTTATATGGCGTTATTCCTATTATGGTTGAAGACCCAAGCACAAAACTGGAACCACAACTAAAAATGCCTGATGTGTTGAAACCAGAACAGGAATTTAAAGTTTCGGTTTCAGAAAAAAACAACAAATCTATGACTTACACTATTGCGATGGTGGAAGAAGGTTTGCTCGACTTAACGCGTTTTAAAACCCCAAATGCTTGGGATGAATTTTACAAACGCGAAGCTTTGGGCGTAAAAACTTGGGATATTTTCGACGATGTTATTGGCGCATATTCTGGTAGCATCGACCGAGTATTTGCTATTGGTGGAGATGGCAGTGCTTTGGCAGGAAAAAACAAAAAAGCCAATCGTTTTAAACCAGTTGTAACCTATTTAGGACCTTTTGAATTGAAAGCAGGTGAGAACAAAACACATACTATAAAACTACCAAATTATATTGGTTCAGTGCGTACTATGGTGGTTGCTGGAGACAATACCAAAGAAGCTTACGGAAGCACCGACAAATCGGTTCAGGTGAAAAAACCGTTGATGGTGTTGGCATCGCTTCCGCGGAAATTAAGCCCTGGCGAAAAAGTAACCCTTCCTGTGACTGTTTTTGCGATGGAAAACAAAGTAAAAAACGTCAATATTAGTTTGAAGTTAAGCAATGGCATCTCTGTAGTTGGCGAACGAACCAAAACTATAGCTTTTGCAAAACCAGATGAGAAAATGGCGTATTTTGAACTCGATGTAAGCAAAGCAAAAGGCATTAACACGGTTGAAGTCATCGCCACAGGGAATGGTGAGAAATCGACTTATAAAGTTGAGTTGGATGTGATGAATCCAAATCCAATCACTTCAAAATCAATCGACAAATCTTTAGAAGCCAATGCAACACAAACATTAGAGTTTTCAACCTTTGGCATTCCAGGAACCAACAGCGCAATGGTAGAATTTTCAACCTTGCCACCAATGGATTTCACGCGCAGACTACAATATTTAATTCAATATCCTCATGGATGTTTGGAGCAAACTACTTCAGCTGTATTTCCGCAGTTATTCTTAAGTGATATTTTCGATTTAACTTATGATAAAAAGCAAAACATTCAATCCAATATTGAAAATGGGATTAAAAAACTAGCCCATTTTCAGCAGCCCAATGGCGGAATGAGTTATTGGATGGGAGAAAACACAACCAACGATTGGAGCACCAGTTATGCTGGACATTTTATGTTGGAAGCCGAAAAGAAAGGATATGCGTTGCCATTAACCTTCAAGAGCAATTGGTTAAACTATCAAAAACAAGCTGCCAGAGATTGGCGACCAAGTTATAGAACCTATAATTCCGATTTAGCACAAGCTTACAGATTGTATACTTTAGCTTTAGCTGGAGAACCAGATTTGGCAGCAATGAACCGTTTGCGTGAGTTTTCTGAAATTTCTAATGAAGCCAAATGGCGTTTAGCTGCTGCTTATGCTTTAGCAGGTCAAAAAGAAGCGAGTGAAAGCATTTCACAACGTGCCAATATTGATTTTCAACCACCTCAATACAACTATTACACTTACGGTTCGGTAGATAGAAATAGGGCCATGGCTTTAGAAACTATGGTCTTGACCAAAAACCCAAAACAACGTGAATTGGCACAATATATGGCCAAAGAATTGTCTGGAAATCGTTGGATGAGCACACAAACCACAGCCTATAGTTTATTAGCTATGGCAAAAATGGTAGAAGCCAATGGCGGAAAGGCTTTGAATGTAACTTACACTATAAACGGAAAAACCGAAACCATCAATTCTAAAAGTGCTATTGCACAACGTGAATTGAACGTTTTAGATGAAAAGAACGCCATGTCATTAACCAACAACATTGACAATGTGGTATATGTACGTGTGCTGAACTCTGGGAAATTACCTTTAGGTGAAGAAATTGCAGAACAACGCGGTTTAAGTATTTCAGTGCAATACAAAGATTTAAAAGGCAACCTAATTGACATTTCAAAGCTACAACAAGGACAGGATTTTGTGGCAACCGTTCGTGTAAGTAATCTTAAAAACGAAAACGTGAATGATGTGGCATTAACACAAATTTTTCCTTCAGGTTGGGAAATCGTCAATACACGTTTTACCGATTTTGGTGATACGACTACAAGTCAAGCACGTTATACCGACATAAGAGATGACCGTGTGAATTTCTATTTCGATTTAAACAAAAAAGGAAAACATGACACCAAAACCTTTAACGTCATGCTGAATGCTTCCTATTTAGGAACCTATTATTTACCGGGAATTCAAGCCGAAGCGATGTATGATAATGGATATTTAGTGAGAACTAAAGGGCAATGGATAACTGTTGAAAATTAGTTTATGAAAAAATATTTTAAACCCTATTACGCCGTCATTTTCACTTCAACTCAAAAAGAAACTATTGAAGGTTACACTGAAATGGCCAATAAAATGGAGACACTTGCAAAAACACAAGACGGTTTTTTAGGCATGGATAGTGCCAGAAACGACACTTCGACTGCGCTCAATGCAGGCGTTGGAATTACAGTGAGTTATTGGGAAAGTCTGGAAGCTATAAAAAACTGGAAACAGCATACCGAACATTTAGTAGCGCAACAAAAAGGTAGGCTAGATTGGTACAGTTGGTACAATGTGAAAATTTGCAAAGTAGAACGTGAGTATGAGTTTGGAGAAATATAACCAAAGCTGTCATTCCGCACTTGATGCGGAATCCAAATAAAATAGATTCTGTGTCGCAGCGCAGAATGACAAAATCTAGCACTTGATTTGAAACGCCTTTTATCTTACATAAAAAACAACAAAATAAAGTCAGTAGTGCTTTTTGTGTTACTGGTTGCCTACTATTTCTGTTTACCTAAACAATTGTTTAAAGATCCAACTGCAACGGTTATAACCAGTAAAAACGACGAATTACTAGGAGCTCAAATTGCCAAAGACGGTCAATGGCGATTTCCTCATAACGATAGTATTCCAGAGAAATTCAAAACCTGTATTATTCAGTTTGAGGATGAATATTTCTACAAACATCCTGGTTTTAATCCGGTTTCCATTTTTAAAGCTTTACGCAAAAATCTAAAATCTGATGGTATAAAACGCGGTGGAAGCACCATTTCGCAACAAGTCATCCGTTTATCCAGAAAAGGTGAAAATCGAACCTATTTTGAAAAAGCCATTGAAATTATTCTGGCTACACGCTTGGAATTACGAATTTCAAAAGATAAAATTCTTTCTTATTATAGCAGCAATGCACCTTTTGGTGGCAACGTAGTTGGGTTGGATGCTGCTTCGTGGCGCTATTTTAACAGAAATGCCAACGAGCTCTCTTGGGCTGAAAGTGCCACATTAGCGGTTTTACCTAATGCACCAAGTTTGATTTATCCAGGGAAAAACCAAGATCGCTTACTTAAAAAACGCAACCGTCTTTTAACAAAACTGCTTCAAAACCAAATTATTGATTCGTTAACTTATAATCTATCAATTGCAGAAAGTTTACCACAAAAACCGTATTCGTTACCTCAAATCGCACCTCATTTGTTGCAAAAAGTGGCTCAAAATTATTCCGGTAAACACATAAGAACAACCATCAACGCACCATTGCAGCAGCAGGTTAATCGTATTGTAAAAAGACATTACAATCAATTAAGTCAGAATGAAATTTACAATGCAGCCGTTTTGGTTTTAGATGTAAAAACCAGACAGGTTTTGGCTTATGTGGGCAATACGCCTACCGATAAATCCCATCAAAAAGATGTGGATATTATTGACAAACCTAGAAGTACAGGTAGTATTTTAAAACCCTTTTTATATGCTGCAATGCTTGATGCTGGCGATATTTTACCTAATACTTTAGTTGCCGATGTACCTACCCAATTTGGGAGTTACAATCCCGAGAATTACAACAAAACTTACGATGGTGCCATACCAGCAAGTAGAGCTTTGTCGCGTTCGTTGAACGTACCCTCGGTGAGGATGCTTCAAGAGTTTGGGTTGGATCGATTTCATCATTACTTAAAAACACTTCAGCTAAAAGATTTAAAATACAACGCCAATCATTACGGTTTATCGCTTATTCTTGGTGGTGCCGAAAGCAACCTTTGGGATTTATGCAAAAGCTACGCGGCATTATCTTCAACCCTAAATCATTTTTCTGAAACGTCGAGTGAATATTATTCCAACGAATTTTGTGAACCTACATTTTTAGCTTCGGAAACGGTTGACTTCGGAAAAAAAACCAGTGAAAAAACACTGTTTGATGCAGGCTCCATTTATCTCACTTACGAAAGTTTAAAAGAAGTCAACCGACCGGAAGGTGAAGAAAGTTGGGAGTTTTTTGATGGCTCAAAACAAATTGCTTGGAAAACAGGAACGAGTTTTGGCTTTCGTGACGCTTGGGCTATTGGTACAACAAAGGATTGCGTCGTTGGTATCTGGGTAGGAAATGCCGATGGCGAAGGCAGACCAGGTTTGGTTGGAGTACAAGCAGCAGCTCCTATTTTATTTGACGTGTTTGATGTATTGCCCAATAGCGACTGGTTTGCAAAACCTTTTGATGAAATGCAAGAGGTTACTATCTGTAAAAAAAGTGGTCATCGAGCATCGCCAAATTGTGATGATACTGAAAATAAATTCATTCAAATTAGCGGATTAAAAACACAACCTTGCCCTTATCATGTGTTAGTGCATTTGGATAAAAGCGAAACGTTTCAAGTGAATTCTTCCTGCGAAAGTATGAGCAATATCACGCATAAATCGTGGTTTGTATTACCCCCTTTGATGGCTTATTATTACAAAACCAAAAATCCGTTTTATAAACCGTTACCCAAATTTAGAAGTTACTGTTTGGGTGAAAACAGCATTTCAATGGCATTTATTTATCCGAAGGAAAACAACAGCATTTTTCTGCCAAAGGATTTTGACGGCACAACAAACGATTTAGTGCTCCAAATCGCACATTCTAAACCTGAAACTACGGTGTTCTGGTACATTAATGATAATTATTTGGGAAGCACTAAAGACATTCATGAATTGGCTATTATCCCAAAAAAAGGAAAACACCTAATTACTGTGGTAGACGAATTTGGCAATGAAGCTAAACGAAGTTTTACAATTTCGGAATAATTACCGCAAAGGAAACCCTTTCGCTGCCCACCATGGGTGTATTTCGATTACTAAACGACCAGCTTTTACCATTGGGTCCATATTGGCTAAACTATCTGCCATTTTTAACGTTGGCACGTTGTAAATAGTGATCCCACGAATCTCACCATCATCACCAAAAGGGCCAGAAATATCAGCATAACCTTCTTCGTACATGCGCCCTAAATGAGCCAAATGTTCGTTTTGAAGTTTGGTAGCTTCCTCTTCATTTTGAGAGCGAATTGGACCTGATTTTAAAAACGCTATAAAATATTGCTGCATTAAGACAGTGTCTTGAGTTTTTTCATCTACATAGTCAAAGGTTTGATAACCCTTTTCTGTAAGTTCAGCTTTAAGTGCTTTGGCTGATTTTATCGGTTCCCCTTTAAAGGTTTCAACAAAAACTGTATCCGTTTTAATAATAGTTTCTGTTTTTAAATCAGTTGGTTTATCTTCTTTACAACTAAATGCAAAAAGTAATAGTGTTATCAACAATATTTGTTTCATAGTTACCAAGTATTAAAAGGTTGTTTGCTTAATTGTGCATTGTAATATTTAACTTGTCCAGTGACTTCTTCTCCCAGCCACAAAGGTTTTTTAAAAATTTCAGTTTGATAATTCAATTCTATTTCGGCTACTACTAATCCACTGTTATCTCCAAAAAATTCATCGACTTCAAAAGTATGGTTTCCACAGATAATCTCATAACGCATTTTATCGATGACACCATCTTCACAAAGTTTCAATAGGTTTTGGGCATCAGTTTCTGAAATTTCTTTTTCCCATTCAAAACGAGATAGTCCATCTTCCGTTGATTTTCCTTTTACGGTTATAAATCCTTGCTGACCCTTTAAACGTACCCTAACTGTTCGTTCGGGATCTGTATTTAAAAACCCTTGGATAATACGGGTAGTGTTTTGAGCTTCTGATGTGTAAGCTTTTGATGTCACTAAAAATTTACGTTCAATCTCTATCATAAAAATAAAAGACATTTAATGTCTAAATTTACATCATGCCAAACGATTTACCAATTAGAAAAATTATTCATGTGGATATGGATGCCTTTTATGCTTCTGTAGAGCAGATGGACAATCCTGAATTAAAGGGTAAACCCATTGCTGTTGGCGGGAGTAGTAAACGAGGCGTAGTAAGTGCAGCTAGTTATGAAGCTCGTAAATTTGGTGTGCGAAGTGCCATGAGTGGCGTCAAAGCCAGACGCTTGTGCCCAGAATTATTCTTTGTAAGGCCACGTTTTGATAGATATCATGACATATCTAAAAAAATTCGTAAGATTTTTTATGATTATACCGATTTGGTAGAACCACTTTCTTTAGACGAAGCCTATTTGGACGTCACTAAAAACAAGAAAGGAAATCCCAGCGCAACACTTATTGCCAAAGAAATACGTGAACGCATTTTTAAAGATGTCGGATTAACAGCATCGGCTGGTATTTCGATTAATAAGTTTATAGCTAAAGTAGCCAGTGACTACAACAAACCTAACGGACAAAAAACGGTTAATCCAGAAGAGGTGCTTCAATTTTTAGAGGAATTAGACATTCGAAAATTTTATGGTGTTGGCAAAGTGACCGCTGAACGCATGTACCAAAAAGGAATCTTTACAGGCAAGGATTTAAAAAGCAAATCTTTGGAATACCTTGATGAGCATTTTGGCAAATCAGGTAGGTACTATTATTATGTAGTTCGTGGTATTCATACCAGTGACGTCAAACCAAATCGTACACGAAAATCATTGGCTGCAGAACGCACCTTTAGTGAAAATCTTTCTTCCGAAGTTTTTATGTTGGAAAAATTGGACCATATTGCTGAAGAAGTGTCCAGACGTTTACATAAAAGTACCGTTGCTGGAAAAACGGTGACCTTAAAAATTAAATACAGTGATTTCACGCTGCAAACCCGTAGCAAAACCTTACCCTATTTTATAAGCGATAAAAGCATTATTCTAGAAACCGCAAAGGACCTGCTATATCAAGAAAAGTTGCAAAACTCCGTGAGGCTTTTAGGTATTTCGCTCTCAAACCTTAACACTGAAAAAAAACCAAAACAAACAGAACCCCAAAAAGAAGTGAGTGTGCAATTGCAGTTTGAGTTTTAGTAGATGGGCTTTGTTAAAAAGTAGTCTATTTTTTTAAACTGCCAATAAAATCTAAACATAGATTATTCCCTAAAAACTGCAACTTGTAATCTCCGTAACGCGTAAAGTGTTTACCATCCCTTTGTCCTGAATTGGCATCGCCGCCAAACTAATCAGCATGTCGCCTACTTCCAAGTAGCCTTTTTTACAGGCAATAGCATTCACATCTTCAATGGTCTCATCGGTACTCACAAACTTATCGTAGTAAAACGCTTTCACGCCCCAAAGCAAATTGAGTTGGGTTAAAATACGTTTGTTAGAAGTAAAAACTAAAATGTGGGCATTGGGTCGCCAGGCAGAAATTTGAAATGCCGTATAACCACTATTGGTTAAAGTGGAAATAGCACTAGCATCAATTTCGTTGGCCATGTTGGCGGCATGGTAACAAATGGACTTGGTTATGTAGCGTTTGGTTCTGATGTGTGGTGGTATCTGCGGTACTTGTATTAAAGACGAATCCTCAACGCTCTTAATAATATTGGACATCTGCTTAATCACTTGTATAGGATAACTTCCCACGGATGTTTCTCCAGAAAGCATCACCGCGTCCGCACCATCCATCACAGAATTCGCGACATCATTGACTTCAGCACGTGTTGGTGTTAAACTGGAAATCATGGTTTCCATCATTTGAGTAGCAATGATAACTGGAATGCGTGCTTGTTTGGCCCGTAAGACTAACTTTTTTTGAATTAATGGCACTTCTTCAGCAGGAATCTCCACACCCAAATCGCCTCTGGCTACCATCAAACCATCACAATAGGCCACAATTTTATCAATATTTTCTACGGCTTCAGGCTTTTCTATTTTGGCAATAATAGGGATTTTATAATCGCTATGTTTTTGTATTAATTCCTCTAACTGCATTAAA
Source organism: Hanstruepera neustonica (assembly GCF_002895005.1). Taxonomy (GTDB): domain Bacteria; phylum Bacteroidota; class Bacteroidia; order Flavobacteriales; family Flavobacteriaceae; genus Hanstruepera; species Hanstruepera neustonica. Next base: position 376,894 of record NZ_POWF01000001.1, on the reverse strand, counting down.
TCTTCAGCATGACGGACAAAAGATAAGGCAATCCAATCAACTTGTTGTTCGATGGCAAAAAGCGCATCTTCAATATCCTTTTCAGTTAGTGCGGGCTGTGAAATATTGGTATTGGGCAGATTCACCCCCTTTTTGGATCGTAAAGGCCCTCCTTGTAGGACACGTGCTTTCACTTCACTTTTCTTATCAGTAGAAACCACCTCAAAAATGAGTTTTCCATCATCCAATAATATCTTTTCACCTGGTTTAGCATCTTGAGGAAAGCGATCATACGTCATATAAACGCGCTTTTTGGTTCCTTCAAAACGTTTGCCAGTTGCAAAAACAATTTCGTCACCTTCATTGACTACAACTTCACCTTTCATGGTTCCCACACGCAATTTGGGCCCTTGTAAATCGGCTAAAATAGCAGCATTGTAATCAAACTCTTCATTTAACTCACGAATCATAGCAATGCGCTGTTTGACATCTTCATAATCGGCATGTGAAAAATTGATTCTAAACACATTGGCGCCTTCATCAAGCATGCCCTTTAGCACTTCTTTTGTACTGGTCGCTGGACCTAATGTAGCTACGATTTTGGTTTTCTTTCTCTTTGGCATTAATAAAATATTAAGTTGTTTCTAGACTTTAGTTCTTCAGGATTTACATTGTAGGCCGTCACAATTTGAGGAATGCTCAAGATTTTATTTAGAACAAGCTTCAATTTGGTTTTATTGATATCCTCCTCACTAATTTTCAAAAAATAGTTGACTTTCTTGTATTCCGAAATAAGATAATGTGTTTTAGTAGTCGCTTGTGGATTACTAAAAAGGGATTCTGTTTGGTTAATTGTTTGACTCTCTACTTTGCAACTATTGGATACTAAATTCCAAATAATTTGTTTCTTTTCGTCTTCCCATTCAAAAATTGGATACTGAACTTGCTTACTAAAATCTAAATCTTGCGATTTCCTTGAAAGATTGATGTTTAAGTATTGATTCAGAAAATAAGCTAGCCTGTAATCTTCAATAGAGCAATGAATTCCTATCAATCCATAATCATGGATATCTAAAAAATCATCCAGAACTAGTTTTTGAACGGCCATAGATTGCTATTAATAATTGTAAATATAGTACTTAAAACGGGGAATAATATAGCCTTTAAATTAATTTTAGCAGTCTACTATTACGAAAACGTTATAGTTTGCGTTAATAATTCCCTGTTTGACACAAGGGACTTTAAATGGCTTTTGAAATTTGGTTTTGAAACACAAAAAAGGCACGTTTGGATGCTTTTTCTTCAGCTTTCTTTTTTGAGGTGGCTCGTGCTTTTGAAACAATTTTATCGTTTATGGAGAGTTTCACTGAAAAATGTCTAATATCATCATTGCCAGTGTCTTCATAAACATTGTAGTCAAATGTTTTCTTCTCTTTTTGACACCATTCTATGAGCAAACTCTTGTAACTGATAACCTTGCCTTCCAGTTTTTCAATATCCACATAAGGGATAATAACTTTTTTGTAGATGAATTTTTCACAATACTTATAGCCTCTATCCAAAAATATAGCACCTATAAGTGCTTCAAATAAATTCCCATAAATATTGTCGCCAAACTGACCTTTTGGGATTTTGCTTTCAACTAAATCAACCAGATTCAGGTCTTTCCCCAATTCGTTTAAATGCTCCCGACTCACAATTTTAGAACGCATTTTGGTCAAATACCCTTCATCACCACTGGGAACTTCCGTAAACAAATGAGAGGCAATAACCGAACCCAACATGGCGTCGCCCAAAAACTCCAAACGCTCATAGTTAATAGGATGACCTTGACTATCCTTGATATTCATGGAGCGATGTGTAAAAGCCGTTTTGTAGAATTTAATATTCTTTGGCTTGAATCCCAAAATTTTCTGGATGGACACAAAAAAATTCCCGTCGTTTTTTGAACGGGAATTTAGTATGTTACGAATGTGTTTCATTCGATGTTTAATCTATTTTCTTGAACAGTACGCAGGCATTGTGTCCACCAAAACCAAACGTGTTGCTCATGGCCACTTTAACATCGCGTTTTTGTGCTTTATTTAATGTTAGGTTTAATTCAGGATCAATATTTTCATCAACGGTTGTGTGATTTATGGTTGGCGGAACCACACCATGTTCAATTGCTAAAATAGAAGCAATGGACTCAATGGCTCCAGCAGCTCCCAATAAATGTCCAGTCATGGACTTGGTTGAATTAATATTGATGTTTTTGGCATGGTCACCAAACACTTCAGAGATTGCTTTAAGCTCGGCTACATCACCAAGTGGTGTTGACGTTCCGTGCGTATTAATATGATCAACCTCTTTAGGGTCTATACCAGCGTTTTCCAAACAATTTTTCATAACAGCAATAACACCAATGCCATCTGGATGTGGAGCCGTCATGTGATAGGCATCAGAAGACAAACCGCCTCCAATGACTTCGGCATAAATTTTAGCTCCTCTTGCTTTTGCGTGTTCATAATCCTCAAGAATGATGGCGCCTGCTCCTTCGCCTAAAACGAAACCATCTCTGGTTGCGTCAAACGGCCTAGAAGCTGTTTCAGGGCTTTCATTTCTCGTAGAAAGTGCATGCATAGCATTAAAACCACCCATACCTGCAATGGTTACTGCTGCTTCACTTCCACCAGTAACTACGACATCACAATGCCCTAAACGAATATAGTTTAATGCATCAATCATAGCGTTGGCAGAAGAAGCACATGCAGATACCGTTGTGTAATTAGGACCCATAAATCCATGCTTAATGGAAATGTTTCCTGGTGCAATATCTGCAATCATTTTTGGGATAAAGAACGGGTTGAATCTAGGAGTCCCATCACCAGCAGCAAAGTTTAAAACTTCATCCTGAAATGTCTCAAGACCTCCTATTCCTGCTCCCCAAATAACGCCAACCCGTAATTTGTTTACCTCATCAAGGTTTAGTTTCGCATCAGCAATAGCCTCATCGGAAGCTACCATAGCATACTGCGTAAACTTATCCATTTTACGGGCCTCTTTTCGATCAAGAAAATCGGTTGCGTTAAAGTTTTTTAATTCGCAAGCGAATTTTGTCTTGAACTTTTCAGTATCAAAATATGTTATCGGAGCCGCACCACTTTTCCCACTAATCAGAGCATCCCAATATTCATCTTTGGTGTTCCCAATAGGTGTTAAAGCGCCAAGACCTGTAACTACAACTCGCTTAAGTGCCATAAAGTCTGTTCTTATTTAGCTTCTTCTATGTATGAAATAGCTTGACCAACTGTTGCAATATTTTCAGCTTGATCATCTGGAATTTGGATATCGAATTCTTTTTCGAACTCCATAATTAATTCTACAGTGTCTAATGAATCTGCTCCTAAATCGTTAGTGAAGCTAGCTTCAGTTACAACTTCGTTTTCATCAACACCTAATTTGTCTACGATAATCGCTTTTACTCTTGATGCAATGTCTGACATAATCTTTTAATTTTAAGTTTTAATTAGTTGGCAAAAATAAAAAACTTTATTTTTATTACACACCTTTAGTTTAAAAATGTGCTTGTAATTTACTAAAATTCGATTGAAGTAAATGCTTTTTGCCTTCTAATTGTTAATTATTATTCTTTTTTTTGCGTGAACAATCTTAACACTATTATCTGTAAATGAAGCGAATTGTAATTTTTGCGTCCGGAAGTGGTACTAATGCTGAAAATTTAATTAAGTTTTTTCAAAACAGAGAACAGGTGTCTGTTATTCAAGTGCTTACTAACAATCCCCATGCCAAAGTATTAGAACGCTGTAAAAAACTGAAAGTAAGCGCTTTATCATTTAATAGAGTTGCTTTTTCTGAAACCGATGATGTGTTAAATATCTTAAAAGCTTCAAAACCAGATATTATTGTTTTGGCGGGCTTTTTATGGAAGTTCCCAGAGCGTATTTTAAATGAATTCCCAAATAAAGTCATCAATATTCATCCAGCCTTATTACCAAAATATGGTGGTAAAGGCATGTATGGTATGTATGTCCATGAAGCGGTTGTAGCTAACAACGAAACCGAAACTGGTATTACCATACATTACGTTAATGAGCATTATGATGAAGGCGCTATTATTTTTCAAGCTACTTGCAAGGTTACTCCTTCTGACTCGGCTGAAGATGTCGCATCAAAAATCCACGAATTGGAAATGGAACATTTCCCACAGGTAGTTGAGAGGTTATTAAATAACTAATTGTTATGCTGAATCAAGTTCAGCATCTTTAACATAGAATGTCTAAAAAAAAGAAAAAATACTATACCGTATGGAAAGGGCATCACACTGGTGTTTTTGAGAGCTGGGATGACTGCAAAGCACAAATAAAAGACTTCGAAGGTGCGCAATATAAATCGTTTGCAACCTTTGAAGCGGCCAAAAAAGCCTACAAAGGCAATTATAAAGACTACATAGGTAAAAGCAAAAAGTTTGTTAGTGAACTCTCTGATGAACTACTGAAAAAAATAGGGCAGCCCAATTACAACTCCATAGCTGTTGATGCTGCCGTAAGTGGCAATCCAGGTAAAATGGAATACCAAGGTGTTGACACCAAAACAAAAAAACGGTTGTTTCACCAAGGACCCTTTGAAGAAGGCACTAATAACATTGGTGAGTTTTTGGCAATCGTACACGCATTGGCATTTCTTAAAAAACAGAACAGTAATCGAATCATCTACACCGATTCCAAAACAGCCATCAGCTGGGTAAAAAAGAAAACAGCTAACACCAAACTAGAGCGTTCTGAAAAAAACAAACCACTTTTTGATTTAGTTGATCGTGCTATTACTTGGCTAAAAACCAATAATTATGCAACAACCATTGTAAAATGGGAAACCAAAGCTTGGGGTGAAATTCCTGCAGATTTTGGAAGGAAATAAATTCGGCTATTAGTAACTAAAAACCTTATATTTGCAGCAAAATTCGAAAGACATTTATGAGTAAGTTAGTTATTGTGGGAACCGTTGCCTTTGATGCCATTGAAACCCCATTTGGAAAAACTGATAAAATCCTTGGTGGCGCAGCCACTTTTATTGGTCTTGCGGCCTCACAATTTCATGTAGATGCTGCTGCAGTATCGGTTGTGGGTGGTGATTTCCCTCAAGAGTATCTTGATTTGTTATCAAATAAAGGGATTGATATTTCTGGTGTTGAAATTGTAAAAAAAGGGAAGACTTTTTTCTGGAGTGGTAGGTATCATAACGATATGAATACACGCGATACCTTGGCTACCGAACTTAATGTATTAGCCGACTTTAATCCCATAGTTCCTGTTGATTATAAAGACGCCGAAGTGGTTATGTTAGGAAATTTACATCCCAACGTCCAAATGAGTGTTCTGGATCAAATGATCAAGAAACCTAAAATGGTCATTTTGGACACCATGAATTTTTGGATGGACTGTGCTATGGATGAGTTACAAAATGTTATAAAAAAAGTAAATGTTATCACCATTAATGATGAGGAAGCCAGACAATTAACCGGCGAGTATTCTCTGGTTGTTGCTGCACGAAAGATTCATGAAATGGGGCCACAATATGTGGTTATTAAAAAAGGGGAGCATGGTGCACTATTATTTCATGATGATAATGTGTTTTATGCGCCCGCTTTACCATTGGAAGAGGTGTTTGACCCAACTGGTGCAGGAGACACTTTTGCTGGAGGGTTTGCAGGATATTTGGCTAAATCTGGTGATTTAAGTTTTGAGAATATGAAAAATGCGGTAATCTACGGATCTACTTTGGCATCATTTTGTGTTGAAAAATTTGGAACTGAACGCATGGTTAATTTAAACCCTCATGAAGTGCATAAACGCTTGCAACAATTTAGAGATTTAACACAATTCGATATTGAATTAACATAAACAAGCGCGCTCCATTTTGAGCGCGTTTTTAATTATATAAATAACCCAATGAGTGACGCTTTAAAACACGAATGTGGTATTGCACAAATCAGACTTCTAAAACCTTTAGAGTACTACAAGGAAAAATATGGTAGTGCTTTTTACGGAGTAAACAAAATGTATCTCATGATGGAGAAACAGCACAATCGTGGTCAAGATGGTGCAGGATTTGCCAGTATTAAATTAGATACCAAACCAGGAGAGCGCTACATCAGTCGGGTCCGTTCTATAGCCCAACAGCCTATTCAAGATATATTTTCACAAATAAATGAGCGTATCAATAAAGACTTTACCGAACATCCTGAATACGTTGATGATGTTGCGCTTCAAAAAAAGCACATCCCTTACATAGGAGAAGTTTTATTGGGTCATGTTCGCTATGGCACATTTGGAAAAAATAGTGTGGAAAGTGTACATCCGTTTTTAAGACAAAACAATTGGATGCACAGAAACCTGATAGTGGCGGGAAATTTTAATATGACTAATGTCAATCAATTATTTGATGGTTTGGTACAACTTGGTCAGCACCCAAAAGAAAAAGCTGATACCATTACCATCATGGAAAAAATTGGTCATTTTTTAGACGATGCGGTTTTGAAAATCTACAAGAAACTGAAGAAGGAAGGCTATAGTAAAAGTGAGTGTTCACCATTAATCGCAGAACGTTTGAACATTGCCAAGATTCTAAAGAAATCTTCCAAAAACTGGGATGGTGGCTACGCCATGGCCGGCCTTTTGGGGCATGGCGATTCATTTGTCTTGCGCGATCCAGCCGGAATACGTCCAGCATATTATTATAAAGATGATGAAGTAGTTGTGGTTGCGTCTGAAAGACCTGTTATTCAAACAGTTTTCAATGTAGATTTTGATGCTGTTAAAGAATTGGAGCCAGGTCATGCTATCATTACCAAAAAATCTGGTGAGGTATCCATCAAAAAAATTATCGAGCCTCTGGAACGCAAAGCTTGTTCATTTGAGCGTATCTATTTTTCAAGAGGAAGTGATGCTGAAATTTACCAAGAACGTAAAATGCTTGGAAAATTATTAATGCCAAAAGTATTAGAGTCGATTGAAAACGACACTCAAAATACCGTATTCTCATACATTCCAAATACTGCTGAAACATCATTCTTTGGGATGATAGAAACTGTTGAAGATCATCTGAACCAGAAAAAAACGCAAGCCATATTGAATGGAAAAGGCGGTCTGTCTGCCGAAACTGTGACAGATATATTATCTGAAAGACCTCGAATAGAAAAAATAGCCATCAAGGATGTCAAGTTAAGGACTTTCATTACGGAAGATAGTAGTCGTGATGATTTAGTAGCTCACGTATATGATGTAACATATGGTGTCATCAAGCCCAATGACAATTTAGTCATCATTGATGATAGTATTGTGAGAGGGACAACCTTAAAAAAGAGTATTATTAAAATGATGGATAGACTACATCCTAAAAAAATTGTTGTTGTCTCATCTGCGCCTCAAATACGCTATCCTGACTGCTACGGTATTGATATGGCCAGGCTAGAGGATTTAATTGCTTTTAGAGCCATGTTGGAGCTTTTAGAAGAGAACAATAAATACCAAATGGTTCAAGAGGTCTATGAAAAGTGTAAAGCACAAGTTGATTTGGAGGATAAGGACGTTCACAATTTTGTAAAGGATCTATATGCGCAATTTACTGATGATGAGATATCGGCTAAAATTGCCCAATTAATATCTGATGATTCGGTTAATGCCGAGGTGGAAACAATTTTCCAATCAGTAGATAACTTACACCTAGCATGTCCTAAAAATTTAGGTGATTGGTATTTCACGGGTAATTATCCAACTATTGGAGGAAATCGCGTGGTGAATAGAGCATTTATTAACTTTTACGAAGGAAACAAGGAAAGAGCCTATTAAAAGATTGTAAATCTGCATTTTATCTGAAAAAATATGCGCTTTATCTAATAAAAATGCATTTCATCTATTTTTTAACAAGTTCTAATTAAATAAAAATTACATTAGTGTCACCATAACATAAGTAGGTTAAGTTCATGGTAGATTTGGGGCAAAAAAAGCTGAACTTTGGTTCGGCTTTTTTTATTTTTATTCACCCCCGAATACATCTTTTATTCATTAAAAAACTCATTTAGATTATTTTAGCCCAATTTATAAGTCGTTTGTCTAATAATTTTTATTGTTAGTCAAAACCAATGTTATATTTGTGTCACCATAACATAAGTAGGTTAAGTTTATGGTAGATTTGGGGCAAAAAAGGTGGACTTCTGTTCACCTTTTTTCATTTGAAAAAAAGATTAATTATCATATATACAACAACAACAAAGCGGGCTCAATGAGCCCGCTTTTTTTGATATGTCGATTATTCAATTCTTATTTGGATTCTGCATAGCGTCTTTCAACTTCATTCCAGTTAATCACTTTAAAAAATGCGTCTATGTAATCTGGTCTTCTGTTTTGGTAGTTAAGATAATAGGCGTGTTCCCAAACATCTAATCCTAAAATTGGTGTTCCACCACAACCTATTCCAGGCATCAATGGATTATCTTGATTTGGTGTTGAACATACTTCAACTTTTCCGCCTTTGTGAACACAAAGCCAAGCCCATCCGGAACCAAACTGTGTAGCAGCAGCATTGCTAAAAGCTTCTACAAAAGCATCTTTAGAACCAAATTCAGCTTCAATGGCATCTTTAAGGTCTCCAGACAAATACCCTCTATCTTCAGGATTCATAACATCCCAAAATAACGAGTGGTTATAAAATCCGCCGCCATTATTTCTTACGCCCATATTGGTCATGTCTAAATTAGTTAGAATATTTTCAATGGTTTTGCCTTCTAAATCAGTTCCTTCAATTGCGGCATTCAATTTGGAAGTATAACCTGCATGGTGTTTTGAGTGATGTATTTCCATTGTTCGAGCGTCTATATGAGGCTCTAAAGCATCATAAGCATATTTTAATTTCGGTAATTCGAAAGCCATAATATTTTTGTTTTTAATTGTTTAACTTAATTTTCATCAAATTTACGCATTATAACACGCAATAAAAAATAATAAATACCTATGAAATCATCGATAGTTTTTATCTTGTGTTAAAATTAGATTGATGGCCAACCCGAGTTCTTTTTTAATATATAATGCTTCGGCTGGAAGTGGTAAAACATTTACTTTGGTCAAAGAGTATTTAAAAGTTCTATTTAAGTCCCAAAACCCTTCGGCCTTCAAGAACATTCTTGCCATAACATTTACCAATAAAGCTTCGGCTGAAATGAAAAGCAGAGTCATCGATGCCTTGGTTTCCTTTTCAAAACAATCTGATGAATCTGACACAAACCCCATGTTTGAACAAATCTGCCAAGAGTTGGATATTCCTAAATCTGACTTAAGAGATAAAAGCGCTCTTATTTTAGATGCCATAATCCATAATTATGCGGCTTTTGATATTTCAACGATCGATGGATTTGTGCACAAACTAATCAAGACCTTTGCCTATGATTTGAAACTCCCTTTGAATTTTGAAGTTGAATTGGACACCAATTCTCTTTTACTCGAAGCGGTTGACAGGCTCATTTCTAAAGCTGGATCCAATGATAAACTAACTAAAGTTTTAGTGGATTATGCTCTTGAAAAAGCTGATGATGATAAAAGTTGGGATATTTCGAAAGATTTGTATGCTATCTCTAAACTGCTTTTAAATGAAAATGACATTTATTATTTAAAAACCTTAAAGGATAAAACACTGGATGATTTTAAAACTCTAAAAAGCAATACCAAAAGAGACTTGAAGATCATTGAAAACACCATTGTTGAAAAAGCCAATGTCATATTAACATTAATCTCGGAAGCTGGTCTTGTTTCAGAAGATTTCAAAGGCAAATATTTACCAAGGCATTTCGAAAACCTCACATCTAAAAACTTTGACATTAACTTTAGTACTGCCTGGCAAACAGATTTAATTGAAGGTAATAAATTATATCCTACAAGAGTATCTGAAGATGTTGCTTCAATAATTGAGTCTATTCAGCCCCAATTGGCTGAAGCCTATATTGATACTAAAACATTAGTTTTTAGAATCAAGTTTTTACAAGCGCTTTACAAAAATATTACTCCCTTGTCTGTATTGAATGAAATTCAGAAGGAACTTGAAGAAATTAAGATTGAACAGAATGTCATTCTTATTTCAGAGTTTAATTCGTTAATCAGTAAGGAAATAAAAGATCAACCTACCCCATTCATATATGAAAGATCTGGAGAGCGTTTCAAGCATTATTTTATTGATGAATTTCAGGATACCTCCCAATTGCAATGGGAAAATTTAATTCCTCTCATGGACAACGCATTGTCTTCCGAAAAAGGCAGCGCCATGATTGTAGGAGATGCCAAACAAGCCATCTATCGATGGCGAGGTGGTAAAGCCGAGCAATTCATGGATCTATTCAACAAGACTAAAAATCCATTTTTTGTAGACCCTCAAATTATTTCGCTTGAAGCAAACTTTAGAAGTAGTGAAACCATTGTTGAATTCAACAATCGCTTTTTTGAATATCTCTCTGAAAATTTTTTTAGTGATCATGTTCATAGGGAACTCTACAAGAACTCCAATCAACAATCCAGTTCAAATAATACTGGTTATGTGAGTTTGGATTTTTTGGAGATCAATTCTTCGGATGACAAAGACCTGATATATGCTCAAAAAACACTTGATAAAATTCTGGACTGTCTGGACCAAGGCTATGCTTTAAATGACATTTGTGTTTTGGTAAGAAAGAAAAAAGAGGGACTTTCACTTGCGGAATTTTTAAACGCTTCGGGCATAAAGATTATGTCATCTGAAACATTGCTGATAAATAATTCAATAAAAGTTAGATTCATAGTCGCGCTGTTAAAGCTTTTATCCCAACCTAATAATCTTGAAATAAAAGCGGACCTTTTAAATAGTTTGATTGTTATTTTTAATATTGAAAACAAACATGATTTCTTAAAGGAACACATTAATCTGGATTTGAAGATTCTGTTCAAAAGTTTAGAGTCTATTGATTGTCAAATTAATTTTGATGAATTACCGCATCTATCACTTTATGATTTAGTTGAAACTATTGTGAGATCATTCCGTTTAGTTGAAAAATCAGATGCTTATGTTCAATATTTTATGGATGTGGTTTTAGAATTTTCAAATAGACAAAAAGCCGATTTACAAAGCTTTTTGGAATATTTCGAGAACCAATCTGACAAATTGAGTATTATCGCTCCTGAAGGCTATGACGCTGTTCAGATCATGACCATTCACAAATCCAAAGGTTTGGAGTTTCCAATCGTCATCTTTCCTTATGCCGATTTAAATATTTATCGGGAAATAAATCCCGTTGAATGGTTCCCGCTTGACCCAAAAACATATAATGGCTTTTCGTATGCATTGCTTAATTACAGCATTGCTTTTGAAAACTTTGGAGAACAGGGATTGGATATTTTTAACAAACATCAATCGGAATTGGAATTGGACAACATAAACTTATTATATGTGGCTTTAACAAGGCCAATTGAGCAATTGTACATTATTTCAAAGAAAGATATAAGCTCAAAAGGAGCCGTAAACAATAATACATTTTCGGGATTTTTTATTTCGTATTTACAAAATCAAAAGCTATGGAATGATCAAACCTCGACCTACATCTTTGGTGAAAAGGCAACAAAAGAATTTTCAGAAAATAGTAAAAATAACTTTGTTTTTGCGCAAGAGTTTGTGAGTGTCTCCAAAAATGACAACAATATTTTGATTGCCACCAATTCTGGATACCTTTGGGACACAGAGCAAAAAGACGCCATTGAAAAGGGCAACTTGTTTCATGATATTATGTCTCATATCACTTCAAAAGAAGATGTTGAATTTGCGTTTAGTGATTATTTAAGGTCCGGAAAAATTAGCAAAACACAAGCTGTCGAACTCAAACCCTTGGTGTTAAAATTAGTCTCCAATCCTAAATTGGAAGCCTGTTTCGATCCAAAAAATAAAATCTATAATGAGCGGGACATTATAGCTAAAAACAACTTAATAATTAGACCAGATAAGTTAGTAGTTTTTCCTGACAATACTGTCTATTTAATTGATTATAAATCTGGTAACCCCAACAAAAAACACGAATTGCAATTGTTAAATTATGAGAAGGTTTTAAACGATATGGGCTTCAATGTCTCAAAAAAAATTCTCATCTACATAAACAATGATATTCAAATAAAAGAATTTTAAATTTGTAAAAAATATTTAAATCAATGTACGGAACCATTCAAGATCATCTTAAAAACGAATTACAAACCATTAAAGATAATGGCCTTTATAAAACTGAACGCATTATTACATCGGCTCAAGGGGCCGAAATAACCCTCAACACTGGAGAAACCGTGTTGAATTTTTGTGCAAACAACTATTTAGGGTTGTCATCACATCCCGAAGTCATTCAAGCTGCCAAAGATGTTATGGATACTCATGGTTTTGGTATGTCTTCTGTTAGGTTCATCTGTGGGACGCAGGATATTCATAAAGAACTTGAGCAAAAAATAGCAGACTTTTACAGCACAGAAGACACCATACTTTACGCTGCCGCATTTGATGCTAATGGTGGTGTATTTGAGCCATTGTTGGGACCGGAAGATGCCATTATATCCGATTCTTTGAATCATGCCTCTATAATTGATGGCGTACGACTTTGCAAAGCCGCGCGATATCGGTATGCAAACAACGACATGGAAGACTTGGAAAAGCAATTGATAGAAGCCAATAAAAATGGTGCCCGATTTAAGATTGTTGTAACTGATGGTGTATTTTCTATGGACGGTTTAGTGGCGCCTTTAGACAAAATTTGTGATCTAGCTGAAAAGTATGATGCTATGGTCATGATTGATGAATGTCATGCGGCTGGTTTTATAGGTGAAACAGGAAGGGGAACACTTGAAGAAAAAGGCGTTTTAGACAGAATAGACATTATTACTGGAACACTAGGAAAAGCGCTTGGTGGCGCTATGGGTGGCTATACTACAGGAAAAAAGGAAATTATTGAAATTTTAAGACAACGCTCTAGACCCTATTTATTCTCCAACTCTTTAGCTCCTGCCATCGTGGGTGCGTCTATCAAAGTTTTTGACATGCTAAAGAACGATACGACCTTAAGAGATAAATTAGCCTGGAACACAGAATATTTCAAATCTGGAATCAAAAAAGCTGGTTTTGATATAGTTGATGGTGATTCAGCAATTGTTCCAATCATGCTCTATGATGCCAAATTATCACAAACCATGGCCAATATGTTACTGGCCGAAGGTATTTATGTCATTGGCTTCTTTTTCCCTGTTGTTCCAAAAGAAAAAGCTAGAATTCGTGTACAGTTGTCAGCAGCTCACACCAAAGAACATTTAGACAAAGCCATTTCTGCATTCATCAAAGTTGGAAAAACACTTGAAATAATATAATTTTTTCTGACAAACATTGACATTTTAGGTAATTTTTCCAATATTTTTCTATATTTGTCTTTGTTAATAATATTTAACAACTTACTTTTGCTTACAATTAACACTTAAAAATTAAATTTTTGAATATGAAAAATCTTAGCAGATTATTGTTCGCTATGTTGCTTGTTTTAGGTTTCAGCAACACGTACGCACAAGATGAGAACAACCCTTGGGCTATCAGTTTTGGTATCAATGCGGTTGATTTCTATCCAACAGGTGAAGACGCTCCACTTGGAGGTTATTTTGATGAATTTTTTAATGCAGGTGATCACTATAACATCTTGCCTTCTTTGTCATCTGTTTCAGCTGCTCGTTACATTAACAGCGGGTTTTCTGTAGGGGCAACAGCTTCTATTAACAAAATAGATAAGTTCGGTGATGACCGTAGTAGATATAATGACGTTACTTACTTTGGATTAGATGGTATTGTAAAGTATAGCTTTGCAAGCATCCTAAATTCTAAATGTGTTGAGCCTTATTTAGGCGTAGGTGGTGGTTATACTTGGGTTGATGACATCGGTGCTGGAACATTAAATGGTACTTTTGGTATCAACTTCTGGTTGACCGAAAATATTGGTCTTACTGCTCAAACTTCATACAAGCATGCTTTCGAAGACTATTTAGATACACACTTCCAACACACTGCTGGTATAACAGTTAAATTTGGTGGAAAAGATACTGACGAAGATGGTATCTACGATAAAGATGATGCTTGTCCAGAAGAATGGGGATTAGCTGAATTTAATGGTTGTCCAGATTCTGACGGTGATGGTATTGAAGATGCAAAAGATTCTTGTCCACAAGAAGCTGGTCCGGCTGAATTTAATGGTTGTCCAGATTCTGATGGTGATGGTATAGCTGATAAAGATGATGCTTGTCCAACTGAAGCTGGTCCTAAAGAATTAAACGGTTGTCCAGATTCTGATGGTGATGGTGTCGCTGATAAAGATGATGAATGTCCAAATGAGGCTGGTCCTGCTGCCAACAATGGTTGTCCTTGGCCAGATAGAGATGGAGACGGTGTTGTTGATAAAGATGATCAATGTCCAGATTTAGTTGGTACTGTTGCCAACAATGGATGTCCTGAAGTAACTGAAGCTGTTAAGAAAGCTCTTAACGCATATGCTAAAACAATCTTATTTGACACTGGTAAATCTACTATCAAGGAACAATCAGAAGAGGTGTTACAAAATATTGTTGACATCTTAAAAGAATATCCTAATGCAAGATTTACAATTGATGGACATACTGATAGTGTAGGTAGCGAAGCTAACAACCAAAGACTTTCTCAAGAGAGAGCTAGTTCTGTAATGAATTACCTTATCACTAAAGGAATTGCTTCTAATAGATTAGAGCACCAAGGTTTTGGTGAATCAAAACCAATTGATTCTAACAAAACTAAAGCTGGTAGAGCTAACAACAGAAGAGTTGAGATTAACTTAATCAAGTAATTCTTTTATAAACTCTTAATTATATAAAAAAACGCCTCGAAATTTCGAGGCGTTTTTTATTTTTATAAAATGACTTCCTTTTTAAATGATGTTTTAAACGATTTAAACGATTCCGATTTATCCAATCTCACATTTATTATGCCTAGTAAGCGCGCTGGGGTGTTTCTAAAACACGAGATTTCAAATTACTCCTCTGGTCCTTTATTTTCCCCTGAAATCTACAGTATCGAAGAATTTGTTGAAAATCTATCACAATTAAAACCCATTTCAAATATAGAGTTACTATTTGAGTTCTACAGTACATACAAAGCTTTGACCCCTATTGATAGTCAAGATAATTTTGAGACTTTCTCAAAATGGGCGCAAATTCTTTTGCAAGACTTTAATGAAATAGACCGTTACCAAATTGCCGAAGATGACATCTTTGACTATCTCAGTGCGATTCAAGAAATTAATCATTGGTCTTTGGATAATAATCCAACTAAACTTGTCAGTAATTATCTGGCTTTTTGGAAAAAACTTAAAAATTATTACAATCATTTAACTAAAGAATTATTAAGCAAAGGGATGGGCTATCAAGGCCTTATTTATAGAGAAGCTGTTGAGAACATTCAAAATTATATGGACAGCCATGCTTCAAAAAAACATCTATTCATAGGCTTTAATGCATTAAATACATCAGAAGAAATCATCATGCAGGAGTTACTGCAAAACAATATGGCTGATATTTATTGGGATATTGATGAAACTTTTTATAAAAATCAAAACCATGATGCTGGATTTTTTGCTCGCAAGCATATAACAAACTGGAAGTTTTATAAAAACAATGAATTTAAGTGGTTGTCTAACAATTATAAAAAACAAAAAGATATTTATGTGATAGGTGTTCCAAAAAACGTAGGGCAATCAAAACACATATCTACAATCTTAAAAACAATCCAAAATTACGATGTCTCTCTGAATAAAACAGCGATTGTTCTGGGAGAGGAATCTTTGTTGGCTCCCATTCTAAACTCCATACCTAAATCAATAACTGCCCTAAATATAACAATGGGGCTCCCTCTAAAAAGCATTCCTTTAACGAACCTTTTTCAAAATCTTTTTTTAATTCATAAAAGTTCTTCAAAATCATTCTACTATAAAGATGTCATCAATATATTATCCCATACTTATATAGCTCCTCTATTACAAAGAGAAGACAAAAACGATCTTTATGTCATTAAAAATGCTATTACAGAAAACAATTTAATCTATCTCACAAAATCAAAGCTAACAGTCATTGCTCCTCAATACAGCGGTCTTTTTGAATTATTATTTGATAATTGGGATGATAATATTGATAAAGCCTTGGATCACTGTCAAACTTTGATTTTAAAAATAAAAGAGTCCTTAAATACTGACAAGAAAAAGCATGTTTTGGCATTGGAATATCTGTTTCACTTGAATACACTTTTCAATGAGCTTGAAACATTAAATAGCAAATATGGTTATCTAACTGGTACAGCATCATTATATCTGGTATTTAATGAATTGTTGAGTCTAGAGAAATTGGACTTTAAAGGTGAGCCATTAAGTGGATTGCAAATCATGGGAATGCTTGAATCTCGAACTTTAGATTTTGAAACGGTCATAATATCTTCAGTGAATGAGGGTATTCTGCCGGCAGGTAAAACCCAAAACTCTTTTATTCCTTTTGATGTCAAACTCGACAATGAACTGCCTACCTATAAAGAAAAAGATGCTATTTACGCCTACCACTTTTATCGACTGATACAACGGGCTAAAAAAGTCTATATACTTTACAATACAGAAGTAGATACATTTTCAAGTGGTGAGAAAAGTCGATTTATAGCCCAAATGGAATTAGAAGGTATTCACGATATCAAACATGAAATCGTTGTTCCAAAAGTTCCTTTAGTAGAAAACAAGCCTATTGAAATAGGAAAAACATCAGATATTATAAACACTTTGCAAAGCTATGCGGCTCAAGGGTTTTCGCCTTCTTCACTTACAAACTATATCAGAAACCCCATCGATTTTTATTTACAAAAAATATTGAAAATAAAAGAGCAGGACGATGTCGAAGAAACTATTGCATCTAATACCTTGGGAACAGTTATCCATAATACTCTTGAAGATTTTTACAAACCATTTGTTGGTCAACAAATTACCAGTGATGATCTTCAAAATATGAAGCATTCTGTTGACAACACGGTTGAAATACACTTTCAAAAACTCTACAAAGAAGGTGATATAAAAGCGGGCAAAAACTTAATCATATTTGAAATAGCCAAACGCTATATTTCAAATTTCTTGGATTTGGAATTAACCGATTTAAAAAATGGCAACACTATTGAAATATTGGCTGTTGAAGCGGAAAACAAAATACAATTGGATATTCTTGAACTGGATTTCCCTGTATTTCTAAAAGGAACTGTTGACCGTGTTGACAAAAGAAATGGTATAGTTAGAATTATCGATTATAAATCAGGTAGGGTTGACAAAAACAAGGTGGAAATCATTGATTGGCAAGACATCACAACTGACTACGATAAGTATAGCAAGTCATTCCAAGTGCTATCTTATGCCTTGATGATGGATATAAGCAAAAACTTCAGTGAACCTGTTGAAGCAGGCATTATTTCCTTTAAAAATCTAAATTCTGGATTCTTGAAATTTGCAAAAAAAGATAGATCAGGAGCCTACGCCAAAAAAATAGAGTTTATAGACGAATCCATTTTAAATGATTTTTATAGCGAGCTTAAAAAGTTAATCATTGAAATCTGTAATCCGGAAATTCCCTTTTTGGAGAAAGAAATCAAGTAACAAATTATGTTTACAGTATCTGTTGATCAAAAGCTAATTGAGCATTGTAAAAACATGGTTTCCAACCATGATTTTGGTAAACGTTTTACGGCAAATGGAACCAAAGAACAACAACTTACGGGTATAATTGGGCAATCTGTAGTTATGACGTTTTTTGATAAGGGTTATGTTGATGGTTCTTCTGGGTTTGATGGCGGTGTTGATTTAACTTTCGCCAATAAAAGCATTGATGTCAAAACCATGGGAAGAACAACATCAGTTAAACAGGGTTACACCAATAATTTTCTAAAACTTCAGGAATATTTTAAAACCGACATTTATATTTTTTGCAGTTATCATAAAACCAAACAAGTACTCACGGTTTGTGGTTGGATTTCAAAAGAAGACTTTACCAAAAAACGGCGTTTCTATCCTAAAGGCAGCATTAGAACCCGATTTGACAAAACAACCTTTACTACCTTTGCTGATCTGTATGAAATTGACAATAAAGATCTCAATAATGTGAATTCTGTTTCCGATTTGAAAAAACAATTGTTATAAAAAACCGTTCCCAAAAGAACGGTTTTTTTATGTGGAGCATATCGGATTAGCAAAGTTTTCCTTGGGCTTCAATACTGCAAATAGAAAATATTCTTTAAAAAAGAACATTATTGTTTTCGATAAAAACCTGAAAAAATTTTTCGCTTTTATCGAAAACAAAAACACCACACATTCGTGTGGTATTTTCTGCTTGATGTGGAGCATATCGGATTCGAACCGATGGCCTCTACGCTGCCAGCGTAGCGCTCTAGCCAACTGAGCTAATGCCCCATTACTTCAATCCACTCAACACAAGAACAGGTAATGTGCTACTGTGAAAATCTTTTTTCAATATCGTATTATTTTCCCAAAGTTTGGTGAAAAATCCTCTTTTTCTTCGCACTACACACAACAAATCAGGATCATTATCTTTATAGTGTTCTAAAACACCTTGAAACGTCGTGGCATTTTCGCTCTCAGTGGTTTTAGTTATCAATTTTGCCAAATCAGGAGACACATCAAAATCGCCTTCACTGTAAAATGGCGTTTTTACCAATAATAGATTCACTATTGATTTAAACTGATTTTTAATCGATATTAAAGGAATTAAAGCGCCTTCTTTTCTCATTACGGCAGATTTTAACGCCATTAATATATACACGATTGGTTTGAATTTTAACCCTTCCGGAACTATTAAAGCCGGAATATTGGTCTGCTTGATAATCTTACCTGAAGTCTTTCCTAAATATACTTCTTCGTTCACGGAATTGGTTCTAGGCTCAATCATGATTAAATCAATGTCCAAAGACTGGCAAACTAATTCCAAGGTGTCTACTAATTTCCCTTTAAAAGTTTTGACAACAACCTCAACGTTTTTGGTGTCAACTTTGGATACATGTGACTTCAAGAACTCAAGGCTTTCGCGTTCCAAAATATGATCAACCTTAATCATGGTTCCTGCCTTTGTATAGACATTATAAATTTGAACAACATATAGTTTTGCCCCAAATGCCCTAGCAAAATCAACGGCATATTGCAAATGACTTACTGCATTTTTAGATGACCCAACTGGAACCAAAATATTCTTCATAATCAATATTTAGAACTAACTTTACTAAAAAATTTATGCAAAAGTAAATATAATATATGATTCGGAAAGCAACGGAAAAAGATATTGATAGAATTTTAACGGTTACCAGAGCTTGTGCCCAACACATGATAGGTCAAGGAATTTTACAATGGAATGATTCCTATCCAAACAAATCTGCTTTTCTTATTGATATTCAAAGAGGGGAATTATATGCTTTGGAAAAAAACAATAACATTGTTGGTTGTATCACTATTTCGACTTTAATGGATTCCGAATATGTTCCAATTAAATGGTTGACAGAGAACAAGCATAACTTATATATTCACCGTTTAGCTATCATTCCTGAATTTCAAGGTCAAGGATTTGCACAACGTTTAATGGATTTTGCCGAAGATTTTGCCATAAAAAACAACTATACCTCTATAAGATTAGACACGTTTTCACAGAACAAAAGAAACCAAAAGTTTTACGAACTTCGTGGTTATAAAAAATTGGGTTCTGTTTATTTCCCTAATCAAAGTGAACATCCTTTTTATTGTTATGAACTAGTTCTGTGAGTACGCCTATAACTTTAAAACATATTAACAAACTGGCTATTCCTGCTTTAATTTCAGGAGTTTCAGAGCCTATTCTTTCTATAACCGATACTGCCATTGTTGGAAATATGCCTGTAGATGCAACCGAATCTCTTGCTGCCGTTGGAATTGTTGGTGCTTTTATTTCCATGCTTATTTGGGTATTAGGCCAAACGCGCAGTGCTATTTCTTCTATCGTTTCTCAATATGTTGGCGCCGACAATTTAGACAAGGTAAAAGACCTGCCTGCCCAAGCCATATTTATTATTACATCTTTAAGCATCCTCATTATTTTAATCACTTACCCTCTTGCAGAACCCATCTTCAAACTCTATAATGCTTCCAATTTGATTCTGAATTACAGTGTGGACTATTATAGAATTCGGGTATTTGGTTTCCCATTTACATTGTTCACTATTGCTGTATTTGGAACCTTTAGAGGGCTTCAAAACACCTTTTATCCGATGATCATTGCCATTTTAGGCGCATCAGCAAACATTATTCTGGATTTTGTTTTGGTTTTTGGAGTTGAAGGGTTTATTCCAGCCATGAACATCAAAGGCGCAGCCTATGCCAGTGTTATAGCCCAACTACTAATGGCTCTAGTTTCAACTTATTATTTGTTGACAAAAACCGATATTCCTTTGCGGTTTAGTTTGCCTTTCAATAAAGAGATTAAACGATTTTTATTGATGATTGCCAACTTGTTTGTGCGCACATTAGCACTTAATGTAACACTATACTATGCTAGTGCTTTTTCAACCAGTTATGGGAAGGAATATATAGCTGCTTATACTATAGCTATTAACTTGTGGTTTTTAGGCGCTTTTATAATTGATGGATACGCCAGTGCTGGTAATATATTATCTGGAAAACTTTTTGGGGCCAAAGATTTTAGAAAGCTCATGGAATTAAGCAATAAACTTATTAGATATGGTATCATCGTCGGAATAATTATGGGTGCAATCGGTGCCCTAATATATTATCCTGTTGGAACACTTTTTACAAAAGATGAAGCTGTGTTAGCCGAGTTCTACAAAGTATTTTGGTTGGTACTTGCCATGCAACCCTTATGTGCCTTGGCTTTTATATTTGATGGCATGTTTAAAGGATTGGGTAAAATGAAAATGCTTCGAAACGTGTTATTATTTTCCACCTTTTTGGTTTTTGTGCCTATATTGTTTTGGCTAGATTATCTGGACTACAAACTCTATGCTATTTTTATTGCATTTACCCTATGGATTATAGCCAGAGGGCTTCCGTTAATCATAAAATTTAGAAAAGAATTTTTACCGCTCTCTCAAAACAGTTAAATTTGAAATACTAATTAATGTATGATGTTTTTGCTTTTAACAACCTTGCAACAGGTCAATATTGAAGAAAAAATAAAGGAAGCGCCTGATAGTTCCTATGAAATAGGTGTGTTTATCGGATCCTTTTTACCCTTTGTGGTTTTAGTTGCTATTGCTTATGCTATTTACAGATACAATAAGAAAAATTTAAACAACGATTAATATGGGAGGAAATATGCTATTTTTGGTACTTGCTGTAGTACTGATTATCATTTACGTTTACAATCGCAATAAACGTCGCTAATTAACGCGTTTTAAGCCATCCTGTTATACTCATGCGTTCTGTTTTAACAGGTTTAACTTCGTGTTCGATAATTTGACTTTCAAAAATTACGACACGCCCAGGCAAGGGATAAATGACCTTTTCAGTTTCCTGTCCATTATCATTTAAATATAATACCAGTTCACCACCGTTTTCGGGAAGCCAACCATCCTCATTTAAATAGCAAACAAATGATAATTTCCGTCTATCATCATTTTGAAAGGTATCAATATGTCGTTTATAAAAAGTGCCTTCTGGATATAAGGCATAATGGAATTCTTTTTGCAGGATTCCCATAAAGCAGGTTTTATTTAAATAAGCGATTAAATTATTGATTTTATTAAAAAAAAGCCTTTCGCTAGAATCTGCTTTGGTTTCATCCATCCATAAAATCATATCGCCTCGAATGGATTTTATAATGTTTTCATTAACACGATTGCCAATAGCCGCTTTTTTAAATTGGTCTTCTTCATGTTTCATCAATAAAGACTGTCTCAAAATAGCAACTTCGTCATCCGTAAAAAAATGTTCAACAATACTATATTTATATGTTGAAATATCGCTGATAATACTTTCATAAAGTGGATTTTCAACGAAATCGATTGCTTCAAACAGTTGATCCATAGGTCGCTAATTTTTTAAAAAGCCCGCAAATGTAATCTAAAAATCAATTGCTTCAGCAAAACAATTATCTTTGCATTGAAAAATAGTATTATGGGTACAATTCGAATCACCAAACAATTTTCTTTCGAAACCGGTCACGCGCTTTATGGCTATGACGGTAAGTGCAAAAATGTCCATGGTCACAGTTATAAATTATCGGTTACGGTAATTGGCAAACCTATTGACGACACCAATCATGTCAAGCATGGCATGGTCATTGATTTTGGTGATTTAAAAAAAATTGTTAAATCCGAAATAGTCGATGTTTTTGACCATGCCACAGTGTTTAATAAAAATACGCCTCATGTTGAGTTGGCTAAAGAATTAGAAGACCGAGGTCACAATGTGCTTTTAGTTAATTACCAACCCACCAGTGAAATGATGGTAATAGATTTTGCAAAAAAAATTAAGAAGCATTTGCCTGAACATATTACGTTACACTCATTAAAGCTGCAAGAAACGGAAACCAGTTTCGCCGAATGGTATGCAAGTGACAATACATCCCTTTGAAAAAAGGGATCTTTTGATTAGTCAATGTTTCATATGGTTATTCCTTATAGACACTTCAGCAAATCAAAAAATAAGAACTACTCAACACTTGTTACAAAAACAGCCAAAATAGATTCCTGCCTCCGCAGGAATTTGTATATATTTACTATATGAATATCCCTCAAGGAAAAAAAATATACTTCGCATCAGACAATCACCTGGGAGCTCCCACTCTAGAAGCGTCTAGGCCCAGAGAGCAAAAGTTCGTGGCTTGGTTAGATGACGTAAAACACGATGCTGCTGCTATTTTCCTTATGGGCGATTTATTTGATTTTTGGTTTGAATACAAAAAAGTGGTTCCTAAAGGCTTTACACGAACTCTTGGTAAATTAGCCGAGATCACAGATTCTGGAATACCTATATATTACTTTGTAGGAAATCACGATTTATGGATGAATGGTTATTTTGAAGAAGAACTCAATATTCCTGTTTACCATAATCCTCAAGAATACACCTTTAACGACAAAACTTTTTTTATTGGTCACGGTGATGGATTGGGTCCTGGCGATAAGGGTTATAAACGTATGAAAAGGGTTTTTACCAATCCGTTTAGTAAATGGTTATTTAGATGGTTGCATCCTGATTTGGGAGTCAGACTTGCACAGCATTTATCTGTAAAAAACAAGTTAATTTCTGGTGATGAAGATGCCAAGTTTTTAGGTGAGGATAATGAGTGGTTAGTGCAATACTGCAAACGCAAATTAGAAGATAAACACCGTGATTATTTTGTATTTGGTCACAGACATTTACCGCTTGAAATAGACCTTAACCAAACATCAATATATATCAATTTGGGTGATTGGATAAATTACTATACCTATGGTGTTTTTGATGGTGAAAATTTTGAGTTGAAGAAGTTTTAAACTTCTTCTTTTTCATGTTCCTCAATATCTTTAGTCAAATCCAAATCCCTTAGTGGTTTGTTTTTAGCGCCCATAATTGTCACAACCACCAACGTTACTGTGCCACCTAACATCACTGCCATTGGCGCTCCAAACAATCTAGCGGCAATCCCACTTTCCAGTGCTCCAAGTTCGTTAGAAGATCCAACAAACATAGAGTTAACAGCTCCTACACGGCCTCTCATATCATCAGGTGTTTTGAGTTGTAGAATGGTTTGTCGAACAACCATAGAAATGCCATCAAAAACACCGGAAAAGAACAAGGCTAAAACACTTAACCACATAAGTTTTGAGGCTCCAAAGATGATCATACAGACACCAAATCCAAAAATCGAAATCAGTAATTTTTTTCCAGTATTTTTGGTAATGGGAATATAGGTAGTTGCCAACATGGTAATGATGCTTCCGGATGAAAGCGCGGCATTAAGTATCCCAAATCCTTTGGGGCCTGCATCCAAGATATCTTTTGCAAACACCGCAAAAATGGCTACAGCACCACCAAATAACACGGCAATCATATCTAAAGTTAGTGCGCCTAAAATGACTTTGTCATTAAATACAAATCGTATTCCAGCTTCTAAACTATCTCTTACAGATTCATAAACTTCTTTGTTTAAAATAGGTTTCTGTTTTATTTGAAAAACCAAAAACAAGGCTAACAGGACCAATAAAAATATGATGCCCAATGTAATGTGAACACCTATCCAGGCAATTAAAAAACCGCCTAAGAGTGCACCAAATACATTGGCGCCTTTCCAGGTACTGCTACTCCATGTGGCTGCATTTGGATACACGCGTTTAGGAACCAATAAGGCAATAAGCGAAAAGATAGTTGGTCCAAAAAAAGATCGTAATACCCCTCCAAAAAACACCAGACCATAAATACAATATAAAATAGTTTTGGTGCTCCATGACGATTCAATGGTTTCTGACGTCAACCAAAAAAGACCGAAACTTATCAATGAAAATAATGCAATACAGAGTCTAAAAAGGTCACGCTTTTCTTTTTTATCGACAATATGACCCGCAAATGGTGCTAATAAAAACGCAGGTAAAAATTCACAAAGACCAATAATCCCTAGAGCTAGAGGATCTTCCGTTAATGCATAGACTTGCCATTCAATTACAACAAATTGCATGGACCAGGCCAAAACCAATGCAAAACGCAAAACCAAAAAGATGTTGAATTCTTTGATTCGTAATGCTGCGTAAGGGTCATTTTTCTGCATAGATTATTTAAAAATTAATTTAAATTCCACGCGCCTATTGAGAGCGCGACCTTCTTGGGTGTCGTTGTTGGCAACTGGAAATTTGTTGCCGTATCCTGTTGCCGTAATGCGTTCTGGCCTTAAGCCCTTTGATATTAAAAACAAAGCAACTTCCTTGGCGCGTAACAAGGACAGTTCATCATTCCGTTTTTGAGTACCAACATCGTCGGTATGACCATAAATTTCAATCTGTAAACGCTTATTAGCATTTAGATATTTATAAAGCTGATTTAATTCTGCTTTTGAGGATTCCAATAATTCATGTTTGTCAAAATCGAAAAGAACATTCTGTAAAGTATACACTTTGTCATTCTGCAATACTTGATCGTTTTCGATAGTTTGTGATTTTGAATAAGATACTGTTTCGGAATATAATGACTCGATACTAACATCATCAATATAGTAATAGGAAGCATCTGGGTCTTTTGTACTGCGCATCTTTATTTTGGAAACTTTACTGTTCTTATCGAAGTTTCCAATAATAAAATTTGATTCGAATCCCTTGGCTGTATATTCAAACGTTATTTTTTCCCATCCTGTTTTTTCTATATAATGACTTTGACTATTAATCAACACAAAATAACTATCAGAAACTTCATTTAAAACCTCATTTAGATTCAATAGTTTATCAGAATTCTGTTTAAAAGGTTCTTTTAAAAACAAAACACCCAAATCTCGAATGGCATGACTACAGTTTTCGGCCAAACTGATGTAAAACGTCATGGTGTACGTCTTACCAATAAGTAAGGGCTTTGACAATTGCCCTTGAACATATTCTCGATAGTTATCAGGTGCCATAACATACATCCCGGCAAAGCCCTTTCCTGTTCTTGCACTTTGCTTTCCAAAAAAATTTGTTTCACCAACCTCCTGACTACAGGCATTAAAATAATCGGTTGAGCCAAAATTTGGCGTGCTCCAATCTAGAGCATTGTGATTAAACCCTCCAATGAGTCTCGGACATGTTTTATGTTCCTCAAAACTGGGGTTTAAAACCAGGTTTTGTGAAAAGGCGAGTTGAAAGCACAGGATAACGAATATGAAAACCCGATTATTCATCATTTTAAATCACGTAATTTCAATTGCAGTGATACGGTTCCATTCCAATGATTTTCATCGATAGTATAGACCGCTTTAAACGGTTTTCTATCCGAAATCAAATCATATTTATCGCCTAGACCAAAACCAATACCTACAATCTGCTGATTACCATCGGTTGCAGTAACACGTAAATGGGATTCGTCTTCACCTACGCATTTTCCATAACCCGTATCACGAAGATTCTCGCTCATAAAAACGGGTGTCATATTCCCAGGGCCGAAAGGTGCAAATTGTTTAATGATACGCCAAAGCTTCGCATCAATTTCAGATAATTCAATGGATAAATCAACCTTAATTTCAGGTGTCAGTAATTTCGTGTCAATGGTTTTTGAAACCACGTCTTCAAAAGCTTGTTTAAAAGCTTCATAATTTTCTTCCTTCAAGGTCAATCCAGCCGCATATTTATGCCCGCCAAACTGTTCGATATGTTCGCTACAGGCTTCTAAAGCATTATACACATCAAAACCAGACACTGAACGTGCCGAAGCCGCTAATTTGTTTCCGCTTTTAGTAAATACCAAGGTGGGCCTGTAATAGGTTTCGGTTAATCGAGAAGCCACAATACCAATAACACCTTTATGCCAAGTTTCATGGTAAACAACAGTAGTAAAACGTTCCTGTTCTTTTTGTTCTTCAATTTGCTGAAGAGCTTCTTCTGTAATTTGTCTATCTGTTTCACGTCTATCGGTGTTAAAAGTGTCTATTTCAACAGCATAAGCAGCCGCAGTATTAAAATCGGTTTCGGTTAATAGAGTTACGGCATGATTACCATGTTTCATACGCCCTGCTGCATTAATTCTGGGTGCCACAATAAAAACCACATCCGTAATGGTCAATTCTTCCTTTTTAACTTCGGCTATAATGGCTTTGATACCTGGACGCGGATTACCATTAATCACTTGCAATCCAAAATACGCCAAGACGCGATTTTCACCTGTAATAGTAACGATATCTGCACCAATAGCTGTAGCTACCAAATCTAAATATGCAACTAAATCTTCAACCGATTGGCCTCGTCTAGATGCTAATGCTTGAATAAGTTTAAACCCAACACCGCAGCCACAAAGTTCTTTATAAGGATATTCACAATCCTCACGCTTGGGATCCAAAACCGCAACCGCATTTGGTAATTGATTGCCTGGTCTGTGGTGGTCGCAAATAATAAAATCGATACCTTTTTCTTGTGCATAAGCTACTTTGTCTATAGCCTTAACACCACAATCTAAAGCAATAATAAGGGTGAACCCATTATCATCTGCAAAATCAATGCCTTGATAGGATACGCCATAACCTTCGCCATAACGATCAGGAATATAAGTAGCTACATTTGATGTTCTCGTTTTTAGATAGGAACTCATTAAAGCTACTGCTGTGGTGCCATCTACATCATAGTCTCCATAAACCAAAATATTTTCGCCATTCTCCAAAGCATGCTCAATGCGCGAAACGGCTTTATTCATATCCTGCATTAAAAATGGGTCATGTAAGTCATTTAAACTAGGCCGAAAAAAGGTTTTGGCGTCCTCATAGGTTTCAATACCACGTTGCAATAAGAGCGTAGCCACAATATCATCAACCTTTAAAGCTTCTTTGAGAACCTTCACTTTTTCCGGGTCTGGTTTAGGTTTAAGCGTCCAGCGCATACTATTTATTGTGATAGTGAATGGTAGTTTTTACATTGGCAAACTTTCGAAACATTTCCATGACACCGCAATACTTTTCAATGGACAAATCAACCGCTTTTTGAATTTTTTTCTCATCCAATTCATCGCCATAAAAATGATACTCAACTGTAACTGTGTGGTAATATTTTGGGTGTTCCTCGGTCAATTCGCCATAGGTATCCATTCTAAAATCGGATATTTTCACTTTCATTTTATCCAAAATAGATACCACATCCAATCCCGAACAACCTGCAAGGGCTGACAACATCATGGCTTTAGGACGCAA
This sequence comes from Hanstruepera neustonica, assembly GCF_002895005.1. GTDB lineage: Bacteria > Bacteroidota > Bacteroidia > Flavobacteriales > Flavobacteriaceae > Hanstruepera > Hanstruepera neustonica. The sequence continues at coordinate 348,962 of NZ_POWF01000001.1, read as the reverse complement.
ACCAGAATTATGTCCGCCATGCTCTTCTGAAGTATCGATTAGTAATGTTTTACCGCTTGGATTGTCTGATTCAAAAAGCATATTGCCTTTCCAATGTGTGGTGACTTTATTTGTTGCCATTGCTATAGATTTTTCGTTTATTGTGATGTATCATATTTCATTAAATAGGACACAATGAATATCTTAAAACACTGAATTTAACAACTTAAAATTTAGACAAAAGATATTTATTGTATGATATCAAAAATACCAATAAAAAATAGACTATGCCACTAGTAACGCCATTATCACCCGAGCATGATTTAGAGACCAAAGCGTTAGCTGAATTCTTCAATGAAACGCTTGGGTTTTGTCCAAATTCCGTGCTCACCATGCAACGGAGACCAGCCATTTCCAAGGCATTCATAAACCTCAACAAAGCCGTTATGGCCAATGAAGGTCGTGTGACCTCTGCGCTAAAACGCATGATTGCCTGGGTCAGTAGCAATGCCACGGGTTGTCGCTATTGTCAAGCGCATGCTATTCGTGCTGCGGAGCGCTATGGTGCTGAACAAGAGCAGCTGGATAATATTTGGGAATACCGTACCCATTCTGCTTTTTCTGAAGCCGAACGTGCAGCTTTGGATTTTAGTCTGGCAGCCAGTCAAGTCCCAAATGCGGTTGATGCGTCAATTCAAAAACGGTTATATGAACATTGGGATGAAGGTGAAATTGTTGAAATGCTGGGTGTGATTTCATTGTTTGGTTATTTAAACCGTTGGAACGATAGTATGGGTACCAGCATTGAAGAGGGTGCTGTAGAAAGTGGCGAACAGTATTTAGGTAAGCATGGCTGGGAAAAAGGGAAGCATGGTTAGAATACTATTGGATTTTTCTGTGGCAAAGACCTATGAGATTTTTGGAAATTAATATGTCTTTAATTCGAACTTCAGTACAAATTTTTGTAAAATCCTCCATGTAAACACATTTTTGAAAATCATCATAATTGACTGGTTTTGAATAATTTGAATTTTTGTTTGTTTTAGGTTCAGGCAATATTAAGCTCCTGATTTTAAAAGAGTACATGGAATCTAGCTTGACTTGATTGCAATCCTCATTGGATACCATTTTAGAAACAATTTTATAATTATAGTTATCTTTTGAGGCGTAAACTAGATAATAATTTTCAATTGAGTCTATCTTATAAACTTTAGCCCTAATCTCCTTAAATAAATCAACTTGGTTAGATTTTAATTCATGGTCAATTTGAGAACCTTTGCAGGAAATCAAAATCAATATTAAAATGAAAGTCCTTTTCATATAATCACTTTTTCCCTCCAACCACAATCACAATTTCGCCTTTAGGTGGTTTATTGGTATAATAATCCAGCACCTCTTTGACAGAGCCGCGAATGGTTTCTTCGTAAAGCTTGGTTAATTCACGAGATACCGAAACTGGTCTATCATCTCCAAAATACTCACAAAAATGTGCGAGTGTTTTTAAAAGCTTATGAGGAGATTCATAAAAAATCATGGTTCGGGTTTCTTCTGCCAACAAGTTTAAGCGTGTTTGCCTTCCTTTTTTTATGGGTAAAAACCCTTCAAATACAAATTTGTCATTAGGCAATCCGCTATTAACCAACGCGGGAACAAAAGCTGTTGCGCCTGGCAAACATTCTACATCAATATCGTTTTCTACACAAGCACGTGTTAATAAAAACCCAGGATCAGAAATAGCTGGTGTGCCAGCATCACTAATTAGAGCTATTGTCGTTCCGCTTTTTAATTTATTTATTAATCCTTCCACTGTTTTGTGTTCATTGTGCATGTGGTGGGACTGCGAAGGCGTGTTAATCTCAAAGTGCTTGAGGAGTTTGCCTGATGTTCGTGTGTCTTCAGCCAAAATCAAATCGACTTCCTTTAAAACCTCAATAGCCCTAAAGGTCATGTCCTTTAAATTACCAATAGGTGTGGGAACAATATAAAGTTTCATAATGTGCGGGTTTCCTCTCAAATTTACATACTTTTAAACTATATTGACGCAACCTTTTGACTATTTGTGCATCTAACTAAAAACCAATCTATGCAAAATAAAATCCTGGTACTATTTTTTATCTGCTTTTGCATTGGGATTGGGTTTAGTCAAACGACGGATTTAGCTATTTCGGTGGAGGCGCAGGATTTATCTGGTGGCGATATTTCACAAGCGCATATTTACGAAGAATTCCAATATCTGGTAACGATCACCAATTCTGGTAATGCCGTTCAAAATGCCGTTTTTAATCAAACTATTAATGCAGGCGCAACAATCATTTCGTATGCGAGCCAGAACCCAACAGGTGGCACCACACTAATAACGGATTTTGCTGTGGCAGGCAATCAAATATCTGGAACTATAGCCAATTTTCCAGCAGCTGCAAGTCTCCAGGTGAAAGTAGTATTGCGAGCACCTCCTGAAGTTGGTGGTATTGCTACAACAGTGACCATTACACCGCCCGATACTGTGACTGACACCAATGAGGGAAATAATATTTCCATTATCTCCATAGACATCACTGATATCATAGTTGACTTTACCGTATCGCATGAGCAAATTGCGCCAGCTTCTGGAACGCCAATTAGCAACTGGGGTGATACCATTACTTATCATGTGACCATTACCAACAACAGTGATATCGTTTATCCATTGGTAGGTTTTTCTGGGATTATGGAATTGAATTCCTTGGCAGTAAATGGATTGCCTATTGTTCAGTTGGTTTCTATGAGCTGTATTAATGCAACCAATGGTTCTAATTGCTATAATGATTTTAATGTTAACCCAACTCCAACAACTATTTTTGCGGCCACTCCAACAAGGGTTTATGAATTTCTTATAAATCATGAATTTCAACCTAATAGTACATTGACATTTGAAATGGTTTATGAGTTTTTAGAACCCGAATGTATATTAGATCCTGCGACATTGGAAGTTACTAGTCATATTGAAATAGCATTGGATCATGCCAACGAATCATCCAACGAATCCAATGATGTTGAAAGCATTTTGATTGAAGCAGAGCTCTGTCAAGAAACCGATGTGTGTATTGAAACCATTCAAATTTCTCCTACCGTTGGTGATTTGGTCAATTGGGGCGAATCGATAGTCTATGAAACAACCATTTGTAACAATGGCCCTTTGGATGCTGATGTAATAGCCAGTTTTAGAAACACCTCTAACAATGTGCTTTGGCAGATTACATCCATAGAGTGCATTGAAAGTGAATCAACAATACCTTGTAACACGACGACTTTCGCCAACGCTGGGCAATATTGGGTTTGTAATGTTTTTAATATGCCTGTTGGTGAAATTTTGACTGTTAGGACCACCATCCATTTTATAGAACCTGAATGTGTCATTGGCAATATTAATGGCATTGCAAGAAGCAACGTTAGTATTGAATCGTCTAATATTGAAGATAATTTCCAGAGTAATAATACCGATTTCGACAATATCGATTTACCCATGGATGTGCCACAATGCGAAGTTGTGGAGCTACAAGTTACTAAAACGCAAATAGCACCTCAATTACCTGAAGGAGGCTCTCCGAACAATACGACGGCTTGGGACACTACCATAACTTATGAAATTGTAGTTTCGAATGAAAGTGCTGTTGACACCAACATTGTATTGAGTGATTACTATGAGCTTGATGCAACTTCCAATATTCCCGAAGCGGTACTTGAGTCCGTAACCTGTGTATCTACAACCGGAAGTGCTTCTTGCTTTGATATTGAACATGCGAATATAGGCGTTACACTAGATGGTATATCTGACGGAAATGGTGATCCTGATGTGTTTTGGGAGATTTTGGAAGAAGATCAATGGGCACTTCCTGGTATGAGTTCTGTAACTTTTCACGTTGAAATCAATTGGATGCCTGAATGTTTATTAGGTGAAATAAAAGGAACCAATAAAGTATCGCTAGTTGCTGTTGGTCCACAATCTGATAATACGGAAGTGGGTTCACTGGCTACAACTTATTTTGCGCCTTGTGTAGATTTAGTAGTTCAAACATTTCCTGAATTCCCTACGGTTTTTGTCAATCAGCCATTTAATTGGATAATTGATATCACTAACAGCAACACAAGTGATGAAATTATCGATGCCGAATTTATTGATACTTTAGACGACAGATTTACTATTACCGGAACACCTACCTGCCAAGTGACTTCCGGTAACGCAACGTGTATTACATCATTCAATGTTTCTGGAAATACTATTTCGGGAATCATTCCACAAATGGATATTGGTTCAACAGTAAGGGTTTTTATTCCTGTTGAAGCGCCTAATATTGGTGGTGCCTTTGTTAATACTGCGGAAGCTATTCCGAGCCCAATAAACAACGAAGAACTCACGCCAGAAACCAATATTTCAATCAGTAGTGTACAGGTATTGGCGCCAACATTGGAAAAATGGTTTGACCCAGATGTCATTTACACACATGAAGAAAGTACTTTAACCTTCACCGTATATAGTGTAGATTCCGGAGAGACCGAAAGCAATATTTCCTTTACCGATAATTTACCCAACGGACTCGTATTGACATCGCAACCTGTTTGGGTTAATAGCAATGGTAGTACAGGAACTTTCGTTGGCGATATTGGTGATAACTTTGTAGGTATTACTAATTTAAATATTCCGCAAAGTGCTTCTGACTGCACATTTTCGGTAACGGTTACTTCTGCTATTCCTGGAATATACATAAACAACCACACCAATTTTACGAATCAGAATAATATTGACACTTCTGAAGTTTTGGCCCAGTTGGAAGTTATTCAGAGTCCAAATGCACCTGTTGATTGCTTGGAAGTCCCTGAAGTTTTCACGCCTAATAACGATGGCATTAACGATTATTTTGAAATACCTTGTTTGGATGACTACGAAACCAACCGTCTAAAAGTTTTTAATCGTTATGGTGTATTGGTTTTTCAACAGGAAAACTACGATAATTTATGGGATGGCAAACCTAATCAAGGATTGCTACACAATTCAGGTAAAGCCCTTCCTGTGGGAACCTATTACTATATTCTTGAAGTTGGAAATGAAAAACCAATTGTGGGTTGGGTGTACTTAAATTACTAGATAATTACGCGTCGTATTTACTTTCTATGATTTCCATAAAACGGATTTCATAATCCTCTTTCCCCTTCCAATTGCCATAATCAGGTTTTACCATATTTTGGATAAAGGCTTTGACATCTTCAAAGGAGTTAATGGTATTAATTTGTGAAAGTACACGATCATAATCTTCTGATTTTCCTTCAAAAAGATGCTTTATAAAAGCAATCTTATCATTTAAACCTATGTTTAGACCTTTCTTTAATTTGTCGTTAAGGGACTTTTTTCCTTCTTGTTTAGCTTTATCAACAGGTTCAAATACAGGTTCTTCAAAAAAATCAGCCGTAAGATCATCTAAATTATTCTTATGTATCTGTGTTTTGGTTCCAGCTTTTTCAAAAATGGCATCAACCACCTGTGCTTCTTGAGGCATTTGGGCTACCATATCCTTAATTTTTTCAATGGCTGGCTCCATAATTTCCTCATGTTCGGAATCATCTAGGTTGACATAAATTTTGTCTTCAAACTCGATATTGTCACTAACCTTATTGTTAAAAGCAACATCCAACATCTCAAAAAATGACGAGTCATTACCAATCGTCGGTAACTCATCTTCAAGGTTTTCTTTAGCAAACTTCAAAACGGTGAGCTTTTCATAAAGCGCTGCTACTTCTTGATGCATTTTATCTATATCATCTTGGCCTTTTAGTTTAAGTATTCTATGTGCTATACTCATTAACTCGGCTTCGAGCTTCTTCTTCATAATTTTTTATATTTAAAACAGATTAATGCTTTTGATTTTTAATAAATTTACGCCACCTTTATACAAAACGAACAATAAGTTTGTTTTAGTGTTAAAATTACAAAATGTTTCTCGAAAATACCGTAAATCATAAAGAACAATTTGGTTGGATTGAGGTCATTTGTGGATCTATGTTCTCTGGAAAGACAGAAGAATTGATTCGCAGGCTAAAACGCGCCCAATTTGCTAGACAGAAAGTGGAGATTTTTAAACCTTCCATTGATGTGCGATATGATGAGGACAAAGTGGTTTCGCACGATGAAAATGAAATTCGGTCAACGCCTGTTCCTGCAGCTGCCAATATTCCAATTCTGGCTGATGGTTGTGACGTCGTAGGGATTGATGAGGCCCAGTTTTTTGACGATGAAATTGTACGTGTTTGTAATGATTTGGCTAATAAAGGGGTCAGAGTCATTGTTGCTGGTTTGGACATGGATTTTAAAGGCAATCCTTTTGGGCCTATGCCCAATTTAATGGCTACTGCTGAATATGTGACCAAAGTCCACGCTATTTGTACCAAAACAGGAAATTTAGCACAATATAGCTACCGAAAAGCTAAAAGCGATGATTTAGTATTGCTTGGCGAGGTTGACGAATATGAACCCTTAAGTCGAGCAGCATTTTATAAGTCCATGCTTCGTGATAAAGTACGCAACATGAAGGTTAATGATGCAGAAGAAATTCAAACCAACAACAAGAATGGCAAAAGTGCATGAAACGGTTTTAGAGATTGACCTAAAAGCTTTAAAACACAATTTCCATTTCATTAAATCCAAACTTTTACCGGACACTAAAATTTTAGCAGTTGTTAAAGCCTTTGCCTACGGTAGTGATTCTATTGAGGTTGCTAAATGCCTTGAGAATCTGGCTGTAGATTATCTGGCAGTAGCTTACGTAAAAGAAGGTGTTGCTTTGAGAGAAGCTGGGATAAAATTGCCCATTCTTGTGCTTCATCCACAATCTGTGAATTTTAAAACACTCATAGATTATTGCCTTGAGCCCAGTATTTATAGTTTTTTTGTTTTGGATACTTTTTTAGAATTAGTTACAAAGGAAAAACTACAGGATTATCCCATACATCTGAAATTCAACACCGGATTAAACCGTTTAGGTTTTAAATCTCCAGATGTCGAATCTGTGATGACTAAAATTAATAATTCTGATAGCTTAAAGGTGAAATCCGTTTTTTCGCATTTAGCAGCTAGTGAGGATATAGATGAAAAGGCGTTTTCAGAAAACCAAATAAAAGCTTTCAAGGAAATTATTTCAAATATTGAGCCTTACTTGGACTATAAGCCCATCTATCATCTATGCAATACTTCAGGAATCATGAATTATCCCCATGCTCATTTTGATATGGTAAGAACCGGAATCGGACTCTATGGTTTTGGAAATTCTGATAAAATTGACACCCAATTAAAGCCAATTGCGACTTTAAAATCTATCATATCCCAAATTCATCAACTAGATGCTGGTGAAAGTGTTGGATACAATAGAGCCTTCAGAGCTTCAAAACCTATGAGATCGGCCACCATACCAATAGGTCATGCGGATGGTATTGGGAGACAATATGGTAACCAAAAAGGGTTTGTGACTGTTCGTGACCACAAGGCTCCAATTATAGGTAATGTTTGTATGGATATGCTCATGGTAGATATAACGGATATTCCCTGCCAAGAAGGTGATGAGGTCGTTTTGTTTGGAAAATCGCCTTCGGCAGTTTCATTTTCCCAAACTACCCAAAGTATTTCTTATGAAATAATCACTGGAATCTCGCAACGCGTCAAACGTGTTTATTTAAAATAAATACTTGTGAATGATTGTTTGTAGGAATCTTTTTGCTAAATTAGTTTTTGTAACATTAACTAAAAACTAACATTATGCTTAAAGAATTCAAGGAATTTGCCATGAAAGGCAATTTAGTTGACATCGCTGTTGCCTTTGTAATGGGTGCTGCTTTTAACAAGGTTGTTGCATCATTTACAGGAGGTATTGTATCGCCCCTTGTTGGGTTAATCTTTAATACTGATTTTAAAGATTTAAAATATGTTATCACCGAAGGAACAGCTAATGAGGCTGGAGAGGTTGTTGGTGAAGTAGCTGTTTTGTATGGTGATTTTTTGACTAATGTCATTGACTTTATTATTGTAGCCTTCGTTATGTTTATGCTCATTAAAGGAATAAACCGTATGAAGAAGAAAGAAGAGCCTGCTCCAGAAGCACCAGCTGGGCCTTCGGATAACGAATTGCTTCAAGAAATTAGAGATTTATTAAAAAAATAGTCGCTACACTATATATTCTAACCTTTAAACCACTTCAATTATGAAGTGGTTTTTTTGTGTTATTTTAAATCCAAAACATCAAGAATTAATTATTTTTGTAACAAATTAGGTTTATGAAAATAGCAGTTGTAGGCGCGACAGGAATGGTCGGCGAGGTTATGTTAAAGGTTCTTGAAGAACGTGATTTCCCAGTTACAGAATTAATTCCAGTTGCATCTGAAAAATCAGTAGGAAAACCTATTGATTTTAAAGGTAAAACCTATCACGTGGTTAATTTGGAAACTGCCGTGTCTCTAAAGCCTGAAATTGCATTATTTTCTGCCGGAGGAAGCACATCTTTAGAATGGGCTCCTAAATTTGCCGAAGTAGGCACCACGGTTATCGATAATTCATCTGCATGGCGCATGGATTTAGATAAAAAATTAGTAGTTCCCGAAATTAATGCCCAAGCTTTAACCAAAAGCGACAAAATAATTGCAAACCCTAACTGTTCTACCATTCAAATGGTTATGGTGCTAGCACCATTACATAAAAAATACACCATCAAACGAATTGTTGTTTCAACCTATCAATCTATTTCTGGAACTGGCGTAAAAGCTGTTAAACAACTAGAAAATGAATTGGCTGGTGTTAAAGGTGAAATGGCTTATCCGTATCCTATTCATCAAAATGCCTTACCTCATTGTGATGTTTTTGAAGAAAATGGGTACACCAAAGAAGAGATGAAATTGGTTCGTGAAACTCAAAAAATACTGGATGATAGGTCTATAGCAGTAACTGCTACTGCGGTAAGAATACCTACTGCTGGAGGACATAGTGAGTCTGTTAATGTTGAGTTTGAAAATGATTTTGACATTAATGAGGTGCGACAGTTATTAAACAATACTTCTGGTGTGGTGCTTCAAGACAATCCCGATGTAAACATCTATCCCATGCCCATTTATGCTCATGGAAAAGATGATGTTTTTGTTGGCAGAATCAGAAGAGATGGCTCACAGCCTAACTCTTTAAATATGTGGATTGTGAGTGATAATTTGAGAAAGGGAGCTGCAACAAATACCGTTCAAATTGCTGAATACTTAATAAAGAATAGTTTAGTTTAATTTTTTTTAAGATTTTGAGTAGGGTTTTTGTTTTCTTAATTGTTTAATTAGTGCTGATTGTCAGGGTTTTTTTAGTCTTGTTATCTAAAAAAAAGTGTATTATAACTAATTAATTATCTAGGTTTCAGCTTTGTAATTATATTTACTATCCAAATTTTTACCACAAATGATGAAAAATTACTTGACATCCTTACGCTTACTAGGCTTGATTTTGGTTTTTTTTTCTTGTAGTGATGATGACGCTAATTATTCCCCTTTAGTCATTACTGCTAATCCTGATTCAAGTGAAGTTTTTCAAAATACATCCGTAGAAATTGATGTTCTTGCTAATGACTTAAATGTGCCTAGCCAAGGAACACTTTCCGTTTCGACGACCTCAAACGCTACGTTTGAAGTTTTAACCAATGGAACACCTAATAACCCAAGCGATGATACCATACGCTACACACCTAATGGTATTTTTTCTGGAAACGACACCTTTCAATATACCATTTGTAACAACTCCCAAAATTGTGCAAGTTCTACTGTGACTGTAAATGTCAGACTAGTAACGCCAGTAAATTATGACCCTGATAATTTTCCTTTTGATACCCTTTCGGAGTATAATTTCTTTGAAGGTGATTTAAAAGACTTAAATCCAGTTTTTGGTGTTATTCCTTATGATATTAATTCGCCTTTGTTTACTGACTATGCTCATAAAAAACGATTTGTTTGGATGCCAAATGGTTCTCGCGCGGTTTATGAAAATGATTATACGCCATTAAATTTCCCTGTTGGTACATTTTTAATAAAGAATTTCTATTATGATAATGTCTTGCCTTCTGGTAACACAAAAATTATTGAAACACGATTAATGTACGTTACACCTGAAGGTTGGGAATTTGCAAAATATGTTTGGAACGATACGCAAACCGAAGCCTTTTTTACTAATGATGGTAGTTTTGTGAGTTTTGATTGGATTGAAAATTCTGAAACAAAAAGTGTTAATTATAGAATTCCATCTCGAGCAGAGTGCTTTACTTGCCATAATAAATTTGGTGAGCCACAACCCATTGGGCCAAAACCTCAAAATCTTAACAAGGATTATCCGTATGAAAATGGTTCTATGAACCAATTGCAAAAGTGGGTGGACTTCGGGTATTTAGAAGACACTTATCCAGATGATATTGAAACTACTGTAGCTTGGGATGATACCAGTGAACCACTGGATTTAAGGGTTCGTTCCTACATTGATATTAACTGTGCTCATTGTCATGCTGAACAAAGTTATTGTGAATACAGACCCATGCGATTTGGTTTCAACACAAATGATGATTTGACCAATATGGGTGTTTGTGTAGAGCCAGATACTAACATTGGTGCTGAATATCCATTCATTATGAATCCTGGAGATGCTGATGCTTCTGTTGTTATGTTCAGAATAAGCTCCATCGAAGAACAATATAGAATGCCCCTTTTGGGTAGAACCTTACAACATGTTGAAGGCGTTGAATTAATCCGTGAGTGGATGAATTCTCTTCCTGATAGATGTGAATAATATTCTAAATAATACTATGAAAACAAAACTACTTTTTTCGATAATTATCTGTTTGGCTACATTCCAAATGCATGCTCAACCAGGAAACGATACATTGGCAGGAGCCATACCTATTACACCATCGCCAGAAGGAACAGGTTGTGCGACTCCTACATTTAACCTGCCTTTTTCTACAGATGGAACAACTGACAGCAATTTACAAGGTAATTGTAGTGCTTCTGGATTAGACCAGTTTTTTTCTTGGACTGCTACTTCTTTAGGATTGTCATTTTCTTCACAAGCTCCTGGAAACCCAGGAATAGTTATTTGGAATACTGATGGAACAGTTGCTTATGATTGCGCTACTACTTTTTCAAATGAAACATTAAGTGGTTGGAATTTAGGTGATGATTTAATTATTCAAATTTATGATTTTGAAGGAACTGCGTTATCCGATGTGGCTTTTTGCCTGTCAATTAATAATATTGCTCCTCCACAACCATCTCCTATTACGTTTTCAACTCAAAATTTTACTTCTTTAGGTATTAATCAAATTAATTGGGCGGTTGTAGATATGAATGGAGACTTTTTGGACGATATCGTAACAGTAGGGTCTTATTCAACATCATCTATTAATGTGCAATTCCAAAATAGCGGTGGTGGTTTTACAAGTGTCGATATTGATACTCCTGACGCTGATTTTGCACCTTCATGGAGTATTGGTGCTGGGGATTATGATAGAAATGGCTATACCGATTTACTGTATGGAAATGGGAGCGGTGTGACATTTATGAAAGCTGAAGTTAATGTCGGGAACCTCAATAACGGTAATCCATTTGACGACGTCACAAGCTTTATCGAATCTTCTGGCTCTGAATATGTGTTTTCTCAACGTTCTAACTTTGCGGATATCAATAATGATGGTCATTTAGATGCTTTTGTCTGTCATGATGTTGCTCCAAACGTATACTATATAAATGATGGTGCCGGAAATTTAACATTCAATCAAGGTGGATTGGGCGATTATGCTTCAGGTGGAAATTATGGTTCTATTTGGATTGATTATGACAATGACGGCGATTTGGATATGTTTATTGCAAAATGTGGTGGGGAAACCGAACGTAGAAAAAATCAAATGTTACGAAATAACGGAGACGGAAGCTATACAGAAGTTGCTGCATCTTTAGGACTTGATGATCCTATGCAAACATGGTCTTCTGCTTGGGGTGATTTTGACAATGATGGTGATATGGATGTTTTTGTTGGAGCCAGTACTGGAACTCATAAATTCATGAGAAATGATGTCAATACTACAGGGGTTTTCACTGATGTAACTGTTAGTTCGAATGTAACTGACCTATCTACAACTGGACACGAAAATTTAGCTTATGATTTTGATAACGATGGGAATTTAGATATTGCCTCAAACGGTAATATTTTGTTTGGAAATGGCGATTTGACTTTTTACACGATAGAGAACCCATTTCCATATGTTAATGGTTCGTTTGGCGACTTAAATGATGATGGATTTATCGATGTCGTAACTCAATCTAATGGCGTTGGCACCGTTCATTTTAATGGTGGAACTAGCCATAATTGGATCAAAATTCATACTGTAGGAACGACTAGTAACATCAATGGTATTGGAGCCCGAGTGGAAGTTTACACAAGCTCCGGAATGCAAATTAGAGATGTAAAAAGTGGTTCAGGCTTTGCCTTTATGAGTAGTTTAAACACCCATGTTGGATTGGGTTCGGAAACTTCTATTATTAAAATTATAGTTAGATGGCCTTCTGGTTTTATAGATCAAATTGACAATCCAGCTATAAATCAATCATTAACAATTGTGGAGGGAGATCATTCTTTAAGTGTCGAAGATTTAACCCTTTCAAATCTTGTCATCTATCCAAATCCTGTTAGAGACAACTTATATTTTAAAACAAATCAGGATTTGTCACCAAAAATAGCAACTATATTCGATTTGAACGGCAAACGTATTTTAAATGGACGAATAGAAAATAATACGATTGATGTTTCAAGCCTTCAAAGTGGTATTTATTTATTGCGCATTGAATCAAATGGACAATTAATTACAAGGAAGCTCATTAAATTGTAATTTGGCTATACTTTTTTTAAACTAAATATCCTTTAGACAAAGTTTAATTTAGGCTTTTTGTTATTGTCAAAAAAATCAGTGACTTACATGATATGTTAATAATATTTTAGTACATTAGTGCCCCTATATTTAATTAATTAATCAAATTAATAGCGAATATGAAAAAATTATTACTCCTATTAACCCTATTTTCTACTCTACTTAACTATTCACAAACCAATTCAAATTCCTGTGCAGAAGCTGATGCCGACACTCCCATAACTGGGCCTGGGCTTTTCACCGTGGATGCAATAAATGGTGACATGCCTCCCGAGTTTTGTGTTGGAAACGGCACTAATGTAACGGCTGGAGAATGGTATAGATATACCCCAACAGAAGACACATATTTAACGGTAACCACTGAATTACAGCAAAACTCTGGAGGTGATACACGTGTTCACATCTACAGCGGAACCTGTGATGCATTAGTTTGTGTGGGTGGTGATGATGACAGTGGTAACATTGGTAATGGATACTTGTCTATTGCTTCTTTGGATGTTACTGGTGGAGAAACTTATTATATAGTTTTCGACGATAGATGGAATGCTGGAGGTTTTGATTTTGAAATTTACGAAGGTGACCCACCACCAGGACCAGATCCAGCACCAGTAACTTTTACAACCAGCAATATTCCTGTTACAGGAACCTTTAGAGCAGTTGTTGACATGAATGGCGATTATCTGGATGATGTTGTCTCAATTACTGCTACTAATGTCAATATTCATCTTCAAGATGGTGCAGGTGGATTCACCGAAACCAATATTACAACTTCAGCTGCTGATTTTACGCCAGGTTGGAGTCTTGCTGCTGGCGATTACAATGCTGATGGATTTACTGATTTATTATATGGTAGCGGAAGTGGTGTAACCTTCATGCGCTCTAATGGAGATTTTACATTTACTGAAGTATCAGGATCTGAATATGTGTTTTCTCAACGGTCAAACTTTGCCGACATTAATAATGACGGGCATTTAGATGCTTTTGTTTGTCATGATGTAGCACCAAATGTATATTATATAAATGATGGTTCTGGAAACTTAACGTTTTACCAATCAAATGTAACTGCTGATGCACCCGCAAACCTAGGCGATTATCCTTCTGGTGGTAACTACGGCTCCATTTGGATTGATTATGACAATGATCGTAATCTTGATATGTTTATCGCTAAATGCGGTGGTGAAGAAGCCAGAAGAACCAATCAAATGCATAAAAACAATGGAGATGGAACCTATACTGAATTAGCTGCAGGCATAGGTTTGGCTGATCCAATGCAAACTTGGTCGTCTGCTTGGGGTGATTTTGATAATGATGGTGATATGGATGTTTTTGTTGGCGCCTCTTCAGGAACACACAAATTAATGCAAAATAATGATGGCGTGTTTGTTGATGTCACTGCTGCTTCAGGAGTACCTACTCTTACTGCAACGGGAATTGAAAACGCTACTTATGATTTTGATAATGATGGTAATCTCGATATTGCATCAAATGGTCATATATTATTCGGAAATGGTGATATGACGTTTTCTGTTTTCACAAATCAAGTCTCCAATGGAGCTTTTGGTGATTTAGATAATGATGGTTTTATCGATGCATTTAATGGCAATACATTCTACAAAAATGAAGGCAACGATAATAATTGGATAACATTGACGACTGTAGGTACTGAAAGTAATATCAATGGAATTGGTGCCAGAATTGAAGTTCATACACCTTCAGGAATTCAAATTAGGGATGTAAGGAGTGGTGAAGGATTTCGTTTTATGAGTTCTCTAAATACTCATTTTGGTTTGGGAACTGAAACTGTTATTGATAATATCGTTATTTATTGGCCTTCTGGAATTATTGACAATATAGAAAATCCTGACATTAATGAAAGTATCATTATTATCGAAGGACAATCACTCACCGTTGATGATTACGAATTGACTGGTTTGACCATTTATCCAAATCCTGTTAAAAACACCATTAATTTTGATTCTGCTGTTAATTTAAATGGTAGAATTGCTACAGTATTTGACCTAAATGGCAAGCGTGTTCTTAATACTAAATTAGAGCAAAACTCACTTGATGTTTCCAATCTAAATACTGGTATATATGTTATCCGTTTAGAAAATGAAGGACGTGCAATAAATCGAAAGTTTATAAAAGAGTAATTTTTACGTTATTCCATATTAGATTCGCCCTTTATTGGGCGAATTTTTTTTGCCTTATTTTTGCAATATGCTACAAGTTAAAAACCTAACATTTGCCTATAATCATGATTCCATATTGAGAGAGCTTTCTTTTAAAGTAGAGGCTGGGGAACATGTTTCTATTATTGGCGCAAGCGGCTCTGGAAAAAGCTCCCTATTAAAACTTATATATGGTGAATTTGATCTAAACGATGGGCAAATATTTTGGAATGATACAGAAATACTTGGTCCAAAATTTAATCTTGTTACAGGTTATGATTTTATTAAATACTTGTCACAAGAATTTGATTTGATGCCCTACACAAGTGTCGAAGAAAACGTTGGTCATTATTTGTCAAATTTTTTTCCAAAAGAAAAAAAAGAAAGAATTAAAGAGCTTTTGGAAGTCGTTGAATTGTTGGATGTCTCACAAACCAAGGTAAAATTATTAAGTGGTGGACAAAAACAACGTGTTGCACTTGCTAGAGCTATAGCAAAAGATCCAAAACTAATCTTATTAGATGAACCTTTCAGTCATATTGATAACTTCAAAAAGCATACTTTAAGGCGTAAAGTATTCAATTATTTTAAGAAAAAAAACATTACCTGTATTGTTGCTACCCATGATAAAGAAGACGTGCTCGGATATTCAGATCGGGTTTTAGTTCTTCTTGACAAACAAATTATTGCTAATAACACTCCCAAGAATCTATTCAAGAACCCAAAATTACCAATCATTGCATCCTTTTTTAATGAGTTCAATATTTTAGACTCATATGGGATTGTTTATGCCCACGAGATACGTGTTTCAAAAAACGCTTCCCTACAGGCCATTGTGAAACAAAGTTTTTTTCGTGGGAAATATTATTTAATTGAGGCTGTATTCAACAAAGAATCTATTTTTTTTGAGCATGATTCTGAATTACCAGAAAATTCAATTGTAAATTTTGAGGTGTTTAGAAGTCAAACTAATGAGACTTAATACAGGTTAGAGTTATTTATTATATAAAAGTTTGCCGTGATTAGACATTTGTTTAATAATCCAATTCTTTCGAGACTGAATATATGTCGTTGCCGGATTTGCCCTATACTTTAAGGGGTTAGGCAAAATTGCAGCTATTGATGCCGCTTCTTGATTAGAAAGATTTTTTACTGATTTTTTATACCAAAATTGAGAAGCCGCTTCAGCTCCATATATACCATTACCCATTTCGATACTATTGAGGTAAACTTCCATTATCCGTTCTTTGCCCCAAATTAATTCAATTAAAAAAGTAAAATATGTTTCCAAGGCCTTTCGAAACCAACTGCGTTGAGGCCATAAAAAAACGTTTTTAGCCGTTTGTTGGCTTATGGTACTTCCTCCTCTGATGCGCTTCCCTTTTTTGTTGTTTTCAATGGCTTTTTCAATGGCATTTATGTCGAACCCATTATGTTTTAAAAAGTTCTGATCCTCGCTACAAATAACGGCTAGCTGTAATTTCTGTGAAATCTCTTCAAGAGGAACCCAATCATGTTTTAAAACAATTTCTTTATGGTCTTGATTTTGTTCATAAGCCCGAATAACCATTAATGGTGTAATAGGTACTGGTAGCCATTTATATATTAATACTAATAAAATGGAAAACAGGAACAATCCGAATAGAATTCTCCATAAAATCTTAAACAGCTTTTTCATTTATGATGATAATAATTGTGCCATTTGTGTGCCAACATTACTTCCAATTGCTACACCCATACCTCCGAGCCTAATTCCGCAAAAAACATGATTACTAATTTGCTTAACAATGGGTTTTTTTTGAATTCCAACACCCATAATCCCACTCCATCTATGATCAATTTCAAAAGACTGGTGAGGAAGAATAGTTTCTTTTAAAAGTGCTTCCAGTTTATCCTGAATAAGTTTTGTTTCGTCAAACTCAATGGTTTCTTCTCCTTTTAAATCCAAATT
The DNA here is from genome assembly GCF_002895005.1 of Hanstruepera neustonica. Classification (GTDB taxonomy): domain Bacteria; phylum Bacteroidota; class Bacteroidia; order Flavobacteriales; family Flavobacteriaceae; genus Hanstruepera; species Hanstruepera neustonica. The sequence goes on along the minus strand of NZ_POWF01000001.1, from coordinate 331,905 downwards.
TCTACCGCCTCCTAATAATACTCTGTTGTCTATGTTGCGAAAATAATAATACCCTTTATTCAAATGAAAAGTGCCTTTTATGTTAAGATTTTCGATAGGTTTAGTTATTAAAACCTGTGCTCTAGCCGGTTTAACTGATTCGTTTAAGAGTTGTTGAGAAAATCCGTTTGTTGCAATAAATAGTTTGTGTGTCCTAAACTGTAAGTAATTTGTATCAATATCAACACCGCCTATTGACTCCTCAAAACTTTCAACAGTTATACTATTAAGAATTTTAACGCCATTTGCCTGTACTTTTAATAGTAAGGCTTCCATCATTCTACCTGTATCAATTTGTCCTTCGTATTGATTGAAAATTAAGCTGTTTTGTATGTTCCCGAAATTAAAAACATTCGACTCTTTTCTAAAAACATCACCATGAAAAATAGGCTTTAGTAATTTATTAATCTCTTCCAATTTACCTAATGATTCATCATATCCATCATAATTGTCATTTGAAAATAATTCATACCCGCCATACTGTTTAAAATCAATTTTCGAATCTGATAAATTGCATCGCAGTTTGTCTAAACCCTCTTTTCGCTCTTTTACTAATTCAAAAACTTCTTCTTCTGTATGCGATTTTAAATCTTCTAAAATCTCACTGATACTTCCAAAACATGCAAACCCAGCATTTTTAGTACTGGCGCCTTGAGGTAAAATACCACGTTCTAAAACGACAATTTTAGAAAATGGATAAGCTGACTTCAATTCCAGAGCACAACTTAATCCAACTATACCACTTCCTACTATGGTAAAATCAACATTACTAAACCAAGATTTGATTTCCCAATAAGAGAATTTCATTTGCATATGAATTTTAATAAATGTAATAAAAAAAGCCCCAATTAGGGGCTTTAATTTTATTGGTTAAAAGACTATTATTTAATAATAAGTTTTTTGGTGGCAGTTCTAGTGCCACTAGTAACTTGCAGCATATAAACTCCTGTTGAAGCAGAACTTAAATCAATGGTTTTATTGAATGCTGTTGTATTTTTAAACTCATTGTTATAAACTTTTCTACCTCTAATATCATACAATCCAATAGTAACATCTTCATGTGAGCTCAATTCAATTGTAACCTCTCCATTTGTTGGGTTAGGATAGATGTTAAAAACATCAAAACCAAACTCGTCAACACTTAACCCATCAACTATCTGGATGTTTACTAATAAATTAGGCAATGTTCCTCCGTTGTTGTCGTCAACATCTACTCTAAATCCATCCGTAGCATCAACATCTGATGTTGTTGTATATGTTACATTTCCATTATTAATATCGGCTTGAGTAAAAGTATCGTTTAGTGCCAATGATGAACCATTCAAGTACAATGTTCCTTCGGTTGGCAACACCGTTAGTGTAAACTCAATATTAGAAGCGTTTACAGTATTTGGACTAGCTACTTCTAAATGGGTATTATCAACTGTAGCTGTTGAAACGACATCAACCTCAACTGTAGATTGTGTAATTCTTTCTGGTGCTAATACAGCTACAAACCCAGATTTACAAATCTCTACATCAGCAAAATTAAATACCATGTTTGATGTTCCGATGTTGGCCGCCATGAGTACCCAAGTTCCATTCATTTCTTCTCCATATATATTGCTTAAAGGCTCTGGATTGGTAATTGGAACTGGCATAGCTGTTCCTGTAACTGGATTCGTTCCACAAACAACTGATTCAGTTGACTCTTGATCCCAAGTTACCTGCATATTCGATCCTGTTGCACACGGCCCTGCAGGATACAAATACGCTCTTGTGCCATCAGCACTAATGATAGCCATGTGTAACTGATTTAAAGCAGTTGAAGATATGTCATATTTAACATTGACATCAGTTATGATACCACTATCTGTTACGCTTACTGGAATTTGTTCAAAAACAGTTGCAGAGGTTGGTAACGTTTCATTTAAGTTAAATGTATATGTTTCGCAAACGTCTCCAGCTGTAATATTGTAGCCTATTGCTATTCTACCTGTAGTAATATTGAAGAAAATATTTCCATTTCCTTTGACCATAACAACACAGTTTTCAGCCAAAACATCTGGAACAATTATATCGGCAGATCCATTATTTGGTACAGCAGTTGCTAATACAGTATCAAACGTTCCTCCTCCATTAGTGGATAAGAGAATATCAACATTAGGCGTATTTACTGCTCCAGCATTGGTTCCAGCAACATTCCATGTAATAGTCTCTGTATTGCCTCCAGACCAAGTTACTGGTGAACTTTGAGATGTTACAACAAATGGTCCTGAAGATGTTGATGTAGTCGCAGTCATAATATCTGTAGCTGTTTGGCCACCTCGAACATCATTATCTCTTACAGTAACCCTAAAGTTAATGGCTCTTGATATTGAAGCTAATCTCTCCCAAGTAGTTGAACCTCCTGATTGTAACAAATCTGGAATATTAGGAATATATCTAGTCGGATTGGTTGTGCCTTGAAAAGAACGCACAAGTGGGCCTGATGCAGTTGTCTCCGTTGGAACTCCAGATGGTCCTAAATCCCATTGTTCCCACGTATAGGTGTGAGTATCCGTTGTTTCTCCATCCGTTGAAGAAGCTGTAAGCATGTACGGAGTCGAAATTGGAATGGTGTATGACGCTCCTGCTTCAGCTGTTGGGGCCGCATTTCCTGTTGAGGTTTGAGCGCCACATTGACTGTTTCCAGCGGAAACATTAGCCCAAATTCTCTGTAAACTAATCTGGTGAAAATAATCATCACTATTACCCTGAACATTTTGAGGTGCACAAATACCTGCATAGGCCATTATAGTTGTACCACTTCCTGGCTCATAAGCGTTTGCAGATGACCTGTTCCCTCCTGCGCAATTACCAGTATCTCCATTAAACGTATGTGGAGAACCAAATTGATGACCCATTTCATGTGCTACGAAATCTATATCAAAACCATCACCAACTGGATTTGGTAAGCCAGTAACACCACGTGCCTTACTTCCAAAAACACATGGGGAGTTCAATTGAGCGATACCTCCACCACCAGTACTGAATACATGGCCAATATCATAATTAGCACTACCTATAGTAGCATCAACAGCTACTTGGTTTTGATTTAACATTGTAGCACCATCATTATTAGTGTAGGTGTCCGAGGTAATATTAATAATATCTAAATTATTCGGTATAATGGTCATGGTTATTGAAAGTTCTTTTTCATAAAGACCATTAACTCTTGTCATGGTTACCACCATAGCAGCTAAAACAGCATCTTTTCTTGCGGCTACGGTGTCGCCAGCAGTTAAACCTGCTGCTGTCCAATGAAACTCTGCATATTCAATTGTACAGGCCAATGCTAATCTAAAGTTTCTCATCTGACCATCATTGGCATTTCTTTCGGCTTCGAAATCAATGTCAATATCTTCCACGATTCCATCATCATCAAACTCACAAACATAATTTCTATCGCCAAAAGGTAAATCTCTTTTAGAATAAACAATATATGAGTTAGCATCTCTAGTATAAGGATCAATAAACTCACTGCCTGTTTCAGAAGATAATGTCATTGTGTGCAACCCTTGAGGGGTAACACTGAAGCGTATAATGGTTTCTGGATTTTCAACACTCTGCCCAACATAAGATCTAATATTTGGATATTGAGCCTGAAGCTCATTTGCCAGAATAGATGCTTCGTATACTCTATAAGAGTCGAATGAACCATTTGAATTTGGAAAATCAACTATTACATTAGATGACAAGCTGTTATCTCTTTGAGGGGCTCCTCTTAACAACTGATTTAATTGAGCAATATCTAACTGGTAGAAGTCTGCTGCGGTTGGAGTAGACTTTCTGAAAACCAAATTATCACTGTTTAGTTGATTTTTTGTGACTTTTGTCCACATAGATTGTCTGTTTTGTGAAAAGCCAAAAACAGAAAAGACCAAAGTCAATAGAATAGTTAAACTTAACTTTGTGTAGTAATTTCTCATAGCGAAAAATGTTTAAATTAATTTATCCTATAAAATTAACACCTTATCTTCAAAATAACAAAGAAATAAAGTCTATTGTAAAAAGATTTATATTTGTTTACATGAAAACCCATTTAATTGTTGTGTTTTGTACTTTATTTTTTGCATGTAAATCAGGACAGCAAACCAACGTATCAGAAAAATTAGAATCCCTTTGTCCGAATGATGGCACTTGTTCTTTTGAAGTGCTGAAAAATAAGTCTATTGATTTAAAATTTGATGGTCTAGGCCAATTGTATCCGGATATTATCGACTCTAATAAAATGGTTGTAAAATTTGAATACAAAAGAAATGAAATTCCAAACACAGCTGATAGCGGTTACAGAGAAATTATTTATCTAGAGCTCGAACCAAATAAACCTGAATTGGATATTAATGATTCTGAACTTGAAATAACCAAAGCTTTGTTTGCAAGGCTTTGTTTTTGCAGAGGCCAAACAGGTTACTATAGAATTAACAAAGGATCCCTTTCAGTAAAAGGAATTAAAGAAGGGCTTTACCGTTTGGAGTTTAGTTTTAATATTGGAGAGGTTCCGCAAATAATAAATTCTGTTTCAGGGAATTTTAATATATGAAAATAGCCTCTAAATTAGAGGCTATTTTTTAATTTTCAACTGGTTTTTCAATAACAAAATCTTCCATAAATTTTGTTGTATAATTACCCGCTAAATAATCAGGGTTTTCCATTAATTGCCTATGGAACGGAATGGTAGTTTTAATGCCTTCAATGACAAATTCATCCAATGCACGCTTCATTTTATTGATAGCTTCTTCCCTTGTTTGGGCAGTTGTAATTAGTTTTGCTATCATGGAATCATAATTGGGTGGTATCATATAGCCCGCATAAACATGCGTGTCTAATCTGACACCGTGGCCACCAGGTGCATGAAGAGTTGTAATTCGGCCAGGAGATGGTCTAAAATCATTAAACGGATCCTCGGCGTTGATTCTACATTCTATGGAATGCAAATTAGGCGTGTAGTTCTTTCCAGAAATCGGTACACCTGCTGCTACCAATATTTGCTCACGTATTAAGTCGAAATCAATAACTTGCTCGGTTATTGGGTGCTCCACTTGAATACGGGTATTCATTTCCATAAAATAAAAATTCCTATGCTTATCAACTAGAAACTCAATAGTTCCTGCTCCTTCATATTTAATGAATTCGGCTGCCTTAACAGCTGCTTTACCCATTTTATCACGAAGCTTATCCGTCATAAAAGGAGATGGCACTTCTTCTGTCAACTTTTGATGTCTTCTTTGTATAGAACAATCTCTTTCTGACAAATGACAAGCCTTTCCAGTAGAATCTCCTACAATTTGTATTTCAATATGTCTTGGCTCTTCTATGAGTTTTTCCATATACATATCATCATTGCCAAAAGCTGCTTTAGATTCTTGTCTGGCGGAATCCCAAGCTGCTTTCAAATTTTCTGGCTTCCAAACGGCACGCATTCCTTTTCCACCTCCACCTGCTGTTGCTTTAAGCATCACAGGATAGCCAACTTCTTTTGCTAGCTTCTCACATTCTTCAAAATCAGCAATGATGCCTTCACTTCCTGGTACGCAAGGAACACCAGCAGCTTTCATGGTGGCTTTTGCAGTAGCTTTGTCTCCCATTTTGGAGATCATTTCTTCAGAAGCGCCAATAAACTTTATACCATGCTCTTCACAAATCTTTGAAAATTTGGCATTTTCAGATAAAAATCCATATCCGGGATGAATAGCATCAGCGTTGGTTATCTCTGCAGCCGCAATAACATTGGATATTTTTAAATATGATTCACTACTTGGCGCAGGCCCTATACATACAGCTTCATCGGCAAACTTAACATGAAGGCTGTCAGCGTCTGCTGTTGAATAAACGGCAACCGTTTTGATGCCCATTTCTTTACAGGTTCTAATAACACGAAGTGCTATTTCTCCTCTATTGGCAATTAATATTTTTTTAAACATAACTTGCTTGATTAAAAATTTCAAATTCCAAACTCCAAACTCCAAGTTTTTGGATTTTTGAGTCCCATTAATATGGGAAGAGAATTGGAATCTTTAAAAGGTTATGAAGGATCAACCAAAAATAATGGTTGATCAAATTCAACAGGCGATGAATCATCGACAAGTATTTTAACTATTTTACCAGAAACTTCGGATTCAATTTCATTAAATAGCTTCATCGCTTCTATAATACACAGAACATCTCCCTCTTTAATTGTTTGTCCAACTTCAACAAAAACTGGTTTGTCTGGAGATGGTTTTCTATACAATGTCCCAATTATAGGAGACTTTACTGTAATGTACTTTGAGTCATCTGCTGCTACAGGTGATGCTGCTTCAGGAGCGGCTGCAGCAGGTGCAGGCGCTGCTGCTACTGGAGGAGCTTGTGGTACTGGCGCGCTGACTGGTACTTGTTGCACATAAGTAGTTGTTTCTTTGTCATCACCACCTGTTTTAATGGTAATTTTGACATCCTCTGTTTCTAGCTTGACTTCGCTAGCTCCAGATTTAGCTACAAATTTTATTAAATTTTGAATATCCTTTAAATCCATAATTATTCAATTTTTAAAATAGTTAGTTTGTTAGTTAGGAGTTATATGCCCATGTTAAATATATAGAGCCCCAGGTAAATCCACCGCCAAATGCGGCAAAAATTAACTTATCGCCCTTGTTTAATTGAGATTCATAATCGTTAAGCAGTAAAGGTAATGTCGCTGAAGTTGTGTTTCCATATTTATGGATATTCATCATAACCTTTTCTGGATCTAGATTTATTCTACTGGCCGTAGCGTCAATAATACGCTTGTTTGCTTGATGAGGCACTAGCCATGCGATATCTTCATTAGTAAGATTGTTTCTTTCTAATATTTTTTCAGATACATCAGCCATATTGAATACAGCATTTTTAAACACGGTTTTTCCGTCTTGAAAAACATATTGCCCCCCTTTTTCAAGAGCTTCGGGCGTAATTTGATAAGAGGACCCTCCGTAAGTTGCTTGTAAAAACTCCCTTCCAGAACCATCACTTCTCAAGTACTCATCTTGTAAGCCATATCCTTCTTCATTTGGTTCGAAAAGAACAGCGCCTGCGCCATCTCCAAAAATAATACAGGTCGCTCTATCTTCATAGTTAATCATTGAAGACATCTTATCGGCTCCTATTAGTAAGACTTTTTTGTATTTACCTGATTCAATATATCTAGCAGCCACAGACATGCCATATAAGAAACTTGAACACGCTGCCTCTAAATCAAATGAAAATGCATTCGTAGCTCCTATTTGAGTTGCTGTGTAAGCAGACGTAGCAGCAGCTTTCATATCGGGTGTTGCAGTAGCAACAATCACTAAATCTATCTCTTTGGGGTTTAATCCTTTTTTATTAATAAGATCTTTGGCGGCATTTATGGCAAGAAAAGATGTGCCTTTTCCTTCTTCTTTGAGAATTCTTCTTTCTTTAATTCCTGTGCGTGTGGTTATCCACTCGTCATTGGTGTCAACCATTGTCTCAAGTATTTGGTTGGTCAACACATAATCTGGTACATATGCACCTACAGCTGTTATGGCTGCTGAGATTTTACTCATACCGTTATAACTATTTAACTAAAACCGTATAAAAAATACTGATTTCGTTCAAAAATTGACAAAATCAGCTAGTTTTAGTCTAATTTTATGCAAATTAAGTGGTTTTTGCTTTCTATAAAAATTTATCATAAAAAAAACGCTCATAAATGAGCGTTTTATTATATGCATGCATAGTAACTATGCCAAGTTTTCTACTTCTTCAGAGTTGTCAATCAATACTTGACCTCTGTAATAAAGTTTTCCTTCGTGCCAATGAGCTCTGTGGTACAAGTGTGCTTCTCCAGTAGTAGGACACGTAGCAATTTGAGGGGCTGTTGCCTTATAGTGTGTTCTTCTTTTATCTCTTCTCGTTTTAGAGATTTTTCTTTTAGGATGTGCCATTTTTATTCTTCTTTATCCGTTAATAGTTTCTTTAAAGTATTCCATCTCGGGTCTGTTTCTTTGCCCGAATTATTCAATGTTTCTTTTTGAGGACTTAATTCTTCTAATTTATCAAGAATTTCTGAACCTAATGATCCGTCTGCAACCCCTGGGTGAATTCTCTTACTAGGTACTGCCAAAACAATAAGCTCATAGATATACTGTTGAATGTTTACTTCGTAGGCTCCATGAGGCAAAATCAATAAGTCTATTTCTTCATCATTGAATTCATCTCCAAACTTTACCACCAAATCAAAATCACTTGAGATTTTTTGATCGTAGGGCTCATTAGTTAAATCACAATAAACGTTGACAAATCCAGAAATTTGAAAATTCAACTCCATCAATGTCGTTTTTTTATTTAGCTCTAAAACTACCTCAACTGAAGCATCGTTAAAATCTTGATAATCAAAAAAATCAAAGAACGCCTTGTCTATTTTAAACTCAAATTGATGTTTTCCTTCTTTTAACCCAACAAAAGGGATTGTAAATGTTTTCAATTCCTTCATTCTCCATCTATTTTGAGCCTGCAAATATATAAAATATTATTTACCTTATGACGGTTATAAACATTTTTTTGTTTATATCTTTTTTTGACCCTTTTTTAGTGGGTTTTCATTTAAGATGCTGTTTTCCAACCTGTTTCTATAAAGTTTAATGGCCAAATAAATGGCTTCTCTAAAGGAGCTTTCATTAGCCTCCCCTTTTCCAGCTATTTCATAAGCCGTTCCGTGGTCTGGCGAAGTGCGAATTTTAGAAAGTCCCGCTGTGTAATTAACCCCTTTACCAAACGATAAGGTTTTAAAAGGAATGAGTCCTTGATCATGGTAGGCGGCAATAATAGCGTCAAAGTTTTTATAATTACCCGAACCAAAAAAACTATCCGCGGCATAGGGTCCATAAACTAGCTTACCTGAATCAACTAACTCTTTGAGTGCTGGCCTAAGTACCGTGTCATCTTCTTTTCCAATAACACCATTGTCTCCCGTGTGCGGATTAATACCCAAGACGGCAATTTTTGGACGTCTGATATTGAAATCCATTTGTAGTGTAGAATAAACCGTATTGATTTTTTTGTCAATAAGTGCCTTGGTAATGTTTTTAGAAATGTCCTTAACGGGAACATGGTCCGTCAAAAGCCCTACTTTTAAACCATTAGAAACCATAAACATGAGGCTTTCCCCTTCTAGTTCTTTATTGAGAAAGTCTGTATGGCCAGGAAATTTAAACTTATCTGATTGAATATTGTGTTTATTGATTGGCGCGGTAACCAAAACATCTATGGCATCAGATTTTAATGCTTTAGTGGCCTCTTCCAATGATTTAATAGCCAGCTCGCCCATTTTAGGATTTTCCTCTCCAAAATTAATATCAACCTTATCATGCCAGGCATTAAACACATTAATTTTGCCGTGAACAATATCTGTTAACTTATTTATACCATTAAAAGACACATTGAAATTAAAATGATTTTTTAAAAAAGAAATGGTTTTAACCGACGCAAAAATTACTGGAGTAAAAAACTCCAAGGTACGACTGTCCTCTAGCGTTTTCAGGACTACCTCGCCTCCTATACCATTCAAATCGCCTATGGATATTCCTACGATAACATTTTCCTCTTTCTTCATTTATATTGTGACTTAAGTTTGTAATTTTGTTGAAGCAAATTTAACCAAATAATCCATATAGATGTTTACAGGAATTATTGAAACAATAGGTGTAGTTAGAATGTTGAAAAAGGAACAGTCTAATTTACATGTAACCATCGAATCAAATATCGCCCAGGAGCTTAAAATAGACCAAAGCGTGTCCCATAATGGTGTTTGCCTAACAGTTGTTTCCGTAGAGGGTAATCGTTACACGGTAACCGCTATTGAAGAAACATTGCAAAAAACGACCATTGGCAAACTTAAATTAGGTGATCCGGTAAATTTAGAGCGTGGCATGAAATTAACCGATAGGTTAGACGGACATATTGTTCAAGGTCATGTAGACCAAACAGCCATTTGCGAAAGTGTTGAGGAAGCAGATGGAAGTTGGATTTTTACATTTTCGTATGATGATCGCTTACATAATATAACCATTGAAAAAGGATCTATTACCATAAATGGAGTTAGTCTAACAGTTGTCAACTCACAAAAGAACGCGTTCAGTGTTGCTATAATTCCTTATACATTTGAACACACTACTTTCAAGTATCTTAAGCCAACAGACGAGGTCAATCTGGAGTTTGATGTAATAGGAAAATATGTAAAAAGGCTCTTTCTGGATAATAAATAGGATCTCTAATTATTTAGATCTCAAAGACCTGAATACCCCATAAAATAAGCCGGCAATTAATGTGAATATAACACCGCCATCAATCGGTAAACCTGGCGGAGGAGGTGGTTGTGGTGGAGGTGGGCCAGTTTGGGCCACGCATACAAAACTTATTAGCAAAAATAAGATTGAGGCAACTATTTTTCTGTTTTGTACTTTCATCAGTCCGTAAATGTATAAAAAAAAGCCATTTAACAAAATAAAAATGCTTTATATCATCTTTAAATAACAAAAAAACTCGACAAAAAGCTCTTTTCAGATAATCCTAATTTCAATAGCATTTTGAAATGCCAAATATATGTTTTTTTGTCATAAATAAAAGAAAAAAATTGCTGTCCAATTGATTTAACTAATTGTTTTGTTGCTATTTAAAAACACATACGAAAAATTTTAAAACTTGGTTTTTTTAAAATTCTAAAAACAAAATGACCCTCCAAAGTTTTGAAGGGTCATTTTTTTTGTGGTCCCACCTGGGCTCGAACCAGGGACTTTCTGATTATGAGTCAGATACTCTAACCAACTGAGTTATAGGACCTAATTAGCGAGAAGCTAATGACTCTTTTCCTAAAAAGAGTGTGCAATATTACTACATATTTTAAAACCCTACAAGCATTTTTAGTCCTTTATATCCTGACATAACTCCACGAGAACACCGTTTGTGGATTTTGGATGTAAAAAAGCTACTAACTTATTATCAGCTCCCTTTTTAGGGGTTTTGTTTAACACAGTAAAACCTTCACCTTGTAATCTTAAAATTTCAGCTTCAATATCATCGACATCAAAAGCGATATGGTGTATGCCTTCACCGCGCTTTTCAATAAATTTTGCAATAGGGCTATCTGGATTGGTGGCTTCTAGAAGCTCGATTTTATTTTCACCAACCTGGAAAAAAGAAGTGTTCACGCCTTCACTGGTCACCTCTTCAATTTTATAATGTGCCTTACCAAACAACTTGCTAAATAAATCGTTAGACTTTTTAATATCTTTTACCGCAATACCTATATGTTCAATTTTATTCATGAATTGTTAAGTTACTAATTTTGATGGTAAAAGTAAGATAATCTTCAAATATCCGTTACTTTTGTATCATCGTTTCTTAAAATTGAAACTTATTATGGAAGAAAGTCAAAGGCAAAAAAAAATAGCATCTGTTTTACAGCGTGATCTAGTCGATATTTTACAAAAGGCGGCTACTCAAGGTGGAATGCAGGGTGTTTTAATTTCTGTTTCGAAAGTTTCGGTAACCGTTGACTTATCAATTGGCAAGGTATATTTAAGCATTTTTCCAAACAACAAAGCCAAAGAGTTAATTGAAGGGATACGTTCAAATGCTTCTAAAATAAGGCATGAGCTGGCACAAAGAACCAAAAATCAGTTGCGAAGAATGCCGCAATTAGAGTTTTTTGTTGACGACTCTTTGGAGTATATTGATAATATTGAAAAATCATTAAAAGGAACAGACAATCCTATAACAGATCCTGATCTTTTGGATAAACGCAAAAAATCATAATTGAATTTTTCCTTATATATAGCCAAACGATATTTGCTTTCAAAAAGCAGTAACAATGCTATAAATTTTATTACTATCATTGCCGCTATCAGTGTTATTATTGGCGCATTGTCCCTTTTTGTCGTACTATCTGGTTTTGCCGGACTTAAAGATTTCACCCTGGAATTTACTTCATTGATTGACCCTGACTTGAAGGCGGAATCTGCAGTTGGTAAATCCTTTAATATAACCCCCTCTGAACTAAATGCCCTCAAGACTGACGACAATATTCTTGACTTTTCAAAAGTTGTTGAAGAACGTGTTTTAATTTCTTATGAAGAAAAGAGCTATCCTGATGCATTTGTTAAGGGTGTCGATTCTAATTATCAATTGGTAAATGCCGTTGATTCCATTGTACCTCTTGGAAGTTGGTTTTCAGAACAATCCAATCAAATAGTAGTTGGTTGGGGTATTTCCAATCGCTTATCAATTGGTGTTATAGACTATGGTAAAACAGTTGATTTGTATATTCCTAAACCTGGAAAGGGTCAAATAACCGATATTCAAACAGCCTTTAATTCCGTAAAGGCGATAAATGTTGGTGTCTTTGATGTAAACGAAACATTGAATGACAAATACGTATTTATGCCAATTGAAATGGCACAACATCTGACAGGGTACAATGAAGATCAAGTTTCTGCCATTGAATTTAGATTAAAAGACCCAGGTAATGAAGCCGAAGTCAGAGCGAAAATCCTGAGTATTTTGGGAGACAAAATTGTTTTAAAGAACAAATCGGAATTAAATGATGCACTCCATAAAATGCTCAACACAGAAAATTTAGCAGTTTACTTAATTTTCACTTTGATCCTTATTATTGCACTTTTTAATGTAATAGGATCCATCATCATGATGATTCTTGATAAAAAGAAAACATTACATACCCTAAATAATTTAGGGGCTACACTGTCAGATATTAAAAAGATTTTCTTTTTACAAGGCAGTATGATGGCTGTTTTTGGTGGATTTATAGGCTTGATTTTAGGGCTGATATTAGTTTGGTTACAAGAAACTTTTGGATTAGTTATGTTGACACCCTCCCTTCCCTATCCTATGGCCATCAAAATTGAGAACGTTGTTATCGTTTTTATAACAATTTCTATACTTGGTGTCGGTGCCTCAAAAATAGCCTCCTCAAGAATTACTAAAAGTTTGGTTTATAGTCAGGCAAATTGATAGTCAGAAAAATTTGCAAGTACATCATCAAATGCCTGAAAGACATCTTTTGAATCGTCACTTGTAACCATTTGCATTCTATATTCCTTAAAGTTTGGAATACCTTTAAAATAGTTGGTGTAATGCCTTCTGGTTTCAAAAACCCCTAACTTTTCACCTTTCCAATCAATGGCCATTTGTAGGTGTCTTCTGGCTGCTTCAACACGTTCTTGAAGTGAGATGGGTGATAAGTGTTCGCCTGTTTTAAAAAAATGTTTCACCTGTTTAAAAAACCATGGGTTTCCAATTGTGGCTCGACCAATCATACAGCCATCCAATCCATAACTGTCTCGCATTTCCATGGCTCGCTCTGGGCAATCAACATCACCATTACCAAAAACAGGGATGTGCATTCTTGGGTTGTTTTTCACTTCGGCAATTGGTTTCCAGTCGGCATTGCCTTTGTACATTTGAGCTCGAGTTCTTCCATGTATGGCAATGGCCTTACAGCCCACATCTTGCAACCGTTCGGCAACCTCAACAATTTTAATGGAGTCGTGATCCCATCCTAGACGCGTTTTTACGGTCACTGGAAGATTGGTTCGTTTTACCATTTCTGCTGTGAGTTGTTCCATCAAGCAAACATCCTTCAAAATACCTGCTCCTGCGCCTTTGCTAACTACTTTTTTTACTGGACAACCAAAGTTAATGTCTATAATATCTGGGTTGGACTTTTCAACAATGTCAATGGTTTGGAGCATGCTATCTAAATTTGCGCCAAATATTTGGATGCCAACAGGGCGTTCTTTCTCGTAGATATCCAACTTCATCACGCTCTTTGCAGCATTGCGAATTAACCCTTCACTGGATACAAATTCAGTATACACCACATCGGCACCTTGCTCCTTGCACAATGCACGGAACGGTGGATCGCTAACGTCTTCCATTGGCGCCAATAGCAAAGGAAAATCAGGAAGCTCTATGTCACCGATTTTAACCAAGCTCTTAAAATTTTAAATCTATATCCAAAGTATCTCCTTTTCGTTCCACGCGTACATTTGTAGAATCACCTTCCTTAAATACAGAAAGTGCACGCATGTAACTCATCATGTCTACAATGGCACTATCACCTAATTTAATAACAATATCACCTTTTTGTAAACCCGCTTTTTGAGCCGGCTTATCTTCGCTCACACCATCAATGCGCATACCTTTTCCATCAAACATGTAATCAGGTACAACTCCTAAACCAACTTTAAAACGTGGCGTTTCTTCACTTTCATTTTTTGTTTTTCTGAAAGCTAATTTGCCATTATCATTCAAATCAGTGATAATTTCAAAAATATAATTTGAAATGGTTTCCATTCCTTCATAATTCAACTTATCAGAATCATCACTAGGTTTATGATAATCTTCGTGCTGACCAGTAAAGAAATGCATTACTGGAATATCGGCTAAATAAAATGATGTGTGGTCACTTGGCCCCACACCTGATTCTTTTTCTATAAGTTTAAACTTGTCATTGTGTGAATTTAAAACCTGTTTAAAAATAGGCGACGTTCCAGTACCATAAACCGCTAGAGTACTATCCTGTTTGAGTCTACCCACCATATCCATATTTATCATATAACTCACCGCCTTGGTGTCAATGGTTGGGTTTTTAACAAAGTAATTAGACCCCAACAAACCCATTTCTTCACCTGAAAAAGCCATAAACAAATAATTATTAGCTGTATTGGTTTCTTTTAGTTTACTCGCTAAATTCAGCATAACGGCAACACCACTGGCGTTATCATCTGCTCCGTTGTGGATGGCTTTTTCGCCTTTGTACAATGATCCGTCACCACCATAACCTAAATGATCATAATGTGCGCCTATAATTATGGTGTTATCGGCCTTATTATCAATATATCCTAAAACATTGGTTCCTGTTATAGTACCATCTTCTGCCATGGTTGTAAACGACACCTCGCTATGAGGATCTGTTTTAGGTTTAAAGCTAAATGCCTGATAGTAGTCTGAAGTGCCACTGGGCTGCAAACCCAATTCTTTAAAGCGTTTGGCAATATAAGCCGCGGCTTCCTGCTCGCCAGCTGTTCCTGTTTGACGACCTTCAAGTTTGTCGTCTGCTAAAAAAGTAACATCTTCCTTAATCTTATTTTCTGGTTTATAGTCTTTTTTACAACCTAATAGCGTTATAAAAAGTACCAATAGCGATATTTTCTTCATGTTAATAATCTTATTTTTGGCGAAATTACAGAATAATTGCCACTTTTTGACAAGGAAAACGCATGAGAACTTATTTTTATATTTTTATTTTATTAATTACCGTTTCTTGTAAGACCGATAACTCAAAAACAGCCGATGCTAATTCCGGCGCTACAAAATGGGTTGACTCTTTGATATATCCTGAAGAAAAACACTTTAAATCCATCAAGCAAATTACATTTGGTGGTGATAATGCTGAAGCCTACTGGAGCTTTGATGATAAACAAATTGTTTTTCAATCCAATAATACTGGCTGGAATGTGAGTTGTGATCAGATGTTTTTAATGCAAGCTGATGATGTCTTTGAAGATCATATGCCTCCAATGGTAAGTACTGGCAAAGGCCGTACAACATGTGCCTATTTCTTGCCTGATAATGAACATATTATATACGCCTCGACTCATTTAGGGGGAGATGAGTGCCCAGAAACACCTTTGCGAAAAAACGGTAAATATATTTGGCCTATTTATGATACCTACGACATTTTTGTTGCGGATTTACAAGGCAATATTACGGCTCAGCTGACCAATGAAGAAGGTTATGATGCAGAACCGACAGTATCGCCAAAAGGTGATAAAATTGTATTTACCTCAACTCGAAACGGTGATATTGATCTATACACTATGAATCTGGATGGGAGTGATGTAAAACAAATTACTTTTGAACTAGGATATGATGGTGGTGCCTTCTTTTCGCCTGATGGAACAAAAATTATCTTTCGCTCATCAAGACCAAAAACAGAAGAAGAAATCAAAGAATATAAAGAATTATTAGCCGAAGGATTGGTTCAACCAACTGAAATGGAATTATATATCTGCAATGCTGATGGTAGTGATTTACGTCAATTAACCAATTTAGGAAATGCCAACTGGAGTCCATTTTTTCACCCTAGTGGAGAAAAAATACTGTTTTCATCAAATTTTGAATCCGAAAGAGGCTTCCCGTTTAATTTATATTTAATTGATATTGATGGAAAGAACTTGGAGCGTGTTACCCATAGTGAAACGTTCGATGCGTTTCCGGTGTTTTCTAACGATGGAAAAAAGTTGATATTCTCCTCAAACCGAAACAACGGTGGCGGCCACGATACCAATTTGTTCATTGCGGAATGGCAAGACTAATTGCCTGATTTTTCCAATCGGTCTCGTTCGGCTTTATCTTTGCTTCTTTGGTTGGTTTCCAAACCTGTGTTTCCAAATTTGTAGCTGAAGCCTAGTTTTATAAATCTATTATCCTGATTTAAAAACCTAGAGTTATCCTGCCTCAAGTACTTGGTGGTGACTTTAAAGTCCTGCTTATTAAACAAATCACCTGCAGATAAAGTTATTGCACCACGATCTTTAAAAATAGTTTTCTTTATTGATAATTCACTGAACAACCTTCCGTCAACAACCTGAAAACCTTGTTGGTTTTTGCCCATGAAAATCAGCGATAAATTAGCAGATAGGCTATTGTCTTTTAAAAATGACCAAGCATTGCTCAATTCAGTATAATTAGACCATCGATCTCTATTAAGTACGTTGTTATTGATAGTTGCTTCCTCCTCAATATTATAAACAGATGTCACAAAATAGACATTCCATTTTTGAGTGATATCGAAAAAGGTGTAAAAGTCAAATCCATATTCAATGGTCGTGCTTAAGTTGGTGGGTGTATAAATCAACAAATTATTATCGTTGTCTTGCAAAGGAAGCTCCATAAAACTGGCGTCGGTGTTTTTGTAATAAGTCTGTACAAAAAACCGACTGTTTAATGAGATGCCAAATTCAACATAGTCCGTTATTGCTGGCTGTAAATTAGGATTCCCAGTTACAATGGTGTTATCATTCAAGTAAAACCTAAATGGATTCAAAGACTGGTAGTCTGGTCTTTCGATACTTCTTTTGTAATTGGAATAAAAATTCATTTTTTCAGAAGCTTGATAACTAACATTTGCCGTTGGAAACCAGTTAAAATAATCTTGGGTTAAGGTGTTGTTAGTTACTAAAGATTTGCCTTCAATATTAGACTGTTCAACCCGTAAACCCAAACTCAAATCAAACTTTTCCCAACTCTTTTCAAATTCTGCATAAGCCCCAATGACGCTTTCCTTGTAGTCAAAAGCATTTGAGTTATTGGGATCAAAAATCGTATTACCATTTTCTATGTCAAACTGATTGATTTCACTATCGGTATTCACAAAAGAGCCTTTTGCGCCAAACGATAACGACCCAGTGTTTTCTGATATTGGTAAACTATAATCTGCTTGAGCGGTATTGATTAAGGTGTTTTGTTTAGAAGTCGTTTCAAAGGCATTGGAGAAATTCAAATTACTATCATTAAAATAGTAATTACTATTAACTTTCTGGTCTCTATTATAATCATAAGTGGTTAAGTGGACATTTAGAGACAATTTACTGTCATTATTGAAATGACTTACATAATCCAAATCAAAACCCAAATTGTATTTGTCATCACTAGAATTATTCACATTATCAAAATTATAGAGCCTATTATAATTGGGGTCAAAAACATTTGTTTGGCCATTAATGACATAATCAAATTTCGGGAGAAACAACAAATTAGATGAAAAGCTTAAGGTGTTATTGTCATTAATAAAATAGTCAAAATTGGTATTTATGGTATGGGTTTGCGATTTGGTTACTCTGTCGAAATCAGAATCCCAACGCTCGTAAATGGCATCGTTGTTGTCAATAAAATTCACCTGTTCATCACTCACGCGGCCTATTTTATCGTTATTATAGCTATAACTTGCAAATACATTTATTTTATTGTTTTTATAAAAATTGGTGATTCCAGCATTATATCTAGGGTAAAACCCTTGCGTATAATTGGTGAAAATGGTACCTCGATAACCAGCAATAAGGTTTCGCCCCATCACAATGTTAATTACAATACCATCAGAAGCATCATATTTTGCGCCAGGATTAGTAATAACCTCAACAGACTTTATACTGTTGGCTGGTGATCCCTCTAATAAGTTCATAAGTTCATTACTAGATAACTGAACTTTTCTGTCGTTGATATAGACAGTGGGTGTCGTATTTTTTACGGAAATAGATCCATCTAAAACAAGAACTCCCGGTGTGCTTCTAACAACTTCCAAAACATTTCCCTCGCTTAATGCGGTATTTTCTACATTAAACACCAATCGATCTGCCTCCTTTTTGATTGTTGGCTTTTTTGCAATAATCGAAATTTCATCTAATGATTCAGCTGACTCCTGAAGAATAATATCCCCAACATCTAAGCTAGTGTTTTCAATGGTAATATTTTTATCATGTTCTCCATAGCCAATAAAACTCGTTCTTAATAAATAACTGTTTGGATCAATATGCTCTATAAGGAAAAAACCCTTGTCATTAGAAGTAGTTCCTTTGATTGCTGTTGAATCGGTTTTGGATAACAGGACTATATTGGCAAAAGAAATGGGATTACCTTGTGTATCAATAACAAATCCCGAAACAGAAAAATCTTGACTAAAAGCTGACGCACCAGCTAAGACGCTTATAATGAGTAAGCAAATTTTTATTTTAAGATTCATCGAGTTAGTTTGGAAATGCAATATAAAAATAGTTTTAAACTTTTGTTTACGGATTTACCGTAAATCAAAATACTGCAATATTGTTGGTTAGAAATATTTAAAGCATAATAAAACAATTATATTTGCAAACTATTTACAGTTTATGCTTGGTAGCAGATTATGAAGAACATTAGAAATTTTTGCATCATTGCGCATATTGATCATGGGAAAAGTACCTTGGCCGACCGTTTGTTGGACTTTACAGGTTCCGTAACTGACCGTGAAAAGCAGGACCAATTATTGGATAATATGGACTTGG
The DNA here is from genome assembly GCF_002895005.1 of Hanstruepera neustonica. GTDB lineage: Bacteria > Bacteroidota > Bacteroidia > Flavobacteriales > Flavobacteriaceae > Hanstruepera > Hanstruepera neustonica. Next base: position 312,748 of record NZ_POWF01000001.1, on the reverse strand, counting down.
AGCGTGAGCGTGGTATTACCATTAAATCACATGCGATTCAAATGGATTATATGCACAATGGCGAGCAATATGTATTAAACTTAATTGATACTCCAGGGCATGTTGATTTTTCCTATGAAGTATCGCGTTCTATTGCTGCTTGTGAGGGTGCTTTGCTGATTGTTGATGCCGCGCAGAGTATTCAGGCACAAACTATCTCAAATTTATATTTGGCATTGGAAAATGACTTGGAAATTATTCCCGTGCTTAACAAAATAGATTTGCCAAGCGCTAATCCCGAAGAAGTAACCGATGATATTGTAGATTTGTTAGGTTGCGACCCTTCAGAAGTCATACCTGCCAGTGCCAAAACTGGTTTGGGTATTGAAGACATATTAACGGCTATTATTGAACGTGTTCCAGCCCCAAAAGGCAATGTTGATGAGCCACTTCAAGCGCTGATTTTTGATTCTGTTTACAATCCATTCCGTGGTGTTGAAACCTACTTCAGGGTTATAAATGGTTCCATTAAAAAAGGACAGCATATTAAATTTATTGCTACTGGAAAAAGTTATTATGCTGATGAAGTTGGAACCTTGAAATTAAAACAGCTTCCAAAAAATGAGATTAAGGCTGGAGACGTTGGCTACCTAATTACTGGAATTAAGGAAGCCAAAGAAGTTAAAGTTGGTGATACGATTACGGATGCTAAAGAGCCTACTAAAAATGCCATAAGTGGATTTGAAGATGTAAAACCCATGGTGTTTGCTGGAATTTATCCAGTTGACACAGAGGATTATGAGGATTTAAGAGCATCCATGGAAAAGCTTCAGTTGAATGATGCCTCTTTGGTTTTTCAACCAGAAAGTTCAGCTGCACTAGGTTTTGGTTTTCGTTGTGGATTTTTAGGCATGCTACACCTGGAAATTATTCAAGAACGTTTGGAGCGTGAATTCGACATGACGGTCATTACGACTGTACCTAACGTGTCTTACCATGCATTTACAAATAAAAATCCTGATGATATTATTATTGTCAACAATCCAACGGATTTGCCCGATCCTTCAACCTTGAACCGTGTTGAGGAGCCTTATATCAAAGCAACAATTATTACCAAGGCAGATTTTGTTGGTTCGGTCATGAGCTTATGCATTGAAAAGCGCGGTCAAATAAAAAACCAAACCTATCTTACACCTGAACGCGTTGAATTGAGTTTTGATATGCCTCTAGCTGAAATAGTATTTGATTTTTACGATAGGTTGAAAACTGTTTCCAAAGGTTATGCGTCTTTTGACTATTCTCCAATCGGCATGCGAGCTTCAAAATTGGTTCGAGTTGATATTTTATTGAATTCACAACAAGTTGACGCCCTTTCAGCATTAATACATGCTGATAATGCTTACAATATTGGTAAAAAGATGTGCGAGAAATTAAAAGAATTGATTCCGCGTCAACAATTTGATATACCTATACAGGCAGCTATTGGTGCAAAAATTATTTCAAGAGAAACTATCAAAGCTTTACGTAAAGATGTCACTGCCAAGTGTTACGGTGGTGATATCTCCAGAAAACGAAAGCTATTGGAAAAACAGAAAAAGGGTAAAAAGAAAATGCGTCAAGTGGGTAATGTTGAAATACCGCAACAAGCATTTATGGCTGTTTTAAAACTGAACGACTAATTGTTGTCTTCATCACTGTTTAATAGTTTTCCAAGGTAAACCAGACTGCAGTTATCATTGATCTTATTGGTATCCTTATTATAGGACGAAATAATGTGAAGCTCCCCTTCTTTGTCTTTCACGAATAGTGGGACAATATCGTCGTCGTTGTTGGTTATTTCTATTAACCTATCGTAGTGATCCTTATCCCTAATCGGTATTTCGTTGATAAGCGGATTTTTACGGGTTACCTCTGTTAGTTTTATAAAATCGTCTGTATGAGAAAATAGGCCTTCCTTTGGATTGTCCTCACTATTTTTCATTTCGTCTCGAGTAACCAATCTAAAGCTACCGTTCTCACCAAATTGTTTGCTAAACTTATTGATAGCATATTTGTTAATATCGGAATTAGCTGTCATAGCCATTAAATAACCAACATCACTCAATTCAATATTATCTGTAAGAGTTTCAGAGTATATGTTGACATTCAATGCCTCAAGCCCGAGCTCTAAAGATTTATTGATATTAGTTTGATTACTGTCAATGAGAACCACATGTCTTCCATTGGATTCCAAATAATGACCTATAACACGAGCAAATTTAGAAGCTCCAATAATTAAAATACCTTCACTTTTTGTTAAGAAAACGCCCAAAATTTTGGCTACAAATCGAGCCGTTGTAGCATTTAACAATACTGTTCCCAAAACAATCATGAACACCAAAGGCGTGATATATTCGGCCCCTTCAACACCTTGTTTAATAAGTTTGGTTCCAAAAAGCGATGCGATTCCTGCAGCTACAATACCTCTTGGACCAACCCAGCTAATGAACGTTTTTTCGTTTGTCTTCAATTTTGAACCCGTGGTGCTTAAAAAAACAGCCAAAGGTCTTATTATAAAAACCACAATGGCAAATAAAACTGCCGTATTCCAATTATATAAAAGCATCAAGTCATCAACACTAATATTGGCCGCTAACAAAATGAACAATATTGAAATCAACAAGACACTTAATGACTCTTTAAAATAAAGTAATTCTTTTCGGTTTTGAAGTTGGCTGTTACCTAATACCATGCCCATGACAACAACGGCTAATAAACCAGATTCATGCGCAAATACATCAGACTCAACAAAAACCAATAGTACCGTTGATAATGAAACCACATTCAATAAATAATGCGGAATGAGATTTCTGTTTATGACAAACTTTAAGGCATGGGCAAAGGTAAATCCGAAGGTTGTTCCAAAAAGAATAATCTTTCCAAATTCTATAAATGCCGTTTTAGTAAAACCACTATCGCCACCAACACTTATAAATTCAAAGACTAAAACCGCAACCAGTGCGCCTATTGGATCAATTAAAATGCCTTCCCATTTTAAAACAGCCGACACGTCTTTTTTCAGCGGAATATTTCGTAAAATAGGTGTTATTACTGTCGGACCAGTGACTATTATAAGGGCTGAAAATAAAAAACAAACTTCCCAACTTAAGTAGAAAACATAATGGGCAACAATGGCTCCTCCAAAAAAGGTTATTACAGATCCAAGAGTGATTAATTTCGTAATTACCGGACCAACATTTCTAATTTCATCACGCTTTAATGTCAAACCTCCCTCAAAAAGGATTACACTAATTGCTAATGATACAAAGTAATATAAACCGTCACCAGGAAATAGACCTTTTTCTCCATTCCAAATAGGTTCAATCCATTTTGTACCATCTTCTGATAAAAATTCAGCCGCAATAGGACCAACCAAAAGCCCAATTAAAATCAAAGGCAAAATTGCTGGTATTTTTAGTCGCCAAGCAACCCATTGTGCTAAAATTCCTAAAATGATTATTCCAGCTAATTCTATCATATCTTTTAATTTTTGTGAAAATACTAAATAATTACAATTTTGTCTAAATGTTAAAATGAAGTTATTGATTTAACATTCATTTCTTTAATATTAACACTTTTATTAATTTGCAAGACTATGAATTTATATCCTATAAACGCTGGAAATTTTAAACTTGATGGTGGTGCTATGTTTGGCGTGGTTCCAAAATCCCTTTGGCAACGAACCAATCCTGCTGACGCCAATAACATGATTGATATCGCTGCAAGATGTTTACTTATTGAATATGGTAATCGCCTGATCTTAATAGATACTGGAATGGGTGATAAACAAAGTGATAAATTCTTTGGCTACTATTATCTTTGGGGCAATGACACCATAGATAAATCTCTAAAAAAGTATGGTTTCCATAGACATGATATAACCGATGTCTTTATGACCCATTTACATTTTGATCACTGTGGTGGTAGTATTCAATGGAATAAGGATAGAACAGGTTATGAGCCTGCTTTTAAGAATGCTAGATTTTGGAGCAATAAAGACCATTGGAAATGGGCCACCCAACCCAACAAAAGGGAAAAAGCATCATTTTTAAAAGAAAATATTTTACCGATGGAAGAAAGTGGCCAATTGAACTTTACTGGTCTTCCAGAACTAGATGTGTTGAAGAATAGCGCTCTTGGTTTTGATATTTTTTTCGCAAATGGTCATACCGATAAACAAATGATTCCCATGATAAATTACAATGGTAAAACCATTTGTTTTATGGCAGACTTATTGCCAACAGCAGGACATTTACCAATTCCTTTTGTAATGGGCTACGATACTAGGCCTCTATTGACATTAGATGAAAAAGAAAAGTTCCTGCAAATGGCCGTGAATAATAATTATTACTTATTTTTGGAACACGATGCACATAATGAAATTATTACAGTAAAAAATACCGAAAAAGGCGTGCGTTTACAAGAAGTATTCAACTGTAATGAAGTTTTTAACTTAATATAATTAGAATTAAACATGAAATTAATTAAACCATTTTTATTGGCCTCCTTAACAGCTGTAGTGTTAACAAGTTGTGGTGGTGGGGCAGCAGTGATATCAACACCTATTGAAAATATTGATAACACACCGCTTAAAGAGTCTGAATTAACAGAAAATGAAAAACACACTTGGGGTCATTTAGACCTTGTTAAGGACACTATACCGGGAATGAGCGTTGACAAAGCTTACCAAGAAATAATTAAGGATAAGAAAGGAAAGACTGTTATTGTTGCTGTAATCGATTCTGGTATTGATATCGAACATGAAGATTTAGATGGAGTTGTTTGGACTAATGAAGATGAAATTCCTGGAAATGGGATAGATGATGATAAAAATGGTTACGTAGATGACATTCATGGTTGGAATTTTTTAGGAGATGCCTATGATGAGCAATTGGAGTTTGTTAGAATTATAGTTAAGGGTGATAAAACCAACCCTCAATATGATGCAGCAGTTGCTGAATATGAAGAAAAATATCAAGAAGCCATTAATAACAAACAGCGCTACGATCAAATTTATGAAATGGTGAAAAGTGCTGATGAAACCGTTGCTAATCATTTGAACAAAAAAGATTACACCAAAGAAGATGTTGCTGCCATTAAAACAGATGATGCCGCGGTAACGCAAGCTGTGGGAATGCTTCAAAGTATGTACGCAAGGGGTTTTGATAATTCAGAGGCAGTTCTAGAAGCTGTTAAAGGTGGTGTTGAATACTACACCGATCAATTGAATGCAAACCTAAACAAAGACTTAAAAGGAAGAAAAACAGGTGATGACCCTGATGACCTTTCGGATGTTGGCTATGGAAATGGTAATGTTTTGCCTTCTGAAAAAGGAGAAAGCCATGGGACTCATGTTGCTGGTATTATAGCCGCTGAACGTAATAATGGTAAGGGCATAAACGGTGTGGCAAACAATGTTCAAATTATGAGTTTAAGAGCAGTTCCAAATGGTGACGAATATGACAAAGATATAGCATTAGCTATTCGTTATGCTGTTGATAACGGTGCAAAAGTAATAAACGGAAGTTTTGGAAAGTACTACTCGCCTCATAGTGATTGGGTGAGAGATGCTATTGCTTACGCAGGCGATAACGATGTGCTTTTTATCAATGCTGCTGGAAATGAAGGTATTGACATTGACAAAAAAGATGTCTTTCCAAATGATGCTATTGGAACAGGGCCAGAAGTGTCTAACACCTTTATTACAGTTGGGGCTTTAGAGCCAAAATACGGGTCAGGTATGATTGCTGGTTTTTCAAATTATGGGAAATATAATGTAGATGTTTTTGCTCCAGGAGCTAAAGTGTATTCTACAACTCCTGAAAATGAATATGCCACTAAAGGAGGAACTTCTATGGCAGCTCCTGCCGTTGCTGGTGTAGCTGCATTGATTCGTTCTTATTATCCAAAACTATCGGCTGCCCAAGTAAAACAAATTATTTTAGATTCGGGACTACCAGTTAAAACAAATGTTGTTGTTGGTGGTGAACCTTCTGATGTTAGGCCATTTGCCGATTTAACAAAATCAGCTAAAATGGTTAATGCCTACAACGCATTAATTATGGCTAGCCAAACAAAATAAACATTTAAAAAACTTTAAAAATCCTATCCTCAAACGATAGGATTTTTTTTAAACACAATTCATCAATGAAAAATATTCTTTTTTCGGCCTTGGCCGCTGTTTTCATCCTTTCCTGTGCTGGTAGCGGTGATATTATTGCCCAAAACACTTCTGCTTCCAATACAGATTGTTATTGGCAACAACACGTTGACTATAAAATGGAAATTGACATGGATGTTGAATCCTATCAATATAAGGGGAAGCAAACTTTAGTCTATACCAACAACTCACCTGATGTTCTTAACCGTGTCTATTATCATTTATATTTCAATGCCTTCCAACCGGGTAGTGAAATGGACGTCCGCTCGAGAACCATTGCTGATCCTGACGGTCGTGTTGGTGATAGAATTAATAAACTTCAGCCCAATGAAATTGGTTTTATTAAAGTCAATTCCTTAAAACAAAATGGAACTGTCTTAAAACACGAAACCGTTGGGACTGTTTTAGAGGTTGAGTTGGCAAAGCCTATTCAATCCGGAGAATCAGTAACATTTGATATGGATTTTGATGCCCAAGTGCCTATTCAAATTCGCCGTTCAGGACGAAACAATAAAGAAGGTGTTGCGCTGTCAATGACACAATGGTATCCTAAATTAGCCGAATATGACTTTGAAGGCTGGCATGCCGACCCATACATAGGTCGTGAATTCCACGGTGTTTGGGGTGATTTTGATGTGAAATTGACCATAGATAAAGATTATGTTGTGGGAGGAACTGGCTACCTTCAAGATAATGTGAAATCAAAAGGGGATAAAAAAACCTTGCATTTTGTTGCGCCTAATGTTCATGACTTTACTTGGGCTGCTGATCCTGAATATATTCATGATACCATGCAAGTTCCTGATGGTCCTTTGCTTCATTTTTATTACAAAAGCACCTTGAATGATGAAAAGAAAGAAAACTGGAAAAAACTTCAGCCTAAAACCGTAGAGCTCATGCAATATTTCAGTGAAAACATTGGAAAGTATCCTTATGACCAATACTCTGTTATTCAGGGTGGTGATGGCGGCATGGAATATGCTATGTGTACTTTAATTACTGGCGACCGCTCATTTGGAAGTCTGGTTGGTGTCACAGCTCATGAAATGGCTCATACCTGGTTCCAGTTTTTGTTGGCAACAAATGAGGCTAAACACGAATGGATGGACGAAGGGTTTACAAGTTACATCAGTGATTATGCTATGAACGATATTATGGCTGAAGGCAAAGAAAACCCTACTGTAAATGCGTATAGAGGCTATCTTTATTTGGCTAAATCCGGAAAGGAACAACCACTGTCTACCCATGCTGATAGATATGAGTTCAACCAAGCTTATGGTATTTCAGCCTACAGCAAGGGAGAAGTCTTTTTAGCACAATTAGGTTATGTAATTGGTGAAGAAAATTTAAAGAAAACCATCAAAAAATACTTCAACGATTTTGCATTTAAACATCCAAGACCTATTGATATTATTCGTTCAGCTGAAAAAGTAACTAATTTTGAATTGGATTGGTATTTAATTGATTTTACACAAACTACCAATACCATTGATTATGCCGTTTCAAATGTTGAAGGCAAAACTGTGTCTTTAGAACGCATTGGTTTAATGCCAATGCCTTTAGATGTTAGGGTTACCTATACCGATGGAACCTCTGAAGACTATTACATCCCGTTACAGATGATGCGCGGTGAAAAACCAACATCCGCAACCATAATAGATGATTGGGCATGGGCCAATCCTAATTACTCCTTTGAGGTTTCTAAAGAGGTAAAAGCTGTAGAAATAGATCCAAAAAATTGGATGGCAGACATTAATCGAGATAATAACAAATTGGAAAAATAATGCCCAAAAAATTGCTTTTCGTTTTTTGTTTGATTTTTAATCTAGTTAGATCTCAAGATAAATCTGTGACTAGTGAGAATATTATTCAGTGGCAAGAAGGTTGCAAACTTGATATAAGCGATTTTCAAAAAGAACGTGACATTAATGACAGTTACACTTTCACAGCATATAAAATTGAATTCTATCCTTTAGAAGTTGTTGTTGATAGAAACGATTATATACAAGGTTATAAAGATTTGACTGTGGTTGCAGAGTTTCACATGAATGAATCCCATTTTCATCCCGATTATGAGGCTGACTTATTAAAGTTCGAACAACTAACGTTTGATATTGCTGAATTATTTGCCCGAAAAATTCGAAAAAAATTTGAGGAAATGAAAACTGAAAAAGAAAGAAGGTTTTCGGCGTATCAGTATGAATATAATGTTTTGCTTAAGGCCTGCAGAGCATATCAGTCTGAATTTAGAAAAGCAACAAATAGCGGTTGGGAGTCTCAAAAAGAAATAAATACTTGGGAAGCGAAAATTCACAATGAACTAAACGCGCTTCAAAAATATTCAATAAAGCCACTTTGACTAGTGGCTTTTTTTATACCATAATTCATGTTTGTACATGCTTTTTAACGAGGTTCGTTCTCGATTAAATAACATCAAATAATTTTTTTCAACGGTTTGACTTCTGTAACCCAATAAATGAAAAAATGATTTAGCAAAAAACCTGGCTATTTTCAAGTTAACCTGAAGTACTTTTTTTCGTTTGTCTTGCCATGAAACCCCGGGTAATAATACTAATACACCGTCAAATTTTAGGCGTCTCAAAATTTCGGAAAGCTTTAAAAAAACTGGTTTAATTTTCTGAATAATAAAAAACCCTTCTTTTCCCATTTTTTGATATAAAGGCATGAAAATACGGGCATTATATCGAGACCGGATTTCCCCATTTGAATCATGGGCTAATAACATGTTTTTAGTTATTATTTGAAAGCTTTTGAATCCTGGAGCCATTATAAAATTGTCATCTGGTTTTATGGAATGCAAATGCGTAATTTCAAATGTTTCATGAATACTATAACTCTGATCCTGAAGTTGTTTGTAGTAAATGGGAAATCCAACAATGGATTCTGATGACATGGCTTTTGAAAAAGCTAATGACAAATAGATAAATGACTCACAATTAATGATGGCTTCCTTATCAGTATGTTGTCCGGACTCAAAACCCAACGACACGTAGCCAAGTTCATTAATGTAACTTAACAAAGGACCCTCTAAATATTCCTCAATACCTAAAACAACAGGAACAGGAAATTGCTTTGCAAACTTTCTGTTGATTAGGGCATCATTAATTGTGATAAAAGGAATTGTTTTACTTGATGTGGTATGAAAATCAATAAAGTAAAAAGGGCCTGAATCTTTGTTTAAAATATCCTGAATAAGATCAAATATTTCTAACAATTCGGCCTCATCTGAATTAACAATGGTTTTACTTTTTATTTCTTCAATAGAGGCTTCTTTCCAAAGTCTATTTAAATCGTTATTCACATAACGCTTATTTGCCTCTAAAGCCGAAATATTTCCTGTTATTGCATAAAGCGTCCCTGAGATTTCTTTAGGGTTTATATGATTAAAAACTTTATGCAATGCGAAAACACCAGCTGTCTCATTACCATGAACACCACCAAAAAAAACCATGGTAGGCCCTTTTTTATGGCCGTTTATTTTACCTATTACTCTACCTGTTCTAATTGTTTTATCCAGCGCTTCGCTATATACTTCTATCATATTATATCTAAATGTCTTTTGAAGTAACTATTCCAATTAATTTGTTGTTTTTCAAAACAGGAAGACTATTAATCTTGTTTTTTGTCATCAATGATTGAGCTTCTTCCAGAGTCATCCACTCTGTTGCTGTTATTATGTGCTTTCGCATGATGGAATCAATAGTGATATTGTTTATGTTTTCATCGCTTATGTAACTTTCAACATCGTTCCATGACAGTAATCCAATTAATTCTTGTTTATCATTTATGACTGGCATATGATGGATATTTTTCCACATCATAATATTTAATACCAATTTCAAACTATCACTTTGCTCAACAGAAAATATATTGGTACTCATAACATGCTTTACCTTTCTGCTAGTTTTGAAGTCGCTTAAGGAATTATAATCCAATATACTCCAACTCCCAACCGGGTAATCCTTTTCTTGTTTTTCATACATACCAGCAACCAAAGCCTGTGCCGCAGCAAATGGTTTGTATTTATTTTGAAGTACTCTATAACTTTTAATCATCCATTGTGAGCCACAATGTGATTTAATCCGGTTTTCTATAATTGTTAAATATTTCTCTGCATCCTTTGGGGTAATTCCTGCTTTATAAAGTCCTTTGTAAGCCATTGGTAACAAAATATCCAATAACAACTTATGACTTGAAATATACTCGTTGTCCCAAATAAATTGTGTTCCCATGCCATATCGAGCAGCATTAAAAAAATTCGATTTCACGTCTTTAAAACACCATTTATTATGAATTTCTCTTAATGATTTAGGCTTTCCTAACATGAGACCAACCCAAAACATCATATTGGCAATTTCATCACTTGTGGTGGGTCCAGATGGAAGGTAGCGATTTTCTATGCGCAAATGTGGTTTACCGTCTCCTACTCCATAACAAACCCTATTCCATCTATAAACCGTTCCGTTATGTAAACTCAATGCTTTTAATTTTGGGATTTCTCCCGACTCTACCATATCCACACTATCCTTATCATACTCCGAAGTAACTAGGCTCCTAAATCTTGAAATACTGTCCCTAAAAATGTCAACCACGCTTCCTGTTTCCCAATCAGATCCGAAACTAACACGTGATTGTTTTTCATTAAGTAAAAATGAATTTGACCGTGTGTCCACACTTTGGGTAAACAACGCAATACGTGTTTCATTCCAAAGCTCTTTGCCAAACAACAATGGTGAATTAGCGCAAATACTTAAAACAGGTCCCGAAATAGCTTGAGCCCAATTATAATCATCAACAAAATTATCCGGGTGAATCTGTAAATGTGTTTGAAAACTGGTATTACAAGCTTCAAGCATAACTGAATCATGCAAGAGGTTAAGTTCATCAGTGCCTTTAATATGGATACTAAAATCTTGCTTTCTAGAATCTTTTATGGCTTCATTTAATACCTGATAGCGTTGTACTTTCGTCATGTAGTCTTCGGAAATGTGCTTCAATGAAAAAGTTGGTAAAATTCCCGTTAAAACAATTTTAGAGTCGTGTTTATCACAAACTGCCTTTGCTTTCTCTAAAAGTGTAACTAATTGCTCATGTAATTTTGAAAAACAATCGTTTTTTAATTCAAATGGATCCAGATTAATTTCTAAATTGAAACTACCAATCTCTGTAGTAAAATGATTGTCCTCTATTTCTGCTAATAAATCGAGTGAGTTATTGCATGGAAAAAAATCCCTATCAACCACACAAAATTCTTGTTCAGCGCCAATTCTAATGGGCTCTTTTTCAATCAACCCCTTTTCTAACATCATTTCCAGAGCCTCCAAATCTCTAGTAAGTTGATCAATAAATGCTGATTTTTCTTCTCTTGTTACAAGTCGCGTGACATTTAAATTACCCATACCGACAATAATTTAAGAATAATATTTTGGTAATTTACAGCCTATTGGCATTAAAAAATATGATTTATGTCATAGAGACATATCGCATGCTTGCCTAGATATTACTATTTTTACGCACGCAGCAGTTTATGAAAGCACCTTATTCACATAAAGAAAAGCTCAAAGGCAAAAAACGCATCGATCAGCTTTTTACTGAAGGCCAGTCGGTTTCGGCTTATCCGCTGCGTATGGTTTATTTAGAAACGGAACTTGATGATAATGTCATTGCCAAAACAGGTGTTTCTGTTTCAAAACGTCATTTTAAAAAAGCGGTTGACAGAAATCGAATCAAACGATTGCTTCGAGAAGCGTACCGATTGAACAAAACTGCCTATTTTAACAACATTACAACACAATATGCGTTTATGATTTTGTACATTGGTAATGATAAACCCACTTATGTTGAAGTTGAACAATCCATGAACAAACTGTTTAAGAAGTTTGTTGAAATGGAATCCAAAAAAAATTCATGATGAAAAAATTACTTAAAAAGCGCATTATCATTCCTTTTTTAGCGCTTGTTATATTTCTGACTGGTACCGCTTTTCAAAACGATTTTTTTGAGATAGCCAAGCAAATAGAAATATTCACCACCTTATATAAAGAGGTTAATATGAATTATGTTGACGATACCAATCCAGCTGAATTAATGGATACGGCTATCAAAAGCATGTTGAATGATTTGGATCCTTATACCCAATTTTATAACGAGCAAGATGTCGAAGCTGAAAAAATTCGGAGAACAGGAGATTACACGGGTATTGGAGCCAATGTTAGAACCATGAAGGACAAGTTGGTCATTATTGAACCATACAAAGATTATCCTGCCGATAAAGCTGGCTTAAAAGCTGGTGATGAAATTATAAAAATCGGTAATACGGTAATTGCCAATTACAAAGATGATGCAGGCGACCTCCTAAAAGGTTCCTCTGGAAGTAAAGTAGATGTAACCTACTTGCGCCAAGGAAAAGAATATACTGCCAGTATTACACGTTCTGAAGTGGAAATTGATGCCGTACCACATTTTTCAATGGTTGATGATAAAACAGGATATATTGTTTTAGATAAGTTTAATAACAAAGCGTCTTCCCAAACAGGCTATGCTGTAAAAGATTTGAAAGCTCAAGGTGCTGAACGCATTATTTTGGACCTGAGAGGTAACCCAGGCGGACTTCTATTGGAAGCCGTCAAAATTGTAAACTTATTTGTTCCTAAAGGTCAATTGGTGGTTTCAACTAAATCTAAAGTTAAAAAGTTCAACCGTACTTATTACACTCAAAGTGATCCTCTTGATACCGAAATCCCGCTTGTTGTTCTAATTAATGGCAGTAGTGCTTCGGCTAGTGAAATTGTTTCAGGTGCTTTACAGGATTTAGATAGAGCGGTCATTGTTGGTTCCAGAAGCTTTGGAAAGGGACTTGTACAGCGCCCTAAACCTTTAACTTATGGTACACAGCTAAAAATTACCATATCAAGATATTACACACCATCCGGTAGATGCATCCAGGCATTAGACTATTGGAACAGAGATGAAAAAGGCAATGCGGTCCGTATAGAAAAAGACAAATACAATGAATTTAAAACCAAAAACGGCCGGAAAGTATTTGATGGCGGAGGTGTTTTTCCAGATGAAGCTTTAGCAGTCACCAAAAATTCAGCTATTACTAAAGCAATTCAATATGACTTTTTAATTTTCGATTACGCTACCGACTATTATTACAAGCACCAACAAGCTGATGTTAGTAATTTTGAACTGACAAATGCTGACTTTAATGATTTTAAACAGTATTTAAAAAGCAATGATTTTACATTTGTTACCGAAACTGAAAAAGCACTGAATAAGGTCATGGAAAAAGCTGCTAAAGAAGATTTAGATGACAATATTCAAAATGATTATAACGCGTTGGTAACTAATTTAAACAATTCCAAAGAATTGGCTATCAATGAAAATAAAGACGAAATTTTATCGTTACTAACTGATGAGATAGTAAAACGTTATGTTTATAGAGAAGGTTTGTATGATTACTACAAAGGTCATAATCTTGAGATAAAAAAAGCGACTGAAATTTTATCAAAACCTTCCGTTTATAAAGATTACTTAAATTAAGTATATTTAAGTTCATTTTCATTACCTACTATGAATAGATTAATAGCGCTCTTCATATTATTATGTAGTAATATGATGCTCTTTTCGCAAACAGATGCTGAAAGAGAGCGCACCCATATTGTGTTTTTTGAAACCGACCAATATGTGGTTCTGCCTACTGAAGAAAGTAGGTTGATGCTTTTTCTATCAGAAATTGAATCTCTTGATATAGAAAAGATATCTATTTATGGTTTTTGTGATGATCGTGGTAGTGATTCCTATAACCTGCTTTTATCCCAATACCGCGCAAACTCCATTAAAGAAATTTTTTCCAATAACGAATTTGACGAATCAAAAATTACTAACGTTGATGGAAAAGGTGAAGTGCTATTGGAACTCGTAAAAGAAAAGAATATAGCTAAATTAAGAGGTTTAAATCGAAAAGTAGAAATTAGGGTTCAACCGTATTCTCCTCCCAGAACAGAAGCTGAAATTGAAAAACCAGAAAAAAAAGAATTTTCGGAGGCTATCAAGGGTGATATAAAAGCTGGTGATAAATTTCTATTGGAAAATATTTTATTTAAAACAGGATATAGTATCCTGCTCCCAGAATCTAAAAAAACACTAGAAAAAATTGCAGAAACCCTCCTGGAACGCGAGGATATATACTTCACCATACAAGGTCACGTGTGTTGCACGCAAAATGGCCGTGATGCCATGGATCGTCAAACAAACAAGCGTAATTTGTCGGTTACCCGAGCAAAATATATTTATGATTATTTAGCCAAAAAAGGGGTTGATAAAAGTCGAATGAAGTACGTGGGAATGCGCCGAAAATTTCCGTTAGGAGGTGATCCTAAATTTGATAGACGGGTTGAAATTTTAGTGACGTATGTCGGTAAAGATTAATATTTAATCATGGCTACATGTGGAATCCCATCTTCCAGGTACTCCTCTCCTATTTCTTTAAATCCTAAATTATTGTAAAATTTCTTCAAATACGTTTGTGCTGAAATTTTTATTTCGGTTGTATTAAAAAAGACATTTACTGCTTTAATGGAAGCCTTCATGATTTCATAACCATATTGATGCTGGCGTTCATTTTCTTTCACCACTACTCTACCAATACTAGCTACATTAAAATAATCACCTGGTTTAAAAACGCGTGTGTAAGCGACCAGATTATTATTTTTATAACCTAAAATATGTAAGGCTTTCTGGTCCTTTCCATCGATATCCTGATATACACAATCCTGTTCCACCACAAACACTTCAGAACGTAATTGCAATAAATCATAGAGTTCACTTGTATTTAACTCCGAAAAATTTTTAGTAAGTATGTCAAGCATGCTTTTCTTTATTTAATCCTGTACAATAACATCTTTGGAATCTTTCTTATTAAATTCTGGTTGAATGGTTATGTGATTGATGTCAAATTCAGCATGTAATACATCTTCTATTTGTTTTAAAACATTATTGAATTCATCAATAGATATATTTTCAGATAAATCTAAATGGGCTTCTAAATGCAATTCATCATCATTTAAACACCAAACATGAACATGATGAAGCTTGTTGACTTTGGGTATTTTATGAACCGCTCTTAAAACAGCTTTTATATCCACTTGCTCTGGAGTAAAAAGCATTAAAATTTTGGTAGACTTTTTTAATAGATCGTATCCAACCCATACCAAATAAAGGGCAATAAGAAATGTTAACACGCTATCTACCCAAAAAACCTGATAATATTTCATCAACAAACCACCTATTAAAACAGCAATACTAGCTAGCATATCAGTAAATAGATGCAAATAAGCAGATTTCATATTCAAATTGGAATCAGCATCTTTTTTTAACAACAACACACTAAATCCGTTAGCTAGTATAGCAATAACAGAAAGCCATATTACTAAATTCGATTCTATTTCTTGCGGATTTTGAAAACGTTTTACAGCCTCGATTATCAATAAAACACCTACAATTACTAGTGTTGAAGCATTTATAAAAGCTGCAAGGATTTCAGCTCGTTTATAACCAAAGGTTCTGTGAATAGAAGCTTTTTGTCTCGATAATTTAGAGGCTACATAACTAACTACTAAAGATATTACATCACTAAAATTATGAAGGGCATCACTTAATAAGGCTAAACTTCCAGAAATAATTCCACCAATGACTTGAGCAGAAGTTATGAGTATATTTAAAAGAATAGAAATAATGAGATTTCTATCCTTCATATTGGAATGCGAATGATTATGTGAATGCGAATGACCCATTTAACAGGATAGCGGGATTTTATCCACGCGTTTTTGATGACGTCCACCCTCAAATTTTGTTTCTAAAAAGGTATCAACCATTTTTATAGCTTGAGGAATAGCCGTATATCTCGCAGGAATACAAATAATATTAGCATTGTTATGTTGTCTGGTTAGCTCTGTTATTTCGTTCATCCAACATATACCAGCACGTACATGTTGATATTTGTTAGCAGTCATGGCCACACCATTGGCACTACCGCAAATTAAAATACCAAAATCCACTTTATTATCATTGACATCTTGAGCTACAGGATGTACAAAATCCGGATAATCCACACTGTCACTGGAATCCGTTCCATAATTAGTGACTTGAATTCCTTTTGATTCTAAATGCTTGATAATAGCAAATTTATAATCGGTTCCTGCGTGATCGTTACCTATAGATATTTTCATTTTGTTGTAGTGTTGATATGATGCGGTAAAGGTACAAAATGCCTAATTTTAAATCGTAAAATTTAACGTGTTTATAAAACAGTCTATATAGACTCATAACATGTTAATATCTATTTATCATTTTCTAACAGATATATTTTAAAAATTGAATAAAAATTGCAATCAAAAATGCGAATGTATTTACCAAAAAATTAAACCTATTTTTTTAGCTAATTTTTGAGCATCTATTTTAACGTTTATCAACACCCATATAAATAGTTTTTATTAAAAATTGGTTATTAACAAACAATATAAACAGCTGTTAATAGTATTTAAAATGAGATTAAAAATGAACAAGTTAAGCTTATTTTGAATGTTAATTAATTATCAATAAAATGTAAACTGTGTGTTTTCAAAATATATTTTAAAAAAGTTATTGAAGCTATTAACACGCCATTATAATCATTAATATTTTTTTAAAATTTCAAAAAGAAATAATTATTATAGTATTTAATGTGGATAAGTATAAGTTTGGTTTAGATTCTATTTTCTTAATTTTAAAATGTATAATTTTAGTGTATGGGTAAATATGTTGTTATATGTTTTTTATGTCCTTCTGTAGTATTCTGCCAAATTCAATTTGGACAAACATTATTTGGTAATTCTAATAGACAATTTTTTGGTACAGATTTAGCCTTTTCTTCTGATAACAATAGAATGGTTGTAGCAGATAATAAAGATGCTAGTGGTTCTATTACTGGATATGTAAGAGTTTATGAATTTAATAATAATAGTTGGTCACAAATAGGTCAAACATTAAATGGCCATGCAAATGGAAATTTACAAGGTATAAGAGTTGCTATATCGTCAGATGGACAAAGAATTGCAGTAGGAACAACAGGAAATAGCACAACTATTTTAGAATCAGGTAGTATTAAAGTTTATGAGTTTATAAATGATACATGGATACAAATAGGTCAAGAAATTCTTCCTCTAACTATAGGAGAAATTTTTGCTTTTAATATATCACTATCTAGTGATGGAAGTACTTTAGCTGCAGGAGCTAATCAATATAATGGGGAAAATGGAACATTTTCAGGATATGTTAGAGTTTTTACTTTTATCAATGATACCTGGGAAAACAAGGGTTCGTTGTTACAAGGTTCTGATCTTTATGGAAGATTTGGTTTAGACACGGCATTATCTGAAGATGGTAATGTACTGGCATGTTCTAATCCAAGTAATAGTGGAAATCCTAGTTATATTAAAATTTTTGAATACAATAATGATGATTGGGAAGAGACTGGTATTATCAATGAAGAAATATTTGGAGAAAGAATAGGTTCTAAAATACAGATAACTCCAGATGCACAAACAATTGTAATTGCTATTAATCAAAGTAATGTTATTGCATCAAATGCTGGACAAGTAAGAGTATATCATAATATTAATGATAATTGGGTACAAAAAGGTTCAAGCATTTTTGGTTTAGCTGCAGGTGACTTATTAGGATCAAACATTTCTATTTCTGATGATGGAAATATTCTTGCAATTGGAGCACCTCATCATAATTTTAATTTATTTAATATGGGATATATTGATTTATATAGATATATTAATAATGATTGGGTTTTATTAGGAGAACAAATTCAAGGAGATAATAGTGATGTTTATGTAGGGTATAGTTTTGCTTTATCACCAGATGGAAGTATACTGGGAGTTGGTTATCAATATGATGACACTAATTATGAAAATTCAGGTAAAGTAATTACTTATGATTTAAGTGCAGCTTTATCAGTAGATGAAAACAATCTTATTGAGTTTAATTTATTTCCCAATCCAGCCACAACGAGTTTTACAATTGAAATCCCACAACATTTAGAATTGAAAGGAGTAGCTATTTATAATGATTTAGGACAATTAGTTACAACAACAACTAAATCTATAGTTAATATAAGTAGTTTATCATCAGGAGTTTATGTGGTTGAAATAATAACCAATAAAGGAAAAGCTTCCAAAAAACTTATTATTGAATAATGAGTTAGTTATCAAATAATTAACTTTATAAACATATTAATTTAATTAATTAACCGTAGCTTTGTAATTGTTTAATACAAATTACTTCGCCTTTAGTATTAAATTAAAAATGAAAGTGTTCCGAACTTTAGGAACCAGAATATGAAAAGAATTACATGACAAGAAAGAAAAAAAGGAGATCATCTAAAAACAAGATTTCCAACCTAACGAATACAATCTTAAGTATATTAAAAAAAGAACGAAACAAATCCTTCAACTATAAACAAATTGCGGCAAAATTGGGTGTTAATGACGCCAGTAGTCGTAATCAAATTATAAAAAAACTACAGCAATTAAAGGCTAAAAAAGAAATTGAAGAAGTTGAGCGTGGCAAATTTAAAGCTATACCAACTGCTGATTATCATACTGGAATTTTAGACTTATCACATAAGGGATCTGGTTATGTTATCAGTGATGAATTTGAGGACGATATTCATATTGCATCCAATAATATCAACCGCGCTTTAGATGGTGATGAAGTCGAATTTTATGTTTATAAACGCTTAAAACGCGGTAGAAGAGAAGGAGAAATTACTCGGGTATTAAAACGCGCTAAAAATGATTATGTTGGGGTAATACAGGTGCATGATAATTATGCTTTTGTGATTCCTGACAGTACAAAAATGTATAAGGATATTTTTGTACCCATTAATAAAATCAACAAAGCTGAAGAAGGTGATAAGGTTTTGGTTTCATTGGATGAATGGCCAGAAAATCAAGACTCACCCAGTGGACGTGTGTTAAAGGTTTTAGGAAAACCAGGAGAACATAATACCGAAATACATTCTATTTTAGCGGAATACGGCTTGCCTTATGAATTTCCTTATGAGGTTGAAGAATTTGCTAATAAGTTAGATACATCCATCACCAAAGAGGAAATAGCTAAACGTCGTGATATGCGAGACGTTTTAACATTTACCATAGATCCCAAAGACGCTAAAGATTTTGACGATGCCTTATCATTTCAAATTTTAGAAAATGGTCTTTATGAAATAGGTATCCATATTGCTGATGTGTCGCATTATGTTAAACCTAATACCGTTTTAGATGATGAAGCTTACGAACGGGCTACATCGGTGTATTTGGTGGATAGGGTTGTACCCATGTTACCAGAAATTTTATCGAACAATGCCTGCTCGCTGCGGCCACATGAAGAAAAATATACGTTTTCGGCAGTTTTTCATCTAGATGAAAAAGCTGAAGTAAAAGACCAATGGTTCGGTAGAACAGTAACTTACAGTGATGCACGATTTGCTTATGAAGAAGCCCAAAGTGTGATAGAAAGTAAAACTAATGTAATCCCGAAAGAGGTCTCCTTATCAGGTAAGGAATATCATACAGATCAACATATTGCAGATGCTATATTAAAAATGGATGAATTAGCTAAAAAAATGCGTACCAAACGTATGCGATCTGGGGCTATTTCTTTTGATAAAGTAGAGGTTAAATTTAATTTAGATGAAGATAACAATCCAACAGGCGTCTATTTTAAAACATCTCAAGATGCTAATAAGTTAATTGAAGAATTTATGTTATTAGCTAATCGAAAAGTAGCTGAATTTGTAGGTAAGCAAAAACCTCCAAAAACCTTTGTATATCGTGTTCATGACGAGCCTGACGATAGTAAGTTAGCAGCACTTCAAAACATCGTAGGACGTTTTGGTTACAAACTTAATTTTAAGGATAAGAAGTCAACGACTGCTTCATTGAATAATTTATTAAAGGATGTTGTTGGTAAAAAAGAGCAAAATTTAGTTGATACTCTAGCTATCAGAAGTATGAGCAAAGCAGAGTATACAACTCATAATATTGGGCATTATGGTCTAGCATTTGACTATTACAGCCATTTCACATCACCTATCAGGCGTTATCCGGATGTCATGGCACATCGATTGTTGCAACGGTATTTAGATGGTGAAAAATCCGCTAATGAAGAGGTTTATGAAGATAGGTGTGTGCATTCCAGTAACATGGAATATTTAGCCACAAAAGCTGAACGTGATTCTATCAAATACATGCAGATTAAATTTATGCAGGATCATCAAGATGAAGAGTTTGTTGGTGTTATTTCAGGTGTGACCGATTGGGGAATTTATGTTGAAATCATAGATAATAAATGTGAGGGAATGGTTAGAGTTCGTGATATTACAGATGACCATTATGAATTTGATGAAAGCGAATATGCTTTGATAGGCAGAAACACGAAAAACATGTATCAATTAGGTGATGAGGTCGTTGTTACTGTTAAAAACACAGATTTAGTTAAAAAACATTTAGATTTTAATTTATTAGGAAAGTATAACGATTAATTTTTTTAAACATGAAGTATGTTGCTTTAATACTAATAGTATTTTCAACCGTATTATATTCACAAACCGAGAAGAATTTAGGAGATTTTAGAGAACTAAAAGTGTATGATAGGATAGAAGTAGAGCTCATAAAATCTGATGAAAATAAAGTCGTTGTTTCAGGTAAGAATACAGAAGATGTTGTTTTTGTTATCAAAAATGGACTGCTGAAAATTAGAATGACATTAGATAAGATTTTCAATGGAGCTGAAACAGAAGTAAAAGTATACTACAAAAACATTGATATTATTGATGCTAATGAAGGGACTTTTATTGGATCTAATGACGTTTTTGAGCAATTTGAAATAGATTTACGAGCACAAGAAGGCGGCTCCATCAGAATTCAAGTTAAAGACATGACCTTTTTAAATGTCAAAGCGATATCTGGAGGCGTTATTCACACATCAGGTAACTCTAAAAATCAAAACATTGACATCAATACAGGCGGCCAGTACAAGGGTAAAGAACTTCACACCGAAAAGACCGAAGTAACCATTAAAGCGGCTGGTGAAGCGGATGTTTATGCTACTAAAGAAGTGATTGCCAAGGTTAGGGCAGGAGGTAATGTTTACATCTACGGAAACCCTGAAACAGTTGATGAAAACACCGTTTTAGGTGGTAAAATAATCAGAAAGAATTAAATACATTCCTTTTTTATAAATTTGTGGAAATGCTATCCACTTATGCTTGACGCCATTTTAGCGGCTATTCCCTTCGGGATTATTCTGGCTTTTACCATAGGACCAGTTTTTTTTGTATTACTGGAAACTAGTGCTACCAAAGGGTTTAAGAGTGCATTAATTTTTGATTTGGGAGTTATTGTGGCAGACATGTTCTTCATAGTTGTTGCATTTTACAGCACCAGCAAGCTGTTGGATAAGATTAAAGATGACCCTAATTTTTTAATATTTGGAGGCGTTCTTTTAGCGGTTTATGGATTTATTTCATTTATCAAAACCTCTAAATCCTTTAGAGAAATAGTCCGAGAATACCACACAGTTGAAATCAAGAAGAAATTAGGCAAACTGTTTATTAAAGGGTTTTTATTAAACTTTATAAATGTCGGCGTTCTGTTAGGTTGGTTGGGATTCATAGTGATCGGCAATTCCTTGACAGAAACCAACAGTGAACTTTGGGTATTTTTAGCAACGATATTAGCTGTTTATTTTCTTGTAGATCTTTTAAAAATGGCTGCAGCCAAAACCCTCAAAAACAAACTTACACCAAGACGTATTTTTAAAACCAAAAAGATTGTGGCGCTGGTTATTCTTGGTTTTGGAGTCTTGTTACTGATTCAAGGTTTTTTCCCAAAAGAAAAGGAAATGATTAAGGATAGATTGGAACAGATAAGTCCTTTGGATTAGTATTCAATTAGTAATAATAATATCCAATTAAGATTGAAGGTTTTTAAAGGAGTCAGCATATTACATTGACATAGCTGTAGATAGTGTTGTTTTCTTTAATTAATTTTTCTTAAAAATTAGAAATAAAAAAGGGTTACTAAAAAAGTAACTCTTTCTCGAGGTGTCACGTTTAATATTTAGAACCGCTGAATAAATCTTCTTAAAAGTTAAAAATAAAAAACCATCAACTTTTGTTGAAGGTTTTTAGAGGTGTCAGCGTATTACATTGAAATAGCTGCAGATGGTGTTGTTATCTTTAATTAATTTTTTTTAAAAATTAGTAATAAAAAAAGAGCTACTAAAAAAGTAACTCTTTCTCGAGGTGTCGAGCGGATTCGAACCGCTGTAGATGGTGTTGCAGACCACTGCCTAGCCACTCGGCCACGACACCTTGTTCGACAGCAAATGTAAAAAAAATATGTTTTTTACACTATTTACTGATAGTTTTTTCGTTTGTCGGTCATTTTTATCGTTACCATCTCCACATCACCGCCAATTGGAGGGTTTAATTTACTGATACTCACCGTTGCCTTTTGGACTAGCTTGTCTTCAGTAAAAACCCTGTCCAATATACGTCTGGCAACCGTTTCCAGTAAATGAGATGGTTTTAACATTTCTTCGCGTATCACACGGTTTAAAAACACGTAGTCAACAGTATCGCTTAACAAATCGGTACCCGCAGAAGGCTGTAAATTCGCTTTAATCTCTAAATCCACGAGATAATCACTTCCAATTTTGGTTTCTTCACTCAAACAACCATGATTGGCAAATATTCGAATGTTTTCAATTTTAATTATTCCCATAGGACAAAAATAAAACTCCTTTTGTCACAATGAGTGAATTTTGCAAGAAATTTAATTCTAAAGACTAGTTGGTAAAAAAGTCAAATATATTACTAATGGCGCTTGTTTTGGATTTGTAAAATTCTGTGTACGTACAGCGTTCACAAGTTACCGATGTAAATCGTTTGTTTTGAATATTAAACAATTTCGTAAACAAACCACCAGTTGCCTGCATCTGATCGACTTGATAGGTTCTATTGTGGCATTTTGGACATTCGTAGTTTCTGTGTTGCATATTTAATGGTTTTATTAATTGGTATCAAAAATCAACCAGTTGTTACAATTACGCTAAAATTGACTAATTTTGTGCGTCTTAATTTAGATGGATAAATTTATGTCAGAAGAAACAAAATCACTCAATTTTATTGAGCATATCATAGAGGATGATTTAGCTAATGGATTAGACAAATCCAAATTGCGTTTTCGTTTCCCACCAGAACCTAATGGCTACTTACATATTGGGCATACCAAGGCCATTGGAATTAGTTTTGGTTTAGGTGAAAAATATAATGCTCCGGTTAACCTGCGTTTTGATGACACTAATCCAGCTAAAGAAGAGCAAGAGTATGTAGATGCTATAAAAAATGATGTGTCTTGGCTAGGTTATAAATGGGCTAACGAACTATACTCGTCTGATTATTTTCAACAATTGTACGACTGGGCTGTCATGCTGATTAAAGAAGATAAAGCTTATGTAGATTCTCAATCCAGTGAAGCTATGGCCGAGCAAAAGGGCACACCTACACAACCAGGTGTTGATGGACCTTATCGTAACCGTTCAGTTGCTGAAAATTTAGACCTGTTTGAACGCATGAAAAATGGAGAGTTTGATGAAGGTTCTCATGTGCTTCGTGCAAAAATAGATATGCAGCATCCCAATATGTTGATGCGCGACCCCATTATGTACCGTATCTTAAAAAAATCACATCACCGCACTGGTAACAATTGGTGTATTTACCCGATGTATGACTGGACGCATGGTGAAAGTGATTATATAGAACAAATCTCACACAGTTTGTGTTCCCTTGAATTTAAGCCCCACAGAGAGCTTTACGACTGGTTTAAGGAGCAAGTATATAAATACCAACCAGAAACACTGCCATTGCTCCCAAAACAACGTGAGTTCGCACGGTTGAACTTGAGTTATACCATTATGAGCAAGCGTAAGTTGTTAAAATTGGTTCAAGATGGTGTTGTAAATGGCTGGGACGATCCTAGAATGCCTACCATTTCTGGTTTAAGACGCCGTGGATATACCCCAGAATCCATTAGGAACTTTATTGAAAAAGTTGGAGTTGCCAAGCGCGACAATGTCATTGACGTGTCCTTGTTGGAATTCTGTATTCGAGAAGATCTTAATAAGACAGCCCTTCGTGTTATGGCTGTTTTAGATCCCGTAAAGGTTGTTATCACCAATTATCCGGAAGGTAAGGTTGAGTGGATGGAAGCCGAAAATAATCAGGAAGATGAAAGCGCAGGATACAGAAAAGTACCGTTTTCAAGGGAAATTTATATTGAAAAAGATGATTTCAAAGAAGAAGCCAGTAATAAATTTTTCAGACTGAAACTAGGGGGTGAGGTACGTTTAAAAAATGCCTATATCATTCAAGCAAACCATGTGGTAAAAGATGACCACGGAAATATAGTTGAAATACAATGTACGTATTCCGAAGATACTTCAAAGAAAGTAAAAGGAACCTTACATTGGGTGTCAGCAGAACACGCAGTAAAAGTTGAGGTTCGTGAATACGACAGATTGTTCATGGATGAAGCCCCAGACACTTATGAAGATAGAGACTTTATGGAATTTCTCAATCCGAATTCACTCAAAATCATTGAGGCTTTTGTAGAGCCCAGTTTACTGGACGCAAAGCCAGGTGAGCGATTTCAGTTTCAGCGATTAGGTTATTTTAACGTTGATGATGATTCCACTCCAAATCACTTGATTTTTAATAAAACAGTAGGTTTAAGGGACTCTTGGGCTAAACAAAAGCCAAAACCACAAGTCAACCAAAATCAGCAAAAAAATCAAGGTCAGCAACAACGAAAAGCCATTAATGTCATTCAGCAATTAGGGAAGAAATACACCAATTATCCTGAAGACAAGCAAGCTAAAGTTAAAGCCGAAATTCAGGAACTGGCAAAAGAGGTTTCTTATGATGAATTGGAACCCTTATTTGGAACAGCTGCTAAAAAAGTTGGAACACGTATTGCGGCAATGCTAACATTAAAAGTACTGCTCGATAATGGTTTGGAGCGGAATGAAGCTATTAATGAATTTATTGAAAATGCTCTTGAAGACTCAAACGATTTATTGGTTGGTGAAGCAAAAACCATCTAAGTATTAAAAATAGAGTAGAACCTAAAACCTCGAATTGTTCGAGGTTTTTTTGTACAAAAAGAACACAAATCATTTTTATAACTATATTTATACTATAACTAACTAAATAACAACAATATGGAAATTAATTTTTTAGCATTAATTACGGCTGCAGTTTCAGCTTTGGTAATCGGTTTTGTTTGGTATAATCCTAAAGTATTCGGAACTGCCTGGATGAAAGCGGCAGAAATGACTGAAGAGCAAATTAAAGGCGGTAACATGGCCAAGATATTTGGCTTGGCATTATTGTTTGCCTTTTTATTGGCGTTTGCACTCCAATTTATTACTATTCATCAAACGGGAGCCATGGGAATGGTAGGAGGTGACCCAAGCCAGGCCCTGCCATCTTATGATGCTTTTATGGCAGATTATGGTAATGCATTTAGAACATTTAAACATGGTGCTTTGCACGGTACAATTGCTGGGATTTTTATCGCCTTACCCATTATTGGAACCAATGCTCTGTTTGAACGCAAAGGCGCTAAATACATCTTTATCAATAGCGGTTATTGGATTGTCACATTGGCAATCATGGGCGGTATTGTTTGTGGATGGCAATAATTTTGTAATGAAATCATAAACCTAAAGACTGATTGTACCAATCAGTCTTTTTTCATGCTATTTTGATAAAATTTAAAATATTTGATACTTCGGATAAATTGCCAAATGATTGGGACTCGCTTGGGCCTCATGATATTTATCTCCAAAGAAACTATTTACAAGCTTTAGAAAAGGCTTCACCTAACAACATTTCCTCATATTACATCGGGTTTTACAACGATGATGTATTAATTGGAATAGCGCTAGTTCAGCGGGTACAACTTTATCTCAATGATATTTTCAGAAATCATAAGGACTCCTGTTTTCAGGAACGTTTTAAAAATGTCATTTCCAGGATTTTAAAAGGTAATATTTTGGTGGTTGGAAATATCACACACACTGGGCAGCACGGTATTTATTTTGATACCCAGAAAATGCCTTACGATACTTTCTTGAAGTGTTTGTTTGAAGCTTTAAACGATTTGAAAACACACATTAGATCAAAACACGGCAAAAAAATCAGGGCAGTATTGATGAAAGACTATTTTCTCAATGAAACCATTCATGATTACAGCACTGTTTTGTCAAATTTTGGTCTTACTAAAGTTTCGGTACAGCCCAATATGATTATGGATGTACGAAGCCACTGGAAAACGTTTGACGAATATATTGGAAATCTTCATAAAAAATACCGAGACCGTTATAAAACAGCAAGAAAGAAGTCTAGACAGATAATAAAACGGGAATTGGATATAAATGCTATTCAAGAGCAATCAAAAAGCATGTATGAGCTGTATAAGAATGTATCGGACAATGCCAGAATTAATACGTTTATTCTACCACAGGACCATTTCCTGATTTACAAAAAACAACTTGGGGACCAATTCAAGGTTTATGGTTATTATTTTAAGAATGAGCTCATAGGTTTTTATTCCCTTATTTTAAACCAACCATATTTGGAAACGTATTTTTTGGGATATGATACCGCGTATCAGTATAAAAACCAGTTATATCTTAACATGTTGTATGATATGGCTCAATATGGTATAGAAAATAAATTTAAACACATAGTCTATGCCAGAACAGCCATGGAAATTAAAAGTTCCATAGGAGCCAAACCCCTAAAAATGGTAATGTACTTAAAACACACTAATTGGTTACTGAACACTCTTTTAAAATATATTTTCCAGTTTATGAACCCTTCGACAGAGTGGCAGGAACGACACCCCTTTAAGTAATTTACTATTTATTTAACAGGAGGAAACTTTGATATCCCTTTAGTTTTCAGTATTTTAATTGTTTATAGGATAAGGAATATGAAAAGCACACAAGAGTTACTCACCGAAATAGCTAGGTTAATTCGGGATATTGAAACAAATTACCCTGAAGTATATCAATATTTAGATGAAAACCCCATAACTATACCCAATATGGAACACCCAAAGGTGGACCGAAAAGAACTTGAGGATTACCTGGAGAGCCTAAAACAACTGATAAGCAAGCATTAAAAAAGCCTCAAACTAAAGTTGAGGCCTTTTATAAGTTTTATTCTTTCTTTTTATTTCGGGCTTCTTTCATAGCTTCACCTATTTGATTGCTGGCCGCAAAACTAGCTACCATATCATTCAGCATATTGCTGCCGGCTTGTGGTGCGTTAGGCAATAAAATAAGGTTACTATTGGTTTCTTCTCCAAGGGATTGAAGGGTGTCATAATGTTGTGTAACGACTATTAACGCAGATGCTTCTTGAGAATTGATACCCACACGGTTTAACACTTCAACCGACTCTTCCAAACCACGTGCAATTTCACGTCTTTGGTCTGCTATTCCCTGACCTTGTAAGCGCTTACTTTCAGCTTCGGCTTTGGCTTTCTCAACAATCAGAATTCTGGCGGCATCCCCTTCGTATTGGGCCGCTATTTTTTCACGCTCCGATGCATTAATCCGATTCATAGCTGCTTTTACTTGAGAGTCAGGGTCAATATCCGTAACAAGGGTTTTAATAATATCAAAACCATATTCCAACATGGCATCGTTTAATTCAGCTTTGACCGCTATAGCGATATCATCCTTTTTCACAAACACATCATCCAACTTCATTTTAGGCACTTCGGCACGAACTACGTCAAACACATAACTGGTAATTTGATCATGCGGATAATCGAGCTTATAAAAAGCATCATAAACCTTCTCCTTTATAACCATGTATTGAACAGAAACTTTTAGACGTACAAATACATCATCCAAAGTTTTAGTTTCAATAATCACATCCAATTGTTGAATTTTTAAACTCAATCGCCCAGCAACACGATCTATTAGTGGAATTTTCATTTGTAGACCAGAATGACGGATACTTTGAAAACGACCAAAGCGTTCAATGATGGCAGCAGATTGTTGCTTCACAGTAAAAAATGATATTAATAGGAGAAATACAATTAATAGAAAAGGAATAAGAAATACTGGAGACATGTTTAATTGTTTTTAAATGTTAAAAATAAGTTCTACTAATTTAAGTTATATTTGTTGCAATCACATATGAATAGCATGCAATTTATACGACTTATTTTATTAGTAGCCTTCACAACCACTTTTGTTACAAATATCAACGCACAAAGACGAAGACCTCATGGTACCGTTCCTATTGTAAATGGGATTGGAATTTCGGGAGGCTTAACCCAATTCGATTTTCAAACAGATAATTTTGAAACCAAAGCGGGTAATGGTTGGGCCATTGCCGGATCGGCAACAGTTGATTTACCGCACAAGTGGTACAACATGAGTTATATGATTCAAATAGCTGAAAACAATGTGGGTATTGCCGCCAGATCGCCCTTACTAACAAGTGAAGAGTTTATTGACTATAAAATTTTTACAGCGCAAATCTCATTGCTCATGCATGTTAAGATAATTGGTCCTTATCTAACTTTTGATATAGGCCCGATGTTACAATACAATGGAGACATGGAGCTGAAAGATGATGATAAAGAGATATACGTAATAAAGAATTACGAATCCAGCGGACTATTAGCTAAAGACATTTCAGACATATCAAAGTTTAACATTGACGGTACCGTTGGGTTGTCTGCGGGAATCAGTCACTTTAGAATAAAAGCAGCCTATATCTATGGGTTTTTAAATACGTTTAATAAACTGAATGATAACAATCTGAATGTCGGTAATAATATCAGTAAGTTTAAAGGCAACCAATCGATGTTTGTGTTTTCGTTAATGATTTCGATTTAGAAATAATATTAAACTAAAAAGAGCCATTATGGCTCTTTTTTATGACAACGTATTCACCAAATTCTCAATGCGGCGTTTGGTTTCATCTTTTCCAATCAAGAACATAATTTCAAACACATCAGGGCCTTTGAGATCACCCACCAAAGCTAATCGTAAAGGCATCATAACTTTACCAAAGCCAATATTGTTTTCAGTTATCCAGCCTTTTATGATTGTTTGAAGGTTTTCAACAGTAAAGTCAGCAACAGAATCAACAAGACTTAAAACTTGTGACATGACTTCAGACGAATCATCCTTCCAAGCTTTTTTAACGGCTTTTTCATCTAGTTCGGTTGGTGTTTCGAAAAAGAAGTAACTTAATTCCCAAAAATCGGTTATTAAGTTAGCACGTTCTTTTATAAGCCCGACAACTAAAGAAACATAGTTTACATCAATAGTTTCCAATTCCGGCTGAATGGCTTTAAAATCTTTAGCCAAAACATCATCATGTTGTTCTTGCATATAATGATGGTTAAACCATTTGGTTTTGTCTGGGTCGAAACGCGCTCCAGATTTATTGACTTTTTCCAAATCGAATGTCTGGATGAGTTCCTCAAGACTGAAAATCTCTTGCTCGGTTCCAGGATTCCAGCCCAATAATGCTAAAAAATTTATTACCGCTTCAGGAAAATAACCATCCTCGCGATAGCCACGACTAATATCACCTGTTTTATGGTCTTTGTAAGCCAACGGAAATACGGGGAAGCCTAATTTATCACCATCACGCTTGCTTAACTTGCCCTTGCCTGTTGGCTTTAAAATTAGCGGAAGATGTGCAAATTCAGGCGCTTGCCATCCAAAGGCTTCATAGAGTTGATAGTGCAAGGCTAAAGACGGTAGCCATTCCTCACCACGGATAACATGTGTAATTTCCATTAAATGATCATCCACAATATTGGCCAAGTGATAGGTGGGCATACCATCGCTTTTGAACAGGACCTTGTCATCTAAAATGTTCGTATCAATTTGGATATCACCACGAACAATATCTTTTAAATGCAGGGTTTCGTCTTGAGGAGACAAAAATCGAATTACGTAATCCTCACCAGCATCTAGTTTGGTTTGGGTTTCTTCTTTAGAAAGTACTAGCGAGTTAACCAAACGCCCTTTCTCACGATTATGCCAATTATAAATAAAGGTTTTCCCTTGTTCTTCATGATCTTTTCTGTGCGCATCCAATTGTTCGGCAGTATCAAAAGCATAATAAGCCTTTCCTTTTGCTACCAACTCATCGGCATATTGTTTGTATAAATGTTTACGCTCACTTTGTCGATATGGCCCAAACGAGCCTTCTTTACCAGGCCCTTCATCAAAAGGAATATTACACCAATTCAAGGATTCAACAATATAGTCTTCAGCTCCTTCAACATAGCGGGTTTGATCGGTATCTTCAATACGAAGCACAAAGGTTCCTTGATGTTTTTTAGCAAACAAATAATTGAATAAAGCAGTGCGAACACCACCAATATGTAAAGGTCCGGTTGGACTTGGTGCGAAACGCACTCTTATAGGCTGACTCATGCAAAAATATTTTGCGCAAAGATAAAATCTTAATTAGTTTTTAGTAGGCTTTCAGGTTAAAATCATTTCTTTAGGAACCCGTTTATTCATAATTTTAAACCATAGTGGCGGTATAAGCGCCAAGACCATTGAGGTAGGATAACCAAAAGGCATTTGTGGGCTTTCTTCAGAGCATTCCAAAATTTGATATTTTTTAGATGTTTTATAATGATGATCACTATGTCTGGTTAGTTCATACAGGACTATTCGGCCAACCACATGGTTCGAATTCCATGAATGAACTAGTTTTACACGTTCATAGCGACCAGATTCTGTTTTGAGTCGCAATAATCCGTAGTGTTCGATGTAATTGACGGTTTCCAACAGTAAAAACCCTGTAACAGCTGCCGTAACAACAAACAAAAGACCAACACTTCCAAAAAGTATAAATACGGTAATTAAATATGAAAACTGGAAAACAGTATACCAAAGCATATCATTTTGAACTAAAAAGAAGGATTGATTGTTGTTTTTAAGTAATTTCATTTGAATGCGCCAGGCACTTGCATATTGCCCGATGGTAGATGTTAACCAAAAAGAATAAACATTTTGATTGTATCGTGCCGTGGCAGGATCTTCTTTGGTAGCCGCATGTAAATGATGCCCATAGTTGTGTTCAATATAAAAATGCATGTATAATGAGGGCAGGAGTAATGCTTTACCAATAAAGCGCTCGTTGGTAGTTTGTCTATGTCCCAGTTCATGAGCGACATTGATACCATTGGTGCCTAATACCATTCCTAAACTCAATGTCAACCCAATAAATTCGTAAGTTTCCAAAGGTGAGGATTTCACCGTCATCAAAGACCAAATTAATATAAAATATACAATGGGAAGATTTAAATACAACATCCAGTCAAACAATTTGTTTAGTTTTTTATCCGCTATTTCAGTTTCAGAATAATTAAGGTTGTTCTGGGGCAATAAGAGTTCCAAAATAGGAATAATAACAAACGAGTAAACGGGTGTCAAAAACATCCAAAACCCTTGATATAGCAAACCAATAACCGCTGTAACAGGAATGGAAAGTGCGGCTAAATATTTTAAATCTTTCATTTTTAATCTATAAATGTGCCAGTTTCCTCTAAATTAACACAACCTTATAAAAATAAGGAATTGTACATTAAAATAAAATTGTAGATTAGTAAGTTAATTAGATAGCAGCGTGGCAAATTTTGACAACATAACCGAAAAGTTAGAGTCTTTTATTAGGAGGTACTACACCAATGAACTCATAAAAGGCGGTATTTTATTTGTAGCTATTGGGTTGTTGTACTTTTTATTTACCTTATTTGTAGAATATATTTTTTGGCTAAGCCCGAGTTTAAGAACGCTATTGTTCTGGGTATTTATCGCTGTTGAAACCGCCTTATTTGTAAAGTTTATTCTATTCCCGTTAGCGCAATTATTTAAGTTTAAAAAAGGCATAGACTATATTGAAGCTTCCAAAATAATTGGAAAACATTTTCCTGAGGTTAATGATAAATTACTTAATGTGCTGCAACTCAATCAAAGCAATACAGAATCCGAGTTGTTGTTAGCTAGTATTGATCAAAAATCTGTGGAGCTACAGCCCGTGCCGTTTCAATTTGCTATTAATTTCAAACAAAACCGTAAGTATCTAAAATATGCCGCCATTCCAATACTAATCATAGTAATCTCTTTGGTTTCGGGCAAATTTAATTGGTTTAGCGACAGCTACAAGCGTGTTGTTGATTATAAAACCGCCTATGAACCACCAGCTCCTTTTCAGTTTTTTGTTGTAAATGATAGTTTGACAACTACGGAAAACGAAGATTTTACTTTATCGGTCAGGACGGCAGGCACAAAAATTCCTGAAAACGCTAAAATAAGCTACAATGGTGAGACTTATTTTTTACAACAAAAAGCAATAGGGGAATTCGAATTTGTTTTTACAAGACCCAAAAGCAGTATCAATTTTGAGTTGTCAGCCAATGACGTTCGGTCTAAAACATATACGCTCACAGTTGCCGAAGTACCCGAGATATTGGACTTTGAAATGGTTTTGGACTATCCAAATTACATAAAGAAATCTCAAGATATATTAAAAGGTACTGGTAATGCTACAATACCGCAAGGAACGAAAATAACCTGGCAATTGCACACCAAGGCAACTGATAACGTGACACTAGTAGCTAAAGACACTTTAAACTTCCAAACTGATGGATTAGGCAAATATGCTGCGTCAAAAAGTGTTTACGCTAATATGGATTACGCTATTAGCACCAGTAATAAGCTACTGAAGGATTATGAAAAACTCTCATTTAGCATTGAGGTAATCAAAGACAGCTATCCTGAATTGAATATTGAAATGCAGATGGACAGTATTGACCAGCAGAGCCTCTATTTTTATGGACAAGCATCCGATGATTATGGTTTAAGCAAGCTGCAATTAGTCTATTATCCTATTAGCAATAGTGATGAAATCAAAAAGGTAGATATTCCTATTGCCAAGTCTAATATTAGCGAATTTATCTCGGCATTTCCAAATGATTTGCAACTACAGGAAGGTGAGGGTTATGAGTTATTTTTTCAAGTTTTTGATAATGATGCCTTAAGCAACTTTAAAAGCACCAAGAGCAGTGTTTATTATTACCGAAAACTCACCAAAGATGAGGAAGAACAAAAACAGTTGGAACAACAAAACGAAACAATTGATGATTTAAACAAATCTTTAGAAAAAATTGAAGACAGGGAGAAGGAGTTAGAGGAATTTTCTAAAACTCAAAAAGAAAAGTCGGAACTTAATTTTAATGATAAAAAGAAGCTTGAGAATTTCCTCCAAAGGCAGAAACAGCAGGAAGAAATGATGCAAAACTTCAATAAAAAATTAAAAGAAAATTTAGAAGAGTTTCAAAGGGATAATCTGGAACAAGACCAATTTAAAGAAGACCTGAAAGAACGACTTGAAGAAAATGAACAACAACTCAAAGAAGATGAGAAGTTATTGGAGGAGCTTGAAAAACTTCAAGAAAAAATAAACAAAGAAGAGCTAACCGACAAACTTGAAAAATTAGCCAAGCAGAACAAGAACCAAAAAAGAAGCTTGGAGCAACTTTTAGAACTCACAAAACGCTATTATGTGTCTAAAAAACTCGAAAAGCTTCAACAAGAGTTAGATAAATTAGCTGAAGAGCAGGACAAACTATCAGAAGAAGACAAAGACAAAAACAACTCAGAGTCTCAAGAGGAGTTGAACAAAAATTTTGATGACTTTCAAGAGCAATTAGACGAACTCCAAAAAGAGAACAAAGAGCTCAAACAACCTATTGATTTGCCTCAAGACAAAAAACAGGAAGAAGCTATACAGGAAGACCAAAAAGAGGCAACAGAGCAACTTGAAAAACAGGAAGAACAGGACGCTCAAGAAGAAAACAAGGAGAAAGGTGACAACCAAGAACAATCTCCTAGTCAGAATCAGCAAAACGCCAAAAAGAAACAGAAGCAAGCAGCCCAAAAAATGAAACAGATGAGTGAGCAAATGCAGATGGCTATGCAAATGGGTGGCGCCGAACAGATGCAAGAAGACATGGAAATGCTTCGGCAAATTCTGGACAATTTGGTGTTATTTTCTTTTGACCAAGAAAACTTGATGAATCAATTTAAAAGTATTGAGGTAAATCATAACAAATATGCTGGCTATTTGGTAAAACAAAATAGTTTAAAGGAACATTTTTCCCATATTGACGATAGCTTATTTGCCTTGTCATTACGGCAACCTAAAATTTCCGAACGCATTAACAAGGAAATTTCAGAGGTGTTTTTTAATATTGACAAATCGTTGGATCAGTTTTCTGAAAACCGACTATATCAAGGTGTTGCTAACCAACAATACACCTTAACCGCCGCGAATAATTTAGCTGATTTCTTAAGCGACATATTAAATAGCATGCAAATGCAGATGCAAGGAAGTGGCATGGGGAGTGGCGGTCAACCCGAACCAGGCTTGCCAGATATTATCATGAGCCAAGAAGAGTTGAATAAGCAAATGCAAGAGGGGATGAAAAAAAGCGAGTCTGGCAAACCGAATGAAGGTGAGAAAGGTAAAGAGGGCGAAGATGGTGATAAGGAAGGGGAACAAGGCAAACAGTCACAAGGTGGACAAGAGGGCAGTGAAGGTCAAGAAGGCAATAAATTGGGTCAAGGAGAGGGATCTGAAGAACTGAACGGCGAACTATTTAGAATATACCAACAACAGCAACAAATTAGACAAGCCCTCGAGGACAAATTGGCCAAAGAAGGTAAAACTGGAGTTGGCAATGGGCTTTTAAGACAAATGGAAGAAATAGAGTTGGATTTATTAAATAAAGGGTTTACCAATCAAACGCTTCAGAAAATGATGAATTTACAGCACCAATTATTAAAATTGGAAAACGCTACGTTTCAACAAGGGCAAGATACTAAACGACAATCCAAAACGAATCAGGAAAACTTTAAAAACAATTCTACCAATCAAATACCAAAAGCTAAAGAATATTTTAATACTACCGAAATATTAAACCGAGAGACATTACCTTTGCAGCCGGTTTATAAAAAGAAAGTACAGGAATACTTTAAGCAAAAGGATGATTAGCTTTAATTTCGAAAATGATTTTAGTTTACATAATCAAGAGCTACTGATTAAGTGGGTTACTTTAGCAATAAAGGCAGAAGGATTTAAATTGGGTGAAATAAATTATATCTTTTGCAATGATGATTACCTACATAGGATTAATGTGGAGTTTTTGGACCACGATACACTTACAGACATCATAAGCTTTGATTACACGGTAGGAAAAATATTACAAGGGGATATTTATATTTCAACTGAACGAGTTGCTGATAACGCAAATGATTTTAATGTAACATTTGATAACGAATTACACCGAGTCATGATTCATGGCGTGTTACATTATTGTGGCTATAAAGACAAAACAGAAAATCAAGCATCTTTAATGCGCTCAAAGGAAAATCACTACTTAGGGCTTTTGTCTGAAATTCAGTAATTCATCGTATATTTGCACACTTAAAAAAAATGGATTTTGTTCCACGTGGAACAAAGTAATATAAATGGATAGTTATGTTTAATGATGTTTATGATGTTATTGTTGTAGGTGCTGGTCATGCCGGTAGTGAAGCTGCTGCTGCTGCCGCTAATATGGGTAGTAAGACATTGCTCATAACTATGAACCTGCAAAACATTGCCCAAATGTCCTGCAACCCAGCAATGGGAGGAATAGCTAAAGGTCAAATCGTTAGGGAGATAGATGCTTTAGGTGGCTATAGCGGTATTGTAAGCGACACATCGGCTATTCAATTTAAAATGCTGAATAAATCCAAAGGACCTGCTATGTGGAGTCCACGTGTTCAAAGTGATAGAATGCGTTTCGCTGAAGATTGGCGTTTGTTGCTAGAGAAGACACCTAATTTGGATTTTTATCAAGAAATGGTTTCTGGTTTATTAATCGAGAACCATAAAGTTGTGGGTGTGAAAACATCTTTAGGAATAGAGGTTAGGGGTAAATCTGTCGTGTTAACTAATGGCACCTTTTTAAATGGTTTAATCCACATTGGAGATAAAAATTTTGGAGGAGGTAGAGCTGGAGAAAAGGCTGCAACAGGAATTACGGAACAATTAGTTGAATTGGGTTTTGATTCAGGCAGAATGAAAACAGGAACACCACCTAGAGTAGACGGTCGATCTTTGGATTACTCTAAAATGGTTGAACAACCAGGTGATGATGACCCGCAAAAATTCTCCTTTTTAGATGTAACCAAACCGCTTATGGAACAACGGTCATGTTATATGACATATACCAGTCCTGAGGTACACGATTTATTACGTGAAGGATTTGATAGATCGCCTATGTTTAACGGTCGAATCAAAAGTTTAGGCCCAAGATATTGCCCTTCTATTGAAGACAAAATTAATCGGTTTGCAGATAAAGACAGGCATCAATTATTTGTAGAACCTGAGGGTTGGAATACGGTTGAGGTTTATGTAAATGGTTTCTCTACATCCTTACCGGAAGATGTTCAATTTAAAGCATTACGATCGGTGTCAGGTTTTGAAAATGTTAAGTTTTTTAGACCAGGTTATGCTATTGAATATGATTATTTTCCACCTACCCAGTTACAACATACGCTTGAGACTAAGCTCATTGATGGTTTGTACTTTGCTGGTCAAATTAATGGCACAACAGGTTATGAAGAGGCAGCATCTCAAGGTTTGATTGCAGGGATCAATGCTAGTTTGAAAATTCAAGAAAAAGAAGCATTTACTTTATCTAGAAGCGAGGCTTATATTGGGGTGTTAATCGATGATTTGATTACCAAAGGCACAGAAGAACCCTATCGTATGTTTACTTCTCGTGCTGAATATAGAACACTTTTACGCCAAGACAATGCTGATTTTAGGCTCACGCCTAAAGGTTTTGAAATTGGTTTAGCATCTGAAAAACGTGTGAGGCGTATGGAAGAAAAGCAAAAAGCTTCTTCTGATTTTGTTGAATTTTTTAGAGAAACAAGTGTAAAGCCAGAAGAGATAAATCCCATTTTGGAAGCGAATGACTCATCACTAATGAAGCAATCGGATAAGATGTTTAGAATATTTGCTAGACCGAATATTACCATTGATGATATGCGCAAAGTCCAATCTGTTAATGATTACATATTGGATAATGAATTAGATGGAGAAATTATTGAACAGACAGAAATTCAGGTTAAATATTCTGGTTACATAGAAAAAGAAAAAAATAATGCAGATAAATTGCATAGGCTGGAAAACATCAAAATCCCGAAGGATTTTGACTATTCTAAACTAAAGTCCATGAGTATGGAAGCCAGGGAGAAATTAAGTAAAATTCAACCTGTAACCATATCACAAGCTTCACGAATTAGCGGCGTTTCTCCCAGTGATGTTTCAGTTCTTTTAGTATATATGGGCCGTTAGTGTTTCACGTGGAACAATTCCAAAATGAAAGATAAAAACTTGTTTTTAGAGTTGTTGGATTATTCAGTTTCTGGAGAATCATTTCAATTGTTATACAATGCGGAATATGATATGTTGGAAACATATCCAAAGCCAGAAGAAAATAATTTGAATCGTTATTATCAAAGTGAGGAGTATATTTCACATACGGATTCCAAAAGAAACTTGTTTGAAAAAACTTATCATGTTGTTCGTCAATTTGCATTAAGAAAAAAGGTTAGACTCATCAACAAGTTTAATCAAGGAAATGATAAAGAATTATTGGATATTGGCTGTGGTACGGGTGATTTTTTAAACAAAGCCTTTGAAAACGGTTGGAATATTTATGGCATAGAGCCTAATGAAAAGGCAAGGGCAATAGCCAATGATAAAACTAATAACCATGTATTTGATTCTGAAACTCTATTTAAGATTGATCATAAATTTGATGTTATTACCTTGTGGCATGTTTTAGAACATGTTTCAGATTTAGAAAATTATATAAATCAAATAAAAAGTTTGTTGAAGCCAAACGGAATTGTCGTTGTAGCTGTTCCTAACTTTAAAAGTTATGATGCTAAACATTATAAATCTTTTTGGGCGGCTTATGATGTTCCCAGACACCTTTGGCATTTTTCCAAAAAGGCTGTTTCAAAATTGTTTGGCAATGTGAATATAGAATTGATTGATACAAAACCTATGTTTTTTGATTCTTTTTATGTGAGTCTTTTGTCAGAAAAGTTTAAAACAGGAAGTATGAATTTATTCAAAGCATTTTTTATTGGTTTGTATTCAAATGCAGAAGGACTGTTCACTAAACAATACTCATCGCACATTTATATCTTAAAAAACACCTAAAATCAAAATTCACGCATTTTAATGAGAGATTTGCCTAGAAGCGATAAAATGTATTGCCGATTCGCAAAACACTCTAAAAACAGGCTTAAACAGATTGATTTTTAATAGTTTTTAATTATAAAACATAACAATGTTTATAAAGATTGATTATAGTTAAATTTTTTGCTGTCCGATTAATTTGTTCAAATAACTTTTTACATTTGCCTCCTGAAAATTTTAACATTATGAAAAACTTATTTTTTGGACTTATCCTGGTAATTTTAATGGCATCTTGTAATCAAGATAAAATTGCATTTGTAGATAATAGTTATGTAATAAATGAATATCAAGAACGTAAGGATATTGAAACCAAATATAAATCTAAAATTGAAAAATATAATAAAAAACGCGATAGCGTGAGCAAAGCATTGCAGTTGGAATTTCAAGCATTTCAGCTAAAGGCTAAAACAATCTCACAAAATGACGCCCAAGCTGAATATGATTTACTAATGCAAAAGCAACAAATGCTTCAACAACAGTTTCAGGTGGAGGAGCAGCAAATTGCGAGTCAAAGTCAAACAGAAATAGATTCATTAATTTCTAAAGTTAAAACCTTCGTTAAAAAATACGGAAAGGACAACAACTATACTTATATACTTGGAACTAGTGATGGCGCCTCAAGTGTTTTATATGGTGTGGAAGAAAACAATATTTCTGAAGTTATTTTGAATGGACTGAATGATGCTTACATCAAGAAATAACAAACAAAATTCCAGAATTTATAAGCCAGTTTTTAACTGGCTTTTTTATGCAGTAAACGTGTCAATTTTATGGAAAGATCCGTGAGAATAATTTTTGAATTCCCATTACGCTCTATATGATAAATAGCATCCTGTAATTCTTCTGAAATATCCAAGATGTTATTCCCATGGACAAAAGGCGCAAATTTTTCTAATTTAAAATCATCTATCTTGGTTTCTATGTAAACTAAATCTTGCGCATTGTAATTGATTAACAGCGCCTGCCTGAAAAAGTTTATACAAAACTGTAAATATTGTTTTTGGGTTTCCCTACCAGTTTTAGCAATATCCTCACTCCAGGAGATTAAATCATGTATGGCGCTTTTATTGCCTTTTGCTTTAAATGCGCTCCGAATCCAAAAAACAAACCATTCTTCAAATTGAGTGTCTTCGGTATCATGGTAAACCAAATCACAAGCCTTATTATAGTTGCCATTTGCTTCATGGGCTATTTTTCCGGCAATATCCTCGGTTAGTGAGTATTTCTTGATGAGCGACTGCTTGATAATTTCTTCAGCAAGCGGTGGAAAATGTAATATTTGACATCTCGATAAAATAGTATTGATAATTTGTTCTTCATCTTCAGCAATCAGAATGAAAACAGTCTTATTTGGTGGTTCTTCAATGAGTTTTAATAGCTTGTTGGCCGCTTGTGTATTGATTTTTTCAGCCATCCATATAATCATAACCTTATAACCACCCTCATAAGATTTTAGGGATAATGATTTTACAATTTCTTGGGCTTCATCAACACCAATTTGTCCTTGTTTTTTCTCGATATCAATTTTTTTGTACCAGTCAAACAAGTTCCCATAAGGCTGTTCATTCAACAATTCACGCCAATCAGTTAAAAAATTATTGGAAACAGGGTGCTTTTTTACGATACCATTAGTAGCCACGGGAAAAGCAAAATGTAAATCAGGATGTGTCAGGTTTTTAAACTTTAGATTGCAGGCCTCATTTCCGCCAGTATTGTCATTACCGGTATTTTGACACAAAAGATATTGAGCATAAGCAATTGCCATTGGTAACGTTCCACTTCCTTCAGGACCCACAAATAGTTGTGCATGTGGAACACGACCATTGTTAACACTTTGAATTAAATGGGCTTTTATGTGTTCTTGACCAAGAATTTCACTGAATAACATGTGGTAAAGATAACAGATTTACTGCTGTTTTTGTGAATTGAAAAAATTATATTTGTCAATCAAATTAATGAAACTATGAAAACCCTCAACGACTTCAACTTTAATAATAAAAAGGCCATTATTCGCGTAGATTTTAACGTTCCATTAGATGATAACTTCAACGTTACCGATGACACCAGAATTAAATCAGCCAAACCGACTATTATTAAGATTTTGGAAGATGGTGGCAGTTGTGTTTTAATGTCTCATTTGGGCAGACCGAAAGGTAAAGAAGAAAAGTATTCATTAAAGCACATCATTAATAAAGCTGAAGATGTTTTAGGTGTAGAAATTAAATTTGCTGAAGATTGTGTGGGCGAAATAGCAAAAGAAGCTGTTAATAATTTAAAACCTGGTGAAATCTTATTGTTAGAAAATTTAAGATTTCACGATGAAGAAACTGCTGGTGATGTTGCGTTTGCGAAACAGCTTTCAGAATTAGGTGATATTTATGTAAATGATGCCTTTGGAACGGCCCATAGAGCTCATGCCTCAACAACGATTATTGCACAATTCTTTCCGAACAATAAATGTTTTGGTTACTTACTCGAGCAAGAAATAGAAAGTATTAAAAAAGTGATGGAATCTGGAGAGAAACCGGTTTGTGCTGTATTAGGAGGCGCTAAAGTATCTTCAAAAATCACCATTATTGACAATATTTTGGATAAAATAAATCATTTAATAATTGGAGGAGGAATGACCTTTACTTTTATTAAAGCGCTGGGAGGTGCAATTGGAAATTCACTGGTTGAAGACGATAAATTGGATTTAGCAAGAGATATTTTAAAAAAGGCTAAAGAAAAAAATGTTGAGGTACACTTGCCTGTTGATGCTATTGTTGCTGACAGTTTCAGCAATGAAGCCCAAACAAATACCTGTGATGTGGATAAAATCCCTGATGGTTGGATGGGTCTTGATGTTGGACCACATACTGAAGCATTGTTTGCCAAAGTAATTAAGGATTCTAAAACTATTCTATGGAATGGTCCTTTGGGAGTTTTTGAAATGCCAAATTTTGCCAAAGGCACTATAGCATTAGGGCACGCCATTGCTGAGGCCACTGCAAACGGTGCGTTTTCTTTAGTAGGCGGCGGCGATTCAGTAGCCGCAGTAAAACAATTCGATTTTGAAGATAAGGTAAGCTATGTGAGCACTGGAGGAGGCGCCATGTTA
This sequence comes from Hanstruepera neustonica, assembly GCF_002895005.1. Taxonomy (GTDB): domain Bacteria; phylum Bacteroidota; class Bacteroidia; order Flavobacteriales; family Flavobacteriaceae; genus Hanstruepera; species Hanstruepera neustonica. Next base: position 270,940 of record NZ_POWF01000001.1, on the reverse strand, counting down.
GAAAGCCTCGAAGGGAAGACCCTTCCTGGAATTGCTGCGATATTGGAATAATTTAGTATATTTATTTCAGTCTCAAATTGAGTTAAACCATCTTAAATTGATTTTTTATAAGAAAACAAATGCAAATTCGTTTTAAAGGTTTATAAAATTATAACCATGCGTTTACCTACATTCATCAGTCTCTTCTTAATTATATCTAACGGTCTTGTGGCTCAAGACACCATATCTGGTAAGGGTGTTGCCCAAGATAAATTAATTCCAAAAAAAGAATTTTCGGCAGATAGTATAGTTGACGGTAAAAACTTCAATCAAAAAAACATAGCCATAACTCCTGATTCATTAAAATCACGTGTACTTGAAGACCATGAACTAGCAGCGCAACTCGATCAAAAATGGCTAGAAGAATTGTATAGTAATGCACTTTTTGACACCATTTATAATACGGTTTCAGAATTAGAGTATAACGAAGTGTACTATCCAGACCTTCCAACAGACACGTTAAAAGCCCGATTGGCCTTATTAAATGCAAAAACTCCGTTTAATATTGAATACAATCCATCATTGGAAAGTGTTATAAAGTCATTTTTAAAAAATAGGAGACAATATTTTGAAAGAATGATTGGTTTGAGCCATTTTTATTTCCCCATGTTTGAAAGGGAATTGGATAACAATGATGTGCCATTAGAAGTTAAATATCTAGCAATTGTAGAATCCGCATTAAAACCTAGGGCTAGATCTCGAGTAGGCGCAACAGGTCTCTGGCAGTTTATGTTTACTACGGGAAAATATTATGGTCTGAATGTAAGTAGTTATGTTGACGAGCGTTCAGACCCCATTAAATCTACCACTGCTGCGGCTAAATACCTGGCATCTTTGTATACTATTTTTGGTGATTGGGATTTGGCACTGGCTGCGTATAACTCTGGACCAGGAAATGTATCAAAAGCCATTAGACGATCTGGTGGATACCAAAACTATTGGAATATACGTCATAATTTACCAAGGGAAACCGCAGGTTATTTGCCAGCGTTCTTGGCTACCATGTATATTTTTGAATATGCTGAAGAACATGGCTTGGTTTATGAAAAGCCTAAATTTCACCATATAGAAACAGATACTATTGTGGTTAAGCAAATGATAACCTTGGATCAGGTATCCGAAGCTACTGGAGTTAATATGGAAGAACTGCAATTTTTGAATCCATCATACAAACTAGACATTATTCCATACATAAAAGGAGAGAATTATTCATTGAGATTACCGCGAACGGCAATAGGTTTGTTTGTTAATAATGAAGAGGCCATTTATGCTTCTGCCCAAGCTGAATTTGACGCAAGGGAAAAACCATTACCACAATTTTTTGATAGCGACAGTAAAATTCGATATCGTGTTAGATCAGGAGATTATTTAGGGAAAATTGCTAGACAATATGGAGTAAGGGTTAGTCAAATTAAGCAATGGAATGGCTTGCGAAGCAACAATTTACAAATAGGTCAACGGTTAACTATTTATCCAAGAACCCCCGTTGCAGTTAACCAATCATCTTCTTCAACAGTCTCAAAATCAGTCCCTAAGGGTGATTCAAAAATCTACACAGTTAAAAGTGGCGACTCACTTTGGAGCATATCTCAAAAATTTCCAGGAGTTTCTGTCCAAAATATTCGAGAATGGAACGATATTAGTGGTAACAATTTAAAACCAGGAATGAAGCTTAAAGTATCCAAGGGATAGCTTCTTCTTAAAAACTAGATTATGCGAAAAATTTTATTTGTTATTATGGTTCTTGTAATGGTAGTCTCATGCCAGGATGGAAATAAAAAAAACATTAAATTATTATCGGAGTCATCAGGAAATATCAATAATTTATCTGTAGTAGTAGATCACGAATTGTGGGAAGGGAATGTTGGCGAAGCCATTAGAGATGTTTTTGCTGCACCTGTTCACGGACTGAATCAAGATGAGCCACTCTTTATTTTAAGTCAGATACCACCATCGGTCTTTTCAGGTTTTGCAACCAGAAGTAGGATTGTTTTAAAAATTGAAAAAGGAGATCAGGCTGATGTTAAGATAGCCAAAAATGTTTTTGCAAAACCCCAACGACTCATTGTAGTAATGGGAAAAACCAATGAAGATATTATCAACCAGATTCATGATAATGCACAAAGGATGGTTGAATCGTTTAAAAACGAAGAAATAAAAGAACGCCAAAGACGGACTAAACAATCTTTACATAAGAATAACGACATAAAAGAAAAACTGGGAATAGATATTGAATTTCCATCAGTTTATAGAATTGCCAAGGAAGACAATAATTTTTATTGGATCAGAAAGGATATTACAACCGGTACAACAAACCTGATGCTTTATGAATTGTCTTATGGCAGCATTGTTGAAAACGACAGTTTGATTAATCAAATTATTAAAATCAGGGATTCTGTTGGTCAAGTGCATATTCCTGGACCAGTGGATGGCTCCTACATGGCAACAGAAAACGCCTATACACCATTTTTATCCAAAACCCAAATTGACGATAAAGAAGCGTTTGAAACTAAAGGACTTTGGGATGTTAAAAACGCGTTTATGTCTGGCCCATTCGTGAATTACATTATCAATGACCCAGAAAACAACAGGCAACTGGTAGTAGAAGGTTTTGCATTTGCACCATCAGTTGAAAAAAGGGATTATATGTTTGAATTGGAATCTATTATTAAATCCATTAAATTCAAATAGCTGGATTATTGAGCATAAAAAAAGCCCAACTTTTAAAGTTGGGCTTTTTGTTTAAAAAAGTTATTCCTTTTTGTCTTTATCGTCTTCTTTACTGGCATCCTTAAATTCCTTGATACCACTTCCTAAACCACGCATTAGTTCAGGGATTTTTTTACCACCAAACAACAACAATACAACCACAACAATTAAAACTATTTGCCATGGTCCAGGGGCTAAAAATATACTTAATGAAATCATTGCTTAAATATTTATGCTACAAAGTTAATAATTAAACTTTAATAACAGCGTTTAATCCCTAACTTTAGTGTTAAGTGAAACAAGTGATGACATAATTTTATTTAATTTTGTAAGACTTATGAGCAAAACCAAAAAGAAGCCAAAAAAGTTTACTAAAAAATTACTGAACAAATATCGTTTGGTCATTTTAAACGAGGACACTTTTGAGGAACGCTTGTCACTTAAACTAACCAGGCTTAACGTTTTTGTTTTAATGTCCTTGCTTTCCATTTTCCTGATTGTTGCAACAACCATTCTAATAGCGTTCACACCCTTGAGAGAATATATTCCAGGCTATTCATCTACTGAATTAAAAAAACGTGCTACGGAATTAAATTATAAAACAGATTCTTTACAACAAGTCATTGCTGTAAACGAACAGTATTTTTCTTCCATAAAAAAAGTTCTTTATGGCGAGGTAAGCACGGTTGATTTCAATAGAGATTCCATAATTGAAGCCACCAAAATTGAAGCTAAAAACATCAATTTAACACCCATTAGAGAAGATTCTATTTTACGCGAAAAAGTAAAAAAGGAAGACAAGTATAACTTGTTTGAATCAGCTAAATTAAGTTCTAGCTTTATTTTGTTTCCGCCAGTTAAAGGTTCTATTTCTCAAGAATACGACGCCAAAGAAAAACATTTTGCAGTTGATATTGTAACTGAAAGTGATACGCCTGTAAAGGCAACAGCAGATGGAACAGTAATTTTTGCAGAGTGGACCACTGAAGCAGGATACGTGATGATATTGGAACATAGTCAAGGCTTGATATCAGTTTATAAGCATAATGCACTTTTAACAAAATCACAAGGCGATTTAGTTTTGGCAGGAGAAGTTATTGCCACAACCGGTAATACTGGAGAATTGACAACGGGACCACATCTACATTTTGAACTTTGGAGTAATGGCTACCCAATTAATCCAACAAATTTCATAGATTTTAATTAATGTTTTCACTTAAATCTGTTCTAGCAAAACCATTTGCAAAACGTGTGTCCAAACAAATAAACAAATGGGCATCAAATCCAATTGAGACTCAAAATAAGGTGTTTGAAATGCTTATTCAAGAAGCTAAGCACACACAATTCGGTAAAGACCATGACTTTGAAAACATCAAAACACATGACGACTTCATTAAACGAGTGCCTGTAAGGGATTATGAGGCATTAAGGGGTTATATAGATTTGGTAGTCGCTGGCAAAAAAGATATTTTATGGAAGGATAAACCCATATATTTTGCTAAAACAGCAGGTACCACATCAGGGTCCAAATATATTCCTATCACCAATGATAGTATGCCTTATCACATTAGTGCTGCCAGAAATGCCATACTAATGTATATTGCCGAAACAGGCAACAGTAAGTTTGTTGATGGCAAGATGATTTTTTTACAAGGCAGTCCAATACTTGATGAGAAAAATGGCATTCAATTGGGTCGATTATCAGGAATAGTAGCCCATTACGTGCCCAAATATCTTCAAAAAAACAGAATGCCATCTTGGGAAACCAATTGTATTGAAGACTGGGACGAAAAGGTTAATGCTATTGTGAATGAGACCCTAAATGAAAACATGACTATTATTTCTGGAATTCCATCATGGGTACAAATGTATTTTGAAAAAATTAAGGAACGTACTGGAAAAAAAGTTGGTGATGTTTTCAAGAATTTTAATTTATTCATTTTTGGCGGCGTGAATTATGACCCTTATAGAGCCAAGTTTGAAAGTTTAATTGGAAGAAAGGTGGACAGCATTGAGCTTTATCCAGCAAGCGAAGGTTTTTTTGCGTTTCAGGACAAGCAAGGAGATAAAGGGATGTTGCTCCAGTTAGATTCAGGAATATTTTATGAATTTATAAAAGCAGATGAGTTTTTTGATGATAACCCAAAACGGTCAACGATTAAAGATGTTGTTATCGGAGAAAATTATGTCATGATTATTTCAACTAATGCAGGTCTTTGGGCATATAATATTGGTGATACGGTTCAGTTTACATCTACAGAACCATATAGAATTGTTGTTTCAGGACGTATCAAGCATTTCATTTCTGCTTTTGGAGAACATGTTATTGGTAAGGAAGTGGAAGAGGCTCTGAAAGAAGGATTAAAGAACACCAATATTCAAGTTTCTGAATTTACTGTTGCCCCACAAATTAATCCTGATGAAGGGCTACCATACCACGAATGGTTTATTGAGTTTGATGGTGATATGCACCATATACAAGATTTGGAGCTAAGAATTGATCAAGCATTACAGAACCAAAACAGCTATTATTTTGATTTAATTTCTGGACACGTTTTAAGACCTTTAAAAATTACTCAAGTAACGGAAAATGGTTTTCAGGAATACATGAAATCCATTGGTAAATTGGGAGGACAAAACAAGCTTCCAAGATTATCGAATGATCGAAAAATAGCAGACCAATTGCTGGCGCTTGGTTTGACTAAATAATAGTATATTTGGGGACTAAAATTTTTCTATGAGTAATAAGAAACTTCATGCTAGAACGAGAGCCCAAGAAAGCTCGAATGCCATTGAAAGAATGTATATTACCATGAGGCATTTGTTTAATAGAGGCTTTTATAAACCTATGGGTGTTTCGGGAGAGACACTTCGTGAGGCTTTATTACTTTTACGGCCAGAAATTTATGGCTCTATTGCGGATGATAAAGCGGAACTAGACGGACTGTTGTATGTTATTGATAGATTACCACAAGGTATTGAAGAATGTACATTTATTAATTTGACCAGTGATGAGGGCTACAGTAATTCACACTTTAAAGCCATAATACCACCTAAAAGACGCCGAAATTGCTATCGTATTGATGAGGAACAAATGAACATTGAAATTACTCGAGGTCGATCCGAAATCTATGATATTTTAACCCATTTAACTTTTTTGTTCATTGAGTCGCATAAAATAAGTAAAAGAGTACTCATTGATGAAAATGGTAATACAACAAGAGATTGGGTTAAACTAGAGAAAGCTGTTCTATCAAAAACTAAATTAACACAAAATGAGCGAGAAGTAGCAATAACTCATACAGCGAATATTCTTGGAAGAACTTTTAATGAATTGAGTCAAGTTTATAATCAGTTTAGTTTAAAAGATCAACCCGAAAGACTGTTACACATTGTTTATTGGTTGGGTAAACTAGCCATTGAAGAAATTGTTAACAACAATAAAAGAACCGTTACATTCAGCCCTGTTTTAAGAGAGCGTTTAGGACATCATATTCATGGTGAAATTTGGGCAGACAATATAAAAAACACCCTTTTAAAGAATAATCTAATTGACAGGCCCATACATGTTATCAGTGCAAATATGCATAGTGTTATGAACACATTGTTTGCCGTGAACCCTCTGAAGGCGATTATTGCCAAAAAAGGCATTTTTGGAGCGTATGAAGATTTGAGCAAAAAAGAAAATGAAACATTACGCAATAAAGTAACCAAAGAAGCGTTGCAGAATGGAATGATTTATATCCCAGATTCATCTGGAACAAATATTGACGTTCAGATATTTGATGCTAACAGGATAGATGTTTCCAATCTAGGGCTGGAAACAAACAAATCTAAACCTAAGAAAGATCAACAACCGGTTATTTTAGTAATGGACTACGCTTTTGGGGAACAAGCATATGAAACTATTGACGAGCTTTTAAAGCCAGTTAAATCAGGCAACAAGAATATTTCTTTAAATGTTTCTTCCATTTCCATCATGGGTAAAGCTGGAATTTTAGAGGGAGGCAAAGGAGATATTATGATACCCACCGCACATATATTTGAAGGCACAGCAGACAACTACCCTTTTAAAAATGAATTACAGAAAGCAGATTTAGAAGGAAATGGTGTTAATGTATACGAAGGAGCCATGATTACAGTTTTAGGAACTTCATTACAGAATAAAGATATTTTGAAATTCTTTTTCAATTCAACCTGGAGCGTCATTGGTCTTGAAATGGAAGGGGCCCATTATCAAAAGGCGATTCAGGCCGCTTCGAAAATCAGGAAAGCTATTAATCCAAACGTTAAAGTACGTTATGCTTACTACGCCAGTGATAACCCACTAGAAACAGGAAGCACATTGGCATCAGGAGGACTAGGCACTTCAGGTGTGAAACCCACATACTTAATAACCAGGAAAATATTACAACAAATATTTAACAACTAACTCATATATGAACGATAACAAACAACCCCTAAATACCAATGATGAGGTAGATTTAGGCCAGCTATTTAAAATGATAGGCAAAGCTTTTGATCGCTTAATTAAGTTTGTTTATTCAATATTAAAGAGTCTTTTCTCTTTAGTGATATTTACTATTAAACCGATCATTGTAAATTTTAAGATTATTGTAATAACCATATTGATTGCAGGTATTCTAGGGTACGCATTAGATAAATTTAAGCCCAAACTATATTCTTCAAGCATGTTGGTTAAACCGTATTTTGATTCAAAATATCAGTTGGTTAACACCATAGATTACTACAATGCTTTGATTGAAAATGAAGAATATGGGATACTTTCCAATGTTTTTAATTTACAAGAAGATGAAGTTGAGCAAATCTCAAGTTTTGAAATAAGCCCTGGGCCAGAAACCGAAAATGAGAGATTAATACAATACGAAAACTTTTTAAAATCAATTGATAGCACTAGAGCAGTAAAAATAACTTTTGAAGATTTCATTGAAAACCGAAGCATATATGCTGGAGATTTATTTGAAATAAAAGTTTATTCATCAAAAAAAGATATTTTCCCAAAGCTAGAAGAAGGCTTGAACGGGTCTTTTACAAACAAATATTCTGAAAAAAAGATGAAAAAAAGAGATTCTCTTATAACCATTCAGAAACAAAACATAATGCAGCAGTTGGAAGAAGTGGCTTCTTTGCAAGATGTCTACATAAAGGTGCTTGAAGAAGAGTCCAGAACAGCTCCAACCGAAATAACAATTGGCGGAGAGGGACTAACCTTAAACAAGGACAAAACACAAACTAGGGAGTTTGAACTTTTAAATACTGAAATTAGATTGAGAAACGAACTTAAAGAACTTGATAAACAAAAAGTTGAGGAAGATGTGTTTTTTGATGTAATATCAAGTTTTCAACAAGTAGGTAAAATAGATTTGGAATGGTATCAAAGATATAAAGTTGTTTTGCCAGCACTTGGATTTGTGTTGTTGTGTATTATTTATTTAACAAGAAAACTAGTTCGATTTGTCGTTCAATATGAAGCATAAAAAATCAATTTTAATAACCGGAGGAGCGGGTTTTATTGGCTCTCATGTTGTAAGATTATTTTTAAATAGTTATCCAGATTATCACATCTACAATTTAGACTCTTTAACCTATGCGGGGAATCTTGAGAATCTCAAAGATGTTGAAAAAAGCGCAAATTATACTTTTCTAAAAACAGATATTACAAACGAATCAGAAATCAATAAATTGTTTGACCAATATAGGTTTGATGGGGTTATTCATTTAGCAGCCGAATCTCATGTGGATAGATCCATTACAGATCCTTTGGCGTTTGTAAAAACTAATGTGATTGGAACTATGGTTTTACTGAATGCCTTTAAAAATTTATGGAAAGACAATTTTGCCGATAAAAGATTTTATCACATAAGCACTGATGAGGTTTATGGAACTTTAGGGGAGACAGGATTATTTAAAGAAACTACTCCCTATGACCCTAACTCTCCTTATTCTGCATCCAAAGCAAGCTCGGACCACTTTGTTAGAGCCTATGGAGAAACATATGGGATTCCATATGTTATTTCTAATTGTTCCAACAACTATGGGGAGAATCAATTTCCCGAAAAACTAATACCGCTGTTCATTAACAATATTTTGAACAATAAACCACTTCCTGTCTATGGAGATGGAAACTATACCAGAGATTGGCTGTATGTTCAAGACCATGCTCAAGCAATAGACTTGGTTTTTCATAAAGGAGAAAATGCAGAAACTTATAATATTGGCGGGTTTAATGAGTGGAAGAACATTAATTTAGTAAAATTGCTTTGTCAACAAATGGATGTCAAGTTAAACCGAAAAAATGGAACTTCAGAGAAATTGATAACTTACGTTAAAGATAGGCCAGGGCATGATTTACGATATGCGATAGACGCCAACAAAATAAACAAGGAATTAGGTTGGGAGCCTTCGGTTACGTTCGAACAAGGATTGTCAAAAACAATTGACTGGTATTTAGAAAACAAAGATTGGCTAGAGAACGTAACTTCTGGTGCCTACCAGTCCTATTATGAAAAACAATACAAAGAATGAAAGGAATTATACTAGCAGGAGGATCAGGAACAAGGCTACACCCGTTAACGTTATCTATAAGTAAGCAGTTGATGCCTATTTATGATAAACCTATGATTTATTATCCGCTTTCAACACTTATGTATTCTGGAATCCGTGAGATTTTAATTATATCAACACCAAAGGATTTACCCTTGTTCAAGGACTTATTAGGGGATGGAAGCAAATATGGCTGTCAGTTTGAATTTGCTGTGCAAGAAAACCCAAATGGGCTTGCAGAAGCATTTATTATTGGGGCTGACTTCATTGGTAATGAAAAAGTAGCATTAATATTAGGCGATAATATTTTTTACGGAACAGGACTTGCAAAACTTTTACAAAGCAATAACGATCCAATAGGTGGAATTATTTATGCCTACCGGGTCCATGATCCTGAACGGTACGGAGTTGTCGAGTTTGATAAAGAGGGACAAGCCATATCAATTGAAGAAAAACCCAAAAAACCTAAATCCAATTTTGCTGTTCCAGGTATCTATTTTTATGATAATTCTGTTGTTGAAATTGCCAAGAATATTAAACCAAGTCATAGGGGAGAACTTGAAATAACCGATGTAAACAAGGCTTATTTATCGCAAGGTAAATTAAGTGTAAGTATATTAGATAGAGGAACAGCCTGGCTTGACACGGGAACATTTCAATCTCTCATGCAAGCTTCTCAATTTATTGAAGTAATTGAAGAGCGGCAAGGCCTCAAAATAGGATCAATTGAGGCGGCTGCATTTGAAATGGGTTATATTACACCAGAACAATTTAAAGATTTAGCCACGCCTTTACTTAAAAGTGGTTATGGCAAAAATCTTTTAGGATTATTGAATTCAAGAAAATGAATATTAAAGAAACAAAACTAAAAGGCTCTTTTGAAATTGAGCCTAAAATTTTTGAAGATAAAAGGGGTTATTTTTTTGAATCTTTTAACAAAGAAAAATTTTATGACCTCACAGGGCTTGATGTCAACTTTGTTCAAGATAATGAATCATTTTCAACAAAGGGTGTTTTAAGAGGATTGCATTATCAAATCGGGAATCATGCTCAAGCTAAATTAGTGAGGGTCATAAAAGGGAGTGTACTTGATGTAGCAGTTGATATTAGAGAGAATTCAGCTACTTTTGGTGAGCACGTATCTGTTTTGTTGTCAGAAGAAAACAAAAAGCAGTTTTTTGTACCTAGAGGATTTGCTCATGGTTTTGTTGTTTTGAGCGAAACCGCTATTTTTTCTTACAAGTGTGATAATTATTATGATAAACTTTCGGAAAGAGGAATTTTGTTTAATGATCCTAATTTAAATATTGATTGGAAGTTGCCTAAAGAAAGCCTAATAATTTCAGACAAAGATTTAGAATTACCTGTTTTAAAGTTAGCCGAAATCAATTAACTGATATAAATTTCAACCAAACTCTATGAAAACAGTTTTAGTTTCAGGATCCGGAGGTCAATTAGGAGAATGCATTAGAGATCTTGAAACCAATTATCCTGAAATTAACTTTATTTTTGCCGACCATTCCAAACTCGATATTACCAATTCTGAAAAAACAAATAGTTTTTTTGGCCAAAACAATATAGACTGGTGCATTAACTGTGCAGCTTATACAAATGTTGACCTAGCGGAATCAGAGCAACAAAAAGCATTTGAGGTCAATGAGAAGGGGGCAGAAAATTTGGCAATAGCTTGCAATAACAACAACATAAAACTAATCCATATTTCAACTGATTTTGTTTTTGACGGAAGCAAAAAAGTACCCTACAAAGAAACAGATATCACAAATCCCATAAATGTTTACGGACTTTCCAAATTAAAAGGAGAGCAGAAAATTAGCGAAACCCTAAAAGAACATTATGTAATTAGAACCAGTTGGCTGTATTCGGAGCATAGAAGAAATTTTATGAAAACCATGTTGAAACTATCCGAAACCAGGAGTGAGATTAGCGTTGTTGATGACCAAATAGGATCACCAACATATGCCAAAGACCTGGCCGATGTTGTTATGTACATTATAAAAAATAACATAGACGATTATGGACTTTACCATTTTTGCAATAAAGGAGAAACATCATGGTATGGTTTTGCCAAAAAAATATTTGAGTTGGCAGGAAGAAATATTAATGTAAAGCCCATCCCTTCAACTGATTTTAAGACTGATGCCAAAAGACCAAGTTATAGTGTCATGGACACCAGTAAGATTGAAAACACATTAGGATTTAATATAGAAAATTGGAAAACAAGCTTAACAAAAGCCATATCAAAACTAAATGAATAAAAAAAACTTAACAATAGCCATCGAAGCGGCACTAAAAGCAGGAAAAGCAATCATGCAGGTTTACGATACAACTTTTAATGTAGAATTAAAGGATGATAAATCACCTCTAACTGAAGCCGATAAAAATGCAAATGATGTTATTAATTCTTATTTAATAAAAACTGACATTCCAATTATTAGTGAAGAAAACAAGCAAATAGATTACAGTGAAAGAAAACAATGGAATGATTGCTGGGTTGTTGACCCTGTTGATGGCACCAAAGAGTTTATAAAAAGAAATGGTGAGTTCACCGTTAACATTGCCTATGTGAAAAAAGGCGCTCCTATAATGGGAGTGATTTATGTGCCAGCAAGTAAGATTTTGTATTATGCTGTTGTTAGCGAAGGCAAAGCCTATAAAGCGGAGTTAAACTCTCATGACTCAAGTATTGATGAAGTTTTTAAAAATTCTAATACATTACAGCCCAAAAACTCGAAATCGGAAACGATTCAAGTAGTTGGAAGTCGTTCACACATGAATCAAGAAACTTTAGATTTTATAGATCAAATAAAAAATTCTGGTAAGTCAGTTGAAATAGTTTCTAAAGGCAGCTCATTAAAGTTCTGTCTAGTGGCTGAAGGAAACGCAGATGTTTACCCAAGGTACGCCCCAACGATGGAATGGGACACCGCTGCTGGTCATGCCATTTGCAATGCAGTTGGCATACAGGTCATTTCGAAAGAAACCAACAAATCTTTAAGCTATAACAAAGAAAATTTATTAAATAGTTATTTTCTTGTGAGTAAATAGGTATGGCAGCAGCTTCGCATAAAAGGCATATTGCAAAAACTATTACTTGGCGATTGGTTGGAACACTGGACACTATTGTTTTGTCATGGATTCTTTCTGGCGATCCCTTTATAGGTCTTCAAATAGGTGTTTATGAGGTCATCACAAAAATGTTATTATATTATCTCCATGAACGATTGTGGTTTAGGGTGAATTTGACCAAAGACGGAAAAGTTTTAGAAAGTAACAAAAGGCATATAGCCAAAACAGTTACATGGCGATTGGTTGGAACCATAGATACTATGACATTGGCATGGATAGTAACGGGAAATCCGTTGACAGGTCTTAAAATAGGTCTGGCAGAAGTGATAACAAAAATGCTATTGTATTATCTGCATGAACGTGTTTGGTATAGAATTAATTATGGCCTATCAGACAGAAATAAATAGAAATCATGAAAGACAATATTATTCCTCACGATTATCAAATTTCAAAAGAAGATAGACAGAAGGCAAAAAATCACAATTCTTTTTTGTTATGGTTTACAGGCCTTTCTGGGTCTGGAAAATCAACAATAGCCAATGTTGTTGAGCAGGAATTGTTTAAACAAGGAATAAACACCTATACTTTGGATGGCGATAATATTAGAAAAGGCATCAATAATGATTTAACGTTTACACCAAAAGACAGAACGGAAAACATCAGACGAATTGCTGAAGTGGCTAATCTAATGGTTGATGCAGGTATTGTCACCTTAGCAGCCTTTGTGTCACCTTACAAAAAAGACCGAGATAACATTAAAAGTATCGTCAAAGATGTTAACTTTGTTGAGATTTATATCAACACCAGCGTAGAAGAATGTGAGCGCCGCGATGTAAAGGGTTTATATAAGAAAGCTCGTGCTGGTGAAATAAAAAACATGACTGGAATTTCAGCCCCTTATGAGGCACCTGAAAATCCGGATATTGAAATCAAAACAGAAGACGTATCTGTTGAACAAGCCGTAAAGCAGATATTAGATTACATAAGACCAAAATTACAGCTCGAAAATGAGTAAGTATTATTTAAATTATTTAGACGAATTAGAAAGCGAGGCCATTTTTGTCTTGCGAGAAGTATGGGCACAATTTGATAACCCTGTAATTTTATTTTCTGGAGGAAAGGATTCCATATTGGTAACACACTTGGCTAAAAAAGCTTTTTATCCAGCAAAAATACCATTTCCTTTAATGCATGTGGATACAGGCCATAATTTCCCAGAAACTATCCAGTTTCGGGACGATATCATCAAGGAATTAGGTGTTCAATTAATTGTGGGTTCTGTTCAGGAATCTATTGATGAAGGTCGTGTTGCGGAAGAACGCGGTAAAAATGCCACAAGAAATGCTTTACAAATTACAACGTTATTAGATGCCATTGAAGCCAATAAAATAGATTGTGCTATTGGCGGTGGACGTCGTGATGAAGAAAAAGCAAGAGCCAAAGAACGCTTTTTTTCGCATAGGGATGATTTCGGGCAATGGGATCCTAAAAATCAACGACCAGAATTGTGGAATATTTTCAACGGCAAACATTTTGAGGGCGAACATTTTAGGGCTTTCCCAATAAGTAATTGGACCGAAATGGATGTTTGGAATTACATCAAAAGAGAGAATATAGCGATTCCATCATTGTATTTTGCTCATGAGCGCGAGGTGGTTTGGCGCCAAGAATCTTGGATTCCGAATTCCGAGTTTCTCGTTTTAGAAGATCACGAAGAAATAGTCACCAAAAAAATTCGCTTCAGAACTTTAGGCGATATTACCATTACAGGTGGTATTGAATCTGATGCCGATACTTTGGAAAAGATAGCTGATGAAGTTTCTGGTATGCGTCAAACAGAACGTGGTAACCGTAGCGATGACAAGCGCTCGGAATCTGCGATGGAAGACAGAAAGCGACAAGGGTATTTTTAATCAAATTTATTAATTGTAATACTGTACCGAAGTTTCGAAGGATTCAGTATCTCATTTAAAATTATCATGTTAGATAACAATCAATTATTACGTTTTACTACTGCAGGAAGTGTAGATGATGGAAAAAGTACACTCATAGGACGCTTATTATATGATTCGAAATCAATTTTTGAGGACCAATTACAGGCAATAGAAAACACTAGTAAGAAAAAAGGACACGAAGGTGTTGATTTGGCACTTTTTACTGATGGGTTAAGGGATGAACGCGAACAAGGCATTACCATTGATGTGGCTTATAGATATTTTACAACTCCTAAAAGAAAATTCATAATTGCTGATACGCCTGGCCATATTCAATATACTCGCAACATGGTAACAGGGGCTTCAACAGCTAATGCAGCAATTATTTTAGTTGATGCCAGACATGGCGTTATAGAACAAACTAGAAGACATTCTTTTATAGCATCATTGCTTCAGATACCGCATGTAATCGTTTGTATTAACAAAATGGATTTAGTAAATTTTTCTGAAGAAGCTTATAATAAAGTCATTGAACAGTTTGAAGAGTTTTCATCTAAAATGTTGGTAAAGGATGTACGTTTCATTCCTATTAGTGCGTTATTAGGAGATAATGTGGTTAATCGTTCGCAAAACATGGATTGGTATCAAGGAGCACCGCTATTACACACTTTAGAGACCATGCATATTAGTAGCGACATCAACAAGGTGGATGCGCGCTTCCCTGTACAAACCGTTTTAAGACCTCAACGTGACGGATTTATTGATTATAGGGGCTATGCCGGAAGAGTTGCTAGTGGCGTCTTTAGAAAGGGCGATGAGGTCACAATTATGCCATCTGGATTTAACTCTAAAATAAAATCAATAGATACTTTAGATGGCGAATTGGAAGAGGCTTTTGCACCAATGTCTGTTTCTATAACTTTAGAGGATGATATTGACATCAGTAGAGGCGATATGATTGTGAGATCGAATAACAAGCCTGAAGCTTCTCAAGATTTGGAAGTCATGCTGTGTTGGTTGCACAACGATTCTGCTAAACCAAGAGCAAAATATACTATCAAACACACTTCAAATGAACAAAAGGCTATGATAAAAGAAGTGGTGTATAAATATGACATCAATACCCTAGAGAGAAATATGGACGATAAGGAATTGGGTATGAATGATATTTCAAAAGTTAAAATTCGTACCACAAAGCCCCTAATGGTTGATTCATACAGAGAAAACAGAACAACAGGAAGTATCATTCTCGTTGATGATGCCACTAATGAAACTGTTGCGGCTGGAATGATTGTATAATTTATGATTATGAATAGAATCACAGTCTTTATAATAACATTGGTGCTATTTTCTTGTGCTAGAAACAATAAGGCTCCAGAAATTGAGCCTCAAAAATTAGAAACAAAAGAAGATTTTGAAATTGTTCTTGAGTTAAAAACATCGGTTGAAGATGATTTTAAGGTATTGGTAAATAATATTGAGGTAGACGAATTTCAGAAAAAAAATATTCAAATAGTAGAAGCTATTCCGCCCTCAACAGGATTTGAAAAACTCAAGGCAAATTTTGGTAACAAAAACATCTCAAATTTTATTCTAATTAATCTTGGCAAGAAAGAGAAGGAGGTTGAATTTAATTTTATTACCTTCAAGTATGGTCAAAAATCGATAGTTGTTGATGCTAATAATTTTGATGAGTTTATGCGCTATAACAAGTTTGTTTCATTCAAAAAAGACAATTTTACTATTGAAACCAAGAAGGTTGACAATAAGCACAACCCCGTAATATCTGCTAAAAGAATACTTATTAATAAGCTATTACAAAAAGAAGGTAATTAAATATTTTAATTCAAAGGGTTATCAAAACACTTTATAATTTCTATAAAAATCTACTCGACAAAGACTTTAAAGAAATTGTTGACAAAGGATTTAACTTTTTACTACTTCGTGTTTTAGGAATAATAGCTGGATATATTTTTACTTATATTATCGCTCATGAATATGGAGCAGAAGTTAATGGTTTAGTTTCATTAAGCTTTACATTATTAATGTGCTTGAGTATTTTTGGTCGATTGGGGATTGATATGAATTTGATACCATTTTTCTCGTTGGAGGAAAATAGTTTTGATTCCGGAATATTTTTAAAAGTTTTGTTCAAGGCAATAATTTTCTCGTCACTAATTTCCATTACTTTGTTTGGTTTTAAAAATCTTATTTGTGTTGACTTGTTTGGTAAGCCCCAATTAATCCCATATATTTTTTGGGTGTGCTTAACCATTCCTTTTTGGTCCGTCGTTTTGATTTGTGCAGGGTTTTTTAGATCTATTAAAAAGAACAATTTATTTGCCTTTTTCAATAACCCAGGGAGGTTTTTGTTTTCACTTGTAATCTTTATATTATTAATCTATCAATCAAATGATAGCTTAAATGCTATAAGGGCGCATTTTTTTGGTGTTCTTTTTTTAGCAGTTTATAGCTTCTATTTGGTAATGAGAGAATTTGAGAATATAAGATTTAAAACGAATTCAAATTCTTGGATTTTTATTAAAGATGCTATTCCAATGATGTTTTCTGGTGCCATTATAGTATTTCTAGGATGGTCTGACACATTAGTATTAGGAATATATGCATCAGATGAGACGATAGGGGTTTATAATGTTGCTTTGAAAATTGCTATGATTACAAGTTTTTCACTTCAGGCCATTAATTCTATCCTTGCCCCTAAAATAGCAACTTATTATAAACTCAATGAAAAGAATAAGTTTGAAAATTTAATACGCTTTTCTACAAAACTTAATTTTATTATAACAACCGTAATAGTAATTGTAATTTTGATTTTTCATCGATTTATTTTAGGCACCTTCGGCGATGCGTTTGTGTCTGGTAGTCTAGTTTTAATTATTTTATGCATTGGTCAGGTAGTAAATTCGTTTTCAGGGTCCGTTGGGATAATTTTGCAAATGACAGGTTATCAAAAAAAATATCAAAACATTGTTTTTATTGCGCTTATAATTAATTTAGTGTTAAATTTTTTACTGACCCCTGTTTATGGGGCTTTAGGCGCTGCAATATCAACTGTGATTAGTATTGCTTTTTGGAATTTAGCAGGGGCTTTTTATTTGAAGAAAAAACTAAAAATTAAAAGTTATTTTTCATTCCATTAAAGATATATGGTAAAACCGAATACATTTATTATTGGAGCACAAAAAGCTGCCACTTCTTCGCTATATTATTGGATGTCACAACACCCTGAAATTTGTGGTCCAAGTTCTTTAAAAGACCATCCCTTTTTTTTAGAAAACAATCATTCAAAAAAGGAAATCATGGCTTTTCAGAAAGAATATTACAGAGAAGGATACAATTTTCAAAAAATCATTCTTCAGGGCTATGTGAATTATATGTTTTACCCAGAGGCAATAAAAAACATATATTCTTTTAATCCCAAGGCAAAATTAATTTGCGTACTTCGAAACCCGACAGATAGAGCTATTTCAGCTTACAATTATTTTAAAAAGTTAAATTTAGAAAGACTTTCTTTTAAGGAAGCATTGTATAAAGAGAAAGACAGAGCAAATGGAAGTCAAAGAGAGAAAAACAACTTTACCTACAAGGCACATGGGTTATATGCAGAGCAGTTAGAATATATTTTTTCAATATTCGAAAAAGATCAAGTTCTGGTATTATTTTATGAAGATTTGCAAGAGAACCCGTATAATGTATTGCAAAGTATTTTTAGGTTTTTGGAAGTTGATGAACAATTTAAAGCAGAGCTTAAGAAAGTTAATGTGACAGGAGAAGTAAAGCATAAATGGATGCATAATTTATTATATAACCAAAGCAATATTAAGAAGTTTTTTATTGATAGATTTATTGATCCAATTTTACCTGTTCATAAACGAACAAACTTAAAGTTAGCTTTTTTAAACTGGAATACTAAACCCAAAAAAGCAGGGTCTTTAACAAAAAATGATAACATTAAGTTTTTAGAGGAAAAAAAACTTTTAAATTCTTTTTTTAAAGAGGATATTGTCAAATTAGAAAAATTATTGAATCGAAATCTCGAAAATTGGAAATAGAAAGCAACAATAACATCCCTTTTTTTATAGTTGGAGTTCAGAGGTCTGGAACAACACTTTTGCGATTATTGTTAAATGCACATTCTGAAATAGCAATTCCAGAAGAGGCTAGTTTCTTGAAACCTATACTAAAAAGAAGTTGGGTAAATCGGAAAATTAGAGGCAAAAAAAAAGAGAAATTAGTTTCATATTTAAGAGAGAATGAACAATTCCAATTATGGAATTTCGACAAAAAAGATATTTTAAATGCTATTTCAGAAAAGAAATCCATAACAGTCAAAGAATTGATGGAAATCATATATTCTTCCTATGCTCAACATGAACAGAAGAAAAAATGGGGAGATAAAAGTTTGTTTTTTGGCTCAATGGAATTACTTTATGATTTGTTTCCAAAAGCAAAATTTATTCATATAGTAAGGGATGGGAGAGATGTATTTTACAGTTGGCGTAAAATGGACCCATCAAAATCGCATCCAGCGGTAATGGCATTAGACTGGAAGATAAAACATGGTTTAGTAGAACGTTCATTAAGAAAAATACCTAAAGACAAAATTTATTTGATTAGATATGAAGATTTGGTTCAAAAACCAGAATTTCATCTCAAGGAAATTAGCGATTTTTTAAAAATTGATTTTGAACAATCAATGATAGACTTTCATCTTTCTAGTAATAAATATATTGGAAAGCATCATTCAGAGCTAATTTTTAAGGCAATAGACAATAAAAATACTGATAAATGGAAACGTAATTTGACAAAAAAAGAACAACTAATTTATCAAGCTATGGCCGGACATTCACTTATAGATTATAATTATGATCTGATAAAGAATGACAGAAAGCTATTAACCTTCATTTGGACGGGTATTGATTTGGCGATTGGATTACCCAAGAGACTTATTGAATTAATAAAAGTGAGAATAGCTTTTTGGAGAGCTTTAAGAAAAGGTGAAGCTACAAAGACTATAAAAGTGGGTGATATGCCAGAGCATAATAATTGATTTGGAAAACAACAATAACAGATGGTTCTGAAAATAAAAAAGTCAAGTCTAATAGAAAGCATATTAATATTTGCTATTTTATTTTTAGTTTTCTTGTATGACGCCTTCTCAAGGCTACTTGGTTTTTTTGATGAGTTTCTAGGATTGCTGTCTTTCTTTGTAATTAGTTATCAAATAATCATCAAACAGAGGTTTAGGTTATTTAGAAAAGAATATTTTATTATACTGTCGCTTATCCTAATTATATTTATCGGATTTCTTTCAAATGCCTATACTTGTTATAAAGGGTATTGCACAAATGCTGTCGCAATATTTGCAGATGCCATTAACGTGACAAAAGCTTTTGTTGTTTATTTTGCAATTCGATTTTTGAGCGACTCAATGTCATCTAGTACAGTATTAGATAAAATCACTAGTTACGCCCAAAAGGCATTTTATATTCTCGTTTTTATTATTGTTCTAGATATTGCATTTGAAATTTATCCCAGAGAAAACAGGTTTAGTATTCAATCCATAGAATTGTTTTTCAAGCATACCTCGAGATATGCTTTCGCGTTTTCATTTATTTTTCTTCTACTTTTATCTAAATATCAAAAACAACGACTTGGTTTGTTGTTTTTTGTGTTATTCATTGGAGCTTTATCATTAAGAGTCAAATATTTTGGCTTTGTCTTTTTCGTTATAATATTATTATTCCAAGGGAAAAAACTAATTAAAACACCAAAACCAGTTTTTTTATGGTCAATTGCATTGTTATTAACAGTATTAGCATTTCTATTTAGAGAAAAAATTAAATTGTATTTTTCTTTTGAAAACATTGATGAGGCCTGGTCTCGTGCAGTGATTTTATATTATAGTTTTATTATTGGCTTTGATTATTTTCCTTTAGGTACCGGATTTGGAACCTTTTCTTCGTACTATTCGGGTGCGTATTACTCATGGGTTTATGATTTGTATGGTATCAGTAATGTATATGGCATAAAAAGATCCTATTGGAATTTTGTAGCCGATCAATATTGGCCCATGGTATTGGGGCAATTTGGATATTTTGGTTTAATCAGTATGTTTTTTATAGTTTATAATTATTTAATGCTATTTTTAAATAATGTAAAATCAAATATCGCCAATACATCTTATTTTACTCATTTGAGCTTAATTTTGGGACTATTACTGTTATTAATAGACAGTACATCTGACTCCATATTTTCTCAACAAAGAGCTGTGGTGATGTTTGCTTATTTTGCGTTGGTAATGAACACTGTCAATTCTCGTGAAAGTATTACAAATAAATAAATTTCTTAAAACAGTTGGTGGAGCAGAAACTTATATGTTCCAACTTTCCAAAGCCTTAAAAGACAATAACATTGAGGTCAAATATTGGGGGATGCATGCTGATGATAATGATGTGAATGATTTTCCTAAAGAACTTTTGGCTGACACGGTTGATTATAATAAACAAGGAGCAATAGCTAAAGTTAAATCTATTGCCGGAACAATATATTCAAGTAGCAACAGAAAAAAAATAGGAAAAGTTTTAGACGCTTTTAAACCCGATATTGTTCATATACACAATTATAATTTTCAACTATCTCCAAGTATTCTTCCTGAAATAAAGAAACGACGAATCCCAATTGTTCAGACTATACATGATAGTCAGATGATATGCCCCTATCACAGGCTTTTCAATTTTCAAAGAAATGAAGTTTGTACAAAGTGTGTAGAAGGCTCTTTTTTTAACTGTATAAAAGATAAGTGTTTTGATGGCTCTATTCTTAAAAGCACTATTGGAGCAGCAGAGAGCATGTTGTATCATTCTTTGGGATATTATGAAAAACATATTGATTTTTACATTAGCCCAAGTAATTTTTTGGCAGAACTAGTTAAAAAACGCATAAAGAAAGACATTACTGTAATACCTAATTTTACTGATATTGTTGATCCAAACAGCGGTGTGAATAGCAAAAATTATTATTTGTACTTTGGCAGGATTTCAGAAGAAAAAGGTGTTCTCGAACTTATTGAATTATTTAAGGATACTCAATTTAGGTTGGTTTTAATTGGAAAAGGTCCATTAGAGGATGAGGTTGCAATGAAAATTAAATCTATTGATAATATTGAATTTGTAGGTCCGAAATATGGTTCAGAACTTTTTGGTTTTGTAGAGGAGGCAAAATATGTGATTCAACCCTCAAAATGGTTCGAAAATTGCCCAATGACTATTATTGAATCCTTTGCACTTAACACTCCTGTAATAGGTTCAAATCATAGTGGGTTTAAAGATTTAATTGATGATGGTAAAACAGGATGGCTGTTAGATTTCTCTAATTTTGAGGAGGCAAAAACTAAATTACTAGAAATAGATAAAATTACCACATCAGAAATGAAGAAAAATATTTTGGAATACTATTCTAAGTATTTATCCAAGGACATACATATAAAGAAAATTTTGAAGGTTTATAAAAAACTGTTAGAAAAGTGAAAGCAGTCGGCAAAACTATAAAAAATATAAACCTCAACGAGGCCGTTTTTGTCACTTTGATGCTCTATTTAAGCATGGCATTTTTTTCATTTGCTTTATCGAATATTCTCTTGGGTATAGCTGGGGCATTCTTTGTAATTGGATATCTTAATGGTGAAATCACTTTGAAGGCAATTAATTGGAAATTATACATGGTTTGCGTAGTGCCGTATTTGTTAACTGTAATTTCCTTTTTTAATTCTGAAGCCATTATCAGTGGGTTAAGATATCTAAATTTAAGACTACCTATTATCGTAGTTCCTTTCATGTTATTAAGCCTTAAAATCGAAAAACCCCAGATTATAAATGGATTTAAATTATTGGTTGTTGCCTCTCTGATTGCTTGTGGTGTGACATTTTATAATGGTGTAAAGTATTTTGATCAGGATATTTTATTTAAAACTGATTTTGTCCATTTCATTACAATCATACAACACCCTTATTTTGGGGTATTAGTTTTAATTGCTCTCCTATCGGTTCTTGAGTATCAAATTATTTCTAACAAGCTATTTAAATGGTTGGTTGTATTATTATTTACTCTTGCAATTGTGTTAACCACATCACGAATAGTTTACATTTCCTATTTTTTGGCGGCTTGTTTTTATTTGTACTCTCATTTTTCACGAAAACAATTTGTCTTATCATTTATTGCTATCGCTATATTATCTTCCACCTTTTTGTTATTTAACAAAAGTGTTTTGAACAAATTTCAAAGAAGTCTGGATTATGACAAATCGCCAAGATTAAAACTTTGGAGTAATACTTTTGAAGCGGTTGATAAAACTCAAAGTTATTATTTTGGAATAGGGATTGGCGATTTTTATAAGGATAAAAAGGATGTTTATTTTGCAGAAAATTATTCAGAAGCCGCTTTAGGAACCTACGGATTTAATCCGCATAGTCAACCTATAGAGTTTTATCTTACAAACGGCATTTTTGGAATTGTAATCCTTTTAATAGCATTTATGATTTATCTAAAAAATCTGAAATTACAAAGCAAATTTGCTCATGTTATTTTTATAATTATTTTTTTATTTTCTACGGTGGAATGTATTTTGGATAGGCAGTATGGGGTACAAATCTATGCTGTATTAATTCCCTTATTGTTAACCGAAAGCTTTAAAACGAATGAAACTATTTAAGCTCTTACTATTCTTTATTTTATTTAATATTTCTTCTTGTTATAAACCAGTACAAAAACCTGCGGATTTTGATGAGTTCTGGAAGACATCTGTAAGTGAACTTGGGAATGAAATAGAAGTTAGGACTATAAAAGACACCGTTTTAGGCAGCAAGGAACTTTCATTAAAGGCTATAGAATCCTATCAAGATATCACTATTTATGCTTGGGTATCTATTCCAAAAAAACCCGGAAAATATCCTGTATTTATTAATTTTTTTGGATTTGGAAAAGGCAATCCAAATAAAGATGAACCTTCAAAAAAATGGTTTCTCTCTCAAAAGGACCATATTAATATTGTTGTAGATATAAGAGGTCAAGGATTAAGTACGGATAAAATAAAATTTAAGGGATATTTGACCAAAGGATTAGAAGATAAGAATACCTTTATTTACAAAGGCGCCTATTTGGATGCTGTAAAAATTGTAGATTATGCTCATACCATTCCTGAAGGAGATGGTAATATTATTGTTAAAGGAGGTAGCCAAGGAGGCGCATTGGCGATTGCGGCAACAGCATTAAACCCTAAAGTAACAATGTGTATTTCTAATTTTCCTTTTCTAACCGATATGTTGAACTATGATAAAACCAAATGGCCAATGAAAATTTGGATTCACGAAGCTAAAATGAAAGAATGGAAGTTGGAAGAGCTCCACGAAACATTATCTTATTTTGATGCATTAAATTTTGCTGATAATATTAATGTGCCAGTATTTATGAGAACTCAAGAAACGGATACTATTACTCCAAAAGAGACTACTGTTAAGCTGTTTAATTCAATAAAAAACAAAAACAAAAACATATATATAGATCCATGCGATGGCCATGGATGTTCTTCATCATCCAAAGAGGCCAATAATCTGGAACATGCTTTTATAAAAAAGAACCTGATTAGTTTTTAGAATATTTTATTTTTGTTCTTTGTTTAAGGTTTAAAAATTTACACATGGATATTATTAACATATATACTGAAGAAGTCGAAGCTCTAGAGGCTAAATTTGAATCTGTTTCAGATGATTCTCTAACAAGAGAAAACCTAAAAGAAGAAACTCATGAAGTTTTAGCAAGGTTAAAAAAAGACCAAGATACAGAGGCCTATTTTGATTTAAATGATGACTTTGAAGAATTGATATTCCGGTTGATATCAATTATAGGTCAGTTGTAAAAGTTTATTTTAGAGTACCTTTTCGTAAACTCTAATAACATCTTTGGCAATTATATCCCAATTGTATTTTGCTTGAAGAAGTTGTGAATAATCTCTTTTTATAAGATTGTCATTTAGCTTTGAACGAAGTTTGGAGCTCAATTCCTCTACATCACCTGTTTTGAAATAATTTTCATTTGGTAAATTCACTTCAAGATTTGCCGGGATATCGCTCACCAACACATTTAAATTATAACTTAATGCCTCCAGTAGGGCTATAGGAAGCCCTTCATGATAGGAAGGCATTACAAACAGTTTGGCATGAGAAAAGACCTCATTGAGTTCCGCTCCTTTTATAAAACCCGTTAGAACAATATTATTAGCAATGCTCTTTTCCTTTAGAGATTGGCTGTATTTAGTTTCATGATCTGCATCACCAACTAAAACCAATTTCTGTTGAATGTTACTCCTAATATAGGCATCTATGAGATCGTGAAATCCTTTTTCTTCAACAAATCGGCCCACAGCAATGATATAGTTATCAGGTTCTAATCCCAGGCTTGAAATATAATTCGTTCGGGTAGTTATCTGGGGAATGATAACACCATTATATATTAGATTACAATCATTACGATGGTATTTTTCCTTTAAAATGGATTTGATAACATTAGAAATAACAATTACTTGATTTGCAAATCTTGTTCCTAACCGTTCACCCATTTTAAGCATGGCCTTGGCAAGTTTGCCCCACTTTTGTCTGTCATAGTCAGGACCATGGTTGGTCACAACAACTTTTAACCCAAATAATCTAGCTACAGGAGTTAAAATCATTGGACCTACAGCATGAATATGTAGAATATCAGGTCTTTTTATAGCTGCGTAAAAAACGCCTAGCAAGGTGTGGGTAATAGCTTCAACAGATTTTAGCTTGGGAGCATATAAATGTTTAAGCTTTATCCCTTTGTAAGTTGTTATGGATGAGTCAGCCACATAAGGTTTTCGGGTGATAATGGTTACCCGATGTCCCTCTTCAACAATGCGTGGGTACAAGTGTTCGCAATGTGTTTCAACACCACCCAATATACTGGGAATACCACGTGTGCCAAGGACAGTTATCCTCATGTTAATTCAATAATTTCTAAAAAATTAAAAGCAACAATGTTTTATTTGGATTTTTCAGGAACCCTCAAATCACCTTGCAGAGGATCTTGACCAACATCGTAATGTGGTATGTGGTCCTTGCAAACAGGTTTGCCTAGCATGCTTTTAATTTTGTTTTTTACCACCCATTTGGTTGGGTGTTGTATGTATTTTTTCATTACAGGAGCTGCAGTACCCACCATCCAACAGTTTTTAGGGCAGGTTCTTACCAATCCACGTACTTTTTCGGCCTGTTCACTGTACCATAAGTCTTCAAAAGAATCAAAGTCTCGAATATTACCCATACTTTCTTTCCAGTATTTTTCTTCTAGTCCATTACAAGGGTAAACATCACCATAAGGTTCTATAAAGAAATTTACTGTTCCTGCTTCACAAGGCAACATACGTTTACCGCCTTTTATGTAGTTAATAAGACCTAAATTAAAGAAGGCTCTGTACCAGCTTTTCGGATTGTTAGATTGTAGCAGCTTATCAATAAGCTTTTCAAAGTTTTCAATAACCACATCTTTGTTGGTTACAAAGTTGTCGTCTTTATGAAAGTAAAAAGAGTTGTGAAATGTTGCCGTAGCAAACTCCATTTTAAGTTCGTTACTTAAATCATAAAGATTCAATAAATCATGTGAATTATAGTTAGAAACCGTCATTCCAAAACCAACATCCTTAATACCCATGGCACGCAAATCC
Source organism: Hanstruepera neustonica (assembly GCF_002895005.1). Classification (GTDB taxonomy): domain Bacteria; phylum Bacteroidota; class Bacteroidia; order Flavobacteriales; family Flavobacteriaceae; genus Hanstruepera; species Hanstruepera neustonica. The sequence continues at coordinate 244,849 of NZ_POWF01000001.1, read as the reverse complement.
TTGAGAGTTTTAAGTCCACGTTGAAAGCCTGTTTCGCGTCCACGAAGGTCGTTGTTAATTTCTTGCATCCCTTCCAAACTCACACGGACACCAATATTTGGAAAGCGTTCTGCCATTTTCACAATTTTGTTGGTATGCCAACCTGCGGTAGAAATAACCACACGATCACTTTTGCGGTACATAACTTCAATGATATCCTCTATATCTTTACGCATAAAGGGCTCACCACCAGTAATGTTAGTGAATTTAAAATTAGGTAAGCGTTCTAAATCTTCGGCAGTAATTTCCTTGTTTTTATCTGTTGGGTTTCTCCAAATATCACACATCTTACAGGCCATATTGCATCTGTAAGTTGTAATAATGGAAACATCCGTAGGTAATTTAGCTTTACTCATAATTTTCTTTTCTATTTTTTATAATTTTTGCAGGTACACCCCCAATGATTGAAAACGCAGGGATGTCCTTGGTAACAACTGCTCCAGCAGCTATAACACAGCCATCTCCAATTTTTACTCCAGACATAATGGATACATTGGCTCCAATCCAAACATCATTACCAACTATGGTTTTTCCTTTTGTAACGCCTTGGTTTTTTATGGGTACATCAATGTCTTCAAAATTATGATTTTCTGAAAAAATATTGACTCTAGGACCAAAAATAACATTATCACCAATTTCAATATCACCTCTTACACCAATAAAACAATAATGATTGATACCAACATTGTTTCCAATTTTTAAAGAACTTCCAACGTTTCTTAATACACCAGTACATTCTATAACAGCGTACTTACCTAACGTGAAATTATCACCAATTGTAACACCGTCATAACTTAATGCATTAATCAAAGAGTTTTTCATTAAATTTAGACCACTACCAGCTTTAATCTTATGCCCAAATTGTATTCTTGCACCACTTTCGGCAAAAACAATTCCTTTAGACTTTTTTAAAAATGGCTTAATTAGAAAAACCCCTCGAATGGCAGAGGTGCCTTTTGATGACATAATCGTTAAGAACTCCCGTAATGAAAAGGGGTAAGATAAAGTGTGTTTTTCTTTTTTAATTTTTGACAAGAAAAACTCTATAATCTTATATGTTTTCATTCATTTACTCGATACCTGATTTATGACAAAGTTAGGCTTAATTATTCAAAATACATTGTAACAAGTATTATATTTACGACATAATCTTGAAATGGTTTTCTATTTTTACAAAAAATTAAATTCATAATATGAAAATATCTGTTATAGGAACAGGCTATGTAGGCTTGGTTACTGGTACATGTTTGGCCGAAACTGGCAATGAAGTACTTTGTGTTGACATTGACGAACAGAAGGTAAAAAAAATGCAAAACGGAGAGGTTCCAATTTATGAGCCACATTTGGATGTTTTGTTTGAAAGAAACATTAAGGCCAATAGGCTAAAGTTTACCACATCACTTCAAGAGGGTCTTGACCATGGTGAGGTTATTTTTTTGGCTCTTCCTACACCAGAAGACGAAGATGGATCTGCCGATCTTAAATATATTCTTGGTGTTGCTAAAGACATAGGAAAATTAATGACCGAGTATAAGGTTATAGTTGATAAAAGCACCGTTCCAGTTGGAACATCTGATAAAGTAAAGGAAGCAATTGCCGAAAATAGCTCGGTTGACTTTGATGTTGTTTCTAATCCTGAATTTTTAAGAGAAGGATTTGCGGTTGATGATTTCTTAAAACCTGAACGTATTGTTGTTGGAGCCTCATCTCAAAGAGCAATAGATATTATGCAGACGCTATATAAGCCTTTTGTTAGGTCCGGAAATCCGATAATTATCATGGATGAAAGGTCTGCGGAGCTCACAAAATATGCGGCCAATGCATTTTTGGCCACAAAAATTACTTTCATGAACGAAATAGCTAACTTCTGTGATAAAGTAGGAGCCGATGTAGATAAAGTAAGAATTGGTATGGGAACCGATTCCAGAATAGGGAAAAGATTCTTGTTTCCAGGTATTGGATATGGCGGTTCCTGTTTTCCAAAAGATGTTAAGGCCTTGCATAAATCAGGAAAGGACTCGAACTATGATTTTAAGATATTAGATGCGGTAATTAATGTAAACCAAAATCAAAAAACCATTTTGGTACCTAGAATTAATGCATTTTTTAATAATGATGTTAAAGACAAAACATTTGCAGTCTGGGGATTGGCGTTTAAACCGGAAACTGACGATATCAGGGAAGCACCTTCTTTATATATAATCAATGAATTGCTTGATGCAGGTGCCAAGATTAAAGCTTTCGACCCAGAAGCTATGCCAAATGTGAAAAGAAAACTAGGAGATAAAATTGAATTTTCAACAGATATGTACAAGGCACTTGAAGACGCAGATGCACTAATAATCTGTACAGAATGGAGTATATTTAGGACGCCAAGATTTGATAAAATAAAAGAAAAACTAAATCATAAAGTGATTTTTGATGGCAGGAATCTTTATGATTCTAAAGATCCAGCAGAATATGGATTGGATTATTATTCAATAGGAAGACCTTAATATGAAAAGAGTTTTAATTACAGGAGCAGCAGGATTTTTAGGATCACATTTATGCGATAGATTTATAGCTGAAGGATTTTATGTAATAGGAATGGATAATTTTATAACAGGGGATCATAAAAACATCGATCATTTGTTAGAAAACCCTAATTTCGAGTTCATTAATCATGATGTAACAAACTTTGTTTCAATCGATGGTGAACTAGATTACATATTACATTTTGCTTCGCCGGCAAGCCCCATAGACTATTTGAAAATCCCAATACAAACTTTAAAAGTAGGTTCGTTGGGTACGCACAATTTATTGGGTTTAGCTAAAGCTAAAAATGCTAGAATACTAATTGCTTCAACTTCTGAAGTTTATGGAGACCCATTAGTTCATCCTCAAAGCGAAAGCTATTATGGCAATGTTAATACCATTGGTCCAAGAGGCGTTTATGATGAAGCCAAACGTTTTCAGGAGTCTATCACCATGGCTTATCATAGGTTTCATGGTTTAGAAACAAGAATCGTTAGAATATTCAATACTTATGGCCCTAGAATGCGGCTCAATGACGGCAGGGTTATTCCTGCTTTTATGGGACAAGCTTTGCGTGGAGAGGATTTAACCATTTTTGGAGATGGATCCCAAACACGTTCTTTTTGTTATGTAGATGATCAAGTTGAAGGAATTTTTAGATTGATGTTTAGCGATTATTCTTATCCTGTAAATATTGGTAATCCAAATGAAATATCGATTAAGGATTTTGCTTTTGAAATAATTAAACTTACTGGCACCGACCAAAAAGTTGTATTTAAAGATTTGCCTAAAGACGATCCTATGCAGCGCCAACCTGATATATCGCTTGCAAAAAAGCTTTTGGATTGGTCACCTAAAGTTGATCGGGAAGAAGGCATGAAAAAAACCTTTGATTATTTTAAAGGGCTGTCAGAGGAAGAGTTGAGAAAAAGTGAACACAAAGACTTTTCAAACCACATTAAGAGATAAATGCATAGATTTGGCCAAGGAGGTTATTCGGGTTATTTAAGGCTCATTTCGTATTTAATTGATTTGAGCATTCTAAACACATTGGCAATATTATTTTTCTTAAAAGCAGTTGACCCAATCATATTTGTACCTATAACAATCATTTCTTGGATTATATTATCTCTTTTCTCAAATTTTTATGAAGTATATAGATATACGCGAGAAATCACTATTGTAGCATTGATTTTTAGGCAGATGGCGTTGTTTGGAATGTTTGTGTTTGCCTTTTCTGGACTAAATCATGAATTAAATATTCACCCCTACACTGTTCTGAAATACGTACTAACAGCTTTTACGTTTATTAGTTTATTTAAGTTTTCCCTCTATTATCTTCTTCAAAAATATAGAACCGCTTTAGGAGGCAACTACCGAGTAACAGTAATATTGGGAAGAAACAAGCAAACAACTGCTTTGGAGAATTTTTTTAACCAAAATCCAGAATATGGTTACAAACACAAAAAAACATTCAATTTAAAGGACAAGAATTCATTTGATTTGAATGAATGTTTTCAATTCATCCTAAAAGAAAGAATCGATGAGATATATTGTTCAATTTCAGAATTATCAAATAGTCAAATGGATAAGGTAATTAGTTTTGCAGACAATAATCTCAAAATTCTGAAGTTTTTACCTGATAATAAGGATATATACTCTAAAAAATTGAAATATGAATATTATGACTATATACCTATTCTATCATTAAGGGATATTCCTCTAGAGGATTCGGTAAATCAGTTTTTTAAAAGGGCATTTGATATTTTATTCTCCTCTTTTGTTATCATTTTTATTCTTTCTTGGTTGACGCCTATTGTGGCAATTTTCATTAAACTAGAATCCAAAGGCCCTGTGTTTTTTAAACAATCCAGAAACGGATTTAATTATAAGGAATTTGACTGCTATAAATTTAGATCAATGACTCCTAACAAAGATGCGCACTTATATCAAGCTACAAGAGGTGACCAGCGAGTGACAAAAATTGGTAAGTTTATTAGAAAAACTAGTATTGATGAATTACCTCAATTTTACAATGTCTTATTTGGCGATATGTCAGTAGTGGGCCCGAGACCTCATATGGTCAGTCACACCAATATGTATGCAAAAAAAATAGATAAGTTTATGGTTAGACATTTTGTGAAGCCAGGCATTACTGGATTAGCTCAAATAAGTGGCTTTAGGGGTGAGGTTGAAACAGATAAGGATATTATCGGAAGAGTCAAATACGACATTTTTTATATTGAAAACTGGTCGCTTTTATTAGATTTAAAAATAATAATACAAACTTTTATAAACACAATAAAAGGAGAAGAAAAAGCTTATTAAATGACTTCTTTTAACTTATTCAACTGATTTTCAAAATTAAAAATTTCGGATGAAGTTTCAAGTATACGTTTTCTCAAATCAATAGATAAATCTTTTTTCGTAATACTTCCCAATTGCTTGTTAAGCTCTGAATAATTTCCAGATTCAGCAATCCAACCCAATTGATATTTCTTAATAATATCTTCACCTTCGCCGCCACCAAAATACAACATAGGCATTCCCAATTTGGCATATTCAAAAATCTTTGAAGGCACAGAACCATAAATTCTGTTTAGCAATGGAATTATAACGAGATCATAATCCAATAACTCTTTATGTAGCTGTTTTCGGGTTACTTCTCCATGATAGAAAATAGGGAGGCTTTTATTTTCGTTAACGAACAATTCTATTTTTTCCTTTTCTGCACCAGCACCATAAATATGAAATTCAATAGAATCATAGTTTAATTCTTGACAAAGTTTATAAATTCCTTGAGCGATACCTAGCAATCCTGCATAAACAAGTTTGATTTTTTGGCCTTCAGACACCTTAAAAAGATTTGGAGGAGTTTCAAAATCTGGATAATTCCTATATAAAAAGGTTTGTTTGTCGGGAATAAGAGCGGTTACATGACTTAATATTTCTTCACTTTGCCCTAAAATTAAATCGGCTTTTTTATAATTATGTCTTTCAATTTTCTCAAGTAATTTATAACCATAATTCTTTTTAAAAACCCCTAATTCATATCCTGCAAGTGGCCAAAGATCGCTGACATTGAGAATTAATTTTCTATTTTTTGATTTTAAAAACAACACACAAGTGAACGCTACTAATAAAGGCGGAGACTGAACAATAACCGTTTTTGGAATCTTATTCCAAAGAAAATACCAAACCAAGCTAAAACTATAAGAAAGCATGGCTAATAAACGCAGTAATGGGTTCTTTGAGTTACTGGCAAAAATCCAAAGACGCTTTACTATAATACCATTTTCATTGGATGATGAGCTAAATTTTCCACGAAAATCTTCGAAGATTCTACCATTTGGGTAATTGGGTAAAGGCGTTAAAACTGAAACATTAAAGTTGTTCTTTTTCAAACCTGAAGCTAAATGAAATATCCTATTGGAAGCAGCACCTGTTTCTGGAGGAAAATAATTTGTTATAATCAGAAGATCTTTCATTTATATAGATTTCAAATTGGATTCTATGATTTGAGGTTTTCCTGATTTTGTGGAGGGTATTTCAGTGACTTCGACAAAATTTATGGTAAGACAATTTTTTGTTAGAGCATTGAGTTTGTTTTTGATTTTCTCCAAAATGCCAACATTAAAATTGTAGTTCTTATCAACAATATATTCAATTTCAATACTTTCTAAATTGTTTTGAATTATCCTATATTGTTTAATTTCTTGGAAATATTCTAAAACACCAGTAAAACTGTGAATGTTGAGGGTAATTCCTTTCGTAGTTTTAACAATATCGGTCTCTCTTCCAACCACTTTTTTTAAAAGAGGATACTTAAAAGGCCTATTGCTGGGGTATTTATTGTTTTCCATCTTGATAGCTAAATCTCCAAGTTTATAGCGTATCAAAGGCATGGCTTTGTTTGTGAGCGAAGTAACTAAAACATGACCCATAGTTCCATCTGGAACGTCTTTACCATTATCATCTACAATTTCCAAATAAACATGTGGAGACATGGTATAGTAATAATCTAAATCACTTTTGCACGCCATAAGCAGTCCTTCAGCACAACCATAAGTGTCTATAATTTTACAACTTGAACCAAAGGCTTCAATTATATTATCATAATAATTATCAAAGAGCTTATCTCCAAAACAAATGACACCAACAATATTGGATTTTACCTGATTTTTTATTGCAGTTTTAGCCAATTGATTAATTACGGATGGATAGCCAGCAACAAAAACCCGTTTCTTTTTGGACATTTTAAATAGAATGGTTTTTAGTTCGGTTTCGGATAAACCAAAAGCTTTAACATAAGTGCATCTATAAAATATGTCCTTTAGTTTTTTTAATAGTGTTCGTTTTTGAGAAATTCCAAATTGCAACAAATTGTCTCCGACCTGATATCCACTCCAAGTCCACCAATGCGTTTGTAATGCTCGTAAGTAAAAGGTATGTTCTTTGGACATATAGGTAAAAGACTGTAAGCCTGAACTACCACTACTATGATGCTTGTCTAAAGTCTGAATATTGAATTCATCAGACACTAGATTCGAAGATTGATCTCTTAAGATTGATTTTGTTAAAATTGGAAAATCGGAAATTATTGAACCATGAATATTTTTATAATATGGTACGTGCTCTTGAGCGTAATGCAGGATTTCTTTCAAACGGTCACTTTGTAAAGCAATTAATTCTTCTTCGGAAAGTGTATCGTATTTTTTCCATTCGTTAAGATATTTTAAATAGTATCCACCTGTTAGCATATCACCGAAAGGCAATAGAATACTGTTTAAAAATGATTTATATATGGACATCAAATACTTTTTTCAAAACTAATTATTTTTTAACCGCAAAAGCAATTATTTTTGCGCCAAACAACAACAACATGAATATTCTAATACTTGGTTCCGGTGGAAGGGAACATACTTTTGCTTGGAAAATAGCCCAAAGTACAATTTGTAAAAATCTATTTGTTGCTCCTGGTAATTCTGGAACCGCTAAAATAGCGACTAATATCGACCTAAAGGTAACGGATTTTCCAGCTATAAAATCGACAGTTCTATCCAACGAAATAAACATGGTCGTTGTTGGCCCTGAAGACCCACTAGTACTTGGTATTCATGATTTCTTTTTAAATGATTTTGAATTAAAACACATTCCGGTTATAGGACCTCAAAAAGCCGCAGCCGAATTAGAGGGAAGCAAGCAGTTTGCCAAAGAATTTATGATGCGCCATAGTATTCCAACCGCGGCTTATCAAGCATTTGATAAAGATATGGTTGAGAATGGATGTGCCTTTTTAGAATCTTTAAACCCACCTTATGTTTTAAAAGCAGATGGCTTGGCAGCAGGAAAAGGGGTTTTAATTTTGAATGATTTGGAAGAAGCCAAAACTGAATTACGAAATATGTTGGTAGATTCAAAATTTGGAGCTGCTAGTAGTCGTGTTGTGATTGAGGAGTTTTTGAATGGCATTGAGTTAAGTTGTTTTGTTTTAACTGATGGTAAGAGCTATAAAATTTTACCAACAGCTAAAGATTATAAGCGCATTGGAGAAGGTGATACGGGATTGAACACTGGTGGTATGGGAGCTATTTCTCCTGTGCCATTTGCAACTCCAGAATTTTTAAATAAAATTGAGGAACGTATTGTAAAACCTACTATTGATGGATTAAAGAAAGATAATTTACCGTATAAAGGATTTATTTTCATTGGCCTAATAAAAGTTGGCAACGAGCCAAAAGTCATTGAGTATAATGTGAGAATGGGAGATCCAGAAACGGAAGTCGTGTTACCAAGACTTAAAAATGATTTGGTTGAAATTTTTAACGCCATATCAAACCAAACACTACACGAAATTGATATTGAAATTGATGAACGTGCAGCTACAACTATCATGATGGTTTCAGGAGGTTATCCAGAGGCTTACGAAAAGGGGAAGGAAATTACTGGTTTAGATCAAGTGCAAGATTCTATAGTCTTTCACGCCGGAGCCACATTAAGTGATGATAATAAAATAGTCACATCAGGCGGACGCGTTATGGCTATAACCAGTTATGGTAAAACCTATCAAGAGGCTATAAAAAAATCTTATCAAAATATTGAGAAACTACATTTTGATAAGATGTATTATCGTAAAGATATTGGTTTTGATCTATAGATATGAGTGAGAAGTAATACTCTTATCTTCTTCATTGTTATCGTTAAACTTTTTTAATTGGATCATCCAATAAGTAAAAGCAACAAAACCTATCAACATAAACATCCAAGACATGATATTTGCAGCAAACCAATTATCAAGTTCTAACGCTCTTAAGGCATCAAAAGGTGCAAATAATACATTAACGAACAAGTCTTGAATAGCGTAAAAGAAATCTTTCATATATAAAATTTTAGGGCTCTAATTGAGCAAACAAAGTATTATCAATATATTTATTGCACAAAATTACATATTTTCATTTTAAATTTTATAATTCAAACAGAATATTAGTATTTAATCTTTGAATCAGGAAGGGTTATTGCTAAATTAAGTTTCAACAAAATAGATGATTGCCAAGTTTTTTAGTAAAGCAAAACCTATTCACTTTGTAATAATTGTGTTGGCATTACTCATTGTTTTTGTGTCAACGGTTATTTTATCTTCTGGTTATGAAGTTAGCCTTTCAGGCTTTCTAAAGCAAATGTTATTGTTTGTTGTGTGCTTTTTCTCATTATTTATTTTTGATTTTTTGATTGGTAAGAATAACCTAACAAAGAAGAACAGTTACCATTTATTACTCTTTTGTTTGTTAATTATTCAGATTCCCCAAGCTTTTTTGGAATATCAAGTGTTAATTGCGAATCTTTTTATATTGTTTGCATTGCGCAGAATAATCAGTATTAGATCTAAAAAATATTTAAAAAAGAAATTGTTTGATGCAGCTTTTTGGATAACGTTGGCAACCCTCTTGAGTTTTTGGGCTTCGTTGTTCTATATTTTAATTTTTGCTGCATTGTTTATTTATAAGATTTCGGATGTTAAAAACTGGATAGTTCCATTTTTGGGGATATTAACAGTATTCATAATAGGGTTTTCTTTGGCACTTGTATTGAATCAGCCCATTATGCCCATAGGTTATTACGTGCCAGAGATTAGTTTTGATTTTAGCACTTTAAACTCTAACCAAATAATAATTGCAGCCACTGTTTATTTTACTTATTTCTTGTGGTCACTGTTATTCTATTTGAAAAATCTAAAATCTAAATCCAAAAACTATAAAGCCTCTTATATTTTAATACTTATTGCAGCGTTTATTGCTTTAGCAATAATTATTTTAAAACCCAATAAATCAGGCGCAGACTTTTTATTTTTAATTGCTCCATTATCTATTATTGTGGCCAATTATATTGAGTTGATCAAGGAGAAATGGTTTCGAGAAGTACTAATTTGGATTTTAATTATAGCTCCCTTTGTATCGTTAATGCTGTAGTTTTTCGCCAAAAGCCAAATCACCTGCATCACCCAAACCAGGGACAATGTATCCCCTATCATTTAATGTGTCATCAATAGCAGCTATCCATAAATGGGTGTCTTTTGTAAAGTGTTTTGATAAATAATCAACACCTGCTTTGGCGCCAATAACACTAACCAAATGAATATTTTTTGGAGTACCGAATGGCTTTAATGCCTCAAAAGTCGCTACCATTGATTGTCCTGTTGCCAACATTGGATCTGCTAGAATTAATGTTTTGCCTTCTAGGTTTGGGCAAGCTAAATACTCAACAATAATTTCAAAACTTTCAGGGTTATGCTTATGATGTCTGTAAGCTGAAATAAAGGCATTTTCAGCTTTATCAAAATAATTGAGCAGACCATTGTGTATTGGCACTCCCGCTCTCAAAACCGAACATAAAACAATATCATTGTTGGGAAGGTTTTCTTTTGCCGTTCCCAAAGGTGTCGTTATTTCAGAAGATTGATAATCGAGTGTCTTGCTTAATTCGTAACCCAATATTTCACCAGCACGTTCTATATTTCTTCTAAATCGCATACTATCCTTTTGTACACTAATGTTTCTCATTTCGGCAATGAAGGTGTTTAGAATAGAATTTTGCTCCGAAAGATTATGAACATGCATGATTGTTTTGGTTTTTATGTGAGAGGTAAAGTTAATAAATAGGTTTATATTTGCGTTTTAAATTACGATATCATGTTCACAGAAAAGGCTAATAAAATTTTTCAGGAGGTAATTGAGAAATACCATATTATAAATACTGTAGACCAAGCATTTACAAACCCATATGACAAAGATTCCAATTTACTGGAGCATTTGTTATATAGAAAGTGCTGGATTGATACGGTACAATGGCATTATGAAGATATTATTCGTGATCCGCAAATAGATCCTGTTGCTGCCTTAAAATTAAAGCGTCAAATAGATGCTTCTAATCAAGACCGTACGGATATGGTAGAATACATTGACAGTTATTTTTTGGAAAAATATAAAGATGTCACTCCTAAAGTCAATGCGACTATTAATACTGAAAGTCCAGCTTGGGGAATAGATAGGCTATCTATTTTAGCTTTGAAGATCTATCACATGAATGAAGAGGCGACTCGAGAGGATGCTTCAGAATCTCATAGAGAAGCTTGTCAAAAAAAATTGGATGTTTTGTTGGAACAACGAGTTGATTTATCTACTGCTATTGATACTTTATTAGACGATATTGAAAATGGCGATAAGTACATGAAAGTTTACAAGCAAATGAAAATGTACAATGACGACGAATTGAATCCTGTTTTACGTTCGCAGAAGTAATACCTCCTACTAGTCGCAGGAATCCTTTTTTGAAATACTATGTCAAAACCCACCCACATATTGGTCATTAGGTTATCAGCTATGGGTGACGTTGCCATGACAGTTCCTGTTTTAAGGGCGCTAACAAATCAATATCCTCATTTAAAAATTACCATTCTAACTAGAAAATTCTTTGCTCCCTTTTTTAGAGATTTAGAAAATGTCACGGTTTTTCCAGCCGATGTAAAAGGCAATCACAAAGGATTATTTGGACTCTACAAATTAGCTAAGGCACTTAAAAAACAACAATTTGATGCTGTTGCCGATTTACACAAAGTATTGCGAAGTAAAGTTCTAAAACCCATGTTAGGAATCCGAAAAGTAGTTACAATTCACAAAGGGCGGAAAGAAAAAAAAGCGCTAGTGAAAGGTAAAATATTCGAACAGCTGAAAACTACGCATCAACGCTATGCGGATGTTTTTAAAGCGTTTGGATATCCTATTGATTTAAGTAATCCTACGCTTCCCAAACCAGCGCCCTTAAGTGAAAACTGTTTAAAACTTATTGGGACTCCGAATAAAAAACGTATTGGCATTGCGCCATTTGCAGCTCACGAAAGTAAAATGTACCCTTTGGAACAAATGCAGCAAGTCATTGAAAAATTATCTTTAGAGTATCATGTTTTGCTGTTCGGTGGAGGCAAAAAGGAAACACAGATTTTAAGCTATTTTGAATCCAAAGAAAAAGGCATTGTTAATTTATCTGGTCAACTAACTTTAGATGAAGAGTTGGACGTGATTTCCAATTTAGATGTTATGTTGTCCATGGATTCTGGCAATGCACATTTGGCCGCCATGATGGGTGTAAAGACCATTACCATTTGGGGTGTTACGCATCCATATGCGGGTTTCGCACCTTTTAACCAACCAGAATCGTATTGTTTGTTGGCCGATAGAAACCAATATCCAAAGATTCCCACATCCATCTACGGCAATAAATTCCCTGAAGACTACAAACAACCGGCAGGAAGCATTTCGGTAGAAACGATAGTTGAAAAAGTAAGGAGTTTGATTTAAATAAATTTATTAAAGTTTGATGGATTATTTGAACATTGTTTTAGGACTATTATTAATTGCTTTAGGTTTTTTTGTGATTAAATATTATCAAGAAAAACTATCAGAACAAGGAGGTCTTACATTTAAAATTAGAACTACTGGCATTGGGCTTATTATAATCGGATTAGCCCTCATACTAGAAGAATTTAATTTACTTTAGTGTTTAAATATCGTCATAATCCACCACAATAGTTGGGGTTGTAGGATGAGCTTGGCATGTTAAAATCAAACCTTCGGCCACTTCGTTATCAGTCAGAATGTTATTTTGTCTCATAGTCGCTTCGCCTTCTTTTATTCTAGCCAAGCAACTGCTACAAATGCCTCCTTGACAGGAATAAGGCGCGTCTAAATCCTCGTCCAAAGCCGCTTCAAGAATCGTTTGTTTTTGTGACATTTCAAATGAAGTTTCTTCGTCATCTACAATTACCGTAATTTTAGTATTTCCATCAGCAACGCCATTTGTTGAGGTCGTTTCATCAGATTTTGCAGCTTTAAACAATTCGTAATAAATACGGTCTTGAGCCACTTGGTGTTCGGTTAGTACATCTTTAACAGCATGAATCATGCCTTCAGGCCCACACAAATAATAGGCATCAACATCTATATGCTTGTACTTGTTTTTCATCACAAAATTGACGGTGCTTTTTTCGATTCTTCCAAAAATGGCTTCATCCTCATCGGCTTGACTGAACACAAACTGAATGGCAAATCGGTCTTTAAATTGATGTTGTAATTCCAAAAGCTCTTTAAGAAACATCGTGTCTTTGGTAGATTTATTACCATAGACCAAAATAATTTTGCTTTGCACCTCTTCCTCTAGAGCGCATCTAACGATACTTAAAATAGGTGTAATACCACTGCCAGCTGCAAAAAGGGCTATATTCTTGGTTTTTTTATCGTTAGGCTCAAAAATAAAACGCCCTTTTGGTGGCGCTACGTCCAATGAATCCCCAGCTTTTAATTCCTTGTTGGCATAGGAGGAAAAAGTACCATCTGTAACTTCCTTTACAGCAACTTTTAGTTCGTTGCTTTTAGGTGGGACACATAAAGAATAATCACGCCTTACCTCATGACCGTCAATAAATGTTTTAAGAGTGATATATTGACCCGCTTTAAAACGGAAAGTTTCTTTTAAATTTTCGGGTACCTCAAAGCTGATGGTAACGGCTTTTTCGGTTTCTCTTTGAATTTCTTTTATTTTGAGTGTATGGAATTGAGACATCTAAATGTTATTTTGGACAAAAATAAGAAATAGTACTAGCAATGTAGTTTGGATTGTAACAAAAAGTGCTTTAATATTACTAATAAATAAATCCCAACTTAAAACTATGGTAAAACAGTTTATAAACTTAGAGTGGAAATCCTTTATATGTTCCGCATCATTTAAAACGAATCTCATTCTAAAAATCTTAATGTTTGTAGGGGCGTTTTTTGCGATATTATACTTTTTGGCATTAGGAGTTTTTGCCTATTATATTATAGAAGAAAAAATAAAGGTTAATCCGTTAAAGGTCATAAACAGGGGTTTGATTTTTTATCTGCTAGCTGATTTGGTTATGCGCTATTTTTTACAAAAAATGCCCATACTAAATATTAAGCCATTATTATATTTACCTCTTACGAAAAATCAGGTTGTATCCTTTGGAATCAATAAAACTATGATTTCATTTTTTAACGTTGTACATGCCTTCTTTTTTATTCCTTTTTCAATTGTCTTGATATTTGAAGGCCACCCTTTTATAAATGTTCTTGGTTGGCATTTGGCAATTTTAGGCCTCTTTTATTGTAATAACTTCATAAATATTTTTGTAAACAACAAAGATGCAGTTTTCTATTCAGTAGCTATTATTTTAATTGCTCTAGGAGCATCTATTTATTACAATGTTTTTGATATAACAATTTATTCAGCTCCTATTTTTCAGGAGTTTTATGACACGCCTTATTTGTCAATAATTACTTTAGTTTTTGCATTCATTCTTTATAAGATGGCTTTCAGATATTTCAGAAAAAATTTCTATCTGGATGCTGGGTTGGCCAAAAAAGTAGCTATAGCCGAAACGGACAACATGATTTGGTTAGACCGTTTTGGAAGTGTTTCGACCTTTCTCAAAAATGATATTAGGCTAATAAAAAGAAACAAGCGATCTAAAACAACCGTCCTGATGAGTGTTATTTTTATTTTTTATGGTCTTTTGTTTTTCACGGGATCTATTGAAGCATACGACGGTCCTTTTTGGAGGATATTCGCTGGAATATTTGTGTCGGGAGGCTTTCTGTTCAGTTTTGGTCAATTTGTTCCAAGTTGGGATAGTGCTTATTATCCATTAATGATGAGTCAAAATATCAGATATCGTGAATATTTAGAATCTAAATGGTTTCTGATGGTAATTGCTACTATTGTTACCACCATTTTAGCATCATTTTACTTATATTTTGGATGGCAGGCTTATGCAGCTGTAGTCGTTGGCGCTATTTACAATTTGGGAGTTAATTCCCATATTGTTCTTTGGGGTGGAGCCTACATAAAAACACCTATAGATCTAACATCAAACAAAAAAGCATTTGGAGACAAAAAAGCCTTTAATGTTAAGACACTTCTTCTTACAATTCCAAAATTATTGTTACCAATGGTCATATATGCTTTAGGGCATTTTTTGCATGGCGAAGTTTTAGGATTTCTGTTGGTTGCAATATTTGGATTACTTGGCTTTTTATTTAAAAATAAAGTATTTCAAATAATAGAAAAAATCTACAAATCCGAAAAGTATAAAACTTTAGCAGCTTATAAAGAAAAAAATTAAATTATGATAATAACCTCGAACCTCTCAAAAAAATACAATAACAATCTTGTTTTAAATATTGATCATTTAGATATACCCAAAGGCCAAAGTTTCGGTTTGGTTGGCAATAATGGCGCGGGCAAAACAACTTATTTTAGTTTGTTGCTGGACCTCATTCAACCAACTACGGGACATATAAAAAACAATAACGTTTTGGTGCATGAAAGTGAAGACTGGAAGCCATTTACTTCAGCTTTTATTGATGAAAGCTTTTTAATCGGCTACCTAACTGCCGAAGAGTATTTTTACTTCATAGGCGAATTACGCGGACAGAATAAGGCGGATGTTGATAAACTTGTTAGTCAATTTCAGGACTTTTTCCATGGTGAAATTCTAGGTCAGAAAAAATACCTTCGTGATTTAAGCAAAGGAAATCAGAAAAAAGCCGGTATTGTGGCTGCTTTAATTGGAAATCCTGAAGTCATTATTTTGGACGAACCCTTTGCAAATCTGGATCCAACAACTCAAATTAGACTAAAAGGTATTATCAAAAATTTAGCAGAAACAAAAGGAATCACGGTTTTAATATCCAGCCATGACTTGCTGCATGTAACCGATGTTTGTGAGCGCATTGTAGTTTTGGAAAAAGGCGAAATCGTCAAAGATTTAAGAACGAGCGCAGAAACATTAAAAGAGTTGGAAGCCCACTTTTCTGGTGAAGCCGTTCAATAAACCTTTCTACCGGAACCTTTTTGCTGTTTAACGGTGTTATCCTTAATATCAAGTAAAAGTCCTTTAAAAATATGCTATAATTCAAAAAGATGCTTATTTTTACCTTTCTGCATAATAATAATAGCAGTTTATAGTTAATAAGGTTAAACACGCCAACGTTGAAAACATCTTTCAAAATTATTGCAGGAATAGTACTTTCCACTCTTGTATTCGTAAGTTGCTCACGTAAAAAAGACAGTTTTTTAAGTCGAAATTACCATGCAGTAACAGCGGAATACAACACGCTTTATAATGGTTATCTGGCATTAGAGGAAGGAAGAAGAACAGTCAATGAATCTTATGATGATAACTATTGGGAGATTTTACCAATAGAGCGCATGCAGATTTCTGAAGAGGTCATGCTGCCCGGTCAATCTAGAAATGAAAATTTTGAACGTGCTGAGGAGAAAGCTATTAAGGCTGTTCAAAAGCATGGCATGAACATCAACGGGAAGGAAAAAAACCCACAAATTGACGAGGCTTATTTGCTGTTGGGCAAAGCACGTTATTTCGATCAACGTTTCGTGCCAGCATTACAAGCATTTAACTATATTTTATATAAATATCCAGCCAGTGATAATATAAATCATGCTAGAATTTGGCGTGAAAAAACAAACATTCGATTGGACAATAATGAATTGGCAATCAAAAACCTTAAAACCTTGATGTTTCAGGAAGAACTGGAGGGTCAGGATTTAGCAGACGCCACTTCCATGATGGCTCAAGCCTATATCAATATCAAAGCGTTAGACAGTGCTGTTTGGCGACTGGAAACTGCGGCGAAGGCAACCAAAAGTCATGATGAAAGAGGGCGTTATAGATTTATTCAAGGGCAATTATACAATAGATTGAACCATAAAGACAGCGCTAATTTAGCTTTCGACAAGGTCATTGAATTAAACAGAAAAACACCAAGAGCTTATTTGATTGCCGCATATGTTGGAAAAGCTAAAAACTTCGACTTTGACAATGAGGATAAAGTTGCACTGCTCGAGTTACTTCATGAGTTAGAAGAGAACCGAGAAAACAGGCCGTTTTTGGGCAAAATTTATCATCAAATTGGTGAATATCATTTAAAAAACGCATCTGATTCTTTGGCCGTTGAATACTACAACAAATCATTGAGAACGAACTCATCAGATCAGATACTGGTTTCTAAAAATTATGAAATTTTAGGGGATATCTTTTTTGATTATACAGAATATAGAATAGCTGGAGCATATTACGACAGTACCATGTTCAATATGGTGGAAAATAGCAAGCCCTATCGTGTTATTAAACGTAAAAGAGACAATCTTGATGATGTAATTCTTTATGAAGATATGGCTTTCAGAAACGATAGTATTTTGAGATTGGCCGCCATGTCTGAAACAGAGAGAAATGCTTATTTTTCAGAATATACAGAAGCTTTAAAGAAAGCAGCAGAAGAAGAGAAGGAAAGACAGGAATTGGCTGAACGAAATCAGGGTTTAATTACTGCCAAAACCAGTAATTCATTTGGTGTTAAAACAGATTCTCAAAAAGGAGCACAAGCAAATGGTAAGTCTTTTGGTAATACGGATAGCAGATCTTCTGGAGGCGTTAGACCAGTTGGCGGGCCAAATCCTGGAGGCGTGCCGACTTTTTATTTTTATAATACATCCACTATTTCCTACGGAAAAAATCAATTTAGAAAGATTTGGGGCGATAGAGAGCTTCAAGACAATTGGCGATGGGGTAGTTTAATGAAATCTTCCAAAGGAAATCAAGCATTGGAATTAGCCAAAACAGAAGAAGATAGTGAGCTTTTTGATCCAGAATTTTATATGGCTCAAATTCCAAGCGAACAAGTGAAAATAGATAGTATCAAAGCCGAAAGAAATTTAGCTTATTATCAGTTAGGGCTAATCTATAAAGAGAAATTCAAGGAGTACGATTTGTCAAAAGATAAATTCCAAACGCTTTTAGGTATGGAGCCTGATGAGAAATTAATTCTTCCATCTAAGTATAATTTATATAAAATATACGATTTACAAGGATATGACAATCAAGCAGCAAACATCAAAAATGATATTATTACAAACTATCCAGATTCACGGTATGCGGCTATACTCTTAAATCCAGAGTCAGCTTTGGCTCAAGACGATAGCAATCCTGAACATGTTTATAACCGCCTGTACAAAAAACTGGAAGATCAGGAATATCAAGTTGTTGTTGATGAAACCAACAAATTCATAACAATTTTTGAAGGTGAAAAAATAGTCCCTAAATTAGAACTCCTGAAGGCAAACGCTATGGGGCGCTTGTATGGATTTGAGGAATACAGTAAAGCTATTGGGTACATTGCCTACACTTATGCCAATACACCGGAGGGTGCTCAAGCTAAAGTAATTACTGACGAGCTATTTCCAAAATTAAGCCCTAAAGAGTTTGTGGACAATCCTGATGAACAGAATTTTAAAATCGTGTATTATTTCAATGAACCATCCGAAGATGAAATAAAAGACTTTACCGAAAAACTTCAAAAGGAAATAGAAACCGTTAATGTCTTTGATTTATCGTTGTCTGTAGATGTTTATAATCCAAACACAACATTTGTTGTTGTGCATGGACTCACAAGCAAAGAAGGTGCAATGGGCTATGCTAGTGCATTAGAAGAACGGAAAAAGAATAAAATAATTCATCAGCATTTTGCAGCTTCATCAACCAACTACAAAATCATTCAGGTTCATAAGAATATGGATGAGTACTTGAGTATAGAATAATTATTTTAAACCAAAAGTTATGTTTTCAGAAAACAAAAAAGATAGACTACCTACGGAAAGCACTTCTAACCAGAATATTATTGCGCAAGGAACTAAAGTAATTGGTGATTTGGTGAGTGATGGCGATTTTAGAATTGATGGAAATGTAGAAGGCAACCTACGTTCACCAGGAAAAATAGTTGTAGGAAAATCAGGTTTTGTAAAAGGAACTCTTGTTGGAACCGATGCTTATTTTGAGGGAAAGTTTTCTGGCAAGTTAACACTTTCAGGAACGTTGACTTTAAAATCTACAGCCCACATTGAAGGTGAAGTGGTTCTGGGCAAGTTAGCGGTTGAACCTGGTGCCACATTTAATGTTAATTGCACCATGAAGGGTGCCGTAAAAGAGTTTAATAAAGGTGAACTCCAAGAATCAAAGCCAAAACAACAAGGGCAAACAGCTTAACACCTATGCTAAATATTCCAGCATAGCCATTCAAATGTTTGCTATTATTGGGATTGGCAGTTTTATAGGCGTTAAATTGGACGATAAATTTCCCAACGAACACAATCTCTACGCTATAATTCTATCATTATCTTCAGTAATATTGGCTATTGTTTTTGTAATAAGACGTATTATTGCAAACTCAAAAGACGACAATTAATGGCACAATCATTCAATAGCAGACAAATGTCTTTTTTAATACAAAATGTGATTTTTACACTCATTTTGTATGGCGCGCATACTTATTTACTATCTCATTTTGCTGAGGGCATAACATTTTTCTTCCCAATTTGGCAAGTTTATGTTTTTCATTTTATCATTACGACTGCACTTTATACCATCATCAATTATAAATACTCAAAAGGGAAAACAGATATTTTTAACACCTTTATGATGAGTACTTTTTTAAAAATGGTTTTAGCTATTTTGTTTTTATTGCCTTTATTATTGTCCGAAATGGATAATAAACAACCCGATGTGTTCAACTTTTTTATCCCATACTTTTTGTATTTGTTTTTTGAAGTTTTTTCGCTCACCAAATTCCTGAACAAACGCCCTTAATAAGACGTTCTTTTTTGCTGAAATTTGCTCAAAAAATAATCATGAAATTATTGTTTGACAATTAATATAATGTACGTACATTTGCACGGAATTTAAAGCAAGGTATTTTTAAGCAAAATATAATGACATTAAACACCTTTAAAAGCGCCATTTTATCTGCATTGTTTTTAGCAACATCATTGAGTGGTTTTGCCAATGAAAATTCAGATACTCAAGAAGATAAAGAATTTAATGCAAAGGACATGATCATGCATCACGTTAAGGATGCACATGAATTCCACATCATTACTTTACATGAAGGAAAAGAGAACCAAAAAGACATCTCAATTCCCCTTCCTATTATACTTTGGACTGACAATGGATTGGTAACATTTATGTCTAGCGAATTTCATCATGATGATACTGGTCATACTATTGTAGAAAAGAATGGTATGAAATTCGTTAAATCTCATGAAAAAATTTACCAATTAAATGCTGGTGAAGATGCTGTTGAATTTGATGCAGAACACCACCCAACCAATGCAGTTACGCCTCTTGATTTTTCTATTACGCGAAACGTGTTTATGATGTGGGTGTCTATTTTGGTGTTGTTGCTAATTTTTATTGGTACTGCAAGACGCTATAGAAAGTCTGAAGATAATGTGCCAACTGGAATTGCTGGTTTCATAGAACCATTAGTGGTTTTTGTAAGAGATGAAATTGCAAAACCTATGATAGGCGAAAAGAAATATAGAAGATACATGCCGTATTTGCTTACTGTATTTTTCTTTATATGGATAAACAACATATTTGGTTTAATACCAATTCTTAATGGTGCAAACTTAAGTGGTAATATTGCTTTTACCATGACATTAGCACTTTTTACATTTATTATTACAACGTTTAGCGGAAACAAAAACTATTGGAAACATATATTTTGGATGCCAGGAGTTCCTGTTCCGATGAAGATATTTTTAATGCCTATTGAATTGATAGGTATTTTCACAAAGCCAATTTCACTTATGATTCGTTTGTTCGCTAACATTACAGCAGGACACATTATCATTTTAGCGTTAATGTCTTTAATTTTTATTTTTAAAACAGTTGCGGTTGCTCCAGTTTCAGTGGCATTCTCATTATTCATTGGGATTATTGAAATAGTTGTTACAGCAATACAAGCATATATATTTACGGTGTTGTCAGCATTATATTTTGGTATGGCAACCGAAGAAGAGCATCATTAATTAATTTAAATTTTATTATTATGACTATTACTGGAATTGCAGCTATTGGAGCTGGTTTAGCAGCTATTGGAGCTGGTGTAGGTATTGGTAAAATTGGTGGATCTGCTATGGAAGCTATGGCACGTCAACCAGAAATGCACGGTAAGATTCAATCTTCTGCATTAATTTTAGCAGCCTTCGTAGAAGCGGTAGCGTTATTCGGCGTTGTAGCAGCGTTAATCGTTTAATGATTACTTAAATATTGAGGTAACGGTTGGTTGCCTCAATATTTTAAAATTTAAGTTATTTAAAACAAAAAAGAAATGGATTTAATTACACCTGGATTCGGATTGGTATTTTGGACAGCAATAACATTTTTGTGTTTGCTTTTCATTTTAAGAAAATTTGCATGGAAACCTATTCTTGGCGCTGTTGAAGACAGAGAAGAAGGTATTAAAAAAGCTTTAGCTTCAGCTGAAAACGCTCGCAAGGAAATGGAAAACTTACATGCTGACAACGAGCGTATACTTAACGAAGCACGTGCAGAACGTGAAGCGTTGTTAAAAGAAGCTAGAGATATCAAGACTAAAATGATAGCGGATGCCAAAGACGAGGCGCAGTCTCAAGCAAATAAAATCATTGAACAAGCCCAGGCAGCTATTGAAAGTGAGAAAAAAGCAGCCATGTCTGAATTAAAGAACCACGTAGCAACATTATCTTTAGAGATTGCTGAAAAGGTTGTTCGTGAAGAGTTGTCTAACAAAGACAAACAAATTCAGTTAGTTGAATCCATGTTGGGTGAAGCAATTTTAAACTAATACCAAATGGCAGGTACAAGAGCAGCAATACGTTATGCAAAGGCAATATTGAGTTTGGCATCGGAGCAGAATAATGCCGAAGCTGTAAACGCGGATATGAAAGCGGTTGCATTGACTGTTGCAGAAAATAAAGACTTACGTGACATGCTTCAAAGTCCTGTTGTGAGGTCTTCTGTTAAGAAATCGGTGTTGATGCAAGTGTTTAATAATACTAATGCGCTTACAGGAAAGTTAATAGATACCTTAATTGCTAATAAGCGAATTTCCTTATTAGAAGCTGTAGCAGTGAATTACAATCGCCTATTCGACGAATTGCAAGGAACTCAAATAGCCACAGTAACAACTGCAGTTCCATTGACCGATGATTTAAAGGTTAAGGTACTTGCTAAAGTTAAAGAGCTTACAGGCAAACAGGTTGAAGTAAAAAACATAATAGATGAAAGCATTTTAGGTGGTTTCATTTTACGTGTTGGTGATATTCAGTACAACGCAAGTATTGCCAATAAATTGAATAAGTTAAAAAGAGAATTTGCGTTAAACTAATTATTATGAAGTTAATTAAAGCTGTTATCGTAATGCTTATTTTAACGTCTTCAACTAATGTGTTGGCGCAAAAAGTTAAGCTTAAAAAAGGTAATGTTTTAGTTGATGGAGAACAATGGTTGACCTACCAAGATTGTGGTATGTTTGATGGTATTTGTTCACTGTATAATTCTAGTGAAGAAGAAATTATTTTTATAAAATTAGTGAAAGTTCCCGGAGAAGAAGCTAGAACCCAATCTAATCCAGATGGAAACCTAACATATAATGAAGTGATTTTTTTAGGAAAAGATTTGAAATATGAAATAAGGGGAAGAACTTATAAAGGTATTATTTCAGACTTATTCAATGCTAAAGTAGTAAATGAAGATGGTTCTTTGAATGATGAAAGAATAGATAGGCTGATTGAAAAGCTTGGAACACCTTATTCTGATAGATTAAATAATTCAACAATTATTATTAAGGAGAGCGACAATAATAGTGGCTCTGGAGTAAATATTAAAATAGGAAATTAAATTAAAAATTGTTAGAATAGGTGTCTAACATCTAACATCTAACATCTAATATCTAAATAAAGATGGCAGAAGTAAAACCAGCTGAAATATCAGCAATCTTAAAACAACAACTTTCAGGTTTTGAAGCAGGGGCTTCATTAGACGAAGTAGGAACAGTATTAACTGTTGGTGATGGTATTGTACGTGCTTACGGACTATCAAATGCTCAATACGGTGAGTTAGTAGAGTTTGAAGGCGGTTTAGAAGGAATTGTATTGAACCTTGAAGAAGACAATGTTGGTATTGTATTATTAGGGGATTCTAAAGGCGTTAAAGAAGGATCTACTGTTAAGCGAACCAATCTTATTGCATCTATCAATGTAGGTGAAGGTATTGTTGGTCGTGTGGTTGATACACTTGGAAACCCAATTGATGGTAAAGGACCTATCTCTGGTGAAACTTATGAAATGCCATTAGAGCGTAAAGCACCTGGTGTTATCTATCGTGAGCCTGTAACTGAACCACTACAAACAGGTATTAAGTCAATCGACGCGATGATTCCTGTAGGTAGAGGTCAGCGTGAGTTGGTAATTGGTGACCGTCAAACTGGTAAGACAACAGTTTGTATTGATACCATCTTAAATCAAAAAGAATTTTATGATGCAGGTGAACCTGTATATTGTATATATGTTGCTGTAGGACAAAAAGCATCTACAGTGGCTAACATCGCCAAAACATTGGAAGAAAAAGGTGCTTTAGCTTATACAACTATTGTAGCAGCCAATGCTTCTGATCCAGCCCCAATGCAAGTATATGCGCCTATGGCAGGTGCTGCAATTGGGGAGTATTTTAGAGATACTGGTCGTCCAGCGTTAATCATTTATGATGATTTATCAAAGCAAGCGGTTGCATATCGTGAGGTATCCTTATTATTACGTCGTCCACCAGGACGTGAGGCGTATCCTGGAGACGTTTTCTACTTACATTCACGTTTATTAGAGCGTTCTGCAAAGGTTATTAATGACGATGCTATTGCAAAAGAAATGAACGATTTACCAGAAACCTTAAAGCCAATGGTTAAAGGTGGTGGTTCGTTAACAGCTTTACCAATCATTGAAACGCAAGCGGGTGACGTATCAGCGTATATCCCAACAAACGTAATTTCTATTACGGATGGTCAGATTTTCTTGGATGGTGATTTGTTTAACTCGGGTGTTCGTCCAGCAATTAACGTAGGTATTTCTGTATCTCGTGTTGGTGGTAACGCTCAAATTAAATCCATGAAAAAAGTTGCGGGTACATTAAAATTAGATCAAGCTCAATTCCGTGAATTGGAAGCATTTGCGAAGTTTGGTTCTGATTTAGATTCAGCTACTTTAAATGTTATTGAAAAAGGTAAGCGTAACGTTGAGATTTTAAAACAAGCTCAAAACGATCCATATACAGTTGAAGATCAAATTGCGATTATTTATGCAGGTTCTAAAAACTTGTTAAGAGACGTTCCTGTTGAGAAAGTAAAGGAATTTGAGCGTGATTTTATTGAGTTTTTAAAGGCGAAGCACAGTGACGCTTTAGCAACTCTTAAAGCAGGTAAATTAACTGATGAAGTTACAGATACTTTAATGACTGTAGCTAAAGAATTATCAGCAAAATATAGAGCATAACTAGACTTTAGTCGTTAGTCAACAAGACTATAGACTAACCACTAATAACTAAAGACTAAATATGGCAAATTTAAAAGAAATACGTAACAGAATATCATCGGTGTCTTCAACCATGCAGATTACCAGTGCCATGAAAATGGTATCAGCTGCTAAATTGAAAAAGGCACAAGATGCTATCACTGCCATGCGTCCTTATGCAGATAAGTTAACCGAGCTTTTACAAAGTTTGAGTGCTACTTTAGATGCAGACTCTGGAAGCAAATTTTCTGAACAACGTGAGGTCAACAAGGTTTTAATTGTTGCGATTACGTCAAATAGAGGTTTGGCAGGTGCTTTTAACTCCAATATTATTAAAGAAGTTAGTAGGTTGTCATCAAACAAGTATGCCAACCAAGAGGTTTCTTATGTAACTATTGGTAAAAAAGCCAATGATGCATTTAAAAAGACTAACAAGGTTATCTCTAACAATAGTGCTGTTTTTGATGATTTGAGTTTTGATAATGTTGCCGAAATTGCTGAAATGTTGATGGATAAATTTGTTGCAGGAGAGTTTGATAAAATTGAAGTGGTTTACAACAAGTTCAAAAATGCAGCCACTCAAGAAGTTATCACTGAACAATTTTTACCAATTGTGCCAATTGAAAGCGATGCTAATGTTAATTTAGATTACATCTTTGAACCTTCAAAATTGGAGATTGTGGAGCAATTAATTCCTAAATCTTTAAAGACACAATTATTTAAAGCTATCAGAGATTCATTTGCCAGTGAGCACGGTGCACGTATGACAGCTATGCACAAAGCAACCGATAATGCAACAGAATTGAGAGATCAATTGAAATTAACTTATAACAAAGCACGTCAGGCAGCCATTACTAATGAAATTCTTGAAATCGTTGGTGGTGCCGAAGCCTTGAACAATTAGGGCATAAAACAAAAGACTTTAAAAAACCTCACATGTTTGTGGGGTTTTTTAGTTTTAAAAAGAGGAGAACTTTTTCTTTGAAGCTTCTTTTATCATCAAATTTAAATCCAAAAAACTTGATATCTTGCCCGTAAATTTTCTTTACTTTCTTTATCATTCTGTAAGAATAATATTTTGAGTAGTGTTTTTTTTCAGGATTAGCGTTTATTTTTTTGTCAAAAAAATCTATAGGCAAACTTAAATCTTTAGCAACTTCGGGTAACCCTGTTTTTAATTGATCAAAAAACAGAACTTTATCGTATTTAATAAATTTGCCATTTAATTTAAAGTAATCAATTTGTTTAGTTAAGTGATCTCCACGATACTCACTGTTGGAATTGTCGGTTAGTTTTTTTTTGAATTTCCCTGATCGATTTAAATATTTAATAAAGCTTCCTTTTAAAAACTCTTTTCTTAACATCCAGAAATAGTCAGAAATAGATTTATCCCAAGAATTACGAACAATAACAAATTTATAGTAGTTATTCCATGTATTTTCATCAATTAAGCCATAAGATAATAGTTCTTGTGGAGTAGCATGTTGCAAGTAAAGTTTGTTTTTGTCATCCCAACCAAAAAAATTCTTATGATTGTTTTGGCTTTGATCGGCAATATCAACACCAAAAGCATTTTCAACAGTTGATCCTGCACATTTTGCAATATGAATAAAAATACATTTATGTTTATGAGAAATCATTTATAAAATTTCGGGTGAATAAAACAGGAAACGGTAAATTCAGGCTTTGATCTATTCAATAATGAATCTTAACAAATATATTACTTTATCTGACTTTATAACAAATTAGATTTTTCTAACATTAATTTTGAAATTGTATATTTATAATTCTATTATGTAACACCATGAAAATCAAGTACGTCATACTCTATTCGTTCAGTTTAGTTTTTGCGACAATTACCATCACTCAATGTTCGAGTTCTAAAGCTAAAGCGCAACAAGGAATAGTCAAATTAGAAGACAAACCGTCCTTTGTTTTGGGCGATGTCTTCTTTCAAAAATGGGTAGCTGGTGTTCAAGGAGGTGGATCAGGATATCACTTGTATTTGCCAGTAAAGGAAAACAAAAAGCATGTAGTTTTTGACAGTGCTTTTTTTAGAGGATTAAAGGCTAAACTGGAACAAGGAAAAATGGGTTATATAGCATCATTTGAAACAGCATTGAATAGAAAGCCCGACCTCAATATGAGTGGTAACAAACTTGATGAATACGGAAATATATTTCCCTATAAACTGGAGTTAACGGAATGTGTTTTGAGTTATATTGAAAAAAATGAGGTCAAGTATTTCAAGGTTAAAAATCTGATTGAAAAACAAGCAGAATACTATCCTCGAGTTCCACCTAATGAAGAATAACCAATCTCTTTGGTTTACGTTAACTAAAAACGTACTTTTAGCAGAATAAACAATAGCTTTTGGCCGCATTAAAAAGACTTTTTAAGCAAACATTTATTTACGGTTTGGCAACTGTACTACCAAGAATGTTGAGCTTTTTGTTGGTGCCTTTATACACCACTCAAGGAGTGCTATCATCTGTAGCAGAATATGGTCAAGTAAACGTCATTTTTTCATGGTTTGTTTTATTCAACGTTATTTTAGCCTATGGAATGGAAACAGCTTTTTTCCGTTATTATAATAAAGAGCAAGACAAGGAAAGGGTTGTTGGAACGTCTACCGTATCATTGATAATTTCCTCTTTAGGCTTCTTTATAGTGGCTATGATGTTTCAAAATCAGATAGCTAATTTTATTGATATTCATGTGAAATATATCAAACTTGTTATTTGGATTCTTTTGTTGGATGCCTTGGTTATTATTCCATTTGCTTGGTTGCGAGCCACGCAACAACCCATGCGTTATGCGGTCATTAAAATTCTTAATGTAGCTGTAAATCTTGGACTCAATCTGTTCTTTTTATTGGCATTACAAGATTTAGCTAGCGAAAGCAATATTTTCGGAAATATTTACAAGCCAAATTTTGAAATAAGTTACATTTTCATTGCAAACTTAATAGCCAGCGCATTAACGTTGCTATTAATGGCTTCTTTTTATGTTAAGGTCAAATTTACCTTTGACAGCAAGCTTTGGAAAAGTATGATGCGTTATGCTTACCCAGTACTTATTGCAGGCGTAGCTTTTTCAATAAATGAAACATTTGATCGTATTTTATTAAAAGAACTGTTGCCAAATAATATTGCGGATACCCACATCGGGATGTATTCAGCCTGTTACAAATTAGCGTTGTTTATGACACTTTTTGCTACAGCTTATCGACTGGGTATAGAACCATTTTTTTTCAGCCATGCCAATTCAGAAAACCCTCAAAAAAACTATGCTCGAATTTTAGAGTTTTTTGTGGCTGCAGGTTCTGTCATTTTCTTGAGCGTAGTTGTTTTTGCCGATTTAATTAAACCTTTTATTGTTAGAAGTGAAGCCTATTGGGAAGCCATGTGGGTAGTCCCAATAATTCTGTTAGCCAACTTCTGTTTAGGGATATATCACAATTTATCAGTATGGTATAAAATCACTGATAGAACAAAATTCGGAGCTTATATTTCTGTAGTTGGAGCACTTATAACTTTAGCAATAAACATACTTTTTATAAAAACTTTGAGTTTCAAAGCTTCTGCAATTGCAACCTTGTCAGCTTATGCAAGCATGATGCTTTTATCTTATTATTTCGGAAAAAAATATTATCCTATTCCATATAATCTCAAGAAAATAAGCCTATACCTTTTAGTTTCCACGGTGTTTTCATTTGTTAGTTTTTATCAATTTAGATACAATTACACTGTGGGCATTTCACTCTTAATTGTATTTTTGATTATTGTAGGTTTTTCTGAAAAGAATCAAATCAAACAACTCTTAACTAGATAATAGAAACACGTGATTAAATTCTTCAATAAAATACGCAAAGAACTTATCAATGAGAACCAGACAGGTCGTTATTTAAAGTATGCTGTTGGCGAGATTATTTTAGTGATGATTGGTATTCTGTTGGCACTTCAAGTGAGTAACTGGAACAACAACCGTGAATTGAAAAAAGAGGAATTAAAAGTACTTAAAAGCCTTCTTAAAGAGTTTAATGAAAACCTTAATAATTTTGATAGAGCCTATAAATTTCATTTAAACCGAAAAAAGGGAATTGAAACCATGTTGGCTTCTAATCTAAGAGAATTATCTTTGGACAGCTTAAGAAGCCTGAATCGTAGCATTGGCACTAATTACACCTTTAATCCGTTTCAAGGCATTTATAATTCGGTTATTAATTCGGGGAAAATTGAACTGATTTCCAATGATTCATTAAAACTTAAAATTGCCAGATTTCAAGATTTATTAAATGATTATAGGGAAGAAGAAACAAATGTTATGTCGTTTACTCAAAGAAATCTTTATCCTTTTCAAATCGATAATTCAAAAATCAATTTTTCAATTGCTCATAATATTGACAAAAGTTCCAAAATTGAACAAATGGAATACAAGCAGGAAATGATTCAATTAATTGAGTCAGATAAATATGAAAATTTAGTGGTATATATTTACAGCTATATGAGAGATATCTTTACAGAAGGTCCAGCTTTACAAGAAGAAATGGGGTCAATTATCAATTTATTACAATCAGAAATAGAAAACCATGAAAATTAAAATCATTAATAAATCTAATCACGAGTTACCGCATTATGAGACTATAGCATCTGCAGGAATGGATTTGCGCGCCAACCTTTCAGAACCCAGAATCCTGAAACCATTAGAGAGAAGCATTGTTGGCACAGGTCTGTTTATAGAATTACCAGTTGGTATTGAGGCACAAGTTAGACCGCGTAGCGGATTGGCGGCAAAAAAGGGAATCACAGTTTTAAATGCACTAGGCACTATAGATGCTGATTATAGAGGTGAAGTAGGTGTTATACTGGTTAATTTATCTAATGAAGATTTTGTCATAAATAATGGTGAGCGCATTGCCCAATTGGTAATTGCCAAACACGAACGAGCAGAATGGCAAGAAGTTGAGAATTTATCCGAAACAGCGCGAGGAGAAGGCGGTTTTGGTAGTACAGGAACAAAATAAAATAAACAAAATTATGAAAATTATAGTACCCATGGCAGGACGAGGATCTAGATTAAGACCTCATAGTTTAACCGTTCCAAAACCGTTAATTCCTGTTGCAGGTGAACCAATTGTTCACAGATTGGTAAAAGACATAGCTAAAGTTATTAATCAACCCATTGAAGAGATTGCCTTTGTTTTAGGGGATCCCGCTTTTTTTGGCGATGATGTTGTGGAAAGTCTCAACAATTTGGCCAATTCACTTGGCGCAAAGCCTACAATTTATAGACAAGATCAACCTTTAGGTACAGGTCATGCCATTATGTGCGCTAAAGAGTCGTTGTCAGGCCCTGCAGTTATTGCGTATGCCGATACGTTGATAAGAGCGGATTTTAATCTTGATGAAGATGCCGATGCCGTAATTTGGGTTAAACAAGTTGATAAGCCAGAAGCTTACGGTGTTGTTAATCTAAATGATAAAAATGAAATAACCGAATTGGTCGAAAAACCAAAATTCTTCGTCAGTGATTTGGCAGTTATAGGGATATACTACTTTAAGGATGTTGGCGTTTTAAAGAATGAATTACAACATGTTTTAGACAACAATATTGTCAATGGTGGCGAATATCAAATCAATGACGGTATTAAAGGCATGATGGCAAAAGGGAAGATTTTTAAAACAGGTCAAGTAGATGAATGGATGGATTGCGGAAACAAAGCAGTTACTATTGAGACCAATGCCAGAATGCTTGGATTTCTTCAAGAGGATAGTGAAGCGTTAATAGATGCTAGCTTAAGAATTGAAAATTCTAAAATTGTACAGCCTTGCTATATTGGCAAGAATGTTGTTTTAAAGGATTCAACCGTTGGGCCATATGTATCAATAGGTGATGACACAATTGTTGAGTCTTCAACCGTTAAAAATAGCTTAATTCAAAGCCACACAACAATTAAAAATGCTAATTTAGACGAAGCCATGATTGGAAATCACGTACAATTTGATGGTAACTTTTCGAAAGTTAGTATTGGTGATTATTCTGTTTTGGAATAAATTTTGAATTGTTGTTCTTGATTATGAAGAATAACCTCATATATGAAACGTAAAACCTACATTTTTATCTTTTTTATAGGACTTTTATTGGTCCCACAAATCCACTTTGCCCAAATAGATTACAACAAAACACCTGATGATGACCTAGGTGAAGTAGAAGACCGAGAGCAGGAGTATTTTTTTGAAGCATTGAAACAAAAAGGTATTGAAAATTATGACCGAGCTGTAACAGCCTTGTTAAAGTGTATTGAGATAGACGATTCACAGTCGGTTTTCTATTATGAATTGGGTAAAAATTATAACAAACTCAAAAATTTTGGCGAAGCTGAAGACGCCCTGAAGAAGGCAGTTAAAATAGAGCCAGACAATGAATGGTATCTGGATGAGTTGTACGATGTATATGCCCAACAAGATGATTATGATAATGCCATAAAAACGGTAAAACAACTAGTTAAGTACCATCCGGACTACAAAGAAGACTTGGCGACCTTGTATGTGAAAACAAAAAAGTATGATGAAGCGTTAGAGGTTTTAGATGAAATGGATGCAGAATTAGGCCTTTCAATGACAAGGGATATTATAAGAAACCAAATTTATGAAGCTACCGGTAGAAAAAAAGAACAAATTGAAAATCTGGAGGATCGAGTAGAGGATAATCCCGATGAAGAATCAAACTATTTGGCTCTAATTTATAGGTACAGCGAAAACAATGAAAAGGAAAAGGCCTTTGAAACTGCCAAAAAATTATTGGAAATAAAGCCAAACTCCCAATTAGTTCATTTAGCACTTTATAAGTTTTATTTAGATGATCAGGATGCAGAAAAAGCCATTGAATCTATGAAGATAGTACTTAAGAGTACACGAATCAGACCGGATGCAAAAATGATGGTATTGGCTGATTTTGTAAAATTTGTTTCAGAAAACCCCGAATACGAAGATGATCTTGTAGAAACGACTACCATTATAACAGATGACAATAATGGAACATCCTATTTGGAATTAGCACAATATTTCCTCAAAAAAGAAGAAAAGGATAAAGCCCTTAATTATTATCAAAAAGCCCTTAAATTGGATGGTGATAACTTTGGTATTTTACGAAATGTGCTGCTACTTCATTTAGATTTGAAGAACTATACAGAAGCAGAATCCATGAGCCGTGAAACATTGGAAAAATTCCCGTCGCAGCCATTGTTCTATTTGATTCATGGTGTTGCATTAAATGAATTAAAAAAACCAAAAGAAGCTTTGGAAGCTTTAGAAACAGGATTAGATTATATTATCGAAGACCCAGAAATGGAAGCGGACTTTTACCAACAAATCAGTATAGCATATACGCAACTTAACAATACTGTTAAAGCAAAAACGTTTAGTGATAAAGCAAAACAATTAGAATCCTCAAATTAATGAACATGCGTATTAATATTGCTGCTGTTTTTTTAGCCTTTTTTATTGTTTTAGTAGGATGCAAGTCTTCTAAAGGATTGACTAGTGGTGAAAAAAACCTCGGATTATCATCAAAAGAAGTTATTAAGGCCAATGCTAAAAAATCGGCTAATTTTAAGACACTTCAGTCCAAAGTAAAAGTGGTTTACACGCAAGAGAACAAATCACAATCACATACCGTAACCTTAAGAATGCTGAAAGATGAGGTAATTTGGATAAATTCGGCATTAAATTTAATTCGAGCTAAAATCACACCCAATAAAGTTAGTTTTTATAACAAATTGGACAATACTTATTTTGATGGAGACTACAGTTATTTAAGTGATATATTGGGCACAGAATTAGATTTTAAAAAATTACAAAACTTGTTGCTTGGGAATGCTATATTTGACTTGGACAAGGCTACTTATGATATGTCCATCCATAATGATGCCTATTTGTTTCAACCAAAAAATCAATTAAGTTTATTCGAATTGTTTTACATCATCAACCCGTCTCATTTCAAAATGGATTCTCAACAATTGTCACAAGCTACAGAATCTCGTTTTTTAGAAATAGATTATTTAAACTATCAAGAAGTCAATAAACAAAGCTTACCTGAAAACATGAAAATAATTGCTTTAGAAGGAGATCAAGAAACTATTATAGAAATGGCATTTAAATCGGTAAGTTTAAATGAAGATTTACGTTATCCCTTTAAAATCCCTTCTGGTTTTGATGAAATAATTCTTAAGTAATTTATGCGCACATCTAAAACACATATTCTTTTTTTGGTCATTTTTAGTCTAATGACCTCACTTTGTTTTTCACAAAGCAAAAAGCAGTTGGAACTGGAAGAAAGGCGCAATGAGTTGCGAAACGAGATCAAGCAGATCAATGAATTGCTTTTTAAAGATAAGAACAAGAAAAAGTCTCAAACCACGCTTATAGAGGACTTAAACTACCGAGTAAGTGTGCGAAAGAATTTAATATTAGTTACTAATCAGCAGGCGAATTTATTAACACGTGAAATAAACGACAATCAAAATAAAATAACAGAATTGCGTGATGAATTGGCAACACTCAAGGATAATTATGCTAAAATGATTGTCAAATCCTATAAGAGTAAAAGTGAACAAAGTCGGGTCATGTTCTTATTGTCTTCCACCAATTTCAAGCAAGCTTATAAACGCATTCAGTATTTAAATCAGTATGCTAATTACCAAAAAGAACAAGGCGAAGCGATAAAGATTAAAACAGCTGAATTGCAAGAAATCAACACCGATTTATTACGACAAAAAGCCGATAAGCAAAAACTTATTGAGGAGAATCGTGTGGCACAGCGGGAGCTGGAGAAAGAGCTGGGGCAACAACGTGAATTGATGGCTGCCATAAATAAGAATTTAAGTAACTACACAGCACAAATACGTGCTAAACAACGCGAAGCAGAAAAAATTGATCGTGAAATAGAGAAAATTATCCGTGAAGCCATTGCAGCTTCAAACAAAAAAGCGGGTAAAGCAACAACCGCTTCAAGTGGTTTTGCATTAACACCCGAAGCCAAAGCATTGGCTAAAGACTTTGTGTCCAATAAAGGCAAATTACTTTGGCCCGTTGAAAAAGGTGTGGTCAAGGTTCGGTATGGAAAACAACCGCATCCAGTTGTAAAAAATGTGACTATTCAAAGTAATGGCGTGCGTATTGCCACTGAAAAAAATGCAGATGTTCGCGCCATTTTTAATGGTGAGGTTATGCGAATCATTACCTCAAAAAATGGGAATCCAACAGTTTTAATTCAGCATGGTAACTATATCACGGCCTATTCCAATATGGCTAAAATTTATGTCAAAAAAGGCGATAAAGTTTCTACCAAAGAAACCATTGGGCAAGTATTTACAAATCCGTCCAGTGGCGAAACCATTTTAAACTTCTCTATTTTCAAAGAAACCAAAACCGTAAATCCCGCAGAATGGATTTATAGGATGTAATAATAGAACCAAATCTATGAAGGACTATTTATCAT
This sequence comes from Hanstruepera neustonica, assembly GCF_002895005.1. GTDB lineage: Bacteria > Bacteroidota > Bacteroidia > Flavobacteriales > Flavobacteriaceae > Hanstruepera > Hanstruepera neustonica. The sequence continues at coordinate 210,829 of NZ_POWF01000001.1, read as the reverse complement.
GTTTTTTTGTTCTATTTATTCTTTTATCATGCTCAAACAAATTTGAAGAAGGGTCTATACTAGAACAACAAGTCTATCAAGATATTTTTCCTAAATTGGTTGATAAAACTTTTAAGGATCATAGGAAAATGTTTGTTCCGCCGCCACCTCCTTACATACAAGGAGCCGCTAACAATGAACATACAAGGAAGTATAAAGATAAGGAAGAAATGGATGAAGCGTTTCGTCAAGCTGTTGAAAACCATAAAGTTTATCTAGATACTACAGATTTTGCTCCATTAACAGTTATTGTTTCTGATACTGTTGCTAAATATTCTAAAAAAGACAAACTTATATCTAGGCATAATAATATAAATTTTGATACGCAATGTATTAAATCATCATTTAAAATTGATGTTTCAAACATTGAAATGCCAGTTGGATATGATTTGAAATATAAGTCCGATTTCAGAGAATCTTTAGAGGGACTAAAAAATGCTGATTGGGAAAAATATCCTAATAAAGAGCAAAGGCATTTACATAAATTTTCAGGTGAACTTAACTTGTATCAAATTTATTTTAATAAAGAAAAAACCTATGGTTTTTTGCATGTAGGTTTTTATTGTGGTAAACTTTGTGGATGCAGTTATCGAGTTTTTGTAAAAAAAATTAACAAAAAATGGGTCATTGACGATATTCAAAATTTAGGCTGTGCTTAAATATTATATTACTCAAACAGTGCCTTTAACTCCGTGGCATCTTTAGGCTTCATTTTACCAGCAAGAACCAAACTTAATTGTTTGCGTCTTAAAGCCGCTGCATAGCGTTCTTTTTCCAAATCGGTTTCAGGAGTAATTTCAGGAATTTCAACAGGTCGTCCCGTTTCATCCACAGCTACAAATGTGTAGATGGCCTCATTAGCTTTAGTGCGCAATCCAGATTCGCGGTCCTCAATCCAAACATCCAAAAAGACTTCCATAGAAGTTTTAAAAGCTCGGGATACTTTCGCTTCAACCGTTACAACACTTCCTAGAGGCACAGAACGATTAAATGCCACATGGTTTACAGAAGCTGTGACCACAATACGACGACTATGACGCCTTGCAGCAATACTGGCACAACGATCCATTCTAGCCAAAAGCTCACCTCCAAATAAATTATTCAAAGGGTTGGTCTCACTTGGTAAAACCAAGTCAGTCATAATAGTTTTTGTTTGCTCGGGTGTTTTTGCTGTCATCATCCACTGTTTTAATGAAGTGCAAAGGTACGTTGAAAAAGGGATATGATTATAGCAATAATGTTATAATAATGCTATTTAAAGGCTAGTCAAGTTCCTTAACTAAAAGCCAAGCATCTGAATTGTGCGTACGTTTAATAGTTCGCAAGGCCTCTAAAGCTTCCAAGCGGTCTTCATAACTGGCATAAACCACTTCATGAAGGCCATATTTATTGACGCCTATTTTTCGAGCCTTAAAACCTTGTTCCTTTAATTGGCTTACTTTCTTATCACTGTTTTCTTCAATTCTAAAGGCCCCAGCAATAATGTGGTAATTGCCTGATTGTTTCGTAACGTTGAGTGTAACAGCAGGTAGTGGATTATCAATAACAAAGGTAGCTTCTTGGATTTTATGTTCTAATTGCTCATTGGCATGTTCTTGAGCCAATTGATTGTGCTCATTGATATTATCTACATAAAATTTTGATGCTCCTAGACCGCCAATGGTTAAGGCAATGAGTGCTACCGCAGCATATTTTAAGTAAGGACGCTTGGTATTTAAGCTTGAAGAATGACGTCGTTCAGGAGTTACAGCAATTGGAACAACTTTTTCGATTTCTTCAACGGTTTCTTTGTAACTTTCACGCTTGACATCTTCAGATACAAATTGAGATAAACCAAAAGCATCCGTTAAATAGTTTAAATGATATGACGGTTCAAAAAGTATTTTGCCTTCTTGGTTTAATGAGAGACTGCCAATATTGTGAAAATCGACCGTTTCGCCTTCAATTAAAAAGGATTTTAAATACTTAACACGCTTTTGAACTTTTTTGGTTGCTTCTTCGTATGGTATTTTTTCAACATCAGCAATATAATGCGCCAAAAGGCCATCGTTTTTTTGAATTTGTTCATTAAACGATAGGATTTTTTTTGGCGGATAGAACGTATGTGTAGATTCGTGAATTGTTGCTGAAACTCTACGGGTTAAAAACGATCCGAAATCAGGAATAGTCACACATTCGTATCGGTACAGTAAATCGCTTATGTAAGGCTCTAATTGCATTAAAACAAAGTTAAAAAATTTTGAAGGCGGACAAAATTAGGTTCAGACTATTTATTAACATCTTAAAATTTCTTTTCTTGTATTTTCTAAATCAACTGTTTAATAATGACGGACAACGAACTCATTCACATTCTGGCTTTACAACATGTCCCGAACATTGGTGATATAACGGCTAAAAAACTGATTAATCACTGCGGTTCGGTTGAAGCTGTTTTTAAAGAAAAAAAGCAAAACCTATTAAAAATTGACGGTATTGGAACCATTGTTATAAGCGATTTATTTAACAAGGAGCATTTTACTGCAGCTGAAGATGAGTTATTGTTTATTAAAGACAATGACATCACTTGTCTTTATTTCACGGACTCTGAATATCCAGAGCGATTAAAGCATTGTATAGATAGTCCTATTTTAATGTTTCAATCTGGAAATATAAAACTAAAAAACCAACACATAATTAGTATTGTTGGTACACGGAAAATCACCACTTCTGGAATTGATTTTTGTAACACGCTGGTTGAAGATTTGTCTGTTTTTAATCCAGTTATAGTTTCTGGTTTTGCCTATGGAACAGATATTACAGCTCAAAAAGCAGCTCTAAAACATAATTTGCAAACTATTGGCTGTCTTGCACATGGATTGAATCAGATATATCCCAAAGTTCATAAAAAATACGTTGCTGATATTAAAAAGCATGGAGGTTTTTTTACCGATTTTTGGAGCAGTGATGCCTTTGACAGGAATAATTTTTTAAAACGTAACCGCATCATTGCTGGCTTAAGTGAAGCAACCATCGTAATCGAATCAGCAGAAAAAGGAGGTAGTTTGGTTACTGCTGATATTGCCAATTCTTACAATCGTGATGTGTTTGCTGTTCCTGGGCGTACAACTGACAAGCAAAGCGTAGGGTGTAATAATCTGATTAAGTTTCAAAAGGCACACTTATTATCAAGTCCATTGGATATTCCATATATGTTGAACTGGGAGTTGGATAATAAAGAGAAACCTACTGTTCAAAAGCAATTGTTCGTTGAATTAACCGATGAAGAAAAAATCATTTATAATTATTTAAAAGCTGACAAACAACAACTGGACATCATTGCACTCGAATGTAGATTGCCCATTTTTAAGGTAGCCAGTTTATTATTAAATATGGAACTAAACGGTGTTGTTAGACCCTTACCAGGTAAATATTTTGAGGTTATTTAAACGCTGATTATTAATTTCTTTGGCATTTTCAATATGATTAATAAAACAGAATATCGAATAATATTATCGTCACTCATTTGCGTAGGTTGCGTGTTCTTACTAAAGTCAAATTTAGAATACACAACTATTACGTTTGGGTTAATTATGGGTTTGTCAAATTTTCAAACTATCAAAATAAATAAAGTTCTTGGGGTTGTTTTGTGTGTTCTTTTTTCATTTCTCTCTTTTCTAATAGCTTTTTTGAGTTTTGGCTTGTTTTCAAGTGATATGAGTTTAATTAATCAGGATTTAGCCAATGTTTTATCACTTTTAATTTCAGCATATATTATAGCTCCAGTTTCTCTTCTTATACTTTATTCTTTTATATTTAATTATGGTAACTTTAAAACTAAAAAGGTTTATATAACTCTTTCAATTATATTATTGTTAGTAGTCGGATATTTAATTCCATACTTTAAAGTTTTCGAGAAGAATATTGTTATCTTTTCTATTTGGCAAATAACGATGTCTTTCGTAATACATATTGTTTTAGGTAAAAGAACACCGAAGCGAAATAGACAATGGTTCTGAAAGGTAAAAAAGCTCTTTTATTTACGCTATTTAATACCCAACTTTTTCACGAACACGGTTTAGAACATCATCAGCCACAAGCTTTGCTTTTTGAGCCCCAACATGTAAGGCCTTATCTATTTCGTTTAGGTTTGCCATATAATGATTATAGCGTTCGCGAGGTTCAGCAAATTTTTCAACAATTAATTCAAAAAGCGCCTGTTTAGCATGACCGTAACCATAACCACCAGCTTCGTAATTGGCTTTCATTTTTGCAACATCTTCAACAGAAGCTAGAATGCTGTATAAAGCAAAACAATTACAGGTTTTCCAATCTTTAGGATCTTCTAAAGGGGTACTATCTGTCATTATAGACATGATTTGCTTGCGCAGTTTCTTGTCGTCTAAAAAGATATTGATGATGTTTCCACGACTTTTACTCATCTTTTCACCATCGGTACCTGGAATAAGCATGGTGTTTTCCTGTATTTTGCCTTCAGGCAATACGAAAGTTTCACCCATTTTGGCATGAAAACGGGATGCAACATCACGAGTCATTTCAATATGCTGTAATTGGTCTTTACCTACCGGAATAATATTGGCATCGTACAATAAAATATCTGCGGCCATTAACATCGGGTAATTAAATAAACCCGAATTTACATCTTCCAATCTATCCGCTTTATCCTTAAAACTATGTGCCAGTGTTAACCGTTGATATGGAAAAAAACAACTTAAATACCAGGCCAATTCAGTAACTTGAGGTATATCACTTTGTCTGTAAAACACGGTTTTATCAATGTCTAAACCAAAAGCTAACCAGGTAGCGGCAACCGAATAGGTATTGTGTCGTAATTCTTCGGCATTTTTAATTTGCGTGAGTGTGTGCAAATTAGCAATAAACAAAAACGAATCATTTTCAGGATTATTCGCCATTTCAATTGCGGGCATAATAGCCCCTAAAATATTACCTAAATGTGGAGTGCCTGTACTTTGTATTCCTGTTAAAATTCTAGCCATAGATATTTAATGCCACAGCAGCATGTCTTGTTATTGATTAAACCTAAAGCAAAGGTAATTTTTTTAGTATAATAGCTCAATTTATTTAAGTAGTTTTGAACCTTATGATTGTATTCAAGTATCTATTCTGGATTTTATATCGTATTTGGTTCTATATTTTGGTGGCGTTACCCATAATTATTTTGTTTCCTTTATTGTTCATTTCGATACTTAAAGAGTCATGGTATCCATTCTTCTTCAAACTTGCGCGATTTTGGGCTTATTTTATTTTAATAGGAATGGGATTCAAAATCAGTATCAAGCAAGAGCAAAAAACACAAAAGAATGCAAGTTATATGTTTGTTGCCAATCATACTTCTATGGCCGATATCATGTTGATGCTTGTGGTTACCAAAAACCCTTTTGTTTTTGTTGGTAAAAAAGAATTGGCCAAGATTCCACTATTTGGGTTTTTTTACAAACGCACTTGTATTTTAGTTGATAGAAGTTCAGAAAAAAGCAGAAAAGCCGTTTTTTTGAGAGCTCAAAGACGTTTAAAACAAGGTTTAAGTATCTGTATTTTTCCAGAAGGTGGTGTGCCAGATGAATCCATTATTTTAGATGATTTTAAAGATGGTGCTTTTAGGTTAGCCATTAATCATCAAATTCCTATAGCACCTTTTATTTTTTTGGATAACAAACAACGCTTTTCTTATACTTTCTTTAGCGGAGGACCCGGTAAAATGCGCGTTATTGGGAAAGAGTTCATTGAAACTAAAGGCTTTAAAATTGAAGACACCAAAAAGTTGAATTCTCAAGTGCGAACGATTATACTTAACACATTGCAAAATGGCCAAAAATAAAAAACCGCTCTTGGCACAGAGCGGTTTTTTGTTCATCATTGCTTTTTCAAAGAGCGTTGAAAAAACAACCAATCTAACCAACTAAAAAACTAAAATTTATAACTAAATCCAGTATAAACACCTATTATGTAGGGTCTAAAATTACCAGAGGTATTTTCAAATCCATTCAATTGATATTTGAAGGTAGGCTCCAAATTAAATTTAAATGTTTCAGAAAATTTATAGTTGATACCAATACCTAAATTGGTACTAAAACTCACGTTGTTCACATTATTGGCTTCACCAATATAGGTCTTGTATTCTTCAAATTCTGAATAGACTTCATTGCCATCTAAAAAGAACGTACTAACACCGCCAATGATATTAAATCCAAAACGATTATTGACTAGTTTATATTCCAATTCAACAGGAACTTCATAATAACTCAATCTTTGGCTTATGGCAGCATTGTATAATTCATCAAACACCTGTTGAACGCCTAAATTGTCGGCACTAAAGGCATTTAAAGACTGACTTTGAGGCGCTAAATTGATATTTCTTAATGGATTAGTATTAGGATTATTGGTGTTGCTATTTGGAGTTTCATATAAAATAACATTGTCAGTATCATAACTTAAATTAAGTGAATTAACGCCAGATCTTACAGACAGTTTCTTACTTAAGGCATAACTGACATTTACGCCATAACTAGTATTTACTTCACCGCTTTTAGAATTTGATACAAATTGCTCATCAATGTGCGATCCTTTACCTAGAGAATTATAGTAAACAGGAGCAATATTAGCAGCAACTTGCCACCTGTTTACCAATTCTTCTTTTTCTTCTTCTTTTTCACTAATGTTGTCTAGTTGAGCAATTTCTTCCTCAATAGATGGCAATTCGCTTGCTGCAAGCGAATCACCAACTTTTTGATTGTCCTCTTTTTCTTTTTCATTATGAGGTGTGTCATTTTCCATAGCGTTAAAAACGACAGCTTCTTGAGTTTTTTCCAATTCTAAAGCATTTTCAACAGCATTTTTATCCAATTCAGGGTTTGAATTAGATTGAGCTACAGCCGAATTGGCTTTATTAACACTAGAAGAAACTTGGGGGTTATTTTTAGAATTTAATATTTCAAGATTATTAGATGTGGTTTTGTTTTTCTGGTTATTGTCTGTTGCTTCTTGAGTTCCTTTGTCAAGATAATTATCAGTAGCGTTGGTTGAATTAGAAACAACAGCATTTTTGGATGATTTTTCTAATTGAGATATTTCCACAGAATGATTATTGACTGTTGAATTTGATGAGTTTTCAATATTGTTTTTACCCGCTTCAGATTTTGAAACAGCAACATCAGATTTAGAAAACGAATTCAAACTAGAACCATTTTGGTTTGAATTGGTGCTTGGGCTATCATTTGTTATCTCATCCTCATAATCAACCATATCAGAAGCTACAGACTCTTTTGAAGAATTAGCAATAGATTCCTTGTCTGTAGAAAATGAAGGCGCTAATTGAGAATCTAAATTATCTTCAACTGAATGGTCGTTTTCGTTGCCACTTTTTGTTGATTGATTGTCTTTATCAGTTTGACTGTTTTGAGAATTCTCATTAAAGGGCTCTTGTGAATTGGTATCAACAGTATTTTGATTGGGCTCACTTGAAATAAGATCAGCACTGTTGAACACAAATGAACCTATAGTAAACAATAATGCCAATAGCGCAGCAATTCCAACAATACGCATCCATATTGGAATAATTTTTTTAGGCTCGTCTTTCTCTAAATTTAACTTGCTTTGAATGTTATCCCAAAGTTCTGGTTTAGGAGACACTTCAAAATCTTTCAATTTTTCTTGAAAAATCCTATCGATATGTTTTTTATCACTCATTACAATGATTGCGAATTTAAACTCGCTTTAAAAATTTCAATTTTTTCTATTAACAACTTTCTAGCTCTTGCTAAATTTGATTTTGATGTTCCCAACGAAATATTCAACATTTCGGCTATTTCACTATGTGAATAACCATCAAGTGCATATAAATTGAACACCAATCTATAACGGTCTGGTAACTCTTGAATAATGTTTAACAAAAAGTCTATAGTCAAATCATCATCTTCAATGTCCAATTCAACATCTTCAATTAACTCTTCATTAATTATTTCAAAAACACCTTGATTTCTATAACGCTGCAGAGCAGTGTTTATAGTAATCCGTTTTAACCAACCTTCAAAAGAACCTTTGTTATCATATTGACTTATTTTATTGAAAATAGTCAAAAAAGCATCTTGCAGATTGTCCTCTGCCTCCGCATAGTTTTTTGAGTACTTTAAGCATATCGAAAACAATTTACTCGAAAAGAGTTGATATAGTTCACTTTGCGCTTTAGTATCATTTTTACTACAATTAATTATGAGTTGTTTTAAACTCACATGACATGAATATTAATTAAACACTAACTTTAATCTATAACAGGAACCTCAACAATCAAATATTGATCTTCTCCGTTTTCATCTTCACCTTGCCAAAATTTAAAGACATAGGAATCTTCGGTTGTGGCCTTAAATCTAAATGAGGCTTCTGTTAGGGCATCGATATCTGTACAAGTATAATTCCCCTGAAAATAATTTGCCACAATAGCAACTGTTCTTTCATTGGATTCACTCATATAGTAAATATCATTGAATCCGTGGCATGATGTGGGTCGTAAATACTCAAGATAAATATCATAAGTTTCATTACGCTCAAACTCTGTTGGAAGAATGGCATTTTCAACAGGCAAAATCACAAATGAAACTTCCTGCATTCCATCGTCAATACTACAGGATAGTGCCAATAAAAACAACAAACAAACAACTATTTTTTTCATGGTATTATTAAATGTTTAAATCACATGTTCACTCTATAGATGCAAAAAGTGCAAAAAGGTTGCGTCAAAAAATAAAAAAAATCCCAAATTTTTGGGATTTTTTTGATTATGAGGACTTTAGCGCCTCCCTAATTTTGCTTTCAAGCTCATCCATAAGCTCCGGATTGTCTTTTATGAGGGCTTTTACGGCATCTCGCCCTTGACCCAACTTTGTTTCGTCATAACTAAACCAAGAACCACTCTTTTTAACAATTTCAAGATCAACAGCAATATCCAATATTTCTCCAACTTTGGAAACACCTTCGCCGTACATAATATCAAATTCCGCAGTCTTGAATGGTGGAGCTACTTTGTTTTTTACAATTTTTACACGAGTTTTATTACCAGTTACATTCCCATCAGTTTCTTTTATTTGGGTAGAACGTCTAATGTCTATTCTAACAGAGGCATAAAATTTAAGGGCGTTCCCACCAGTTGTTGTTTCAGGATTGCCAAACATGACCCCAATTTTTTCTCGCAATTGGTTTATAAAAATAACCGTACAATTTGTTTTACTAATGGAGGCAGTTAACTTTCTTAAGGCTTGTGACATTAATCTGGCATGTAATCCCATTTTGGAATCACCCATTTCACCTTCAATTTCGCTTTTAGGGGTTAGGGCTGCCACAGAATCAATGACGACAATGTCAATTGCTCCCGAGCGAATTAAATTATCAGCAATTTCCAATGCTTGTTCACCGTTATCAGGTTGCGAAATAATTAGGTTGTCTATATCAACACCTAATTTTTCAGCATAAAACCTATCGAATGCGTGTTCGGCATCAATAAAAGCTGCAATACCACCGCCTTTTTGAGCTTCAGCAATGGCATGAAGTGTTAATGTGGTTTTACCAGAAGATTCCGGACCATAAATTTCTATAACGCGTCCCCTTGGATAACCGCCTACACCCAGTGCAATATCTAAACCTAAAGAACCAGAAGGTATGGCATCAACATCAACCACCGCCTGATCACTCATTTTCATTACTGTTCCTTTGCCATAGGCCTTATCTAGCTTGTCTAAAGTTAGCTTTAACGCTTTTAGTTTTGCATCTTTTTCACTGCTCATTTGTTGTTGTATTTTTAATTAGATAGGTCAGCTAAATTACGATAAGTTTTAATTTTTTCAATAATCTTACGCAACCTTTTTGCACTTTTTGCATCTACTATATAAAGTGGGGAACTTTTGCTATGAAATCAATCGTATTTTGTGCGATTAATTTTGTCTGCTCTTTTTAACATTTAAAAAATTGTACAGATGAAATTTATTAAGAAAACTTTAATTAACAAGGCATTAGGCGTTTCAGTTGTTGTATTTATAAACAGTAGCTGTAAAGCCGATGGAGGTTAGCTCTTATTATGTTTTTTGATTTAGAAGAATGAAAAAATATTAATAACGAGTTAGTCTACTAAAAGCGTTCTGAAATCAGAGCGCTTTTTTTATGGACTGTCATTAAAATCAGAATTCATATTAAATATGTACTTTTGCAGCAAATAAATCTTTAACCTTAAAAATTCGTATAGCATGCAACTGTACAATAACTTAAGCGCTAAAGAAAGAGCAGCCTTAATTGAGCAAGCGGGAAAAGACCGCTTGACGATCTCTTTCTATAAATACGCCAAAATTAAAAACCCTGAACTTTTTAGAAATCACATGTTCCTTGCTTGGGACAAAATGGATGTGCTCGGTAGAATTTACATCGCTACCGAAGGTATCAATGCACAATTATCAGTTCCGGCAGAAAACTTCAATGATTTCAAAGAACATTTAGACACCATTTCATTTCTAGAAAATGTGAGATTGAATGTCGCTATTGAGCATGATAATTTTGCCTTTTTAAAACTGAAAGTAAAGGTTCGCGACAAGATTGTCGCTGATGGATTGAATGACGAAACATTTGATGTGACCAACAAAGGGATACATGTTGGAGCAGAACAATTTAATGAGCTCATTGAAGATCCTGATGTTGTGTTGGTTGATATGCGAAACCACTACGAAAGTGAAATAGGACACTTTAAGAATGCGGTTACACCTGATGTGGATACTTTTAGAGAATCATTGGATATTATTGAAGAAGATTTACGAGAACACAAAGAGGATAAAAAGTTGGTTATGTATTGTACAGGAGGCATCCGTTGTGAAAAAGCAAGTGCCTATTACAAGCATAAAGGTTTTAAAAATGTTTTTCAATTGGAAGGAGGCATCATCAATTATGCTCGTCAAGTTGAGGAACAAGGACTGGAGAACAAATTCATTGGGAAAAATTTTGTTTTTGATCAAAGGCGTTCAGAACGCATTTCTGATGATATCATTGCCCAGTGCCATCAATGTGGCGAGCCAGCGGATTTACATACCAATTGCGCCAATGAGGCCTGCCATTTGTTATTCATTCAATGTGATAGTTGTAAAGAAAAAATGGAGAATTGTTGCTCAACCAACTGTATGGAAATAAACAGATTGCCTTATGAAGAGCAAAAAGCTTTACGCAAAGGCCAAGGGAATAGCAATGATATTTTCAAAAAAGGTCGTGCAGATCATTTACCTTTTAAAAAAGATTTACGAAACATCTTTGAGGTATTGGACAAAAAGAGCTAGATGGATATTTACAAGCTGCTACAGTTAAATAGAAAAATAAAAAGCCACAGAATTAAGTTTCTGGGGCTTTTTCTGTTACATAAATTTAATAGGCGATATTTAGCTGTAAACCTTGACCCCGTTATGGCCTGTAACTTACGTTGCAAAATGTGTTACTTTACGGATGCAGATTATGTTAAAACTTTAAAAGGTCAATTTAAAGAAGAAGAGCTTGATCAAGTGGCCAATGCCATTTTTAAGAGAGCATTAAAACTTCAAATAGGTTGTGGTACAGAGCCTACGTTATACAAAAACTTGGAACACATTGTTACTTTGGGTAAGACGTTTAAAGTTCCTTACATATCATTGACCACTAATGCCAATTTGTTGGATGAAGAAAAAATAGAAAGCTTGCTAAAAGCAGGTTTAAATGAGTTCACTATTTCCCTTCATGGTGTGACAAAAGAAAGCTATGAAAGCTTCATGAAAAAGGCGAGTTATGAAAAGTTCCACAACGCATTCAAGGCGTTTCAAAAGCTAAAAGCTCAATACAACTTTAGGGTTCGTATCAATTATACGTTTAATAAGGACAATTTCTATGAGCTGAAGGATTTCTTTAAGCATTTTAATGGTGAAAGCTTTGACATTCTTCAGATAAGGCCCATTCAAAAAATTGGAAATACAGAGTACAATGATTTTGACCTAGATTCCCTTCGAGAAGACTATCCTGACTTAATCAATTGTATTAGAGAAAACTGCAAAAAGAATAATATCACGCTTTTGGCACCAGATCATATTCCTGATAAAAAAGCCCTAAACGATTCTAGCTTAATATTTGACTATACCTTTTGTTACGTTTCTCCTCAAAAATTTTGGAAAGAAGGATTTAATTGGAAACAGGAAACTTTCAATGATTTTTCAAAGAAAATAGGTTGGAGCAACACACTTTTTTCAAATATTTTTAAATCAAAAGACACCCTAAAGACCTTGTCCAATAGACTGAATTATGAAATAGAATTCAATTAAACTTTTGCGTTTTAAAGTCTTTAGAATAATCTTATCTTTACGTTTTAAATTTCAATATTAATTATCTTCTGAACTTTAGTGTTCAGAATCTATATATACCAAAAATGTATGGCTTGTGGAACGTGTGCAACGGGGAAAGATGGTCAACCCAAAGGATGTAAGAACAATGGAACATGCGGAACGGACAGTTGTAATAAACTAACGGTTTTTGATTGGTTGGCTAATATGTCGCTACCAGATGGAATTGAACCTTTCAATTGGGTGGAGGTTCGTTTTAAGAATGGTAGAAAACAATACTATAAAAATACCGAGAACCTCACATTAAGCATTGGCGATGTCGTAGCAACGCAAGCCGAATATGGACATGACGTTGGCATGGTAACACTTACGGGTGAATTGGTACGTGTTCAAATGAAGCGTAAAAAATTGTCTGAAGATGACCCTGAAGCATTTAAAATTTATCGTAAGGCCTCGCAAAAGGACATTAATATTTGGTCCGATGCAAGGGATAGAGAGGAGCCTATGAAAGTCAAAGCCAGACAATTTGCTATTGACCTAAAACTTCAAATGAAGATATCGGACATTGAATTTCAAGGTGATGCCAGCAAGGCTACATTCTATTATACGGCTGAAGATCGTGTGGATTTCAGAGAACTAATCAAACTTTTTGCGAAAGAGTTTAAGACCAGAATTGAAATGCGTCAGGTTGGTTTTCGTCAGGAGGCATCCAGGCTGGGAGGTATTGGTTCCTGTGGACGTGAATTATGTTGTTCAACTTGGCTAACTGATTTTCGTTCGGTTAGCACTTCGGCCGCAAGATACCAGCAGCTGTCATTAAATCCATTAAAATTGGCTGGCCAATGTGGCAAACTAAAATGTTGTTTAAACTACGAGTTGGACACCTATTTAGATGCGCTTAAAGATTTTCCTAAAACAGAAATTAAACTTCAAACTGAAAAAGGAGTTGCTGTTTGTCAAAAAACAGATATTTTCAAAGGACATATGTGGTATGCTTATGAGGGCGAGTGGATGAATTGGCATAAAATCACAACCGATCAAGCCAATGAAATAATAGCCCTTAACAAGCAAAAAAAGAAAGTAACTAGCCTCGAGGAATATGCTTCAGACTTAATAGAAAATACTAAAACAGAATTTGAAAACGTTGTTGGTCAAGATAGTTTAACACGTTTTGATAGTCCAAAACACAAAAATAAACGTAAAAATAAAAGAAGCAACAAAAGAAGACGCAAACCTCAAAGCAAAAAAAATAATGCGAAATAATATAATATTTGTTGTGTTATGCCTTTTGGTGGTCTTTTCTTGTGACTCTAATCGGGTTTATGATGTTTATAAATCATTGCCAAATGAATGGCACAAAGATTCTGTTGTTAGTTTTAAAATCAACCCTCCAGACACCATAAATCCATATAATTTATTTGTTAATTTAAGAAACAATAACGATTACCAGTTTAGTAATTTATATTTGATTGTCGAGATGAATTTTCCTCATGGTAGAACAATCAAGGATACCCTGCAATATAAAATGGCAGAACCAAATGGTGAGTTGCTAGGAACAGGTTTTACCGATGTAAAAGAAAATAAACTCTGGTATAAGGAAGGTGTTGTTTTTAATGAAGCAGGTCAGTACACTATTAAAATCCAACAGGCTATGCGCGAAAATGGTAAGGTAGATGGCATGGATAATTTGCAAGGCATAACGGATGTTGGTTTTAGAATTGAAAAACCATTAGAGTAATAATTCATGGCTAAAAAGAAACAAACAAATCAAACACAAGATTTCCAGAGGTATGTAAGATGGTTTTGGAAATTGTTTTTAGGTGGCATTTTATTTGTTGTGCTAATTTTTTTATTGGCATCTTGGGGCGTTTTTGGCGAAATGCCTGACCATACGGTTTTAGAAAACCCCAAAACAAATTTAGCTACAGAAATTATATCTTCTGATGGAAAAACGCTGGGTAAGTTTTATTTTAATGATAACCGAACACCAGTAGGGTATGATGAACTACCAAAACATTTAGTTGATGCTTTGGTCGCAACTGAAGATGCACGATTTTTTGAACACTCTGGAATTGATGCACGTGGAACTTTGAGGGCAGTAGTCAAATTGGGTAGTGGAGGAGGAGCCAGTACTATTTCACAACAATTGGCCAAACAGTTATTTCACGGTGAAGGCTCTTCAAATATTATTGAAAGGGTATTACAAAAAGCTAAAGAGTGGATTATTGCCATACGTTTGGAACGTCAATATACCAAAGAGGAAATCATAGCTATGTATTTTAATATTTATGATTTTGGCAATAATGCTGATGGTATTCGTTCGGCAGCTAGTATTTATTTTGATAAAGAGCCTAATGAATTGGATATTAAAGAATCGGCTATGTTGGTAGGGATGTTTAAAAATTCATCACTTTATAATCCAAGAGAACATCGTAATCCAGTTGGTACTCGAAATAGAAGAAATGTAGTGCTCTATCAGATGGAGAAGTATGATTATATTTCTGAAGAAACTAAAGATTCTCTTCAAGCTTTGGATCTGGGCTTGCGCTATTCACCACAATCTCATAGAGACGGAATTGCAACTTACTTTCGGGCATATTTAGATGGATTCATGAAGGACTGGATTAAAAACAATCCAAAACCTGATGGCGAAAAATACAACTTGTATGGAGATGGTTTAAAAGTTTATACAACTATTGACTCCCGTATGCAGCAATATGCTGAAGATGCTGTACAACAACACATGCCGCGACTGCAAGCAGAATTTGATCATCAAAATACACCAGACCGAAATCCAACAGCACCATTTCTGGAATTAAGCAATAGTGAAATAGATGCCTTGATGAAACGCGGAATGCGTCAATCGGAGCGGTGGCGAGTCATGAAAACAGAAGGTAAATCTGAAGAGGAAATTATTGCTTCGTTTGATAAACCAACTAATATGACTGTTTTTTCATGGAAGGGTGAAATAGACACTATCATGAAGCCTATGGATTCCATGCGATATTATAAATCATTTCTACACCCAGGAATGATGTCAATGGACCCTAAAACAGGCCATGTAAAAGCTTGGGTTGGTGGTATGAATTATAAGCATTTTCAGTATGATCATGTCAATCAAGGAAAGCGACAAGTGGGTTCAACTTTCAAGCCATTTGTTTATGCAACCGCTATTGATCAGTTACATTTATCACCGTGTTATAAAATGCCGCGTTCCCAAATTACTATAGAAGCGGGTCGTCATGGAACCTTGGAACCTTGGACACCTAAAAATTCTGATGGTGTTTATGGTGGCGAGTTAACTCTTAAAGCAGCCTTGGCCAATTCAGTGAACACAATTACGGCAAGGCTTATTGATAAGGTAGGTCCACAACCGGTTATCGATTTGGTAGAAAAGTTAGGAGTAGAATCCAATATTCCACCAGTACCTTCTATTGCCTTGGGAACTGCCGATTTAAACGTTTATGAAATGGTTGCAGCTTATGCAACGTTCGCAAATAAAGGGGTTTACACTAAACCCGTAATGGTAACCCATATTGAGGATAAAAATGGCACTATTTTGTATCAATTTACTCCAGAATCTCGTGATGTTATTAGTGAAGAAACGGCCTATGTAACTGTGAAGTTGATGGAAGGTGTTACAGAAGGTGGTTCTGGTGTGCGATTGCGCACCAAAGGAGCCGATTCCTATCGAGCAGATTACCGCGAAATAGTCACGGGTTATCCTTATGAGTTTAAAAACCCAATTGCAGGTAAAACGGGAACGACGCAAAACCAAAGTGATGGTTGGTTCATGGGTATGGTACCAAATTTAGTTACTGGTGTTTGGGTGGGAGCAGAAGATCGTGCTGCACACTTTTCATCTATAACCTATGGTCAAGGTGCAGCCATGGCATTACCTATCTGGGCAGTATATATGAAGGCTTGTTATGAAGATGATACACTTAATATTTCTAAAGCAGAATTTGAAAGACCAAAAGAGCTTGCTATTGAGGTAGATTGTGAAACTTATGAACAAGAAGCAAGCGACAACTTGCCAAGTGAAGAAGTCCCTGATGAGCTAGATTTTTAAGGTTATTTCACATTTCAAAAATCTAATGCCATTCACTTTCGAATGGCTTTTTTATTTTGTATTTTTCGACTTCAAAATATGAATAAAAATGATTAATAAACAAGTATCAGGTGTGCAAGAAGCCATAGCTGGAGTAGCTAATGATATGACCTGCATGTTTGGTGGTTTTGGGTTGAGCGGTATTCCTGAAAATGCTATAGCAGCATTAGTGAAATTGGGTGTTAAAGGATTGACCTGTATATCTAACAATGCTGGTGTTGATGATTTTGGTTTAGGCTTACTGCTACACCAGCATCAAATAAAAAAAATGGTATCATCTTATGTGGGTGAAAATGATGAATTTGAACGTCAAATGTTAAGTGGTGAATTGGATGTAGAACTCATTCCACAAGGTACTTTAGCCGAGCGCTGTCGCGCAGCTCAAGCTGGATTTCCGGCTGTTTATACACCAGCAGGTTTTGGAACAGAAGTCGCTGAGGGGAAAGAAACTCGTGAATTTGATGGCAAGATGTATGTTTTGGAACATGCTTTTAAAGCGGACTTTGCCTTTGTAAAAGCTTGGAAAGGAGATGCAGCAGGAAACCTGATTTTTAAGGGAACAGCCAGAAACTTTAACCCTAATATGTGTGGTGCTGCAAAGATTACGGTTGCTGAAGTTGAAGAGTTGGTGCCTGTTGGCGAGTTAGATCCTAATCAAATCCATATTCCAGGAATTTTTGTGCAACGTATTTTCCAAGGCGAAAAGTATGAGAAACGTATTGAGCAACGTACAGTAAGAAAAAGAGATTAATTATGGCTTTAGATAAAAATGGAATTGCTAAACGTATAGCAAAAGAGGTTCAAGACGGTTATTATGTAAATTTAGGAATCGGTATTCCTACGTTAGTTGCCAATTATGTGCGAGATGATATAGAAGTTGAGTTTCAAAGTGAAAATGGTGTTTTGGGAATGGGGCCTTTCCCTTTTGAAGGCGAAGAAGATGCTGATATTATCAATGCGGGAAAACAAACCATTACTACCTTGCCCGGAGCCAGTTTTTTTGATTCGGCTATGAGTTTTTCAATGATTCGCGGACAGCATGTTCACCTAACTATTTTAGGTGCTATGGAAGTTGCTGAAAATGGTGATATTGCTAATTGGAAAATACCAGGACGCATGGTGAAGGGTATGGGTGGCGCTATGGATTTGGTAGCCAGTGCCGAAAATATTATTGTGGCTATGATGCATACCAACAAAGCTGGTGAATCTAAATTATTGAAGAGATGCACCTTACCATTGACTGGTGTTGGCTGTGTAAAAAAAATAGTAACCAATTTGGCAGTTCTTGAAGTTACTAATTCAGGTTTTAAATTATTGGAACGTGCACCAGGTGTTTCTGTTGAAGACATCCAAAAAGCCACAGAAGGGACTTTAATTGTTGAAGGTGATATTCCTGTAATGGTTATTAAAAATTAGTATCAATTAACATATTTATATAATATAATGGAAAGCCGTGCATTTAACACGGCTTTTTTTATTATAAAAATGTAAGAAAAAAGACTTTAAAACAAGTTAAATGTTAAAATTTAATGCATTTTATCGATTAATTATGTATTTAAGCGTATTTATTAAAAATAAGTTACATATTAGCAGTCCCAAATTTAATGAACTGATTAACCAACTTTTTTAAAATTTGAATTATAATTTCCCCAAATCTATTATAATTTAAGTTTGAAGAAAAACCCAAATCTACCATAAAACCTACGTTATGAATTTTGCCTCAAATCTACCTGAACAACCTACTTATAAAATGGGTTTGAGTGCAAAAATTCATAGAACCAAACAATTCCTTAAAAGCTTAATTTATTTAACTAAAAAGTTGTTTATGCTATAAACCTTTTGGGATGGCATGAATGAGTTTTTTGGTATAATCTTTCTGTGGGTTAGCGTAAATAATATCAGCATCATCCATTTCTTCTATCTTGCCACTATTCATTACAATTAAATTATCTGACATGTATTTTACAACTGCCAGATCATGAGAAATGAAAATATAGGTAAAACCAAAATTATCCTTCAAATCGCTGAGTAAATTTAAAACTTGAGCCTGAACTGAAATATCCAAAGCCGAAACGGATTCGTCACAAATAATTAATTTTGGTTCAAGTGCTATAGCTCTGGCAATTCCAATACGCTGCCTTTGACCCCCTGAAAACTCATGCGGATATCTATTGAAAACAGAAGAATCCAATCCTACTTTGTCGAGTAAATCATAAACCAGAGTTTCTCTTTCAGATGTGCTTTTGCCTATACCATGAACCATCATGGGTTCCATAATCGCTTTTCCAACAGGGATTCTGGGATTTAATGATGCAAAGGGATCTTGAAAAATAATTTGAATGTCTTTTCGCAATTCACGAGTAGCGGCTTTTGATAGATTGCTAATGTCATTTCCTTTATATAAAATACGCCCTTTTGTGGCTTTGTCTAAAAGTAAAATAGCATTAGACAGAGTTGATTTACCACAACCAGACTCACCAACAAGCCCCAGAGTTTCACCTTCGTAAAGTTTAAAATTAACATTGTTTACAGCCTTAAAGCTATGAGGACTCGAAAACCAATCCGATTTTGAAATATACTCCTTTTCAAGATTTATAACCTCCAAAAGAGGCGGCTTGGAGTATAATTTTTTATGTGTTTCTTGACGTTCTTTGGTAGTAATTACGTCATGGTTAACAGTGTCGTTCATATAATCATTGATGGTAGCAAGCCTTTTATACCTGACCTGTAGGTTTGGTCTAGAATTAATCAATGCTTTTGTATAAGTATGGTTTGGAGATTTAAAAATTTCAATAACCAATCCTTGCTCGACAATGTTACCTTGGTACATGACCAAGACCCTATCAGAAATTTCAGAGATAAGAGCCAAATCGTGACTAATAAAAATAATACTCATGCCCTCATCTTTTTGAAGCTGCTTTAATAACAAGATAATTTCTTTCTGAACTGTCACATCCAATGCCGTGGTTGGTTCATCTGCAATTAAAATTTTTGGCTTACAGGCTATGGCCATGGCAATCATGACACGCTGTTTTTGTCCACCTGATATTTCATGAGGATACGCTTTAAAAACACGCGCTGGATCTGGAAGTTTTACTTTTTCAAATAGTTGTAGCGTTTCGTTTTTTACATCTTCCTTGCTTAATGAGGTATGTTGTAGTAGAATTTCAGCTACTTGTTTTCCGCATCTCATAGAAGGGTTAAGGGAACTCATAGGTTCCTGAAATATCATGGCGATGTTATTCCCACGAATTACTTGAAGCTCTTTTGATGCTAATTTCGTTAAGTCTGTAGCGTTGAAATTAATTGTTCCTGAAGTAATTTTTGATATTTTTTTGGGAAGTAAACCAAGAATTGCCAGTGATGATACCGATTTTCCAGATCCTGACTCTCCCACAATTCCAAGAATTTCATTGGGGCTTAGGTCAAAGGAAATATTGTGGATAATTTCTTTTCCAATACCATTGCTAAAGAAAGAAATTGATAAATCGGATACGGTTAAAATTGGTGTTATAGGCATATTTTAAATATATAAAATTCAAATGACGGCAAGCATTAATCATTTCTATATTTTTTTCATAACATGTTAACAAGTCATTGTGAGGGTTAAAATTTTTTTTGATAAAAACATTAATTTTAGTGAATAAATCCAACCAAATAATGAAAGCAAAAATTACCCTTATTGTTCTTTTGTTTAGTATGTCTTTTGTGTTCTCACAAAATAACTCCAGAGCAAAAGCCGAAGAATTTTTAAGTCAAAAAGGCGAAGTTAACTTTAGTTTTAAAATTAATGATGTCTCTGAAATTGAGAATTGGACGAACCAATTGTCAATTTTGAATTATGATCCCAGATCTAAAACAGTTTATGCTTGGGCAAATACCCAGCAGTTTAGACGTTTTCAAGAAAGTGGTATTGAATATTTTGTAGAAGATGCTGATAACATCATTGGCCCACAACTCATGTCTAATCAAGTTGTAGTACCTCCCAATCAAAGATTGGTATCCACCCTGGTATTTCCATTAACTGCTTACCCCACCTATTCAGATTATGCACAACAAATGCAGGATTTTGAAACGACTTACCCAAGTTTATGTCAGATAGTTGATATTGGTGGAACAACAGAAGGTGTTGGAGGTGGAAACAAAAGATTGTTATTTGCCAAGATTTCTGCCAATGTTTCTACGAATGAACAAGAGCCTAGGATGATGTACACCTCATCTATGCATGGTGATGAAATTGCAGGATACCCAATGATGTTAGAGCTAATCAATTATTTATTGACAGTTTATAATGATACCGGACATCCTGACCATTTAAGAGTAAAGAATTTATTGGATACTACAGAAATTTGGATTAATCCAAGCGCCAATCCCGATGGTACTTATTATGGAGATCCTACAAACACATCGGTTGCTAATGCGAGACGCGCTAATGACAATGGATGGGATCTAAACCGAAATTATCCAGATAATATTGGCGGTGCGCATCCTGATGGAAATTCAAATTATGAACTAGAGACGCAACATTTTATGGCTTTGGCAGATAATTATCATTTTGTGTTGTCCGCCAATTTTCACGGTGGTACAGAAGTTGTCAATTATCCATGGGATAATACATATACACGACATCCAGATGACGCCTGGTTCTTTTTGATAAGTCAAGAATATGCTGAAAATTGTCAAAATAACAGCCCTAATGGCTATATGGATGCCATGTATACCAACTATGTTTTTCCAGGCGTAACCAACGGTGCGGATTGGTATCGCGTTGAAGGGGGAAGACAAGATTATATGAATTACTATCAACAATGTAAAGAGACAACCATTGAATTATCCAATACAAAAACAATTCCAGCATCTCAATTAAATGATCATTGGAATTATAACCGTGAAGCTTTATTGGATTATTTAGAACAAGGCACTTATGGTTTTCGAGGTGTTGTGAGAGATGCCGCAACCAATAATCCCATTGAGGCTAAAATTACGCTGGTAGGGCATGATGCAGTCAATTCACATACAATAACAGAATTACCTTATGGGGATTTTTATAGACCAACCATTGCAGGAACATATGATATCTTATTTGAAGCTGATTGTTATCAATCCTTTACGTTAGCAAATCAAAGTATTTCAAATTATCAAACAGTTACTATTAGTGATATATTGTTGAATCCGTTAGCTTCAACAGCCCCATCAGGATTAAATGCATCCAATGTCCAATCTGATTCAGCCACCGTAAGTTGGGATAGCCCAAGTAGCTCAAATTATGATTGCCGATACCGAACAGTTGGATCTTCAAATTGGAATACAATCAACACCAATACTAATTCCGTAAATCTATCAGGATTAGTGACAGCTACCGAATATGAAGTTCAGGTAAGAAGTAATTGTAATTCTAGCTCGTCACCTTATAGCAATTCCATTTATTTCACCACAACAAATGATGTTACAGTTAGCGCTAGCTATTTTGAAACGGGAATGGATGATTGGGTAGAAGGTGGAAATGATTGCTCGAGAACAGCCACGTCTTATTCTTATGAAGGCAGTTATTCGGTTAGATTAAGAGATGGTTCTGGAGTTTCTTCAGCAATGACTTCACAAACTTTTGACTTAAGTTCCTATGATGAGGTGACTATTAGTTTCTATTATTATGCCAGCGGTATGGAGAATGGCAAAGATTTTTGGTTACGATACTATAATGGGTCATCATGGTCAACATTGGCGACATATACTTCTGGAGTTGATTTTAGTAATAACTCATTCTATTCGGCGTCATTTACATTGGATGCATCACAATACAATTTACCGGCTAACGCACAATTTAGAATTCAGTGTGATGCTCAAAGAAAGAATGATCAGGTTTACATAGACCAAGTTATTATCTTGGGAATGTTGTCAGGACCCGATGTGACACCACCTAGTGTGCCATCTAATTTAACGGCTTCAAACACCACTCAAACGAGCACCGATTTAACTTGGAATGCTTCCACCGATAATATTGGGGTTACTGGATATGATGTGTATCAAAATGGAGGTTTTGTCACTAACGTATCAGGGACGTCGTATCAGGTTACTGGGTTAACACCAAGCACGGGTTATTCATTTTATGTCATTGCTAGAGATACAGCAGGTAACGCTTCCTCTGCAAGTAATTCAGAGAATATCACAACCTTGGACCCGCCAGATACGCAAGCACCTTCAGCACCAACAAATTTAACAGCAAATAATACTACTTCCTTTACAACAGATTTGAGTTGGGATGTTGCCACCGATAATGTTGGAGTTTCAGGTTACGATATTTATCAAGATGGAAGTTTTATTGCAAATGTAAGTGGTACTACATATCAGGTTGCAGGATTAAGTCCAAGTACTGCTTACACATTTTATGTTATTGCCAGAGATGCAGCAGGGAACGCTTCTAATGCTAGCAATACAGTGAATGTAACTACAGAAGCATTTGTAGATACTGTAGCACCAAGTACACCGACTGGACTTTCGGCTTCTAATACTACAGAAACGACTACTGATTTATCTTGGAATGCATCCACAGATAATATTGGAGTTGATGGCTACGATATTTATCAAGATGGAATTTTTATTGATAGCGTTTGGGGAACTTTTTATTTAGCTACTGGTTTGAGTGAAAATACCACCTACTCATTTTATGTTGTAGCTAGAGATGCAGCAGGGAATTCTTCCTCTGCTAGTAATTCAGTTAATGAAACAACATTAGCGGCGCCAACATGTAATGACGGTATTCAAAACGGTGATGAAACAGGAGTTGATTGTGGAGGTTCTTATTGCCCAATATGTCCTCCAAGTGACGTTATATTAAATCAAGGTTATTTTGAAACAGGCCTTGACGGTTGGGTTGAAGGCGGAAATGATTGTTCTAGGGTATCTTCGAGCTATTCTTACGAAGGCAGTTACTCCATGAGATTGCGAGATAATTCTGGGATTTCTTCGGCAATGACGCTGTCAAATATTGATACCTCACCTTTTTCGGAGATAGAGATAGATCTTTATTTTTATGTCAACGGTCTTAATAACGGCGAAAGTTTAATTTTTAGCTATTTTGATGGATCCACTTGGGTAGTAGCTGCTAATTTTATAGTAGGTTCTGGATACAATAACAATTCATTTAATAATGCGACAGTTGTTATTTCATCAACTCAATACAATTTTGCTTCTAATGCTGGATTTAGATTCCAATCTGCGGCATCCAAAAAAAATGAACAGATTTATGTTGATCAAATTACTATTACAGGAAGGAATGAGTCTAGTTTAAAAGTGCAACAATCAAGAGGAACAGATACAAGCCATTTTGAAAATGTGAAGCTATATCCAAATCCAGTTACTGCAAATATATTGACAGTGAAAATAGGAGAAGTAGATGCTTTCAATTATCATATTAGAAATATTTCTGGGGAGGTTCTGATTTCAGGAAATTCAACAGGTAGTATTGATGTATCATTATTGAGTTCTGGATTATATTTTATTGAATTGAATAATGGAAAATATTTATCAATTAAAAAATTCATAAAACAATAAGTGCTAATAGATTTCTACGCTAAAGATTTAAAATCAATATTTTATATATTAAAATAATAGTTATTTTAGCAGTTAAAATTTATTGCACCAAAATATACCTTAAGCATTAGATATGAAAAGAATTTTCCTATTACTAGTATTGGTTAACATGACGATTGCCTATTCTCAAAAGCGGCAATTATGGAATGAAACAGTTACTTCAAAACCGGCATTAATTAATACAGAAAAACTACAAATTCAAAATCCAAATATATTCACTTTGGATGTTGAAGGCTTAAAAGCAAGTTTAACGAATGTTCCTAAAAGAGGGAGTAATCGTCTTAATTCAAATATTGTTCTTACATTCCCTAATTCTGAAGGGAAATTGGAAAATTTTCGAATAATAGAAGCTTCTGTTTTTAGTCCAGAACTACAAGCAAGATACCCTGAAATCAGATCCTATGCAGGTCAAGGAATTGAAGATCCTTCAGCGGTTTTGAGATTTAGCATATCACCTCTTGGCTTTCAAGGAATGATTATTTCTGCTAATAAACCAGCAACATTTATAGAAGTGTTTTCTGATGATTTATCACAGTATGTCGTTTTCAAAAGAAAAGATAAACTAAATTATAATGATGCGTTTGAGTGCTCGGTTGTTGAAAGCGCTAATAGACTGTTAAATGACTCCAACAATGGATTTAGAAACAACGCCGATGATTCTATTTTAAGAACCTATCGATTGGCTGTTTCCGCTACTGGCGAATATACAAACTATCACGGCGGAACTAAACCATTGGCATTGGCAGCCATCAATAATACGATGACTCGGGTGAATGGTATATTTGAAGTGGATTTTAACGTAACCATGGTGCTTATCGCAAACACAGATGATGTCATTTATACAAATACTGCTACCGACCCTTACGGTAATACAACTGGAAGTTATAATAGTGAACTTCAGTCTACATTAACAAGTGTCATTGGTGAAGCCAATTATGATATAGGTCATTTATTCGCGAACCTTCAGAATAACGGAAATGCGGGATGTATTGGTTGCGTATGTGTTAATAATCAAAAGGGTAGTGGTTGGACATCTGCTGCTGTTCCAGAAGGAGATTTCTTTGATGTAGATTATGTGGCTCATGAGATGGGGCATCAGTTCGGAGCCAATCATACATGGACCTTTGGTGGAAACGAAGGAACCAATGTCCAAGTTGAACCAGGAAGTGGCTCTACCATCATGAGTTATGCCGGTATTACAGGAGCAACCGATGTTCAAGCTAATGTTCACCCAAACTTTCATGCGGTGTCAATTGAGCAAGTAACGGATTATATAAAAAGTACCAGCTGTCAAACCAATACCAACACAGGGAACGCTGTGCCAGTCGTAAATGCCGGGTCAGACTATACCATACCAAGAGCAACCCCTTTTGTGTTAGAAGGTACCGCAACAGATGCTGATGCAGGAGATGTATTAAGTTATTCGTGGGAACAAATGGATGAGAATAATGCCTCAACAACTTATCCAAGTACTACAGCCACTACAGGTGTCGCTTTCCGAGCTTATGAGCCTGTAACAGACAATAAGCGTTATTTCCCAAGGTTAGAGACTGTAAAAACTGGAGCAACATCATGGCAATGGGAGGCTGTTCCAAATGTGAGTAGAGCATTAAATTTTAGATTAACGGTAAGAGACAACGTTGCTGGAGGTGGTGCAAATGAAAGTGATGATATGGTTGTTAATGTCACGACTGCTGCTGGTCCTTTTGTTGTAACAGCGCCAAATACTAATGTTGCTTGGGATGCTGGGACTACACAAACTGTAACATGGAATGTTGCTGGAACGACAGGAAATGGTATTAATGCCGCTAATGTGGATATCTTTCTATCAACTGATGGAGGCGATACCTATCCAATAACATTGGCTACTGGCGTTGCAAATGATGGTTCACATGACATAGTTGTTCCAAATAACCCTGGGACACAAAATAGAATTATGGTGAGAGGTTCAAACCATATTTTCTTCGATATTTCCAATGCAAATTTTACAATTAATTTATCAACACCAACATTCTCTATGGCGGTGTCACCAGATAGTAATGAGTCTTGTACTCCTGCTACAGCTGACTACACAATAGATTTGACGTCTTTTTTAGGGTTTAACACCCCTGTTACACTATCTACAACAGGCTTACCTTCAGGTGCTTCTGAAAGCTTTTCATTGAATCCCGTGACCCCTACAGGTAGTTCGATATTGACTCTAGACCCTGGAACAGCTGCTTTTGGTACTTATATGATAACAATTACCGGTGATGGTGGTGGAATTACTAGAACATTTGACATAAGCTATACTATTTCTCCAGGTGTATTAAGTACAACTACATTGATAGCACCTGCCAACGGACAATTGGCAGTGAGCACTTCACCCACTTTAAGTTGGAATGCTGTTGCCAATAGTGATTCTTATGAGTTAGTTGTTGCAACAGACTCTGGATTATCTAATGTGGTGTCCTCTCAAACAGGGCTCACTAATACCTCGGTATCGCTTTCTGGACTATCTTATGATACCGATTATTATTGGAGAGTTAGAGCTATAAATAACTGTGCTAATGGTAATTGGTCACCAATATGGCAGTTTACTACGGACCAAGCACCGCAATGTACAGGAACTATAATTAACACGTACCCCTATTTGGAAACATTCGATGCTGGAATAGGGGATTGGACCCAAGCTACTGGCGATGATGGTAACTGGACATTAGATGCTAATGGTACCCAGTCTGGTAACACCGGTCCATCCGATGATATTACGGGAGGAGGAAATTATTTTTATACAGAGGCTTCTAATGGCGGCGGAAATTTAGGGCCAAACGCTACAGCTATTCTTAATAGTCCATGTTATGACTTGTCTGGTCTTACTGAAGCATATTTTTCTTTTTATTATCATATGTATGGATCAAATATGGGAACATTGGATTTGGAAATATCGGTTGATGATGGATCCAATTGGACCAATATTTTTACCTTAAGCGGTAATCAAGGAAATCAATGGTTTAATCATTTTATCGATTTAAGCAGTTATGTTGGAAGCAACGTAAAATTTAGATTTATTGGTACTACAGGAGGAGGTTTTCGAAGCGATATGGCCATTGACCATATAGAAATATTGGATGATATTATACCTGTTTATTGCGATTCAAATGGTAATAGCACAGTAGACGAGTATATTGGTCGTGTTCAACTAGCGAGTATTGATAATGTATCCGGAACTGGCACAACAAGTGTTGGTTATTCTGATTTCACAAGTATCAGTACTGATTTATTAAGCGGCACACAATACACAATTACCGTAACCCCAGTTTGGACTGGAACGATTTACAATGAAGGTTATGCCGTTTGGATAGACTACAATTATGATGGGGATTTTGATGATGCAGGCGAGTTAGTTTGGTCGCAACCAATTACTCAAAATACACCAGTTAGTGGAACCTTTACGGTGCCTGATGATATAGCTTTTGAAGAAAGCACTAGAATGAGAGTATCTATGAAGTATAATGGTGTCCCAACATCTTGCGAATCCTTTGATTTTGGAGAAGTAGAAGATTATACCATTAATTTGAAATACGATGGCCTATTATTTATGGATAGTGTTTGGATTCCAAATGCGCCTTCTGATTTAACAGGTTCTGACAATGCATTGATTTACAATGGATCCTACAATATTGGTTCGGATGTTGACTTAAATAA
The DNA here is from genome assembly GCF_002895005.1 of Hanstruepera neustonica. Taxonomy (GTDB): domain Bacteria; phylum Bacteroidota; class Bacteroidia; order Flavobacteriales; family Flavobacteriaceae; genus Hanstruepera; species Hanstruepera neustonica. Next base: position 183,061 of record NZ_POWF01000001.1, on the reverse strand, counting down.
TTTAACTGTAAATTCAGGCGCAGCTTTAGAAGTATTAGAAACGGGATCCATAATTTTAAATGGAGATTTAACCAATAATGGTAGCTTGGTGCTTAATTCGATATCAAATCAATATTCAAGCCTAATCACAAATGGTAGTATTTCTGGAAATGTGTCTTACAAGCGCCACGTTAATATTAATGCTAGTTCAGGTGGGAATGATTTAATTTCTGCACCAGTTACAGGTCAGACTTTTGGAGACTTTGCGTCATTAAATGCTAATATATTTTCAAATCCATCTAACCCATCAGAGAAACTTTTTGGGCCATTTGATAAGGTCACAGAATCCTATTTGACTTATGACACCAATGTTCCGGCCGAAGCAGCCATTACTCTAGATCCTGGAGTGGGCTATAGAGCTGCATCAACTAATAATAGCACGTTTACTTTTAGCGGAACGGTAAACACCGGAGTTGTTAATGTTGGAATTATTAATTCCGGAACGGTATATCCCGAATGGAATTTGGTTGGGAATCCTTACCCATCCTATATTAGACTTTCAGATTTTTTAAATGATAATGTTTCTGAATTACTGGCTACAAGTGCAGCTGTTTATGGATATGATGGCGATGCGTCAGATGGATGGGTCATTTGGAATCAAGCTTATGCTTTAGCAAACCCGAATGCATTAATTACTCCTGGGCAAGGATTTTTAGTATCCTCTAAAGTTGGGGGAGGAACCGTTTCATTTTCACCAAGTAGTCGTACCATTGGCTCAAGCGACGATTTTATTTCTGGTAGAAATAGTCAAAGAAATGATTTAGCTTATTTAAGACTTCAAATGTCAAATAATACAGATAGCTTTTATACTGATTTTTATTTTACAGATTTCGCTACAAGAGCCATGGATGTTGGTTATGATGCCACTGTTTTTAACGGGACAGCACCAAATTTCGCTATTTATTCTGCATTAGTAGAAGGGCATGAAGGTAATGACATAGCTATTCAATCGGTTGGGTATGATGAATTCAATCAAGATATTGTTTTTCCTCTGGGAATCAATGCTGCTCAAGGACAACAAATAGTGGTTGGAATTGAAAGTAATACATTGCCGGAAAACATTAATCTGTATTTAGAAGATACAGTTTTGAATACATTTACCTTGTTAAACGATTCTGACTATATACTTTCTGTATCAAGTTCATTGTCTGGACTTGGACGTTATTTTTTACATTTTGAATCACAAACGTTGTCAAACCCAGAGTTTGATTCTAATACGCTGATTATTTTTACTCAAAGCAATCCTAAAACAATCGTCATTAAAGGACATCTGGACGAAGTTACTGTTGCTAAAGTTTATGATATTCAAGGAAGATTAGTTGTAACTTCGACACTGGAAGGAGGTTCAACTTTAAATGAAATAAATGCTGATAATGTAGCTTCTGGCGTATATGTGATACAGTTGGAAAGTGATTCCATCAGTAAATCGCAGAAAATTATTATTAACTAATAAATAAACATTGATTAATAAAAAAGTCCAGATTCAAAATCTGGACTTTTTTTATAATTGAATTATTTCGTTCTCGTGGAGTAATTCATCACCTCGCAATCGTAAAAATATTTGCGCAACCGCTATCGTATCTTTCTCGCAATATGTAATTATGCGATCTATATTATTTTCTTCATAAAATACACGGTAAACTTCACTGCCATCAATATCATCTTTTGGCGAAGGTATTCCCAAGACATTGGTCAATAATTTTAAGGATGTATATGTTTTGTAATCACCAAATTTCCATAGTTCTAATGTGTCGAGATGCGGTACTTCCCATGGTTTTTTACCAAACAAGTTCAGTTTATAGGGTAATTCCAAATTATGAATGATCATACGTCTGGCTATATAAGGAAAGTCAAACTCCTTACCATTGTGGGCACAAAGCAAGTGTTTATTTTGGCTAAAATGCGTTATAAGGAGGTTTTTAAAGTCTTTCAGAATTTTAATTTCATCACCATAAAATGAGGTGACACGAAATGTTCTGATATCGCCTTGCATTTTAAAATACCCTACAGAAATACATATTATTTTGCCAAACTCGGCCCAAATACCAGCACGATCATAAAATTCTTCAGCGGTAAAATCATCTTTACGCTGATATTGTGATTTGGCTTCCCAAAGCATTCGTTTGGTCTCGTTTAAATCTGAAAAGTGCTGTGTTTCTGGAACCGTTTCAATGTCCAAAAACAGAATGTTTTCAAGATTTAATTTACTAATCATGTTTAATTTTTTTCTAACATATTATAAGCCTCTTCGATATAAGTCGTGATATCTGGTGTAAAAGTAGCAATAGCGTCACCCGGACCTTTTGAGTGACCCAATCGTACAATAATCACATTATCATTGGGTTCAACAATTACATATTGTCCTAAATGGCCACGCATCATAAAAAACGATTTTCCATTCATTTTTTTAAGCCACCAGCCATAACCATATTCTGGACTAGCTTCAAAACGAGGCGTTACAGATTTGGCAATAAATGCAGAATCCAATAGCTGTTGTCCATTCCATTTACCATAATCCTTGTAGAGTTTCCCCATTCTTGCAAAATCTTTAGCGTTACTGGCTATACAACAATAGGCCTTTACCATGTCATGTTCTTCGCTATCGACTTGCCACAATGTAGCGTTTTCAGATCCAAGAGGTTTCCAAAAACTTTCAGTTAAGTAATCATATAGTTTTTTACCAGTTGCCCGTTCTAAAACCATGGCTAGCATTTGGGTGTCACCACTAGCATATTTGTATCCAGTTCCCGGTTCTCGTACCACATCTAACCCTAACATTACTTTATCTAAGTCGTCATCAAAATAAGCTCGTGTGGTGATTGAAAATGGTGAATAGTAACGTTCGTCCCAATTGGTTCCTGATGCCATGGACGATAAATCACCTACGGTTATTTTTGAAGCTTTTTCGTTTTTGTCTTCACAAAACTCTGGTATAAAATCACAAATAGGTTGATCTAAATTTTTTACATAACCATCCATGATGGCTTTACCCAGCATAGCAGACACATAGCTTTTTGCCATGGAAAATGAGTTGGATTTTGAATTAGGTCCGAAACCGTCATAATAGTTTTCAAACCAAATACTATCATTTTTAATGATAACATAGGCTATAGTTCCATTTTGGACGTTGGTTTTTTTTAAGGCTTCGGTTTCTTCAACCGAATTATAGTCCTTGTGGTTTGGCCAAGGCTGTGGTGTGCCATTTTCAATAATGGCATTATCAAATTCTTTATAATCTTCTAGATAAGCTGTTGTATAACCTTTCAGGTATATCGTTCTAACGGCTTTAAGTAAGTAATCAGTATCCGTAATGTAAAGTACAGCAACGATTAGTGCAAAAACAATAACAACCCATTTAAGTAGTTTTTTTAAAAATTTCATGTAGTAGTTTTAGAAAACTAAATATAGTAAAAATGATTATTAAAAAAGCGATTGTTGTTTATATGGACTTTCATGCTCCAACAACCATTGCTTTCTGTGTAATCCACCAGCATATCCTGTTAAGCTCCCATCACTACCAATAACACGATGACAAGGTACCACAATCCATAGCGGATTTTTACCATTGGCATTAGCAACGGCTCGAATGGCTTTTATGTCACCTAATTTTTTGGTGAGTTCTAAATATGAAATGGTTTTACCATAAGGAATATTCAATAGTTCATCCCAAACTTGTTTTTGAAAAAGGGTGCCTTGCGGATTTAATTTTATGTCAAATGATTGACGCTCACCATTGAAATATTCATGAAGTTGATACACGCAATCCTCTAAACTTTCTGGGATAACATCTGAAACAATTTCTTCTGAATTCAAGACAGTAATAGATTCAATGCCATCATCATCACCAATAATTCTCGTGAACCCTAGTGGTGACGCTATGATACAACTATCCATTTAATTCGTCTTCAGGATCTTCATCCTCTATTAAGCCTATACGTTTAGCACGAGCTTCCCAACTTCTTCTGGCCAGTTGCTGTAAATTAGGAACATCATCACTTTCATCCATGATTTCCATGCCCAAAAGAGTTTCAATAACATCTTCCATGGTTACCAAGCCACTAACACCGCCATATTCATCTACAACCAAAGCTAGGTGGTTTTTACTTTCCACTAATTGCTCAAACAATCTTGGAATTGGCATGGTGCGGTTAATAACAATAATATTTCGTTTAATTTCTGTAAGAGGCTTATCGCCATTACCAAAGGCCATTTCTTTAAAAACTTCATCTTTTAAAACAAGACCTGTAATATTATCAGTATTATTAGTAAAAACAGGAATTCTAGAAAATTTGATATTGGCGTTTTTCCTAAAAAAAGACTCAATGGTCTGGTTTTCATCTTCGATGGACATGACCGTTCTAGGAGTCATGACATCTTTGGCTTGAACTTCTTTAAAGGTCAGCATATTTTTTATGACCTTACTTTCAGACTCATGAAAAACACCTTCTTCTTCGGCTAAACTGGTCATGGCGTGAAAATCTTCACGACTCAAAACACTACCATGATGGCCTTTGCCACCAATAAGTTTAGTTGTTAATTGCAAAAGCCAGAGAATCCCTGTCCATCTTAAAGGGAATATTAAAACGGTTAGGGCTTTAGATGTAAAATTAGCCAACTGTTTCCAGTATGTAGCACCAATAGTTTTGGGAATAATTTCTGAAGCAATTAAGATGAGCAAGGTCATAATAGCCGAAACGACACCAACTGTATTGATTCCAAAAACTTCAATTTTATAAGGTAATTTTTCAGCCTCAATACCCACCATCATGGCTCCCAAAGTATGAGCGATGGTATTAAGAGTTAAAATAGAAATTAAAGGTTTATCGACATCCTTTTTAAGCTCCTCCAATGTTTGAGCGTAGGCTCTACCTTCCTGTTTTTTGACATTGATAAAAGTAGGTGTTACACTTAAAAGCACAGCTTCGAGAATGGAACATAAAAAAGAAAAGAAAATGGAAATAGTTGCCCAGAAAATTAATGCACTCATTAAAATGATATTAAGTTGAAGCTAATTTACGAAATCAATTTCACAATATCCTTTGCAAAATATGATGCTATAATATCAGCACCAGCACGTTTAATGGCGGTAATTTGCTCTAACATCACGGCATCATGATCTAACCAACCTTTTTCGGCAGCGGCCTTTACCATAGCGTATTCACCTGAAACTTGATATACAGCAACAGGAACATCTACTTCGTTTTTAATTTCTCGGACAATATCTAAATAGCACAAACCAGGTTTAACCATCACAATATCGGCGCCTTCATCAATATCCATTTCAGTTTCTCGGATGGCTTCAAAACGATTGGCAGGATCCATTTGATACGTTTTTTTATCTTTAGGGACATTAGCCATATCAACAGGAGCAGAATCGAGCGCATCACGGAAAGGTCCATAAAATGCAGAAGCATATTTAGCCGAATAACTCATAATGCCCGTATTGTAATACCCTTCCTCTTCTAAAGCTTCCCGGATACTTAAAATGCGACCATCCATCATATCACTTGGTGCTACAAGATCAGCACCAGCTTTGGCATGCAATAAACTCATTTCCGCTAAAACAGCAACGGTATCATCATTTGCAATAAGGCCATTTTCAACGATACCATCGTGGCCATATGATGAATAAGGGTCTAGAGCCACATCAGTCATGACTAACATATCAGGACAGGCATTTTTGACCGTTTTTATGGCACGTTGCATCAATCCGTTTGGATTTAGCGCTTCAGTTCCTTTATTGTCTTTTAAGTTATCAGGCACTTTAACAAATAATAAAACCGATTTTAACCCAAGTCTCCAAAGTTCCTTTACTTCTTGTTCCAATAAATCTAAACTGTACCGATAATAATTAGGCATAGAAGCAATTTCATCTTTTACGCCTTTGCCTTCAACCACAAATAAAGGAACCAAAAAATCATTTGGTGTAATAATGGTTTCACGAACCAAACTTCTTATGGATTCTTTGGTTCTTAAGCGTCTGTTTCTTCTTAATGGATACATATTTAGATTTTACAACTTTATTTTTTCGTTTATATCATCAGCTTTTCTCACCAGTTTTTTAGGAGCTCTAAAACGGTAGCCTGCAAAAATTTGGAAGAAAGGGATGTTGTCATTTACATAGGACGACCTATCTGTATTGTGGTTTAGAATTAAATAATTGTAATGTGTGCCGAGATAAAAACTGGAAATATCATAGGTAAGAGAGCCTCTAAAATTTAATTCAGTCGTCAATGATGTTAATGATTCATCGTCTTGAATATGGTTGTTGTCTTCATTTTTAGAATAGTTGAGCCCAATTCCTGCAGAAACACCAGCCGATATAAATAAGTTTTTTGTTGGCACAAAATTATAGTAATATGAAGGGGCAAAGACGATATCAAAAGTATGTAGTTCAGTATCGGTTGAGTTGTCTTCACCTCTTATATTCAATTTGGTATAATAATAGACAATTCTTGGAATAAAACTGCCCGTGCTTTTTAATTGCTTTTCATCTTGACTCGCAATGGCTCTAAACGAGAAGTTTTCATTGAAAATGTAAGAAGTAGCTCCACCAATTTTAAAAGATTTAATTCTAGGAAAATATAAATTAATATCTCTGTTTTCTAGGTAAAAACCTTTTGCTTGATAAAGGTCTAAAGTTTGCATCCAGTGTCTTCCAAAATAATTTCTAAAATCAAGATTGAAAAGCTTGGAATTCTCATTGTCTTTATTTTCGGCTAAAAAATTAGGTGCAAATGAATACGAAATAGTCAGGGAACGAAAGGATACTGAAGCACCAATGCGGTTTTGTTTGTTGGGTGTTAAATTAAAATAGAGATCAGAATTTCTGTCATTCACTTTTAATGAATTGGAAGTGTTTACATAAAACAGTCTAGCAGTTATTCTATTCGGGAATTTTTCAATGTATTCTGTTTGGATATCATAAACAATGGAATCATTTTCTGTTTGAGAAAACACAATAGCATTACAACAAAGCAATACAAAAACAAAAACAACATATTTTATACCCATGATTTTGGTTGTTTTAAAACTTCAAGAAGTTTTGCTTCTTCACTTCCTGATTTTGGTTGATAATTATAAATCCATTGTACATGTGGGGGTAAACTCATTAATATACTTTCAATACGACCATTGGTTTTTAAGCCAAACAAGGTGCCTTTATCATGAACCAAATTGAATTCAACATAACGACCGCGACGTATTTCCTGCCAATCTCTTTGTTTTTTTGTGAAGGGTAAATCTTTTCTTTTTTCAACGATAGGGACATAAGCCTCTAAAAAACTGTCACCAACTTCTCTAACAAAGTTAAACCATTTTTCCATTGACATGACATCGGAAGTTTTGCAATAATCAAAAAACAAACCACCAATGCCTCGAGCTTCATTTCGATGCGAATTGTAAAAGTATTCATCACATCTAGTCTTATAGGTTTTGTAAAAATCGGGATTGTGGTTGTCACAAGCCGTTTTACAAACTTGATGAAAATGTTTGGCGTCCTCTTCAAACAAGTAATATGGTGTTAAATCCTGTCCGCCACCAAACCATTGATCAACAATATCACCATTTTGATTATACATTTCAAAGTAGCGCCAATTAGCATGAACAGTAGGCACAAATGGATTTTTGGGATGCAAAACCAAACTCAACCCACAGGCAAAAAAGTTGGCTTCAGAAACCCCAAAATGGTTACGCATGGTTTCAGGTAGTTCGCCATGGACTGCCGAAATATTGACGCCACCTTTTTCAAATACATCACCATTTTCGATCACGCGTGTTCTTCCGCCACCGCCTTCAGGGCGCTTCCAAATATCTTCTTGAAATTGAGCATAGCCATCAATAGATTCTAATTTAGAAGTAATAGTATCTTGTAAATCTTGTATATATTGATAGAATTTATCTTTCATGGTATAATTCATATAACTCCATATCAAGAGTGTCTTCACCTGGGGGTGTGTATTCTTTTAATAATGTTTCTTTCCAAGTGAAATTATTATTGGTTGCTACTTTGATACTAGAGATATTGCTTTTGTTTACTATAATTTGTAGTGTTTTGAGGCCTAAAGTTTTGAATGCATACTCAGAAAGCAGTCTAACAGCTTTAGTGGTTATTCCTTTTTCTTCAAATTGATAACCAATACAGTATGCAAATTCACCTTGTTTTATTTCCCAATCAAGTTCTTTGATATAAATTATTCCTACTAATTGATGAGACTTTTTTTCTTTTAGAAGGTATACGAGCTCTTCATTTGCTGAAAATTGCTTTACTTTTTTTGTTGCAAATGATTTGGCAAGATTAGGTGTTAAATTTTGATATAAGGTTTGTGGAAAAAAGCGTTTTAAACGATCCTCATTGGAAACAACAAAATCACAAATAGACCAGGCATCTTTTTCTTGAATGATATCTATATAATATGAATCGAAACTAACAATCAAAACTTAAATTTCGTATTCTTTTACTGCATCAATAAAGGCTTTGGCATGGTCTAACGGAATGTTAGGTAGAATACCATGACCCAAGTTTACGATGTATTTGTCTTTACCAAACTCATGGATCATTTGGGTTACCATCTTCTTGATTTCTTCTGGTGGAGAAAACAATCGTGTTGGATCAAAATTTCCTTGCAATGTGATATTTCCACCAGTTAAATAGCGTGCATTTCTAGGCGAACAGGTCCAGTCAACCCCTAATGCTGATGCTTTGCTTTTTGACATCTCATTTAGTGCAAACCAGCAACCTTTTCCAAACGCAATAACAGGCGCATCCTCATGCAGTGCTTCAATAATCTGATTGATATATTGCCAAGAAAACTCTTGATAATCTGTTGGTGAGAGCATACCTCCCCAAGAATCAAATATTTGAACGGCATTACAACCTGCTTTCACCTTTTCTTTTAAATAAGCAATAGTAGTGTCAGTGATTTTTTGCAATAACTGATGTGCTGCAACAGGATTGGTAAAGCAAAATTCTTTGGCTTTATCAAAGTTTTTGCTGCCTTGCCCTTGAACACAATAACATAAAATTGTCCAAGGTGAACCTGCAAAACCGATTAATGGAATCTCATCGTTTAATTTTTCTTTGGTAGCTTTTATAGCTTGGTAAACATAATCCAACGCTACCGTAACATCAGGAACAATAACGTTGTCCACATCTTTTTGAGAGCGAACAGGATTCGGTAAATAGGGACCAAAATTAGGCTTCATTTGGACCTCAATGTTCATGGCTTGAGGAATAACCAAAATATCACTAAACAATATAGCCGCATCCATACCATACCTTCTGATAGGTTGTACTGTGATTTCACTAGCTAATTCTGGTGTTTGGCAACGTGTAAAGAAATCATATTTTGCTTTAATTTCCATAAACTCCGGCAGATAGCGACCAGCTTGTCGCATCATCCAAACAGGAGGTCTTTCAACCGTTTCGCCTTTTAAGGCTCTTAAAAATAAATCGTTTTTTATCATTTTTGTCATTCCTGCGAAGGCAGGAATCTTTTTAAATTATTATGGCTTTTACTGGATTCCTGCTTTAGCAGGAATGACAGCTGTTATATATAATGTTCGTTTACCAATTCAATAACACTTTCAATAGTTGGAACTTTGGCAACACGTATGTCTTTGAAATGTTTTTTGGCTTCTTTGGCTGTTGTTTCTCCTATGCAGAAGGCTATCAATTCGGCATTGTTTTCCTGTCTGTAACTTTGAACGGTTGAAGGGCTATAAAACATAACGCCTTCAACAGTTTTAGGGAGTTTAATGGCGTCAAGTTTGGTTTGATAGGCTTCAACTTCAACCACTGATATATTATTGTCTTCCAAAATGCTTGGTAAGCCATCTAATCGGATGTCACTACAAAAATAAGTCACTTCGGTTCCTTCCATGTATTCAACTAAATACTCTGCTAACTTTTTGGCATTCTTTTCAGCATGTTTGACGGGTCCTATACGATTTTCAATTAGTTGTTTTGTGCGTCTACCAACACAATAGATGTTTTCAAACTGCAATTCTGGTGCTGAAAAATTATGCAGTAAGGCCTCAACAGCATTTTTACTGGTTATGACAACATTTTGTATGGGCTTTCTAACCACTTGAGGCTTTATTCTATTTAAGCTGATTTTTACAAAATCAGAACTATCAACAGCTATGTTTTCATGAAACAATTGCAACTGACCGTCAGTGAGGGTTTTGGTAGAGTATATTTTTGTTTTTACATCAGAATGCTTGATACTATCCATAAGTCGTTTTCCACCTCGCTCAAGAATATAGTCAGCGCAATATTGGGCAATCTTTTGGTGCTTCCCTAATTTTTCTGATCGTTTGACCTCAATTTTTTTAGATCCGTCTTTACTTAATAGGACGCCTTCAAAATGAACTTCATCATCTTTAATAGTAGCCAGTGCACCAATAGGCGCTGTACAACCGCCTTCCAAATTGTTTAAAAACTCACGTTCTATAGTGGTGCATATCTCCGTTTCCTCATGGTTGAGTTCTGAACAGATAGCCTTTATTTCTTCATCTTCTTCTAGAGCTGTAACCATGATAGCGCCTTGCGCTGGTGCTGGAATCATCCAGTGTAGATTAATGGCATTTTCAGGACGAAGTCCTATACGCCCAATACCTGCTGCTGCAAATATGGCGGCATTCCAATGCTCATTATCTTCTAATTTTTGTAAGCGTGAATTGACATTGCCTCTTAAGTTCTCAACTTTATGTGTTGGATATCGGTTTAACCATTGGGCGCGACGACGTAAACTGCCTGTCGCAATAACCGCATCTTTGGCACCTAAAAACTCTTCATTATGTTTAAAAACAAGGGTATCCCTAACATTACCTCTTTTTAGAACAGCGGCCTGAACAATACCTTTTGGTAATATAGTTGGAACATCTTTTAACGAGTGTACAGCAATGTCAATGTCATGATTGAGCATGGCTATGTCAAGCGTTTTCGTAAAAATCCCGGTAATCCCCAACTCATAAAGCGGTTTGTCCAAAACAATATCTCCCGTAGATTTTACGGGAACCAATTGGGTTTGATGGCCTAAATTTTCAAGTTGTTGTTTAACCAATTGAGCTTGGTATAAGGCTAACTCACTATCGCGAGTACCTATTCGAATTGTTCTAGACATGATGGGTAGTTTCTTCTAATTGAAACACTTTTTTTATAAGCTCTAGGCTATTATCAGTAGAAATGGCATCATCTTTTAAATGATGGGCAAAATGATTGGTTATTTTTTGAATAATATTGTTGCTAATAATTTCGGCTTGCTCTTCGTTAAAGTTAGCCATTTTTTTCCGTTGTAAATCCAGTTCAGCCGATTTAAAATCTTGAAGTTTGTTTTTTAAGGCTTTGATAGTTGGTGCGAATTTACGGGTATCTAGCCAAGCATTAAATTCAGATTCTACTTCATTAATAATCTGTTCTGCTATAGGAATATCTTGTTTTCTTTTTTCCAGCGTATCATCAGTAATTTTAGACAAAAAATCTAGATGAATGAGTTCAATATTCTGTAACGACGTTACATTTCCATTCACATTTTTTGGAATGGAAAGATCTAATATTAAAAGTCCTTTATGGTTTTGAATAAGATGTTTGTCAACAGTTGGATTTTGGGCTCCTGTGGCAACTATTAAAATATCAGCTGCTTGAATTTCATCTTTTAAATCTTCATAATCCTTAACAACTAAATCAAATTTACCAGCAATGGCTTCAGCTTTATCTTTTGTTCTGTTTATTAAGGTTATTTTTGAATTTTGGGTATGCTTAACCAGATTTTCACAAGTGTCTCTACCAATTTTTCCGGTTCCAAATAGCAAGATGTTTTTATTGGAAATATCACTTACTGTATTCAATATATATTGCACCGAAGCAAAGGAAACAGATGTGGCGCCACTAGAGATTTGAGTTTCAGTTTTTATGCGTCTACTGGCCTGAATAACGGCATTAACCAAGCGTTCTTGAAAGGCATTTAAAAGATTTTCTTTTTTGGATGCTATAGCCGCTTGTTTTAACTGCCCAATAATTTCGAAGTCTCCTAAAATCTGACTATCTAAACCAGAGCCAACCCTGAAAATATGAGAGATGGCTTCTTTGTTTTTGTAAACAAAGGCAACGTTTTGAAACTCTTCAACCGTACCTTTGGTATTGTCACAAAGCAATTTAATAAGTTGAAATGGATGCTGGGCAAATCCGTAAATTTCGGTTCGGTTACAGGTTGACACCACAACGAGGCTTTCAATGCCTTCTTTTTTAGCTTGAATCAAGAGATTTGTCTTTCCTTGTTGGTCCAAACTAAAGTGTCCACGCACTTCGGCATCAGCTTTTTTATAGCTCAAACCAATGGCGTAAAAGGAACTCCCTTTTGAAATGTTGTATTGCTCCATCACCTGACTTGGAATTTACCAAGCAAAAATAAAATGCTCATAGCTATAAAAATAACGCCAAAAGAACTTTTAGTATCGTTTGTCGTTTTTTGATTGTTATTTTCAATATAATATGATAAATGTCATACTTTTGCAGGTATAGTAATACATTCAAAACTATTTGTTTAGAATTATTCTAAATAACAAAGATTTTATGTTGGATAATAATCAAATAAAAAATACCGCAAGAGGTTCTTTTGAAGAAACGGAAGTTGACGACGGCTTCATCGTGTTAACCTTTAAGAATGAGGAAGATAAAGTAAAAACTGTTGAACGCGATATTGATAGTAGCTATATACAGTTTCATTTTTGTGTCAAAGGTAATTGTGCTTTTCAGTTTAATCAGGGCACTTATACTTTGTCTATAAAGGAAGAAACCTCATTGTTATTGTATAATCCGCAACGCGATTTACCCATTCATTTAGATGTCAGTCCAAATTCGTGGCTGGTTTCACTGGTTATTTCAATAACAAAATTTCATCGATTGTTTTCACAAGAAGCGGACTATATTACATTTTTAAGCGATGATAACCGTGACAAAAAGTATTATAAAGATGGCACGATAACACCTTCTATGACTATCGTGCTTAATCAATTAATAAACTTCAATCTTAACAGCTCTATAAAGAACCTATATTTTAAAGGCAAGGCTTACGAATTACTAAGTTTGTTTTTTAATCGTACTGAAGAAGGCAGTGTTGAACAATGCCCTTTTTTGGCAGACGAAGCCAACGTCATAAAAATCAGAAAAGCTAAAGATATTATTATATCAAGAATGGCAGAACCACCAACTTTACAGGAATTAGCTGATGAAATTCAGTTAAGTCTCAAAAAATTAAAAGAAGGATTTAAGGAAATTTACGGAGACTCTGTGTTCAGTTTTTTGTTTGATTATAAGATGGAAGTGGCCAGAAAATTATTAGAGTCAGGTGACCACAATGTTAATGAAGTAGGTTTACGTGTAGGTTACAGTACAGCCAGCCATTTTATAGCTGCGTTTAAAAAGAAATATGGAACCACACCTAAAAAGTATATTATGTCCCTATCGTCATAGGGTATTTTTCTTAAGTAAAAATTAAATGAAAGGAATATTATTAGTAAATCTGGGTTCGCCAGATAGTCCCAATCCCAAAGATGTCAAAAAATATCTCGGAGAGTTTTTAATGGATGAGCGGGTGATTGATGTACCACTTTGGGCCAGAAACCTTTTAGTTAAAGGTATTATTTTGAATACACGTCCAAAAGCATCAGCAGCGGCATACAAAAAAATATGGTGGGATGAGGGCTCTCCGCTTATAGTAATATCGGAGCGATTAAAAGCGAAAGTTCAAAATCAAGTTACTTTTCCAGTTGCTTTAGCGATGCGATATGGCAGTATGACCATAAAAAAAGGATTTCAAGAATTAGTGGATAAAGGTGTTGATGAGGTGTTATTAATTCCCTTATATCCACAATTTGCGATGGCCACAACAGAAACTATTTTGGTGTTGGCAGAAGAAGTTAGAAAGTCGCATTTCCCTAATTTGGAAGTGACTGATTTACCAGCTTTCTACAATAAACCAAAATATATTGAGGTGCTTTCAAATTCGATTAGGCACCACCTTCAAGGTAAAACTTTTGACCATTTATTGTTTTCTTACCATGGTGTTCCAGAACGTCATATTCGTAAAAGCGATGTGACCAAATCGCACTGTAAAATTGATGGGAGTTGTTGTAAAACACCGTCAAAAGCCCATGAGTTTTGTTATCGACATCAGTGTTTTGAGGTAACACGTTTGGTCGCCGAAAAGCTCAATTTACAAGAAGGCACCTATTCAACCAGTTTTCAATCACGATTAGGTTTTGACCCATGGTTACAACCATATACGGATCGTACAATAGAAAGGTTAGGAAAGGAAGGTGTCAAGAATATGGCTATTGTGACGCCAGCATTTGTGAGTGATTGTCTGGAAACCCTTGAAGAGATTGCTATGGAAGGTCAAGAGATTTTTCATGAAATGGGAGGGAGTGAATTTACAACCATACCCTGTCTAAATGATGATGATGCCTGGGTGAATTTATTAGCCGAATGGATTAACGAATGGGCCATGTCTGAAACCATTTTATCTGAATGAAAAAAACCACTTCTGTAGATTTAGGCATCGAGCCTATTGGAAAGCTGTTGATTAAACAAGCTGTGCCAGCTTCTATTGGGATTTTGGTCATGTCGCTTAATATTCTAGTGGATACAATTTTCGTAGGAAACTGGATAGGCTCAACCGCTATAGCTGCTATAAATGTGGTGCTTCCTGTGTCATTTTTTATTGCCGCTTTAGGAATGAGTATAGGTGTTGGAGGGTCTTCAATAATTTCAAGGGCATTAGGGGCCAATGATAACAATAAAGCTCTAAAAACATTTGGAAATCAGCTAACCCTAACCTTATTGTTAACAGTAACCATGATAGCCTTTGGCTTGTATTATGTCAATGATATTATTCCGGCATTTGGCGGTAAGGGAAATATTTTTGAACCGGCAAAAATCTATTATAAAATTGTTCTCTATGGGGTGCCTTTTTTAGCACTGTGTATGATGGGGAATACCGTTATCAGGGCAGAAGGCAAGCCTAAATTTGCCATGTATGCCATGATGATTCCTTCGGTTGGGAATCTGCTTTTGGACTATCTTTTTATTAACGTTTTGGATTTTGGTATGGCTGGTGCCGCTTGGGCAACCACGGGATCTTATTTGTTGTGTTTTGCTTTTATCCTTTGGTTCTTTTTATCAGACAATTCTGAACTAAAAATTAAATGGCATCACTTTGGACTAAACTTTCCCATTGTAAAAGAAATCAGTTCATTGGGATTTGTAACCATGGCACGTCAGGCAGTTGTGAGTATAACCTATTTGTTTATGAATAACATTCTATTTGAGCTTGGTGGAGAAACTTCGGTTACGGCCTATGCGATTGTTGGAAGGATGCTCATGTTTGCTTTATTTCCTGTATTTGGTATAACACAAGGATTTTTGCCTATTGCAGGATTTAACTATGGCGCCAAAAAGTATGATAGGGTGCGAGTAACCATAAATACGGCTATAAAATATGCTGTTGTACTGGCAACGATTGTTTTTGTATTGTTGATGACTTTCCCGGAAACCATTACGCGAATGTTTACATCCAATAAAGAAGTTATTGCTCAAACACCAAGTGCCATGCGTTGGGTATTTGCAGCTACTCCCATTATTGCGATTCAACTTATTGGCGCAGCTTATTTTCAGGCTGTGGGTAAAGCAATACCTGCTCTTCTGCTCACATTAACGCGACAAGGGTTTTTCTTTATTCCACTCATTTTCATATTACCAATATTTTATGGTGAATTAGGTGTTTGGATGTCATTCCCATTAGCCGATGTTTTAGCAACCATTGTTACGGCGTACTTCTTAAATAGAGAAATAAAACGAAACCTGATAATCGAAATAGATTAGTGCTTAATAATCCTTATTTTTAGTCCTCATTAACCAAAACCAAAAAAAATTATGCGATTGTTATTAGTTATTTTATGCCTACTGTTAGTACCTGTTAATATTGAAGCGCAAACATTTGAAGAATCGCAGTACGATGCTTTAGAGTATCGTTTGCTTGGACCGTTTCGCGGTGGAAGAAGTGCAGCTGTAGCAGGTGTTCCCAATAAACCAAACTTATTTTATTTTGGAGCAACAGGAGGTGGAGTATGGAAAACAACAGATGGTGGACGTACATGGGAAAATATTTCAGATGGTTTTTTTGGTGGAAGTATAGGAGCTATTTCAGTTTCGAAAAGTGATCCAAATGTGTTGTATGCTGGAGGTGGAGAAAAAACAGTTCGTGGCAATGTCTCTTCAGGATACGGGATATGGAAAAGTGTTGATGCTGGAAAAACTTGGGAACAGACTGGACTGGAAAAGTCAAGACATATTCCTCGAATTGCTATTGATCAAAGTGACCATAATGTAGTTTATGCAGGTGTTTTAGGAAATATCTATAAACCGACTTCTGAACGCGGTGTTTACAAAAGTGAAGATGGTGGAAAAACATGGCGAAAGACCTTGTTTGTAAATGAACATGCTGGTGTAGTTGATCTATTGGTCGACCCTACAAACCCAAGAATTTTATATGCGTCAACATGGCGTGTACAACGTACACCTTACAGTTTAAGTTCTGGAGGCGAAGGATCTGCGTTATGGAAAAGCACTGATAAAGGCGAAACTTGGAAAGAGATTTCTTTGAACGAAGGTTTTCCAAAGGATACCCTCGGTATTATTGGTGTAACTGTGTCTCCAGTAAATAATCAGCGTATTTGGGCCATGGTTGAAAACAAAGATAAAGGTGGATTATACCGGAGTGATGATGGCGGTGAAACTTGGAATCAAGTGAATAGCGAACGTAAATTAAGACAGCGCGCATGGTATTATACAAGAGTGTATGCCGACACCAAGGATGTTGATGTGGTTTATGTTTTAAATGTACGTTATCACAAAAGTACAGATGGCGGAAAGTCTTTCGACATGTATAATGCTCCACATGGTGATCATCATGATTTGTGGATTGCACCCGAAAATCCAAATCGCATGATAATTGGAGATGATGGCGGTGCGCAGGTAACTTATGATGGCGGCGAAACATGGAGTACCTATCATAATCAGCCAACCTCACAGTTTTATCGTGTTACTACAGACAATCATTTTCCTTATCGCATTTATGCAGCACAGCAAGATAATTCTACTGTAAGAATTCCACATAGAACAGATGGTTGGTCTATTACTGAAGACGATTGGGAAAGTACTGCAGGTGGAGAATCGGCACATATCGCTATAGACCCTGATGATAATGATATTGTATATGGTGGAAGTTATGGCGGATTTTTAACGCGTGTTAATCATAAAAAGGGAACGGTTAGAGCAATAAATGTCTGGCCAGATAATCCTATGGGATATGGAGCTGAAGGGATGAAATATCGTTTTCAGTGGAATTTTCCAATTATATTTTCAAGACATAATTCAGATAGGTTATATACGTTTTCGCAGTATGGTCATGTTACAGAAAACGAAGGCCAATCATGGAAGATTATTAGTCCAGATTTAACCAAAAGCGATCCTGAAAAAATGAAATCGTCTGGAGGACCAATCACTCAAGACAACACAGGAGTGGAATATTATTGTACCATTTTTGCAGCTCAAGAATCGCCTTTGAAAGAAGGTTTAATCTGGGTTGGTAGTGATGATGGTCTTATTCATATTACCAAAAATGGAGGCGAAACTTGGGAAAATATTACACCTAAAGGGATGCCTGAATGGATGATGATTAATAGTATTGAACCTAGTGCCTTTGACGAAGGCACATGTTATGTGGCAGGAACAAAATATAAAACTGGCGATTTTCAACCGTATTTATACAAAACAACCGACTACGGAAAGTCGTGGACAAAAATCACAAATGGTATAGATCCTGAACATTTCACGAGAGTTGTCCGAGAAGATCCAAAACAAAAAGGCCTGTTATACGCAGGAACCGAAACAGGCATGTATATCTCGTTTAATGATGGGAAAAACTGGCAACCGTTTCAATTAAATTTACCTATTGTTCCTATAACCGATTTAGCCATTAAGGATAATAATTTAATTGTGGCTACACAAGGAAGAAGTCTTTGGATAATTGATGATTTAAGTGTTTTACATCAGCTTTATGGTTCAAATACAGATAATAATTTCTTGTTTAAACCAAAAGACTCCTACAGAATGGATGGCGCAGGACGATCAGGCAGTAAAACAGCCGGAACCAATCACCCAAAAGGTGTAATGACGTATTTCAATTTGAAAGATTACAAGGAAGATTATGAGGTGAGTTTAACTTATTTCGGCCAGAAAGGTGATACCATTAAAACGTTTAGTACAAAAAACAAAAAAGAAGACAAGTTAGAAGTTAAAAAAGGTATGAATCAGTTTAACTGGAACATGACTTATGATGGAGCCGAAAAATTAGATGGGATGATTTTATGGTGGACGAGTTTATCTGGTCCGCAAGCTGTGCCTGGAAATTATAAAGTAGAGTTAAAAGTTAATGATGAGGTGTTATCAAAACCTTTTACAATTTTAGCAGATCCCAGGTCTGAAAGCTCCCTAGAGGATATGAAAGCACAATTCGATTTTATTACAGATGTAAACAAAACCTTGGATGAGTCTCATAAAACCATAAAAAAGATTCGTAAAATTGATAAGCAATTATCTGCCTTTGAATCGCAATATAAAGATGATGAGCAAGTACTAGAATTAATTGAAAAGTCAAAGACACTACGTGAGCAATTTTCAGAAATTGAAAAAGCACTATATCAAACTAAAAATCAAAGTGCCCAAGATCCTTTGAATTTCCCCATTCGTTTAACTAATAAATTAGGCCATTTAAATGCTTTGGTTAGCATGGGAGATTTTGCACCAACAGATCAAGATCTTGCCGTAAAAAATGAATTATCTGCAAAAATTGAAGAACAATTAAAAGCTTTTAATGTATTGGTTTCAGAAGAAATAAAAGCCTTTAACACGGCATTTAATAATAAACAGTTAAACTATTTATTCATTGAAGATTAATGGAGTACTACAACTACATCAAATCCCTTCACCTCATTTTTGTCATTACCTGGTTTGCTGGATTATTTTACATTCCAAGATTGTTTGTTTATCAAATTGAAGCCTTTCATAAACCATCACCCGAAAAAGAAATTTTAGGAAAACAATTGAAGATTATGGCCAAACGCTTATGGAATATCATAACATGGCCATCGGCTATTTTAGCGACAGCCTTTGCAGTCTGGTTACTTATTTTAGTGCCATCGTGGTTGCAGCAATCGTGGATGCATGTTAAATTAGGATTTGTGGTCTTATTGATTATTTACCATTTAAAAACCCATCAGTTTTATAAACAATTGCAGCGTGATGAGGTTTGTAAATCGTCTAATTTTATGAGACTATGGAATGAAGGTGCCACCTTTATTTTGTTTGCCGTTGTATTCTTGGTGATTTTGAAAAGCGCATTTAATTGGATTTTTGGTGTTATTGGAATTTTCGTTTTAGGAATGCTACTGATGCTTGGATTTAAAATTTACAAAAACATCAGAAGTAAAAATCCAGATGCTTAAAATGTATTGGCTTGATTATTGCTATATTTAGGCAACTACAAAACAGTTATGAAACTAGGTAAACTGTCTTTACGATTTCGCATTTTCATTGCCATGATTCTACTGGTACTACTAGCTTCAGTACTTATTGCGGGTGTTACCATTTATCAATACAATGAAGAAGCTCGAGATTATCACCAGGATAGATTAGAGCGCAAGGAAGAGAACATCCGTTCAAGTATTGAGTATACTATCAAGGAGACTACTTATCCTGTCACTACTGAAAATGTCCCACTTATTTTTAAGGACGAAATTTATGAGATTGCCACTATTCATAATATGGAAATCAATCTCTATGATTTAGAGGGTGGTTTGATAAAATCGTCCAAAGCTAGTTTTGCAGCCGATTCCATTCCAAAATGTTTGGATGCCAATATCTTAAATACGGTTTCCAATACCTTGGATCACAGATATGTGAATAAAACCATTGAGAATGAAGAAGGCTATTTATCGTCCTATTCCATTATTACGGATAAGAAATTTAAACCTTTGGCCATCTTAAATTTACACTATTTAGAAGACGACGATTTTTTAAATAAGGAACTTAACGAATTCTTGGAACGTTTGAGTTATGCGTATGTGCTTATGCTCATCATAGCGGTGGTATTGGCCTATTTTCTTTCAAAATACATTACCAAATCACTTAAGACTGTTAGTGATTTTATGAGTAAGACCCGTTTCGAGAAACGAAATGAGAAGATAGATATAGGAGCTTCAAGTGAAGAAATTGAGGCGCTTATTAACTCCTATAATAGCATGATTGATGAGTTGGAAGAAAGTGCTGTAAAATTGGCAACCAGTGAGCGTGAACAAGCTTGGCGCGAAATGGCCAAACAGGTGGCTCATGAAATCAAAAATCCGCTAACACCCATGCGATTGAGTGTTCAGAGTTTCCAAAGAAAGTTTGACCCAACGGATGAGAATATTACCAAAAAAGTAGATGAGTTCAGTAAAACCTTGATTCAGCAAATAGACACTATGAGTTCCATTGCCTCGGCATTTTCAAATTTTGCCAAAATGCCTGCACAACAGAATGAAACTTTAAATGTGGTTAAAATTGTGAAGTTGGCATTGGATATTTTTAATGAAGATTATATTATCTTTAAAGCAAGTGATGACCAAATTATTGCCAAGTTCGACAGAACCCAGCTCATTCGTGTGGTTACCAATTTAGTAAAAAATGGTATTCAGGCATTTCCCGAAAACAGCAATAAAACACCACAGATAATCGTTGAGGTCAATAGTGAAGGCGATATGGTAAATGTGATTGTTTCCGACAATGGTAGAGGTATTTCAGAGAAAAACAAATCTAAAATATTTGAGCCCAAGTTCACCACCAAAACCAGTGGCATGGGACTCGGATTGGCCATGGTAAAAAATATTGTGGAAACTTATAATGGAAATATTACCTTTACATCACAAGAAGGTGTAGGCACGACATTTAAAGTAACCTTCCCTAAAGAATAGCATAATTATCGTTTCTACAAAGACAGAAATCCAAAACAAAATCAAAAATGACTTACGAAAACATCTTATCGAAAACCGAAAACAGCATAAACTACATTACCATTAACCGACCTAATAAATTAAATGCGCTGAACAAAGCGACCATTCAAGAATTGCATGAGGCCTTTAAAGCGGCTGATTCAGATAAGGCCGTTAAGGTTATTATTGTAACAGGAAGTGGTGAAAAAGCATTTGTGGCAGGAGCTGATATTTCTGAATTTGCCGATTTTGATGTTGAAAATGGTGGCAAATTGGCCGCCAAAGGTCAGGAATTGTTATTCGATTTTGTAGAGAACTTGGGCACACCCGTAATTGCTGCTGTAAATGGTTTTGCATTAGGCGGTGGTTTGGAATTGGCAATGGCCTGTCATTTTAGAGTGGCTAGTGACAATGCCAGAATGGGATTACCCGAAGTGTCATTAGGGGTTATTCCAGGTTATGGCGGTACACAGCGTTTACCGCAGTTGGTTGGCAAGGGTCGTGCTATGGAAATGGTCATGACTGCAGGAATGATTGATGCGCAAACGGCTCATGGTTACGGATTGGTAAATCATGTGACTTCACAGGAAGAAATGATACCATTGGCTGAAAAAATCGCTGGTAAGATTATGCGCAACTCCTCGGTTGCCATTAAAGGCGCTATTAAAGCCGTTAATGCCAATTATCAAGATGGTATAAATGGTTTTGATGTTGAAATTTCAGAATTTGGAAACTGTTTTGGCACTGCTGATTTCAAAGAAGGTACTACAGCCTTTTTAGAAAAGCGCCAAGCTGATTTTCCAGGAGAGTAATTTACAAGTTCGTTTAACTATCTTGATATGGACTTTTTTAATTGTCTATATCAGACGTTAACGAAGTTCGTTTTTTTAATTTACAAAGTCAAGTCTGTTAATATCCCATTTTGGTTTAGATTACAATATCAGGAAAAATCAACTCTTTTGAGCCGTCTAAAAAGACGTACTGATTTCTTAATCAGAAAAATACTATTTTTGCCCGATTTTAAGTTTCACATTTTCAGTTAGAATCTCTTGTCTAAGGTCATGCTGTGTGTAAAGCGTATAATATTTCAGAGTAAATTAATAAATGAGTAAAATTATCACCTATCGCCCAGATATTGACGGTTTAAGGGCAATTTCGGTACTTCTAGTAATACTATATCATGTAGATTCTACATTATTTACCGGTGGGTTTATTGGTGTTGATATATTCTTTGTGATTTCAGGCTATTTGATAACGAGCTCCATAAACAAACAAATTTCCAATAACTCGTTTTCTTTCAAAGAATTTTATTTAAGAAGAATCAAAAGGATTATACCTGTTTTGATTTTTGTTTTAATAGTAGTAACGATACCAGCATATTTGTTTTTGTTTGCTGATGACTTTGAAAGTTATTCGCGAACAGTTTTACATACCATGTTGAGCACCAATAACTTCTATTTATGGTCTGCCAACAACAATTATTTTGTTGGAAACACGGAACTTATGCCATTGCTCCACACATGGTCTTTGTCTGTTGAGGAGCAATATTATATCATTTGGCCTATTTTACTGTATATCCTTCACCGTTTTTTAAATGTAAAGAATATAACATATGCAGTGATAGCGCTTTTGATAGGAACTACTCTGTTATCTATCTATATGACTGGATTGGACAAGTCAATGGCCTATTATTTATTGCCGGCTCGATTTTTTGAACTTTTAATGGGGGGGACTTTAGCCATATTGTGGGACCGAATTCCAAAATTTTCAAAACCAACAAATCACATCATTTCAATTATAGGAATTTTATTAGTGATTATACCGTCTATTGTACTAACAAAAATGAGTGTTTTTCCAGGTCTTAATGCCTTTTGGCCTTGTTTAGGTGCTGTGTTAGTCATTTTGACGGGTAAAGAAAAGGATTCGAAAGGGGTTGTTAATAATTTATTGGAGTTAAAGAGCATGGTGTTTTTAGGGCTGCTGTCCTACTCCATGTATTTATGGCATTGGCCAATAATAGTCTTTATGAAGTACTTGGGTTATGAGTTAACAGTATCTATGGTTTTAAGTATTATTGCAGCTACAATATTGTTATCGTATTTTTCATGGAAGTTTGTTGAACAACCTTTTCGGTATAAATTCAAATATACATTTTCAAAGGCTTTATTATATATTTTATTACCAAGCTTAATTATTGCTAGTTTGATTTATGGTGTCATTGATGGTAATGATGGATTTACCAATAGGTTCCCTAATCTAACAGAGTTTGATAAACGAGAGAACTTTCCAAACGAGGTAAGGTCTGGCTGTTATAATAAATTAAGAGTTGGAAATTTTGAAGCATGTAATATAGGGACAACCAAAAATAAGGTTGATGGTATTTTGATAGGCGATTCTTTTGCCTGTCATACGGGTTTCTTTCTTGATGTTTTAGCAAAAGACGCCAATTTATATTTTAATGTTAGCTCGGTTCCAGGATATCCCTTATTGCGGAATTTAGATTTACCAAATAATTTTGGCGATGACTTTGCAAACGAACGGTTTGAATACGCCAAAACATTAGATGTTATTTGTGTAGCCGCATTTTGGAGCGCTATAAAAATTGATTCAGAAAATTATAATCGAATGCTTGAAGCCATAGAAGAATTGGTAGCATTGAAAAAAAAGGTTGTGATTATAGATCATTTGGGCATGACAAGTGAAATGAATATTCATAAAATGAAATTGAATAAAACCAAAATAGGCGTTCAATTTCCGAAAGAGGATTTATTAATTCCATATTCCAAAAATGCAGAAAGACATATTGTAAATGAAATCAAAAGAAGATTTCCATCCGTTACAGTTATTGATTTAAAAGATGTTATGTGTGATGATGGTAAATGTGATTATGAAGTAAACAATCAAATAGTTTACAGAGACTTTTATCATCTAAATGTTATTGGTTCACGGTTGATAGCAGAAAAATATCTTGAAGAGAAAGGAAACCCTTTAAGAGATATAAATAATTAGTTGCATTTGCTTTTTGTTGATAACCTAAATTTACTTTAACATTTTTTGGGTTAAAAAATGGCTAATTTTAATGTGTCAGGTTTTATAATCACACAATTTATTAGCTAAATGAATCCCAAGTCTATCCTAAAAGGGCGTGGTGCGCAGCACAATGTACCCAATCGTTTTTTTGAATTAAGCCACGAGCTCCGTGACGATTTTCTAGAGTATTGTGCCAAGGAGGGTGAACAAGCTGACAAGAATAAAACCTTATACCTGCCTGTTTTTCCAAAAACTATAGTCAATAAAGTTACCAGTCCAGATGTAGGCATGGGATATTCCATGAATATGTATCAAGGTTGCGAGCATGGCTGTGTGTATTGCTATGCCAGAAACAGTCATGAATATTGGGGTTATAGTGCGGGCTTGGATTTTGAAAGACGCATATTGGTAAAAAAAGATGCGCCAAAACTATTGGAAGCATTTATCAAGCGAAAAAACTGGAAAGCCTTTCCCATAGTGATGTCAGGAAACACAGACTGTTATCAACCAGCCGAAAAACAGTTTGAAATAACCAGAGAATGTTTGAAAGTGTTTTTAAAGTATAAACATCCAGTGGGGATCATCACCAAAAATGCACTAATACTTCGAGATTTAGATATTTTAAAAGCATTAGCAAATGACAATTTAATTGCGGTTAATATATCCATCACGTCATTATCCGAAGAAACAAGACGTGTTTTAGAACCAAGAACAGCTACTATTAAAAAACGTTTAGAAACTGTTAAAGTACTCTCAGAAAATGGGATTCCCGTTAATGTGATGTTGGCGCCAATAATACCATCCATAAACAGTCATGAAATTTTGCCTATGGCAAAAAAAGTACAAGAGGCTGGAGCCTTGTCCATTGCGCATACTTTAGTAAGGTTAAATGGTGCCATAGGTGAAATTTTCACAGAGTGGATTAAAAAAGCCATGCCTGATCGTGCTGATAAAGTATTGCATCAAATTGAAAGTTGTCATGGTGGTAAACTAAACGATTCACGGTTTGGCAAGCGTATGAGAGGAGAAGGCGAAATAGCGAAACAGATTCATGATTTAATTAAATTGGCTAGGCACAAATACTTTAAGGACAAAGCCATGCCAAAATTAAATACAACACTTCACGAACAATATAAAGAAGGGCAGTTAAAACTATTTTAAATCAGGTCTTTTTCAAAAACAATTTTGGTCTGTCCTTTTTCGTTTGTGTAAACTTTAGTAATGTTAAACCCATTTTTTAAGTTTAATATCATCATGGGCTTAAAACGGTTCATAGATTTGGTTTGAAGTTTTTGAAAACCGAAATGTTTGGCATGTACTTCTTGAAGTTCTGCCAGAGTTTTTCCGACTCCTTGGCTTCTATATTGGGTTTTTACACCACCAATCCAGCTGTAAAATATTTCTTGGTTTTTAGGATAACCAATTTTAAAACCAATGAGTTTGCCATTGTTAAAAGCTAAAACAGAAAACACATTCAATTCTTGCTGTATTCTCTCAATGAAGAATTTACTATCAGCATCACTAAAAATGTCTTGATATAAACATAGAATTTCATCTAATAAGTCATTTTTTGGAAGACCTTCAATGGTATGGTATTTTATGTCATTGTCTTCCATCCCATTCAGTATAGAATTGTTCAAGATATTGCAACATGAATTTATGGCGTTTTTCAGCGAGTGCTTTACCAGTTTTCGTGTTCATCATGTCCTTAAGCAACAATAATTTCTCATAAAAATGATTGATGGTTGGAGCCGTAGAGGTTTTATATTCTGCTTTACTCATATTCAGATTAGGTTTTATATCTGGATTATAAAGTGCTCGATTTTTAAAACCACCAAAATTAAAAGCTCTAGCAATTCCAATAGCTCCCAAGGCGTCTAAACGATCAGCATCTTGAACGACCTGAAGCTCTAATGACGTAAATGGTATTTTTCCTTCTAGAGATTTACTGTAAGACATGTTGGCAATAATGTTTACTACGTGTTCAATAACTTCCGAGGACACATTTTCATTAAATAAAAATTCCCTAGCCCTTTTGGGCCCAATAGTTTCATCACCATTGTAAAATTTGCTATCGGCTATATCATGAAGTAAAGCAGCCAATTCCACCACTAGAACATTTACAGATTCTGTTTTACAGATGTTTAAGGCGTTACTATGTACCCTCTGTATGTGAAACCAATCATGTCCACCTTCAGCATTTGCTAATTCAGCCTCTACAAAAGCTTTAGTTTTTTCTATAATTGCCGTGCTACTCATTAATAATGTCTTTTACAATTTGATTTTCAATATGTTTTACAAGGTCATTACCTGAATAATCATTCAAGACAATAGGTTGTTGTACTTTAAACTTGATATGATTCCCTATGCCCATAGGGAACTTCCCATAACGTAACATTTTCCAAGAGTTATTGATTGTTATAGGAACTATTACAGCCGAAGGAATTTTTTTGAATAACATATCAAGACCTTTGGTTTGAAAGGGTTTGGGATTGCCATTTTTACTTCTGGTCCCTTCTGGAAAAATAACGGCAGCACGTTTGTTTTTTTCAATATACTCGCCAAATTTCATAATCGCAGGAAGCGATTGTTTTGGGTTTTTCCTATCAATTAAAACAGAACCGCCATGACGCAGATTGTAAGAGACACTTGGAATACCTTTTCCTAGTTCTTTTTTACTTATGAATTTAGGATGATGTTGACGCATATACCAAATTATAGGTGGAATGTCATACATGCTCTGGTGATTGGCGACAATAATTAGAGGTTTATTGGTTGGTATATTAAAATCATTTTGGAACGTAAAACGTGTTCCTAATACATTGAGGCATCTTAAGATAAAGAACTGCAGCCAATCCACACTGATTTTGTGAGCCTGATAGCCTAAAACATTGAAACAAAACCACTGTATTGGATGAAAAATTAAAAGTGTTAGCAAGAAAACAATTGCATAAAGAACAGTAAGCGGGTATGCTAACAATTTTCGCATGTCAATTAAATTTAGAACTACAAAATTAACCAATAAGTCTAAAGCATAAAAAAACCACGATAAAATCGTGGTCTTATTTTTTACTAGTTGCTTTTAACAATGTTCGTTATAGGCATCAATTAAATTTTCTGCAATAAGCTCTGCTGGCCGACCTTCTATATGATGACGTTCCAACATATGAACCAATTCACCATCTTTAAACAAAGCCATACTTGGCGAGCTTGGAGGAAATGGTACCATATATTCACGAGCTTTTTCAACCGCTTCTTTATCGACTCCTGCAAATACGGTAACAATATGGTCAGGACGTTTTGAGTTTTGTAAGCTCATACGTGCACCTGGTCTGGCATTGGCTGCTGCACAACCACAAACCGAATTGACAACTACTAGGGTAGTACCTGATTTAGCCAGAGCACTATCAACGGCATCGGCAGTTTGTAATTCTTCAAAACCTACATTGGTTAAATCTTCGCGCATAGGTTTTACTAATTCTGCTGGATACATATATTTTAATTTTATGATTATAATTTAATGTAGTGCAAAGATACCAATTGTGTAACAAACTCGATAAGCTTTCTACTAACAAATAGTATATTTACGGATAAATAAAATTTATGATAGAATGAGTTTTTCTAAATGGATAGGAGCAGCTTTGGGTTGGTCGTTTGGTGGACCAATAGGTGCCATAATTGGTATGGCATTGGGTGGTGTAGTTGATGCCATGTCAGGTAATGGAAAGGAAACTATTTTTAGACAGGAACAATATAGGAGAACACAAGGTTCCAACAGAAGCAACGTCAGGACCCAATCAGGTGATTTTGAGGTTAGCTTACTGATTTTATCTTCTATAGTCATCAAAGCTGATGGTAAACAAGACCAACGTGAATTGGATTTTGTAAGACAACAATTTTTACAGATGTATGGTAAAGAACGTGCCAATCATGCCTTTAAATTGTTCAAAAACATCAATAAGCAGCAAATACCTGTTCGTCAGGTCTGTATGCAAATTCGGCAAATGATGGATCACCCATCGCGCTTGCAGTTGCTCCATTTTTTATTCGGAATTGCTAAAGCAGATGGTCATGTTACCCAATCTGAAGTCAATCAGATTCATACTATTTCAGGTTATTTGGGAATAAGTTCCAGAGACTATGAAAGTATTAAAGCGATGTTTTATAACAGTACTGATAATGCTTACAAAATCCTTGAAATTGATAAAAATGCATCAGTAACTGAAATTAAAGCAGCTTACCGAAAAATGGCTAAAAAATACCATCCCGACAGAGTGATTCATTTGGGCAAGGAACATCAAGAGGGCGCTGAAGAAAAATTCAGACAGGTGCAACAGGCTTACGAGCAATTACAAAAAGAAAAAGGATTTTAATATGTACTATTTAGTTGGAACCATAGCCATTTTTGTCATTGCTTATATTATCATTAAACTATCTATTAATACCAAAGAAAATCCTGATTCCCAGTTGGGGATTATGGACCATCCCAGCACATACAAAAAACAGGATATTGAAATGGTGGAAAATACTCTTCAAGCAGACGACAGGAATGATATACAAGAGTAACTGTTGGCATAATTCTTGAAGTTTCGATGCTCTAAACCAACATTATGAAAGTTCTACTATCCTTGTTTTTTACGTTTGTAGTTATATCTGCATACTCCCAAAATATTGCCATTGAAGGAACCTATGAGTTTAAATTAGCTACTAGCAATGCGGTAATTGAAGACATTTTAATTTTAAATGCTGATGGTACTTTTACTTTTCATGAATATGATAAGCATGAAGGCGGTGTTCCTCCAGAGCGGAATACATTTGGAAAAGGAAAATGGAAATTGGAAAATCAAATAGTAACCTTCCTTGTTTCAGAATCGGATATTGTTGAGAAATATACTCTTGATTTTAATAATTCGAAAGCACGATTTATCGTTAAGTCTCCAAGGGACAAATCAGATAAGGTAGTTCCCACTTCATTAAAGTTCTTTAAGTCAGATGTTTTCTGGATTGTAAAAAGAAATTTTATCAAAAAGTAAATTAACCACGAAACAAAAAGAAGTCATCTTTCATATCTTCAATTTGGGTATCTTGATTGGTAATGATGTAGTCTATGGCTTGAGAAGTAAACTCGTCCCCTTTTTCAGTTAAGGAAACAATATGATTATCTATGGTAATCATGTTGTTTTTTAATGCTAAATCTACAACCGTTTTAGCACGGATTTTTTGCCAATTAATATGTTCTCGGAGATGATTGACATGGCGCTCGTTTTCTTCGGTGTGATTTTTTAGGTGTAATAAAAATGTCAGGAGTGATACCTCAATTTTTTGTTGCTTTTCGCGATACATAACGGCTATCAAGCCCTTACTAGGCGCAAATAAATAAACAATTAAAAACAGTAAGCCTAACATGGTGGTTATAGAGCCAGCAATTGAGGCATCTAACCAATGCGCAACCCAATAACCTGATATGGCGCTGAAAACTCCGAAAACAATTGACAATAACAGCATTTTTTTCAAGTCAGTTGTCAAAAGATAGGCACTTGCGGCTGGAGCAATCATCAAGGCAACGACTAATATAGCACCAACGGCATCAAAAGCACCAACCGTAGTTATTGACGATACAGTCATTAATCCATAATGAATAACTACAGGAGAAAATCCTAATGATGTGGCCAATCCAGCATCAAAGGTGCTTAATTTTAATTCTTTAAAAAAAGCAAAAAGTAATGCTATGGTTATCAAAAGTATCACACCAATAATCCATAAAGATTTAGGGCCAATATCCACACCAGAAACAATGAGTCTATCAAAAGGAGCAAAAGCGAGTTCGCCAAGCAAAACAGCATCAACATCCAAATGCACATCATTCGCATTTTTCGCAATCATAATTACCCCAATACTGAATAATGCTGGAAACACTAAACCAATTGCTGTATCCTCTTTAACAAGCCCAGTTTTCTGAATTTGTTCGACCAAAACAACCGTTAAAACACCTGTCACTGCAGCTAATAATATTAACATAGGGGAGTTGAGGTCTTGGGTAATGAAGAAGCCAATAACCAAACCAGGCAATATAGAATGGCTGATAGCGTCGCTAATCATGGCCATTTTCCGGAGTACCAAAAATGTGCCAGGGATAGCACATGCTACTGCTACCAAACTGGCTATAACTTGTATTTCAATTTGTGCGCTACTCATCTTTTTTAAGTTGTTGATTGTATAAATTAGCAGCCGTATCAAATCCCTCGGTAGTCAAGCTCCACATATTACCTTGCAACGTCACGTAGTTTTTATCTACTAATTTTTTTAAGGTGCTTTTAGTATACCCTTGGAAATCGTTTAATATTTTGATGGTGTGCGGATGCGAAATATTCTCGTGACTTTTAGCAATATGATACATAAAAGCTAAAGTTTTATGGAGCTCTAAATCACGACGGTTTTTGATAAACCGAATTTGCCGGAATAACAAGCCACGATTAGGTGAAAAAATAAAAGAAAACATGACAAATACAGAAGCTACAATAACAATAACTGGACCAGTAGATAAGTTGTTTTGTGTAGCACTAATTGCTGTGCCAAACACTCCGGAAAATGCTCCAAAAATGGCGGCTAAAAAGACCATGGTTCCCAATTTATTTGTCCACTGTCTTGCAGCTGCGGCAGGGGCTAACAACATGGCACTCATTAAAACAACACCTACAGTTTGCAATCCTAGAACAATAGCCAAAACAATAAATGACGTTATCAGAATGTCAATGGTTTTGGTATTAAAGCCTAGTGTATTGGCGTAGTCTTTATCAAATAACAAGATTTTGAATTCTTTCCAAAATAGCACTAGCACCAATAGGCATAATCCCGTTATCAAAGCCATTAGCCACACATCGCTTTCAACCAATGTTGCTGCCTGACCAAACAAATATTTATCAAGCCCTGCTTGGTTAGCATTGGGCTGTTTTTGAATAAATGTCAATAATAACATACCAAAACCAAAAAAAATAGATAAAATAAGCCCTAATGCGGTATCTGATTTCAAGTGTGTTTTATTAATGATACCACGAATCCAAAAGGTTCCTATCAATCCACTTCCTAAAGCCCCCAACAAGAGAATATTGCTGTCTTTAGTACCAGTCAGCAAAAAGGCTATAGCTATTCCAGGTAATGCAGCATGCGATATGGCATCTCCCAATAAACTCTGTTTCCTTAAAACAGCAAAACTTCCCAACATCCCCGTAACGGCACCAAGGATAGCTGTACCAAGGGTGATTGTTCGTAATGTGTAATCGTTAAAAACGAGCTCTATGTATTCTTGAAAGTCTATAGTTTAAAAATTGAATTATTTCTGTATACTGACTTTATAGTTAATGCCGTAAGTTTTCGTTAGGTTATCATCATTAAAAATATCCTTTACAGGTCCTGTGGCTATTTTTTTTACATTTAAAAAAGTCACCCAATCAAAGTATTCCGGAACCGTTTGCAAATCATGATGCACAACAACCACTGTTTTATTGGCTTTGCGTAAGGCTTTTAAAATATTGATAATGGCAATTTCTGTCGTGGCATCAACCCCTTGAAAGGGCTCGTCCATAAAGTAAATGGATGCATCCTGAACTAAAGCGCGCGCTAAAAATATCCGTTGTTGCTGACCACCTGATAACTGGCTTATTTGTCTGTTTTTAAATGGTAACATACCAACCTGTTCGAGAGCTTCTAATGCAGCTTTCTTTTCTTTTTGACCAGGACGTTTTACCCACCCTAAACTACCATAGGTTCCCATCATAACGACATCTAAAGCGGTTGTTGGAAAATCCCAATCAACACTTCCCTTTTGGGGGACATAAGCCACAAGAGAGCGCTGCTTTTCGTAAGGCTTCCCATAAATACTGATACTTCCTGCAATGGGTTTCAAAATTCCTAAAATGGATTTAATAAGTGTCGATTTGCCAGCGCCATTAGGTCCTACAATGGCCATGAGCACACCTTCGGGAATTTCAAGATCAATATCCCAAAGGACTGGTTTGTAGTTATAAGCTACAGTTAAATCATCTACTTGAACAGCAATTTTTTGCATTATTTTAGTGCGTTAACTATGGTATTTACATTGTATTTAAACATACCGATATAGGTACCTTCAACAGTTCCAGCATTTCCTAAAGCATCCGAATATAAAGTACCACCAATTTTAACATCATGGCCTTTTGATTTTACTGCTGCCTGAAGCGCTTCAATAGTTCGCTTTGGAACAGAGCTTTCGACAAATATGGCCTT
Source organism: Hanstruepera neustonica (assembly GCF_002895005.1). GTDB lineage: Bacteria > Bacteroidota > Bacteroidia > Flavobacteriales > Flavobacteriaceae > Hanstruepera > Hanstruepera neustonica. The sequence continues at coordinate 150,640 of NZ_POWF01000001.1, read as the reverse complement.
CACCTGATTATCAATAATAAAGGTAGCTAATTTTTGTACATCTTGAACACCAGCTTCTGTTGCGGTCGAAAGACCTTGTAGTCCAACTACCTCAAAATCAAAAGATTTACCAAAATAGTTGAAGGCGTCATGTGCGGTAACCAGAATACGTTTTTCTTTTGGCAAACTTGAAATAGTGTTGGTAATCTCTTCTTTCAACTCTTTTAATTTGTCAAGATATTGTTGCCCATTTTCTTCAAAAACACTGCTTTCTGATGGAATGGCTTCTGACAGCTTATGCACAACAAAAGTTGTGACCTGTTCCCAATATTCAATATTAAACCAAATATGTGGATCATAATTTGATGCAAAATATTCAGAACCAATCAAGGTATTTTTGTCCAAGGTATCAGATATGGCAATGGTTTTAACCCCTTGATGTTCCATTTTCTCAAAAACTTCAACCAACTTGCCTTCCAGATGAAGCCCATTGTAAAAAATTAAATCGGCGTTTACCAATTTAGTAACATCACCTTCACTTGCCTTGTATAGATGTGGGTCAACACCGCTTCCCATCAGGCCTTGAAGATTTATAGCGTCACCTCCAATATTGGAAACCAAATCGGTAATCATGGAAGTTGTCGTAACTACATTGAGTTTGTCATTTTGCTTATTGGTGTCTTTACAACCTGAAAATGTCAAACTGATAATGCATATTATTATGATGTTTTTCATACTAGTTATTTATTATTGGTAATCTAAAACTGGCTCCAGCACTGATAAAGAAATCCTGGCCTTCCGTAATGCTTGTTCCAAAAGACATATCCAGTTGAAAATCATTTGAAACTAAATAGGTTATTCCGGCATCCCATAAATGATTCGCTTTATTGTCTTCAAGTAAATCACCATAAAGTTCTGCAAAAACACCAAATTTTTCTGAAATACTGTGGCCGTATGCTAATGTGTATATATAGCTTGCTTCTGTAGCATCATCTTCCCAGGCAATACCAAAATTATATCCAAGACTAGATGACTTACTTAAGCTGTGTGAACACGAAAACCTGAAATCTACGCTGGTGGTTTCAGGTTTGAAGTCTTTACTGGCAGTAAAGGGCAAATGAATATGACCTATTAGGCTAATTTCAGGAATCCATCCTTTTTCTTCTGTTATATAAGCTTTCATGCCTAACAACATTGGATTTAATCCTGAAATGTTTGGATTTAATTTTTTACCATTAACAGTAGTTGTTATCTCTTGAATATCCCAACCCAATCGCAGTTCAAAAGTATTGAATATTCCATAACGCAATAATGTTGTGTTATAAGTAAAACTTTGGGTTTTGACTTGATTTTGTTTAAAAGTTTCATAGAAAGCTCCCGTTTCAATTTGCAAAAATCCTTTTGGAACAGTACTGGAGGCTTCCGTCATATCAGGCCGATCTGTCTCGATGGTACTCTCCTTTTCTTGAGCATTCAAAAGTGTAGAAGTGTTCAATAAAAGGAATAATGATATGTTCTTAATTGATTTCATTGACATAGATGATGTTTGTGAAATCTTCATTTAAAAGGATCGTATTATAATTAATTGAAATCTGGGTCATTTTATTGTTTTGGAATTGATTGGTGACCATAATTCTATTGCCAAATTTTAACCCATGCAACGCACAAAAATCAAAAAACTCTTTGTCGTCACTCATCAATCGAGAAATGATGTACGATTTTCCTGCTTGTGTTTGTGATAATTGAATGGAATTATCGACTGTTGTGATTTCCCCATGTTCATTGGGTATGGGATCACCATGCGGATCAAACTTTGGATTGCCTAAATAGGCACTTATCTTATTAGCCAAAAAATCGGATGTTTGATGTTCTAATAATTCAGCTTCACGATGAATTTCATGTAAGGACATATCGAACAGCTTAAATAAAAGAGACTCCCAAAGCCTATGCTTCCTCACGATATTTAATGCCATTTTAGAGCCTTTCTCTGTAAGTCGAAGCTCTTGGTATTTTTCGTAATTTAGAAGGTCCTTGGATGCTAATTTTTTGGCCATATCGGTTGCCGCCGCATTTGATATGCCTAATTTTTTAGCAATGTTACCAGGTTTGGTGTCATTACCATCATGTTTATCATTTTTGTAGATGGCTTTAATGAAATTCTCGACTGCTGTTGACATTTATAAATACTTTAAAATATTTTTAAGTAAGCTTAAAATAAAATTCAAATATAGTTAAAACATGTAAATGAGCAAAATATTTTACTTTTTGGCACGATTTCAGTACAGATTAACCAAAACAAACAGCATGAAGCATTTGGCACTTTTTATAACAATTTTATTTGCTAGTTCAAGTTTTGCTCAAGATAGCACACAAGTTGAAACCCCAATAATTGTTACCAAATTGCAATTTGGGAAGCAATTAATTTCCAAAAATATAAGTGTTGAGTTCAAGGATGTCATCAATGATTCCAGGTGTCCTAAAAATGTCAATTGCGTTAGGGCAGGGGAAGCTAAAGTTCTGGTAGCTATTTATGACGGACATGAGTTTATAGAGGAGAAAGTCATCCAAATTACCCCAACGACGTATTTAATGAATGAATTGCCAGTTTTGATTTCTGATGATCGCATAATAGTTAAAGGATTTAACCTCATGCCGTATCCCATTTTTGGAGAAAAAATTAAAAAGGAAGATTATACCCTGCAATTAGTAGTTGAAGATTAATTTTCCTATTTAAGTAATAGTTTTACTTTTTTTAATTAAAGTACTGGTAATCAATTTTTAAATTAAAATCGGGTTTAATGGCGATTTTTTAATTCAAATTTGAACTTAAAATACATTTAAAGTGGTGTAACTATTTTAAAAATAGTTTTTTACAAAAAATTAAAATGGGACTTTTTATTAATGACAACCACAATCGTTGGAGTCGCAATTTTTGGAGGTCTTTTTTTGAGGACTATAGATGAATTTTCCAATGAGAAATACCACAGCAATTATTAAAGCAACCACCACAAGAATATTTTGAATTATAGTTGTCATAGGCAATTATTTTAATAATTGATAAGCTATTAGGGCTACTATATAGGCAAAACTACTCATAATAACCAATTGCAATATGGGCCATTTCCAGGTATTGGTTTCACGTTTAACTATTGCTAGAGTACTCATGCATTGCATGGCGAAAGCATAAAAGAGTAACAGTGAAATTCCTGATGCAAAGTTAAATAGTGGGCCACCTAAGATGGGGTTAATTTCACCGGCCATTCTGTTTTTTATAGTTTCCTCCTCATCACTACCAACACTGTAAATGGTTGCCAATGTACCTACAAACACTTCACGGGCAGCAAAGGAACTAACTATGGCAATGCCTATTTTCCAATCGTATCCCAATGGACTGATAACAGGTTCAATGGCGCGACCTGTAATTCCGATGAAGGAATGTTCCAATTTATAGGATGCAATATGCTGTTGTAATTCGTCATCAGAAAGATTTTGAGAAGCATATTCATTCGTAATAATCGTTTCAGCATTATTGAAGTTTTCGCCAGGACCATAAGATGCCAAAAACCACAGAACAACTGAAATAGCCAGAATAATCTTACCGGCTCCAAATACGAATGACTTTGTTTTTTCCAAAACTGTCAGAGCCACGTTTTTAAACATAGGCAATTTATAATTAGGCATTTCTACAACAAAAAACGTCTTGCTTTTTATTTTTAAAACCTTATTCAGAATGTAAGCCGATAAGATAGCTGTCCCAAATCCAATTAAATATAAAAGCATCAAAGTCAAAGCTTGATAGCTTAACCCTAAAATGCGCCCTTCTGGTATAACCAACGCAATGATTATTAAATAAACTGGTAATCTGGCAGAACATGTTGTGAAAGGTGTGACCAAAATGGTTATAAGCCGTTCTTTCCAACTTTCAATATTTCGGGTTGCCATAATGGCTGGAATAGCACAGGCAGTCCCTGAAATCAGTGGCACGACACTTTTTCCGCTTAAACCAAATCGTCGCATGATGCGATCCATTAAAAACACAACACGACTCATATAACCGCTTTCTTCTAAAATTGAAATAAAGAGAAATAAGAAGGCGATTTGAGGAATAAAAATGACAATACCTCCTAAACCAGGAATAATCCCTTCGGCTATTAAATTGGTGAAAGCTCCAGCTGGCAATGCATTTTTGGTCCATTCACTTAATGAGGCAAATAAACTGTCAATAAAATCCATTGGGATGCTTGACCAGTCGTAGATCGCTTGGAATATGGTCAATAAAATAACACCAAAAATGAGATAGCCCCAGACTTTGTGGGTTAACACCCTATCGAGTTTAATACGTATGTCCTTTGCAGTACTTAAATCAATTTTCTGCCCTTTTTTTAAGGTGTCATTTATAAATTGATAGCGTTTAATCGTCTCTTTTTGCTGCAACCGTTTTAAATCGCTTTTGGATTTGGTTTTGAAGTTGGCAACGGCATCAATTTCATTTCTATCAGTCTTACCAAAATTGACATCCTGGGTAATAACCAGCCACAATTTATAAAGGAGTTGATTTGGGAATGTTTCTCGCAGGTTATTGAAATATTCGACGTCAATTTCAGAAGCATTCAAACAAGGCTTAACAGATAGATCTTTATAATTGGCAATTAATTCCTTGAGTTCTTTTACGCCTTGGTTTTTTCGAGTGCTAATAAGGGCTATTTTGGTTTCTAATTGCTTTTCCAAATAGGGAATATCTAAAGAAATCCCCTTGTAAGCCATTCGGTCGGCCATATTGATTACCAATATGCTTGGGATTTCCAAATCCTTTATTTGCGTAAATAATAGTAGATTTCGTTTAAGGTTTTCCACGTCACTTATCACAACAGCTACATCAGGAAAATCCTTATCATTTTTATTTAATAGCAATTCGATAACGACGTTCTCGTCGAGTGAGGAGGCGTTAAGACTATAAGTCCCTGGTAAATCAATGATATGGGCTTTGACGCCTCGTGGAAGCTTACAAATACCTTCTTTTTTTTCTACAGTAATACCCGGATAATTGCCAACTTTTTGATTTAAACCTGTGAGGGCATTAAAAACAGAGGTTTTTCCGGTATTTGGGTTTCCAATAAGTGCGACATTAATTTGTTTACCCATTGGAAATTTCAATTAAGATATGAATAGCCGTTTCTTTTCGTATGGCCAAGTGGCTACCGTTAATGTTTAAATACATAGGATCGGCAAATGGAGCAACTTGCACAAGCTCCACAGAATTGCCAGGCAAGCATCCCATTTCCAATAATTTTAAGGGAATGTGGATGGAGGAGACATCAGTAATTATGCCTTTTTCGCCTCTCTTTATATCTGCTAAAGTAACCTGCAAGCTTATTTAGATTGATTTTAAAGAAGCAAAAATAAAGTAAAATATCAGGGTAAAAAAATAGTTGACTAAAAACTATTCATATTCTTTTTTGAGCTTTTTTATATCGGCAATCAATCTGGTAATTTCATTTGGATTGGTGCCATCATAAAAACCTCTGATTTGACGCTTTTTATCAATGAGCATAAAGTTTTCGGTATGGATCATATCATATTGACCGCCAAATTCATAATCCTTTACAGCTAAATAGCTTTTACGAGCCAAATCATAAATTTGTTTTTTATCACCTGTCACCAAATTCCATTTACTGTCATCAACACCTTTCCGTAATGCATATTTTTTTAATTGTGCTACGGAGTCAATTTCTGGTGTCACGGAATGAGAAAGCAGCATCACGTCAGCATCATTTTTAAGTTCCTTTTGTATGTAATACATGTGATCCGTCATAATTGGGCAAATGGTTTGACAAGTTGTAAAGAAGAAATCGGCCACGTATATTTTGTCTTTGTAGTCGTCTTGTGTGATTGTCTCTCCATTCTGGTTTATCAGGCTAAAATCAGCGATTTTATGATATTTTCTGACATCAATTAAAGAGGTATCAACCAACTCCGAATTTACCATTGCAGGTTGGTAAACTGGAAGCGGTTTTTCCACATCCAGAATATTAAAAATAATGGAAATGATTATAATTGATAATATGGCAAAAACTATAGCAAAATATTTATAGTCTTTAAAAAAGGAAAGCATGGTCATATTTTATGATGCAAAATTACAACATAAATTCTTTAGCATGTGTGACATTGGTTACTTAAAGATGTGATGATTATTGTATTTTTGTATAATCCAAATAGTTAGCTATGAAAATATTATATACTTTACTCATTGTTTTATGGACCAGCACTACTTTTTCGCAAAATTTTGATCGGGAATTAACAAGCATTTCAGAAGCGGAAGCCAAGGCGGCCATGAGACGTATGTCGCAAAACTATTCCAGAAACATGAATACTGGGAATTATGATATTAAATACCATCGTCTGGAATTTGATATCGATCCCAGTCAGGCATCCATTTCCGGACAAGTTACTACCTATTTTGAAGCCAAGGAAAACTTGTCACAAGTTACCTTTGAGTTGACAGATAATATGATTGTTTCTGAAGTATTGCAACGCGGATCTAGCTTATCGTTTTCTCAAAATGCGGATGATGAGGTTGTCATCACCTTGCCGCAAACTCAAAATTTAGGGGTATTGGACTCATTGACCATCAGTTATTCAGGCAATCCCATTAGTTCTGGTTTTGGTTCATTTGCTCAAACTACACATAGTGGTGACCCCATTATATGGACCCTCTCCGAGCCTTATGGAGCCAAAGGTTGGTGGCCCTGTAAACAAGATTTGATTGATAAAATTGACAGTATCGATGTGTATCTAACGACACCAACTTTAAATCCCTCGAATGAAGAATACATAGCTGTTTCCAATGGTGTGGAATTAAGTCAAATAATAGATGGTGATAGCAAGACAACCCGATATAAGCATCGTTATCCTATACCTGCGTATCTAGTCGCAATAGCCGTTACCAATTATGAAGTGTATTCTCATACGGTACCAAATAATGGTAATCCATTTGAAATTGTAAATTATGTATATCCAGAAAACCTGGCGTCGGCACAAGCCAGCACTCCTGTCACCGTGGATATTATGAATTTATTCTCTAACTTGTTTGAAGAGTACCCTTATGCCAATGAAAAATATGGTCATGCCCAATTTGGTTGGGGTGGTGGTATGGAACACACGACTGTATCGTTTATGGGAGGTTTTAGCCGTGGTTTGATAGCCCATGAGTTGGCTCACCAATGGTTTGGCAATAAAATTACCTGTGGCAGCTGGAAGGATATTTGGTTAAACGAAGGTTTTGCTACCTATTTATCAGGATTAGTCATTGAAGATTTTGATGGCAATGGGGCTTTCAGAAATTGGAAAGAACAACGTATTAGCTCAATAACATCATCGCCATCAGGAGCTGTTTATTTATCTGATGCCGATACGACCAGTGTGAATAGAATTTTCAGCAGCCGTTTGAGTTATAACAAAGGTGCCATGGTGTTGCACATGTTACGAAAAAAAATTGGTGATGCCCAATTTTATCAAGGTATGCAAGATTATTTGGCAACACCAGAACTGGCTTTTGCCTATGCCAAAACTCCCGATTATCAGACGAAAATGGAAGCAGCTTCAGGTGAAGATTTGACAGAATTTTTTAACGACTGGGTTTATAATCAGGGATACCCGAGCTATACCATTGATGTTAGTCCAGCAAGCGGAAATCAGGTTTTAATTCAAATTAATCAGACACAAAGTGATGCTTCGGTTGATTTTTTTGAAGCACCAGTACCCATTCGATTGGTTGGCACTGGAGGCGAGAATCTGGATTTGGTTTTGAACAATTCATTCGATGGCGAAACATTTTTGGAAACGGTAAATTTTGAGGTCAGTAATGTATTGTTTGACCCTGAATTCGATATCATTTCCAAAAACAATAATATAACGTTGAGTATTTCAGATTATGAATTGGATCAAGCGTTGATAATTTATCCAAATCCAACGGAATCCTATATCACTATTCAAAAACCCGAAAAAGTAACCATTTCAAATGTTGAAGTTTATAACACTTTGGGGCAAAAAGTTTTGTCTCTGGATAGTCCCAGCATTATTATGGTTGATACTTTGAGTGATGGGCTATATTTCTTGAAATTATATACCAATAAAGGTGTCATTGTTAAAAGAGTTGTAAAAGAATAATCAATTATGTTTCTCTTTTCATAGTTGCACATAAAAACACTACTTTTGTGCGTTATTTAAAAGAAACCGCAATTTATGAGTGTGATATTAATTAAGGCAGCTCAATTATTTTTAAGTCTGTCTATCCTTATAGTCTTACATGAGTTAGGACACTTTATCCCTGCAAAGGCATTTAAAACCCGTGTTGAGAAATTCTATTTGTTTTTTGACATCAAGTTTTCATTATTCAAAAAGAAAATAGGCGAAACCGTTTATGGTATTGGTTGGTTACCTCTTGGAGGCTATGTGAAAATAGCCGGAATGATTGATGAGAGCATGGACAAGGAGCAAATGGCACAACCACCACAACCTTGGGAATTTCGAACAAAACCAGCTTGGCAGAGATTGATTATCATGCTTGGCGGAGTGATTGTCAATTTTATTTTAGGATTTATCATTTATATGATGATTCTTTTTGTTTGGGGAACAGAATACTCTAACAAAGACGATATAAAATACGGTTTTGGAGTTACTAAAACCATGGAACAATATGGCTTTCAACAAGGTGATAAGATAGTATCTGTGGATGGAAAACCTTTTAATGAAGTCACCGACATCAATGCCTATTTGTTATTTAGAGATATTTCAAATATTACCGTCGAAAGAACTTCTGGAGAATTAGCCGAACTTACTGTTCCGGAAGATATAGGCACCCAATTATTTGAAGCTGGTGATTTACCTGCCATGACACCACGAATGCCATTTCGATTGGATTCAATAGTTCCTGATTCGCCAGCAGATAAAGCTGGGTTATTGGAAACCGATCGCATTATTAGTATCAATGGTAACCCTACTCAATATTTCTCCGATTTAAGCTATAATCTTAAAGATAGTCAAGGGAAGTCTATTGAACTTTTAGTTGAGAGAGGAACGGACTCTATTTCATTGAATGTTGTTCCGAGTGAAGACAACACCATTGGTATTATGACTTCGGCAACCGATGAAAACTATGTGGCGTCACATCACAAATCGTATTCCTTTGGAGAAAGTATTGTAAAAGGAACGTCGTTAGGATATTGGACTATTAAGGATTATTTGGCGCAGTTTAAATATATTTTCACTAAAAAAGGAGCCACTCAAGTTGGTGGTTTTGCAGCTATTGGCAATATGTTCCCAGCGAAGTGGAACTGGAAAGCTTTTTGGGCCATTACAGCCTTTTTATCGATTATGTTGGGTGTTCTGAATCTATTGCCTATTCCAGCTTTGGATGGAGGTCACGTCATGTTTTTATTGTATGAAATGATTTCTGGCAGAAAGCCTGGTGATAAGTTTTTGGAGTATGCCCAGTTAATTGGATTCATTCTACTAATTGCTTTGGTATTGTTTGCCAATGGCAACGATATTTACAAAGCGATATTTAATTAATTTTTAGGGAGATTTTTTAAATAATATATTTGTAGAAACTAATAAATACTTTATATTTGCGCTCGCAAAAGCGAATAACACTCCTCCTTAGCTCAGTTGGTTAGAGCATTTGACTGTTAATCAAAGGGTCCTTGGTTCGAGCCCAAGAGGGGGAGCTTAACAACAGAAAGCCTTTACAGAAATGTAGAGGCTTTTTTGGTTTTTAATATAAAGGTTTACAATTCTATTAAGAATTTGATCTTCTTTTGCGCCAGAATTCCAGTCTTACTTTTTGAATGACATCAAAAGGATTATTAGCTCATTATTGTAACCTGTATAGGTTTAATTTTTTTTAATTTTGACTATACATTCTTCGTATATTGTATAAATAAAAGGATTTAAGTAACGATATGGGATATTCATCTAAAATAGTGTTAATGCTATTTTTTCTATTGTATGGGAATATTTTTGCTCAAGAACTGCCACCAATAGAAAGCTTTACGCCTCAAGCATATGATGCTGATAATCAAAATTGGGATATTTCACAATCACCCAACAAATATATTTATGTAGCCAATAATAAAGGTTTATTAGAGTATAACGGGGCTACATGGAATTTTTATCAAACACCTAATGAAACTGTCATGAGATCTGTTCATGTTGTTGGGGACCGAGTATATACTGGTAGTTACATGGAATTTGGCTATTGGGCTAAAGACGAAACAGGAACATTAATCTACAAATCTTTATCCAATAAACTTGAAAGCATCATTGAGGATGAAGAATTTTGGAAAATCATTAACATAAAAAACTGGGTATTATTTCAATCACTGGACAGAATATACATATACAATACTCTAGACGAAAGCTTTGATGTTGTGGAGCCAAAATCGGGCATTGTTAAAATGTACAATATTGATGACCAAGTTTTCTATCAGGTATTTGGAGAGGGTATTTTTAAAATTGAAAATGGCACTTCAGAATTATTTATTGATTCACCTGAAATTTTGGAGTCCAGAGTTGTAAATATGTTTGATTATAACAACGGTTATTTGGTTTTAACAGAAAGGAAAGGTTTCTATTATTTCAATGAAGGTGATTTCAGTTTATGGGATATTGAATATAGTGATAGCCTTAAGGGCATTACAGTCTATTCAGCTGATATATTAAAAGACAAAACTATTTTACTAGGAACCATTTCTGATGGCTTGATTGCTCTTGACTACGACGGGAAATTCCTTTACCATATTAATCAAACTAGGGGGCTTCAAAATAATACCGTTCTTTCAATAATTGAAGATATTGATAATAATATTTGGCTTGGATTAGATAACGGCATCAATTTTATAAAAAGTAATTCGCCTTATGAGATATATTATGATTATTCAGGCAAATTAGGAACTATTTATGCGTCAATTGTATTTAACAATAATATTTATTTAGGGACAAATCAAGGATTATTTTATAGGAGAATTGCTAGTAACGAAGAGTTTTTACTTATTCCAGAAACAAATGGACAAGTTTGGGGTTTGTCGGAAATCAATGGTGAGTTATTCTGTGGCCATGATCGAGGCACGTTTGTTATTAAAGATAATAATCTAGCTGTTTTGATTCCCAACACCCAAGGCACATGGGCTGTTAAATCAATTCAAGATAATCCAAACCTATTGATTCAAGGAACCTATGACGGACTAAATATCTTGGAAAGGGAAGATGGTGATTGGCGTTTTCGGAATAAAATTGAAGGATTCGATATTTCTTCCAGGTACTTTGAATTAATTGCCAGTAAGGTTTTTGTAAGTCATGAATATAAGGGTGTTTTTAAAATTGAATTGGATTCAACTTTTAAGGAAACTATAAAAGTTGACAAAGAACCAGATTTTGAAAAAGATCTTAATTCCGGGTTGATCCAATATAAAGAGTCTGTTTTCTATGCAAATCAAAGTGGTGTCTTTAAATATGATAATTTAAAAGATGGATTTTTTAAAGATTCTATTTTTTCAAAACTGTATAATGAAATTGAGTATACATCTGGTAAACTTGTTGTAGACGAAAAAAATAAATTATGGGGATTCTCAAAGCACAATCTAGCCTTTCTTGATTTTGATTCATTTAGTAATATTCCGGAGCTAATAACGATTCCGTTACCTAAAAAACTTATTAATGATAAGAATGGATATGAGAATATTAGTTATTTATATGATAACCATTATTTGCTAGGAACTTCAAATGGTTATTTAATAATTGATTTATCAAAACTAAAGGCTGACGATAAATTCAATATACATATTAATCATGTTGAAGTTGGTGCACTTGATTCCGAAATGAAGAAAGTTTCTCTTAACGGATCATCAATATTTAATAATGAAACCAATAATATTTATTTTTCATTTAGTATTCCAGAATACTTCAAATATTCTGAAAAGCGATATCAATATTTTTTAGAGGGATATAATAATAACTGGAGTGATTGGTCTCCAGAAAATTTTCATTTTTTTGAAAACTTGCCTCATGGTGATTATATTTTTAAAGTTAGAGGAAAAATTGGAAATGTTGAAACCATAAATACAGCTTCATTTAACTTTCAAATTAAAAAGCCATGGTATCTTTCAAATCTGTTTATAGCAATTTACACCATTAGTGGTATCATTATGCTTTTGACAATCCATCTAACTTACAGGGCATACTATAAAAACCAAAGAAAGAAAATACTGGAGCAAACCCAAAAAGATCTGGAACTGAAAGAACTTGAAAACCAACAGCAAATAGTTAATTTCAAGAATGACAGTTTAACTCAAGATATTGAAAATAAAAATCGTGAGTTGGCAATTTCAACAATGAGTCTAATAAAGAAAAACGAGTTTTTAAATAATATTAAGGAAGAGTTAAAGAAAATAAATACTGACAAGAAGCTAAATCCCGTAATCAGATTGATTGATAGAAATATCAACAATACAAACGATTGGGAGTTTTTTGAAGAAGCCTTCAATAATGCTGACAAAGATTTCTTAAAAAAAGTGAAGTCCAAGCACCCATCCTTGACACACAATGATCTTCGATTATGTGCTTATTTAAGACTGAATCTTTCTTCAAAGGAAATAGCACCTTTGTTAAATATTTCTGTTAGAAGCGTTGAAGTAAAGCGATATCGTTTGCGTAAAAAAATGGAATTAGAGCATGAAACTAGCTTAACGGACTACATCTTGGATTTGTAGATATACAACAATCTTTGTTTTTAACTATACATTACCACAACATTTGTGATTAGGAGAACTTATTTTTTCCTGTATTCCTTATGCTAGACACTACAATTTATGCTGTTTTTACGGGATAATGTTATTGATTTGATAATTTTTGGGTGTTTTTTTTGAAATGTATGTTTTTTGTTGGGGTTGAAATTGCCAAATTCATATTATCAAAGGTTAAATTTACAATTGTGGTATTTGGTGTAATGAAAATCTAACTAATTCTTAATCCATTAATTCATACCACTAGCCAAACTAAAACTTGAAAATATGAGAAACAATCTAGCAGGAATAATTCTTTTCTTTTTTACCTGTTTTAGCTTTTCGCAGCAAAACATGGTCACGGTCAAAAAAGATGCTTCCGGAATGCGTTTGATGGTTAACGGTAAAGACTTTATTGTCAATGGTATGAATTGGGATTACATTCCCATTGGAAAAAACACCGTAGATGCCAGATTTTGGGAAAACCCAGACGACATTATTAAAGAAGGTCTTGACACAGAAATGTCCTTGTTAAGAAACATGGGCGTAAATGTAATTAGACAATACACTGGTGTACCAGCCAGATGGATTAAATATATTTATGAAAAGTATGGCATTTACACCATGCTTAACCATTCATTTGGACGCTACGGATTAACCCTTGATGGTGTTTGGACGCCTATAACCATTTATGACGATCCCAAAACACAAGAACACCTTTTATCTGAAGTGGATGCTTTGGTTAATGAATACAAAAACACACCAGGTCTGCTCATGTACCTACTTGGTAATGAAAACAACTATGGTTTGTTTTGGCAAGGTGCAGAAACCGAAGATTTTCCAGATGATGAGAAGGAAAAGGAATATATAGGTGAAAAAAGAGGAAGGCCTATGTACCGATTAATGAATGAAGCTGCCAAACGCATGAAGGCAGCAGACACATCACACCCAGTAGCAATTTGTAACGGAGATGTTTTGTTTATAGATATTATTGCCGAAGAATGTAAAGACGTAGATATTTATGGTACAAACACGTATCGAGGCGTTTCCTTTACGGATATGTTCGATGTAGTCAAAGAAAAATTGGATATGCCTTTATTGTTCACAGAATTTGGTGCAGACGCCTTCAATGAAATAGAAAAGAAGGAAGACCAAAAAATGCAGGCTTACTACATGTTAGGAAATTGGAAAGAGATTTATGAACATGCTGCAGGTCTCGGTAAAACAGGTATTTCAATTGGGGGTTTCACCTTTCAATTTAGCGATGGTTGGTGGAAATATGGTTTTGATGACAGAGAGAATGCTGACCTGCATGACAGCAATGCTTCATGGGCCAATGGTGGTTATCCTCATGATTTGGCACCAGGTGAAAACAACATGAATGAAGAGTGGTTTGGAATTTGTGCTAAAGGCCCAACAAGCGAAAGAGGACTATATGAACTTTACCCACGTGCAGCTTACTACACACTTAAGGAAGCTCACCAATTAAACCCATATGATGAAGGAATGACCCCAGAATTCCTTAATAACTATTTCAAGAATATACAAATAATGGATGCTGTTTTAAGAGCCAGAGGAGACAAGGCAGCACTTCAATCACAAAGTTCTCAAAAACTAGGAATCAGTCAATTGAGAGCAGAATTCACCACCTTTAATACTGGCGGAAGTTTAATAACCACTCCTGATCAAGCCAGCGAAGATGAACTTGTTTACCCAGATGAATTAGGGTTTGATCATATGCAATCTTTTTATGTAGGTGTTGAGGCCAATCCAACAGCAAATATGCGGGCAGAAGTGAATGTGAACATTGTTGGTAATGTGGCAGAAAATCCAATTGATGAAATATTTTACGAAAATAGAGCTAGAAGACGTGCTGTAAATACGACTGATGGTGATTTAGAACTTTCAGATATTGAGCGCGTAAAAGTGTATAGTGCAGAGTATGAATGGAACCACAAAAACTTTGATTTAAGAGGGTTTTACAGAACCAATCACTATCATTGGCAATATGAGGGAGACTTTTTTGGGTTATATCCCGAAGCCAATTATGGTCCAAATTTAGACATTTATAATGGTGAGATTTCAGGTATGGAAATTGATGCCAAAGGATCTCTAAAAGGGCTAAAGGCCGCTTTTGGGCCACAGTTATGGTGGGGAGCTAACCCGGCATTTCTTTTAAAATATGAAAGAACCTTAGGTAAATTTGATGTTGCTGCTGTTTTTCATAATGATATTGATGATGCGCCTCAAGCAGTATCATCTATTGCAGTACCATTACCACAGACTAGAAGGGCATCCCTGTATGCTAAAACCAAAATAGGAAATGTAGGTCTTGAAATTGGTGGAATTTGGGGAGGTCAACCTTTAAATGGACGTAAGTTTCAATATGCTGTAGGTGAGCCAGGAAACTATACCGTTTATGAAGATGAAATAAGTGGTAAAGATAATTGGGGAGGAAAAGCCAAAATCACTTATTCTCAAGGGCGATTTAACTGGTATGCACAAGGAGCCGTTATGGGATTGGTTGCTAATGGAGGAGCAGATGCCACTCAAACATTCACAGGTTGGAGACTAAAGGATTCTGGCAGTGGAAACCAAACCAACTTTTTAACAGGGTTTACCTATTCATTTGGAAACTTGCAAGTAGCTCCTAATTTCTTATGGCAAAAACCCTTGGTAGATCCAATGCCAGGAGATGTTGGAGCACCAGGAAGATTGAGAAACATTCAGGATGACCCGTTTGCAGTAAGAGCAAATAGAGAAACAGTAGGCGGTGAGTTACTTTTGACCTTTGACCCTACTCCAGGTACCTGGATGTATCAGTGGGACAATGACAGACAAGAAGATGCCAAGTTCGCTTTCAGTACGGGTTTTGTTTACCGTCATTTACCTACATCACAAGATGCGGCAATTGGTATTTTACCTGACGGAAGAACAACGTTTGCATTCCCTGGTGCTGCACCAGCAGAAGACCTATGGGAATCTAATACTAGAATTGTTTCTAAAATGCATTCAGATTTTGGGATAATAGCGAACTTATATTTCGGAAATGCCCAAGCAAATGGTAGTGACGCCAGATTAATAGAACGCTATGGAGGTGATGTTAGGGTTATTTATAAAAAATTGAAATTAGTGTACTCATCAAAATTTAATGATTGGGGACCTTATGATTACCATCGCGATTTTAACTTAACATTCCCTGTTCAAGTGATGCTTGATTTATCTACAACCCTTGGCAAACCAGATTGGTTTATACTCCCAAACACACAAATAGGGATTAGAGGAACATACCGTACTCTAGACCAATATTCTAACAGATATGCTCCTGCAGCTGTGGAAGGGTTTTCAACTTTACCTATTTTAAGTCCAGTTGGTTTTCCAGATGGCGATGAATGGGAAATTAGAACCTATATTCATATTAACATAGGCAAATAATATTAAGATTATGAAAAATATAAAATACAATTATTTTAAAAACACACTGCTTTTAACCTTGGTATTATTGGTTTTGGCAGGTTGTGAACGCGATTTATCCGATGATGCCGTTTTAGCTGGGTTTTCCAAAGAAGGAGCTGTTTTTACTGATGGACCAATAGCTCTAGGAAGTAATTTTTATTTCCCTTATAACGGTTCTAAACCTGATGCTGTCTCATTTGATGGTACAGAAACTTACAAAGGAAATACCTCAATTGAAATTAGTGTGCCTAATGCAGATGATCCAGAAGGAAACTATGCTGGTGCTATTTTAAGAGTTGATGGCGCGGGAAGAGATTTAACAGGCTTTGATGCCTTAACGTTTTATGCCAAAGCTTCTCAAGGGGTGAGCTTGGATGCCATAGGATTTGGTGAAGATTTTATTGATAATAAATACCAAGCATCTATTGTTGGAGTGAGTATTGGAACGGGTTGGAACAAGTATGTGGTTCCCATTCCAGACCCTTCAAAGTTAGTAGAAGAACGAGGTGTATTTAGATATGCTGCAGGAACACAAGCCACTAATGGTTTTGGATATACCATTTGGTTAGATGAAATTAGGTTTGAAAGATTAGGAACTGTGGCACAACCTAGACCGGCAATTTTAAATGGTCAAGATATTGTGTCAGAAACATTTATTGGCGCAAACAGACCACTAACAGGTTTAACACAAACCTTTAATCTAGGAAACGGACAAGACCAAACCGTTTTGGCAGCACCATCCTATTTTGATTTTACCTCTTCTAATCCTGGCGTGGCAACTGTAGATGAATTTGGCTTTGTTTCTGTTGTTGGTTCGGGTACAGCAATGATTACAGCATCAATTAATGGTGTAGATGCAGAAGGTTCATTAACTATTATTTCTTTGGGCGAATTTGAAACGGCTCCAGTTCCTGACGTAGCACCTGAAAATGTGATATCTGTTTTTAGTGATGCCTATGACAATGTACCTGTAGACTATTACAACGGGTTTTTTAATGGTGATGGACAAACCACTCAAGGAGGAGCACCACCAATTGATATAAATGGCGACCAAGTTATCAACTACACCGATTTGAATTTTGTAGGTATTGGGACATTCTTAAATGTAGCTCCTGTCAATGCTACTGAAATGACGCACATGCACGTAGATATTAATGTAAACGAGGCCTTGGATCCAGGAGACCAATTAAGAGTACAATTAATTAATGGTGTACAAACTGCAAACGAAACTTCGGGCTCGGTAGTAATCCCAGCTTCTGATTTAGTTTCTAATGGTTGGGGAAGCTATGATATTCCATTAGGAGAGTTTACAGGATTGGCAAGCAGATCAGAATTAGGATTAATTTTCTTTATTTCAAATAATAGTGCTAATGTCCCTACCATATCAAATATTTATGTAGACAACATTTATTATTACAAAGAGGTTGTTGACCCAACACCACCAGTTGACGATTCTGCAGCAACCGAAGTGGCGTTACCTGTCGGTTTCCAATCTACCAGTTTGGTTTATGATTTTGAAGGGTTTGAAGGTGCAGACTCATCCATAGAAGCCAATCCAATGACTGGCGGAATAAACCCAACGTCATTGGTAATGAGATCTATAAAAACACCTGGCGCTCAATTTTTTGCGGGGACGTTTTTGAATTTAGATTCACCAATGGACTTTTCAACATCACAAAAGTTTAGAATGAAAGTGTTATCACCTAAAAGTGGTATACCTATCCGTGTTCGATTAGAAGACCAGAATAATACGGCTGGAATAGAATTGGATGCATCTACAACCACTTTAAATGAATGGGAAGAACTGGAGTGGGACTTTAGTGGTTTATATAATCCTTCTGTAGATTATGTTAGAATAGTTGTGTTTTTTGAATTTGTACCAGGTTTGGCTGGAGATGGTAGCACTTACTATTATGACGATTTGAAGGTAATTGACTAATAAAAAGAAACCATAGAAAGATGAAAAAATCAAAATATATTATTATTCTATTTGTCCTAGTTGGGTTTTTGGGTTGTTCTACAGATGACACCCAAACGGTTACTACCTTAAATCAACTGGTATGGCAAGATGAGTTTAATACAGATGGACCAATAGATACCAGTAAGTGGAATTACGACATAGGCAATGGTTCTGAACAAGGAATACCTGGTTGGGGAAACAATGAACTACAGTATTATACCGATAGACCTGAAAATATTACTGTTCAAGATGGTATGCTGATGATTACTGCTCGTGAGGAATCTTATGAAGGTTCAGGTTTTACTTCGGCCAGAATTCAAACTAAAGATTTATTTGAAAAAAAATACGGACGTTTTGAAGCCCGCATTCAGTTACCATGGGGACAAGGTATGTGGCCAGCCTTTTGGATGTTAGGCTCAAATTCTGATGTGGTTGAATGGCCAGCCTGTGGCGAGATTGACATCATGGAAAACCGAGGGAGTGAACCAACTATTATAAATGGAACAGTACACGGACCTGGATATTCAGCAGGAGAATCTATATCAAAAGCTTACGATTTAGTAAATGATAGGTTTGATACAGGTTTCCATGTCTTTGGTATTGAATGGGGTCAAGGATACATTAACTTTTATGTAGATGATGTGTTGTACAATCAAATAACACCAGAGGATGTTCCTGGTCCTTGGATTTTTGATAACCAACCGTTTTACATAATCATGAATGTTGCAGTAGGTGGTAATTATGGAGGACCTCCAAACGACAATACGGTTTTCCCACAGACTATGTATGTGGACTACGTTCGAGTGTATCAATAAAAAAACCCGTTAACATATTTAATTAAAGGTCGGGTAAACCTCTCGACCTTTTAAAGCACACCCAAATTTTATAATGACCAATCTAACCTACTAGCAGTAATTCAGTAGGTTTAAAACACTACTATGACAACAAAAATTTTAACTAACAATCAAAATTTAGAAGTAAGAAAAACAAGCATGAATTCCAACAAAATTTATATCGGCAATAATCAGGCTTCTTTTAAAGAAGAAGAGATTACAGGTGAATTAATAAATTTTGAAGGTGAGGTATATTATAAAATTTCCAATTCAGATAAAATGAGACCATTTTTTATGAGTCTCATCAGTAATTCCAATCATTGGATGTTTATATCAAGTAATGGCGGTCTTTCGGCAGGAAGAAAAGATGCCAATCATGCTTTGTTTCCATATTACACGGATGATAAAATAACAGAATCTGCTGAAACCACCGGAAGCAAAACCATACTGCAAGCCAATAAAAACGGAAATGTTCATGTATGGGAGCCTTTTTCAAGCAAGTACTATGGTATTTATAATATTCAAAGAAATGTCTACAAAAATCAATATGGTAATAAAGTGGTTTTTGAAGAAATTAACCATGATTTAGAACTGACTTTTAGCTATCAGTGGTGTACCAGTAATACGTTTGGGTTTATTAAAAAATCAAAGCTAGTTAATCATTCAAGCGCTATTGTGAAAATTGGTGTTTTAGATGGCCTTCAAAATTTAATTCCTTTCGGAGTTGGGTCAGACCTACAAAATAGTTACAGTAATTTGGTTGATGCCTACAAGCGTAGTGAGTTGCAAGAAGAAACAGGAATCGGCATATTCGCTTTAAGTGCCATAATAGTTGACAAGGCTGAACCTAGCGAAGCCTTAAAGGCAAATACCGTTTGGAGTTTAGGATTTGAAAAACCAAAATATCTTCTTTCGTCTTTACAATTGGATAGATTTAGAAGAGGCGAAACTATTCAAAATGAAACCGATGTAAAAGCCGAAAAAGGCGCCTATTTTATTTCTACTGATCTTAACTTGGAGCCAGGACAGAAACAAGATTGGTTGTTTGTTGCCAATGTTAACCAAAGCATTAGTGATGTGGTTGGTATTTCTGAAAAAATAAAAAATGAGGTTGACTTAAGAGCTCAAGTTTTAGAGAATGTTGATTTAGGTACCAAGCACTTGTTAGAATTGGCAGGAGCATCTGATGCCATGCAATTAAGCAGAAACAAGTTGCGCAATGCGCGTCATTTCTCAAATACCTTATTCAACATTATGCGTGGAGGTATTTTTGACGACAACTATCAAATTGAAAAAACCGACGTTATACCATATTTACAAAAAGCGAATAAACAGGTCTATAAAGAAAAGGCGCATGCATTAAATAGTTTACCAGAAACCTTTAGTCTGGAACACCTAAAAGGTCTCGCAAACGCTGATAATAACAGTGATTTTAAAAGGCTTTGTTATGAATATTTACCATTAAAATTCAGTAGAAGACATGGCGATCCAAGTCGTCCATGGAATCAGTTTTCAATTAACACAAGAAGTGAGGTTGATGGTTCCAAAATTTTAGACTACGAAGGCAATTGGCGTGATATCTTTCAGAATTGGGAAGCCCTAGCACATGCGTATCCAGAATTTATTGAAGGTATGATTCATAAATTCTTAAATGCAACAACCTTTGATGGGTACAATCCTTACAGAGTTACAAAAGATGGTTTTGATTGGGAAACTATTGAGCCAGATGATCCATGGTCTTACATAGGTTATTGGGGAGACCACCAAATTATTTACCTCCTCAAGTTTTTAGAAATTATAGAAAGTCATTATCCACATAAATTAGCTACTTATTTTAATGAGAATATGTTTGTGTATGCCAACGTACCATACAAGATAAAAGCTTATTCAGATTTGTTAAAAAACCCAAAAGACACCATTGTTTTTAATGATGCACTTGATGCCGAAATACATCACTTACGTGAAGAGTTTGGAGCTGATGGCGCTTTGTTGAGAGATAAAACAAAAGACATCTGTAAGGCTAATTTAATGGAAAAGCTTTTGGCAACTGTTTTGGCAAAATTGTCCAATTTTATACCTGAAGGCGGTATTTGGATGAATACGCAAAGACCGGAATGGAACGATGCCAATAATGCCTTGGTAGGAAACGGTGTTTCTATGGTTACGCTATATTATTTGAGACGATTCATTAGCTTTTTTGAAAACATAGTATCAAATACTGAAACCGAATCTTTTGAAGTTTCAGAAGAACTAAAAGTGTTTTTTGATGGAATACTGAACACTTTTAATGATTTTAAAAATCACCTAAACACTGGTTTTTCAGATAGCGATAGAAAATTGGTGCTAGATGGACTAGGTCAAGCCGGAAGTGATTTTAGATTGAAAATTTACGATAACGGATTTTCAGGAAATAAAGGCAACATAACTAATGCTAGTATTTCACAGTTTCTAGATTTATCCAATGCCTATCTTGAGCATTCTATCAACGCCAATCAACGTGAAGACAAACTCTATCACGCTTACAATTTAATGACTGTTAAAGGTGATTCTGAAATAGCAATTTCATATTTACCAGAAATGCTGGAAGGACAAGTAGCTGTTTTAAGTTCAGGTTATATTTCTGGAGAGCAATCGTTAGAAGTTTTAAACGCCTTAAAAGCTAGTGCTTTGTTCAGGCCAGATCAGTATAGTTATTTATTATATCCAAACAAGGAGCTTCCAGGATTTTTTGAAAAAAATAAGCTACCTAAACAAGCTGTTGAGCAGTCTCAATTGTTGCAACAATTACTCAAGGATGGAAATAAGCAGATTATTCAACAAGATGTTTTAAATAGTTACCATTTTAATGGCAACTTTAATAATGCAGATAGATTGAAGGAAGCTCTTGATGCGTTACCACAAAAGTATGAAGCACTTGTTAAAAAAGACAGAACCTTACTTTTAAACACCTATGAAGAACTGTTTAATCATAAGGCGTTTACAGGACGTTCGGGAACATTTTTTGGATATGAAGGTCTTGGTTCCATTTACTGGCACATGGTATCAAAGTTATTGTTGGCAGTTCAAGAAACCAGTTTGAAAGCGTACAAAGATGGTGAGAGTGAAGTGACTATTGGAGGCTTGTTGGACCATTACTATGAAATTAACGAAGGTATTGGTGTTCACAAATCGCCAAAACTATATGGAGCCCTTCCAACAGATCCATATTCGCATACACCTTTAGGGAAAGGCGCTCAACAACCCGGAATGACAGGTCAAGTAAAAGAAGATATTCTATGTCGTTTTGGTGAATTAGGTGTTTTTGTGGAAAACGGAAAAATAGTCTTCAACCCTAAACTATTAAGAGGCAATGAATTCTTAAAAGAACCTAAAACCTTTGTTTACACAGCACTGAATAACGAAATCAAAAAATTGCCTGTCGATGAAAAATCTATTTGCTTCACCTATTGTCAAGTGCCTATCGTATATAAACTATCTAGTCAAAGTTCTATTGAAGTAGTCAAAAACAATGGTAAATCAGAAGTCTTTGATTCTCTAATTATGGATATAAAATCAAGTGAGAGCGTCTTTAAAAGAAAAGGTGAAATAAACTATATACTAGTTTCTTTAAAAGAATAAAAACCAATGAAAATAACATCATTACATATCATCTATTTCTGTTTATCAATAGTTATGTTTTCATGTAATGATTCAAACCCAAAAAAGAGCAATACAGTACCTGTGAAAAAAGTGAAGAACTTAACAGCAAAAGATATTTTGGGTAATCCAGAATATCTAGCAATATCCTATGGTGGTTACAGAGAGATATCCAGAGATAGTCAGCCAACCATTAAGCAGCTTAAAAATGATATGAGACTATTGTCTGCCATGGGAATTAAAATTTTACGTACCTACAACGTACAACTAGATCATGCGCCTAACGTATTGAAGGCTATTAAAGAGTTAAAATCTGAAGACCCAAATTTTGAAATGTACGTCATGCTAGGTGCTTGGATAGACTGTTTAAATGCATGGACAGATCAAGCTCCCAATCACGATATAGAAAGTCCCAACAATGCAGGAGAAATTGAACGTGCCGTAAAATTAGCAAATGCATTTCCTGATATAGTGAAAATTATAGCTGTAGGTAATGAGGCCATGGTAAAATGGGCAACAAGTTACTATGTGCAGCCTCATGTCATTTTAAAATGGGTTACCCATTTACAAGACTTGAAAAAGGAAGATAAACTTCCAAAAGATTTATGGATAACAAGCTCCGATGATTTTGCATCTTGGGGAGGAGGTGATAGCCAATATCATAATGAGGATTTAAATAAATTAATTGAAGCCGTTGATTATATTTCAATGCACACTTACCCATATCATAATACGCATTATAACCCACAATTTTGGGTAGTTCCTGAAGATGAAACAGAATTATCCAGTATTGAAAAAATTAATGCAGCCATGAAACGGGCTATTCAATTTTCAAAAAAACAATATGATAGTGTTTCTAATTATGTAAAAAGTTTAGGCATAACCAAACCCATACATATAGGAGAAACAGGCTGGGCCAGCGTGTCTAACGGTCATTATGGACCAAATGGTTCTAAAGCCACTGATGAGTATAAACAAGGGCTTTATTACAGGCAAATAAGGGAATGGACAAATAACAATAACATTTCCTGCTTTTATTTTGAAGCATTCAATGAAAAATGGAAAGATGCCCATAATCCAAAGGGATCTGAAAATCATTTTGGGCTATTTACAATAGATGGTCAAGCCAAATATCCCATTTGGGAGTTGGTAGACAAAGGTGTTTTTAAAGGTTTAACCCGAAATGGCAATGCAATTTCAAAAACCTACAACGGTGAATACAAATCGTTAATGGTTGATGTTTTGGTGCCGCCATCACATGAAGAATTAATGGCTCATCGATAGTCGCTAGAAATGAAAACAAATGAATATGAAATCACTAGGCTATATAATGGCTTGTCTTTTTTTAGGGTTTATGGTTAGTTGTAATCAAGAAAAACAAAATAAGACTTTAAAAGTTGAGGTTTATGAAACTTCCGCTAGTGGAAACAAACTAACCAAACGCCAAGATTTTGAAACCGCTGATTCTTCGGCCATATTAAAAATAAACCCTGAAAAGAAATATCAAACCATCACTGGGTTTGGAGGTTCATTTACAGAATCTTCAGCATATTTATTAAACAAGCTCAGTAAAGCTAATAGAAAAAAAGTGTTAGATGCCTATTTTTCTGAAGATGGTGCACGCTATTCTTTAACGAGAACCCATATAGCTTCGTGCGATTTCTCTTTAAATAATTACACCTATGCACCAGATGAAGGAGATTTAGAATTAACTAATTTTTCTATTGAAGAAGATAGAGAAGATCTTATTCCTATGATAAAGGACGCTATGGCCACTTCAAAAGATGGGTTTAAAATCATAGCCTCACCTTGGACTGCTCCGCCTTGGATGAAAGACAATAAAAAATATGTTGGCGGAAAATTACTACCAGAGTTTTATGACGCATTTGCTTTGTATTTTAATAAGTATTTAGAAGCCTATAAAGCTGAAGGAATTGATATTTGGGGAATTACGCCAGTAAATGAACCACATGGTAATGGTAATAACTGGGAAAGTATGCATTTTAACCCAGCTGAAGAAACAGATTTTGTTCAGAATCATTTAGGACCAAAATTAGAAGCAGAGGGGAAAAGAGATGTGAAAATTTTAGGTTACGATCAAAATAGAGCTGGTTTAAAAGAATGGGTAGATGTTATGTATGCCACAGAAGCATCTTCAAAATATTTTGACGGAACGGCCATTCATTGGTACGAAAGCACCTATGAAGTATTTCCAGTAGCCTTGCAATATGCACATCAAAAAGCACCAAACAAATTCTTAATTGAAACAGAAGGTTGTGTGGATTCCGAAGTACCAAAATGGAAAGATGATGCTTGGTATTGGAAAAAAGAAGCCACAGATTGGGGCTGGGATTGGGCAGCAGAAGATGAAAAATACCTGCACCCAAAGTATGCTCCTGTAAATCGTTATGCCAGAGATATTATTGGGTGCCTGAACAATTGGGTTGATGGCTGGGTAGATTGGAATATGGTTCTCGATAGACAAGGAGGCCCAAATTGGTTTGAAAATTGGTGTGTTGCACCAGTTATTGTAGACCCACAGGCAGATGAAGTCTATTTCACGCCATTGTATTATGTCATGGCACATTTTAGTAAATATATCAGGCCTGGTGCAAAGGTAATTCATATTGATAATTCAGATAAGTCATTATTGGTTACCGCTGTTGAAAACCCTAACCAATCTTTAGCACTTGTTGTTTTTAATCCAGAAACCAAACCTAAACACTATACGCTTGAATTAAATGGTAATCTTGTGAATTTACAAATCAATCCACAGGCTTTGCAAACCATTGTAATAGATAAATACTAAACACAAATCAAAACCAAAAGTTATGTCACATTATAAAACCGCTGCTAAAGACAAAGTACCAATTGGACAAAAAGCTGCATTTGGTGCAGGACATTTTGTTTTGAATTTATTGCCTGGAGCATTAGGCTTCTTCATGTTTTTTTTGTTGACTGCCTTTGGAATGGATCCGCTTTATGCTGGAATTTTAGGAGCTCTACCCAGATTTTTCGATGCCATAACCGATCCTATTATGGGCTTTATTTCAGACAATACAAAGTCAAAATGGGGAAGACGAAGACCTTATATATTTATTGGCGCTATCTTAAGCGGTTTATTGTTTGCCTTAACTTGGCAAATGTCTCCTGAAAATTCTCAAGTTTATAATTTTTGGTACTTCTTAATCTTGTCTATTTTGTTTTTGGTAGGTAATACCATGTATGCTACACCTTTGGTTGGTTTGGGATATGAAATGACTTCAGATTATAATGAGCGTACACGATTAATGGCATTTTCAAACACTATGGGACAAATTGCTTGGATGATTGTACCTTGGTTTTGGGTCATTATTGCTGATCCACAGATTTATGAATCTCAAGATATAGGAGTCAGGCATTTATCAATCATTGTTGGTTTGGTTTGTGTTGTGTTAGGTGTATTACCAGCTATTTTTTGTAGAGGAATTGATGCAGCTCACATGAAAAACAGAAAGGACATCAATTTAAAGACATTAGCTAAAAACTTAAAAGAGCTATGGCAAAGTATTATTCAAGTTTCTAAAAACAAACCTTTTATGAAACTATGTGGAGCTACTTTTTTGGTTTTTAATGGCTTTCAAATGGTAGCTGCTTTTAGCGTTTATATTATTGTTTTTTACATGTACAATGGCAGTTATGGAGAAGCAGGTACGTGGCCAGCTTGGTTTTCAACCATAACAGCTGTTATTACGGCGTTTGTTGTAATTCCTATTATTTCAGCAATAGCCAATAAATGGGGAAAACGAAAAGCCTTTATAATTTCAACAGTGATATCCATTATTGGATATATTATGAAATGGTGGGGATTTGACAATGGCTTAAACGAAAAGTTTAACCAAACAGGGTTTGGTGAATCTTTAAATACTGGAGTAGCTTCTTTGTTTGAAGCCATAAATCCATTTTTGGAAAGTGTTGGCATGACCTGGTTTAGTATTGATACAAGTCAAGGGTCACCATGGCTAATTTTCATACCTATTCCGTTTATAGCCTTTGGTTTAGGAGGTTTATTTACCTTAATGATGAGTATGACTGCCGATGTGTGCGACTTGGATGAATTAGAAAATGGCATGCCTAGAAAAGAAGGTACTTTTGGCGCTATATATTGGTGGATGGTGAAAATTGGTCAATCCATCGCTTTATTTTTGGGAGGTTTAGTATTAAAGCTTGTTGGTTTTATTTCTGATGCCGAAACCCAAACAGCTGAAACAATGCATAGTTTAAGAATTGCGGATATTATTATTCCATCAGTTACAGCGGCAATAGCTATTTGGATCATGTGGAAGTATAGTCTAACTGAGGATAGAGCAAGAGAAATAAAAGCGCAACTTGTTGAAAGACGGGGTGAGTTATAAATTTTAATGAATTAAATATATGTCGTATAGAAGAGAATCATATTACAAATACAAGGGCTATAGTCAAAAAAACACTGTAGGAATTGATGCGTCAAAATTATCACTTGAAGCCTTAAAAGATTTATGGCGAAAAACCATTAATGATGGGTTTCATGGCATATGCTTTAGTATGTATGAAGATGGACAACAACCAGGTGATGATATTAGTTTTGAGCAGGTTGATCGTCGTGTACAAATTTTAAAACCGTATGTTGAGGCTATCCGATCATTTTCATGTGTTGAAGGAAATGAGCATGTCCCAGTTGCTGCCAAAAAACATGGCTTGAACACGCTTGTTGGAGCCTGGTTAGGAGATAACATGGAGGATAATGAAAAAGAAATTGAGGGCTTAATTACACTTGCTAGAGCTGGTCATGTTGATGTGGCAGCTGTAGGTAATGAAGTGCTTTATCGCAATGATTTAACATTAGAAGAGTTGCTAGTTTATATAAGACGTGTTAAAGACGCTTTATCAGGTCTGGATATTCCAGTTGGATATGTGGATGCTTATTATGAGTTTTCAAGACACCCTGAATTGGTTGAGCATTCAGATGTTATTTTAACCAATTTATATCCGTATTGGGAAGGCTGTCCTATAGAATATGCTTTAGGTCATATGCAGGCTATGTATGGTCAAGTTGTGGATGCAGCAAAAGGGAAACCAATCATAATTACAGAGACTGGTTGGCCAAGTGAAGGAGGAAGTTTAAAAGGTGCGGTCGCAGGCGATAGAGCCGCTATGAAGTATTTTATTGACACTATAAATTGGACAAAAGAAAATGATATTCTCATTTTCTACTTCTCATCGTTTGATGAGTCTTGGAAAGTAGGGGATGAAGGAGATGTTGGTGCATATTGGGGACTTTGGGATAAAAGCGAAAACTTAAAATTTTAATAACTTATAAATGGCCATAGTGCTTTTTTAATGTTGTATTAAGATAAAAGTTAAAAGCATTTAGACAAAATTAACCCAACATATCATATAATCACCACAACATGACCTATACATTCTAAAAATATAAAAATCTAATGAAAAACCTGAATACGTGAAACATCCTATTGATTCTGCATTCTGGATTGATTTTAAACTAGATATAGTTTTTTTTTGATTGTATGTTTTTTGTAGCGGTAACAAATGCGAATAATACAATTTTAAGAGGGTATCTTTGATAAATTACATTTTTTGACTTTAGATTTTTGAATAATTAACAACTAAAATATTAAACTATGAAAAAAATTACTTTTTTAATCTTTTTAATTGCGACCACTATTGTTGTAGGACAAACTACACTTTATGATTTTGAAGATAGTGGTGAACTACCTCAATTTCAATTTGGTAATCTTGTATATGCCAACATCGTTAATCCTGATATGTCTGGTGTTAATACCACTATGAGGGTTCTTGAAATTAATAAACCTGATAATGCAGATTGGTTTGGAGGAATTGGTTTCGAAACTCCTGGATTGCCGTTAATCAATTTAGCTAACGGTACTGAATTTACAATGCAAGTATGGGCTCCGATAGCCAATCAAAGTATTCGATTTCAAATTCAAAACGGTTTGAACGGTGAACCAACTTATAATAGAGATGTTGTTATTGCTAATGCTGGAGTATGGACAGATGTGACATTTGATTTTAGTGATCAACCTGGATTGACAGGTATGGAGCAATATCCTATTTTAGTAATACAGCCCAATTACGATCCTTCATGTGAAGGGGGTTCTTGCACAACAGTTGGAACTGGAAATGGAGGAGTTTGGTATATTGACAATATAGTTCAAATTGGCGTTATCCCAACATGTGATGATGGTATCCAAAATGGTATGGAAACTGGAGTTGATTGTGGTGGTCCAGATTGCGACCCTTGTGTGCCAACATGTGATGATGGTATCCAGAATGGTAACGAGACTGGAGTTGATTGTGGTGGCCCAGATTGCGCTCCATGTATACCAACCGAACCTACAGTAGCAGCGCCAGTACCTACTCCTTTGCAAAGTCAAGTTATTAATATGTACAGCAATACATATACAACTGATGTGAATGTCAGTTCATGGAGATCAGCTTGGAGTACCAGTACATACACAGATAATGTTCAAGTTGATGGGCCAGGTTCGGAATGTAAGAGGTACATTGATGCAGATTTCGTTGGTGTAGAATTCTATGGAGCTGATGCAGTTGATGCAACATCTATGAACTTTTTCCATGTGGATGTGTGGTCACCTAATGCAACAGTTTTCAGAGTTAAATTAGTAGATTTAGATGCTGGTACAGTTGAAGGGGAGTTAGCTTATAACATAGCACAAGGACAATGGGTAAGTTTGGATATTGATTTAGATGATTTTGCTAATCCATCGTTGGTTACAAATTCAGCGAATTTGTTAACATCAAGAAATTCAATTCAACAATTAATATTTTCTGGTCAACCAGTAGGGACATTCGACTTTTTTATTGATAATGTATACTTTTCAGAAGTTGAATCTTTAAGTACTCCTGAATTAAATATATCAGAAATAGGTATTTACCCTAACCCAACACTAGACGTTTGGAATGTGAAAACCAATAATCAAGAAATCAATTCTATTGAGGTTTTTGATATTCATGGAAGACAAGCTATGAGTTTAAATCCAAATGCTTCTGAAGCTATAATAGATGGTTCAAGTTTACCAGCGGGTCTATACTTTGCAACAATCAATACTATTAATGGATCAAAAAGTATTAAACTAATTAAACAGTAATTTATTCGTGAATTAGTAAATAGTTAGGTAATTTAAGGTGCGTTTTTTAGCGCACCTTTTTTTAAAAATTATGGTCACTTTAAAACAATTAGCTCAAGAATTAAATGTATCGGTTTCGACTGTATCAAAAGCACTAAATAATAGTGATGAGATTGGCGCAGAAACTATTGAGAGGGTTAAAGAATTGGCCCAATTATATAATTATAAGCCTAATCAATTAGCTTTAAATCTCAAAAGAAGTGCAACTAAAACTATAGGGGTTATCATACCAAATATTTTAAATCACTTTTTTGCTCAAGTGTTGTTCGGAATTGAAAAAGAAGCTTCAAAAAAAGGTTACAATATCATTACATGCTTATCAAACGAATCGAATGAAAAGGAAATAAAGAGTCTTGAAGTATTATCCCACGGAAGCGTAGATGGATTTATTGTATCCGTAGCCGAAGAGACCCAAACAAATGACAGCAAAGAACATTTTGAAAACTTGGTAAAACAGAATATACCAATTGTTATGTTTGATCGCGTACTGAACGACGTGGGATGCATGCAGGTAATTATTAATGACTATGAGTCCTCTTATACAACCACCAAACATTTGCTTAATGAAGGGAGAAAAAAGATTGCTTTATTAAGTAATATATCCGAATTGAGTGTCGGCAAGTTGAGAATTAAAGGATATTTAGATGCATTGTCGGAATCAAAACATTATACTAATGATCCTATAGTAGCGTCCTATGACTTGGATGACGACAACGAAGAAAAAATTGAATCCTTGTTGATGCAAAACATGGATATTGATGGGGTTATAGCTATAGATAATACATCGGGTGTTATCGCACTTCATAAGGCATTAAAATCTGGAAAACAGGTTCCTAAAAATATATCCATAATAGGGTTTTCGGGTAACAATATTCTGCCTTTTTCTGAACCTAAATTATCCACCGTATCACAGCATCCTTTAAAAATAGGGAGCACTACAGTTAATATGTTAATTGATAGTCTCGAAAAAAGAGAATCTAAAAAACGGAAAGTTTTAATAAAAACAGAACTTATTTTGAGAGGTACTACGTTGTGATTTCAAGTAAGTTTAAAATAGAATTCTAGCGGATACATTCGGAACAAAACCTAAAGACAGTTCGTTTATCTCAACAAGGTTTACGTTGCTTAATCGGTAGTATCTATTGATGACATTGTCCTTTCCGAATACATTCCAAACTGAAGCTCCAAATTGGCCTTTTAATTTTTTCCCAATATCGAGATAGTAAAGTGCCGATAAATCTACTCGAAAATAGGATTCCAATGATGAAGAATTAGGAGCGGCATAGTTTATTGTATTATTGACAACATCATTACCATCAATGGGTTCTGTTAATGGCTTTCCGGTTCGCCAATTCAAACCTGCTGCCAATTTAAATTTATTTATTGTATAGGAAGACCCAAATGTTATGGCATGTGTAATATCAAAATTACTTGGAAACCCATCTTCATAAAGCTCTTTAAAATGGTATTTGTTATCCATATAGGAGTAACTTAACCATAAATTGAATGCATCAAAACGCTTTCTTGTCAAAAAGTCAATGCCATAAACTTCATAATTACCTGATGTTTTGGCAAACTCAAAATCATTTTGAAAACCTTGGCTTTGAGAGGTTATACCATTGACTTTTTTATAGTATCCCTCAACACTTAACAAAAAGTCATTATTATCAAAGTTTATTCCTAGTGATAACTGTTTGCTTTTTATTATTGGAATGGAGTCATTATCTGTTAATTGCCAACGTCTTTTTTCAACCCCTAAAAAATCGTTTTGAAAGTTAATTATTTGGGAGGTGTTTTGGTGCTTGAATTCGCCAAGTGCTTCAATGGACAAACTATTTGAAAGCTTATGAGTCACACTCAACCTGGGTTCCAGAATATGTTTCTGAAACTCATCTAAATAGGCATACCGAAACCCTAAATCCACATGTGTTTTTTTATTTAAGGTTTTCCAATTAAGTTTGGCAAACGCACTATGCTCCCTCAATACTTCAGAAACTAGTAATTTATATCTTGGAACATCAACATCATCTAAATTGGTGACTTCGGTTTCGGTAAAATGGTAACCAAAGGTTGCATGAGATTTCTCGTTAAGTTTTTGCTCAGCTATTAATTTGACACTAGTTTCAGAAACCTGATTTTTTTGTAAAAAGCGTTGTGATTCTGTAATGTTGGCGTTAATGGATTCTAGTTTATAATCTGTTTCATAAACTTCAAGTGTCGTATTGAATTTAGAATTCCATTTTCGTAAATATTGTAACCCACCTGCTATACTACTTTGAGAAACACTGCTCTCCCGTGAGGTTTCGACGGTATTGACAATTTCATTTTCGTTGAATACTAAATTATTGGAAACATTGATAAAGTTAAGCCTTAATTCATTTTTGTCGTTAATTTTATAAATCCATCGCAGGGATGCATCATAAAAATCAAATTCCTGATCAGAGTTTATGTCATTTTGTAATTCATTATTTTGAGAAATACGTTTAAAAAACTGATCGTAAGCAGGGGTTTTTGTAAAATCACTTATGGATTTTCTGGCGGCTATTTGCAAGGACGATTTTTTGCCTAAAGGGAGATCGGCAAATCCATTGGCATCAATTAAATTGATACCAATACTGCCGTTAAATGTTTTATTCAATTTTTTTTCAGTGTACATAGCGATGGTTCCAGAAACACCATCAGAAAAAGCAACATCGGTTCCGTTTTTAAATAATGAAACGTTTTGTGTTATTTGAGGATTATACATGGAAATGAGTCCAAAAAAATGACCTGACTGGTACATTTTGATATTGTCCCATAAAATAAGATTTTGATCATGCGATCCGCCACGGATGTTAATGTTAGAAACTGTTTCAGATACACTTAGGATGCCTGGAAATGCTTGAACCGAATTTAGAACATCGGCATCAATCAAACCAGGTAAAATTTCAAACTCCTCAATATTAATATTAAAGGACCCATTATTGAGTTTGCTAATTCCTTTAGTGATATAGTTTGAAATGAAAATTTCAGATAACGCTTGAATGTCAGGTTCTAGAAGTAAGGTAAAGCAACTGTTTAAATCATAATCCTGTAAATTCAAGATCATGCTTTTATGGCCTAGAGCTCGAATTTCATAGGAATCATCTGGTTTATAATCTGAAATTTCAAAATAGCCATTGTTGTCGGCTACAATACCTTTTGTTCCTTTTTGAAGGGTGGCTAATGGAATGGGCAAATTATCAATAGAACTTTTGATATAGCCGCAAAGTAGATTTTTAGGATGATGCTTTATCAATATAATAGAATCATTCAATCTTGAAAAGATTAGTTTCGATTGTGTTTCTAAAAAAATGATTAAATCTTCAATAGATAAATCATCGGCAGGTGGCGAAATATGAATGCCTGCTATTACATCCTCGGCATAATTAAACTGGACTCCATATTTTTTTTCTGCTGCCTCAAGGACATCGTGCAATAACATGGTGTCTGTTTCATTTTGTGCGAAACCCTGAAAGGACTGTAGCAAGCAGACTATGGTACCAATAAAAAAAAGTTTAATCCTTATTTTCATACAGTACAACACGATTGGAAGAATTTACTTCATAGTTTAAATTCATGGGTTGTGTGATGGAAATAAGGGCTTGCTCTAAATTATTATGAGTAAAGGTACCAGTAAATAATTTTTCTATATCAACGTTTTGATGGGTAATTTCTAAATTATATTGTCTTTCCAATTCAGAGAGTACATCTTTTAAGGCAATGGCATGAAATGTACTGGAGTTGTCAATCCACCTTGGCTCCATGAAATCGGAATGATCTTCAGAAAATGAACCGTTGTAAATTTTAAATGAATCTCCAGCGTGAAGCTTTCTGGTAATCGTGTCAGAGGTCACACTTACAATACCTTCATAACATTCAACATAAAAGAAATTTTGACGCTGTTTGACATTAAACTGTGTGCCAACAACTGTAACTGTACCTGCTGATGTAATAACATCAAAAGTTTTCCCTTTAGAGACTTTAAAGAAAGCTTCACCTTTTAAATGCAATGACCTATTGGAATCCCAGTTACGTTTAATAAAGGAAACTTCTGAAACACTGTTTAAGGTAACGCTTGAGGCGTCGGGAAGTTCAAAAGTCGTCTTTTCAGCAGCTAGGGTTTTTATTTGGGTTGTATTGTTAAAATAAAAAACAGAATAGACACATAATGCTATAACAATAACACTCGCAATTCTTAAAAAAGGTAATTTCCAATTTAATTGCTTGCTCTTTTTTTGGTTCTCATTATAATGCTTTTTGAAACTGGCAAAATCTTCTAATTGATAAAAGTTTGAAGCTTTGAATGCTTGTGCATCATCAATAATAGCTTGATTTTTAGAATAGTCAGCAGAGCCCTTGAAGATTGCTTCTTCTTCAGTGGTTAATTCATTATTCAGCCATTTTTTTATTAACTGTTCATTTTCCATAAAATGATCCGCATTTACTATTAAACAACTTAATCCACATTTCTCCTGATTATTTTATTGAAAAATTTTCCAATTCGGTTTTTAAAATTTTAAAAGCACTGTAAATTCTATATTCAACCACTTTTTGAGTTACTCCCAACATATCGGCAATCTCACTATGTTTTTTCCCTTCAACTTTATTCAATAAAAAAGCGATTCGTTGCTCTTCTTTTAAACTTTCCAGTACCGCTTTATAGCGTTCTAAATATTGCTCTTTTTCCAATAAAAATTCAGGTGTTTCATGGGTAGTATTATTGGGTAGTATTTTTTGGTATTTTAAAACGACTTTTTGATGCTTTGCTTCATTCAGCATTAAATTATTGGCTACCGTAAATAAGAATGATTTAGCTTTGCTAAAGCTTACCTTTTTACAATTGTCCCAAAGTTTTATAAAGGCATCTTGAGCTTTGTCTGCCGGATTTAAGGCGGCACCATACTTGTAGAACAAAAAGTCATTTAAGTCTTTGGAATATTTATTATAAATCTGTTCAAAAACCGTGTCGCTACATATATTTTCGTGAAGTTCTTTCGGCATACAATGTTTTAATCGCTCCTAATGTATAGATTTTTTTATTTTTTTTCAGGAGATTTTAGATAGTTATTGTTGTATTAGTAAATTCTTTAGGACAAAAGAACCATTTCTACTAAACTATTAATTTATATATAAGCATTGCAAACTCGAAAATCAAATACTAAATCCTTTCTATATTTTACAGCTATCGTTAAAGCAAGAGAAATAGCTTTCTACAAAGAAAAATTGGAGCATTTACAAACATTGATAAATTATAATCCCAATCAAAAAGTTAATAAATACCGATATCAGATAACCTACTCTCGTTATAATAGTTTATTAAAAACAATGACTGATTTAAAAGAACTAAACGCAGATTTTGATTTTTTTTAAATTTTTTTCAGGAGTTTTAAATATAGAGTTGTTTTATTAACAAATAACAAATCAAGAATATGAAGCCTTTAAAATCTTATTTAATGTTCGTCTTGTCAGCTTTGGTTTTATTGACCAGCTGTAGAAAAGAAGAATTGGAGCGCATAGAATCTCCACCAGAAAACACTTTGGTACCCAATTCAAATGTGGCCAACCTGATGAAATTTACGGCTTTAAATGATGGGTCTAACGACAATATTTTAGATTATGCCAATTGTTTCAATATTCAATTGCCAGTAACAGTTACGGTAAATGGTCAGGAATTGGTCATAAACAATGACAGCGACCTGAATATTGTTGAAATCATTTTTGAGGAATCGGATACGGATGTGGATACCATTTTCTTTTCTTATCCGATAACCATTACTCTAACAGATTTTACGGAAGTCATTATTAATGATTATTCGGAATTATCAAATTACGCTTCTAATTGTAATGGCGAGAATATTATTGATGATGATATTGAATGTCTTGATTTTATATACCCAATTGGAGCGTCGGTTTTTAATACCAATAATGAGCTAATCAATACTGTATCCCTTCAAAATGACTACGAGCTGTATGAGTTTATTGAAAATATTGACAGCAATGATATTGTGGCAATTGCATTTCCAATTTCAATGGTTCTTTTTGATGGGACTCAAATAACCGTTAATAATTTAATGGAGCTGGAGTCAACAATTAATACCTTTTCAGATAGTTGTGATGAAGATGATGACTATGATTATAATGATGATGATTGTAACGGGTGTACCACGAATCAATTAGAAGATATTTTAATCAATTGTAGTAATTGGATTGTAGATAAACTAGAACGAAATGGTGACGATTTTGATGATACCTACAACGGTTATGTTTTTAACTTTTTGAGTGATGGAACCATAACTTCTGTATATAATTCTAACAACTATTATGGAACCTGGTCAACAGAAGGTTCAGGAAATGAGATAACGGTTATTATAGATATACCTACATTACCATTATGTAATAATAATTGGGGACTTCATGAAATACAAGACTCAAGTGGTGAAACTAAAGTAGATCTTCGTGTAGGAGATGACGATAGATTGCGATATGAAAGCACTTGCAATTAACTTAGAATAATTATCAATTAAAAAGCAAAAATTATGAAAAAAGCAGTTTTAAACGGAGTGATGTTGATATTTGGTTTATCAATAATATTAACATCGTGTTCATCAGATGATGATGGCGGTAATATTATTCCAAATAATAATGTTGTAATTCAACAAGTGGTTACTCAAGCTCAATCTGGAACTTGGCGAATAACAAGCTTCATTGATTCTGGACAAGATGAAACCAACAACTTTACTGGTTACAATTTTACGTTTGGTACAAACGGAGCTCTTTCAGCAAGTAATGGTAACAATTCAGAATCTGGGAACTGGTCTGTAACGGACAGTAATAGTAATGATGATAGCAACGATGATATTGATTTTAATATCATGTTCAATGTTCCTGACACTAATGATTTTGAAGACCTTAACGACGATTGGGACATCGTTTCTCACACGGATAATAGAATACAATTACGTGATATTAGCGGCGGAAATGGTGGTACTGACACCTTGACTTTTGAACGTAATTAAAAAAACAAATAATACAGCCTACTTTATTTGCCCCCAAATTATTGATTAATAGCTGACTGCTCCAATTTGGAACATAGTTGGGGCAGTTTTTAAAAACATTACTCATGCGTAAGTGGAGCATTTTCATATTATTACTCATTCTTATTGGAGTTCTAGGATATAATTATGTGTATCAAGATCATAGAGATATTCAGTCTGAAGCATCTGTTTTTTCAGTTTCTTCCAAAAAAATTTTAGAGGAATTTCAAGTTAATTCAGAAGATTCCGAATCTAAGTATTTGGATAAGACAATTACAGTTTCTGGCACCGCTACTCAAATAGAGAGTCATGCGATTGTACTGGATAATTCGGTGTTTTGCCAATTTCCAGATAAAATAGATACCAAACTACAAAACGCAAAAAACATATCAATAAAAGGACGGTTTTTGGGCTATGATGATTTACTCAAAGAAGTTAAACTAGACCAATGCCATATTATTAATTAATTAAAACCAAAAATTATGAAGACAAGATTACTTATGCTTGCCATTGTATTAACAATTGGAATGCAAGCTCAAACAACCCACGATCTTATTTGGGAGCGAAACTTTACCAGTCCAGAAGCTGATTTGACTATTGATGTTGGCGATACTGTGAGATGGACATGGACGGATGATGTACCACACACGGTTCAAAATCAAAATGGAAGTACTGAAACTTTTAATAGTGGTGTGATTACTGGAAACGGGATGACGTATTCATATACATTTACGGTTGAAGGTACCAATCCATATTTTTGCGGAGTACATGGTGCAGGAAGCATGTCTGGTGTTATTACCGTGCAGCAAGGTTTAAGTGTTGATGAATTTAACAGTGCATCTGTTAGGTTAACTCCGAATCCAGTAAATACCAATTTAACGATTGGTTTGCCAAACGGGTTTACTAATGGCCAATTGAAGATAGTTGATTTAACAGGCAAATTGGTTTTTAATAGAGCTCTCGCAAATTCAAATCAAGAATTAGATATTGATGTTTCTGGAATAGGATCCGGTATGTATTTAATCCGTTTGGAATTTGAAGAAAATACCATTACAAAAAGATTAATCATTCAATAGTGATGAATTGCGTGTCAAATTTCATTTTCAATCAGGTTATGAAAACGTTATGGTTCCTAATATGTGTTTTTTCCATAAGTGTTTCCTGGGCTCAAGAAGATTTGCTTGATGAAATAGATTCTGATTCGGTGGTTAGCTCCTATACAACAGCAGCTTTCAAAGGATTAAAAATCGTCAATTTTGAGTCAACCAAATTGGTAGCCAAAAAGGAGTTTACGCTGGTAGTAGCTCATAGATTCGGAAGTATTGAAAATGGGTTTGACACGTTTTTTGGTTTAGATGATGCCGTTACGCGACTAAATTTTATATATGGAATATCAGATGGCTTTAACATAGGCATTTCTAGAAGTTCCTATCAAAAGATTTATGAAGGCTCTCTCAAGTATCGCATTTTAAGGCAAGAAAATAATGGCTTTCCGTTTACTGTAGTTGGCTTTAATTCTATTCTGATTAACACGGCTTTGGATAAAAACAATTTACCAAAATTGGAATTCAAACATCGTTTGGGATATACTGCTCAAATATTGGTTTCAAGAAAAATGAGTGAAAAGTTGTCTTTAGAAATCGCACCTACGTTTTTCCACGATAACTATGTTATGATTAACAATCAAGATAATTCGCAGTTTGCACTAGGTTTTGGTGGGCGTTATAAGTTAGGTAAGCGTTGGTCTTTGAATGCTGATTATGGATGGCATTTAAATAGAGCTTCCAATTCACCATTTAGAAATCCATTATCTATTGGTATTGATTTGGAAACGGGTGGACACGTTTTTCAAATGCATTTTACCAATGCACAGCCTATGAATACTAGTACATTCCTTGGTCAGTCTACTGGTGATTGGAGTGAAGGTGATATTTATTTTGGATTTAACTTAAGTCGTGTTTTTTAATCAAATAGTATGAAACCAAACAGTATAATTTTCACAATAGGAATAGGAGTTTTGACACTTTTTAACTGTACATCAGTCAGTGAGGAAGACTTGATAGAGCAAACAGTTTTACCTGATGATACGGTAACATATGTAGACCATGTAAAATCGATTATTGATAATAATTGCATTAGTTGTCATTCAAACCCTCCAGAAAATGGCGCGCCAATGGCGCTCATTACTTACGAAAACGTCAGAGATGCTGTTGAA
The DNA here is from genome assembly GCF_002895005.1 of Hanstruepera neustonica. Lineage (GTDB taxonomy): Bacteria > Bacteroidota > Bacteroidia > Flavobacteriales > Flavobacteriaceae > Hanstruepera > Hanstruepera neustonica. The sequence continues at coordinate 111,522 of NZ_POWF01000001.1, read as the reverse complement.
AATAGAGGATTGATAGATAGAATATCATCCGATAATTTAGGATTTCTAATGCCTTTTGGAGGACCCAGATTACCCCAAAATTTAATCGATACGGTTATATTATGGGAAGCAGAAGGCCTTCAGGAAGAATAATAAAAAGAGAACTATGAAAAAAATTGTATGTATTATGCTCTTGGGTTTTGCATTACTTACACAGGCTCAAAGCAAGTATATGACCAAAACAGGAAGCGTAACTTTTGAAGCTTCCGTCCCTTCTTTTGAGGAGGTCAAAGCTACCAATGCATCAACAACAGCCATCTTGAACTCGGAAAACGGTGAGTTTGCTGCGTTGATTTTAGTAAAAGGATTTCGGTTAAAAAATGCTTTAATGGAAGAGCATTTTAATGAAAATTATGCCGAGTCCAATACCTATCCAAAAGCGACATTTAAAGGTACATTCAAAAACTTCTCGAGTAACAAATTATCAGGCACTTATACTATTGATGGAACTTTAACATTTCACGGCGTTTCTAAATATTTAAAGGATATTAAAGTAACCCTAACGGAATTAGACAATATCTTGAAACTTACGGGAAACTTTAATGTATTAGCATCCGATTTTAAAATAGATATCCCAAAAATTGTCAGTAATAAACTATCTAACGAAGTCGCTGTAAATTTTGAGTTTGAATTGTTAGAGAAGTGATTAGGTAGTATTAGCTGGTCTTTTCTAAAATCATTTTCTTGATTAAAGATACTTGACCCAAATGGTAATAGCTATGTTCAATAAGCGCTTCAATATTCCTGCGATAGGTACCATATTTAGGGTCAACAAATACACTGTTTAGTTTTTCATCACTCATTTGTTCAACATATTTTGCAAAGGCTTCGGCATTTTGAAACAGGGATTCCTTTAAAGTATTCCAATCCTTTTCTGAAGTGATCTCTGGCATATCAAAACTGTATTTATCTCGAATCTCAAGATTTCCACCCTTAAAAACATGTAAAACGCCAGCTATGTAATAGTTGATATGAAAAGCCAAAAGCGCTATGGTATTTAATGAGCTTACTTTTGTTAGGGCTTGTTGCCAAGTGACATTGGAAAGCTGATCTTGGAAATTGGTATTGGCTATCCAAGTTCCGTTTAGAATGACTTCTCTAAACCTATTGGCTATTTCGTTGGATTTTTCCATCTAGTTTTTCAGTTGGTTTTTTGAAAAGTCAATTTCCAAAACCCGTAACGGTTTAAAATTTTTATCAGCTATAACAATTCTTGGACCCAAGTGTTTTTTATTATAGCCTGTTTCCATAATATAGTAATGGTCATCTTTATAGTATACACCAGTTGGGCTCCAATATAATTCGGAAGTGTATTCAGTTTTCACTTCATCATTTTTATTAATGGATAGAATGGTTCGATTGGCATTTTCAGTAACCAGAGGATTGCCAGAACTGTCAAAAGAAATTCCATAAAATAAATGATGATTTGTTTCGCTAAAAATAGGATTTTTGGGATTTTGAGGCATTAAATTGTTGGCTATTTCAATTAAACCTTCTTTTTCAGACCATTTAAATAAGGCACCATTTTTATACTTTGAATCAGTTATCCAAAGGTTATCATCCGAATCGGTGGTTAAGGTGCTAATTCGTTCAAATTTTCTTGATAACAACGGTGATGTTTGTCCACTTAAAGTTTTTAAATGTATTTGTTTGTTAAATGCAAAATATACCTGTTTTAAGTCATTAGAAACAGCAAATACTTGACCATGATATTCATCCCAATCATCTGTAAATAATAATGTGTCTAATTGTTTGACATTCTGCTCATACTTGAAAAGATAATTATGGCCTTCGCCTTCAATTTCACCAGTTCGCCATTTGGCAATTCCAGCAATTATTTCATTGTCTTTGTTAAGATATATTTGATGCGCATGAAAGTTGGTAAAAACAGCTTCAAGGTCTAAAGAATTTGGATCTAAACGCCAAAGCGTACCATCGCCATTGTGCATGACATCAGCAAAGTAAATACAGCCATTATCGTCAACAACAATGCCCCAAGAAGGATGCGCTTGAACTTTAAAGCATGTTGCAAATAACAAGCATAGAAACCAAAATGGACCCCATTTCATAATTTGAAAATTTCTTTAAATTACAAATTTATTCGTAAGATTTTAGGGATTTAACAACTCTATAACAGCAAAAATCAATGGTTTTCGGTTAATTATGGGAAACTATAAATTTTCGATGGGGATTTTTTATAATGAAACTATTTTCTACCAATGTACAGCATCATATGGATAGTATTTTTGATCTTGGAGCTCTTCATCATTAAAACCTAATATTTTAACTACAGCAGCAACCTCCCAAGCCCAATACCCAAAATATAAATTTAGAGAGTCTTTATGGCTATCATGCCAATAGGATTCATCGTGACCTTTATACCACACTACATCTAAATATGCTTTTATTTTTTGAACAGCTACATTGTCATTTGTTTCATTTAACAAACTATCAATAGATTTATAAGGATGTTCCTGTATATAATTATTACTGTTAGCTAGCCAATCAGGGTCTTTTGATTTAATAAGAAAATTCAATAGTTTATCATTAACACTGTCCCTTTGAATTATTGAAGTAATTTTTTTAAAGTTTTCAATGTCAATATCACATAAAATAGCCAAGCTAACTAACCAAATCAAAGTATCCATATCTCCATAACCATCATCAAACTTAAAACCTTGAACAAAGGCAACAATGGTTTGAGACAATGCTTGGCTAACAATCTCTTTGCTATCTCCAACTGAATAATGTGAAATAGTTTTTTCAATTAAGTCAGATAAAAGTCCTAACTTAAGAGAATCGAGCCTCTCTTTATCATCAACTTTAGACATAAGCTTTATTGCATCTAAAACAGCTTCATCAATCTCTCTAATATTTTGCCTAAAACTATTCTTATTTTTGTCTCTCATGTCAACATATTCTAATTTAGAATTAGTTTTTAGGGTTTTAATCCTGTTTCCGTTTATCAATCAACAAAATTGGCTTTCGGCTCATAACGGGAAATTGTAATTTTTGTATGGTTTCCTTATCATGAAATTCAATGGTAGGAGAAACCCGTAACTTGGCCCGAAAGTGGTCCTTGATATTGGATAGCAACTTAATATTTGGGTTTTTTGAGGCTATTTTTATGCAAATTTCATCAGTGCCAATAGCGTTTTTAGATATTTCTATAACATAGGCTTGAACTTCAGTAAAGTCATTTAGAATATTATCCATGGCAGGTGGGTATAAGGTTGTGCCCTTATACTTTATCATTTGTTTTTTGCGACCAACCACTGGACCCAAGCGCATGGTGTTTCGGCCGCATGAGCAGGCTTCGGTATGAGCTGTTACCATGTCGCCTGTTTTAAAACGTAACAACGGCATACCTTCCACACCCAAGGTGGTGATGGTCAATTCACCAATTTCGCCATCGGCAACGGGATTATTGTCATCATCCAAAATTTCGGCTATAATAAGTTCTGGATGATGGTGGCCTCCTTGTTGGGCTTCACACTCATTAAAGGCCGTGTTCATTTCAGTTGAGGCATAGGTTGAATAGAGCTCAATGTTCCAGTCATCCGTAATTTTTTGTGCCAATGTATTTAAGGTAAAGTCTTGATTCCGCAAAGGTTCACCAATGCAAATGGCACCTTTTACACCCGATTGATTGATATCAATATCATGTTGTTTGGCATATTCAATAAGTTTCAGCAAGAAAGACGGTACCGCTATTAAATAGGTGGGTTTAAATTTTAAAATAGAGTCCCATTGTAATTCAGGAATCCCAGCACCCACGCGAATGATACCAGCGCCTAATTTTCTGGAACCCAAAAAATAGGCAAGACCGGCCATAAAGCGCCTGTCAATAGTAGTCATTAACTGCATGACATCTGTTTTGGTAACTCCGGAACAGGCAAATGAAATGGCTTCGTTGTAGGCTAAACGGTTTAAATCGTTATCAGTAAGCGCAAAAATAACAGGATCGCCTAATGTTCCTGATGTCGTTACATAATCAATGATATCTTCTTTGGGCACACACAAAAAGTCATCATTGTGATGTTGTAAATCATCTTTTGTTGTAACAGGAATCTGACTTAAATCTTCCAGTTTCTTAATTTTAGAAACATCAATGTTGTGAGCTTTAAAAACATCTTGATAATACGCGGAATTTTTATTCAAATAAGCCAATAAATCACGCAATTTATCTTCTTGAAAGCTTTTAATAGTTTCTTTAGACGCTAGTTCTATTTCTGGAATCATTCGTTCAATCGTCTTTTAATTTTTTTAATATATAAATCAATTTGTTCTCTATCTGGAATCGTCGTTATTTCTTTGGTTTTTGCCATTTCAAAGGCATTTAAAGCGGCTCGGTAGTACTTCTTCTCGTAGTTATACTTACCGATAATATAGTACACCTCCCAATAGTCAGGATTGGTTTGTTGAAACTCTTTTAATGTTTCAGGGGTAACGTTTTCTTCATTTTTAATCGCTTTAGAAATCTCGCGACTTAAAATTCGGTTTCGTTCATAGTTTTTATAGGCTTGGGTATACAGAAATGGATCGGCTTCAATAGTCAGGACTTCATTGTGAAGCGATTTTCCAGAACTGTTTTTTGGCGCTTCCTGAAAAACTGTATTGAGATCATAAGCCACAAAGGCTCCTAATTGATAAGGATTTGCCGAAACCCATACCAGGCGTTCATGGGGTTTAAATACTATACCGTGATGTGCCAATAGTTGATTCAATGCCTTTTCATTGCCATAACCGATGGATTCGTCATCCAAGCCTTTGGTGTTTCTTAAAATGTCTACGGCCACTTTCGGTGTGAGCTTTGGAGTGTCATTTATTAGCTCCTCCATACGCTCATAACGATATTGTGAATGGCTTTCAGCTTTATGTTTGATGTTATTTTTGTCGTTGGCATAGGCATCACTTTGAAAATGATTGGAACAAATCAACTCATTGGAATTGTCTACTTGATAGATTCCAAAGTTTTCAGGGGACACTTCAATAGTTATAGCACGATTATCTGCGGCACTACCAATGAAAATAGATTCGGAAACAAAAACCTGCCTCTTTTTGGCAATTTCAATAGCCTCATCAATTGTTGCAGCATATTGCAGAATCTCACGCGTTAAGATGGAAATGGGTGTTTTTGCAGACCAAGGAATATCCGATTTTCCAGCATTGATGGTTACTGTCAATCCTTTTTCGTTCATACCTGAAACAACGCCAATCATTCCTGGCCAAGTAACGGACATAAATTTATGACCATTGGTAGGCTGCATAAAAGCAATGATTTTGTTTTTGGCAAAGGCATCGCCAGCATAAAAATCAAAATTCCGTCCAATGATCAAATGCCCATCTTCTGTTTTTTCTCCCCAAGCAGCAAACGAAGAACAGCCAACCAATGCCAAATCCTGTAAGGCATGACCAATGTCATGAGCGCTATGTAAATAGAGCATTCTCAAATAATCATCGGCTACATAGTCATAGTCATCACCAGCATATTTAGAAAGGCCTAAAATTTCAGCTTTATATTCTTCCGGCACATGTTGGTACATTTTCCGATTATACCAAGCCACAACTTTCCGGAGTAAATATTGTTTAAACTTTGAGGGGACAATTTCATCAACCTTACTCAAAAATGCGCGTTCCTGTTCTTCAAAAAGTTCCTGACTTACGGCTCCTGATTGCAATCCAATTTGATAAGGATCTCCAGCAGCAAACAATTCCCATTGGCCATACTTATTTCCAGTAATGAAGGCATTTGATGTTTTATAGGTGGAATCGGAAGTCGCTATTCTTTCAGGTTTGGTTTGGTTATAATGACTAACGTCAGGAACGTCTTCCAATGATTTGGAAACACCACAGGAAGTAAGAATACATAGTACAAAAAGACCAACAACATTTTTTTTTAGAGACATGATTCTATTATTTTGAAACTAGTTTGTTGGTTCTTCTAACAGCCTTTTGGTCTTTGTAATCAATCCATTTTTGGCCTTTCCATTTTCGCATTTTATTCTCAAAATGCCTCATAAAAAACACATTGTATAACATTCTTAATAGTACTTGTGGCTTTTTTGAAAAAGCACGCAACGTCATGGAAAAACCACCGTTTAAATAGGTGATATAATGCCAATAACCGCTCGGCATATAAAGTGCATCGCCATGTTTCATTTCAATTTCCAAGCCTTCAAGGTTTTTTAATGCAGGATATTTTTCAAAATCAGGATTGTCTAAATCAATAGCTTCTACATTATGTACCGCATAGGGAACTCTATAAAGATATTTCGTTTGACTAGGCGCAAAAAGTACCACTTTTTTATTGCCATGAAAATGAAAATGTACTAAATCTGCCAAATCCATATCATAATGAGGCAATACCTTGGAACCTTTACTTCCAAAGAACATAACGGGTAATCGCTTAAAAAATTTGAGCCCTATATCTGGATAATCAAAATCTTCAGCCAATACAGGCATCTTTTTCATAAGGTCATAAAAGAAGATTCGTAAATCGGTTGGTTTGGTTTTAATGAGCTCTAAATAGTCAAAGAGCTTCATTTCGGTAGTTGGTTCCGCCGATTTTTGCTTTCCCTTTGTTGGTTCATTATTGTACAACGGAACAATTTGATCACCAGCCAGGCTTTGAATATATTCTATGTTCCATTTATTATAGGCAGGCCAATCTTTTGTTAAGCCTTCAATTAAAACTGGAATTTGAGGCTTGTAATAATACTTGATGAAATCTTCTTTAGAGATTTCCTCAATGCGAGTTATGGGCTGTGTTTTAATAGCTGCCATATTACATTATTTTTTCTTCGGTATTGGCTTCTAAAATTTTATCCAATAAATAATCCTTTCCTACAATTTCAGAACAGGTTATGATAGCACTAATGGTAACACCCAAAATACCATGCATATTAATACTTTGACCAGTAAACATCAAATTAGGTATTCTAGTTTTAGGTGAAATAAACGATTGCATGGGTCTATTGACATCTTTCACGTAGCCATACATCGATCCATTGTTTGATGCAATATAATCTCTATAGGAAAGCGGCGTTGAGGTGTAAACCTCTTGGATACAATCTCTAATATTTGGAAACTTTTTCTCTAGTTCTACAATGAGCTTTTCGGCTTTTTCAGCTTTAAAATCTTCATAGGTTTGACCACGCTCATTTTTATTGGCAGCTGTATTAAAAGTATCAATCCAAGGCGTCATTTCTTCATAACGCATATAGGTCATAACGGTTATATTGTCTCCATATTCATCCATATCTTTTTTAATACCCATAGACATCATATAACCTTCTGGCCAAGATTCTTCAGTATAATCTTGTGCGTCCCAAATACGATCCGGATACTTAAAATGATAAAAATTCCTATTTTGATATTTGAAAGAATTAGGCTTTAAAACTAAATATAAACTAAAGGCTGCAATAGTACTCTCAATTTGATTGACTCGATTGGTATAGGATTTTTTGAATTTATCTTCACCAACATATTTCAGGGTTAATTTTGGTTCAATATTGGAAATGAACATATCAGCAAAAATTTCTTTTCCATTGGTGCATATGGCAGAAGTTAGTTTTTTGCTTTCTTCATCAAATCCAAATTTAATAACCTCGTGGCGTTTATAGGTTTCACCACCATGCTCCTTGAGTTTTTTAATGAGCTGTTTGGTAATTTGACTACCTCCATTAATACAGCGGTAAGCACTTTCAATATAAGAGTTAACTGATAAAGCATGGACATAAAAAGGAGTTCGTTCACTATCACCAGCATACAAATAATTTGAGCCTGCCAGAACACCGCGGAGTTTAACATTATCAGTTAGTGAATCAATATAGCCTTTAGCGGGTAATTGAAAAATTTCGGTATCGTCATAATAAGGCTTACCTTTTTTAAGCGAGTAAAGAGGGAATTTATTACAAGTCTCTCTTAATTTCTTGCAATAAGTTTTAATAGCTTCAGCCTCATCAGGGAATTCTTCAATTAAAACACGTTCAAAATTATCATAACCCTGTGCATGTCTATATTCCTTGTTGTCACCTTCAAAGGTAATTATGTCAAATCCGTTTTCATCAAGCTTTTTTAGGTTTAACCCGTCAAGGATACCTAAATATTTAAAATACTGATGCAGGTTTTGACCTTCGCTTAAACCACCAATATAGTGAACACCTGTGTCAAATATGGTTTTGTCTCTTGCAAAGGTCTGGAGATTACCACCAAACTGTTGATTTTTCTCAAGCACACAAACACTGTAACCTTCCTTGGCAAGAATAATGGCTGATACCAATCCGCCCAATCCGCTTCCAATTATTACAACATCGTAATGCGCTTTCATTTAGTGTTTATTTTTTAAAATAGTATAATTAGTGTTTTTAGAAATAATATTGAATGATTTTGATTCTAAAACATTCAAATAATACCTCTGACTTTCATGCAACAAAATAATATTTTCAAAAGTGTCCGTCAACAAGCTATCGAATAAATTTTCAATGTTTTCCGATGTGTTTAAAATTAAGGTATCACCAATATTTGATGATAATTCCGCTTTTGTTTGGGCTACCGTTATTTTATAATGTGTATTACTGATATAACTATTGGCAACAATTTCCCGAACCAGTGAATCTTCAATATACGTCGTTATTTTTCGGTCTGGGCTGTCTAAAGATAACAGAAAATCCAATTGGCCACAATCTTTTGAGAGGTGAACGATATTTGCCTGCTCATCAATAGTATCCATTAAGAATTTATATTCCGAAGCATGCTCTTTGAGGTCGCGTTTTACATGTTTATATAACTGATCGCCTTTGTATCTAAAATCCTCCAAAACGATAGGATGAAAATAGGTGTCATTTTCTATCTTTTCTCTTAAGGAATTAAATTCTGATCTAAAATATTGACTAATTTGCTTGGTGCGTTCTTTGTAGGTGGTTCCATATCTAGTATCGGAAGTCGATATCCTTTCCAATATTTTAAGCGTGATACTGCCATCTTTAATTATAAAGCTACCTTTAGGAAGCACTTCAGAATTTCCATGTATCAATACCGGAACGATATCTAGGTTGAGTTGTTCGGCCAAGAAAAAAGCACCTTTATGAAATCTCCTAATTTTATTGGTATTGGAACGAGTTCCTTCGGGGAAAGCCATAAGCGAGTAGCCTTGTTCCACTTTTTTCTTTAAATGCTCCAATCCATTTTCAATCCCACTGGAAACAGGATAAAAGCCTGCCAATTGTACCGCTTTGCCAAAAATGGGCGATTTATAAACCCAATCGTTTACCAAAAATATGATTTTAGGATGCAACATACCCATCGCCAATATATCCAGAAATGATGTGTGGTTAGCAATTATGATACATTGCTTTTCAAATGTCTCGTTGTGAGTATTGATAATCTTTTTGGAAACAAAAGGATTTGAATATAAAACGGATTTCATGAATACCGAAATGGTTTTATGAAACCACGCCATTTTAACTTTTTTGCTAATCGGAATTAATGGAATCAGAATAAGGCTCAACATCGATAGCACAAAACCACCAATACCATAATACCCAAATGACAAACAGGAATGTATTAATAAGCGCAAGGATATTGGACGTTTACTTTTACTACCAATAAATAATTTGAACAATAATGGTTGGATTGTGAAAGCCATCAACATAGCGGAAAGAATTCCAATTATAGATACCAACGAAATGGTATATAATGCAGGATGTTTAGCAAAAATCAAAACACCAACACCTAAAATGGTTGTAATTACCGATAGAATTATGGAAGTTTTATTGGTTGCAATAACCTGTTCGCCGGTTTGATAGGCTTTCAGCAAACCATTGGTAATGAAAATACTATAATCTATTCCTAAACCAAAAATAAACGTAGATATGATGATATTGAAAATATTAAACTCAATTCCAACAAGCCCCATAATACCAATGGTTAACAACCAAGTTAGCGCAATGGGAATACTAGTTACCAAAGTAAGTGAGAGGCTTCTATAAAAAAGGAATAGAATGAGTAAAACAACAATTAAGGAATAGCCTACCAAGCTATTAAAATCATTTTTCAGGTTACCCAAAAAGGTTTCGTTCATTTGTTTACGGTCAATAACCAAAGTTTGATTGGTTTCTTTAAAGCTATTGACCAAGTCCTCCGTCTTTTCATTTTGTAATTTGACAAGGGAGGTTACAGTGGTAAAATTGTTTTCAGTATTAATGTAATCATCAATATTAATCACATCCAGTGCCGAAAAATCGGAAACAGAAAGCGGACTGAATTCAGAATCCAAATGCTCATAAAAAGTATGAAATGTTGATGGTTTGAAGCCCAAGATATGACCACTCTCAATGAGATTTTTTTGTAGAGATTCTTTACGTTGGTCGGTCCAGAAATCATTCCAAACCTTTAGATGTTTGGCTTGTTCTGTTTCTGATTGTATAATGGCACCAATAGAGCTAAAGTCAACAATATCATGATGAGACTTTAAGGCGGTTAATTTGGTGTATATACTATCATTAATCTGAATAGCCTCTTGTTCACTTTCAGAATAAGCTGCCAAATAAACCGATTTAGAAGCGATATTGGTTAAAGCATCCAACCTTTTTTGAGCTTCCATCATTTCAGGTGGCTCATAATTAAGTTTCGACAAATCATTGTTAAAACCAACTTTATTGTAGGTAAAGAAACTAATACAGAAGAATATAACCACGGTTATAATAAGCCATTGCTTTTTATGTAAATCAATATGGGCTATTTTGTCTATAAGTGTTTTTTTGTTGGAAAGATTACCATTAGATTTATACACTTGTGGAATAAAAACAAGCGCAAACGATGATGCTCCCAGGACGCTAATAGCAGCGAAAATGCCTAAATCCTGAAGGGCTTGAGAATTTAAGAATAACAAACATAAAAAAGCTAGGGCAGTGGTCAAACTGCTCATTAATATGGGCTTGGTGATTTCTTCGTATAGTGCTTTAGTGTCATTGTTATTTCTGATGTGAGTTAGTACATGTAGAGAATAATCCAACGTCACTCCCAATAAAACGGAACCAATGCCAAGAGAAATTGCAGAGATTTTGGTGCGAATAATAAATAATAGGGCTACAGCCAATAAACCACCAAAAACAGTAGGTATAAACAAAATTAATGGCAACGTAATTTTTCTGTAGAAAACAATGAGTATCAATAAGAGGATGCTCATGGCTATGGAAACGGTTAGTTGGATATCACCTTTAATCTGTTTAGCATTGGCAACAGCAATTAATGCACCACCAAAATATTCACTGGAAACAGTACCATTAAATTCAGAATTCAATTGATCTTGTAAGAGGTAAAGTTGTTCTGAAAAAAGCGTGTTTTCAGCAGTTTCACTAGACTTATGGGTTGGTGTGATAAATAACAGAATATGCTTTTTGTCTTGGCTTAATAAAAATCCATTATGTAGGGAAAACGAATTACCAAAGGTTAGTTGCTGAAGCTTTTTTAAGGCCATAACAGATAATCCCAAAGGATCTTTTAGTATTGTTTCCTTGGTTACAAAGCCCGATGGCGAAATAAGCGTTTTATAATTGTTTCTGGTAATATTATCAATACTGTCTTTGTGAAGTTTGTTTTCAATTTCAGCATAGTCTTGAGCTTCCAGAAATAAGGGTAAATTGTTATAAACAAAGTCTAACGTGTTCAACACGGTTTCATCTTCAACCTTACCCTGAATTTTGGTATAGTAATTATTGCTATTCTTTGATAGGCTATCAATAAACTGCGAAGCATATTCGGTTAAATCATCAACGGAACCTTGACCTTCACGCTTGATGTTTACAATAATTTTATCAGCAAAATTGACAGTTTTTAAAACACGTTGGGCATCCGAGTTTTCTTTGGTTGTAGGTATTAATTTGGTAATGTCTTCTTCAAAGCTTATTCGGGAGGCTAACCACCCCAAAAGGGAAATTATGGTCAAAAAAACAGCAATACCAATAATCTTTTTGGATTGAATGGATTGGTATATGTGATAAAAAAAATCACCCATTTTTTAAAACAACATGCTTTCTGTCAAAAATTAAGAAAAATATATAACCGCATAGCCCCAAAACGGTTGCACAAACCACAGCCAAGGAGAAACTTCCAATAATATAGGCTTTTAAATGATTAAGCACATCAAAATTATCAACAAGTTCTTGTTTTGAATAACCATAATCAACATTCAGAATATATTGACCAAACTCAAAACTAGCATATAAAATAAACGGAATAAAAGGTGGTAAACTGACATTGGAGAAGGCAAATGCAATGGCTTTATTCAATCTCAAGAAAATGGCCAAAAAAATGACTATAACCGTGTGAAATCCCCAAAAGGGTGATAAACCTATAAAAACACCCAATGCTATGGAGAGCGCTTTTTTTCTAGCCGAATCGCCACTTCCCAAAAAATCTTCAAAGAAAAAGCGTTTAACTCCTTTGCGTTTGAATTTTCTATAAAGATCTCGAGGTTTGATATAAAAAAGCATAACGATTACCAACCAGGTATTTAAAATACTGATACGTGTAAAATCCTTAAATGGTCTAAAATGCGATACCCGTTCTTTTTCGTCGTACAGCACTTGAATTGGGATGTTTTTCACAGTAACTCCACGCCAAGCCGATTTTACAATCACTTCAATTTCAAATTCAAATTTTGAGGTGTAAAAAGTTATATTTTTTAAAACCTTAAGAGGATACAACCTAAAACCCGATTGCGTGTCATCAAGTTTGATACCTGTCTCAAACCAAAACCAAAAGTTGGAAAATTTGTTTCCAAAGCTGCTTTTGCTAGGCACGCCTTCTTGTTTCATATTACGAGAACCTATTAGTAAAAGTGCCTCGTCTTCTGAAGTTTCTAAAGCATTGACAAAATTTGGTATATCCGATGGAAAATGCTGACCGTCTGAATCTATTGTGATGACATATTCGTAACCAAGTTTTTGAGCTTTTTTAAAGCCTTCCCTTAAAGCCTTCCCTTTCCCTTGATTTTCGGAAAAATGAACTTGGGTTATATTTTGATAGGGCTGGAGTATTTGTGCTGTAGAATCAGTTGCGCCATCGTTGACTACAATAACCTGATTGGTAATTTCCAATACACCATCAAGTACACGTTTTAAGGTGCGCTCGTTATTGTATGTGGGAATAAGCACACATACCTTTAAATCAATAATTTTTTGTTGAATGAGGGTGTTTTGCACGCAATAGCAAGCATTTCAAATTATAAAATCAAAATTACTGCTTTTTTTCATCATCCTAAAAGTAATTACCGCCAAAAAAAGTAAATAACCAATGTGCAGTTGACTTATTCTTTGATACTTTCTTTTTCTTCTTCAGTAAACAATTTTGACTGCAAAATATAATCATTAATATGCCCCTTGAGATTTTTTGATCCAATATGCTCAAATTGTTTTAATAGAAATGCCTTGTCTTCTTCAATATTATTACGATATTTTAAAATTTTAGGCGCATTTTCTTGAATGCCTAATCTTACAAATCGTGGTTCAATGGCATTGGGTTCTTTTTCAATGGCATACTCAATGTAGCTCACACCATCTATAAACCCATCTTTTTTTTCCTTTATGGTTTTGGCATATTTGGCTTGCAATGCCAAAGCAGCTCCTTTATAGGCCACAAGAGCAACATGATCACTTTTGGTTATTGGTTCCATCATGTCGTAAAACGATTCCAAATGTGTTTTGTCTTGTGCCGCAACCTTATAACTTTCGCGAACGATAGACATCTCTTGAGCTTGAAAACTCATAGATAATATCAAAAACAATATGGAAATTATAGGTTTCATCAGAATTACTTTCTTCGAAAAGTTGTTGAAAGTTTTAAGGCAACCGTATCTTCAAATTTGGTGATATTCTTGACCTTAAAAAGTCCATCCTCTTCAGAAATTGTTAAGGTTAGATCAAGATCTGGATTTACTTCAGGATTTATAATTGCCATAAATTTCACATTGCTGGATGACTGCATAAAGAGTTTTTCATTGACAGCCTGTTCCGTTAATTCCTTAATGATTTGCATCATACAAACCCCTGGCGTTACTGGATTTCCAGGGAAATGACCTTTGAAGACTTCATGATTTTTGTTAATAGTGATATTAGCAGTTGCAGAACCATCTGCAATTGCTAAATTATTAACTGTATAAAAATTTTCTAGCAACATTACCAAGCAAATTTGTAAAACACACTAAACTGAAAAACGGAATTCAATTTGTTCTTTCCGTTATAGTATTCGCCTTCATAATAACCATTATTATAATAATCGTCATAATAACCATCTCTGACATCTATAAGACCTTGTTTGTATCTGGCTTCCAAACCAAGACCAAATGGAAATTCATATCCAATACCTGCAAACAATGTTAAATCAATTGGAGTAATCGTATCATATGGTAAGTTGTCAGAAACATTAAATTCCATACCAGGACCAAGCAATACATGAAGCCCTATTTTAGGTGACATAAAAAATTTATTGGTTAATGCGATACCAATATAATGTGTGCTAACATCCTCACTGTTTACATTGTATGTTATATCATTATAAGGGTCAGTAAATCTATAACTATCTCGCGACCAACCTTGATTAGAATAAGTTAATTCAGGCTGTAATTCATAAAAACGTGATAAATGTAAATTGACAAACATGGAAGCGTTGACACCAACTTTTCTATTGACATTTTCTAAATTGGTAATTTTTGAGGCATTTAAACCAGCTCTAAAACCTGGTCTCACTTTTATTTGTGAAAATGTTGTGGCCGTTGTCATAGCAACTACCATTAATAGCACGAGTTTCTTCATTATTTTATTGATTTCAGGGTTATTTTAAGTTGAATATTATAATGTATTATTTCTATTTGTTTTGCAATACTATCACTAATATCTGAAAAGATAAAAGATACTTTTTCTTTTGTGCCTTTTACACGGTTAATTTTAACAAGTTTTCCAATGTCAAAAAAGTAAAAATGCTTTTTATTGTATAAAGTGGTTTCATGAACATTCTGAAAGTTATTTTTATAGAACATTTCATTGCTCAAGGATTCGGTAATTAGGGTTTTAAAATCTTGTTTTAGAATTTTAATCAGCAAACCTTTGTCGAAGTCATCAACGATATAGTTGACTTTGAAATCATTTTGAGAAAAAGAAAAATCAAATAGTTTATTGCCCATTTCAGTGGTAAAAGCAACCCGATGCTCAAGCCCATTAATTTTTTTGATAATCAGCAGACCGCCAAACTGTCTATCGTAAACCTCAATTTTAGCCTTGTAAACATAGTCAATTTCATTATTGGAGAAATACGGGTTTACTAGAGTCCTTTGAGATGTGGTGTCTAATTTGAAGCCCTGCTTTTTAGGGTATGATCCACAGCCCAATATCAATAAGGAGAAACTAATTAGAAAAAACAGCTTCATTAATCGAATTATTTAACACTCTGTTGGAAAAAACTATTTTGGTATAATCACCCGAAGGTTCAATCATTTTCACCTGTTCAACATCTCCATTACTATTGAAGGTTATATGAAAAGCACTGATGTATTTTGATAACTTTTTGTCTTTGGATGCAAACTGAACCAAACTAGAATGATCGTTTTTAAAGTATTCGATTGAAAACGTCTCATCATCAAACATATCACCTTTAATACTATTTATGATGAGTTTATTTAGTTGTTTGAACATCTGATTGGAACCAATATCAATATTACTTTTGTTGCCTTCATCATTAATGTATAAGGTTTCATTTTTGAAGATAACGGAATACTTAAAAGGATCTACGTAACTCCACTTAATCAAATTTGGCGATTTGAATGCCAATTGTCCTTTGGTTACAACATCGTTATCCAAAAAATCCAAATGCTTTGATTGGGTAAAATCACTTGTAATAGTTTTAGTAGTGGCTGCTCTGGTTTTAACCAAAGTTTTTAAAGCGGCTGCCTCTTGACTATTCATAGGGGATTGGGCAAAAAAATTTGCCGAAATCAAAAAAAATGGAATGAAAAAGATTTTACGCATAGGCTTTAACATTAAATAAATCATTTACAGTTACAGACTGTAGGTTTTTCTCTTGCAAAAATAACAATAACCGTTCCAAAACTCTGATTGTTTTTTCACTCGTGTCGTGAAGCAAAATAACATCGCCTTTTTTTAGGTTTTTTGTTATGCGATTAAAAATTTGATTTTCGTTGAGGTTGGTAGTATCAAAAGAGCGTCTGTTCCATCCAATAGTAGTTAAATGTAAGTGTTTAACTGCTCTTTTTATTTTGGGATTTGTTACGCCAAAGGCAGGACGGTATAGGCATGGGGTTATACCCAACACATTTTTGACAATAGTATTGGTTTTTTGTAATTCAGCAATTACTTTTTGAGTATTAAAAAACCCAAAGTTATTTGCATGTGAATAGGTATGATTACCTATTGTATGACCATGTTCAATAATGGTTTTAATAATATCTGGATGTGATTCTATGTGCTTACCAATACAAAAAAATGTTGCCTCTGCTCGGTACGTTTCCAATACCTTTAAAACTTTAGGTGTGAAATCAGGGTTTGGACCATCATCAAAGGTAATGGCAATATTATTGGCGTTTGGATTGTTGTTTAGAGTTTTTAAATGGTAATTCCAACCTATTAATCCTGAACCCAAAATGGTTAAAACCAACCAGGCCAGACCGATTGGAAGAAGCCACCAAAAAGACATGTTAATTAGGAAATGTAAGCAAATAAATAATACAAAAAGAATGCCTGTTGTGATATTTACTGACCTAAAATTCAGCATTGTTTTAGTAAGGTGAAACTATGGTTTTCTCCACGATACTGGTTGTACAACAATATAGTTTTAAAAGATGCCTGTTTAATGTTGTTTAGCTTTACACTTTCTGGAAGAGATTGGGTTTTTATAATTTTGGAAGCTAACCAAAAACCAAATGACGATGCAGTATTAAATTCACCACAGAGATGTTTGTAATAAACCTGTTGCGTGTTTTTGAATGGACCTGATTGCAATTCATGATAATAACCATCATGCTCAATGTCGCCATTGTTACCCAGAATTAGAATATCAATATCTGAAACCTCAAGGTTGTTTTCAGCTAAAAAATCAGTAGCAGCTTTTGTTATTTCAGCTTTTGTGAGCGTGTTGAAGAGTTTTACTGCAGTAACTTCAGCATAAGAAGAGGCTTGTTTTTCATTTGACAATACAAAGAAATTAGCACCTTCTGCAAAAACTGCTCCAACCGAATTTGATTTTAAAAGTTCAGAACTTTTAACTGCATGCGGTTTTATATGGTTGATGAGTTTGTGAATGGTAACGGTATGATCTCCAAGTTCATCAACGCCTCCAACAAGGATATTGTGTTCTTCGTTATTTTCCAATTGAAGTTTAGCATCCAAAAGCGCAGATTCAAATGAGTTACTTCCATGTACGTAAGTAAAATTATATCCTTTACATTGTAATTCCAATGCAATTTGTCCACCTACGGTATTATGTGTTGACTGAATAAATGATGTTGGGGTTAGGTATTGCTCGTCATTATCAATTATGGCACTCACGAATTTTTCGGAATCACGCACACAGCCCATTCCAGTTCCAGTTATAATGGCATCAACATTTTCTAAACCTGCATCTTGTAAAGCTATTTTTGATGCTACAACACCCATTTTAATACCTTTTGCCATACGTCTTGCAGCAGCAGGAGGAATGTAGTCTTTATAAATAGGGTCTATAACAGAAATAACGTTGTCTTCATAATCAACAATGTCATTCAAAAATTCATTATTGTCAAATGTCTTTTGACCTGAAATGGAACCAATACTATTTATATAGACTTGCTTCATTATTGTTCTTTAGAAAATATAACAGTTGAACAATTGCCACCAAATCCAAACGAATTGGACATAACTGTTTTAAGAGGCTTTTCTTTTAACTCAAGTTGTGGTGTCATATCAAATTCCTTCATCTGCGTTTCAAAATTCAGATTGGGATAAACTACATTGTTTTGAAGTGCTAAAACCGAATACACAGCTTCAATCGCTCCAGCCGCAGCTAGTGTGTGTCCTGTGTAGGCTTTAGTAGAACTGAAATCAGGAACATGCTCTCCAAAAACACGAATGATAGCACGACCTTCTGATAAATCATTATTGCCAGTTGCAGTACCATGTGCATTGATGTAATCAATATCAGCTGGAGTAAAGTCGGCTACTTTTAATGCTTTTTCCATTGCTAGGAATGCGCCATCACCATTATCTGAAGATGCTGTTTGGTGATAGGCATCATTGGCATTGCCGTAACCTTTTACATAGGCCAAAACAGTTTTATTCTCTGCCTGTACGACAGCATCAGATTCCAATACCAAGAAAGCGGCAGCTTCACCTAAATTCAAACCTTTTCGGTTTTCATCAAAAGGCGTATTGTAGGTATCTGATAATATCATTAACGTCTTGAATCCATTGATTGTAAACTTTGATAAACAGTCGGCACCTCCAACAATTACACGATCCAATAAGCCTGATTTTATTAATCGCGCACCAAGCATAATGGAATTAGCAGCCGAAGAACAAGCAGTACTAATAGTTGTAACCAAGCTTTTTTCAATGCCTAGTTGTTCTGCTATTTTTTGTGTAGAATCACCAGCATGATGTCCTTCGATATATTTTTGCGTGGCTTTATTTTCAAGATAATCATAAAAATAGCGTTCTGTCATATCCATGCCACCAACACTTGTCGCTGAAACCAATCCAGTTTTGTAAGCATTAATATCGGTTATTCCGGCATTTTTAATAGCTTCCTTTGCGGCCACAACGCCAAGGAAAGCAGTCCTTGAATAATTGTTGTCTGAACTTAAATGGAGTTGTTGTTCAAATTCACTATTGGTAAATGCAATTTCACCAACCATGATATCATTGACATGGTTCGTTTTAATTTTTTTAACACGGGAAATCCCCTTATTACCGTTAATAAGTGCATGGTAGTTTTCTGCCACATTGTTTCCAATGGCAGAAATAATTCCCATTCCAGTTATAGCAACCCCTTTACTCAAATGAACGACTTATTTGGTTCTGTGTTCTGTGATATAAGCAGCCATAGTATCAATCGATTCAAAAATCGCACGACCTTCTTTAGGGTCAGTTAATTTGATACCATAACTTTTATCCAACATGACAATTAACTCCAGTGCATCAATAGAATCTAAACCTAAACCATCACCAAAAAGCATATCGTCATTTGCAATATCCTCTGGAGACATGTCTTCTAAATTCAATTGCTCAATTATATTTTCTTTTAATTCTTGTTTTAAAGCATCCATAATTATGTATTATATAATGTTATTATGTTTTGTTCAGTATGTTTTATAGTTCCTGTTTTTGAAACTAAATATAAAAAGGCTTCGTAATTATTTTCTCCATCAAATTCCACCCACCCGCACAATACTTCATGGGCTTTGTTACTTGATAACAAACTATTTGAGTACGTTAGTAAATGCGAAGCATTAAAGTTGTCAAAGATAAAAAAACTATTTTCAGAATACAGTTTATATTTGATACTTATCTCACCGATACAAATATTAGGTAGTGTGTAAACAAATACTGCTGGGCTAGGGTAGTAACTTTCTTTATTTTGAATGGATTCTTGATGTTTTCTATCGGTATCTAAACTAGAAGCCCTATTGGAAAAAACAATAGCAATATTATTATCATTTTCCAATTTGAGATTTTCATTTTTCAGTAAAACATCAGCAGCCAAAAAAGCGAGTTTACTCAAGTTATCCATTTTAAAAAATTTGGGATACTTGGTATTTTGATTTTTGTAAGCCGATTTAATAAAATCTATAAATGATTTCGATGCATCATTAAAAAGAACAGAATCATTTAAAGAAACCGTATTATCTTTTATTCTGCAGTAAGATTTTATGTAAAAATCAGTGTTCATGAAACTTTTTTAGTAAATGTGAACAACGTATGATATTCGCCCAATGCTACATCGTCATTGAGTTTTAAACCAGCTTTGTCAGCAATTTCAATAAATTCTTCAGCTTTGTACATTTTTGAGTTGCCATTAGCCAAAGCTGTAAAATATAAGGATGTTGCTTCTAAAATAAATTTAGCACTTTGAAATCGTTGTCTGTCAGTAAAGGTTTCGACGATTATAAGTTCGGCATTGTCATCCATGACTTCTACACAGGTTTGAAGCACCTTTAAAATCTCGTCTTTAGAAAAACAGTCTAAAAATTGACAAAGCCAAAAAGTATCTGCGCCACTAGGAAGTTTAGGGTTTTCGGACAACCAATCTATTTGATGGCCCTTTACGCGGTTTTGAAATCCTTCTTTTTCTACGTTTTTCAACGCCACGTTTAACTGGCCAGGAAGATCAACCATAGTCATATTGACCGTATCATTATGTTTGCAACATTGAATGGTAAATTTTCCAGTGTTGGCACCAATGTCCAAAATGGATTTACGATTCTTTTGAAATATGATTTTTAATGCGTCTCCAAAGATATCATCCGAGTAGTGATGGTCAAATTCGAACCACGATTTTTGTTCTAAAGGGGTCAGCTGCGAAAGGCCTTCATAAATCGTTTTCCAGTTACCAAGTTCTTTTAGACCTTCTGGTTTACCTGTTTTAATAGCCTCGTCTAAATGAAACATGCCTTTATAACAAACTTCATTTGCGAAGTTGATATTGACATTAACAGTCTCATTATAGGCTAAAAAATAACCGATAGTTGTTAACTTAAATCTCTCGGAATCATCTTGTACAACAATATTGGACGATTCAGCAATTTCTAACAACACACCAACACCATACACGCTTAAGCTCAATGTTTCAGCAATGGCTTCCTTTGTAATTCCACCTTTTTTTCTACTTTCGAAGATCAGGTCAAAAACACCAAGTTTTCTTAAAGAAACCACGGTTTGAAATATAAATGGAGCAAAAGCAATTTTGTGCGCTTCCTCTAGAGCATTTATGGCTTTTAGGTTTTGTGTAGACATATTAGTTTCAATAAATTTTTTGAAAAATTACGGCCGTGTTGCAGCCTCCAAAACCAGAGGCTGTTTTTAAAAACGTTTGTAATGTCTTTTCAGTTGTTTGTTTTATAATATTAATAGGTTTTGTTACTCCTAAGGATTCAAAACCCAAAGATTTATATAACGTATTATTTTTCAAGGAATGCATACCAACAATAGTCTCTACTAATCCTGATGCTCCTAAACTATGACCAAAATAGCCTTTTAAACTGTTTAGGGGAACTTGCCCCAATGCCATTCGATTAAAAGCCAAAGCTTCCATCTCGTCATTAAAAAGCGTGGCTGTTCCATGAGCAGAAATAAAGTCAATGTTATTAACTGAAATGGTTGTTTGAGAAAAAGCCGATTGTATACTTCTATAAAGACCTTCACCAGTTCTTGAAGGACCAGAAATATGGTTGGCATCATTGCAAGAACCTTCTCCTATTATTCTTACAGTTTCATCAGGTAAATTTTTGGACTCTTTTGTCACTAGTACACTAGCAGAAACCTCTCCAATATTGATTCCAGTTCTATGAGCATCATAAGGTCTGCAAGGCGCATTACTTAATGCTTGAAAAGAATTAAATCCAGAAAGAATAAATTCGGTAATTACGTCACCACTTGCAATAAACACATGATCGTAAACACCTTGTTCAATATATCTCTTGGCAATAGCAACAGCTAAAATCCCGGAGACGCAAGCATTTGAAACAACAATAGCATCATTCTTAAAATTAAAAAAATCTTTAATTTGTTTTCCTAATTCACTCAAATATGCACGTTCTTCAGGAAACGGATTGTTGTTATCAAGAGCATCAATATTACCTTTGGTTGTTGAAATAATTAGACCAACACGATTATTTAAATCTACGTTTGAAGAAGCGATGACCTTGCTTAATGATGTTATCATCATCTTCTCCAAACGGGTATATGTTTTTTGAGGATTTAAATGGTTGAATTCTTGATTTAGTTTTTCTGTTGGAATTAATGACGTATAAAAAGGTTCGGGTAATATACTTTGGTCATCAATATATTGAAGTCCAGAAACCTCGTTGTGAATATTTTTCACAACAGATTCACTAGTAAAGCCTAATGATGATAGAGTATTATTATGTGAAACGTAGATATCAGTCATCTAGCAAGCCAACACGTTTTTTCCAATCCATAAAAAATTCAGGAGCAGTAAGCGCCAAATCACCTTCACCAATATTATCGACAAAAACCTGAACGGTTTCGCCAGTGCAAACCAGTTCCTCATTTTGATTGTATATTTCATATCGAAACACCATTTTTGCCGCAGGGCTGTCAACGTAAATTGTTTTTATGGTAGCTACATCACCATAGCGTAGCGGTAACTTATGGTCTGTACTTGATTTTACAATAGGGGTAGCAAAGCCAAATTCTTTTTGATCCAAATAGGATATGCCATGCTGTCTTCCAAAGGCTTCTCTACCATCTTCAAAATACTGAATATAATTTCCATGCCAAACAATACCCAAAGGATCTGTTTCTACAAAGCGCACGCGAACCTGGCTAGTATGTGATATTTCTTTATGTTTAGACAGCGTTCTTTTTTTCATTATAAGCAATAGCAATTAAAATAGTTACCAGAAAAAATGCGAGTAGCAGTAACAACTCGGGAAGGATGTCCAGTAACGAACCGTTCCGTAAAAATACATCGTAAAATGCATTTAGACCCCAATTCATGGGAGAAATATTTGATAAAATCTGCATGAACTTTGGCATAATAAATACAGGAACCCAAACCCCACCTATTGCAGCAAGAATAACCACAAAAGTAGCACCAAAGGGAGCCGATTGTTCTTGTGTTTTTGCAATGGTTCCCAATAATAAACCTAGGCCAATTGCAGCCAAACCAGCAAAAGTTGCAACAATAAACAGTAATGGTAATCTCCCGGAAATATCCAATGTTGGTAATCCAATTGCTGGGAATAAATAGATTCCAACAAGCAACATTAAAACAAATTGAATCAGGCAAACAATGAGGTAAACAATTGTTTTTCCGCCAAGTACAGTTGCATATGAAACAGGATTCGTTCGCAACCTTACAAAAGTCCCTTGGCTTTTTTCCTTAACAATGTTTATGGATAGCGGTACGATAATAAAGAAGATGGCGAACAATGTCCAAGCTGGCACATTGTGTTGTACAGAATTTGGAATAATGTCCTTATCGCCGTCTTGGGGTAAAATTTCTGTAAAGGTGATGAAATTATCAGTTTCAAAAATAACCTCTGATGGGTCGTCGGAGATTTGTTCTTGAAAAGCCTTATAGATGGTCTGCGTTTCAATTTTCGAAATCATTTTATCAATACCATTTTTCACAGAAGATTTAAACGATACCTGTGTGGCTGGGTCAAAGTAAAGCTTGACTTCTTTGTTTGGAATCTCAAGAGGTTCTATTTCCGTTTCTTCCTCCAGTCCAAATTTGGAAATGATTCCATCAACGTTTTGATTGACTTTTTTATCTAAATCGGAAGATAAGTCTTTGGGAATGATAATGGCCATTTGGTATTTACCTGAAAACACCAATTCCTTCGCTTCATTTTCATTGGATTTTAGAATGACCTCAAATGCATTTGATTCTGAAAGACCATTTTTAATGGTTTCTGAAACACTTCCGTTATCATTGTTTACTAATAGAATAGGAATTTTAACATCAGATACTGTTTTGAATGTGCTGTCTTGAATAAGCGTTATGGTTATAATTAGAACCAAGGGCATAATAAATAGAATAGCAATTCCACCAATGTCTCTGGTAAGCAACAGAAATTCCTTGTATGTCGAGGCCCAGAGTTTATGCATGGTCTCGTAAAGCTTTACCGGTTAATCTTAAAAACACATCTTCTAAATTATGTGTGCCATGGTGTTCATTAATAAGTTCGGCTGGTTTACCTTTCGTAATGATTTTACCGTGGTCTATTATGGCAACTCGTGTACAAAAAGATTCTGCCTCATTTAAGTGATGTGACGTATAGATTATGGTGGTTCCTTTTTTGTTCAAATCTTGAAGGAATCCAATAATAACATTTTTTGATTGAACGTCAACACCAACGGTTGGCTCATCTAAAAATAAAACTTTAGGATCATGTAAAATACTGGCTATTAAATTGACACGCCGTTTCATACCACCAGAAAAGGTATCTATGGGCTTGTTGGCAAAGGGCAATAGACCCAAGTGTTCCAAGGCTGCATTAATTTTATTATCCAGGCTTTTGCCTTTAAGTCCATACATACTGCCAAAGTATTTCAAATTTTCAAAGGCCGTTAAAGTTGGATAAAGTGCATATTCTTGGGGAACAATACCTATAAGCTGTTTAAGTTGGTTCTTATGTTTTTGATAGGTAAGGCCATTTATAGAAAAGCTACCGGATGTAGGTTTAATTAGAGAACAAAGAATAGAAATGAGCGTGGTTTTACCCGCACCGTTAGGACCCAAAAGGCCAAAAATTTCCTTCTCTTGAATGAACAAATCTAAATTACTAACCGAGAAATTATCAGAGCCTTTATATTTTTTAGAAATCTGTTCAATTTGAATCATCTTATATGGCTTTCTTCAATTTTTTAAAGAAAATCTCTTCTTTATCAGCAATAATATCCAATTGGTCTGCTACATCATTGTATCCATCGGTTTTTGCCGCTCTATTTTTATAAATTCTTGAAGCATCAACCGCAAAATCACGCCATAAATCTCCAATTTGAGTCATTTCTTTCGAAAGTTCCGCTAGTTTATCGTTGTTTAAAATTTTACTGGACTCTTGTAAAAACGCCGCAAAAATATATCGAAAGCCTCCGCCACCGGTTCCAATTTCCTCCTGCATTCTCACTATTTGACCTAAATAATGATTGGCTACTTTAACCCCTTTCTTTTTTGGCCATTTGCGAATGAGTTTAGCAATGGTGCGAATACCCTTTACACCAACAATGGGCATTGGAGCCAGCATTTCTCTACACGTTTGTTTGATCCCTTTTTTTATAGCCGATTCCAATTCCAATTCTTTTGGAAAATCGGTTGGGTAATATATGTGTCCTTTTGGTGCAAATGCGCCTTTGGCAAAACGCACTTTTTCTAGTTGTTTGTCGGTTAGGGTTGTGACACCTTCCATCACAGGATCACTGATTAAATAAGTGTCATCTTGTTTACCATATACCACTAAATTGTGGGCATTAAAATGAAAACGATATTCATCTGGGAAGTATGCCAGATTGTACACACCTACTTGAAGTCCAACAGGGTTATTTTTGTTTAAATTTTCATCTAGTCGGGTTTTGGCTTTTTTAGGGTCCTTAAATTTTTCACGCTTAATTTTAATTCCAACACGCTTAGCAAAACGTTTGAAAATAAAACCTGGCATGGCACGATAGGTGATAGCCGGAGCATGGTTGACCATTAATAGCGGGATGTAGCAAAACAACAGACCTGAACCTATACCAAAAACCATAGGTTCACTGATATTGAAACCATTGTGCTTCATTAAATTTGAAACCACACCATTTTCGCAATGAGCTGACTGATGATGTGTAAATTTAATTTCCATGCTCTAATTTTTTAAGTTGTTCCACGCTAACCTCAAATATATCAGCGTATTTTTGAAGTATCTTATTAGATAGTTTTTTAAATACAGAAGGCTTAAAATGTCTTTTTACACGCCATTTCCAAATACCAACATAGCTTGCTAAAATATTGATATCCATTTTGTGCAGTTCCATATAGTATTCGATAGGACTAGTCTGATTGTTTTGGACGCGATTTTTTGCATCAGCAACACGAGCATTAATTTCTTCAATGGCATTGTCCAAAGCAATGGTTTTCGGATCCCAACCGGTACTATTTACAGTAGTGTATTCACCATTTTCATCAACGGCATAACAAAGTTCTTTGAAATTCGCAGATTCTAAGTTACTTTTATCTTGAGGGACTTCATTTTTCTTCATAAAAATTAATGTATTTCACGAATAAATAAATTCATTTCACAAGATAATAATTCTTCTTGGTTTTGAGATATTGAACACGTTATGGAACACATAACATATTGGTCTGTTGCTAATTTGGAATTAATTTTGGCATAGGTTTCAATGGTAGTTCCTACTTTAGGGCATCTACTTATTTGAAGCGTCTTTATAGCACTAATAAAACCTATTAATTTAGTGCGCTCTCCTAGAACATCATCATCTTGAAAATAACCTTTACCTACTATAGAGGAACAGGTTTGTGCAGCATTTTCAGTCATCCCGGCTTCATTGAAAACCCCATTATCAATAAAGATACAATCATCTTTAATGGTGAAAGATGTGGAAACATGCTTGTCATCAATTGACAATACATTATCGACCATTAAAAACGGTTTACGATGTGGTAAAAAATTAGTGATATCGATGTCTTGGTAATTCATTAGCCTGCAATTACAGTCTTCATTTCACCCGAAGCAATTTCTTGACCTTCAGCATTAAAAACAGACACTGAAACCATCGTGACTCCCATGAATTCATGTAAAATAGTCGCTTCAGTTCGAATTACCTCATTGATACTTGGAAGTTTATGAATCGTTACAGATTTTATGGATCCAATATAACCTGTTGGTGCTTGTTCGCCTTTTAAAAAATAGTCATAACCTGTATGTAATGCAACAGTTTGCGCCATATTTTCCACTAGTCCAGGTTCACCAAGATGATTGTTTTCAACAAAGAGATTACTTGGAATTATTTTAAATGCTGAAACTACTTTTTCATTGGTAAAATCCTGAAGGGAATCTACCATAACAAAAGGAACTTTTTGAGGAATTAAATTTGAAATATCAAGAATTGGAAAATTGTTGGCTTTCATTTTAACACACAGTTACAAGTGCTATGGAATAGGCAAAACGAGCACTTTCAGGAACAGATAACAATATTTTATCTCCTTTTTTTAACTTACCTGAATGAGCCAATTCTTCAAGCATGATGTAAATAGATCCAGCACCCACATTACCAACTTTACTTAAATTCATAAACCAATTGTCCCAAGGAATTTCAACACCTTGCTCGGTCATTTCCTTATAGAGTTTGTCCTTAAAGAAGTTGGAAGAAATATGTGGTAAATAATAGTCAATATCGGTAGGCTTTAAATTGTGTTTTGTTAATGCCTTTTTTAGACTATCAACACCCTTTACCAATATGTGTTCACCAAGCAGTTTGACATCTTGTTTCATGGCAAACAGCGATTTTTTACTCCATTGGTCAGAAGGGTATTCACTCCAAGGTTTTAAGAAACCATCATCCAATTTATCAGCACCTGCATACATACAAGCATCTATTTCATAAGCATAAGAATAACCCTCCATCCATTCAATCTTGAGAGGTTGTTCGCCCTTTGGTTTATTTTCTAATAGAAAAGCTCCCGCACCATCTGAAAGCATCCATCTTAAAAAATCTTTATTGAAAGCAAGTATAGGATTTTCTTCAAGTGTTTCTAAATATTTCAACTCCTCTTCAAACGTATCAGACTTCATCCAAGTAGAGGTACGTTCCGATCCTGTTGCGACAGCATTTTGAGTTTGTCCTGATTTTACCGATAGATAACCAAACTTTAGAGCATTCATTCCTGAACAACAAGCGCCTGAAGCTGAATTTATTTCAATATTACCATTTTTTAAAAAACCATGAACCATGGCTGCATGGGAAGGTAAAATTTGATCTGGACTAGAAGTGCCACATGATAATAGTTCAATATCTTCGGCTTTGAAATTGTCATCACATAAACCCATTACGGCTTCCTTTGTCAGTTGGGCATTGTTATGAGTGATGTTTCCATTGTCATCAATAGCATAATATCGCGTTTTAATTTGGTTGTTACGTAACACAATACGACGACCTTTGGAGGTCTTACCGTTAATAGTGCCAAGCTTATCTTCCATCTCATCATTACTGATTGGGCGATTAGGTAAAAACTTCGATATTTTGGTTATGTAAACTTCGTTCATTTTCAGTGCCTTCTATTTTAATGCAACAGATGCGTAATATACTTTATCTCTTTTAATTTTACCATACAAAGGTAAATAAGTCAACAAAAATAAGATAAAAACTATAGGTGCAATAAACCAAATGACAAATAATAGGTAATAATTAAAGATTTTAACCCAAAACTGCCTTTTTGGTGTATTTTTATCGCCTTTGGCATGTATAAAGTTAGCCCATTTTGAGAATATCACATTGGCACGTTTGTCAACAGTAATTAAAAAAGGCTTTATTTTCACTGCATTTTCTGTTAAAAGTTCTTTTTGAAGGTTTTGAAAATCATTTTTTTGTAAATGCTTGGAAATAATTGGGCCAAATTTCACCGACTCATCAATGTCTTTTTGAGAAACACCAGGTTTAGGAAAAATACCTAAAAAACGTTCCTTCTTTCCTGAAAACATCCATTGTGCGATGGTGATGACACTAATGTGATTAATATGCCTATCAGCCAAAACAATATTTCCTACCAAGTTTGCATTTAAAGACTTGAGTTTTTTCTTCATCTTTTCCTGCGCCATAATCCACATATTTCTACAACCTATTACTGTGATAACAGGCTTATTATTAAAAAGCTGTTTGGCTTGTTCCGTATGTAAAAAGGATGTTGTTGGCAATGAAGGGGTTAAATACCAAATGCTATAACCCAAGATGATTAAATCGTAGTTTTTATTTAAAACGTGGTCAGGGATATTTTCAACTTCTTGAGGAATTTGTTTAAAGGTATCTGGAAAAGCACCATAGAACTCTTTCTTTTTCCAAGGAAATGGGAAAGGTTCTTTCATTTTAATGGTTACATGAGTAACATCGGTATTATTGTTTTTAATAGGATTTGTAATGTTATT
The DNA here is from genome assembly GCF_002895005.1 of Hanstruepera neustonica. Classification (GTDB taxonomy): domain Bacteria; phylum Bacteroidota; class Bacteroidia; order Flavobacteriales; family Flavobacteriaceae; genus Hanstruepera; species Hanstruepera neustonica. The sequence continues at coordinate 82,610 of NZ_POWF01000001.1, read as the reverse complement.
TACGATTTCCGTAAGTTGTCCTGATTGCGAATAATGTATAACTAAAACCGATTTCATTTATTTGTTTTTAGAATTCCAAAAGTCGAAATAATTAAACCACTGAAGTGGGTATTTTTTCAACATCCAAGATACGCTTTCTGTATATTCTTCAAGCAATTTTTTGGCATCCCGTTTTTTTGCCTTGGCTTTTCTGGCATAAAGGTGGTAATGGCTTGTTGTTTCCTTCATAACATAAACAAATAGCACAGGAACATTTAATCGTGAGGCCAATAGAAATGGACCTGCAGGAAAACGAGCTTCTTCCCCTAAAAGGTTTTGCGATAAATACTTCGAGCCTTTCACATAACGATCACCAGTGATACAAACAATTTCGTTTCTTGCCAAAGCGGCATTAATTTCAAAAATGTGCGATAAATCTTCTTTTATGATTATCAGATTAATACTAGACTCACTGGTAACGCTCTCGATGTAATCTTTAATTGCCGTATGTTCAACATCAGTTGTGAGTAGACTAATAGAAGTTTTTTCTTCCAATTCCCCAAAAAAGAATTCGGCTATTTCAAAGTTCCCGACATGCGCACTAATGAGCACACCACCTTTTTTTTGCCTGATGGTTTCCCGTATCAAATCTATACCATCAAACTCATACGTAAATTTGTCTCGTAGACCGGAGGAAATGGCAACTTTGTCAATAATAGTCTGACCAAAAACATAGTAGCTTTTGTAGATGCTTATAAGGCTTCGTAATTTTGAATATTTCAATCGATGCCTGAAGTAATAATAAATAGCTTTAGAACTATCCATTGCAAAAAGGCAAAAATAGGCCGCTACAAAATAAAGAATGAAATATGCTGCTCGAAGTCCGAGGTTCTTCATGAAAAATACAAATATCTTGTATCCTAGAACTGTACCTCTAGATTTTCCTTGCCATTCAGCAGCCATAAATATATGTGCGTAATTTTAGCTTAATTTATTCTCAATAAGATCGTAGAAGTCCTGAAGTGTCTTGACATTTACAAAATCTTCACCCACTAGTTTTACACCGAAATTAGATTCTACGGCCACAACAAGATCCACAAAGTCCAAACTGTCAAGTTCAAGCGTATCTTTTAAGTTAGCTTCAGGTGCAATATCATCTTGCTCAACTTCAAATTCATCAATAAGAAAGTCGTTTATCTTTTCAATAATAACTTCTTTTACCATCACCTCTCTATTATTTTTTAATTATTAATGCAGAATTGGTTCCCCCAAATCCAAAAGAATTTGACAAAAATACATCAAATTTTTTATCTAGCGTTTTGCTGACTAAATTTAATTTTGAAGCTGCTTCATCTGGTTGTTTAAGATTAATGTTTGGTGCAATAAAGTCATGATGCATCATAAGCATGGAGTAAATAACTTCACTGGCACCAGCCATCCAACATTCATGACCAGTCATGGATTTCGTTGAACTAACGTAAGGGCCATTTTCGCCAAATACATTTACGATGGCACGAGCTTCGTTGGCATCGCCAACAGGTGTTGATGTAGCATGCGCATTGACATAGAATATATCCGAAGGATTAATGTTGGCTTGCTTAATGGCTTTTAACATAGCTCGCGAAGGGCCTTCAACATTAGGTGTAGATATATGATCACCATTTGATGAAAATCCATATCCAATAATTTCACCTAAAATTGGTGCGCCTCTTTTTACTGCTGAATCATAAGACTCCAAAATTAACGTAGCTGCGCCACCACTTGGCACTAAACCATCTCGAGATGAATCAAATGGTCTTGAGGCTTGTTCTGGATTTTCTGTGTTAAGAGAGAATACTCCCAAACCATCAAAACTACCCATAGCCAATTTATTGATTTCTTGAGCACCACCGCAAATCACACAATCTTGAAGTCCACTTTTAATTAGTTGATAAGCCATTCCAATAGAATGTGAACCACTGGCACAGGCAGCGCTAATTGTGAAATTTATGCCTGTAAGTCTAAAAATAGTCGACAAATTCATGGTTACTGATGAATTCATCCCTTTAAAAATAGCACCAGAACCCACTAAAGTGGTGTCCTTTTTTTCTCTTATAGTGTCTATGGACTCTATAACAGATTGCGCAGTACTATCATTCCCATATAAAATACCAACTTCATTTGCATCAATATAATCCTGATCAATTTTAGCATTTTTTAATGCTTCAATAGTAGCCACATAGGCATACTCTCCTTCTTCACCAAGGCTAACGCGTTGCCTTCTTGATAAATCACTCTTCAAGTTAGGTCTTTCAACCATACCCGTTAATGGCGATCGGTAACCAAATGGTATCCGTTCTTCGTCAATTTTTATTCCAGATTTTCCTTCATACAATGAGTTTTTTACTTCCTCAAGGTTTTTACCTATGCAAGAGTAAATTCCCATTCCGGTAATAACAACACGATTCATTTATAAATTAATTATGAGTAAATCCCTCCATTAATATTAATAACTTCTCCCGTAATATAAGACGCTTTTTCAGATGCCAAAAACGATACAGCATGGGCAACTTCTTCAGGCTCGCCAAACCGATTGATAGGAATTAAGTTTTTTAATTCGGCTTCATCTAAATCAGAAGTCATATCAGATTTTATAAATCCAGGTGCAATAGCATTTACAGTAATTTTTCGTTTGGCCACCTCTTGGGCTAATGCTTTGGTTGCTGCTACCAAGGCTCCTTTGGCAGCGGAATAATTGGTTTGCCCTGCAGTGCCCTTGACTCCTGAAACGGAAGCTACATTAATGATTCGGCCGTAACGGTTGCGTAGCAATTTTTGAATGAGGTTATTGGTTACGTTGTAAAAACCGTTTAAAGATGTGTTAATCACATTGTCCCAATCTTCTTTAGGCATCCACATAAACAAGCCGTCTTTGGTGATTCCAGCGTTGTTTACGATAACTTCTACTGTAGCCTCTTTATTATTTTCCTGCCAATTATTCAAAGCATTATTAACCGATTCGGAGTCTGATACGTTGAACTGTATGACTTCTCCTGTATTGCCTTCGGCCTCGACACTTTTCAAGGTTTCTAAAGCAGCTTCTTTATTACTATTGTAATTTATTAAAATATGATAGTCTGAATCTTTTGCTAATTGAATGCATATAGCTTTGCCAATACCTCTTGACCCACCAGTTACTAGGGCACACTTCATACGTTTGTTTTTATTTTTTATTTAAATAGTTCTAAATTTTCAAAGGTCATGTTATTGAGAACCTCACCTTTGGTATTTATATAAACCCACGTTTTTCCGTCTTTAACTCGAGCCAATCCATCAAAAAAGCCTTTAGGATTGTTTTTTTGAAATATTGAAAAACCTCCAGCAGTAATATCGTATTTGTCTTCTATAACCATTTCGCCTTTAGTATTAATGAAGCCCCAGAGTTTATCAACTTTTACAGGTGCTAATCCATCTTCACTAAAAATTTCAGCATCTCTATATTTCAGCGGAATGATAACCTCACCAGATGTGTTGATATAACCCCAATTTTTGTCAGAAGAAACTGGAGCTAATCCATTAACAAACCCACGAACTTTGTCGTAAGTTGGCTGTACAATCCAATTACCTTTATTGTCGATAAAACCTATTTTATCATTCATTTTAGCATAAGTATTCTCACCGTTTACAGAGAAGTCCCATATTTTTTGAGCACCAGAAACTTCCTTGAATTCTCCATTAATAATTAAACCGTAAGTCTCGCCTTTGTTGGCAACAATTTGACCATTGTAAACATTGCTGATACCATCATATTCTGTTTTAACATGGTAGTTTCCAGAAGTGTCAATTAGTCCCCATTTATCGTTTTCACGAACTTTAGCGTATCCGTTTTCAAAATTGAAAGCTTTTTGGAATTTTGGCTCAACAACTATTTTACCTTCAGTATTCATAAAACCTACATAATCTCCTTCACGCACAATAGCAAAACCTTCATTAAAATCGTAGATTTTATCTGATGAAATATTTGTAAGCACTTGCTCGCCTTTAGCATTGATATAGATCCAATTTTTATCTTTAAGAACAACAGCTATGCCAGAGTTGAATTCTTTAGTTTTGTCAAATGAAGGTTCAATAACCCATTCGCCTTTACGGTTTATAAAACCCCATTGCTTTTTGTCGTTCATCGCTTCGGCATAATCGCCAGAAAAGTCTTTTGCAACTTTATATTTTGGTTGAATGTGCCATTCCCCTGTTTTTGTGATGTAACCAAATTTACCATCTTGTTTAGCCAAAGCCAATTCTTGGGCAAAACTTGTTAAAACCGATATTAGAAATATTAATAACAGACAATTTTTTCTCATGATTAATAGCGTTTTATATTAATGATTCATTATATACTCTTTGACCTTGTTAACATAAGGATACATAATAACGTCATTAGTAAATATAGGGACTAAATTTCGGATTTCATCATACATGACTTTAGTTTTTGATGAAACTTGCCCTTGAACTTTTAAATACTCAATAGCCTGAATAATAGTTATTAATTCAATAGCCAAAACTTCATGGGCGTTTTCAATAACCTTTTTGGTCATTAAAGCAGCATTGGTACCCATACTAACAATGTCTTGATTATCATTGTTATTTGGAATACTATGAACGTACATGGGGTTGGAAAGCGTTTGGTTTTCAGCTGTTGTAGAAGTGGCCGTAAATTGAACTCCCTGCATACCAAAATTCAATCCTAATTTTCCTAGGTTGACAAATGGAGGAAGCATGTCATTCAAACGCGCATTCAGTAAATAGTTCAATTGACGTTCAGAAAGCATACTTAATTTAGTGACCACGGTTTTCAATTTATCCATTTCAAGCGATACATAATCACCATGGAAATTTCCACCATGATAAACATGTTTTTTGTCTACATCAACAATAGGATTGTCGTTAGCCGAGTTAACTTCTTCTATTAAAATAGTTTCAACGGAATTAAGGGTGTCTAAAACAGGCCCTAAAATTTGTGGTACACAACGCAGTGAATAATATTCCTGTACCTTTTCTTTAAAAACCGAAACATCTTCATTCTTGCTGTACAAATGATGCTCACGTTTTCTTGTTAGACCACTGTCTTTGAGGTGTTCACGCATGGATTCAGCAATTTTTCGCTGACCAATATGTTTTTTAGATTGATTTAATTCAAAAGACAAATGGTCATCGTAAGCCTTGACAATTTCATTAATGGCTGCGGAGCAGGAAGTCATCCAATTCAATAAACTTCGGGTTTTAATGGTATTTACAATACCAATACCTGTCATGACCGATGTACCATTCATTAGAGCCAGTCCCTCACGTAATTCAACTGAAATTGGATTTAGGTTTTCTTTTTCAAAAACTGTTTTGGTAGCCAAGCGCTCTCCTTTGTAGAACACTTCACCTTCACCAATAAGTACCAATGCTAGATGTGCCAATTGAACCAAATCACCACTAGCACCAACACCTCCATGTTCATAGATAAGCGGTGTAATGTCTCTATTAATGAGTTCTGCCATTAATTCAATAACAGAAATATGAACACCTGAATGTCCTAAAGACAACGTGTTCAATCTAGCTAGCATAGCAGCTTTTACATATATTGGTGCAATGGGCTGACCAGTTCCTGAAGCGTGACTTCTAATTAAATTATATTGTAATTGAATCCGTTCAGAATCTTTTATCTTGTATTGAGCCATTGGACCAAACCCAGTGTTTACTCCATAAATGACTTTGTTTTCAGAAAATTCCTTAAGAAAGTTAAAACTTTTTTCAACGCGTTCTTTTACGTCATCTTCAATTTGAATAGGCTGATTTTCAAAAATGACTTTATAAAAATCATCGATTCCTAATTTGCCCTTAAATTTTAACATGTATGCTTTTAGTATTATATTTGAACAACTGAAAATGAATCAGTTTAGTTGGAGTGCAAATTTATAATAATTAATCAATTTATACTACTATACCTATGCAGGATATAAACATAGACGTTTTAATCATTGGAGCTGGTCCATCTGGTTCGGTTGCGGCAGCTTATTTACACAAAAAAGGGCTTAATGTCAAGGTCGTTGAAAAAAGTAAATTTCCGAGGTTTGTAATTGGCGAAAGTTTATTGCCAAGATGTATGGATCATTTTGAAGAGGTGGACCTTTTGGATTGTTTGAAAGCTGAAAACTTTGAAGTAAAAGCTGGAGCTCGATTTTTAAGAGGTGACATTGTCTGTAATTTTGATTTTAGCAAAAAACATACCGATGGTTGGGACTGGACGTGGCAAGTGCCCAGAGCCGATTTTGATTCGGCGTTGGTCAATGAACTATTGAAATGGGGTGTTGATATTTCCTTTGAGCATGAAGTGGTTGATGTTCAATTTGCCGAAAATGGTTCATCGGTTACTGAAGTGAAAGACGAAACAGGAGCAAGCTATCATGTGCATGCTAAATATATTGTAGATTCTAGTGGTTATGGACGTGTTTTGCCCAGATTATTGGATTTAGACAAACCATCCTCCATACCAGAACACTCCTCTATTTTTGGACATGTTAAAGACATAAACAGACCAGAAGGAACAGAAGGCACCTTAATTACCTTTGATGTTTTAGATAAGGATACATGGTTTTGGGTCATCCCATTCTCAAATGGAAATACCAGTTTGGGTTTTGTAGGTAAAAATGAATTTATAGATTCCTTCGAAGGCACCTCTTCCGAACGATTAATAGACATGTTGAAGCATTCAGATTATTACTATGAGCGCTTTAAAGATGCACCACTGCTTTTTGAGCCTAAAAGTATTAGAAATTATTCAAAAGCTGTAAAAAAATTCTATGGAAAAGGCTTTGTACTTACTGGTAATAGTGCTGAATTTCTAGATCCGGTGTTTTCATCTGGTGTAACCTTTGCAACGGAATCAGCCTTAAAGGCTTCCAAATTGATAGCCAAAGAACTACAAGGAGAATCAGTTGACTGGAAAGAAGATTATGAAGGTTACATTAAAGCAGGGGTAGATGTTTTTGCTACATATGTTAAGGAATGGTATACTGGAAACTTACAAACTTTATTTTTCCATAGACCCGAAAATCCTGAAGTCAAAAAACAAATATGTGCTGTCTTGGCAGGTTATGTTTGGGATCAATCTAACCCATTTGTTAAGAAACACGATCGTGTGGTTAGAACAATGGCACATCTAATTAATATGGGTAAAGAGCAAAGCGAGTCTGTTTAAGGACTCGCTTTTATTTTTTGAGTTTTTAAGCTTGAAAGAAATTATTTAGCTTTTTTGCTCAATTCTTTAGCAAAAGTTTTTGCCATTTTTGCATAAGCTTCACCAACTCTTACTCCAGAATCATAATCATTTCCAAAGGCAGCATTACCTTCGGCTTTGGTATATTTTACTGAAAACAAAATAGTGTCTGGAGCGTCATTTTTATAAACCGAAATTATAGCATCAACTTTTGAGTTTTGCCTCATAACACCAACATTATAACCAGGGTATAAAAATGTCGTTTGAATTTTCATAGTGTAGTCTGCACTTGCCATGTCTCTTCCAACAACAACTTCTTTGTCGTCCCATCTTTTGTTAAATGATTCAGCAAATTTAGGCTCGTAGTGTTCTTCTCTGTCAGCAAACCAAGCTTTTTTGAAACGTTCTCCAGCGCCAGGTTCTTTTTCTTCTCGTTTAGCCATTTTATCTTTTAGGAAATCCTCTTCAGAATCATACTTTGGTATTTCAAGATTCTCATATTCAAATTCTAAATTGTAAGCAGAAATTCCTTTAAGATTTTTCCAATCCCCCTCTAAGACTTTTGATTTTTGTGCTTGAATAGTAGTTGAAACCAAAAGAATTGCAATAAGTAATAATTTTTTCATGATAATAGATTATTGATTTTAAGGCCAAAATATAACAACTTTAATTCAATAAACATACGATGAACTACGTATTTTTGAAGCCCTTTTTTTTAAATGCTAATCTTGGTTTATGGGCTTCTTGAGATTGGTAATCATTAGTTTGGTTATAGCCTCCAAATCAAAATTGTGTTGCCAATTCCAGTCTCTTCTAGCATAGTTATCATCAATACTTTTTGGCCAAGAATCGGCAATTTCCTGTCTGAAATCTGGTTCATAGGTAATGGTAAAGTCTTTAAGATGAGATTGAATGGACTTTACAACATCTTTTGGCGTAAAACTAATGGCTGCCAAATTATAAGACGAACGAATAGTTAAGTTTTCTGGTGAAGCATCCATGATTTTTATGGTCGCATCAATGGCATCATCCATATACATCATAGGAAGTTCGGTGTTTTCAGATAAGAAACATTCGTAATGGTTGTCGGCTAAAGCCTTATGGTAAATATCAACAGCATAATCCGTTGTACCACCACCTGGTAAGGTTTTCCAACTAATAATTCCAGGATAGCGAATGCTTCTTACATCTACTTGATATTTATTATGATAATATTCGCACCAGCGCTCACCAACCTGTTTGGTAATTCCATAAACCGTAGTCGGTTCCATTACTGTGTATTGCGGTGTGTTTTCTTTTGGGGTTGTAGGTCCAAAAACAGCAATACTTGAAGGCCAAAATACTTTTTGAATGAATTTGTTTTTTGCGAGATTTAACACATTAAAAAGTGAATCCATGTTTAAATCCCAAGCCTTCATGGGATATTTTTCTCCTGTTGCACTTAACATAGCAGCCATTAAATACACCGTGTTGATTTGATATTTTTCAACACATATTTTCATGCTAGAATAATCTTGGGCATCTAAAATCTCGAAAATCCCAGAATTAACCACATCTAAATTGCCATAGTTGATATCACTAGCAATAACATGGTCATCACCGTGAATTTTTCGAAGTTTATGAGTCAATTCAGAACCTATTTGACCACAAGCACCAATTATGAGGATTTTAGGATTCATTTAAAAAAGTATCGTGTTTTAGAGTGTCAAATTTAATAAGAAATAATAACGGGTTCACAAATTTAACTTAAAATACCATACTTTATTTTGAGTAACTCGTTTAATTTGAAAGTAAAACATATTAATTACAATATATTTGCAGAATAATTGGAATAACATCATGAAAATAATTAGTGTTTTTTTAATCATTTGTCTTTTTGCTTGTCAGGATTCGGTGGAGCAAACATCAGCTAAAGATGAAAGCAAATCATATGAATTAATTACTAAACAAGATGTTGACAACATTAGATTTATAGAGTTTTTACCTGATGCTAAAGTTCTGAAAGAGATTGGAGGTTGGGAAAAATACAATGAACTGGAACGTATTGTAAAGGATGTCAAAAACGCCAATTTTTCTTTTTTTAGGGATAATAATGAGATAGTCAGTACATTGATGCAAGAATTAAAAACCACAATACCAGAGAGCATAAATTCACCTCAAGTTTTTTCAAGAGTTATTGCTTTGGAGACAAAAGTTTTTAAGTTAGAAAGCACAGTTAATCTCTCAAATGTTGAAAAAAAGCAGATGCTGGAAGTCCTACAGGAATTTTTGACGGCTTTTTCCCATCTAAATTTGCAAATGAACAAGAAGCTAGAAAAAGAATCTCAAAATATTCAAAGACCAAATTAAATAACCCAATTTCGTCACAAAAATGAATTTTTATTTTATTTTTGGCTACCAAAATTCACATTGAATATGGTCATTTTTAAGGAATTAGATTAATAGCAATCTTTTTCTTACTATAACTTTTTAAGTCAAAATCATTACTATGAAAAAGATTTTATTTTTAGTGTTCGGTCTTTCAATCTCATTTGTACAAGCCCAATTTAATCAGGATGCGCCTTGGATGAAGGATTTAAACATTGAAGAAAGAAGAGGTTCAAACCCTGTTACTTTTCAAGAAATTGTTGATGCCTTTGACGCATATTGGGAAACTAGAGACCCTAATGTTAAGGGAAGCGGTTTTAAACCGTTCATGCGTTGGAAAAACTACTGGGAAAATTTCGTAAAAGAAGATGGAACATTGCCAACTTCTGCTGAACTATGGGCAACTTGGGAATCCCAAAAAGACACACAATTAAGAACCCGAAGAGTTGATGAGAGTAATTGGATACCTTTAGGGCCATTTACGCACACCAATACTGGGTCTTGGTCTTCAGGTCAAGGTAGAGTAAATGCCATTATGGTCGATCCAAATAATCCTAACACCTATTATGTTGGGGCGCCAGCAGGCGGTCTTTGGAAGTCAACTGATTCAGGAGCTACTTGGACCACTACCACCGACAATTTGCCACAAATTGGAGTTTCAGGCATTGCTGTAGATCATAGTAATTCGGATATTATATACATAGCCACTGGCGATGATGATGCTAGTGACTCGTTTAGTGTTGGTGTTATGAAATCTACTGATGGTGGAGATACTTGGACAACCACAGATTTAAATCCTGGAAATACGCCTAGTTCTATGAACGACATTTATATGCACCCAACAAATTCAAATATTCTTTGGGTTGCAACGAATAATGGCGTTTATAAGACTACAGACGGTGGAAATGATTGGAGGAATAGAAATGTTGGTGGTTCTTCCAATGGAACAACAGGTTTAAATATTCGTGACATTAAAATAAATCCAATCAATCCAGATATAATCTATGCTGTTTCATCAAGTAATTTTTTTAAATCAACTGATGGAGGAGAAAACTTTGATATAATTTTAGGTCATGGTTTACCGGCATCTTCATCACGTATCGTTATTGATGTTACCCCTGATAATCCTAATGTTGTTTATTTGCTGTCAGCCGGTGGTTCTAGTAGTTTTCAAGGATTATATAAATCAACCAATCAAGGTGAAGATTTTACATTAGTTGCTAATCAAGGTTCGGTAGGTGATATTTTTGAAAGCACCCAAGCTTGGTATGATATGGCGATGAGTGTTTCTGATACCAATGAAGATGAGGTTTATGTTGGCGTATTGAATATATGGAGAACCATGAATAGTGGACAGACTTTTCAAAAACTTAATTATTGGAATGCGCCTTTTTCTGATGCTTATACGCACGCCGACATCCATTTTTTGCGTTTTTATAATGGTGAACTATATGCAGGAACTGATGGAGGTTTTTATAAATCAGCAGATTCTGGAGTTAATTTTACCGATTTAACAGCTGGGATGCAAATTGGTCAGTTTTATAAAATAGCTGTTTCCAAACAAACATCGTCTAAAATGGTAGGAGGACTTCAAGATAATGGTGGTCATGCCTACAATAATAATCTGTGGCAAAATTACTATGGAGCGGACGGTATGGATACTGCCATTGACCCAAATAATTCTGACATATATTATGGGTTTGTACAATTTGGGGGGAGTTTAAACATATCCTCAACTTCAGGAGCAAGTTTAAATGGTCAAGTAGGAGGTCCATCAGGTGAGCAAGGTAATTGGGTAACGCCATTAGCCATGAGCAAGAACAGTGAATTATATGCTGGCTTTTCTAGTTTGTATAAATTGACAGGCTCAAACTGGTCTGCAATTTCCACAAGTTTCGGAACTAATATTGATAGATTGGAAATAGATGAGATTGATCCTAACAATATTTATGTGGCTACCAATGCGACGTTGCGAAAAAGTACAAATAGCGGTATAACGTTTACATCTATAGAAACGTTTCCATCCAATATTACTTCTATTGAAGTAAACAATACAGATAATAGTATTGTTTATGTTACGACAGCATCTAACGTCTATAAATCAATTGATGGAGGATTAAATTTTACAAACATCTCATCTGGTTTACCAGGAGTTACAAAAAACTGTATCAAACATCAAGGACTCAACAGTTTGAATCCATTGTTTTTGGCCACAAGTCTTGGGGTTTATAGATATGATGACTCGACATTAACTTGGGAACTATTCAACAATAATTTACCAAATGTTACGGTAACAGATTTAGAAATTAACGTGTTTGATAACATTATAACAGCTTCAACATATGGTAGAGGTATTTGGCAATCAGGTATTCCAATTCTTTTGGCAAATAATGATGTTAAATTAGTTGAAGTTACAGGTATTAATTCTACCATCGATTGTGAAACCAATGTTGCTGCACAGGTTGTGGTTGAGAATAATGGACTAAATCCAATCAATACGGTTGCTGTTACTTATTATATTGACGGCGTAAGTTCTGGTTTTGATTGGTTTGGAAATATAAGTTCAGGTGAATCTGCAACCATAGATATTCCAAGTTTTTCATTAGGAAGTGGTGTACATAGTTTTAGTGTCAACACGACTATAGTTAATGACGCTTATATTGTAAATAATGATTCGGCAACGTTTAATATTTATGCTAATGAAACAGGTACTCCAAATAATGTTAACACCTTTGAAAATAATGAAGACGATATGTTGGTTATTGATGAAGGAACATCTACTCAATACTGGCAAAGAGGTTTACCAACAGGTACCGTTTTAAATACTACTGAATCTGGAACAAAAGTATACGGGACAAACTTGTCAGGTAATCATGGAGATGGTATTAAGAGTTATTTAGTTTCACCTTGTTATGACCTATCAAATCTTACAAGTCCAGAACTATCCTTTTTTATGGCATTTCAATTGGAGCGTGATTGGGATATTGTATATGTTGAGTATTCAATCGATTCAGGAGACACTTGGAATATTTTAGGGTCATCTAATGATCCTAATTGGTACAACAGTAATACAACTGCTGGAGAGAACAACACTTGTTTTAATTGTCCTGGGGCACAATGGACGGGAACAAATCCTTTTATGACCGAATACATTCACGACCTGTCAGCCTTCAGTTCAGAAACTAATATTCAATTTAGAATCGTGTTCCATTCAGATGCGGCTGTAAATTTTGAAGGCGCTATTGTAGATGATTTTGTTGTCAGGGGAACCTTAAGTACCGGAGAATTTAATGATAGCTCATTTGTAATCTATCCTAATCCATCAAATGGTATATTTAACATTAAAACTGTGACATCAGAATTATTTGATTTGAATGTTTATGATATTTCAGGCAAACAAATATTAAGTAATCGCAAGTTAAGTTCAGGCTCTGATTCTTATCAACTTGATTTAAGATCGTTTGCTTCAGGTGTTTATTTTTTAGAAATAAATACCTCGAATACGACTACTACTAAAAAGTTGATATTGACAAACTAATTTCTGTGTTTAATAGATATAAAAACCGTTTTAAGTCTTTACTTTAAACGGTTTTTTTATTAATCTTTTGTTAATATATGTTAAGTAGGAAATTCGAAAATTGAAATAATAGTAAATTGTACCAATTAATACAAACACAAACTTATGAATACTAACTTTAAAAGAATCACATTTTTAAGTGCCGTTACATTTTTGAGTGTAATAGCTTGTAAAAATGAACCAAAAGAAGAAACTGCTTTGGTAGAGGAAGAAGTGGTTCCTGGAATTAATTTGGACTATATGGATACTTCCGTAAAACCAAATGAAGATTTTTTTCGCTATGTTAATGGTAATTGGTTGGACACTAATGAAATTCCAGATGATCGATCAAACTGGGGGAGTTTTTCTGAATTGAGAAAGAAAACAGATGCTGATGCTTTGAGTATTTTGGAAGCGGCTATGTCCGACAACAAAGACATAGAGAAAATCCAAATTTTACCTGGATCTGACCAAGAAAAAGCAGTCCATTTTTATCAAACAATTATGGATACAGTGGGCAGAAATGAACAAGGTATAAAACCAATAGAGCCTTATTTGGCTAAAATTAACGCCATTAAGAATTTGGATGATTTACAAAACTATATGATAGAAGTTGAGCCTATTGGAGGCGGTGGTTTATATGGTTTTGGAGTTAGCTCTGACCCTAAAGACAGCAATAGAAATGTTGGATTTTTGGGCGGCGGAAGCACTGGGTTACCTGATAGAGATTATTATGTAAAAGATGATGAAGATTCTAAAGAAAAGCGGGAAAAGTATGTAGAGCATATTACAAGAATGTTACAGTTTTTAGGTGATGATGAAGTGCAAGCTAATGAAGAAGCCAAGCAAATTTTAGCCTTTGAAACCCGTTTGGCTGAAGCTAAAATGGATAAGGTAGATCGAAGAGATGCCAGAAAGCGTTACAATCCAAGATCGATAAACCAGGTTCAGGAAATGGTGCCAGCTGTAGATTGGAAAAACTTTTTTGAAGGCATTGGTGTTAAAGAAATTGATACAGTAATTATTGGGGATTTAGGGTATTACAACAGATTGCAGGAAGTATTAGCTGATGGGAATGTTGATGACTGGAAAGCTTATTTAAGATGGAAAGCTTTTAGAAATGCTGCAGGATCTTTGAGTACTGATATTGAGGAGGCCAATTGGGAATTTTACGGAAAAGAACTAAATGGTGCCAAAAAGCAACGCCCAAGAGACGAGCGTGCATTAGGTTCTCTTAATGGAACTATTGGTGAAGCTTTAGGAAAGTTATACGTTGATAAAATGTTTCCACCTGAAGCCAAGACAAAAGCCGAAAACATGATTAAAAATGTCATTTTAGCTTTTGAAAACAGAATCAATAAGCTAGATTGGATGAGTGAAGAAACTAAGCAAAAGGCTATTGAAAAATTACGTGCCACAAAAATCAAGATTGCCTATCCAGATAAGTGGAAAGATTATTCGGATTTAGAAATTACCAGTGTAGAAGAAGGAGGATCGTATTTGCAAAATGCACTAAATGCCAATAAATGGAACTTTAAAAAGGATCTTGATAAATTAGGCAAGCCGGTTGATAAGTCGGAATGGTATATGGCACCGCAAGTTGTCAATGCGTATTTTAATCCTGCTTACAATGAAATTGTATTCCCTGCTGCTATTTTACAACCACCTTTTTACAACTTTAAGGCGGACGATGCGGTAAATTATGGAGGAATTGGAGCTGTAATTGGTCATGAAATTTCTCATAGTTTTGATGATTCAGGTGCTCGATATGACAAAGATGGGAACCTGAATAATTGGTGGACTGATGAAGACTTGGAACAATTTGAAGCATTGGGTTCTGCTCTGGCAGATCAGTACAGTGCTATTGAGGTATTACCGGATGTACACATTAACGGGAAGTTTACCCTTGGAGAGAATATAGGTGATTTAGGGGGTGTTTTAGCGGCTTACGATGCGCTGCAAATGACTTTTGAAAAGGAGGGCAGACCAGAAAACATTGATGGTTTTACACCTGAACAACGATTTTTTATGAGTTGGGCAACCGTTTGGAGAATTAAGATGCGTGACGATGCTCTAAAGACTCGAATTAAAACAGACCCACATTCTCCTGGAATGAATCGTGCTGTACAACCTTTATTGAATGTTGATGCTTTCTACGAAGCGTTTAATATTAAAGAAGGCGATAGTATGTATATTGCTCCTGAAAATAGAGTGAGAATTTGGTAATTAGATAGATAAACGAGTAAAAAAAAGGGCAGTAAAAACTGCCCTTTTTTTATTGTTTAGTTTTGTTTGGGTGGTTGTTGTTTTTGCTGTAGTAACGCATTTTTGCTCAACTGTGCTAAATTGAAATTCGGGGCGATTTTTAAAGCTTCATCCAAGATATCAACAGCCATATCGATATTTGCAGCTTTATTCTCATTGAATTTAATCAAGGCCTTTAAGTACATAAATGCAGCTTTAATGGGTACCTGATAAGGTTGTTGGGTTTCATAGAAGGTTTTACCCATATTATCTTGAGATTTACTCAACCCAATTTCAGTATATTTCATGGCCTCTGGTAACTTTTGGGTTTGTAAATACACCTCAGCTAATTCATAAGCCACAGAAACTTCTGGGTTTCTTTTATACAACTCTTCAAAATGAATAGCCGAGCGTTCAAACTCATTCAAGGATTTTAATGACACAGCTTTAACTTCAACAGCAATATCTGAATCGTCAACTTTATGATCTATTCCTATGGTGTTTAATGCTTGAACATATTTTCCTTCGCTCATGTATATCATAGCCAATGTATCTTGTCTAGCTTGATTAGGCGTTAAAATGTTTAAATGAGTCAAGGCATTGATAACACCTTGTACATCACCTTGGTTTTTCATTTGTTTGTAATAAGCCTCATAATGACTTATGAGTTCTTGATTGGTTTGTGCTTGAAGTTGTATAGAAAAAACACAAACAAATATGAGAATCAATTGTTTCATAACTATAGTTTTAATAATCGGTCAAAACTATAAAAAATAGCTAACCAAACTCTTAAAACAATGCTAATTATTTTATATCCAAGGCTGTTTTTATAACAATGGCATCATTGAGTACAAAAGGTTTAGGAATCATATTGTTGTTTCGGCTTTTGACACCAAGCAACGAGTTTCCAACGAGATTATAGGTTGCTTCATAAAACTGTAAGTGGGTTGTTTGATTAATTGGAACAGTAAAAATCATATCCAATGGCTCATTGTCAGCTACATAATAACTAAAGAGCCTATTATTAAAGCGCTCATTAAAAACCGTGTTCGTCGAATCGGTTATTTTTGCAGCAACACCATTAATGGTCGCTTGTTTAAAAATAGATGTTGAATCTGAAAACACTTCAATGCGCTCGGCATGTCTGTTTGATATAAAACAAACAGCAAGTCTTCTAAAACCATCAACAATGGTATCATGAGTTATTTCAATTTTTGGTTCAGAAATTTGAAAAACAGGGGCAGCTTTAAGAAATGTAAAACCCGATTTGTATTTGCTGCCAATAGTATTTTTTTGGAGTTCTAAAGCAGGTTCAGGCTGATCGGTAAGTTTACTTTTGGTCCAATCATCCAATAAGTTGTCATAAGTAGCCCAAACAGCCGAATTGCTATTCGAGTCTAAAACGTATAGTAGGCTATTAGGTTTTGGTGAATCTTCAGTGAATTTAGAATTGATATGCGCTGAAACAAGAAACCATATTGATCCAATCATGAATAAGGCGGACAGTCTGTTTTTATGTTTAAAAAAACCAAAAACGGGAACCAGCAAACCAAAAATAAGCACAACTACCATACAGGAAACAAACAAAATTTTAAGTCCGAGGCCTACAGGAAACATTTTTGCAAGTGGGGACATAATAGTGATGACGGGAAACGATAAAAGCGCCATTAAAATTAAATTGGGTTGCTTTTGACGAATTAAAACTAGAAGGCTTAATAAGCCAAAAAGCAGCGGGATAATAAAAAAACCAGCACCTTTCAACTTGAAGGCTACACCAACACAAATCAGCAACCAAATAGAAAGTGGTGCTATTAATAAACTGGCAACATGTTCCTGTTGATAAAACTTATGATAGATATAAAATGAAATAGCTAGCGATAAGCAAATAAATGCAGCGATATAACTATGACCATTATAGGTAAAGCCATGCAACATTTCCGAGTATTGTGGATATAGTATCGACAGAAGTTTCCAAAGAAAAAATCCAACTAGTACTGATAGAATCAAAGAGATTAAAAAAGCTATAAAACCTTTACCAATTTGGGTGCCTAAAAGCCGCTCTTCTTTAAATCCATAAATAATTAGGAAAATAAAAAATATGATAGCTAGAGTGAGCATTGGAAAAATCCAAGAGAAAGGATAGATAACCGTTTTAAATAAAGGCACATTGAAATAAATGTAATCGTCATTGCTTTTTAGGTTGTCTAAATCGGCATCAGAAAAGTAATTCAATAACGGCATTAAATACGAACCTTGGTGCTCTAGGGTATTTCTATCGAGCCGTTCATAAGAATCCATGGCAGCATGATAATCAAAATGATCATCAATAAAGGCAAAATTGAAACCGTCAATGTCACCATCTTCACGAAACCTCGTTAAATCTGTATCATTAGGAAGCATTTTATAAATACTATAGGCTAAAGAATTGGCCACAGGATATTCAGGGTTAGCTGCTACAAAATCTTTCATGAGGTTAGCATTTCCTTGATTGGTTTCAATAAGCATATAACTTGGACCACCACTGCCTCTGGCTTCAAAATTGAGAACCAATCCCACATCTTTTGCCCATGGATGTTTATTGACAAAAATATCGGCACCGTTGAGTCCCAATTCTTCGCCATCAGAAATCAGAATGATAATATCATTTTTTGGCTCTTTGCCAACATGTAAAAAAGCTCGAATTCCTTCAATAATAGTGACTACACCAGAACCCGCATCACTGGCACCCAATGATGAGTGCGGATTGCTATCATAATGGGTAAGCAATAACAAGGCCTTACCAGAATCATGTCCTTTAATTCTTGCTAGAATATTTTTAGGTTTTGATAGATTACCCCATTGACTCATGGAATATCCTTCTTGAACTTCAGTTTCCAAGCCCAAATTTTCCAATTGGGTGATAATATAATCGCGAACACGTGTATGTTCTTCATTTCCCAGATAATGCGGCGCTTTGGAAATCTCTTTCAAATGGACTAGTGCTCGGTCAGTTGAAAATTCAGAATCAGGGGTGTCTAAATTTGAGATTTGGCTTGGAAGTAAAACCCGAAAACTCCAATAGACAGCTAGGGCAATTAAGCAAAAAGCAATGAATTTTTTAAACATAACAACTGTTTAGTTTGTTTGTATATAAATGTACACAATTTTAAAGGTACTTTAAACTTGTTTTATGGCTTTAGGATTACTGCTACAAAATGAGTATATTTAGTAAAATAAAAAGCTAACGTCATGGGTATAAAAAGTTTTCAAGGTGCAAGAAAGCAGCAACAAAATTCTACGTTGGATGCGCCATTTAAGGTGAGTGATTATATGACTCGCAATTTAATAACATTTAAACCAGAGCAATCTGTGGAAGAGGTTATTGAATCGCTAATTAATAACAGAATCTCTGGAGGTCCTGTTGTTAATGACAAAAACGAATTAGTTGGTATTATATCTGAAGGTGACTGTCTTAAACAAATAAGTGATAGTCGATATTACAACATGCCTATGGAACAAGACACGGTTGAAAAACGCATGATAAAACATGTAGAAACCATAGATGGTAATATGAACGTATTTGATGCCGCCAAAAAGTTTTTAGACTCTAAAATTAGACGCTTCCCAATAGTTGAAAATGGCAAGTTGGTCGGACAGATAAGTCAAAAAGACATTTTGAAAGCAGCTATAAAACTAAAAGGACAAAACTGGAAATAAGCAGAAAAAAAGGCCTCGTAATTTTTTTCGAGGCCTTTTTTTCAATTAATAGCAAACACTACAACTATAAATAATACTAAAGCAATTATTTATTTAGTTCTTTAGGTGAGCAAGCCCAATATTTTAAATGTTTTTTAGCGTCTTTTTCTTTAATTTTTTTGATGAGTTTAGGTGCAGTATCATAATTAACAATGACTGTGTTTATAAGTCCAGAACATAGTTTTTCAAGGTCTTCAGCTGTAATTGGATATACTTGACATATTTTGTTTTTTGTTGAGCCGCTCATAGCTTTGTCTTCAGAAGTAGGACTTTGATCTTTAAGTGCATTTAAGGTTATTTTTCCAAAGCTACCTATAATAATTACCTCCTTGTCTTTGCCAATTGACAAGTTGTCCCTAGCATTTGTTTTATGGCTATCTACATATCTTGTATGTTGCATGTAAACCAACAACTCGCCATCAATGGTTTTTCCAGCGTATAGTGCTACAATGTCTTGTATGCCTGTCATAACACTTTTAGCTTTATCGTCATAAATAATTCCTCCAATTAATTGTGAATATTCAATATCTGTATCGGCATCATATTCATTAGAAATTATTTCTCTGCATGATTGACCAAACACTTTAGAGGTTCCAACCATAAGAAAAAAAGCACTAAGTACTATTGATTTAAAAAAAGTTTTCATAATATAAATGTTTATTGTTTAATGATTTTTTTTGTGAAGGCTCCTCTAACTGTTTTTAATTTTAAAAAGTAGATGCTTTTAGGTAATGAACGAATATTTATAGTTTTTTGGTTTTCAACAGATAATACTTTTTGACCCTGAAAAGAGTATACTTCTATTGTAGTAATATCAAAATTGGCTTGTATATTTATGAAGTCAGTGGTTGGGTTTGGGTAAATTTTAATAGTTTCTACTACGTTTTCAATTGCTGATAAGGTTTGTGAGTTATTTTCAAAAACGTTTAATTGCAAATCCCAGGGGTTAGAACCTATAATTTTTCCCATAAAGATAAGATCGAAATCTGAATCTGCGTCAATATCATGAGTAACCATAGCAATACTTTCAAGTGTTTCAGAAAAATTAAATGATAATGAAAAAGTACCATTATTGTTTTCAAAAACACTCATAGTTGGTAGTTCTTCATTTGGGTCATCTGTTTCAGGCAACTTTTTAAACGTAGTAAAAATATCTAAATCAGCATCTTGGTCAACGTCCACTAATTCATAACTAAAATCTGTTCCATTTTCAGGGACATTTACCTTTTCCCATGATAAACCAGAGTTTATTTCGGTAAAAACACCATTAGAAGCCCCTAAATAGAATTTGAGTTCTATACTATCACTATTGTAAACAGGAATTACAACATCAATAAAGCTATCATTGTTTAAGTCTCCTAATTTAGCATCCCCAAAAGTGCAATCACAATAAGTATAAAGAATAGTTGGTGTCAAATTTCCATCTACAGTGTAAATATGGTCTTTGCCAGCATAGGCAATAACTTCTTGTGACGTAGATGGGTGCATTATTCTCTTAAAATTTGGTGCTCCAATTGGAGAATCTTCAATTCTATTAAAAGTACCATTTCCATTACTTATATAGGCATCTGAAAAATTAAATGGAGGTCCTGGGCTACCATCAAAAAACATGTCATCATCTCCATCATCATCAATATCAACAATAGAAATATTCCCAACTATAAGTGGTCTAATATATTGAGTAGATTCGTAAAACGTATTGTTACCATTATTTATATAGATTTTCGCACTATTCCCTACACCAATTATACCTCCAGACATAACAATATCTAACCAACCATCTGCATTGGCATCTAAAAACTCCATATCACCATTTACAATATTTAATAATGGAGTGTTGATTTCTGTTAAAGTATTTAGGTTGTATAAAGTGGTTTGATAAGCTGGTGGGTCAGATTCATTTGAAATAATTCCAGAAGTTAGTAAAAGTGTATTTCCAAAATCATCCGTTGCAATTCTAACTTTGCCAACTTTTCCAGTTAACACTGGGTTGTTTTCAGATTCAAAAGGGGTAATATCAATAAAGTTTATCTGACAAGAGACAGAACCATAAAAGCACATTAATATTAGCGATAATAAATATTTCATATAGTGTAGAGTTTATTATAAAGTTAATAAACTCATAGATTTATATAAAACAAAATGAAAATGTAATATATTTTAATTTAAACTGATTAATAGCAAGTAATAAACAACTAGCGTTTAACCACCTTTTTTGTAATTTCCCCTTTATTTGTTTTTACTTTTAAGAAGTAAATACCTTCTGGTAATAAACTGATATTTATTGTTTTTTGCTTTTCAACATGCAACACTTTTTGACCGTGTAACGAGTAAACTTCTACTGAATTAATATCAAAATTGCTTTGTATTTTTATGTAGTCTGTGGTTGGGTTTGGGTATAGTTTTATATTATTAATCTCATAATCATTTACTGAAAGTGAGTTGTCATTAATAATTCTTAAATTATCAAATCCAAATGATGCTGCATCAGTAGAGACAGTAAATGATGTAACATTTTCCCAATTTAAATTAACTGTGCTTGGATAAGCTGTTGATGTTGTAGTGACTACATTATTACTTCCCCCAGTAGGAGTGAAAATATGGTTTACAGGATAATTACTTCTTGAGGTTAAAATAGAAACAATATCTACAGCTTCACTAAAAATAAAAGTGACACTAGAAGTAACTGAAGCTCTTATGACGTTGTCATATCCTCCTCCAATATAAGCTCCAGGGCTATAACCACTAACGTCAACAATTGAGAGATCATCTCCTATAAATGCAACAGTAACACCATTAATAGTTTCGGTTATTGAAACACCACCATTGTTAGTTGCTGTCCTCCATTTAAAAACTGTTTCCAACGGATCTGGTAATGTACAATTTAATGATT
The DNA here is from genome assembly GCF_002895005.1 of Hanstruepera neustonica. Lineage (GTDB taxonomy): Bacteria > Bacteroidota > Bacteroidia > Flavobacteriales > Flavobacteriaceae > Hanstruepera > Hanstruepera neustonica. The sequence goes on along the minus strand of NZ_POWF01000001.1, from coordinate 60,596 downwards.
CTATTTCTGCAAGTGTTGGGTTGTATGCATTATTGTTGATAATAAAATCAGTAGGAATTGCAATTTCTCCTAGAGTTATTAAACGTTGGATTCCGCAATAATCCGTTAACTGAGGATTATAATAATAAGCATAGGTAGGATGTTGTTGAACAGTTAAATTACTGCCTATTTGTAATCGAGTTTCAGTAGTCCAATATTCATCTTGCTGAATTGTATGGATGTTTTCTAGTCCATCTAATGATATTAGTGAATCACATCCTGTGATTGTTAACTTGTCTCCAATAATAGTAAGGTTACTTAAAGCATTTAGAGACATAAGTGATACATTCCCTGGTATAGGATAACCGCCATTTTGCTCTGCATTCCCTATTTCTAAACTGCCACCCACATAAGCTAAATTATTTAAGCCATCTAATGAAGAAAGATTAGAATTACTCAATATTGCTATTGAACCTGAAATATTAACCAAACCTTGAAGACCATTTAGTGACACTAATGAATTATTGTTATATATACTTATTGATCCTATTTCTGTTAGATTTTGTATTCCTTGTAGTGTTGTTAATGAACTATTGGAACCAATTGAGATAACACTTGTAGCGCTAGTTGTGGTTAATGAATTTAAACCATTGAGATTAATGAGAGAGCTATTGTTTAACACCCTCAAATTACCGCGCACAAAGCTTAAATTATCTAAACCTTGTAATGTTGTTATAGAGCTATTATTCTCTACAGTGAGGTAACCGCTAAAGAATCCCGAACCTTGATTAACTGATGTAAGGTTATTTAACCCATTTAAAGTATTCAAATTAGTATTGTTAGAAATACTGATATTTCCGCTTATTGAGGTTATACCTTCTAACCCCAGTAGGTTAAGTAATGATTGATTATCGGTTATAGTTAAATTACTTCCGATTGAAGTTACATTTGTTAAAGATGCTATTGATGATAAAGTATTATTGTTTACAATATTTAATCCTATTCCATTTCCAAGCGCATCAATAGGCCCTGAACCTATAAATGTGAGGTTATCTAAACCATTCAGAGAACTTAATGATGTATTGTTTGTAATTGACAGCCCACCATCAATGGTAGTAAGTATACTTAATCCGTTTAAATTGATTATGTCACCAGTGGTAGTTTCTTCAATGGTTAGAGTTCCTGTAATTTCAGAATAGTTAAAACTATCTATTTCTGATTGACTGCTTATTGTTAGGTCTCCATTATATACTTGAGCCAAAGAATAAAGGGAATAAAAAAAAGTAAAAAAATAGAGTAATTGTTTTTTCATCTTAACAAGATTTAGGATTCTCATGCTAAAATGCAACACTTTATAACTAATAAAAAATTATAGTGATAATCTTAAGATACCTAGTGGAAATTGGTTTTATCCTACTAATAGTAAAAGTGTTCCAATCGTGATTTTACTTCTTCTTTGTACGTATTTTTTATTGTGAATTCTTGGTTTTGTATAGATAGTCTTGAACCATTAATTCGACCTTTTAGAACATCTGGAGCAATGTTTACAATATAACTTTCATTGATTCTCACAAAATAATAAGGCAAGGTTTTTTGTATATCTCGTAGCGACGTTTTTAAGAAAAAATACTCGCCATTTCTGGTTTTAAACCAAAGATAATTGGCTCTTAAGGTTTCTTCTTTTTCGTTTTCATTTATAAATGGTTTTACAGTAAAAAAGATAATGTCCTCATACTTTACAGGCACTCTAGTTACTCTGCTTTTATCTAATTCTTTTATATCTTCCAGATAACCAATAAGCCCCATAATACCCTCTCTTAAAGGTTGTTGGTTTTCAGTTTGCTTTTGTAAAATGGTTTGTATGGAACGAATGAGTCGCTTCTTGTCAAGATGAGGTTTGGTCTGTATGACAATAGGCTCTTCTTCGGTAAGGTTAATATCCTTTTTAGGGATAAAGTCATCATGCTTGGTTTGAAGGCTTTCGTAAAAGGTTTGGTCGTCATCCAAATCGGTTACATAGATAAATGGAATATTGTATTCTTTTTTAAGTAAGTTACCTAGGTAAATACCGTTATGTTCGCCTTGTAAATCTATATCCAATAGCACCAAATCAGGTCTTTTTTTATTAATGTTGCCAATAGCTTCTTCAACACTTGGTGCGTAATCATCAACTGAATAATGATGCTCTTTCAAGATCATTTTAAGGCGTTTGTAGATGAGTGCTTTGTCTTCAACAACTAAAATGTGTGCTTTTGTCTTCATTTATGCAGCAGTTTTGGGTAAGGTTATGTTCATAGCAACACCATTGGAACCATCAATGGTAAATGTACCACCATACTCTTTGATTAATAATTGAATGGTTTCCAGGCCAAAAGAATCCAATGCATTAATATCAAAATCTTTTGGTAAGCCTTTGCCATTATCTTTAAGTACTAGTTTATATACATTGTCTTGAGAGGTTAAGGCAATATGTATGGTGCCTTCTTTTTGGTCTTCAAAAGCATATTTATAAGAGTTGGTAACAAATTCATTTACTATTAACCCAACAGGAAAAGAGATGTTGGCTAAAAGCGTTTCGTTTTCATTAGTTGTATTGGTAATAGTTACACTGTCTTTCTCATAAGCTTGTTTCACATTTTCAACCAATGTGTCGATATAATTTTTTGCCTGTACAGAAGTTACATCATCCTTTTTAAAGAGTTGTTTGTGTACTTCAAACATACTGCGCATACGGTTTTGAAGTTCGTTAAGTTTGTTTTGGTAGGCTTTGTCTTCAAAACGTCCTTTAGCAAGATTGATAAATAAATCTATAAACGAGAGGTTGTTTTTCATACGATGATGCAACTCCTTTTGCAAGGTCTCTACCATGTTTTTTTGTTGTTCTATTTCGTCTTTTTGGTCACTAATGATTTGTTTGGCTTTGGCTTCTGCTTTGTATCGCCTCCAGATAAAGAATGCAGAAACACTCAATAGTAAGATTCCTAACCCTAATATCCAGTTTCGGGCATTGGCTTTTTGGGTAAGTAATGCTTGTTCAGTATTATCAGCTTTGAGTTGAAGGTTTTCTTTTTCTTTTTTTTCAGTTTGGTATTTGGTTTCTATATCTGAAAATTTTGAATCTAGGTTTTGTTTATTAATAGAGTCTGACAGAGCAAGATTCTTTTTTAAAAAGATATAAGAATCTTTATAATTATTAGTATTGTAATATATGTCGGAGAGGTTTAAGAATAGAGAATTTTTGAAGTGTATATCATTATTTTTAAAACTTAAAGTATCTTTTAATAACTCGAGAAACAACTGCTCCGCTTCATTATATTTACCTAAATCTTTTAATGAAGCTGCGAGATTTTGCTTAGCAGCTGAAATAGCTATTGGGTGTTTTAAATTATTAGCTATTTCAAGAGCTAACCTAGCATATTCTTCTCCTTTAGAAGGCTTGTTCATTCTTGTAAATAAAGCAGAGATATTATTTAATGTATCAAATTCAAAACGAACATTTTTTGTATCTTTAAAAAAAGAAAGAGCAGTTAAATAATGATTAAGTGCTAAATCAAATTGTCCTGATCTTGAATAGGCTAATCCTAGTCCATTATGAAAATATCTATATTTTATTATCTTTTCTTTCTCAATAATATCAATACCTGATTTAAAATAATCGATAGCTTTTGAATAATTTGCTCTATTCAAATAGGCCCAAGCTAAACTATAACGTGAATATGCTTGATTTTCTTTATTTGAATTTGAGTCAGAAAATTCTATTGCATTTATTAATGCGTCAGTTTCTTCATTAAGCTGATTGTTATTCCTATAGGAACTGGCTATATTTGAGTATAAATCAAAAATTATTTCTCCTTTAGGCTGCTTATTAAATTTACTAATAGCTTTTTGGTAAATATCAATTGCAGCATCATAATTCATAAAGTGATGATACATTCTACCTCTTAAGTTTTGAACTTGGTAATATAAATTTAAGTCTTCAAATCTACCGATATTTACCTCAAGGAGGTTAGAATAATTTTCAGCTATTTCGAAGTTTTCATTTCTCATAAAATGGGAAACAAATAGCATATAACTCTTAATTTCCGCTTCCTTATCGTTCATTTTTTTAGACAAGGCATTCATGTTTTGAATTAAGGTTGAATCTAATTCATGAAAATTGTCGCTATTGAATACTACTAAAAATAAGTCCTTATAAGTTTTTAATTTTTCACCATCATCGATATTTATAGATAGATTTTGTTTTAAACTATCAATTTTACTCTGTTGACCAAAGCCTAAAGAAATTCCAATAAAAAAAGTAGAAAAAAGTAGTAGTTGCTTCATGAGTTGTAATTAAAATTTTAAATATAAATGTTAAAATTCTAACATTCAACTAAATGCGTAAGTTTATGCCGACAAATATTTTCATGGATATTCATTGTATAATCATGAATAATAGATTGATTTTCATCAAGAAAATATCATAGACGTTTATTATGCGGATTTGATTTGGGGGTTATTTAGCATAGAGTGAGGGTGAAACAATCAATCCTCCCGTTTAACCAAAGCGTAATAATCATTTTCCAATGGTAAATACCCTTGGTCGTAAACAAAGTAATATACAGTGCCAACTTTGGTGGTGTAGATACTGGTGAAGTAGTTAAAGTCAAATCCTCTTTCTATCAATTTTGCTCGAGACGTTTTTGTTTTTTTATCAGGATTTAATTCCTCCAGAATGCGGTAGTTTTTTCGAAGTCGATTATTGGTATTTCTGATGAGGTTTTTGCTATCCTTGTTTATTCGGTTGTTATAGGAGTTACGACAAGCATCACTACAGAATTTTTTATCAACTCTACCTACTATTTTTTCACCACATTCTAGACACTGTTTTTGCATATCACTAATATTTATTTTGTTAGGGAAATAGCAATTAAATCATCCATAAAGTCATTTAGATTGATGACACCACCAGCATAATCGCAGTTTATCTGCATGGCAGCTGCAATACCATATTTTGGATAATAGATGAAAATAGAATTAAATCCAGGCATAAACCCAGTATGTCCATAGGCTTCACCATGATCGGTTTGATAGATAAAGCTTCCCATGCCATACGAACTTGTGCCTTCAACCAATTTTCCATTAGGATTTGGAGTAGTTATATTTACTAAACTATTTTTACTTAACAGCACACCTTCATAATAGAGCTTGGCCCATTTTGCCAAATCTTCAGTGGTTGATGCCATGCCACCACCTGTCCATTCAAATTGTGGGTTAATAAAGTATTCTTTGTCGGTAACGGTCTTGTTTGGAACCTGAAAAGCAGGAGGCATGCGCGAATAACCTATTGCCAAATTGGTAATTTTTCGTTGCAGGGAAGGGTAGGTGTGTGAGAGATGTTGTGGTTTTAAAATCTGATTTTTGACCAAATCGTAGTAATTCTCACCAGTTATCTTTTCAATAAGCATACCTAGTAGTATATAGTTGGTATCTGAATAGGCCCATCCGTTACCAGCCTCATGTAGAGGTTCATCTTCAAAAATAACGGATAATCTATCCTCATAAGACCAGATCTTATTGGGATCCTCATGGAATGTATTCCATATTTCAGGTTTTAAGACATAGCGTGGCAACCCAGAAGTATGCTGTAACAACATCTCTACCGTTATGTCGTCTATATTCGGAAGATTATTGAGCCAATCGGTGTCTGGGAAATAATCCAAATAAGCTTTTTTAAGGTCAATATCCCCAGATTCAACTAATTTAAAAACTAATGTAGCTGCGTAGGTCTTACCAATACTGCCAGAAAAAAATGAATGGCTAGTGGTTAATGGAACCTGTTCTTCAATATCCGAGAAACCTTCAGAATAGTTTTTAATCTTTCCTCTATTGTCAATAATTGAAAAGTTGATACCTGGTAGTTGCGTATTTTGAACCGTCTGTTTTAAATAGCCAATAACCGAATCGTTTAGGGTAATTTTTTCAGTGATTTGTGAATAGCCAATGGTTAGGCAAAAAAGCAGGACTAGAGATAAAAGTTGTTTTTTCATACTTTAAATTATTGCTTAAAGATAATAATTATACCATTTAACAGATTATATGGATTTAGTTATTACGACAGTATTCGTGTTATTGACGGCTTCAAAAACATCAACTTTATAAACGCGCGATTTTAAAAAGCTAATGACCTGTTGCAACTTTTTAGTCATGGATTTTTCGAGTGAAGCATTAAAAAGTATTGTCCCAGATGTGGTTTTTATTTTTAAAATTTCTTCCCAAAAGGAAGGTTCATAAAATGGCTCTGGAACTTCTGTATCAATAAATAAATCAATAATTATTAAATCAAATTGATTGGAATTTTTTTGTACAAATTCCAGAGCATCCTCACAAACAATTTCCAAATTGTTGTCTGATTGCAGGTTAAATTCTTCTAAAGCTATTTTAATGATTTCTGAATCAATATCTACAGCGGTAATAATATTTTGATAGTTGAAATCATCACGAAGTGTTTGAATGACACTACCACCACCAATCCCCAAAAGCAAGACCGATTTAATCCGTGTCATGTCAATTTGCTCCAAACCAAATTTTAAAATTTCCTGTAAGGAACCATAAGAATAATTGGCATTTTTTGAATTCAACAGTTTTTTTCCGTTGTACCAAGTAATTTCCAACATACCATTAGTATCAGATTTCACTTTTCTTGTAATAGGATATAAATAGCTTAAAAGTCTCACCATAGCAGTAATATAGATGCCTAAATATATAATAAATTATTCATTTACAAACGACAACAAACATTTACAAACGAATTTAAACATGTAATTACCGACTAATATTTGCAAGCCGTCGCATCTTTGCCATGTCGAAACATAAGAACTCGATAATATTAACTGTTTAACATTAAAAATTTAAATTATGAACACGCTTAGAAACAAAGTACAGTTGATTGGTAGATTGGGACAAGACCCAGAAATAGTAAATTTTGAAGATGGTAACAAAATGGCCAAATTCTCAATAGCTACGGATGATAGCTACAAGGACAAAAATGGTCAAAAAATTGAACGCGCTTACTGGCACCACGTCGTTGACCATTTGCGACATCGAATTAACCGCCCCAAAGCCACTGCCTAAGGGCTATCCCGTAAATCCAGCCTCTTTTGGAGACTACATAAGGCAGTACCGAATGGCACATTGCTATTCTGCTTTTGAATTGTCTTTAGAGCTCGACGTTTACGAATCAACTATATACAAATGGGAGTATGGTAAAACCAAACCTACTCCAAAAAACATTCAAAAAATAATCGAATTTATGGGCTATGACCCACGAATTCATAATCCTTTAAAAATTGAAAATTATGAACTCACTTAAAAATAAAGTACAACTTATAGGTAGACTAGGACAAGATCCAGAAATTATCACTTTTGAAGATGGTGGTAAAATAGCAAGATTTAATTTAGCAACAGATGACAGCTATAAAGACAAACAAGGAAACAAGATAGAGCGTACCTACTGGCATCCAGTAGTAGTAAAAAATGGTCTTGTGAAAGTTGTTGAAAATTATATTACCAAAGGGAAAGAAATTGCTATTGAAGGCAAATTAACTAACCGCTCTTGGGATGATAATGATGGTAAGAAACATTATGTAACCGAAGTTGTTGTAAATGAGTTGCTAATGCTTGGAAAATAGTCTTTTAAGAGGCTATCATTTGATAGCCTCTATTTTTTGTGTTCTTACGTGTCTGTTTAAATCCTATTTCTTAAAAATCTTGTTGTTTCTATATTTGTTATTCTAATTAAGTTTTAACTTGTTTTTTTATAACTCCAAACTGCCAAACCGTTCATTAGAATTGCATAGGCCAATGTTTTTATGGCTAAAGGAAGGATATCGGTAAAACCAGAGCCTTTAAGCATTACCATTCGTATGATTTCCACAAAATACTTCACAGGATTAAATTCCGTAAGTATCTGTGCCCATTTTGGCATACTTTCAATAGGTGTGAACAATCCACTCATCAATATGAATATCACTACAAAAAACCACGCAATAAACATAGCTTGCTGCTGTGTATCGGTGAAGTTTGAGATGAACAATCCCATTCCCAAAATCACCAATATGTAAACCGAAGTATAAGCATAGAGCAGCCCCAGGTTTCCTATCATAGGTACATTAAAAATAACTTTAGCTAGAATTAAACCAATGGTCAAAAGCCCCATACCAAGAACCCAAAATGGAAATAGTTTGCCTATTATAAATTGATACTTTTTTATAGGCGTTACATTGATTTGTTCCAAGGTGCCTATTTCTTTTTCCCTAACAATGTTCATTCCAGATAAAAACAGGGTAATCATTGTAACAAGCAAAACCAAAATACCAGGCACCATGAATGTTTTATAGTTCAAGGTCTGATTGTACCAGAATAAAGGAATACTATCTATACTATTTGGTTTCTGTACAGAATCTGAAATCTGTATCAAATCCATCGCAATATTCTTGTTATAACTCTGTATGATTTGAGAGATGTAAACATTGATTACTCCCGCTGCTGAACCATCTATGGCATCAACAAACACACCTATTGCATTTGTTTTGTCTTTTTGTAAATCCCTTTCAAAATGCACTGGTATATTCAAGTAGGCATCTATTGTACCTTCCTGCATTGCTTGTGAAGCTTCCTTTTCTGAAGAAAATCTTTCTGAAACATTGAAATATGTCGAAGCTTGAAACTGCTCTATCAACCTTCTTGATATGCTACTGTTATCAGCATCAACATATCCAAATTGTATGTTTTTTATCTCGTAGGTCGCTGCATTGGATAAAATAATCAATTGCAGTACAGGCAAAATAAATATGATGGGTAGCATTCCTTTATTTCTAAAGATTTGCTTAAACTCTTTTCGTATGATGTAAAATATTATGCTCATCTTACTCCAATCTGATTTTATATTTTTTCACGCTTATACCTATAAACAATAACGTCATCAAAACAAGAATGGCCGTTTCTTTAAAAATGAAACCAATCCCAATGCCCTTTAGCATAATCCCTTTTACAATAATGATAAACCATTTTGCAGGTATAATGTTACTGATAACCTGAAGCGGTAAGGGCATACTACTTATAGGAAAAATAAATCCTGAAAGCAATATGGTGGGCAACATCAAGCCCATTAAGGAAATCATCATAGCGGTTTGCTGTGTTGCCGATATGGTTGAAATTAAAATCCCCAACGCCAATGATGTGATAATAAACAGCACACTTTCAATTCCTAAAAGGAACAAACTGCCATTTACGGGCACATTAAAGACGAAAATGCTCAACAACACAATAACAATGGCATTGATAACCGATAGGAATATGTATGGAAACACTTTGCCAATAATGACCTGAAAGGGTTTTAAAGGCGAGACCAATAATATTTCCATAGTACCCTGTTCTTTTTCCCTAGTTATAGAAATGGATGTCATCATTGCAGAAACTAACATCAAAATAACCGTCATCACACCAGGAACAAACATATAAACGCTTTTCAATTCGGCGTTATAAACCATTCTGCTTTGTGGTACAATTTGGTAATCTATGGTGGTATTCTTGTTTAGTTCTTGTTGATACTTTTTAAGTATGGCCGAAATATAATTACTGATGGTATTTGCCATATTAGGGTCTGTGGCATCGGTTAGCACCTGTACATTGGCCTGTTTTTCTTTAATAAGGTTGTTCCCAAAGTTGTTTTCAAATTGAAGCACGGCTTTTACCTTACCTTTTTTGAATATAGATTCTATCGATGATTCTTTTTGAATGATATCTACAATGCTAAAGTGTTTTGAAGCTGCAATTTTATTGATGATTTCTTTTGATGTCACATCATTGGCTTGGTCCAAAATGGCAATATTCACATTGTTGATTTCGTTGGTAATCGCAAAACCAAACAATAAAATTTGGGCTATTGGCATTCCAAACAATATAAACAGGGAACGTTTATCACGGAATATGTGATAAAACTCTTTTCGTACAAAACCTACAAATCGTTTCATCCTCTAGCTAGTTTTAAAAACACATCGTTCATTGTGTCCGTTTTATAATGCGCTTTCAATTTTTTTGGTGTATCAAGGGCTTCAATTTTACCATTGACCATTATGGAAACGCGGTCGCAGTATTCGGCTTCATCCATATAATGGGTTGTTACAAAAATGGTAGTTCCGTTGTGAGCGGCTTTGTATATCATTTCCCAAAACTGACGTCGGGTAATAGGGTCTACGCCTCCAGTCGGTTCATCTAAAAAAACAATTTTGGGGTCGTGCAACAAGGAAACCGAAAACGCCAATTTTTGTTTCCATCCCAAGGGCAGTGAACTCACAAGACTGTTTGCAACTTCCTGTAGCCCTAACTCGTCAACCAATTCACATCTTTTTCGGTCAATTTGTTTTTTAGATAGGCCATAAATTCCGCCAAAGAATGTGATGTTCTCTTTTACGGTCAAGTCATCATACAGGGCGAATTTTTGACTCATATAGCCAATATTTTTTTTAATAGATTCGGCTTCTTTGTATACATCAAATCCAGCAATTGTTGCCTTTCCCGAAGTAGGTGAGGAAATTCCAATCAGCATTTTTATCGCTGTGGTCTTGCCTGCGCCATTGGCTCCCAAAAAGCCAAATATTTCGCCAGCCTTAACGTGAAAACTGATGCTGTTTACCGCAGCAAAATCACCAAACAGTTTGGATAAATTTTCTACTTCTATGACGTTTTTGTTTTTCATTATTTCGCTAATTCCATAAACGTATCTTCTATGGTAGGTTGTGTTTTTTCTATGTGAATATCTGTAAGGTTTTGTGACTCCAAATAGGTTTTTAAACGTTCAATATCCATTGTGTCACGCTTGTCGGTATAGTGCACAAACTCCCCAAAAGGAAAAATACTGTACGTGTGTTTGTAGTTTGTTAAACTCTCAATAAGGCCATACATATCATTAGCACTAATATTATATAAAGGTTTAGGGAAATGACTGACTATAGCGTTTGGTGTATCAATTTGCAGGATTTTGCCATCTTGGATTAATGCAATACGGTCGCATAAAGCAGCTTCGTCCATATAAGGGGTAGATACCAGAATGGTGATGTCTTTTTTCTGTAACCGTTTAAGCATTTCCCAAAACTCCTTTCTCGACACTGGGTCCACACCAGTGGTAGGTTCATCCAAAAACAATACTTTTGGTTTGTGTATCAACGCACAGCTCAATGCCAGTTTTTGCTTCATTCCACCTGAAAGTTTTCCAGCGCGCCGTGTTTTAAAGGGCTCTATTTGCACATAAATATCCTTGACCAAATCGTAGTTTTCCTCGATGGTTGTTCCAAATATGGTAGCGAAGAAATTAAGGTTTTCCTCTACCGTCAAATCTTGATACAATGAGAAGCGTCCAGGCATATAGCCAACACTGTTTCTAATCGATTTGTACTCCTTAAGCACATCATAACCTGCTACCGTAGCTTGCCCTTTGTCTGCTATCAAAAGGGTAGTTAGGATGCGGAACAACGTAGTTTTTCCTGCACCATCAGGTCCTATAAGTCCAAAAAGTTCACCAGGTTTTACATCAAAAGAAATATCTGATAATGCGGTTACCTTACCATAGGATTTTGTTATGTTGGAAACAGAAATACCCATATTTATTCGAAATAATAGTCATAAGCATTTACATTTTCCTCAATGCTCTTATAAATATCCTGTGCTTCTTCCAAAGTTTTCACTTCTTTTAAGGCATCAATTTTTTCTATTAGTGGGTGCAACCATACGTGCAGATTGTCGTGCGAAGGTCCTTTCATAGTACACTCTTTTACAACAAAGTTTTTCTCATCATTCAGTACATTGGCAACCATATGATAATCTTTCAGTTCTTTTGGGTTACTAGTTGTTAATACGGATTGCATTCTAACTACACCTTCATTTGTTTCAGGATTCGCAGTCCATTTAACCCCATTATTCATTTTTATTTCTTGCATCCAGTCATTACCAAATGCTTTTCTTTCAGTATGTTGTTCCGTAAGTTCTGCTTCATTTTCCTTTGTTGAATTACTTTCTTTGGGTTGGTCTTTACAACCTGTAAAAAGCAGTGATGCTGCAATGAGTATGATTATTATTTTATTCATAATTTCTAGTTTAATATTTATTGATTTGATTTTGTGTTTAACCACATTTCAGCTGGCATTCCAATTTTTAAACTACCATCATTTTTTACTTGCACCTTTACCGCATAGACCAAGGCAACACGTTCTTCTTTGGTTTGAATAATTTTTGGGGTAAATTCCGCTTCCGAGGCTATCCAGCTAACTTTTCCGTCATAGGTTTTCATTCCATCTTGGTCATCGATTTTGACACTTACATTTTCCCCTATGGAAATATTCGCCAATTGGGTTTCGCTTACATAAACCCGTAGTTCCATAGTCGATAAATCGGCAATCTTATAGAGTGGTTTTCCAAAAGATACAATCTCATTGGATTCAGCATATTTAGATAAAACCGTTCCGTTTATTGGATTAATGATTTTGCTTTTTTGAATTTGGTCATCAACTTGTTTGATTTGGACATCAATAGATTTCAACTCGTTAACAACTGGTGCATTCTGTATTTCTACACTTCTTATTTGGTTTTTAATCACATCTATTTCACCAACCACATCATCCAATTGTTTTTGCGTGCCTGCGTTGTCTTTTATTAAATTTTCTACTCTAGTTTTGTTGGTGTTAGCTGTTTTTAATTTTGAATTTAAAACGGCAATTTGTGATAAAACACCTTTAGATTTTGAACCAATTACTGCTTTTGAAACCTGTAACTGTTCCCGTTTTAATGTAAGTGCGATGGTGTCTATATAACCAATTAACTGTTCTTTTTGTAGCACATCACCTTCGTTTAAGTTAAACTGAATAAGCTTTCCATTATTTTCTGCCGAAATGGTGATTTCAGTAGCTTCAAAATTACCATAGCCATCGGCTTTACTATCGTTGTCATTGCAAGCGGATAAAAGCATTGTTATGGTTAGGGCAATTAGTATTGTTCTTATGTTTTTCATTGTTCTTTTATTTTGAGTCTCCTTTTAGGGTATTGTAATTGGCTTTGGCTAATTCCAATTGTGTTTTATGTTGGTTGAATAAATTTTCTGCTTCGTATAATTTGGTGAGTTCTGTAATATATTCAGAGGTGGTGATTATGCCATTCTTTAGTTGGGATTCCGAAGTGTTCACAACTTCCTGTTGTAAGTCAATAAGCTGTTCATCAATTTCAATGCTGCTTTCAAGCGTTTCAATTTCTTTAAGTTGCTCATTCAAAGCAGTGTTGGTATTCAGTTTAAAAACCTCCTCTTGATTATTTATTAATTCTTTTGAATAATCCAGTGCCTGTCTTTGCTTTTTATTGCCATTCCAGTCAAATACATTCCAGTTTAACTTTAAACCAACGATGTAGTATGAGGTAAAATCATTTTCCAACATATTCAATCCCGGATTACCATAACCACCGGTTGCAAAACCATTGAGTTCAGGAACCAATGATTTGGATAGTATGTTTTGTTGTTGTTGTATTTCTTGTTTTTGCAGACCGTACAATCCTAATTCTGGTCTGTTTAATTCTGAACTTGCATTTATTGAAATCAAGGGCTTTTGAAACACCGTTTCAACTGAAATGGGCAACCCAATCAATGAAGATATGGATGCAATCAACTTTGATCTATTGTTGGTTGCTTCTTGATTTTGTTGAAAAATTTTCAACAATTCAGCTTCAATGACTTTATCAGAAGTAGGCAATAACACACCATTTTTTATTCCCGATTTTACTTCATTTAGCTTACTGTTCAATTGCTGTTCCCTAATATTCAGCAATGCTCTTTGCTCATCAATCAAAAGAATTGAAAAATATAATTGGTTTACACGCTGCTTTAGCTGATACACATTGACTTCAACCTCTTGTTGCTTTCTGTCGGTAATAATATTTTGCAAACCTTGTGACGCTTTAATTTTTCCGCCATTAAAAATCAATTGGTTAGCCGTAAGGGTAGCTCGATATTGATCATTGTTCAAGGGTTCTATGCCAGTGTTTGGCAAAGGAACCTCTGTAACATCACTCTGATAGGTCGCCTGGGCATTAAGATTAAGCTGTGGCAATGTCTTTGCTCTAATAGCCGAAAGTTCAACTTCCTTTTGTTGCTCTAAAATAGCACGTTGTTTAACGAGAGGGTAATTTGTTTTCAAACCTTCATAACATTCATTTAGACTAATGGTGTTTTGGGTATAACCAAAAATCGTTGTTAGAAAAAAGAGTCCGAATAGATATATGGCTTTCATAAGCTTATTTTTTTATGGCATTAATAATGAAATCAGATACTTCTTTCTTTCGAGCTTCCAATAACATTTTGTACGCCTTGTCATCAACATTTGTAAATGCTTTAATTAATGGAGAGGCTACAAAAGGAAATATATTTAAGGACAGTATGTTAATGAACAATTGTTCGGCATTTATTGGAACAATATTGCCAGTTTTCACTTCATTTTTTACTTGAAGTTTAAATTTATCAATGTTCGGAAAAGCAACATTTTTCTTTATTTTCTCAATGAATTTTGGATTTCTATTAAGTTCCTGAATAATGAAGTTTGGCAAATAAGGGTGTTTTATAATAAAACTAATATAATTGTGTGTAAACTTTTTGATTTTATCTTCTAATGAAGAGTCATCATTAAGAATAGCATTGAGCTGTGGTGCTAATAAAGAGAAGGCCTTTTTAAATACAGCCTCGAACAAGAGTTGCTTGCTTCTGTAGTAATAATGTAACATTGCCTTATTGATGCTTGCTTTGTCGGCAATTTCTTGCATTCTGGCACCATCCATTCCTTTAGATTGAAATATTTTTTGTGCTGCTTCTAATATTTGTTCTTCAGTTTTATTGTCTTTATGTTTTGCCATAATTTAACCATTAAGTTTAACCATATGGTTAACAAAAGTAAATAAAAAGATTTAAAAAGAAGCACATTACCAGAAATTTGTGGTTTTAATATTAATAAGGCTAACAAAAGTAGTAAGCAACGAGGCATAATATCGTTGTGAAGGGTGGGTTGGTAAAAGTGGTTGAAAACTATATTACCAAAGGTCAGGAAATAGCTGTAGAAGGGAAATTGACAAATCGATCTTGGGAAGATAAAGATGGTAATAAACGCTACATGACCGAGATAATTTGCAGTGAATTGCTCATGTTAGGAAAGTAAAACTTCTAGAGCATTCCAAAAAAAAGAGCCTTATCAAGGCTCTTTTTTTATTTAAAACAGTTTATGGTTGAATTATTCGTAAATCTTTTGAGAAGCCTTACATTTTTGAAAATCCTTTAGTATTTTTATGAAAAACAAGGTCATGCCAACGTCACCAAAATTAGTTCGTTTTAAGCAAAATGTGCTGTCTAAATTTCAGATATACAATAGTATTTTTATGACGCTTCCGTTCGATTCGGTTACGAAGACTGGAGCTTTATTACCACTTTTTCATGAAACGTGTGAATTGGGATTTAAACAGGGAGATAATCCTACGACCATAGTTGAAACGTTTTTTAAAAAATATCAAGCCAGACGTTCGGCTGAAAGTCAAATTAATTTATTGTTTCGATTTATCCAATATATCGAACGTCAAGTGGTTTTATTTGATGCCATTGAAGATGCTGCCTTTCCTATAGTCAATAACATGGATGGTATTGGAACCTTACGAAGTTTAAAGGAAACGGCTGCTTCAGAAGGTAAAATGGAACAATTACGTAATTATCTTAAGGCTTTTAAGGTTCGCATTGTATTGACAGCGCATCCAACCCAGTTTTATCCTGGTGCTGTTTTGGGTATTATTACCGATTTGGATAATGCTATAAAAACAAATGACTTACTTAAAATAAACGACCTGTTGGCTCAATTAGGTAAAACGCCTTTCTTTAAGCATAAAAAACCAACGCCTTATGACGAGGCCGTGAGTTTAATATGGTATTTGGAAAAAGTATTTTACAAGTCCTTTGGAAGCATTTTTGACTACATCCAACAAAATATTTTTGATGACGAGTTCATTGAAAACGATATTATAAATATTGGTTTTTGGCCAGGAGGCGATCGTGATGGTAATCCTTATGTAACACCAGAGATTACTCTAAAAGTAGCGACGAGATTAAAACAAACCATTTTAAAAAATTACTATCGTGATGTCAGAAAACTGAAAAGACGTTTGACTTTTAAAGGTATCGAAGATCGTATTACCTTATTAGAGCAAAAATTATATGCCATAAGCTTTGGTTCCAATATGGATAATGTCCTGACGCTATCCAAATTTAAAGAAGAGCTTCAGGAGATAAAAACGGAATTAATAGATAAACATCAGTCATTGTTCGTTTCTGATGTCTCTAGTCTCATCAACAAAGTGCATTTGTTCGGGTTTCATTTTGCTGCATTAGATATTCGTCAGGATAGTCGCGCGCATGATGCCGTATTTACCAGCATGGTTGATAGCTTAATTGCTCATGGTAGTAATATTTTTCCGAAAAATTACCATGACCTTACCCAAAAAGAACAAGTTGCAGTGCTATCCAAAATTAAAGGCAAAATAGACCTAAACCTTTTTGATGATGACGATGTTTTAAAAACGTTACAGACAATTAAAGTTATAAAAACCATTCAAGACACCAATGGTGAGCGCGCTGCAAACCGATATATTATTAGTAATAATCAAACAACTTTAAATGTCATGCAATTGTTTGCCATGCTTAAATTAGTGGCCTTTCATGATGATTTAACCGTTGATATTGCGCCTTTATTTGAAACTATTGAAGATTTGGAAAATGCGCCTCAAGTGATGGAAGAGTTGTATACAAATCCAAATTATGCTGCTCATTTAAAGAAGCGTGGTAACAAACAAACTATCATGTTAGGATTTTCGGACGGTACTAAAGATGGTGGTTATCTTATGGCTAATTGGGGTATCTATCGAGCTAAAGAACGCCTGACCGAAGTATCTAGAAAGTATGACGTAACGGTTATTTTCTTCGATGGTCGTGGAGGACCACCAGCTCGTGGTGGCGGTAAGACACATCAGTTTTATGCATCGCTAGGCCCTACGATTGAAGATAAGGAGGTGCAGTTGACCATTCAAGGGCAAACCATTAGCTCCAATTTTGGTACGTTGGATTCTTCACAATACAATTTGGAGCAATTAATTAGTTCCGGTATTTACAATCGCCTGAACGAAAGTAATTTGGCCATGTCACCTGAAAATAGAAAAATAATTAATGATTTGGCTGAAAGAAGCTACAAGGCCTATTCAGATTTCAAAAGTCATAGCATGTTCTTGCCCTATTTAGAGCGTATGAGTACTTTAAAATATTATGCTAAAACCAATATTGGGAGTCGTCCATCAAAACGAGGAAAATCGTCTGAACTGGTGTTTTCTGATTTGAGAGCCATACCCTTTGTAGGAAGTTGGAGCCAGTTAAAACAAAACGTTCCTGGGTTTTTCGGCGTTGGTACAGCACTGAAACACTATGAAGATTCAGGAACATTTGATAAAGTAAAACAATTGTATCAGAGTTCCAGTTTTTTCAAAACCTTAATTGAAAATAGTATGATGTCCTTATCCAAATCATTTTTTGATTTGACCAAGTATATGGCTGATGATCCAGAATTTGGGGAGTTTTGGAAAATTATATATGCAGAATATGAAACCTCAAAACGCCTCATACTCAAACTGACGGGGTATAAGGTTCTTATGGAAGAAGAACCAGCCGGAAAGGCGTCAATTGATGTTCGCGAGTCTATTGTGTTACCGTTGTTAACTATTCAACAATATGCACTCAAGAAAATTCAGGAACTGCAAAAAGCAAAGCCGGAAGCCAAAGAAGAAATTGAGGTTTTTGAAAAATTAGTAACTCGTTCGCTTTTCGGAAATATTAACGCCAGTAGGAATTCGGCTTAAGAATAATAATTATAATTCAGGATTTGTAAAAATTTAGGCTACTTTCTGAAATAAATCGAAGCAAGGACATTTACCACAACGCTTCTGTTCACCTTTTTTATACTTTTCACAGCATTTGCTTTTTACCTTATTGGCATTGATAATACCTGCTTTGTGTAAGGTTTTTAAAGCTTTTTTTTGCTGTTTCTTTTCTTTTTTCTTTTTGCCCAACGGATGTTAACTTGAGAAATACAAGGCAAAAATAATTATTTTTATTAATTCTAAATAAACTTAATTGTTAAAATTATTCTGGGTTGTCTGAAGCTGCCGTACTAACGGTTAATTGCTGAATATCTCTATCAAATAAATACAAACCACCTTTGTCATTACCAATCATGTTTATTTTGTCAAGAATAGTGCGAGCCATGGCTTCTTCCTCAATTTGTTCACTAACATACCATTGAAGGAAGTTGTGTGTTGAATAATCTTTTTCCTGTAAAGCAATATGAACGAGTTCATTAATGCTTTCTGATACCATGACTTCATGCTCAAACAACTTTTCAAACATTTCTTTAAATGATATAAAGGTGACGTTTGGCGCTTTTAATGCTGACACATGCGCATGTCCGCCACGTTCGTTTACATATCTAACTAGTTTAAGCATGTGCGCTCGTTCTTCGTCAGACTGCGAGTACATAAAACCAGCAACACCTTCAAGTCCTTTCACTTCAGCCCAGCAAGCCATAGCCAAATAGATTTGAGACGATTCAGCTTCAACTCTAATTTGATCGTTTAGGGATTTTTCTATTTTTTTTGATAACATAATATCTTCCTTTTTACGTAAAGTTAAGGAATTCAGGGGATAGAATAAATTTAAATTAGACCCCTATTTGTGTAGTTTCAATTGAATGCGTTTTCTTGGAATATCAACTTCCAGTACTTTCACAATCACCTGTTCATGCAAACTAATATGCGCATTAACATCGCTTACAAAACCATCAGAAAGATTAGATATATGAATTAGACCACTTTCTTTAATACCAATATCAACAAAAGCACCAAAATTGGTTATGTTGTTCACAATACCAGGAAGTAATTGTCCTTCCTGAACATCGTTGATGGTTTTGATGTTCTGATTAAAAGTAAACACCTTGGCTTGTTCTCTGATATCCAAACCTGGTTTTTCCAGTTCTTTTACAATTTCTTGAAGTGTCGGTAATCCTGTGCTATCCGTACAATAGACTTTTAAATCAATGCTTTTTAAAATGCTTGAATTCCCAATAAGTTCTGACACACGTTTCCCTTCGTTTTTTGCGATGGATTTCACAATATGATAACTTTCAGGATGCACAGCAGAATCATCCAACGGGTTTTGAGCATCTTTAATTCTTAAGAATGCTGAACCTTGCTCAAAAGCTTTATCACCTAAACGCGGAACATTTTTTAATTCGGTTCTGGAAGAAAACGCTCCATGCTCATCGCGATAATTCACAATGTTTTCTGCTAATTTAGGGCCAATTCCAGATACATAACTCAACAAGCTTTTACTGGCCGTATTGAGATTGACACCAACAGCATTCACACAACTTTCAACAACAGTATCGAGTTGGGTTTTTAACTTGGTTTGATCAACATCATGTTGATACTGTCCGATGCCAATGGACTTCGCATCAATTTTCACCAATTCAGCCAAGGGATCCTGTAAACGCCGTCCAATAGAAACAGCGCCTCTTACGGTAACATCATAATTTGGAAACTCATCTCTGGCAATTTTTGAAGCGGAATAAATACTGGCACCAGCCTCACTTACCACAAAAACTTGTATATCATTTTTAAAGCGAATACGTCTGATGAGTGCTTCTGTTTCACGCGAAGCAGTTCCATTACCAATAGCAATGGCTTCAATTTTATAAGCTTCGGCAAGTGTGCTTATTTTTTTTATCGCACCTGTGCTATCGTTTTTTGGTGGGTGCGGATAAATAGTTTCATTATGTTTTAATTGTCCTTGCGCATCTAAACAAACTACTTTACAGCCCGTTCTAAAACCAGGGTCAATGGCCAAAACCCGCTTTTCTCCTAATGGCGAACCCAACAACAATTGTTTCAGGTTTTTAGCAAAAACAGTAATAGCGGCTTCATCGGCTTTTTCTTTAGCATTTTGAAGTGCTTCATTACTCAATGACGGTAACAACAAGCGCTTGTAAGCATCTTTTATAGCAATTTCAATTTGGTCGGAACACGCATTATTAGATTTTATAATACGCTGAAATATTTTGTCTAAAGCACGATCATCATCAATTTCAATTTTCACACGAATAAAACTTTCGTTTTCGGCACGTAAAATAGCCAGTAAGCGATGTGAAGGAATATGACTTAAGGACTCACTCCAATCAAAATAATCGCGAAATTTTTGAGCCTCGTCTTCTGCTTCTCTCTTTTTAACAACTTTAGTCGTAATGGTAGCAAAACGTTCTAATTGATAACGAATATTGTTTCTTACATCGGTACGTTCATTAATCCATTCGGCAATAATATGTCTGGCACCTTCCAAAGCATCATCAACAGAATTTAAATCGCCTTTTATATAACGATGAGCTACTGATTCTAAATCATTAGTTTTTTGACTCATGATAATTTTTGCCAAGGGTTCTAAACATTGCTCTCGTGCTGTATCGGCTTTTGTTTTACGACTTTTCTTATAAGGCAGATAAAGATCTTCCAATATTGTTTGGTCAGGTGCAGATTCAACTTTTTGTTGAAGTTCTGGAGTTAGAACACCTTGCTCTTCCAAAGCTTTTAAAATAGTGGCCTTGCGTTTTTCTAAAGTTTCAAATTGCTCTTTGAATTTAACTATTTCGCCAATTTGAACTTCGTCTAGATTGCCTGTGGCTTCTTTTCGGTAACGTGAAATGAACGGAATGGTACAGGCATCGTTAAGTAATTGAATGGTGTTTTTTACACCAACTTCTGGTAAGCTGGTGTTTTTAATAATATAATCAAACATCGACATTAACTTATCTGTAAACCGTTTGCAACGTCTTGATTAGCATCAGGATTTACGAACACCAATTTGCCTTCAGCGTTTTCAGTCATTAAAATCATACCTTGGCTTTCCACGCCACGTAATGCTCTTGGTGCTAAATTCACTAAAACAGTTACCTTTTTGCCTATAACTTCTTCGGCTGTAAAGCTTTCTGCAATACCAGAAACTATGGTTCTTGTGTCAATACCTGTATCAACTTTTAAGACTAAAAGCTTTTTGGCTTTCGGCATTTTTTCGGCTTCAACAATGGTGCCTACACGCAAGTCCAATTTGGTAAAATCATCAAAGGTAATTTCCTCTTTTTGAGGTTCGGCCACTTTATTGGCAGCTTCATTAGCTTTTTTGCTTGCTTCTAGTTTGTCTAATTGTTTTTCAATTTCAGAATCTTCAATTTTACTGAAGAGCAATTCTGCTTTACCAATTTTATGGCTAGCAGGAAGTAATATGTCTTTTGATGCAACAGTACTCCATGTGGATTCCGCATCAAGTGCGGAATGACAAAGTATAGATTTCAATTTTTCTGAAGTAAATGGCAAAAGAGGCTCGCTCAAGGTAGCCAAGGCTGAAGCAATTTGTAATGCCACAAACATAATGGTTTTGGTTCGGGCTTCATCTTCTTTAATTACTTTCCACGGTTCTTCATCGGCTAGATATTTATTTCCGAGTCTAGCTAAATTCATGAGTTCCTGACTAGCTTCCCGAAAGCGGTAACGCTCTATAGAACTGGCAATAACGTCTGGATAGGCTTTGACAGCAGCAAGTGTTTCTTCGTCTACACTTGTATAATCTGATGGTTGTGGAACAACACCATCGTAGTATTTGTTGGTTAAAACCACGACCCGATTGATGAAGTTTCCGAATATAGCCACCAATTCATTATTGTTTCGGGCTTGAAAATCTTTCCAGGTAAAATCGTTATCCTTGGTTTCTGGTGCATTGGCTGTTAAGGCATAGCGCAATACATCTTGTTTATCAGGAAAATCCTCTAAATATTCTGGTAACCAAACCGCCCAGTTTTTTGAAGTTGACAACTTATTACCCTCTAAATTCAAAAATTCATTAGCAGGCACATTATCTGGTAAAATATAGGTTCCTTCAGCTTTTAGCATGCTTGGGAAAATAATACAGTGAAATACAATATTATCTTTTCCAATGAAGTGAACCAACTTGGTGTCTTTGTCTTTCCAGTAGGGTTCCCAGTCTTTTCCTTCGCGTTCAGCCCATTCTTTGGTTGCCGAAATATAACCAATGGGTGCATCAAACCAGACATAAAGTACTTTGCCTTCACCACCTTCTACAGGAACAGGAATTCCCCAATCCAAATCGCGTGTTACTGCACGTGGACGTAAACCATCATCAATCCAAGATTTTACTTGTCCATAAACATTGGGTTTCCAATCTTTTTTATGACCCTTTAAAATCCATTCTTTTAGGAAATCCTCATGCTTGTCCAATGGTAAAAACCAGTGCTTGGTCTCTTTAAGTGTCGGCGTGTTTCCAGTAATGGCTGATTTTGGGTTAATCAAATCGGTTGCATTCAGACTGGTTCCGCATTTTTCACATTGGTCGCCATAAGCTTCTTCATTACCGCATTTAGGACAGGTTCCTGTTACAAAGCGATCGGCCAAAAACTGGTTGGCTTCTTCATCATACAACTGTTCAGTGACCTCTTCAATAAACTCACCTTTATCATACAAGGTTTTAAAAAACTCCTGGGCTGTATCGTGATGAATTTGAGCTGATGTACGCGAGTAGTTATCAAAAGATACCCCAAAATCTTCAAATGACTTTTTTATGATGGCATGGTATTTATCAACAATATCTTGAGGGGTTACACCTTCTTTTTTTGCTTTAATGGTGATTGGTACACCATGTTCATCACTACCACAAATAAAGGCAACATCATGACCTGTTAATCTTAAATAGCGTGCGTAAATATCGGCAGGCACATATACACCGGCTAAATGCCCAATATGAATGGGGCCATTTGTGTAAGGTAATGCTGCAGTTATCGTATATCGTTTTGACATCTTGTATCGTTTTCTGAAGCCACAAAAGTACGCAATTTACATGCGTTTCTGAAAAAAAATGTACATTTACAATATGTCAAAAATCACCTTAATAATTAGCTTATGTTGTCTTCTTTTTTTGGGAGAGAAAGAACAAATACGAGTTGATGATTCTAACAACTTAAAACAAGAAACTTTGATACGACCACCCTATTTAAAAGCAGGAGATACAGTTGCCATCGTTGCGCCATCAGGCATTTTAAAAAACAGACAACAGGAAGTACAACAAGCTGTTGATTTGCTTAAAAGCTGGGGTTTGCATGCATTGGTAGGAGAACATGTTTTTAGCCAAGACAACCATTTTGCGGGAACGGACGCTGAACGCTGTGAAGACTTCCAGAAAGCTATGGACGACCCTAGTATAAGAGCCATTTGGTGTGCGAGAGGAGGTTATGGAACGGTGCGTATTTTAGATAAATTAAACTTTACCAAATTCAAAGAACATCCAAAATGGTTAATAGGCTATAGTGATATTACAGCCTTGCACAATCAATTCCACAATGCTGGTTTTGAGAGCATTCATGCGTTAATGTGTACCAGTTTGACAGATGATTTAAATGACATTTCAGAATCCATAGAAACCTTTAGAAAAGCCATTTTTGGAGAATCATTGACGTATACTTTAGAAGGGTCAAGTTATAATCGAGTAGGTGAAGCTACTGGTCCATTGGTTGGCGGCAATTTAACCATGTTGCATACCATGTTGGGCTCGAATACCAGTATAGATACCTCTGGAAAAATCTTATTTATTGAAGAGATAGGTGAGTATAAATACCATATTGATCGCATGTTGCAAAGCTTAAAACGTGCAGGTTATTTTGATAACTGCAAAGGTGTTTTGGTAGGCGATATGAGCAAACTTCGTAAAAACACAACCCTTTGGGGAAGTTCTGTAGAACAATTGATTTTGGATGCGTTGTCTGAATATAAATTCCCTATTGCATTTAATATGCCTGCAGGGCATGAAAAGGATAATCGGGCTTTGATTTTAGGTAGAAGGGTACAGTTAAAAGTTACCAGTGAGATGTCAACTGTAGTTTTTGACTAAAGGGCTATTCAATTAATGTTATTCATCGAATAACGTAAGAAAATACTTTAATTTATTGTTTTTTTATGTAGTTCAGCGATTTTTTTGTGCTGTTCTCCGCAAAGCTTATTACCTTTCCAAGACTTAACCCTAAATCTACAAAATCATGAAAAAATTAACTACACTTGTGGTTATATGCTTTTTAGTTTTTGTTGGCTGCACCAATGAACAACTGGAAGATGACCAATTAAAAAAGGCAAAACCCAAGCAAACTCAAATTGTACAATCTAATGACGCACCAGACAGTGATAATGGTGAACATTGTGTATATACACAATTAATAGCGGGTCAGCATCATTCGGCGGGTTCAGTAACTATTGATGTAGTTGGCGATAATTTGGTGGTAACTTATACCACTAATGGCGATTGGACCATAGGAACCACTCATTTAAGTATTGGTGTGTGTGACGAAGATTGGGTTCCAACAAATGGTTCAGGCAATCCACAGATTGGCCACTTTGAGTTTACAGAACCCTATTCTGCAACCGACCATGAAGTCGTTTACATTATTCCAATTACCGAAGTAGGAGACAATTATTGTTTTGCAGCACATGCTGAAGTTCAAGGGCCTACTGGAGGTGAAACGGCTTGGGCTGAAGGAAACGAGTTTTCAGGTAACAGCTGGGCGATGTATTCTGAATTCGATTTATCAACTTGTACATCTTCAGACGATGATGACGATGACGATGATGGCGGTGGAGACGGAGACAATCAACCGACATAGAATAATCTACATAGTTTGTAAAAAAGGCACATTTAGAATGTGCCTTTTTTAGTTTATTTAGGGTTATATTTATAACATATAATTCAAATAATAAATAGTGGCGCAGCATAATGAATTAGGAAAAAAAGGGGAGCAATTGGCAGTTGATTTCTTAGTGCAAAACGGTTATGATATTGTTGAACGGAATTATCGTTTTGATAAAGCAGAGGTTGATATTATTGCTAAACAACAAGATATACTAGCTATAGTTGAAGTAAAGGCCCGGTCGTCTGTTAATTTCGGCGACCCTCAAGATTTTGTAAAGCCCAAACAAATAAAAAATCTTGTTAAAGCTGTTGACGAATATATTATCGTAAATGATTTGGAGGTCGAAGTCCGGTTTGATATTATTGCTATCGTTAAAGAAGGTGAGAAGTATCAAATTGAACACCGAAAAAATGCCTTTTATCATTTTTAGTTTTCTAAAAACGTCCGTAATTCTTCAACATCATTAGGTTTAGCAACAATGGTTTTATTTTTATCCAGTATAAAAAAACTTGGCGTTGCATGTACTGCATAATTTTTAATTACAGGACTTTCCCACTTACTTAAATCATATGTGTGTAAGAAATTAGGGAAGCTTTCTATGGTTTTCTTCCAGTTTCTAACACTATTTTCAAGACCATAAGCAATCACAGTAATTTCCGGATATTGATCCATCAATGTTTTAACTTTGGGCAATTCATCCAAACAATGACTACAGGTGCTGCTCCAAAAAATAAGTAAGTATCTATCTGATTCAGTCAATTCATATAAGCTGGTTTCAATAGGCTTGTCATCAACCAAATAAGTGAATTCAAAATCTACAGCTTTATTACCAATAGCTGTATTCTTATATTCTTGTAAAACTTCCAGGAGTAACTCATTGTTGTTTTTTATAGCCAATGACATTAAATAGGAATCGCTAATGTAATTGGCAACTGCATCGTTTCCAGCTCCCATCATATTTGTCCAAATGGCTTCCAAGATGTTCATTTTAGAAACACTATTATCTCCAATGGCAATAACAATATCATCGATAGCCTGATTGTAAGAATCGATATCAGCTGGCATAGCATACATATATGCCATTACTCGTTCGGTTAAGAATTCAGAGGATTGTAATAAAAGATTATCAAATTCTATGTTATCAAAGTAGTGCTCTTTTAGGTTTTGGGAGTAGGTGTTGATATTTTCAAAAGAGCTTGGGATATAGGTTCTGTTACTTTTTATAAACGCTAGTACTTGGGAATTTTTAGCGGCTTCTTCATAAGCTAATTGAGTATCGCTTAAATTTTTGAAAATAGATTCAATGGTTTTTTGATTAGGATTATCCGATGTGTAGTAGTCACTTATTTGTCCATTAATATTACTGATATCCGATAAATAGCGATCCCAAAGCATATTGTCATTGGAGCTAATAAAGGTCAACCCGGTTTCTAAATCATATTTCAAAACAACATTCTCTTTACCATCATAGAAAAAATTGAAATTATTGTCTTCAGGTGGTGTGGCATAAACTATTCTATAAATTCCAGATTCTGAATTTTCGTCCATTTCAATTGAGAATGAACCGTCGGATTTTAACTTGGCGCGATCGATATAGTCAGCACCTGTGGGTGTGTTTTTATAAAGAAAAGCATAGGTAAATTCTTCAGCAGGAGAAAATGTGCCTCTGATACTGTGTTGTGCTAAAAGGAATTGGGGAAGAATCGAAATTATTAAAAGCCATTTTTTCATAATACCAAATGTTTCTATTGGATGTTAATCGAATGTAACAAAAACTAATCCATAATGGGTTTTAAAGCCGTTAAAGCTTTCTTAACTGACGGTATATTTTCAAAAGTCAATAATAAACGAAGCCCATTTCTGGTTTGTTTTTCCTTCATTTTACAAGTATTGGAATGCGTTTGTACAAATTGAAGAACCTTGGTGAACTGCGGACTTTGATAAAAAGCACTTTTTTGGTCATGAATAAAATAGCCAATAAGCTTGCCTTTTTTCATGACCACTTTTTCTAATCCCATTTTAGTGGCTAGCCATTTTATTCTAACGCTGTTCAATAGATCAACTACTTGTATCGGTAATTCACCAAAACGGTCAATGAGTTCACTTTCAAAAGCGCTTAGTTCTTCTTCGGTTTTAACATTATTGAGTTGTGTATAAAGATTTAGGCGTTCAGTAATGTTATTGACATAATCATCTGGGAATAACAACTCAAAGTCCGTGTCAATGGTTATGTCTTTTACATAGGTTTTTGGTTTACCATCATCTTTATATAAATCCTTGAATTCATTTTCCTTAAGTTCTTCAATAGCTTCGTTTAATATTTTTTGATAGGTGTCAAAGCCAATATCATTGATGAACCCACTTTGTTCTCCCCCTAATAAGTCACCAGCACCACGAATTTCCAAATCTTTCATGGCAATATTAAAACCACTGCCCAATTCAGTAAATTGTTCTAAAGCGGTGATACGCTTTCTGGCATCGTTGGTCATAGCAGAGTATTCAGGTGTAATAAAATAACAAAACGCCTTTTTATTACTTCGTCCTACACGACCACGCATTTGATGTAAATCACTCAAGCCAAAATTATTGGCATTATTAATAAAAATAGTATTGGCATTCGGAACATCCAAACCACTTTCTACAATGGTTGTACTGACCAAAACATCAAACTCTCCATTAATAAATGCTAACATTAAATGCTCTAATTTTCTGCCTTCCATCTGACCATGTCCAATACCAATTTTAGCATCTGGTACCAATCGTTGAATCATGCCTGCAACTTCCTTGATGTTTTCTATGCGGTTGTGTATAAAGAAAACTTGTCCGCCACGTTGAATCTCGTAAGTAATGGCATCTCGAATGGTTTCTTCACTAAAACGGATGACATGACTTTCTATAGGATAGCGATTTGGTGGAGGTGTGGTAATAACAGAAAGATCTCGAGCAGCCATGAGACTAAACTGTAAAGTCCTTGGAATAGGTGTGGCTGTTAATGTGAGTACATCAACATTTTCTTTGATGGTTTTGAGTTTTTCTTTTACTGCAACCCCAAATTTTTGTTCTTCATCAACAATCAATAATCCCAGATCCTTAAACCTCACATTTTTACTCACTAACTGATGGGTTCCAATGATAATATCAATAGTCCCTTTTTCCAGGTTTTCAAGAATTTCTCTTTTTTCTTTGGCTGTTCTAAAACGGTTGAGGTAGTCAACTGTTACTGGAAAATCTTTTAGTCGCTCCTTGAATGTTCTGGAATGTTGATAGGCTAAAATGGTTGTTGGCACTAACACAGCCACTTGTTTACCATTATCAACGGCTTTAAAAGCAGCACGGATGGCAACCTCTGTTTTACCAAAACCGACATCACCGCAAACCAAGCGATCCATAGGGCGCTCACTTTCCATATCGGCTTTAATATCGGTTGTCGATGTAATTTGGTCTGGAGTATCTTCATATAAAAAAGAGGCTTCCAATTCATGTTGCATATAACTATCTGGATTGTACTGATAGCCTTTTTTCAACTTTCGTTTGGCGTAAACTTTTATCAGGTTAAAGGCAATTTCTTTAACTCTTGATTTGGTTTTTTGTTTAAGATTTTTCCATGCTTTACTGCCTAACTTATAAACTTTTGGAGGCTTACCGTCCTTACCATTAAACTTGGTGATTTTATGTAGGGAGTGGATGCTTAAATATAAAACATCGCGTTCACCATAAACCAATTTAATAGCCTCCTGTTTTTTACCTTCAACATCAATTTTTTGTAGTCCACCAAACTTACCAATACCATGATCGATATGGGTTACATAATCACCTATTTCCAAATTGGTCAATTCACGCAAAGTGATAGCCTGCTTTTTGGCATAGCCATTTTTTAAATGAAATTTGTGATATCGTTCAAATATTTGATGGTCTGTATAGCAGGTTATTTTATTATCATGATCTACAAATCCCTGAAAAAGAGATAGAACAATCGTTTTATAATGAACGTTTTCTTCTACATCATCAAAAATATCGTGAAAACGTTTAGCCTGCTGCTCACTAACACAAGCTATATAATTTGTGAATCCTTTATCATGATTTACATTAAGGTCTTCAATTAGTAGGCTGAATTGCTTATTAAAGGCCGGTTGTGGTGTTGTATTGAATACAACTGGTTGGCTATTTGTATTATTTGTCAACACACTTGAAGGACCAAATTCAACCAAGTTAAAGTCCATTAGTTGTTGCTTTAACAACGTGGAATTACAAAATAATTCTGAAGGTTCTGCATGTTTTATTTCAGATGAAAGGCTTTTAAAAGTTTCCTCTGCTTTTTCATAAAAATCATCTATTCTTGAAAATAGTAGTTCGGCATTTTTAGTAAAGACAACTGTTTTTTGAGCTATATACTTTAAGAAGCTTTGACGACTTTCTTCCAAAAATTTGTTGGCAACATTTGGAATGATACTAATTTTCTTGATTTGATTGGTCGACAGTTGAGACTCTACATCAAATGTTCGAATACTATCAACTTCATCGCCAAAAAACTCAATACGATAAGGCTCATCGTGGGAAAAAGAGAATACATCGACAATTCCACCACGAACGGAAAACTCTCCTGGTTCGGTTACAAAATCAACACGTTTGAACTTGTATTCAAATAGGACCTCATTCACAAAATCAATAGATAATTGATCGTTGACAGAAATTTTTAAGGTGTTTTTTTCTAGCTCACGTCTCGTAACAACCTTCTCAAAAAGGGCATCTGGATAGGTTACAATAATAGCCGGTTTTTTTCTTGAATTTATGCGATTAAGTACTTCGGCCCTCAACAGGACATTAGCATTATCTGTTTCTTCAATTTGATATGGACGTCTGTAACTTCCGGGATAAAAAAGGACATCTTTGTCATTTAATAATAATTCAATATCATTAAGATAAAAGGCAGCCTCTTCTTTGTCATTAAATATGAGTAAAAATGGTTTTTCGGCTTGTTTAAAAAGTTCCGTAAAAACAAATGAAACCGAAGACCCTACAAGTCCTTTAATATGGGTTCGACTTTCATTTTTGGCAATAGCATGTCGCAGATTTTGCATCTGCAAAGCCTGATTATATACTTGCGAGAGGTTTGTTTTACTCAAGTCAAATTATTTTGTGCAAATATAAAATTTTGTTCCCTAGTTTAGGGATTAAAACTATTATTAAAGTAATATTTACTCTGGTTGATAATAATTTTAAAAAATTGACAGAGAGAACTTATTTTAAGGTTTTTTTCTTATTAGAAAAAAAGAAAAATATGTAAGTTTGCACCACTTTACAAAACAAGAATATATGTCAATTTTAGATTTATTTGATAGTGGGTTTAAAAAACGTAATGAAGATCATTTTGCTGCGATTGTTAGGGTAGCTATGGATGATGGAATAATTACTGATGAGGAGAAGGCGTTTTTAGACCGTTTGGCACGAAATTTAGATATCAGTGAAACTACATACAAGGAAATTTTAAAGGATTACCAATCACACCCTATTAATCCGCCAACATCTTATGACAGACGTTTGGAACGACTATATGATTTGGCTCGTATGGTACATGTCGATCATATTCACGGTGAACATGAAAGCATGGTGTTACGTAAAATAGGTATTGGTTTAGGTTTCTCTCCTGAAAACGTGAAGTATATAGTAGATAAGGCACTAATATTAGTTAGTAATGGTGTTGATTTAGATACCTTTATTGAAGAGATAAGAAATATGAACAAATAATGTTCTATTCATAAGTTTGAAAATGCGAATCCAATGATTCGCATTTTTTTATTGGGCCATTCTCATAAATTCTTCGGCTTTTTCAACCATATTTCTGCTACCACAAATAAAAGGTACCCGTTGGTGAAGCTCTTCAGGTTGAATATCCAAAATCCTGTTGAAACCATCACTGGCTTTGCCATTAGCCTGTTCTGCTAAAAAAGCCATAGGATTGCATTCATACAATAAACGAAGCTTACCATTAGAATCCTTTGAACTTTTTGGATATAAATAAATACCGCCTTTAATCATATTTCTATGAAAATCAGAGACTAAAGATCCAATATAGCGAGACGTGTAGGGCCTGTCACCCTCTTCCATTTGGCAATATTTAATATAATTTTTAATGCCTTGAGGGAAATGGATGTAATTACCTTCATTTACGGAGTAAATTTTTCCGTTTTCAGGAAACTGCATATTAGGATGTGATAAATAAAAAGTGCCAATGGCTGGATTTAAGGTAAAACCATTCACACCTGCACCCGTTGTATAGACTAACATGGTTGAGGTTCCGTAAACCACATAACCAGCTGCAACCTGTTGATTGCCTTTTTGCAAAAAGTCTTCAATGGTAACTGGAGTTCCCACTGGGGTGACGCGTCTAAAAACTGAAAAAATAGTTCCAACAGATACATTTACATCTATATTAGATGAACCATCCAATGGGTCAATTAAAACAACATACTTGTTATTGTTGTTCTCATCCTGGCTGTTTATAGAAATAAAATCATCCTCTTCTTCACTGGCAATGCCACAAACTATATTTCGGTTTGTGAGGGTTTGAATGAACTTATCATTGGCATAAACATCTAACTTTTGTTGGTCTTCACCTTGAATATTGGTCTCACCTGCAGCACCAATAATGTCCACCAAACCAGCTTTGTTTACTTCATGATTAACAACTTTAGCTGCTAGGCGGATAGAGTTTATTAATCTGGAAAGCTCCCCTGAGGTGTATTTGAATGATGCCTGGTTTTCAATGATAAATTCACCTAAAGTTTGATTTTTTTGAGACATAAATATGCAGGATGTTGATGTTTGTGCAAATATCGGATTTTTTGATAAACTACAACGTTTTCGGAAATTTAAATATCAGATAAAAAGCTATCTTTGACGTAAAATCTACAAATGAAATTTAAGGTAAGAAAGGCACATAAAGGCGATATGGCTAGGGTTTTGGAATTAATTACCGAACTTGCTGTTTTTGAAAAAGAGCCTCATGAAGTCGAAATTTCATTAAAAGAATTGGAAGAAGATGGGTTTGGAGAACAACCGCTTTTTCAATGCTTTGTTGCTGAGTTTGAAGAGCGTATTGAAGCAATGGCTTTGGTTTATACAAGATACTCCACTTGGAAAGGCAATGTATTGCATTTGGAAGATTTGATAGTCAGTGAAAACATGCGAGGCAATGGTTTAGGGACATTACTTTTGGATGAAGTTGTAAAATATGGTAATCAACTATGCGTAAAGCGCATCTGTTGGGAAGTATTGGATTGGAACGAACCCGCTATTAAATTTTATGAAGAAAAAGGAGCAGATGTGAAACGTGATTGGGATGTGGTACACTTAAACGAATCTGCAATAAAAACGTATTTATCAAACCTGTAATATGCGCGTATTTAAATTTGGTGGAGCATCAGTTAAAGATGCTGAAGGTGTAAGAAATTTATTGAATGTATTGAATGAAACAGGACATTCAAAAACGCTGATTGTAGTTTCTGCCATGGGCAAAACAACCAATGCCATTGAAACTATTATTGATAATTATTTCAAAAATAAATCGGCGTTACAGAGCTCTATTCAGGATGTAAAAAAATATCATAATGCCATTTTATTGGACTTGTTTGAAAATGAAAATCATTCTGTTTTCAAAAAAGTATCTCGTTTATTTGATGAACTGGCTTCATTTTTTGACCGCAATAAATCGCCAGATTACAATTATGTTTATGATCAAACTATAGGGTTTGGTGAGTTGGTTTCTACAACCATTGTAAGTGAGTTTTTAAATGAAATGGGTTTAAAGAATAATTGGTTGGATGTTCGGGAGTTCATCAAGACTGATAATTATTATCGAAGAGCTAATGTAGATTGGGAAAAGACACAAAGCCTTATTACTGAAAATTTTAAAAAGAGTAGTTTGAATATTACACAAGGGTTTTTGGGTAGTGATCCCAATAACTTTACAACTACTTTAGGGAGAGAGGGTAGTGATTATACCGCTGCTATTTTTGCTTATTGTCTTAATGCCGATAGCGTGACAATCTGGAAAGATGTGCCAGGTGTTCTCAATGCAGACCCTAGATACTTTGAAAACGCCCAATTATTACACAAAATATCTTATCGTGAAGCGATAGAGTTAGCCTTTTACGGGGCTTCAGTGATTCATCCAAAAACGTTGCAACCACTGCAACGAAAGGAAATTCCTTTGCATGTCAAATCGTTTTTAAACCCACAAAATAATGGAACTGTGGTTGCTAAAGGAGAAGGTATTGAGCCTGAAATACCCTGCTTCATCCTTAAAAAGAATCAAGTTTTGGTGTCGTTATCGTCATTGGATTTTTCTTATATCGTTGAGGAAAATATTAGTGACATATTCAACTTGTTACACATGTACAAAATGAAAGTTGATGTTATTCAAAACTCGGCTATTAGTTTTTCGGTTTGTTTTGATAATGGATACAATAATTTGGAGAAGCTTCTTCAACATTTAAAAGCGAAATTTAAAGTAAATTGCTACGAAGACGTGTCTTTGTATACCATAAGGCACTATAATGAAGCTGCCATTCAAAAATTGGAAAAAGACAAAGAGGTGCTATTGAAGCAATTAACACAAGAGACTATGCAAATGGTAACTAAATAAACAAAATAACTACATTTGTATTCATGACAAATCAACCTAAAAAAGGATTAGTTACCGCCAAGGAAGTTGCTGCTGCCATTCAGATGGATAAGTATGGCTTTATAGGAACATTTTTTGGGTGGATTTTGATGAAAGTCTTAAAGATTTCAACTCTCAACTCTATTTATAATCGAACCAAGCATTTGTCTGATCTTGAATTTTTGGATGCCATTTTGGAAGAGTTTCAAATAAAATTTGAAATTCCCGAAGAGGATTTAAAACGTTTGCCTAAAGATGGTGCTTATATTACGGTTTCCAATCATCCTTTAGGAGGGATTGATGGTATTTTACTCCTAAAATTGATGTTGGAACAACGAAAGGATTTTAAGATTATTGCCAACTTTCTGCTGCATAGAATAGAACCCTTAAAACCTTATATCATGCCTGTGAATCCCTTTGAGGATCGTAAAGATGCTAAATCTAGTATTGCAGGTTTTAAGAATGCCATTTTACATTTACGTGAAGGACATCCATTGGGGATTTTCCCTGCAGGAGAGGTATCAACTTATAAAGATGGAAAACTGCTGGTTGATAGGCCATGGGAAGAAGCTGCGATGAAACTGGCTCACAAAGCCGAAGTGCCCATAGTGCCAATTTATTTTCATGGAAAGAACAGTCAACTGTTTTACAAACTGTCAAAAATCAGCGATACATTCCGAACTGCTAAATTACCTTCAGAGTTGCTGACTCAAAAACGACGAACTATTAAGGTTAGAATAGGAAAACCTATTTCTGTTGCCGATCAAAAAGAACATGAGTCATTGGAATCGTTTTCTGAATTTTTAAGAAAGAAAACATATATGCTATCCAACTCATTTGATGAAAAAGGGAATTTGTTGAGTAATATTTCATCGACCTTAAAATTGCCTAAACCTCCTAAGCGAATTGTAGGACAGGTTGACCAGGCATTAATGGTTAAAGAGGTAGAGGCCTTACGTGAAGGTGATTTTCGTTTACTACAAAGTAAAAATTATGAGGTGTTTCTGGCACCAGCAAAAAAAATCCCAAACATTATTCAAGAAATTGGGCGCTTACGTGAAATTACGTTTAGAGAAGTAGGAGAAGGAACCAATGAAGCCATAGATTTAGATGCCTTTGACACCTATTATCATCACATGTTTTTATGGGATGGTGACCAAAATCTCATTGCTGGAGCCTATAGAATGGGTTTGGGTTCTGAAATATTCTCAAGGTATGGAATCGATGGATTTTATTTGCAGGACTTATTTAGGTTTGAACCCGAGTTGTATAAAATGATGAGTCAGTCCATAGAAATGGGACGTGCATTTATCATCAAGGATTACCAACAAAAACCTATGCCATTATTCCTACTTTGGAAAGGTATTGTTCATACAACCTTGCGTTATCCAGAACATAAATACTTAATTGGCGGCGTGAGTATTAGTAACCAGTTTACCAATTTTTCAAAATCGTTAATGATTGAGTTTATGAAGTCACATTACTATGACCCATATGTGGCTCAATATGTACATCCGAAAAAGGAATTCAAGGTTCAGTTAAAAGATGCCGATAAGGATTTTGTGTTTGATGAAGCCGAAGCCGATCTAAACAAGTTTGACAAAATCATTGATGAAGTGGAACCAGGTGCATTAAGGTTACCTGTTTTGCTGAAAAAATATATTAAGCAAAATGCCAAGTTGGTTGCTTTTAATGTGGATCCACTATTTAATAATTCAGTAGATGGCCTCATGTACATTAAAATAGCAGATTTGCCTGAAAGTACTGTAAAACCTGTTATGGAGGAATTTCAGGCTGAATTAGAACGTAAGATATCTGAACAGCAGGAAGAATAAACTACTGAAACGCTTTATCAACGGGTTCCCATAGCTCAATTTTGTTCCCGTCGTTGTCTAAAATCCAACCAAATTTCCCATAACTATATTCTTCCATATCACCAACAACTGTCACCCCTTCTTGTTTTAAGATTTCTAACAATTCCTTTAGATTCTCCACACGATAGTTGAACATAAAATCTTTTTTGGAAGGCTCAAAGTATTTGGTGTCTTCAGAAAACGGACTCCATTGTGTCGAGCAATCATTACCTGCTTTATCTTTCCACCAAAATGTGCAGCCGTAATCATCGGTGTTGAAGCCTAAATGTTTTTTGTACCATTCTTTGGTTGCTTTTGGGTCTTTGGTTTTAAAAAATAGACCACCAATCCCAGTTACCCGATTTTTCATTTTTTCTTGTTTAAGTTAGTTTCATAGAGCTCAATCCATTCATCAACACTCATTTTTTTACATAATTCAGCAATTAAATCGAAGGGGATGTCATCAACTTTTTTAAACCGAATACAACTTTTACCCATATCCAATTTTCTCTTACTGTATTTGGGGTATTCATTTACAAACCAATTATACAGTTCAGGACTTGCGTATATCCCGCTATGGTATAAGTTTATCGAGTTTTTCTGTGAAGCATAACTCATGAATGGTAATGGTTCGCTAGGAGTACAATGGTAGCCATCAGGATAGATGCTGTGTGGTACATAAAAAGCAGGCATTTTGTATTGTATACCTTCTTCAAAGCCTTTAGGTAAATTGCTCTTTATGGTTTTATGTAATTTCTTTAATGCAGCCTGTCTGTCTTCAGGTACTTGACTTATATAATCGTTTACTGATTTTGCGTTGTATTGCATAATTATACGTGTTGATCAATTAATATAGTATTTCCATCTGGGTCAAACATAACAATACTTGCTGGTCCAGAGGTATTTTCATCTGCTTCTCTTTCCAATTTTATGCTATTCCCCTTGAGGTGCTTTTGAATGTCTCTGACATCGTCAAAAAAGTCTAATTTCGTGGCGTTTTCATCCCAACCGGGATTAAAGGTCAAAATATTTTGCTCAAACATGCCTTGAAATAATCCTATCAATGCATTGCCGTTTTTCATGATAAGATAATTCTTTTCGATATCTCCTGCAAAAACAGAAAACCCTAGGTGTTCATAAAACGTTTTGGAAGCGTGAATATCTTTGACGCTTAAACTCATTGAAAATGCTCCTAATGTCATATATATAATTTTTATTGTTTACGTTGAAGAATTAGCCCTGAAATTATCGATATTACAAATCCTATCATAATAACTGTTGCAAACATAATGAATGCCATAAATCCAGAACCTCCATAGGCTTCCATTTGTTCGGTAAGTTTCAATTTTTCAATTTCATATGCTTCAGGCGAGAGCGTTTCTTTCTTAGTTGCTAAAGTTTTGTCTAAATATTCTGTCGCAAAATCAGGATTGATAACAGTTGTGTAGATATAATCAATTATAGCGACACCTATTCCAACAAAAACAGAAATAAGGAGTCCTATTAAAATGGCTTTTCCTAAACTAACGACTCCATTATTAACTTTGTCACGATAGTGTTTGATGCCAAAATAGATAAATGATAGAGAGGCTATCATAGAGGTATAACCAATGACTTCTTGAATGGAATAGGAAAGGTTATCACCTAGTAAAAATACCAAAAGGAAGAATGAAATACCAACTAAAAAACCGTAGCTTCCAAACTTTAAAACTGTTTTTTTCATAATTTGAATTAATTTAAAATGATAGTCAAAAGTAGCTGGGTTGCCTTAAAAACAGGTCATACTAAAGTACCAAAAGCATCATACTTTTGTCTAAAATAAGGAATTTAAATAATTTGATATTGCTTGGCAATTTTAACGGCCTGTGTTCTTCGTTTGGCATTCAATTTTACCAAAATATTGGAAACATGCGTTTTTACAGTGCTTTCGGAAACAAATAATTTATCACCAATCTCTTTATTCGATAAGCCTTCTGAAATAAATTTTAAAACTTCATATTCTCTTTTAGTGATATCTAGATCTTTGATTTTGGTAATATCAATGTCTTCTGGTTCTTTTTCAATTTTAGAGAAACTTTTTTTGTGAATATAAACTCCAATAAAAAAGAAGATAATAGCTACAATGGCAATGGCATTTTCAATTTTCATGTCACCAGAAACTACAGAATATTTACTCAATTGAAAGAGGGAGAGTAATGCTAAAATGAATAAACCAAAAACAACAATTGTTTTTTTCATGTTAGAAAGTTAGCAAAATTTAGCTTTAATCTTATCAACGATGGTTTGAGCTAGTTTTTTATGACTTTCAACTGTCCATCCTGCCACATGCGGAGTTAATATGACATTTTCTGCCTGAATTAAATATTTAAGAGGTTGAGATGTCTCGACTGCGCTTGACATGACACTTTCAAAAGAAGACTTTTCGTATTCCAAAACATCTAATCCAGCACCAAGAATTTTCCTGGATTTTAAGGCCGAAACTAAATCAGAGGTTACAACGCTTTTTCCTCGTGCGGTATTGATAAACCAAAACGGTTTTGAAAACCCATTAATAAATTCCGTATTAACCATATTAGTGGTTAAAGCGGTTTGAGGTGTATGTAAGCTAACCACGTCGGATTGTTTTTGTAGTTCGGCTAGTGTTACTTGTTGGGCGTTTTCATCACCCACATTATCTTGAATATCGTAACATAAAACTGTGGTATCGAAACCACGGAGTTTTTTGGCAAAGGCTTTTCCCATATTACCATATCCAATGATTCCAACAGTTTTTCCATCCAACTCCACACCACGATTTTCCTCACGAAGCCATTTGCCTTGCCGTACTTCTTGATCGGCTTTGTTGAGTTTGTTGAACAATGACAATAGCATACCGAGTGCATGTTCTCCAACGGCATTGCGGTTGCCTTCTGGAGCAGAAATTAAATAAATACCTTTTTTTTCTGCATACACGCAATCTATGTTTTCTAAACCAGCGCCAACGCGACCAATAAACTTGAGCTTTTTGGCAGCATCCAAAAATTGTTTATCAATGGTAAATCGACTGCGAATGATAATGCCATCGTAGTTGTGTATTTTTGATTCAATTTCATGTTTGGTAGATGTATAGTCTTCAGTATTTTCAAACCCTAATTCATGTAACTGATTTAATAATAAGGGATGATTTGTATCTAAATGAAGAATTTTCATGGTTAGAATCCAATTATCAGACCTGCTAAAACAAAGAACAGGTAAATACCTAAAATGTCATTACTAGTCGTAATAAAAGGGCCAGTTGCTATGGCTGGATCAATACCACGCTTATCCAGAATAATGGGCACGAACGTTCCTATTAAGGCTGCTACAACAATAACTGACATCATAGAAACAGCAATAGCAACGCTTTCTACAGTGTCTTGACCAATAATAAACCCAAATAGTATTACCAATAGGGCTAAGGCCAGCCCATTGATGAGACTCAAACCAATTTCCTTTAACAGACGGTTTAGCAAACTCCCTTTGACGCTATCATTAGCCAAACCTTGAACAATAATGGCACTGGACTGTACACCAACATTTCCTGCCATGGCCGCAATTAAAGGTGTGTAGAAAAATAGAGACGGGACAGTAGACATAATATGTTCAAATCCTTTCATAATGAATACACTGCCCAATCCACCAAAAAGACCTAAAACAAGCCAAGGCAATCGTGCTTTGGTTAATTCAAGAATACTATCATCGGCTTCAACATCTTGTGAAATACCAGCCGCTAACTGGTAGTCTTTATCTGCCTCTTCTCTAATAACATCGACAATGTCATCAATGGTAATACGACCCAAAAGCGTTTGGTTTTCATCAACCACAGGAATAGCTTCCAAATCATATTTCTGCATAATTTTTGCTACATCTTCAACGTCATCTTTTACATGGACCCAATCAACGTTGGAGTTTGATATTTCTGCAATTTTTTGATCGCTTTTAGCTGTAATCAAATCTTTTAGTGAAAGCCTGCCTATGAGTTTGTCTTCTTTGTCAACCACATAAATAGAATGAACTCGTGTGACGTCTTTAGCCTGACCTCGTATTCTGCGCATACAACCAGCAACGGTCCAAGTTTCATAAACTTTTACCAGCTCTTTGGCCATAAGACCACCAGCTGTATCTTCATCATAGGCCAACAGCTCTTTAATCTCTGCCTTGTGTTCGGCATCTTCAATATTTGAGATGACTTCCTCTTGACGTTCTTCAGGAAGTTCGGAAATCATATCGGCAGCATCATCGGTGTCGAGCTCCTCAATTTCTTCAGCAATTTCTTTGGCTGATAGATTTCTTAAGACCTTTTCCCTAATATCCTCATCCAACTCCATTAAAACATCCGAAGTGGTTTCGGAATCTAAAAGCTTAATAACATAGACTGCTTCATCCTGATTAAGTTCATCAAGAATTTCAGCTATATCGGCATAGTGATACTCCTTAAAAAGGGATTTTAGTTCCTTATCGTCTTGTTCTTCGATTAGGATTTCAACCTTTTCAATGAGTTCGTCGGTCAATTGAAATTGTATGTTTTCGTTTTCTTCTACCAAGGAATTTAATCGTTTTCAATAAGCGAAGTCAGCTCAATAAACTCTAAAACGCTTAATTGTTCTGGCCTTTTGTCAAATATAACATTTGCTTTTAAATTATCTGACAAATTGAATGTTTTTAAACTGTTACGAAGCGTTTTGCGACGTTGTTGAAAGCTGGTTTTTACAACTTTGAAAAATAGGGTTTCATCACACGGGAGTGTGAAGTTTTCTTTTCGTTTTAACAGTAATACGCCAGAATCAACTTTTGGAGGTGGATTGAAAACAGATGGAGGAACAGTAAACAGATAAGTGGCATCATAAAAAGCTTGTGTTAAAACCGAGAGGATACCATATACTTTGCTACCCTCTTTGGAGCAAATTCTTTGGGCAACTTCTTTTTGGAACATACCTGAAAACTCTGGAATTTGACCACGCATTTCCAATAATTTAAAAACAATTTGTGATGAAATATTATAAGGGAAATTACCAGTTATGGCAAAGGGTTCGTCATTAAAAACTTGTGTTAAATCATATTTTAAGAAGTCTTGTTCAATAATTCGACTAGCAAGGTTCAAATAGTTTGCTTTAAGGTATTCAACAGATTCGGTATCTATTTCTATAACATGTGTTGTAACGTCCTTTTCAAGCAAATATTTGGTTAAAACACCCATTCCGGGACCTATTTCCAATACATGGTTATAGCCTTTAAAAGATAATGTATTGGCAATCTTTTGAGCAATATTTTCATCTTTTAAAAAATGCTGTCCGAGATGTTTTTTTGCTTTTACTGACATTATTCAAAGTTTACCGTAAATTCATCAATGATTTCCAATTCAGTTCTGAAAGCCAACATTTTATCTGCAAATCGCTTCAATCCATCATTACGCAAAGTTTCAGCATCATATTTGTAATAATCATCTAAAGACTCTCTTGAGAAAGCTCTATATTGAGTAGAGTAGGTAACTCCACCTTTTTCTTCTTCAACCAAAACACGGGTCAATTTGGCTTCCTTAAATTTTCCAGTAGCCAATACTTGAGGGATATGTTCTGACTTCATCCAATGTAGCCATTCGTCATGAACACTTTCGTCAATGTTTACCGTTACGTTATATATTATCATAATATTGTAAATAATAGATTCCTGCCTTCGCAGGAATGACAAATTAGCTTAAATCTTTTGCAAATAACAGGAGTTCCTCATCATCTTCAAAAGGTTTTATCCTTTTTTCAAATTCAAGGCCAAGTTTTTCCAAGAGTTTGATCGAGTTTTTATTATGCTCTAAAGTAATACCTAAAACTTTTTTTAAATTAAATTTTGATTTGGCTAACTCTAAAATAGCAACTGATGACTCATAACCAAATCCTTTTGATTCAAATTCAGGGAGTAAAGCAAAACCTATGTCTGGAAAATCCAAACGCGGTCTTGTAACTAAACCAGCAGTACCAATTGCAAGACCATTGTCTTTAAGGGCAAGTTTGTAAAAGCCAAAGCCCTGTTTGTTATAAGCTGGAATTATTTTGTCAAGTAGATATTTTTTGGCATCTTCAATCGTGTTAACATGTCTATCTCCTATATAGGCAATCCATTTGGGTGTATTGAGAAGTTGATGAAAAAAAGGTGCATCCTCAACTTTAAATTCTGAAATAATGAGCCGTTTTGTTTTGGCAATAATCATGATCATTTAATTGATGGCATCACCACGTAACATTCTATACTTTTTACGAGCCTCTACATAATAAATACTGTCCTCATAGTTGAAGATTATTTGCTCGTAATATTCTTTGGCTTTTTCAGGTTGTTGCAATCGCTTTTCATAGAGTTCAGCTAAAGCAAAGTAAGCATCATCAGCCAATAAATCGTCTTTATAGTTTGTGATGATGTTTAGATAATTGGTTTCAGCTTTAGTGAATTCATTTTTTGATTCCAGCAATTTACCTTGTTTATACAAAGCCTGATCTTCTATGGTAGTGCCTTTGTGCTCAATTAATACTTGATCTAAAACCTGAATGGCGTCATCTGTTTTGTTTTGAAAGGCTAACAAATCGGCTTTAGCATAAAGTTTTAATGCGGTTTGGGTTGAATCTTCAAATTTATTATCGGTTATGAGTAGCATGAGGTCCAACGCATCGTTGGCAATTAGTTGAGATGTTGATGACTTTAAAATTTTTAATTGCGATTCGGCCCATTTAAAATCACCTTTAAAATAACTGGTTCTGGCTACTTTATATCTAGCCTCTTGTGATAAGGTACTGTTTTTTAAATTACGTTGAATTTGCGAGTAGTAAATCAGTGCTTCGTTGAACTTTTCTTCAAACACAAGTATATCGGCTAATTCCAACTTTACCTTTCCTTCTTCCAGCGCAGTTAGAGGTAAACCTAAAGATGATTTTAAGAATGTACTAGCTTTTTGAGGTTCGTGCACATAAAATGCTAAAAAATGAGCATATGAAATTTGTAAATTTAATGTGCCCAATGACCTGCCAAAAGTGTCAAATAGTGAGAGGTATTTTTTTTCAAGGCTATTCAAATCGTTACTTGTTTTAGCTTCAATTTGAAGCAAATTATCATGTGCGGCAATTTGCGTTTCAGGGTCTTGAGCAGTTTCTGTGATATAAACAAAGATTTCTTGGGCTATATCATATTCCTCGTCATTTACAGCTATAAAGGCTAATTCTTCAACTCTGTTAAGACTTTCAGGCTTTCTATTGAAAATTGCTTTTTCTTGGGCGAATGCTTTCTTGTAATCTTTTTGTTGAATAAATAACCAACTTAATAGCTCATTCCACATTAAATCTGGATTATGCTGGATTTTTTTAAGCAATATTTTCTTGAGGATTTGGTTGCTTTCATTCTCGCTGTCTTCAGATATAAATTCATTAAAAGCGCGCTTGATCGAATTGATGTATGTATCATTAAACTCAATGAAATTCAGGTAGCTTTCAAACATTTTCTCCACATTACCCTGTTCACCATAAATTTTGGCCAATTGCGAATTGAAGTTTAGGTCGGCTTTGAGCGACATAGCTTTTTCATAGGTGGCAACTGCACGTTCTAAAAGCGATCGGTCTTCAAAATATTTACCAATGGAGAAAGCATAATTTGGATTATCATCAACAAAAGAAATAGCCTTGTTATAATTAATATTGGCTTGCTCAATATCGTTTTTTAATTGGTAGTTATAGCCAAGTTCAACATATAAAGCAGGGTATGTAATTCTAGAAATCTGGTTTTTTAATAAAGC
Source organism: Hanstruepera neustonica (assembly GCF_002895005.1). GTDB lineage: Bacteria > Bacteroidota > Bacteroidia > Flavobacteriales > Flavobacteriaceae > Hanstruepera > Hanstruepera neustonica. Next base: position 17,435 of record NZ_POWF01000001.1, on the reverse strand, counting down.
TTCAGCCTCGTCCAATTGTTCCAATTGTTGATGCGATTTAATCAAAGCAACAAAGTAATTGTTGTTGTTGGGAGTCTTTTTGTATAAGGCTTGGTATGAAGCTAACGCTTTTTCAAACTCCCCGTTTTTGAAATATTCTTTTGCCAGTAAATCTTCTTGAGAAAAGAGACTGGTTGATATTAAAAAAAGAAATAGGAATAGGGCTTTCATGCACTTACTTTTTGTAAATATAACAAAACTGGCTACGAGATATTGTGAATGTTTTTATAAAAAAAAATGCCTGAAGGTTCTTCAGGCATTTACCAACCAGATAAAATGTGCTATTAATCATTGTTAATTTATAACATGATTCAATTACTTGATTGGGGCAATCTTTATGTTATTGTTTTTATTTGGAAGCTATTGAAGCTATAGGATTTATGGTCGTCTTTTCAGAAAAATCGAAATCTGAAAATAAAACTTTACTCGCTATAAAGGCTAGCGCCATTAGAAGAAAAATTCGTTTAAGATTTTTCATAATTAAGTAGGTTTTTAGTTTTGGGACTACTAACATCTAAATTATTTTTTAATAAACAAAGAAAATGAGGAAAAAATCGTCAAACAACACAGTTTTTTTGCATTTCAACGATTTTAACGCTTAAAACAAGACAAAAAAGAAAGAAAAAGACTACAATTAATCAATTATAGAAAATCCTGTATAAGGAATTAAAACTTCAGGAATTAGAATGCCTTTTTCTGTTTGATAGTTTTCTAAAATACCCGCGAGTACTCGTGGTAAAGCCAAAGAACTGCCATTAAGGGTGTGCGCTAATTCTTTTTTGCCATTTGAATTTTTAAAACGTAATTTCAATCTATTGGCCTGAAAGGTTTCAAAATTTGAAACTGAAGAGATCTCTAACCAACGATCTTGAGCGGTTGAAAACACTTCAAAGTCATAAGTGAGAGCAGAAGCGAATGTTACATCGCCACCACAAAGCCTTAAAATACGGTATGGTAAATTAAGTTCATTCAGAATGCTTTTAACGTGTTCAATCATTCCGTCCAACGCCTTATAGGAATTATCAGGATGTTCAATTCGTATAATCTCAACCTTATCAAATTGATGTAATCTATTAAGACCTCGAACATGGGCTCCATAGCTCCCGGCTTCACGTCTAAAACAAGGTGTATATCCTGTAATACCAATTGGCAACTCATTTTCATTGAGAATAACATCTCTAAAAATGTTAGTTCCTGGTACCTCGGCTGTTGGAATTAAATATAAATTATCTTCCGTGACATGGTACATTTGCCCTTCTTTGTCAGGTAATTGACCAGTGCCAAAACCTGAAGCCTCATTGACTAAATGAGGTAATTGATATTCGGTGTATCCAGCATCTGTATTTTTATCTAAAAAGTATTGTATTAATGCACGTTGCAATCGGGCTCCTTTTCCTTTGTAAACAGGAAAGCCAGCACCAGTGATTTTGTTACCTAATTCAAAATCAATGATGTCATATTTTTTAGCCAATTCCCAATGGGGTAAAGCGTCATCATGAAGTTTTGGAACAGCACCTTCCCTAAAAACCTCCTCATTATCGGCATCTGAATTTCCATTGGGAACAGACTCATGAGGGATATTTGGTATTTTGTATAATAACTCATTTAGAGCATCCGTTTTTGCTGCTAATTGTTCAGACAAGTCTTTAGAAGACTCCTTTAAATCGGTGGTTTTGGCTTTTAAAGCATTAGCTTTATCGACTTCACCTTTCTTAAAGAGCATGCCAATTTCTTTTGAAATCGCATTAGCTTCGGCCAAAGTATTATCTAGTTCCGTTTGGATTTGTCTTCTTGATTCATCCAATTCAATTACTTCTGCTACCATTTGCGAAGCATCCATGTTCCTAACCGCTAGGCGTTCAATGACGAATTCTTTGTTCTCTCTAATAAAAGGTACTTGTAACATGCACTAAATTTTAAGTTCCTCTTCGCTTTAAATAGCTGCGAAGAATTAAGAAGCAAATTTAAGGAATTGCCTATATATTTAATCGAGTTTTGAAGGTAAAATCCATTGACTATGTTTAAATGCCGACCAATCTTCAGCCGCCAAGTCCACTTCTTTGTCAATAAGTGGCGAAAATGGACGACCATTGACACTAATTTTGCAATCAACAAACACTGAAACGTCTTGACCTTTTGCGGCATATTCTTTTTTCAACCGTTGAGAGAATTGCCAAATAACATCTGGTTTTGTACTAGCAGGTCTCTGTTGCTTTTTAGTTAAATAATCATTCAAATTGATTACTGTAGTGTTGTTTGTTTTTTTGTCGACTACATAATAGTTGACGTAACCATATTTAGACCGTAACATCATACGCCAAGACATTCTGTGGCCTTCTTCGGTCCATAAAACATTATCCTGAATAACATGATGTCTTATTGGTAAGAGAATCTGAATAATAAAATAAACTGAAAAAGCAGCAATTAAGGTGCTGTTGTATTTAGGAATTTCCAATTTGTTTTCAGAATAATAAGGCTTGCTTTTTAAGAATAGTCTGTTTATGGTTTTGGAATCAAAAAAGAACAGGGTAAACGCCAATGACAGATATGGAAAAATACCAACTTGAAAAACGATGGAATTAAACAAATGGAAAAAAATAGATGCTACAAAAGCTAGTTTTCGTGTTGGTTTATAGAGCAATAATGGAATGACTAAACCATCATACAAAATGCCGCCATAAGCCAAAAAATAATGTATCCAATTTTCTTGCAGTAAATCTCCAATAATATAATAATGTTGCTTGCCTTTCATCAGGATTTCCATGACGGTCAAATCTAACCAATCAGGATATAGCTTTGCAATGGAGCCATAAGTATATACAATGAACATTTGAAGGATGATAACAACCTTACACCAATTGGGCATTGAAATTTTCTTTTTAGCTGGGTTGTTTTTTGCATCAATTGAGGCATATTTATCAGCTGGTAAAATAGCCATAATAGCACTCAAAAGAATTAATAGGTAGTAATGGTTGTTATAGGATGATTTTTGCATGAGGTAGGTAGCCAACCACATGATGGTAAACATAATGGCGCTAAAACGGTACTTATAACCTAACATTATGAATAGTCCAAAAACACCCATGATAATATAATAGATGTACATGCCATAACCTGGTAATGGCTGTAACCATTCAAAACCAATAAAAGTAAATGTGAATTCAGGATCAATAAGTGTCTTTTTGACCCACCCAGTTAAAATGGCTCCAACAGATTCTAAAAAACACAAGAGGCCAAATATCATCCTAAAAACAATCAAAGGACTGTTGTCAACTTGCTTAAAAAGAAAATGGTTAATGTTCATAGGATTCTAAAAATACTAGTGCTGTTTTTCGGTCAAGTTTTAGTTGATTTTTTAAGGATTCTAAAGAATCGAACTTTTTTTCATCTCGCAACCTGTGTAAAATGTCAATTTGAATAATGTTGTTATAAATTGATTTGTTGAAATCAAAAAAATGAACTTCTATAGATAGGTCATTGGTATTGTCAATGGTTGGATTTGTGCCAATATTCATCATACCATATAATCGCTTTTCTTCAAAGAGACAACTTACAACGTAAACACCTTGTTTTGGAATGAGCTTGTAGTCCTCATCAATATGTAAATTAGCTGTTGGGAATTCCAGTTCTTTACCAAGCCCTCTTCCTTTGACCACAGTTCCTGTAAGCATATAATTATATCCCAAATAGAGATTGGCGGTTTTGATATCTCCTTCTTGCAATGCATGTCTAATTTTAGTTGAACTCACAGAAACATCATTAATATCTTGTGCCGAAATTTCTTCTACATCAAAATTATAGTGCTCGCCAAATGTTCTTAAGTCATCAATATTTGCAGATCGGTTTCTGCCAAAATGATGATCGTAACCAATGATGATTTTTTGTGCCTGAAGTTGGTCAACTAGGATGTTTTTGACAAAATCTTCCGCTGTTAACCTTGAAAATTCAACAGTAAAATTTTTAATGAAGAGTATATCCAACCCTAGGTTTTCCAAAATGGTTTCCCGTTCTTTCAAGGTATTCAACAATTTAATGTTGGCATCTTTTTGAATGACCATTCTAGGATGTGGAAAAAAAGTAAGAATAACAGATTTTAAATCATGACTTTTGGCCGTGTTTATGAGCCTCTTTACAATTTTTTGATGACCAATATGCACACCATCAAAAGTACCTATTGTCACAACGGATTTATGTTTTGATTCGCCTTTTTCAAGCGATTTGATAATTTTCAAAATCTAAAATTTGTTTCTACAAAATTAAAAAAGAGGATTGATTAATAAACCAATCCTCTTTTTAATTATCATTTTTTCAATTTATTCCTTAATAAATGGCAATGTTACTGAAGCATCATTTTTCATGATTTTAACAAAATACATACCATTGCTTAATTGCGATGAATTAATGCTTAAATCCGCATTTGATGAAATTTGTTTGGTCGCAACCGTTTGACCTAACATGTTATAAATATGATAAGAATCAGGCAATTCATTGTTGCTGACAGAAATATTTAAAACACCATAAGTTGGGTTAGGATAAAGGCTAATATTATTGATAGTAAACTCATCAACACTTAAGGATTGAGCTGTTAAACTCAATCTTTCATCATCTCCAAATTCACCTCCAGATATTAGCACTGTATCATCATCAGTTGTTAGTTGGTAAGATCCATTTCCAAAATCACAGCATATACCATCACCATAAGCATCAAAAATTTGAAAAGAGTAACATTCTCCGTCCATGACATCAAAGTCATAATTAAATGTGGTATTATCTTGGACATTTTGAACATAAGGACCGCCAGAATACAACACAACACCATCCTGATTGCTGAACTCCCATGAAGTTTCCTCACAATAATTATCTGTAGTCAATTCCAAATGAACTTGCGTTGTTGCCGCTATCATTGGTGAATCATTCAAGGTAATACAAGTGCTAGCATTATCATTGCATGAACGCGCATTACCAGGATTGGAAATGCTAACATTAAATGTATGATCACCTGCAGTAGACATAATAGTTGGTAATTCGACATCCACTGAAGAATCTGCTGCCAAACTTCCTGACCAGTTGTAATTTTCTGATGATCCGCCATCTACATCATAACTAATTGTTGCTGATGTCATGGTTGCAGTCCCATAATTGGTTATTCTCACTGAAGGCGTAAATTCAGGACCACAAGTTGCTGGATTTACAGAGGCTACGGCAATAGCACCATCATCATTTACATCAGGTAGCGGCGTAGCGCCATTTGAACTCGCTAACCCAGATCTAACTCCAGCCAATACAGCTTGGACTCTAGCTTTTTGACCATTTGTAAAAATGTTCATACAAGTGTCATCGGTATAATCCATATAGTTTTCAATCATATCAATAGTGCCGCAAGACTCATGTCCTGTTGGACAACCAAAGTTTGGGTTGTCAACAGCTGGTGTATCGGCAACCTGATCGCCACCATTACAACCACCTTGAAATGTATGGAATAATCCTAAATAGTGTCCAACTTCGTGTGTCATGGTTCGGCCTTTATCGTAAGGAGGACTTAATTGAAATGTCCCATCATCATAATCTGAACTTCCAAAATAAGTATGACCGGCACTAACACCATCTGTGGCAGCACTACCACCTGGGAATTGCGCAAATCCTAATATACCAGCCATGTCACCGACATATTTAGATGACCACATGTTCATGTATAAATCACGGTCCCAAATAGTTTGTGCTTTCCAAGAGTCTATAGCTGCACTATTGGTACCATCCTGACAAATATTAACACGATTAATACCGTTTGTAGGACAACCATCTGGCGTACGTTGGGCCATTACGAACTCAACTTCAACGTCGGCACCATCGGCATGAGTATTGTAACCTGGTGTGCCCATTATACGTCTAAAGTCTTCATTCATTACAGTAACTTGAGAAAGTACTTGAGCATCTGAAATATTGGCTCCAGTTCCTATTGGTTCACCATTATGTAAAACGTGGACAACTAATGGTATTTCAATAACGACGCGTCTTTGTGGCGAGTTACTTAACTCCTCAATCTTTGTGTTTAGCTGCTGTCTGAATGACTCGCTACCCATCATGTTTGGGTAGTTTTGCAGCATTTCAGCATTATAAGCGTCGGTTAAACACTTTTCATAAGAATTTTTTTGTTGAGCAACCAAAAAACCAGGAATACAGAAGAGTATAAATAGTAGTTTGATTAAAGTAATTTTTTTCATAATTATTAAGTTATTAATTTCAGGAAAATTTTAGCTCTAAAAATACAAAAAAGTCTAGGATATGAGGTCTCTATATGCTTATTTTTTAATCATTTGACCGTTATTAAGCTATAAATCGGATTTTTTAACAAAAAACCTGTCTTAGGAATGAATAATATTGTCAATTTTACTAATTTCAACTTTTCAAAATAACTTAATACTATTCACGAATGCAAACAACTACCTTTTCAATTAAATTATGTAGAAATCTATTGTGTTTCACATTGATTTTTTCTTTTACACAAGCCTTATTAGCACAAAAACCGATGCCAAAGCGCTCTGTTGAATTAAGTCTTGAAGTAGATGAAAAAATTGAAACAGAAATTAGAAACTCTGGCCGTTATAATTTAGCTTCAGGTTTTCCGGTAGCACTTTATGGCTTGAATTATGAGGTACCTCAAGGTTCACCAGAATCCATGGCTATGTATTATTTACAGCATGAATCCAAAAAACTTGGAATTCCCAATAGTGAGCTTGGAAACTTACGGCATCATGCAACTAGAATCACTGATGCGGGTTCGGTTGTGAGGTATAGACAGTATCTAGGAAACTATCCTGTAAACAAAAATGAGGTAACCATTACCATTTCACCAGAAAACGAGGTGGTTTATGTTATGAATACCTATCAACCAGATGTTCAATTAAGTAATTTGAATCCAAGTATTTCGGTAAATACTGCATTTCAAATAGCTAATAATTACCTAAATGTGGTGAGCTCAATAAGCTTTAGTGATAGTAGGGTAGTGGTTTACAAGAACTCGAAAATTACAAGATTGGCATATGAGATAGTTATTTCGGCAACTGATCCTTTAGGGGAGTGGCACGTGTATGTGGATGCTCAATCGGGTGAGATTTTTAAAGTTGTAGATGAGAATCATTATTTATGTGACCATGACACTGGTTCTCATGATTGTGATGAAAACTGTGATGAAAATTGTGAACACAATCAAAGTAGAGATTTTAGAAGACGTGTTAACGGGACAGGAATGGTCTTTAATCCAGACCCCTTGACATCTAATACCGTTGCCTACGGCGGACAGTATGTAGATGGTAACGATGCTACTAACGCATCATTAGATGCCGCTAGATTTAGTGTGACATTAAATGACATCACACTTTCTGGAAGTACTTACTCTTTGGTTGGACCACGTGCCGAGATTATTGATTTTGATTCACCATCAACAGGACTATTTACTCAAAATTCACCTAATTTCAATTTTAATAGACAAGACCAAGGTTTTGAGCCTGTAAATGTTTACTATCACATTGACTATTTAATGAATTACATCAATAACACACTGGGTTGTGATGTTATGCCTTATCAATATTCTGGAGGCGTTCAATATGATCCTCATGGAGCTGGCGGAGCTGATAATTCATATTATACAGGAGGGGCAGGCCGACTCTCTTTTGGAGAAGGATGTGTTGATGATGCCGAAGATTCAGATGTTATTCATCATGAATTGGGACATGGATTACATGATTGGGTAACAAGTGGTGGTTTATCTCAAGTAGACGGATTGAGCGAAGGCTGTGGTGATTATGTTGCACAATCTTATAATAGAGGTGTAAGTATTGCCAATGGCTACTGGACTTCAACTGATGCCGCTTGGAATTATGTATTTAATTGGGACGGCCATAATCCGTGCTGGCCTGGGCGTACTACTGATTATGGTGCGTCTTATCCAGGAGGCTTAGTTGGTCAAATTCACACAGATGGTCAAATTTGGGCGACCTGTTTAATGACCGTTTGGGATGAGATTGGTCAACAAGAAATGGATAAAATTTTCTATGAAGGTTTAGGCATGACTAATGGCGGAACGAATCAAAATGATGCTGCCAATGCAGTATATCAAGCAGCACTGAATTTAAATTACACAACCCCTCAAATTAATGCTATCCATGCTGGATTGACAGCATGCGGTTATACTTTGCCGGCTTTACCTGGCCCACCAATTGCAGCATTTGGTTCTGATGTAACTATAATTTGTTTAGACTCGGAAAATACAGTGATGTTTATGGATGAAACAGCTCCAGCAGCAACGTCATGGACTTGGACTTTTGAAGGCGGTTCACCAGCAACATCCAATGACCAGAACCCTACAATTACTTATAGTGTAGACGGCACTTATGATGTGACACTGGAAGTTACCAATGAGTTTGGTACGGATACGATTACTTTAACAGATTATATCTCTGTTGTCTCTGGAGAAAACTGTCCAAGCTGTTCTTCGTTAACGAATGATACACCTGTTTCAATTTCGCCTGTTGGAGCTGGTTTAGAATACACTTCCATTATAAATGTTTCAGAAGGTGGAGAAATAACTGATGTTAATGTCATTAATATCACAGGGCTTCACACTTGGGTGAGTGATTTGACTTTCACATTGATTAGCCCAGCTGGAACTGAAGTGGAGCTTGTTGGAGGTATTTGTAATGATTTAGACAACTTTAATTTTGGTTTTAACGATGATGCGTCTCCAGGAGCAATACCTTGTGTCGCTGGGCCACCCATTGGTAATGGGAATACTTATGTTCCAACAGAAGCTCTTTCGGCTTTTAATGGGGAAGATGCTGCTGGCGATTGGACATTGCATATTGTTGATGCATTTAATCAAGATGGTGGTCAGTTAAGCGAATGGACATTGGAAATCTGTACAGCGCCACCATTATCAGTTGATGAAAATAGTTTCGAAGAGTTTGTACTTTATCCAAATCCGAATAACGGATCGTTTACCATTAAACTAAATTCATTTTCAAATAATGATATCAATATTTCCGTTTTTGATATTAGAGGTCGTTCAGTATATACCAAGCAATTTGGTAATTCGGGAGATTTCAATGAAGTTATAAACCTCAATAATGCGCAGTCGGGCGTATATCTAGTAAAGGTAAATGATGGCGATAAACAAACCATCAGAAAGATAATTATTGAATAATTCAATGATGAATATTTAAAAAAGGGCGTTTTTAAACGCCCTTTTTTATTTTCCGTTAAAAGTGTTCATGGTATTGTTTACACCGGCTGTTCCAAACGACTTAATGAGTTCAAGAGATTTTTCAAGTCTTTCAGGTAAATTTTTGTTTTCCTCTTCATTCCATTCACCTAATACATAATCTACTTGACTACCTTTACTAAAAGTATCGCTTATTCCAAATCGAAATCTATTATATTGGGTGGTTTGTAATTTATCCTGAATATCCTTTAAACCATTGTGGCCACCATCACTACCTTTGGTCTTAAGCCGGATACTGCCAAACGGGAGGTTTAAATCATCCGTAATGACCAATAAATTTTCCATTGGAATTTTCTCCTTTGTTAGCCAGTATAAAACAGCTTTGCCACTCAAATTCATATAAGTGCTTGGCTTGAGTAAAATAAACGTACGGCCTTTAAATTTGTAGGTGCTAATATCACCCAATTTTTGGGTTTCGAATTTTAAGTCTTCTTTTTCAGCTAGAAAATCTAAAATCTTGAAGCCAATATTATGCCTCGTATTGGCATACTTTTCACCAATATTTCCTAATCCAACTATCAAAAACTTTTTCATGGGATCTGATTCTTCAATATGAGAGATGTTTTTGTCTTTTCTAAATAGCTTCCAAATGAAATGACACATGGTTGTAATTTTTGTAAAAATAAAAAAAGCACTCTGAATAATCAGAATGCTTTTTAGTCATTTCATGTGAATGAAATCTATTCTTGAGCTTCAGAAGCTTCAGCCGCTGGTGCATCTGCACCTTCAGCAGTTGCTTCAGTTCCTTCTGCACCTTCTTCAGTTTCTTCTTCATCATCTTCCAATGTAGCAAGTGCCATAGCAGCTCTTGCACGCTTGATTTGACAAACAACTGTGTTATCAGTATGCATAATTTTGTAAAGGTCGTTTTCTAAAGCAGTAACATATAATTTATTACCAATTTTCATTGGAGTAATATCTACTTCAATGAAATCTGGTAAGTTTTTGGGTAAAGCTTTAACACGTAATCTACGAGAGTTCTTACGTAAAACACCACCAGCTTTAACACCTTTTGAATTTCCTACAAAGTGTACAGGAACTTCCATAGTAATTGGTTTTCCTTCGTGTAATTGGTAGAAATCGATGTGTAGAATTCTATCAGTTACTGGGTGGAATTGGATGTCTTGCATGATAGCGTTGTAGCTTTCACCATTATCCATAGTAATCACAACTGTATGCGCGTTAGGCGTATATACCAGTTTTGAAAATGCGATTTCATCAGCAGAGAAATGCACTGGTTTGTCACCTCCGTATAACACGCAAGGTACCTGTCCAGCATTACGTAAGGCTTTCGTTGATTTTTTGCCCACGCTTTCTCTTTGAGATCCGTTGATTGTAATTGACTTCATTTTTATTTAAATTAATTATTAAAATTACATGATAAATTTAGAACTAATTGACTTGTTGTAATGCACATTTTGCATGACTTCAGCAAATAGTTCTGCACAGCTCAATACGCGTATTTTGCTGCTTTCTTGTTTTAAAGGAATAGAATCGGTTACAATTAATTCCTCTAGTTTTGAGTTTTCCAAACGCTCATAGGCACTACCTGATAGAATAGGATGTGTACAAATGGCACGAACACTCAAAGCGCCACGTTCCATCATTAAATCCGCAGCTTTAGTCAGTGTACCAGCTGTATCGACCATATCGTCTACCAAAACTACATTTTTACCAGTTACGTCACCAATTAATTCCATGTGTGAAATCACATTGGCTTTGGCTCGTTGCTTATAACAAATCACGACATCGCTTTCCAAGGCTTTCGAATAAGCATAGGCTCTTTTTGAACCACCCATATCAGGTGAGGCTACCGTTAAATTATCGAGATTTAAGCTTTTTAAATAAGGTAAAAAGATGGTTGATGCAAACAAGTGATCAACGGGTTTTTCGAAGAACCCTTGAATTTGATCAGCATGTAAATCCATGGTGATTATCCTAGTTGCTCCAGCAGTTTCTAACATTTTAGCAACCAATTTAGCTGCAATTGGCACTCTAGGTTTATCTTTTCTGTCCTGTCTTGCCCAACCAAAATAAGGCATAACCGCTGTGATATGTCTGGCTGAAGCACGTTTTGCTGCATCAATCATCAATAGCATTTCCATTAAATTTTCAGGGCCAGGATGCGTTGAACCAATAATAAAGACACGCGCGCCACGAATAGATTCTTCGTAGGATGGTTGAAATTCACCATCACTATAAGTTGAGGTGATCACATTACCCATACTAATACCAAAAGCATCAGCTATATTTTGAGCTAATACCTTGCTTTGTGTACAAGTGAAAATTTTGGCTTGTGTATCTACAACGGTCATTGATAATCTATTGTTTGATAGCTATTTAAATCGGTTTTGCTAAACGAGGTGCAAATTTAGGAATTTATTTCAACTGCAAAAGCATAAAAGCTAGTATTTTTAATTGCTAATACTATTTTATTTTATAATTTTGCAATCTCAATCGCTCAAGTGGCGGAATTGGTAGACGCGCTGGATTCAAAATCCAGTTTCTTCGGAAGTGTGGGTTCGATTCCCACCTTGAGTACAAAGGGAACAATAGATATTGTTCCCTTTTTTATTTTAAAACCGTTTGGCAATACCGACTCCCAGATTTATACTATTGTAGGCATCAAAAATGATGTCGTAATCAAATCCTATTAAGACTTCCAAATTGAGTTTGGGAATTTCAATGCCATATTCAGCACCAATTCTGGCAAGAACAAAGTTTTCATTCTTTTCAAACTCCATACCTCCTCCCAATTCAATGCCCATGCCTTTGGTTATTTTGTAAGTTCCAACAAGAAGGGAAGCAATAGGTGTGCTTCTTTCAATAACTTCGCTGTCTTTGGTTTTTTCAATATTAAAATTTTCAATAATGATGTCATTATGCAGCCCAATGGCCCATTTTTCATTAAAGCTGTAATTGTAATTCAAAGCCCAAGAGGGTAAAGAAATGGCTTTTTTACTACCGTTTTCAACACCCTCAAAAACTACGGAATGACTCAACAGTACCGAAATGGAATGATGTTTAAAACCTTCCGATTCTTCCTCTTGTCCAAAACTATTTAGGCTAAAAAAGAGGGCTATTGTAAGTAGGAGCGAGTTTAGAGTTTTCATTTTTGGTTGTTAAAGGAAATATTGTTACTAATATATTCATTAATTGTTAATTGTTCAATCAATTGGTTTAATGTTGTATATTTGAGCTCACCCTAAAAACTACATAAACAATGCTTGAAAATTTTTGGTTCCATGTGGAGTATGGCATTAATCATGTTCTTGATATCAATGCCTATGACCATGTGTTATTTCTCATCGTATTAACCGTTCCCTATATATTTAAAGACTGGAAACGCGTATTACTCTTAGTATCATTATTTACATTGGGACACACCTTGTCTTTAGTTTTAGCGGCTTATAATGTAGTGAGTGTTAATGGGCAGTTGGTTGAATTCTTGATTCCAGTAACTATTATGATTGTGGCATTGTTCAATGTCTTTACAGCGGGTAAAGGTGCCCAAAAAGAACGCGTGGGTGTTTTATTTTTTTCAACCTTATTTTTTGGACTCGTACACGGTTTAGGTTTTGCGCGAGAGTTCCAAATTTTAGTTGGCAGGGCAGACAATAAATTGGTGACCTTATTGGAGTTTGCTTTGGGAATCGAAATAGCGCAAGTTATTATTGTCTTTATTGTTTTGTTTCTGGGCTATGTCATGCAAACCGTTTTCAGATTTTCCAAAAGAGACTGGATTATGGTGGTTTCGGCCATAGTCGTTGGACTGGTCATTCCTATGATTCTGGGCAGTGATTTTTTAGGATAACCTAAAGTTTTCATAAATCTTCAATCTTCTGGTTGTAATTAAAATACGAACCCATTATATTCGTTATAAGGATTCATGCATATGAAAGAAAAGAAACAACTTAAATATGATAGAGCATATTTAAGAATGGCAACAGAATGGGGAAAGCTTTCCTATTGTAAGCGTAAACAGGTTGGTGCGATAATTGTAAAGGATAGAATGATTATTTCCGATGGTTATAATGGTACGCCAACTGGCTTTGAAAATTTTTGTGAGGATGACGAAGGCTATACCAAATGGTATGTCTTGCATGCTGAAGCCAATGCCATATTAAAAGTAGCAGCGTCAACGCAATCCTGTATTGGTGCGACGTTATATATCACGTTGTCTCCATGCAAGGAATGTAGTAAGCTGATTCATCAAGCCGGAATAATCCGAGTAGTTTACAGCAAGGCTTATAAAGATGATTCTGGTTTGCGGTTTCTTAAAAAAGCAGGAATTGATTTAAAATTAATTGAAGATCTAGATTCACAATGAAAATTCAAAGAAAATATTTACCACTGTTATTAGGTATCGGTGTTGCAGCTGGTATTTTTATTGGTGGAAAATTGAATTTTTCAGATACTTCAGATAGATTATTTTCATCGAACAGTAAAAAGGATAAACTTAATAGGCTTATTGACTATATCGATTATGAATATGTTGATGAAGTCAATACCGATAGCATTGTTGATGTCACTGTTAATGGCATTCTTGAAAATTTAGATCCGCATTCTGTTTATATCCCTAAAGAAGACATGCAGCGTGTTTCTGAAAATATGAAAGGTGATTTTGTGGGTATTGGCATTAGTTTTTACACCTACAAGGATACCATTACGGTCATAAGAGCCATTGAAGGAAGCCCCAGTGATAAGGCTGGCATCAAAGGTGGCGATCGTATTATCACGGCTGATGGCGACTCCATTTTTGGGAAAGATTTAAGCAATACTGATGTTGTCAATAAATTAAAGGGCCCTATAGATTCTAAAGTAGAATTGGGTGTTATTAGAAAAGGCGAGTCTAAAGTATTGAAGTTTACCGTAAAAAGAGACCATATTCCCATAAGAAGTGTAGATGCTGCATACATGTTGACAGAAACATTAGGGTACATTAAAATAAACAGATTTGCTGAATCTACGTATAAAGAGTTTTCACAAGAACTCAAAAAGTTAAAGAAGCAAGGCGTTCGGGATTTAGCGCTTGATTTAAGGGGAAATCCTGGTGGATTTTTAAGTGTTGCCGAACAGATTGTTGATGAGTTTCTGGAAGATGATAAGTTGATTCTGTTCACCAAAAACAAACGTGGTAAAATTGAAAAAAGCTATGCGACTAAAAAAGGTGATTTTGAAGATGCTAAAGTATATGTCTTAATTGATGAAAACTCGGCTTCAGCAAGTGAAATTGTTGCTGGGGCTTTGCAAGATAATGATCAAGGAACTATTGTTGGTCGTCGTTCATATGGTAAAGGTTTGGTACAGCGTGAAATGGAATTGGGAGATGGTAGTGCGGTGCGATTAACAGTGTCTCGTTATTATACACCCACAGGTAGATCTATTCAACGGTCTTATGAAAATGGCAATAAGGATTATTATGATGATTACTTTGAGAGATTGAATAGAGGGGAATTCTTGGATCCTGAAAAAATTCAGGTGGCCGATTCTTTGAAATTTACAACACCCAAAGGGAAAGTCGTTTATGGTGGCGGAGGAATTATTCCAGATGTTTTTGTGCCTTTAGATATGAGCATGCAAAATGAAACCCTAACATTTCTAAAACGCAGAGGGTTCATTAGCAATTTTGTTTTTGAGGAACTTGAAAAAGATCGAGATGCTTATAACGATTATTCGAGAGAAAATTTCATCTCATCATTTGTTGTGAGTGACGATTTGGTTTTGGCATTCCAGGACTATCTCAATTTTAAAACCAAAGCCAATATTACTTTTGTGGCCTACAACGACGAGGTCAAACAATATATCAAAGCAACTTTAGCTTCGCAATTATATGGTAATGGCGCCTTTGATGAGGTTTTAAATCAAAGCGACATTATGATTGAAGAGGTAATCAAATTAGATCAGGAAACTAATTGAGTACTTTGTCATGAACTTTGGTGTGTTCACCATCGTTCCAAAGAGTCAAAATATCTGTAGCTACATGCGCACCACTTCCACAAGCCATGGCAAATTGACTGCGCCAACCGGCTAAAGTTCCGGTAACATACAATCCGTCAGTAATAAGATGGTCTTTGTTTTCCAACCATATTCTGTTCTTGTCAGCTTTAGCTCTTGGATGAGGTTTTATGTATGGTTCCAAACCTTTTATTCGTAACATATTAGTATATCCAGCCGCCACAACAACAATTTTGGATTGGTATTGATTTTTGTTGGTAGTTATTTGAAACTGGTGTCCTTGTGGCATAATTTCTAATACTTTTTCACCATTGATTTGTACCACTTGTGGATATAAGTCATGTAATTGGTCTTTGCCGCTTTCTAAAATAGATGCACCTGTTGTACCTGGCGACAACCCCAATACATTGTTAAACAAGGCGGTTTGTAAATGAGATGCTTTTTGATGGGTTACAATGCCTATTTTTTTATCTTGAGCAAAAGCTTTGTCTTTGGCAGAACCTAAAACTAAAGCACAGGATAGACCAGATGCACCGCCACCAATAATTAAAACATCAAACATTATTTCTTACCTTTTGATTTAGCCTCAATTTTTTTGGAAATCAAGAGGATTTGAAGCAACAAAATTGCACATAAGGCAGTCAATATGGTAATTATAGCTGTCAAACTATTTCCTTGGAACGGCTCATTTAAATTAATCATGGTGGCATTGTAAATAATAAGAACAATAGCTAAAACGGAAATGATAATTGAAATAATTTTCATGACTAAACAAATAAGGCTTTTATGTTATGTGCAAAAAGTTTTACGGCAATGGCTAACAAGATAACTCCAAATATCTTTCGAATGATATTGATGCCATTCTGACCAATCAATCGCTCTATTTTCGCTGATGTTTTGAGCACTATATAAATAATGATAACATTCAAAATAACAGCTACAATAATATTTTCAACGCGAAACTCTGCACGTAAAGATAACAAAGTTGTTAAACTTCCCGGTCCAGCAATCAGCGGAAATGCCAACGGAAAAACAGTAGCCGTCATAGCAGTGCTTTCATCTTCTTTGTAAAGTGTAATGCCCAAAATCATTTCCAAAGCAATAAAGAAAAGGATAAAGGCACCAGCTACGGCAAAGCTGTTTACACCAATACCAATAAGCTTCAAAATAGTCTGACCTAAAAACAAAAACAGAATTAGGATAACACCGGCAATAATGGATGCTTTTTCACTTTGTATATGACCGGCCTTTTTTCTTAAATCTATGACAATGGGGATATTCCCTATAATATCAATTACGGCAAATAGTATCATAAATGCCGTAAATATCTCTTTAATATCTAGTGCCATAATCAATGGGTTTTAAATTTTCGGCAAAAGTAGTCTAATATATATGATTTTCAATAGTTTTTAAATGCAAAGTTTGGCTATTTTTGCAACATGTTTCAACTAGGAAAAACAATCGTTTCAGAGGATATTATTGAAAAAGACTTTGTCTGCAATCTTTCGGCGTGCAAAGGCGCTTGCTGTATTGATGGGGATGCTGGTGCGCCATTGGAAAAAAGTGAGACCGATAAGTTGCAGGAAATATATCCAAAAGTAAAACCGCTGCTTCGTAAGGAGAGTATACAAGCAATTGAAGAACAAGGTGTTTTTATTACGACTGAAAATGGCGATTTTGAAACACCACTTATTGATGGTGCTGATTGTGCTTATGTGATTTTTGATGAAAATAAAACCGCATTATGTGCTATTGAGGAGGCTTATAACCAAGGAGAGATTGATTGGAAGAAACCTGTTTCCTGCCATTTGTATCCAATACGCGTTAAGGACTATTCAGAGTTTTCGGCGGTAAATTATGAAAAGTGGCATATATGTAGTGATGCTTGTACGCTAGGTAAAGAGTTGCAGGTTCCTGTTTATAAATTTGTGAAGCAAGCCCTCATTCGAAAGTTTGGCGAGGACTGGTATCATGAGTTGGAAAAACTTGCCGAAAATTATAAATGATCTTAAGCGATTTTTAAGTTGCTATACTTCTTAAGTTTACAAATCACTAAATTTATTATATAATCAGAAAGAACAAAAGAGAGAATTAAGGTTATGTTATACGTTGGAACTTTAGATTCCGTCAACAATGATAATCCTCTCTCTTTATCTACCTA